>NZ_JAMXST010000010.1 GCF_024124905.1 Cellulosimicrobium cellulans
AGTGCGGGTGGAGTCAACGTTGAAATACCACTCTGGCCGCTTCGGATGTCTAACCTCGGTCCGTGATCCGGACCAGGGACAGTGCCTGGTGGGTAGTTTAACTGGGGCGGTTGCCTCCTAAAATGTAACGGAGGCGCTCAAAGGTTCCCTCAGCCTGGTTGGCAATCAGGTGTCGAGTGCAAGTGCACAAGGGAGCTTGACTGTGAGACTGACAGGTCGAGCAGGGACGAAAGTCGGAACTAGTGATCCGGCGGTGGCTTGTGGAAGCGCCGTCGCTCAACGGATAAAAGGTACCCCGGGGATAACAGGCTGATCTTGCCCAAGAGTCCATATCGACGGCATGGTTTGGCACCTCGATGTCGGCTCGTCGCATCCTGGGGCTGGAGTAGGTCCCAAGGGTTGGGCTGTTCGCCCATTAAAGCGGTACGCGAGCTGGGTTTAGAACGTCGTGAGACAGTTCGGTCCCTATCCGCTGCGCGCGCAGGAAACTTGAGAAGGGCTGTCCCTAGTACGAGAGGACCGGGACGGACGAACCTCTGGTGTGCCAGTTGTTCCGCCAGGAGCACCGCTGGTTGGCTACGTTCGGAAGGGATAACCGCTGAAAGCATCTAAGCGGGAAGCCTGCTTCAAGATGAGGTTTCCATACCCTACGGGGTGAGAGGCACCCAGCAGAACACTGGGTCGATAGGCCGGACGTGGAAGCGGGGACGAAAGACCCGTGCAGCTGACCGGTACTAATCAGCCGACAACTTCAACACCAACACACTTTGCTACGCGTCCACTGTGCGGTTCCCGAACCACCAACACCACACCCCCCA
>NZ_JAMXST010000001.1 GCF_024124905.1 Cellulosimicrobium cellulans
GGGGAAACGCCCGGTCCCATACCGAACCCGGAAGCTAAGCCCTTCAGCGCCGATGGTACTGCCCTGGAGACGGGGTGGGAGAGTAGGACGCCGCCGGACAACCCTTCACCGAAGGCCCACCCCACACTGGGGTGGGCCTTCGGCATTTCCAGACCGTCACGCCGGACCGCCCTCGTCGGGGCCGGCCCGTGCGGACGTCGCGCCGCAGTGGTCCCCGCGCCCTCCGTCACGTGTCACGGTGGGGCCGACGTGGGAAGATGGCCTGCGCAAACTCCAGAACGAGAGGTCACCCCGTGAACGACACCTCCCACGATCCCGAGTCGGACCGCCCGTCGTCGGGCGACGACCGTGGTGGTCGCCGCGACCGTGACGGGCGACAGGGTCACTCGCGCGACGCGCGCGGGGCGGGGCCCGGACGGTCCGGTGGCGAGAGCTCCGGCGACCGCGACCGTCGCCGCGGTGGTGGCGACGACGCCCGGCGCGGCGCAGGCGACTCGCGCGGACGTCAGGACGGCGGCTACCGGGGGAAGCCCGACGGCGCGCGCGGCCGTGGGGAGGGGGGCCGCCCCGAGCGCGGGTACGGGGGCGCGGACCGGGACCGTCGCGCCGGCGACCGTCCGGGTCGCCGTGACGACCGGGCACCCGCTCGTGACGGGCGTGCCACGTCCGGGGCGCGCGGCGACGGGTACCAGGGTCCCGCGCGGGCCGGTGAGGGGAACCGCGGGCGGTACGACCGGGACGCGACCGACCATCGTCGGGGCGGCACGGGCCCGCGTGACGACCGCCGGGGCGGCGACCGCCGCGGGCACGCACCCCGCGCAGGGGCGGGCCGGGACCGCGAGGGCTTCAACCGTCGTCCCGAGCCGCGTCATCCCGCGGGGCCGGCGATCCCCGACGAGGTGCAGATCTCTCAGCTCGACCGCGCGGCGCGCGGGCGCCTGCGGACCCTGAGCAAGGAGACGGCCGAGGTGGTCGGACGTCACCTGGTCATGGCCGGACGTCTCATCGACTCCGACCCGGAGCTCGCCTACGAGCACGCGCAGGCCGCCGTGCGTCGAGCCGGCCGTGTCGACGTCGCGCGCGAGGCGGCGGGCCTGACGGCCTACGCGACCGGCCGGTACGCCGAGGCGCTCCGCGAGCTGCGCACGGTGCGACGCCTCAACGGGTCGTCGGAGCACCTGCCGATCATGGCCGACTGCGAGCGCGGGCTCGGGCGGCCGGAGCGCGCGCTCGCCCTGGCGGCATCGGAGGAGGCCGCGACCCTGGACGACGTGGGGCGCACGGAGCTCGCGATCGTCGTGAGCGGCGCGCGCGTCGACCTCGGCGAGCTCGACGCGGCACTCGCGGCGCTCGAGCAGGTGCCCGCCGTCGGGACCCGCGGCGAGCTGGGCGCACGCGTCCTGCAGGCGCGCGCATCGGTGCTCGAGGTCGCGGGGCGGACCGAGGAGGCCGCGGAGATCCTCGCGGGCATCGACGCGAGCCTGCTCGCTGCGGCGCTGGGCGAGGAGGACGACGACGTCGTCGTCTACGACCTGACGGACGAGCTCGAGGAGTCCGAGCAGCTCGCGGACGAGGGTCCGGGGGCGACGGAGGATGCCGCGCCGTCCGACGGGGCGGACCGGTGAGCGCCGGGCTGCTCGGGAGCGACGTCGCGCTGGCCGACCGGTACGACCTCGCGCTCGTCGACCTCGACGGCGTCGCGTACCGCGGGCACGAGCCGATCGAGCACGCGTCCCAGGGCCTGACGACGGCGCGCGCCCGCGGGATGCGTCTCGTGTTCGTCACGAACAACGCGTCGCGCGAGCCCGGCTCGGTGGCCGAGCAGCTGACGGGCCTCGACATCCCCACCTCGGCGGACGAGGTCATGACCGCCGCGCAGGCGGCCGCCGCGCTGCTGCGGACCCGTCTCGAGCCGGGCGCGCGCGTCCTCGTGGTCGGTGGGGCGGGTCTCGTGACGGCGGTCCACGACGCCGGGTTCGTGCTCGTGGAGAGCGCGGACGACGAGCCCGACGCCGTGGCGCAGGGCTTCGCGCCGGAGCTCGGCTGGGCACAGCTCGCCGAGGCGGCGTACGCCGTCCAGCGGGGCGCGTGGCACGTCGCGAGCAACCTCGACCTCTCGTTGCCGACCGCGCGCGGGTTCGCGCCGGGCAACGGGTCGCTCGTCGGTGCGGTCCGCGCCGCGACGGGCGTCGAGCCCGACAGCGCGGGCAAGCCGTCGCCGACCATGTACCGGCTCGCGATCGAGCGTGCGGGCTCCGAGGCGCCGCTCGTCGTCGGGGACCGGCTCGACACGGACCTCGCGGGCGCCCGCGCGGGCGGCTATCCCGGTCTGCACGTCCTGACCGGGGTGAGCACGGCGCGGGACGCGATCCTGGCGGAGCCGCACCTGCGCCCGCACTACGTGGGCGCCGACCTGCGCAGCCTCCTCGAGCCGCACCCGGTGCCCGTGCGCACCGAGGCCGGCTGGTGGTCGTGCGGAGACAGCGCGGCGCGCGTCGACGACGGCGCGCTGCGCCTGGACGTGCGCGGCACCGCGACGGTCGACACCGTCCGGGCGGCCGCCGCCGCGGCGTGGGCCTCCGCCGACGCGGGGCTCCCCGTGGACCCGTCGACGGTCCCCGAGCTGCCCGTCGGGACGCACTGAGCCCGACGGTCGGGCGGCGCGACGCGCCGCCTGGCGCAGGCCGCCGGTCGTGCCCGTCCGTGGGACGCAACCGGTAGCGTGGTCCGGGATGCCCGGCCACGGCCGGGCGACGTTCGCGCAGCCCAGGAGACAGGAGGCAGGACATGACGGACGGTCCGCTGCGTCCGGTTCCCGGACCGCCTCCCGGCGGCCGACCGGTGAGCCCGGCAGCCGGGCGGGACGGCGAGGCGCCGTCGCCGGTCGTCAGCCCGCTCGACGCCGCGCTCGGACGGCTCGACGAGCTGGACGGGCTCGCCACCGCGGACCACGTGGGGGTGCTGGAGGCCGTGCACGACGCGCTGGTCGCCGAGCTCGCCCGCACGGAGGACTGAGCGTGGCCGAGCGCACCGGTGCGCGCCTCGACGGCGAGCTCGTCCGGCGCGGGCTCGCGCGGTCGCGCCGGCAGGCCGCCGAGCTCGTGGCCGCGGGCCGGGTGACGCGCAGCGGGACGGTCGTGACCAAGCCGTCGGCCGCCGTCGGGCCGGACGACCTGCTCGCCGTGACTCCCGACCCGGAGGATCCGGGCTACGCCTCGCGCGCCGCGTTCAAGCTCGCCGGGGTGCTCGACGCGCTGGACGCGCTGGACCCTGCGGGCGCGCCGCTGCGACCGCCCGCCGTCGACGGCGCGCGGTGCCTCGACCTCGGGGCGTCGACCGGGGGCTTCACCGACGTCCTGCTGCGCCGGGGCGCGCGCGAGGTCGTGGCCGTGGACGTCGGGCACGACCAGCTCGTGCCGGCCCTGCGCGCGGACCCGCGGGTGCAGGTGCACGAGGGCCTCAACGTCCGCGACCTGGTTCCCGAGCACGTCGGGGCCGTACCCGACCTCGTCGTCGGCGACCTGTCGTTCATCTCGCTCGCGATGGTGCTGCCCGCCGTCGCGGGGGTGGTGGGCCCGGGCTCCGACCTGCTGCTGCTCGTCAAGCCGCAGTTCGAGGTCGGCCGGGAACGCCTGGGGAGCGGCGGCGTCGTGCGCGACCCCGCGCTCCACGTCGAGGTCGTCGCCGCGGTCGCGCGGCACGCGGCGGTCGTCGGGCTGCGCCCGCTCGCCGTCGTGCCGAGCCCGCTGCCCGGACCGAGCGGCAACCGCGAGTACTTCTGGTGGCTGCGGGCGGGCGATCCCGGCCGTGCCGACGGCACCGGGCTCGAGGACTCCGCGCTGGAGGACGCCGCCGCCGCGGCGGTCGCGTGGCGACCCGCGCCCGACGGAGGCCTGCCGCCCGTCGTCCTCGTCGCCCGGGCGGCCGCGGACGGACCGGCTCCGACGCGCGACGCCACGACGCCCGACCGACCCCTGACAGGAGGAGCACCGTGACGCGACGCGTGCTGATCGTGACCCACGGCGGCCGCCCCGAGGCGGTCGTCGCGCTGCACGAGGCGGTGACCGAGCTCGAGCGCGCCGGGTTCACCGTGACGCTGCACGACGACGACCTCGCGGAGAAGTTCGGCGACCACATGGCGCGCACGCGGGCGCGCGAGGGCGTCGCGGAGTCCGAGGTCGTCATGGTCCTCGGGGGCGACGGCACGATCCTGCGCGCCGCCGAGCTCACGCACGGGACCGGGGTGCCGCTGCTCGGCGTCAACCTCGGGCACGTGGGGTTCCTCGCCGAGAGCGAGCGCGAGGACCTGCGCGCCGCCGTCGGGCGGCTCGCGGCGTACGACTACACGGTCGAGGAGCGCACGATCGTCGAGGTGCGCGCCTTCCTCCCGGGCGAGCCGGAGCCGCTCGTGGGGTGGGCGCTCAACGAGGCGACGGTCGAGAAGGCGCAGCGCGAGCGCATGATCGAGGTCGTCCTCGGCGTCGACGGTCGGCCGCTGTCGTCGTTCGGCTGCGACGGCGTCGTGACGGCGACCGCGACCGGCTCGACGGCGCACGCGTTCTCCGCGGGCGGTCCGGTGATGTGGCCGGACGTCGACGCGGTGCTCGTCGTGCCGCTCGCGGCCCACGCGCTCTTCGCGCGGCCGCTCGTGGTCGGTCCGCGCTCGACGATCACGGTGGACGTGCTGCCGGACTCGGCGTCGTCGGGCGTGCTCACGTGCGACGGCCGTCGGCGCATCGACCTGCCCAACGGCTCGCGGGTCGAGGTGCGGCGCTCGGACACGCCCCTGCGCCTCGCGCGCCTCAGCACGGCCCCCTTCACGGACCGGCTGGTGTCCAAGTTCTCGCTCCCCGTGGTCGGGTGGCGCGAGCGCGCGGCGAGCGTCGCCGCGACGGCAGGGACGACGGCGGAGCGCGCGGCCGCGACCGCGGGCAGGGAACCGGGGGAGCCGGACGTCACGGACGAGGAGGAGTGAGCGTGCTCGAGGAGATCGCGATCGAGAACCTCGGCGTCATCCGGTCGGCCCGCGTCCCGGTCGGGGCGGGCCTGACCGTGATCACGGGCGAGACGGGCGCGGGCAAGACCATGGTGCTCACCGGGCTCGGCCTGCTCATGGGCGGCAAGGCGGACCCGGCGACGGTGCGCCCGGGCGCGGCGAGCGCCGTGGTCGAGGGGCGCGTGCGCCTCACCGACCGTCCGGCGGTCGCGCAGCGGGTCGACGACGCGGGCGGCCAGGTGGACGACGACGGCACGGTCGTCATCCTGCGCACGGTCGCGGCGGAGGGCCGGTCGCGCGCGCACCTCGGCGGGCGCAGCGTCCCGCAGGGCGTGCTCGCGGAGATCGCCGACGACCTCGTGACGGTCCACGGACAGTCCGACCAGCTCCGGCTGCGGACCGCGAGCCGGCAGCGCAGCGCGCTGGACGCGTTCGCCGGTCCACCGCACGCCGAGCTGCTGACCGCGTACCGCGACGCGTGGACCGAGCGGTCCGCGCTGCAGGCGGAGATCGACGACATCGAGGCGCGCGCGGGCGAGCGTGCCCGAGAGGCCGAGCTGCTGCGCCTCGGCCTCGCCGAGGTCGAGCGGGTGGCGCCGCAGCCGGGCGAGGACGTCGAGCTCACGGCGCTGGTCGCGCGGCTCGGCAACGTCGAGGAGCTGCGGGTCGCGGCCCAGCTCGCGCACGACGCCGTGGCCGGCGACGAGGCCGTGGAGCCGCAGGAGAACGCGGTCGTGTCGGTCGACCGAGCGCGGCGCGCGCTCGAGGCGGTGGCGGGCACGGACCCCGTGCTCGCCCGGCTCGCGGAGCGGCTCGCGGAGGTGGGCTACGTGCTCGCCGACGTCGCGACGGAGATCTCCGGCTACGTCGAGGACCTCGCCGCCGATCCCGCGGGTCTCGAGACCGCGCACGCGCGCCTCGCCGAGCTCGGCACGCTGACCCGCAGCTACGGCGAGACGGTCGACGACGTGCTCGCCTGGGCGAGCGACGCCGGGCTGCGGCTCCTGGACCTGGACGACGGCGGCGAGCGGCTCCATGTCGCGACCGCGCGCCGCGACGAGCTCGACGCGGAGCTGGAGCGCCTCGGGACCGCGATCACGGCCTCGCGCGAGCGCGCCGCGGCCGAGCTCGCGACGGCGGTGACCGACGAGCTGCGCGGGCTGGCGATGGGTGGCGCAAGCCTCGTCGTCGACGTCGAGCGCGCCGAGGAGCCCGGACCGTGGGGCGTCGACGTGGTGACGTTCTCGCTCGTCGCGCACGCCGGCGCGCCGGCCCGGCCGCTGGGCAAGGGCGCGTCGGGCGGCGAGCTCTCCCGCGTGATGCTCGCGATCGAGGTGGCGCTCGCGACGGCGGCGGTCGACGGCACCGGACAGGTGCTGCCGACGTTCGTCTTCGACGAGGTCGACGCCGGCGTCGGGGGCAAGGCGGCCGTCGAGGTCGGGCGCCGGCTCGCGTCCCTCGCGACCCGCGCGCAGGTCGTCGTCGTGACGCACCTCGCGCAGGTCGCGGCGTTCGCGGACGTCCAGCTCGTGGTGACGAAGTCCTCGGACTCGTCGTCGGGCACGGACGACGGAGACCCGGCCGCGGCCGTCACGGTCACCGGTGTGCGCGAGGTCACGGGGGACGAGCGCGTCCGCGAGCTCGCGCGGATGCTCTCCGGGCAGGAGGACTCGGACGCGGCCCGCCGCCACGCGGTGGAGCTTCTGGAGTCCTCGGTCGTGGGACGATAGGGCACGATGAGACTCACTCTGCGCAAAGCCTCCCTGCCGGAGGCCGGGTCCGGCACGCTCGGCCCGGCCAAGGTCGACGCGCGCACCAAGGCGCTCACGAAGCGGCTCCAGCCGGGCGACGTCGCGGTGATCGACCACGTGGACATCGACCGCGTCGCCGCCGACGCCCTCGTCGCGGCCAAGCCGTCCGCCGTCCTCAACGCCGCCAAGTCGGTCTCGGGGCGCTACCCGAACCTGGGGCCCGACGTCCTCGTCGAGGCGGGGATCGTGCTCGTCGACGACCTGGGCCCGGCGATCATGGCCGTCCCGGAGGGCCGTGAGCTGCGGCTCGACGGCGGCAAGGTCTACCTTGGCGACGACCTGGTGGCCGAGGGCGTCCTGCAGAGCGAGGAGACGGTCGCGCGCAGCCTCGAGGAGGCGCGCGCCAACCTCTCGGTCGAGATCGAGTCGTTCGCCGAGAACACGATGAACTACCTGCGGCGCGAGCGGGACCTGCTGCTCGACGGCGTCGGCGTCCCGGACATCCGCACCCCGATCGACGGGCGGCAGGTGCTCATCGTGGTGCGTGGCTACCACTACCGCGAGGACCTCGCGACGCTGCGCCCCTACATCACGGAGTACCGGCCCGTCCTCATCGGCGTGGACGGCGGCGCGGACGCGATCCTCGACGCCGGCTGGAAGCCGGACATGATCGTCGGCGACATGGACTCGGTCTCCGACCGCGCGCTGAGCAGCGGCGCCGAGGTCGTGGTCCACGCGTACCGCGACGGCAAGGCACCGGGGCTGGAGCGCGTCCAGGAGCTCGGCGTCGAGCCGGTCGTTTTCCCGGCGACGGGCACGAGCGAGGACATCGCGATGCTCCTCGCCGACGACAAGGGCGCCGAGGTCATCGTCGCCGTCGGGACGCACGCGACGCTGGTCGAGTTCCTCGACAAGGGCCGCGCGGGCATGGCGAGCACGTTCCTCACCCGGCTGCGCGTCGGTGGCAAGCTCGTCGACGCCAAGGGCGTCTCGCGCCTGTACCGGCACCGGATCTCCAACCTCCAGCTCTGGCTCCTGTCGATCGCGGGGCTCCTCGCCGTCGTCGCGGCGCTGTGGTCGACGGCAGCGGGCCAGACGTTCTTCGGGATCGTGGGCGCCCGGTTCGACGACCTCTGGTCGTGGGTCGGGTCGCTCTTCACGGGCGGCGGCTGACCCGACCGGGCCGCCGTCGTCGGCCCGCGCGCGTCGTTCCCGACCGCGCCCGACCCGCGCTCCCGCGCACCCTGACCTTGCCAGCACGCAGCAGCCCGAACCGAAGGACACCACCGCACAGTGATCGACTTCAGGTACCACATCGTCTCGTTGATCTCGGTCTTCCTGGCCCTGGCCGTCGGGATCATCCTCGGCGCCGGCCCGCTCCAGGGAGCCATCGGCGACCAGCTCACCGGGCAGGTGGAGCAGCTGCGCACCGAGCGCAACGAGCTGCGCGACCAGCTCGACGAGGCGAACGTGACGCTCGGCAACGACTCGCGGTACATCGAGGCGGCGGGGCCGCAGCTCGTCGCGGGGTCGCTCCAGGACCGTCGCGTCGCGGTCGTCGACCTGGACGGGGCGGACAAGGAGCGCGACGACGCGATCGCGGAGCAGCTCGAGCTGGCGGGCGCCTCCGTGGTCGGCCACGTCCGGCTGACGGACTCGTGGACGGACCAGGACGAGGAGAGCGCGCGCCAGACCGTGGCCGAGGGCCTCGGGGAGAAGCTGGGGGAGGTCCCGCAGGACGCCACCCCCGAGCAGCGGCTCGCCCGTGCCCTCGCGCTCGCGCTCACCGGGTCGACGCCCGCGAGCTCCGAGGAGCGCAGCCCGGAGGCCACCGAGCTCGAGGCGCTCCTCGAGCGCTTCGCGCTCGTGGACGTGGTGTCCGAGCAGACGCTCCCCGCGGACGTCGTCCTGCTGCTGAGCGGCCCGGCGCCCGAGCAGGCCGCCCCGACGGGGGAGGGCGAGGAGGCCCCCGCGCCGGACACGTACGTCGTCGACATCGAGGTCCAGGTGGCCGTCGCCGCCCAGGAGGTCGCCGAGGCGGCCCTCGTCGCCGGTCCGACGGCGGTGAGCGGCGACGTCGTCTCCAGCATCCGCGCGAACGACGACCTCGCCGCGACGCTGTCCACGGTGAGCGGCATCGAGGCCGAGCCCGGCCGGATCAACGTCCCGCTCGCCCTCGCCGCGCGCGTCGCCGACCAGGTCGGGCAGTTCGGGTTCGAGGAGAGCGCGACGGCGGTCCTCCCGCCCGCCGTCGAGCTCCCGCCGGTGACGCGCACGACGTCGTCCGACGCGGGCGCTCAGGACGCGGCGGCGGGCGACACCTCGGGCGGCACCTCCGGCGGCACGGAGGACGGCGGTTCCGCGGACGTCGAGCAGACCACCGCCGGCGCGGGGGAGGGCTGACGTGGCGCGCGCGCTGCGCACCCTCGCCGCGGCCGGGGTCGCCGCCGTCGTGACCGCGACGGCGCGCCGCGCGGCCGGTTCGCGCCCGCCGGGCGGCACGGAGCGCTGGACGCGGACCAACCACCGCGGCGAGCCGATCAGCCTGCTCGAGGGCCCGGCGGTCGCCGCCGGCCTCGTCGCCGGGACGCTCGCGACGGGCGGCGCCGCCCGCACGCGCGGCGCGGTCGCCCTCGCGACGGCGAGCGCGGGCGCGTTCGGCCTGGTCGACGATCTCGCGGAGGACACGTCCACCCGGACGAAGGGCCTGCGCGGCCACCTCGGCGCGCTCGCCGAGGGCCGCGTGACCACGGGCGCGCTGAAGGTCCTCGGGATCAGCGGCGTCTCGCTCGTCGCAGCGGCGGTCGGGACGCGGCGCACGGGCGGGGCGTTCGGCCACCTCGTGGACGTCGGCGTGAACGGCGCGCTCATCGCCGGGACGGCCAACCTGCTCAACCTCCTGGACCTCCGCCCGGGCCGTGCGCTCAAGGCGGCGGGGGTGGCGTCGGTGCCGTACCTCGGCACCGCGGCGGCTCCGACGACGGGCGCCGTCCTCGGGGCGGCCGTCGCCGCGGCGCCGGGTGACCTGGGCGAGCGCGACATGCTCGGAGACTGCGGCGCGAACGCGCTCGGCGCGGCGCTCGGTTCGCAGGTCGCGTTCGCGGGGCCCCGCTCGGTGCGCTGGCTCGCGCTCGCCGGCGTGGTGGGCCTGACCCTGGCGAGCGAGAAGGTGAGCTTCTCGAAGGTCATCGAGGGCAACGACGTGCTGCGGCGCGTGGACGCGTGGGGCCGGCGCCCGGCGTGAGCGCGCGGGCGGGGCGGCTGCGCGCCGCCACGGGCACCCTGGCGGGCGCCGCCGCGATGATCACGCTCGTGACGATCGCGAGCCGCCTCGTCGGCTTCGCCCGGTCGCTCGTGCAGTCCGCGGCGGTCGGCACCGAGGGCGTCGGGTCGGCGTACACGGCGGCGAACCTCCTGCCGAACGTCCTCTTCGAGGTCGCGGCAGGTGGCGCGCTCGCAGGCGCGGTCGTGCCGCTCCTCGCCGGGCCCATCGCGCGCCGGGCGGGCACCGACGTCTCGCGCATCGCCTCGGCCCTGCTCGGGTGGACGCTCGTCGTGCTCGTCCCGCTCGGGGCGCTCCTCGCGCTCCTCGCGCAGCCGATCGCGTCCCTCCTCATGCTGGCGAAGCACCCCGAGCTCGTCGACGTGACGGCGACCTTCGTGCGCGTGTTCGCGCTCCAGGTCCCGCTGTACGGCCTGGCGGTCGTGCTCGGGAGCATCCTCCAGGCGCACAAGCGCTTCTTCTGGCAGGCGTTCTCGCCGCTGCTGTCGAGCCTCGCCGTCATCGTGGTCTTCCTCGTGTTCGCGCGGCTGGCGGACGGGGACCAGGCGGACGTCGCGGCGCTGTCGGGTGACGCCATCGCCTGGCTGGGCTGGGGAACGACGGCGGGCGTGGCGGTCCTCGCGCTGCCGCTCGTGCTGCCGGTGCACCGGCTGGGCGTCCGGCTGCGGCCCACCCTGCGGTTCCCGGGCGGCGAGGCCGTCCGGGCGCGCAACCTGGCGTTCGCGGGGATCGGGGCGCTCGTCGCGCAGCAGCTCTCCGTGCTGGCCATCATGGGTGCCGCCTACCGGTACGGGCCGGAGCAGACCTTCCCGACGTACTGGTTCGCCCAGCAGGTGTACCTGCTGCCCTACGCGGTGCTGGCGTTCCCGCTCGCGACGAGCGCGTTCCCACGGCTCGCCGAGCACGTCGCCCACGCGCGCCACGACGCCTACCGACGCCTCCTCGCGACGACGACGCGGACGCTGATCGTCGTCGCGGGCCTCGGCGCGGCGGCCCTGATCGCCGCCTCGGCGGCCGTCGAGGCGGTGTTCGCGCACATCGCGACGGGATCGGTCGCCGGACTCGGGGGGGCGGTCGCGGGCATGGCCGTCGGCATCGTCGGCTTCTCGCTCATCCTGCACCTCTCGCGTGCGCTGTACGCCATCGACCGTCAGCGCGTGGCGGTCGTCGTGACCGCCGCGGGGTGGCTCGTGGTCGCGGCGACCGCCTACGTCCTGCCCGCCGTGACCGGCGTCCGCGACCAGGCGGGGGTGCTGCTCCAGCTCGGGCTCGCGACCGCGGTCGGGATGTCGGTCGCGGGCGCCGGGCTGCTCCTCGCGACGCGCCGCCACGCGGGGCCCGAGGCGACGCACGGGGTCCCGCGGACCCTCCTGGTCGTCGCCGCGGGCGTGGCCCTCGGCGCGCTCGGCGGCTCGGCCGTCTCGGGCGCGCTGCTGCCCGACGACGCGGGCTGGCTGCCCGCCGTCGGCGTCGGCGCCCTCGCCGCGCTCGTGGCGGGCGCGGTCGTGGTCGGGGTGTCGCTCGTCGGCGACCGTCCCGCGCTGCTGGGCGTCCTGCGCCGAGGACCGGGCGAGGGCACGCCGACGACGGAGGCGTCCTCGGGGTGACCACGGACGTGGCGCGTCGCACTCGCCGGCCAGCGTGCCGTCGTCGGGGGCGCTGTTAGGATGGAGTTCCGTGGCAGATCACCTGAACCGGCCCTCCTCCCGCCTCAACGCCTCGGGCGCTCGCACCGAGCACCGCACCGCGCACGTCTTCGTCACCGGCGGCGTCGCCTCCTCGCTCGGCAAGGGCCTCACGGCATCCAGCCTCGGTCGTCTGCTCCGCTCGCGCGGCCTGCGCGTCACCATGCAGAAGCTCGATCCGTACCTCAACGTCGATCCCGGGACGATGAACCCGTTCCAGCACGGCGAGGTGTTCGTCACCGAGGACGGCGCCGAGACGGACCTCGACATCGGCCACTACGAGCGCTTCCTCGACGTCGACCTCGAGGCCTCCGCGAACGTCACGACCGGCCAGGTGTACTCCCAGGTCATCGCCCGCGAGCGGCGCGGCGAGTACCTCGGCGACACGGTCCAGGTCATCCCGCACATCACCGACGAGATCAAGGCGCGCATGCGCGCCCAGGCCGGTGAGGACGTCGACGTCATCATCACCGAGATCGGCGGCACCGTCGGCGACATCGAGTCGCAGCCGTTCCTCGAGGCCGCGCGCCAGGTGCGCCACGAGCTCGGCCGGGACGACGTCTTCTTCCTCCACGTGTCGCTCGTGCCGTACATCGGCCCGTCGGGCGAGCTCAAGACGAAGCCGACGCAGCACTCGGTCGCCGCGCTGCGCTCGATCGGCATCCAGCCCGACGCGATCGTGCTGCGCGCGGACCGCGTGGTGCCCGAGTCCGTGAAGCGCAAGATCGCCCTCATGTGCGACGTGGACAACGAGGCGGTCGTCAACGCGATCGACGCGCCGAGCATCTACGACATCCCGCGCGTGCTGCACGCGGAGGGCCTCGACGCCTACGTCGTGCGCCGCCTCGGCCTGCCGTTCCACGACGTCGACTGGGACGGCTGGAGCCAGCTCCTCGAGCGCGTGCACCAGCCCGCCCACCGCGTCGAGGTCGCGCTCGTCGGCAAGTACATCGACCTCCCGGACGCGTACCTCTCGGTCACCGAGGCGCTGCGCGCGGGCGGATTCGCGAACGACGCGAAGGTCACGATCCGCTGGGTCGCGTCCGACGAGTGCCAGACCCCGGCCGGCGCGGACGACGCGCTGCACGGCGTCGACGCCGTCCTCGTGCCGGGCGGCTTCGGCGTGCGGGGCATCGAGGGCAAGCTCGGCGCGCTGCGCTGGGCGCGCGAGAACAAGGTCCCGACGCTCGGCATCTGCCTCGGCCTGCAGTCGATGGTCATCGAGTACGCGCGCAACGTGCTCGGCATCGACGACGCGTCGTCGACCGAGTTCGACTCGGGCACGTCCCACCCCGTCATCGCGACGATGGAGGAGCAGCTCGCGATCGTCGGCGGCGACGGCGACCTGGGCGGCACGATGCGCCTCGGGTCGTACGAGGCCGCGCTCGCGCCGGGATCGGTGGTCGCCAAGACCTACGGGTCGGAGCGCGTCACGGAGCGCCACCGCCACCGCTACGAGGTGAACAACACCTACCGCAAGCAGCTCGAGGAGGCGGGCCTCGTCATCAGCGGGACGTCGCCCGACTCGTCGCTCGTCGAGTTCGTCGAGCTGCCCGCGGACGTGCACCCCTACTACGTGAGCACGCAGGCCCACCCGGAGTTCAAGTCGCGCCCGACGCGCTCCCACCCGCTGTTCGCCGGCCTCGTCGGCGCCGCGCTCGAGAACCAGGCCGACTGAGTGGCCGCCGAGCCGGGCCCGGTGCCGGCCGAGGCGACGGGCGGCGCGCCCGTCGTCGACGCCCTCGCCCCGCGCCCCGTCGTCGAGACGACGGTCGTGCACGCGGGTCGCGTGTTCGACCTGCGGTCCGACGTGGTCGACCTGGGGGACGGGGGCCGCGTCACGCGCGAGTACCTCGACCACCCCGGGGCGGTCGCGATCGTCGCCCTCGACGAGCAGGAGCGCGTCCTGCTGCTGCGGCAGTACCGCCACCCCGTGCGGCGCGAGCTGTGGGAGGTGCCCGCGGGCCTGCTCGACGTCGTGGGGGAGGACGGGCGGCTCGCGGCGGCCCGCGAGCTCGCGGAGGAGTCCGACCTGCAGGCCGCGCGCTGGGACGTCCTCGTCGACTACTTCACGACGCCGGGCGGCTCGAACGAGGCGCTGCGCGTCTTCCTCGCGCGGGACCTGTCGCCCGTCCCCGACGACGAGCGGTTCGAGCGCGAGGCCGAGGAGCTCGACATGGAGCTGCGGTGGGTGCCGCTCGACGAGGCGCTGCGCGGCGTCCTCGCGGGCGAGCTGCACAACCCGTCCGCCGTCGTCGGGATCCTCGCCGCCGCCGCGTCGCGCGCGGGCGGCTGGGCGTCGCTGCGCCCGGCCGACGCGCCGTGGCCGGAGCGCCGCGGGGGCTGACGCGCCCGGCGGCGCCGGCCGCCGGCCCCCGCACCGGTTCCGGTAGCGTCCTGGGGCGTGGGCTCTCCTCTTCCCGACCTCGTCCCGGTCCCGGGCGGCCGGATCGACGTCGTCGACGCGCGCACCCGGGAGTCACGACCCGTCGTCCTGGAACCGTTCCACGTCGCTCGCACCCCCGTGACCGTCGGCCAGCACCGGGCCGTGCTCGCCGCCGACCCGCTCCGGCCTCGACGCGGGCCGTCGGCCGACGGGCGCCCACGCTCCACGGCGGAGGAGCAGGACCGCACGTCCGGGGAGCCGGACGACGTCCCCGTGCACGGGGTGACGTGGTTCGAGGCGGTGCTCTGGTGCAACGCGGCCTCCCGGGTGGCGGGCCTGGACGCCGCGTACCGGGTCGAGGGTCGGGACGTGCGCTGGGACGTGCGGTCGGCGGGCTACCGGCTCCCGACCGAGGCCGAGTGGGAGCACGCGTGCCGCGGCGGGACGTCCGGTCCGCGCTACGGTCCGATCGGTGACGTCGCCTGGACCGCGGACGACGACGCCGACGGTCCTCGGCCCGTCGCCACGCGGCTCCCGAACGCGTTCGGTCTGCACGACGTGCTCGGCAACGTCTGGGAGTGGTGCTGGGACTACGCCGACACGGCGCGCTACGGCGAGTACCGGAGCCTGCGCGGCGGTGGCTGGGCGGACCGGCCGTGGAGCGTGCGCGCGGGGGTGCGCCGCGGCAGCGCGCCCGACGCGCGGATCGAGGACGTCGGGCTGCGGGTCGCACGGGGCGCCGTGGGCGAGCCGGGCGTCCCCGTCGCCCAGGGCTGGTCGGACGCGGCGGACCGCGCCCGGGCGCACGTCCCCGGCCTCCTGCCGCTCGGATGGACGCCGTTGACGTTCCCGCCCGCCGCCGGGGACGCCGCCGCCGTCGTCGGTGCCGAGGACTAGGCTCTGACGACGTGCCCGCACCCGACACCCCGACCCCACCGGGGGACGCGCGCGTCCGCGTCCTCGGACCGGTACGGGTCACGGGAGCGGACGGCGCGCCCGTCGTCCCGCGCGGGTCGCGGGCGGCCGCGCTCGTCGCCGCGCTCGCGCTCGCGGGTGGTCGGGCGCTGGGCGTGACGACGCTCGTCGAGGACCTGTGGGGGCCCGACGCGCCGCAGGACCCGCGGGCCGCGCTCCAGAGCCTCGTCTCCCGGCTCCGGCGGGACGCCGCACCCGGGACCGTCCTCTCGCGCGCGGGCGGCTACGCCCTCGGGGTGCCGAGCGACCTGGACCACGCTCGTCGCGCGCTCGCGGACGCCCGGACCGGGACGCGTCCCGGCACCGCGCGCCGGGCCGCGGGGGACGCGGGGGACGCGGGGGACGCGGGGGACGCGGCGACCGTCGCCGACCTGCGGGCCGCGCTCGCGCTGTGGCACGACGAGGAGCCGGGCGCCGACGTGCCCGGACCCGTCGGGCACGCGCTGCGCGTGGAGGCGGCGCGGCTGCACGACGGGCTGACGGCCGCGCTGCGGTCGGCCGCGGCCGCCGCCGGGGACCAGGAGACCGTCGTCGCGCTCGCGACGGCGGCGCTCGACCGCGACGAGACCGACGAGGACGCCGCGCGCGACCTCATGACGGTCCTCGCGGCGTCGGGCCGGAAGCGCGAGGCGCTCGCCGCGTACGCGCGCGTCCGCCACGCGCTCGTCCGCGAGCTCGGCACGGACCCGGCCCCGGACCTCCAGCGGCTCGCCGCCGCCCTGCTCGACCCTCCGTCCGGTGCGGGCGCCCCGGCGCCGTCGTCTGCCGCGGCACCGTCCGGCGGCCCTGACGCCGCGGCCCCGGTGCCCGGCAGGGCCCCGGGCGCCCGCGTCACGCAGGTGCGTGGCGTGCGCGTGGCGCCCGACGCGCTCGTCGGCCGGGACGAGGACGTCGACCGCGTGCGGGACACGCTCGCCCGGTCGCGGCTCGTCACGGTGCTCGGTCCGGGCGGGCTCGGCAAGACGCGCCTCGCGCAGGAGGTCGCGCGTCGCGCCGCCGCGACCGGGTCCGCCGACCTCGTGGTCGTCGTCGAGCTCGCGGGCGTGCGGTCCGACGAGGACGTCGTCGTGGCTCTCGCGGACGGGCTGGGGATCTCGCCACCCGCGCGCACGGGGCGGCTCGCCGACCGCCTGGCGGCGCCGGAGCTGCGCGAGCAGGTGCTCGAGCGCGTGCGGGGGCGCGACGTCCTGCTCGTCCTGGACAACTGCGAGCACGTGCTCGACGGCGCGGCGCGCTGGACCGCCGACCTGCTCGGCGCCGCACCGCACCTGGCCGTCCTCACGACGAGCCGGTCGCCCCTGCGGCTCCCGGCCGAGCACGTGTACCCCCTCGACGCCCTGGGAGCGGACGGTGGGGCCGGGCCTGCCGTGCGTCTCTTCGTCGAGCGTGCGCGCGCCGTCCGGCCCGGCGCGAGCCTGCCCCCTGACGTCGTCGCCCGGTTGTGCGACCGGCTCGACGGTCTCCCGCTCGCGATCGAGCTCGCCGCGGCCCGCGTGCGCACCATGAGCGTCGAGGACGTCGAGCGGCACCTCGACGAGCGTTTCGCGCTGCTGCGTTCCGGCGACCGGCTCGCCCCCGACCGGCACCGCACGCTCGAGGCCGTGATCGAGTGGAGCTGGAACCTGCTCGCGGAGACCGAGCAGGACCTGCTGTGCCGTGCGGCCGTGTTCCCCGACGGGTTCTCGGCCGAGGCGGCGCAGGCCGTGGCCGGTGGCCCGTCCTCGGGAGCGGTGCTCGGCGCGCCGGCGTGGGGGATCCTGGACGCGCTCGACGGGCTCGTCGCCCAGTCCCTCCTGCGGGTCACCGAGGACGACGGGGTAGTGCGCTACCGGATGCTCGAGACCGTGCGGGAGTTCGGCGCCCTGCGGCTCCAGGACGCGGGCACCACGGCCACGGCGCGCGAGGCCGTGCAGCGCTGGGCCGCCGCGCTCGCGGACCGCTGCGCGGACGCGCTCGTCGGGGGCGACCAGGCCGCCGCCGCGACCGACCTGCGGCGCGAGCAGGAGAACCTCCTCTTCGCGCTCCGCGAGGCCGTCCAGGACGGGCGACCCGACGTCGTCGTGCGGGTGTTCGCGGCGCTCATGGGGTCCTGGCTCCTCCTCGGCATCGAGGACCAGGCCGCCGGGCTCGTGGAGGTCGTGCTCGACTCCGTCGTGGGCTGGGCCGTCCCGCCCGAGGACGTCCAGCCCGCGGCGCTCGCGCTCGCCGCGGTCGCCGGCGCCGGGGCGTTCGCGCGCCCCGAGCTCACCGCCCGGGCGCTGGGGAGGCTGCGCCGCCTCCTGCGCTGGCCCGACGTCGGGCGACGCACCCGGGCGTTCGCGCGGCTCCTGACGGTGCGCAGCACCGAGGAGATGGAGGCGACGCTCGCGAGCCTGCGGGCGGACGACGACGCGTTCGTCGCGATGCTGGCCGAGTTCACGACGGCCCAGATGGCGGAGAACGAGGGGCGCCTCGCCGAGGCGCGCTCGTGGGGCGCGCTCGCGCACGAGCGCGCGGTCGCCCGGGGCGACGTCGCGGCGCGCGCGACGACGGCGATGTTCCTCGCCTCGTGCGCGAGCGAGGCGGGCGACGCGGAGGACGTCGGACGCTGGGCCGAGGCGGCGCGCGACCACCTGCGCGCGCTGGGCGCGACGGCGACGTTGCAGCAGCTCGACTGGGTGGAGATGTCGGCCGCGGTGACGCTCGGCGAGACGGAGCGCGCCGAGCGGATGCTCGCGGCGCTCGACGGCACGGTGGGCGGCACGGACGTCCCGCCCGACACGCGGTCCGTCGTCGCCATGGGCCGGGCGGAGGTCGCGGCGATGCACGGTGACGACGACGCGGCCCTCGCGCTCTACGGCGAGGCCGCCGCCTCGTTCGACGACGAGGCGCGCTGGTCGCCCTGGTACGTCCTGCTCGTCTCGTCGTGGCTCGTGCGCCTCGCGGCGGCCAGGTCCGCGCTGGTCCCGACCGTCGCCCACGAGCTCCGGTCGCTCGTGCTCGGGATGCACCGGGCGCGGCCGCACTTCGTGGACTACCCGGTCGTCGGGACGTCGTTCCTCGCGCTCGGCGTCGCCTCCGTACCCGATGCGGAGGGCACGCCGGACGCGGGCGCGGCACGCGGGGCCCTCCTCGTCGCGCTCGCCGAACGGATGGGCTCGCGCCAGGACCAACCGTCGCTGCGGCACGAGAACGCCTGGGCGCGGGTGACCGACGTCGCCGGTGCCGCGGTCGCGGAGCGCGCACGGGCCGAGGTCCGCGACCTGGAGCGGGGTGACCTCTCACGCCGGGGGTTCGCGCTCCTCGACGAGGCCGAGGGCGACGCCGGCCAGGACGGCTCGCACGACGCCTGACGGACGGCGACGGGGCCGGCACCGATTGGTGCCGACCCCGTGCTGAGGACGCGGCCTCCGCCGTGCGACCCTGAGGCGCCGAGAGCCACGGCGGGTCGTCCGGTCAGGCCTTGCGCATGTACGCACGCACGGTGAACGGCGCGAAGACCGCGACGATGACCGCCGCACCGACGAGCGAGATCGCAGCGTCGGAGCCGAGCGTCCCGGTGTTCGCCAGCTCCCGGACCGCGGTGACGAGGTGCGACACCGGGTTGACGTTGACGAAGCCCTGGAGCCAGCCCGGCATCGTCTCCGGCTGGACGAACGCGTTCGAGAGGAACGTCAGCGGGAAGAGCACGATCATCGAGATGCCCTGCACGCTCGACGCCGTCCGCGCGACGACGCCGAAGAACGCGAAGATCCAGCTCACGGCCCACGAGCACACGATGACCAGCAGCCCCGCGAGCACGACCGCACCGAGCCCGCCGCCCGGCCGGTAGCCCATGAGGTAGCCCATCGCGAACGTGAGGGTGGTCGCGATGAGGTAGCGGACCGTGTCCGCGAGGAGCGCACCCGACAGGGGCGCGATGCGCGCGATGGGCAGCGACCGGAAGCGGTCGAACACGCCCTTGTCCATGTCCTCGCGCAGCTGCGTGCCCGTGACGACCGACGTGGTGATGACCGTCTGCACGAGGATGCCCGGGATGATGATCGGCAGGTAGCTCGTGACGTCGCCCGCGATCGCCCCGCCGAAGATGTACGTGAACATCAGCGTGAAGAGGATCGGCTGCAGCGTCACGTCGAAGAGCTGCTCGGGCGTGCGCTTGATCTTCAGCAGACCGCGGTACGCCATGGTCAGCGTGTGGTCGGCGGTGGCGCGCAGCGACGTGCGGTCGGACAGCGCGCGGTCGGCACCGGCCTGGATGCGGGGCCGGGGCGCGACCGCCGCGCCGGTCGGGCCGGGGGTCGTGGTCGTGGTGGTCATCGCAGCGCCGCCTCTCGCGTCGCGGCCGCGCGGTCCTCGCGCGCGCCCGGGGTGTCGTCCGTGGATCCGGGCGCGCCGTCGCCGGCGGCCGCATCGGGTTGCTCGGCGCCGTGCCCCGTGAGGGTGAGGAACACCTCGTCGAGGCTCGGCTTGTCCATGCTCAGCGAGCCGACCTCGATGCGGGCCTCGCGCAGGCGCACGAGGAGGTCCGTCACGACGTCCGGCCCGGAGACGGGCACGGTGAGCCGCCGCGCCTCGGGGGAGACCGTCGCGGCGAGGCCCAGCGCGCGCTCGACGATCTCGAGCGCGGGCGCCACGTCGGCGGCGTGGACCAGGGCGAGCTGCAGCGACTGGTCGCCGACGGCGTCCTTGAGGTCGTCCGCGGTGCCCTCCGCCACCACGCGACCGCGGTCGATCACCGCGATCCGGTCCGCGAGCTGGTCCGCCTCGTCCAGGTACTGCGTCGTGAGCAGCACGGTCGACCCGCTCGCGACGAGATCGCGGATCGTCGACCACATCTGGGCCCGCGTGCGCGGGTCCAGACCCGTCGTCGGCTCGTCGAGGAAGATGAGCGGCGGCTGCGCGATGAGGCTCGCCGCGAGGTCCAGACGGCGGCGCATGCCGCCCGAGAAGCTCTTCAGCGGGCGGGACGCCGCCTCCGTGAGGCCGAACGCCTCCAGCAGCTCGACCGCCTTGCGCCGGGCCTGCGTGCGCGACAGCCCGAGGAGCCGCGCGAAGATCACGAGGTTCTCCGTCGCGCTGAGCGTCTCGTCGACCGAGGCGTACTGGCCCGTCACGCCGATGAGCTGGCGCACCTTGTGCGGGTGCGCGACGACGTCGTGCCCGAACACCCGGGCGGTGCCCGCGTCAGGGCGCAGGAGCGTCGCGAGCATGCTGATGGTCGTGGTCTTCCCGGCACCGTTGGGCCCGAGGACCCCGTAGACGGTGCCGGTGCGCACGGTGAGGTCCACGCCGTCGACGGCGCGGTTCTCGCCGAAGACCTTCACGAGGCCGTGGGCCTCGATCGCGGGGGTGGTCATGTGTCCTCCTGGTCGGTGGGTTCACCACCCACGCTCGACGAGCGCGCTCGCACCGCGCTGTCAGCGGAGCACCACCCGCTGTCACACCCCTGTCACGCGAGGTAGACCCGTGATCCGCCGAGGTAGAGCCGTGGTCTGCCGAGGTAGAGCCGTGGTCGTGCCCGACGGCGGTGTGGTCGCCTTGGGTGGGCGGGGTGGGTGGTGGTGCCGCGTCTACCATCCGCCGCTCGTTCCTCGCGGCTCCCGCCAGGCCCGACCACGACGCGGCACCACCACCCACCCCGCCCGGCATCACCTCACCCTGGTCGGTCCTCGCCCGGGTGACTGCCCGCGGCATCAGCCCGCCAGTGCCGTGCTGGCCCGCGGGTGGGCCTGACCTTCGGGGCGACCGACCCGTCGTCGGGCACGGTCTGGGCTCTTCCTCGGCGGACCACGGCTCTACTTCGGCGGGTGCGGTTCGTGCCACGCGGGGCTGAGAGCCGACTCGCCAGCGTCGTCCCGACGGCCGTGAAGGCCGTGGGTCGGGGCGGGCCGGCGTGCTAGCGTCGGGGCCGATCGTGAACCGAGCCGAGGAGGTGAGTCCCGTGAACGCTGTGTCCGTACCGGGCGCTCCCTCGCTGCCCACGATCGCGCGACGGCCGTAGTCGTCGTCGGGAGCGCTCGCCGCATCATCGCGAGAGGCGACTCCCATGAACACCACCACACCTTCTTCTGCACCGGGTACCTCTGCCGTAGGCCTCCCGGTACCTGACCTCCAGCCGTCCGATCCGGTCCCGACGACGGGTGAGCGCGCCCTCGTGCTCGGGGGCGGCGGGTCCACCGGCAACGCGTGGCTGATCGGCGTCGTCGCCGGTCTGGCCGACGCCGGGCTGGACGTGTCCACGACGGCCGACCTGACCGTCGGGACGTCGGCCGGTTCGACGACGGCGGCGCAGCTCGCCGGCGCGACGCCCGCGGAGCTGTACGCCGCCGCGCTGGTCGCTCCGACGCGCCCGCAGGCAGGGCCGGTCGGCCCGGACGCGGGCGGGGACCGCACGCGGCAGGCGGCGGACCAGATGGCGCGGACGGCCGCGATCATCGCCGGTGCCCAGGACGCGGCCGACATGCGCCGCAGGCTCGGGGCGGCAGCGCTCGCGCTGCCCGGGGCGTCGGACGAGGCGGTCCAGTCGCGGTGGCGGGCGACCGTCGGTGCGCGCCTGCCCGACCCGTCCTGGCCCGGCCGGTCGCTGCTGCTCACGGCGGTCGACGCGCGGACCGGCGAGCCCGCCGTCTTCGACCGGCACAGCGGCGTCGACCTCGTCGACGCCGTCGCGGCGAACTGCGCGAGCGGGTTCGCCTACCGGATCGGGGAGCGGCAGTACATCGACGGCGGCTACCGCCGCAACGAGAACGCGGACCTGGCGGTCGGGCACCGGCGGGTGCTCGTGCTGTCGCCGTTCGGGGGCAGGACGCGTGCGCCGCTGGACTGGGGCCTGCAGCTCGCCGTGCAGGTCGACGAGCTGCGCGCACGGGGGAGCGAGGTCGAGGTGATCGTCCCGGGCCCCGCGGCCGACCACCTGTTCGGCCCGCAGGCCATGGACCTGTCGCTCCGGCCGGCCGCGGCCGAGGCCGGGTACGAGCGGGGCACCGCGCTCGCGGAGCACGTCGCCGCGCTCTGGCGCTGACCGGCACCTGACGTGCGCTGACGCAGCGGTGGCCCGGATCGCTCAGGCCCGGGCCACCGTCCGCTCAGGCGCGGGTGCGGGTCGTGAGGACGACGCGCGTGGAGCCGGCGACGAGGAGCGCCGAGCCGAGCATGTGCAGCCCGACGAGGAGCGCGGGCAGGCCGGTGAAGTACTGGACGTACCCGATCAGTCCCTGGCCCAGCGTGATCGCGAGCAGGATCCAGGCCGCACGGCGCACCTGCTCGGGGCCGCGACGGACGCTCACGAGGTAGGCGACGAGGACGGCGACGAACACCCACACGGCCCACGCGTGGATCTTGCTCATGAGCGCCGGGTCGACGGCGAGGCGGTACCCGACCTCCTCGTCGCCGCTGTGCGGGCCCGCCCCCGTGACGACGACGCCGAGGACGACGATCAGCGCCGTCAGCCCGTACAGGGTCCAGGCGAGCGTGCGCGAGCGCGAGGCGACCGTCGGGACGAGTGGCCCGTCGCCCTCCCCGGACCGGTGGAGGAGGAGCAGCGAGACGGAGACGAGCGCGGCCGAGACGACGAAGTGCAGCGACACCCAGCCCGGGTGCAGGTGGAGCAGGACGATCACGCCGCCGATGACGGCCTGCGCGGCGACGCCGAGGAGGGGGACGGCGCCGAGGAGCCGGTAGGACAGGACGCGGGACCGGTCGGTCCACACGAGGACCAGCGCGGCGATCGCGATGACGCTCAGCACCCCGGTGAGCGTGCGGTTCCCGTACTCCACGAACTGGTGGTACGTCGTCTCGGGGTGGAACTTCGCGGCGAACTGGCCCGGCTCGCACTGCGGCCAGGTCGAGCACCCGAGCCCCGAACCCGTGAGCCGCACGGCGCCGCCCGTGAGGATGATGCCGATCTGCGCCACGAGGTTCGCGACGAGCACCGGCCGGGTCCAGCGGCGCAGCGGCGCGAGCCGGTCCGGTCGTGCGGCGCCGCCACCGGCGGCGGCGCCTGCGGGGCTGTCGGCGGGAGCGGGGTCGAGCGCGGGGGGCGGGGTGCTCACGGTCCCACGGTATCGGGACGACCGTGCAGCCCCGGAACCCAGCGCGTGTGAGATGCGCCCGGACCTCAGGTCCAGCGGAAGAGCTTGCCCGCGCCCCAGCCGAGCGCGGCGGTCCAGCCGAGCAGCACGACGACGGAGAAGGGCGGCACGGAGCCGTCGAGCAGGGCGCCGCGCATCGCCTCGCCCAGCGCCCCGGACGGCAGCAGGAGCGCGACGTGCTCGAGCGGGCCGGGGAGCTGGTCGGCCGGGACGAGGACGCCACCGCCGACGGTGAGCAGCACGAGCACGAGGTTCGCGACGGCGAGCACGCCCTCGGCGCGCAGCGTCCCGGCGAGCAGCATCGCGAGCGACGTGAACGCCGCCGTCCCGAGCAGCACGGCGAGCATGGCCGCGGGGATCCCGGCGGGGTCGGGCTGCCAGCCGAGCGCGAGCGCGACGGCCGTGATGACCACGACCTGCACGACCTCGACGGCGAGGACGCCGAGCACCTTCCCGGCGAGCAGGCCGCCGCGGCCCAGGGGCGTGGTGGACATGAGGCGCAGTACGCCGTTGCGGCGGTCGAACGCGGTCGCGATGGCCTGCGACGTGAACGCCGTCGACATCACGGCGAGCGCGAGGACGCCGGGCGTCACGAAGTCGACGCGCGTCGCGCCGCCCGTGTCGAGGTCGACGAACGACGTGAGCACCAGCCCGAGCAGGAGCATGACGGGCAGGATGATCGTCACGAGGAGCTGCTCGCCGTTGCGCAGGATCATGCGCGTCTCGAACGCCGTCTGGGCGACGACGCGGCGCCACGCGGGAGCGGCGAGCTCCGTGCTCGGGGTCTGGCTCGGGTCCTGGGTCTCCGACGTGGTCTTCGGGGTCGCGCTCATCGCAGGTGCCGTCCCGTGAGGTCGAGGAACACGTCCTCGAGCGTGCGGCGGCCCACGGTGACGCGCGAGGCGAGGACGCCGCGCGCGGCGAGCCACGTCGTCAGCGCCACGAGCGTCGCGGGGTCGGCGGGCCCGGTGAGGGTGTACGAGCCGGGCTGCGGCTCGGCGACGCTCCACGCGGCGGGTGCGCCCGCGCCGTCGGGCAGACCCGCCCCGGCGAGGGCCTCGCTCAGGCCGGCGAGGCCGAGCCCGGGGGTGGCCTCGAAGCGCACGGTGCGGTCCGCCTCGCCGTCGGCCCCGGTCTCGAGCAGGTCGCGCGTCGCGCCCGCGGCGATGACCTTGCCGTGGTCGACGACGTACACGCGGTCGGCCAGGTCCTCCGCCTCGTCCATGAGGTGCGTCGTGAGGACGATGCCGACGCCCTCCGCGCGCAGCTCGCGCACGAGCTCCCACACGGCGTGCCGGCTCTGCGGGTCCATGCCCGCGCTCGGCTCGTCGAGGAAGACGACCTCCGGGCGCCCGACGATCGCCGCGGCGAGCGCGAGGCGCTGCCGCTGCCCGCCGGACAGCCGTCGCACGGTCGTGCGCGCGAAGCTCTCCAGCCCCAGGCGCTCGGTGAGCTCGCCCACGTCGCGCGGCCGCGCGTACATGGAGGCGACGTGCCGCAGCATCTCCAGGGCGCGCACACCCGTCGGGAGCCCGCCGTCCTGGAGCATGACGCCGACGCGCGGGCGCAGGTCGCGTGCGTCGGTCAGGGGGTCGAGGCCGAGGACCTCGACGCGCCCGGCGTCGGGGGAGCGCAGGCCCTCGCAGCACTCGACGGTCGTGGTCTTGCCGGCGCCGTTGGGGCCGAGCACCGCGGTGATCGCGCCGCGCTCGGCGGTGAGGGACACGCCGTCGACGACGGCACGACCGTCGTAGCGCTTGACGAGGTCGTGCACGAGCACGGCGGGGGCGGGCACCCGGCCGATTGTAGGGGGCGGGTCTGCCGCTCAGGACCCGGGCCCGGCCCGGACCGCACGGGTGTCGCGTACGCCACATCTCGACGCCTCCGGGGCGGTCTGAGGGTCGCCTTGCTTGCGTTCGGGCAATTAGGGAACAACCATGTTGTCTATATCGGTTCCAGATCTGTCACCCCGTTACAGGCCGCGCCACGCGCACGCGCGCCCACGGGACGCACCACGGGAGGTGAGCATGGCCGCAGGACCCGTCCGACCGGACGCGCTGCGCGCTGCCACCCCCGCGGTCGGGCAGGCGCCCAGCACCGTCCCGGCCACCGACGCCGACCGCCGCACGCGCGAGCGCGTGCTCGAGCTCGTCGCGAGCGCCGGTCCCGTGAGCGCTGCCGACCTCGCCGCGACGCTCGGGCTGACGCCCGCCGCCGTCCGGCGCCACCTCGCCCTCCTCGAGGAGGACGACCTCGTCGCCGTGCACGACGCCGGGCACCCCACCGGGATGCGCGGCCGTCCCGCGCGACGGTACGTGACGACGTCGGCCGGACAGGGCGAGCTCAGCGGCACCTACGCCGACCTCGCGACCCAGGCGCTGCGGTACCTGCGCGACGTCGCCGGGCCGGACGCCGTCGAGCGGTTCGCTCACGACCGGCTCGCCGAGCTCGCCGACCGCTACGAGGGTCGGCTCGACGCGGACGACGTCGAGGGCCGGGCCGCCCAGCTCGCGGCGGCGCTCGCGGACGACGGCTACGCGGCGAGCGTGCGCCCCGTCCCCGGCACGTCCGCGGTGCAGCTCTGCCAGGGGCACTGCCCGGTGCAGCACGTCGCGGAGGAGTTCCCGCAGCTCTGCGAGGCGGAGGCGCAGGTCTTCGCCAGGCTCCTTGGCTCGCACGTGCAGCGGCTCTCGACGCTCGCGACGGGCGCGCACGCGTGCACGACGAACGTCCCCGTCCGGGCGCGCGGCCGCCCGACGTCGGGCGAGACCTGACCCGAGGGGCGCGCCGCCGCCCCGAGGCCACGAACGACATCCCCCGCAAGAACCCTTGTACCGACTGCCCCCGCCCGCAACGACGGACAGTGGAAGGACGACCATGAGCGCTCCCACCCAGGACGCCACCGGCACGGCCCAGCCGACCGGTGAGAAGCAGACCGACGACGAGATCATCGCCTCGATCGGTGCCTACGGCTACGGCTGGCACGACAGCGACGCCGCCGGCGAGGCCGCGCAGCGCGGCCTGTCCGAGGACGTCGTGCGCAACATCTCGGCGCTGAAGAACGAGCCCGAGTGGATGCTCAAGACGCGGCTCAAGGCCCTGCGCCTCTTCGACAAGAAGCCCATGCCGAGCTGGGGCTCCGACCTCACGGGCATCGACTTCGACAACATCAAGTACTTCGTGCGCTCCACGGAGAAGCAGGCCGCCTCGTGGGACGACCTGCCGGAGGACATCAAGGAGACGTACGACAAGCTCGGCATCCCCGAGGCGGAGAAGCAGCGCCTCGTCGCGGGCGTCGCCGCGCAGTACGAGTCCGAGGTGGTCTACCACCAGATCAACGAGGAGCTGGAGCGCCAGGGCGTCATCTTCCTCGACACGGACACCGCGCTGCGCGAGCACCCGGAGCTCTTCCAGGAGTACTTCGGCACCGTCATCCCGTCGGGCGACAACAAGTTCGCGGCGCTCAACTCGGCCGTGTGGTCGGGCGGGTCGTTCGTCTACGTGCCGCCGGGCGTGCACGTCGAGATCCCGCTGCAGGCCTACTTCCGCATCAACACGGAGAACATGGGCCAGTTCGAGCGGACGCTGATCATCGCGGACGAGGGCTCGTACGTGCACTACGTCGAGGGTTGCACCGCGCCGATCTACTCGTCCGACTCGCTGCACTCGGCGGTCGTCGAGATCATCGTCAAGAAGAACGCCCGCGTCCGGTACACGACCATCCAGAACTGGTCGAACAACGTCTACAACCTCGTGACCAAGCGGGCGACCGCGGCCGAGGGCGCGACGATGGAGTGGGTCGACGGCAACATCGGCTCCAAGGTCACCATGAAGTACCCGGCGATCTACCTGCTCGGCGAGCACGCGCGCGGCGAGACGCTCTCGATCGCGTTCGCGGGCGAGGGCCAGCACCAGGACGCCGGGGCCAAGATGGTCCACGCGGCGCCGCACACGTCGTCGTCCATCGTGTCGAAGTCGGTGGCGCGCGGCGGTGGCCGCACGTCCTACCGCGGCCTCGTCCAGGTCCTCGAGGGCGCCTCGCACTCGGCCTCGACCGTGCTGTGCGACGCGCTGCTCGTCGACCAGATCTCCCGGTCCGACACCTACCCGTACGTCGACGTCCGCGAGGACGACGTGTCCATGGGGCACGAGGCGACGGTCTCGCGGGTGAGCGAGGACCAGCTGTTCTACCTCATGTCCCGAGGCATGGAGGAGACCGAGGCGATGGCCATGATCGTGCGCGGGTTCGTCGAGCCCATCGCGCGCGAGCTGCCCATGGAGTACGCGCTCGAGCTCAACCGCCTCATCGAGCTGCAGATGGAAGGGTCCGTCGGCTGATATGACCACCACCACCATTCCCGAAGAGGCCGGCCTGACCACCGACCACTCGCGCGCGCAGGCCGACGGGGCGCACTCCCACGGCGTCGTGCCGCAGGGCTCGCGCGCCGAGCGGCTGACGTCGTTCGACCTCGCCGACATCCCCGTGCCCTCCGGGCGCGAGGAGGAGTGGCGCTTCTCGCCCGTCGCGCGCCTCGCGCCGCTGTTCGACGACAAGCTCGTCGGGCAGAGCGGCGGCGGTGACGTGCGCGTCACGGTCGTCGAGGCCCCCGAGGTCGAGGTCGCGATCGTCGGTCGCGACGACGAGCGGCTCGGCACCGCCGGCAAGCCCGGCGACCGCACCGCCGTGACGTCGTGGAACGCGTTCGAGCAGTCGACGGTCGTCACCGTGCCGAAGGAGGCCGTCGCCTCCGACGTCACGTCCGTGCGCGTCGAGGGCCACGGCTCCACGCCGACCGCGAGCCACGTGCTCGTGCGCGCCGAGCGCCACTCGGAGGCCGTCGTCGTGCTCGACCACGTCGGGACCGCGACGCTCAACGAGACGGTCGAGATCGTGGTCGAGGACGGTGCGCACCTCACCGTCGTCTCGGTCCAGGACTGGGCCGACGGCGCCGTGCACGCGTCGTCGCACCGTGCCCGCATCGGGCGCGACGCGCGGCTCAAGCACGTGGTCGTGACGCTCGGCGGCGACGTCGTGCGCATCACCCCGGACGCGACGTTCACGGCCGAGGGCGGCGACGTCGAGATGGTCGGCCTCTACTTCGCGGACGCGGACCAGCACCAGGAGCACCGCCTGTTCGTCGACCACGCCGTGCCGCGCTGCAAGTCGCGCGTGACGTACAAGGGCGCGCTGCAGGGCGAGGGCGCGCACGCGGTGTGGGTCGGGGACGTGCTGATCCAGGCCGAGGCCGAGGGCACCGACACGTACGAGCTCAACCGCAACCTCGTCCTCACGGACGGCGCGCGCGCGGACTCGGTGCCGAACCTCGAGATCGAGACGGGCGAGATCGAGGGCGCGGGTCACGCGTCCGCGACCGGCCGGTTCGACGACGAGCAGCTCTTCTACCTGCAGGCCCGCGGCATCCCGGAGGTCGAGGCGCGCCGCCTCGTCGTCCGCGGCTTCTTCGCGGAGCTCATCCAGGAGATCGGCGTCGCGTCGGTCGAGGAGCGCCTGCTCGAGGCGATCGAGCGCGAGCTGAGCAAGTCCATGTCGATCATCGACGGGAGCGCCGAGCTCGCCGAGGCGACGGCGTGACCGCACAGCCCGCCTGCACGACGTCCGACCTCGGCCCGGAGGAGGCGCTCCGCGTCGAGCTCCCGGCCGAGGACGGGCGCGTCGTCGAGGTCGCGGTCATCCGTGACGGCGACGGCGACTGGCACGCGATCTCGGACATCTGCTCCCACGGGGCGGTGTCCCTGTCGGACGGCGAGGTCGAGGGCTGCTTCGTCGAGTGCTGGCTGCACGGCTCGCAGTTCGACGTGCGGACCGGCATGCCGACCGCGCTGCCCGCGATGCGGCCCGTGCCCGTGTACCCGGTGACGGTCGACGGCGAGCAGGTGCTCGTCGACGTCGACCGCGTCGTCGCTCCCACCTGACCCAGATCCTGAACTGGCGCGCCGAGCGCGCCCCACGGCTCACCAGAACCTCTTGGAGAAGAACCACATGTCCACTCTCGAGATCCGCGACCTGCACGTCAGCGTCGACACCAAGGAAGGGCCGAAGCCGATCCTGCGCGGCGTCGACCTGACGATCGCCAGCGGCGAGGTCCACGCCATCATGGGCCCGAACGGCTCGGGCAAGTCCACGCTCGCCTACTCGATCGCCGGCCACCCCAAGTACCAGGTCACCGGCGGCACCGTGACGCTCGACGGCGAGGACGTCCTCGCGATGAGCGTCGACGAGCGCGCCCGCGCGGGCCTCTTCCTCGCCATGCAGTACCCGGTCGAGGTCCCCGGCGTCTCCGTGTCGAACTTCCTGCGCACTGCGAAGACGGCCATCGACGGCGAGGCCCCCGCGCTGCGCCACTGGGTCAAGGACGTCAAGGGTGCCATGGAGCGCCTGCGCATGGACGACTCCTTCGCCGAGCGCTCGGTCAACGAGGGCTTCTCGGGTGGCGAGAAGAAGCGCCACGAGATCCTCCAGATGGAGCTCCTCAAGCCGAAGTTCGCCGTCCTCGACGAGACCGACTCGGGCCTCGACGTCGACGCGCTGCGCATCGTCTCCGAGGGCGTCAACCGCGTCCACGGCGCGACCGACGCAGGCATCCTGCTCATCACGCACTACACGCGCATCCTGCGCTACATCAAGCCGGACTTCGTCCACGTCTTCGTCGACGGCAAGGTCGCCGAGGAGGGTGGCCCGGAGCTGGCCGACCGCCTGGAGGAGGAGGGCTACGACCGCTACCTCTCCGGCGCCGTCGAGTCCGCCTCGGCCGCCTCGGCCTGAGCGGTCGCACCACGTTCGAGGAGACGACCATGACGACCACCGCGCACCCCGCAGGGCACGCAGGACAGCACGCCGGTCCGCCGGCGCGCCTGACCGACGTCGAGCTCGCCGCCGTGCGGGCCGACTTCCCGCTGCTCGAGCGCACCGTGCGCGGTGGTCGTCCGCTCGTCTACCTCGACTCCGCGGCGACGTCGCAGAAGCCGCAGGTCGTCCTCGACACCGAGGTCGACTTCTACGAGGAGCGCAACGCGGCCGTGCACCGCGGCGCGCACCAGCTCGCCGAGGAGGCGACCGAGGCGTTCGAGGACGCCCGCGCGGACGTCGCGGCGTTCGTCGGGGCGCGCCCGGGCGAGATCGTCTGGACGTCTGGCGCGACGGCCGCGATCAACCTCGTCGCGTACGGGATCTCGAACGCGACGCTCGGCCGCGGGGGAGAGGCGGCCCGCCGCTTCGCGCTCGCGCCCGGCGACGAGATCGTCGTCACCGAGGCCGAGCACCACGCGAACATCGTCCCGTGGCAGGAGCTCGCGGCCCGCACGGGCGCCGTCCTGCGCTGGTTCGAGGTGGACGACGACGGGCGCGTGCGCGTCGAGGACGCCGCGACGGTCATCACGGAGCGCACGCGGATCGTCGCGTTCGCGCACGTGTCGAACGTGACGGGCGCGGTCACGCCCGTCGAGCCGATCGTGGCCCGGGCGCGCGAGGTCGGCGCGCTCACCGTGCTCGACGCGTGCCAGTCCGTGCCGCACCTGCCGGTCGACCTGCCCGCGCTCGGCATCGACTTCGCCGCGTTCTCGGCGCACAAGATGCTCGGGCCCACGGGGGCGGGCGTGCTGTACGGGCGGCGCGAGCTGCTCGAGGCGCTGCCGCCCGTCACGACCGGAGGGTCGATGATCGAGGTCGTCACGATGACCGAGTCGTCGTACATGGCGCCCCCGCAGCGGTTCGAGGCGGGCACGCAGCCCGTCGCGCAGGTCGTGGGGTTCGGCGCCGCGGCGAAGTACCTGCACGAGCTCGGCATGGACGGCGTCGCGGCGCACGAGCACGAGCTCGCCGCGGAGCTGCTGCGCATCGGGGAGATCCCCGGGGTGCGCATCATCGGCCCGCGCGAGCCCGAGGACCGGCTCGCCGTCGTGTCGTTCGTCGTGGACGGCGTGCACGCGCACGACGTCGGCCAGGTGCTCGACGACGCGGGCATCGCCGTGCGCGTCGGTCACCACTGCGCCCAGCCCCTGCACCGCCGGTTCGGAGTCGCCGCGACCGCGCGCGCGTCCGCGTCGGTGTACACCACGCGCGAGGACGTCGACGCGTTCCGGGAAGCATTGGCCGGGGTCCGGGCGTTCTTCTCGGTGGACTGAGAGAGGACCCGATGAGCTCGATCGAGCAGATGTACCAGCAGGTCATCCTCGACCACGCCAAGACCCCGCACGGCCGGGGCCTGGTCGAGGTGGCGGACGGCGCGGCGAGCGGCCAGTCGCACCAGGTGAACCCCACGTGCGGCGACGAGGTGACGCTGCGCGTCGAGCTCGCCGGCGACACGATCGACCGCGTGAGCTGGGAGGGGCAGGGTTGCAGCATCTCGCAGGCGTCCCTGTCCGTGCTCACCGACCTCGTGTCCGGCCGGCCCGTGACCGAGGCCGAGCACCTCGGCGAGGTCTTCCGCGAGCTCATGGGCTCGCGCGGCAAGGGCCTCGACGAGGCCGCGGAGGACGAGCTCGGCGACGCCACCGTGTTCACGGGCGTGTCGCGCTACCCTGCGCGTATCAAGTGCGCCCTGCTCGGCTGGGCCGCGCTGCGCGACTCGCTCGTCACCTCGGGCGCCCTGAGCGCCGTGGGCGACGCATCAACGGCAGCAGCTTCCGACGCGGCGCTCGCCGCGCGGGGAACGACGGAGGAGAACCGATGACCACCGAGACCGGCGCGCCCGCCGAGGGCGTCACGCCCAGCCCGCCGAACGTCGCCGACGTCGAGGAGGCCATGCGCGACGTCATCGACCCCGAGCTCGGCATCAACGTCGTCGACCTCGGCCTCGTCTACGGCATCCAGATCGACCAGAACAACCACGCCGTCATCGACATGACGCTCACGTCGGCGGCGTGCCCGCTGACCGACGTCATCGAGGACCAGTCCGCGCAGGCGCTCGAGGGCCTCGTCGACGGCTTCCGCGTCAACTGGGTCTGGATGCCGCCGTGGGGTCCGGAGAAGATCACGGCCGACGGCAAGGAGCAGCTCCGCGCGCTGGGGTTCAACGTCTGAGCGTAGGCCTGGCGCTTCGCTAGAATCTGGGTCTTGACGTGCGCTTATGGGCACGTGGACCAGCCGCACATGTGCGCGTGCCTACGACCCAGATGGAGTCTGACCGATGACGGCGCTGACGAACGTTGCTCCGCACCTGCCGAAGCCTGGCGACATCGTCGAGGTGCGAGGCGCCCACTGGGCGGTGGCGGAGGTATTCGAGCAGGGCCTTCCGCGTAGCAGCGCGGACGATGGCGCGCCCGAGCTCAACCATGTCGTGTCCCTCCAGTCTCTGGCTGAGGACCGGATGGGCGAGGAGCTCAACGTCATCTGGGAGCTGGAGGTTGGCCACTCCGTCGCCCCGGACCAGGGCCTGCCCGAGACGATCACTTCCGAGGGGTTCGACGACCCAAACCGGCTTGCGGCGTTCGTCGATGCTGTGCGCTGGGGTGCGGTGACGTCTGCGAACGAGGGCGCCTTCCAGGCTCCTTTCCGTTCCGGCGCAAACGTCGAGGCCTATCAGCTTGAACCGTTGCGTCGTGCCCTGCAGGCGCCGCGTACGAACCTGCTGCTGGCCGACGACGTCGGCCTGGGCAAGACGATCGAGGCCGGCCTGGTGGTCCAGGAGCTCCTGCTGCGACACCGAGCCCGGTCGGTGGTGATCGTGTGCCCGCCGAGCCTGGCGCTGAAGTGGCAGGACGAGATGCGTGAGAAGTTCGGCCTGGACTTCGTGATCGTGAACTCGGACCTGATGGCCGAGGTACGCCGAAGCCACGGGCTGAATGCGAACCCGTTCCGCCTTTTTCCGCGGGTGATCGTGTCGATGGCGTGGCTGCCGGGCCTGCGCGCCCAGCGCCTGCTGCGTGACGTGTACTCCGAGGTCGGCAAGGCGAACTCGGCCCGCACCTACGCCTTCGACGTCCTCATCGTCGACGAGGCCCACCACGTCGCCCCGTCCAGCCCGACGGCGGTCGGGGGAGCGCGCGGGTACGCGGTCGACTCCCAGCGCACGATCGCGGTGCGTGACATGGCCAGGGTCTGCGAGCACCGTCTGTTCCTGTCGGCGACCCCGCACAATGGGCACTCGGAGTCCTTCACCGCGCTGCTGGAGATGATCGACAACCGCCGCTTCTCCCGCGGTGCGACGGTTGACTCGACCGCGCTGAAGGAAGTCACCGTCCGGCGGCTCAAGCGTGACATCAAGGAGAAGGGCTTCAAGGCCCGCGAGCTGAAGACCATCACCTTCGCCCCGAGCGTGGACGAGCAGGCGGCGTTCGAGAAGCTCGACTCGATCCTGGAAGCCAGCGCCCGGGCCAACGGTCAGAAGCGAAGCGGCGACATCGTCTCGATGCTCTTGAAGAAGCGGTTCCTGTCCTCCCCGTACGCGTTCGGCTCGACCCTCGCCGGGTACCGGGACGCGACGACCGGGACTGCGCAGGAGTGGTACGACGAGGACGAGTACTACGCCGAGGTCCTCGGCTCGGACCAGTCCGACGAGGAGGAGGGCGCAAGCGAGCATCCCGAGTTCCATGCTCTGCGACAGTCCAAGGCGACAGACCCACTGGTGACCGCCACGAATGACGAGATCGAGCAGTTGGCCAGCTGGGGCCTGGGTTACCAGTCCAAGCCCGACTCGCGGCTCAAGGCGCTGGTCGAGTGGCTCAACGCGATCTGCAAGCCCGACGGCAAGAACTGGACGAACGAGCGTGTCGTGATCTTTACCGAGTACGCCGACACACTGCACTGGATCGTCGAGGTGCTGCGCAGCCGCGGCTACGACCCGACCCGCCTGGCCACGATCGAGGGTTCCTCTCCCTCCGAGGAGCGCGAGCTGACCCGTGCCCGGTTCAACGCCGACCCGTCCCGCGAGCCGATCCGTGTCCTTGTGGCCACTGACGCCGCGGGTGAGGGCATCGACTTGCAGGCCCACTGTCACCGGTTGGTCAACTTCGACGTGCCGTTCAACCCGTCGCGCCTGGAGCAGCGCATCGGCCGCATCGACCGCTACGGGCAGACGCAGACGCCGGCGATCTTCCAGTTCCTGCCCGACAAGACTTCGGGTACCTACGGGGCTGACATGGAGTTCATGCGCCGGATCGCCGAGAAGGTCGCCACGGTCGCTGACGACCTCGGGTCGGTGAACCCGGTAATCGACGCCGACATTCAGAACCACTTCGGGCGGGTCAAAGTCGCCACGCGCGCCCAGATCCTGAAGGACGAGGGCAACGCGATCATCAACAAGGCCCTCGCCGGCGACCAGGACCTCAACCGTGCACTGACCCAGCTCGCCAACACCTACGACGATCAGAAGGTGCGCATGCACCTGACCCCGGCCAACGCTCGCCGCGTCGTGGACACCGCGTTGACGTTGACCAACCAGCCGACCCTGATCGAGGAAGGCACGCAAGACGACGATGTCGAGGTGTTCCGCGTCCCGAGCCTCGCCCGGTCGTGGGATCCGGCCATCAAGGGTCTGGATACCCGCCTGAGGCCGGGCATCCACCGGCCTATCACGTTCGACGACGCGATCCCTGCCGGCGGGTTTGAGGACGTCGTGCACATCCACCTGGGCCACACGCTGATGCAGAAGGCATCGCGCATCCTGCGTTCGACCCTGTTCAGCGCCGAGTCGTCGGTCAACCGCGTCACCGCCGTCGTGGTCGATGGTCTGGAGGAGTCCTGCGTCGCGGCGATCTCTCGCCTCGTCCTGGTCGGTCGCGGCGGCCTGCGCCTCCACGAGGAAGTCTTCGTGACCGGCGTGCGGGTCAAGGGCCAGCGTCTGGCCGAGGCCAAGGCCGAGGCACTGCTGGAGCAGGCCCTGGACGATTCTGACCTCACGCTCGCCGATAAGCGCATCCGCGCCCGGCTGGCCGACGAGTGGAACGCCGACAACGGTCGCCTGCGATCAAGACTGGAGACCGAGATGCGCAATCGTGCCGCACGCCACCAGGAGTCGGTGACCGCTGACCTGGAGAAGCGTCGCGACGCCGACATCGACCGCGCCCGGGCGATCTTCGGCAACTTCCGCGGCAACCTCCAACAGTCACTAGCGGATCGGCGCGCCAAGCAAGAAGAGATCGAAGGCATGCTGTTCGACCTCGACGCCAACCAGGCGGCCCAGTACCGCCTGGACATCAGGTCGATGGAGAACCGGCTGGAGAACCTCGCGGCAGAAGAAGCACGAGAGGTCCAGGCGATCAAGGACCGCTACACCGACATCCGCCCGTTCGTGTCCGCCGCCGCAGTCGTGTTCGCCCTGACGCCGGCCGACGCCCAGGCAGGAGTGCTCGCATGATCTCCCGAAAACCGCGCCGCACCCGCGAGCACCGCGACTGGCTCGAGCTCATCGACCGGGAAGGCCCGTTCGTCGCGATCCCGGCGCTCAAGCGCGTCTACCTCCAGGGCATCCCGCAGCTGGGCGACAACGAGAAGGCAGCGCTACGCGACGCCAAGCCTGACTTCGACCGCGCCTGGGACGTCTGGAACAGGTCAACAGGCAGGCCCCAAGTCGATACCAGCGCCGTCGAGCAGTACCGCGGCGCACGAGACAAGTGGATCGACGCCGTGCTGCGCGACGCGGCCCGATGGAATGAGTTTCTCGGCTGGGACGACGGCACGTTCGCCAGCGGCAGGCCCAAAGCAACTTCCCCGAGCCGGGCCGTCACCGTTGAGGCCACCGGCGCATTCGCGCGCAACGGCGAGATCGCCGCGCTGGTCCTCGTGGTCGACCCCGTCGCATCGCTGCGCGACCCACTGACCGACGCGGTATGGACCGCCAGCCCGATCGACCGCATGGACGCGATCCTGCGCGCTTCTGGACGCAATATCGGCGTGGTCACCGACGGCCGCTGGTGGGCCATCGTCTCGGCGCAGGACGGCATCATGACCGCCTCCGGCGTTGTGGACTCCCAGACCTGGATCGAGGAAGCCGACGTCCGCGACGGGTTCCTCGAACTCCTCTCGCCGATGCGCCTCGCCGGCGGCAAGGAGACCGACCGCCTGCACGCGATGTTCCGCGAGTCAGTCACCGCAGCCGAGGACATCACCGTTGCGTTGGGCACCCAGGTCCGACGCGCAGTCGAGCTTCTTGTCACAGCGTTCTCCGAAAGAGCAGCCGAGGTCCGCGAGACTGGCAGCCCCGACCCGCTCCCTACCGACCGCGGCCTCGTCTATGAAGGTGCCGTCACGGCGATGATGCGCGTGGTGTTCCTACTGTTCGCCGAGGAACGCTCAATGATGCCGCAGTCAGCTCTGTTCACCGAGGGCTACGGCGTCTCCGGGCTGCTCGACACCCTCGACAAGCGCAAGCGAGACGAAGGCGCCGAAGCCCTCGACGGCACCCACTACACCTGGCACCGACTGCTGGCCACGTCTCAGGCTCTCTACCAGGGCGTGACCAGTGAAGACATGCGCCTGCCCGCCTACGGCGGATCCCTGTTCGACCCGGCCAGGTTTCCGTTCTTGACCGCGACCGACGATGGCGGCGCGCTCGCCGTCACCGTCTCCGACCGCGTCATGCTCGAAGTCTTGCGTGCCGTCCAGGAAGCCGTCATCGGCGGCGAACACCGGCGCGTGTCGTTCCGCGATGTCGACGTCGAGCAGATCGGCTACATCTACGAAGGCCTGCTCGGGTACACCGCTGCCGATGTCGACGAAATCGTCATCGGCCTGGTCGGCAAGGACGGCGAAGAACCCGAGATTCCGATGACCACGCTCGAAGACCTCGCCGACAAGGCCGCGGATTCCAAGAAGCTTGCCGACGCTGTTATCAAGTGGGTCAAGGACAACCAGCCCGCCGCTACCACTAAGACTGCCGCTGCGCTCAAGAAGCTCCTCGACAGCGAGGTTGAGGACGGCGAACGCGCCATGCTGTCCGTGACGCGCAACCCTCAGCTCATCGACCGGCTGCGCCCGTTCGTCGGGATCATCCGTCGTGACCTGCGCGAGCGGCCTGTCGTCATCCGCCCCGGCGGCCTCGCTGTCGTTGAAACCCCGTCACGAGCCAACTCCGGCGCGCACTACACTCCGAAGTCGCTCGCCCAAGAGGTCGTCCGGTACGCGCTCGAACCGCTCGTCTACCAACCCGGACCTCATCAGACCTCCGACGAGAGCCAATGGAAGCTCCTCGACTCCAACGAGATCCTCGACCTGAAGATCGCCGACATCGCCTGCGGGTCTGGCGCATTCCTCGTCGCCGCGGCCGAGTACCTCGCAGCCCACGTGCTGGAAGCCTGGCAAGCGGAAGGGGTGCGCGGGACCCCGCACGAGCTGGAGGTCAAGGCCAAGCGACAGGTCGTCGCCCAGTGCCTCTACGGGGCCGACATCAACGGCATGGCCGTCGAGATGTGCAAGCTCTCCCTCTGGCTCGTCTCTCTCGACCCCAACCTGCCGTTCTCGTTCGTTGACGACAAGGTCCTCCACGGCAACTCCCTGCTCGGCGTCACCGATATTAAGCAGCTCGAAACACTCCATATCGACCCCACCCAGGTCAAGAAGTCTGTCGTCGGGAACTACTCCGAGGGCACCCTCTTCGGTCAGGGGTCCGAAGCCCAGGGCATCGACATGCTCGACGTCCGCACCGTTATCCAGCGGGCTGTCAAGCTCCGCCAACGGCTCGCGAGCGAGGTCGACGACAACGACCCCGCGCGCTCGACCAACACCAAACGCCGTTTGTGGAACGAGTACCAGGAACTCGTCGCCCAGATCCTCGATGTCGCCGACGGCGTCATCGCCGCCGGTCTCCAGGAAGGCGGTAAGCCAGGCAAGAAGCTGAACGAGCGATACGAAGACCTGCGCATCGCTGTCGACACGGCGTTCGCTGCGAGCGGGCGAAGTGACCGGACAACCCTCGACAGCATCATCGAACGCGGGCTCACCCCGACCGTCGAGACCGATTACGAACGCTGGAGACCGCTCCACTGGGCGCTCGCCGTTCCCGATGTCCTGGAGCGCGGCGGCTTCGACGCCGTGATCGGGAACCCGCCGTTCCTCGGCGGCCAGAAACTCACCGGAGCCATGGGCACGGAGGTGCGTGACTGGTTCGTCAACGTGCTCGCGCAGGGAAGAAGAGGTAGCGCGGACCTTGTCGCCTACTTCTTCCTGCGTGCGACCTCGCTTCTGCAGACGAAGGGCTCCCTCGGCCTCATCGCAACGAACACCATCGGCCAGGGTGACACTCGCGAGGTCGGCCTGGACGCCATGGTTGCCGACGGTTTCACCATCACTCGGGCGATCCAGTCGAACTCGTGGAAGACCCCAGGGGCCAACCTCGAAGTTGCCGTGGTGTGGGGGACTCGAGTCCGGGTCCCTGACACCGTGCCTCGCATATCAGACGGCGTTCAAGTGCGACGAGTGAGCACTCTGCTCGAGCCCGCAGGCCGCATCGAAGTAAACCCTGAACGTCTCGAGGAGAACGCACGCATTGCGTTCCAGGGATGCATCGTCCTTGGCAAGGGATTTGTCCTCGAACCCGAGGAGGCGCAAGAGTGGATTGCCGCGGATCCACGCAACGCCGAGGTCCTCTTCCCATACCTGAACGGCGAAGACCTCAACTCTCGCTTTGACAGTTCTGCGTCACGCTGGGTAATCGATTTCAACGACTGGGCCGAAGCCAGGGCTGCCCAGTATCGCCTTCCTTTCGAGCGCGTATGCCAGCTCGTCAAGCCTGAACGCCAGCGCCGGAAGCCTGACGGGGCGTTTGCACTCCGCCGACCACTTCCCGACCGCTGGTGGCAGTACGCCGAGAAGCGCCCAGCGATGCGAATCGCGATTGGTGGCCTGTCCGAGGTGTTAGTCCTCGCACAGGTCAGCAACACTGCACAGCCAATATTCGTACCCAATCGCACGGTGCCAAGTCATAAGTTGGTTGTCTTTGCGTCGGAAAGCCGGTCGTTGCTCACGGCCTTAGCCTCGTCCGTTCACTATGTGTGGGCCCGCAAGTACTCAGGTGCGATGAAGAATGACTTGAGTTACTCCCCGTCGGACGTCTTCCTCACCTTCCCAAGGCCAGACCCCACCCTTCGCATGGAGACGATCGGCACCATACTCGAGGTGGAGCGGCGCGAAATCATGCTGCGACGACGCGTGGGCCTGACCAGACTGTACAATCTTGTCAATGATTCGGCCATCGTTGGAGACGGAGACGTGGATCGTCTTCGCGAGATTCACGTCGAGGTCGATGAAGCCGTAACCGAAGCCTACCGGTGGGATGATCTTGATCTAGGTCACGGGTTCCATACGTACCGCCAGACAGAGCGATGGACGGTTTCCCCTGCAGCAAGAGTCGAGATCGTCGACCGTCTACTTGAGGAGAACTCAGCCAGGGCAGCCGTTTCCGCGCGACGCGCCGACGAGTAGCGCCGTCGAACGTTTACACAGCCGTCGAGGCCGTGCGTTGCGGCCTCAGCCCTATGCCGTGCGCGCGACCATGGACCGGTGCTGGTTCTCCTCGAGGAGGCGGTCAAGGAGCTCGATCCGCGCTTCAGGGCTGACGGTCCATCGCTCCATCTTGCGATGGCTGTGGAAGCCGTGGCCCAAGTCAACATCATCCCAGCCAAATGCGCCGACGACGACCCTGTCCAGTTCGATGTGAGTTTGTCGCAGAAGTGCAATATCCTCATCCATCGATGGCGCCAAGGTCGCGTCATTAACCATGTTGTACACGCGGGTGAGGCCGAGCTTGCGTCGCAGCATTATCTCTCGCCGAACCTCGTCGAGCTGGCGCCCCAATTTTACCAGTTCATCAGTAGCTCGCGGCCTGGGGAAAGTGTCGAAGACGTCAGAGGGGGTATATCGCGGGTCGTTACGCATCCCCGACCCGTATGTGATCGCCCAAATTTGGTGCAAGCTCGATGACAAGACTGCTTGGTCGCCGAAATCTTCGGTCGCGAAGACAACGCAGGCTTCACTCGGAATCTGGCCCGTGTTCACGCGAAGGGGCATGACTGTTTTGCTGACACGAGCGATGACTAGCACCTCCGACAGTCCAGCGATTGCGCTGCGCATTGCCGGTCGGGTTCGGAGGAACTGCCACCAAGGCGACTCCCGCACTGCCTTGGGCTTGCTGTTCCGCTCAGACCGAACCCTTTCCTGAACTCGTTGAAAGGGTATCGCATAGCTAGCGGACTCTTGTTCCGTTCTTGTGTTGAAATCCACCACCCATCGCGCAGCGGACGCGTCAGGCCGAGAGTTGAGGTCTTCGCCGTTCAGGTATGGGAAGAGGACCTCGGCGTTGCGTGGATCCGCGGCAATCCACTCTTGCGCCTCCTCGGGCTTGACGACGAAGCCCATGCCTAGCACGTAGCACCCGATGAACGCGATTCCCGAGTTCTCAATCAAGCGCGCAGGGTGTCCCTCAACCCGCCCGGCGGGTTCGAGCAGGGTGCTGATTTGCCGCACCGGAACGTCGTCGGCCGTCCGCGGGACGTCGCGCGCGATTGAGCCGCGTGCGCCCCAGACGGCGGCGTACTCGAGATTCGCGCTGGCAGCGGGCCAGGGCCGGGACTGGATGGCCCTCGTGATGGTGAACCCCTCTTCGGTCATTGCGTCGAGTCCGACCTCGCGGGTGTCGCCTTGCGCGACAGTGTTGGTCGCGATGAGGCCGAGGGTGCCCTTCGTCTGCAGAAGCGAGGTAGCACACGTTGACTATGACTGCATGAACACCACCACCGAAGGCCGTCGCTGCGTGCTGTACGCCCGGCTCAGTGTCACCAAGGAAGAGTCCGTGTCGATCCAGCGGCAGCTCGACGCGGGGCGCAGGTATGCCGAGGCGCGAGGCTGGGAGATCGTCGGCACGTTTGTCGACGACGGTGTCTCTGCCACTGCCAACCGTCCGGAGGACCGCAAGGGCTGGGCGGCCTTGCTCACGGCTGACTACTTCGACGCGGTCGTAATCTGGAAGGTCGACCGGCTCGCACGGCGCGTCTTGGACTTCCTGCACGCCGACGAGATGCTCCAGCGGCGCGGGGCTGGACTTGTCGCGGTTGAGGATCCCATTGACATGACGAGCCCCCAAGGGCGGGCGTTTGCCGTGATGCTCGCCGTCTTCGGCGAGATGGAGGCCGAGTCCATCCGCTCACGGGTTCGTGCCGCGCGGGCACAGATCCTCAAGGCCGGGCGCTGGCCGGGCGGCGGAGTTCCGTACGGGTACGCTTCGGCACCCAACCCCGACGGCCCGGGCCGGGTGCTTGTCAAGGACGCCGAAAGGATCGTGTGGCTGACCGAGGCCGTGGCCCGCGCCATGCGCGGTGACGCCGTCAACGCCATTGCACGATGGTTGACTGACGACGGCGCACCCATGCCAGTTCGATCGACGACCAGTGGGGCAGGTGGGCGCCGCCCATGGAACCGGCAGACAGTCGACGGTCTGCTTCGCAATCCCGTTCTTGCCGGAATGACACCTCACAACCCCGGGAGGGGAAGGAGCGGCAACCGTGTCGACCCGCTGGCCGTCGTCCGAGACGACCGCGGCGACCCCGTCGTCAACGAGACGCTCGCGATCATCACCATCGAAGAGTTCGCGGGACTCCAGCGGATTCTCAACACCCGCGACGTGCCTCAGGCCCGCAAGCGGGGACAGCGGGAGTCGACGAGCCCACTGCTGTCCCGGGTCGTCGTCTGCGACGACTGCGATGTCTTCCTGTGCCGGGGCACCAACCAGAAGAAGCCTGTGCTGTGCTGCCCGAGGTGTCGCCAGACACTGAGCCGCTCGGCGTTCGACCCGTACCTGGTTCGCCGTCTGCTAGTCGAACGTGGAAGCCAGCCGCTGGGAGGCTCAACGGTCCGCGCCCAGTGGCACGCGGTGGGCGAGGACGATGAGGCCCGACGCGAGATCCTCTTGACCCAGATCGAGAGCCTGCGCGTGCGTCGTGGCGTCGTAGGGCGCTACTTCGACAAGGATCGCGTGCTCCTGCGTTGGAGGCCGCGGTCACCGAACTGACCTGGACACGACCGCGGGAGCCGGGCCGGCGCCAGTCCGGCACGGTAGCGTGGCGTTTGCCCAGGTGGAGCGCTCGTACGTGGCGGGTTGGTCGTCGTGGCCCACTTGACCGAAGGGAAACGTGAAGTTAGTGACGCAATCACCCGCGGACAACTCACCAGTCCGTCGCGAGTACGACCTGGCGTTTGCGCCTGACGGCACGTCATGGACGGACCGCGAGAACCTCACTGACATCCTGGAGCGCGAACTCCTCGGCCCGGCCCACGGTGACGACGAGTTCCTGGATGCCCAGCCGGATGCCCTGTATCTGGTGGGGCGGATCGCACCAGCCAAGCTCACGGGCAAGGGCGGGGTCACGCTCGCGGAGGACGCGGACACCCAGGTCGACGACGACGTCGTACCCGCCGAGGCAGCCGACCTTGGGCGGGGCGTGCCCGTGGGGGGCCGGGAGGAGGAGACGGCGGGCTCGGATGACGAGGGTGCTGAGGACGTGCCACTGCGGCGGGGCCTGATGATCCCAGCGTCGATGGGACTGCGGTTCCAGGTCGCCCAGGGTTTGGCGAACGTCGTGGTGCGCGCGTCGTGGGGGACCTATCGGTCGGAGCAGGTCGACGAGGTCACCGCATCTGGTCGTCCGAAGCGCAAGTACCGGCGGACCCCGCACGAGCACCGGGTGACGGTGCCGGTCGGGTCACTGAGGCCTGGTGTGACGGCGGACTTTCCGGTGGAGGGCGACATCCTCATCCGGATCGACGTGATCGACTACGACGACAAGCGGATCGTCGAGGCGGCGTTGTGCAACGACCAGGAGACGCCGCGCAAGATCCCGATGGACGCGTGGCTGTATCAGACTCGGCTGTACGTCGAGGCCGACGTGAACGCGCCCGACAAGGACGTGTTCTTGCCGGTGACGGACCTGATGCTGGAGGACCGGCTCGACACCGACTCTGAGCTCGCGCGGCTGGACCTGCAGTACCGCGACCGCCTGGAGTTCGCGATCGGTCGCACCTGCTCGGTCGACTGGACGGTTGCCAAGGGGGAGCGGCGCGCGACCCAGGTGCGAACGACGTGGCTGCCGACCTCGGAGACGCCGCAGACCCAGGCGCGGGAGATCGAGGGTGCGCTGCTGGACATGACTGTGCTTGCTGCCGCCCCTGCTGAGGAGTTCGAAGCAGGGCTGCGGCCGATCGTCGCCGGCTACACCGAGTGGCTCGCTGAGCAGACGACGAAGGCCGCCGGATTGCCCGCGCACTTGCAGGATGTGGCGACCGAGGCAGTCAAGGACGCCGGCGTGGTGGCGAAACAGCTCGCGGCAGGGCTCGACTTCCTCGTGAGCGACGAGGAGGCGCAGCGGTGCTTCCGGTTCATGAACCGGGTCATGGCCGACCAACGCGTCCACTCCCAGGTCACCGAGCTGCGGTCCTCCAACCCCAAGCTGTCCTTGGCGCAGGCTCGCGATGACGTACTCGCGCGTGGACCGCGCGCGCACTCGTGGCGTACGTTCCAGCTCGCATTCGTGCTCATGCAGATCGAGGCTTTGTCGCGGCCCGAGATCCCGCGCCGCTCGTCCGGCGCGGCGAAGGCTGAGCTGCTGTTCTTCCCGACCGGTGGCGGCAAGACGGAGGCGTATCTCGGCCTCGCGGCGTACACATTCGCCACTCGCCGCCGTCAAGGCGTGATCGATGGGGCGGATGGGCGGATCGACGGCAGCGCCGGAGTTGCCGTGCTCATGCGGTACACTCTGCGTCTGCTCACGGCCCAGCAGTTCCAGCGCGCGACCGCCCTGGTGTGCGCCGCAGAGTTGGCTCGGCGGGAGGACGAGGCGACGTGGGGGAGCGAGCCGTTCCGCATCGGCCTGTGGGTCGGCACCGCGGTCTCGCCGAAGTGCTACGACGAGGCGGCTCGGCAGCTTGCCGAGGCGAACGATGGCCGCAAGTACGGCCTGACGGTCCTGCAGCTCCAGCGCTGCCCGTGGTGCGGGACTCCCATCGAGCCGAAGAACGTCAAGGGTGACGACAACGCCCGCCGCGTCCGTGTGTTCTGCGGCGATGCCTTCGGCGACTGCCCGTTCTCCGAAGGCGCAGCCGGTGACGACGAAGGGCTGCCGGTGCTGACCGTGGACGAGGAGATCTATCGCCTCGTGCCGTCGTTCGTCATTGCAACCGTGGACAAGTTCGCCCGCCTCGCTCGCGAGGGAGAAGCGGCGGCGCTGTTCGGGTACGTGCGGCGCTGGTGCGAGCGGCACGGGTACGTCCACGACGACTACCGCGAGTGCCTCAAGGGCGTCGGGGGTAAGCACCCAGCCAAGGCGGGAGCCACAGGCGCGTCGGTGCGGCCTGCGGGCCGTCTGCGGCCACCGGACCTCATCATCCAAGACGAGCTGCACCTGATCACCGGCGCGCTCGGGACCGCCGTCGGCGCGTTCGAGCTCGCGATCGACGTCCTGAACACCTGGAACGACGAGGACAGCAACGCGATCCGTCCGCTCGTCGTCGCGTCGACTGCGACCGTGCGCAACGCGTCCGAGCAGATCAGGGCTCTGTACGGGCGGCAGGTGACGATCTTCCCTCCCCAGGTGCTCGACGTGTCCGACACGTTCTTCTCCAAGGAACTTGAAGTCACTCGGGACAAGCCGGGCCGCCGCTACATCGGAGTCTCCACGACCGGCGTTCGTCTGACGTCGGCGGAGATCGTCGTCGCCTCGACCCTGCTCTCTGCTGGGCAGGTTCTGCTCGACCAGACCGTCGCGCCACCACCGGGCAAGCCGGTCAGCGCCGACCCGTATCTGACCATGGTCGGGTACTTCAACGCGACCCGTGAGCTGGCCGGTATGGCCCGCTACATCGCCGACGACGTCCAGACCGCTGTCAAGAAGCGCCGCCCGGGCAAGTTCTTCCCCCCGCGCTACGGCACGATCCCAGCCGGGATCAACATGGCCGAGCTGACCTCCCGCGTCGCTTCGAGCGACATCGCCGGCACCCTCGACCAGATGGGTGCGGCATTCGACCTCGCGTGGGACTCGACCGAAGGGCGCAGGGAGTGGAGCGCTGCAGCCCGAGCGGCGCGCGAGGTGAACGAGCGGTTCGCGTACCGCGAGACGAACCCGTTCGACGTCGTGCTGGCGACCTCGATGCTCCAGGTCGGGGTTGACGTGACACGGCTCGGCCTGATGCTCATGGTCGGCCAGCCGAAGAACACCGCCGAGTACATCCAAGCGTCCTCGCGCGTCGGTCGGGATGCCTCACGCCCGGGTCTCGTGGTCACGCTCGGGAACTGGGCGCGGCCGCGCGACCTCGCCCACTTCGAGCAGTTCCGGCACTACCACGAGACGTTCTACTCCCGGGTCGAGCCGCTCTCGGTCACTCCGTACTCGTACACCTCGATCGAGCGGTCCCTCGACGGCGTCCTGGTGTCGGCGGCCCGGGTTATGGACGCCGTCCGCGAGAACGGGCTCTCACCGGAGCAGAGTGCCTGGCACGTCGACGACGCCAAGGACCGGTTGGAGGGCTTGATCGCCCAGATCGTCGAGCGTGCGAAGGTCGCCGGTGGTGAGCCCGCCGCGCTAGCGGTCAAGGAGCGGCTGAACAACCGGTTGGACAACTGGTCCAAGCGGCGCGCGTTCGTGCAGCAGAAGCAGCACACGCTCGTGTACGAGAAGATTCGGAACGGCAAGGAGGGTGAGCTCTCTCCGCTACTGCTCTCCCCGGAGAGTTCGCGCGCCGACGCTGGCGTCCAGGACCACCCTCCGTTCGTCGTCGCGAACTCGATGCGCGAGGTCCAGCCCGAGATCAACTTGCTGGTCTCGCCCAAGAAACTCATGTCCTGGGAAGTGATGAACGCGACGCGGGACTGGGCTCCGATGCCGCAGACGGACGCGGAGGAGACCGATGACTGATGTCGTCGAAGGCGAACTCCTCGACCCGCTGGGCGATCTCGAGTCCTCTGAGTCGATGACCGCGTCGAAGAATCGCGCCAAGGTCGGCTCGGCCCGCCCGTCCAACTTGCTGTACACCTACGGGCCGGGCTCGACGATGGACCTCCCATCGTTCACTGTCATGCCCGCTGGCCTCAACGATTGGGAGAGCATCTGGAAGCGCAGGCAAGGTGAACCGCCGCGCGTCCACGCCCCCCGCCTGCTGGACGCAGTCAAGATCCACCTCGGTCCGCAGGTGACCGAGTTGCGACCCTTCCCTTGGGCGCCCAAAGCGACAGCGCAGAGCAAGGAAGGCGACGATCTTGGTGTCCCTGCACGTGTGTTTCCCCAGTGGATGCGGTGCACTGGCTGCGACATGCTCGGTCCGCTGACCAAGTTCTCGTACCGCAACACCAACCCCTACCGCCCGGACGAGGCCAGGTTCGAGCACGAGAAGTGCCCTGGTCGTCGGGGAAAGCCATCGAAAAGGCCAGTTCCGACTGTCCCCGCTCGCTATCTGCTCGCTTGCCCCGACGGACACCTCGACGAGTTCCCCTATGACTGGTGGGTCCACCAGGGCGGTAAGTGCCCCGCAGCTGACGTCCCTCCGCTGAAGATGGAGGACCGCACCGTCGGCAAGGGGGCCTCCGCGACGATCTCATGCACCGCCTGCGGGAGCAGACGCGCCATGAATGAGGCGCAGGGCGAGGTCGGGGCCGCCAAGTTGCCGCGCTGCCGGGGCCGACACCCGCATCTGGCCCTGTTCGAGAAGAGCGGCTGCGTCAACCAGACCAAGCTGATGCTGCTCGGCGCGTCGAACCTATGGTTTCCCGCGACGCTGTCGATCGTCGTCATGCCCGAGTCAGCTGTGGAGACTACTGCCTCGATCGCAGCAGATCTGCTCGCCACCGCGGGACCCAAGCGCGTCGAAAAGTGGCAGGACGATCTGGCCAAGTGGCTTGAGTTCCTCGAGGACGAGGAGTCGCAGTTGGCGAACTTGCCGGACGACCAGCTTGCGGCGGCGGTGTCTGAGTTGCTCGCGCCACCGCCGTCGCAGGAGCAGATCGAGGAACAGCGCAAGAACTTCGATCCTGTCAGCCTGCTCGTCCCAGAATGGAACTACCTTCTACGCGACCCGCTGGGCAAGCAGCACAGGGCCGACGACAAGAGCGGGCTGGTGCTGTCGCCGCCCGAAGGGGGAGTGCACCACAACCTCGAGGCGAACCACGTGGCTCGTGTGCTCGCCATTGACAAGCTGCGCAAGGTCAACGCCGTTCTTGGATTCACGAGGATCGATGAGATGGAGCGAGCCAACGACGTCGGCAAGCGGCTCGTGCGCCTGACTCGTGACGGTCGGCCGCAGTGGACCGTCGCTACTGAAGATCGAGGCGAGGGCATCTACTTGCAGCTCGACGAATCGGCGGTTGCTGAATGGGAGGCCAAGGTCGAGGCGACCAACCTGTGGGAAGCCCACCGCACCGCCCATGAGCGAAACTTCAACGCCCGCTTCTCCGAGACCGCCAAGGACGTCGACCCCGATACCCGGTTCCGGCCCGCGCGGTACTGGCTGTTGCACACGCTGTCGCACGTGCTGATCCGGGAGATGGCGATGTACTCCGGGTACTCGGCGGCGTCGTTGTCTGAACGGATCTACGCGTGGAAGCCCGAGGACGGGCGCCCCGCAGCGGCTGGGCTGCTCATCGTCACGACCGCCTCGGACTCCGACGGGACGCTCGGCGGCCTGGTCCAGCTCAGCGAGTCGGCCAACCTCGAACGGGTCACGTCACGGGCGCTGCGTCGGGCGCTCAGGTGTTCCTCGGACCCGGTGTGCGCGCACCGGACACCCAAGGAGCCCGAGGACTTCCTCCACGGCGCGGCCTGCCACACATGCGCGATGGCATCGGAGACGTCGTGCGAGCGGGCAAACCGTTTCCTCGACCGGCGCTTCCTCGTTGACCTCCCGGGAGCGCAGGGCCTTGGCTTCTTCCACTGACTCCGCAGCGAAGCGCGTCGCTGCATGCCGCGACCTTGGCGTGCTGCTGACGGGGACCGAGGCGGGGCTCGTCGCCTCGGCCCTCGAAGAGGGGCTGAGCCTGACGACCGCAGTCGGTGCGATCGACCCGGCAAAGAAAGCTCGCGTCAACGAGATCGCCGCCGCTGCCGGGCTGAGGTTCGAGGGCGACCTCGTCGCGGCAGTGCTCCGTGGAATCGAAGGAGCGCACTCGACTGCCCGCTCCGTCGACACCATCTGGACCATGCCTGGACACGTCGCACAGGGAGGCGGACTCACGACGTCACTCGTCTCGCTCATCAAGGGCGCCCGACAGTCCGTCGTGTGCTCGACATTCAACGTCCAGAAGACATCGGGCCTGTGGAAGGCCTTGCACGAGACGGCGAGGCACCCAGGCGTGTCGCTGCGTGCCTACATCGACGCCGAGGCGAACGCCGGCGGCTCTGGGCCGAGCGCGACCGAGACCGCCCAGTGGCTCGCCCCTGGCGTCGTTCTCCAGACGCGGTTGTTCGAAGGAAAGCCTGTCCGCAACCACGCGAAGTTCCTCTCCGTCGACCACCGCTTCGTCGTCGTCACAAGTGCGAACTTCTCCTGGAGCGCCGAGTTTGGCAACGTCGAACTGGGCGTCCGCATCGACGACGCAGGTCTGGCAGAGCGCATCGAAGACGAGATGCGAGTTGCCGAGAGGTACCTCTATGTGGTTGTGGACCCTTAGAAGTCGTGCGGGTGTGGCGCGGATTGCATAGATCTACGTCGTCGCGAACAAACGTCCCGGCGCCGCCATATCGGTGGAGGTGCTCAGGTCCGGACGTAGATGAAATCGGCCACCCAGACCCAAGACGGCGCTGGCGCGAGGAAGTCGCGGTTGAGTAGGTCCCCCGCCCGCATCCCGTCCTTGGCCCGGATCGTCGTGCAGTGCGCCTGGCCGCGTCGCAGCCCATTCCAGCCCTGCTCGCGCGGTCTGCTGCAGGAACCGCATCGACCGGTCCACCGTGCAGTACGCCACGACCAGACTCTGGCAGCGCAGGATCGCGGTCGTCTTGCGCCGCCCGTAGAGCGATTCCGATGTCGCCCGCCCTGGGCGTCCATGCGCAGCGAGCGGATCGCGTCGACGACGGCCGCGCCGGACACCTTCCTGGCTACAGGTGTGGCGCCACCGTCCAGGACCGGTAGGTTCGCGCGGCGACCTGCACTCCCTTCCTACACAGGACGGTGCAGACCAACTCGACCGCGAAGCCCTGGCGTCTCATCCGATCGATGAACCCCATGATCAGCAGACACGGGAGTCGAGGCCGCACGCAGAATCGCGTTCGCCTCCGCCAGGTGTTTGTTCTCCGCCCGCAGCCGGAGGATCTTCTCCGACTCCGCCGATGTGACACCCGGTCGGGCACCGTCGTCAATGCCGGCATGCGTCACCCAGCGGGGCAACGACTCCCGCGAGATCCCGAGCTGGGCGCCGACCGCGACGACGACACCGTCACAGACCCGCTGTCCGCCACGTGCTCACGCACCATCCGCACCGCCCGAGCCTCGACCTCGGGGTAGAACTTCTTCGGCATCTCGCCCGCCTCCATCACGATGAGCCGGCAGAGAACCCGTGACGGTTCACGTCGCAGTTGAGAACTCTGCGGGTAGGGTCCACCCATGATCACAACTTCCCACGGGTTCACCTTGTCCCAAGAGACTTCCGGGGGCCAGATCGCCGGTGCGCTGGCCAAGTTCCTCCATATCGAGTATTTAGGGCTGTCGTCCGACGGTGGCAAGTACGAGTTTAGGGTTGGCGCTGGGGACGTAGTGGCTGCCAGCGCCCGGCGCTTTGATGAAGCCATTTCAACGCTCAAGGGGTCGCAGTTCGAGTCGAGCGTGCTCTTTACTGAATTCTCGTACGAGGTCGTGCTCGACGAGCGTGGTCCTACCACCGGCCCTTCTCGATTGCGGCGCGGTGGCAAATGGGTTGGTCATTCTGACGACGGTCATCTGAAGTATGAAGTGGATAAGCCCACGGATGCGATGGCAATTGCTCTCTGCCTCGCGACGAAGGAAGATGAAGACCGTCGACAGAATCGGTTGCCGGTCCACCATCTCTTTCGAAGGATGCGGTGGGGGCGCGGCGTCGCCGAGATGAGGATGCTGCGAGATCTCGACGAGGCAGCCGACGACGATGACGCATATGACCTTCTCAGTGTCCTCTCTTCTGCCGTCAGGACTTCCTCCTTGCGCTTGGTCTCAGAGCGTGAACGCGCTCGGCATCATTTCGAAACCATGGCAAGTGCGGTCTCGTTCGAGTTCGCATTTCAGACTGGCATCGCTGTTGCCCTGGCTGGCTCGGCAAGCTCGTCATACAGAACCCGTAGCGCTCGACCGAGGCGGTCCAGCGACCAGGACCTTGGTTTTCCCCAGCGTCGCTACGTGGAGTCAATCGTGGGACATTATATCGAAGGTCTCGCTGAAGCGAGCGAGCTCGCGCGGTTCTTGTCCTTCTACCACGTTGCCGAGCACTTCTTCGACCAAGTCCTTGAGGCAGACATCGTCCGACGATTGCAGGGCAAGATGACAGAGCCTGGGTTTTCGGTCCGACGTCCCGAGGATGTCGCGACACTGATACCCATTGTCAAGAAGAACTTTCGCGCGCGAGATGACCAAGTCCTGCTCGCCGACGAACGTGCGGCCTTGGCGCTAACCCTACGAAAGTACGTTGTCCGGTCAGAGCTCGAAACGGCCTTGAGTCGCCATCTTGGTGAGGCGCTCAACTTGTACTTCGCTGAAGCGCCAGAGTTCGTGAAGGCTGGCGGCGTGGTGCGGCGGGACGTTGATGACCAGAAGTTCTTCGGCGCACTGGCGCAGAGGCTCTACGCTGTCCGAAATGCGCTCGTGCACCGGAAGTCTGCTGCTCGAGGGCGTTATGAACCCGCGAAGCATCGAGACCAGTTGGCTCGTGAGACTGCAGTGATGCAAGTATTGGCTGAACAGATCATTCTTGGGACCTCCACCATTGCCAGCGAGTGACTAACGCTCCGTCCCGCGCGAGGAGTCCTCCGCTTGTCGGGCAGTTGCGGCGATTTCCAAGGGAATCGGAGGGGCGGTCTCACGAGAATTTGATAAGGTGGTCGACGACAGACGCTGACCTGCAGGTTCGCCCGAGCCGACTTTGCAGTAGGTCCCAGGACCACGGTGCAAAGTCGCCAAACACATATACCGGACGAATGGGAACATGCTTGATCATGTGTCGCGGCCATCCTCGACATGTCTGCTCACAACCTGGTCGACTTGTCACGTTGCATCATGGTGCACCGTCGACACCGCGACATTCCGTGGTGGTGTGCCGCGACCGCCCGTGCGCGGGCACTGCTGGTGTTTGGCTGGTTCAGGGGCACCGCCCGCGTCAGCCTCCTGGCCCGGGGATCTCCGCTACAACAACCTACCGGTGCCTGCGCGAAGCCATCGACGTCGTCGCCGACCGGACACCCGAGGTGCATCACGTTCTGGCGATCGCGCGCCGAGGACCTGGTCGTACGTCAGGCTGGATAGCGGCCTGGTCGCGACGACGGAGCTGCACGGAACCTCGTCCGGGCGGGTTCCTGGTACTCCTGTAATCACGGCCGCCCCGATTGGAACATCCAGGTCCCGTTCGGTCCGACGGCTACCCCTTCTGGGTTTCGCCCGTATCTCCAGGCTCGACGCACGACATCACCACCGCCCGCACCTTCGCCCTGCCAGTGCTCCCAGAGCCGCCGCTTGGGTCCCAGTTTCTGGCCAACGCCGGCGTCCAGGTACAGGAGCCGGGAACTGGCGTTTGCTGAGACTGCCCGCGAACCCGCACGTCGACGAGGTTGCCCGCAACAATCTCCTGACCGGGCCATGGTCCGTGGCCGAACGAGGCAACGCCCTACTCAAGTAGACCGGGCCCATCCTGCAAATCGTCACCGTCGACCCTACCGACTCGCCGAGATCACCGCCGCCGATCTCCTCCCGCTCCGCCACGAGGAACCCGACGATCACGCTGGTGCGAACTCCTCTGACGCGCCTGCCTCCATCAGCGCAAGGGCGTAGCGGTGCGCGCGGCGTCGCTCTGCCTCGTCGTCGACGACCGGTGAGCTGATGAGCCCGTGTAGCCGCGAAGGCGGCGGGAGCTCCTGTCCGCCACGAGACAACGACAAGCCCCCTCATCGTCTCGGCCCGCTCGCCTCGGCGATGGTGTACGCCGTGGCTCCGGTTCCCCGGGGGATCCCCAGCGCGCAACGCGCGGGGGACGAAACCGCAGGTGAATCACGGTATACGCAGTTGAGCGCCGTGCAGTACGGAGCGTTTCGACGCACGCCAGGTCGTCACCCGGCACCGCCGTCTCACCGTCGCCAGCTGCGTCGCTGCTCACGATCCGATTGCGATCCTTCCGGTGCGTTGACGAGGAAGGTCCTGAGTGTTGGGATATGTGCGCCCACACCACTTTTCGGAGGATGACGTGACACAGCAGGACCAGACCGGCGCGGGCGGTTCCCCGCGGCAGGTGCGTTACCGCGGCCGGCACCTCCCGATGGTCGCGGTGGTCATCGCCGCGACGATCGCCACCGCGCTGGCGTACAGCGGCATGGTCCTGTTCGGTCTCGAGGTGGCGCACATGTCGCCGCTCGAGGCGTACGGGCTCGCGGGCTTCCTCGAGATCAGCCTCGTCGCGGTGGCGCTCATGGCGCGCAACGCGGCGCTGGAGGGCCGCCCGTACGGCGTGCTCCTCGCGCTGACGTGGGTGCTCTCGGGCACGTCGGGTCTGTTCGCCGCGCTGCACGAGGTGGCGGTCCCGACAGCGAGCACCCCGTACATGGTGGTGTTCCGGTTCGTGCCGCCGCTGGTGGCGGCGCTCATGTGGCACCTCGCCCTCGTGGGGGAGCGGCACATGGTGACGGGTCACACGCTCGAGGAGCGGCGTCGTGAGCTGCGCGTCCACGGGTACGTCTCCGCGCTGGAGCAGTGGCGCGACGCGCGCGCCGACAGCGCTGGCTCGCCCGCGGACCTGCGCAAGGTCCGGGCCGCGCACGAGCGGCAGCGCGCCGCGCGCGACGCGGCGCTCAAGCTGCTCACGGTCGAGGACTTCGAGCGCCGCATGCAGGTCTGGGTCGACCGCCTGGAGGCCGCGGAGCGCCACGGCAACCGTCTCGACCTGATCGGGGCGAGCTCCGTGAAGCGCGGCACCGCGCGCGGGTCGGCCGAGGCGCCTGCGGCGTCGGAGGTTCCCGCGGTGGTGGTCGCCCGGACGGTGGCACCCGCAGAGGGGCTCGTCGAGGCGCACCGCCAGGAGACCCTTGCGCTGGAGCCCGCGCGCGACGCCGATCTCCTCGCGGCGGAGGAGGCATCGCCGGCCGCCGAGCCGGTCCCGGACGAGGCCTTCGCCGCGTCGGACCAGGAGAGCCCGGAGGCCTTCGCGCCGGTCGAGGCACCCGCCGTCGCGCAGGACGACGAGCTGGTGGACGAGGCGGACGACGAGAAGCCCTACGTGCCGCAGACGGCGTTCGAGGCGCTCCCCGATCTCGAGGCGCGGGTCAAGGAGCTGTTCGGGCGCGCCCAGCCGCTCCCCTGGGACCAGCCCGTCCCGGAGGAGGACACCTCGGCGCCGGTCGTGGAGCCCCCGGCCGTGACGGGTCACACCCGGCGCGTCGAGGTCTTCGACCTCGTCGGCGGATCGACCGGCGCGTCGGCCCCGGCGACGGAGGCCGACGACGCCCCCGTCGGCGAGGAGGACCCGACCGCGGAGCGCGACCGCCGCATCGTCGAGCTCGCCCGCCAGGGCATGAAGCAGGGCGAGATCGCCCAGAAGGTCTCGGCGTCGCGGTCGACCGTGAGCCGTGTCGTGCGCCGCTTCGAGGACCAGCGGCCCGTGGCCGACGACGACCGCGAGCTCGCGAACGCTTGACGCACGTCGTCGCGCCCGGCCGTCCGGCCACCTGGCCGACGCCGGACACGCCCACCGACCGACGCCGCGCCCCCGTCCCGGGGGGCGCGGCGTCGTGCCGTCCCGACCGCACCGGGCAGCGCGTGATGGCCTTCGATGGGGGTAGTGAGGACCTTGGTCCCAGACGGCTGATGTGGTCGGACCACCTCCCCTAGGGTCGGGAGCAGGGTTCCGGTCGCACACCGACCGGGACCTCGACGCAGCCCCGCCTCTCGAAAGTGCTCCCCGTGGCCCCCCTCTCTCACTCCCCGTCGGACGCGGACGCGCCCGACGCAGGCGGTCCCCTGGACGGTTACCGGATCGTCGTGGTCGGCGCCGGCATGACGGCCCACCGCCTGGTCGCGGGCCTGCGCTCGCGCGACCCCGAGGGCGGCTGGTCGCTCACGGTGATCGGCGACGAGCCGCACGAGCCGTACGACCGCGTGCACCTGTCGGAGTGGTTCGACACGCGCGACGCCCAGGCGCTCACGCTCGACGGCGCCGTGTGGGACGACCCGCGCGTCACGCTCGTCACGGGTGACGCGGTCGCATCGCTCGACCGCACGGCGGGCGTCGTGACGACGCGTTCGGGCCGCCAGGTCCACTACGACCGCGCCGTGCTCGCGACGGGATCGTGGGCGTGGACGCCGCGCGCGGAGGGCACGGACCTGCCGGGCCTGTTCACCTACCGCACGCTGGACGACGTCGAGCGGCTGGCCGAGTGGGTGCGCCTGCGCGAGCGGACGCTGGGCCGGGCGGTGCGCGGCGTCGTCGTCGGCGGTGGCGTGCTGGGTCTCGAGGCCGCGGCGGCGCTCCAGCGCCTGGGTGCCGAGGCCACGGTCGTCGAGTTCGCCGACCGCCTCATGAGCGTCCAGCTCGACCAGGGCGGCGGTGAGATGCTGCGCCTGCTGATCGAGGACCTCGGCGTCTCGGTGCGCACGGGCGCGGGCGCCCACCGGTTCCTGCCCGCGGGCGACGGGTCCGTGGGGTCCGTCGAGCTGACCGACGGGTCCGCCCTGCCGACCGACGTCGTCGTCTTCTCCGTGGGCATCCGCCCGCGTGACCGCGTGGCACGTGAGGCCGGCCTGGCCATCGGCGAGCGCGGCGGAGTCGTCGTCGGCGAGGCGTGCCAGACCTCCGACCCGGGCGTGTGGGCGATCGGCGAGTGCGCGTCGGTCGACGGCGTGTGCGCGGGCCTGGTCGCGCCGGGGAACGACATGGCGGACGTCGTCGTCGACCGCTTCCTGGGCGGCGAGCGCGTGCACCGCCGCGCCGACGACGGCACCAAGCTCAAGGGCGTGGGCGTCGAAGCGGCGTCGTTCGGCGACGTGAACGCGGTGAGCGCGGGCGCGCTGGAGGTGTCGTTCGTCGACCCGATCCACCGCCGCTACCGCAAGCTGGTGCTCTCGGACGACGCGACGACGCTGCTCGGCGGCGTGTTCGTCGGCGACATCGAGCTCTACCCCGCGCTGCGGCCCCTGCTCGGCCGCCCGCTCGGCGCCGACCCCGCAGCCGTCATCGCGCCCGACGGCGAGGGCCTGGCCGACACCGAGCTGCCCGACGTGGCCGTCGTCTGCTCGTGCAACAACGTCGACGCCGGGACGGTCCGCTCGGCCGTGACCGAGCACGGGTGCCGGACGATCGGTCAGGTCAAGGAGTGCACGACGGCCGGCACGGTGTGCGGGTCGTGCGTGCCCGCGCTCACCAAGCTGCTGAACGCCGAGCTCTCCCGGACGGGCGTCACGGTCTCGGACGCGCTGTGCGAGCACTTCGCGATGTCCCGCGCCACGCTGTACCGGCTCGTCCGCGAGGAGGGCCTGCGTACGTTCACCGAGGTCGTCGCGGCGCACGGGACGGGACGCGGGTGCGCCGTCTGCCGCCCGACGGTCGCGTCGATCCTCTCGACGCTGCGTCGCGGGCACGTCCTGGAGGGCGAGCAGGCCGCGCTGCAGGACACCAACGACCACGTCATGGCGAACCTGCAGAAGAACGGCACGTACTCGGTGATCCCGCGGATGCCCGGGGGAGAGGTGCGCGCCGACCAGCTCCTGGAGTTCGCGAAGGTCGCCGACGACTTCGGGCTCTACGTGCGCGTCACCGGCGGCCAGCGGCTCGCGATGTTCGGCGCGCGGCTCGACCAGCTCCCGGAGATCTGGCGGCGCCTGACGGCCGTCGGCTTCGAGTCCGGGCACGCGTACGGCAAGTCCCTGCGCACGGTGAAGACGTGCGTCGGGCGCACGTGGTGCCGGTTCGGCGTGCAGGACTCGTCGGCGATGGCGGTCCGGCTCGAGCTGCGCTACCGCGGGCTCCGCTCGCCGCACAAGATCAAGCTCGGCGTCTCCGGGTGCGCGCGCGAGTGCGCCGAGGCGCGGGGCAAGGACGTCGGCATCATCGCGACCCACAAGGGCTGGAACCTCTACGTCGGCGGCAACGGCGGGGCCCAGCCGGCGCACGCCCAGCTCCTCGCCGAGGACCTCGACGACGAGACGCTGGTCCGCTACGTCGACCGGTTCCTCATGCTCTACGTCCAGGAGGCCGACCGCCTCCAGCGCACGGCGCCGTGGGTCGCGGAGCGCGCGGGCGGGCTGGAGGAGCTGCGGCGCGTCGTCGTCGAGGACTCGCTCGGGATCGCGGACCAGCTCGAGGCCGCGATGGCCGAGCACGTGCGCGACTACGAGGACGAGTGGGGCGCGACGCTCGCCGACCCGGCCAAGCTGCGCAAGTTCACGCCGTTCGTCAACGCGCCCGAGGCGATCGACGGCGACCTCGCGTTCGTCCCCGAGCGCGGCCAGGTCCGACCCGCAGCCGAGGGCGACGCCGACGCCTACCCCGACCCGCGCGCCGCGCGCGACGTCGCGCTCGCCGCGGCCCGTGCCGAGCTGGAGGAGGCCCGATGAGCACGTTCGTCGACATCTGCGCGCTGGACGACCTCGACCCCGAGCGGGGGGTCGGCGCGCTCCTGGGCGACACCCAGGTCGCCGTCTTCCGGCTCGCCGACGGCACCGTGCGCGCCGTCCAGCAGCGCGACCCGTACTCGGGCGCCAACGTCATGTCGCGCGGCCTCGTCGGCACGCACCGCGTCACCGGCGACGACGGCGAGGAGCGCGACGTCGACACCGTCACCACCCCCATGCTCAAGCAGGTGTGGGACGTCGACACCGGCGAGGTGCTCGACGCCGGGGGCAAGGACCGCAGGCCGCTGACGGTGTTCGCGGCGCACGTGCGCGACGGTCGCGTCCTGGTCGCCGACGCGCCCGGGGCGTCCGCGCCGTCGCCCTGACCGGCGGGCACGCGCGCGGAAGGTCGCCCCGCGAGCACGGCACGGCGGCACGACACGCGCCCGGCGGTCCGGCCCTGGCCACGGGTGATCCCCTAGCCTGACGGCATCCCCGTCAGCAGGCGCGGACCACGCGCCGCGCGTCGCAAGGGAGCCGCGGGTGCGCGTCCTGCTCGTCATCGACCAGTTCGAGGATCCCACCAACGGGACCACGATCTCGGCCCGCCGCTTCGCGGTCGCCCTCCGCGAGCGCGGCCACGAGGTGCGCGTCGCGTGCTGCCGCGGCGCGGTCCGCCCGGGGGATGCCGCCCACGAGACCTCGGCGGACGACGTCGTGCACTACCGGCTCGAAGCGCTCGGCGTCCCGGGCTTCAACCGGGTGATCGCTGGCCAGGGGTGGGTGCTCGCCCAGCCCGACGACGACGTGCTGCGCGACGCCCTGGGGTGGGCCGACGTCGCGCACGTCATGTCGCCGTTCTGGCTCGGCTCCCGGGCCAAGCGGCTCGCGGACGCGCTCGGCGTCCCGTCCACCGCCGCGTTCCACGTGCAGCCGGAGAACGTCACCTACAGCCTCGGCCTGGGGCGGGTCGCCCCGCTGAACGACCTCGTGTACGCGGTGTTCCGCCCGTTCTACGACCGGTTCGGGCACGTCCACTGCCCCAGCCGGTTCATCGCCGGGGAGCTGCGCGACCACCGGTACCGGGCGACCCTGCACGTGGTGTCCAACGGCGTCGACCCCGGGTTCGTCCCGCGCACGGTGCCGAAGAGCGCCGACCTGACGGGCCGGTTCGTCATCACCATGACCGGGCGGCTCTCGCGCGAGAAGCGGCAGGACGTGCTCCTCGACGCCGTCGGCCGGTCCCGGCACGCCGACTGCATCCAGCTCGTGCTCGCCGGGCGCGGTCCGCTCGCGGAGAGGTACGCCCAGCAGGGCGCGAGCCTGCCGCACCCGCCGCGGATCGGCTTCCTCGCCCAGGACGAGCTCCGGGACGTGCTCGCCATGAGCGACCTGTACGTGCACGCCGCCGACGCGGAGATCGAGGCCCTCGGCTGCCTCGAAGCGGTCGCCACCGGCCTCGTCCCGGTGATCTCCGACTCCCGCGCGTCGGCGACCGGGCAGTTCGCGCTCGACGAGCGCAGCCTCTTCCGCGCCGGGGACGCCGCAGACCTCGCGCGCGCGATCGACTACTGGATCGAGCACGACGAGGAGAGGACCCGCATGGGTGCGGCGTACGCGGCGGTCGGCCGGGAGCACGCGCTCGACGTGTGCGTCCCGCAGATCGAGGAGATGCTGCGCCAGGCCGTTCTCGAGGGAGGCGGCGCGGTCGGCCCCGCGCCGGTCGACCGGGACGACGCCGAGGACCGGGCGCCGGGGCGCTCGCATGAGCGCTGACCGCGGTCACGGGTCGGCGGCGCCGCGGCTCTGGAGCCGCTTCGACGCGGTCTTCTTCGACGTCGCGATGGCCGTCGTGCGGTGGTACGGGTACGTCGTCCACGGGCTCCGGGTCACGGGGCGCGAGCACCTCGCCGGCGAGCGCGGCGGGGTCGTCACGGTCGCCAACCACGTGCACTACCTGGACGGCCCGTGGGTCGCCGGACAGCACCGCGGCCGGCGCACCGCCGTCGTCTCGCAGCCCTCGAACTTCCACCTTCCCGTGGCGGGCGTCCTGGTCAGCCACCTGCTCGCCGTCCCGCTGCCCCGCGGGCCGGGAGAGCTCTCCGCGTTCGAGGCGCGACTGCGGCGGACCGTCGACGCCGGCCAGGGCGTCCACTTCTTCCCCGAGGGCGCGCTGGTCATGTACGACACGACGCTGCGGCCGTTCCGGCGCGGCGCGTTCGTGTACGCCTGCCGGCTGGGCGTGCCCGTCGTGCCGATGGTCTTCACCTACGGCCGCCGGCCGTGGTGGCGTCCCCGGCCGCCGATCCGCCTGACGATCCTCCCGGCCGAGCATCCCCGCGGCGCCGCTCCCGCCGACATCGCCGAGCTCCTCGCCCGCTGCCGGGCGGCAATGGAGTCGGTCGTCGCAGGGGCTCCCGACGACGTCGCCCGGCGGTGAGGACTCCCGGGCCTACAATCGCTCGTCCCGGCAACGGTGCCGGCAGCACCACCGAAGGAGTCCCGACACCCATGCTCGCCGCGTGGGGCGCGCTCGCCCTGCTCACCCTCGTCCACCTCGCCGCGCAGCTCGCGGGCGCCTCGACGCTCGCCGACGCGTCGCAGTGGTTCCTCATGCCCCTCCTCGCGGCCTGCCTGTGGCTCGCCACGCGACGACGCGACGGCGGACGACGCGACGGCGACGGCCCGGGCCGGCGCTCGCGGCTGGTCCGGCTCACGCTCGTCGCGCTGGGCTTCTCGTGGCTCGGCGACACGGCCCCCGACCTCGCCGACGGCGACACGGCGTTCCTCGTCATGGTCGGGTTCTTCCTGTGCGCCCAGGTGACGTACGCACTCGCGTTCTGGCCCTTCCGCGCGGGGTCGGTGCTGCGTCGCCCGCTCGCGCTCGCGCCGTACCTGCTCGCCTTCGTCGCACTCGTCGTCGCGTGCGCGCCCGGTGCCGGGTCGCTGCTCGTCCCGGTCGTCGTGTACGGCGCGTGCCTCGTGCTGATGGCCGTGACGGCGACGGGCGTCGACCGCCTCGCGGCCGTCGGCGGGGCGGTGTTCCTCGTGTCCGACGCGCTCATCGCCCTCAACGCGTTCGCGCCGTGGTACGCCCTTCCTGCGCACGGCTTCTGGGTGATGCTCACCTACGTCGTCGGGCAGGTGCTCCTCGTCCTCGGCGTGCTGCGCCGGGAGCGCGCCACGCCGGCCCCCGTCGAGGAGAAGGGCGGCGCCGCGTGGGCATCGACGTGACGCTCGCCGGTGCCCGCTGATCCGGTTGCCGCTGATCCGACCTCAGGCGTCGAGCGAGCGGACGACGCGCGCGGGCGTGCCGACGACGACGGTGCGTGCGGGGACGTCCCGGGTGACGACGGAGCCGGCCCCGACGACGGCGTCGTCCCCGATCGTCACCCCGGGAAGGACGGTCACGTTGGCGCCGAGCCACACGTTGCGGCCGAGGATTACGGGCGCGGGGTGCATGTCGGCGCGCCGGGCCGGGTCGAGGTCGTGGTTGAGCGTCGTGAGGACGGCGTTGTGCCCGATGAGGCAGCCGTCCCCGACGGTGATGCCGCCCTGGTCCTGGAATCGGCAGCCGGAGTTGAGGAAGACGTCCCGGCCGAGGGTGATGTTCTTGCCGAAGTCGGCCGTGAACGGCGGGAAGAGGGTCACGGACTCGTGCACGGGCCTGCCCGTCAGCTCCGCGAGGAGCTCGCGGACGCGCTCGGGCGAGCGGTACGCGCCGTTGAGCTCGCCGGCGATGCGCAGCGCCTCCTGGCTGGTGCGGTGCATGACGGCGTGCAGCGGCGAGCCGCCGGGGATCGTCCGCCCGGCGTCGAGCTCGGCCAGCAGGTCGTCCAGGTCCATGGGTTCCTCTCAGTCGGTGCGCGACGGTGTGGTTGCCGGGGCCTCTGTGGCCGCCCACGACGCGAGCAGGCGCAGCGACTCCTCGGTCGTGGAACCGGGCGTCGCGGTGTACACGGTCATGCCGAGCCCGGGGTCGCCGTGGAGCTCGAGCGTCTGGTAGTGCAGCTCGAGGTCCCCGACGACGGGGTGGCGGAACGTCTTCTGCCCGGCGTAGTGGCGGCGCACGTCGTGGGACGCCCACAGCTCGCGGAACCGCTCGCTCCGCGTCGAGAGCTCGCCCACGAGCGCCTGGAGGCGCCGGTCGTGCGGGCTGCGGCCGGCCTCGCGGCGCAGGATCGTGACGTTCGTCCACGCCGCGCGGTCCCAGTCGGGGTAGAAGTCGTGCGACGCGGGGTCGAGGAAGATGTGCCGCGAGAAGTTCGCCGGGCCCGCGGAGCCCGCGGTCATCGGCGCGTACATCGCGTACCCGAGCGCGTTGGCCGCGACGAGGTCCATGCGGTTGTTCTGGATGAACGCGGGCGCCGTCGTGATCGCGTCGAGCAGGTACTGCAGCTCGGGGCGCACCGGGGTGTCGCCGTGGCCGCGCCGCGGGCGGGCGCCGACGGGGTTGGCGGTGCGCGCGAGGTCGAGCAGGTGCTCGCGCTCGGCCGCGTCGAGGAGCAGGGCACGCGCCACCGACTCGAGCACGACGTCGGACACGCCCCGCAGGTTTCCGCGCTCGAGCCGCGTGTAGTAGTCCACGCTCACGCCGGCGAGCCGGGCGACCTCGTCGCGGCGTAGTCCCGCGACGCGGCGACGGCCGCCGAACGTCTCGATGCCGGCCTGCTCGGGGGTCACCCGGGCCCGGCGGCTCATGAGGAACTCGCGCACCTCGGAACGGTTGTCCATGGCCTCCACGTCTTTCACGGTACGTCGGGACGACGGCGGGCCGCGCGGGCGGGAGTGCCGTGGCCTCCCACCCGCGCGGGGGCACGTCAGCCCGGGTACTCCTCTGGGGCGAGGAGGTCGCCCCACGTCGTCTCGGGCTCGTCGACGCCGGGCGCGGGCGCCTCCCACAGCGCGAGATGGCACAGGAAGCTGTCACCGCTCGCGCCGTGCCAGTGCCACTCGCCCGGGGGCGTGTAGACGGTGTCGCCCGGCCGGAGCTCGACGACCTCGTCGCCCCGCGACTGCACGTAGCCGAACCCCTCGGTGACGTGCAGCGTCTGCCCGACGGCGTGCCGGTGCCACGCGGTGTGCGCGCCGGGGGCGAAGCGGACGAGGTTCAGGCGCGCCCGCGACGGCTCCGTGCCCGCGTAGTAGGAGTTGAACCAGACGTCACCGGTGAACCACGAGGCGGGTCCCTTCACGGTCGGCGTCGTCGGCTGCCTCTCGGTGCTCATGTCTCTCCTCCTGTCAGGACGTCGTTCAGAACGCGACGAGCGTCTTGAGGGACTCGCGGCGGTCCATCGCGGCGTAACCCTCGGCGATGTCGTCGATCGCGACGGTCTTGTCGAACACCCGGCCGGGGTCGATCTCCCCGCGGAGCACCTGCGGGATCGCGTCCTCGAGGTACGCGCGGACGGGTGCGGGCCCGCCGGTGAGCGTGATGTTGCGGCCGAAGAGCGAGCCGAACCCGACCGGTGCGTCCTCGTACTGCGGGACGCCGACGCGGCTGATCACGCCCCCCGCGCGCACGACGCCGTAGGACTGCTCGTAGGCGGGCATGTGCCCGACGGCCTCCAGCACGACGTGGCTGCCCAGGCCGCCGGTGAGGTCACGGACCCGCTGGATCCCCTCGGCGCCCCGCTCGGCGACGACGTCGGTCGCGCCCCACTCGCGCCCCAGGTCGGTCCGCGACGTGTGGCGGCCCATGAGGATGATGCGCTCGGCGCCCATCTGCCGTGCGGCGAGCACGGCGGACAGCCCGACGGCGCCGTCGCCGATGACGGTGACGGTCGTCCGCGCGGAGACGCGTGCCCTGTGCGCCGCGTGGTAGCCGGTGAGGTACACGTCCGAGAGGGTGAGCAGCGAGGGGAGGAGCGGGCTCGTCTCGTCGACGTCCGGCACGGCGACGAGGCTGCCGTCCGCGAGCGGGATGCGCGCGAGCTCGGCCTGCTGGCCACCCACGTCGCCGGGGTTGCCGTAGAACCCGCCGTGCGGGCACGCGGTCTGGAAGCCGTCGCGGCACACGGGGCACGTGTTGTCCGACCACGCGAACGGCGCGATCACGAGGTCGCCCGCGCGGACGGTCGTGACGGCAGAACCGGTCTCCTCCACGATGCCGAGGAGCTCGTGCCCGATCGGGACGCCTTGGTCGGTGTGCGGCATGGAACGGTAGGGGTGCAGGTCGGACCCGCACACGCACGCGCGCACCGCGCGCACGATCGCGTCGGTCGGCTCGACGATCGTCGGGTCGGGGCGGGTCTCGACGCGGACGTCGCGCGCGCCGTAGATGACGGTGGCCTTCAAGGAGCTCTCCGTTGCCGGTGGGGAACTGGGTGCGATCACCATTCGACACCGGGTGCGCGTACTCCTGGGAGTCCCGCTCCTACAGGGTTCTGGCAGTACCTCCCACGACCGGATCGGTGCAGCGACCGGGGGACGGTCAGACATCGGGCCCGGTGGAAGGCTCCCCGTCGTCGACGTGCACCATGACGAGGGCGACGTCGTCCTGGGCGCCGTGGGGGACGAGCTCCGCGAGGAGCGCGTCCAGCAGTTCCTCGGGGGCCACGTCGCCGAGCCCCTCGACCCGGCCCGGGAGCTCGTCGAGCACCTCGCGCAACGACCGGTCCCGGCGCTCGACGAGCCCGTCGGTGTAGAGCAGGAGCGTGTCGCCCGGGTCGAGCGACGCCTCGTGCTCGGTGCGCGGGCCGCCCAGCCCGACGCCGAGCATGGGCGACGGGCGCGCCGTGAGCAGGTGCGCGGTCCCGTCCGCGCGGCGCACGACCGGCGGGAGGTGCCCGGCGCTCGCCCAGCGGACCGCGCGCCGTCCGGCAGGTCCGGGGGCGCCGATGCGCGCGACGGCGACCGTCGCCAGCGCCTGGAGGCCGAGCCCCTCGGCGGTCTGCTCGGCGGCGTCGAGCGCGGTGGCAGGGCCGGCGTCGGTCGCGAAGGCGACGGAGCGGAGGACGCCGCGCAGGTGGCCCATGTGGGCCGCGGCGGCGACGTCGTGCCCGGTCACGTCGCCGACGACGACGGTCGTCTCGCCGTCGGGGTGCACGAACGCGTCGTACCAGTCGCCGCCGACGTGCACCTCGGGGACCGCCGGCCGGTAACGCACGTCGATCGCCAGCCCCGGAATGTCGGGGGGCGGGGTGAGGATCGAGTCCTGGATCGCGAGCGACGCGCTCCGCTCGCGCGTGATCACCTCGGCGTAGCGGTCGACCGACGAGCCGAGGAGCAGCGCGCGGTCGACGAGCGACATCGCGTCCGGGCAGTCGCTCACCTCGCCCCGGCCGGTGTCGGGCGCCGCGGGGCCGCGCGCGAGCACGACGCTCGTCACGTCCTCGGCGCGGTGCACGACGGCCGACACCCGACCGCCCGCGTCCAGGACGGGGAGGTTGGTCGTGATCCACCACCGCTCGGCCCACCTGCCGTCGGGGCGGCGCAGGTCGTACCGGTGCGGCCCGATCATCTCGAGGCGGCCCGTGCGTGCGACCCTCTCGAGCGACCGGACGACCCGTTCGACGGAGCTGCCGTCGGGGCCGTGAGCGGGGAACACGTCGAGGTAGTGGCGGCCGACGACGGCGCTCGCGGGCACGTCGATCGTGCGCAGCAGCGACTCGTTGGCGTCGAGCACCGTGAGGTCCGGGGAGAGCACGGCCTTGGGCGCCGTGAGGACCGCGAAGACGGCGTGGTAGTCGACGGGGCCGGCGGCCCCGTCCGCGTCGCGAGGCGTCCGGACGGCGCCCCCCTGGTTCCCTGCCACACCACGAGCCTGCGCCTCTCGCGGGCACTCGCAAGGGCGAGCGACCTCGACGCCTGCTCGGGGCGCCCGGGCGTTCCCCCAGGGGGCCGTCGTCCGCGAGCTACCCGACGGCCGTGACCGGCGAGGCGAGCGGCGTGCCGGACCCGTCGCGGCGCTGGTCGACCTCCGGCAGGTCGACGGCCTGGCCGCCGGAGCCTGTGGCGCGGGCGGGACCCTGGCCGACCCACGCGAGGATCAGCGCGTCCTCGCCCTTGAGGAACCGCTGCGCCCGGACGCCGCCGGTGCCGCGGCCCTTGCCGGGGTAGAGCTCGTACGGCGTGACCTTGCCGGCCCCGGTCTGGGTGCCCGCGAGGGCGCCCGACGACCCGGCGACGGTGACGACGACCCCGAGGTCGCGCACGTCGGCCGGCACGACGCCGAAGAACGCGACCCGGTGGCCGTCCGCGAGCCGGATGCCGGCCATGCCGCCGGCCGCACGCCCCTGGGGCCGCACCGCGGACGCGTCGAAGTGCAGCAGCGACGCGTCGGTGCTGACGAACACGACCTCGTCCGCGTCGGTCGCGGGCGCCGCGCCGACGACGGTGTCGCCGTCCTTGAGGCCGATGACCTCCCAGTCGTCGCGGTTGCTCGGCACGTCGCCGGGGGCGACGCGCTTGACGACGCCCTGTGCGGTGCCGAGGGCGAGCGGGGGAGCGTCGGGGTCGAGCGACGCGATCGTCACGGCCTCCTCGCCGGGCGCGAGCGCGACGACCTCGCTGAGCGGCACGCCGCCGGACAGGCTCGGCGCGCTGTCGGTGGGCGGCAGCGCGGGCAGGTCGAGCACGGAGACGCGGACCATCCGCCCGCGGCTCGTGACGAGCCCGACCTCACCGCGCGCCGTCGTGCGGACGGCGGCGCGCAGCACGTCGTGGGCGGCGCGCGGGCCGGAGCGCGCCGGCTCCGTCTCGTCGCTCGTGCGGGCCAGCAGACCGGTGGCGGAGAACAGCGCCCAGCAGGGCGTGTCCGCGACCTCGAGCGGGACGGCCGCGGTCGTGGTCGGCGCGGCGCCGGCCGACTCCAGGAGGATGGTGCGGCGCGGGGTGCCGTACGTCTTGGCGACGTCCGCCATCTCTGCCGACACGACGGCGCGCAGCTTCGCGTCGCTCCCGAGGATCTCCTGGAGCTCCTCGATCTCGCGGCGCAGCGTCTCCTGCTCCTTCTCGAGCTCGATGCGCGAGAACTTGGTGAGGCGGCGGAGCTGGAGCTCGAGGATGTACTCGGCCTGCGGCTCGGAGAGGTCGAACACGGTCTGCAGGCGCCCGCGGGCCGTCGCGGCGTCGTCGGACGAGCGGATCACCTGGATGACCTCGTCGATGTCGACGATGGCGATGAGCAGGCCGTCCACGAGGTGGAGCCGCTCGGACCGCTTGCGCAGCCGGTACCTCGATCGGCGCTCGATGACCGTGATGCGGTGCTTCACCCAGACGTCGAGCATCTCGCGCAGGCCGAGCGTGCGCGGCTGCCCGTCGACGAGCGCGACGTTGTTCATGCCGAACGAGTCCTCGAGCGGCGTGAACTTGTAGAGCTGCTCCAGCACGGCCTCGGGGTTGAAGCCCGTCTTCACCTCGACGACGATCCGCAGCCCGTGCTCGCGGTCCGTGAGGTCGGTCGCGGCGGTGATGCCCTGGATCTTCTTCGTCTTGACGCCCTCGGCGATCTTCTCGATCACCTTCTCCGGGCCGACGAGGTACGGCAGCTCGGTGATGACGATGCCCTTGCGGCGCGGGGTGAGGTTCTCCACGCGGGCGGTGGCGCGCGTGCGGAAGGTGCCGCGGCCCGTGCGGTAGGCGTCGCGGACGCCGTCGAGACCGACGATCTTGCCGCCCGTCGGCAGGTCGGGGCCGGGGACGAACCGCATGAGCGCGTCGAGGTCGGCGTCCGGGTGCGCGACGAGGTGGCGTGCCGCGGCGACGACCTCGACGAGGTTGTGCGGCGCCATGTTGGTGGCCATGCCGACCGCGATGCCCGACGCCCCGTTGACGAGCAGGTTGGGGATCGCCGCCGGGAGCACCTCGGGCTGCTGGAGCTTGTTGTCGTAGTTCGGCACGAAGTCGACGACGTCCTCGTCGAGCCCCGCCGTCATCGCGAGCGACGGGGGAGCGAGGCGCGCCTCGGTGTACCGGGAGGCGGCGGGGCCGTCGTCGAGCGTGCCGAAGTTGCCGTGCCCGTCGACGAGCGGGAGGCGCAGCGAGAAGTCCTGCGCGAGGCGCACGAGCGCGTCGTAGATCGCGGCGTCCCCGTGCGGGTGCAGCTTGCCCATGACCTCGCCGACGACGCGCGCCGACTTCACGTGCGCGCGGTCGGGGCGCAGGCCCATGTCGGCCATCATGTAGAGGATGCGGCGCTGGACGGGCTTGAGGCCGTCGCGCGCGTCGGGCAGGGCGCGGGAGTAGATGACGGAGTAGGCGTACTCGAGGAACGACGTCTCCATCTCCGCCTGGACGTCGACGTCGACGATCTTCTCGTTCACCTCGGCCGGGTCGAGCGAGGGGGTCGAGGATTTGCGCGCCATGTGCCTGCGGGCTCCTGCCGTTCGGTGCGCCGCGAGGGCGCGGGATCTGTGCCGGCGTGCGCCGGTGGTGACGTGCTGCGGTCGCGCGCCGCACGCGAGGGTACGCCAACCGTCCGACACGCCGCGTCGCGTCGCCTGTCGAGGGACCATTGTCCTCCCTGGTCGGGCCGGGGTGGCGCAGGCGCACCGCGCCGCCCACCGCATAGCCTGGGGGCGTGAGCGACGGCGGCGCAGCCGGGCGGGGCCCGGACCGGTACCCGGTGGAGTGGGAGGCGGACGTCGTCCTGCGCGACGGGACGACGACGCACGTGCGCCCCATCCGCCCCGAGGACGCCGACGCGCTCCAGCGATTCCACGTGGGCCAGTCCGAGCGCTCGACGTACCTGCGCTTCTTCGCCCCCATGGAACGGCTCTCGGAGCGCGACCTGGAGCGGTTCACGCGGGTCGACCACGTCGACCGCGTCGCGCTCGTCGCGGTCCGTCCGCGCGACGAGGCGGCCGGACCCGCGGAACCGGCCGGCGAGGAGAGGGCCGGCGACGTCGGCGAGGACATCATCGGCGTCGCGCGCTTCGACCGCACGGGCGCGAGCGAGGCCGAGGTCGCCTTCAACATCGCCGACTCGGCGCAGGGCCGAGGGCTGGGGTCCGTGCTGCTCGAGCACGTCGCCGCGGCGGCGCGCGAGCGCGGCGTGCGGCGCTTCACCGCCGAGGTGCTGCCGCAGAACGGCAAGATGCTCGCCGTCTTCCGCGAGGCCGGGTACGACGTGCGCCAGCAGATGGACGACGGGTTCGTCCAGGTGAGCGTCGACCTCGACCCCACGGAACGGTCGCGGGCCGTCATGGCGGACCGCGAGCACCGCGCGGAGGCGCGCAGCATGCAGGGGCTGCTCGGTGCGACGAGCGTCGTGCTCGTGGGTCCGGGCGCGCCGGTCGACGACGGCCAGGACCCCGACGGCGCGCCCCTCGACCGCGTCCTCGCGCACCGCGCCCTGGCCGCGCTCGTGCGCAGCCCCGACGTGACCGTCCACGTGGTGGGTGCCGGCGTGGGCGGGCCCGACGGCGGGGCGGCGCCCCGCACGCACGCGACCCTCGCCGACGTCCCGGGCCCCGTGGACCTCGCGGTCGTGGCGCTGCCGCCCTCGGACGCGATCGAGGCGGTCCGCCAGCTCGCGCGCCACGAGGTGCGCGGCGTCGTCGTGCTGTCCGCCGGGTTCGCCGAGACCGGGCCGGACGGGCTCGCGCTCCAGCGCGAGCTCCTGCGCGTCGCGCACACGGCGGGGCTCCGCGTCGTCGGGCCCGCGAGCTACGGCCTGCTGCGCACGGGCGAGACCCGCGAGCGGCCCGCGCTCGCGGCGACGCTCGCCGAGGACCTGCCGCTGCCCGGCGTCGTGGGCCTGTTCAGCCAGTCGGCGCCCATGGGCGTCACGCTGCTCGCGACCACGGCGCGACGCGGGCTGGGCGTGTCGTCGTTCCTGTCCGCGGGGCACCGGGCCGACGTGTCGGGCAACGACCTCATGCAGTACTGGCAGGACGACGCCGCGACGCAGGTGGTCTGCCTGTACCTCGAGTCGATCGGCAACCCGCGCAAGTTCTCGCGCATCGCGCGCCGCCTCGCGTCGGTCAAGCCCGTCGTGGTCGTCACGGCCGGACGCTCCGGCCAGGTCGTGCCGCCGGGCCATGCCGTGCGCTCGACGCGGGCGCCCCGCCGCACGCTCGAGGAGATGCTGCGCCAGTCGGGCGTGATCCGGGCCGAGAACACGCACCACATGATCGACATCGCCCAGCTCCTCGCGCACCAGCCGCTCCCGGGAGGGCGCCGCGTCGGCATCCTCGCCAGCTCGGCGTCGCTCGCCGCGCTCGTCGCGGAGGCGTCGTCGTCGGCGGGTCTCGTCGTCGCACGGTCGGACTTCCTGCCCGAGGACGCGTCGTCGGACGAGCTCGCCGCCACGGTCGACGCGCTCTACGCGCCCGACGCGTGCGACGTCGTCGTGGTGGTCCAGGTCCCCGTGGTGCACCCGCGCCGCGAGGACCTCTCCCGGGCCGTCGCGCGCGCGGCGGCGCGCACGGGCCGCACGACGGTCGCGAGCATGCTCGGGCTCCACGGCCTCACCGACGAGCTCGCGGCCCCGGCGCCCGACGCGTCGGGCGGTGCGTCCGACGTCCTGCTGCGGGTCCCGGCCTACTCCACGCCCGAGGACGCGGTCGCCGCGCTCGGGGCCGTCGTGCGCTACGCCCGCTGGCGCGAGGCGGACCACGGGACGCCGGTGCGCCCCGCGGGCGTCGACGCGAGCCGCGCCCGCGCCCTCGTCGAGAGCGCCCTGGCGGGCCGGGACGCCATCGACCTCGACCCCGCGACGACCGCCGAGCTGCTCGGGTGCTACGGCGTCCGCGTGTGGCCCGCCCGCCGCGTCCGGACCGCCGACGAGGCCGTCGCGGCCGCGCGCGAGATCGGCTGGCCCGTCGCGCTCAAGAGCACGGCGGCCGGGCTGCGCCACCGCGCGGACCTCGGCGGCGTGCGCCTCGACATCGCGGACGAGGCGGAGCTGCGGTCCGACGTCGCGCAGATGCGCGAGGCGCTCGCGGCCGTGCTGCCCGGAGCCGCCGACCAGCCGTTCGAGGTGCAGGCGATGGCCGACGCGGGCGTCGCGTGCGTGGTGCGCTCGACGGAGGACCAGCTCTTCGGGCCGGTCGTGTCGTTCGGCCTCGCGGGTGACGCGGTCGACCTTCTGGGCGACGTCGCGTACGGGGTGCCGCCGCTGACCGACGTGGACGTCGCGGCCATGGTGCGCTCGGTGCGGGCGGCGCCGCGGCTCTTCGGGTACATGGGCACGCACGTCGTGGCCACGGCCGCGCTCGAGGACGTCCTGGCGCGGGTGTCCGTGCTCGCAGACGACCTGCCGGAGGTGCGCAGCCTCGAGCTCTACCCCGTCGTCGTGTCCGAGCACGAGGCCGCGGTGCTCAGCGCGCGCGTCACGCTCGCGGACGCCCAGCGCGCCGACGCGCTGCGCCGCGCGCTGCCGGGCTGACGTCCGGTCGTCCGTCCACAGGCGGTACGAGCGGGTGGCCGCGGCCGCTCGCCGGATGGGAGAATGCGCGGGTGCCCTCAGCAACCTCGAACCCCTGGACCGACCTGACGACCCAGCTCCACCGCGCCGGCTACTACCCGGAGCTCGTCGCGGACGTCCTCGACCTCGCGGTCGCGGGGGAGGAGATCGTCTCGCACCTCGTGCTCCCGGAGACGACGTTCGACGCGTCCGAGGTGCGCCGGCACCTCACCGTGCTCGTCCTGACCCCCACGCGGCTCGTCACGGCGCACGTCGACGACCACCCGGCCGACAGCGAGAACCCGTCCGCGTCCGCCGCCGCCACGACCGAGTCGGTGCCGCTGGCCGAGGTGCGGTCCGTGTCGCTCACGCACGTCGTGGCCGAGCCGCACGAGCACCGCGCGGGCGCCGCCCCGCTCGAGGTGACGCTCGCCCTCGGCTGGGGCGCGGTCTCGCGCGTCGACCTCGAGCCCGCAGGGTGCGCGGACCCGAGCTGCGACGCCGACCACGGGCTCACGGGGCAGATCACGCCGGACGACGTCGTCGTCCGCGTGAGCGCCGAGGCGGAGGGTCGTGACGCCGTGCGCGCCGCGGTCGACTTCGCGCGCGCCCTCTCGCGCGCCACCGCGAGGCACAGCGCCCGGTGAGCGAGGCACGCACGGACGAGGCCCCTGCCACCCCCGCGCTCCCCGCGGGCCTGCTCGCGCCCGACCTCGGGCTCGGCGGCCTCGCCGCCGTGCTCCCCGGGGCGGCGGGCGCGCTCGGCGTCCGGTTCGCGACCGCCACGGGACTCGGGAGCGAGGAAGCGCGCTCGGCGCTCGACCTGCCGCGCGCCGAGCGGGTGTGCGTCGTCCTCGTCGACGGGCTGGGGCACGTCAACCTCGCGGAGCGCGCCGGGCACGCGCCGTTCCTCCGCTCGCTCCTGCCCGACGCGCGGGCGCTCACCTCGACCTTCCCCAGCACGACGGCCGCCGCGATCGGCGCGTTCGGCACCGGCACGGCACCCGGCCGCACCGGCATGCTCGGGTACACGCAGCGCAACCCGGCGACGGGCGGGCTCGCCAACATGGTGTCGTGGGACGGCGCCCCGCCGCCCGCGGAGCTCCAGCGCGAGACGCCCGTGCTCGAGCGGCTCGCCGCGGCGGACCTCGCCGTGACCTCGACCGGCCCCGCGCGGTTCGCCGGGTCCGGCATGACGGTCGCCGCCCTGCGGGGAGGGGCGTACGCGGCCGCCGAGGGACTCGGGGCGCGCGTCGACGCCGCGGTGCGGGCCCTGTCCCGGCCGGGCCTCGTCTATCTGTACTGGGGCGAGGTGGACAAGGCGGGGCACCACCACGGCAGCACGTCCTGGCAGTGGGGCGACGAGCTCGAGGCGCTCGACCGCGAGCTCGCCCGCCTCGCCCGGTCGGTCCCGCGCGGCACCCTCGTGCTCGTCACCGCGGACCACGGGATGGTCGACGTCGACCCGGCCCTGCGTCGCGACGTCGCCACGGACCCGGTGCTCGCGCGGGGCGTCGCGCTCGTCGGCGGCGAGCCGCGCGCGGTGCACGTCTACACGGAGCCGGGGGAGACGACCGCCGTCGCGGCGCGCTGGCGCGACGTCCTGGGCGACGACGCGCTCGTCCTCGAGCGCGAGGAGGTGCTCGCCCTGGGTCTCCTCGGGCCCGACCCGCGGCCGGAGGCGGTCGCGGCGGCGGGCGACGTGATCGTCGCGCTGCGCGGCCGCGCCACGGTGGTCGACTCGCGCACCCAGACGCCTGCGTCGCTCGCGCTCGTCGGCGTGCACGGCTCGCTCACCGAGCGCGAGATGCGCGTCCCGCTGCTCGTCGCGGGGACCTGACCCCGGCGACGCCCCGCGCCACGCCACGACGCGGCCGCCCGCGACCGCACCGACCGACCCGCACCGACCCGCACCGACCTCGCGAAGGAACGCCCGATGGCCGAGCTCGTCTTCTTCTCCGGGACCATGGACTGCGGCAAGTCCACCCTCGCCCTGCAGCTCGACCACAACCACGCCGCGCGCGGCCGCCGGGGGCTCATCTTCTCCCGCAACGACCGGGCCGGCTCCGACCGGCTCTCGTCGCGGCTCGGGCTCGAGGTCGTCGCGCGCGAGGTGCGCGACGACACGGACTTCTGGTCGCTCGTCACGGCCGAGCTGGACCCGGTGGACTACCTGGTCTGCGACGAGGCGCAGTTCTACTCTCCGGCGCAGGTGGAGCAGCTCGCGCGGCTCGTCGACGAGACGGAGATCGACGTCTTCGCGTTCGGCATCACGGCCGACTTCCGTACGCGGCTCTTCCCCGGCTCGGCCCGGCTCATCGAGCTCGCCGACCGGGTCGAGGTGCTGCAGGTCGAGTCGCTGTGCTGGTGCGGCCGACGCGCGACGCACAACGCCCGCACGGTCGACGGGAGCATGGTCATCGAGGGCGACCAGGTCGTCGTCGGGGACGTCGGGGCGGGCTCGGGGGAGATCGGCTACGAGGTGCTGTGCCGTCGGCACCACATGCGCCGCATGACCACGGCCGTCGCGCGCCGCCAGGCCGCGGCCGACGGGCTGCCGTTCGACCTGCCGCACTGAGCAGGCGCCCGGCGACGGTGCCCTCGGCCGGCGCGCTGCGCCTACTCGGGGCGCGCCCCGAACACGATCTCGTCCCAGCTCGGGACCGTCGCGCGCGAGCGGTTCTTGCCCTTGCGGGGCTCGCGCGCGGTCTGGGGCCGCGCCGCGCGCTGCGGCTCGTCCGCGTCCACCGAGACCGTGCCGCCCGAGCGCTCCTCGCGCGGAGGAGGGCCGCCCGCGCCGTCCTGCGGGCCCGAGGAGGGGTCGTCCGGGGCGTCGTCGGGCACCGGGTCCGGGAGGCGCACCGCGTCGAGCGGACGGACGGTCGGGAGGTGGACCACGGTCGCCCCCGCGGGTGCGGCCGTGTCGTCCGGAGCGTCCTGCGACGCGTCCTCGTCGTGCCGGGCCCCCACCTGCGGCCCGAACCCCTCGAACGGCTCCTGACCCTCGACCTCGACGGGGCCGGCCGGGGCCTTGCGGGGGCGCACGCCCCGGCGCTGGCTCAGGTCGTCGAGGAGCTCGGCCGTCCCGTCGTCGGGCGGGGTCGGGGGAGCGGCACGGAGCCCCCGGCCGCGCCCCGTCGCGTCGACGTCGAACACCGCGACGGCGCCGGGCGTCGGGTCGCGCGGGGCGTCGGTGCCCGAGAGCCAGCGGGCCTCGTCGTCGAGCGCCTGGAGCGCGCGCGTCGCCGCGTCGTACTCCCAGCGGGCCGTCCGGCTGCCCGTCCCGACCTCGAACGCCGCGGTCACGACCCACGACGCCCCGGGCTGGCGAGCGGCGCTCCACTCCACGGCGTCGGGCTCGACGTCGCGCGCGGCGAGTCGCTGCGCGACGAGCTCCCCGACCGTCGGCGAGTCCTCCTCGTGCCCCTGGCGGGACGCGCGGACCCGGTCGACGACGTACTCCTGCTCGGCGACGACCGGGCCCGCGAAGCGGCGCACGTGCTCCACCCCGAGGCCCGCGGCCTCGGCGACCGCCTCCACGGACTCCCCGGCGCGCAACCGGGCCTGGATCTCGCGCGGGGCGAGGTTGCGCTCGCCCTCCGCGCGCAGGTGCTCCAGGTGCGGGCGGTCGCGGCGCACGGCCGCGCGCAGCGCCTCGGTGATCGGCAGCGTGAACTCCGCGCCGCCCCGCGCGCGCAGGACGAGGTGCTCCCCGTCCTCGTGCAGTCTCACCAGCTCCAGCTCGTCCATGGACCCTCCCGTGTCGCCGCGCCCGGTGGCGCTCGCGGTGCCGCTCCCGGAGCCGCCCGGTCGCCCGATGCCGCCCCGGTCGCCGGTGCCGTGCCGCGACCCCGTCTCCCGGGCCGGCGGACCGCGACGACCGCGTCACCGCTCCCTCGAGGGTGCCATCGTCCCACCCGCGAGCCGCGCAGCACGCGCGGTGTGCCGCGGACTCGGCGCGCGCTCGTCCGCGCCCCGGGTGCGGGCGGCTGGGATGATGCCGGGTGTGATCCTCGACCTCGTGCCCGGCGACGCCCTCGAGCTCGGCGGCGTCTTCTTCGCGGCGCTCTCGGGCGGGCTCGCCGCCGTGCGCAAGCGGTTCGACCTCGTGGGCGTCCTGGTCCTCGCCTGGGTCGCCGGCCTCGGCGGCGGTCTGCTGCGCGACGTCCTGATCGGCGCGATCCCCCCGGTCGGGATCTCGGACTGGCGGCTCGTCGCCGTCGCGGTGCTCGCGGGCGTCGTGACGTTCTTCTGGCACCCACGTCTGGAACGGCTGCGGCGGAGCATCATCGTGCTCGACGCGGGCGCGCTCGCGCTCTTCGTGCTCTCCGGCACGATGAAGGGCCTCGAGTACGGGGTGGGCCCGCTCGCGGCGGTCTTCGCGGGCGTCATCACCGGCGTCGGCGGCGGGATCCTGCGCGACCTGCTGACCAACGAGGCGCCGCTCCTGTTCCAGGACAAGCAGCTCTACGCGATCCCGGCGCTCGCGGGCGCCGCGCTGACCGCCGCGCTCGCGGAGGCCGGCGCGCTCGGCCTGCTCTCCCAGGCGGCGGTCCTCGCGCTCGTGTTCGGCTTCCGCCTCGTCTCCCTCCGTCTGGGCTGGTCCGCCCCGGGCCCCTGGGAGGGTCGCACCGCACGCCGCGGGTCGGGCAGGATGTGACCCGTGCGCCTCTTCATCGACGACCCCCGACAGCCCGACGACGTGACCGTGGCCGACCTGCGCGACCTCGCCGAGCGCCTCGCGCGCGAGGCCGGGGACCTCGTCCGCTCCGGCCGCCCCGACCGCGTCGAGGTGGCCGCCACGAAGTCGACGGCCACGGACGTCGTGACGCGCATGGACGCCGACTCCGAGGCGCTCCTGCGACGCGGCATCGCGGCGGCCCGCCCGGACGACGCGATCCTCGGCGAGGAGGAGGGCGCGTCGGCGGGCACGTCCGGCATCACCTGGGTCATCGACCCCGTCGACGGCACGGTCAACTACCTCTACGGGATCGCGTCGTACGCGGTGTCCGTCGCCGCCGTGGTGGGCCCGCCGGACCCGCTCGAGTGGACCGTCCTCGCCGGTGCGGTGCACTCCGTCGTCGACGGCCGCACCTGGACCGCGGGCCTCGGGGCCGGGGCGACGGTGGACGGGCGCCCGGTCCGCGTGAACGCCGAGACCGACCTGGGGCAGTGCCTGGTCGGCACGGGCTTCGGGTACGACGCGGGGCGGCGCCGCGCGCAGGCGCGCGTGCTGGTCGACGTGCTGCCCCGGGTGCGGGACATCCGTCGCCTCGGCTCCGCGGCGATCGACCTGTGCCTCGTCGCCTCGGGCGAGCTCGACCTCTACTACGAGCGCGGCCTCAACCCGTGGGACATGGCTGCGGGCGCCCTCGTCGCGCACGAGGCGGGCGCGCGCGTGACGGGTCTGCGAGGCCGTGCCGCGGACCGCGAGATGACCGTCGCGGGGCCGCCCGAGGCGGTCGCCCGGCTCGTCCGGATCCTCGAGGACGTGGACGCCGACTCGGACTCCTGAGCGCGACCGGGCGGACTGGAAGCGTTCCCGCCCGGCCGGCCCGGACGACCCCGTGTTCGCCCGTGACGAACGACACCGGGCGGGCGGGGTGCCACAGGGTGCATCCCTCCCGGAAATGGTGCAGAATCCGGTGGCCCGCCGGGAACAATTCCGGTGCGCCGTGCATTGACCAGCGTGCAACGCCTCGACGACCTCGGGGCACGACACGTCACGGGGTGCCCCCGCGCCCCGCACCTGTGCCGCCCGGCACGACCGGCCATCGCCGGTGGTCCCGGGCGAGCACTGTCGCGATCGACGAATACTCCGGAGAGTGACCCCACAGATGGCAACAGACTACGACGCCCCCCGCAAGAGTGAAGAGGAGCTCAGCGAGGACTCGCTCCAGGAGCTCCAGGCTCGTCGCTCCGACAAGAGCTCGGGCGTCGTTGACGAGGACGAGACCGAGGCGGCGGAAGGTTTCGAGCTGCCCGGTGCCGACCTGTCCGGCGAGGAGCTCTCCGTCCGGGTCCTGCCTCGTCAGGCCGACGAGTTCACGTGCTCGAGCTGCTTCCTCGTGCACCACCGCAGCCAGCTCGCGTACGAGAAGAACGGGCAGCAGATCTGCTCGGAGTGCGCCGCCTGACCTGCACGACGCCCGAAGGCCGCCGCCCCCTCCCCCGGGGCGGCGGCCTTCGCCGTTCCTGGCGGCGCCTCGCGCCGCACCCGTCAGGACGCGCGTGCGGCCCGGACCGCGTCCGCGAGGCGCTGCGGGTGGCGTGTGGAGACGAGCCAGTACGGCGTCGGGTCCTGCGGGTCGTCGAGCACCACGTGCACGCCGGTGCGGGCCCACGCGCGCAGGCACACGTAGGCGCGGGCGTCGAGCCGGGGCCCGAGCTGGACGCGCATCGCCTCCGCGTCCAGGGTCGTGACCTGACCGAGCAGCGACGCCGGGACGTGCGCACGCCCGGCGCGGAGCTCGCCGTCCGCCACCGCGACGACCGGGGAGGTCCACCAGAGCGCGACGACGCCCGCCACCGCGGCGAGCGCGCCGACGCCGAGCGCGATCGCGTGGCTCGCGGGCCACAGCGCGATCCCGAGCACCAGGGCGAACCCGAGGGCCGCGGCCCAGCCGCCGACGCCCGGGACGAGCCGCTCGCGGTACGACGTCAGGCCCTCGGCGCGGGGTGCCCCGGCGGTTCCCGGGGTCGAGGAGGGCGTGCTGCGGTCGGCGGGGTCCGTCATGGGTCCATCATCCCAGCAGTCGGGGCCTCGCCCGACGTGCTCGCCCGGCCCGCCCCGGACCATTAGGCTCTGCCGGGTGCCGAACCACCACCAGCCCGAGACCGGGGACGTCGACGTCCTCATCACGCTCCTCGACGACGTCCCGGTGCCGTCCTACGCCCACCCGGGCGACGCCGGCGCCGACCTCGTGACGACCGTCGACGTCGAGCTGGCACCGGGGGAGCGCGTCGTCGTCCCGACGGGCGTCTCGATCGCGCTGCCCGACGGCTACGCGGCGTTCGTGCACCCGCGCTCCGGTCTCGCCGCGAAGCACGGCCTGACGGTCGTCAACGCGCCGGGCACCGTCGACGCCGGCTACCGCGGCGAGATCAAGGTGACGCTGCTCAACACCGACGCGCGGGAGGCCGTCGCCCTGCGCCGCGGCGACCGCGTCGCGCAGCTCGTGGTGCAGAAGGTCGAGCGCGCGCGGTTCGTGCAGGCCGAGCGGCTGCCCGGTTCGCACCGCGGCGAGGGCGGCTTCGGGTCGAGCGGCGGGTGGGGCGCGGCGACCTGACAGGTCGCGGACGGGCGCCGGCGCGGGAGCCGCACGCCCGTCGTCGCACAGCGAACGTCGCACCACGACCGTCGCTGCGCGGGCTAGTGTGGAAGCAGCGCGGGGCGAGCGCCCCGCGAGGAGTCCCGGCCGAGGGCCGGGCAGGTGAAGGAGTTCCTCCGTGGGTCTGTTCCGTCGCTCCAGGTCGTCCGAGCCGACCGAGTCGCCCGAGCCGTCGGCGCCGTCGGGCGCGACGTCCGAGCAGGTCGACGACGGCGCTCCCGTCGCCGACCCGACCGACGCGAAGCCGGCCCGCGGCCCGTACGACTCCTCCCAGGTGCCCGAGCGCGGGCCCCGCCTCGACCTGGGCGCCGTGTGGCTGCCCGGCGTGCCCGGCATGGAGCTGCGCATGGAGGTCGACAAGAAGACCCAGCGCATCACCGGCGTCGCGTGCGCCGTGGCGGGCTCCGGGCTGCAGGTGCAGGCCTTCGCGGCGCCGCGCACGGAGGGCATCTGGGACGAGATCCGCGGCGAGATCGCCGCGTCGGTGACCAAGCAGGGCGGCACGGTCGACGACCTTCCCGGCCCGTTCGGCCGCGAGCTGCTCGCCCGCATCCCCGCGCAGACGCCGGACGGGCGCCCGGGCGTGCGCCCCGCGCGGTTCGTGGGCTTCGACGGCCCCCGCTGGTTCCTCCGCGGCGTCCTCACGGGCAAGGCGGCGGTCGACCCTGCCGAGGCCCGGCTGCTCGAGTCCGTGTTCGCCAACATCGTCGTCGTGCGCGACCAGAGCCCGCGCCCGCCGCGCGACCTCCTCGCCCTGCACCTGCCGGGCAAGGGGCCGGCCGCGGCGGCACCGGCACCCGCCGGCGCGCCGGAGGCGCCCTCGTTCGACCCGCTGACGCGTGGGCCGGAGATCACGGAGATCCGCTGACATGGCCCCCACCCTGCGGGACGCCTGGCGCACCGCTCTCGCCTCCCAGGAGGAGCTCGCCGCCGACGAGGAGCGCTCCGAGGCCGCACGGCAGAAGGGCTGCCGCGCCGTGTCCGAGCTCCCCAACCGCCGCCGGGCCAAGATCTCGGGCGTCCTGCGGTCGGTCGTGCTGCGGCCGCGCGAGGGCGTTCCGACGGTCGAGGTGGAGCTGTTCGACGGCTCCGGCGTCGTGGACCTCGTGTGGCTGGGCCGTCGTCGCATCGCGGGGATCGAGCCCGGTCGTCGCGCCCTCGTCGAGGGCCTGGTGTGCGACGTCGACGGTCGCCGCACCATCTTCAACCCGCGCTACGAGCTCCTCGCCAAGCCGGGGGAGTGACCTCGCGCCCGCCCGCGCGGCGGTGCCGTACGATCCTGCGGACGTGCGGTGGCCGATCGGCCGCACGCCCGGACCGTGACCGACCGATCCCGAGCCACCGAGGACGCCACGAGATGACGAGCAGCAGCGACGCGAGCGGCGGTCCCGCGGACGGCCGTCCCGGCCCCGGGCACGCGCCGGAGGGGATCGCTCACGACGCCGAGGTCGCGGAGACGGTCGTCGACGACGTCGCCGCGCCCGAGGACGGTCGCGCCCGCGGCGTCCGCGCGCTCGCCGGGCAGGACTTCTCCGTGGCCGACGCCATCGGGGGCGTGCGCGGGCTCGTCGAGTCGGTCGCCCCGGGCCTCGTCTTCGTCGTCGTCTACGTCGCCACGACGAACCTGCGGTGGGCGCTCGTGACCTCGGTCGCGGCGGCGCTGATCGCCGTCGCGGCGCGACTGGTCCATCGCACTCCCGTCACGCAGGCGTTCGGCGGTCTCCTGGGCGTCGGCATCGGCGTGGTCTGGGCGTGGCGCTCGGGCGAGGCGCAGGACTACTTCGCGTGGGGCCTGTGGACGAACGCCGCCTACCTCGTCGCGCTCCTCGTCTCCGTCCTGGCCCGCTGGCCGCTCGTCGGGCTCGTGGTCGAGGGCTTCCGCAGCGGCTTCGGCGCGGGCGGCGCGTCCGGGTCGGCCGGGACGACGGCGGAGGGGACGTCCGACGCGGCCGCCGCCCCGGACGCCTCGGCCGAGCAGCCCGTGGGGGCCGCGACGTCGGCCGCAGCACCTGCTGACGCGGACGGCGCCGAGCCCGGCGCGTTCGCCCGCTGGGCCCGCGCCTGGCGGTCCGACCGGGCCCTGATGCGCCGGTACACCGCCGCGACGTGGCTCTGGATCGGCCTGTTCGCCGCCCGGCTCGCGGTCCAGGTCCCGCTCTACCTCGACGGCGACGTCGGCTGGCTCGGCACCGCGCGCCTCGTCATGGGCATCCCGCTGTGGGCCCTCGTCCTGTGGCTCACGTGGATCCTGGTGCGCCGGCCGCACGGCGCGGCGGCCCCGTCGGCGTAGAGCCGACGACCGCGGCCGCGCGCCCCGTCAGAGAAGGGTGTCGTCGGCCTCGGGCGCCTCGACGGGCGCGTCCGGAGCGGTCGGCTCCACCTCGGTCCGGCCGGCGAGGAGCCGACCGAGGGCACCCTCGTCCGCCTCGTCGCCCGTGACGAGCAGCAGCTCGTCCCCGGCCTCGAGCGTGTCGTCCTGGCTGGGCGCGATCGGCCGCGTGCCGCGGACGATCGCCGCGAGCACCGTGTCCGCGGGCCAGCTCACCTCGCCGACCCGGTGACCGACGAGCGGCGAGGTCGGCGGCAGCGTGACCTCGAGGATGTCCGCGCCGGACTGGTGGAACGTGAAGATGCGGACGAGGTCGCCGACGGCGACGGCCTCCTCGACCATCGCGGTCATGATGCGGGGCGTCGAGACGGCGACGTCCACGCCCCACGACTCGTCGAACATCCACTCGTTCTTCGGGTTGTTCACGCGGGCGACCGTGCGGGGCACCCCGAACTCGGTCTTGGCGAGGAGCGACACGACGAGGTTCACCTTGTCGTCGCCCGTGGCCGCCACGATGACGTCGCACTCCTCGACCTTGGCCTCGGCGAGCGTCGAGAGCTCGCACGCGTCGGCGAGCAGCCAGTCGGCCTCCGCGACCTGGGCGACCCGCATGGCCGCCGGCTGCTTGTCGATCAGCATGACCTCGTGCTCGTGGCTGAGGAGCTCGCGGGCGATCGAGCGGCCGACCGAGCCCGCCCCGGCGATGACGACGCGCATCACTCGGCCTCGACCTTCGGAGCGTGGGTGAGCTTGCGTTCGACGACGGCGGCCTGCTCGTCGTCCATGAGCACGTGCAGCACGTCGTTCTCCTGCAGGACGGTGCGGTCGGTGACGAGGACCCCGTCGCCGAAGCGGCTGACGAACGCCACGCGAGCGCCGGTGGCGTCCTCGATGGCGCGGACGGTGCGCCCGACCCAGTCGGGGTGGAAGTCGACCTGCGCGAGCCGCACGCGCCCGGACGGGTCGCGGTACTCGTCGGTCGCGCCGAACGGGAGCATGCGGCGCAGCACCTGGTCCGCGGTCCAGCGCACGGTCGCGACCGTGGGGATGCCGAGGCGCTGGTAGATCTCCGCGCGCTGGGGGTCGTAGATGCGGGCCACGACCTTCTCGACGCCGAACGTCTCCCGCACGACGCGCGCGGAGAGGATGTTCGAGTTGTCGCCGTCGGAGACCGCGGCGAACGCGTAGGCCTCCTCGATCCCGGCCTGCACGAGCGTGTCGCGGTCGAACCCGACCCCGGTCACCTTCTTGCCGGTGAACTCGGCCGGGAGGCGCCGGAACGCGTCGGGGTTCTGGTCGACGACGGCGACGGAGTGGCCGCTCGACTCGAGAGACTGGGCGAGCGTCGCGCCCACGCGCCCGCAGCCCATGATGACGAAGTGCACGCACCGAACGCTACCGCTCGCGGGGCGGTCGGGCGCGCACCAGCGCGACCGGGCGCCGTCGGGCATAGCATGTGGCCTCGTGTCGGAGATCGCTGATGCCGCGAAGCGGCTGCTGCTCGGGCGGCCGGTCCGCAGCGAGCACCTGGGGCACACGCTGCTGCCCAAGCGTGTGGCCCTGCCCGTGTTCGCGTCCGACGCCCTGTCGTCGGTCGCGTACGCCCCGGACGAGATCCTCCTGACGCTCGCCCTCGCGGGCCTCAGCGCGACGATGATCTCGCCGTGGGTGGGCCTCGCGGTCGTGGTCGTGCTGCTGACCGTCGTGGCGTCGTACCGCCAGAACGTGCGCGCCTACCCCTCGGGCGGCGGCGACTACGAGGTCGCCACGGTCAACCTCGGCCCGACGGCGGGAGTCGGCGTCGCGTCGGCGCTCATGGTCGACTACGTCCTCACCGTCGCCGTCTCGATCTCGTCGGGGGCGCAGTACGCGGCCAGCGCCATCCCGGCGCTGCGCGACCACGAGGCGGCCTTCGCGATCGGGCTCGTCGTCGTCCTCACGCTCGTCAACCTGCGCGGGGTCAAGGAGTCCGGGACGTTCTTCGCGATCCCGGTCTACCTCTTCATGCTGGCCATCGGCACGACGGCGATCGTCGGGTTCTTCCAGTACGTCACCGGCAACCTCGGCCCGGCGGAGAGCGCGGAGTTCGAGCTCACGGCGGAGAGCGGGTTCGACCAGGGTCTGATCGGCATCGCGGGCGCGTTCCTCGTGGCCCGGGCGTTCGCCTCCGGCTGCGCCGCCCTGACCGGCGTCGAGGCCATCAGCAACGGCGTCCCGGCGTTCCGCAAGCCCAAGTCGCGCAACGCCGCCACGACGCTGGCCCTGCTGGGTGGCATCTCCGCCGTGATGATGATGTCGATCCTCTTCCTCGCGCGCGCGACCGGCGTGCACTACGCCGAGGACCCGCACACGCAGCTCTCGCTGAACGGGGAGCCGCTGCCCGTGGACTACGTGCAGCACCCGGTGATCGGGCAGCTCGCCGAGACCGTGTTCAGCGGGGCGCCCGTGCTCTTCTACGTCGTGTCCGCGGTGACGGGGCTCATCCTCGTGCTCGCGGCGAACACGGCGTTCAACGGCTTCCCCGTCCTCGGCTCGATCCTCGCGAAGGACGGCTACCTGCCGCGCCAGCTCCACACGCGCGGCGACCGGCTCGCGTTCTCCAACGGCATCATCACGCTGGCCGTCGCGGCGATCGTGCTCATCTGGGCGTTCGACGCGCAGGTCACGCGCCTCATCCAGCTCTACATCGTCGGCGTGTTCGTGTCGTTCACCCTGTCCCAGCTCGGCATGGTGCGGCACTGGACGCGCGCGCTGCGCACCGAGCACCAGCCCCGCGAGCGGGCACGCATGCGGCGCTCGCGCGTGGTCAACACGGTGGGTCTGGCGATGACCGGGACGGTCCTCGTCATCGTCCTCATCACGAAGTTCACCCACGGCGCCTGGATCGCGATCCTCGCGATGGCGCTCGTGTTCGTGCTCATGAAGTCGATCCGCAAGCACTACGACAGGGTGCGCGACGAGCTCGCGCTCGGCGACGAGGCCGCCGCGGCCCGCGCCCTGCCCAGCCGCGTGCACGCGATCGTCCTCGTGTCCAAGATCCACCGCCCCACGATGCGGGCGCTCGCGTACGCACGGGCGTCGCGCCCGTCCGTGCTAGAGGCCGTCACCGTCGGGGTGGACTCGGAGGACGTCGAGGACCTCATGCGGCAGTGGGAGGCGCTCGACCTCCCGGTCCCGCTGCGCGTCCTGGACTCGCCGTTCCGCGAGATCACGCGCCCGGTGCTGTCGTACGTGCGCTCGGTCCGCAGAGAGTCGCCGCGCGACCTCGTGGTCGTCTACATCCCCGAGTACGTCGTGGGCCACTGGTGGGAGCAGCTCCTGCACAACCAGAGCGCGCTGCGCCTCAAGGGCCGCCTGCTCTTCACGCCGGGCGTCGTCGTGGCGTCCGTGCCGTGGCAGCTCGCCTCGACCGAGGGGCAGACCGGGCTCGAGGGCGAGGGGTTCCGCCAGCGCTTCACCGGGTACTGATCCCCGCGCGGCCACGGTCGTGACCCGGGCCCGTTCCCGAGGGGGGAGCGGGCCCTCGGCGCGCGCGGAACGGCGTCCCGGCGGGTGCGTCGGGCCGGGTCCGGGATACTGGGGGCATGCCGTCCTCCTCGCGTGGTCCTGCCGTGCCCTCCGACCGACCGTCCGACCCCTTCGCCGACCGCCGTGCCGCGCGGGGTGGCCGACGCACGACCCGTCGCGCGGCGGGGCGGGCGACGCGACAGTCGGCACGGGTCGACCCTCGACCTGAGGTCGAGGTCGAGCTCGAGGTCGGCCCCGTCGCGCACGGCGGACACTGCGTCGCGCGGTACGAGGGTCGCGTCGTCTTCGTCCGTCACACCCTGCCCGGGGAGCGCGTGCGCGCCCGCGTCACGGAGGGCGGGGACGCCGCGAAGTTCTGGCGCGCCGACGCCGTCGAGATCCTCGAGGCGTCGCCCGACCGCGTCCCGTCGGTGTGGCCGGAGGCCGGCCCCGGGGGCGTCGGGGGCGGCGAGCTGGCGCACGTCGCGCTCGACGCGCAGCGCCGCTGGAAGCGGGACGTGCTGGCGGAGCAGCTCCGTCGGCTCGGGAAGGTCGACCTCGACGAGGTTGACCCTCAGGTAGAGGTCGAGGGTCTGCCCGGCGACGCCGCGCGCGGCGGCCTCGGCTACCGGACGCGCGTGGATCTCGTGGCCGACGGCACGGGCCGCGCGGGCATGCACCGCTTCCGGTCGCACGACGTCGTCGCGCTGGACGGCATGCCGCTCGCCACCGAGGACGTCGCGGAGCTCGCGGCGCGCGAGAAGGTCTTCACGCGCACCTGGCGTCCGGGCACGCGGATCGAGCTCGTCGCCCCGGCCGGCTCGGCGCCGGTCCTCCTCGTGGACGGCGAGCCGTGGCGGTCGGGCTCGCCCGACCAGCGCCCGAACGCGCGCCGCAGCGTGACCGAGCGTGTCGTGCTCGGCGACCGGCAGCACGAGTACCGGGTCGCGGCGGGCGGGTTCTGGCAGGTGCACCGCGAGGCACCGGCCACGCTGGCGCGCGCGGTGCTCGACGGTGCGGGGGACGTCGAGGGCGCGCGCGTGCTGGACCTCTACGCGGGTGCCGGGCTGTTCACCGCGCCCCTGGCGGCGGCCGTCGGGGCGACCGGCTCGGTGGTCGCCGTGGAGGGCGACGAGCGGGCCGTGCGCGACGCGCGCCGCAACGCGCACGGGCTCGACCGGGTGGAGCTGCACCACGGCCCCGTCGAGCAGGTGCTCGCGGCCGACGAGACCGGCGCCGACGTCGTCGTCCTCGACCCGCCGCGCGTCGGCGCCGGCCGCGCCGTGGTCGAGGCGATCGCCTCCCGTCAGCCGTCCCGGGTCGTGTACGTCGCGTGCGACCCGGCCGCGCTCGCGCGCGACGTCGCCTACCTCGCCGGCCACGGCTACGGGCTCGCGTCCCTGCGGGCGTTCGATCTCTTCCCGCACACGCACCACCTCGAGGCCGTCGCGGTCCTGACGCGCTGACGCCACCGGCGCGCTCGGGCCTGCGCGAACGGGTGCGCCGAGGCGCGCGCCGGGAGGACGATGGGGGAGACGGGTCGGACGAGCGGGACGGTGAGTGACGTGACGAGCACCAGCACGACGAGCGGGGCGACGCCGGTGGCGGGTCGCGCGCCGGATCAGGCGGCCCCCGTGCCCGACGACGTGCGCGACGTCGTCGGCGTCGGCGTCCTGATGCCGAACGGGCGGCTCGCCGGCCGGAGCTTCGCGTCGCGCGCCGAGGCGGAGGCGTGGGCGCGCCCCGACGAGGGAGAGCAGGTCGTCGAGCTCAACCTGCTGTGCGACTGCGACCTCTGAGCGCGAGCCGTGAGGGCGCGGGGAGAGGGCGCGCCGGCATATATCTTGACGTCAAGATATATGGGGTATGCTGGTCGCGGTGCAGGTCGCAGCGGGTCGTGGACGAGCCGCCGACCACCGCCAGGGCGGTCCTCCGGGCCCGGCCTGAGCGGCGCGCCGGCCCGGCGTAGGCTGGGCGAAGCCCCCTGAACCATGGCATCCGTGCCACCGTCTCGCCACGAAGGAGCTACGAGTGAGCAGCGTCGACACGTTCGGGTCGAAGGGAACGCTGGAGGTCGGTGAGAACTCGTACGAGATCTTCCGCCTGTCCGCCGTCGAGGGTGTCGAGCGCCTCCCGTACAGCCTGAAGATCCTTGCCGAGAACCTCCTGCGCACGGAGGACGGCGCCAACATCACGGCCGACCACGTGCGCGCGCTCGCGTCGTGGGACCCGGACGCGCAGCCCGACACCGAGATCCAGTTCACGCCCGCGCGCGTGATCATGCAGGACTTCACCGGCGTGCCCTGCGTCGTCGACCTCGCCACCATGCGCGAGGCCGTCGCGGAGCTCGGCGGCGATCCGTCGCGCATCAACCCGCTGGCACCGGCCGAGATGGTCATCGACCACTCGGTGCAGATCGACGTCGCGGGCCGCTCGGACGCGTTCGAGCGCAACGTCGAGTTCGAGTACCAGCGCAACCACGAGCGCTACCAGTTCCTGCGCTGGGGCCAGACGGCGTTCGACGACTTCAAGGTCGTCCCCCCGGGCACCGGCATCGTGCACCAGGTGAACATCGAGTACCTCGCGCGCACGGTCATGACCCGTGAGGTGGGCGGCGTGCTGCGCGCCTACCCGGACACGTGCGTCGGCACCGACTCGCACACGACGATGGTCAACGGCCTCGGCGTGCTCGGCTGGGGCGTCGGCGGCATCGAGGCCGAGGCGGCCATGCTCGGCCAGCCCGTCTCGATGCTCATCCCGCGCGTCGTGGGCTTCAAGCTCAACGGCTCCATCCCGGCGGGCGTGACCGCGACCGACGTCGTGCTCACCATCACCCAGATGCTGCGCCAGCACGGCGTCGTCGGGAAGTTCGTCGAGTTCTACGGCGCCGGCGTGGCCCAGGTGCCGCTCGCGAACCGCGCCACGATCGGCAACATGAGCCCCGAGTTCGGCTCGACGGCGGCGATCTTCCCGATCGACGGCGTGACGATCGACTACCTGCGCCTCACGGGCCGCAGCGACGAGCAGCTCGCGCTCGTCGAGGCGTACGCCAAGGAGCAGGGCCTGTGGCTGGACCCCGCCTCCGACAGCTACGTCGAGCCGGTGTTCTCCGAGTACCTCGAGCTCGACCTCTCGACGGTCGTGCCGTCGATCGCCGGGCCGAAGCGCCCGCAGGACCGCATCGAGCTGTCGAACGCGAAGTCGGCGTTCGAGCGCGACCTGCCCACCTACGCGCCCGAGGTCCGCGACCTCGTCGACGAGGCGGAGAAGGAGTCGTTCCCGGCGTCCGACTCGCCCGCCATCACGCCCAACGGCCGCAAGACCGTGAGCGTCACGGACACGGACGGCAAGACGTTCGACCTGTTCCACGGCGCCGTCGCGATCGCGTCGATCACGAGCTGCACCAACACCTCGAACCCGTCGGTCATGCTCGCCGCCGCGCTCCTCGCGAAGAAGGCGGTCGAGAAGGGCCTCGAGGCCAAGCCGTGGGTCAAGACGTCCATGGCCCCGGGCTCGCAGGTCGTGACGAACTACTACGAGAAGGCCGGCCTGTGGCCGTACCTCGAGAAGCTCGGTTTCCACCTCGTCGGCTACGGGTGCGCGACGTGCATCGGCAACTCGGGCCCGCTCGACGAGAAGATCTCGGAGGCGGTCAACGAGCACGACCTCGCCGTGGTGTCGGTCCTCTCCGGCAACCGCAACTTCGAGGGCCGCATCAACCCCGACGTGAAGATGAACTACCTCGCGTCGCCGCCGCTGGTCATCGCGTACGCGCTCGCGGGCACCATGGAGTTCGACTTCGACCACGACCCGCTGGGCCGGGACGAGGCGGGCCACCCCATCTTCCTGCGCGACATCTGGCCGACGCCGGACGAGGTCCAGGCGACGATCGACGCGTCGATCGACCGCGACATGTTCACCAAGGACTACGCGGACGTCTTCACCGGCGACGACCGGTGGCGCGCGCTCGAGACGCCCGAGGGCGACACGTTCGCGTGGGACGCCGAGTCGACCTACGTGCGCAAGCCCCCGTACTTCGAGGGCATGGGCATGGAGCCGTCGCCGGTCACGGACATCTCCGGCGCGCGAGTCCTCGCGAAGCTCGGTGACTCGGTCACGACCGACCACATCAGCCCCGCGGGCGCCATCAAGGTGGACTCGCCGGCCGGGAAGTACCTCGCCGAGCACGGCGTCGCGCGTCGCGACTTCAACTCCTACGGCTCGCGCCGCGGGAACCACGAGGTCATGATCCGCGGCACGTTCGCGAACATCCGCCTGCGCAACCAGCTCCTCGACGACGTCGAGGGCGGGTACACCTTCAACTTCGTCAAGGGCGCGCAGGACACGATCTACGACGCCGCGCAGGACTACGCCGCGCAGGGCACCCCGCTCGTCATCCTGGGCGGCAAGGAGTACGGCTCCGGCTCGTCGCGCGACTGGGCGGCCAAGGGCACGGCGCTCCTGGGTGTCAAGGCCGTCATCACCGAGAGCTTCGAGCGCATCCACCGCTCGAACCTCATCGGCATGGGCGTCCTGCCGCTGCAATTCCCGGCGGGCGAGAACGCCGGGTCGCTCGGCCTCGACGGCACGGAGACGTTCGACATCGCCGGCATCACGGCGCTGAACGACGGCTCCACGCCCTCGACCGTGAAGGTCACCGCGACCAAGGCCGACGGCACGACGGTCGAGTTCGACGCGGTCGTGCGCATCGACACCCCCGGCGAGGCGGACTACTACCGCAACGGCGGTATCCTGCAGTACGTGCTCCGGTCGCTCGTCGCCTGACCCCGGTCCGGCCCGACGGCGCACGCGCACCCCGGCGGGGCGCTCACCTCTCGAGGTGGGCGCCCCGTCGTCGTCTCCGGACGGCGCACCGATCTCGCCTTGAGATCGACATGCTCGGTCGAGGTCGGCACGTCCGGCCGACATCGGCGGCCACGATCGCCGAACCGTCACCGGAGTGCCGATCTCGCGCGTCGCCGCCTTGCCGCGAGAGACTGGGGCATGGTGAGCGAGAACACGACCCGGCCGAGCGGCGCGGACGTCGAGGCGTTCCTCGCGGCGGTGGAGCACCCCGTCCGGCGTCGCGACGCGTACCGGCTCGTCGAGCTGATGGGACGGGTCACGGGGGAGCCCGCGCGGATGTGGGGCTCGTCGATCGTCGGGTTCGGCACCTACCACTACCGCTACGCGAGCGGTCGCGAGGGCGACATGGCAGCGGCGGGCTTCTCGCCGCGCAAGGCCGCGACGACCGTGTACCTCATGGACGGCGTCGACGCCCACGCCGCGCTCCTGGAGCGGCTCGGCCCGCACACCGTCGGCAAGGGCTGCGTCTACGTCAAGGACCTCGACGCCGTCGACCTCGGCGTGCTCGAGGAGGTCGTGCGCCGCTCCTCGGCGACGCTCACGGGCGACCCCGCGTTCGGCAGGCGGCTCTCCGGTCCGACGGCGCAGGGTCTGACGGCGCAGGGGCCCTCCTCCTGACGCGACCGCGCTGCCGGGTCAGAGCGGGGCGTCGAGCGTGCGGGTCCGGTCCCAGGGCTCCGTCCAGCCGAGCCGGTCGAACAGCGCGTCGAGGATCCCGCCCGTGAACCCCCAGACGAGGTGCTCGCGCCCGTCGGCCTCGACGAGGAAGCCGGGGCTCTTGTGCACCCGGCGGTCGCGCCGCACCGTCACCGTGCGGCGCCGCTCGGGGTCGAGCAGGTCGGCGACGGGGACGCGGAACACGTGCGCGGACTCGGCGGCGTCCACCGCGCGGACGGGCGTGGGGCGCGACCACCACGCCAGGACCGGGGTGACGAGGTGGTTGCTCACCGGCACGGGCAGCTCGCCGAGCGTCCCGAGCACGTCGACGCCGTCGGGCTCGAGCCCCGTCTCCTCCTGGGCCTCGCGCAGCGCGGCGCCGACCGGGCCCGCGTCCTCGGGCTCGAGGCGGCCGCCGGGGAAGGCGACCTGGCCGGGGTGGTGGCCGAGCGTCGCGGCGCGCGCGAGCAGGAGCACGTCGAGGTCGCGGGGCACCGAGGCCGCGGCGTGCTCCGCGGGGACGCGGTCGAGCGCGCCGAACAGCAGGAGGACGGCGGCCCCACGGGCGTCGGCGCGCAGGGCGCCGACGGCGTGCCGCCACGGCTCGGGCCAGGCGCCCCCGTCGCGCGCGAGCGCGGCGAGCTGCTCGCGCGCGGCGGGGCGCGAGCCCGCCGGGTCGGTGGTCACCAGCTCACCGGGAGCGGGCGGCCCTCCTCGTAGCCCGCGGCGGATTGGATCCCGACGACGGCGCGGTCGGCGAACTCCGCGAGGCTCGACGCGCCCGCGTAGGTCGCGGAGCTGCGCAGCCCCGACGTGATCTGGTCGAGGAGGTCCTCGACGCCCGGGCGCTGCGGGTCGAGGAACATGCGTCCCGAGCTGATGCCCTCCTCGTAGAGCGCCTTGCGCGCACGCTCGAACGGCGACCCGCCCGCGGTGCGCGCCGCGACCGCCCGTGCCGACGCCATGCCGAAGCTCTCCTTGTAGAGCCGACCTGTCCCGTCGTCGTGCAGGTCGCCGGGGGACTCGTACGTCCCCGCGAACCACGAGCCGATCATCACCTGCGAGGCGCCCGCGGCGAGCGCGAGGGCGACGTCGCGCGGGTGGCGCACGCCGCCGTCGGCCCAGACGTGCTTGCCGAGCTCGCGCGCCGCGGCGGCGCACTCCAGGACGGCGGAGAACTGCGGGCGCCCCACGGCGGTCATCATGCGCGTCGTGCACATCGCGCCCGGGCCGACGCCCACCTTGACGATGTCGGCACCCGCGGCGACGAGGTCGCGCACGCCGTCCGCGGTCACGACGTTGCCCGCGACCACGGGGACGTCCGGGCCGACGGAGCGCACGGCGTCGAGCGCCTGGAGCATCTTGGCCTGGTGGCCGTGCGCCGTGTCGACGACGAGCACGTCGACGCCGGCCGCCAGGAGCTCCTTGGCCTTGGCGGCGACGTCGCCGTTGATCCCGACGGCGGCTCCGACCCGCAGGCGGCCCGCTGCGTCGAGCGCGGGTGCGTAGACGGACGAGCGCAGCGCGCCCTTGCGCGTGAGGACGCCGACGAGCGCCCCGTCGCGCGTCACGGGCGCGACCTTGAGGCGCGCGCTGTGGAGCTGCTCGTAGGCCGCCTCGAGCCCGGCGCGACCGCCGTCGAGGACGGACGCGTCGAGGACGAGGGGGTCGGTGGTCATGACCTGGTGGACCTGGGTGAAGCGGTCGACGTCGGCGCAGTCGGCCTCCGTCACCACGCCCACGGGCCGGCCGTCGTCCACGACGACCGCCGCGCCGTGCGAGCGCTTGCCGATGAGGGTGAGCGCCGTGTGCACGGTGTCGTGCGGGCCCACGACCACGGGCGTCTCGATGACGGGGTCCTTGGACTTCACGTCGGCGACCACGTCGGCGACGACGTCGGTCGGCACGTCCTGCGGGATGATCGCGACGCCTCCGCGGCGCGAGACCGTCTCCGCCATGCGGCGGCCCGCGACGGCGGTCATGTTCGCGACGACGACGGGGATCGTGGTCCCCGTCCCGTCGGCGGAGGAGAGGTCGACGTCGAAGCGCGAGGCGACCTCGGAACGCGACGGGACGAGGAAGACGTCGCCGTACGTGAGGTCGGTCGCGGGGGACTGGCCGGGCAGGAAGCGCATGCCCCCATCCTACGAGGTCGGAGCTCGTCGTTGTCCGCAGTGCGGAAGTGAGATTCCACGAACGGGTGGTCCGTGCGCCGGGCGCCGGAGTGTGCGTCAATGGCGTGAAGGTCCCGTCGCCCCGCGCACCGCTGCGCAGGTCACCTGCCCGGACGGCCTAGAGTTGTCGGGCTGGTCGCACGGGAACGGAACGGAGCATCTGCATGAGCCTGCTTGGCACGATCACCTCGCCCGAGGACGTGCAACGGCTGACCCTCGAGCAGACGCGGGAGCTCGCCGGCGAGATCCGTGCGTTCCTCGTCGACTCGGTCTCGCGCACCGGCGGGCACCTCGGTCCGAACCTCGGGGTCGTCGAGCTCACGATCGCGATGCACCGCGTGTTCTCGTCGCCGACCGACACGTTCGTGTTCGACACGGGCCACCAGTCCTACGTGCACAAGCTCCTCACCGGGCGCCAGGACTTCTCCGCGCTGCGCAAGCAGGGCGGCCTGTCCGGCTACCCGTCGCGCGCCGAGTCCGACCACGACGTCGTCGAGAACTCGCACGCGTCGACCGCGCTCTCGTGGGGCGACGGCATCGCGAAGGCGAACGTCGTGCGCGGTCTTACCGACCGGCACGTCGTCGCGGTCATCGGCGACGGCGCCCTCACGGGCGGCATGGCCTGGGAGGCGCTGAACAACATCGCCGAGAGCCAGGACCGGCGCCTCGTCGTCGTGGTGAACGACAACGGTCGCTCCTACTCGCCGACCATCGGCGGGCTCGCGCACCACCTGTCGACGCTGCGCACCACGCACGGCTACGAGAGCTTCCTCCAGTGGGGCAAGCGCACCCTCAACCGGTCCGGCGCGCCGGGGCGGTTCGCGTACGAGTGGCTGCACGGCCTGAAGAAGGGCCTCAAGGACGTCGTCGCCCCGCAGGGCATGTTCGAGGACCTCGGCATCAAGTACGTCGGGCCCGTCGACGGGCACGACGTCGAGGCGATGGAGCACGCGCTGCGGCGGGCCAAGGCGTACGGGGCGCCCGTCATCGTGCACGCGATCACCGAGAAGGGCCGCGGCTACACGCCCGCCGAGCAGGACGTCGCCGACCGCTTCCACGCCGTCGGGAAGATCCACCCCGAGACCGGGCTCCCGGTCGCGCCATCGCGCTTCGGCTGGACGAGCGTCTTCGCGGACGAGATCGTCCAGATCGGCCGCCGCCGCTCCGACGTCGTCGCGATCACGGCGGCGATGCTCGAGCCGGTGGGCCTCAAGCCGTTCGCTCAGGCCTTCCCCGAGCGCACGTTCGACGTCGGGATCGCCGAGCAGCACGCCGCCACGTCCGCCGCGGGCATGGCGTTCGCGGGCCTGCACCCCGTCGTCGCCGTCTACGCGACGTTCCTCAACCGCGCGTTCGACCAGGTCCTCATGGACGTGGCGCTGCACAAGGCCGGCGTGACGTTCGTGCTCGACCGCGCCGGGATCACGGGCGACGACGGCGCGAGCCACAACGGCATGTGGGACATGGCGATGCTGCGCATCGTGCCGGGCCTGCGGCTCGCCGCGCCGCGCGACGAGGAGACGCTGCGGACGGCGCTGCGCGAGGCCGTGGACGTGGACGACGCCCCGACGGTCGTGCGCTACCCGAAGGGGGCGCTCGGGGACGCGCTGCCCGCCGTCGACACGGTGGACGGCGTGGACCTGCTCGCCGTGCCGGACGACGCGCCGAAGATCGCTCCGCAGGGTGCGGCCCCCCGCGCCCGGGTCCTGATCGTCGGCCCCGGGTCCATGGCGCGTGTCGCGCTCGACGCGGCGCAGACGCTCACGGCCCACGGCGTTGACGTCACCGTCGCGTCCCCCACGTGGGTCCTGCCGATGCCGAGCGCGCTCGTCAAGCTCGCCGGCGAGCACGACCTCGTCGTGAGCGTCGAGGACGGCGTCGCCGACGGCGGCGTGGGCGCGCTCCTCGCGCAGCGCTCGCTCGAGGGCGGCGTCCGCACGCCCGTGCACGCGCTCGGCCTGCCCGCGCAGTTCCTCGACCACGCGACCCGGGACCAGGTGGCCTCGGCGTACCGGCTCACGCCGGCCGACGTCGCGCGCGACGTGCTGGACGCGCTCGCGGCACTCACCCGCGGCTGAGTCGTCGGAGCGAGGGCGATCGTCGCGGACGTCTCGGCGGTGCGGGGGTCGTCCGGGCTAGGGTCCAGGCGTGATCTGGCTCCTCGACCTCGACAACACGCTCGTCGGCCGCGACGACGCGTTCGCCGCCTGGGCGGCCGACGCCGTCGCCCACGCCGGTCGCGACGCGTCCGACCTCGCGGCGATCGTCGCGGCCGACCAGGGCGGGTTCGCCGTCAAGACCGACGTGGCGCGCGTCATCGTCGACCGCCTCGGCTGGGACGAGGACCTGCCCGCCGCGGTCGACCGCTTCCGCGCCGGCATCCTCGACCACGTGCGCGCGTACGACGGCGTGCTCGACCTGCTCGACGCCCTGCGCGTCGACGGCGACCTGGTGGTCGTGGTGACGAACGGGACGTCCCCCCAGCAGCGCGGCAAGCTCGCCCGCTGCGGGGTCGGGGCGCACGTCGACGCCGTCGTCGTGTCCGGCGAGGAGGGCGTCGACAAGCCCGACCCGCGGCTCCTCGAGATCGCGCTGGACCGCGTCGGTGCGGCCGATGCGGACCGCGCACAGGTCTGGATGGTCGGGGACGCGGCGCACGCCGACGTCGCCGCCGGCCGGGCCGCCGGCACGCGCACCGGCTGGGTCTCCCACGGGCGCCCATGGACGGACGGGCCGCTGCCGGACGTCCTGGGGGCGACGGTGCACGACGTCGTCGCCCGCGCCCGCGCGGCGGCCCTCACCGCGCCGTAGCGAGCGCCGGGGCACCCGGCCACGGGCGCCCCGGCGGGGCGTCAGGAGTGCGTGACCTCGACCGCCTGCTCGACGACCGCACGCAGGTCCCCGCCGGACGCCGCGTGCCACGCGCGCTGGCGCTGGGCGCCGTTCCCGCCGGACCAGAGGCGTCCGAGGAGCTCCGTCACGGCGTCGAGGTCGCCCGCGTCGACGAGGGCGTCCCGCACGTGCGCGACGAGCTGTCCGACGACGTCGTGCGCCGGGGCGGGACGCCAGGTGAGCGGCGAGACGAGGTCCTCCTCGAGGCCCGAGCGCCCGGCGCGCCACGACGCGGTCCGCAGGATCTCGGGGCGGAGCTCCGGGGGCGCGACGCCGTCCGCGGCCTCGCGCGCCGCGGTCTCGACGAGGCCGCGGCTGAGGGCCGCGAGGAGCGTCGCCGTGTCGGGGTCGAGGCACACGTCGGCGACGCGGATCTCGACGGTCGGGTAGCGCGACGAGAGCCGCGCGTCGAAGTAGACCATGTTCTCGTCGAGGATCGTCCCGGTCGCGACGAGGCCGTCGACCGCCGCGCGGTACGCCTCGGGCGTCCCGAACGCGCGGGTCGGGCCCGACGTCGGCCAGCGGGACCAGACCTGGGACCGGAAGCTCGCGTACCCGCTGTCCTGGCCCTGCCAGAACGGGGAGTTGGTGCTCAGCGCGAGGAGCGTGGAGAGCCACGGCCCGATGCGGTCGAGGACGGTGACCCCCTCGGCGTCGTCCGCGACGGCGACGTGCACGTGGCACCCGCTCGTGAGCTGCTCGCGCGCCGTGAGGCCGAACGCGGCGCGGGCCTCGAGATAGCGCAGGCGGGAGACGGTGGTGCCCTCGAAGGGCAGGGGCGAGGTGGAGAGCGCGGCGACCCGGGCGCCGACGCGGTCCGCGGCCTCCTGGGCGCGCTGCCGTCCCGCGCGGATCTCCGTCGCGAGGTCGTCGAGCTCGCGACGCGGGTGGGTCGCGGTCTCGAGCTGCTCCTCCATGAACTCCGACTCGAGCGAGCCGGTCCCGCCGCCCTTCTCGTCGGTGCCCGACGCCTCCAGGGCCTCCGCGGCCCGGGCGACCGGATGGCCGTCGTCGCCGACGAGCAGGAACTCTTCCTCGACCCCTACGGTGCGCTTCACCCGGGCAGTCTCACACGGAAGCCGCGAGCACGTCGGGCGGGCGTGTGACGTGCGTCCGTGTCGTGCGTCACGGGCGCGTGCCGCCGCGGTCGTGCCCGGGTCCCGAGGGCTTGTGAACGTCATCACAAGGGGTGGTCCCGACAGGGTGCGAGGGGCGAGGGAACCGCGAGATCCCGCGGTTCCTGCGGGGTCCCGCCCGGCTCGGGACCTAGGTCCCCGGACGGCCCGAAACCCCTCCGCGCGACGCCGCGCGAACCTAGCCTGGAGGTGGCGAAGGAGCCCGTCGGAACCTCGACCGAGGGCCTCCACCCGAGGCCCCCGCGAGGCCGGCGGGTCCGGCCGGCGCGCGGACCCGCGCGTCAGGCACGAGGGAGGTCCAGATGACCAGCGTTTCCGAGGCACCCGGCACGACGAGCGGCGGCCGTGCGGTGGAGGGCGGCGTCGACGCGCAGCACGACACCGCGCACGTCCCCGCGTGGGAGGGCTTCACCGACGGCCCGTGGCGCGACACGGTCGACGTGCGCGACTTCATCCAGCGCAACTACCGCCCGTACACGGGCGACGCGTCGTTCCTCGCCGGGCCCACGGAGCGCACGACGGGGATCTGGGACACGCTGTCCGCGATGTTCCCCGAGGAGCGCGAGATGGGGATCTACGACGTCGACCCCCACACGCCCGCGGGGATCACGGCGCACGCCCCGGGCTACATCGACAAGGCGCACGAGGTGATCGTCGGCCTGCAGACCGACGCCCCGCTCAAGCGCGCGATCATGCCGAACGGCGGCTGGCGCATGGTCGAGGGCGCGCTGCAGACCTACGGCTACGAGGTCGACGAGACCCTGAAGAAGGTCTTCACAGAGTACCGCAAGACCCACAACCAGGGCGTGTTCGACGTCTACCCGCCGAACGTGCGCGCGGCCCGCAGCTCGCACATCATCACGGGCCTGCCCGACGCCTACGGCCGCGGCCGGATCATCGGCGACTACCGCCGCGTCGCGCTCTACGGCGTCGACGCCCTGACCGCCGCGAAGAAGCTCGACAAGCTCGGTCTCGACACGCAGCCGTTCAGCGAGCAGGTCGTGCGCGAGCGCGAGGAGCACGCGGAGCAGATCCGTGCGCTGGGCGAGCTCAAGGAGATGGCGGCCGAGTACGGCTACGACATCTCCGGCCCCGCGACGTCGGCGCGCGAGGCCGTCCAGTGGCTCTACTTCGCCTACCTCGCCGCGGTGAAGGAGCAGAACGGCGCCGCGATGTCGCTCGGCCGCACGTCGACCTTCCTCGACGTGTTCATCGACCGCGACCTCGAGGCCGGACGCATCACGGAGTCCGAGGCGCAGGAGATCATCGACGACTTCGTCATCAAGCTGCGCATCGTGCGGTTCCTGCGCACGCCCGAGTACGACTCCCTGTTCTCCGGCGACCCGACGTGGGTCACCGAGACGATCGGCGGCATGGGCGAGGACGGGCGCCCGCTCGTCACGAAGAACTCGTTCCGGTTCCTCCAGACGCTCTACAACCTCGGCCCGGCCCCCGAGCCGAACATGACGGTGTTCTGGAGCCCGGCGCTGCCGCAGGGCTTCAAGGACTACTGCGCGCAGGTCTCGATCGACACCTCGGCCGTGCAGTACGAGTCGGACGAGCTCATCCGCCAGCACTGGGGCGACGACGCGGCGATCGCGTGCTGCGTGTCCCCGATGCGCGTCGGCAAGCAGATGCAGTTCTTCGGCGCTCGCGTGAACCTCGCCAAGACGCTGCTCTACGCGATCAACGGCGGGCGCGACGAGATCTCCGGCAAGCAGGTCTCGCCGGTGGCGGCTCCCGTCGAGGGCGACGTGCTCGACTTCGACGACGTCATGGCGAGGTTCGACGCGACGATGGACTGGCTCGCCGAGACGTACGTCGAGGCGCTCAACTGCATCCACTGGTCGCACGACAAGTACGCGTACGAGCGCATCGAGATGGCGCTGCACGACAAGGACGTGCTGCGGACCATGGCGTGCGGCATCGCGGGCCTGTCCGTCGCGGCGGACTCGCTGTCGGCGATCAAGCACGCGAAGGTCTCCGTCGTCCGCGACGAGCGCGGCCTCGTCGTCGACTACGTGACCGAGGGCGAGTACCCCACGTACGGCAACGACGACGACCGGGCCGACGCGATCGCCGTCGACCTCGTCGAGCGGTTCATGGCGAAGGTGCGCACGCACCCGACGTACCGCGACGCCGTGCCGACGCAGTCGGTCCTGACGATCACGTCGAACGTCGTGTACGGGAAGGCGACGGGCAACACGCCCGACGGCCGCCGCGCCGGCGAGCCGTTCGCCCCGGGCGCCAACCCGATGAACGGGCGCGACACGCACGGCATGCTCGCCTCGGCGCTGTCGGTGGCCAAGCTGCCGTACGACGAGGCGCAGGACGGCATCTCGCTGACCAACACGGTCGTGCCGAGCGGCCTCGGGCGCACCCAGGAGGAGCAGGTGACCAACCTCGCCGGCCTCCTGGACGCCTACATCGGGTCCGAGGGGTACCACATGAACGTCAACGTGCTGAACCGCGAGACGCTCCTGGACGCCATGGACCACCCGGAGAACTACCCGCAGCTGACGATCCGCGTGTCCGGGTACGCGGTGAACTTCGTCCGCCTCACGCGCGAGCAGCAGCTCGACGTGCTCTCGCGCACCTTCCACGGCGCGCTCTGACGAGCGCTGAGGAGCCAGCCATGACCGTCACCCTTCCCGGCCCCGCCGTCCGCCCGTCGCGCGGGTGCGCCGTCGTCGGGGGCACCCTGCCCGACGACGCCACGCGCCTCGACGTCCCGGGCGCCCCGACCTCGGCGGCCGAGCCCGCGGCGTCGGGCACGCCCGTGGGCCACGCCCGCCGGGCGGGCGCGGGCCTGGACGGGCTGACGGTCGCGGACGTGGACCGGGCCGACAAGCTCGCGGCGATGCGCGCGGGCGAGCTCGGCTCGGTCCACTCTTGGGAGCTCGTCACCGCCGTGGACGGCCCGGGGACCCGGCTCACGGTGTTCCTCAACGGCTGCCCGCTGCGGTGCCTGTACTGCCACAACCCCGACACGTTCGCGATGAAGGACGGCAGGCCCGTCACGGCGGACGAGCTGCTCGGGCGCGTCCGGCGCTACCTGCCCGTCTTCCGGGCCACCCACGGCGGGCTCACGCTCTCCGGCGGCGAGGTGCTCATGCAGCCTGCGTTCGCCGCCCGCGTGCTGCGCGGGGCCAAGGCGATGGACGTGCACACCGCGCTCGACACGTCGGGCTTCCTCGGCGCGAACGCCACCGACGCGATGCTCGACGACACGGACCTCGTGCTGCTCGACGTGAAGTCGGGCGACCCCGACACGTACACGAAGGTCACGAGCCGCGACCTCGAGCCGACGCTGCGGTTCGGGCGGCGGATCGCCGAGCGCGGTCTCACCGGCCACGCGCCCGAGGTGTGGGTGCGCTTCGTCCTCGTCCCGGGCCTCACCGACGACGTGGACAACGTGGAGAAGGTCGCGGAGTACGCGGCCTCGCTCAACGCGATCCGCCCCGGCACGGTGACACGCGTCGAGGTGCTGCCCTTCCATCAGATGGGTCGCGACAAGTGGGACGCCCTCGGGCGCACCTACGAGCTCGACGACACGCCCGCGCCGTCCCCGGAGCTCACGGAGCGCGTGCGCGACCAGTTCCGCGCCCACGGCCTGACGACGTACTGACGGGCGACCGCGCGCCGAGACGTGAGAAGTGGCCCCGGACCGACGTGTTCCTGGGGCCACTTCTCACGTCTCGACGGGACTGCCCCCGAGGCGGATCTCGGTGCCCGCGACGGCGGGACCTAGGCTCCCGGGAGCGATACTGTGGTGATACCACGACGGGAGGTGCGGGGATGAGCGGCAAGCAGATGGTCGTGCGTTTCACCGAGGACGAGAAGCGGGTTCTCGAGGCGGCCGCGGAGCGCGAGGGACGGTCCCAGAACGAGATCGTTCGCGACGCCGTGCGGCGGTACGGCGCGGAGCGCGACGCCCTCCGTGATCGACTGATCGCGGACGCGATCCGCGAGTACGGACCCGTGCTCGACAAGCTCGCCTGAGGTGGTCGCGTCGCGAGAGGTCGAGTACCTCGAGGTCGGGGACCTGCTCGCGGCGGCGCGCGCGCTGCTCCGGGCGGAGCCGGTCGTCCGTGACTGGGGTGCGCTCGACTCGGCCGAGCATCGTCCTCGCGCCTCGATGTTTGGTGAGGAGGCGTACCCGTCGCTCGACCTGAAGGCGGCCGCGCTGATGCTCTCCGTCGTCCAGAACCACGCGCTCGTCGACGGCAACAAGCGGCTCGGCCTGGTCGCCGTCGTCGTGTTCTACGGCATGAACGGCGTCGCGCTGCGTGCTCCCCACGACGACGTGTACGAGCTGACGATGTCGATCGCCGACGGTTCGACGCACGAGGTGACGTACGTCGCGGAGTGCCTCGCTCGCTGGCACGCGTGACCGCGCCGCGCGCGACGCTGCCCGACGTCGCCACCGCTCGGGCGGTCGTCGCGGACGCGGACGCCCTCGCCGCGCAGCTCGCGACCCTCTCTGCCGCGCCCGGGACGGCACGCGACCAGGTGCGCGCCGCGTTCGGCGACAGCCGCGAGGAGAAGGTCCTGGCGCGCCTCGACACCGTCGACGTCGCGTCGCTGCGCGACGTCACGCGCGAGCGCCTACGGCTCGGGGCCCTCGCGGACGCGAGCGTGCGGACGGTCGGGGCGGTCGCGCGGCTCGGGCGCGACGGTCTGGAGCGGGTCCCGGACATCGGCCCGCAGACGGCGACGCATCTGCTCGCGGCCGCCGAGCAGGTGGCGCGCGCCGTGCGCGAGAGCCTGCGCTTCCGGATCGACCTCACGCCGACCGACCCGGTCGCGACCGCGCTCGTCCAGGCGCTGCACACGCTCGACCAGGCCGACGCCGCCGTCGCGCGGTACGGCGACCAGGTGCGCGCCGCGCTCGCCGAGCACGAGCGCGTGCGCGACGACGCGCGGGTCGCCGCGAGCGGAGCGCGTCGCCTCCTCGCCTGGGGCGAGCGCCGGCGTCGGGCGTTCGCGGCGGTGACGACGCTCGCCGGGGTCGCGGAGCGGGCGCGGGAGACGGGGCTGGACGAGGAGGCCCGGCGCGTCACCGCGCTGCTCGCGGAGCCCGCGCGCCCCTACGACGCCTGGGCGGACTTCCGGCGCCGGTCCGCGGCGTACTACGCGCTGCTCGACGGCGTGGCCCCCACCGGGCGCGACGTCGTCGCTGCCGCCGGCCACCTGCCCGCGGAGCTCGTCGACCGCGTGCAGACGCAGGCGCTCGACGAGACCCTGCTGCGGGTGTCGTTGCGCGGGTACCAGGCGTTCGGGGCGCGCTTCGCGCTCGCCCAGCGGCGCGTCGTCCTCGGCGACGAGATGGGGCTCGGCAAGACCGTGCAGGCGATCGCCGTCGTCGCGCACCTCCTCGCGCGCGGCGCGACGCACGCGCTCGTCGTGTGCCCCGCGAGCGTCCTGGAGAACTGGGTGCGCGAGCTGCGGACGCACGCGGACGTCGCCGTGCACGTCGTCCACGGCGAGGACCGGGACGACGCGGCGGAGGCGTGGCGTGCGTCCGGCGGCGTCGCCGTCGTGACGTTCGCGGGCCTGCGCCGCGCGGGGACCGAGATCCTCGTGCCAGCGGGGTCCAGCGCCCCCGCCGTGCTCGTCGTGGACGAGGCCCACTACGTGAAGAACCCGCTCGCGAAGCGGTCCGCGGCCGTCGCGGCCCTCGCGCGGGGGACCGAGCACGTGCTCCTGCTCACGGGCACGCCCATGGAGAACCGGGTCGAGGAGTTCCGCACCCTGCTGGGCTACCTCCAGCCCGCGCTCGCCGCACGCCTCGACGCGGCCCACGGCGCGGCGGGCCCCGACGCGTTCCGGCACGCCGTCGCGCCCGCCTACCTGCGGCGCAACGCCGAGGACGTGCTCGAGGAGCTGCCGGAGCTCGTGCAGGTCGACGAGTGGGAACGGCTCGGGGCGGTCGACGGCGCGGCGTACCGCGAGGCGGTCGCGGCGGGGTCGTTCATGGCGATGCGACGAGCGGCGTTCGCGGTCGACCACCCGGAGGACTCGGCGAAGCTCCGCCGACTCGTGGAGCTCGCGCGCGAGGCGGCCGAGAACGGACGCAAGGTCGTGGTGTTCTCGTACTTCCGCGACGTGGTGGACACGGTCGTGCGCGCGCTCGGCGACCTCGCGCTCGCTCCGCTGACCGGCTCCGTGCCCGCCCGGACGCGCCAGACGATCGTCGACGACTTCACGGTGGCCGAGGTCCCGCGCGTGCTCGTGAGCCAGATCGACGTCGGGGGAGTGGGCCTCAACCTCCAGGCGGCCTCCGTGGTCATCCTGTGCGAGCCCCAGACCAAGCCCACGACCGAGGCGCAGGCCGTCGCGCGCGCCCACCGCATGGGGCAGGTCGAGACCGTCCAGGTGCACCGCCTGCTCACGGTCGACAGCGTCGACGAGCACCTCGTGCGCCTGCTCGGGACGAAGGCGCGGCTGTTCGACGCGTACGCGCGGCGCAGCGCGCTCGCCGAGGAGGTCGCGGGCGCGGTCGACGTGTCCGAGGCGTCGCTCGCGCGCGCCGTGGTCGACGCCGAGCGGGCGCGGCTCTTCGTCGACCCCGCCGTCACGTCGGTCGAGGACGCGGTCACCGAGGACTGAGCGACGGTCCGGACGCGCCGGTGCGCCTGACGGCCTAGCGTCTGTCGTATGACCGACGACACCGGCACGTCCGCGATCCCCGCCCCGCCCCTGACCCCGCTGCCCGAGGACTGGTCCACGGCGCTCGCCGTGGTCGCCCATCCCGACGACATGGAGTTCGGCGCCGCCGCCGCCGTCGCGCGGTGGACGGGGCAGGGCAAGCGGGTCGTGTACTGCATGGTCACGAGCGGCGAAGCCGGCATCGACGGCATGGACCCGGACGAGGCGCGGCGCGTGCGCGAGGCGGAGGAGGTCGAGTCCGGTCGGGTCGTCGGCGTCGAGGAGGTCGAGTTCCTCGGGCTGCCCGACGGCGTGCTCGAGTACGGCCTGCCGCTGCGGCGGGCGATCGCGGGCGCGATCCGGCGCCACCGGCCCGACGTCGTGATCACCGGGAACTACCGCGAGACGTTCCCCGGCGGGATGCTCAACCAGGCGGACCACATCGCGACGGGACGGGCCGTCGTCGACGCCGTGCGCGACGCGGGGAACAGGTGGGTGTTCCGCGAGCAGGTCGAGACCGACGGGGTCGATCCCTGGGGCGGCGTGCGCCAGGTCTGGGTCGCGGGCTCGCCCGACGCCGCGCACGGCGTCGACGTCAGCGCGACCTTCGACGCGGGGGTCGCGTCGCTGCGCGCGCACGCCGCCTACCTCGACGGGCTGGGGTGGGAGGACTTCGACCCCGCGGCGTTCCTCGCGTCCATGAGCGCGCCCACGGGGCAGCGCATGGGGGTCGCGCACGCGGTCGCGTTCGAGGTGCTGCGCATGGGCTGGGAGGACTGACTCACGCCCGGTCGGGCTGCTCCTCGATCGTGACGACCTTGAGCTCGGGCGCGAACCCGTAGAGCCTGCCGTCCTGCGCGCCGACCCACCACTTCCCGCACATCGCGGTCGCGCCCTGCTCGGTGCCCGCCTCCCACCAGGAGGCCTCGAGCGTCGCAGCGGTGCGGTAGTCGTCCGCGGTCAGGTCGCCGCGCTCGGGCCGCGGCTCCAGGGGGTGCTCCGACGAGACTGCGGTGCAGCTCGCGGGCAGCGCCCCCAGGTCGGCGGTCATCGAGAGGATCCGCTCGTCGCCCGTCGTGCGGACCACCTCGCGCACGTCCGTGGCCGAGTCGGGCACCCAGTCGGGCAGGACGCCGTCGGCCTTGCCGGCCTCTCCCGTCGCGAACTCGTAGGTCTTGGTGTGGCCCGCACGGTTCTCCGCGACGGCCTCGCCGATGCTGCCGCACGCGGAGAGCAGGAGGGCAGCGCCGGCGGCGAGCGTGAGGGCGCCGAGCATCCGGCGCTCGGTCGTGCCGCGGGGCGTGGTGGTCAGAGGGAGGTCGGTGGCGGGCTGGGCGGGGGTGCGGTTCGTCATGGCCACGACGCTACGGAGCGCGTGGCGTCGGCGGATCGGGCCGCGAGCGGAACCTCCGCGCGGTCGTCGTACGACCACGGGAGGGCGCTCGCGGCCCGGCGTCCGACCCCGGTCGGTCAGGCGCGCGACGCCGCCGGGACGTTCGCGACGCCGTCGGGCAGGAAGCGGCGGCCCAGGACCTTCTCGCTGTAGCCCGTGCGGTCGAGGTACGGCGTGATGCCGCCCAGGTGGAAGCCCCACCCCGCGCCGAGGATCATGCACAGGTCGACTTGCGACGGGCTCGCGACCACGCCCTCGTCGAGCATGAGCCCGATCTCCCGCGTGAGCGCCGTGAGCACGGAGTCGAGGACGCCGGCCTCGTCCAGCGCCCCGTCGCCGCCTGCCTCGCCGGTGCCGAAGACCCGCTGGATCGCCGGGTCGACGGGCTTGGGCAGGCCCTTCGGCGCGTCGAGGACGACGGGGATCTGCTCGTCCACGATGCGCTGCAGGCCGGGCGACTCGGGGAACCGGTCGCCCAGGTCCTCGCGCAGCGACGTGAGGACGTGCAGGCCGACGGCCGGACCGACGAGGTCGAACAGCGCGAACGGCGGCATCGGCAGGCCGAGCGGCGCGACGGCGCGGTCCGCGACCTCGACCGACGTGCCGTTCTCGACCGCCTCGACGATCTTGCCCATGAGCAGGATGAGCAGTCGGTTGACGACGAACCCGGGCCGGTCGGCGACGAGCACGGCCGTCTTGCGGAGCTTCTTCGTCATGGCGAACGCCGTCGCGAGGGCCGCGTCGTCGGTCTTCGCCGCCTGGATGATCTCGACGAGAGGCATCTGGGCGACGGGGTTGAAGAAGTGCATCCCGACGACGCGCTCGGGGTGCTGCAGGTCGGCCGCCATCTCGGTGATCGACAGCGCGGAGGTGTTGGTCAGCAGCACGGCCTCGGGCGACAGGACGCCCTCGAGCTCCGCGAAGACCTTCTTCTTGAGCCCGAGGATCTCCGTGACCGCCTCGATGACGACGTCGCAGCCCGCGAAGTCGCCGAGCTCGGTCGTGCCGTGCACGGAGCCGACGATGCGCGCGCCGGTGTCCGCGGACATGCGGCCCGTGCGCACGAGCTTCTCCACGGTGGAGCGGACGTAGCCGAGGCCCTTGTCGACGCGCTCCTGGTCGAGGTCGCGCATGACGACCGGCACCTGGAGGCGCTGGGCGAACAGCAGCGCGATCTGAGCGGCCATGAGCCCCGCGCCGACGATCCCCACGCGGGTGACCGGGCGGGCGAGCTGCGCGTCGGGCGCGCCCTGGGGCCGCTTGCCCTTCGAGACGAGCTGGAACGCGTAGACGCTCGCCCGCATCTCGTCGCTCATGATGAGGTCGGCGAGGGCCTCGTCCTCGGCGGCGAACGCCTCCTCGCGCGACGCGGTGCGCGCGGCGGCGACGAGGTCGAGCGCGCGGTACGGGGCAGGCCGCGAGCCCGCGACCACGGTGTCCAGGCGCTGACGCGTCCCGGCGACGACGGCGTCCCACACGGGCTGCGGGTCGAGCTCGCGCCGCTCGACCACGATCTCGCCGCGCAGCACGGCCTCGGCCCAGCGCAGCGAGGACTCGAGGAAGTCGGGCGCCTCGAAGAGCGCGTCGACGAGCCCGATCTCGTACGCCTCCTTCGCCTTGAACGGCTTGTTCGCGGCCGGGCGGGCGAGGATGACGTCCATCGCCTTCTCGACGCCGAGCAGGCGCGGCACGAGGTAGGCGCCGCCCCAGCCGGGGACCAGGCCCAGGCCGACCTCGGGGAGCGCGAGCGCGCCGGCGTCGGACGCGACGGTCCGGTACGTGCAGTTGAGCGCGACCTCGAGCCCGCCGCCGAGCGCGACGCCGTTGACGAACGCGAACGTCGGCACGCCCATGTCCTGGAGCAGCGTGTACGCGGCGTGCCCGGCGCGCCCGAGGGCGAGCGCGTCGTCGCGTACCTGGACGGCCGCGGCCTGCGTGAGGTCCGCGCCCGCGGCGAGGAAGTACGGCTTGCCGGTGATCGCGACGGCGACGATCTCGCCGTCCGCGGCCCGGCGCCGCAGCGTCTCGAGGGCCGCGTGCAGCTCGGCGAGGCCCTCGGGGCCGAGCGTCGTCGGCTTGGTGTGGTCGAGCCCGTTGTCGAGCGTGACGAGGGCGAGCGTGCCCGTCCCGCCGGGGAGCGCGACGTCGCGCACGAGCGAGTGCGTGACGCGCTCGCCGCGCGCGGCGTCCTTCGGGGCGTCCGGGGAGGCGGCCGGGGTCTGGGTGTCGGTCGGTGCGCTCATCGTCAGTTCTCCGCGGTCTCGAAGGTGTGGCCGGAGTAGTCGGCGTGGTGCGGGTTCTCCCAGATCACGGTGCCGCCCATGCCGAGGCCGACGCACATGGTCGTCAGGCCGTAGCGCACCTCGGGGTGCTGCTCGAACTGGCGCGCGAGCTGCGTCATGAGGCGCACGCCCGATGACGCGAGCGGGTGGCCCATGGCGATGGCGCCGCCGTACCGGTTGACGCGCTCGTCGTCGTCCGCGATGCCGAAGTGGTCGAGGAACGCGAGCACCTGGACCGCGAACGCCTCGTTGATCTCGAACAGGCCGATGTCGTCGATCGTCAGGCCCGCGGACCCGAGCGCGCGCTCGGTCGCGGGGACCGGCCCGATGCCCATGACCTCGGGGTCGACGCCCGCGTACGCGTACGCGACGAGGCGCATGCGCGCCGGGAGCCCGAGCTCGTCGGCGACGTCGCCCGCGGCGAGCAGGCACGCCGTCGCGCCGTCGGTCAGCGGCGAGGCGTTGCCCGCGGTGACCTTCCCGCCGGGGCGGAACGGGGTCTTGAGGTCGCGGATGGAGTCGACCGTGGTGCCGGGCCGGGGCAGCTCGTCGGCCGTGGCCAGGCCCCAGCCGAGCTCGGTCGACCGGGTCGCGATCGGCACGAGGTCGGGGGAGATGTCGCCGTTCGCGAGGGCCTTGGCGTACTTGGCCTGGCTCGCGACGGCGTACGCGTCGGCACGCTCCTTGGTGAGGTGCGGGTACCGGTCGTGCAGGTTCTCGGCCGTCGCGCCCATGACGAGCGCGGAGGAGTCGACGAGGCGCTCGGCGACGAACCGCGGGTTCGGGTCCGACCCCTCGCCCATGGGGTGGTGGCCCATGTGCTCGACGCCGCCCGCGACGACGACGTCCTGCGCGCCCACGGCGACGTTCGCCGCCGTGGTCGTGACCGCGGTCATCGCGCCCGCGCACATGCGGTCGATCGCGAAGCCGGGCACCGACTTGGGCAGCCCCGCGAGCACGGCGACGCTGCGGCCGAGGGTGAGGCCCTGGTCACCCGTCTGCGTGGTCGCGGCGAGCGCGAGCTCGTCGATGCGCTCGGCGGGCAGCTCGGGGCGGCGGCGCAGGAGCTCGCGGACCGTCTTCACGGCGAGGTCGTCCGCGCGGGTCTCGGCGTAGATCCCGTCGGGGCGCGCCTTGCCGAACGGGCTGCGCACGCCCTCGACGAAGACGACGTCGCGCACGGGGCGGTGACGCGAGCGCTGGCTGGCCGCCTGGGTGGGTGCCGAGGTGGGAGAGGGGGCCTCGTTGGCCACGGTCATGGCATCTCCATCCGATGCAGATGGTCGGGACGGCGGTGTCCGGGAGCGGCACCGCTCGGGGGTCGTACGTGCGATACACGCTACCGCGGGTATCGGGAAAGCACGAGACTGATGCTACGACATGAAGAGACCCGGTATCGCATCGCGCGATACCGGGTCTCTCCGGGGTTCGGGGCGGTCGGGAGCCCGCGTCACCGGCTCCCGCGGAGCTTGCGCACGACCTTCTTCGCGGTGGGCAGGCCCTTGTTCCAGGCGGAGTACCACATCGAGAACGGCACGTCGACGCTGTGCACCAGCTCGTCGTCGTGCTGCGCGAAGCTGCGCTTGAACTCGCTGATCCCGTCGTTGAGCAGTCCGTTCATGTCGTACCGGACCAGACCGGCCTGCTGCGCGAGCGTGATCGCGTGCCACTTCACCGGCGCGTTCGCGCGGAGCTTGCGGCCCGCGTCGTTGATGCCGCCGTAGAGCTCGAACGACGTCGTCGCCGACGACACGCACCACACGAACGACACCGGCGCCCCCTCGGAGAACGCCGCGACGAGCACCGAGTGCTCGCCGAGCTCGCGGTGGATCGCGAGGTAGTACTCGTCGTCGTGCAGCGCGAAGCCCGCGCGCTCGGCCGTCTCGTGGTAGACGTCGAGGACCTGGCGGACCTCGGCCTCGTCCGTCACGCGCCGCACCTCGAGCCCGGTGCGCGCCGCCTTGCGGATGTCGTACCGCGTCGACTTGCCCATGGCCTTCGTCAGCTCGTCCTCGGACTTCGTGAGGTCGAGGATCAGGGTCACCGGGTAGAGGATCGGGTTCGCCGCGGGGCGGGCGTCGGGCAGCGCGAGGTGCGTCCCGACCGGCCAGTCGGGCTCGATCGTGATGCCCACGCCGCCCACGCTCGACTTGCACCACGCGACGACCGCACGGGTCACCGCGTCGCGCGTCGCGTCGTCGCCCACGCCCGGGCCGACGCCCCAGCCGTCTCCCGCCGGCGCGATCACGGGCCCGCGGGGCACGTGGCACAGCGCCTTGAACTGCGCGGGCAGCGAGCGCACGAGCACCTGCGCCAGACCGCGGACGCGGCCGTCGGCGTCCACCGCCTCCACACGGTGCGGGGTCCACGCCCCGGTGGCCTTGACCTCGCCCCAGCCCCAGAGCTGGAGGGGGTGGCCGCCGAGCTCGTTCACCCGGGCGTCCCAGGAGGCGCGGTCGGAGACTGTCCGGATCGTCAGGTTCGCGTCGTGCACGCGGACGACCCTACCCGCTCGCTACGCCCCGGCGATGCTCGCGAACGCCTCCGCGAAGGGCTGGGCGACCAGCGCCACCTGCCAGTCGCGAGCACCCCGCCCGTGGAGGAACGCGGAGATCGCCGCCGCGTCCAACGGGTCCGGCGGCGTCCAGCACAGACGGCGCAGCGCGTCCGGCTGGAGCACGTTCTCCACCGGGACCGCGTAGCGCTCGGAGAGGCCCTGGACGACCGCGCGCGCCGCGTCGAGACGGGCGGCCGCGCCGGGGTCGCGATCGGCCCACGCGCGCGGCGGCGGCGGGGCGTCCGTGCGTGGACCGCGGGTGGTCGGCAGCGCGCTCGCGGGCAGCGCGAGCGCGGAGTCGATGGCGCGCTGCCAGTACGCCGCCCGGCGGCGCGTGCCCTTGCCCGCGAAGGGCGGCAGGTCGACGAGCTGCCCGGCCGTCCGGGGCAGGGCCTCCGCCGCGGCGACGATCGCACGGTCGGGCAGCACCCGGCCCGGCGCGATGTCCCGCGCGCGGGCGGTCGCGTCGCGGGCCTCCCACAGGCTCCGCACGACGGCCAGGCGCCGCGGGTCCCGGAGCGTGTGCGTGCCGGACGTGCGCCGCCACGGTTCGGGGCGCGGCGCGGGCGGGCCTGCGGTCCGCACCGCCTCGAACTCCTCCGCCGCCCAGCCGGCCTTCCCCGCCTCCTCGAGCCGCTCGCCGAGCACGCGGCGCAGCGGGACGAGCACCTCGACGTCGAGCGCGGCGTACCGCAGCCAGTCGTCCGGGAGCGGTCGGGTCGACCAGTCGACGGCGGAGTGCTCCTTCGCGAGGCCCAGGCCGAGCACGTCGGCGACGACGGCCGCGAGGCCGACGCGCTCCATGCCGAGCAGGCGCGCCGCGAGCTCGGTGTCGAACACGCTCGCCGGGACCACGCCGTGCTCGGCGAGGCCCGGCAGGTCCTGCGACGCGGCGTGCAGGACCCACTCCGCGTCCCCGACCGCCTCGCGCAGCGGTGACAGGTCGGGCACCGCGACGGGGTCGACGAGCGCGGTCCCCGCGCCCTCGCGGCGGACCTGGACGAGGTAGGTGCGCTGCCCGTAGCGGTAGCCCGACGCGCGCTCCGCGTCGGCGGCGACCGGGCCGGTCGCGGCGGCGAACGCCTCGACGACGCGCGCGAACGCGGCGGGGGTGTCGACGACGGGCCCGAGCCCGTCGGACGGCTCCGTCAGCGGGGTGACGACGGGCCCGGGCCCGTCGCCGGCCACTCCGGTCGCAGGGGTCGGGTCGAGCGGCGGGGGTGCGGGTGCTGCGGTCGAGCTCATGGGTTCACGGTATTGCGTCGGGTGGCCGGTCGAGCACCGAGGGGCGTCACGCCGTCGGGCAGGGGCGGCAGCCCGGCGGCCGTGCACAGCAGCTGCGCCCAGGCGGCGAGGTGGTCGCCGAGGTCCGCCGCGCCCGCGGGTCCCGCGGCCACGGGGGTCCACGACGCGCGCATCTCGAGCTCCACGTCGTTGTGCTTGCCGGCGAGGGCGCCGAAGCTCTGGGACAGGACGCGCGTCACCGTGCCGCCCTCCGCGCGCACGGCCGCGCCCGTGTCGTGGAGCGCGTCCTCGAGCCAGGTCCACGCGACCTCGGCGAGCATCTCCTCGGACGCCATCTCCGGCTCCAGCGTCGCGCGCACCATCGTCACCACGCGGAAGCTGCCCTGCCACGCCTCCTGGCCCTCGGGGTCGTGGAGCACGATGAACCGCCCCGACGCGAGGTCGGGGTCCTCGGACCGTGCCGCCTCGACCTCGCCCGTGAGCGCGACCGACCACGGCGCGATCCGGCGGGGGGCGGGGACCTCGCGCAACGTCACCTCGGGTCGGAGCCGCCGCGCGCCGAGGGCGTCGAGGACGGCACGGAACGCCGGGGGAGCGTCGGTCCCGTGAGCGGTGATCACTCTCGGCACACTACGAGCCGACCGGACGAACCGGACGCGCGCCGCGCGGCTGTCATCGAATCGTGATCCCGACTTCGTCAAGAACGCTGCGGGTGACCGGATCGTGGCCCCTCGGGAGCGGTGCGGCGCACGAGGACTAGGCTGGCGCCGTATCCATCACCGGTGCACCCGGCCGCGCGCCCGCGCCCGGCCCGGAACGGCTCCGCGCCCTCCCGCGCGCGGCCGTCGTGCGCCGGGACCGACCCTCGAGGAGCAGGGAAGCAGATGTCAGCACGCGCACAGATCGGTGTGACCGGACTCGCCGTCATGGGTCGCAACCTGGCCCGCAACTTCGCCCGGCACGGCTACACGGTCGCGGTGCACAACCGCTCGTACGCCAAGACCGAGTCCCTGATCGCCGAGGCGGGCAGCGAGGGCGACTTCGTCCCGTCCGAGTCGATGGCCGACTTCGTGGCGTCGCTCGAGCGCCCGCGCAAGGTCGTCATCATGGTCAAGGCGGGCGCGGCCACCGACGCCGTCATCGACGAGCTCGTGCCGCTGCTGGAGGAGGGCGACATCGTCGTCGACGCCGGCAACGCGCACTTCCCCGACACGATCCGCCGGGAGAAGGCGCTCGCGGCCCAGGGCCTGCACTTCGTCGGCACCGGCGTCTCGGGCGGCGAGGAGGGCGCGCTCAACGGTCCGTCGATCATGCCGGGCGGCACGCGCGAGTCCTACCAGAGCCTCGGCCCGATCCTCGAGGACATCTCGGCGAAGGTCGACGGCACGCCGTGCTGCACCTACGTCGGGCCCGACGGCGCCGGCCACTTCGTCAAGATGGTGCACAACGGCATCGAGTACGCCGACATGCAGCTCATCGCCGAGGCGTACGACCTGCTCAAGCAGGGGCTCGGCGCGTCCGCGCAGGAGATCGGCGAGATCTTCGCGCAGTGGAACACGGGCGACCTCGAGTCGTTCCTCATCGAGATCACCGCGGACGTGCTCCAGCACGTGGACGCGGAGACCGGCAAGGCGTTCGTCGACGTCGTGCTCGACCAGGCGGAGCAGAAGGGCACCGGCCGCTGGACGGTGCAGAACGGCCTCGACCTGGGCGTGCCGATCACCGGCATCGCCGAGGCGACGTTCGCCCGCGCGCTGTCCGGCTCGGTCCCGCAGCGCGAGGCGGGTCGCGCCGCGCTGCCCGCCGACGCCGCGGCGTGGGACGTGCAGGACCGCGACGCGTTCGTCGAGGACGTGCGCCTTGCGCTCTACGCGTCGAAGGTCGTCGCGTACTCGCAGGGCTTCGACCAGATCGCGGCGGCGTCCGCCGAGTACGGCTGGGACATCGACCGCGGCGCGATGGCCCGCATCTGGCGCGGCGGCTGCATCATCCGTGCGCGCTTCCTCAACCGCATCACCGAGGCGTACGAGCGCGACGCGCAGCTCCCGCTGCTCCTCGCGGACGAGTACTTCACCGCCGCGGTGGGCAACGGCCTCGCGGCCTGGCGCCGCGTGGTCTCGCAGGCCGCCCTCAACGGCGTCCCGACGCCGGCGTTCTCGTCGTCGCTCGCCTACTACGACGGCGTCCGGGCCGAGCGCCTGCCCGCCGCGCTCATCCAGGCGCAGCGCGACTTCTTCGGCGCGCACACCTACCGCCGCGTCGACAAGCCGGGCACGTTCCACACCGAGTGGTCGGGCGACCGGACCGAGTCCGACGCCTGACGGCTCACCACCGCACGCACCGACGGCGGTCGTCGCGCTCCGGCGCGGCGGCCGCCGTCGCGTGTCCGCCCCACCCAGGTCGGGGCCCGACGCCGCACGCGCGGACCGGGCCCGTCGGGTGACGTGGCAGGCTAGGCCCGGCGGGCCGCTGCGTCGGCTCGACCTGTCTGACCCCCTCTGACGCCGGACGACACGGAGAACGATGAGCCGCCACCCGCAGGACGCGACCGCGACGAGGATGCTCGCCGACCGGACGGGCACCGACCCGGCCGACTGGTTCCTCGTCTTCAAGGCCCGCTACGGGATGGAGGTCGTGTTCCGGGCGCTCGCCGAGGCGCGCGGCGCGGGCGACGTGGTCACCCAGGTGTTCACGTGCTCGACGGCCGTCGACCCCGTCCTCGTCGCGGGCCTGCGGCCCGTCTACGCCGAGGTGTCCCCGGCGACCGTCGCGATCGACCCCGACCGGCTCGCGGTCGGGCCGGCCACGCGCGCCGTCGTGCTGCAGAACACGTTCGGCATCGTCGACGACGCGGCCGCGCTCCGGCTGCGCGCCGCGGCGCGCTCGGTCGGGGCGCTCCTCGTGGAGGACAGCGCGCACTGCGTCACGCGCCTCGCGCGCGACGCCGACGGGTCGCCGGTCGCGGACGTCTCGTTCCACTCGTTCGGCGTAGAGAAGATGCTGCCGACGCGGTTCGGCGGCGCCGTGTGGGTGAGCCCGGCGCTCGACCCGACGCTGCGCGCCGCGATCGTCTCCGCGCTCGACGCGCTGCCGGTGGTGGGGGCACGGCTCGACCTCGCCGCGCGCAGCTTCCGGACGCAGGTGCGGGTGCTCAACCGGCTCCCGGGCGGCGCCGCGGGAAAGGTGCGCAGCGCGCTCACCGCCGTCGGCGCGTACGAGCCGGCGATCGCCCCCGTGGAGAACCGGGGCGGCCTCGCGCACCCGCCGCAGCGCCCGTCGTCGTGGGTCACGGGCCGGATGGTCGACGCGCTGCGGTCGAGCGGCGACGTCGAGGCGCGTCGCGCGGACACCGTGGCGGAGTACGTGCGCGGGCTGTCCGACGTCGTCGAGGTGCCGGCGGGGGTCGGCGAGCGCGCGCCGCTCGTCCGGTTCCCGTTCTTCGCGCCCGACGCGGCGACCGCCGACCGGCTCGTGCGGGAGCTCACCGTCGCCGGGTTCTACGTCGGCAAGTGGTACCGCCCCGCGCTGTTCCCCGGCCCGGACGACCCGGCGGTCTACGGGTACACGCCGGGCGACCCCGCGCTCGCGACGACGGAGGACCTCGTGGCCCGCGTCGTCAACCTGCCGACGACGGTCGGGGTCGCGACGGCGCGCCGCATCGTCGAGGCCGTGCGGTCGGCACTGGGCGCCTGAGCCTCTCGACCAGGCGATCCCCGCGGGGCCGACCAGGCGATCCCTGCGCGTCAGCGATGCTGGACGCGCCGAGACCGCCTGGTCGGCGGGACGGTCATGCCGACGGGCGTGAACGCGCGAACTTCACGTAGTCGAGCGTGTGGCGCAGGTCGACGCGCCACACGTCGAGGCGGCGGCGCAGGCTGCGGTCGGGCGCGTAGCGCAGCGTGTGCCAGACGCCGTGCTTGCGGGCCTTCTTCACGCGGTGGCGCAGCGACACCGGCACGAGCGCCCGGACGACCGGGTAGGGCACGTTCACCCACAGCCGCGCCTCCGACGTGACCTGCTCGGGCAGCTCGCGCCCGTGGACCAGGTCCTCGACGTAGCAGCGCGCGAGGTTGCCGCCCGCGGCCATCGTGTAGAAGCTCGCGGCGCCCTGGCGCAGGTTCACCTCGAGGATCTTGCTCGTGCCCGTGCGGCGGTCGTACATGACGTCGAGGTTCGCCGCGCCCACGTAGCCGAGGCTGTCGAGCAGGTGCCGGACCGACTCGGTGAGCCTGTCGTCCTTCATCGTGACGACGGCGTTGTAGTTCCCGACGAGCTTCGGGTCGTACTCGCCGAGCACGATCTGCGCCGCGGAGAGGAACCGCAGACGGCCGTGCCGGTCGGAGTACGTGTTGACCACGCGCATGACCGACTCGTCGCCCGCGAGGTACTCCTGGACGATGAGGTCGTCCGCGTACCCCGCGGCGTAGATGCGGCGCGCGACGTCGCGCAGCTCGGCCGCGTCCTGGACGAGGTAGACCTTCTTCTTGCCCTCGAACCGCAGGCGCGGGTACGTGTCCGTGTCCGACGGCTTGAGGATGAGCGGGTACGGGAACGGCAGGTCCTCGCCGAAGCCCGGCGCGTCGACGTCCGCCGCCGTCGCGATCACCGTCTCCGGGTGCGGCACGCCCAGCTCCGCGCAGGTGCGGTAGAAGTCCGTCTTGTTCATGAGGCGCGCGGCCAGGTCCTGGCCGACGAGCGGGATGACGTACAGGTCCTGGAGCTCGGCGCGGTGCGCGATCACGACGTTCGTGTAGAACTCGATGTTCGCGATGAGCAGGCGCTTGCGGCCCGGGAACTCCTCGGCGAGCTCGCGCAGGACCGCGACGATGCGCTCCGGGTCGTCGAAGTCGCGGTAGGTGCGCACGTCGACGATGCGGGAGTCCGCCGTCTCGCGCAGCGGGAAGCGGCCCAGGGCCAGCGTGCGGACGCCGTACGCCTCGTGCAACGACCTCGCGATGTTGTAGGTGTTGAGGTTGGTCCCCAGGACGATGGGGAGGAACTCGGCGTTGCCGTACGTCATCGCGGAGGGTCGTCCGTTTCTCTGTGTGGTCGGCGGGCGTCCGCCATCCTACGGGCCGGGTACGGCCGCGCCCGGGCCGAGGCCCTCGCCCGCGACACCCACGCCCGTGGGGTCCTGACCGGCGCGGACGACGACGCCGTGCCCGGCCAGCACGCGCACGAGCTCGTCGTGGCCCCGCGAGACGTCCCAGTGCACGCCCACCATGCCGGCGGCGCGCGCGCCCTCGACGTTGCGCGCGGTGTCGTCGACGAACAGCACCTCGTCCGGGTCCGCGCCGATGCGGCGGGCGGCCTCGACGAAGAACCGCGGGTCGGGCTTGGCGAGCCCGAGCTCGCACGAGTACCAGCTCGTGTCGAACTCCGCGTCGTAACCGAGGGTCCGGCGCATGAACGGCACGCGACGGCTCTCCTGGTTGGTGCCGAGGTGCACGCCGTAGCCGCTCGCGCGCAGCGCCCGCACGAGGTCGAACGACGCGTCCACGACCTCGAGCGCGTCGAACCAGATCGCGCGGTACACGTCCTCCGCCGGCTCCGTCACGCCGTAGCGCTCGAGCCCGGCAGCCAGCACAGGGAGGTAGTCGCCCTCGCCGACGAGCATGGGCAGCTCCTCGCTCCAGGTCTCGAGCAGGAACTCCCGGGTCCGGTCCCCGAGGTAGCGCTCGACCGCCGCGTACCAGCCGTCGGGGATGTGCTGGAGCACGCCGTCGGCGTCGAACAGGACGTGGCGTACGGTCATGGCCGCCACCCTAGCGGCGGGGTCGTCAGGCCGGGACCTGTGGCCGTGGCGGCCGGTGGGGCGGGTCGCCGTAGGATCCACGGGTGACGTCGCGACCGGACCAGGACCACGCCCAGCCCCTCGTCGGAGTGCTCGGAGGGGTCGGGCCCCTCGCCACGGCCTACTTCCTCCAGCTCCTCGTCGAGCTCACGGAGGCGGAGCGCGACCAGGACCACGTGGACGCCGTCGTGCTCAACCACGCGACGATCCCCGACCGCACGGAGTTCATCCTCGGGCGCTCGGACGCGGACCCGGGCCCGGTGCTCGCGCGCGACGCGGGACGGCTCGAGCGCTTCGGGGCGGACTTCCTCGTCATGCCCTGTAACACGGCGCACTACTTCACCCAGCAGGTGCTCGACGCGATCAGCGTCCCGTTCGTGTCCATCATCGACACGACGGTCGACGCCGCCCGGGCGCGGGTCGCGGACCTGCGCGCGGTGGGGCTGCTCGCGACGGCGGGGACCGCGGCGTCGGGCGTCTACCAGGACGCCTTCGCGCGTCACGGCGTCGACGCGCTCGTCCCGGACGAGGCCGACCAGGCGCTCGTCTCGCAGATCATCTACGAGCAGGTAAAGGCCGGCCGGCCGGTCGACATCGAGACGTTCCGCGCCGTCGCGGGGCGGCTCGTCGAGCGGGGTGCCCAGGTGATCGTGCTGGGCTGCACGGAGCTGTCGGTCGTCGCCGTCGACCACGACCTGCTCGCCGACCCGCTCTACCTCGACTCGACCGACCAGCTCGCCCGCGCGACCATCCGTCGCGCGGGGCACCGCGTGCGCGCGGGCTGACCAGGCCTCGACCTCGGCGGACCAGGCCTCGACCTCGGCAGCGAGGCTCGACGCGGGGTCAGCCGAGCTCGCTCGTGCCCGAGTACAGGTGCAGCACCGGGACGTGGAGCTCCTCGCGCGCGCGGGACGCCCAGTCGGTGTGGAACGTGTCCTCGACCGCGTGCGGGTAGGTCACGACGACGATCTCGCGCACGCCGTCCGCGGCGACGGCCTTGTGCAGCGCGGGCAGCGGGTCGTCGTCGACGACGGCGCCGTCGGCCTCGCGGCCCGCCGCGCGCAGCTCCGCGACGCTGCGCTCGAGCTGCTCGCCCGCCGTCGCCGTGGCCTGGACCGGCGAGGGCTCGCGACCGAGGACCTCGTCCCACGCCTCCTTGAGCTCGCCCACGCTGAGGTGGTCGATGATCCCGGAGATCACGTTGCGCTCGGTGTCCGCGGGCACGAGCACCCGGTAGGCGAGCTGCTCGCCCTCGTGCAGCGACAGGATGTGCTGCACGTCGGCCGGGTTCAGCGTGTCTTCGGTCAGGACGAGGATCGTGTCGGTCACGCGGGTCAGCCTATCGGCAGGAGCCAGCGCGCGGCGGTCGTACCGGCGGGGGAGCCGGGCCGGTCCTCGGGGCTGTGCAGCAGGTGCGCGAGGCGGGCGCCCCGGGGCGGGAGCGCCGTCGTGCCCGACGGCGCCGCCCCGGCCACGATGCGGCCCGGGCCCTGCCCGACGACGCTCGGCGTCGTGGTGACGCACAGCTCGTCGACGAGGTCCGCCGCGAGCAGGTCGCCCAGCAGCGTCGGCCCGCCCTCGGTGAGCACGCGGGCCAGCCCGCGCTCGGCGAGCGCGGCGAGCCCCGCGGCGAGGTCGACGGCGGCTCCCGGCGCGTGCCCGTCCCGCGTGCCCGCGGCGTCCTGCCCGACGACGAGCACCCGGTCCGCGGGCACGTCGCCCGTCGCCGTGGTCGCCCCGGCGGGGCCGGTCAGCACGAGGGGCGGCCGGTCGCCGCGGGCGAGGGCCTCGGGGACGCGGCCGGTCCGCGTCACGATCGCGAGCTCGAGCGGCGCGTCGTGCAGGTGCCGCAGCCCGCGCGGCCGGTCGAGCGCGGTGTACCCCTCGGCACGGGCCGTCCCTGCGCCGACGAGCACGACGTCGGCGAGCGCGCGCAGCACCCGGAAGACGCGCCAGTCCGCGTCGTCGTTGATCGACCCCGAGCGGTGGTCCGGACCCCACGCCGCGCCGTCGACGCTCGTGACCATGTTGGCGCGCACGACGTGCGCCCCGCGCGTAGGCGGGCCGTACGCGTAGAGCGCCGCGAGGCGTTCCTCGCGCGGGTCGGGCGGCAGGTGCTCCGCGGCGGGCAGGAGCACGTCGAGCGGGGGCAGGTCCGTGCGTCCCGCGGGTGGCCTGGCGGGTGCCGCAGGGGGCTCGTCGGAGGGTGCCGTGGTGGAGGTCACAGCGGCCAGGCTAGCCGCAGGCGTAGGCTGGATCCTCGTGACTGCGCCCGTCGCCGGTGGCGCCTCGGCCCCGGCAGCCCTCCCCGGCACCGCCCGCGCGTCGGCCCCCGACGCGACTCCCGACGCGCCCGGACGCACGCGCGCCCTCGCGGACGTTCGACCGTCCGTCCCGCCCGCGCGACTCCTGGCCGACCTGCTGCCGCCGCGGCACTTCGCCGACGCCCGCTTCTCGACCTACCGCGCGAACCCCGCGTACCCGAGCCAGGCGCGCACCGTCGCGCGGCTCGAGGAGGTCGCGGCCGCCGTCGCCAAGCCCGCGCGCAAGGGGCTCTTCGGCACCCGGAAGCAGACCGCGCCCGCGGTGTACATGGACGGCGGCTTCGGCGTCGGCAAGACCCACCTCCTCACGTCGCTCGCGCACGCCGTGGGCCTCGACGTGAGCGCCTACGGCACGTTCGTCGAGTACACGAACCTGGTGGGCGCGCTCGGGTTCCAGGCGACGGTCGACGCGCTCGCGACGAAGAAGCTCGTGTGCATCGACGAGTTCGAGCTCGACGACCCGGGCGACACCGTGCTCATGTCGCGCCTCCTGCGCGAGCTCGCCGACCGCGGCGTCGCGCTCGCGGCGACGTCGAACACGCTGCCCGAGGCGCTCGGCGAGGGCCGCTTCGCGGCGGAGGACTTCCTGCGCGAGATCCAGGCGCTCGCGGCCCGGTTCGAGGTGCTGCGCGTCGACGGCGAGGACTACCGCCACCGTGCGGTCGTCACCGACTCCGCCCCGCTGCCCGAGGACGCGGTGCGGGCCGCGGCCGTGGGCCGCACCGGCACGACGCTCGACGCGTTCGACGACCTGCTGGCGCACCTCTCGCACGTGCACCCCAGCCGTTACCGCGCGCTGCTCGACGGCGTCGAGGTCGTCGCGCTCACCGGCGTGCACACCGTGACCGAGCAGTCCGCCGCCCTGCGCCTCGTCGTCCTCGTCGACCGCCTCTACGATCGCGACGTGCCCGTGCTGCTCGCCGGGTCGGGCGACTACACGGGGGAGCGGAGCCTGTTCACGGAGGAGATGCTGCGCGGCGGGTACCGCAAGAAGTACTACCGCGCGCTCTCGCGCCTCGGCGCGCTCGCCGAGGACGGCCGCGCGGTCGCGCGCGCCTCCGCCTGACGGCCGGCCCGAGCGGGCACGTCGCCGCCCGGGCGGCTCATGTCGCGGCGAGGCGCTTCTTCTCGACCTCGATGTCGAAGTCGGCCGGGGGCCAGCCGAGGTCGAGGCGGCGCAGCGCGTCGAGCAGGAGCTCGCTCACCGCGAGGCGCGCGAACCACTTGCGGTCGGCCGGGACGACGTGCCACGGCGCGACCTCGGTGCTCGTCCGGTCGAGGACGGCCTGGTAGGCCTCCTGGTACGCGGGCCACTTCTGGCGCGAGTCGACGTCGTTCGGGTTGTACTTCCAGTACTTGTCCGGCCGCTCGAGGCGCTCCATGAGCCGCGCGCGCTGCTCCTCGTAGGACACGAGCAGCGCGACCTTGACGATGGTCGTGCCCGCCGCGACGACCTCCTCCTCGAACCGGTTGATCTCGTCGTACCGCGCCTCCCAGACCTCCGGGGGCACGAGCTCGTCGACGCGCGCGACGAGCACGTCCTCGTAGTGCGAGCGGTCGAAGACGCCGATGTACCCGGGCGCGGGCAGCGCCCTGCGGATCCGCCACAGGTAGTCGTGCTCGCGCTCCTCGGGCGTCGGGACGCCGAACGACCGGTGGGCGACGCCCTGCGGGTCGACGAGCCCGACGACGTGCCGCACGATGCCGCCCTTGCCCGCGGTGTCCATGCCCTGCAGCACGAGCAGGACCGAGCGCGACCCGCCCGAGCGGCCCTCGGCGAACAGGCGCTCCTGCAGCTCGGAGAGCTCGTCCGCGTGCCGCGCGACGAGCGCCTTGCCGGCCGCCTTGTCGCCGGCGAACCCCGGCGTGGACCCGCGGTCGAACGCCGCGAGGTCGAAGCCGGCGGGCACGCGCAACGACTCCGTGGGAGCGACCTCCCAGTCGGCGTCGAGCGCCGGCACGGATCCTGAGCCGGACCGCGCGCCCTTGCCGTGCTTCTTCTTCGGCTTCTTCGTCGTCGACATGGGCGTGAGCGTAGTCACACCCAGGACAGGACGGCGACCGAACGCGCGGGCAGGTCCACGTGGCGCCGGTGCACGGTCGTCTCCGGGTCCCACGCCGCGAGCAGGCGCGGCGTGCCGCCGAGCGCGAGCCGGAGCCGACGGCGCTCCTCGCCGAGGTTGACCGCGACCGCGACGGTCCGACGGTCCACGACGAACGCGGGACCGCCGCGCGGCGCCGACGCCGACGCCGTCTCCTCGCCCGAGGCGTCGTCGTCCACGCCCCCGGGGCCGTGCACGCGCACGACCGAGAGGTCGCCCGAGCGGACGTCCGGCCGCGCCCGCAGCGCCACCAGCGTCCGGTACCAGGCGAGCAGGCGCGCGTGCTCGCCGCGGTCGCGCTCGGACCAGTCGAGGACGCTCGCGTCGCGGGTCGCCGGGTCCTGCGGGTCGGGCACGGGCGCGCCGTCGCCCCACCCGTGGTCGGCGAACTCCGCGGCCCGCCCGCGCCGGACCGCCTCGGCGAGCTCCGGCTCGACGTGGTCGGTGAAGAACTGCCACGGCGTCGACGCGCCCCACTCCTCGCCCATGAAGAGCAGCGGGGTGAAGGGCGAGACCAGGACGAGCGCCGCGGCCACGGCGAGCCCGCCGCCGTCGAGCGTGGCCGACGTCCGGTCCCCGGACGCGCGGTTGCCCACCTGGTCGTGGTTCTGGGAGCTCACGACGAACGCGTGCCCGTCGGTCCCCGCCGGGACGGGGTGGCCCCAGGAGCGACCGCGGAAGGTGGAGAACGTGCCGTCGTGCACGAACACGCCCGTGAGCGCCTTGCGCAGCACCGCGACGGAGCCGAAGTCGACGTAGTAGCCCTGCCGCTCGCCCGTGAGGAGCGCGTGCACGGCGTGGTGGACGTCGTCGGCCCACTGGGCGCGCATGCCGCGACCGCCCTGCTCCACGCCCGTCACGGTCGCCGGGTCGTTCTCGTCCGACTCGGCGACGAGCGTGAGCGGGCGCCCCAGCTCCTGCTCCACGCGGTCGACGCGTCGCGCGAGCTCCGCGAGCAGGTGCGTGGGGGAGTCGTCGACGAGGGCGTGCACGGCGTCGAGGCGCAGCGCGTCGACGTGGAACTCGACGAACCACCGCTCGGCGTTGTCGATCACCCACTCGCGCACCTCCCGGCTGCCCGGCCGGTCGAGGTTCACCGCCGCGCCCCAGGGGGTCGTGTGCGCGTCGGTGAAGTACGGGCCGAACTCCGGCAGGTAGTTGCCCGACGGCCCGAGGTGGTTGTAGACGACGTCGAGCACGATCGCGAGGCCCCGGGCGTGGGCGGCGTCCACGAACCGCTGCAGGGCGCGGGGCCCCCCGTACGGCTCGTGCACCGCGTACAGGTGCACGCCGTCGTAGCCCCAGCCCCGCTCGCCGCCGAACGCCGCGACCGGCAGGAGCTCGACCGCGCCGACGCCCAGGTCGACGAGGTGGTCGAGCCGGTCGATCGCGGCGTCGAGCGTGCCCTGCGGCGTGAACGTGCCCACGTGCAGCTCGTAGACGACCTCGCCCCGCACGTCGCGGCCCGCCCACGCGTCGTCGGTCCAGGCGTACGTCGCGTCGAACGTGCGGCTCGGACCGTGCACGCCGTACGGCTGCCACGGGCTGCGGGGGTCGGGCCGGCCCGGTCCGCCGTCGACCGCGTAACCGTAGTCCGTGCCCCACGGCAGCTCGTGGTCGTAGCCCCACCACCCGGGCACGTGCGCCCCCACGAGGCGCAGCGGGAGCCGCTGCGCGCCCTCGAACGTCCCGGAGCCCGGCTCGGGCAGGAGCAGCTCGACGCTGCGCGCCGTCGGCGCCCACACGACCGGCCGCGGCCCGGGCACCGAGAGCATGGGGGTCGACCGAGGCGGGGGGACGCGAGGTGGCGGGATCCCGGGCACCGGGCTCGTCGGGTCGGTCGTCATGGCGCGTCCCCCGCGGGCTCCCGGGCCTCGCGCGGGCTCGCGACGGCGACGGCCGCCGCGTCGTCCTGGTCGACGAGGAGCGCGACCGGCAGGTCGGCGAGCAGGTCGGCCACGCGCACCGTGCCGGACGCGTGCTCCCGCCCGGTGAGCACGTCGACCCACGCCCCCGTGTCCGGGGGGAGCGCGACGACGTGGTCGCGCCACCCGCCCAGCCGGTCGACCGTGCCGGCCAGCCGCGTGGCGACGGTCACGACGCGCGCGACGTCCGCCTCACCGCGGCCCCGCGCGGTGCGCGCGAACGCGAGCGCGCACGGCGTCGACGACGCGACGGGCGCGTACCCGGCGCCGTCGCCCACGAACGCGCCGGCCAGGGCGCGGCGCAGCCGCAGCGCGCGCGCCGTGACGAGCAGCTTCTCGTCCGCGAGCGTGCGTGCGGGGGCCCCGCCGTCGAGCCGCTCGAGCCGCTCGGTCAGCGCCCCGACGTCCACCGGGCGGCGGTTGTCGGGGTCCACGAGGGTCGGCGCGTACGACTCCGCGCCCTGGTACACGTCCGCGACGCCGGGCGCCGTGAGCCGCACGAGCGTGATCCCGAGGCTCGCGGCGCGCAGCTCCTCGCGGTGGTCGCGGGACCACCGGGCGAACGCGCGGGTCACCGCGGGGTCGGCGAGCGCGCGCCGCGCGAGGTCCGCGACGGCCTCCTCGTAGGCGTCGTCCGGGCTCGTCCACGACGTCGCGACCTTCGCCTCGCGCAGCGCCTTGCGCAGGTAGTCGACGAGGCGGTCGGGCGCGATCGACGCGCCGGACGGGCCGTCCGACGCGCCGTCGGCCGGGTCGGCCTCGGCGCCCGCGTCGGGCAGCCACGTCCCCGCGACCGTCTGCCACAGCAGGTTCTCCGCGAGGCCGTCCACGAGCGCCCCGCGGTACGGGGCCGTCGCCGCGCGGACCTCGTCGACGAGCCGCGACCAGCCCGCCGCGTCCTCGGACAGCACCCCGAGCGCCGCGCGCGTGTCCTCACCGCGCTTGGTGTCGTGCGTCGACCCCGCCGTGAGGGCGTGCGGCGTGAGCGCGGCGAACCGCTGCGCGAACGCGTGCCAGTCGTGCACGCCGAGGCTGAACCGGTCCGGCTCGCCCCCCACCTCGCACAGGCTCACGAGCTCGGTCCACCGGTAGAACGCGGTGTCCTCCACCCCCTTCGCCGTCACCGCGCCGCAGACCTGCTGGAACCGCACCACGAGCTCGTCGCGGCGCGCCTCGCGGCGCCGACCCGCGCTCCCGACCTCCCGGCCCAGCACGAGGTCGACCACCACGTCGAGCGTCTCCGCGCGCTGCGGGTCGAGGCGGGCCCGGGCGCGCGCGGCGGCGTCCTCGACCGCACGGACCGCCTCGTGCCGTGGCGGGGTGCCCGGCACCACGTAGGCCCGGTACCGGTCGAACGCGACGAGCAGCTCGCGCAGGCACTGGTGCAGTCCGCGCCACGTGTGGTCGCGCAGGCGCGGGTCGTCGTGGCAGACGGCGGCCGCGAGGTCGGTCAGGCGGTGCAGCTCCGCGTAGAGCGGGCCCGCGACGACCTCGCGCTTCGCCTCCTCGACGAGCGCCCCCAGCCCGCCCGGCACGGCGCCCGTGAGGCGGGTCATCACCGCGTCCAGACCGGACCGGCCGCCGGGGTCGACGAAGAGCTGCTGCAGCCGCCACGCGACGTCGTAGCCCGTGGTCCCCACCGTCGCCCAGTCCGGGGGCACCTGCTCCTCGCCCGCGAGGATCTTCTCCACGACGACCCACGCGCCGTCGGTACGGTCGGCGAGACGCCGGAGGTACTGTGCCGGGTCGGCGAGGCCGTCCGGGTGGTCGATGCGCAGGCCGTCGACCGTGCCGTCCGTGACGAGGCCGAGCACGAGCGCGTGCGTCGCGTCGAACACCTCCTCGTCCTCGACCCGGACTGCGACGAGCGACCCGACGTCGAAGAAGCGCCGGTAGTTGAGCTCCTCGTCGCCCACGCGCCAGTACGCGAGGCGGTAGTGCTGACGCTCCACCAGCTCGGTGAGCGGCAGGTCCTCGGTGCCCGCCCGCACCGGGAAGACGTGGTCGTAGTACCGCAGCACGGGCCGCGGCCCCGGCGACCCGGGGACCTCGACCTCGTCGACCGTGATCTCGCCCGCCGCGAGCACGTCGCCCAGGCGCGCGCCGAGGACCGGCATGAGCACAGCGCCCTCGCCCGCCGACCAGTCGACGTCGAACCACCGGGCGTACGGCGAGTCGGCGCCGTCCTCGAGGACCGACCACAGCGCGTGGTTGTGCCACGCGGGCGTCGGCACCGCCATGTGGTTCGGCACGACGTCGAGCACCAGGCCCAGGCTCGCCGCCCGGGCGCTCGCGGCCAGGCGCCCCAGACCCTCGCGCCCGCCCAGTTCCGCGCTCACGCGCGTGTGGTCGACGACGTCGTAGCCGTGGGTCGAGCCGGGCGCGGCCTGGAGCACGGGGGAGAGGTAGAGGTGCGTGACCCCGAGCGACGCGAGGTAGGGCACCTGGCGCGCGGCGTCGTCGAACGTGAGGCCGGGGCCGAGCTGCAGGCGGTACGTCGAGACGGGGACGCGGGGCGGCGCGCCGGGCGTGCCGACGTCGGGCGTGGCCGTCATCGCAGCGGGGGCCGGGTCAGGACGATGACGCTGCGGCCCGTCACGGAGACCGTGTCGCCCGGGCGCAGGGCGTCGCCGACGTCCACCGTGCCGTCGGTGTCCAGCACGACGTCCCACCCCTCGCCGTACCGCGCGGGCGGCACGGTGAACTCGAGCGCGTCGGAGTGGGCGTTGAGCAGCAGGAGGAACGAGTCGTCGACGATCGGCTCGCCGCGCCGGTCCTTCTCGGGGATCGCGTCGCCGTTGAGGAACACCATGACGGTGCGCGCGTAGGCGTGGTCCCAGTCCTGCTGGTCCATGCGCGAGCCGGTGATGTCGAGCCACTCGATGTCCGGCAGCTCGTCGTCGACGGTCCCGGAGCCGCCGCGGCCCAGGAAGAAGCGCCGCCGGTGCAGCACGGGGTGGTCGCGCCGCAGCCACACCACGCGGCGGGCGAAGTCGAGCAGCGCGGCCCGCTCGTCGTCGAGGCCCTCCTCGCCGCCCCAGTCCATCCACGTGATCGCGTTGTCCTGGCAGTAGCCGTTGTTGTTGCCGCCCTGCGTGCGCGCGATCTCGTCGCCGTGCGCGAGCATGGGCACGCCCTGGGAGAGCAGGAGGGTCGCGAGGAAGTTGCGGCGCTGGCGCGCGCGGAGCTCTCGCACCTCGGGGTCGTCGGTCGGCCCCTCCGCCCCGCAGTTCCAGGACCGGTTGTGGCTCTCGCCGTCGTTGTTGCCCTCGCCGTTGGCCTCGTTGTGCTTCTCGTCGTAGGACACGAGGTCGTTGAGCGTGAAACCGTCGTGCGCGGTGACGAAGTTGATCGACGCGATGGGCTTGCGACCGCTGTGCTCGTAGAGGTCTGACGAGCCGGTGAGGCGGCTCGCGAGCTCGGGCAGCGTGGAGGGCTCGCCGCGCCAGAAGTCGCGCACGGTGTCCCGGTACTGCCCGTTCCACTCGGTCCACAGCGGCGGGAAGCCGCCCACCTGGTAGCCGCCGTCGCCGAGGTCCCACGGCTCGGCGATGAGCTTGACCTGGGAGATCACCGGGTCCTGCTGGACGATGTCGAAGAAGGCCGAGAGGCGGTCGACCTCGTGGAACTGCCGGGCCAGGGTCGCCGCGAGGTCGAAGCGGAACCCGTCCACGTGCATCTCGGTCACCCAGTACCGCAGCGAGTCCATGATGAGCTGGAGCACGTGCGGCGAGCGCATGAGCAGCGAGTTGCCCGTGCCCGTGGTGTCGAAGTAGTGCGCCTCGTCGCCGTCGACCAGGCGGTAGTACGCCTTGTTGTCGATGCCGCGGAAGCTCAGCGTCGGGCCCAGGTGGTTGCCCTCCGCGGTGTGGTTGTAGACGACGTCGAGGATGACCTCGATGCCCGCCTCGTGCAGGGCCTTGACCATGGTCTTGAACTCCATGACCTGCTGCCCGCGCGTGCCGTACGCCGCGTACCCGTTGTGGGGCGCGAAGAAGCCGATGGTGTTGTAGCCCCAGTAGTTCGACAGGCCCTTCTCGACGAGCGTGGGGTCGTTGACGAACTGGTGCACCGGCATGAGCTCGACCGCCGTGACGCCGAGCGTCACGAGGTGCTCGACGACGGCCGGGTGGGCCATGCCGGCGTACGTGCCGCGCAGGTCGTCCGGCACGTCCGGGTGGAGCATCGTCATGCCCTTGACGTGCGCCTCGTAGATGACGCTGTCGTGGTAGTCCCGGTTCGGCGGGCGGTCGTGACCCCAGTCGAAGTACGGGTTGATGACGACCGAGACCATCGTGTGCCCGGCCGAGTCGTCGTCGTTGAGCGGGGGAGCGGGCGGGGGCGCGTCGTCCGCGTCGGCGCCCTCGGGTGCCTCGTCCGCCGGTGCCGCGTCGCCGGCGTCGGCGAAGCGGTAGGAGAACAGCGACTCGTCGCCGTCGACCTGTCCTTCGATCGCCTTCGCGTACGGGTCGAGGAGCAGCTTGGCCGGGTTGCACCGGTGACCGTTCGCCGGGTCGTACGGCCCGTGCACGCGGTAGCCGTAGCGCGTGCCGGGGCCCTTCCCGGGCAGGTAGACGTGCCAGACGTGCGCGTCCACCTCCTCGAGGTCGACGCGCGTCTCGGTGCCGTCGTCGCCGAGGAGGCAGAGCTCCACGCGCTCCGCGACCTCGGAGAACAGGGCGAAGTTCGTCCCCGTCCCGTCGTAGGTGGCGCCGAGCGGGTAGGGGTGGCCGGGCCAGGTCTGCATGCCCCTGAGGATTCCACGCATCCCGGGTCGCTGTCGTCGCAGACGACGCCCGACGCCGGGTGACGACGGACACTCGCCATCAAATAGTGTGCCAAGCGCCCATGGGTCCCGCGGCTCGGCCCGCGCTCGTCTCACCGCCCCAGCCAGGAACGGGTCTCCACGACGACGCGGCCGCGGACGGTCGTGCATCGGGGCGTCGGACCTGGTAGACCCGTGCCATGAGCACCCACGCAGACCACCGCGACGACCTCAACGAGTCGGACGTCGCCTCCGCACGACTGTCCCCGCGCCGCGAGGAGGAGGGGGAGGCCGTGGGCGACGTGCTGACCGGTGGGGACGTGACCAAGGCCCCGCAGTCGCTGTCGGAGAACGAGCGCCGGCCGATCGACGGTGCGTCGTCGGGTACGTCCTGGGACGACCCCGACGAGCTCTGATCGTCAGTCGACGCGCGGCAGCCGGTCGGCGTCGACCGGGATGAGGCGGGGCATCCCGGCGGGGGCGACCGCGCTGAGCGCGAGGTAGCGGGCCTCCGCCCGATGGAGGCGGATGTGCTCGTCGACGGTCCAGTCCGGGCCGTTCGTGAGCGACATGCCGCACGAGCAGTCGATCGCCACCCGCCCGGCCCCCTCCTCGCGGACCTGCCCGATCGTGACGTGCGCGGACCGCGCGTCCGCCTTCGCGCGGCGCATGCTCGCGCTGACGGGTTCGGGGCGCGTGGCCTCCGGCGACGGGTTCGGGGCGGGTGCGGCACTCACAGGTCCCGAGCCTAGACGGCCCCGTCGCGCTGCCGCGCACGCACGGTCGCCGCGCGCCGACCGTGCGGGCGCCGGACCTGCTCCCCCTCAGTGGGTGTGCGCGATCCCGAGGGCGTGCGCCCGCTCGTGCTCCCGCTCGGCGGCCTCGCGCGCGGCGATGCGCGCCCGGACCTCCTCGCGACGGAGCGGAGGCACGGTCGACGGCGGGTTGCGGCGCTCCGGCAGCTCGCCGAGCAGCCGCGCGACGACGGCCGTGACCTCGTCGACCGCGCGCTCGAACGGCTCCTGGGTCGCGGCGCTGGTCCGCTGGATCCCGGTGACCTTCCGGACGAACTGGCGTGCGGCCGCCTCGATCTCCTCGTCCGTGGCAGGGGGCTCGAGGCCGCGCAGGGTCGTGATGTTCCGGCACATGCCCTCGACGCTACGTGCGAGCGAGGAGCATCACAAGGGCGGCCCCGTCAGGCGAAGCGTGCGGTGACGGCAAGCGTCTCCCCGACGTCGACGCGGACGTCCGCGAGCCGCACGCCCGGGGGCAGGTCGGACACGAGGTCGACCCGGTGCCCCTCCGCCTTGGCGAGCTCGCCGCGCGCGGCCAGGAGCAGCGCCGCGACGACGGGGTTGCGGCTCGACAGCTCGAGGTCCCGGACGGTGAGCACCATGTGCGCGTCGACCTCGGCGGTCCCTGCCGCGCGCACGCTCGCGGAGAGGATGCCCTTGCGGACCCGGGCGAACCCGCGGAGCGTCACGCTGCGAGGCCCCGCGGACTCGAGGTCGACGTCGAGCGACGCCAGCGTGAGGCCGAGGTTCTGGAGCTCCGTCGCCACGAGGCGCCGGGCGGTCTCGACGAGGGCGTCGCGGGGTGCGGCGACGCGGACGTGGCCGCTGAGAGGCGCGGCGTCGTCCGGCTCGACGGGCTCGATCCCCAGACCGCCGGCGGTGTCCTCGACCCAGCGGAACCGCAGGCCCTCGGCCTCCGCGACGACGTCGACCGGTACGTCCTCGACGAGGAGGGGGTGCGCGTCGACGCGCACCCGGCGCAAGACCGCGTCCTCGCGCGCCCGCACGTCCTCGACGTCGCGGGTCTCGTGCCCGTCGGTCGAGGCGCGCTCCGCGCCCGGAGCGGCTCCCTGGCCTCCGACGCGCACGCGGACCCCTGTCAGGTCGACGTCGAGCCGGGAGACGTCGGGGCCGTCGAGCTCGGCGTCGAGGCGGGCCCGGTCGGCACCCTCGACGGTCGGCCCGAGCAGGTCGAGCAGGGCGGGGCGCAGCCGGGCGCGGAGATCGACGGAGGTCGTGGGTCGCGGGGCGGCGCCGAACGGCAGCACGTCGTGGGCGGGGCTCAGGTCGGGCATGGGCCGAGGGTAGTGGACGACGAAGGCCGCCCCGGGGAACCGGGGCGGCCTTCGAGCCGGTGGGCGATACTGGGATCGAACCAGTGACCTCTTCCGTGTCAGGGAAGCGCGCTACCGCTGCGCCAATCGCCCGGGGTGCTGCACTGCTGCGAGGTGGAGATGGGATTCGAACCCACGTATACGGCTTTGCAGGCCGCTGCCTCGCCTCTCGGCCACTCCACCTTGAGACGCGTCCTCTCACGCTCCCGGAGGAGTAGGTTAGAGAGTGGGCCTCCGAGCGGATGACGGGACTCGAACCCGCGACCCTCACCTTGGCAAGGTGATGCTCTACCAACTGAGCCACATCCGCGCGGCCGGTCCTGCGAGAGCTCTCGCGAGCCCTCCGGTGTTCCGGCGCGAAGCACATACTAGCCGACTTCCGACCTGAACCGTGCATCCGGTCCGGGAGGCGGTCGGCACGCGAGAGGCCGCTCCGGACGGTGCCGGGGCGGCCTCTCGCAGGTGCTCGTGGGCGATACTGGGATCGAACCAGTGACCTCTTCCGTGTCAGGGAAGCGCGCTACCGCTGCGCCAATCGCCCAAAGGGTGGTGCTGTTGCGAGGTGGAGATGGGATTCGAACCCACGTATACGGCTTTGCAGGCCGCTGCCTCGCCTCTCGGCCACTCCACCGCGACCTGCCCTCCGCCGCCGCGAGGGCGGACGGAGAGTGGGCCTCCGAGCGGATGACGGGACTCGAACCCGCGACCCTCACCTTGGCAAGGTGATGCTCTACCAACTGAGCCACATCCGCGCGGCCGGTCTCTGGAAGGTGTCGAGGAATCGCTTCCTGCTGCCCTCCGGCGTTCCGGCGCGTCCCAGACATTAGTCCACGTTCGCGCCCGGCGTCCAACCGGCGCCGTCCCGTGCGCGTCGAGTTCGACCCGGGCGCCGGGCGAGCGGCGCACTGGCGGTCGGTAGCGTGGTCCCGTGCCAGGACCTGGGAGAACGTCGTCGAGGCCGGGGCTCGCCCTCTTCGCGGACCGCGCCGCCACCGGCGCCGTGGAGGTCGTCGACCTGTGGCGCGAGCCGGAGCGGCTCGCCGACGACGGGCCGTGGTTCGTCGTGGCGGACTTCGACGCGCCGGCCCGCGGCGGGCGGGCGCGCGCGTGGCGGTTCGCCGAGCGCGTCGACCCGGCCGCGCTCTCCCGGGACGGCGGGGGCGCGTGGCGCGGACCTGCGCCGTCGGGCTGGACGAGCTCGATGGACCGGGCCGCGTACGAGGCCGCGGTCGCCCGGGTGCGCGACGAGGTCCGCGAGGGCGAGGTCTACCAGGCCAACGTCTGCCGTGTGCTGTCCGCCCCGCTCGTCGACCCGGACGCGGGCGAGCCGGACGCCCTGGCCCTCGGGCGGCGTCTGGCCCGGGGGAACCCGGCGCCGTACGGGGGCGTCCTGCACGTCCCGGCGAGCTCCGGCGTCGACCCGGTGTGGGTCGTGACGGCGTCGCCCGAGCTCTTCCTCCGCGTCGCAGGCGGGACGGTCACCTCCGGCCCCATCAAGGGGACGGCCCCCGCCCCGGACGGGCTCACCGCCAAGGACCGGGCGGAGAACGTCATGATCACCGACCTCGTGCGCAACGACCTGCAGCGCGTGTGCGACCCGGGCACCGTCGAGGTCACGGACCTGCTCGCGGTCGAACCCCACCCCGGCCTGGTGCACCTCGTGAGCACGGTCACCGGCCGCCTGCGTCCCGGGTTACGCTCCGGCGCGTCGCTGTGGCCGGCGCTGCTCGACGCCACGTTCCCGCCCGCGTCGGTGTCCGGTGCCCCGAAGTCGTCGGCGCTCCGGATCATCGACGCGCTCGAGCCCGTCCCACGCGGCCCGTACTGCGGCGCGGTCGGCTGGGTCGACGGCGACGAGGCGGTGCTCGCGGTCGGGATCCGGACCTTCTGGTGGGCCGACGGCGTGCTCCGGTTCGGCACGGGGGCCGGGATCACGTGGGGGAGCGACCCGGCGCGGGAGTGGGAGGAGACCGAGCTCAAGGCGCGGCGCCTCGTCGGCCTCGCCTCCGGCACACTGGACCCATGAGCCCCGCTGCCGCCACGACGCCGACGTCCGACCGCCCGTCCGGGAACCTCGTGATCTGGGCCGACGGACGTCTCGTCCGCCCGGGCGAGGAGGCGCTGAGCGCCGTGGACCACGGCCTGACGGTCGGGGACGGCGTGTTCGAGACGTGCGCCGTGTTCGACGGGCGGGCCTTCGCGCTCACCCGCCACCTGCGCCGGCTCGCGCGGTCCGCCGCGGGTCTCGGCCTCGACGCGCCGGACGAGCAGCGCGTGCTGGACGGCGTCGCGGCCGTCCTCGCCGAGGCCGACGCCCGGACGCGCACGGGGGCGGGCGACGTCGGCCGCCTGCGCATCACCGTGACCGCGGGCATCGGCCCGCTCGGGTCCGGCCGGACTCCCGGCGCGCAGACGGTCGTCGTCGCCGCGGGACCCGCGACCATCAGCCCCACCGGCCGGGCCGTGCGCTCGCCGTGGACGCGCAACGAGCGGTCCGCCGTCGCCGGGCTCAAGACGACGTCGTACGCCGAGAACGTCGTCGCGCTCGCCGACGCCGTCGCGCGGGGCGGCGACGAGGCGCTCCTCGCCAACACCGCGGGCGACCTGTGCGAGGGCACGGGCGCGAACGTGTTCGTCGAGCGCGGGGGCGAGCTCGTCACGCCGCTCCTGGCGTCCGGGTGCCTCGCCGGGATCACGCGCGAGCTGCTGCTCGAGTGGGCCGCGGAGGACGGGCTGCCCGTGCGCGAGGCCCGCCCCGGAGAGCTGCCGTTCGCGGTGCTCGACGAGGTGACCGCAGGGGACGCCGCGCTGCTCCTCACCGGCTCGGTCCGCAACGTCCAGCCCGTGACCTGGCTCGACGGCGTCGACGTGGCGGCCGGGGAGCTGTCGCTCGCCGCGCGCGAGCTCTTCGAGCGGCGCCGTCGCGAGCGTCTCGACCCCTGATCCGGGCCGGTTTTTCGATACGGTCCGTTTCAGGCTAGTATCGACCACGCACTCGGGCGATTGGCGCAGTGGTAGCGCGCTTCGTTCACACCGAAGAGGTCACTGGTTCGAACCCAGTATCGCCCACCCGAGATCAAGGCCCGGAACCGTATGGTTCCGGGCCTTTGTCGTGTCGAGGACGTGCGTCAGGGCGGCCGGTGGACAGGCCGACGCGGTAGCCTGGCGCTCCGCACGACGACGCACCGTCGTCGTCCGACGATGGCCCGGCGCCGCCGCTGAAAGGCGCCTCACGATGAACGACCTCACCTGGGGAGCTCCCGTACCGCGCCGATGAGCGGCGCCAAGTCCACGCCGCGCGAGTTGCGCCGCGCCCGCCGGTCGTCCCGGCACGGTTGCTGGGGATACCTGGTCGTCGCGCCGTTGTGGGTCGCGTACGACGCCAACCTCGGAACCCTCCTGCGCACGTGCGACGCCGTGGGGGCGTGTCTCGCCGTGCCGCGCACGCCGCACTACCGGCGGGCGCTCGCCGTGGGCGACACGCTCAAGGGACGACGTCTGTGCCTCCACCGGGTCGCGCCGTCGAAGGAGGGGTGGCTCGACGCCGAGCAGGCCGCCGGGAAGCGGCTCGTCGCCGTCGAGCTCGCCGAGGGCGCGACGCCGCTGCCGCGGCTCGGTCCGGCGCGGGAGCCGACGGTGCTGCTGCTCGGGCACGAGCGGCACGGCGTGCCGGACGACGTCCTCGCGCGCGACGACGAGTGCGTCGAGATCCCGATGGCGGGCTGGGGCGCGAGCCTCAACGTCGCGGTCGCGGGCAGCCTGGTGCTGTACCGCCTGGCGGGCCTGGCGTGAGAGCCCGGGCGTGCGGTGCGAGCGGCGGGGAGGGCTCCTAGGGTTCCGAGCATGTCGAGCAGGGGGTCGTACGTCCTGGCGTCCGTGTCACGCGCGGTGCGCACCGTCGAGCTGGTCGCCGAGTCGGGGGCGATGCGCCTGGCCGAGCTGGCGTCGTGTCTCGGCGTGAGCCGCCCGGGGGCCTTCCGCATCGCGCAGACCCTCGTCGCGCACCGCTGGCTCGTCCAGGGCACGGACCGCCGTTACCGGATCGGACCCGCCGTGCGGGCCCTCCCCGTAGACCCGGGACCGGGTCCGGCGGAGGGTTCGGCGCGGCGTCCGGGACGCTCGACCGACGCCTGAGATGCCGAGGCCGTCTTGCCATCTGAGCCGAGGCGTCGGTGGGAGCGGGTGAATGTTCGCGACAAATCGCACGTGCATGCCGGAGATAGCGTCGATACCGGACGAAGCGGCCAGTTCTGGACAGATGTCCAGCCTGCGAGCCGCCCGGGTGCCGGGCAGGCTGCCCGCATGCTCTGGGTGACGGTCGGCTGGGTACTGGTCGTCCTCGGCGCAGCGACCGCGATCGTCCCCGCGGGACGTGCCCGTCGCCGTGGCGCGACGGGCGCCGAGGGCCTCGCCATCGGGTGCGGCGGAGGCCTCGCACTGTGGGGAGTGGTCGTGGTGGTGGTCGTCACGGTGCTCCAACGACCCTGACGGCGGCCGGTCCCCCTCCTTGTGCAGGGGGCAGGGAGGTGGACCGGTCACCCTCGCAGGGCGGCGACGAGCCGCCGCGCGTCGGCCTCGATGCGGTCGAGCACGCGGCGGTAGACGTCCTCCGACCGCCCGTAGGGGTCCTCGACGTCCGGGGCGTCGCGCTCCAGGTCGAGGCTCGCGCGCGCCCGGGGCGCGGCGGCGGCGACGTCGGCGAGCCGCGCGGCGTCGTCCGCCCCGGGTGCGCCAGCTCCCAGCCGTTCCGCGATCGACGCGAGCTCCGTGAAGAGGAAGGTCCGCCGGAGCGCCGACGGCGCCAGCTCGAGGACCGCGGCCCGGTGCTGGCGCGTCATCGTGAGCACGAGGTCCCCGGAGCGGACCAGGTCCTCGGTGAGCGAGCGGGCGACGAAGCCCGACGGGTCGAGGCCGCGGTCCGACAGGAGACGGGCCATGACGGGCGCGACGGGTGCGCCGACCACGGCGCCCGTCCCGGCGCTGGCCACGACCACGGAGTCGTCCAGCGCGGCACCAAGCACGAGCTGTGCCGCGGGCGACCGACAGATGTTCCCGGTGCAGACGACGAGGACGGAGAGCACGCTTCAGACCTCCTGGCGACCGCGGGTCTGGGTAATGTAGCGCGAGCGGCGGCCCGCACCGGAGCCGTCGCGTCGGGGGCGAGTCGCGGGGGGCGGCATGGTGCACGACGGGTGGGGTCCACGGTGGGCAGGGGCCGCGACGCTGGTCGCGCCCTCCGCACGACCGGAGCCAGGACGAGGTCGTCCTGCGGCACGGCGACCGTCCCGCCGAGCGCCCTCTCCGCGGCGGCGCAGGCGCGTCGCCGTGGCCGGCGGGATCGCCCTCGTCGTGGCGCTGGCGTGGTCCGCGTGGCTGGTCACGGACGTCCTGCGCGCGCGTGCCGCACTCCAGGACGTGGCCTCCACCCTGCCCGCCGTGCAGGAGCACGTGCGGACGGGCCGGGACGCCGGGGCGGCGATCGACGACGTCCGTCGGTCCGCACGCGTCGCGGCGTCCGCGACGCACGGCCCGCACTGGACGGTCGCCCGCGCGCTGCCGTTCGTCGGCGACGACGCGCGAGCCCTCGGGGAGGCCACTGGCGCTGTCGACCGGGTCGCTCAGGACGCCCTCCCGCGCCTCGCGGACGCCGTCGCCGTCGCGTCCCCGTCGGCCCTCGCGCCGACCGCCGGCGCCGTCGACCTGGGGCCTCTCCGCGCGGCGCGCGACGACGTCGTCGCCGCGGACCGCGCGGTCGTGGCGTCGTACGAGACCGTCGCGGGCATCGACACCTCCACCCTCGTGAGCCCGCTGGCCGCCGCGGTGGACGACCTGCGCGAGCAGCTCGGCGGCGTCGCCTCCCAGACGGCGACCGCCGCGCGCGCGGTCCAGCTCGTCCCGCCGATGCTCGGCGCCGACGGCGTGCGGGACTACCTCGTGCTCGTCCAGAACAACGCCGAGCCGCGCGCGACGGGCGGGATCGCCGGCTCGGTGCTCCACCTCCGGGCGGACTCGGGCGCCGTCGAGCTCGTGGAGGTCCGTCCGGGCAGCGCGCTCGGCGCGTTCCCGGAGAGCGTGGTCGACCTGAGCGGCTCCGAGGCCGCGCTGTTCGGCGACGACCTCGGCAGGTACATGCTCAACGTCACGTCCACCCCCGACTTCCCGCGCGCCGCACGCGTGGCGCGCGAGGCCTGGTTGCGGCAGACGGGTGCGGAGATCGACGGCGTGGTCGCCGTGGACCCCGTGGCCCTCGCGGGGGTGCTCGGCGGCGTCGGGCCGGTCGAGGTCGCGACGCCGGGCGGCGGGACGCTCCGGCTCACGACGCAGGACGCGGCCGCCTACCTGCTCCACGGCGTCTACGTCGACCACGCGGACCCGGCGGAGCAGGACGCCGTGCTGGCCCTGGTCGCCCGCGAGGTGCTCGGCTCGCTGACCACAGGGGAGGGGGACGCTGCGGCGCTCGTCGACGCGCTCGCCGGGTCGGCCCGGGACGGTCGTCTGCTCGTGTGGTCCGCCCGGGCCGCGGAGCAGGACCTCCTGGCGGGCACGGTCCTCTCCGGCGAGCTCGAGGGCCGCCGCACCGACCCCGCGGGCGGTCCGACGTCTCCCGTCGTCGGGGTCTACCTCAACGCGACGACCGCGTCCAAGACCGGCTACTACCTCGACTCCACCGTGGCGGTCGACGACGTGACGTGCCGTCCCGACGGCTCCCAGACCTTCACGGTGCACGTGACGCTCGCCTCCACGCTCACCCGCGCGGAGGCGGCAGAGCTGCCCGAGTACGTCCTCGGAGCCGGAGGGGACGGCACGATACGGACCAACCTGCTCGTCTACGCGCCGCAGGGCGGAGGGATCCGCGGGGCGTCGACGGGCGAGGGCGAGCCCGGGCTCTTCGCCCAGGTGCACGACGGGCTCGTCGTCGGAGCGCGGTCGGTCGCGCTCGCGCCAGGGGAGTCCGCGACGTACGAGTACGAGGTCGTCAGCGGCAAGAACCAGCGCGGCAGTGTTTCCGTGAGGAAAACTCCCGGTGCCAGGAACGAGACGACGGCCCTCCCGGCTGTCGGGTGCGGCACGGGTGTGTTCTCCTGAGGGAGCACGGCGGGGGCACGTGCGACGGCCGACGTCCGTGACGTCGGCCGACCGGAGGCCCCCGCGCCCGACGACGAAGGCAGGGGGCCTTTGACATGAAGCTTCGACGCGCAGCGACCACGCTGCTCCTCGCCGCGGCGCTCGCCGCGGCACCGGCCGTCGCGTCCGCCTACGAGGCGGACGAGTACGAGGTCGGCGTCTCCACCGCGACGCCCGAGGTCGGCGAGACGTTCACCGTCACGGTGGGCGGACCGGCCGGGAACCCGACGATCACGCTGACGATCTCGTCGCCTGACGTCCCGGACGCCGCCATCTCGATCGCCGGGACGAAGGCGCTGACCAAGGACACCGTCGACGGCTTCGCGTCGTTCGCGGTGACGCTCTCCGAGCCGGGGACCTTCTCCCTGGTGGCGACCGACGCGGACGGGACCGTGCTGTCGAGCCAGCAGATCGTCTCCGTCCCCGCCTCCGACGGGGCCGGTGGCACGGGCTCGGGCGGCGACTCGGCGGACGGCGCGGGCGACGGGACCTCGGGCGGCCTCGCCGAGACCGGGTCCGACGACGTGCTGCTGCTCGGCGGCGCCGTCCTGCTCGTCGCGGGTGGCGCGACGGCCGTCCTGGTCGCGCGCAGCCGACGCCGCTCGGCGGGGACCAAGGCCTGAGCCGGGCACCCGTCCTCGACGACGGGTGCAGCGCAGGCACACCGGTCGCCCGGCGACCGGCCGCCGCCGTGACGACGACGTCCGGACCCGCGGCGGAGAGTTCGGCAGACCGTCGGAGACGGCGGCGTCCGGCACGCCCTGAGGGGCGGTCGCGCGCCGGCGGACCGTCGGGGCTGCGTCCACGGACGTCGCAGGGGGCACCATGACGTTGGAGAAGGATCACGAGGTCGACGCCGTCGATCTCGAACGGACGGGACGGCCGGTCACGACGCCGTCCTTCGACACCGGACAGCTCGTCCGTATCGCCCTCGGCGCCTATCGGCGCCCGGGCTGGAAGCCGCGGCTCGCGCGGCGTGTCGCCGCCGTCGACGCGCTGGCGGTGGGCGCCGCCATCGCGACGGCGTACCTCGTCCGGTTCGACGGGATCGGCGGGACCGTCCTGGACGCCCGGTACGTCGCCATCTCGGTCGGCCTGCTCGTGATCTGGTGGTGCGCGCTGCGGGTGGCGTTCTCGCGCGACAGCCGGAGCCTGGGCTCCGGCGCGCCCGAGTACGCGCGCGTCGTCAACACGACGATCGGGGTGTTCGGGATGGTCGCGATCGCGGCGTACCTCGTCCGGTACGACCTGGCCCGAGGGTACGTCGCCATCGCGCTGCCCGTCGGCCTCGTCCTCCTCCTGCTGGGGCGGTGGGCGGTGCGGCGCCGACTGGTCCGCCTCCGCAGGCGCGGCCGTTGCCGGTCGCGGACGCTCGTCGTCGGCGGTCGCGACGGGGCCGCGCACCTCGTGGAGAGGCTGCGCGAGGCGGCGGACAGCGGCTACCAGGTTGTCGGCGCGTGCGTCCCGGGAGGCGCGGTCGAGCCGCACGAGACGGTGGCGGGCGTGCCGGTGGTCGGCGAGGTGAGCGACACCGCGCGCCTCGTCGAGCCGCTGCGGGCCGACACCGTGATGGTCACGGGGTCCGACCTCGTGACGCCCCGGACCGTCAAGCGGCTCGCGTGGGACCTCGAGCCGTGGGGAGCCGACCTCGTCCTCGCGCCCGCGCTGACCGACGTGGCGGGACCACGCATCCGGACCCGGCCGGTGGCGGGGCTGCCGCTCCTGCACGTCGAGGCGCCCGGGTACTCCGGCCCCCAGCACGTGCTCAAGCGCGCGTTCGACGTGGTCGGCGCGCTCGGCCTCCTCGTGCTCTTCTGCGTCCCGCTCCTCGTGACGGCGCTCGCGGTGCGGCTCACGAGCCACGGTCCGGTCCTGTTCGCGCAGGAGCGCGTCGGGCTGCGCGGCGAGCCGTTCACCGTCCTCAAGTTCCGCTCGATGGTCGTCGACGCGGAGTCCCGGCTCGAGGACGTCCTCGGCGCGGGCAACGTCGGCGTGTTCTACAAGCCCAAGCAGGATCCTCGGGTCACCCGGGTGGGTGCGTTCATCCGCCGCTACTCGATCGACGAGCTCCCGCAGCTCTTCAACGTGCTCGGGGGCTCGATGAGCCTCGTCGGACCTCGTCCGCAGGTCTCGCTCGAGGTCGACCAGTACGACGACGAGATCGGCCGGCGGCTGCTGGTCAAGCCCGGGCTCACCGGGCTGTGGCAGGTCTCGGGCCGCAACAACCTCACGCTCGAGGAGAGCGTGCGGCTGGACCTGTACTACGTCGAGAACTGGACCGTGACCGGGGACCTCCTCATCCTGCTGCGGACGCTGCGAGCGGTGGTGGGGCGTGACGGTGCGTACTAGGCCGAGGGTGGCGATCACCCAGCCCTACGTCCCGGCGTACCGGGAGCGCCTGTTCGCTCTGGTCGTGGAGGGGCTCGACGAGCGCGGGGTCGACGCGCACGTCTTCTACGGGGGCGACCTCGAGCAGATGCGGCGCCGTCGCGGACGGGGCGACATGGTCGAGGCGGCCTGGGCCACCGAGGTGCCCGTGCGCGTGGTGCGCGTGGGCCCCGGGGGGCGGCACCTGGTCCGTCGCGTGGTCCCGACGGAGTGGCGTGACGCGGTGCTCGTCACGGAGATGCAGGCGGGCAACCTCGACGCACTGGCGGCCGCCCTGCGCGGGAGGCCGTACGTGACCTGGGGCCACGGCGCCTCCTACACCGCCGACGAGGTGACGCTCGCAGGGCGATGGGAGGCCTGGCTGAACCGCCGCGCGCGGCACGTCCTGACGTACACCGAGGCAGGACGTCGTCACGTCCTGGAGACGGCACGGGTCCCGGCGGACCGCGTCACGTCGTTCGGCAACAGCACCGACACGCGCACGCTGCGGCGCGAGCGGTCCGCCCTCGACGATCGGGACCTGGCCGCCTACCGCGACGCCGTCGGGCTGCCGGGGGATGCCCACGCCGCGCTCCTGCTGGGGGCGCTCAACGAGCACAAGCTGCCGGACCTCGTCGTCGGGACCGTGCGCGAGGCCCTGCGTCGGGACCCCGACGTCTGGCTCCTCGTGGCGGGCGACGGACCCGCTCGGCGGGTCTTCGAGGACCTGGCCGCCGAGACGGGCCGCGTCGTGGTGCTGGGGCAGGTCGACGCACGGGGGACCGCGCGCGCCGCCGCGGTGTCGCGGCTGCTGCTGAACCCGGGTCGGGTGGGGCTCGTCGCGGTCGACGCCCTCGCGCTCGGGCTGCCCGTCCTGACCAGCGACGTCGGTCGCCACGCCCCGGAGATCGAGTACCTCACCGAGGGGTCCGACCTCTTCACCGTGCCCGGGACGCCGTCGGACCTTGCCGCCGCGTGGCTGCGCCTCGCCGCGACGGACCGTCCGGCGGGGGCCGCAGGCGAGGTGCCGTCGACGGAGGCGGCCGCCGAACGGATCGTGCGGTCGGTGCACGAGGTCGTGAAGGAGGCGGCATGAGGGTCGTCCACTACTACGCGCGGTTCCTGGCCCACCCGTCCGGCGTGACCGACTCCGTCGAGAACTGGGTGCGCCTGGCGCGCCGCGCGGGATACGAGGCGGTGGTGCTGTGCGCGAGCGTGCCGGCACCGCGAGAGGTGCCGGAGGACCTGCGGGGGAGCGTGCGCACCGTCACGCACCTCGGGCGGGGACGCACGAGCTGGGTACCGACGGGCCTGGCGAGCGAGGTGCGGCCCGGGGACGTCGTCTACCTGCACGAGGGCTGGGTCGTGAGCAACGTCGTCGCGGCGCGGAGCGCCCGGGCGCGCGGCGCGGTCGTGGTGCTCATGCCGCACGGCGTGTACGAGCCGGGCATCACGTCGCGCCTGCGCGACGTGGCCGGCGCCCGGCGGGCCGCCGAGGCGTCCGTCGTGCGCCGTGTCGACTGGCTGCACGTGTTCTACCCGTCCGAGCGCCGCCTCGCGGACGCCGTCGCGCGCGGCCGGACCGCGCCGGCGCTCGTGCTGCCCAACGGCGCACCGGCGCCCGAGGAGGTCCCTCGCTGGGTCGGAGCGGGTGACTACTTCCTCTGGATGGGGCGCCACGACCCCGACCACAAGGGGATCGACAACCTGCTGCGCCGCTGGGCCGAGCTCCCGGCGCCGCGTCCGCGCCTCGTGCTCGCGGGACCCGACTTCCGGGGTGGTCGCGAGCGGACCGCCCGACTGGTCCACGAGCTCGGCCTCGACGGGACCGTCGATCTGCGCGGCAACGCGCGCGGGGAGGAGAAGTGGCGGCTCATCACGGGTTGCCGCGCCTACCTGCACCCCTCTCGCTGGGAGTCGTGCAGCATCACGCTGCTCGAGATGCTCGCCGCCGGGGTCCCGACCGTCGTCTCGTCGACGATCCACGCGGCGGGACCGCTGCGGTCTGCGGGCGCGGCCGTCGTCGCCGACTTCGCCCGCCCCACCGGTCTGCTGGGGCCGCTCGACGAGGTCGACGGGAACCGCGACCTCGGCCACCGCGCCCGGGAGTGGACGGAGGGCTCCGCCACGTGGGAGCGGGTGGGCGCGGAGTACCGCGGCTGGCTGAGCAGCCTCGAGGAAGGAGCGGTCCGATGATCGTGGTGGTCGACCCGGGAGCGGCGTCGACGAACGTCGGCGACCGGATCATCTCGGAGGCAGTCGACGCGGAGCTCGTCGCGCCGCTGCGCGAGCGGGGCACCGAGGTCGAGCTCGTGCCGATGCACGGAAGGCTCGACGCGACCCATCGCGCGGCCCTGCGCGGCGCCCGGTCGGTGGTCGTGTGCGGGACAAACCTGCTATCCGACCACATGCGCTTCCGTCGCGCGTGGCACTGGCCCGCCGCCGACGTCGACCTGTGCCGGGGGCGGCTGACGTTCCTCGGCGTCGGCTGGTGGCAGTACCAGCGTGCGGGGATCGACCCGGCCTCGGGGGCGTGGTTGCGGTCCCTGGCCGGGGACGTGCCCTGGGCCGTGCGCGACGAGTACTCGCTCGCGAAGCTGCGGCGAGCGCGCGTGCCCGCGGTGCACACGAGCTGCCCGACGCTGTGGGGCGTGGAGAAGCAGACGCTCCCGTCCGACGAACGGCGCGTCGTGGTGACGTTCACGGACTACAGCCAGGACCCGCTGGCCGACCGGAGGCTCGTGCGGGCGCTCGCCGAACGCTTCGACGAGGTGCTCTTCTGGCCCCAGGGCCCCGGCGACCGCGAGTACGTCGACGGTCTCCGGGCCGGCACGGGCACGATGCTCGGCCCGCGCCTCGAGGACTTCGACGCGGTGCTCGACGCACCGGGGACGGCGTACGTGGGGCTCCGGCTCCACGGCGGCATCCGAGCGATGCAGCGGGGCGTGCCCACCCTCGTGCTGTCGATCGACAACCGCGCGCGGGAGATCGCGCGTTCGGTCGGCCTGCGAGCGCCCTCGCGCCACGCGGCACGGCGCTACCAGGAGGACCTGCGCTCGGGCGAGGTGGTCCGCATCGACGTCCCGCGGGACGCCGTCGACTCCTGGCGCCGCCGATGGGGGATCGAGCGATGACTCGCGGGCGACCGGAGGCGACGGCCGTGCTCGACGGGCCGGGGCGGACCGTCGCGGACTGCGACCCTGTGGCCGACTTCGTGCTCGTCACCGACGAGCGGGCGTGGCACGAGGCAGCCCGAGCAGGCCTGGACCCCGTGGCCACGCACCTGCGGTTCAGCGTCACGGACCGCCGATCCGACGCAGCGGCTCGCCTCGGGCGGTTCGTCATGCCCTGGCGCTGGCGCCGGACCATCCTCAACGCGGGCATCGGGGTCGTGTACTGGAGGCGGGGCGCCCCGCTGGCGCCCCGGGTGGGCGCGCTGCTCGCAGGAAGCCGGGTCGTGAGGCTCGACGCATGACGCCTCCCGACGTGCTACGGCGGTCCCTCGCGGTCCCGGCGGCCCTGACCCGTCCGCTCGTCCTCTCGCAGGCCGCGGCCAGCGCGGCGGGTGCGGCGGTCGTCCTCCTGGGTGCCTGGCACATGGAGCCGGACGAGTTCGCGAGCTTCAGCCTGGCTCTCCTCGTGCTGAACGTCGGAACCGGGCTGGTGCGGAGCGGGCTCTTCCAGCCCGCGCTCATCGAGCGGCGGACGGACCCCCACGCCGTCGTCCCCCTTCGCTACGTCGCCGCCGCCGCGGGGACGGTCGTCGTGCTCGTCGCGGCGGCGGACCTCGCCGTGACCGTGCTCGGCGTGGGCGGCGCGACGCTGCTGGGGGTCCTCAGCGTCGCGCCGGTCGTCCAGGACTGGCTGCGGTTTCGTTGCATCGGCCAGGGACGCAACGGGGCGGTTGCGGTCTCGGACGGTATCCGTCTCCTGCTCGTGCCCGCCGTCCTCGTCGTCGCCGGTACGGCGCAGCCGCTCGTCGCCTTCTACGCGGTGTGGTGCGCAGGCTACGCCGTGGCGGCGGTCCCGCTCGCGCTGGCGGCACACCGCGTGCCCCGCTTCTCGCGGTACTCGGTGTACGGGACGCGGGCTCGCTCCCAGGCGTGGGAGTTCCTCGTCGCCCAGCTCGCCACGACGGTGCCGCTCCTCGTGCTCGGCGCGCTCTCCGTGAGCGCGAGCGTCGGCGCGTTCCGGCTGAGCCAGACGCTCTACGGTCCGGTGAACGTGCTCTTCGCGGCCGTCGCGCTGAACCTGCTCTCGGACGCGGTCAGCGAGACCGGCCGGCCCGACGACGCCACCCTCGTCCGGCGCGGACGGCGCCTCGGCCTGCTGTCCGCGGGCGGGGCGACCGCGCTCGGCGCGGTGCTCGTGCTCGTCGCCGTGGCGGGGGCGGTCCAGCCGTCCGGCATCGAGCGCGGGGAGCTCGTCGTCGCGCTCGCGGCGGTCGGCTGCTTCGCAGCCTGCGGCGGGCTCGTGGGACCGCACCTCGTCGTCATGCGGATCTTCAAGGCGCAGTCCGTCGTGACGCGCGCGCGGGTCGGCATGGTCGCGGTGACCTGGTGCGGGTTCGTGATCGGATATCTGGTCGGAGGGCCATTCGTGAGCCTCGTCCTGGGATTCGTCCTCGGAGGGATCGGATATGTCGTCTTCTTCCTTCCCGCGGCGGCGCGGACCTATCACGCGGTGGGCTTGTCACGCATGAATGCGGTGCGGCCCCGTGGTCATTGCGCGGTCCATTCTCCTTTCCGGGACGGAGAGGGCACGGAGCGCGTCGGGAGGGCAGGGCGCGCGTCGTCTCCCGGCGCCGGCACCTCGCGCGGTTCGAGATCGGGGTGAGCGGTGCGTCGCGCACTCCCGGCGTGCCGTCGCGGCTCGGCGGGGCGGCGTCGTCGGCGGCCCCGTGGGTGGTTCGGGTAGCGGCGGAGAGATGGGCAGGAGATGACTGATGCATGACCAGTTCTCGGTGACCGAGGAACCGGTGGGGGTCCTCCCGCCAGGAGCGGGACGAGTCGCCGGCCGCCCTCCGGGCGGGCGCGCCCGCAGGGCGGCGAGAGCTCCCCGCGACGTCGAGGTCGTCCACGAGGGTCGCGACGGGTCGCGCGACCCCGTGCTGGCTCTCGCGCGGGTGCTCCTGTACGGCGGTCTCGTCCTCGTGTCGCTCATGGTGCTGCGGGTGGGCGGCGGCATCACGGTGGGAGACGTCGTCCTCCTGGCCAGTCTCGCGCTGTGCCTCGCGGCCATAGGCCGACAGCCCACGCCGCACCCGTACGGCGCCTGGGCGTTGCCCGCCGCGGTGCTGCTGGTGGTCGGGGGCTGCCTCGCGACGGCGGGCTCTCCCGCGCCGACCGAGAGCCTCGTCAGCCTCGTCCGCGTGCTGTACGTCGCGCTCGTTCTCCCGTGGCAGCTCGCGGTCCTCCTCGACGACGAGCGGCGGCTGCGGCGGGGCCTCGTCGCCTTCGGCGTCGGGGCGGCAGCATGCTCCCTGGGGGCGCTCGTGCAGTTCGCGCTCGGCCCGGGCGCGATCCCGGGAGGGGTCGTCACCACCGCAGGCCGCTACACAGGGTTCACCGGCCACGTCAGCGACACCGGTGCCATCGCGTCGCTCGCGGTCGTCATCGGCCTGTCCGGGCTGACGCGCGGCCTGGGAGGGCTCCAGCGGCTCCTGCTCGTGGGCACCGCTCTCTCGGGAGTCGTGGGTCTCGTGCTCAGCGGCAGCGTGAGCGGAATGCTGGCGGCCGTCCTCGGCAGCACCGCCCTCCTGCTCCTGCGCGGTATCCCTGTCGGGCGGGTCGCCGTCGCGGCCGTCGTCGCCGGTGCGGCGCTCTGGTTCGCGGGCGGCGTGCTCGGCGAGACGCAAGGCGCGCTGCGGCCGGCGGAACGGGTCGAGCAGGTCCTCGGGCTGTCGGGCGGGGACGCGTCGCTCAACACCTCGGCGTCCCGGTGGGACACCATCGTCCTGGGGTGGCGGGGCTTCCTGCAGGACCCGGTCAGCGGGGCCGGTCTCGACGCCCGGTCCTCCCTCGTCGTCGACACGCTGGGGGTGCACAGCCTGCCTGTCGCGGCGCTCTACCAGGGGGGTGTCCTGTTCGCGGCGGGCCTGCTCGGCTGTCTCGTGGTGGCGGCGGTGCGCGCCGCGCGGGCCGTGCCCCGGACGGCGCTCCAGGCCCGCGTGTACGCGGTCGGCGTCACGGCGCTCGCGTTCAGCGCGACCGCGCCGAGCATGTACAACCGCTACCTCTGGGTGCCGGTCGCTCTCGTCGCCGCCGCGGTCGCGCTGGGGCCGGGCGTCGGTGCAGGCCGAGGTGTCCGGGGTGCCGGGGCTCAGCGGGCGTAGGCGCGCTCCAGCGCGTCCGCGACCGCGTCCATCGAGTAGTCCCTCCGGACGAGGTCGCGCGCGCGGCGGCCCGCGTCCTGGGCGAGACGGGGGTCGTCGAGGAACCGTGCCACAGCGGCGGCGAGGTCGTCGACGCCCTCGCCCACGACCGCGCCCGCCGCGGCGCGCTCGACCGGTTCCGCGAGCCCGCACGTGCGCGTCACGACGACGGGGACCCCGCACGACATCGCCTCGAGGACGCTCATGGGGAACGGCTCGTCGACGGACGGCAGGACGTAGAGCGACGCGCGCGCGAGCCGGGCCGTCGTGCGCTCGGGAGGCAGCGCCCCCTCCCAGACGACCCGCCCGCGGACGCCCGCCGGGAGTGCCGCGATCCGGTCGCGCACCGCGGCGCCCTCGCCCTCGTCCGGACCGACGATCCGGAACCGGGCCTCGCGGAACCGCGGCGCGAGACGGGCCGCGGCGTCGACGAAGGCGACGGGCCGCTTACGGGGGTGCAGGCGGGCGAGGAACAGCACCTCGGGATGGTGGTCGGGTGGCTGCGGGTCGCTCGTCCCGCCCGCCGGCACGCCGTTGACGAGCCGCTGGATGCTGACTCCCGGGCCGAACAGCGTGCGGAGGCCGCCCTCCTCGACGGGGGTGAGGGCGAAGCTCGTCGACGCGCGAGCCATGACGCGGCGCGTGAGGACCGCGTCGAGGGGCGCCGCGAGTGGGTGCGGGGACGGCATCACCATGCCGTGCGTCTGCGTGACGTAGGGCTTGCCCGACCGGGCCCAGGTGACCGCCGCCGGCAGGGTGACGAGGTCGCGCGCCAGATGGAGGTGCGCGACGTCGGCACGAGCCCCGCGGGCCCGGATCCACCGCACCATCGAGGGTGCGGCGAGCCCCGCGAACCCCGCGCCCGGCGCGGCCCGGACGGCGGGGAACGTCACGACCGGCACGCCGTCCCACGTCGTCGGGAGCTCGTCGAAACCTGCCGCAGCGGCGACGAGGATCGCGTCGTGACCTCGTGCACGCAGCGCCCGGATCTGGTTGGTCGCGACGCGGACGGGACCCCCGTACGCGCCGTCGGGGGTGAGGAGCGTGGCCACGTGCAGGACCCGCAGGCGTCGGCCGGCCATCTCAGAACCGCGTCCGGTCCGAGAGCGACCGGCCGTCCCAGACACGGCCGTCGGGCACGTCGCCGCGCACGACCGACCCAGGTGTGACGAGCGCCGAGCGCCCGATCCGCGTACCGCCGAGGACGACGCACCGTGCGGTGACCCACGCCCCGGGGCCGACGTGCACGGGGGCCGTCACGAGCCCCATGTCGGTGCGGTGCCGGTGGCTCCCCGTGGTGAGGAACGTGTCCTGCGAGAGCACGGCGTCGTGCCCGATCCAGACGTGGTCCTGGTTATGGATCCACACCCCTTCACCGATCCAGCAGTTTGCCTCCACGTGAAGTTTCCATGGGAAGCGGACGCGCGTGCGCGGGCGGAAGACGACCCCGGCTCCGATGTCGGCGCCGAAGGCGCGCAGCACCGCGACGCGCAGGCGCGAGCTGACCTGCCAGGGGTTCGACACGAACAGGATCTCGGCGGCGCCCCACAGGTAGACGAGCGCACTCGGGCGCCCCCAGGAAGTCCTTTCCCCGGGCGCCTCGGCGAGCGGGATCACGCGGACTTCCTGGCGCATTTTCTGCGATGTCATCTGCCCCCCAGCGAATCGGCCCGAACGTCGTTATCGTACGTGCGTGAGCATCTCGGGAATGCGCGTCCTGGTGATCGGCGCCAACTACGCACCTGAACCTACCGGAAATGCGCCCTACACGTCGGCGCTGAGCCGCGCGCTGGCTGCTCGCGGGGCGCGGGTGAGCGTACTCACGACCTTTCCGCACTACCCGGAGTGGCGTGTCCGTGCGGGCTACCGCGGGTGGTCCCGCCGGGAACGGGTCGACGGCGTCGAGGTGCTCCGTCTGCGCCACTACGTACCCCGGTCGCCCAGCTCCGTGCGCCGCCTCCTCGCCGAGCTGAGCTTTGGGGTGCGGTCTGCGACGACGCGTTGGCCCGACGCCGACGTCGTCCTGCTCGTCTCACCGTCGCTCTTCGCGGCGGCCGTCGCGATGCTGCGGCTCCGCACCGGGCGTGCGCGCAGGGCGGCGCGCGCCGACGCGCCGGGCGTCGTGCTCTGGACCCAGGACCTCTACTCGCTCGGTGTCGAGGAGACCGGGGCGGCCTCGGGCCGCGTGGCTCGCCTCGTGGGTGCCGTCGAGCGCTGCGTCGCCCGCGGTGCGGACGCGGTGGTGGCGATCCACGAGCGCTTCGCGCGCCATCTGGGCGAGTCCCTCCGGGTCGATGCCGCCGCGCTGCGCGTCGTGCGCAACTGGACGCACCTCGCGCACGACGCGGTGCTCCCGGACCGCGCGACCGTACGCGCCGCCCACGGGTGGGGAGACGACGAGACGGTCGTGCTCCACGCCGGCAACCAGGGGGTGAAGCAGGGTCTCGAGAACGTCGTCGAGGCGGCGCGTCTGGCAGACGCGCAGGGTGCGCGGGTGCGGTTCGTGCTCCTGGGCGACGGGAGCCGTCGAGCCGCGCTCGAGTCGGCCGGGCGCGGGGTGCTCCGCCTGCAGTTCGTCGACCCCCTGCCCGACGCGGAGTTCCGCGCCGCGCTCGCGGCCTCCGACGTGCTGCTCGTCAACGAGCTCGCGGGACTCGCCGAGATGTCCGTGCCGAGCAAGCTCACGTCCTATTTCGACGCGGCCCGGCCCGTGCTCGCGGCGTCGTCCGAGGGCTCGACGACGGCGGCCGAGCTGCGCGCATCCGGTGGCGGCGTCCGCGTCGACCCGCAGGACCCGCAGGCGCTCGTCGACGCGGTGCGGGCGCTCGCGGCCGACCCGGGTCGTCGCGACCGTCTGGGATCGGCGGGTCGCCGCTACCGCGACGAGACGCTCACGGAGGACGCCGCGGTCGACGCGTTCGCGACGGTCCTCCGGCAGCACGCACGCGGCCCGCGGGGGACCCGGGCCAGGACCACCACCGCAGGCACCACCACGACACCAGGAGCGACCGCGACCGCGGGTGTCGTGCCGCCCGACGGCGCGGCGCGCGTCCCGGGCGTCGCACGTACCTAACCACCGACGGCAGCGCCGCTGCACGACTCAGGGGGAAGCATGAAGAAGGCACTGATCTCGGGGATCACGGGGCAGGACGGCTCGTACCTCGCGGAGCTCCTGCTCCGCAAGGGGTACGAGGTGCACGGGCTGATCCGCCGCGCCTCGACGTTCAACACGGCGCGGATCGACCACCTCTACCAGGACCCGCACGAGGAGGACGCGCGGCTCTTCCTGCACTACGCGGACCTGTCCGACGGCGCGCGCCTCGTGTCGCTCATCGCGCAAATCTGCCCGGACGAGGTCTACAACCTCGCGGCGCAGTCCCATGTGCGGGTCTCGTTCGACGAGCCCGAGCACACGGCGGACACCACGGGGACGGGGGCGATCCGCCTGCTCGAGGCGGTGCGCCTGGCGGGCGTGGAGACGCGCTACTACCAGGCGTCGTCGTCCGAGCTCTACGGCGCCACCCCGCCGCCGCAGAACGAGACGACGCCGTTCCACCCGCGCTCGCCCTACGCGGCGGCCAAGCTCTACGCATACTGGATCACGAAGAACTACCGCGAGGCCTACGACATGTTCGCGGTCAACGGGATCCTCTTCAACCACGAGAGCCCGCGCCGCGGCGAGACGTTCGTGACCCGCAAGATCACGCGCGCCGTGGCGGCCATCCAGGCCGGTCGTCAGGAGCACCTGTACCTGGGCAACCTCGACGCCGTCCGTGACTGGGGGTACGCGGCCGAGTACGTCGAGGGCATGTGGCGGATGCTGCAGGCCGAGCGGCCGGACGACTACGTCCTCGCCACGGGGATCGGGCTGTCGGTACGCGACTTCCTCCAGGAGGCGTTCGCCCACGCGGGGCTCGACTGGGAGCGGCACGTGCGGTTCGACGAGCGCTACCTGCGCCCGACGGAGGTCGACGCCCTCGTCGGCGACCCCAGCCGGGCGCACGTCGACCTCGGGTGGAAGCCGACCGTCGACGGGCGCGAGCTCGCGCGCATCATGGTCGACGCGGACGTCGAGGCCCTGAGCCACGCCGGGTCGCCGTGGATCGACCGGGTCGCGCTCGCGACGTGGGACGCGGCATGACGACGCCCGACGAGCGCGACCTCGTCCGCCACGAAACGGCGCCGCTCGACCGGGACGCCGTCTTCTACGTCGCCGGCCACCGCGGCCTGGTCGGCTCGGCGATCTGGCGCCGGCTGGAACGGGCGGGGTTCTCCCGGCTCGTGGGGCAGACCTCCGCGGAGCTCGACCTCACCGACCGCGACGCCGTGCACGACTTCTTCCGTGCGCACCGCCCGCGCTACGTCGTCCTCGCGGCGGCGAAGGTCGGCGGGATCATGGCGAACGCGGCGTACCCGGTCGACTTCCTCAGCGAGAACGTCCGCATCCAGGTGAACGTCCTCGACGCCGCGCGGACGTCCGAGGTCGAGCGGCTGCTGTTCCTGGGCTCGTCGTGCATCTACCCGCGGCTCGCGCCGCAGCCCATCGTCGAGGAGGCGCTGCTGACGGGGCCCCTCGAACCGACCAACGACGCCTACGCGATCGCGAAGATCACCGGCATCCTGCAGGTCCAGGCGGTCCGCCGCCAGGACGGGCTGCCGTGGATCTCGGCCATGCCGACGAACCTCTACGGACCCGGCGACAACTTCTCGCCGACCGGGTCGCACGTGCTGCCCGCGCTGATCCGGCGCTACGACGAGGCCGTGCGGACCGGCGCCCGGGAGGTGACGAACTGGGGGACGGGGTCGCCACGGCGAGAGCTCCTGCACAGCGACGACATGGCCGACGCGTGCCTGCACCTCCTGGAGCACTACGACGGCCCCGTCCAGGTCAACGTCGGCACCGGGCAGGACGTCACCGTCCGCGAGCTCGCCGAGACGGTCGCCGACGTCGTCGGGTACGACGGCGCGACGCGCTGGGACACGTCGCGGCCGGACGGCACGCCGCAGAAGCTGCTCGACGTGTCCCGGCTGCGCGCGAGCGGCTGGGAGGCGAGGACGGGGCTGCGCGAGGGGATCGAGCGGACCGTGGCGTGGTACCGCGAGCAGGCCGGGCGGGTCCGCGCGTGACCCCGGTGCGGGTGGAGGTGCCCAGGCTCGCGACGTGCGGTGCCCTGTGCGAGATTGAGGCGGTCGTGGGTGGACGCTCAGGGGGAGCGGCCCGGTGAGGGGGACGACGATGGAGCTCAGGGACTACCTCGTCCTGCTGCGCAAGAGGTGGGTCACGATCGTGGTCGTCGGGGCGCTCGGGCTGGCGCTCGCGGGCGCGTACTCGCTCCTGACGACGCCGACGTACTCCGCCCGGTCCCAGGTGTACGTGTCCGTGCAGGGCTCCGACTCCACGACGGACCTGCTGCAGGGGTCGAACTTCACCGTGCGCCAGGTCAAGTCGTACATCGAGCTCGTGACGAGCCCGCGCGTCCTGGACCCCGTGATCGAGGAGCTCGGCCTCGCGGACGACGCCGGGTCGCTCGCGCAGCGGGTCCGCGCCGACTCGCCGCTCGACACGGCGCTCATCAACGTCACGGCGACCGACGAGTCGCCGCAGCTCGCCGCCGAGATCGCGAACGCGACGGCCCGGTCGCTCGCGGCGGTCGTGGGGGAGCTCGAGACCCCGGTCGGGGGCGGCGACTCGCCCGTGCAGATCAGCACGGTCCGCGCGGCGTCGGTGCCGACCTCCGCCGCGTCGCCGAACGTCCGGCTGAACCTGGCGCTGGGGCTCGTCGTCGGCCTCGTGCTCGGCGTCTCGGTGGCGGTCGTGCGCGAGCTCCTGGACACGCGCGTCCGGTCCACGTCGGACGTCGAGGACGTGACGGACGCCCCGGTGCTGGGCGTCGTCGGGTACGACGAGGAGGCGCCGGAGCACCCGCTCATCGTCCAGGAGTCGCCCCAGGCCGTCCGGGCGGAGGCCTTCCGCAGGCTGCGCACCAACCTGCAGTTCCTCGAGCTCGGCCCGGCCGCGCGCACGTACCTCATGACGTCGGCGCTCCCCGGCGAGGGCAAGACCACCACCAGCATCAACCTGGCCATCACGCTCGCGGACGCGGGTCAGCGCGTCGTCCTCGTCGACGCGGACCTCCGGCGGCCGTCGGTCGCCCGGTACCTGGGGGTCGAGGGCTCGGTCGGGCTGACGACGATCCTCATCGGGAAGGTGGGCGTCGAGGACGCCCTGCAGCCCTGGGGCAACGCCAACCTCGACGTCATCGCCTCCGGGCAGATCCCGCCGAACCCGAGCGAGCTGCTCGGGGCGGCCCCGATGACGCAGCTCCTGGACCGGCTGCGGGCCGACTACGACGTGATCGTGATCGACACGCCCCCGCTCCTCCCGGTCACCGACGCGGCGATCCTCGCGAAGGGGGTCGGCGGCGCGATCGTCGTGGTCGGTGCCGGCACCGTGCACCGGGACCAGCTGGAGACCGCGCTCTCTGCTCTGGTCACCGTGGGCGTCCCCCCGCTGGGGATCGTCGTCAACCGCGTGCCGGTGCGGGGCCCCGGTGCGGGCGCGTACGAGTACGCCTACCAGGAGTACACCGCGGACGAGCCCGGCGCGTCCGCGGGCACGACGCGCCGCGGGGCCCGGGGTCGCGCGGGCGGGGCGCGTCGGCACGCGCGTCGGCCGACGCCGCAGGGCGCCACCGCGCCGGCCGTCCCGGGTGCGTGGGCGCGCGTCGGCGCCGAGGAGCCGGGACGGGTCGCCCCGTCCGACGGTGCGGCAGACGGTGCGGCACCGGACGCCGCACGAGGGGACCGGGACGCCGCGGACGAGCCGGCGGTCTCGGTCGGCCGTCGCGTCCGTGCGGGGACCTTCGACGAGGTGGTGCTGCCGAGCGAGCGGCAGTGAGGAGGGCGGCGCTGCCCCGGTTCGCCGGTCGCACGCAGCGCCACGGACGGGACGCCGGGTGGCCGGCGGCGACGAGCAGGGGGAACGGCATGAGGATCTCGGTGATCGGCTGCGGCTACCTGGGCGCGGTGCACGCGGCGTGCATGGCGACGCTGGGGCACGACGTGGTCGGGGTGGACGTCGACGCCCGGAAGGTGGGGTCGTTGCGCGACGGGCGGGCGCCGTTCTACGAGCCGGGGCTCGACGGGATGCTCGCGGAGGCGCGGGCCTCCGGACGGCTCACCTTCACGACCGACCTCGCCGCGGCGGCCGACGCCGAGGTCCACTTCGTGTGCGTGGGGACGCCCCAGCGCGCCGACTCGTACGCCGCCGACCTGTCGTCCGTCGACGCAGCCTTCCGGTCGCTCGTGCCGCACCTCGACGCGGACGCGGTCGTGGTGGGCAAGTCGACGGTCCCCGTGGGGACGGCCGCGCGGCTCGCGGACGAGCTCGCCGCGGTCCGTCCCACCGCGACGCTCGTCTGGAACCCCGAGTTCCTGCGCGAGGGGTTCGCCGTCCAGGACACGCTGCGACCCGACCGGCTCGTCTACGGCGTCCCGGACGACGCGGCGGGCGCTCGTGCGGTCGAGGCGCTCGACGCGGTCTACGCCGCGGCCCTCGGCGAGGGTACGCCGCGGCTCGTGGTCGACCGGGCGACGGCCGAGCTCGTCAAGGTCGCGGCGAACTCGTTCCTCGCCACGAAGATCTCCTTCATCAACGCGATGGCGGAGCTGTGCGAGGTCGCCGGGGGAGATGTGACGCTCCTCGCCGACGCGATCGGCCTCGACGAGCGGATCGGGCGGCGCTTCCTCAACGCCGGGCTCGGGTTCGGCGGCGGCTGCCTGCCGAAGGACATCCGCGCGTTCATGGCACGGGCCGAGGAGCTGCACGCCGACCCCGCCGTCAGCTTCCTGCGCGAGGTCGACTCGATCAACCTGCGCCGGCGCGAGCGCATGGTCGACCTCACGGTCGGCGTGCTGGACGGGCGTCCGCTGGCCGGCGCGCGCGTCGCCGTCCTCGGTGCGGCGTTCAAGCCGGACAGCGACGACGTCCGCGACTCGCCAGCGCTCGACGTCGCGGAGCGGCTGCACCACCGGAGCGCGCGCGTGGTGGTGACCGACCCGCGCGCGCTGGCCAACGCGCGCGCCAAGGCCCCCTCGCTGGGCTTCGCCGAGACCGTCGAGGAGGCGGTGGACGGTGTGGACGCCGTGCTGGTCCTCACCGAGTGGCAGGAGTACCGGGACCTGGACCCGGGCAAGCTGTACGGCCTCGTGGCGGCCCCCCGCGTGGTCGACGGCCGCAACGCGCTCGACGCGACCGTGTGGCGCGAGGCGGGGTGGACGTACCGCGCGCTCGGCCGGCGGTGAACGGCGGCCCGGCGGCACGCGCCGGTTCCGGGCCCCGTGCCGGAGCGCGTCGGCTCGCGGCGCTGGTGACGACGCTCGCGAGCCTGTCCCTCGGGGCCTGCGCGCCGGGCCACGACGGTGGGCGCGGGGCTCCGAGCGCCGACGACCCCGCGGCGGCCCGGCCCTGGGAGCCGACGGAGTACGCCGCCCGGCTGCTGGCGGAGACGCAGGAGGAACGCGACGAGGCGGGGGTCCCCCGGCTGGAGGAGAGCGGCTGCGCGACCGAGCAGGCGCTGTCCCGTGCCACGGCGCTCGTCGGCGCCCCGCTCGAGCACGCCCCCCTCGACGAGGTCGTGACGGACTGCGCTCCTGCGAGCGGCACCGCGGCGGAGAACCTCAGCCGGGCCAGCGCCGCGCCGGCCGCGGTCGTCGACGCGTGGATGGGGTCCCCCGGGCACCGGGCGAACCTCCTGGACCCGACGCTGACGTCCGTCGGGATCGCGTGCGTCGCGGACGCCACCGAGGGCGCCGGCGGTCTCGTCTGTGCCCAGGTGTTCCTCGGCTGACCGGCGACCCGAGCCAGGTCCGCACGCCCTTGACCCCTCGACCGCCGCGTCCTATCGTCTGTTTTCAACAGGTGATGAATTCGACCGCGTGCCGGGGCGCGGTCAGGGCCGGGGAGGCATCGTGCGCGCGATGGTCGTCAAGGAGTTCCGCGAGCTGCGCCGGGACCGGCGCACGGTCGCGATGCTCGTCGGGATGCCGTTGCTCCTGCTCGTCGTGTTCGGGTTCGCGGCGAACTTCACGGTCGAGACGCTGACCGTCACGGCCGTGGGCCCGGGTGCCGAGCAGGCGGTCGCCGCGATCGAGGCGAACCCGGCCGCCGCCGACGCGCTCGACGTCGTGAGCGTCGACCCCGCGGGGACGGACGCCGACGCCCGCGCGGCGCTGCGCGACGACCGCAGCGACGTCGCGGTCGTCGCGCCCGCACCGGGGGACGACCGCCCGACCGTCTACGTCGACGGGTCCAACCTCTTCGCCGCGCAGTCGGCGAAGGTGCTCGTCGCGTCCCTCGGGGACGCCGTGGACTCGGAGATCCTCTTCAACCCCGACCTCGACACGTCGTGGGTGATGGTGCCCGCGCTGATCGGCCTCATCCTCACGTTCATCGGGACGATCATCACGTCGATCGGGCTCGTCAAGGAGCGCGAGGCGGGGACGTTCGAGCAGCTCGCGGTGATGCCGCTCGGCCCCGCCGCGGTGATCCTCGGCAAGATCACGCCCTACTTCCTGCTCGCCTGCCTCGACATGGTCGCGGTGACGCTGCTCGGGATGTGGATCTTCGACGTGCCGTTCGCCGGACCGGTGGCCCCGTTCGTGGTGGGAGCCGCGCTGTTCCTCTTCGTCGTGCTCGGCATCGGCGCGCTCATCTCCACCGTGTCGCAGACCACCGGGCAGGCGGTGCAGGTCGCGCTCATGACGATGCTCCCGCAGGTGCTGCTCTCGGGCATGATCTTCCCGCTCGACGCGATGGCGGCAGGGGTGCGCTGGATCGGGTACCTCCTGCCCCTCACGTGGTTCACCGAGGTCTCGCAGGGCGTGATGGTCCGCGGGGCGTCGTGGTCCGCGCTGTGGCTGCCGCTCGCCGTGCTCGCGGTGATGGCCGTGGTCGTGTTCGGGATGGCCGTCCTGCGGCTCTCGCGCGAGCTCTCGCCCGCACGGGAGCACCGCCGACGCCGCGCGGACGCGCTCGCGGCCGTCGCACCCACGACGAGCGGGACGGTCCGGTGACCTGGGGCGCACGCGGTCTCGACGTCACCTTCCGCCCCGGGCGCGGGCACGTGGTCCGCGCCCTCGCGGGCGTGGACCTCGACCTCCCGCGCGGACAGGTCACCTCGGTCGTGGGCGGCGACGGCGCCGGCAAGACCACACTGGTACGCGCGCTGCTCGGGCAGGTGCCGGTCGCCGGCGGCACCGTGGACGTCCCGGCCCGCGACCGGGTCGGCTACCAGCCGTCGTCGAGCGGCGTGTGGCCCGGGCTGACCGTGGCGGAGAACGTCGAGCTCGTCGGCGACGCGTACCGCATGCCGGCCGCGCGCCGGGACCGGCGCGCGGACGAGCTGCTCGAGCGCGCGGGGCTCGCCGAGGCGCGGGACCGGCTCGGGGCGCAGCTCTCCGGGGGGATGCGGCAGAAGCTCGGCGTGTGTCTCGCGATGCTGCACGAGCCGGAGGTCCTGCTCCTCGACGAGCCGAGCACCGGCGTCGACCCGGTGAGCCGCGTCGAGCTGTGGCGGCTCGTGGCCGAGTCGGCGGCGTCCGGCGCAGCCGTCCTCGTCACGACGACCTACCTCGACGAGGCCGAGCGGGCGGCCGACGTCGTCGTCCTCGACGCGGGCACGGTCCTCGCCGCGGGGACGCCCGACGACGTGCGCGCCGCCGCCCCCGGCCGGATCACCGTCGCGTCCGTCGCGCCCGCGGGCGCGGCCGACCGGTCGTGGCGACGCGGCCGGACCGTCCGCACCTGGTGGCCCGACGGCTCGTCCTCGCCGACCGGGGGTCCCGTGGACGCCGACCTGGAGGATGCCGTCGTGGCCCTCACGCTCGGTCGCGGCGCGTACGGCACGCCCGGCGCCGAAGAGGCGCACGGCACGGACGACGCCGCCCGCGACGCGGTGGGCCCGGCGCCGCACGGCCCGGGCTGGCTCGCCGCCGGGGCGGACGCTCCCCTCGTGCGGGTCGACGGCGCCGAGCGGCGGTTCGGGGACGTCGCGGCCGTCGACGACGTCTCGCTCGTCGTGCGCCCCGGCGAGGTGGTGGGCCTGCTCGGCGCGAACGGCGCGGGCAAGACGACGCTCCTGCGCATGGTCCTCGGCCTCGACCGGCTCGACGGCGGGCGGGTCGAGGTCCGCGGCGCACCGCCGGACCGCGCGGGCCGCCGGGCGGTCGGCTACGTCCCGCAGGGCCTCGGGCTCTCCGGCGAGCTGAGCGTCGAGGAGAACGTCGAGTTCGTGGCGGCGGTGTACGGGGTGCGGGACGTGCCGACGCTGCCGCCGGCGCTCGCGGCCGTCCGCCGTCGGCCCGTGGCGGAGATCGGGCTGGGCCGCCGGCGCCAGCTCGCGTTCCACTGCGCCCTGCTGCACGCGCCACGCCTGCTGGTCCTCGACGAGCCGACGTCCGGCGTCGACCCGCTCGCGCGGGCGCGCGCGTGGGACGCGATCCACGCGCAGGCGGACGCGGGCGTCGGGGTCCTGGTGACGACGCACTACCTCCGGGAGGCCGAGCAGTGCGACCGCCTGCACGTCCTCTCGCGCGGACGCTCCGTGGCGTCGGGGACCGTCGCCGACGTCGTCGGTGGGCGCGAGGCGGTCGTCGTGCGGTCCCGGGAGTGGCAGGCGGCGTTCGCGGCGCTCGACGCCGCGGGCCTGCCCGTCATGCTCGACGGCCGGGCCGCGCGCGTCGCGGGGACGACGCTCGCGACGGTCCGGGACGCGCTCGCCGCGGCGGGCGTGGTCGCGACCTGCGACGTCGTCCCGGCGACGCTCGAGGAGACCATGGTGCTCGTGGACCGCGCGGCCACGACCCGGGCGGGAGCGGCGTGACGGGCCGGCGGGGGCGGCGCCCGGGCAGGTCCGACACGCGGTCCGACGTCCTGTCCGCCGCGCGGGACGCGTTCGCGGAGCACGGCTACGACCGTGCGACCGTCCGCGACATCGCGGCCCGGGCGGGCGTGGACGCCGCCATGGTGCACCACTGGTTCGGGACGAAGGAGAAGCTCTTCCAGGCAGCCGTCGACGTGCCCTTCGACCCGCAGGAGCTCCTGCTCGACGGTGCGCCCGACGACACGGCGCGACTGGGGGAGCACGTCGTGCGCACGCTGCTGCGCGCCTGGGACTCCCCGCGCGGCCGGGTCGCCCTCGCGCTCCTGCGCTCGGCCACGAGCTCCGAGCGGGCGGCGCGCATGCTGCGCGAGTTCGTGCTGGCCCGGGTCGTGCGGCCGACCGTCGCGCGGAGCGAGGCGGACCCGCACCGGGCCGCGTGGCGCGGCGCGCTCATGGCGAGCCAGCTCGCAGGGCTCGTCGTGGCGCGGTACGTGCTCCGGGTCGAGCCGCTCGCGGGGTCTCCCGCGGAGACCGTGGTGCGGGCGGTCGGGCCCACGATCCAGGGCTACCTCACCGGTCCGCTCCCGGGCGTCGTCGCCGAGACCGCTCGTGGCAGCGGGAACGTTGAGATTTCAACTGAGAGGCATGTTGCGCCGTAGGTGGTCTGTCTGTAGGTTGAGGCCCGCCGGCCGAGGCTCGGCGCGGGGCCAAGCGCGCAGGGGGAGCTTGGCGTCGAGCCACGGCGGCCCGTCTCAGACGCCCACGAGGACGCGGGTCGTCCCCTCCCGGTTCGTCCGGTCGCGCAGCGCACGACCCAGCCGGCGGAGCGCGTCGTCGTCGGCGAGGAGCCCGGACCAGTCGTCCGGGTCGTCGCTCGGGGCGTCACCCCGGGTCTTGCGGATCGCGGCGACCTGGAGCTGGTAGGCGAGGATCACCTCGCGCGGGCTCCCGGGCACGGCGATCCGGACGTGGTCCACGTCGTCGCGGCGCGAGTGGAGCGCGAGCGTGGTGAGCCCGTCGAAGATCTCGATGGTCCGGTGGTACTCGTCCACCGCGGCGCTCGAGCCGCGCAGGCCGCCGTCGCCCACGACGGCGCGGAGGAACGTGTGGAGGTAGCCGAGGTCGCGTCGGCGCTCGCGCGCGAACGCGGCGGACGACGCGAGCTGGCCCACGATGCCGGCGGTGAGCAGGACCGTGGCGGCGAGCACGAGGTACCGCGTCCGTAGGCCGAGGACCAGGTACGGCTCGGTGCTGCCCGGCTCGTGCTGCACCATCGCCACGAAGCTGACGACGGCCCACACGACGGCGACGACCGCGCCCGCCCCCGCCACGTCCATGCCCCAGCGCAGCCGCAGCGGCCGGTCCGAGCGCGTGCGCAGGCAGGAGACGGCGAAGGTCGCGGTCGCCGTCAGGAACGTCCCGTAGTAGAGCGCCCAGTAGCCCCACATGAGGGGGCGGTCGTGGACCTGCGCGTCGAGGTCGTGGGTGGCCCACGGTCCGCTCGCCGCCGCGAGGGCGACCAGGGCGGTCCCCACGGCGACGGCCGCGAGCGCCACGTGCCGGGTGCGCGGAGCCCGGCCGGTGGTCGCGCTGTAGGCCCACACGCCGACGAAGAGACAGCCGATGACGAGCGCGACGTGCTTGGCGACCTCGTGCGTCCCTCCGGGGGCGTGCTCCTTGAGGAGGTCGGCCACGACCGGCGCCCGCAGCGCGTTCGCGACCGCGACGAAGCCCAGGCCGAGGGGGAGGGCCGCGTCGGCGCGCGTGCGCGCGCGCAGGCCGGTCCACACGGCCGCGGTGGCGAAGAGCGCGACGGCGAGGACGTCGAGGGCGTGGTTCACCGGTACAGCTCCAGGGACGTGAGCCGGGTCCCCGAGCTGCCGTGGGACGCGATCGAGATCATGAGCTCGCTCGCGAGGCGCTCGACGCGCAGCTCGTCGGGGTCGTCGTACCCGTCGCGGCACGCGCCGACGCGGGGGGCGCCCGCAGTGGCGGAGGCGTCGAGGACGTGCACGAGCTCGTGCGCGACGACGTGGTCGCGGTGCGGGCCGGGCAGGGTCTGGCGCGCGTCGACGAGCACGAGGTCGCGCTCGGGGAAGGCGAGCCAGAGCCCGCTCACGCCGGGGCCGAGGTCGCCCTCGACGACCTCGAGGGGCCGGCCGCGTACCGCCGCGACCAGACGGCAGGCCTCCTCGAGGCTGCGTGCGCGGTCGAGTCCCGCGGCGCGCAGGAGGTCATCCACGGCCGTCGTCCGACGCGGGCGGTGTCACGGGAGGCAGCTGCTCCAGGCGTCGCACGCGGTCGACGATCTCGATGATCGCCCGGACGTTTTCGGGCGACAGGCCCTGGGCGCGCAGCGCGAACTGCTCGACGCCTTCGTCGGCGAGCGCGGCCCGGAGGCGGTCGTCGGGGTTCTCCTCGGGGTCGACGAGGCTGCCCGTGCTCACGTGGAAGAACGCGGCGATGCCCTCGACGACGCGCAGGCTGGGCGAGGTGCGGTGCCCGCCGCGCAGCGCGCTGAGGTACGCCTCGTTGATCGAGTACCCGCGCTCCGTCATCCACTGAGCGGCCTCGCGGTTGGTCACGGGCCGTCCGCCGCGCCCGCGGGCGAAGAGCTCGTTGAGCCGCCGGCGGAAGACCCGCGCCGTCCGCTCGCCGGGTGCCACGTCGTCGTCCATGGCGACGATTGTGACAGGCCGCGGCACGTGGCGGCACGGGCGCGGTGCGCGCGGCCGACGTCGCGGCTCCCGTCGCGGGGCGCCGCGGGCGCGGGTAGCGTTCCGGACGGGCGCGGGACGGTCCGACGCCCGGGCGCGGGACGCGCGCACCACCACCCTCGAGGGAGCCGACATGAGCGAGCAGACACCGAAGGACGAGGGGGGCCTCGGCGACCTTCTCGGCAAGGCGAAGGAGTTCCTCACCGACGACCGGATCGACGACGTGGCGGAGAAGATCAAGTCCGTCGCCCCGGACTCGGTCGACCAGCACGTCGACACCCTGGCCGAGAAGGCCAAGGAGGCGAACGACTGACCTGCGGGTCGGTACGATCGAGGGGCGCCGTCCACGACGGCGCCCTTCGTGCTGTCGGGCAGGGCCCGCCGGCCGCAGGACCTCGACCGGGCGCGCGCCGCGCGCCTCCCGCCAGCAGATCGGAGCACGGACGTGTCTGACGTCGTCTCGTCACCCCTCACCATCACCCTCGACGCCGAGGAGACCACGGTGACGACGGGCACGACGGGGACGGACCTGTTCGCCGCTCGTCGCGACGTCGTCGTGATCCGCGTCAACGGCGTCCTCAAGGACCTCGACACGCCGGTCGCCGACGGCGACGTGGTCGAGGGCGTGACCGTCGACTCGCCGGACGGGCTCGCGGTGCTGCGCCACTCGGCGGCGCACGTGCTCGCCCAGGCGGTCCAGCAGGTCAACCCGGACGCGAAGCTGGGCATCGGCCCGCCGATCACGGACGGCTTCTACTACGACTTCGACGTCGAGACGCCGTTCACGCCGGAGGACCTCAAGGCCCTCGACAAGGCGATGTCGCGGATCGTCAAGGAGGGCCAGACCTTCCGCCGCCGGGTCGTGACCGAGGACGAGGCGCGGGCAGAGCTCGCGCACGAGCCGTACAAGCTGGAGCTCATCGGGCTCAAGGGCTCCGGCACCGCGGACGACACCGAGGGCGCGAGCGTCGAGGTCGGTGGCGGCGAGCTGACGATCTACGACAACGTGCGCGGCGCCGGGCGCGAGAGCGAGACGGTGGTCTGGAAGGACCTGTGCCGCGGCCCGCACCTGCCGAGCACGCGCCTGATCGGCAACGGCTACCAGCTCATGCGCTCGGCCGCGGCCTACTGGCGCGGCAGCGAGAAGAACCCGCAGCTCCAGCGCATCTACGGCACGGCGTGGCCGACGAAGGACGAGCTCAAGGCGTACCTCGAGCGACTCGCGGAGGCGGAGCGGCGCGACCACCGCCGGCTCGGCAACGAGCTCGACCTGTTCTCCTTCCCGGAGGAGATCGGCTCGGGCCTGCCGGTGTTCCACCCCAACGGCGCGACGATCCGCATGGAGATGGAGGAGTACTCGCGCAAGCGGCACGTCGAGGCCGGCTACTCGTTCGTCAGCACGCCGCACATCACCAAGGCGAACCTGTTCCAGACGTCGCGCCACCTCGACTGGTACGCGGACGGGATGTACCCGCCGATGCACCTCGACGAGGAGCTGGACGACGAGGGCAACGTCAAGCGCGCCGGCCAGGACTACTACCTCAAGCCCATGAACTGCCCGATGCACAACCTCGTGTACCGCTCGCGCGGGCGGTCGTACCGCGAGCTGCCGCTGCGGCTGTTCGAGTTCGGCACGGTGTACCGCTACGAGAAGTCGGGCGTCGTGCACGGGCTCACGCGAGCGCGCGGCTTCACGCAGGACGACGCGCACATCTACACGACGCGCGAGCAGATGCGCGACGAGCTGAGCTCGCTCCTGTCGTTCGTGCTCGACCTGCTGCGCGACTACGGGCTCGACGACTTCTACCTGGAGCTGTCGACGCGCGACCCGGAGAAGTCGGTGGGCGACGACGCGACGTGGGAGGAGGCGACCGAGGTCCTGCGCCAGGTCGCCACGGAGTCGGGCCTCGAGCTCGTCGCGGACCCGGGCGGTGCGGCGTTCTACGGCCCGAAGATCTCGGTCCAGGCGAAGGACGCGATCGGCCGCACGTGGCAGCTCTCGACGATCCAGCTCGACTTCTTCGAGCCGGAGCTGTTCGAGCTCGAGTACACGGCGTCCGACGGCACGCGCCAGCGTCCGGTCATGATCCACCGCGCGCTGTTCGGCTCGATCGAGCGGTTCTTCGGCATCCTCGTCGAGCACTACGCGGGCGCGTTCCCGGCGTGGCTCGCGCCCGTCCAGGTCGTCGCCGTCCCGGTCGCGGAGCCGTTCAACGACTACGTGGCCGACGTCGTCGCGCAGCTCCGGGCCCAGGGGATCCGCGCGGAGGTCGACTACTCCGACGACCGCTTCGGCAAGAAGATCCGCAACGCGAGCACGCGCAAGGTGCCGTTCGTCCTCATCGCGGGCGGCGAGGACGCCGAGGCGGGCGCCGTGTCGTTCCGCTACCGCGACGGCCGCCAGGACAACGGCGTGCCCGTCGCGGAAGCGGTCGAGCGCATCGTCACCGCCGTCCGCGACCGCGTCCAGGTCTGACGGCGCGTGAGCGACGAGCGCACGGGGTCGCCCGGCGCGGCCGACGCGGCCGCGCCGGGCGGCGCCCCCGACCCTGCCGACGAGGCGACCGTGGAGCTCCCGGACTCCCACCCGCGGTTCGACGACGGCCTCGACCGGCTCTGGACGCCGCACCGCATGGTGTACATCGGCGGGCAGGACAAGCCCGCGGACGACTCGCGTGGTCAGTGCCCGTTCTGCCGCATCCCGGACCGGTCGGACGAGGACGGGCTCATCGTCGCGCGCGGCGAGACCGCGTACGTCGTGCTCAACCTCTACCCGTACAACCCCGGCCACCTCATGGTCGTGCCCTACCGCCACGTGTCGGACTACACGGACCTCACCGAGGCGGAGACGGTCGAGGTCGCGCACCTCACGCAGACCGCGATGCGCGTCGTGCGCGAGGTGTCGGGACCGGACGGGTTCAACCTGGGCATGAACCAGGGCGCCGTCGCCGGGGCCGGCATCGCCGCGCACCTGCACCAGCACGTGGTGCCGCGCTGGGCGGGCGACGCCAACTTCCTGCCGATCGTCGCGCAGACCAAGGCCGTGCCCGAGCTCCTCGGCGACACGCGGGCGCGTCTCGCCGCCGCCTGGCCGGACCTCGCGGGGCCGGGCGGAGCGGGTGGCCCCGCGGACGGGGAGGGTGCCTGATGTTCGGACGCCTGCGCGCGCTCACGACCCGTCTGTTCACGCCGCTCGCCGCGCTCCTGCTCCGCCTGGGCGTGAGCCCGGACGCGGTGACGGTCGCCGGGACCCTCGGCGTCGTCGTCGGCGCCCTCTGGCTCTTCCCGACCGGACACCTCTTCGCCGGGGTGATGGTCGTCATGGTCTGTGCCTTCGCCGACGTGCTCGACGGCGTCATGGCGCGCCGCGCGGGCCGGTCCGGCCCGTGGGGCGCGTTCCTCGACTCGACGCTCGACCGGCTCGCGGACGCGGCCGTGTTCGTCGGCCTCACCCTGTGGTTCGTCCGGGCGGACGACCCGCGCCTGACCCCCGACCTCGCTGCCTGGGGGACCGGCGTCGCGCTCGCGTGCCTCGCGCTCGGCGCGGTCGTGCCCTACGCCCGCGCCCGGGCCGAGAGCGTCGGCATGACGGCACAGGTCGGGATCGCGGAGCGTGCCGACCGGCTCGTCGCCGCGCTCGTCGCCGCTGGCATCGTGGGCCTGGGCGTCCCGCCCGTCGTGCTCGTCGTCGTCCTCGGGCTGCTCGCGCTCGCGAGCGCGGTCACCGTCGTGCAGCGGGTCGCCACCGTGCGCCGCCAGGCCCTCGCGCTGGTGGCCGCACGCCCCGAGGAGAAGGAGGACGGTCGCTGATGGCCCTCGACGCCGGCAAGGCGTTCACGTTCGCCTGGCGCAACGCGCGCAAGGTCCCCGAACCGGTCCTGCGCGGGCTGTTCACCGCGATCGCCGACGTGACGTGGCTCCTGCGCGGCGGGGGAGTGCGCCAGCTCGAGCGCAACCTCGCGCGCGTGCGCCCCGAGCTCGCGCCGCGGGCCCTGCGCCGGCTCTCGCGCGCCGGGATGCGCTCGTACATGCGCTACTACCGCGAGGCGTTCACGCTGCCCGCCTGGGGCCCCGAGCTCGTCCGGGCCCGGGTGCGGGTGGTCGGGCTCGACAACCTCGCGCCGCACCTCGACGGCGACCGGAGCCCGGTGCTCGCGCTGTCCCACCAGGGCAACTGGGACCTGGCGGGTGCGTACGCGACGCCGAACATCGCGCCCGTGCTCACGGTCGCGGAGCGGCTCGAGCCGGAGGAGCTGTTCGAGGAGTTCCTCGCGTTCCGGAACTCGATCGGCCTCGAGATCCTCGCCCTCGGCGACGGCGACGTCTTCCGCGACCTCGTCCGCGGGGCGAGCAGGCCGGGACGGATCATCCCGCTGCTCGCGGACCGCGACCTCACCCACCGTGGCGTCGAGGTCGACCTGTTCGGCCACCGCGCGCGCGTCGCCGCCGGCCCCGCGGCGCTCGCCGTGACGACCGGCACGCCGCTCGTCCCCGCGGGCATCTACTACGAGCGCCTCCACGGTGCGCGCCGACGCGCCGCGCGGTCGCCCTGGGGCCTCGTCATCCGCTTCTTCCCGAGGGTCGAGGTCGCGCAGGACGTCCCCCGCGCCGAGCGGGTGGCCGCCGCGACCCAGGGCTGGGTCGACGCGCTGAGCGTCGCGATCCGCGAGCACCCCGAGGACTGGCACATGCTCCAGAAGGTGTTCGTCGACGACCTCGACCCCGAGCGGTACGCCCGGACCCGGGTCGCGGCGGGCGAGCAGGACGCGGAGCGCGCCGCATGAGCCTGCGCGTGGGGATCGTGTGCCCCTACTCCTTCGACGCGCCCGGCGGGGTCCAGTTCCACGTCCGCGACCTCGCCGAGGCGCTCATGGCCCAGGGGCACGAGGTCTCCGTCCTCGCTCCCGCGGACGACGACACCCCGGTCCCCGAGTACGTGACGCCCGCAGGAGGCGCGGTCCCGGTCCGGTACAACGGCTCGGTCGCGCGCGTGACGTTCGGGCCGCGCACCGCCGGCCGGGTCCGCCGCTGGCTCGAGGCGGGCCGCTTCGACGTGCTCCACATCCACGAGCCGGTGAACCCGTCGCTGAGCATGGTCGCGCTGTGGATCGCGCAGGGCCCGATCGTCGGGACGTTCCACACCTCCATCGTGCGCTCGCGCGCCCTCCAGGTCGCCTACCCGCTCGTCCGGCAGAGCCTGGAGAAGATCGACGCCCGCATCGCGGTCTCGGAGGACGCGCGCCGTACGCTCGTCGACCACCTCGGCGGGGACGCCGTCGTCATCCCCAACGGGGTGTACGTCGACACGTTCGCGTCCGCGACCGCGAACCCCGCGTGGCAGGGGACGCCCGACGCGCCCACCATCGGGTTCCTCGGACGCCTCGACGAGCCGCGCAAGGGCCTGCCCGTGCTCGCGGCGGCGATCCCGGCGATCCTCGAGAAGGTCCCGGGCGCACGCTTCCTCGTCGCCGGACGCGGCGACGACGGCCGTGAGGCCGCGATCGAGGCGCTGGGGGTGCACGCCGCGTCCGTCGAGTTCCTCGGCGGCGTGAGCGACGAGGACAAGGCGAGCATGCTCGCGTCCGTCGACCTGTACATCGCGCCGCAGACCGGCGGGGAGAGCTTCGGCATCGTGCTCGTCGAGGCGATGAGCGCCGGCGCGTGCGTCGTCGCGAGCGACCTCGGCGCGTTCCGCCGCGTGCTCGACGACGGCGCCGCGGGCGCGCTGTTCGCGGTGGGCGACCCGGACGCGCTCGCCGCCGCGGTGCTCGACGTGCTCGCCGACCCGCCGCGGCGCGACGCCTACCGCGCTCGGGCGAGCGAGTTCGTCCGGCGCTTCGACTGGTCCGCCGTGACCGCGCAGGTGCTCGCCGTCTACGAGACGGTGCTCGCGGCGTCCGAGGCGGTCATCCCGGTCCACGAGGACCCGCGTTCGCGCCGGGGCGGTCGCCTCCTGGGCCGGGCGCGCGACGACGAGGGGGCCCGCCCGTGACCTGGTCCGAGATCACCGTCCTCGTCCTCGTGGTCGCCGCGCTCGTGGCGTGGGTCCTGTGGGTCGCCGCGTCTCGGCTCGACCGGCTCCACCGCAAGGTGATGGCCTCGCGCCTGGCGCTCGACGCGCAGCTCGTGCGGCGTGCCTCGGCCGCCGTCGACCTGGCGGCCTCCGGCGAGCTCGACCCGGCCAGCTCGATGCTCGTCGCCGAGGCCGCGCACGCCGTCCTGGACGACGACGACGACACGCGCCGGCTCGCGGACCAGGTGCCCGGCCTGGCGGGCGGCGAGGGGCCCCGGCCCCGACGCCTCCTCGGCGGCATGGCCGAGTCCCGCGCCCTCGCCGAGAGCGACCTCACGGCCACGCTGCGCTCGGCCCTCGAGGACGCCGACGACGTCGCCGAGCTCCGGTCGGGTCCCGTCGGCGACGAGCTCCTCGGCACGCTCTCCGCGGCCTGGTACCGCGCGCAGCTCGCGCGGCGGTTCCACAACGAGGCCGTCGCGCAGGCCGAGCGGGTGCGGCGCAAGTGGTGGGTGCGCCTGTTCCACCTCGCCGGGCACGCCCCGATGCCGGCGACCGTCGAGCTCGACGACGCCGCACCCGACGCCCTCGTGCGCCCGGCCGCGTCCGCCACGACGCCGGACTGACCCCGTGCCGGCGGGTGTCAGCGCGCTCCGCGCGAGCCCCGGCGGCCCGGTCGGGTGGACGCCCCGGCGATAGGATGGGAGCGCGTGGGAGCATGTGCCGTCGAGCCTGTTCGACGGCGTCCGCGCGCGTGCGCGCGACGTTCCCCTGACCTGAAGGTGTGAGGTACCGGTGACCAACGTGGCCGACCAGAACGTCCCTGCCGAGAGCGCCCCGGGCGCCGCGACCGCGGAGGGCGCCGGCGCCGTCGGCACCGCCAAGGTCAAGCGCGGGATGGCCGAGATGCTCAAGGGCGGCGTCATCATGGACGTCGTCACGCCCGAGCAGGCGAAGATCGCCGAGGACGCCGGCGCGGTCGCGGTCATGGCCCTCGAGCGCGTCCCCGCGGACATCCGTGCGCAGGGCGGGGTCTCGCGCATGTCCGACCCCGACATGATCGACGGCATCATCGAGGCCGTCTCGATCCCGGTCATGGCGAAGGCCCGCATCGGCCACTTCGTCGAGGCGCAGGTCCTCCAGTCGCTCGGCGTGGACTACGTCGACGAGTCCGAGGTGCTCACGCCCGCCGACTACACCCACCACATCGACAAGTGGCAGTTCACGGTCCCCTTCGTGTGCGGGGCGACGAACCTCGGCGAGGCGCTGCGCCGCATCGCCGAGGGCGCGGCGATGATCCGCTCGAAGGGCGAGGCGGGCACCGGCGACGTCTCCAACGCGACGACGCACATGCGCACCATCCGCGCCGAGATCCGCCGCCTCGCCTCGCTCCCCGAGGACGAGCTGTTCGTCGCGGCGAAGGAGCTCCAGGCGCCGTACGACCTCGTCCAGGAGGTCGCCGCCACGGGCAAGCTGCCCGTCGTCATGTTCACCGCGGGCGGCATCGCGACGCCGGCGGACGCCGCGATGATGATGCAGCTCGGCGCCGAGGGCGTCTTCGTCGGCTCCGGCATCTTCAAGTCCGGCAACCCGGAGCAGCGTGCCGCCGCGATCGTCAAGGCGACGACGTTCTACGACGACCCGGACGTCGTCGCGAAGGTCTCGCGCGGTCTGGGCGAGGCGATGGTCGGCCTCAACGTCGACGAGCCGGCGCGGTCGATCCAGTTCGCCGAGCGCGGCTGGTGACGGAGCGCGCCACGGGCCTGCCGTCCGTCGCCGTGCCGGCGACGGACGGCTGACGCGCGCGCATGGCCGAGGCCGCCGGAGCGCCGTCGTCCCTGGGACCCGACTGGGTTCTCGGGGACGACGGGCTCTACTTCCGTCGGGGCGCCCGCGTCCTGCTCCTCGACGACGCCGATCGGATCCTCCTGGCCCGCGGGCACGACGTGGACCAGCCCGAGCGCTCGTGGTGGTTCACCATCGGCGGGGGCGTCGACCCCGGTGAGAGCGACCGCGACGCGGCGCTGCGCGAGGTCCACGAGGAGACCGGGATCCGGCTCGACCCGGACGCGCTCGTGGGTCCGGTCTACACGCGCAGCGCGATCTTCGACTTCTACCGCCGGCACTGCCGCCAGGACGAGGTGCTCTACCTCGCGCGCACGGACGGCACCACCGCCCGCGGCGAGCTGAGCCGGGACGGGTGGACCGACGTCGAGCACGACGTCGTCGACGAGATGCGCTGGTGGTCGCTCGACGACCTGCGCGGCGTCGAGATCGAGGTGTTCCCCGAGGGCCTGGCCGACCTCGTCGCGCCGCTGCTGCGCGGTTGGGACGGCGTCACGCACCACCTCGGGACCGCTCGCGAGGACTGAGGTCCGGGCCGACGCGGCAGTCCCGCCGCGGCGCGCGAGTGCCTGCCCGGTGCTACGGACGACGGGCGACGACCCGCCACACGATCCCGCCGACGAGGAGCCCCAGACCGAGGACCGCCCCGCCGATCGCGACGAACCACAGCAGGATCGTGCCGCCGACCGTCGCGAAGAACTCGCCGAACTGCCAGCCCTCGGTGACGACGAACGTCGCCCCGGGGGACGCGTCGCCCTGGGCGACGGCCACGGTGCACGTCTGGGCCGACGGCGAGGTCACCTCGGCGACGGTCGTCGCCTCGTGCGAGCCGAAGCCGGAGCTCCCGGAGACGGAGGGGTGCCGCACGTCGAGGTCGCCGTCGGGGCAGGTCACGGTGACGTCGTCGGCGTCGAATCCCTCGGCGCCGATCGGCACGACCGCCCACACGCTGTACGGTCGACCGCCCGAGAGCGCGACGTCCGCCTCGCCCGGGACGTCGCCGGAGGCGAGCGCGGCCGAGCCGGGGGCGCCCGTGCTGTCGACGACGCCCGTCGGCAGCGCCCGCAGGAAGGTCGTGGCGCCCAGGACGCCGGCGACGAGCGCGACCACCAGCAGGACCGCGCCGACCACGATCAGGACCGTCGCGCCGCGCGTGCTCCGCGGCGGACGGGGCGGGAGACCGGGGTACGGGACCGAAGGACCGGGATACCCGGACGGCGGCTGGGCAGGATACGGCGGTGTCGGTCCGGGGCCGGGCGGAGTGGTCACGACGGCGAGGCTAGCAACCGGCGTGGCGGGGTGCGGGCGGCGACGGACGTATCATTCCCGTTCGTGACGATCACGATCGGAGTCCTGGCGCTGCAGGGCGACGTGCGCGAGCACCGCGCCGCGCTCGAGGCCGCCGGCGCGCGCACGGTCGGCGTGCGGCGCCCCGAGGAGCTCGCCGCGGTCGACGGGCTCGTGCTCCCCGGGGGCGAGTCGACCACCATCGAGAAGCTCCTGCGGATCTTCGAGCTCGACGAGCCGCTGCGCGCACGCATCGCCGAGGGCCTGCCGGTCTACGGCTCGTGCGCCGGCATGATCCTGCTCGCGGACCGCATCCTCGGCGGCACGGCCGACCAGCGGACCATCGGCGGGCTCGACGTGACGGTCCGGCGCAACGCGTTCGGCCGGCAGGTCGACTCGTTCGAGACGGACCTCGCGTTCGCCGGCATCGCCCCCCAGGACGGCGGTCGCGCCGGGGCCGAGGGGGCGGGCACCGTGCACGCGGTGTTCATCCGCGCGCCGTGGGTCGAGGAGGTCGGCCCGGGCGTCGACGTGCTCGCGCGCATCCCCGACCACGAGGCGCCCGGCATCCCCGCGGCCGCCGCCGGTAGGATCGTCGCAGTCCAGCAGGGATCGCTGCTCGCCACCTCGTTCCACCCGGAGATCTCCGGGGACGCGCGCGTGCACGAGCTGTTCGTCAGAATCGCGAAGGGGTAGGAACGCATGTCAGGGCACTCCAAGTGGGCCACGACCAAGCACAAGAAGGCGGCCATCGACGCCAAGCGCGGCAAGCTCTTCGCGAAGCTCATCAAGAACATCGAGGTCGCGGCGCGCACCGGCGGCGGTGACCCCGCGGGCAACCCGACGCTGTTCGACGCCATCCAGAAGGCGAAGAAGTCGTCGGTCCCCAACGACAACATCGACCGCGCCGTCAAGCGCGGCTCCGGCACGGGCGCCGACGCCGTCGACTACCAGACGATCATGTACGAGGGCTACGGCCCCAACGGCATCGCCGTGCTGGTGGAGTGCCTCACGGACAACAAGAACCGTGCGGCCTCCGAGGTGCGCCTCGCCTTCAGCCGCAACGGCGGGAACCTCGCCGACCCCGGCTCGGTGTCGTACCTCTTCTCGCGCAAGGGCCTCGTCGTCGTGCCGAAGTCGGACGGCGTGACCGAGGACGACGTCATGCTCGCCGCGCTCGAGGCGGGCGCCGAGGAGGTCACCGACTCCGGCGAGGTCATCGAGGTCCTGTGCGAGGCGAGCGACCTCGTCGCCGTGCGCACGGCGATCCAGGAGGCGGGGCTCGAGTACGACTCCGCCGACTCGATCTGGCACCCGTCCATGGAGGTCGAGGTCGACGCCGACGGCGCGCGCAAGATCCTGCGCCTCATCGACGCGCTCGAGGACAGCGACGACGTGCAGAACGTCTACGCGAACTTCGACGCGTCGGACGAGGTCATGGCGGAGCTCGAGAACGACGACTGACCGCTGGGTTCGCCCGAGGTGAGGTCTGGTCGCCCTGGGTGCGGGGTGGGTGGGACGCGCGCGGTCTACCATCCGCCGCTCGTCCCTCGCGGCTCCCGCCAGGCCCGCCACGACCGCGCGCGTCCCACCCACCCCGCCGGTGTCGGCTCACCTCGGTGCGTGCCCGCGAGGCGGCGAGGTTCCGTCGTCGGCTCGTGGGAGGCTAGCGGGGTGCGCGTTCTCGGTGTGGATCCTGGGCTGACCCGGTGCGGCGTCGGGGTGGTGGACTCCGCGCGGGGGCGGCGGGCCGAGCTCGTGGCCGTCGGCGTGATCCGGACGGACCCGGACCTCAGCGTGGACCTGCGGCTGCTGCGGATCGCGGAGCGGCTCGACGCGTGGTTCGAGGAGCACGTTCCGGACGTCGTCGCGGTCGAGCGCGTGTTCGCCCAGCACAACGTCGGGACCGTGATGGGCACGGCCCAGGCCGCGGGTCTCGCGATGGTCGGCGCGGCCAAGCGCGGCGTCCCTGTGGCGCTGCACACGCCGTCCGAGGTCAAGGCCGCGGTCACGGGGAGCGGGCGCGCGGGCAAGGAGCAGGTCCAGCGCATGGTCGCGAGCATCCTGGGGCTCGCGGAGCCGCCGAGGCCCGCGGACGCCGCCGACGCGCTCGCGCTCGCGATCTGCCACCTGTGGCGACCCTCGGGCGCGCTCCAGGGCGGCGAGCGGCACGAGCTGACGCCGGCGCAGCGCGCCTGGGCCGCGGCCGAGCACGCGGCGAAGGCCCGGCGGGCACCGCGCTGACGGCGCCCGTGTCGGTCGGCCCGGGCGTGGGCGCACCTTGCTAGAGTGACCGCGGTCGTACGGGTGTTCGACACACCTTCTCGGCGCCGTCCGCGGTCGTCGCGCCGGCGGACCATCGGACCAGGTCGGCGGAGCCGACCGGGAGAGGAGCCTGGGTGATCGCGTCGCTGAGCGGAGTCGTGGCGAGCGTCCAGCTCGACCGCGCCGTGCTCGAGGTCGGGGGAGTGGGCTACCTCGTGCACGCCACGCCGGCGACCCTCGCGGGCCTGCGCGTGGGCGAGGACGCTCGGCTCGCGACGAGCCTCGTGGTCCGCGAGGACTCCTTCACCCTCTACGGGTTCGCCGACGACGACGAGCGGACCGTCTTCGAGACCGTCCAGACCGTCAGCGGCGTCGGGCCGCGGCTCGCGCTCGCGATGCTCGCGGTGCACACGCCCGACGCCCTGCGACGCGCCGTGGGAGGTGGCGACATCGCCGCCCTGGTGCGTGTCCCCGGCATCGGCACCAAGGGCGCGCAGCGGATCGCGCTCGAGCTGGGCGACAAGCTCGGGCCGCCCACCGGGGCCGACGCCCCCGAGGCGGGCGCGCCGGCCACCGGGACCGGCCCGCGCCCGGTCGACGACCGTCGGGACCAGGTGGTCGAGGCGCTCGTCGGGCTCGGCTGGAACCTCAAGGCCGCGGACGACGCCGTCTCCACCGTCCTCGCCGAGGCCGGTGTCGACGTCGTCGAGGCGCCCGACGTGGCCGGCGCGCTGCGTGCCGCGCTGCGCGTCCTCGGCGGACCGAGGGGCTGACCGTGGCGAACTTCGACCAGGTGGGCGTGGACGGCTTCGGCGGGGACGGCACGTTCTCGTCCGAGCGGATCGTCGCGGCGGGAGCGGACGACCTCGAGCGCGCCGCCGAGGCGGCGCTGCGCCCCCGCAGGCTCGAGGAGTTCGTCGGGCAGGCCGTCGTGCGCGACCAGCTCTCGCTCGTGCTCCAGGCCGCGCTCGCCCGCGGGAGCTCGCCGGACCACGTGCTGCTGTCCGGGCCACCCGGGCTCGGGAAGACGACGCTCGCCATGATCATCGCGGCGGAGCTCGGGACGTCGCTGCGCGTCACGTCCGGGCCGGCGATCCAGCACGCCGGGGACCTCGCGGCCGTCCTGTCCTCGCTCGAGGAGGGCGAGGTGCTCTTCATCGACGAGATCCACCGCCTCGCGCGCCCCGCAGAGGAGCTCCTCTACATGGCGATGGAGGACTTCCGGGTCGACGTCGTCGTGGGCAAGGGCGCGGGCGCGAGCGCGATCCCGCTCTCGCTGCCGCCCTTCACCGCCGTCGGCGCCACGACGCGCGCGGGCCTGCTGCCCGCGCCGCTGCGCGACCGGTTCGGGTTCACCGGGCACCTCGACTTCTACTCGAGCGAGGAGCTCGAGCGCGTGCTCTCCCGGTCCGCCGGGCTGCTCGGCGTCGTGCTCGACCCGGACGCCGCGCGCGAGATCGCCGGTCGCTCGCGGGGCACGCCCCGCATCGCCAACCGCCTGCTGCGGCGCGTGCGCGACTGGGCGCAGGTCCGCGGCGACGGGAGCATGGACCTCGCGGCCGCGCGCGCAGCGCTCGAGGTCTACGAGGTGGACCCCATCGGCCTGGACCGCCTCGACCGGGCGGTCCTGACGGCCCTGTGCACGCGCTTCAACGGCGGCCCGGTCGGGCTGACGACGCTCGCCGTGACGGTCGGCGAGGAGGCGGAGACGGTCGAGACGGTCGCCGAGCCGTACCTGGTGCGCGAAGGTCTGATCGGACGGACTCCCCGGGGCCGGGTCGCGACGCCCGCCGCCTGGGCGCACCTGGGGCTCACGCCGCCGCGCGAGGGCGGCACCCTGTTCGACGCCTGACGGCGGTCCCGTCGGGAGCCCGGAGGCGAGCCCGTCCGCGCGTCCGGCGCGCGTCCCGTGACGACGGTCACAGGTGCGCCGAACGTGGTCCTAGAATGGGTGGGGCCCGAGCGGGCGGAACTCCCCGGCGGGACGGCTCGTTGGTGAACCGTGCGCGCACGCCTAGACTGCGCGCAGATCCCGCACAGAACAGGACACGAGACTCCGTCATGGATATCAGCTTCATCCTCATCCTCGCCCTCGCGGCGGGCGCGATGTTCCTCATGACCAGCCGCACCCGCAAGCAGCAGCGCGAGGCCCAGAACTTCCGGGCGAACCTCGCCCCCGGGCAGGAGGTGATGACGGGTTCCGGCATGTTCGGCACGATCGTCGACGTCGACGAGGACGCCGACGTCATCACGATCGAGTCGACGCCGGGCAACCAGTCCCGGTGGCTCCGGGCCGCCATCGCGAAGCTCGTCGACCCGCCGGTCGAGCCCGAGGAGGAGGAGTCGGCGTCCGACGAGGCGACCGACGGCGACGCGCTCTACGGCAGCGCGCCGTCCGGGTCCAAGGAGGACGTCGACGACCTCGTCGTCCCCGACGACCTGTCCGGCCTGACCGGCGGGCCCACGGACAAGGACCGTGACCGTCGCGACGAAGGCACCGAGAGCAAGTGACCGTGCGCCGGTCGCCCCGAGCGACCGGCGCCTGACCTGGTCGGCCTCCCGGCCGACCGCACGAGAAGAGACAGACAGTTGGCCAACTCCAGCACGCGCCGTTCCCGGCCCGTCCGGACGATCGTCCTGTTCCTGCTCCTGAGCGTCGTCCTATTCGGCGTGCTCTTCGCAGGGACCAAGACGGACGGCCGCTCGGCGGACAACCCGGGAGGCGCCTCCTTCGCCCCTGCGCTCGCGCTCGACCTCGAGGGCGGGACGCAGATCGTCCTGCAGCCCGTGACGGAGGACGCGTCCGCAGTCACCCCCGAGACGATCAACCAGGCGATCAACGTCATCCGCCAGCGCATCGACGCGCAGGGCGTCTCCGAGACGGAGATCACGAGCCAGGGGCGCGACAAGATCGTCGTCGGCATCCCGGGCCAGCCGTCCCAGGAGACGATCGACCTCGTCAGCGCCTCGGCGCAGATGCGGTTCCGGCCGGTCCTCGCGGTCGGCATGCCGACCGCGACGCCCGCCGAGGACGCGACGGGCGACGAGGCGGCGACGGAGGAGAGCGCGGATCCCGCGACCGAGTCCGCGGACCCCGCGACCGACGAGGCGACGGACCCCGCGGCGGACGAGGCCACGGACCCGGCTGCTGACGAGGCCACCGATCCCGCGGCGGACGAGGCGACGGACGCCCCCGCCGACGACGCGACGACCGGGACCGACACGGAGGCGACCCGCCCGGAGAACCCCAGCGACCTGGCGCAGATCACGCCGGAGCTGCAGGCGGAGTTCGACGCGCTCGACTGCACCCTGCCGGAGAACCAGGTCGGCGGCGACAGCGGCCCGACCGACTCCGCGTTCGTCTCGTGCGCCGACGACGGCTCGGCCAAGTACATCCTCGGCCCGGTCGAGATCGAGGGCACCGACATCTCGAACGCGAACTCCGGCCTGCGCGTCGGGCAGAACGGCGTCGTCACGAACGAGTGGGTCGTCAACCTCGAGTTCGACTCCGAGGGCACCAAGGAGTTCCGCGAGGTCACCACGCGCCTCACGTCGCTGCCGGCCCCGCAGAACCAGTTCGCGATGGTCCTCGACGGGCTCGTCATCTCCGCCCCGGTCTCCCAGGCCGTCATCCCCGACGGCAAGGCGGAGATCTCCGGCAGCTTCACGCGCGACTCGGCCGCGACGCTCGCCAACCAGCTCAACTTCGGCGCCCTCCCGCTGACGTTCGAGGTGCAGAGCCAGGAGCAGATCTCGGCGACGCTCGGCAGCGAGCAGCTCCAGAAGGGCCTCATCGCCGGAGTCATCGGTCTGCTGCTGGTGTTCATCTACTCGCTCTTCCAGTACCGGATGCTCGGGTTCCTCACCATCGCGTCGCTCATCGTGGCGGGCGTGGTCACCTACCTGACCATCGCGCTCATGTCATGGGGGATCGGCTACCGGCTCTCCCTGGCGGGCGTCGCGGGCCTCATCGTCGCGATCGGCTTCACCGCGGACTCGTTCATCGTGTACTTCGAACGCATCCGCGACGAGCTGCGCGACGGGCGCACGCTCCAGCAGGCGGTCTCCAAGGGCTGGGGGCGTGCCCGCCGCACGATCCTCGCCGCGAAGGCCGTCAACCTCATCTCCGCGATCGTGCTCTACTTCCTCGCGGTGGGTGGCGTCCAGGGCTTCGCCGTCACGCTCGGTCTCACGACGATCATCGACGTCGCCGTCGTCTTCTGGTTCACGCACCCGGTGATGGAGCTCGTCGCGCGCGTCCCGTTCTTCCGGGACGGGCACAAGTGGTCGGGCCTCTCGCCGGACCGGCTCCAGACCCGCGGACCGCGCTACGTGGGCGCGGGGAAGGTGGTCGGGCCGGGTCAGCCCGCCGACCGTCGCACCCCCACGGCCGCGCAGGAGCCCACCGGTGCGAAGGGCGAGGACGAGCTCGTCCTCGCCGGCTCCGCCCCGCGGACGCCGGCGCGCACCGAGGACGGACGACGACTGACGATCGCCGAGCGGCGCGCGGCCGAGCGTCGCGCGGCCGCCCAGGAACCGGCACCCGGTGGAACGGACGGGCCGGCGGACGCCGCGCCGTCCGCCATCGACGGTGAGAACGAGGAGAACCGCTGATGGCCGCCCGTAGCTTCGCGCAGTGGGGCAACGACCTCTACACGGGGCGCAAGTCCTACCCGATCGTCCAGCAGCGCAAGCGCTGGTTCATCGTCGTGGGCGTCCTCAGCCTGCTGTCCGTCATCGTGATCGCCGTCCAGGGGCTCAACCTGGGTCTCGACTTCCGCGGCGGCTCGGAGTTCACGGTCACGAGCATCACGGACAAGTCGCAGGAGCCGGCCGTCGACGCCGTGCACTCGGTCGCGCCCGACGCCGAGCCGCGCGTGTCGAGCGTCGGCGAGAGCGCGCTGCGCGTCCAGACCGCCGAGCTCGCCGACGAGGACCAGGTCAACGCGGTGCGCCAGGCGCTGGCGGACGCCTACGGCGTCGACGTGAACGAGGTCGCGAGCGCGTTCGTCGGCCCGACCTGGGGCGCCGACGTGTCGTCGCGCGCGCTGTGGGGCGTCGTCGTGTTCATCGGCCTGGTCGCGGTCTTCATGGCGATCTACTTCCGCGCCTGGCGCATGTCGCTCGCCGCGATCATCGCGCTGCTCGCCGACCTGCTCATCTCGGCGGGCGTCTACGCCGCGGTGGGGTGGGAGGTCACGCCGTCGACGATCATCGGGTTCCTCACGATCCTGGGCTACTCGCTGTACGACAAGGTCGTGGTCTTCGACAAGGTCCGCGAGAACACGGCGGGCATCCTCGACCAGACCCGCAGCACCTACGCCGAGCGGGCCAACCTCGGTGTGAACCAGACGCTCGTCCGGTCGATCAACACCGGTGTGGTCGCGCTGCTCCCGGTCGCGGGCATCCTCTTCATCGGTGCCTTCGCCCTCGGTGCGGGGACGCTGCGGGACATCTCGCTCTCGCTCTTCGTCGGCATCGCCGTGGGCACCGCGTCGTCGATCTTCCTCGCGACGCCGCTCGAGGTCTGGCTCCGCACGCGGGAGCCGGCGATTGCCGCGCACACGCGCAAGGTCGAGGCGCTGCGCGCCGAGCGGCTCGCGGACGCGGGCGAGGAGTCGGACGACGACGCCGTGCTCGCCGCGGCGGGCGTGGCGGGTCACCGTCAGCTCCAGCCGGGCGAGCACCTGGGCAACAAGGCGCAGCCGCGTCGCCGTCGTCCCCGATGACGGACCTGCACCACACGCCGACCGGCGAGGTGGACGGCCTGCGGGCCGTCGGCCTCGCCGGTCTCGGCGCACAGCGGGCCTCCCGCGTGCTCGAGCTCGTCCGCGCCGTGCCCGACTACCCCGGGCCCGGCATCACGTTCCGCGACATCACCGGGCTCCTCGCCGACGGCGCCGCCTTCGGGCACGTCGTCGAGGCGCTCGGGGACGTGGCCCGCGCGGCGGGCGGCATCGACCTCGTCGCGGGCATGGAGGCGCGGGGCTTCCTGATCGGAGCCCCGCTCGCGACGCACCTGGGCGTCGGCTTCGTGCCGCTGCGCAAGGCCGGCAAGCTGCCGCCGCCGACGGACGCCGTGACCTACGACCTCGAGTACGGCACCGCGACGATCGAGCTCCGGTCGGGAACACTGCCGCCCGGTGCGCGTGTTCTGGTGGTGGACGACGTGCTCGCGACCGGGGGCACGGCGGCCGCGGGCGCCGAGCTCGTCGAGCGCGGGGGAGGCGTCGTCGTCGGCCTCGCGTTCCTCCTGGAGCTCGAGGGACTGGGTGGTCGGGAGCGGCTCGCGGGCCGCGACGTGACCACGCTGGTCCACGTCGAGTCGTAGGATTGCCACTCCGGTCGTCTCGGCTGGTCGCCGACACGGTGTCGGCGATCGCCGGCCTGCGGAAGGAGGCGCGCATGAGCGAGAACACCCGGACGTCGCGCGCCCCGGAGAAGGCGGGCGCGCAGCCCGCTCCCGGCGCGGGCGGTTCCGGCGGTCGCGGGGTGCGGTCGCGCCTCGTCCGCTTCGGTGCCCGACCGAACGCGGGCAGCCCCGCGCTCGAGCCCGTGCTCCAGGCCGTCCGCACCAACCACCCCCGGACCGACCTCACGGTCATCGAGCGCGCCTACGAGACCGCGGAGCGCGCGCACCGGGGGCAGCTGCGCAAGAGCGGCGACCCGTACATCACGCACCCGGTCGCCGTCGCGACGATCCTGGCCGAGCTCGGCTTCGACGGGTCGACGCTCGCCGCCGCGCTGCTGCACGACACGGTGGAGGACACCGACTACTCCCTCGCGCAGCTCACCGAGGAGTACGGCGAGGAGATCGCCATGCTCGTCGACGGCGTGACCAAGCTCGACAAGGTGACGTACGGGGACGCCGCGCAGGCCGAGACGGTGCGCAAGATGGTCGTCGCCATGGCGCGCGACATCCGCGTGCTCGTCATCAAGCTCGCCGACCGTCTGCACAACGCGCGCACCTGGAAGTACGTCTCGTCGTCGTCGGCGGGCCGCAAGGCGCGCGAGACGCTCGAGATCTACGCGCCGCTGGCGCACCGCCTCGGTATGAACACGATCAAGTGGGAGCTCGAGGACCTGTCCTTCCAGGCCCTGTACCCGAAGGTCTACGACGAGATCGTGCACCTCGTGGCGGAGCGGGCCCCGGCGCGCGAGGAGTACCTGGCCGTCGTGCGGGAGCAGGTCACGGCGGACCTGCGCAGCGCGAAGATCAAGGCGACCGTCACCGGCCGGCCCAAGCACTACTACTCGATCTACCAGAAGATGATCGTGCGCGGGCACGACTTCGCGGAGATCTACGACCTCGTCGGTGCGCGCGTCCTCGTGGACAGCGTCCGGGACTGCTACGCGGCGCTCGGCGCGCTGCACGCGCGGTGGAACCCCGTGCCGGGGCGGTTCAAGGACTACATCGCGATGCCGAAGTTCAACATGTACCAGTCGCTGCACACGACGGTCATCGGCCCCGGCGGCAAGCCGGTCGAGATCCAGATCCGCACGCACGAGATGCACCGGCGCGCGGAGTACGGCGTCGCGGCGCACTGGAAGTACAAGGAGACCGCCAAGTCGGGCGGGAAGACCGCGAAGGACGACACCGCGGCGAACGACATGCGGTGGCTGCGCCAGCTCGTCGACTGGCAGCGCGAGACGGCGGACCCCGCGGAGTTCCTCGACTCGCTGCGGTTCGAGATCGGCGGCGCCGAGGTCTACGTCTTCACGCCCAAGGGCGACGTCATGGCGCTGCCCGCCGGCTCGACCCCGGTCGACTTCGCGTACGCGGTGCACACCGAGGTCGGGCACCGGACCATGGGCGCGCGCGTCAACGGGCGCCTCGTGCCGCTCGACTCGACGCTCGAGAACGGCGACTCGGTCGACGTCCTCACCTCGAAGTCGGAGAACGCGGGCCCGAGCCGGGACTGGCTCGCGTTCGTCAAGAGCCCCCGCGCGCGCAACAAGATCCGCCAGTGGTTCTCCAAGGAGCGCCGTGAGGAGGCCGTCGAGCACGGCAAGGACGCGATCGCCAAGGCGATGCGCAAGCAGAACCTGCCGATCCAGCGCCTGCTGTCGCACGAGTCGCTCGTCGCGCTCGCCAACGAGCTCCGCTTCGCCGACGTCACGGCGCTGTACGCCGCGATCGGCGAGGGGCAGGTGTCGGCGGCGAACGTCGTCTCCAAGCTGGTCCAGGCGATGGGCGGCGAGGAGGGCACGGTCGAGGACGTCGCGGAGACCGCGCGCCCCGGGCACACCGCGCGCCGCGTGCGGACCGGCGACCCGGGAGTCATGGTCAAGGGCGTCGACGACATCTGGGTCAAGCTCGCCAAGTGCTGCACCCCCGTCCCGGGCGACGAGATCATCGGGTTCATCACGCGCGGCCAGGGCGTGAGCGTGCACCGCGCGGACTGCGGGAACGTCGTCGGGCTGCGCAACCAGCCGGAGCGCATCGTGGACGTCTCGTGGACCACCGGCAGCAACGCGATGTTCCTGGTCCAGATCCAGGTCGAGGCGCTCGACCGGGCGCGCCTGCTCTCCGACGTCACGCGCGTCCTGTCCGACAACCACGTGAACATCCTCTCGGCCACCGTGTCGACCTCGAACGACCGCGTCGCGATGTCGCGCTTCGTCTTCGAGATGGCCGAGCCGGCGCACCTCGCGCAGGTGCTCAGCGCGGTCCGCAAGGTCGACGGCGTGTTCGACGTCTACCGCATCACCGGGACGAAGGCCGCCGAGGCGACTCAGCTCCCGGCCTGACCCGGAGCCGCCCGCCCGTGCAGCGCGGCATCCCGGAGCGGCGCCCCGGCCGCGTCGTCGTGCCGCGCCGCGCGCCCGGTGGCAGCATCGGCACATGGACCTGCCCGTGATGCCTCCCGTGCTGCCCATGCTCGCGAAGTCCGTGCCGGCGGTGCCCGAGCCCGACGCGGTCGAGGGCGGGTACGTGTACGAGCCGAAGTGGGACGGGTTCCGCGCGATCGTGTACCGCGACGGCGACGAGGTACGGCTCGACAGCCGCAACGCGCGACCGATGGAGCGCTACTTCCCGGAGGTCGTCGAGGCGGTGCGTGCGGCGCTCCCGGCGCGCTGCGTGGTCGACGGCGAGATCGTCGTCGCGCGCGGCGGTCGCCTCGAGTTCGAGGTGCTGCAGCAGCGCATCCACCCGGCGGCGTCCCGCGTGCGCCTCCTCGCCGAACAGACGCCGGCCGCGCTCGTCGTCTTCGACGTGCTGGCCCTCGGCGACGACGACCTGACGGGTCAGCCGCTCGCGCGCCGCCACGAGGTGCTGGACTCCCTCGGCCTCGACGGCCCGGACGTGCACGCCACCCCGCGGACCCGCGACGTCGCGGTGGCGCGCGACTGGTTCGACACGTTCGAGGGGGCGGGCCTGGACGGCGTGGTCGCCAAGCCGCTCGACGGGACGTACCAGCCGAACAAGCGCGCGATGCTCAAGATCAAGCACGGGCGCGAGGCGGACGTCGTGCTCGCCGGGTACCGGCTGCACAAGACGTCGACGCCCGCGAAGCCGCTGCTCGGGTCGCTGCTGCTCGGCCTGTACGACGACGCCGGCCAGCTCCAGTTCGTGGGCGTCGCCGCGTCGTTCCCGGCGGCGCGCCGGGCGGCGCTCGTCGCCGAGCTCGCGCCGCTCGTCGTCGAGCCGGGCACGCCGGAAGCCGACGCGCACCCCTGGTCCGGCTGGGAGAACCCCGCGGGCGAGCGGATGCCCGGCGCGGTGTCGCGGTGGAGCTCCGGCAAGGACCTGTCGTTCACGCCGCTGCGCGTCGAGCGCGTCCTCGAGGTCGCGTACGACCACATGGAGGGCACACGGTTCCGGCACACGGCCCAGTTCCGGCGCTGGCGCGACGACCGCGACCCGTCGTCGTGCACGTACGACCAGCTCGAGGAGCCGGTCAGCTACGACCTCACCGACATCCTGCCAGGCGCTCCCGGCGTCGTCTGACGGGTGGGTCGTGCCGCGGCCGGGCGTCGGGACGCTCGGGGCTAGGCGCGGGGCCGGTCGCGATCCTTGCTCGGTTGGACGCGCTTGGGCTCGCCCGGCATCTTCGGGTACTCCGGGGGATAGGGGAGATCGCCGAGCCCGTGCTCGGCCTCGTCCCTCCGGGACAATTCGAGCGCTGCCTCGAGCGACGCCCCCGCGTCGTCCCGGTCGGCGCGCAGCGGCGCGAAGAGGTCGCCGACCTCGGCGAAGCGCGCGGGCATCGACAGCACGTCGAAGTCGTCCGGGTGGACGTCGCCGAGCTCCTCCCAGCGCAGCGGCGCCGAGACGGTCGCGCGCTGGTTGGAGCGGATCGAGTACGCCGAGGCGATGGTGCGGTCGCGCGCCATCTGGTTGTAGTCGACGAAGATCTTGGCGCCGCGCTCCTCCTTCCACCACTTGGTGGTGACCTGGTCGGGGAGGCGACGCTCGAGCTCGCGCCCGATCGCGATCGTCGCGCGCCGCGCGGCGACGAAGTCCCACTCGGGCGCGATCGGCACGAAGACGTGGATGCCGCGGCCGCCGGACGTCTTCGGGTAGCCGGGCAGGCCCAGCTCGTCGAGCAGCTCGCGCAGGTGCGGCGCGACGCGCACGGCGTCGTCGAAGTCGGTCCCGGGCTGGGGGTCGAGGTCGATGCGGAGCTGGTCCACGGCCTCGACGTCCTCGCCCCGCACGGGCCACGGGTGGAAGGTCAGGGTCCCCAGGTTCGCGGCCCAGGCGACGACGGCCAGCTCGGTCGGGCACACCTCGTCGGCGGTCCGCCCGCTCGGGAAGGCGATGCGGGCGGTGCGCACGTAGTCCGGCGCGCCCTTGGGGACGCGCTTCTGGTAGAACGCGTCGCCGGTGTTGTCGGTGCGCGTGCTCATCCGCGCACCCTCGAACACGCCCTTGGGCCAGCGTTCGAGCGTCGTCGGACGGTCGACCAGGGCGCCGAGGATCCCGTCCCCGACGCTGAGGAAGTACTGCACGACGTCGAGCTTGGTCACCCCGCGGGCAGGGAAGACGACGCGGTCCGGGCTCGTGACGCGCACGGTCCGGCCGCGGACGTCGAGCTCGACGGGAGGGGTCGTGGCTGCGGCCATGCCGACCAACCTAGACCGGGTCGTCCTCCCCGGCGAGCAGGAGCGCGAGGGTGCGCCGTGCCTGCGGCCGTCCGGCCCACCGGTGGCGCAGCTCGAGCGACCGGGTCGCGACCCGCGGCTCCAGCCCGCACACGTCGCGCAGCCGGCGGAGGGTCGTGAGCGCCTCGGCGGGCTCGCAGCGCGTGGCGACGTCCAGGGCGGTCCGCACGACCGACGTCACCAGCACCCCCGCGACCAGGGTGCGGTCGTCGCGCAGCACGTGGGACTGGCGCGGGGCCCGACCCGTGAGCGGCGCGGGACGGTGCCGACCGGGCGGGTACACGACGTCGAGCACGCGCGGCGCGGTCGACCCGCACAGCACCCAGGCCGCGGCGCTCCCGGCGAGGACGGTCCCCGGCGGGACGAGGTCACGGACGGCGAGCGCGCGGAGGGTCGGCGTGTCCGGCACGAGCGCGGGCGCGGCGACGTCGCCCCAGAGGAGTCGGAGCGCACCGGACCGTACGAGGTCCTGGAAGGCCGCGTGCCCACCGACGTCGGCGGGCACGACCAGGAGCCCCACGTCGGTGCTGCGGGGCGCGAGGAGGCGCGCCAGGGTCGCGGCGGCTCCGGCAGCGGGTGCGGCGGTGCGAGGGGCGGGAAGCATGCGCACACCGTGCACCATCGGCCCGGGCACGCGGAAGGGGCCGGCGCTCGCCTGTGGACGAGTGCCGGCCCCTCCGGACCGAGCAGCAGAAGGACGGCGCGTCAGCCGCGCGAGTCCTCCGCCGCGCGCACGACCTGCTCGAGCCAGGCGCGGCGCGCGGTCAGCGCGGTCTCGAGATCCTTGACCGCGCGGGCGTCGCCACGGGACTGCGCGGCCGCGAGGTCCGCCTCGAGGCCCTCGATCGCCGCCTCCAGCTGCGCCGCGGCACCCTCGGCGCGCGCACGCGTCTCGGGGTTGGTCCGCGTCCACTGCGCCTGCTCGGCGTCGCGGACGGCGTTCTCGACAGCGCGCAGGCGACCCTCGACGCGCTGCAGGTCGCCGCGGGGCACACGGCCGGCCTCCTCCCACCGCTCCTGGAGGTCGCGCAGCGCGGCCTTCGCCGCCCCGAGGTCCTTGACCGGGACGAGCTTCTCCGCCTCGGTCAGGAGCGCCTCCTTGACCTCGAGGTTGGCGGCGTACTCCGCGTCCGTGGCCGAGTTCACCGCGTCGCGGGCCTGGAAGAACGTGTCCTGCGCGGCGCGGAACCGGGCCCACAGCGCGTCGTCGTCCTTGCGGCTCGCGCGCCCCGCGGCCTTCCAGCGCGCCATGAGGTCGCGGTACGCGCCGGCGGTCGGGCCCCAGTCGGTGCTCGACGAGAGCGCCTCGGCCTCGGCGACCAGCTTCTCCTTGGCGGCCTTGGCGGAGGCGTTGCGCTGCTCGAGCTCGGCGAAGTAGTGCCGGCGCTCCCGGTCGAACGCGGTCCGTGCGTGGCTGAACCGCTTCCAGAGGGCCTCCTCGCTCGCCCGGTCGATGCGCGGGCCGGAGCGCTGCGCCTCCTTCCAGCGGTCGAGCAGGCCGCGCAGCTCCTCGCCGGCGGGGCGCCACTGCATGCGGCTCGGGTCGGTCGCGGCGATCTTCTCGGCCGCCTCGATGATCTCGGTCCGCACCTCGAGGGCCGCGGCCTTCGCGGCGGCCCGCTCCGCCTCGAGCTGGCCGCGGCGCTCGGCCGCGGCACCGCGCAGCGACTCGACCTGCGCGCGCAGGCCGTCGAGGTCGCCGACGGCGGACGGCTCGGCGGTCTCCTCCGTCAGGCGGGCGATCGTCTGGTCGATCTCCTTGACCGACAGGTCCGTGCTCGTCAGCCGCGCCTCGAAGAGCGCGACCTTCGCCTGGAGGTCGAGGTAGCGCCGCACGTACAGCGCGAGCGCCTCGTCGGTGTCGACGCCGGGGAACTGACCCACGGAACGCTCGCCGGCGCTCTCGCGGACGTAGACGGTGCCGTCCTCGTCGACCCGGCCGAACTCGGCCGCGGCCTTCGCCGCCGCGGAGTCGTCGGCGAGCGCCGGGACGGCGGGCACCTCGGGCACGGCGGCCGACGCGGCCGGGGCGCCCCCTGCCGCGGGAGCGGGCTTGCGTGGCGGGCGGGGTACGGCCGAGGGCTTGGGGCGCGGGCCCGGCCGCGGGGCGGCGGGCTTCGCCGCAGCCGGAGCCTCAGCGGAAGGCGCGGTCTCGGCCTCGGCCCCGGTCTCGGCCTCGGCGGGTGCCGGGTCCTCGGCTGTCTCGGCGTCCTGCGCGACGGTGGTCGACGCGTCGCTGGGCTCGGTCCCGACGGCGGCCTCGTCCGTCGGCTCGGCGCCGGCGGCGGGCTCGTCGGTCGGCTCGGCGTCCGGGACGGGCGCGTCACCCGGCGCGCTCGCGGTCTCGGCGACGGCCGGCGCGGTCTCCTCGCCGCTCGGCGCGGAACCCGGCGCGTCGGCTGCCTCCGAGGCAGCGTCCGGCCGCTGCTCGGTGACGACAGGCTCCTCGGCGGGTTGCTCGGTCGTCGGCGCCTCGGCGGGCTCCTCGGCCGTGGGCTGTTCGGCCGCGGGGACCGGGGTCTCGGTCGTCGAGACCTCGCTCGCGTCGGTGCTCCCGGCGGAAGCGTCGGTGACGGCTGCGGCATCCGTCGTCTCCACGTCTGTCGCGTCGACCCGTCCGGTCTCGCTCGCCTCCGCGGGCTCCGGTGCCGGTGCGCTCGCCTGGTCCTTGGCGGGATCGCTCACTGGGTCTCAACTCCTTCGATGGTGACCGGGGTGGCGGGGGACCCGTCGCCGGATCCGTCCTGCGTCCCCGCGTCAGCGACTGCCTGGACGACGTCCAGGCCGGACGTGATGGTGCCGAACACCGTGTAACCACCCGCCGCGTCGGACGGGATGGTCGAGTCCTCGTAGACGAGGAAGAACTGGGAGCCCATCGACTCGGCGTTGCCGCCCTGGCGCGCCATGGCGACGGTCCCCGCGGGGTACACGTCGTCGGACGGAGGGTTCTCGATGGGGCCGAACGAGTAGCCCGGGCCGCCGGTTCCGGTGCCGGTCGGGTCGCCGCACTGGAGCACGTGGATGCCGGACGTGGTGAGGCGATGGCACGACGTGCCGTCGAAGTACCCGGACTCGGCGAGGGACACGAAGCTCGCGACGGCCTGCGGCGCGTCCGCTCCGTCGAGGGTGAGGGTGATGTCGCCCGCGCTCGTGGTGAGCGTCGACGTCCAGTCGCGCCCCTCGGCGGCGGAGGCCGGGGGCAGGGTGTGCTCGCCGGACGCCGACGGAGCGGTCGCGTCGCCGTCGCCGCCGGCGTCGGTGCCGGGTGCCTGGGTGGCGGACAGCGCCCACCACACGGCGACGCCGATCACGACGAGCGCCGCGACGACGCCGACGATCGACCAGGTCCGCTGGCGCTTCGCGCGGAGCTGGGCCACGTGGCGGTCCCACTTCTCCTCACGACGGCGCGCCTGCTCGCGCTCGCGACTCTTCGTCGACACCCCAGCTCCTTCGTCCGGCGCCGTCGTGGCGCGCACGGTCGACCCCGGTGCGGCCGCGGTCGGTACGGGACAGTCTAGGCACCGAGCGCCCTGGTGGCGGGTGGATTTGCCGCGCGCAGGTCACGGTCCGGTATCGACCGCTCCGGCCCCGCCCGGGCGCGAGCCCGTCGCCGGAGACCGGGCGAGGCGGCGCGGGCTACCCTCGGGCGCGTGGACCGACCCCGTGGCAACCCGCCCACGCCCCCGTCCGACGCCCCCTCCGACGAGCCCGGTGCCGAGCCCCGCGACGTGCCCGCCGTGACGGTGCGCGTCGTCGTGGCGCCCGTCTTCGGGACGAACTGCACGGTGCTGAGCGCCCCGGGCGGCGACTGCGTCGTGGTCGACGCCGGCGCGGGGGTGGCGGACGCCGTCGTCGCCTTCGTCGAGTCCGCGGGGCTCGTCCCGCGTGCCGTGCTCGCGACGCACGGGCACGTGGACCACACGTGGGACGCCGCGGCGCTCGCGGACCGGTTCGACGTGCCCGTCGTCCTGCACGTGGCCGACGCCTACCGGCTCGCCGACCCGTTCGGCAGCCTCGAGCACGGCTCGCCCACCGGCGACCGGGGCGCGCGCTCGCTCGTCTCCGGTCCGCTCGGCGCGGCCCTCGCCGCGGCCGGGGCCCGGCCGGAGGACTACCGCGAGCCGACCCGCGTGGAGACGTTCGACGTCGCGGCGGGTGAGGAGCGGGTGCTGCGCTGGGGCGACCTCGTGCTGCGCGCCGTCGGGGCCCCGGGGCACACCGAAGGGTCGACCCTCTACCTCGTGGGCGAGCCCGGGACGGGGATCGTGCTCAGCGGCGACGTGCTCTTCGCGGGCTCGGTCGGCCGCACGGACCTGCCCGGCGGGGACGGCGCGACGATGGCCCGCACGCTGCGCGACGTCGTCGGGCGCCTCGACCCCGCGTGGGACGTGCTGCCGGGCCACGGGCCCACGACCACGGTCGCGCGCGAGCTCGCGACCAACCCGTTCCTCGCGGCCTGACGTGCGCGGGCCGGCCCGTCCGTCGGCCGGGACGATGCGGACGACCGTGCCAGCGTCTGGGAAGATCTGACCCATGGCCAGGCCCACACCCCTCTCCGGTTTCCCCGAATGGCTCCCCGACGGTCGGATCGTCGAGCAGCACGTCCTCGACACCCTGCGCCGCGTGTTCGAGCTGCACGGGTTCGGGGGGATCGAGACGCGCGCGGTCGAGCCGCTCGACCAGCTCCTGCGCAAGGGCGAGACGTCCAAGGAGGTCTACGTCCTGCGGCGCCTGCAGGAGGAGGCCGGCGACGCCGACGACACCCGCCGGGACAAGGGCGACAAGCAGCTCGGCCTGCACTTCGACCTCACGGTCCCCTTCGCGCGCTACGTGCTGGAGAACGCCGGGCACCTCGCCTTCCCGTTCAAGCGCTACCAGATCCAGAAGGTGTGGCGCGGCGAGCGCCCCCAGGACGGGCGGTTCCGCGAGTTCACCCAGGCCGACATCGACGTCGTCGGCGCGGGCGAGCTGCCGTACCACTACGAGGTCGAGCTGCCGCTCGTCATGGCGGAGGCGCTCGGCGCGCTGCGCGACATCGGCGTGCCCGAGGTCCGCGTCCTGGTCAACAACCGCCGGGTCGCCGAGGGCTTCTACCGCGGTCTCGGGATCGACGCCGTGGACGAGGTCCTGCGCCAGATCGACAAGCTCGACAAGATCGGGCCGGAGAAGGTCGCGGGGCTCCTCGTCGCCGAGGCGGGCACCACCCCGGAGCAGGCCGAGGCGTGCCTCGCGCTCGCGGCGATCAGCGGGAGCGACACGGGCGTCGTCGACCGCGTGCGGGCGCTCGCGGCCGAGCACGGCGTGGTGAGCGATCTGCTCGAGACGGGTCTCGGCGAGCTCGGCGCGCTGGTCGAGGCGGCGAGCGTGCGCGCCCCGGGCGTCGTCGTCGCCGACCTCAAGATCGCGCGCGGGCTCGACTACTACACGGGCTCGGTCTACGAGACCGTGCTCGTCGGGCACGAGCAGCTCGGGTCCATCTGCTCGGGCGGCCGGTACGACACGCTCGCGTCCGACGGCGCGAACACCTACCCCGGGGTCGGCCTGTCGATCGGCGTGTCCCGCCTCGTGTCGCGCCTGCTCTCGGCGGGCCTGGTCCGGGCGACGCGCTCCGTGCCGAGCGCCGTCGTCGTCGCGGTGACGAGCGAGGAGACGCGCGGCGCGTCCGACGCCATCGCGACCGCGCTGCGGTCGCGGGGCGTCCCGGTCGAGGTCGCGCCCGCCGCCGCCAAGTTCGGCAAGCAGATCCGCTACGCCGACCGGCGCGGGATCCCGTTCGTCTGGTTCCCGGGGCGCGTCGAGGAGGACGGGACGCGCTCGCCCGACCAGGTCAAGGACATCCGTTCGGGCGAGCAGGTGGACGCCGACGCCGCGACGTGGGCGCCGCCCGCCGAGGACCTGCACCCGCGGGTGGTGCCGGCGGGCGATTGACGGACCGACCGGACGGCGTGCGGGGCGAGGGGAGGCGCGACGACGTGGCGGACGCGGTCGAGCTCGCCCTGCCGTTCGAGGGCACGTGGCTCGTGCAGAACAGCCCGGCGCGGCGCGTCCCGAGCCACGGGACGCACCTGTTCGCCACGACCTACGCGATCGACTTCGTCGCGGTCCGCGGCCGCCGCACCGCGGACGTGCGCGACTGGCGCACCGCGCTCGGCACCGAGCCGCCTGAACGGTTCCTCGGCTTCGGCCTGCCCGTCCTCGCGCCCGGCGCGGGCACGGTCGTCGCGGCGCACGACGGCGAGCGCGACCACGAGGCCCGGCGCTCGCCGCTCGCGCTGCTCGGGTACGCGCTCACGCAGGCGTCCCGGGCGCGTGCCGGCGGCGCGGCGCTCGCGGGCAACCACGTGGTGCTCGCGCTCGACGTCCCGGGCGTGTTCGTGGTCCTGGCCCACCTGCGTCGCGGGTCGGTCGAGGTGCGCCCCGGGCAGCGGGTGGGGCCGGGCGACGTGGTGGGTCGGTGCGGGAACTCGGGGAACTCGACGCAGCCGCACGTGCACGTGCAGGCCATGGACGGGCCCGACGCGCACGTCGCGCGCGGCGTGCCGCTCGCGTTCCGCTCCTATCGCGAGCACGGGCGTGACGGCGGCGTCCGTGCGGTCGCGCTCGGGGTCCCGGGCGAGGGGACGGTCGTCGAGCCCGCGTGAGGCTGCTCGCCCGTTGGCCGGTCGATCGGTCGGCCGGGTTCGCCCGGGAGCGTCGGCGGCGGTGTCGCCTCAGGCAGTGAGCGCGCCGATCCCGGTCACCCACCCCCCGTGGACGCCCGCCGCGACCACCGCGCCGGCGACGGCCAGGACGGCGCCTGCCGCGACGACGTCGGGCACGCCGAGCGGGACGGGCCGTGAGGACGTCCGGGGTCCGGAACCCAGCCCGCGCGACTCGAGCGCGACCGTGAGCCGCTCGGACCGGCGCACCGCGCCGACGAGGAGCGCGAAGGCGGCCGCACCGAGCGACCGCGGCGACCGAGGGAGCGTGCCCCGGCGCCGCCGGGGGTCGCGGACCGCCTGGGCGCAGCGGATCGTGTGCCACGCGTCGGGGAGCTCGACGAGGAGCCGGTGCGCGGCGAGCACCGCGAACGTCCAGGTCGCGGGCAGGCGCGCGTGCTGGTGCAGGCTCGTCATGAGGCGGACGGGGTCGGTCGTGAGGACGAGCGCGAGGGACAGCGCGCCGACGAGCAGGGTGCGCAGCGCGAGCGCCGCGCCGATCGTCAGCCCGTCCGCGCCGACGGTGAGCGGACCCAGCGGGACGGCGTCGCCCCCGGGCCGGGTGGCGACGTTGACGACCAGGAGGCTCGTCGCGAACACCGCGAACGGGACGTGGGCGAGCGCGAGGGTCCGCACGGGGACGCGTCCGAGCGTCAGCAGCGCGGTGACGGTGAGCACCCAGCCGATCGTCGGGGTCACCGGGTCGGTGACGAGGAGCGCGGCCGTCGAGACGACGAGCACCGTCGCGAGCTTGACCGTCGGGTTCCAGCGTTCGAGCGCGGTCGGGCGGGGGCCGGTCACGGGGCGACCTCCGCGGCGACCGCGGCCGTGGGCGCGAGTCTCGCCGTCCCGGGATCGGCGCCCGGCACGACGTCGTGCCGGGCGTCGAACGCCGCGTCGAGCGCGCGGACGAGCGCCCCCGGGTCGACGCCGCGACCGCGGCCTACGCGCGCCCACCAGTCGAGCAGCGGGGGTCGGCGCAGGCCCGCCAGCGCGCACAGCGCGTCGTCGGCGAGGACCGCCGACGGCTCCGCGACCGTGGCGAGCGTGCCGTCCACGACCACGGCGACCCGGTCGGCGAGCGCCGCGACGAGCGAGAGGTCGTGCGAGACGACGACCACGGCGCCGCCCGCGTCGGCGCGCCCCCGCAGCACGTGGGCGACCGTGGCGGCCTGGGCCCGGTCCAGCCCGAACGTGGGCTCGTCGGCGAGGAGGACCGGCGGGTCCAGGACGGTCGCGGTCGCCAGGGACAGGCGCCGCTGCTCGCCGCCCGAGAGCCGGTACGGGTTCGCGTCGGCGAGGTGCGCGAGCCCGAACGCGGCGAGGGTCCGGGCCACGCGCGCCTCGACGTCGTCGACGCGGGCGAGCCGGGCCGACCAGGCGACCTCCTCGCGCACCGTGCGGGCGACGAGCTGGTGCTCGGGGTCCTGGAACACCATCGCGACGGGCTCGCCCGTCGCGGTCGCCACCTCGCCCGTGGTGCGCTCGAGCCCGGCCAGGCCGCGCAGGAGCGTCGACTTGCCGCCCCCGTTGGGACCGACGACGGCGAGCACCTCGCCCGCGCGGACGTCCAGGTCCACACCGCGCACGACGGCCGGGTCGTCGCTCCGGGACCGCCCGGCGCGGAGTCCGCTGCGGCGGACGGAGAGACCGCGCGCCCGGAGCGCGACCGGTCGCGCCGTGCCGGACGGGGGCCGGTCCGTGGTCGTCGAGCGCGACGGCGAGGACCGCACGAGGTCGACCAGCCAGTCGTCCGTCCCGGGGGAGCCGAGCGCCCCGGGCGCGCCCGCCTGCTCGAGGCGGACGGCGAGGGGTAGCCAGCACCCCAGCCCGGAGAGGTCGTGCGCGTGCTCGCGCAGGACGCGGTCGGTGGGGCCGTGCGCGACGACCCTGCCGTCGCGCCCGAGGACCAGGGTCGCGTCCGGCAGCGCGCCCAGGTCGTCCAGGCGGTGCTCGACGAGCACGACCGAGCGGTGCCGCGGCGCGGCGTCGTCGCCGCCGTCGGGTCCGGGGCGGCGCGCGAGGCCGGCGACGAGGGCCCCGACGTCGTGGGCGGCGGCGGGGTCCAGCAGCGCGGTGGGCTCGTCGAGGACGAGGAGCTCCGGCTCGGCGACGAGCGCCGCGGCGACCGCGACGCGCTGCGCCTCGCCGCCCGACAGCGCGTGGGTCGCGCGGTCGTGCAGGTGCGCGGCGCCGACGGCGGCGAGCGCCGCGGTCGCGCGGGCGTCCGTGGTGCGGGGGTCGGCGCCACGGTTCTCGAGCGCGAACCGCAGCTCCTCGTCCACGCGCGCCAGGCAGAGCTGGTCGCCGGGCCGCTGCTGGACGAGGCCCACGCGGGCGGCGAGCACGGGCGGCGGCACCTCGCGCGGGTCGGCGCCGGTCACGCGGAGGCCGCCCAGGACGACGCCCGGGAGGGTGTGCGGGACGACGCCGACCAGCGCGCGCAGGAGGGTCGACTTCCCGCACCCGGACGGGCCGAGGACCAGCAGGCTCGTCCCGGCCGGGACGGTGACGTCGACGCCGTCGAGCACCCGGGTGCCGTGGTGCCCGAGGTGCACGGTCACGTCGGCGGCGGTGACAGCGTCGCGCGCGTGCGCGGTCACGTCAGCCACGTGCGCGGTCGCCTCACCCACGGCGGGCCGCGCCGATCGCGAACGCGTCGAGGGCGCCCGTGCGGGCGAGGGCGTCGCCGAGGAGGCGGGCCGCGAGGCCGCACAGCACAACGCACGACACGACCTGGATCCCGAGCCGGAGCATCGCGTAGTCCTGACCGATCCAGCCGAAGCGCACGGCGTTGAAGGCGAACGTGACGAGGGCCGCGCTCACGCCCGACGCGACGAAGACCCACCATCCGAACCGGCGGTAGCGCGTGAGCGCGAACGGCAGCTCGGCGCCGACGCCCTGGACCAGGCCCACGACGAGCAGCAGCGGCCCCGCGGGGGACGCGAGGAAGACGACCTCGACGAGCGCGGCGAGGGTCTCGGCAAGGATGCCGACCCCCGGCTTGCGCACGATGTACGTGGCGAGCGGGCCGACGACGATCCACGCGCCCGCGAGGACGTTCGCGGCGAGGTCCGCGAGGGGGCCCATCGCGAGCTGGAGCGGGGCCCAGAGCTGGACGAACGCCCAGTACACGAACCCGAAGACGACGCCGAGGACGGCGACGAGCACCGTCTCGTGGAGCGTCAGCCCGCGGCGCCGTGCGGGGCGCCCGGTCGGGCGGACCGCGAGACCGGGCACCCCGCCGGCCGACAGGTCGGCCGGCACGCCGGCCGATCCGGTGGGCGGCTGGTCGGTGGGTGCGGCGGCGGTCGGGGTCGCCTGCTGCGGGGTGGTGCGGGGCTCGGCCATGCGGGTTCCCTCCGTCGGGCCCCCGGGGCGAGGGGTGCACGACGGAGCGCCACTGCGGCGCCCCGCGCGCACGGCCGGGCGCGAGGCGCGCACGGGCACGAGCGCGCAGGGGACGGTGACGTCGGCCCTGCTCCCTTCGCTGGTACGAACCAGATCAGGTTCCACGGGTCTGCAGGTGGGACGGGTGTCCGGCCTGCACTCTCAGCGCTCGTGCGCTCCCCGGGGGCGTTCGGCCCGACCCTAGGCCCTCGGGGCCACGCGGACAATCCCGGCGTCTCAGCCCGCGGGACGGGCCCTGGGCCGCCCGTGCACCGGCCCTGCGCAGGGTGCGGGTCGCCGCTGACGCGGAGCAGGCGTCCCCCGGGGAGGACGGCGGGGCTTGACCTGAGGATCGAACACCTGTTCGAATGTGCGGGTGAGGTGGGACGGACAGGCGCTCGGCGCGGACGACGGCGCTCTCCCGGGGCTGGAGCGGGCGGGCCTCGTGCGCAGCGTGCGCACGCCCGACTTCGCGGGCATCACGTTCCACGAGGTGACGGCCAAGAGCGCGCTGTCGAAGGTCCCGGCGATGTCGCGCATGCCGTTCCGCTGGACGGTCAACCCGTACCGCGGGTGCAGCCACGCCTGCTCCTACTGCCTCGCGCCGTCGACCCCGGTGCTGCTCGCCGACGGCACGCAGCGACCGATCGGCGAGCTGCGGGTCGGCGACGAGATCGTGGGGACCGCACCGCACGGCGCCTACCGGCGTTACGTGCGCACGCGCGTGCTCGACCGCTGGACCACCCGCAAGCGCGCGTACCGTGTGACCCTCGCGGACGGCACGCGCCTCGTCGCGAGCGGTGACCACCGGTTCCTCACCGAACGGGGCTGGCGCCATGTCGTCGGCGGGGCCGGGCGCCGCGCCCACTTGGCGCTGGGCGACGTCCTCGTCGGCCCGGGGGCGGCCGCGCTCGCGGGCGGCCGGGTCGCGCTCGAGGGCCGGGACGTCACGGGCGACGAGGCGCTGCGCGTCGACTCGCTCGAGGCGCTCGACGGGCCGGGGGAGGAGACCGAGCTCGTCGACATCACCACCGGGACGCGGGACTTCGTCGCCGCCGGGGTCGTGAGCCACAACTGCTTCGCCCGGCCCACCCACCAGTACCTCGACCTCGACGCGGGCGACGACTTCGACCGCGAGGTCGTGGTCAAGGTGAACGTCGACGAGGTGCTGCGCGCCGAGCTCGCCCGCGCGTCGTGGGGCCGCGAGCCCGTCGCGCTCGGCACGAACACGGACCCCTACCAGCGGGCCGAGGGGCGCTACCGCCTCATGCCGGGCATCATCGACGCGCTCGCGGGCTCCGGCACGCCCCTGTCGGTCCTCACCAAGGGCACGCTCCTGCGCCGCGATCTGCCGCTGCTCGCCGACGCCGCCTCGCGCGTCGAGGTCGGGGTCGGCGTCTCGCTCGCGCTGCTGGACCCGACGCTCCAGGCGAGCGTCGAACCCGGCACGCCCTCGCCGCGCGCCCGCCTCGACCTGATCCGCGCGGTCCGCGAGGCGGGCCTGCCGTGCGGCGTCATGGTCGCGCCGGTGCTGCCGTGGCTCACCGACTCCACGCGCGCGCTGACAGACCTGCTCGACGCCGTGAAGGACGCCGGGGCCACGGGGGTCACCGTGCTGCCGCTGCACCTCAAGCCCGGCACGCGCGAGTGGTACCTCGGTTGGCTCGCGCGCGAGCACCCGCGGCTCGTCCCCGGCTACGAGCGGGTCTACGCCCGTGGCGCGTACGCCTCGAAGGCGTACCGCTCGTGGCTGTGGGACCGCGTGCGCCCGATGCTCGAGGCGCGCGGCTTCGCGGTGTCCGGCCACCGCGGTCCCGCGGGCGTCGAGGGGCGGTACCGCCGGGGCGAGCTCGGCGGTCTCGGGGACGGTCACCGCGACCCGGGGCCGCCGACGGACGGCGCCTACCCGAGGGGGAGCCTCGCCGGATCGCCTCAAGAATCCGACCGGCGTGGCCACGACGGCGCGCTCGCGGGCATGCCGGTCGACGGCGGGGGTCTGGACGTCGTCGGCGGGGGAGTGGAGCAGGTCCTGTTCTGACCTGGTGGCACCGTCCGGGCGACACCGCGACCGCGACGCCGGCGCGCGTCCGGCGGCCGGGTCAGGAGGGCTGGTCGCGGTGCGGGACGGCACCGACACGGACGATGTCCGTCCGTGCCACAGCCCGGTCCCTGAGGTCGGCCCGCGCCACCCGGGCGGGGTCGGCCAGGTACGCGGCGAGCGCGTCGTCATCGGGCATCTCGATGACCTGCACCTCGGTCGGCAGCGACGCCTCCTGACCGGGCAGCGCGCGCACGCGCGACAGCACGCGCCCGCCGTGCGCGGGTACGAGCGCGAGGACGTCGTCCTCGTACTCGCTCAGCAGGTCGGCGCTGCCCTCGGTGGGCCACAGCATCACGCACAGGGTGATCGGCATGGTCGGCACGCTACGCCGCCGCGCCGGCGGGATCGTCAGCCGTCCGCGAGGCGCGCCGGGAAGCCGCCCGTCGCGACCGGGCCCCAGCGCGTGATCGTCAGGCGCACGAGCGACTTGCCCTGCGTCACCATGGCCTCGCGGTACTCGTCCCAGTCCGGGTGCTCGCCGCTGACGGAGCGGTAGTAGTCGACGAGCGGCTCGACGGACTCGGGCAGGTCGATCACCTCGGCCTCGCCGTCGACCTGGACCCACGGGTCCGAGAAGCGCTCGCCCAGCGAGAGCAGCGACGCGCGCGGGTCGCGACGTACGTTGGCCGCCTTGGCGCGCTCCGGGTACGTCGACACGACGACCCGGCCCGCCTCGTCGACTCCGTACGTGACCGGACTGAGCTGTGGCCGCCCGTCGGCGCGCGTCGTGACGAGGACGCCGTCGTGCCGGGACCGCAGGAACTGCTCGAGCTCGTCGCGCTCGACGCGCCGGTTCGTCGCGATGGTGCGTGCCACGATCACCCCTTCTGTGCGGGCGGCGGGCCGGTCGGCGCGCGCCGGTGCCGCCGGCCCGGACGCACGACACGGTCGGAGCGCTGGTGGAGCGGCGGCACCGCCACGGTATCCGGTCGAGCAGCGCGCCCGCCCGCACTAGACTCGTCCGGACGCGCGCCCGCCCCGGGAGCGCCACCCCCACCGCCCACCTGGAAGGAACCCTCCGTGCTGCGCACCCGAACGGCCGGCTCACTGCGGGCCGAGCACACCGGTCAGACCGTCACCCTCACGGGCTGGGTCGACCGTCGGCGCGATCACGGAGGCGTGGCCTTCATCGACCTGCGGGACGCGTCCGGCATCGCCCAGGTCGTCATCCGCGACGAGGCCGTCGCGCACCCGCTGCGCAACGAGTTCGTCCTCCAGGTCACGGGCGAGGTCTCGCGCCGACCCGACGGCAACGAGAACGCGGCCCTGCCCACGGGCGAGATCGAGGTCGTCGCGAGCGACGTCGTCGTGCTCAACACGTCCGAGGCGCTGCCGTTCCAGGTCTCCACGGCGCTCGCGGACACCGAGACGATCGGCGAGGAGGCGCGCCTCAAGCACCGCTACCTCGACCTGCGCCGCCCCGCGCCCGCGCACGCGCTGCGCCTGCGCGCCAAGGTCAACCAGGCCGCGCGCCGCGTGCTCGACGCGGAGGAGTTTGTCGAGATCGAGACGCCGACGCTCACGCGCTCGACGCCCGAGGGCGCGCGCGACTTCCTCGTGCCGGCACGCCTCGCGCCCGGCTCCTGGTACGCGCTGCCGCAGTCGCCGCAGCTCTTCAAGCAGCTCCTCATGGTCGCGGGCATGGAGCGCTACTACCAGATCGCGCGCTGCTACCGCGACGAGGACTTCCGCGCCGACCGGCAGCCCGAGTTCACGCAGCTCGACGTCGAGATGAGCTTCGTCGAGCAGGACGACGTCATCGCGCTCGCCGAGAAGATCCTCGTCGCGCTGTGGGAGCTCATCGGGTACACGATCCCGACCCCGATCCCGCGCATGACGTTCCACGACGCCATGCGCCTCTACGGGTCGGACAAGCCGGACCTGCGCTTCGGCAACCCGCTCGTCGAGCTCACGGACTACTTCCAGGACACGCCGTTCCGCGTGTTCCAGGCGGAGTACGTCGGCGCGGTCGTCATGGCGGGCGGGGCGTCGCAGCCGCGCCGCCAGTTCGACGCGTGGCAGGAGTGGGCCAAGCAGCGCGGCGCTCGCGGCCTCGCGTACGTGACGTTCGGCGAGGACGGCACGCTCGGCGGCCCCGTCGCGAAGAACCTGTCCGACGCCGAGCGCGAGGGTCTGCGCGACGCGACCGGCGCGCAGCCGGGCGACGCCGTGTTCTTCGCCGCGGGCAAGACGTCGGACTCGCGCGCGCTGCTCGGCGCCGCGCGCCAGGAGATCGCGAAGCGCACGGGTGCCATCGACGAGGACGCCTGGGCGTTCGTCTGGATCGTGGACGCGCCGCTGTTCAAGCCGACGGGCGAGGACGACGACGTCGATCTCGGCAACTCCGCCTGGACCGCCGTGCACCACGCGTTCACGTCGCCCACGCCCGACTGGGTCGACACGTTCGAGCAGAACCCGGGCGAGGCGCTCGCGTACGCGTACGACATCGTCTGCAACGGCAACGAGATCGGCGGCGGCTCCATCCGTATCCACCGCCGCGACGTGCAGGAGCGCGTGTTCGACGTCATGGGCATCGGGCCCGAGGAGGCGCAGGAGAAGTTCGGCTTCCTCCTCGACGCGTTCAAGTTCGGCGCGCCGCCGCACGGCGGGATCGCGTTCGGCTGGGACCGCATCGTCGCGCTGCTGACGAAGTCGGACTCGATCCGCGACGTGATCGCCTTCCCGAAGTCGGGCGGCGGGTTCGACCCGCTGACGCAGGCGCCCGCGCCGATCACGCCCGAGCAGCGCAAGGAGGCGGGCGTCGACGCGAAGCCCGTACCGAAGAGCGACCCGGGCGAGCCGACGCCGGAGGCGTGACGACCCGCACCGCGCGCGAGGGCGCGCCGACCCGCGACGACCGGGTCGGCGCGCCCTCGCGCGTCGTACCGAGCCTCGGCCGCTGGGCGGACCACCCGGTCGTCCGGGCGGAGCGGGACGGCTGGGACGTCCTGGACGTCGTGGCGCGCGACGACGCGCTCGTCGTGCGTCGCGCGTTCGACGCCGGGTCCGCCGCGCTGTCGGGCCTCGGCACGCCGACGGGGGTCGCGGACCTCCTCCTCGACCGGCCGGACCTGGCCGCCGGGGTGGTGCGGTCGTCGCTCCCGCGCGGGACGACGACGGCCGCGGCCGCCCTCGGCGGTCGCACCGGTCGCGCGGTCCCCGAGCACCTGCGCGCGGAGCCCGTCTCGCGCTGGGACTGGTTCACCGCGACGTCCGAACCGCCCGCCCAGCCGGGGGAGCAGCGGGTCGTGGCGCTCGACGGCGACGAGGGTCGCGCCCGCGTGCGTGCCGTGCTCGACGTGGCGAACCCGTCGGCGGAGCTCGACCCGTCCGAGCCCGGGACCCGCTGGTGGGGCTGGCGGGACGAGACGGGGACGGTCCGCAGCGTCGCGGGTGCGCGGCGCTCGGGGCCGGGCGTCCCGTGGTCGCTCGGTGGTGTCGCCACGGATCCCGCGGCGCGCGGCCGGGGTGCGGCCCGGGCCGTCGTGGCGGTCGCGACGCGGGCGTGCCTGCACGACGAGGGGATCGTCGTGCTCGGCATGTACGCCGACAACGACGCCGCCCGCCGCGTCTACGCCGCGCTCGGGTTCGTCGTGACGCAGGAGTTCGAGTCGCGCCGCTGAGGGCGTCGTCCGGCGGCGCTGTCCGCGCGGACGCTCAGTGCGTGATCGCGAGCTTGCGGTGCACCCAGCGCAGGGGGCGTGGCGCCCACCAGTTGAACCGGCCGAGCAGCGTCATCGTCGCGGGGACCAGGAGCAGGCGGACGATCGTCGCGTCGATGAGCACCGCGACGGCGAGCGCGAACCCGACCTCCTTGATGACGAGGAGGACGCCGAAGACGAAGCCCGCGAAGACGACGATGATGATCGCCGCCGCGGACGTGATGATCCGCCCGGAGCGCTGGAGCCCGAGGCGCACGGCCTCGTCGTTGGGATGGCCGGCGTCGTAGAGCTCCTTGACGCGCGCGAGCAGGAACACCTCGTAGTCCATCGCGAGGCCGAACGCGAACGCGACGACCAGCGCGACCACGTAGGTCTCGATCCCGCCGACCGAGGAGAAGTCGAGCAGGCCCTCGAGGTGCCCGTCCTGGAACACCCACACGAGCACGCCGAGCGAGGCTGCGAGCGAGAGCGCGTTCGTGAGCAGCGCCTTGACCGGCACGACGACCGATCCCGTCATGAGGAACAGCAGCACGAGCGTCGCGCCGACGACGATCCCGACGGCCCACCACACGCGCTCGCCGAGCGCGTCGAGGAAGTCGACCTGCCCGGCCGCCTGCCCGGTGACCCACACCTCGAACCCCGGGTCGGTGGCGCGCACCTCCCGCACGACCGACACCGCCTCCGGCCCGCCGGCGTCGTCCGCGTCGACGTGCACGCCGACGACGGCGTAGTCGCCGAGCGGTGCCGCGGGGTCGACGCTCGCGACGCCGTCGAGCCCCGCGACCTCGTCGGCCCACGCCTGGGCGTCCTCGACGCTCGCGTCGACCACGGCGACGACCTGGGCGCTCTCGCTCGACGGGTACTGCGCCGCGAGCTCGTCGACGAACTCCCGCTGCGGGGACCCCTGGGGCAGCAGCTCGATGCCCGAGTTGCGCATGTGCAGGCCGAGCACGGGCAGCGCGAGGACGACGAGCACGACGACCGTCGTCAGCAGCACCCACACCGGGTGGCGCTGCACGCGCGCGGCGAGGCGGGAGAAGGCACCCTCGTCGGACTGCACGTCCGCGGTCCGGGCGAGGACGCGGCGCAGGCCGGGGATCCGGCCGAGGATCCCCGGCTTCGCGAGGCGGCGGCCGGAGAACGCGAGGAGCGCGGGGACGAGCGTGAGCGCCGTCGCCACCGCGACGAGGACGACGCCGAGGCCGCCCGCGCCGACCGACCGCAGGATGTCCGGGCGGAACACCATGAGCCCGGCGATCGAGATCGCGACCGTGAGCGCCGAGAACGCGACCGTGCGGCCCGCCGTCTCCATCGTCCGGATCAGCGCCGCGTGGACCACGCCGTCCCCGCGCCGTCGGCGCAGGGACGGGTCGTCGCCGGCGGCGACCAGCCGGTGCAGCTCCTCCCGGAACCGCGACACGACGAGCAGCCCGTAGTCGATCGAGAGCCCGAGCCCGAGCAGGGTGACGACGTTGACCACGGACGCGTCGACGTCGAGCACGTACGTGAGGCCCAGCAGCACGCCCAGGCCCGTCCCGATGGACGCGACGGCCCCCGCCATCGGCATCGCGGCGGCGAGGAAACCGCCGAAGACGAGCACCATGATGAGCAGCGCGACCGGCAGCGCGACCTTCTCGCCCGTCGTCAGGTCCTCCTCGACCTGCCCCGTGATGGCGTCGACGATGAGCGCGTTCGAGCCCACGAGGCCCGTCGCGTCCCCGGCCGCGTCCGGAGCCGCCGCCGCGAGGACGCCAGGCACCGCCTCGAGCTGCTCGACGACGCGCTCGGCCACGGCGTCCGTGCGCTCGGCGTCGAGGTCGGTGCGCAGCGTCACCACGGTGAGGAACCCGTCCCCGTCGCTCGCGACGAGCGACTGCGCGGCCGGGTCCTCGACCCCGCCGGGGATCACGTAGGGATTGATGACCGTGTCCACGCCCTCGATCGCCACGAGGTCCGCGTTCACCTCGGTCATGGCCTCCACGACCTGCGCGTCCCCCGGGTCGACCTCGCTCACCAGCAGCGTGATCTCGGGACCGCCCTCGTCGTTCTCGGCGAGGATCTCGGTCGCGCGCTCGCTGTCCGAGCCGGGGATGGAGGGCGCCCCCGTGGTCACCCGGTCGAACACGCTCTCCCCGTGCACGCCGAACAGCGCGAGCGCGAACCCGAGCCCGGTGAGGACGACCCACACGACGACCGTGAGGCGGGGATGGCGGGCGACACGACGACCGAGGCTCGAGAACACGAGCGCCAGCATCCCATCCGTCCGCGCCGCGTGTCAGATCCCTCGCGGCGCTGTGGACGACGTTCACCCGACCTCCCCACGCCGGCGGCGTCCGGGCGCGTGGGCGGCGGTGCGTAGGCTCGGGGCATGTCCACCGGTGATCTGTTCGGCGGCGACCTCTTCGGCGCCGCCACCTCCGGCGCGCAGGGCACGCCGCGACCCGGACCGGGGGCCCCGCTCGCCGTGCGCATGCGTCCCGCCGCCCTCGACGAGGTCGCGGGCCAGGCGCACCTGCTCGTCCCCGGCTCGCCCCTGCGGCGCCTCATCGAGTCGGACGCGTCCGGCGGCCGGGCCGCGCCCGGCTCCGTCATCCTCTGGGGCCCGCCCGGCACGGGCAAGACGACGCTCGCCTACCTCATCGCGACCGCGTCCGGCCGCCGCTTCGTCGAGCTCTCCGCCGTCACCGCGGGCGTCAAGGACGTGCGGACCGTCGTCGAGGACGCCCGCCGCCGCCTCGCGACCGGCGGCGAGGAGACCGTCCTGTTCATCGACGAGGTGCACCGCTTCTCCAAGTCCCAGCAGGACGCGCTCCTGCCGAGCGTCGAGAACCGCTGGGTCACGCTCGTCGCGGCGACCACCGAGAACCCGAGCTTCTCCGTGAACTCGCCCCTGCTCTCCCGCTCGCTCCTGCTCACGCTCCAGCCCCTCGGGGACGACGACGTCCGCGCCCTCGTGCGCCGCGCCGTCGCCGACGACCGGGGGCTGGGTGGTCTCGTCGCGCTCACCGACGAGGCGGAGGACCACCTCGTGCGCCTCGCGGGCGGCGACGCGCGCAAGGCGCTCACCGTGCTCGAGGCGGCGGCCGGCGCCGCGCTCTCCGACGCCCCGGTCCCGGCCTCCGTGGCGGCCTCCGAGGACGCGACGACCGACGAGGACGGCGAGCCCGGCCCGGCGGACGGCTCGCCGGTGAGCGTGGACCTCGAGGCCGTCGAACGCGCCGTGGACGTCGCCGCCGTGCGCTACGACCGCGACGGCGACCAGCACTACGACGTCGTGTCCGCGTTCATCAAGTCGATGCGCGGCTCCGACGTCGACGCCTCCCTGCACTACCTCGCCCGCATGATCGCGGCGGGGGAGGACCCGCGCTTCATCGCCCGGCGCATCGTCATCGCCGCCGCGGAGGACGTCGGCATGGCCGACCCGTCCGCGCTCCAGACCGCCGTCGCCGCCGCCCAGGCCGTCCAGCTCATCGGCATGCCCGAGGGACGGATCGTCCTCGCGGAGGCCGTCGTGCACCTCGCGACCGCGCCCAAGTCCAACGCCGCCTACCTCGGGATCGACGCGGCGCTCGCGGACGTGCGCGCCGGGAAGGCCGGGTCCGTCCCGTCGCACCTGCGCGACGCGCACTACCCGGGCGCGAAGCAGCTCGGCCACGGCACCGGGTACCGGTACGCGCACGACGCGCCCCACGGCGTCGCGGCGCAGCAGTACCTGCCCGACACGCTCGTCGGGTCGCGGTACTACACGCCGACCGACCGCGGGTACGAGCGCCAGGTCTCCGACCGCCTCGGGCGGATCCGGGACATCCTGGCGCAGGACGAGCCGGCGCGCTGACCCGTCGGGGGATCGCCACCCGGGCGTGCGGTAGACTTCTCAGGTTGCCTTCACGGCGACCACCTGGGACCTCGGCCCCGACCCGCACTCTCCCTCGGAGAAGCGCGCGGTCCATCGGCTGGTCCCGCACCCGGACCCGTACTCCCGGGACCAGGTGTGACGTCAGTACCCACACGACAGGAATGAGATATCGCTGTGACGTCTGTCAAGCGTTCGCGCCGCCAGGTCCGCCTGAGCCGCGCCCTGGGCATCGCCCTCACCCCGAAGGCCGTCAAGCACTTCGAGAAGCGCCCGTACCCCCCGGGTGAGCACGGCCGCGCCCGCCGCCGCACCGAGTCGGACTACGCGGTCCGTCTCCGCGAGAAGCAGCGTCTGCGCGCCCAGTACATGCTCCGCGAGAAGCAGCTCGCGCGTGCGTACGAGGAGGCCCGCAAGGACAAGGGTCTGACCGGTGAGGCGCTCGTCGAGAACCTCGAGACCCGTCTCGACGCGCTCGTGCTGCGCGCCGGCTTCGCCCGTACCATCCTGCAGGCGCGCCAGGCGGTCACGCACCGCCACATCCTCGTCGACGGCAAGATCGTGGACCGCCCGTCGTTCCGCGTGAAGCCCGGCCAGACCCTCCAGGTCAAGCCGAAGAGCCAGGCGACCACGCCGTTCCAGGTCGCGGCCGCGGGCGCGCACCGCGACGTCCTCCCGGCCGTCCCGGGCTACCTGGACGTCCAGCTCGAGAAGCTGAGCGCGATCCTCACGCGTCGCCCGAAGCGCGCCGAGGTCCCCGTGCAGTGCGAGGTCCAGCTCGTCGTCGAGTACTACGCTCGCTGACCCTCGCTCCGGACGCCTCGCTCACCGCTTCGTCGGCGAGCGAGGCGTTCGTGCGTCCGGACCGGTGCGCGCGCCCCACCGCGGCGACGGCGTCGTCGTGTCGTGCCCGACGGCGGTCCCCGCCCTGGTGCGGGTAGTGTTTCGCGGAGTCGTGGGCACGTCCGCGAGGACCCCGCGACGAGGAGGACCGTCCCGCGCACGACGCGCGACGTCCGTGCACGACGCACCCTGACTGGCACTGGAGGAAGAATGTCCCTGGGAGACGTGGCCGGCCTCATCGCAGCCATCGCGTTCGTGCTGCTCGTCGGCCTGCTCGCCGTGCCGCTCCTCAAGCTCGGCCGCGTGCTCGACGAGGCGCGCGCGAGCATCAAGGAGGTGACGGACCATTCGGTCCCGATCCTCGACGAGGCCGCGACCACGGTCGCCACGACCAACAGCCAGCTCGTCAAGGTCGACACGATCACGACGTCGGCCGCCCAGGTGAGCGAGAACGTGTCCGCGCTCACGGGGCTGTACGCCGCGACGTTCGGCGCCCCGCTGGTAAAGGTCGCCGCGTTCACCTACGGCGTGCGCCAGGCGGCCGCCCGCTCGTTCGGCCGACGCCGTTCGTCGGACGGCACCGGACGTGCCGAGGGATCGCGCTGATGCGCCGCGTCTTCTGGATCGGCGTCGGGGTCGCGATCACGGTCGTGGTCGTCGTCCGCGGGAAGAAGATCCTCGCGCGGTACGCACCCGCGTCGCTCGTGGACCAGGCGACGGAGCAGGTCAACGGTCTGGGCGAGAAGGTCGTCGAGATCGCCCGCGACTTCCGCACCGAGTTCACGCTCGCGCGCGACGCGCGCGAGCAGGAGCTCATGGCGGCGCTCCTCGCGGAGGGCCAGGAGGACCCGGACGTCGTCCGAGCGCGGCGCGCGGCCGGCCGCCACACGCGCCCGGCCGCGGGAGACCCCAGCCCGTTCGACGACACGGACGACGTCGAGGACCTCCTCGGCTACTCCTTCTAGGACCCGCGCGGCCCGGCCGCCGCGACCCACAGCAAGCACCCCGCACGACCCACCGACTGCCCGAAGGACATCATGCGCACCGCCGAGATCCGCAAGCGCTGGCTCGACTACTTCGCCGACCGCGACCACACCGTCGTGCCCTCGGCGTCGCTCGTCTCCCCGGACCCGTCCACGCTGTTCACGATCGCGGGCATGGTCCCGTTCATCCCGTACATGACGGGCGAGCAGACCCCGCCCTGGGACCGCGCGACGAGCGTCCAGAAGTGCGTGCGCACGCTCGACATCGACGAGGTCGGCAAGACGACCCGTCACGGCACGTTCTTCCAGATGAACGGCAACTTCTCCTTCGGTGACTACTTCAAGGAAGGCGCGATCACCTACGCGTGGGACCTCGTCACGGGTTCGCGCGAGGAGGGCAAGTACGGGTTCGACCCGGAGACCGTCTGGGTGACCGTCTACCACGACGACGACGAGGCGCGGCAGCTCTGGAAGCGCATCGCCGGCCTGCCGGACGAGCGCATCCAGGCCCGCGGGAAGAAGGACAACTACTGGTCCACGGGCCAGCCCGGTCCCGCCGGCCCGTGCTCGGAGATCTACATCGACCGCGGCCCGGAGTTCGGTCAGGAGGGTGGCCCCGTCGTCGACGAGGACCGCTACCTCGAGATCTGGAACCTCGTGTTCATGCAGTACGCGATCGACGACGTGAAGTCCAAGGAGGAGTTCCGGATCGTCTCGGAGCTCGCGCGCAAGAACATCGACACGGGCATGGGCCTGGAGCGCGTCGCCTACCTGCTCCAGGGCAAGGACAACCTCTACGAGATCGACGAGGTGTTCCCCGTCATCGCGGCCGCCGAGGCGCTCTCGGGCCGGCGCTACGGCGCGAACCAGGAGGACGACGTGCGCATGCGCGTCGTGGCCGACCACGTCCGCTCGGCGCTCATGATCATGAGCGACGGCGTGCGTCCCTCCAACGAGGGTCGTGGCTACGTCCTGCGCCGCCTGCTCCGCCGCTCCGTGCGCGCGATGCGCCTGCTCGGCGTCGAAGACCGCGCGATGCCCGCGCTGCTCCCCGTGAGCCGCGACGCGATGGCGCCGTCGTACCCGGAGGTCGCGACCGACTTCGAGCGCATCTCGAACGTCGCCTACACGGAGGAGGACGCGTTCCGCCGCACCCTCACCTCGGGGACGACGATCCTCGACACGGCCGTGTCGAAGGCGAAGTCCGCGGCGGGGACCGGCGGGGTGCCGGTGCTCGGGGGCGACCAGGCGTTCGCGCTGCACGACACCTACGGCTTCCCGATCGACCTCACGCTCGAGATGGCCGCCGAGCAGGGCGTCCAGGTCGACGAGAAGGCGTTCCGCGCGCTCATGACCGAGCAGCGCCAGCGCGCCCGCGCCGACGCGCTCGCCAAGCGCTCGGGCGGCGTGGACACGGCGGCCTACGAGTCGCTCGCGTCGGAGCTGTCCGCTCCGGTGGAGTTCCTCGGCTACACCGAGTCCTCGGCCGCCGTGCGCGTGGCCGGGCTGCTCGTCGACGGCGTGCCCGCGCCCGCCGCGACCGCGCCCGCCGACGTCGAGGTCGTGCTCGACCGCACGCCGTTCTACGCGGAGGCCGGCGGCCAGCTCGCCGACCACGGCACGATCGTGCTCGACGGCGGCGCGACCATCGAGGTCGACGACGTCCAGCGCCCGATCAAGGGCCTGTCGGTGCACCGCGGCCGCCTCGTCGAGGGGACCGCGGCGCTCGGCGACCCGGGCACCGCGACGATCGACCGTGACCGTCGCAAGGCGATCAGCCGCGCCCACTCGGCGACGCACATGATCCACAAGGCCCTCCAGGAGTCGCTCGGCAAGGACGCGACCCAGGCCGGGTCGGAGAACGCGCCGAGCCGCATCCGGTTCGACTTCCGGCGCTCGTCCGCCGTTCCGGCGGGCGCGCTGTCGGAGATCGAGGAGCGGGTCAACACCCAGCTCCAGGAGAACCTCGAGGTCACGGACCAGCTCATGCCGATCACCGAGGCGCGCGCGCTGGGCGCGATGGCGCTGTTCGGCGAGAAGTACGGCGACGTCGTGCGCGTCGTGTCGATCGGCGGCGACTGGTCGCGCGAGCTGTGCGCGGGCACGCACGTGCGGCAGACGGGCCAGCTCGGCCTCGTCACGCTGCTCGGCGAGTCGTCGATCGGCTCGGGCGTGCGTCGCGTCGACGCCCTCGTCGGCGACGGCGCGTACGGCTTCCAGGCCAAGGAGCACGCGCTCGTCGGCCAGCTCACCGGTCTGCTCAACGTGCGGACCGAGGAGCTCCCGGACCGCGTGGGCGCGCTCGTGTCGCGCCTGCGCGACGCGGAGAAGGAGCTGGCGCAGCTCCGGCAGTCCCAGCTCCTCGCGGTGGCGGGCACGCTCGCCGCGGGTGCGGAGCTCTCGGGCGGCACGCGCGTCGTCGTGCACGACGCCGGCGAGGTCGCCTCCGCGGACGACCTCCGTGCGCTCGCGCTCGACGTGCGCGGCCGCCTCGGCGAGTCCGAGCCGGCCGTCGTGGCGGTCGGGGGGGTCGCGAAGGACCGCCCGCAGGTGGTCGTCGTGACCAACGCGTCGGCCCGTGCCGCGGGCCTTCGCGCCGGCGTGCTGGCCAAGGCGGCCGCCCAGACCCTGGGTGGTGGTGGCGGCGGCAAGGACGACATGGCCCAGGGCGGCGGCACGGACGTGTCGGCGCTGCCGGCCGCCCTCCAGGGCGTGCGCGACGGCGCCGCGGCGGCCGCGTGACGGCCGTCCCTCCACCGCCCGGTGACGACGGGCGCGTCCCCCTCCCGCGGGGGGCGCGCCTCGGCGTCGACGTGGGCAGCGTGCGCGTCGGCCTCGCGGCGAGCGACCCCGACGGGCTCGTCGCGACCCCCGTCGAGACGCTCGCGCGCGACACGAAGTCCGGGGCTGCGGTCCCGGCGGACGTCGCGCGGATCGCCGCCGAGGCCGACGAGCGCGGCGCCCGGGTGGTCTACGTCGGCCTCCCACGGCACCTCTCCGGTGGCGAGGGTGCCGCCGCCCAGGGGGCGCGGGCGTACGCTGGACTCGTGGCACGCGCCGTCGCGCCGGTGCCGGTCCACCTCGTCGACGAGCGGATGACGACGGTCAGCGCGCACCAGGCGCTGCACGCGTCGGGGCGCGCCGGTCGCAAGCACCGGAGCGTCGTCGACCAGGCAGCCGCCGTTATCATTCTGCAATCCGCTCTCGACGCCGAGCGGGGCGCGGGGGCGCGCGCCGGAGAACCTGTAGACCCGACAGGAGACCACCGACCGTGACCGACCTGTTCGAACGGCCCGCCGTCCAGGGCGAGCAGCAGCCCGCGCGCTCGTCGCGCTCGGAGCAGCGCGCCCGCCGTGCGGCGAAGAAGCGACGCCAGCGCCGGCGTCGCCGCGCCCTCGTGGTGCTGCTCGTCTCCCTCCTCGTGGTGGGCGGCGCGGGGTACCTGCTGCTCGACAACGCCTCCGACCTCTTCGGGTTCGACAACCCGCTCGAGGCCAAGGACTTCGAGGGCCCGGGCACCGACCCGGTCGACGTCGTCATCGAGCCCGGCTCGACCGGCCGCGACATGGGCGCGGTGCTCACCGAGGCCGGCGTCGTCGCCAGCTCGGCGGCCTTCGCGAAGGCGTTCGAGGAGAACCCGAACGCAGGGAAGATCCAGCCGGGCACCCACACGCTGCTCCTCGGCATGTCGGCCAAGGACGCCGTCGCGCGTCTCGTGGCGAACGACTCGCGGGTCGAGACGAAGATCACGATCCCCGAGGGCAGCACGGTCGCGCAGATCCTCGAGAAGGCGTCTTCGGTGACCGACATCCCGGTCGCGGACTTCGAGGCGGCGATGGCGGACACTGCCGCAACCGGCCTTCCCGCCGAGGCGAACGGCAACTACGAGGGGTGGCTCTTCCCGACGACGTACGTCCTCGAGCCCGAGGACAAGAACGCGCTCGGGATCATCCAGGGCATGGTCAGCCAGACGCTGATGAAGCTCGACGAGCTCGGCGTCGCACCCGAGGACAGGGAGGCCGTCCTCATCAAGGCGTCCCTCATCGAGCGGGAGGCCGGCCGCGACGAGGACCGGCCCAAGATGTCGCGAGCGATCGAGAACCGACTCGCGACGGGGATGCCGCTGCAGATCGACGCGGCGGTCGCCTACGGCACGGGCAACCCTCCCGGGTACCAGGTGACCCCCGAGGACACGCGCGACACGTCGAACCCGTACAACACCTACGCGCACAACGGGCTCCCGCCGGGTCCCATCGCGTCCCCGGGCGCGCCCTCGATGCAGGCGGTCCTCAACCCTGAACCGGGCGACTGGCTGTTCTGGACGACGGTGAACTACGACACGAAGGAGACGCGCTTCGCGGTCACGCTCGCCGAGCACAACCAGAACGTCGAGGCGCTGAAGCAGTGGCTCGCGGAGAACGGCGGGTGAGCGCCGCGCGCGCTCCGCGACGGGCGGCCGTCCTCGGCCACCCCGTCGCCCACTCGCTGTCCCCGGTGCTGCACCGGACCGCGTACGAGGCGCTCGGCCTCGACGGCTGGTCGTACGAGGCGATCGACACGACCGAGGAGCAGCTCCCGGCGCTGGTCAACGGGCTCGACGCGTCGTGGGCGGGCCTGAGCCTGACCATGCCGCTCAAGCACGCCGTGATCCCACTGCTCGACCACGTGGACCCGCTCGCGAACGTCGTCGGCGCGGTGAACACGCTCGTCGTGCAGGCAACGGGCGGGCGGCGCCCGACGTTCGTCGGGACGAACACCGACGTGCACGGTCTCGTCGCCGCGTTGCGTGAGGGACTGGGGGAGCGGGGCGCCCGGACTGCCGTCGTGCTCGGCGCGGGCGCGACCGCCGCGTCCACGCTGGCCGCGCTCGCCGAGCTCGGCTGCACCGCGCCGACGGTCCTGGTGCGCTCGCTCGGGCGCACGGGCACCCTCCAGCGCGCCGCGCACCGCATGGGCGTCGAGCCGCGGTTCGAGATCCTCGACTCGTCGCCCGCGCTCGTCGCCCGCCTCGGGCAGGCCGACGTCGTCGTCGCGACCCTTCCGTCGCGCGCGGCCGACCCGGTGGCCGACGCGCTGGCGCAGGCGGCCCCGCGCGTGACGGGAGTGCTGCTCGACGTCGTCTACGACCCCCGTCCCACGGCGCTCTCGGCCGCCTGGGCTGCGGCGGGAGGCATCGTCGTGGGCGGCGAGCGCATGCTCCTGCATCAGGCGGCCGAGCAGGTGCGCCTCATGACGGGAAAGGTGGCCCCGCTCGCCGCGATGGACCAGGCGCTCGAGGCCGCGCTCGGCGTCGCGGCCTGACGGCCGGTCGGAGACCGTCGGACAGGGTCGCGCGCGCCGGACGCCGCTGTCAGGCGATCGCGTACGCCCGGAGCGCTGCGTCGCCGAGCACGGCGGCGACCCCCGCCCCGACGACCATGAACGGGCCGAAGGGGACCGCGGTGTCACGGCGCGCGCGCCGCGTGACGACGAGCGCGAGCGCCCACACGCCGCCGAGCACGAACGGCAGGACGAGACCGGCGACGAGCTCACCCCACCCGAGCCAGGCGAGCGGCGTGCCGAGCATCCCCGCGAGCTTCACGTCGCCGAAGCCGAGGCCCGGCGGGTAGGCGATCCGGAGCGCGGCGTAGGCCCCGAAGCCCAGGAGGCCGCCGGCGACGGCACGGCCGAGGGCGGCGCCGTCACCGGTGCCGACCGCGCCGGCGCCGATCAGGAGCACGGACGCGAGCCAGGACGGCAGGACGATCACGTCGGGCAGCCGGTGCGTGCGCGCGTCGACCACGGCGACGACCGCTCCGGCCGCGGCCACGAGCACGAGGGCCGGCGTGGCCCACGACGGACCCGACCACCACGCCGCGCCGGCCGCGGCGAGCCCCGCGAGGACGGCCCCGAGCCGCCCGGCGATCCGGAGCTCGCGGACGAGGTCGTCGCCCCGGCGTCGCACCCAGGGCGGCTCGTCGTCGGCCGTCACACGCTCGACCGCCTGCGGTGCGGCGACCCGCGCCGACGTGCCGTCCGTCGTCGTCCCGTCCCCCTGCTGGACCATGCGCGGCACCGTAGCGTGCCCGCCACCGCGCGCGCCGCCGTCGTCCACAGCGCGCCGGACGGTGTCTCCGCCTCCCCGATCCCCGGGTGTCGGCCGCCCGGGACCTCGTCGGCGACCGCCGGTCCGCACTGCGGGCGCCCGCCGGGACGTGGGTGCCGACGTGGGAGGATGGCGATCATGCTGCGTTGGTTGACATCGGGTGAGTCGCACGGTGAGGCGCTGGTCGGGATCCTCGACGGGCTGCCTGCGGGCGTCGAGCTCACGACGGACGACGTGAAGGCCGCGCTCGCGCGCCGTCGCCTCGGGTACGGGCGCGGGTCGCGCCAGAAGTTCGAGCAGGACGTGCTGCGTGTCCTGGGCGGGCTGCGCCACGGCGTGACCCAGGGTGGCCCGCTCGCGCTCGAGATCGCGAACTCCGAGTGGCCCAAGTGGGTCGACGTCATGTCCGCGGACCCGGTGCCGCCCGAGGCGCTGCTGGTCGACGCCGGCACGGGCGACGCGCGCGAGATCGCGCGCAACCGGCCCCTCACGCGCCCGCGCCCCGGCCACGCCGACCTCGTGGGCATGCGCAAGTACGGCTTCGACGACGCCCGCCCCGTGCTGGAGCGCGCATCGGCGCGCGAGACGGCGACGCGCGTCGCTCTCGGCGCGGCGGCCGCGAAGTTCCTCGAGCAGGCGCTGGGCGTCCGCCTCGTGTCGCACGTCGTCGGCATCGGTCCCGTCGAGGTCCCCGAGGACGCCGCGGTGCCGGGGCCCGACGACGTCGCCGCGCTCGACGCCGACCCGGTGCGCTGCTTCGACGCCGCCACGTCCGCGGCGATGGTCGCCGAGATCGACGCGTGCCAGAAGGCCGGTGACACGCTCGGCGGCGTCGTCGAGGTCCTGGCCTACGGCGTCCCGTCCGGGCTCGGCACCTACGCGCAGAGCGACCGGCGCCTCGACGCGCGGCTCGCCGCGGTGCTCATGGGCATCCAGGCCATCAAGGGCGTCGAGGTCGGCGACGGCTTCCGCACCGCGCGCCGCCGCGGGTCCGCCGCGCACGACGAGATCGAGCGCGGCGCCGACGGCCTGATCCACCGCCTGAGCAACCGCGCGGGCGGCGTCGAGGGCGGCATGTCGAACGGCGAGGTCGTGCGCGTGCGCGCCGCGATGAAGCCCATCTCGACGGTGCCGCGCGCGCTCGCGACGGTCGACGTGGTCACGGGCGAGGTCGCCAAGGCCCAGCACCAGCGCTCGGACGTGTGCGCGGTCCCGCCGGCGGCGGTCGTCGCCGAGGCGATGGTCGCGCTCGTGCTCGCGGAGCAGGCGCTCGAGAAGTTCGGCGGCGACTCCGTCGCGGAGGTCCGCCGCAACGCCGAGGCCTATCTCGCCGCGATCCCGGAGCTGCAGCGCTGATGACGCCCGTCCCTCCGGGCACGCGCCCGGTCGTCGTCCTCGTCGGCCCGCCCGGCAGCGGCAAGTCGACGGTGTCGCGCCACCTCGCGGACCTGCTGGGCCTCGCGCAGCGCGACACGGACACCGACGTCGAGACCACGGCGGGCAAGCCCGTCGCCGACATCTTCGTCGACCACGGCGAGCCGCACTTCCGCGAGCTCGAGCGCGAGGCCGTGACGACGGCGCTCGCGACCCACGACGGCGTGCTCGCCCTGGGCGGCGGCGCCGTCCTCGACGAGCACACCCAGGCCGCCCTCGCGGCGTACGTCGCGGCGGGCGGCGCCGTCGTGTTCCTCGACGTGAGCCTCGCGCACGCGGCCCCGCGCGTCGGGCTCAACCAGTCCCGCCCGCTGCTCCTGGGCAACCCCCGCGCGCGGTGGGCCGCGCTCATGGAGGCGCGGCGTCCCGTCTACGAGCGGGTCGCGACGCTGCACGTCGTCACCGACGCGCGCACGCCCGCGCAGGTCGCCCAGGAGATCCGTGCGCACCTCGCGGGCGGCGCCGACGCGGACCGCGCCGCGGCGCCCACCCCCGCCGACACCCCGGCCGAACAGGAGAACGCGTGAGCGACACGACCCCCGTCCCCGACGCCCAGGCTGGCACCCGGGCAGCCACCGAGCCCGTCGTCGGGCCGGCCGACGCGCAGCCCGCCTCCGTCCCGACGCGCGTGCGGGTCGCCGGGGACCAGCCGTACGACGTCGTCGTGGGACGGCACCTGCTCGGCGAGCTGCCCACCATGCTCGGCGACCGGGTGCGCCGCGTGCTCGTGGTCCACCCCGCGGCCCTCGCCGCGACGGCGGAGGTGATCCACGAGGACCTCAAGGCGTCGGGGTACGAGGCGTACGTCGCGGAGGTCCCGGACGCGGAGGAGGCCAAGACCGCGCAGGTCGCGGCGTTCCTGTGGGGCGTGCTGGGGCAGCTGGACTTCACGCGCACGGACGCGGTCGTGACGGTCGGCGGCGGCGCGACGACCGACCTCGGCGGGTTCGTGGCCGCGACCTGGCTGCGCGGCATCCGCGTGGTGCACGTGCCGACGACGCTGCTCGCGATGGTCGACGCGGCGGTCGGCGGCAAGACGGGCATCAACACCGCGGAGGGCAAGAACCTCGTCGGGTCGTTCCACCCGCCCGCGGGCGTGCTGTGCGACCTCGCCGCGCTCGAGTCCCTCGGGCGCTGGGACTTCGTCGCCGGCATGGCGGAGGTCGTCAAGACGGGCTTCATCGCCGACGAGCGCATCCTCGAGCTCGTCGAGGAGCACGCGGACGCGCTGAGCGCGTGGGGCACGCGCCCGACCACGGACGAGACGTGGGCCGTCGTCGCCGAGCTCGTCGAGCGCTCGATCGCGGTCAAGGCGCGCGTCGTGGGGGAGGACCTCAAGGAGGCCGGCCTGCGCGAGATCCTCAACTACGGGCACACGCTGGGCCACGCGGTCGAGCTCACGGAGCGCTACCAGTGGCGCCACGGCGCGGCCGTGTCCGTCGGCATGGTGTTCGCGGCGGAGCTGTCGCGCCTCGCCGGGAAGCTCGACGACGCGGTCGTCGAGCGGCACCGCGCGATCCTGGGCTCGCTCGGGCTGCCGCTCACGTACCGCGGCGACCGCTGGGAGCAGCTCCTGTCCGCCATGCGCCGCGACAAGAAGTCGCGCGGCGACCTCCTGCGCTTCGTCGTGCTCGACGACGTCGCGCGGCCCACGCGGCTCGAGGGCCCGGACCCGACGCTCCTCGCTGCGGCCTACGCCGAGATCGCGGCCGACGCGCCGGTGGGACGCGGCCCCGTCGCGCTCTGACGCGGCGCCCGGGGAGCGCCGCGGGGAGCCCGGAGCCGCTCACGCCCACAGGCCGCGTGCGCGGAGCACGTCGCGCAGCAGGTCCGCGCGGTCGGTGACGATCCCGTCGACCCCGAGGTCCAGCAGCCGGTGCATCGTCGCGCGGTCGTTCACGGTCCACGCGTGCACCGCGACGCCCGCCCGGTGCGCGGCCCGGACGAACCCCGAGTCGACGACGCGCACCCAGCCCCCGCGCACGGGGACCTGGAGGCAGTCGACCGAGCGCGCCGCGAGCCGGGCCAGGGCGTCGGTCCGCGCCCGCCCGGCGAGGAACATGCCCAGGACCGCGCCCCGCGCCCCCGACACGGTGACGGGGCGCGAGAGCCGTGCCACCGTCGCCTCCCGGCGCGACGCCGCGAACGACGCGACGCACACGCGGTCGTGCGCGCGCGTGCGCTCGATCGCCCGCGCGACCGGCTCGGCGGCCGCCGCCGACTTCACGTCGACGTTCACGCGCAGGTCCGGCCACGTGCCCAGCACGTCCTCGAGCGACGGCACGGGCTCGGTCCCGCCGATCCGGGCCGCGCGCACGGTCCGCCACGGGAGGTCGGCGACGAGCCCGCGCGCGTCCGTCGTGCGGTCCAGCGACGCGTCGTGGAGCGCGACCGCCACGCCGTCCGACGTCGCGTGGGCGTCCGTCTCGACGTACCGCAGCCCGAGGTCGCGGGCGGCGGCGAAGGCCGCCATGGAGTTCTCCAGGCCCGCGCGCGAGAAGCCGCGGTGCGCGAGCGCGACGAACGGCGCCTCCAGGTAGCCGCCGGTGCGGCCCGCGGCGACGCTCACGCCGCGACCCGCACGACGCGCTCGTCGAGCCAGCCGGCGAGGGCCCCCAGGTAGCTCGCGCGCGGCCCGTCGGCGGAGAGCGTGAGGTCGTGCACCGCGCCGGGGACGACGAGCTCCGTCACGTCGCGCCCGAGCCGCGGGGCGAGCCGGGCGATCTGGGCGACGTCGAGCACGGTGTCGCTCGCGTCGAGGTCCCGCTCGCGGTCCGGGCTCGTCGGGTCGTCCGTCCCGGACCGCTCGGCCCGGGCGACGAGCACCGGGCACGCGACCTCCAGGCCGCGCGCCACGCGCGCGTGCCCCTGGCGCACCGCCCGCAGCCAGCCGGCCCGCACCGGCACGCCCTCGGGGCGCTTGAGCGTGGTGTCGAAGGTCCACCGGCCGCCCCGGTCCGCGAGCAGGTGCCCGGTGTACGCGGAAGGCCCCGCGCTGACGACCGTCAGCGGGCTCCACGGCCCGACGGCGTCCAGCACCCGCGTCCCCACGGTCCGCTCGACCCACGACGCGCGCAGGTCGAGGAACGGGCTGTCGAGCACGAGCGCGTCGCACCCGCCCCCACCCCGGTGAGCGTGGGCCCACAGCGCCGCGACGAGGGCGCCCGTCGAGTGCGCGTGCACGACCACCGGGCCCGGCGTCCGCCGCGCGGCCGCGACCGCCACGCCGAGGTCCGCCGCGGTCTCGCGCAGGTCGTCCACGTAGTGCAGCACCTGCCCGGGGCGCAGCGACCGGCCCGCCCGCCGCAGGTCGACGCCCAGCGCGTCCCACCCCGCCTCGGCGAGCGCCCCGACGACGTGGTCCTGGAAGACGTAGTCGTTGTAGCCGTGGACGAGGACGACCGTCCCGACAGGTCGGGCTGGCCGGTGCGCGCGCCGCACGAGCGTCAGGACCGGCGGGACCGCCTCGCGCGCGCTGCCCGGGGTGGCGACGCCCGGCAGCCGCGGGGCCGGGAGCCCGAGCGACTCCCACCCCTCGACCAGCGCGTCGGGCTCCCAGCGGGCACGGGTGGCGGCGACGAGGCTCACCCCGCCAGCGTGCCCGACGGCGCCGGCCGCCGCGCGTCGAGAAGCCCGTCGCGTGCCGTGGGCCCGACCACGGCACGAGCACCCACGCGCCGCGCCCCGCGGCGCCGCTAGGCTCGGGCGCCATGGAACGCGTGCTGGTCCTCAACGGACCCAACCTCGGCCGGCTCGGAGTCCGCGAGCCGGAGATCTACGGCTCGGCGTCGATGGCCGACCTCCAGGAGTCCGCCCTCGCGTGGGGGAGCGCGCTCGACCTCACGGTCGACGTGCGGCAGACCGACGACGAGTCCGAGCTGGTGGGCTGGCTCCACGAGGCCGTCGACGCCCGCGCCCACGTGGTGCTCAACCCGGCCGCGTTCACGCACTACTCCTACGCCGTGCGCGACGCCGCGGCGCAGGTCACGACCTCCGGCCTCCTGCTCGTCGAGGTGCACCTGAGCAACCCCGCGGCGCGCGAGGCGTTCCGCAGCCACTCCGTCGTCGGCGCGGTCGCCACGGGGACGATCGCGGGGTTCGGGTTCGACTCGTACCGGCTCGCGCTCGAGGCGCTCGCGGCCCGGCTGCGGGGCTGACGCGGCGCCCTCACGTGCCGACCGTCGGCCTTGATCCCTCTCTCTCAAGCCCCCATGCTTGATTCCACCCTCTCAAGGGTCTAGCCTGGATCATATGTTCGTCCTCACCGTCGACCAGCGCGGGAGCACGGGCCACCCGGACCGGGTGCCCGAGGTGCTCGCGCGCCTGGGCGAGCTCCTCGACGGCCGCCCCGGCGTCGTGGTCCCGTTCGACCGGACCGTGGGCGACGAGGTGCAGGGCGTGCTCGACGACGCCGGCACCGTGGTCGAGGTCGTGCTGGACCTGCTGCGCGACGGCGGCTGGAGCGTCGGCGTCGGCACCGGGAGCGTCGACGAGCCCCTGCCCGCGGTCTCGCGCGAGGCGTCGGGAGAGGCGTTCGTGCGGGCGCGCGAGGCGGTCGAGCAGGCCAAGTCGCGCGCGGCAACGGCGCCCGTCGCCGTCCGGGGCGAGCCGTCGGCGCGGGCGGCCGAGGTCGAGGCCCTCCTGCGCCTCCTCGCGGCGGTCGTGGACCGGCGGACCGCGCCGGGGTGGGAGGCGGTCGACACGCTCGCGCGCGTGGGTGGCACCCAGAAGGATGTGGCCCGCGCGCTCGGGGTCTCCGAGCAAGCGGTGAGCCAGCGGCTGCGCGCCGCGCTGTGGCCCGAGGAGGCGGCGGTGCGGCCCGTGGTGGCGAGGCTGCTGGGCGAGCTCGGGGCGAGCCGACGGGGTGAGCCGTCGGAGGATCTGCGGGAGGGCGGGAGATGACGGACCCGGTGTCGGTCGTGCTGGTCGTGCTGGTGTGGGTCGTGGCGCTCGCGGTGAGCGTCCTCGGCGGAGGGACCGTGACGCAGTGGGTGCTGCGCGCCGCTGCCCGCTCCGGCGACCCGGCCCGGGCGGGCTCCCGGCGGGCGGGGCGCGCGAGGTCGCGGGCCGCCGCGGCGGACCCCGCCTCCGTCCCGGTCCCCCCGCCGCCGCCTCCCGCGACGGGACCGATCGGGACCGAGGCCGTGAAGGCGCTGCGCGGTGGCACGTGGATCGGGATCCTCGAACGGTTCGCCATCACCGGCTGCCTCCTCGCTGGGGAGCCCGGCGGGATCGCCTTCGTCGTGGCGATCAAGGGCCTCGGGCGCTACCCGGAGCTGCGGGAGCACCCGGTCGCGTCCGAGCGGTTCGTCATCGGCACGCTCGCCTCGATGTGCTGGGCGGCGACCGTGGGCGTGGTCGCGAACGCGGTCCTCGTCGCGCTCCGGTAAGATCGTCAAGGCCCATTTCCGCATCCCGTCCTCGAGGACCCTGTCGTGCCGTCCCGGCACGCGGCTCCGCGTGGGGCGGAGACCGCAGACCCTCCGACAGGAAGACGAACGTGGCGACCACCAACGACATCAAGAACGGCACCGTGCTGCGACTCGACGGCCAGCTGTGGACCGTGATCGAGTTCCAGCACGTCAAGCCCGGCAAGGGTGGCGCGTTCGTCCGCACCAAGATCAAGAACGTCATGACGGGCAAGACGATCGACAAGACGTTCAACGCCGGCCTCAAGATCGAGACGGCCAACGTCGACCGCCGTGACTTCCAGTACCTGTACCAGGACGGCGCGGACTACGTGTTCATGGACACCTCGACGTACGACCAGATCACCGTGGGTGCCGAGATCGTGGGCGACGCCAAGGACTACATGCTCGAGAACCAGAACGTCCTCATCGCGTCGAACGACGGCCAGCCGCTCTACATCGAGCTGCCCGCCTCGGTCGTCCTCGAGATCACGTACACCGAGCCGGGCCTCCAGGGCGACCGCTCCACGGGCGGCACCAAGCCGGCCACGCTCGAGACGGGCGCGCAGATCCAGGTCCCGCTCTTCCTCGAGCAGGGCACCAAGGTCAAGGTCGACACGCGCGACGGCTCGTACCTCGGCCGCGTGAACGACTGACCGCCGGCACGACGGGCTGACGACACACATGGCCGCACGCACCAAGGCGCGCAAGCGCGCGCTCGACGTCCTCTTCGAGGCGGAGCAGCGCCAGGTGGACCCGGCGACCCTCCTCGCGGAGCGCGTCGCCGACCCCGGCACCGCGCAGACCGCCCTGCCGCAGTACGCGGTCGACATCGTCGAGGGCGTGCTCGCGCACCGCGACCGCATCGACGAGCTGATCGAGACGTACTCCCACGGGTGGACGCTCGAGCGGATGCCGGCGGTCGACCGGGCCCTGCTGCGCATCGGCGGCTGGGAGATCCTCTTCAACGACGACGTCCCGGACGTCGTCGCGATCGACGAGGCCGTCGACCTCGCGCGCTCCCTGTCGACCGACGACTCGCCGTCGTTCGTCAACGGGCTGCTCGCCCGCATCGTCGAGATGAAGCCGACGATCACGGCCTGAGCGCTCCACGGCCCCGCTGCGGGCCGGCGCGACCCTCGACGCGGCGTCGGTCACAGGTGTGACCGACGCCGCGTCTTATCCGGCGGGACGCGTACCCGCCGCCGCGGCCCGCGGCGGTAGGGTGGGTGACCGTCAGACATCCTTTAAGGCCCGTCCCGTGAGGCGGGGAAGGAGGTCGCCGGACATGAGCTCTGGCGCTGCTGTGCCCACACCACCCCCATCGACCTCGGAGACGACGCCCGAGGCCGGGACCGTCGTCCTGACGGCCGCCGACATCTCCCGCGCGCTGACGCGCATCGCCCACGAGATCGTGGAGCGCAACAAGGGGGCCCACGACCTCGTGCTCCTCGGGATCCCGACGCGCGGCGTCCCGCTCGCGACGCGGCTCGCCGAGCGCCTCGCCGCGATCGAGGGGACGCCCGCAGACGGCGCGCCGGACCCGCACGCCATCGTCGGCGAGCTCGACGTGACGATGTACCGCGACGACCTGCACCGCCACCCGACGCGCACGATCGGCGCGACGCGCCTGCCCGCGTCGGGCATCGACGGCAAGGTCGTGGTCCTCGTCGACGACGTGCTGTACTCCGGGCGCACGATCCGGGCCGCGCTCGACGCGATCAGCGACCTGGGCCGTCCCCGCGCGGTGCAGCTCGCGGCACTCGTCGACCGCGGTCACCGCGAGCTGCCGATCCGTCCGGACTTCGTCGGGAAGAACCTGCCGACGTCGACGTCCGAGCGCGTCAGCGTGCGCCTCGCCGAGGTCGACGGCGCGCCCGCGGACGGGTCCTCCGCGGACGCGGTCGTGATCCGGTCCGCCACGACCGGGACGGAGGCCCCCGCATGAGGCACCTGCTGTCCACCCAGGACCTCGCCCGCACCGACGCGGTGCGCATTCTCGACACGGCCGCGCAGATGGCCGCGACGCAGGCGCGCGAGATCAAGAAGCTCCCGACGCTGCGCGGGCGCACGGTCGTCAACCTCTTCTACGAGGACTCGACGCGCACCCGCATCTCGTTCGAGACCGCGGCCAAGCGCCTGTCGGCCGACGTCATCAACTTCTCGGCCAAGGGCTCGAGCGTGTCCAAGGGCGAGTCGCTCAAGGACACCGCGCTGACCCTCCAGGCGATGGGCGCGGACGCGGTCGTCGTGCGGCACCAGGCGTCCGGCGCGCCGCACCTGCTCGCCCACGCGGGCTGGCTCGACGCCGCCGTCCTCAACGCCGGCGACGGCACGCACCAGCACCCGACCCAGGCGCTGCTCGACGCGTACACGCTGCGCCGCCACCTGTCCGGGACGGGGCTCACCGCCCCCGGCGCGAGCGGCCCGGACGACGCGGCCGCGCGCGGCGCGGGCCTCGACGGGCGCCACGTGGCGATCGTCGGGGACGTGCTGCACTCGCGCGTCGCGCGCTCCAACGTGCACCTGCTGCACACGCTCGGTGCGCGCGTGACGCTCGTCGCCCCGCCGACGCTCCTGCCGGTCGGCGTCCAGACGTGGCCGTGCGCGGTCTCCTACGACCTCGACGCGACCCTCGCCGGCGACACCGCGCACGGCGGCCCGGACGCCGTGATGATGCTGCGCGTGCAGCGCGAGCGCATGAGCGGCTCGGGTGCCGGCGGGGGAGCGTTCTTCCCGAACCCCCTCGAGTACAGCCGCAAGTACGGGCTCGACGCCCGGCGCCTCGGGCTGCTCGCCGAGCACGCGATCGTCATGCACCCCGGCCCGATGAACCGCGGGCTCGAGATCTCCGCGCAGGCGGCGGACTCGCCGCGCGCCGTCATCGTCGAGCAGGTCGCGAACGGCGTCGCCGTGCGCATGGCCGTGCTCTACCTCCTCCTCGCGGGCAGCGACGAGACCGACGCCGCCCCGGCCACGGCCGTCCCGCACCCGCCCGTCCAGCCTCCCGTCGTCGAAAGGGTCCCCGCCTCGTGAGCAGCGCCGCAACCACCACGTACGTCCTGCGCGGCGCGCGCCCGCTCGGCGGCGACCCCGTCGACCTCGTGCTCTCCGGCGGCGTGATCGCCGAGATCGCGCCGGTCGGTGCCGCGCGGGCCGGGTCCGCGGACGACGAGACGGTGGTCGTCGACGCGACCGGCCTCGTCGCGCTGCCGGGCCTGGTCGACCTGCACACGCACCTGCGCGAGCCGGGCCGCGAGGACGCCGAGACGATCGAGTCCGGCACCCGCGCCGCCGCGGCGGGTGGGTTCACCGCCGTGCACGCCATGGCGAACACGACGCCCGTCGCGGACACGGCCGGCGTCGTCGAGCAGGTGTGGCGCCTCGGGCGCGACGCGGGCTGGGTCGACGTGCACCCGGTCGGCGCCGTCTCCGTCGGCCTCGCCGGCGAGCAGCTCGCCGAGCTCGGCGCGATGGCCGACTCCGCCGCGCGCGTGCGCGTGTTCTCCGACGACGGCAAGTGCGTCGACGACCCGATCCTCATGCGCCGGGCGCTGGAGTACGTCAAGGCGTTCGACGGCGTCGTCGCCCAGCACGCGCAGGAGCCGCGCCTCACCGAGGGCGCCCAGATGAACGAGGGCGTCGTCTCTGCCGAGCTCGGCCTCGCGGGCTGGCCCGCGGTCGCCGAGGAGGCGATCATCGCGCGCGACGTGCTCCTCGCGGAGCACGTGGGCTCGCGCCTGCACGTGTGCCACCTGTCCACCGCGGGCTCGGTCGAGATCGTGCGCTGGGCCAAGGGCCGCGGGATCGACGTCACGGCCGAGGTCACGCCGCACCACCTCGTCCTCACCGACGACCTGGCGCGCGGCTACGACCCGACGTTCAAGGTCAACCCGCCGCTGCGCACGGCCGCGGACGTCGAGGCGGTGCGCGAGGGCCTGGCCGACGGCACGATCGACATCGTCGCGACCGACCACGCGCCGCACGCGCGCGAGGACAAGGACTGCGAGTGGGCGGCGGCAGCGTTCGGCATGACCGGCCTGGAGACGGCGCTCAGCGTCGTCCAGCAGACCATGGTCGACACCGGCCGACTCACGTGGGCCGACGTGGCGCGCGTGCTCTCGAGCGCGCCTGCGCGCATCGGCCGCATCGACACCGGCGCGCGCGCCCAGGGCCGCCCGCTCGAGGTCGGCGAGCCCGCCAACGTGACGCTCGTCGACCCGGCCGCGCGCCGGGTCGTCGACGGTGCGGGGCAGGTCACGGCGAGCACCAACACGCCGTTCCAGGGCCGCGAGCTGCCCGGCGCCGTCGTCGCCACGTTCCTGCGGGGGCGCGCGACCGTGCTCGACGGCGCACCCGTCCCGGCACCCGCGGACGCGCAGGGGGTGGGGGCGTGAACCTGCCCCAGCCCGTCGCGGTCGGCATCTGGGTCGTCCTCGGCGTCGTCCTCCTGACGCTCGTCCTCGTCGGCCGCCGGCGCCTCGTGCGTCGCTCGGCCGGCGTCGTCCCCACGCCCCCGGCGGTGCCCGCCGAGGCCGCGCGGGGTGCCGTGGTGCTCGGGCCGCTCGACGCGCTCTACGTGTCCAGCACGCTCGCGGGCGACTGGCTCGCCCGCGTCGGGGCCCACGGGCTCGGCGACCGGTCCCAGGCCCAGGCCACCGTGCACGACGGCGGCCTGCTGGTCGAGCGCAGCGGCGCCCCGGACCTGTGGGTGCCCGCCGCCGCGGTCGGGGGCGTGGCCCTCACGCCCGGGATGGCCGGCAAGTTCGTCGGCAAGGAGGCCATCGTCGTCGTGACGTGGACCGTGCCCGGGGAGCCGGTCCCTGCCGACGCGCCCGAGGCTCCGGCGAACCCCGAGGTCCGGCTCGACACCGGCCTCCTGCCCCGCCACGACCACGACGTCGCGCGCCTCCTGGAGGCCGTCCGCGGCCTCGCCGGACGAGCCGACGCCGACCGCGACGAACCCGTCGCCGCCGGCACGCACGAGCGACGACCCGGGGCGCCGAGCGGCGCCGCCCCCGCAGACCCCGCAGACCCGGCGCCGACGCGCGAGAGCGCGGCCCCCGGCACCGACGAGAACGACGAGGAAGCACCGTGACCGCCCCAGTGAACACAGCGACCACCCTGGCCTCAGCGACCGCACCGCCCGCCGAGCGGGCCCTGATCGTCCTCGAGGACGGGACCGTGCAGACCGGGCGCGCCTACGGCGCGCGCGGCACCACGGTCGGCGAGATCGTCTTCAACACCGGCATGACCGGCTACCAGGAGACGCTCACCGATCCCTCCTACCACCGGCAGATCGTCGTCATGACGGCGCCCCACATCGGGAACACCGGCGTCAACGACGAGGACCCCGAGTCGGGCAAGATCTGGGTCGCCGGGTACGTCGTGCGCGACGCGGCCCGCCGCGCGTCGAGCTGGCGCGCGCAGCGCACCCTGGACGAGGAGCTCGCCGCGCAGGGCGTCGTCGGCATCAGCGACGTCGACACGCGCGCCCTCACGCGCCACCTGCGCGAGCTCGGCGTGATGCGCGCCGGCATCTTCTCCGGCGACGCGCTCGTGCGCGACGGCTACCCGCGCACCGTGGAGGACCTCGTCGCCGAGGTGAAGGCGGCGCCCGCGATGGCCGGCGCCGACCTCGCGCGCGAGGTGAGCACGGACACGGCGTACGTCGTCGAGCCCTTCGAGGGCACGACGCCCGACGGCGAGCCCGTCGCCACCGTCGTCGCCGTCGACCTCGGCATCAAGTCCATGACGCCGCAGCGCCTCGCCCAGCGCGGCGTGCGCGTGCACGTGGTCCCCGCCGCGTCGACGATCGAGGACATCGAGGCGTACGCGCCCGACGGCGTGTTCTTCTCCAACGGCCCGGGCGACCCCGGGGCGGCGACGCACGAGGTCGAGCTGCTGCGCGGCGTCCTGGACCGCGGCACCCCGTTCTTCGGGATCTGCTTCGGCAACCAGATCCTCGGGCGCGCCCTCGGGTACGGCACGTACAAGCTCGCGTACGGACACCGCGGCATCAACCAGCCCGTCATGGACCGCCGCACCGGCAAGGTCGAGGTCACCGCGCACAACCACGGGTTCGCCGTGGACGCGCCGCTGGACGGCGAGTCCGTCGCCCCGCACGACGGCGGCCGCTACGGGCGCGTCGTCGTGTCCCACGTCGGGCTCAACGACCAGGTGGTCGAGGGGCTCGAGTGCCTCGACCTGCCCGCCTTCTCCGTCCAGTACCACCCCGAGGCCGCGGCCGGCCCCCACGACGCCGCGTACCTCTTCGACCGCTTCGTCGAGCTCATGGCGTCCCGACGCGCTCAGAGCTCCGCAGCCGCCGACCAGAACACCAAGGAGAGCTGACCGTGCCTCGCAGAACCGACATCTCCAGCGTCCTGGTCATCGGGTCCGGCCCGATCGTCATCGGCCAGGCGTGCGAGTTCGACTACTCCGGCACCCAGGCGTGTCGCGTGCTCAAGGAGGAGGGCCTGCGGGTCGTCCTCGTGAACTCGAACCCGGCCACGATCATGACCGACCCCGAGTTCGCCGACGCGACGTACGTCGAGCCCATCACGACCGAGGTCCTCACCTCGATCATCGCCAAGGAGCGCCCCGACGCGCTCCTGCCCACGCTCGGCGGGCAGACCGCGCTCAACGCGGCGATCGCGCTCGACGAGGCGGGCGTCCTCGCCGAGTACGGCGTGGAGCTCATCGGCGCGAACATCGAGGCGATCCAGAAGGGCGAGGACCGCCAGCAGTTCAAGGACGTCGTCGAGAAGTGCGGCGGCGAGTCGGCGCGCTCGGTCATCGTCCACACGGTCGACGAGGCCGTCGCGGCCGCGGGCGACCTCGGCTACCCGATGGTCGTGCGCCCGTCGTTCACGATGGGCGGCCTCGGCTCGGGCTTCGCGTACGACGAGGAGGAGCTGCGCCGCATCGTCGGGCAGGGCCTGCACTACTCCCCGGTGACCGAGGTGCTCCTCGAGGAGTCGATCCTCGGCTGGAAGGAGTACGAGCTCGAGCTCATGCGCGACAAGCACGACAACGTCGTGGTCGTGTGCTCGATCGAGAACGTCGACCCGGTCGGCGTGCACACGGGCGACTCGATCACGGTCGCGCCGTCGCTCACGCTCACGGACCGCGAGTACCAGAAGCTGCGCGACATCGGCATCGCGGTCATCCGCGAGGTCGGCGTCGACACGGGCGGCTGCAACATCCAGTTCGCCGTCGACCCGGACACGGGCCGCGTCATCGTCATCGAGATGAACCCGCGCGTCTCGCGCTCGTCGGCGCTCGCGTCCAAGGCCACCGGGTTCCCCATCGCGAAGATCGCGGCGAAGCTCGCCGTCGGCTACACGCTCGACGAGATCCCCAACGACATCACGCAGGTCACGCCGGCCTCGTTCGAGCCGACGCTCGACTACGTCGTCGTCAAGGTGCCGCGCTTCGCGTTCGAGAAGTTCCCGGCCGCCGACCCGACGCTCACGACGACCATGAAGTCCGTCGGCGAGGCCATGGCGCTCGGGCGCAACTTCACGGAGGCGCTCGGCAAGGCGCTGCGCTCGATCGACAAGGGCGGCTCGGTCTTCCACTGGGACGGCGACCCCGTCTCCGGCGCGGACCTCGACGAGCTCCTGGTGCGCATCGCGCGCCCCACGGAGAACCGGATCATCGGCGTCCAGCAGGCGCTGCGCGCCGGGGCGAGCGTGGAGCAGGTGTTCGAGGCCACGAAGATCGACCCGTGGTACCTCGACCAGATCCAGCTGGTCAACGAGGTGGCGGCGGCCGTCGCCGACGCGCCCGCGCTCACGGAGGACGTGCTGCGCGAGGCGAAGAAGCACGGCCTGTCCGACGCGCAGGTCGCGCGCCTGCGCGGCATGGGCCCGGCGGGCGAGGCCACGGTGCGCGAGGTGCGCTACGCGCTCGGCGTGCGCCCCGTCTACAAGACGGTCGACACGTGCGCGGCCGAGTTCGCGGCCCGCACGCCGTACCACTACTCGTCCTACGACCTCGAGACCGAGGTCGCACCGCGCGAGCGCGAGGCCGTGATCATCCTCGGCTCGGGCCCCAACCGCATCGGCCAGGGCATCGAGTTCGACTACTCGTGCGTGCACGCGGCGCTCACGCTGCGCGAGCGCTACGAGACGGTCATGGTCAACTGCAACCCGGAGACGGTCTCGACCGACTACGACACGTCCGACCGTCTCTACTTCGAGCCGCTCACGTTCGAGGACGTGCTCGAGGTCTACCAGGCCGAGCTCGCCGCGGGGCCGGTCAAGGGCATCATCGTGCAGCTCGGCGGGCAGACGCCGCTCGCGCTCGCGCAGCGCCTCGCGGACGCGGGCCTGCCGATCCTCGGCACGAGCCCCGAGGCGATCGACGCCGCCGAGGACCGCGGGGAGTTCGGCCGCGTGCTCGTCGAGGCGGGCCTGCCCGCCCCGGCGTTCGGCACGGCGCGCTCGCTCGACGAGGCGAAGGACGTCGCGGCCGGCATCGGCTACCCGGTGCTCGTGCGCCCGTCCTACGTGCTCGGCGGGCGCGGCATGGAGATCGTCTACTCGGCCGAGCAGCTCACGGGCTACGTCGAGCGTGCGCTCGCCGCGGCCGCCGCCGAGGACCGCACGGCAGGCACGCTGCCCGCGCCGCTGCTCATCGACCGCTTCCTCGACGACGCGATGGAGATCGACGTCGACGCGCTCTACGACGGCACCGAGCTGTTCCTCGGCGGCGTGATGGAGCACATCGAGGAGGCGGGCATCCACTCCGGCGACTCGGCGTGCGTCCTGCCGCCCGTGTCCCTCTCGGAGCAGGAGATCGAGCGGATCCGCCGCTCGACCGAGGCCATCGCCCAGGGCGTCGGGGTGCGCGGCCTGCTCAACGTGCAGTACGCGCTCGTCTCCGACGTGCTGTACGTCCTGGAGGCCAACCCGCGCGCGTCGCGCACGGTGCCGTTCGTCTCCAAGGCGACGGGCACGTCGCTCGCGAAGGCCGCGGCGCGCGTCATGGCGGGCGAGTCGATCGCCGAGCTGCGTGCGGCGGGCGTGCTGCCCGCCGACGGCGACGGCGGCACGCTCCCGCTCGACGCGCCGATCGCGGTCAAGGAGGCGGTCCTGCCGTTCAAGCGCTTCCGCACCGCGGACGGCGTCGTCGTGGACACGGTGCTCGGCCCGGAGATGCGCTCGACGGGCGAGGTCATGGGCTTCGACCGCGACTTCCCGCACGCGTTCGCCAAGTCGCAGGCCGCCGCGTTCGGCGGGCTGCCGACGTCGGGCCGCGTGTTCGTCTCGGTCGCGGACCGCGACAAGCGCTCGATCGTCTTCCCGGTCAAGCGCCTCGCGGAGCTCGGGTTCGAGATCCTCGCGACGGACGGCACGTCGAGCGTGCTGCGCCGCAACGGCATCGCGTCGCGCGTGGTGCGCAAGTTCTCCGCGGGCCGCGGCGCCGACGGGGAGCCGACGATCGTCGACCTCATCACGGCCGGCGAGGTGGACATGGTCATCAACACCCCGTCCGGCCAGGGCGCGCGCGCCGACGGCTACGAGATCCGGGCCGCCACGACGGCGGCCGACAAGCCGATCGCGACGACGGTCGACCAGCTCGCCGCGGCGGTGCAGGGCATCGAGGCGGTCCTCGCGGGACCGTTCGCAGTGGCCAGCCTCCAGGAGCACATGGCGGGCGAGGGCCTGACGGCCGGCGTCACGCTGCCCGCCGCCGCGGAGCGGGTGGGCGCGTGAGCGCGGGCTTCGGCGCGCGGCTCGCTGCCGCGACGGACGACCACGGGCCGCTGTGCGTCGGGATCGACCCGCACCCCGGCCTGCTCGCGGACTGGGGCCTGCCCGACGACGCCTCCGGGCTGCGCGAGTTCGGCCTGCGGGTCGTCGAGGCGGTCGGCGGGCGCGTCGCCGCGGTGAAGCCGCAGTCGGCGTTCTTCGAGCGGCACGGGTCGCGCGGCGTCGCGGCGCTCGAGGAGGTCCTCGCGGCGGCCCGTGCGGCGGGCACGCTCGCGATCATGGACGCCAAGCGCGGCGACATCGGCTCGACCATGGCGGCGTACGCCGACGCGTACCTGCGCGACGGCTCCCCGCTGGCGGCGGACGCGCTGACGGTCTCGCCGTACCTCGGCTTCGGTTCGCTCCAGCCCGCGGTGGACGCCGCCCTGGAGACCGGGCGCGGGCTGTTCGTGCTGTGCCTCACCTCGAACCCCGAGGGGGCCGAGGTGCAGCACGCGCGCCGCGGCGCCGGGGCCGACGTGGAGTCGGTCGCGGCGCACGTGGCGCGCGAGGCCGCGCGGCTCAACGCGCCCGTCGTCGAGTCGGGCGACGCGCTCGGACCGGTCGGGCTCGTCGTCGGTGCGACCATCGCCGACGCCGCGGCCCGCACCGGCACGGACCTCGCGGCGGTGCGGGGCCCGCTCCTGGCCCCCGGCGTGGGTGCGCAGGGCGCGGGAGCGGCCGAGCTCGCCGCCGTGTTCGGGGACGCGCGGCGCCAGGTGCTCGCGTCCTCCTCGCGCGGCGTCCTGCGCGCCGGACCGGACGCCGACGCCCTGCGCGCCGCGGCGCGAGCGGCCACGGACGAGGCGGCGCAGGCCCTGCGCGGCTGAGAGACCGACCCGGGCGACGGGGTCGGCACCTGCGGGTGCCGGCCCCTCCGTCGTTCCGGGACGTGGTCGGCGAGGGTCCGGGCACGCTGGTCGTCGTCGTGCCGTGCGAGACTGCGCCCATGACCTCCCACGACACGTCCCACGACGCGGGCCCGCGCGGCTCCGGCACGCCCACGGAGGCGGCCGTCGCCGTCCCCGCACCCGAGGGCGCGGCCGTGCCGGGCGCGCTGGACGTGCCGGGCACGTGGAACGCGCGCGACGTCGGAGGCCGGGCGGTCCCGATCGGCCACGACGAGCCCCTGCGCACCGGCGTCCTGCTGCGGACGGCGAGCCTGTCGCGCCTGACCCCGGCGGGCCAGGCGGCGCTCTCCGACCTCGGGGTGACGACGGTCCTCGACCTGCGCGGGGACGACGAGTTCGAGCGCGACGGTGCGGACGCGGTGCCGGGCGGCGTGCGGGTGCTGCGCCGCGGCATGGACCCCGCGCAGGGCCTGCAGGCCGGGGGCGGCGGGGGAGCGTCGGCCGACCCCGCGGCGCTGATCGCGGGCCTGCTGGCGGCGGACGACCCGACCGCGGTCGCGCGCCGCATGATGCACGGCGTGTACGCGACGTTCGTCCAGGACCCGGGCATCCGCGCGACGGTCGGGCGCGTGCTCGGCGAGGTCGCGTCGTCGGACGGCGCCGCGGTCGTGCACTGCTCGGCGGGCAAGGACCGCACCGGGTGGGTGGTCGCCCTCGCCCAGTACGTCGCGGGCGTCGGGGAGGAGGACCGCCTGGCGGAGTACCTCGCGAGCCGGTCGGCCGTGGGTGGACTCGCCGCGCTCGTCCCGCCCATCCCGGGCCTGTCCCCGGACGCGCTGGCCCCGGTCCTCACGGTGGAGCCGGAGTACCTCGAGGCGGCGTGGGAGCTCGCCGCCCGCGAGCACGGGAGCGTGGACGGCTACCTCGTCGCGTGCGGGGTGACCACGGCCGTGCGCGACGCGCTCGTCGCGCGCCTCGTGGCGTCCTGACGGTCCCCCTCGGTCACCTCACGACGCCCCTCGCTGCGCCGACGGCGCGCGACGCGCCCTGCCCAGTCGTTGCCCGATCGGTCGAGGCTCGCTACTTTCGAGGGGTCGGCTCCGTGCGTCGGCGCAGGTCGCCCGGGTGATTCACCCGATTAGGGCTCCTCGTCGGGGCACGCCGGGACGACTGAGTGGGCCCATCCGCCTGACGACGAGTAGGTGACTTGCGTGGCACTTCCACCCCTGACCCCAGAACAGCGCGCGGCGGCGCTCGAGAAGGCCGCAGAGGCCCGACGCGTGCGCGCCGAGGTGAAGAACAGGCTCAAGTACTCCCAGGGCTCCCTGAAGGAGGTCATCGAGCGCGGGCAGACGGACGACATGATCGGCAAGCTCAAGGTGGTCTCGTTGCTGGAGTCCCTGCCCGGCGTGGGTAAGGTGAAGGCTCGGGCGATCATGGAGGAGATCGGGATCGCCGAGACACGTCGTGTCCGCGGCCTCGGCCCCCACCAGTCCGCGGCCCTCATCGAGAGGTTTGGCTGACATTTCCGCGCACCCGTCCGACCCGACGCCGCACGCCCCCGCCGAGGGGACGTCGGCGTCGGTGGTCTCACCCGGCCCCGCCCGCCTGACCGTCCTTGCCGGCCCGACCGCCGTGGGGAAGGGGACGGTGTCGGCGGACATCCGGGCCCGGTACCCGGAGGTGTGGCTGTCCGTGTCCGCCACCACGCGCGACCCGCGGCCGGGGGAGGTGGACGGCGTCCACTACCTGTTCGTCGGCGCCGACGAGTTCGCCCGCATGGTCGCGGACCGGGAGCTGCTCGAGTGGGCGGTGGTGCACGGTCGCAACAGCTACGGCACGCCCCGGCGTGCGGTCGAGGAGAAGCTCGCCGCGGGCGTGCCGGCGCTCCTGGAGATCGACCTCCAGGGCGCCCGCCAGGTGCGGGCCTCGATGCCCGAGGCGCGCTTCGTGTTCCTCGCCCCGCCGAGCTGGGACGAGCTGGTGCGCCGGCTCGTCGGCCGCGGCACGGAGGACGCGGAGGAGCGCGAGCGTCGGCTCACGACGGCGCGGGTCGAGCTCGCGGCGGAGTCGGAGTTCGACCACGTCATCGTCAACGACGAGGTGCACCGCGCGACGGACGAGCTCGTGCGCGTCATGGGGCTCGAGCCCCGGCCCGTCGTGGGCGGGACGGGTGACGCCGCGCGGTCGGCGGATCCCGCGCCGCCCGAGCGCACCGAGCAGCACACTCAGCAGCACACCGAGTAGACTGTCCTGCGGTGCCCGCGCGCGGGCCCGCTCCCCGGTGGGCCGCAGGCCCGGTCCGCGGACCCGGCGACTGCCCGGGGCCGCGCCGCCCGGCCCCGGACGGAGCGGTCGGCGCGCCGCCGCCATCGACCAGCTGCAGCCGTCGGCTGCAGACCCTTGAACCCACGGAGCGAACTGTGTCCGGAACCGTCGCCGCCCCCGAGGGCATCACCGACCCGCCGATCGACGACCTGCTGGAGCACGTCGACTCGAAGTACGCGCTCGTCATCTACTCGGCCAAGCGCGCGCGCCAGATCAACGCGTACTACTCGCAGCTCAGCGAGGGCCTGCTGGAGAACGTCGGGCCGCTGCTCGAGACGCGCAACCAGGAGAAGCCGCTGTCGATCGCGATGCGCGAGATCAACGCGGGCCTGCTGACGATCGAGGCCGAGCCCGACGAGGCCGACGAGGCCTGAGCCCGTACGCCGCGCCCCTCACGACGAGGGCGCGGCGTTCGTGCGTCCACGGCCGTCCGCCCCCGGGGTGGACGCGGAGTTCGAGCGGGACCGGCGGGAGGAGCGACATGCGGATCGTGCTCGGGGTGAGCGGCGGGGTCGCGGCCTACAAGGCCGTGCTGCTGCTGCGGCTGCTGCGCGAGCAGGGTCATCGGGTGCGCGTGGTGCCCACGGCGTCGGCGCTGCGGTTCGTCGGCGCGCCCACGTGGGAGGCGCTGTCGGGCGAGCCGGCGACGGACCAGGTGTTCGAGGACGTGGAGCACGTCCCGCACGTCGCGCTGGGCCAGGGCGCGGACCTGGTGGTCGTGGCGCCCGCGACCGCGGACCTGCTCGCGCGGGCGGCGTCGGGCCGGGCGGACGACCTGCTGACCTCGACGCTGCTGACCGCGCGATGCCCGGTCGTGATGGCACCCGCGATGCACACCGAGATGTGGGAGCACCCGGCCACGCGCGCGAACGTGGCCACGCTGCGCGAGCGCGGCGTGCACGTGATCGAGCCCGCGTCGGGCCGTCTGACGGGTGCCGACACGGGCCCGGGGCGCCTGCCCGAGCCCGACGAGATCGCGCGCGTCGCCCTGGCCGTCGCGGGGGGCGCCGACGACGAGGCGGGCGCCAGCGGGGAACCGGCGCCGGCGCGCGACCTCGCGGGTCGTCGGGTCGTGGTCTCCGCGGGCGGCACGCGCGAGCCGATCGACCCGGTCCGCTTCATCGGCAACCGGTCCAGCGGGCGCCAGGGGGTCGAGCTCGCGCGGGCGGCGCGGGCGCGGGGCGCCCACGTGACGCTCGTCGCGGCGAACCTGGCCCCGGACGTCGCCGCGCTGGTGCGGGACGCCGGCCTGGACGACGTGGTCGGGGTCGAGACGACGGCCCAGCTGCGCGACGCGGTGCGCGCCGCGGCGGCGTCGGCGGACGTCGTCGTGATGGCCGCTGCGGTCGCGGACTTCCGCCCGGCGCACGCGCCCGGGGCGAAGATCAAGAAGGTGCCGGGCCGCGGGCCGGAGCCGATCGCGCTCGTCGAGAACCCGGACGTGCTCGCCGAGCTCGCGCACGACCGGCTGCGCGCCGGCCAGGTCGTCGTGGGGTTCGCGGCCGAGACGGGCGACGCGGACGGCTCGGTGCTCGACCACGGCCGGGCGAAGGCGCGCCGCAAGGGCGCGGACCTGCTCGTCGTGAACGCGGTGGGCGAGAGCCTCGGGTTCGGCGTCGACGCGAACGACGTGACCGTCGTCGACGGGTCCGGCGAGGTCGTCGCGACGGCGGGGGGCACCAAGCGCGCGGTGGCGGACGCCGTGTGGGACGTCGTCGCGGGCCGGGTGGCCGCGGCGACGGCGGACGACGGGGTCGCACGGGTCGAGTGACCCGCGTCTCGTCTCGCCTACCGGATGCCCGCGCCCACGCCTCGGGACAGTAGGCTGTGCGGCATGGCTGATCTGCGTCTGTTCACGTCCGAGTCCGTCACCGAGGGGCACCCGGACAAGGTCTGCGACCAGATCTCCGACTCCATCCTCGACGCGCTCCTGACGCAGGACCCGACGTCCCGCGTGGCGGTCGAGACCATGGTCACCACGGGCCTCGTGCACGTCGCGGGCGAGGTGACCACGGACGCGTACGTCGAGATCCCGCAGATCGTGCGCGACGTCGTGCGCCGCATCGGGTACACGTCGTCCGCGATCGGCTTCGACGCGGACTCGTGCGGCATCTCCGTGTCGATCGGGCAGCAGTCGCCCGACATCGCGCAGGGCGTCGACAAGAGCCTCGAGGAGCGCGACGACCAGCGCGACCACGACCCGCTCGACGCGCAGGGCGCGGGCGACCAGGGCCTGATGTTCGGGTACGCGAGCGACGACACGCCGAGCCTCATGCCGCTGCCGGTCTGGCTCGCGCACCGCCTCGCGGAGCGTCTCGCGCTCGTGCGCCGCGACGGGACGGTGCCGGGCCTGCGCCCGGACGGCAAGACGCAGGTCACCATCGGGTACGACGGCGACCGTGCGGTCACGCTCGACACCGTCGTCCTGTCCACGCAGCACGACCCGGACGTGCGCCAGGACGCGCTGCACCGGCTGGTCGCGGACGACGTGGTCGCGCCGGTCCTCGAGGCCGCGGGCGTCGACCTCGACACGCGCGCGACCCGGTTGTTCGTCAACCCCACCGGGACCTTCGTCGTCGGCGGCCCGCAGGGCGACGCCGGCCTGACGGGCCGCAAGATCATCGTGGACACCTACGGCGGCATGGCCCGCCACGGCGGCGGCGCCTTCTCCGGAAAGGACCCGTCGAAGGTGGACCGCTCGGCCGCCTACGCGACGCGCTGGGTCGCGAAGAACGTCGTCGCGGCGGGCCTCGCGCGCCGCTGCGAGGTGCAGGTCGCGTACGCGATCGGCAAGGCGCACCCCGTGGGCCTGTACGTGGAGACGTTCGGCACGGAGAAGGTGCCGGTCGAGCGCATCACGGCCGCGATCCGCGAGGTGTTCGACCTGCGGCCCGCGGCGATCATCCGCGACCTGGACCTGCTGCGCCCCATCTACGCCGCGACGGCCGCGTACGGGCACTTCGGGCGCGAGCTGGACCAGTTCACGTGGGAGCGCACGGACCGCGTCGCGGACCTGCAGTCCCTGGTGTGACGAGCCCGGCCCGGCTTCGCACGGCCGCGCCGGCTCGCCTGCCGGTCGACCTGCTGGCGTGCCCGAGCGTCCGCGCGCTCGGCGAGGTGCCGCCCGCCCGCCCGGTCGTGACGGCGGCGCGTGGTTCGATGACGTCGTGAGCGAGCCCGAGGACACGGCGCAGGCGGTGCAGGACACCCTGCCGGGCGTCTCGGCGCCCGCGGCACGGCGCCCGGCCGTCCCGGCGTCCCAGCAGGTCGCGGGGCACCTGCCCGTCGCGCGCCTGGCGCTCGACCTGGCGCCCCCGCACCTGGACCGCGCGTTCGACTACCTCGTGCCCGCCACGATGTCCGACGACGCGCAGCCCGGCGTGCGGGTCAAGGTGCGGTTCGCCGGACGCGACGTCGACGGGTACGTCCTGGAGCGGACCGAGCGCTCCGACCACGACGGCCGCCTGCTGCCGCTGCGCCGCGTCGTCTCGCCGGAGCCGGTGCTCTCGCCGGCCGTGGCGCGGCTCGCGCGCTCGGTCGCCGACCACTACGCGGGCACCCTGTCGGACGTGCTCCGCCTCGCCGTCCCGCCCCGGCACGCGCGCGCCGAGCAGGCGCTCGCGGCCGCCGTCGCCGCGGCACCCGGGAGCGGCGCCGCGGGGGGCACGACGCCGGTGGGCGAGTCCGGCGCGGCACACCCCGCCCCGTCAGAGGCCGCAGGGTCCGGTGCGGTGTCCGGCGGGTCCGTGTGGGCCCCGTACCGCGCCGGCGCGGCGTTCCTCGCGCACGTCGCGGGCGGGGGCGCGCCGCGGGCGGTGTGGACCGCGCTGCCGGGCCTCGCGCCGCCCGCCCCTCCTGCCTCGGTGCCGGGGCCGGTCGAGCGCCGGAAGGGTGCCGCGCCGGTGCGCCGGGCGGCGGACCCGCTGCCCGTGACGCACTGGGCCGCGGCCGTCGCGGAGGCGGTGCGCGCGGCCCGGTCGGGCGGCCGGGGGGCGCTCGTCGTCGTGCCCGACGCGCGGGACGTGGACCAGGTCTGCGCCGCCCTGGACGCCGCGGGGCTGCCCCCGTGGGACGCCGCGACCGGGGGCGAGGTGGTGCGCCTCACCGCGGACGAGGGACCGGCGCCCCGGTACCGCGGCTTCCTCGCGGTGCTGCACGGCCGGGCGCGGGTCGTCGTGGGGACCAGGGCGGCGGCGTTCGCCCCGGTGGCGGACCTCGGTCTCGTGGTGTGCTGGAACGACGGCGAGGACACGCTCGCCGAGCCGCGTGCCCCCTACCCGCACGCGCGCGAGGTGCTCGCGCTGCGCAGCGACCAGGAGGGTGCCGCGTTCCTCCTCGGGTCGCACGGCCGCACGGTCGCGGCGCACGCGCTCGTGACCCGGGGCTGGGCGCACGATCTGGCGGCGCCGCGCGACGTCGTGCGGGCACGGGCGCCCCGGGTCCGCGCCCTGACCTCCGTGGAGCTCGCCGCCGAGGGCCCGGGCGCCGCGGCCCGCATCCCGACCGCGGCGTGGCGCGCGGCTCGCTCCGCGCTCGAGCAGGGGCCTGTGCTGGTGCAGGTGCCCCGCTCGGGGTACGTGCCCGTCGTCGCGTGCGGGCGCTGCCGCACGCCGGCGCGCTGCACCGTGTGCCACGGCCCGCTCGCGCTGTCCGGCCCGCAGGCGACGCCGCAGTGCGCGTGGTGCGGGGCGCTCGCGGGCGGGTGGTCGTGCGCGGAGTGTCACTGGACGGGGCTGCGGTCGGTGCGCGTGGGGTCGCAGCGCACGGCGGAGGAGCTGGGGCGCGCGTTCGCGGGCGTGCCCGTGCAGGTGTCCGGCGCGGCCGCGGCGGGCGGCGTGCTGGGCGCGGTGTCGTCCCGACCGGCGCTCGTCGTCGCGACGCCGGGTGCGGAGCCGGTCGCCGAGGGCGGGTACGCGGCGGCGCTCCTGCTCGACGCCGCCGTGAGCACCGCGCACGTCGGGCTGGACGTCGCGCAGGACGCGCTCGCGCGCTGGCTCGCCGCGGCGGCGCTCGTGCGTCCGGCGACCGCGGGCGGGCAGGTGCTGCTCGTCGGCGACGCCGCCCCGGCGCCGACCAACGCGCTCGTGCGCTGGGACCCGGCGCTCCTCGCGGACCGGGAGCTCGACGAGCGGGCCGAGCTGTCCCTGCCGCCCGCCGTCCGGGTGGCGGCGGTGACCGGGGACCGCCCGGCCGTCGCGGCGCTGCTGGGGCGGGTGGAGCTGGCGCGGCCCGACGCCGTCCTCGGTCCCGTGGAGGTGCCCGCGCCCCCGCCGCGCGGGCGGGCGCCGGGGGCGGGCGGCCCAGGGAGCGGGGCCGTCGACGGCCCGGGGCCGGGGATGCTGGACGCCCCACCCGTGCGCGCCGTCGTGCGGGTGCCCGTGCGCGACGGCCGGCGGCTCGCGCGTGAGCTCGCCGCGTCCCTCGCGGTGCGGTCGGCGCGCCGGGAGCCGGGTAGCGTGCGGGTGGAGCTCGACCCGAAGGAGATCCTGTGACGACTCACCACCCCGCGCCGACCAGCGGCACCCCCGAGCGCGCGATCGACGCCGTGCTGTACGACTTCGGCAACGTGCTGGTGGGCTGGGACCCGTACGGCGCGTACGCCGGGCTGGAGCGGGAGGTGGTCGACGCGTTCTTCGCCGACGTCGACTTCCGGGTCCTCAACCACGAGCGCGACGCCGGGGCCACGTGGGCGGACGCGCGCGCCGCCGTCGCGGCGTCCCACCCGCACCACGTGGCGCTCCTGGACCGCTACGTCGCGGAGTTCCCCGCGACGCTCACCGGCCCCGTGGAGGGCTCCGAGGAGCTGGTGCGCGAGCTGCGCGACCTCGGGCTGCGCCTCTACGGGCTGACGAACTGGTCCGCCGAGCTGTACCCCCACGCCGGGCCCGCCGCCCCGGCCACGACCCTCATGGAGGACGTCCTCGTCTCCGGGCGCGAGGGTCTCGCCAAGCCCGATCCCGCGATCTTCGCGCTCGCGGTCGACCGGTTCGGCCTCGACCCGGCGCGCACGCTCTTCACCGACGACAGTCCCGCGAACATCGACGCCGCGGCCCGGCTCGGCCTGCGCACGCACCTCTTCGACGGCACGCCCGGCCTGCGCGCCACCCTGCGTGACCTCGGCGTGCCCGTCGCGCGGTGACGGTCGCCGCGGGCGTCCGTGGCGCGTCCCGCACCGCGCGGGCCGGAGGTGGTCGACCGGGGTCCCTGGGCTGACGGGCGCCGACCTTCCGCGGGTGCGCGGCGTCTGCTGGGATGAGAGCCGTGCTCCCCGCTCGGCGACCGGCCCTCATGGCGTCCGCGCTGCTCGTGGTGGCGGCGCTCGCGGCCTGCTCCGACGGCGCGCCGAGCGCGACCGCACGGTGGCACGTCGCTCCGGACGCGGACCTCGCGGGGGACGTGCTGCCGATCGTGGTCGAGCACGGCGCCGCCTGCGAGGAGTACGCGGGCGTCGACGTCGTCGAGAGCGACGACGCGGTCGAGATCACCGTGCGGGTGGTCGTCCGGCGACCGGAGGAGGGGTCCGTGTGCACCGAGGCGGCGATCTCGCGCCGGGTGGACGTCCCCCTGGACGTGCCGCTCGGCGCGCGGACGGTGGGCGGACCAGGGCACGAGGAGACTCCCGCGCTCGGGTAGCGCGGCTCCCGACCGCGCGGTCGGGAGCGCCGCGCGACCTAGACTCGGGCCCATGCGCCTGCTGTTCGCCGGGACCCCGGATACCGCGGTCCCGTCCCTCGACGCCCTCCTCGACTCCCGCCACGACGTCGTCGCCGTCCTCACGCGCGCCGACGCGCCGTCGGGCCGGGGACGGCGCCTGACCCCGAGCCCCGTCCGCGTGCGCGCGGAGGAGGCCGGGATCCCCGTGATCACCGACCGCCCCCGCGGCGAGGAGTTCCTCGCGCGCCTCGCGGAGCTCGACGTCGACGCGGCACCCGTCGTCGCGTACGGGGAGATCCTGCGCCCCGACGTGCTCGCCGTGCCGCGGCACGGGTGGGTCAACCTGCACTTCTCCGTCCTGCCGGCCTGGCGCGGCGCCGCGCCCGTGCAGCGCGCGATCATCGCCGGGGACGAGGTCACCGGCGCCACGACGTTCCTCATCGAGGAGGGCCTGGACTCCGGCCCCACCCTCGGCACGACGACCGAGACCATCCGTCCTCGCGACACCGCCGGGGACCTCCTCGGCCGCCTCGCCGTGTCCGGCGCGGGGCTGCTCGTCGCGACGCTCGACGCGCTCGAGGACGGGACCCTGCGCCCGCAGCCCCAGCCCGTCGACGGCGTCTCCCACGCCGCGAAGCTCACGCCCGCCGACGCGGAGGTGCGCTGGGACCACCCGGCGCTCGCGGTCGACCGCCTCGTGCGGGGCTGCACGCCGGCGCCGGGCTCCTGGACCACGGTCCCCGGTCCCGACGGCGCGCGCGCCCGCCTCGGCCTCGGCCCGGTGACGCCGCGCCCCGACGTCACGGACCTCGCCCCCGGGCAGGTGCGCGTGGGGAAGAAGGAGGTGCTCGTCGGCACCGCGACGCACGCCGTCCGGCTCGGGGACGTCGCGCCCGTCGGCAAGAAGCAGATGCCCGCCGCCGACTGGGCGCGCGGGGCACGCCTCTCCGAAGAGCTCGTCCTCGGCGCGGAGGTCGCCCGATGAGCGGCGGCACGCCCGCGGACCGCGACCGCGACGCCATGGACCGCCGGCCGTCGACCAGGGGATCGAACGCACGTTCGAACGATCGGGCGAGCGGATCCGCGCGGGACGACCGCGAGTCGAACGCGCGTTCGAACGCGCGCGGAGAGGCCGAGCGCGACGGCTCGAACGCCCGTTCGAACTGGTCCGCCGGTGGCCAGGACCGCCGTGCCGACGAGCGCCGCGACGCCCGCGGCCGCCAGCGCGGCGCCGCCCGCTCCCGGGGCGAGACGTCCCGCAGCGCGCACGCACCCTCCCAGCGCCGCAAGGGCACCGACCTCGCCCGCGCCGTCGCCTACGACGTCCTGCGCCAGGTCGACGGATCCGACGCCTACGCCAACCTCGTCCTGCCCCCGCTGCTGCGCGAGCGCGGCATCCGCGGCCGCGACGCGGGGTTCGCCACCGAGCTCGCCTACGGCACCCTGCGCCTGCGCGGGCGCTACGACGCGATCCTCGCGCTCTGCCTCGACCGCCCCCTCGACCGCCTCGACCCGCCCGTGCTCGACGTCCTGCGGCTCGGCGCGCACCAGCTCCTCGGCATGCGCGTGCCCCAGCACGCCGCCGTGTCCGAGACCGTCGGCCTAGCCCGAGAGCGCACCGGCGCCGGCAGCGCCCAGCTCGTCAACGCCGTCCTGCGCCGCGTCGCCCGCACCCCCCTCGACGACTGGCTCACCACCATCGCCGACGACGCCCCGGACGCCCTCGCGGCGCTCGCGGCCACCCGGAGCCACCCCGTGTGGATCGCCCGCGCCCTGCGCGACGCCCTCGCCGGCAACGGCCGTCCCGTCGACGAGATCGACGCTCTCCTCGCTGCCGACAACGACGCCCCGCGCGTCACGCTCGTGGCCCGTCCCGGCCTCGCCGCCCCCGACGAGCTCGCCGACGGCGACGGCCGCGTCACCCCCGCCCGCTGGGCCCCCACGGCGCTGCGCCTCGAGGGCGGAGACCCCGCCGCGTTCGGCGCCGTGCGCGACGGCCGCGCCGGCGTCCAGGACGAGGGCAGCCAGCTCGTCGCGCTCGCGCTCGCCGCCGCACCGCTCACCGGACCGCAGCCCGGCTCCACCGGCGACGACGCGCGCTGGCTCGACCTGTGCGCCGGCCCCGGCGGCAAGGCCGCGCTCCTCGCGGCGCTCGCGGCCGAGCGCGGGGCCCGCCTCGTCGCCAACGAGGTCCAGCCGCACCGCGCACGCCTCGTGGAGAAGGCGCTCGCCGCCGTGCCCGCGGACGCCGTGGAGGCCGTGCGCACGGGCGACGGGCGCGCCGTCGGGCAGGACGAGCCGGGTGCGTACGACCGCGTGCTCCTCGACGCCCCCTGCACCGGCCTCGGTGCGCTGCGTCGTCGTCCCGAGTCCCGGTGGCGGCGCACCCCGGCGGACCTCGCGACCCTCACCGGGCTCCAGCGCGAGCTCCTCGACTCCGCGCTCGACGCCGTCCGGCCCGGGGGAGTGGTCGGGTACGTCACGTGCTCGCCCCACCTCGCCGAGACCCAGGTCGTCGTCGCCGACGTGCTCCGCCGCCGCGACGACGTCGAGGTCCTCGACGCCCCGGCCGTCGTGCGCGACGTCGTGCGCCCCGAGGCGCGCGACACGATCGAGCTCGGCGACCGCCAGGCCGTCCAGCTCTGGCCGCACGTCCACGGCACCGACGCCATGCACCTCACGCTCCTCCGTCGCATCTGACCAGGCCACAGTGCCTTTGTCAGGATATTCGGCGGAAGTCCGTGTCATGATAGTCGGACATAGTTCGCTGGCAGGAGGGAAGACGCGATGACAGGACACTGGACGGGCGCCCGGAGCGCGCGCGACATCGGCGCGGCCGTCCGCAGGGTACGGCGAGCGCAGGGCATCACTCAGGCGGAGCTCGCCGACGACCTCGGAATCACCCGCCAGTATCTCTCCGAGCTCGAGAACGGCGTCGACAACCTCTACATCACCCGGCTCTTCGAGGTCCTCGACCACCTCGACATCTCCCTCCGCCTCGAGGACCGATCGTGAGACGGGCCGAGGAGCTCGACCTCTGGCTCTACGGGACTCACGCCGGGCGCTTCACGCGACGACGAGACGATCGCGTCGACCTCACATGGACAGACGAGGCCTACGAACGGTGGGGGATCGGCGCGCGAACGCTGTCCCACCTCCTCCCGATGGAACCCGACGAACCACCACACCCCGCCCGGGCCACCGCATGGCTCGACGGGCTCATGCCCGAGGGCCGCGCCCGCGACCAGATGGCCATGGAAGCCGCCGTCGACCCCGAGGACCACCTCTCGTTCTTCACGGCGTACGCAGGCGACACCATCGGAGCCGTAGAGCTGCGCCCTCCAGGCCAAGCCGGCCATCGATCCGTTCCCGCCGAACGGCTCGACGACGCCGCGGTCGCCAGGCTCCTTCGAGAAGGCGTCGCGCGATTCGGCGGCGTCGGACGAAGCAAGCACCTCACCAGCTCCCTGCCCGGCATGGAACCCAAGATCACCCTCCTCCACGACGAGCACGGCTGGGCCCGCCCCCACGGATCCGCCCCCACCACCCACATCCTCAAGGTCGCCCGCCCCTCCGACTCACCCACCGCCGACCTCGTCAACACCGAAGCCGCCGCCCTCGACCTCGCCCGCCGCGTCGGCCTCACCACCGTCGACGCGCACGTCACCGAGTTCGACGGCGAACGCGCCATCGTCGTCACCCGCTACGACCGCATCCCCGACCCCCGCGAACCCAGCGGCACCGCCCGCCTCCACCAGGAGGACGCCGCCCAGGCCCTCGGCATCAACACCCGCGACCCCGAACGCAAGTTCCAGCACGGACGCCGCTTCCCTTCCCTCGCCGCCATCGCCCGCACCCTCCGCGACGACGGCACCCGCCCCGACCCCCTCCTCGCCCTCACCACCTTCAACCTCGCCCTCGGCAACACCGACGCCCACGCCAAGAACATCTCCGTCCTCCGCCACGCCGACGGCACCGTCCGCCTCGCCCCCGCCTACGACGTCTCCATGCACCTCCACCACGACCACGCCTCCCGCGTCTTCGCCATGGACGTCGCCGGAGAACGCGACATGGACCGCCTCACCGCCGACCACCTCGTCACCGAAGGCACCACCTGGGGCCTGCCCCGACGCCGCGCCCAGCGCGCCGTCGTCCAGACCCTCGACGCACTCCTCGCGGCGCTCGCGGACGTCGACCGCGACGCCCACCCCGGCGTGAGCCGCCACGCCTGGCGCACCGTCGAGCAGCGCACCACCGACCTCCGCCGAGGCATCCTCGCCTGATCCCGGCTCGCCGAGGTAGAGCCCTGGTCGTGCCCGACGGCACGACCACGCCTCTACCTCGACCGACCACGCCTCTACCTCGACCGACCACGCCTCTACCTCGGCGCGTCGGGCGGGCTGTGAGGGTCTCGTCGCCGGGTCAGAGGGAGCGCTGGAGGAGGATCGTGTCGACCCAGCGGCCGTGCTTGAAGCCGACGGCGGTGAGGCGGCCGGTCTCGACGAAGCCGAAGCGCCGGTGGAGGGGGAGCGAGCCCGCCGCCTCGGGGACGTCGGCGACGACCGAGACGACCTGCCGGACGCCTGCGGCGACGCACGCGTCGAGCAGCGCGCCCAGCAGCGCGGTGCCGATCCCGTGCCCGGTGTGGTCGGGGTCGAGGTAGATCGTGTCCTCGGCGGTGTGTCGGTACGCGGGCTTCGGGCGCCATGCGGACGCGTAGGCGTAGCCAGCGACCACCGGGTGGCCCGTGCCGTCCGGACCTGGCGGCCCGTCGACCTCGGCGACGAGGAACGGCAGGCCGCGAGCGGTGACGTCGTCGAGCTTGCGCTCCCACGCGGGGACGTCCCAGACCTCCTCCTCGAACGTCACGCACGTGTCGCGGACGAAGGGCGCGGCGATCGCGGCGACGCGGCCGAGGTCGGCCCGCGTGGCGGCGCGCACCCGGACGCCCGCGGGGACCGGTGTCGGCCCTGTCGGCCCTGTCGGCGCAGGTGGGCGTCGGGTGCCGGGGGAGGGGAGGCTGCTCACGGGACGAGCCTACGAGCGTCGGGGGCGGGCGGAGGCACCCTAGGCTGGAGCCATGGCAGCCCTCATCGCACCGAGCATCCTGTCCGCCGACTTCGCGAACCTCGAGCGCGACCTGAACGCCATCTCGACGGCGGACTACGCGCACGTCGACGTCATGGACAACCACTTCGTGCCGAACCTCACGCTCGGGCTGCCGGTGTTCGAGCGCCTGGCGCAGGTGTCGCCGGTGCCGATCGACGCGCACCTCATGATCGAGGACCCGGACCGCTGGGCGCCGGCGTACGCGGAGGCGGGTGCCGCGTCGGTGACGTTCCACGCCGAGGCCGCTGCCGCCCCTGTGCGGCTCGCACGCGAGCTCCGGCGCCTCGGGTCCCGTGCAGGCCTCGCGCTGCGCCCTGCGACGCCCGTGGAGCCCTTCCTGGACCTCCTGGCGGAGGTCGACATGATCCTCGTCATGACGGTCGAGCCGGGCTTCGGCGGGCAGTCGTTCATCGACGGGACCCTCCCGAAGATCCGACGGGCGCGCGAGGCCGTGAGTGAGTCCGGGCTGGACGTGTGGATCCAGGTCGACGGGGGAGTGTCGCGCTCGACCATCGAGCGGGCGGCCGACGCGGGGGCCAACGTCTTCGTCGCCGGGTCGGCGGTGTACGGGGCGGAGAGCGTACCGGGTGAGATCCAGGCGCTGCGCGAGCTGGCGGAGGCGTCGGCGCACGCCCACTGACGGCGACCGGCCGAGAGGGAGCCCGCACCTCGGGTCTCCCCCTCTCGTAGCCACAAAAATAGTGTGCCAAGCGGTCATGACGACCCCCACCTACCGAGGCCGGTCACCACACAGCACGGAGGGAAGGGGTCGTTCGGTCACGTCTGCTCGGCAGGCGGACAGGCAGGCCCCGGGGAATGCGCGAGTAGCATGCTCGGTTGGAAGCAGCAGTACGCACGAACGTGCTCCGGGGTCGGTGCAATTCCGAGCCGGCGGTGACAGTCCGCGACCCGCGCCCACGCGCGGTTGACCTGGTGGAACTCCAGGACCGACGGTGACAGTCCGGATGGGAGGAAGCACGTGCGGCGCGGCCACGCCTGGGCGTGGTGCTCCGGCGACCCGTCGGAGCCCCCGTCCGTGACGGCGACGGCCTCGCCGTGGTGAGCGACGCCGTCGGGCCCGTCCAGGCCTGACCCGCCGCCCGCCCTCACCCCGGAGCACGCGTGCCCGGGAGGAGGACGATGGGCGAGCACCCCAGGACCCTGACGATCGACGCCGCGATGACGCGCGCGCTCGAGCTCGCGGGACGCGGACCCGCGCACGGACCCAACCCCCGGGTCGGCTGCGTCCTGCTGGGGCCCGCCCCGCACGGCCCTGCCCTGCCCGACGGCGCCGCGCCGGACTCGGTGGACCCGCACCCGCGGCCGGTCCTCGCCGAGGGATACCACCGAGGTGCGGGGACGCCGCACGCCGAGGCCGCCGCCCTCGCGGACGCCCGGGCGCGCGGCGTCGACGTCACCGGCGCGACCGCCGTCGTGACGCTCGAGCCGTGCGCCCACACCGGCCGCACGGGGCCGTGCGCGGACGCGCTCGTGGCCGCGGGGGTGGCCGAGGTCGTGCACGCCGTCGACGACCCGAACCCCGTGGCGACGGGTGGTGCGCACCGCCTGCGCGCGGCCGGGGTGCGCGTCGTGCGCGGCCTGCGCGCCGCCGAGGGCGAGGAGCTCCTCCGGGTGTGGCTGACGTCCGTGCGACGCGGTACGCCGTACGTGACGCTCAAGACGGCGACGACGCTCGACGGGTACGTCGCGGCCGAGGACGGCACGAGCCGCTGGATCACCGGGCCGGCGGCCCGCGAGCACGCGCACCGCGTGCGCGCCGAGGTCGACGCGATCGTCGTCGGCACGGGCACGCTCCTCACGGACGACCCGGCGCTCACCGCACGGGTGCGCACGCACGACGCCGCGAGCGCCGAGGCCCTCGCGGCGCACCAGCCCCTGCGGGTCGTCGTCGGGCTGCGGGGGATCCCGCCGGCGGCGCGCGTGCGCGGGGAGGGCGGCGAGCTGCTGCACCTGCTGACGCGCGACGTCGGGCTGGTGCTGGAACGGCTCGGGGAGCGCGAGGTGCGGCACGTGCTCGTGGAGGGCGGCCCGACGCTCGCGACGGCGTTCCTCGCGGCGGGCGTGGTGGACGAGCTGCACGCGTACGTGGCCCCGGTGCTGCTGGGGAGCGGTCGGCGGGTCGTGGACAGGCTGGGCGCGGCGACGATCGCCGACGCGCACCGGTTCCGCACGGTCGAGGTGAGGCGGGTCGGGGACGACGCGCTGGTGGTGTCCAGGACGAGCACGGAAGGACGGGTCGGCTGATGTTCACGGGGATCGTGGAGGAGATCGGGAAGGTTCGGGACGTCGGGTTCCCGGGCGGCGAGGGAGCGGATGCGGTGCTCACGGTGGAGGGGCCGCTCGCCACGTCGGACGCGGCGCCGGGGGACTCGATCGCGGTCAACGGGGTGTGCCTGACGGTGACGGGCCTGGGCGGCGACGGGTCGTTCACGGCGGACGTGATGCCGGAGTCGCTGCGCCGGACTGCCCTGGGCGACCTCGTGGTGGGCTCGCCGGTGAACCTGGAGCGTGCGGTGCGGGCGGATGCGCGGCTGGGGGGTCACGTGGTGCAGGGTCACGTGGACGGTGTGGGGACGCTGGTGAGCCGCGACCCGGGCGAGCGCTGGGACGACCTGGTGTTCTCGGCACCTGCGGGCTTGACGCGGTACGTCGCGGAGAAGGGCTCGATCGCGGTGAGCGGGGTGTCGCTGACGGTGACGCGGGTGGACGGCGAGACGTTCGGCGTCTCCCTCATCCCGACGACGCTCGAAGCGACGATCCTCGGCGGGCTCGTTCCGGGCGACCGGGTGAACCTCGAGGTGGACGTGCTCGCGAAGTACGTCGAGCGCCTGCTCCAGTCGGGTTCCGGTGCCGGCACCACCTCCGGGAGCGCGTCGTGACGGGCGGACGCGCGCCGTCCGCGAGCGCCGCCGTGCCGGAGGGGTCGGGGGGCGTGCGCCTGGGGTCGGTCGAGGAGGCGCTGGCGGAGATCCGGGCGGGGCGGCCGGTGCTGGTGGCGGACTCGCCGGACCGGGAGAACGAGGCGGACGTGGTGTTCGCGGCGCAGGGGGTGTCGGCGGAGTGGGTGGCGTGGACGATCCGGCACTCGTCGGGGTACCTGTGCGCGCCGATGCCGGCGGCGCGGGCGGACGCGCTGGAGCTGCCGTTGATGGTGCCGCACAGCCAGGACCCGCGGCGCACGGCGTACACGGTGACGGTGGACGCGGCGACGGGGGTGACGACGGGGATCTCGGCGGAGGACCGGGCGCGGACGTTGCGGGTGCTCGCGGACCCGGCGTCGGGTCCGGTGGACCTGATCCGGCCGGGGCACGTGCTGCCGTTGCGGGCGGTGCCGGGGGGTGTGCTGCACCGTGCGGGGCACACGGAGGCGGCGGTGGACCTGGTGCGCCTGGCGGGGAGGGGCGAGGTCGGGGGCATCGCGGAGCTGGTGCACGACGACGGGACGATGATGCGGCTGGGGGACGCGGCGGCCCTGGCGGAGCGTGACGGGCTGGTGCTCCTCACGATCGCGGACCTGGTGGCGTGGCGGCGCGTGCACGATCCGGCACGGGCGGCGGCTGTGGAGGTGCCGGACCGTGAGGCGCTGGCGCGGCGGGTGCACCGGACCGCCTCGGCGGATCTTCCGACGGCGCACGGCCGGTTCCGCGTGATCGGGTACCGGGACCTGCGGACGGGTGCGGAGCACGTGGCTCTCGTCCCTGCCGTCGACCCGGTCCGTACGGCGGACCGCGATGAGGTGGGTGCGGAGGCCGCGAGCGCCGTCGGGCCCGACGGCGTCCCGGTGGTGCGGGTGCACTCGGAGTGCTTGACGGGGGACGCGTTCGGGTCGTTGCGGTGCGACTGCGGTCCGCAGCTGCAGGCGGCGATGGGGCGGGTCGCGGCGGAGGGCGGCGCGGTGGTGTACCTGCGGGGGCACGAGGGGCGTGGCATCGGGCTGCTGGCGAAGATCGGGGCGTACGAGCTGCAGGACGCGGGTCTGGACACGGTGCAGGCGAACCTGGAGCTGGGGTGGCCGGTGGACCGCAGGGAGTACGGGGCGGCGGCGGCGATCCTGGCGGACCTGGGGCTGTCGCGGGTGCGGTTGCTGACGAACAACCCGGCGAAGGTGACGGGGCTGGTGGCCTCGGGCATCGAGGTGGTGGGGACGGAGCGGATCGAGGTGGGTCACGGTGAGCACAACCGGGCGTACCTGGTGACGAAGAAGGTAGCGATGGGTCATCTGCTGGACACGGTGGCGGTCCCGGACGGGGCTGCCCGGGGAGGGCCGGACGACGGGTCCGGTGCCGAGGAGTCGAAGGAGGACGAGGGATGAGCGGGGCAGGTGCGCCGTCGATCAGCGTGGACGGGTCGGGGCTGCGGGTGACGGTGGTCGCGGCGAGCTGGCACACGGAGGTGATGGACGGGTTGCTGGCGGGTGCGCGCCGGGCGTTGGCGGCGGCGAACGTGTCGCACGTGAGCGTGGTGCGGGTGCCGGGGTCGTTCGAGCTGCCGGTGGCGGCGGCGCGCGCGGTGGAGCACGGCGCGGACGCGGTGGTGGCGCTGGGGGTGGTGATCCGTGGGGGGACGCCGCACTTCGAGTACGTGTGCCAGGCGGCGACGTCGGGCCTGACGGACGTGAGCGTGCGGACGGGCGTGCCGGTGGGGTTCGGCGTGCTGACGTGCGACGACGAGCAGCAGGCTCTGGACCGGGCGGGCCTGGAGGGGTCGCGCGAGGACAAGGGCGCGGAGGCCGCGGAGGCGGCGGTCGCGACGGTCGTGGCGCTGCGCGACCTGTGACGGGGGCGGTCGGGGCGTGCCCGCTGGGCGGACCGCGCCCCGGCCCTGCCCGGGCGGCGGATACCCTGGGCGCGTGAAGACGTTCGAGTCCCTGTTCGCGGAGCTGTCCGAGAAGGCCACGACGCGACCTGCCGGTTCCGGCACGGTCGCGGAGCTGGACGCCGGCGTGCACGCGATCGGGAAGAAGGTGGTCGAGGAGGCCGCCGAGGTCTGGATGGCCGCCGAGTACGAGGGCGACGTGAAGACGGCGGAGGAGATCTCCCAGCTCCTCTACCACCTGCAGGTCCTCATGCTGGCGAAGGGTCTGAGCCTGCAGGACGTGTACGAGCATCTGTGAGCGGCCGTGCCGGTGAGCGTCCCCGCTCCCGGCCGCGAGCGCCGCTCGCCCCTCGCACGTCCCTGCTGTTCCCCGCTCCTTGCCCGATCCCCTGAACGAAGGTCCTGTCATGCTGCGTATCGCCGTCCCCAACAAGGGGTCCCTGTCCGAGCCCGCCGTCGAGATGCTGCGCGAGGCGGGGTACCGCCAGCGTCGTGACTCGCGCGAGCTGGTGCTGGCCGACCCGGACAACGATGTCGAGTTCTTCTTCCTGCGCCCGCGCGACATCGCCGTGTACGTGGGGTCGGGCACGGTCGACGTGGGGATCACGGGCCGCGACCTGCTGCTGGACTCGGGCGCGGACGCGGTGGAGCACATGCAGCTCGGGTTCGGGGGGTCGACGTTCCGGTACGCGGCCCCGGCGGGCACGGTGACGTCGCTGGAGCAGGTGCAGGGGCTGCGCGTCGCGACGTCGTACGAGGTGCTGGTCGAGGGGCACCTGCGCTCGCACGGGGTGGAGGCCACGGTCGTGCACCTGGACGGCGCGGTGGAGTCGGCGGTGCAGCTCGGGGTGGCGGACGTCGTCGCGGACGTCGTCTCGACGGGCACGACGCTGCGGGGCGCGGGCCTGGAGGTGTTCGGCGACCCGATCCTCGTGTCGGAGGCGGTGCTGATCCGTCCGCGCGCGGTCGCGGAGGCGGACGTCCCGGCGGGGGTGGAGGTGCTGAGCCGGCGCCTGCAGGGCGTGCTCACGGCGCGCCAGTACGTCCTCATGGACTACGACGTGCCGGTGTCGCTCGTGGAGCGTGCGGTCGCGATCACGCCGGGCCTGGAGTCGCCGACGGTGTCGCCGCTGCACGACCGCGACTGGGCGGCGGTGCGGGCGATGGTGCGTCGCGACCAGACGAACCAGGTCATGGACGCCCTGTACGACGTGGGTGCGCGTGCGATCCTCGTCACCCGGATCCACGCGTCCCGCCTCTGACACCGCTCGCCCCGGGGCGCGGCGCCGGTGGGCGTCGTGCGGGTGTGAGACGGTGGCGGCATGAGCACCGACCCGTTCCCTGATCCTGGCCTGCCGGGGGAGCGCCACGACGACCCCTACCGGCCGTTCCGGCCCCGGTTCGGCCTGGTGTCGGCGTGGGCGACGGGTGTCGTCGTGGTCGGCGGGTGCGTCGTCGTCGGGCTGTCGGCGACGGGCCCGCTCGGCACGTCGTGGGTGAACCGCCTCTCGCTGGCCGCGTTCGCCCTGTTCGCGGCGTGGCTGCTGTGGCGCCTGGGGGGCGTGCACGCTGTCCCGACGCGCGAGGGGCTGCGGGTGCGCAACGTCATCTACACGCGTGAGCTCGAGTGGGCGCAGGTCGTGTCCGTCCGGTTCGGCTCCGGCGACGCGTGGGTGCGCCTGGACCTCGCGGACGGGTCGACGCTCGCCGTCATGGGGATCCAACGGGCCGACGGCGCGCGCGGGGACGCGGAGGCGCGCCGCCTGGCGGCACTGGTCCAGGCGCACGGCGAGGCGCACGAGGGCCCGCGGACCTGACGCGCGACGGCACAGGGGCAGAACACGGACGGCCCCGGATCCAGCGGATCCGGGGCCGTCCCTCTGCTCGCGTCGCCGACGGCGACGCGGGTGCGTCAGTACGCCGTGCGATGACGGGGCTTGCGCTCGCCCCGGTCGTCGGCGCGGTCGAAGCGGTCGCGACGCTCGTCGCGACGGCCCGACGGGCCGTGACCGCCGCGCGGGCCGCGCGAGGCGGGCGCGCCCTCGTCCACGCGGATGCGCAGCGCCTTCCCGGCGACCCGGGCACGGGAGATGCGGTCCATGGTCTCCGCGTCGAGCGGCGCGGTGATGTCCACGAGGGAGAACGACGGGAAGATGTCGATCTTGCCGACGTCCGACCCGGCCAGGCCGGCCTCGTTCGTCAGCGCGCCGACGATCCCGCCGGGCATCACGCCGTCCTTGTGGCCCACGGACAGGCGGTAGCGGGTCCCGACGGCGTCGCGGCGGATGCCGCGCGTGCCGTCGCCCTCGCGGCGGCCCGACGCGCGCTCGCCGCGCGGGCGCTCGCCCGTGCGCTCGGTGCGGCGTGCCTTCGCCTGCTCGCGCGCGGCGGCGCGCTCGGCCTCGAACCGCTCCTGCTCCTCGCGGGCGCGGGGGCCGTCGTCGCCGACCGCGAGCGCCGCCATGGCCGCCGCGAGGTCGACCGGGTCGACGTCGTGCTCGGCGAGGAAGGTGCGCACCATGTCGGCGTACATGGACAGGCGGCCGGCCTCCTGGCGGGCCGGGACCTGGCCGAGGAGGGTGCGGACCTTGTGCGCGGACACGTCCGCGGGGGAGGGGATCTCGATCTCCTGCAGCGGGGTGCGGGTCGTGCGCTCGATGGCGCGCAGACGGCCCCGCTCGTGCGGGGTGACGAAGCTCAGGGCCTCGCCGGTGCGTCCGGCACGGCCGGTGCGGCCGATGCGGTGCACGTACGCCTCGGGCTCGCCCGGCAGGTCGAAGTTCACGACGAGGCCGATGCGGTCCACGTCGAGGCCGCGCGCGGCGACGTCGGTCGCGACGAGGACGTCGAGCGCGCCGGAGCGCAGGCGCTCGACGATCTTCTCGCGCTCCTTCTGCGCGACGTCGCCCGAGATGGTGGCGGCGGAGATGCCGCGCTCGACGAGCGCGGACCCGACCTCCTCGGCGGCGCCGCGCGTGCGGGTGAACACGATCGCGGCCTCGGCGTCGGAGGTGGCGAGGACGCGCACGAGCGAGCCGGTCTTGTGCCGGAACGGGACGACGGCGTACGTCTGGCGCACGCTCGTCACCGTGGAGGACTGGCGGGCGACGGCGACCTCGACCGGGTCCGTGAGGTGCTCGTTCGCGACGCGGCGGATCGGGGCGGGCATCGTCGCGGAGAAGAGGGCGACCTGACGCTCGCGCGGGGCGCGGGAGAAGATCGTGTCGACGTCCTCCGCGAAGCCCATGCGCAGCATCTCGTCAGCCTCGTCGAGGACGAGGAAGCGCACGTCGTCGAGCACGAGGGTGCCGCGCTCGATGTGGTCGATGACGCGCCCGGGCGTGCCGACGACGACCTGCGCGCCGGCCGCGAGCGCCCGCTGCTGCGGCTGGTAGGGCGAGCCGCCGTACACGGCGACGACGTCGACCTTGGGCAGGTGGGTCGCGAAGGACTCGACGGCGTCGGCGACCTGCATGGCGAGCTCGCGCGTCGGGGTCAGGACGACGGCCTGCACGCGGCGCAGGGACGGGTCGATCGCGGCGAGCAGCGGGAGGCCGAACGCGGCGGTCTTGCCGGTGCCGGTCTGCGCGACGCCGGTGATGTCGCGGCCGCCGAGGAGCGCCGGGATGGCCTCGGCCTGGATCGCGGACGGGGTGACGAAGCCGAGGTCGGCGACGGCGCGCTCGAGGGGAGCGGGCAGGCCGAGGTCGGCGAAGACGGGACCGGCGGGAGCGGCCGGCTCGGGGCGCGTGCGCTCCGCGCGCTCGGGGGCGTCGGCGGACTGGTCGAGGGCGTGCGAGGGCGCGAGGACGTCAGCAGTCATGAAGGGGTGAGGACCGTTCGTTTCGGGGTGTGGAGTGGCGTGCGGTCACCAGGACGGTTCTCGCAGGTCGCACTCCCGAACACACCAGGCCGGCCACCAGGACGATCAGGGACGATCGAGGGGGACGGCCGCTCTCACGGACACACGCGGGACGAGCGACGAACTCCAGAGGTGTGCCCATCCTACCGGAGGTCACGGCGGGCCGGCGGGCCGGCCCCGGTGACCTCCCTCACCGCGGCCGCCACCCGGTCGCCGGTCACGACGGACGAAACGGGTGATTTCCGCCCGCGGCGGGCGCCGCGCCGCGAAATGAGGGCCCGGGTGCGCGGGCCCGGTACGTAGGATGGTCCGCGCGCGGCAGGTCGCCGCGACGGCGCGACGTGAGCACGGGGCGGTGGGTGTGTCAGCAGGGCAGCAGGTCAGCTCCCGCGTCCTGACCGTCCCGAACGTCATCAGCCTCCTCCGGCTGCTCCTCGTGCCCGTGTTCGCGGTCCTCATCGTGCGCGGCGACGACGTGTGGGCGCTGGTCGTGCTCGCGGTGTCGGGGGCGTCGGACTGGCTCGACGGCGTCCTCGCGCGGCGCCTGGACCAGGTGAGCCGCCTCGGGCAGATGCTCGACCCGGCCGCGGACCGGCTCTTCATCCTCGTCACCCTCCTGGGGCTCGCGTGGCGCGACGTCGTGCCCGTGTGGCTCGTCGTGGTCATCGTGGGACGCGACCTGCTCCTGGCCGGTCTCCTGCCGCTGCTGGCGCGTCACGGGTACGGGCCCCTGCCGGTGAGCTTCGCGGGCAAGGCCGGGACGTTCGCGCTGCTGTACGCGTTCCCGCTCCTGCTCCTGGCCGAGATGCCGGGCTGGCTGGGCGACGTCGCCGCGGTCACCGGGTGGGCGTTCACCTGGTGGGGCGTGGGGCTGTACTGGCTCGCGGGCGCGCAGTACGTGCTGCAGACCCGTTCGCTCGTGGTCCGCGACCGGGCGGCCGCCGCGGAGGGCGACGAGACCGGCACGACGACGCGGGAGGCGCCGTGAGCGAGAACCGTCAGGACCCGGGCGGCGCCGCGCGCCGCGCCCCCGTCGACGCGTCGATGACGCTCCTCAACGAGGTCATGCACCGCCCGCTCGACCCCGGGTACGCGGACGCCGCGGCACGCCGAGCCGCCGGGCAGGCGCCGCACCGTGGTCGCACCGGCACGGTGGTCCTCGTCGCCCTCGCGGTCGCGCTCGGGGTCGTGACGACGGCGGCGGCCGTCGAGCTGCGCGCCCCGCAACCGGGCGTCATCGCGGCGCGCGAGACCCTGGAGCAGGAGATCCTCGACCGGCAGGGCGCCGCCGAGGAGCTCGCCGCCCGCGGGGCGGAGCTGTCCGCGGAGATCGAGCAGCTCCAGGGCGCGGCGCTCAGCGGCGCGAGCGCCGACGTGCTGCAGGGACTCCAGGCGGAGGGCGCGCTGACCGGCACACAGGCGGTCGAGGGCCAGGGCGTCGTCGTCACGCTCGACGACACGAGCGGCGGCCTGTCCTCCGACACCGTGGACTCGAGCTCGCTCGTGCACGACTCCGACCTGCAGCGCGTCGTCAACGCGCTCTGGGCCGGCGGCGCGGAGGCGGTCGCGATCAACGACCAGCGACTCACCGGGCTCTCGGCGATCCGCTCCGCCGGGGACGCGGTGCTCGTCGACCTGCAGCCCCTCGTCGGCCCGTACCGGGTCGAGGCGATCGGGGACCCGGACGCCCTGCGCACCTCGCTCCTGCGCTCCGGCACGTCGGACTACCTGCAGATCCTGGGCACCCAGTACGGCATCCGGTCGAGCGTGACGACGCAGAGCCGCCTCGACCTGCCCGGCCGGCCCGCGCCCACGCTGTTCTTCGCGAAGGCCCCGGCGGCGACCGTAGACTCCGACACGCCCGCCGGGAGCACCGACGGCACGACGGACGGCACGACCGACGGGTCCGGGACGGGCCCGGAACCGCACGAGACAGGGCAGGAGATCGTCGAATGATCGCAGTCGTCGGACTGGTGGTGGGCATCGTCGCGGGCCTCGTCCTGCAACCCACCGTGCCCGTGTCGCTGCAGCCCTACCTGCCGATCGCCGTCGTGGCCGCGCTCGACGCGCTGTTCGGGGGCCTGCGGGCCCGGCTCGACGGGCTGTTCGACGACAAGGTCTTCCTCGTCTCGTTCCTCTCGAACGTCGTCGTCGCCGCCCTCATCGTCTTCCTCGGCGACCAGCTCGGCGTCGGGAGCCAGCTCTCCACCGCCGTCGTCGTCGTGCTCGGCATCCGCATCTTCTCCAACGCCGCCGCGATCCGGCGCCACATCTTCAAGGCGTGAGCGTGACCCGCGACCCCCAGGACCCGCGTGACGCGGCCACCGACGACGTGACGCCGGACCCCGCCCCGGACGACGCCCACGAGACCACGGACCCGACCGCCCGGCGGACCACCGACGACGCCGCGACCGCCCGGCCGTCCCCCGCGGGCCCGGACGAGGGCGCCGTCGAGGCGGACAGCGAGCCCGAGCGTCAGCCCGAGGGCCCGGAAGAGCCCGCCGTCGCGCACGCGGGTACCGGCGAGGCGGTCGACGGCGCGCCGGACGCGACCGGCGTCGAGGACGACGCCCCGACCGACGGTTCCGCGCGCGAGCCCGACGCCGCTCCCGGGGCAGCGGACCGGGACACCGACCAGGACGACGCGATCGGCGACGGCTCCTCGGTCGACGACGACGAGCGCGGCGAGCCCTCCGCGGCCGCGACCCCCGTGACGGGCGAGGAGCCCGAGGACGACCCGACCGGCACCGCACCGCCGGAGAACAGCGACGAGGGCCCGGAGACCCCGGACCGCGCCCCCCTCGCCGCGGCCGACGCACCGGCCGACGCACCGCACCCCGCCCCGCCGCACGACGACACGACCACCGGGGGCGGCACCACCGACAGCCCCGCCAGCACCGACGCGTCGACGCCGGGGGAGCCGCCCGCGACGACCGGGACGATCGGCGCCGTGGGCCGCCACGGCGCCCCCACCCGGCCGGAACCGCGGGGGCTGCGCGGGCTCGGCCGCGCGCTGCGCCCCCGCGCGTCCCGGTCCCAGATCGTCGTCGGCGTCCTGTGCGCGCTCCTCGGCTTCGCGCTCGTGGTCCAGGTGAGCCAGACGCAGGAGGACCAGCTCTCGTCCCTGCGCCAGAGCGACCTTGTGCGCCTGCTCGACGACGTCACGCAGCGTTCCGGCGAGCTCGAGGACCAGGTCTCCTCGCTCGAGTCGACGCGCGACGAGCTGCAGTCGGGGTCCGGGCGCGAGCGCGCGGCCCTCGAGCTCGCCGAGCAGCAGGCCGAGACGCTCGGCATCCTGTCCGGTCGGCTCCCCGCGGAGGGCCCGGGCGTCGAGATCGAGGTCGTCGAGGGCGCGGAGGCGCTCGACGCGTTCTCGCTCTTCAACGTGCTCGAGGAGCTGCGCAACGCGGGCGCGGAGGCGATGGAGGTCAACGGGGTCCGCCTCGTGGCGAGCAGCTACTTCGAGGACTCTGCCGAGGGCGTCGTCGTCGACGGGCAGACGATCTCCTCGCCGTACCGGTGGAACGTGATCGGTGACCCGTCCACGCTCGAGACGGCCCTCGAGATCCCCGGCGGCGCGATGGCGTCGCTGCGCGCCGACGGTGCGCGCACGACGATCACCCAGCAGGACCGGGTCGAGGTCGCCGCGACCGTCGAGCCCGCTGCGCCGCAGTACGCCACCCCGGTCCCGGCCGACGAGTGACCGCGGCTTCCCGCATCCCCGCAGGCCGGGGTAGGTTGGGACGACCGTGGGTCGCGCGCACCGCGTGACCTGCGGGTGTAGTAGTTTTCGAGCACGATTCCCGCGCGGCGGGGCCACGGCCCCGCGGTGCGGTGTTCCGAGGTCGAGCACGACGTGCGTGAGCCCCGAGGAGGCGAGATGAGTGTCCCAGGCGGTCCTGAGGTGCCGAACCGGGCGGGTAGCGACACGACGGTCAGCTTCGGCCGGATCGAGGCCCCGATCGAGGAGGGCGTGCAGCCCGGCGGCCTGAGCCCCGAGGAGCACGCCGCGGTCGCGGCCCTGCCGCGCCACTCCGCCCTGCTCATCATGCAGCGCGGTCCCGGGCAGGGGTCCCGCTTCCTCCTGGACGCCGAGCGCACCGTCGCCGGCCGGTCGGAGCGCGCGGACATCTTCCTCGACGACGTCACCGTCTCGCGCAAGCACGCCGAGTTCGTGCGCGAGGGCGAGCACTTCCTCGTGCGCGACGTCGGGTCGCTCAACGGCACGTACGTGAACCGCAGCCGCATCGACGCCGTCGCGCTCTCGACGGGCGACGAGGTGCAGATCGGCAAGTACCGGCTCACGTTCCACGCCAGCCCGCACGCGGGGGCACCGGCGGGCGGCACGGCCCCCCGGTCGTGAACGCCTCGACGGGCGCGGCGCACGCCACGGTCCCCGAGCCCTCCGACCGCACGGAGCCGTGGCCGCAGGGCATCTCGCGCCGCGCGACCATGCGCATCTCCGACGTGCTGCGCGCGCTGCGGGCCGAGTTCCCGAACGTCAGCCACTCCAAGCTGCGCTTCCTCGAGGAGCAGGGCCTCATCGAGCCCGTGCGCACCGCGTCGGGCTACCGCCAGTACAGCCCCGCGGACGTCGAGCGGCTGCGGTTCGTGCTCGTCGAGCAGCGCGACCGGTACCTGCCGCTCAAGGTCATCAAGGAGCGCCTCGCCGCGCTCGACGCCGGCACCGAAGTCGAGGTCCTCGCCCCGCGCCTGGCGACGAACGACGGCGAACCCGGCTCGGCGACCGTCCGCCAGCGGTACACGGTGGACGCGCTCGTGTCCGCGGCGGGGGTGGAGCGCGACCTCGTGGAGGGGCTCATCGAGGCCGGCGTGCTGCGCCAGGCGCCCGGAGGCCAGCTCGACGCGCGCTCGCTCGACGTGGTCGTGCTGGCCGCCGGCCTGTCGGAGTACGGCATCGAGCCGCGGCACCTGCGCTCCCTGCGCACCGCCGCCGACCGGCACGTGAGCCTCGTGCACCAGGTCGTCTCCCCGTGGCGCGGGCAGCAGAGCGCGTCCGCCCGCGCCCACGCCGGCACTGTGGCCTCGGAGGTCGGGGAGCTGTGCGCGCAGCTGCACACGGTGTTCGTGCGCCAGGGGATCGACGACCTCACGCGCTGACCGTCGCACCGGTTCCCCGGTCCCGCGAGGCACCCGGACGAGACGGGCCCCAACCCCTGCCGGATGCCGGTGGGCGACGTACCGTGGAGTGGTGAGCGACGACGTCCCGATGGTCCCCGTCGAGGTGCTGGGGGTCCGTCAGCAGCAGCGCGACCAGGAGATCGTGGTGCTGCTGCTCGACGACGCGTCCGAGCTCGTCGTGCCGATCGTCATCGGACCACGGGAGGCGAGCGCGATCGCCATGGCGCAGGCAGGCCTGCCGACACCGCGGCCCATGACCCACGACCTGCTGCGGGACCTCCTCGACGCCGTCGGGGTGCGCCTGGAGCGGGCGGAGATCGTCGCGCTCGACGGCGGCATCTTCTTCGCCGAGCTGGTCCTGAGCAACGGGGTCCGGCTCGACTCGCGCGCCTCGGACGCCATCGCCGTCGCGGTGCGCACCGGGAGCCCGGTGCTGTGCTCGGCGGAGGTCGTCGCGACGGCGGGGGTCGAGGTCGTCGACGTCGCGCAGCAGGAGGAGGTCGAGAAGTTCCGCGACTTCCTGGACCACGTCCAGCCGGAGGACTTCTCGGTGGACGAGTAGAGGGCGGTCCGCGCGGGACGGGCCGACCGTCGGGCGAGGACCAGCCCTCCGGACACAACGGACAAGGCAGACGTTCGACCTCAGGTCGAGGGTTGGGCGGCCGGACCGCCGGACGTGCGGGCGCGACACGCCCGCACGCTCGGGTCGTCGGTCGTTGACGACCCCCGACGGCGCCCATAGCGTGGTCGTGGACATCACCCCAGGAGGCGACAGTGAACAGCAGCGGTGAGGCGAGCGTCGGTGCCGGCGCGGCAGTTCCCCACGGTGCGCAGGGCCTCCTCTTCGGGGAGGACATCACCGAGCAGGACACCACGACCGGCTACCGCGGCCCGACCGCGTGCCGCGCCGCAGGCATCACCTACCGCCAGCTCGACTACTGGGCCCGCACCGGGCTGGTCGAGCCCACCGTGCGACCCGCCTCGGGGTCGGGCTCCCACCGCCTGTACAGCTTCCGGGACATCCTCGTCCTCAAGGTCGTCAAGCGGCTCCTGGACACCGGGGTCTCGCTGCAGCAGATCCGCACGGCGGTCGAGCACCTGCGCGAGCGCGGCGTCGACGACCTCGCGCAGATCACCCTCATGAGCGACGGGGCGAGCGTGTACGAGTGCACGTCCCCCGACGAGGTCGTGGACCTCGTCCAGGGTGGTCAGGGCGTCTTCGGCATCGCGGTCGGGCGCGTGTGGCGCGAGGTCGAGGGCACGCTCGCCGAGCTGCCCACCGAGTCGCTCGACGACGAGGACGACACGACGGCGAGCCCGCAGGACGAGCTCGCGCAGCGCCGTCGGGCCCGCTCCGCCGGCTGACGACCGCGAGCGCCGCCGGCTCCTGAGGCGGGCGGGGAACACCGGGCCCGCCGAGGCCGGACGTCGTGACGCCCGGCTGTGGAGCACGTCACAGCCGGTGCGACGGCCTGCCCCGTGGGGCCGTGGGAGGATCGCCCGGTACGCGGCGCGTCACGCTCTCCCCGGCAGCGCCGCACGGTCGACGGATGGAGTGCCGGTGTTCTCGAAGGTCCTGGTCGCCAACCGCGCGGAGATCGCCGTCAGGGCGTTCCGCGCCGCCTACGAGCTGGGGGCCCGCACCGTCGCGGTGTTCCCGCAGGAGGACCGCAACTCCGAGCACCGGCTCAAGGCCGACGAGGCGTACCTCATCGGGGAGCCCGGTCACCCGGTGCGTGCGTACCTCGACATCGAGGAGATCGTGCGCGTGGCGCGGGAGGCGGGCGCGGACGCCGTCTACCCGGGGTACGGGTTCCTCTCGGAGAACCCCGACCTGGCGCGCGCGTGCGCGGATGCCGGGCTGACGTTCGTCGGTCCGCCGCCGGAGGTGCTCGAGCTCGCGGGCAACAAGGTGCGCGCGCTCAAGGCCGCGCGCGAGGCGGGGCTGCCGGTGCTCGCGTCGAGCGAGCCGTCGTCGGACGTCGACGAGCTCGTCGCGGCGGCGGACGCGATCGGGTTCCCCGTGTTCGTCAAGGCCGTCGCCGGGGGCGGCGGTCGCGGGATGCGCCGCGTGGACACGCGGGAGGACCTGCCCGAGTCGCTGGCGGCCGCGATGCGCGAGGCCGACGGCGCGTTCGGGGACCCGACGGTGTTCCTGGAGCAGGCGGTGCTGCGCGCGCGGCACATCGAGGTGCAGATCCTCGCCGACGGCGCGGGGAACGTCGTGCACCTGTACGAGCGGGACTGCTCGCTGCAGCGCCGGCACCAGAAGGTCGTCGAGATCGCGCCGGCGCCCAACCTCGACCCGGCGGTCCGAGACGCGCTGTGCGCGGACGCGGTGAAGTTCGCCCGGCACATCGGGTACCAGAACGCGGGCACGGTCGAGTTCCTCGTGGACACCGTGGGGGAGCGCGCCGGGCAGCACGTGTTCATCGAGATGAACCCGCGCATCCAGGTAGAGCACACCGTGACCGAGGAGGTCACCGACGTCGATCTCGTCTCGGCGCAGATGCGCATCGCGTCGGGGGAGACGCTGGAGGACCTGGGCATCCGGCAGGAGGACGTGCGCGTCAACGGCGCCGCCCTGCAGACCCGCATCACGACGGAGGACCCGGCGAACGGGTTTCGTCCCGACACGGGCCGCATCATCGCCTACCGCTCCCCGGGCGGGGCGGGGGTGCGGCTCGACGGCGCAACGGCGACGGCCGGGTCCGTCGTGTCGGGCCACTTCGACTCGATGCTCGTCAAGCTGACGTGCCGCGGCCGTGACTTCCCGACGGCGGTGGGGCGCGCGCGGCGGGCCCTCGCCGAGTTCCGCATCCGCGGCATCCGCACCAACATCCCGTTCCTGCAGGCCGTGCTCGCGGACCCGGAGTTCGTCGCGGGCAACGTCGCGACGTCGTTCATCGACGAGCGGCCCGAGCTGCTGGCCGCGCGCGAGAGCGCCGACCGTGGCACGCGCCTGCTCGCGTACGTGGGGGACACCACGGTCAACCGCCCGCACGGCGAGCCGCGGCGCACGACCGACCCCGCGACGAAGCTGCCCGCGGTCGACCTGTCGGTCGCGCCGCCGCCCGGGACGCGCCAGCAGCTCCTCGAGCTGGGCCCCGAGGGCTTCGCGCGCGCCCTGCGGGGCGAGCAGCGGCTGCGGGTCACGGACACCACGTTCCGCGACGCCCACCAGTCCCTGCTCGCGACGCGCGTGCGCACGCACGACCTGGCCGCCGTCGCGCCGTACGTGGCGCGGGCGACGCCGCAGCTGTGGTCGGTCGAGGCGTGGGGCGGGGCGACGTACGACGTCGCGCTGCGGTTCCTCGGCGAGGACCCGTGGGAGCGGCTCGCGACGCTGCGCGAGGCGATGCCGAACCTCGCGATCCAGATGCTCCTGCGCGGCCGCAACACGGTCGGGTACACGCCGTACCCGACGCGCGTCACCGAGGCGTTCGTCGCGGAGGCCGCGGCGACGGGCATCGACGTGTTCCGCATCTTCGACGCGCTCAACGACGTCGACCAGATGCGGCCCGCGATCGAGGCGGTGCGCGCCACGGGCACGACCGTCGCGGAGGTCGCGCTGTGCTACACGGGCAACCTGCTGGACCCGGCCGAGGACCTGTACACGCTCGACTACTACCTGCGCCTCGCGGACCGCATCGTCGACGCCGGCGCGCACGTGCTCGCGATCAAGGACATGGCGGGGCTGCTGCGCCCCGCGGCGGCGACGCGCCTCGTGACCGCGCTGCGCGAGCGCTTCGACCTGCCGGTGCACCTGCACACGCACGACACGTCCGGCGGTCAGATGGCCACGCTGCTCGCTGCGGCGGCCGCGGGCGTGGACGCGGTGGACGCCGCGAGCGCCGCCATGGCGGGCACGACGAGCCAGCCGTCGCTGTCGGCGCTCGTCGCGGGCCTGGAGCACACCGAACGGGACACGGGCCTGTCGCTGGCCGCCGTCGCGGACCTGGAGCCGTACTGGGAGGCGGTGCGTCGCGTCTACGCGCCGTTCGAGTCGGGGCTGCCCGGGCCGACGGGGCGCGTGTACGAGCACGAGATCCCGGGCGGGCAGCTGTCGAACCTGCGCCAGCAGGCGATCGCGCTGGGCCTGGGGGACAAGTTCGAGCAGATCGAGGCGATGTACGCCGCGGCGGACCGCATCCTGGGGCGCCTGGTGAAGGTGACGCCGTCGTCGAAGGTCGTGGGCGACCTCGCGCTGCACCTCGTTGCGGCGGGCGCGGACCCGGCGGAGTTCGCGGCCGACCCGCAGGCGTTCGACATCCCGGACTCGGTGATCGGGTTCCTCGGCGGCGAGCTCGGCGACCCGCCCGGGGGCTGGCCGGAGCCGTTCCGCTCGCGCGCGCTCGCCGGACGTGCCGCGCGCGGCGGCGTGACCCCGCTCTCGTCGGAGGACGAGGCCGAGCTCGCGCAGGCCGGGGAGGTGCGGCGCCGGCGGCTGAACCACCTGCTGTTCGCGGGCCCGACCAAGGAGTTCGAGCAGGTGCGCCTGGCGTACGGCGACGTGTCCGTGCTCGACACCCCCACGTACCTGTACGGGCTCGAGCCCGGCCAGGAGGTCGCGGTCGCGCTCGGCAAGGGCGTGCGCCTGCTGGTGGGGCTCGAGGCGATCGGGACGCCCGACGAGCGGGGCATGCGCACGGTGATGTTCACCCTCAACGGTCAGCTGCGCCCGATCCAGGTGCGCGACCGTGCGGTCGACGTCGACGCGCGCACGGCGGAGAAGGCGGACCCGTCGCAGGCCGGGCAGGTCGCGGCGCCGTTCGCGGGCGCGGTGACGCCGGTCGTCGTGGCCGGTGACGTCGTCGAGGCGGGGCAGACGGTCGCCACGGTCGAGGCGATGAAGATGGAGGCCGCGATCACGACGCCGGTCGCGGGCACGGTCCAGCGCGTCGCGATCGGGGCGGTGCAGCAGCTCGAGGGCGGCGACCTGGTCCTCGTCGTGGGCTGAGCGGTGGGCGCTCTCGTGATCGGGGTGGCAGCCTGAGGCGACGGCCGTCGCGCCGGGCAGGGTGAGCTGAGGAGGATCCATGCGAGTCACGTTCCACGGCCACGCGTGCGTGTCGGTGCGCCACGGCGGGCAGGTCGTCGTGATCGACCCGGGCACGTTCAGCGACGCCGCGACAGCGCTGCGCGACGCCGACACGGTGCTCGTCACCCACCAGCACCCGGACCACGTCGACGCGGCCGCGCTCGGCGCCGCCCTCGCCGCGCGGCCCGGGCTCGTGGTGTGGGCGCCCGAGGCGGTCGTCGCCGCACTGCGGACGTCGCTGCCGGAGGGCGCGTCGGCGCGCGTGCGCGTGGTCGTGCCGGGTGACGGGCTGGACCTCGGCGGGCTGGAGGTCGTGGTCGGCGGCGGGCAGCACGCGGTGATCCACCGTGACGTGCCCCGGATCGCGAACGTGACGTACCTCGTCCGCGGGGACGGCGCGACGCTCCTGCACCCGGGCGACTCGTTCGACGCGCCCGACGACGCCGCGCTCGGGGGAAGGCGGCTCGACGTGCTCCTCGCACCGGTGGCCGCGCCGTGGCTCAAGCTCGCCGAGACGATCGACTTCGTGCGCGGGCTCGACCCGCGCGTCGTCGTCCCGATCCACGACGCCCTGCTCTCGGCGGCCGGGCACGGCCTCGTCGACCGTCTGCTCGGCGAGCAGCGCACCGGCGGGACCTACGCGTACCGGCCCCTCGCGCCCGGCGAGGCGCTCGACGTCGCCGCGGGGAGCCAGGACGGGACCGCGGACGCCGCGGCGCGGGCCCTGCGCGACGAGCACCCCGAGTACGGGGAGGTGACCCTGCTCGAGGCCGACGAGACGGTGCCCCCGCGCCCCGAGGAGGAGGCGGCCGACGTCGCCCGCGCGGAGACCGGCCGGTGAGCGGCCCCCCGGTGCCAGGCTGGTACCCGGACCCGTGGGGCGTGCGAGCCGAGCGGTGGTTCGACGGGCGCGCGTGGACGCCGCACGTCCGGGACCGTCCCGCGGGCGCGGGCGGCCCTCGCACGATGCACCCCGGGGCGATCGTCGCGATCGTGCTGGGCGTGCTCCTCGCCCTCGCGGTCGTCGCCGCCGTCGTGGTGTTCTTCGTCCTCATGGTGCAGGGCGTCGTCTGCGGCGAGGCTCCCCACTACTGCGACTGACGCGACGCTGGTCCCGCGCCGGGCCCGGTCGGGACTCGTGACCCGTGCGGGCCCGCGCGTCAGAGCAGCGGACGCAGGGGCGTCAGGACGACCTCGCTGAGCTTCGCCGCCACCGAGCGGGAGTCCCACTCGGCGAGCGTCAGCTCGCGCGAGTTCGACAGGTCGACCTCGAACACCTTCTCCATCTGCTCGGCCACCCCGGGGTCGGTGATCTCGAGGTTCACCTCGTAGTTGCCCGTCAGGGAGAGCCGGTCGATGTTCGCCGTCCCGATCGTCGTCCACGCGCCGTCGATCGTCGCCGTCTTCGCGTGCACCATCGCGTCCCGGTACAGGTGGATGCGCACCCCGCCCTTGAGCAGCGCCGTGTACAGGCCGCGCGAGAGCCAGTCGGCGAGCACGTGGTTGGAGCGCTCGGGCACCAGCACGCGGACGTCGACCCCGCGGGCAGCGGCGGCGAGGAGCGCCGCGAGGATCTCCCGGTCCGGGATGAAGTACGCCTGCGTGATGTAGACGTGCGAGCTCGCGCGGTCGATCGCGTCGAGGTAGATGCCGCGGATCGGGAAGACGAGGTGCGCGGGTGCGTTGCGCGCCGCGCGCAGGCGCGGCTCCCAGTGCACCGACCCCGGGTCCGCGAGGAGCGGCTGGCCGGGCTTGCGGTTCGCGTTCCAGAAGTCGACGAACGCGTTGCGCAGCTCCCACGCGCTCGGCCCCACGAGGCGCACGTGCGTGTCCCGCCACTGCGTCGCGTACAGGGCGCCGAGGTTGTACCCGCCGACGAACGCGATCTCGTCGTCGACCACGAGGATCTTGCGGTGGTCCCGGCCCGACTTGCGCACGTTGAGCATGAGCACGCCCGGGCGGAACACCGGGTAGCGGATCACGTGGATCGGCTCCGGCAGGTCGAAGAACGACTGCGGGACGACGAGGTTGGCGAACCCGTCGTAGACGACGAACACCTCGACGCCGCGGTCGCTCGCCTCGACCAGCGCCTGCTTGAACTCCTCGCCGAGCGCGTCGGCCTTCCAGATGTACGTCTCCAGCAGGATGCGGCGCCGCGCCCCGCGGATCGCCCCGAGCATCTCCCGGTACACGTCCTCGCCGTACGTGAAGACCGTGGTCGTGGTGCCCGCGACCTCCACGTCGGCGGGGGAGGAGCGGGGGAACGACGCCTCGGTCGTGTTGCGACGCTTGCGGATCGCGTCGGCGGTGACGAGCACGCCTGCCACCGTGACGGGCGCCGCGACGGCGACCACGAGCGCACGGGAGAGCAGACGGCGGGCGGTGCGCAGGGCGGAGTCGGCGGACAGGTGCACGGACTCACCGTAGCGGGCGCGCCTCCCGGCGCGACCCGAGGGCGTGCGCGCCGCGGGTGAGATCTCGCACCCCCACCGCCGCCGGGGTCGACGAGCGTCCGGTCAGTGGGAGCGCAGGGCCTTGATCAGCTCGGCCTTGCGCATCGAGGAGCGGCCCTCGATGTCGATCTCCGCGGCACGCTTGCGCAGCTTCTCGACCGTCCAGTCGTCGTAGTCGCCGGCCTTGCCGCCCTTGCGGCCGACGCTCCGGCGGGACGAGCCCGCCGCGGCGTTCGCGATGCGCGCCGCCTTCTCCTTCGAGTCGCCCTCGTCCCGCAGCTTCTCGTACAGCTCGGGGTCCTTCACGCTGGGTCCCGGGTCGCGCTTCGGCACGGCGTCCTCCCTCGTCTCGGCCCGGCCGCATCGGGGCGCGGCCGGTCTCCCGTCAGGCTCACCCCGACGCCGCGCGCTCGCACGCGGACCTCGCGCGGGCACCTCACCCGAGCACGACGACGCGCGACGTGCCCGGGTCCACGTGCACGACCCGCCCCGTCACCGCGGCGAACCCGTGCGGGTCCGCGTCGTACCCGGCCTGCCAGCGCACCCCGCCGTCGTGGAGCGACAGGCCGACCAGGAGCGAGCGCCGCGAGGAGTCCGGGTCGGGCACGACCACGGCGAGCGTCGCGCCGTCGGTGAACGCGGCCGTCACGCCGCCCGCGAGGTCCGGCCCGACGCCGGGCTCGCCCGCGGACGTTCCCGGGGTGGACCCCGACCACGACCACACCCGCTCGCCCGTGCGGGCGTCCAGGGCGACGAGCGTGCCGCCGGTGGCGAGGACCGCGCGGTCGTCCGCGAGCGCCACGGCCTGCACGACGGGCACGTCGGCGCGCCACAGCTCGCGCGGGGCGCGAGCCACGCCGCCGGGCGGGGACGCGAGCGCGCGCACCCCGCCCGGGGTCGTGACGAGCCAGGTGGTCGCGTCGCGGCCCGGTCCGGCGAGCGGCACGAGCAGCCGTCCGGAGACGGCGACGCGGACCGTCCCGTCGGGAGCGAGGAGCTGGGTGGACCCGGTGCGGTCCGGGGGCCGGGCGGTCGTGCGCCAGAACGTGCCGTCGGCGCGGGGCGTGACGGTCGTCGTGATCGCGTCGCCGGCGGCGTCCAGCCGGGTCCCGGCGAGGGTCAGGACCGCGCTGAGGCGGCAGCCGCGCACGACGAGCAGGCCGTCCTCGACGGCGACGGCGGCCTGGCCGGCGACCTGGGGCCGGCACATCGCGGTGCGCTCCGCGTCGTCGGGCCGGACCTCCTGCTGCCAGCGCACGCCTGCGGTGCGGGCGTCCTGAAGCGCGAGGTGGACGACGCCGCCGGTGCGCGACCAGCGCAGCACGGTCGCGCCGGGGGCGGGGACCGCGCGCCCGAGCTCGTCGCCGAGGGGGACCGGGTCCGTCGTCGGTCCTCCCGGGCCGAGGACGTGCGCGACGGGTGCGAGGGCGGGGCCGGTCAGGCACGTGATGACGGCCGGGTGGGGAGCCGGGGCCGACGTCTCGTCGGCGGCAGGCCCGCACCAGGCCGTCGGGTCGAGCGCCCGCCAGCGCCGCGCACCGGACCCGACGTCGTACGCCTCCACGCCCGCGCCGGTGACCACGGCGAGGGCCGCGTCGTCGCCGTCACCGACCACGGACAGCCGGGGCGCGGCGGCGTCCGTCTCCCAGTCGGGCGCCGGCGCCACCGCGAGGGAGGCGACGGCGCCGGGCCGGGCCAGGCGTTCCCGCTCGGCCGTGGTCGTGCGCCACGTCCCGACGGCGACGAGGGCGAGGACGAGGAGGACGAGCGGCGCGACGACGCGCAGGAGCAGCGCACGTCGTCGGGCCGGTGCCGCGGGCCCGTGGGCCCCCTCCGCGGGTGCGCCGCGCCCGGCCGGCGCGGGCTCGTCGTCCGGGACGAGCTCCACCCGGTGGAGCGAGGTCATACCGGTGACGCTACGCGCCCCGCCGGGCCTGGCGTCAGGTCTCGGCGGGCTCGAGCGCGGCCGAGAGGGGGTGGGCACGGATCGCCGCGGCGAGCTCGCCCTCGATCCGGTCGAGGTACACGCCGGTGGTCGCGATGGACGCGTGCCCGAGGAGCTCGGCGACGACCTTGACGTCCCACCCCTCGGCGGCGAGGAGGGTCGCGGTCGTGTGGCGCAGGGCGTGCGGCGTCGCCTCGCGCCGGTACTGCGCGGGCATGCGCGCGACGCAGCGTCGCAGGAGGCCGCGGACGGCCTGCGCGTCGATGCGGCGGCCCCGCCAGGACAGCAGGAGCGCGCGCCGCGCGTCCGGGTCGTCCGGGCGGCGGGCGAGCAGTGCGGGGCGCAGGCGCTCCAGGTACTCCTCGAGCGCCGCGGCGAGCGGGGGAGAGAGCGTCACGGTGCGGACGTGCCCGCCCTTGCCCTGGATGCGCCAGCGCGTCTGGTCGGGCTCGCGGGAGAAGTCGTCGAGGTTCGCGCGCTCGAGCTCGGAGACGCGGGGGCCGAGGACGAGCAGGAGTGCGACGACGAGTCGGTCGCGCAGCTGGAGGTCCTGGTCGCGGCGCGCCGCCGCGGCCGGGTCTCCTGGGGCCCGGGCGGCGGAGACCTCGAGCAGCGACGCCGCCGACCCCGCGGACAACGCGGTGCGCGCGACGCGCAGGCCGTCGCGCACGCGGGCCGGGGGAGAGGCCCACTGCATCGGGTCGGCCTGGACCCACCCCTCGCGCGCCGCGTGGGAGAAGAAGCGGGTGACGGACTGGCGGAACCGGTTGACCGTCGCGGCGGAGCGGCCCGAGCTCCCCGGCTTGCGCGACGCGTCCGCGTACCGGCCGTCGGGCGTCGTCTGGTAACGCAGGAGGACGTCGTCGACGTCCTCGCCGGCGACGTCGTCCAGCACCCGGGTCGGGCCGGCGAGCCGCGCGAACTCGGCCACGTCCCGCTCGTAGCTGCGGCGCGTCGTCGGCGACAGGACGCCCCGGAGGGTCTGCGCGGCCACGGACGCGAGGTAGCGGTCGGCCGCCTCGGCGACGGTGATCCGCTCGAGGCGGGGCGGGGCGACCATGAGCGAGCCTCCTTCGGGGTGCGGTCGCGGCCAGCCTAGGTTGTGCCACCGACAACGACGCGGCCGGGCGGCGCCCTGACCTGCACCGACGCCGGAACCGCGGGGTCGACGGCTCAGTGCCCCTCGTCGAGGTGCGCGACGTCCCCGACGTTCAGCACGGCACGGTTGTGGAAGAACCCGTCCTCGCGCAGGGTCGTGATGCTCCCGGAGGCGACCGGGAACGCGACGTGCCCGGCGGCCTCGACCGGCATCCCGATCCACGCCGCGACGACGAACGTGGCCGCGAACCCGTGCGTGACCACCACCTGGTGGTCCGCGGCGCGACGGAGCAGATCCGTGGTCGCCGCGTACACGCGCAGCGCGACCTCGAGCCTCGTCTCCGCGCCGACGATGCCCAGGTCGTGCCGCAGGCGGTCGCCCACGGCCGGCGGCGGCACGAACCGGGCGTCGAGCCAGGACTGTGGCCGCCCGCCGGCGTCGCCGTAGGACGCCTCGCGCAGCCGCGCGTCCGGCGACGGCACGACGCCGAGCGCCTCGCCGATCGCGGTCGCGGTGCGGCGCGTGCGCAGGAGGTCGGACGTGACGACGTCGACGGCGGCGTCGTGCGGGATCCGGGCACGCAGCGCCGCGGCGACCAGGGCCGCCTGCCGTGCGCCGCGCGCGGTGAGGTCGGAGTCGTGGACGCCGCCGACCAGGCCCGCGACGTGGTGCGTCGCCTCGGGATGGGTCACGACGTGCACCGTGCGCTCGCGCGCGCCGACGACGTCGGGCAGGGGCGGGGGAGGGAAGGCGGTCCGGGAGCGGGTGGAGTCGGGCACGTGCCCAGGCTGGCACACGCTCGGGCGTCGGGACGCCGGAGGCGGTGCGGTCGGCCAGAGGGCAGGGGACCGGGCGTGGGCGCGATCCCGGCGCGGGCTCGGTCGGACGCAGCGACGTGCCCGCCGCTGGCTACCGGACCGCGGAGGACTGGCGAGGCCCGCCGGGCCGGCGATGCCGCGTCACCATGCTGTTGACCTAAACACAATGGTTTGCGTCGTATGTCCGATTCTAGGCATCGTAGCCCAGCGTGCGGTCGCGCACCAGACGTCGTCGAGGCGCTCGGACGCCTGGCGCGATCGACGGCTCGAGCTCGTCCCGTGGCGCGTCGACGTCGTCGGGCCCGGACCGCGGCGCCCGCGCGGGGGACACCGAGCGCCAGACCCACACGGCGACGGTCGCCGCGCCGGCGGCGGCACCGACGAGCACGAACGCCACGAGAGTCAGGACGAGGGCCGGGACCCAGGCCAGCGTCACCAGCGTCGCCGTGACGAGGCGTCGCGGACGACGGCCGTCCGGTGCGAGCCCGGTGAACGGCGACGTCGCCGCGAACGTCCTGGAGGCGGTTCCTGACGACGCCCGGGACGGCGCGAGCGCCACCAGACCTGCGAGCGGCCGCCGGCCGGCGCGTCGGTCCGTGCTCGGTGCGCCCGGGCGGCGCATGCCGAGCCGGGGTGCGTACGTCGTCGTGCTCATGACGAAGGGGAGTGTGCGCGGGCCCTCCGTGATGCGTCGGAGCGACTCGTCCGACCTCGCGATGACATAATGTACATTATCGGCGCCCTGTCGGTGCAGGTGTCCGTAGCTCACCAAGGCTTCGCGCTGACGGACGATTCTCGGGAGCCACCGTTCAGTGCAGTCATCGCACCCGGGATACTTCATCCGTGAGCTCGCAGGCAGGAATCCCACAGGCACCGCGGTCGGTCCCGTGGTGGCGTGCGCTGCTCGGCCTGTTCGTGGCCGTCCTCGGCACCGTCGCGCTGTTCGTCCCGGCCGCGCTCTCGTTCGGCGTCGCGAAGGACTTCCAGAACGGCACCTGTCGGGAGTCGGGGCCGATCCCTGACACGTGCGACCACACGGCAGCTCAGGGGTATGCAGAGTCGATCGTGATGCTGGTCGCGCCCACCGTCGTCGGGCTCCTCATCACACGCCCCAGGCACGTGGGCAAGGTCGTTACCGTCATCCTCGCCGTCGCCCTGGTCATCTACCTGCTGCTGACGTTCACCGGCGAGACCACCCCACCGCCACCGGTCGAGCCGACCTACGGCGCGTAGTGGTCGTCACGGTGGTCGAGAGGGTCGCCCTTCTCGGTCTGCCGACGGATGTCGAGACGTGACGCCCGGGCTGCGTACCAGCCGATCAGGAGGGCCAGGACGATGATGCCGCCACCGAGCACGAGCCACCCGCTGCCGTCCCCACCACCGTCCACGAGCCCGACCGTACCCGCGCCGGTAGGGCCGGGTGTCTACTGAGACCTATGGATTCCTCAGGCGTCGCTCCGACGACCCGGTGCGCGATCGACGCCGTCACGGCGCTGCGCCTGGTGCGCGACGACGTCGGCCTCGGTGCGCGGCGCCCGCTCGTCGGCCCCGTCGTGCTGCGCAGCCACGCGCTGTCGATGCTCTACCGCGACGTGCGCCGCGGCGTGCTCGACGAGACGACGGCACGCGCACGCCTGGAGGGCCTCGCCACGCTGAAGATCCGCCTGCTCGGCGACCGCGTCTCGCGGGCCACGGCGTGGCGGATCGCGCGCGAGCTCGACGCGGACGACACGGCGCTGACCGAGTACGTCGCCGTGGCCGTGCTGCAGGCCGACGTCCTCGTCGCCGGCGACGAGCGCGTCGCGGCCGCCGCGGACGGCCGGGTTCCCCTCGTCTCCTACGACGACCTCCTGCGCTGAGTCCCCCGCGACGACCGCTCCGGTCTCGTCCGCCGACCGGTCCGGTCTTAGTCGTCGAACACGTCCCAGCAGATCGCGCTGCGCCGCCGCTGGTCGTCGAGCACGAGCTCGCGCAGCTCCGCCGGGATGCGCTCGCGCTGCCAGTCCCGCTCCGCGAGCCGTGCGGCCTCCGGGTCCTCGCCCCGGGCGGCGGCGTCCGCGGCGGCAGCCCGGATCGCGTAGGCCGCGGCGCCGAGGTCGTGCGCCGCGACGTGCGCGACCGCGACGGCCTGCCCGGCCGCGAGCGCCGCGAACTTGACGGGTGCGGGCTGGTCGCGGCCGGCGGCGTTGGCGACGAACGCGGTGCTGTGGGCGGTCTTCATGGGGACGTCGCCGCGGATCCAGGCGCGGGCGACGTCGAGGGCGTCGCGGGGTCGGGTGTCGTCGGGCCGGGCGTGCTCGAAGATCGGCAGGACGTGCTCGGTGCAGTCGACGGCCCACTGGGCGAGCTGGCGGTGGTGGTCGTCGGTGAGGGTGCCGCCGCGGCGGACGGTGACGAGTCGCGGGTCGCGTGCGGTGGGCAGGATCGGCATGGTCCGATGCTCCCGCAGGTCGACGCCTGCCGACCACCCTGGTGGTGGCCGTTGTCCATGAGAGCGGTGGGGTTGCGGGGTCGCGTCCCCCCTCTGGTGGGCGTGGGTGGAGAGGCGTACGGTGCGTTCGTCGTCCCCGCTCGTCGTGACCGTCGACGAGGTGCACGCCTCTCCCCCGCCCGGGTGCCCTGGTGCGGCGCTGTCGCCGCTCGGAGGCCGCTCCCCCGGGCTGGTCGGCTGCTGCGGGCGGGTGGCTCCCGAGGAGGCGTTCATGGCCCGGTTCACCCGCTCTGACGACCTGCGCGGCGCGAGGTTCGACGGTGCGGACCTGCGCGGTGCGCGGTTCGTGGAGTCCGATCTGTCTGGTGCGGTGATGCGGGGCGTGCAGGTGGAGGGTGTCGACATCGACGCGCCCTGGCTCGCGGACGGCGACGCGTCGTTCCGGGTGAACGGGGTGGACGTGACGGGCTTCGTGGAGGCGGAGCTGGACCGCCGGTTCCCGGGCCGGGAGCTGCGCCGTGCCGGCGACCCGGCGGGGCTGCGCGTGGCGTGGTCGGCGCTGGAGTCGACGTGGGCCGTGACGCTGGACCGGGTGGCGGCGCTGCCCGCGAGCGCCGTGGACGTGTCGGTGGACGGTGAGTGGTCGTTCGCGCAGACGGTGCGGCACCTGGTGCTGGCGACGGACGCGTGGTTGGGGCGGGCGGTGCTGGGGATCGCGCAGCCGTTCCACCCGTTGGGTCTGGCGGGACCGCAGGCGGCGGAGGACGGGCTGGACCTGTCGTTGTTCGTGACGGGGACGCCGCCCTACGGGGAGGTGCTGGAGGCGCGTGCGGGTCGGGTGGCGATGGTGCGGGAGTTCCTGGCGGGCGTGACGCCGGAGGAGCTGGTGGTGGTGCGGCGCAACCCGTGGTCGCCGGAGTATCCGGAGACGACGTTGTCGTGCCTGCACGTGATCCTGGAGGAGGAGTGGGAGCACCACCGCTTCGCGGTGCGGGACCTGGAGGCGGTGGAGGCGTCCTGGGGTGCGTGAGGAGGTCTATCGTCCGCCGTCGACGACGCGGTCCTCCGGGTACGACGGCTCCCCGCCGGTCGATGCGACGTCTGTGGTGGGGCGGCGGTACACGGACACGTGGGAGCGGGACTCGGCCGTGAACGGCTCCCCTGCCCATCCGGCGTGCCGGGTCTCGGGCTCGAGCCCGGCGAGGCGGGCCATGAGGTCGAGCTCGGCGGGCCAGACGTACCGGTGGGGCGAGCGTCCTACCGTGGCGCTGCCGTCGTCGTCGAACCGGACGTGGTGGGACACGACGCGCTGGTGGAGGACGTCGTAGGTGTCGACGCCGAGGTAGCAGGGCTCGTCGTGCCAGACGGTCGCGGTGCGCCCGGGCGGGAGGGCGCGCAGCTCGGGGACCCAGAGCTCGACGACGAACCGGCCCCCGGGGGCGAGGTGGCGGGCGGCGTTGCGGAAGCACTCGACCTGGGCTTCCTGGGTGAGCAGGTTCGAGATCGTGTTGTCCACGAGGTAGACGAGCGCGTGCTCCCCCGGCACCCGGGCGGTGGCCATGTCGCCGACGACGACGGGCAGGGTCGTCTCGTCGGCCTTCTCACGCAGCCGGGCGACCATGTGCCGGGAGATCTCGATGCCGGTGACGGGCACGCCGCGTGCGGCGAGCGGGATCGCGACGCGGCCGGTGCCGACGGCGAGCTCGACGGCGCTCCCCCGGCCTGCGAGCGCCTGCGAGCCGGTCGACGGCGGGGTCGAGGACGTCGGGGGCGAACATGCCCTCGCCGGGGGTGTCGTACCGGGCGGCGGCGCCGGCGTCCCAGAGGCGTTCCTGGTCGGTGCCGGCGAGGTCGGTGCGGGGGTGGGCCATCGGGTCGACGGTGCCAGGTGGCGTCTGCGGTGGTCCAGGGTTTTCGTGTCGTCGCGCCTCGTGTCGGGAGCGCGGCCGCTACGGTGGCGGCATGGATCGTGAGGCGTTCGTCGGCTATGTCCGTTCGCAGGGGTGGGGCGTCGTCGCGTCGTTGGGCGACGACGGCGGGCCCCAGGCCGCGTTCCTCGCGGTGGCCGCGACGGGCGCGGGCGAGCTGGTGTTCGACGCGCGCGCGACGTCGCGCAAGGTGGCGAACCTGGCCCGGGACGCGCGCGTCGCCGTGACGGTGGGCGGGACGGACGGGACGACGCTGCAGTGCGAGGGCCTGGCGGACGTCCCGGTCGGGGCGGACCGGGACCGGTGCGCGGCGGCGTACGCGGCGGCGTTCCCGCAGTTCGCCGCCTCGCTGACCGACGAGGGCATCGTGCTGCTGCGCGTCGCGGTGACGTGGGCGCGGTACGGGGACTTCCGCGACGGCCGGTCCGTCATGACGGAGCTCGACGTGACCGGGTGGGGTCCGCTCTCGGGCTGACGGCCCGCCCGTCCTCGATCGACTCCTCAGCCGAGCAGCGCCTGCTTCGCGCGCGCGAACTCGGTGTCGGTGAGGTCGCCGGCGCGGTGCAGGGCGGCGAGCCGTTCGAGGCGGCCGACGAGGGCTGCTCCCCCATCGCCCGTGGTGGCGCTCGCGGCGGGTGCGCCGCGCCCGACGACGCGCCACAGCGCGCGGGCGAACACGCCCGGGCGCCGGGTGGTGCCCGCCTGGCCGGGGTGCAGGCGCGGTACGCGCGGCGAGGGCACGGTCCGGTCGTCGACGACGATGCTCCCGGGGCGCGTGTCGGCGAGCGAGCGGGCGAAGCGTGCGAACCGGGCGGACGACCCGTCGAGGAGGACGGCGCGGGTGGTCCGGGCCCCGGGGTGCTCGTCCCGCCAGGTCACGACGACGGTGGGCCCGTCGCCGGTGACGGTCACGACGGGTCGCCCGGCGGGCTCGAGCACGGTGTCGTCGCCGCGGACGAGGCGCAGCCGTGCGCCGTCCCACACGAGCCGGCCGCCCGCGACGTGGAACATGGCCGGGTAGCGGGGCGCGGCGGCGAAGCGCGACGTGTCGGGCGCGCGGCCGGGGATCGTGACGACGCCGACGGTCCGCCGTCGGGGCGGGACCGCGGGGATGGTTCCGTGCGCGTGCGCCGCGAGGGTCTCCACGACGGGGACCGCGACCGTGACGGGGGCGACGGGCTCGGCACCGGGCTCCGGGGCGGGTCCTGCCGGGTGCTGCCCGGCGTGGTCCTCGGTCGCGCTCGTGCTCATGGTGCTCCCCCGTCGTCGTCGGTCCCCCGATCCTGCCGCGCGACCCCTGCGGAGAGCAACCCCTCGGGTGGTGTCGCCGCAGGTCAGGGAGACATGAGCGCGCCCCCGGCCGGGAGCACCGGTGGCCGGGGGCGCGCAGCGTGGGGGCGGTCAGAGCCCGCCGAGGAGCGCCGTGAAGTCGGGCGTGGCGGCGAACGGGTCGGCGGGCCCGGAGTTCTTGCGCAGGGCGACCTTCTCCGCGAGCTCGCGGCCCGCGCGCGCGATCCGGGCGGGCAGACCGCCACCGGAGTCGGCCTCGGCGGCCGCCCAGTCGTCGGTGGCGGCGAACACGGACGTCGTGGCGACGTCGGCCCGCAGGTAGGTGAACAGCGGGCGCAGGGAGTACTCGAGCGCGAGCGAGTGGCGGGCGGTGCCGCCGGTCGCGCCGAGCAGGACGGGCGTGCCGGTGAGCGAGTCCTTGTCGAGGACGTCGACGAACGACTTGAGCAGCCCGGAGTACGTGGTCGTGAACAGCGGGGTCGTCACGACGATCCCGTCGGCGGCGGTGAGGCGCTCGAGGACCCCGGCGAGGTCGCCCGTGGGGAACCCGGTGAGCATGGCGTCCACGACGGCGTGCGCGTGGTCGCGCAGCTCGACGGTCTCGACCTCGGCGCTCACGCCGAGACCCTGCAGCTCGCGCACCGTGGCCTCGCCGAGCCGGTCGGCGAGCAGGCGCGTGGAGGACGGCTTGGACAGCCCGGCGGACACCACGACGAGGCGGCGGTCCGGGGCGGGGGTGCTGGCGGTCATGCGGTGCTCCTGAGGTCTGGCGTGCGGTGCGGGTGCGGCCCGTCACCGGGCCGGGTGGTGCGGTCGCCCGACGGCGGCCGGTCGCCCGGGTGCGCGGGGCACCTGTCGACCGTACGCCGTCGGGCGGGTGGTCGTGCGGCTCGTGCGCCCGGGTGGGCGCGGCCGCGAGGTCCGGCTACAGGCCGAACGCGGCGCCGGCCTTCGCCGGCTCCTGGTCGTCCTCGGCGGTGCGCCCGGTCCAGCGGTCCTCGGTGCCGCCGACGTGCGCGGCGCCCTCGGTCCCGGAGGCCCTGGCGGCGGCGACGCGCTCGGCGTGGCTCGGCGGGTTCGCCGGCACGTGCGCGGGGCGCGCGGCCTCCATCTCCTTGCGGAGCACGGGCACGACCTCGCCCGCGAGGAGGTCGATCTGCTCGAGCACCGTCTTGAGCGGCAGGCCGGCGTGGTCCATGAGGAACAGCTGGCGCTGGTAGTCGCCCACGTGCTCGCGCATCGCGGCGTACCGGTCGATGACCTGCTGCGGGGAGCCGACGGTGAGCGGCGTCTCGCGCGTGAAGTCCTCCATCGACGGGCCGTGCCCGTACACGGGCGCGTTGTCGAAGTAGGGCCGGAACTCGTCCCACGCCTTCTGGGAGTCCTTGCGCATGAACACCTGGCCGCCGAGCCCGACGATCGCGGTGTCCGCAGGGCCGTGGCCGTGGTGCTCCCAGCGCTGGCGGTAGAACTGCACCATCTGCTTCGTGTGGCTGATGGGCCAGAAGATGTTGTTGTGGAAGAACCCGTCGCCGTAGTAGGCGGCCTGCTCGGCGATCTCGGGGCTGCGGATCGACCCGTGCCACACGAACGGCGGCACGCCGTCCAGCGGCCGCGGGGTCGAGGTGAAGCCCTGCAGCGGGGTGCGGAACTTGCCCTCCCAGTCCACGACGTCCTCGGTCCACAGGCGGCGCAGCAGCGCGTAGTTCTCGATCGCGAGCGGGATCCCGTTGCGGATGTCCTGACCGAACCACGGGTACACCGGGCCCGTGTTGCCGCGGCCCATCATGAGGTCCATGCGGCCGTCCGAGATGACCTGGAGCATCGCGTACTCCTCCGCGAGGCGCACGGGGTCGTTCGTCGTGATGAGGGTCGTGGACGTCGACAGGACGATGTTCTTCGTCACACCAGCGAGGTAGCCGAGCATGGTCGTCGGCGAGGACGGCACGAACGGCGGGTTGTGGTGCTCGCCCGTGGCGAAGACGTCCAGGCCCGCCTCGTCCGCGTGCTTCGCGATGGTCAGCATCGAGCGCACGCGCTCGGTGTCGTCGGGGGTCCGGCCCGTCGTGGGGTCCGTCGTGACGTCGCCGACGGTGAAGATGCCGAACTGCATGGTGTGCTCCCGTGGGTCCTAGGTCGATGCGTTTGCATGTACATGCGCCTCAACCGGGTGTCCCCCGGGTTTGTTCCCGGGCCCTCCCGGCACGGGTGTGAGCGTGCGCACGTCGGGGGCCGTGGCGACCGTGACGAGTTGCGTCGGGCATCGAAACCCGGGAGCCTGGGACCGCGACGCGCCGAGGCGGACCGGATCGACGCCGTGGGCGGCGGCCAGGCCGTGGACACACCCCGCGACGTTCACCGGACCTTCACGGCGCGCCGGAACACCGACCGACGGTGAGGCGTTGCCTCTCGTAGACCGGGCCGCTGCCCGCACCCACCGGGCGCGCCCACCCACCCCCGAAGACCCCTCAGGAGGACACCATGGCCGACCGTTCGCTGCGCGGGATGAGCATCGGTGCGAAGAGCATGGAGTCGGACGAGGGCGTCGACTTCGCCCCCCGCTTCCAGGCGCACTACGACTGCCCCAACGGGCACACCATCATCCTGCCGTTCTCGACCGACGCCGAGGTCCCCCCGGTGTGGGAGTGCCGCTGCGGCGCCGAGGCGCTCCTGCGCGACGCCGAGCGCCCCGAGCCCAAGGCCGGCAAGCCGGCCCGCACCCACTGGGACATGCTGCTCGAGCGGCGCACGATCTCCGAGCTCGAGGAGCTGCTCGACGAGCGCCTCGGCCTGCTGCGCGCCGGCAAGCTGCGCCGCAGCGCCTGACCGCCCGCGACCACTGAGAGGCCCGGACCCCCGCGGGGGTCCGGGCCTCTCTGCGTCGCGGCCGGGGCCGTCGCCCTCGCACGGGCCCGTGCGCGCCGACGCGGCCCGGCACGGCCCGGGCTCGCTCGGCACGTCGCGGACTCACGCGACCCGCACCACGGCGACGCCTCAGCGCGGGCCGCGCCGCCCCGCGACCGACCGCGCGAGGCTCGCGAGCTGGGCCGCGCGCCGTCGAGCACCCCAGACCGTGACCTTCCACAGCGCCTCGGTGACGATCGCGCGGCTCATCTTCGACCGCCCCGCCGTGCGCTCGACGAACGTGATCGGCACCTCCGTCGCGCGACCCCCCGCCCGCACGACCCGCCACGCCATGTCGACCTGGAAGCAGTACCCGTGCGACTCCACGCTCGCGAGGTCGACGGCGCGCAGCGCGGACGCGCGGTAGGCGCGGTAGCCCGCCGTCGCGTCGCCCAGGTGCAGCCCCAGCGCGAGGCGCACGTACGCGTTGCCCGCGCGCGAGAGCACCTCGCGGTGCCGCGGCCAGTTCTCCACGCGCCCGCCCGGGACCCAGCGCGACCCGATGACGAGGTCCGCGCCGTCGTGCGCGCCGTCCCCCGTGGCGGGGCCGAGGGCGGCGAGCAGGGACGGCAGCTGCTCCGGCTGGTGGGAGCCGTCGGCATCCATCTCCACGAGCACGTCGTACCCGGCGTCCAGGCCCCACCCGAACCCCGCGACGTACGCGGCGCCCAGGCCCTCCTTCCCGGCCCGGTGCAGCACGTGCACGCCCGGGTCGACGGCGGCGGCGGCGTCGGCGAGGTCGCCCGTCCCGTCCGGGCTGGCGTCGTCCACCACGAGCACGTCCGCGTCCGGGACCGCGGCGCGCAGGCGTGCCAGCGTGCCCGGCAGGGTCAGCGCCTCGTCGTACGTGGGCACGACGACGAGCACGCGCCCGCCCGGGACGCCGCCCTCCCCCGCCGGCCCGCTCACGGCGCCTCGTCTCCGGCCGGGGCCGCGGCGGTCGGGGTGCGGCGCTCGCGGACCGCGGTGACGACGCCCGCGGCGAGGAGCCCGAGGGCGAGGAGCTCGACGACGCGGCCCGGCCAGTCCCCAGCCCGCACGGCCGGGGTCAGGCTCGTGCGCAGCGGCAGGTCGGCGACCATCTGGTCGGCGGTGAACAGGTCGGTGCTCTGCAGGAGCTCGCCGTCGGGGGCGATGACGCCGCTGACGCCGACGGTCGAGACCTGCACGGTCGCGCGCCCGGTCGACACGGCGCGCAGGCGCGACATCGCGAGCTGCTGCGTGGACTCGGCGGTGTACCCGAAGGAGGCGTTGTTGGTCTGCACGACGAGCACCTCGGCGCCCGCGTCCACGGCGTCGTTCACGAGGCCGTCGTAGGCGACCTCGAAGCAGATGACGACGCCGAGCGGCACGGTGCGCCCGAGGCGCTCGGACGCGAGGTCCACGACCCCGGTCTCGGTGCCGGGGATCATGTCGATGGTGACCCGGTCGACCTGGTCGGAGAAGATCCGCAGCAGGGACCGCAGGGGGATGTACTCGCCGAACGGCGCGGGGTGCTGCTTGGCGTAGCGGTCCACGACGCCCGCGCCGGGCTCCCACAGCAGCGACACGTTGTACCGGCCGCCGGTCTCGGGGTACTCCTGCGCGCCGACGAGGATCGGGGCCCCGACCTCGCGCGCGGCGTCGTCGATGGCGCGCGCCACGTCGGGCGCGGTCTGCGGGTCGAGGTCGGAGCCGTTCTCGGGCCACAGCACCACGTCGAGGTCGCCGGGCTCCACCTGGTCCAGCAGCGCGACCGTCCCCTGCAGGTGGTTGTTGAGCACCTCGGCCCGGTTCGCGAACGACCCGAGCCCGGGCTCGCCCACGTTGCCCTGCACCGCCCCGACGGCGAGCGTGCCGGCCTCGGCACGCGTGTCGAGCGGCACGAGCAGGGGCGCGGCCACGAGCGCACCGGCCACGGCGGCCGGGACGACGGCGCCCGTGACGACGTCGCGGCGGCGCACCAGCGCGAGCACCGCGACCGCGAGCAGCGACCCGGCGAGCGCGACGAGCAGGGACACGAGGACCTCGCCCCCGAGCCAGGCCGCGCGCCCCAGCGGGGAGTCCGCCTGGGAGAACGCGAGCCGGCCCCAGGGGAAGCCGCCGAACGGGACCTCGGTGCGCGCCTGCTCGACGCCGACGAACAGCAGCGCGAACGCGACGGCCTGCGCCCCCGGGCGCCCGGCCAGCCACGACCACCGGCGGGCCCACGCCCAGGCGGCACCGAGCACGGCGACGAAGCACGCCTCCATGACGGACAGCGCGGCCCACGGCACGGTCTCGGTCGCGTAGTTGGCCCACCACAGGTGCGGCAGGAAGAACGCCAGACCCCACACGAGCCCGACGAGGAAGCCCCAGCGGGCGCCGTCGCGCCGCAGCCCCCAGAACAGCGCGGCGACGCCGACGAACGCGAGGGGCCACCACCCGCGGTCGGGGAAGGCCGCGTCCGTGGCGAGGCCGCCCGCGAGGGCCAGGAGGAGCGAGAGCGGCCGCGACGGGGGCCCGACGGGGCTGCCGCCGTCCACCACCGCGGGGGTCCCGCGTCCGTTCTCGGCGCGCACCGGCGCGGGGGGCGCCGGGGACGAGGCGTGCGACGACCGGGTCTCCGGTCCTGAGGTGGCCGGTCCTGCGGGGCGGGGTCGCCCGGCCGGGGTGGCCGCGGGCTCGGGGGCGTGCACGGGTGCACCCTACGCCACGCACCTGCGCGGACCGGGGTCCGCGGCGTCGGCCCGGCGGGTGATCCGCAGGCGGCCCGAGGGTGGTGTGTGCGGGCTCGCGCGCCCTTCGGCCCGTACGCCGCCGCCACCGGCGGAGCACGTTTTCTACTGAGCGCGCGAGCCCGGCCAGGTACCCGGCGCGGAACGCCGAGGGGTCGTCGTCGGTGGCTGATCCCCCTGCGGCCGCGGGGGCCGGAACACCCTGTCGAACCTACTCCGGCTCACGGCCCTGTCAAGCGGTAGCGGTCACACGAACGTGTCGAACAGGGGGACGCCGTCGCGCACCGTCTGCAGGCACCGGGGTCGCGGCACGTCGGGGCCGAGCTCCGGCAGGAGCGGCTGCCCGGCGCGCGCGTCCGTGCTCCACGACGACGTCGTGCGCCCGAGCGCGCCCTGCACCACGAGGTGCTCGCCCCGCCACACCGCGAGGTGCGCGGGCGCCCCGACGCGCAGCTGGCCGGCCCCCGTGTGGTCCAGGCCCGCGATGCGCCACCCGCCGCGCGTGTGCGCGCGGAACGCCGCCCGCGCCGAGATCTGCTGGTCGGGGTCCACGTGCGACATCGCCGCGAGCACGCCCGCCCACGGGTCGAGGCGCGTGACGGGCGCGTCCGACCCGAACGCGAGCGGGACGCCCGCCCCCGCCAGGTCCGCGAACGGGCTCAGGCCCTCGGCCCGGGTCGCGCCCACGCGCGCCGCGTACATGCCCTGCGGCCCGCCCCACGCGGCGTCGAACCCCGGCTGGATGCTCAGGCTCACGCCGAACAGCAGCAGCGACGCCAGCGCCGTCGCGTCCACGAACAACGCGTGCTCCACCCGGTGCCGCGCCGCGCGCACCGCGCCCTGGCCGTGGACCTGCGCGGCGACCTCGAGCCCGAGGACGAGCTCGTCCATCGCGCGGTCCCCGATGACGTGGAAGCCGCCCTGCGTGCCCGCCGCCCCGACCGCGGACAGGTGGTTCGCGATCTGCTCCGCGCTCAGGTAGAGGTTCCCCCGGTCGGTGGGGTCGGGCCCGTCCTGGTAGGGCAGGCGCATCGCCGCGGTGCGCGACCCGATCGACCCGTCCACGTTGAGGTCGCCCGCGAGCCCCGTCAGTCCCGGCACGTCCGCGAGGACCTCGCGCGCGTCGTCGACCGTGGTGCACAGCTCGCCCCGGTACCCGACGACGTGCGCCAGCCCCGAGGACGCGTCGCCCGTGAGCGCGAGGAGCTCGCGCAGCCCGGCGCGCGTGTCGATGTGCGGGGCGCTCATCTCGTGCACCGACACGATCCCCTGCTCCGCCGCCGCGCGCAGCGCCGCACGGTACAGGGCGGTGCGCCGCGCGGGCGACACGTCGCGCGCGACGTCCCGGGCGACGTGGTGCGCCTCCCCCGTGACCCAGCCCGACTCGTCCCACCCGGGGCGCTCCGCCAGGGCGCAGCGCCGCGCGAGCGTCGTGGAGACCACGGCGGAGTGCACGTCGACCCGCGCCGCGTACACCGCGCGCCCGCCCGCGGCCGCGTCGAGCTCGTCGCGCGTCGGCGGACGCCCCTCGGGCCAGGACCGCTCGTCCCACCCGAACGCCAGCACGACGTCGTCGTCCCCGACGCCCGCCGCGGCCTTCGCGACCGCCTCCAGCGCCGCCGCGAGCGTCGTCACGCCGGCGCTCGCGGACAGGTCGACGCCCGCGAGGGCGAGCCCGACCTCGAACAGGTGGACGTGCGCGTCGACGAACCCGGGCGCGACGAGCGCGCCGTCGAGGTCGATCACGCGGTCGGCGCGGGCGGCGAGCCCGTCGGCCGTGTCGTCGGCGCCGATCCAGGCGATGACGCCGTCGTCGACGAGGAGCGCTTCTGCGAACGGGTCGGCCTGGGAGTGGATCACGCCGCCGCGGTACAGGGTTGAGGCCACAATCCTTCACGATACCGCCACAACCGCCCGAACCTCGCCGTTCCGGCGCGACGTCCGCGCAGGTGGCGGCGGGTGTCGTGCACGTCACGCGCCCGCGCGGGCTCCCGGCGGTGCGGGCGCGGGCGGCTCAGACGCTCGAGTACGCGACGACGCCGCGCCGCAGCTTCTCGATCGCCTGGTGCGCGGTGCGCCGCACGGCGTGCGTGGGCGCGGCGGTCGCGACCTGGTCGAGGACGTCGATCACCTGCTTGCACCAGCGCACGAAGTCGCCGGCCGCGATCTCGGAGCCGCGCAGCACGGCGTCGAGGCTGCGGCCCACGGCCCACCGGTGCACGGCGGTGACGAGGCCCTCGTCGAGGGCGCCGGTGGCGTCGATGTCGTGGGCCTCCTCGAGGTCGTCCACCTCGGACCACACGCGCGTGGTCGCCTCGAGCGCACGGGCGAGCGTGCCGTGCGGCCCGCCGGGGACGTCGGGCTCGCCGCGGTCCTCACGCCGTCCCGCGTACACGCACGTGGACACCACCGCGGCGAGGGCGGGGGCGTCGAGGTCCTCCCACACGCCGCGGCGCAGGCACTCGGCGAGCAGCAGGTCGTTCTCGGCATACAGGCGCCGCAGCCACTGTCCGTCGCGCGTGACGCGCAACCCGGCCCGCCCCGCGCGGTCGCGCTCGCCGCCGGCCCGGGCCCCGTGGGCGGGCTCCTCCGCGTCCAGGGCGTCCTCGAGCGGTGCGGCCGGGTCGTCCGCGACCTCGCCGGGGGCGAGGTAGCCGAGGGTGAGCAGGACGTCGCAGATGCGGTCGAACACGCGCGCGATGGACCCGGTGCGGCCCTCGACGCGGCGCACGAGCTGGTCGTGCTCCTTCTTGAGCCGGGCCCACCGCTCGGCCCAGCGGGCGTGGTCCTCGCGGTCGGGGCAGTCGTGGCACGGGTGGGCGCGCAGCTGCGCGCGCAGGCGGGAGAGCTCGGCGTCGTCCGCGGCGGCGGACCGGGTGCGGGTGGTGCGCCCGGGTCGCGTGCCGGGCTCGTCGAGCGCCCCGAGGGCGTTGCGCAGCGTGGACGCGAGGTCGCGCCGCTGCGCCGGGACGCGCGGGTTGAACGACTTCGGCACCCGGACCGTGGCGACGGTGCGGATGCCGCCGGGCGCGTCGGCCACGGTGAGCTTCTTCACCTGCCGGTCCTGCGTGAGCACGGTGGGGCGCGGGCCGTCGAACCCGGCCCCCTCCCCCGGGTCGAGCACGACGACGTAGCCCGCGCGCCGCCCCGACGGCACCTCGACCACGTCCCCGGGCCGCAGCCGCTCGAACGCCGCCACGACCTCCGCGCGCCGGGACCGGCTCGCGGCGCGCGACAGGTCGCCCTCGCGCGCGGTGATGCGCCGCCGCAGCGCCGCGTACTGGGCGAAGTCGCCCCGGTCGCACGTCATGGCCTGCGCGTACCCGTCGAGCGCCTCGGCGTGCGCCTGCGCCTGCTTCGCGAGGCCGACGACCCCGCGGTCGGCCTGGAACTGCGCGAACGACGTCTCCAGCACCTCGCGCGCCCGGTCCCGCCCGACCTGCGCGACGAGGTTGACCGCCATGTTGTACGTGGGCCGGAAGCTGGAGCGCAGCGGGTACAGGCGCTTGGACGCCAGGCCCGCGAGGTGCACGGGGTCGAGGCCCGCGTGGTCGACGACGACGGCGTGCCCCTCGACGTCGATGCCGCGCCGCCCCGCCCGGCCGGTGAGCTGGGTGTACTCGCCGGGGGTGACGTCGACGTGCGCCGTCCCGTCCCACTTGACGAGCTTCTCCAGCGCGACGGACCGGGCGGGCATGTTGATGCCGAGCGCGAGCGTCTCGGTGGCGAACACGACCTTGACCAGGCCGCGGCTGAACAGCTCCTCGACCGTCTCCTTGAACACGGGCAGCAGGCCGGCGTGGTGCGCCGCGATCCCGCGCGCGAGCGACTCCGTCCACGTCCAGTACCCGAGCACCTCGAGGTCCTCCGCGGGGATGGTCTCGGTGCGTTCCTCGGCGACGCGCCGGATCTCCGCCTCCTCCGCGGGCGAGGTGAGGCGCAGCCCCGCCGCGAGGCACTGCTGCACGGCGCCCTCGCACCCGGCGCGGGAGAAGATGAAGTAGATCGCGGGCAGCAGCCCGTCCGCGTCCAGGGCGTCCACGACGGCGAACCGCGCCGGGGTGCGGCGCGCCCCGAGCCCGGACCGGTCGGGACCGGGGCGCCGCCCGCCCCGCCCCCGGTACCCGCGGTCGCCCGCGCCGCGCCGCCCGCCCGGGCCCGACGCGCTCGTGCGCGGGGCCGCGCGGAACGCGGCCAGCAGGTCCGGGTTGATGGGCGGGTTCACGCCCGGGTCCGTGGGGTCCACGTGCCCGGCGTAGAGGTCGAGCAGGTCCGCGCCGAGCGCCCGCCCGCCGCCCGCGTGCGCGACCCCGGTCGCCGGGTTCGCCGACGCGACGAGCACGTGCTGCCACAGCGGCACGGGCCGGCGCTCGCTGACGACGACGGTGGTGTCGCCGCGCACCATCTCCAGCCAGTCGCCGAACTCCTCGGCGTTCGACACGGTCGCGGACAGGGACACGAGCTGGACGTCGTCGGGCAGGTGGATGATGACCTCCTCCCACACCGGCCCGCGGAACCGGTCGGCGAGGTAGTGCACCTCGTCCATGACGACGAACGCGAGGCCGTCGAGCGTGCGCGAGCCCGCGTACAGCATGTTGCGCAGCACCTCGGTCGTCATGACGACGACGGGCGCCTCCCCGTTGATCGTCGTGTCGCCGGTGAGCAGACCCACGGAGTCGGCGCCGTAGCGGCGCACGAGGTCGCCGTACTTCTGGTTCGACAGCGCCTTAATCGGGGTGGTGTAGAACGCCTTGCGCCCGCCCGCGAGGGCGAGGTGGACGGCGAACTCGCCCACGACCGTCTTGCCCGCGCCCGTCGGCGCGGCGACGAGGACGCCGCGGCCCTCCTCGAGCGCCTCGCACGCGCGCTCCTGGAAGTCGTCGAGGGGGAAGTCGAGGACCTGCCGGAACTCCGCGAGCCGGGTGCGGGACGCCGCCTGGCGGGCCCGGGACGCGGCATAACGGGCGGCGGGCGATTCAGCGGCCGTCATGGTGCCAGCCTACGGTCCACCGCCGACCTCGCCGGTCGGCGCGCGGGCCGCCTCGCCGACCAGCCGCCTCCCGGTCGCCGGCGGGGTGTCAGCGCTGCGCGGCGGGACGGGCCGGGGCGTCGAGGACGTGCAGCGCGCCCGGGACGACGTCGACCCGCAGCGGCAGGGGGCCGAGGTGCTCCCCGTCGGCGAACGCGTGCGGCGGGGTCGCGCCCGCCTCGGTCGCCGCGACCGTCACCGACGTCGCGCGCAGCGTCCCCACGCCCGGGTTCGCCAGGTGCCGCCCCGCGTACATGCCGGGGAAGATGCGGGTCGCGCCCCAGCGCCCGAACGGGCCCGCGACGACGACGTCGAGCAGGCCGTCGTCGAGCGCCGCGCCCGGCGCGATCCGGATGCCGCCGCCGATCCGCGGACCGTTCGCGACCGACACGAGCGCGCCCGGCGACTCCCACACCACGGTCCGCCCGCCCTGCGTGCCGCCGCCGTCGGGGCTCGTCCCGACGGCGGCGCCGTCGAGCAGGAGGGGCGCCCCGGCGAGCAGGTCGGGCAGCTGGTCGCCCGCGGGGACGCCGTGCAGCGTGACCCGGTACCCGTAGGGGCGGTAGCGCGTGATCTCCGTGAGGGCCGAGCGCGCGTACCGGGACCGGCCGCGGGGCCACGTGGCCGCGTTCGCGTGCGCGTTGACGGCGGCGTCGATCCCCGCGGACAGCACGCCCGCGTACCAGCGGGGCGCTGCCAGGTGCTCGCCCGTGACGCGCGCGGCGTCGACCGCGCGCACGGACGGCGGCGCGCTCGCCGAGGACACGGTGCTCGTGGCGGTGCCGAGGGCCGCGAGGAGGGCGTCCACGCACCGGTCGGTGCGGGTCGTGGGCAGCCCGAGGCCGTGCGCGAAGTCGTTGCCCGTCCCGACCGCGACGATCCCGAGCGGGACGCCGGTCCCGGCGGTCGCGTTGACGCCGAGGTGCACCATGCCGTCCCCGCCCACGACGACGAGCGCGTCCACCCCGGGCCGTGCTCCCGCGCCGTTGCCGCCCGGGCCGCGCACGGCGGCGTCGGCCGACTCCAGGGCGAGGGGCAGGCTCGGGGCGCTGAGGTCGACGACGGCGTGCCCGGCGGCGCGCAGCGCGTCGGCGGTGCGGTCCCCGGCCGCGCGGCCGCGGCCGCGCCCCGCCGTCGGGTTGACGACGAGGGCGACCGTGCTCACGCGCGACCCCCGCGCCCGCGGGGGCGCGGCCGGGGCGGGGCGCTCACAGGGCGAGCCGTGCGGCGTCGAGCTTGTCGACGCGCCGGTCGTGGAGGTAGCTGATGCCGAGCGCCGCGAAGTACAGGCCGCAGATCGGCAGCGCCACGAAGATCATCGTCAGCGCGTCCGGGGTCGGGGTCATCACGGCCGCGAACACGAAGGCGATGAGCACCGCCCACCGCCAGCCCTTGGCCATCGCGGACGCCCGCAGGATCCCGGCCGCGTTGAGCGCGACGAGGACGACGGGCAGCACGAACGCGAGCCCGAACGCCAGCACGAGGCGCATGACGAAGCTCAGGTAGCCCTGCGCGTCGGCCAGGTTGGTCGCGCCGTCGGGCACGAACCCGGCGAGGATGTCGACCGCGTGCGGCAGCACCCACCAGGCGAGGAACGCGCCCCCGAGGAACAGCGGGACCGACGCACCGAGGAACGCGAACGCGTACCGCTTCTCCCGGGTGGTCAGGCCCGGCGTGATGAACGCCCACAGCTGGTAAAGCCACCACGGGCAGGTGACGATGACGCCGAGGAAGAGGGAGACCTTGACCTTCATGTCGAGCGCGGAGGCCAGGCCCGAGAAGTTCAGGCTGATGACCTTGCCCTGCTCCTCCGCCGCCTTGAGCAGCGGCGCCTGCAGCGCCTCGAGCAGCGGCTCGTAGAGGAACCACCCGACGATCGCGCCGACCACGAGGCCGCACGCGGCGAGGAACAGCCGCTTGCGCAGCTCCAGGAGGTGCTCGCGGAGCGGCATCCGCCCCTCGGGGTCACGGGACGTACGTGACACCGACTATCCCTTCGAGGTGTCGCCCGGGTCGGGCGACGTCGTCCCTCCGGTCACGGTCGGCGAGGACGTGCCGGTCGACGCGGACGACGACCCGGCGCCACCCGCCGCGGGCGGCGTGGCGTCGTCCTCGCGCAGGTCCTTGACCTCGCTCTTGAAGATCTTCAGCGACTGCCCGACGCTCTTGGCCAGGTCGGGGAGCCGACGCGCACCGAACAGGAGCAGGATGACGACGACCAGCACGATGATGTGCCAGGGCTTGAGCATGCCCATGGGCTAACTCCTCCTCGAGGCGAACGGCGCTACGCGAGCGAGTCTACGTGGTGAACCCTACGCGTTGAACCGGCGCCAGCGGGACCAGACCTGCTCGTCGCGCCGGCGCCGCTGGACACGCCGCTCCGCCCGCTCGGCGCGCAGCAGGTCCACGCGCTCCTGGAGCACGACCGGGTCGTCGAACAGGGTCGGCGCGGTCGACGGCTGCGCCTCCTCCAGGGCGCGCGACAGCTCGTCCGCCCGCGCGCTCATGTCCGCCGCCACCTGCGACGCGCGCGACAGCTCGCGCCCCAGCCCCTTCACGGACCGCCACAGGCGCCGCGCGAGGAAGAACGCGCCCACGAGCGTGCCCACGACGAGCAGCGTCCAGACCCAGAACCACATGCCGCCCACCCTAGCCAGCAGCCGTGCCGCCGGACGCGACGCCACCCGACGCGCCGTCGGGCTCGCCCGGCAGGTGCGCGTACGCGGACAGGGCGGCGCTCGCGGCCTCGCGCACGTCGCGCGCGACCGAGGCCGGCTCGACGGCGAGCACGTGCCGCGCCCGCTCCGTGAGGAGCTGGCGCAGCCACACCGGGTTGGTGACGCGCAGGCGCACCTCGAACGCGCCGTCGGGCAGGTTGCGCACGGACTCGACGGGGACCTGCTCCGCGACGGCGCGCGCGGGGCTGGCGAACGTGATCGTCGCGAGCGGCGCGTCGCCGGTGGGCGTGAAGTCGACGTCGGGGTCGACGTCGTGCCCCTCGACGGGCTGGTCGAGCTCGGTGGCGGCGAGGATCCGGTCGACGCGGAACGTGCGCCGGCCCTGCGCGCGGTGGCACCAGGCGAGCAGGTAGGCGTGCTCGTCCTGGGTGTGCAGGGACACGGGGTCGACCTCGCGCTCGGACTCCTCGTCCGCGGCCGTCACGTACCGGATGCGCAGCCGGTGTCCCGCGACGAGCGCGCTCGTGATCGCCGCGACCACGCGCGGGTCGCCCTCGGGCGCGAGCTGCACGTCGAGCGCCGCCGCGGCCTCGCCGGTCGCGTCGGTGAGCTTGCGCAGCACCGACTCCACGACGCCCGCGCGCTCGGGGTCGGCCTGCACCGCCGCCGTCTCCCGCATGGCGCGCAGCGCCGCGATGAGCGCCACCGCCTCGCGCGTGCCGAGCCGCAGGGGCCGGGTCATGCCGCGCGCCTCGGTGAGCCGCACGACGCCGCGCTCGATCGAGTCGGCGTCGAAGTCGATGAGGTCGTCCGGCCAGTACCCGGGCGTGCCGGACACCCACAGGGCGTCGACGTCGTCCAGGACCTGGCGCTCGCTCACGCCGAAGTGCCGGGCGAGCTCGCCCACCGGCACCGGCCCCGCCCCGTCCAGGTACGCGACGATGCCCAGCAGGCGCACCAGCCGGTCGTCCGCACGCTCAGCCATGCCCCGCCACCTCCGTCGACCCCTCGCCCTGCCCGGAACCCGGCACGGGTGCCGACGACGATCCCATCGCCGCCGCGTCCCGCAGCCGGCGCACGACCGCCGCGCGCAGGTCCGGCGGCCCGAGCACGAGCACCGCGTCCCCGTACCCCACGACCTCGTCCGCCAGCGCGTACCGCACGTCGTACGCCACCTCCAGCACGTCGCGGCCCGCGCCGTCGCCCGCCCGCGCGTCCGGCACCGACCCCACGACCGTGCCGCGCGCCCGCAGCGCACCCGCACGCTCCGGCACCACCGCCAGACGCGCCACCCCGCCCGCGTCGCGCGTGCCCAGCGCCGCGTCCACGTCCACCTCCGCCGGCACCTCGAACGCGTCGCGCGGACCCGTCGCCCGCACCCGGCCCTCGACCCGGCTCAGCCGGTACGACCGCGGCGCCCCCCGGTCCAGGTCGAACCCCACGAGGTACCAGCCCCCGCGCCGCGCCGCGATCCGCCACGGCTGCGCCCGCCGCGCCCGCACCTCGCCCGTGCTCGCCGCCCGGTACGTGAACGACACCGCGCGCCGCGCCGAGATCGCGTCCATCAGCGTCGCGTACGCGTCCCCCACCGGCCGCACCTGCGGCGCCAGACCCGCCACCACGTCCATCGCGGTCTCCCCCGCGCCCGCCGCCCGCAGCTTCGTCAGCGCCCGCGAGATGTCCGTCCGCAGCGTCTTGTCCTGCCAGAACTGCGCCGCCAGCGCCAGCACCCCCAGCTCCGCCGGCGTCAGGTCCACCGCGGGCAGCGCGTACGCGTCCTGGTCGATCCGGTACCCCACCTCGTCCGCGTGCCCGCCCGCGTCCACCGTCACGATCGGGATCCCCAGGTCGCGCAACGTGTCCTTGTCGCGCTCGAACATCCGTTCGAACGCGTCCGGGGACGGGGCGTCGCCGTACCCCGCCACGCTGACGCGGATCTGCTGCTTCGTCATCGACGCGTTCGTGTTCACCAGCGCGATCACCAGGTTCAGCAGACGCGCGGCCGGGTTCGTCGGCGACGACCCCGACGACGACGGCGCAGGGTCGGGCACGGACGAGGGGGGCGTGGGCTCGGACATCGGGCACCACGCTAGTCGGTCGATAGGGTGTGCCGCGTGATCACGTGGCGGACCGCGACCGTGGTGTCGCACGCGAAGACCTGGACCGGCGCCCAGGAGCTGCACGTGCGGCTCCACACCCCCCTGCCCGGGCGCGACGACGACCCCGACGCGACCGTGCGCGCCCTCGCCTACACCCAGCTCGTCGGCACCCCCGGACCCGGCGACCACGTGCTCCTCAACGTCTCCGCCCTCGCCCGCGGCCTCGGCACCGGCGGGTACGCCGTCGTCGTCGGCCCCGCCGAGCCCGGCACACCCCTCCCGCCCGACCCCGCACCCGGGCCCGGCCACCTCGTCAAGGCCCGCTACACCCCCCTCCAGGCCCTCGTCCTCGGCGTCGACGAGCAGGAGTCCCCCCACCACGACACCCTCCGCGACGCCGACGACCTCGACGGCACCCCCGTCGTCGTCGCCGACCTCCACTCCGCCCTCCCCGCCGTCGTCGCCGGCGCCCGCCACGCCGCGGCGCTCGCGGGCCGCCCCACGCCACGGGTCGCCTACGTCATGACCGACGGCGGCGCCCTCCCCGCCGCGTTCTCCCGCACCGTCGCCACCCTGCGCGACACCGGCTGGATCGACACCTGCCTCACCGTCGGGCAGGCGTTCGGCGGAGACCTCGAGGCCGTCACCGTGCACACCGGACTCCTCGCCGCCCGCCACGTCACCGGCGCCGACCTCGTCGTCGTCGCCCAAGGACCCGGCAACCTCGGCACCGGCACCCGCTGGGGCTTCTCCGGCGTCGCCGCCGGCGAGGCCCTCAACGCCGTCGCCGCCCTCCGCGGCCGCCCCGTCGCCTCCCTGCGCGTCTCCGGCGCCGACGCCCGCGACCGCCACCTCGGCGTCTCCCACCACTCCCTCACCGCCTACGGCCGCGTCGCCCTCGCCCCCAGCGACGTCCCCGTGCCCGTCCCCACGCCCGACCTCGAAGCCCTCACCGGGTGGGGCGCCGACCTCACCCGCCGCGTCACCCAGCAGGCCGCGACCCTCGCCGCCCCCACCGGCCGCCACCACCTCGTCGACGTCCCCGCCGACCCCGACCTCCTCGACGCCCTCCACGACGCCCCCGTCCGGCTGTCCACCATGGGCCGCGGCCTCGACACCGACCCCGCCGCGTTCGTCGCCGCCGCCGTCGCCGGCGTCCACGCAGAGTCGCTCCGACCCGCATGACCGCACCGCAGGGGGACGACCACCGCCGGCCCGGACCGGCCCGCTTCGCCGCCGTCACGGCGCTGGCGCTCGCGGCCGTGCTCGCCGCGGCCGTCGGCGCGCCGTGGGGCTGGGACGCGCCCGGCTGGTTCGACGACGTCGCGCGGGACCCGGTCGCGCCGCCGCCGGACACCGCCGCGACCGACGTCCTGTCGCAGGAGCGGGAGGACCTCCGGGCACTGACCGACACCGGGGGCCTGTCGTTCGACGCGTACCTGCTCTGGTCCCTGGGCGTGGTCGTGCTCGTGGTCCTCGTCGTGCTGGCGCGCCGCTACCTCCCGGCCCTCCTCGTGCGGCGACGCCGACGCGACCTCCTCGTCACGGCGCCGGGCGACGTCTCCGTCCACGCTGCCGAGGACCCGGTCGTGCCGGAGCTGCGGGAGGCGGTCGAGCGGGCGCAGGACGACCTGCGTGCGCCGGACGCGGACCCGCACGACGCCGTCGTCGCCGCCTGGGTCGCGCTCGAGCGCGCCGCGGAGCGGGCGGGCACCCGGCGCGACCCCGCACAGACGCCCACGGAGTTCACGACGGCGGTGCTGGCGAGCACCCGGGTGGACGCGGACGCGGTCGCGACGCTGCGCGGCCTGTACCACCGGGCCCGGTTCGGCGAGACGCCGCTCGGGGAGAGCGACCTGGAGGCGGCGCGCGCGGCGCTCGCCCGCATCGCGGCGGACCTCACGACGCGGGTCGTCGGCACCCGGGACCCCGACACGGCCGCGTCCCACGACCGCCCGCTCCACGACGAGGCGCGGCCGTGAGGGCGCGCGGACGCTGGGACCGGCTGCGCCCGGCGGACCGGCGCGCCCTGCTCGCGGCCACCGCGGCCGTCGGGTTCGGCGTCGTCCTCGTGCTGCTCGGCTCCTCGCCCGCGCACGCCCTCATGCTCACCGCCCTCGGCGTCGCGGGCGTCGTGCTGTGGCACCGCACCGGGTACGCCGGGGACACCGTGTGGCCGCGCGTCCCCGACGTGCGGCGCGACGGCAACCGGCGCGACGTGTCCGACCTCGGCTGGTCGGTCCTGGGCCGCGACGGACGCGTCACGGTCGGCGCCGCCCGCCGGGTGCGCCACCTCACGGAGCGTCGCCTGTCACGCCACGGCATCGACGATCTCGCCGTCCCCGGAGCCGCGACCGACGTGGCCCGTCTCCTCGGCCCCCGCGTCGCGCGCACCGTCCACGACCTCGTCGCCGACGGGCGCCTCCCCACGCCCGCCGAGCTCGACGCCTGGCTCGCTGCGCTCGACCGGCTCGACCGGCTCGACCCGACGACCATCCACGACCACCCGGACCGCCCCGACGGAGGGACACCCCGATGACCGCCGACCCCGCCCCCCGCACCGCCGGACCGGGCACGACCCTCGACGTGCCCACCGTCGCCGCGCACGGCCGCGCCGTCCTCGACGAGGTCGCGACCGCCGTCGTCGGCGCCCGCGAACCCCTCACCCTCGCGCTCGCCACCGTCCTCGCCGGCGGGCACGTGCTGTTCGAGGACGTCCCCGGGCTCGGCAAGACCCTCGCCGCCCGCAGCCTCGCCCGGGCCCTCGGCCTCGACTTCACCCGCCTGCAGTGCACCCCCGACCTCCTGCCGTCGGACGTCACCGGGTCCTCCGTGTACGACCCCGCGACCCGCACGTTCGAGTTCCGGCCCGGGCCCGTCTTCACCGGGCTGCTGCTCGCCGACGAGATCAACCGCACCGCCCCCAAGACGCAGTCCGCGCTGCTCGAGTCCATGGCCGAGCGCCAGGTCACCGTCGAGGGCACCACCCACGCGCTGCCCCGCCCCTTCCACGTCGTCGCGACGTCCAACCCCGTCGAGCACGAGGGCACCTACCCGCTCCCCGAGGCGCAGCTCGACCGCTTCATGGTGCGTCTCTCCGTCGGGTACCCCGGCCGCGACGAGGAGCGCGAGGTCCTCACCCGCCGCATCGCCCGCCGCCACGACGACCCCGTCGTGCGCCAGGTCGTCGACCGCGACACCGTCCTCGCCATGCAGGCCGCCGTCGAGCAGGTCGACGTCCACCCCGACGTCGTCGCCTACTGCGTCGACCTCGCCGCCGCCACCCGCACCCACCGCGACCTCGAGGTCGGCGCGTCGCCCCGCGGCTCGCAGAACCTCGCTCTCCTCGCCCGTGGCGTCGCCGTCCTCGACGGACGTGACGTCGTCCTGCCCGAGGACGTCAAGCGCGTCGCCGTCCCCGTGCTCGCCCACCGCCTCACCCTCACCCCCGGGGCCTGGGCCGCCGACCTGCGGCCCGAGACCGTCGTCGCCGGCATCCTCCAGACCGTCCCCGGACCCGCCACCGTCGGCGACCGCGGATGAGCACCACCACGGCGGACCGGGACAACGACGCGCCCCGCTGGCGCACCACCGTCCACCTCGCCACCGGTGTCCTCCTCGGCACCACGCTCCTCGCCCTCGGCGTCCTCCTCCGCCGCCCCGACGCCGCCCTCCTCGGGGTCGCGCCCCTGCTCGGCGCCGTCTGGGGCTGGACCCGCCGCCCCCACGGACCCGTCACCGTGCGCGTCGTCCTCGACGTCGACGCCCCACCCGGCACCCTCGCAGCCCGCACCGTCGCCGACGTGCCGCCCGGCGTCGAGCTCCTGCGGCTGCGCGCCCTCGCCCCCGGCGGGCTCGTCACCGAACGCCTCGTCGACGCGACCCACGGCCCCCGCGAGCTCACCTGGCGCGCGCCCTCCGCACGCACCGGCGTCACCGACACCCTCCGCGTCGACTACGCCGCCTACGGGCCCGACGGCGTCGAGGAGCAGGTCGCCCGTGTCGCCCACGGCCCGCGCCGACTCGTCCTGCCCCGCCCCCGACCCCTCGGACGCCTGCCCCTCGCCTCCCGCCTGCGCGGCCTCTCCGGGCCCCACACCTCCCGACGCCCCGGCGACGGCACCGAGCTCCGCGACGTCGACGTCTTCCGCCCGGGCGACCGGCTCCGCCGCATCGACTGGCGCGCCACCGCCCGCCGCTCACCCACCCTCGACACGCTGTACGTCCGCCGCACCTTCGGCACCGCCGAGGCGACCGTCGTCCTCGTCGTCGACTCCCGCGACGACGTCGCCCCCGACCTCGCCACCTGGAGCGGCGTCGGCGCCCAACGCCCCGACGAGGCCACGTCCCTCGACCTCGCGCGCCACGCCGCCGCCTCCGTCGCCCAGGCCGTCCTCGCCGACGGCAACCGTGTCGCCCTCGACGACCTCGGCCGCCTCGCCCGACCCGTCCGTCCCGGCGGCGGACGACGCCACCTTCGCCGCATCCTCCACGGCCTCGCCCTCGCCCGACCCGTCGGCGACCCCTCCGCCCGCCACCGCCCGCCCCAGGTCCCCGCCGGCGCCGCCGTCTACCTCTTCTCGACCCTCCTCGACGACGAGGCGCCCCGCCTCGCCCGCCAGTGGCACGACACCGGGCACGTGGTCGTCGTCGTCGACGTCCTCCCACCCGTCTCCCTCGCCGAGGTCGACGACCACGTCGCGACCGCCTGGGCCGTCACGCGCCACGAGCGCGCGGACCGCGTGGACGACCTGCGCGAGCGCGGGATCGTCGTCGCTCGCTGGCACGACGGCACACCCGGCGCCGACGGCGCTCGCGGGACGCTCGAGCTCGCGGCACGACGGCTCGACCGGCAGGGCCCCGGTCGACCGGGCCCTCTCGGGGGTGCCCGATGAGACGCCTCGTCCGACGCGAGGTCGTCACCGCAGGGCCGCGTCCCCGCCTCGAGGTCGAGACCGGGCGCGCCGTCGCGGGCTGGTGGCCGCGCGTCGTCCTCCTCGTCCTCGCCACCGCCTTCACCGGAGCCGCGCTCCAGACGACGGGTCTCGCACCGTCGTTCGTCGGGGGCACCGCCGTCGCCCTCGGGACCGCGACGGCCACCCTCCCCGCGCCGCCGGTCCCGCACGTGCTCGTGCTCCTCGGCGGCCTCCTCCTGATCGTGGAGGGGGACGGCCCCTTCGACCCCGTCGTGTTCGCGCTCCTCCCGCTGGGCCACCTCGTCCTGCGCGCCGCCTGGTGGGCGGACCACGTGCCACCCGACGCGCGCGCCGAGCTGCGGGCGGTCCTGCCGGACCTCCGTCGGGTCGTCGTGCTGCAGGCCGCGCTGCTCGTGGTGGCACTCGGCGTCCAGGCGGTCACCGCGCGAGAGGTCTCGTCCGCGGTCGCGAGCGCGCTCGGCGGTGTCGTCGTGCTGGGCCTCGTGCTGCTCGTCACGCCGCGGGACTGACCTCGCCCTGCGAGCGGCCGAGGACCGCCCGACGATGGCGGGGACGGCACCCGAGACCGTCCCGCCGCCGCCGCGGCGCACGAACCGACCCGAGGAGGCACCCATGGCCGCTCGCTCCGACCTGCCGAAGTACACCGTCCCGTCGCTCACCCCCGAGGAAGGGGCGAAGGTCGCCGGGATCCTCCAGGAGCGCCTGCACGCGCTCAACGACCTGCAGCTCACGCTCAAGCACATCCACTGGAACGTCGTCGGGCCGCACTTCATCGCGGTGCACGAGATGATCGACCCGCAGGTCGACGCCGTCCGCGCCATGGTCGACGCCGTCGCGGAGCGCATCGCGACCCTCGGCGTCTCCCCGAAGGGCACTCCCGGCGCGCTCGTCGCGGAGCGGACCTGGGAGGACTACTCCCTCGGCCGCGCCTCGACCATCGCCCACCTGGGGGCTCTCGACGAGGTGTACGTCGGGGTCATCACGGCGCACCGCGAGGCGGCGTCCGCCACCGAGGGCCTCGACGACGTCACGAACGACCTGCTCATCGGACACCTGCACGACCTCGAGCTGTTCCACTGGTTCGTCCGGGCGCACCTCGAGTCGACCGGCGGCGACCTCTCCACCGACGGCGCGCGCACCGAGACGGGCGCGGCGCGCAAGGCCGAGCAGGCGGCCGCCGGCCAGCCCTGACGCCCGCTCCCCTGCCGGACCGCTGCTCCACAGCTCAGAGCCGGCCGCGCGCCACGGTCCACCCGACCCGGCGCGCGGCCGGCTTTTCCGTGCTGTGTGGTGAGTTGTGTCCGGCGGGTGGGGTTGGTTGGGGGCGCTTGGCACACTATTTTTCTCCGATGTGACGTAGTGTCGCCGGATGAGCGACAGCACTCCTCGCCAGCCCACCGTCCGCCAGCTCCGTCTCGTCGTGGAGGCGGAGGACTACGACGTCGCTCTCGCCTTCTATCGCGACGTCCTGGGCCTCCCCGAGCGCATCGCGTACGCCGACGGCGAGGAGGACCGGGTGGCCATCCTCGACGTCGGGCACGCGACGCTCGAGATCGCGAACCCGGCCCACAAGCGGGCGATCGACGACGTCGAGGTCGGGCGCCAAGTGGCCGGCCACCTGCGCGTGGCGTTCGAGGTGGACGATGCGCGGGCCGCCACCGAGCGCGCCGTCGAGGCCGGGGCAGACCTCGTCGCTCCCCCGACCCGCACGCCGTGGGGCTCGCTCAACTCACGGCTCGACGCCCCCGCCGGCCTCCACGTCACCCTGTTCCAGGAGCTCGGCGGCGAGGAGGGCGTCCCGCCCGGCGTCGTCGCCGAGCCCGGGACCGGCGACGATCCCGCTGCCGGCGGGCGCTGACGCCTCGACCCACGCGCGCCGGACCTGCTCGAAGCGCGTCGGCAGCGGAGCCCGCACGGCGCCGTAGCGGGCGTTCGTCCGGTGCACGAACCGCCGCCAGGAGAGCACGAGCCCCTGCTTGGTGATGGGCAGGCCGCTGGAGACCGTCACGCCGTTGTCGTGCGTGTGGTGCACCGTGAGCAGCAGCGCGCGGGGCACGGACCCCTCGAGGTCTGCCGCCAGCACCTCGCGTACCGCCATCCAGCGCCGCAGCACGACGACGACGCTCGCGCTGAGCACGTGCTCGCGCACCCTGCGGTGCTTGCCGTGCGTGAGCACGACCCTCCCCTCCCCCGCCCGCGCCGTCGCGGGGCCGAGGTCGATCGCGTCGGCGGTGCAGCGCAGCAGGTCGCCGTACCGGGCGCCCGTCGCGCGCGTGAGCCCCGCGATCACGGCGAGCCGCACCGTCTCCGGCTTCGCCGACTCGACCATCGCCTCGGTGGCGAGCGTCCGCCACACCCACTCGGCCTCGTCCAGCGAGACCGTCGGCCGGGGATAGCGAGACGAGGAGGCCGCGGGGTCGGCACCCGTGCGGTCGGGGCCTTCGGAAGGCGAGGCGGCGGAGGCGGTGGTCACGGTCGAGAACCTATCCGCTTGGCACACTATTACCGAGTGAGACACGCCGGCGCCGGCGTGCGAGAGCCCGACCCGTCGGGCGAGATTGAATACCTATGCAGATTCGCGCATACTTTGAGCATGTCCAAGGTTCTCACCTCCCTCCCCGTCGGCGAGCGCGTCGGGATCGCGTTCTCCGGCGGCCTCGACACGTCCGTCGCCGTCGCCTGGATGCGCGACAAGGGCGCCGTGCCCTGCACCTACACCGCCGACATCGGCCAGTACGACGAGCCCGACATCGCGTCGGTGCCGGGACGCGCCACGGCGTACGGCGCGGAGGTCGCTCGCCTGGTCGACTGCCGCGCGGCGCTCGTCGAGGAGGGCCTCGCGGCCCTGGCCTGCGGTGCGTTCCACATCCGCTCCGGCGGGCGCGCGTACTTCAACACCACTCCCCTGGGCCGGGCCGTCACCGGCACCCTGCTGGTGCGCGCGATGCACGAGGACGACGTCCAGATCTGGGGCGACGGGTCCACGTTCAAGGGCAACGACATCGAGCGGTTCTACCGCTACGGCCTGCTCGCGAACCCCGCCCTGCGCATCTACAAGCCGTGGCTCGACGCCGACTTCGTCGCCGAGCTCGGGGGCCGCAAGGAGATGTCGGAGTGGCTCCTCGCCCACGACCTCCCCTACCGGGACAGCACCGAGAAGGCCTACTCGACGGACGCCAACATCTGGGGCGCCACGCACGAGGCGAAGACGCTCGAGCACCTCGACACCGGCATCGAGACCGTCGACCCCATCATGGGCGTGCGGTTCTGGGACCCGTCGGTCGAGATCGCGACCGAGGACGTGACGATCGGCTTCGTCCAGGGCCGCCCCGTCACGATCAACGGGCAGGAGTTCGAGTCCGCGGTCGCCCTGGTCCAGGAGGCCAACGCGATCGGCGGCCGCCACGGCCTCGGCATGTCCGACCAGATCGAGAACCGCATCATCGAGGCCAAGAGCCGCGGCATCTACGAGGCGCCCGGCATGGCGCTCCTGCACGCCGCGTACGAGCGCCTCGTCAACGCGATCCACAACGAGGACACGCTCGCGCAGTACCACACCGAGGGCCGCCGTCTCGGTCGCCTCATGTACGAGGGCCGCTGGCTCGATCCCCAGGCGCTCATGATCCGCGAGTCCCTCCAGCGCTGGGTCAGCACCGCCGTCACGGGCGAGGTCACGCTGCGCCTGCGCCGCGGCGAGGACTACTCGATCCTCGACACCACCGGGCCCGCGTTCAGCTACCACCCGGACAAGCTCTCGATGGAGCGCACCGAGGACTCCGCGTTCGGTCCCATGGACCGCATCGGCCAGCTCACCATGCGCAACCTCGACATCGCCGACTCGCGCGCCAAGCTCGAGCAGTACGCCGGCATCGGCATCGTCGGCACCGCGCACGCGGCGCTCATCGGCGCCGGAGCCGGGGCGACGACCGAGCTCATCGGCGCGATGCCCGAGGGCGGCGCCGAGGTCATCGCCTCGCGCGGCATGGCCGAGGGCGACGACGCGCTCCTCGACCGCGCCGCCATGGAGTCCGGCACGGACTGACCCCGGTGGCCGCACCCGCCGAGAGAGCGACGGGCGACCGCACGGAACGCCGGTTCCGCACGGTCGCCCGTCGCTCTCTCGGCGGCAGGCCGCTCGCTCGCCGGTTGCTCCGGGCGACCGCACCCACGGATAGGCTCGCGGGATGAGCGCGGGCACCGGTGAGCTGTGGGGGACGATCGCCGGACCCGTCGACCACGAGCTGGTCGTCAAGAAGTCCCGGTTCCTCGCGCACCTCTCCCCGGTCATGTCGGTCGCCGACGCCGACGTCGTGATCGCGCGCGTCCGCAAGGAGCACTGGGACGCGCGGCACCACTGCGTCGCGCTCGTCGTCGGCGCCCACGCCGACCAGCAGCGCTCCACCGACGACGGCGAGCCCTCCGGCACCGCGGGCGTCCCCATGCTCGAGGTGCTGCGGCACCGTCAGGTCACGGACCTCGTCGCCGTCGTCACGCGCTACTTCGGGGGCGTCCTGCTGGGCGCGGGCGGGCTCGTCCGGGCGTACTCGTCCGCGGTGAGCGAGGCGCTCGACGTCGCGCGCCCCGTCCGTCGCGCGGTGCTCACCGAGGTGCGCGTCGACGTCCCGCACGCCGACGCCGGCCGCCTGCACGGCGTCCTGCGCGACTGGTGCGCTCAGCACGACGGCACCCTCGACGACGTCACGTACGGCACCGAGGCGCGGTTCACCGTCCTCGTCCCGCCCACCGAGCTCGACCGTTTCGACGCCGACCTCGCCGCCGCCACCTCGGGCGCCCTCACCGCCTGGCGCGGCACCGACCGCGTCGTCGACCTCCCCGCCTGAACACGATCCGCCGAGATAGAACCGCGGTCACCCGCGGCAAGAACCCTGCTCGCCGTGCTTCGCGGCTCACTGTATGAGTTGGTGGTCGCGGCGGGTCGTGATGCGGCATCCGTCATCCGCCGCTCGTCCGTGCGGCCGCTCGCCCCAGCGATGGTCTACTCGCCCGCGCGCCACCTGCTGACGATCGTCTCAGTGGGGCGACCCCAGTCGTCATCGATCCAGAGGCAGTCGTCGAACGCATCCGCGGGAGCCGGTGCGACTCCTTGACGCCGAGCGAACGCGACCACCGTGGCCAGCTCGCTGAGTGACCATCTGCTCTCGAGCCGACCGAACAGTCCGCCGTAGGTGATCTCGATGAGAGAGTCGATGACCGACCTGAGTTCCTCCGGCTCGATGCCGGACGCTTCGAGCGTGCGGAGCAGCGACACAGGTAGCGGCTCGGACGAGCCCAGTCGTGCCAGGGGATCGGCCTCGTGCCACTCGTCGAACGTTTCAGGGGTGACGAGCGCGTACTGCCACAGATGCTCCTCGAGCGCGTCGAGCTCGGGGGCGGTCAACCCGACGGAAGCTCGCCAACGGCGAAAGGTCACGAGGCCCGCCGCCTGGCGGGCTCGAACCGAGAGGTCGGAGTACGCCGCCGGACGCGCCCAGGTCAGGTTCTCTCGGCCGATCGCGTAGACGACGTCATCGTCACCGATCCCCCAGGGTGACAAGTCCACGACGTTGACCCGGCCCCTGGCGTCGAGACCGGGGTACTGCGTGCGAGGTCGGCAGGCGGGGTCGACAGTGATCGGAAAGCTCCCATCGCGACGGACGGCCCCGGTCGAGTCGACGATCGCGGACTTCTCGACGAGGCGGTGCGTGCGGCCCTCGACATCGTCGAGCTGGATCTCGACCAGCCCTGGCTGCGGCACGTCGGTCAACCACCGCGTGACACGAGCCCTCACGAGAATCATGTCAGCATCCTCCCAGTGGGGCAGGCTCGCTCTCCCTGCCTCCGGCTCGCCAAGGCTTCTTCCCCGGGGCCGAAACTCTGGGCGCGATCCTCGACGTCGTGCACAGAGCACCGGCAGCCCTGCTACGACGAAGATCCCTCCTCCAGCGAAAGGGCTCTTCCTCGGCCCACCGCGAGTCTCCCCCGGGTCAGTCGCTGACTCCGTCCGGGCCGACGACCGCGCCGTCGGGGACGCGCGAGGAGCCGCCCGGGTCGGCGAGCTCGGCGTCGCCGGTGACGGTGACGCCCGAGCCGAAGGTCCAGTCGCCGCGGACCGTGAGGGAGCGTGCGGCGCGCAGGGACGGGGTGCCGTCGTCGAACCGGGCGTCGAACGCCGCGATGGTCTTGTAGTGGGCCGGGTCGAGGTCGACGAGCGGCGCCTCGGTCCGGGCCACGAAGCGGTAGTGGTCGTCGAGGTCGTAGACGTCGGAGCGCAGGACGAGGAGGTCGTTCGTCGTCTTGACGGGCAGGAACCGGTCGCGCCCGACCGCGATGGCGACGGCGCCGTCGAACACCTCGACGGCGGCGCCCATGGCGGACTCGATCTGCACGACCTCGGGCGACGACGGGTCGGTCGGGTCGACGGTCTTGGTGTTCTTGATGAGCGGGAGCTCGAGCACGCCGCCGGTGCGGTCGAGCTCGGCCGCGAGCGCCTCGAGGTCGAACCAGAGGTTGTTGGTGTTGAAGTACCGGTGCCGGCCGATGTCGGCGGCGGCGTCCTGGTCGTCGGCGGGGGTCTGCGCGGTCTCGCGCAGGACGAGGCGCCCGTCGCTGCGGCGCACGACGAGGTGGCCGCCCTTGCGGTCGGCGGGGGTGCGGCGCGCGACCTCGGCGGCGAAGGGGGCGCCGCTGGCGGCGAACCAGCCGGCCATGGCGGCGTCGGGGGCGGCGCCGAGGTTGTCGGAGTTGGAGACGGCGGCGTAGCGGTAGCCGGCGTCGAGGAGGGCGCGGAGCGCGCCGGAGGCGTAGAGGGCGGTGTAGAGGTCGCCGTGGCCGGGCGGGCACCATTCGAGCTCGGGGTCGGCGGGCCAGTCGACGGGGGTGAGGTCGTCGGCGCGGAGCTTGGGCTCGCGGTTCTGGAGGAAGTCGAGCGGGAGCCCGGCGACAGGGAGGTCGTCGTGGGGGGCGAGCGCGGCGAGGGTGTCGTCCTGGGTGCGGAACGAGTTCATGAGGAGGAGCGGCAGGGGTGCTCCGGTGGTGTGCCGGGCGGCGCGGACCTGGGCGACGATGACGTCGAGGAAGGTGAGGGGGCCGCTGTCGGGGCGCTGCGGGTCGGCGTCGCGCACGGTGAGGAGGGACTTCGCGCGGTCCATGCCCATGGAGGTGCCGAGGCCCCCGTTGAGCTTGATGATCGCGGTGCGCTGGAGGGCGTCGCGGGCGGCGGCGTCGGGGACGTCGAGCTGGTCGCGGTGGGCGACGTCGGTGAGGGGCTCGACGTCGGTCTCGGGGATCATGCCGGTCGCGCCGGACTCGAGGAGCCGGTAGAAGCGCGTGAAGACGTCGATGGCGGCGGGGGCGACTCCGGCGTCGCGCATGCGGTCGGTGGACTGGGTGAGGCCCTGGCTGCTCATGCCCCGATCGTAGGGGCGGGGCATGGTCCGGGGCAGGGCGGCGGGTGCTCACCGCGGCCGGGTGAGACACGGGTCACACGCCTACCGTGGAGGGATGGCGGACGGGTGGCCCGGCCGCGTGGCGACGTGGCTGGGGTCGTGGTTCTGGGCGCCGGACTACGACGTGGCGCGCGAGGTGCTGCAGCGGGGCACGGCGGCCGTGCTCGTGGTGGCGTTCGTCGTCGTGGTGCGGCAGTGGCGGCCGCTGCTGGGCGAGCACGGGCTGCTGCCCGTGGCGGCGTTCGTGGACCGCACGTCGTGGCGGGACGGGCCGAGCGTGCTCCGGTGGCGGTGCGGCGACCGGTTCGTGACGGGGATGGCGTGGTGCGGGGCGGTCCTCGCGGGGCTGCTCGTCGTGGGGCTCCCCCAGCGCGGCCCGTGGTGGGTGACGACGCTCGCGTTCCTGCTCCTGTGGGCGGCGTACCTGTCGGTGGTGAACGTCGGGCAGCGGTTCTACGGGTTCGGCTGGGAGTCGCTGCTGTGCGAGGTGACGTTCCTCGTGGGCTGGCTGGGGTCGTCGGGCGGGGGCGTCGCTCCCCCGGTGTTGGTGCTGCTGGCGGCCCGGTGGTGCCTGTTCCGGGTCGAGCTGGGCGCGGGGCTCATCAAGATCCGCGGCGACCGGGTCTGGCGTGACCTGACGGCCCTGTACTACCACCACGAGACGCAGCCGCTGCCCGGCCCGTTCTCGTGGCACGCGCACCACCTGCCGCGGTGGTGGCACCGGGTGGAGGTGGCGGGCAACCACGTGACGCAGCTCGTGGTGCCGTTCGCGCTGTTCGCGCCGCAGCCGGTGGCGAGCGTCGCGGGCGGCGTCGTGGTGCTCACGCAGGCGTGGCTGCTGGTGACGGGGAACTTCGCGTGGCTGAACTGGCTGACGGTCGTGCTCGGGCTGGGGGTGGTGAGCGACGGCGCGTGGGCGGCGGTGGGGTCGTGGCTGGTGCCGGCGCTCGGGAGCGGCGAGCGGTTGCCCGACGGCGGGGCGGACCTGGGTGGCCCGGCCGCCCTGGTCGTGGCCGTGCTGGGGGTGTCGGCGCTGCTGCTCGCGCTGAGCGTGCGCCCGGCGCGCAACCTGGTCGCGCGCCGGCAGCTCATGAACGCGAGCTTCGAGCCGTTCCGGCTCGTCAACGCCTACGGGGCGTTCGGCTCCGTGTCGCGGCGACGGGACGAGGTCGTGATCGAGGGGTCGACAGCCGGTTCCCCCGGGCCGGACGACTGGGTCGAGTACGCGTTCCGCGGCAAGCCCGGCGACGTGGGGCGGCGCCCGCCGCAGGTCGCGCCGTACCACCTGCGACTGGACTGGCAGATGTGGTTCCTCGCGCTCGGGTCGCCGGGCACACGGTGGTTCGAGGTGCTGCCGCTCCGGCTCCTGGAGGCCGACCGCCCGACCCTGCGTCTGCTCGCCGCAGACCCGTTCGCGGACGACCCCGCCGGCCCGGCCCCGCGGTGGGTGCGGGCCCGCGTCTTCCGCTACCGGTACACGACGCGCGACGAGCGGCGGCGCTCGGGCGACTGGTGGGTGCGCGAGGAGCGCGGCACGCTCGTCGACCCGATCGACAACGCGCGCCTGCGCCGCCTCCTCGGCCCGGAGGCCTGACGCGGGCCGCTCGTGCGCGTGCGGCGTCCCCTACTCGAAGCGGGAGGGGTCGCCCGCACCCACGCGGACGACCTCGGGGGCGCCGTCGGAGAAGTCCACGACCGTCGTCGGCGCGCTGCCTCGCTCGCCGCCGTCGACGACGGCGTCCACGACGTGGTCGAGCTCTTCCTTGATCGCCCACCCGTCGGTGAGCGCCTCGGCGGAACCGGGGAGGATGAGCGAGCTCGACAGGATGGGCTCGCCGAGCGCGGCCACGATGGCCTGCGCGACCGTGTCGTCGGGGATGCGCACGCCGACGGTCTTCTTCTTGGGGTGGGCGAGGCGCCGCGGCACCTCGGACGTCGCGCGCAGGATGAACGTGTACGGGCCGGGCGTGGCGGCCTTGATGGAGCGGAACGCGGAGTTGTCGACCATGACGAAGTGGCCGAGCTGCGCGAAGTCGGCGCACACGAGCGTGAAGTGGTGCCGGTCGTCGAGGTGCCGGATCCGGCGGATGCGGTCCGCGCCCTCCCGGTCGTCCATGCGGCACCCGAGGGCGTAGCCGGAGTCGGTCGGGTAGGCGACGAGCCCGCCGTCCTCGAGGAGGGCGACGACCTGCGCGATCGCGCGCGGCTGCGGGTTGTCGGGGTGGACGTCGAGGTAGCGGGCCATGGCCCCGAGCCTAGGCCCGTCCAGCGGGAGGGCCCGGTGCGCGTGCCCGGCGTGCCGTGACCGCGACGCGACCCGAGCTACCCCGGCAGGTGCGCGGCGACCCGGCGCAGCTCCGCCGGGCTCGCGTTGCCGCCCGAGCACACGACCCCGACCCGACGTCCGGCGAACCGCTCCGGGTCGGCGAGCACGGCGGCGAGCGCCGCCGCTCCCGCGCCCTCGGCGACGGTGCGCGCGGCGGTGAGGTAGAGCGCGGCGGCGCGGTCGATCGCGTCGTCCTCGACGAGGACGAAGTCGGCGAGGTGCTCGCGCAGCATCGCCTGGGTGAGCGCGAAGCCGGTGCCGGTGGCGAGGCCTTCGGCGCGCGAGGCGTTGGGCCGCGCGAGGAGGTCCCCGGCGCGCCAGGAGTCGTGCGCCGCCGGCGATGCGGTGGACTGCACGGCGACCACGTCGAGGTCGGGGGCGAGCGCGCGGGCGACGAGGCACGCGGCCGCGGCGCCGCTGCCCCCGCCGACGGGCACGACGAGCACGTCGAGTTCCGGCGCGCGTTCGAGCAGCTCGAGGTAGGCCGTCGCGACGCCGGCGACGAGCAGCGGCTCGTTGGCGGCGCTGACGAGCCGGGACCCGTCGTCGGCCGCGAGCGCCGTGGCGTGCTCGCGTGCGTCGTCGAACGTGGTGCCGGCGACGACGAGGCGGGCGCCGAGGTCGCGGACGGCGTCGGCCTTGGTGGGGTTGGGGCTCGTGGGCATGACGATGGTGCAGGGGGTGGCGGTGGTGCGGGCGGCGTGGGCGACGGCCTGGGCGTGGTTGCCGGTGGAGAACGCGGTGACGCCGCGGGCGCGCTCGTCGGGCGTGAGGCGCTGGAGGAGGTTGAGGGCGCCGCGGACCTTGAACGCGCCGGTGGGCTGGAGGTTCTCGTGCTTGACGACGACGTGGGCGCGGGTGGCGTGGTCGAGGGCCGCGTAGGTGCGCGCGGGGGTGGGGTCAAGATGTGCGGCGAGGAGGCGGCGGGCGTCGAGGACGTCGCGCATCGTGGGCGGGGCGAGGTCTGCGGGGGCCATGCGTCCACGGTGACGCGTGCCGTCCCATAGGTCCAATGCCTGTTCTGAGTGGATCGATCGATCGGATCTATGCTTCGTCGGTGAGGGAGTCGAGATGGACCTGACACGGCTGCGCGTCCTGGCGGCCGTGGCCCGCGAGGGGTCGGTGACGGCCGCGGCGCGGTCGCTGCACTACGCGCAGCCGTCGGTGAGCCACCACCTGGCGCGGCTGGAGGCGGAGGTGGGCGTGCCCCTGCTGGAGCGGCACGGGCGCGGGGTGCGACTGACGGCAGCGGGGCGGCTCCTGGCGACGCGCGCGGAGGAGATCCTGGGGCGCGTGGGCGCGGCACGGGACGAGCTGGACGCGCTGGTGTCGCTCTCGGCGGGGCGGGTGCGGCTGGCGGCGTTCCCCTCGGCGCTCGCGACGCTCGTGCCCGACGTCGTCGCGCGGCTCGCGGGGGACCATCCGGGCCTGGGCGTGGGCCTCGTGGAGGCGGAGCCGCCGGAGGCGCTGGAGGCGCTGCGGCGTGGCGTGGTGGACGTGGCGCTGGTGTTCGAGCACGACCGCTCCCCCGTCGACGTGGAGGGCCTGCGCGCGGTGCCGGTCCTCGCCGAGGAGCTGTTCCTCGTGCGTGCGGCGGACGCCGCGCCGACCCCCGGCGGGCGCGAGCGCGTGCCGGGGGCGGACGCCGCGCCGGGGGACCTCGCGACGCTCGCGGACGCGGCGTGGATCGCGGGCTGCGAGCGGTGCCGCGCCGACCTGGTGGGCCGGTGCGAGCGCGCGGGCTTCACGCCACGGGTCGCGTTCGAGACGGACGACTACGTCGCGGTGCAGTCCCTCGTGGCGGCCGGGGTCGGGGTCTCGCTCCTGCCCGCCCTGGCGCTGCGCGCCCACCGCGACCCGCGCGTGGACGTGCGGGCCCTGCCTGGCGCGGCCCGCCGCGTCCTCGCGGTCACGTACGGGGACCGCCCCGCGCCGGGCACGGCGGCCGTCGTCGAGGGCCTGGTGCGCGCGGCGGCGTGACGCCGCCGCGCGGGTGCGCTCCCCCGGCACGCGTGGCACGCTCGCCTCGTGCCGCAGAACACGACCCAGGGAACCGGCGCGAGCATCGGCGTGCCGGCCGACGTCCCGGAGCCGCAGCCCGTCCTGGGCGGTCTCACCGAGTCCGCGGTGTTCCTCGTCGTCAGCGCGACGGGCTCGCCCGGGTCGCGCGAGCGCCTGCTCGACGTCGCCTCGTCGGTCAACGACCTGGTGCGCGCGGTGGGGTTCCGCCAGTCGGCCGCGGGGCTCACGTGCGTCGTGGGGCTGGGTGCGGCGTTCTGGGACGCCGTGCGCCCGCCCGGGGCGCCGCGGCCCGACGGCCTGCACCCGTTCCGCGCCGTGCAGGGCGCCGTGCACGACGCCCCCTCGACCCCGGGCGACGTGCTGTTCCACGTCCGGGCCGACCGCGCCGACCTCACGTTCGAGCTGACCCGGCAGGTCATGGCCGCGCTCGGCGACGCGGTGCGGGTCGACGACCACGTGACGGGCTTCCGCTACTTCGACTCGCGCGACCTGCTCGGCTTCGTCGACGGCACCGAGAACCCGACGGGCCGCTCAGCCGCGGGCGCCGCGATCATCCCGGACGGCCCGTTCGCGGGCGGCAGCCACGTCGTCGTGCAGAAGTACGTGCACGACCTCGCGGCCTGGGGCGCGCTGCCCGTCGAGGCGCAGGAGCGCATCATCGGGCGGACCAAGCTCGACGACGTCGAGCTCGCGGACGACGTGCAGCCCCCGGACTCGCACGTGTCGCTCAACACGATCGTCGACGACGACGGGACCGAGCGTGACGTCCTGCGCGACAACATGGCGTTCGGCGACCCGTCGACCGGAGAGTTCGGCACCTACTACATCGCCTACGCCGCGGACGTCGGCGTCGTGGAGCGCATGCTGGACAACATGTTCGTGGGGAACCCGCCGGGGCGCTACGACCACATCCTCGACGTGTCCACCGCGCTGACCGGGACGTCGTTCTTCGTCCCCTCGCTCGACCTGCTCGAGTCGCTGGCCGACGACGCCCCGGACGAGGCCGGACGGCCCGCGCCCACCGCACCCGGCACCGCGACCGCGACCGCGCAGCCTGCCGCACCCGCCACCACCGCGCCCGTCGGGACTCTCGCGATCGGGTCGTTGAAGGGAGAACCGTCGTGAGCACCTCGGAACCGGACCTGGGCTCGGTCGTCCCCACGAGCGGCGCGGGCGCGCCCGGGGACTCGAACCTGCACCGCTGGCTCGCGCCCGTCACGGACGCCGCGTGGGAGGAGATCGCGGACGAGGCGCGGCGCACGTTCGTGCGCAACGTCGCCGGGCGGCGCGTGGTCGACGTGACGGGCCCGCTCGGCTTCGGCACGGCGTCCGCCCGCACGGGACACGTCACCGACGTCGAGGCCCCGCACGACGGCATCCGGGCGCGCCTGCGCGACGTCGTGCCGCTCGTCGAGCTGCAGGTGCCGTTCACGGTGTCGCGGCAGGCGGTCGACGACGTCGCGCGCGGCTCGAAGGACTCGGACTGGCAGCCGGTCAAGGACGCCGCCACGGCGCTCGCGCGCGCCGAAGACCGGGCCGTGTTCGAGGGGTACGCGGCCGCCGGGATCCGCGGCATCGGCCCCGGGTCGGACAACCCGCCGATCGCGGTCCCCGCCGACCCGCGCGACCTGCCCGACGCCGTCGCCGCCGCGCAGACCGAGCTGCGCCTCGCGGGCGTGGAGGGCCCGTACGCGCTCGTGCTCGACGCCGACCTGTACACGGCGGTGTCCGAGACCCGCGACCACGGGTACCCGATCCGCGAGCAGCTCGAGCGCATGGTGCAGCGCGACATCGTGTGGGCGCCCGCGCTGCGCGGCGGGTACCTGCTCACCACGCGCGGCGGCGACCACGAGCTGACGATCGGGCAGGACGTGTCCATCGGCTACCTCGACCACACGGCCGACGAGGTCCGCCTCTACCTGTTCGCCTCGCTCACGTTCCAGACCTACACCGCCGAGGCGTCCGTCCACCTCACGCGCTGACCCGCTTCTGAGGCTCGCGTCGGTCGCCTCCTGCGCCGCCCGCTCAGCCCGCGACGACGACGGCGGGCGCCGCGAGCACGAGCAGCACGACGCACACGCCCGCCACCGCCATCGACAGCGCGAACGGGGCCCGGCTGCGGGGCCGCAGCACGCCCACGACCCCCGCCGCGACGGCGAGGAGCAAACCTGCTCCGCCCAGCACCCAGGCCGCGGCGTCCGGCGCACCCGGGGGCGCCAGGACGACGAGGAGCGCGGCCACGCCGAGCAGCGCGGGCGCGAGGACGCTGCTCGCGCGCCGCCCGAGCCGGTGCGGCAGGCCGCGGACCCCGGTCGCGGCGTCGTCCTCGAGGTCCGGCAGCGTGTTCGCGACGTGCGCGCCCACGCCGAGCAGCACCGCGGCGGCCACCGCCCACGGAGCCGGCCGGCCGTCCCCGGGCGCGGCGAGCACGACGAACACCGCGAGCAGCCCGAACGAGAGGGCGTACGGGGCCCAGGACCACCACGTCGCCTTGAGCGCCGCGTTGTACGACCATGCGATCGCGACGGCGACGACGTGCACGAGCCCCGGCACCACGCCGGTCGCGAGCGAGAGCACCACGCACGCGCCGAGGGCCGCGAGCGCCGCCGTGCGCAGGGTCGCGGGCGTGACGAGTCCGGTCACGACGGGCTTGTCGGCACGCCCCACCGCGAGGTCGCGGCGCGCGTCGAGCCAGTCGTTGCTCCACCCGACCGAGAGCTGGCCGGTGAGGACCGCGAGCGCCACGAGCGTCGTCGTGCGGGCACCCGCACCGATCCCGGCCGAGAGCGCGAGCGCGAACAGGGTGACCATCACCGTGGGCGGGAAGTGGCTCGCGACGACCAGCCCCCGCACGAGCCCCCGCGACCGCCCCGACGCCATGGCCGCACCGTAGTCCGGCTGCGGGTGCGGTGCCCGCCGTCGGGACGCCTGAGCGCGGCTCGTCACCCGTCGGACGTCGACGCGGCCGACCGCGCGGCGCAGCTCGCCCCCCGCGCGGGCGGCGCAGGCCGGTGGGACGATGCGGGCATGTCGCGCGTCGTCGCCGTCGGGACCTCGCTTCCCGACCATGCGTACCGCCAGGACGAGATCTCCCGGGTCACGAGCGAGCTGCTCACGGACGACCCGGTGCGGCGTGCGCTCACGCGCCGCCTGCACGCCCACGCGGGAGTGGAGACCCGTCATCTCGCCCTGCCGGTCGAGGACTACGGCGGGCTGTCGTTCGGGTCGGCCAACGACGTGTTCCTCGCGCTCGGCACGGACCTCGCGGAGCGGGCGTGCCGGGCGGCGCTCGACGACGCGGGGCTGCGCGCGGACGCGGTGGACCACGTCGTCCTGACGACCGTCACGGGCGTCGGCGCGCCCACGCTCGACGTGCTGGTCGCCGCCCGGCTGGGCCTGCGCTCCGACGTGCGGCGCACGCCGTCGTTCGGGTGGGGCTGCGCCGGGGGCGCCGCGGGCCTGGCGCGCGCGGACGACCTGCTGCGGGGCCGGCCGCGCGACGTCGCGCTCCTCGTGGCGGTCGAGCTGTGCTCCCTGACGCTGCAGCGCGGCGACCCGTCGACGGCGAACCTCGTCGCGTCGGGCCTGTTCGGCGACGGCGCGGCGGCGGCGGTCCTCGTGGGCGACGAGCACCCGCTCGCGCGGCGCCCCGGTCCGTACGGGCGGGCCGCGCGCGACGGGGGGCGGGCGTGCGGCGCGCGCGTCGTCGACTCGCGCTCCCACCTGCACCCCGGCACGACGGGCGACCTCGGGTGGCGCGTGGGCGACACGGGGTTCGAGATCGTGCTGTCCGCGCGCCTGCCGGAGCTCATCGGGGCGCACCTGCTCGGGGACGTCAAGGCGCTCCTCGCCGAGCACGACCTCGAGCCGGCCGACGTCGGAGCGTGGGTCGTGCACGCGGGCGGCCCCCGCGTCCTGGACGCCGTGCGCGACGCGCTGGGCCTCGCCGAGGAGGACCTCGCGCTCAGCCGCGCGTCCCTGCGCGACGTCGGGAACCTGTCGTCGGCGTCCGTGCTGCACGTGCTCGCCGCGACGCTCGGACGCGACCGCACGCCGCCCGGCACGCCCGCCGTCCTCCTGGCGTTCGGCCCCGGGGTCAGCACCGAGCTCGTGCTCCTGCGCCTCGACGGGCGCGGTGCACCCCGCGCGGGGGCGGACGGATGAGCCTCGCCTGGTACGTCGTGCTCGTCGGCGCCACGGCGGTGGAACGCCTCGCGGAGCTCGTGGTGTCCGCGCGCAACGCGCGCTGGTCCTTCGCGCGCGGCGGCGTGGAGTCGGGCCGGGGGCACTTCCCCGCCATGGTCGCCCTGCACACCGGGCTCCTGGTCGCGTGCGTCGCCGAGGCGTGGCTCGCGGACCGGCCCTTCCTGCCCTGGCTCGGCTGGCCCATGCTCGCCCTGGTGCTCGCGAGCCAGGGGCTGCGCTGGTGGTGCATCGCGACGCTCGGACCGCGGTGGAACACGCGCGTCATCGTCGTGCCCGGCCTCCCGCTCGTGGCGCGCGGTCCGTACCGGTGGCTGCGTCACCCCAACTACGTCGCGGTCGTCGTCGAGGGTTTCGCCCTCCCGCTCGTGCACTCGTGCTGGGTCACGGCTCTCGCGTTCACCGTCCTCAACGCCGTGCTGCTGGCCCGGTTCCGCATCCCCGCCGAGGAGCGTGCGCTCGCGCTCGCCACCGCGGCGGGGGCGAGCGCCGACGGCCCGCCGCGCCCCCGGTCGTGACGGGCGCGACGTGAGCGTCCCGGCACGCACCGAGGTCCTCGTCGTGGGCGGCGGCCCCGTCGGCCTGGCGGCGGCGCTGCACGCCCGGCGGGCCGGGCGCGAGGTCGTCGTGGTCGACCGGCGCGCGGGCGTCATCGACAAGGCGTGCGGGGAGGGCCTGCTTCCCGGCGCGCTCGCCGCCGTGCTCGACCTCGGCGTCGACCCGCCCGGGCACCGGCTCGCGGGCATCAGCTACCGCGACGCGACCCGCCACGCCGACCACCCCTTCGCCGCCGGACCGGGGCGCGGCGTGCGACGCACCGCCCTGCACGCGGCGCTGCGCGAGCGCGCGCTGGCCGAGGGCGTCCTGATCGAGCAGGCGACCCTCCGCGGGCTGAGCCAGGACGACCGCGGCGTCGACGTCGCGCTCGACACCTCGCCCCGCGCCGCGCACCGCCTCGGCCAGGACGCGGGCGGCACACGCACGCACGTGCGCGCGTCCTGGGTGCTCGGGTGCGACGGCCTGCACTCCACGGTCCGGCGCCTCACCGGGCTCGACGCCCCCGCCCACGGCCGCGCCCGGTTCGGGCTGCGCACCCACTACCGCACGACGCCGTGGAGCGACCTCGTCGAGGTGCACTGGGCCCCGCACGCCGAGGCGTACGTGACCCCCGTCGCGCCCGACGTCGTCGGCGTCGCCGTGCTGGCGCGGCGCGGCGACGCGAGCCCGGCGCGGGGGGACGGCGACGGCGCGCGGGCGGGGCTCGACGCGTTCGCCGAGCTCGCCGACCGGCTGCGCGACGCCCCCGCGGTGGGGCAGGTGCGCGGCGCCGGGCCGCTGCGCCAGCGCGCCCGACGGCGCACCGCCGGGCGGGTGCGGCTCGTCGGCGACGCGTCCGGGTACGTCGACGCGCTCACGGGCGAGGGCGTGCGCGTCGGGCTCGCCCAGGCCGACGCCGCGGTGCGCCACCTCGACGACGCGGGAGCGTACGAGCGGGCGTGGTCGCGCGCCACGCGGGACTACCGCGTCCTGACGACCGGCCTGCTCGCATGGGCGGGCAGCCCGGCCCGCGGGGCGATCGTGCCCGCGGCGAGCGTCGCCCCGTGGCTGTACGGCGCGGTCGTCGAGCGCCTCGCCCGCTGACGAGCCGCGCCCGGCCGGTAGGGTCGGCGCGTGACACGGTCCCGGCAGCGCCTCGGCGCGGGCGCGCGCGGCCAGTGGTGGGCGCTCGTCGCGGGCGTCGTCGGGCTCGGCGCCGTCGAGGTGCTCACGGTGCACCTCGTCGCGGGGGCGCTGCTGCCGGACGTCGCGGCCCTCGTCGTCGACGTCGTCCTCGGCCTCGCGACGCTCGCCCTGGTCCTCGCCCTCGCCTCGCCCCTCTGGGCGTCGGTCCGCCTCGGCCCCGACGCGCTCGTCGTGCGGTTCGGCTGGGTCGGCGGCGTCGTCGTGCCCCGGGCGGACGTCGTGGCCGCCGGCACCTGGACGGGGACAGCAGTGCGGCCCGTCGAGATCGGCGCGGGTCACGACGACCCGGCGGACGGCGGGGAGCGCACCGGCGCGCACGGCGTCGTGTCGTTCGTGCGGTCCGCGCGCTCACCCGTGGTCCGCCTCGACCTCGCCGCCCCGGTCGCGGCCCGGGTCGCGGGGACCCGTCGCGTGACCGCGACCACCGTCCTCGTCGGGGTCGACGACCCCGAGCCGCTGCTCGCGCTCGCCCCGTAGCGCACGCGCCCGCGGACGCCGGGGCGACGACGGCCGTGTGGGCGCAGGCGGATACCGTCCCGCGCATGACCTCGCTCGACCTCCACGTCGTCCCCGACCGCTTCCTCCTCGCCCACGTCCCCGGCGCCACGTTCCCCGAGGACGACGAGTGGGTCGCGCTCGTGCGTGCCCCCGAGGGCCTGACGGTCGTGCGGCACGCGTCGCCCTTCGACGACGCCGAGCGGTGGGCCGGGTTCTACGGCTCGGCGCACGACCTGACGACGACCGGGGTGCTCGCCTCCGTCGTCGGGCCCCTCGCCGACGCGGGCATCGCCGTGTTCGTCGCGTCCACGTTCCACGCGGACCTCGTGCTCGTGCCCGAGGACCGCCTCGACCAGGCCACGCACGCTCTCCGCGACGCCGGTCACGCCGTCGCCCCCCGCTGAGGCGCGCACCGGGACGGGGGCACCGCGCGCCCCCGCGCCCGACCCCGTCGACGACGTCGCGCGCGGGAGTCAGTCGCGCGACACCGCCGCCGCCGCGGCGAGGAGGTCCCGGGCGCGCTCGCGGGTGAGGAACGCGAGCACCGCGTCCTTCTCCCCGACGCGCACGCGGCCCGCGGTCTCGAAGCCGAGCGCGCGCATCCGGGCGTGCGCCCTCGCGTTCGCCGCGTCCGGCTCGACGACGACGCGGTCGACGCGCGGGTCCGCGAAGCAGAACGCGACCATCAGCGGCCCGACGGCACCCCACAGGTCCGCGCCGCGGGGGCCCCGCGCCCCGAGCAGGAGGTGCGCGCCCACGTCGCCGGGCCGCACCGGGTACGCCTCGCCCACCGGGTCGTGCTCCGGCTCGTACGTCTGCAGCAACGCGACGGGCGTCTCGTCCCACCGCACGAGGAACGCGTGGTGCGTGGGCAGCGAGCCGACGTACGCGTACAGGTCGCGCAGCTCGGCCCGGGACAGCTCCGCCAGACCCCAGAAGCGCGCCCGCGGCCGGGTCACCCAGTCGTGCAGCACGTCGAGGTCGGCATCGGGGTCGAGCACGCGCAGCGTCAGCCGGCCACCGCCCGGGGCGGCGTGCGTTAGCAGGAGCTCGCCCGGCGCCCCCGTCCGCAGCCGCCTGCTCCCGGGGGGAGCGACGTCGCCAGCGGGAGCGGCGAGGTCGGCCTCGCCACCCGGTCCGGTCGGCACGTCGGGGAAGGTCGCGGTCGTCGCGGTCCTCGCGGGGGTCGTCATCGGGTCTCCTCGTGGCGCAGCAGGGTCCAGTCGGTCACGACGGGCACGGTCTCCCCGACCGCCCACGCCGTGAGCTGGTCGGCGAAGTGCGGCGAGCGCGGGTCCCCGCTCGCGCCGAACGGCACGCCCCAGCGGCTCGCGTCGCGGTCGGCCAGGTCCCACGCCCAGCGCGCGACCGACCCGCGCAGGCACACGTCGCTGATCCCGGGCACGCTCGCGGTGCAGCACACGGTGTCCGTGTCGCCGCCGAGCGGCAGCGACGGCACGCGCGGCGCCGTGGCGCCCGGGACGTCGAGGAGCACGTGCAGGCCGAGCACGCGGTGGGTCGCGCCCCACACCGGCACGGTGCTCGCGGGCACGGTGCTCGCGCCGTCGGGGTCCGGCGGCACCCGGTCCGGCCCGTCGGGGCCGTCGACACGCGCGCCCGCGGGAGCACGCACGACCTCGCGCAGCGCGGCCCACGCCTCGCCCGTCCCGTCGATCCCCAGCCACGCGGCGCCGAGCAGCGCCGGCAGCGCGTCCGCGACGCGTGCCGTGACCGACAGCCACGGGGCGAAGACGGTGTCGAGCCCGTGCGGCGCGCGCAGGGGCGCCAGGGCGGGATGCGTGGCGACCCGGCGCACGAGCGCCGCACGCCACGCGGCGAACAGGGCTGCGTCCGCGCTGTCCGCGTCCATGCGACGGTCCCACGCGCGCAGGCGGCGGGCCGCTCGCGCCGATGCGGGGTCGCCGTCCATCGCGCCGACGGTCGTACCGGACGCGCCCTCGCCACCCGTCTCCCCGCCGCGCCCGGACCCGCCAGCCGCGGACCCGCCGAGCCAGCGCAGCAGATCGTCCGCGCCGCCGAGCAGCGTGTCCGCGTGCACCCGGGTCTGGTCGGCTGCCGTCCCGTCGTCGCCCGCGGCGTCGAGCAGCGCGCGGATCCGCCGCGCGCGATGGGGCGGCGCGTAGGTGTGGCCCAGGTCGAGCCCCGGTCGTCCCGGGCGCTCGTTCGCGTCGACCGCGACGTCCTCGACGACCACGGGAGCGGGCGGCACGAGCCACGGCCGGGCGCGCGCGGCGTCGGACCACGCGAGCAGGGGCAGCGCCCGTTCCGCACGGTCCCGGCGGGGCACGCGGCCGGCGGTGACCGACAGCACCGTGTCGCGGTCCGCCGCGAGCACGCGGTCCACCGGGTCGACCCACGCGCCGAACGCGTCGGTGACGTCGCGCGCCGACCGCGCCCGCAGCAGCCGCCGCCACGCCGCGACGCCGAGGTCGGCGTCCACGCGCGCGGGCAGGCGGAGCGCGAACGTGCGGCCCGGTTCCTCCGGGCCGCCCGTCACCACGACCCCGCGCGCCGTCTCGACCGTCTCCACCCGGTGCTCCACGGGTCCCCCCGCGGCGCGCACGCGCACCGTGGCGACCACGACGTCCGCGAGCTCCGGTCCCTCCGGGCCCCGAGCCTCCACCCGGCCGTCGTCCGTCCGGCGCAGGCTCTCGCCGATCACGTCGACGTGGTACGCCATCGCGTTCGTCACGCCCCAGGCCGTGGCCCCGGCGTGGCCGAAGTGCGGGAGGCCGGGCACGCCGGGAAAGGCGAGACCGACGACGTCGTAGTCGTCGCACGCGAGCCGCACCTGCTGGTACACGCCCGGCAGCTCGAGCAGGCGGTGCGGGTCGCCCGCGAGCAGCGGCGCCCCGCTGCGCGTCCGCCCGCCCGCGAGCGCCCACGCGTTCGACCCCGAGCCGGGACCGCCATCCACGGCGAGCAGGTCGAGCACGGCGTCGAGCGGCACGTCGGGACGCGAGCGGGCGAGGTCGGCACCGAGGGTCCGGGCGACGTGGTCGCGCCACAGCACGTGCGGGAAGCCGGAGAACAGGACGTGCGCGACGAGGAAGACGCCGAGCGGCGCCCACGCGGGCCACGGCTCGTGCGGCGGCAGGTCGGCGCCGCCGGGCCACGCCGGGTCGGCGAGCGCGCGCAGCTCGGGCACGTCGCGGCCCCGGACCAGGCCCTCGTTGACGCCCGCCGTGTACGCGTCGACCCAGGCGCGGTCGTCGGCCGCGAGCGCCGCGTAGGCGCGGCGCGCGGTGTCGGCGAGGCGGACCCGGTGGGCGAACCGGTCCCACGCGAGTCCGGGCTCGCCCAGGCGCTCGGCGAGGCGGCCCTCGGCGCGCCACCGGTCGACCTCGATCTGCCAGCCGCGGTCGAGCGCGGTGACGTACCCCTGGCCGCGGGCGAGCGCGAGCTCGTCGGCTGCGCGCACGTGCGGCACGCCCCACGCGTCGCGGTGCACGGCGAACCCGCCGGGCGGGACGCCCGGTACCCCAGAAGTCCCCACGTCAGGCGTCCCGCGCGGCGGGGTTGGCGAGCGTGCCCGCGTACAGGAGGGACGCGGACTGGTCCGCGAGGTCGACCATCTGGAGCGTGTTGCGCAGCTGGAGGCGGTTGAGGCACGAGTGCGCGAACCGCGGGGCGCGCAGGTCGACGCCGGAGCGCAGGTCGGGGTGGTCGGCGCGGTGCGCGTCGAGGCACTCCGCGACGAGGCGCCAGAACCGGTCCTCGGGCAGCACGCCGTCGCCGGCGAGGATCGCGGCGAGGTGGCGCAGCACGCCGTCGAACACGTCGGTGAAGATCGCGAGCGCCTTCTCCTCGTCGTCGACGACGGCGCGCACGCGCTCGACGTCGGGCGGGAGCGGGGCGTCGCCGAGGACGGCGATCTCCTCGCCGAGGTCCTTCATGACCGCGCGGACCACGACGTGGTCGCGGAGGACGAGGATGAGGTTCTCGCCGTGCGGCATGAACGCGAGGTCGTGCGCGAGGAGCGCGTGGGCGAGCGGGCGCAGGTAGGCGTCGAGGTAGGCGCGCACCCAGTCGGCGGGGTCGAGCCCGGAGGCGCGCACGAGCGCGGTCGCGTGCGCGGCGCCGTCGGGGTCGCGGTGCAGGAGCGCGGCCATGGTGGCCAGGCGCTCGCCGGGCGCGGTGCGGGGCACGGGGCTCTCGCGCCACAGGGCGGCGAGCATCTTGCGGTGCGGCGACGGGGTCGCGGTGCGGTGGTAGACGTCGCCGGTGTACCCGATCGAGGCGAGCTCGCGCAGGACGGTGAAGCCGCGCCCGCCGAGCTCGGGGTCGGCGGCGACGAGGTCGGCGACCCAGTCGTTGATGGCGGGGGTGTCGCGCATGTAGGCGGGCGACAGCCCCCGCAGGAAGCCCATGTTCTGGATCGCGAGGGCGACCTTGACGTAGTGGCGGCCGGGCCGGGTGAGGTTGAACAGCGTGCGGATCGACTGCTGCGGCTGGTACTCGTCGGCACCCTGGCCGACCGGCACGAGGTCGCCGCGCGCGACGTCGGCGGCGAACGTGATGGGCACGCGGTGCTCCCACTGCCACGGGTGCACGGGCAGGTAGAGGTAGTCGGCCGGTTCGAGGCCGCGCGCGGCGAGCCGGTCCGCGAACGCGGCGCGCTCGTCGTCGGACAGCTCACCCGCGTAATGCGACGCCTCGTCGAGCCCCGCGCCGAGCGCGAGGTGCGTGTGCTCGCGCCGGGCCGCGAGCCACACGAGGCGCACGCGCCCGCCGTTCTCGGGCGCGTACGCGCGGTACTCCGCGAGTCCGAACCCGATGCGCCCGTTGTTCGCGACGAACCCCGGGTGCCCCTCCGTCATGGCCGCCTCGACCTGCTGGAACGACGCGCCGAGGAGGTCGGTGGCGCTCGGCCCGCCGGTGCGCTCGTACCGCTCGAGCTTCGCCGTCGCGCTCGCGAGCGTGGACGACACCTCCTCGAGGTAGGTGGCGAGCAGGTCGTCCGGGATGCGCAGGTCGGGCTGGAGCTCGACGACGAGGTCGAGCGCGTCGACCGGCAGCTCACGCCGCGCGCCCGTGCCGCCCGCACCCGCGGGGTCGCCCGCCTCGGCCGTCCGGTTCGCCGCGCCGTGTCCGGCCCGCGCGATGCGCCGGATCGACGCCTCGTCGAGCACCCAGTGCTCGAGCGCGTACCGCCGCGCGACGAACCGGTACTCCACCGAGCCCTCCGCGACGGGCAGCACGTACTCGCCCGGACCGTTCGCCGCGTCCGGCCGGACCACGGCGCGCGGCGCGAGCAGGCGCTCGTGCGTGAGCTCCGCGATCGCCTTGGCGACGAGGTGGCGGTGGGCGCGGTCGGCCAGGTCGGGGCGCAGGTGGGGGGCGAGGTCGACGCCGTCGCCGAGCGGGCTCGCGTCCAGGTCCGCGCGCGTCGCGACGGCGAGGTGCGCCGTCTTGCCGGGCAGCTCGAGCTCGCGCAGCACGCGGAACCCGGCCGCGGCGTTCTTCGCCGCGATCGCGGCGTTGCGCACGTCCGGCTCGACGACGACGCGCCGCGCCCCGCGCCCGGCGGGGTCGAGGCAGAACCGCACGACTGCACCCATCACCGCGGACGTGAAGCCGCTGCGCGCGGGTCCCGCCGGCGGCGCGACGAGCAGGTGCATCCCGACGTCGCCCGGCTCCAGGAGCGCGACGGCGGCCGGCGCGTCAGCGAGCGTGACCCGCGCCGGGTCGTAGGTCTCGACGAGGAACGCGGGCGCGCCGTCGACGCGCCCGAGCCACGCGTCCTGGTGCGGGTCGGCGGCCACGTCCTCCAGGTAGGCGCGCGCCCCGTCCACGTCGAGGTGGCCGAGCTGCCAGAACACCGACCGTGGGTGCGCGAGCCAACCGTGCACGAGCGCGGCGTCGCGCGCCGGGTCGACGGCCCCGAACGAGACGTCCGCGTGGCCGCTGCCGAGCCGGACCCGCACCGCGAAGGCGGCGCCCACGCGCGCGCCCGACGCCGCGACCTCCGGCGACGCGAGGTCGGACGACGGCACGGCCGACGTCGCCGTCGTCACGGCCGGGGCGCTCATCGGGCCTCCCCTCCCGGGCACCCGCCCGCCACGACGCGGGCCGCGTCCGACGGGGTGAGAGGCGTGGTCGGAGACCGGTCGGCCGAGGGTGCGGCGGCGTCGGGCAGCCCGAACGTCTGGAACGCGATGCGCTCCTCGACGGGGTACACCTCACGGCCCGTGACGGTGCGCAGCACGACGGCGTTGCGCCACGCGGCGAACCCGAGGTCCGGCGCGGTGATGCCGTGCGTGTGCTCCTCGCCGTTGAGCACGTGCACGCGGCGCGCGTCGTCGACCGTGTAGTCGCGCGCGACGTCGAACCGGCCGAGCTCGTCGAACCGCAGGAGGTGGCGCACCGGGTCGAGGAACGCGGGGACTGCCGCGGCGTAGCCCGTCGCGGCGACGAGCGCACGCGTGCGGCGCTCGACCTCCCGCCCGAGCTGCGCGTGCCGCAGGCGCAGCACGTACTCCCCCGCCGCGTCGGGGTGCCCGGCCGCGCTCTCGTCGTCGCGCCCGTGGCTGGCCGGCTCGTAGCGCGCGGCCACGACCTCGGTGTCCGTGAGCAGCGTCGTCGGCACCGGGCGGTCGAGGCTCAGGCGGTACAGCGCGTCGTAGATGTCGTCCACGAGGTCGCCGCTGATGCCCTTGTACAGGCCGCGCTGCTCGCGGCCGAGGAGCTGGCGCAGCTCGAGCGGCAGGGCGTGGAAGTGGTCGGTGTACTCCGGCGAGGTCATCTCGAGCGTGAGCTTCGTGTACTCCATGGGGAAGAAGCGCGGCGAGCGCGTCACCCAGTCCAGCCGGTAGCCGGGGCGCCGCGCGTCGCCGTGCACGCCGTCGAGCAGGTCGCGGTAGACCTCGGCGGCCGACTGGCCGCTGCCCACGACCGTGACCGAGCCGGCGGCGGCGAGCGCGTCGCGGTGCGGCAGGTACTGCGCGCTGTGCACGAGCGGCCCGGCGCCCGGGTGCTCGCCGCGCGCGACCTCGTCCGCGAGCGCCCGCAGCGCGGGCGGCAGCACCGGCGCGGTGCCGACGCCGAGGACGAGGTGGCGGCCCCGGTGCTCCTCGGTGCCCGTCACGGCACCGTCGTCGTCGAGGACCTCGGCCCGCACGACGAACGCGTCGGCGGCCGGGTCGTGCTCGACGGCGACGACGCGCCGCGACCAGCGCAGCGAGCCCAGGCGGGCCGCGACCCAGCGGCAGTACGCGTCGTACTCGGCGCGGAGCGGGTAGAAGGACTCGCGGATGTAGAACGGGTAGAGCCGGCCCGTCGCCTTGAGGAACGCGAGGAACGAGTACGGCGACGTGGGGTCCGCCATCGTGACGAGGTCGGCGAGGAACGGGACCTGGATCGTCGCGCCCTCGATCATCATCCCGGGGTGCCAGCGGAACTCGGGCGCGGCGTCGAGGAACACGGCGTCCACGTCGTCGAGGGGCGCGGACAGCGCGGCGAGACCGAGGTTGAACGGCCCGATCCCCACGCCGACGACGTCGCGCACGCGCGCCGGGTCGTGGGGCGCCGGGGCGGGGCCGCTCGTCCTGGGAGCCGGCACGGGGTTCGTCGCCGAGGTCGTCCTCGGGGTCGTCGTGGTCATCGGGTCACCGCCCGGGCGGTCGCGAGAGACGCCACGAGGTCCGCGGCGTGCGTCGCGACGTCGTCGTCGTGCAGCAGCTCGTCGCGCTCGACGAGCGCCTGAGCCGTCGTGCGGACGAGGTCGAGCACGTGGCGCACGTCCGCGAGCGTCACGGTCGGGTTGAGCAGCGTGAGCTTGAGGCACGGGACGCCGTCGAGCACGGTCCTGGCGACGACGGCGCGCCCGGACTCGAACAGCACGCGCCGCACGAGCGGCACGAGCCGGTCGGCGTGCTCCGCGGCCAGCCCCGGCGGCTCGTAGCGGAACAGGACCGTGGACAGGTCGGTACGACCCAGCACGCGCAGGTCGGGGTCGTCCGCGAGGTCGGCGTGCACCGCGGCGGCGAGGTCGCACACCGCGTCGACCATCGCGCCGACCCCGTCGGGGCCGAGGGCGCGCAGCGTCGCCCAGAGCTTGAGCGCGTCGAAGCGCCGGGTCGTCTGCAGCGACACGTCGACCTGGTTCGGCTCAGGGTTCTCGCGCGGGTTGAGGTAGTCCGCGTGGTGCGCGACGCGCTCCAGGTCGGCGCGCTCGCGCACGACGAGCGCGCTCGCGGACACGGGCTGGAAGAACGCCTTGTGGTAGTCGACCGTCACCGATCGCGAGCGTTCGATCCCGTCGAGCAGGTGCCGGCGGGTCGGCGACACGAGCAGCCCGCAGCCGTAGGCGGCGTCGACGTGCAGCCACACGTCGGTCGCGTCGCACACGTCCGCGACCTCCCCGAGCGGGTCGACGCAGCCGCGGTCGGTCGTGCCGGCGGTCGCGACGACCGCCATGACCACGTCGCCCGCGGCCCGTACCGCGCCGATCGCGGCCGCGAGCGCCGCGGGGTCGAGGCGGCCGTCGGCGTCGGCCCCGACCCGGACCACGGCGTCGTCCGCCAGGCCCAGCAGGAGCGCCGACCGAGCGACGCTGAAGTGGCTCGACGCCGCCGCGAGGACCCGCAGGCGCGGCAGCACGGCGGACCGGCCGGGACCGCCCGCGCGGGCCGCACGGGCGACCGCGCGCTCGCGGGCCAGGAAGAGGGCGTGCAGGTTGGACTGCGTGCCCCCGGACGTGAGCACGCCGTCGCCCGCGGCGTACCCGACCCGGCCCGCGGTCCACGCCACGACTCGCCGCTCCATGAGGGTCGCCACCGTCGACTGGTCGAACGTGTCGACGGACGTGTTGATCGCCGCGAGCATCGCCTCGGCGCCGACGGCGGGCAGCGCGACCGGGCAGTTGAGGTGGGCGGCGTACGCGGGGTCGTGGAACCACACCGCGTGCGTCGCGTACAGGTCGGCGGCCTCGCGCAGCGCCGCGTCGGTGCCGATGCCCGGAGCGTCGAGGTCGACGCGGTCCACGAGCGTCGCGAGCTGCGCGCGGCTCGCGCCCGACCAGGGCTGCGTCACCGCCGCGACCCGCGACGCCACGTCGTCGACGACGCCGTGCAGGGTGCTCGCGTAGTCGCCCGCGGTCGTGCCGGTGAGCAGGGCCGGGGCGGTCGAGGTACCGTGCGCGGGCGCGACGGATCGTGCTGAGAGCATGGCGAGGCTCCAGGTACGGGGAGAGGACCGCCGCGGATCGCGGCGAGGCAACCTGAGGTTTGCCTTGCCTAACTTAGCGCAGGCGAACGACCCGTCAAGAGTGACCTGCGCCACGCCGCCGTGGACGCGGAACCGTGGCGGCGGGAGGATGGCACTCGCCCGTCCGTGGCTCCGAGGAGGCCGTGTGGAACCCACCGTCGCGACGACACGCCCCGCGATCGTCACCGTGGACGACGACCCCGGGGTCTCGCGCGCGGTCGCGCGCGACCTGCGCCGCCGCTACGGCGACCGGTACCGCATCGTGCGCGCCGAGTCCGGTGCGGAGACGCTCGAGGCGCTGCGCGAGCTCGCGCTGCGCGGCGAGGACGTCGCCGTCGTGCTCGCCGACCACCGCATGCCCGGCATGACGGGCGTCGAGCTGCTCGAGCAGGCCATGGACCTCTTCCCCGCGGCGCGGCGGGTCCTGCTCACCGCCTACGCGGACACCGAGGCCGCCATCGAGGCGATCAACGTCGTCGACCTCGACTACTACCTGCTCAAGCCGTGGGACCCGCCCGAGGAGAAGCTCTACCCCGTCGTCGACGCCCAGCTCGAGGCGTGGTCCGCGACCGACCGGCGCCGGCCCGCCGAGACCGTCGTCGTCGGGCACCGGTGGTCGGCGCGCTCGTCGCAGGTGCGCGAGTTCCTCGCGCGCAACCGCGTGCCCTACCGGTGGTACCCGTCGGAGTCCGCCGAGGGCGCGCGCCTCCTCACCGCCGCCCAGACCGACGGCGACACCCTCCCGCTGGTCGTCACGCCCGAGGGCGAGGCGCTCGTCGCGCCCGACGACGCCACGCTCGCCGAGCGCGTCGGGCTCGCCACGCGCCCCGCGGCGGACTTCTACGACCTCGTCGTCGTGGGCGGCGGGCCTGCGGGGCTCAGCGCGGCACTGTACGGGGCGTCCGAGGGGCTGCGGACGGTGCTCGTCGAGCGCACCGCGACCGGCGGCCAGGCCGGGCAGAGCTCGCGCATCGACAACTACCTCGGCTTCCCCGACGGGATCTCGGGCGCACAGCTCGCCGAGCGCGCACGGCGACAAGCGGTGCGGTTCGGCGCCGAGATCGTGACGACGCGCGACGCGATCGAGCTCGACGTCGACGGACCCGCGCGCAGCGTCCGCTTCCCCGACGGGACGTCGATCGACGCCCACACGGTCATCCTCGCCTCGGGCGTCTCCTACCGGCTGCTCGACGGACCGGGGCTCGGCGACCTCGTCGGGCGCGGCGTGTTCTACGGGTCGGCGCTCACCGAGGCCACGGCGTGCCACGACCAGGAGGTGTACGTCGTCGGCGGCGCCAACTCCGCGGGGCAGGCGGCGCTCTACCTGGCCCGTGAGGCCAAGCAGGTCACCCTCGTGGTCCGGGGCGACTCACTCGCCCGGTCCATGTCCTCCTACCTCGTCGAGCAGGTCGAGGCCCACCCGCGCGTGCGCGTCCTGACCCGCACGGAGGTCGTCGCGGCGTCGGGCGACGACCACCTGGAGCACCTCGAGCTGCGCGACGTCGAGACCGGCCGGACCACGCGCGTCGAGTGCGGCTGGGCGTTCGTGTTCATCGGCGCCGCGCCCCGCACCGACTGGCTCGACGGCGTCGTCGCGCGCGACCCGCGCGGGTACGTGGTGGCCGGTCCCGATCTGCTGCGCGACGGCGCCCCGCCCGCCGGGTGGACGCTCGACCGCCCGCCCTACCACCTCGAGACGTCCGTGCCCGGCGTGTTCGCCGCCGGGGACGTGCGCGCGGAGTCCGCCAAGCGCGTCGCGTCCGCCGTGGGCGAGGGCGCCATGGCCGTCATGCTCGTGCACCGCTACCTCGAACAGCTCTGACCACCACCGGCCCGCGACACGGCCCCGACCCGCACCCGGAGGCGACACCGTGACCAGCACCGAGGACCCCACCACGACCCCGCCCGCCGAGGGCACCACCCCGGCAGCCGCGCGCGGGTGGCTGCCGTGCGACGTCGACGAGCTGCGCGCCACGTTCCTGTTCGAGCACCTCACCGACGACCAGCTCGCGTGGCTGTGCGCGACCGGGCACGTCGAGCGCCACGACGCGGGCTGGCTGTTCCACGAGGGCACGCCCGCCGAGGCGTTCTACGTCCTGCTCGACGGCGGCGTCGCGCTCTACCGGCGCGTCGGCGAGGACGAGGTCGAGGTCTCGCGCACCCACCAGGTCGGCGTCTACCTCGGCGCGTGGAACGCCTACCTCGGCGACCGCCTCCCCCAGACGTACCTCCACTCGGCGCGCGCCCTGGAGACGTCGCGCTTCTTCGTGCTCGAGGCGCACGACTTCGCCAAGCTCATGACCGAGTGGTTCCCCATGGCGGTGCACCTGCTGGAGGGCGTGTTCTGGGGGACCCGGGACGCGCAGCAGCTCGTCGGGCAGCGCGAGCGGCTGCTCGCCCTCGGGTCGCTCTCGGCAGGTCTGACGCACGAGCTCAACAACCCCGCCGCCGCCGCGGTGCGCGCGACCGGGACCCTCCGCGAGCGCGTGGCCGCCATGCGGCACAAGCTCGCGCTCATCGCCGACGGCCCCTACGACCGCGCCACCCTCGCCGAGCTCATCCGGCTCCAGGAGGAGGCGCTCGAACGGTACGCGGACACCCGGAGCGCGGACGCCGTCGGGGCGCTGGAGACCTCCGACCTCGAGGACCGCCTCACCGACTGGCTCGACGACCACGGCCTGCCCGAGGGCTGGCGCGTCTCCCCCGCGCTCGTCCAGGCCGGGATCGACGAGCCCTGGCTCGACCGCGTCGCCGAGCGCGTGGACGCCGGCGCGCTCACCGGGGCCGTGAGCTGGCTCGCGTACACGATCGAGACCGAGCAGCTCATGGCCGAGATCGAGGACGCGACCGTGCGCATCTCCACCCTCGTCGGCGCGGCGCGCCAGTACTCCCAGCTCGACCGGGCGCCGTTCCGGCCCGTCGACGTGCACGAGCTGCTCGACTCCACGCTGACGATGCTCGACCACGCGCTCGCGGGCGTCGAGGTCGTGCGCCGCTACGACACCGGCCTGCCGCCCGTGCCCGTCTACGCGGCCGAGCTCAACCAGGTGTGGACCAACCTCGTCGAGAACGCCGCGCAGGCGATGGGCGGGTCCGGCACGCTGACGGTCACGACGCGGCGCGTCGACGACCGCGCCGAGGTCGAGATCGCCGACACCGGGCCCGGCATCCCCGACGACGTACGCCCCCGCATCTTCGAGCCCTTCTTCACGACCAAGCCGGTCGGGCAGGGCACGGGGCTCGGCCTCGACATCTCGTGGCGGATCGTCGTCAACAAGCACCACGGGGACCTCACGGTGACGTCCGTGCCCGGCGACACGCGGTTCGTCGTGCGACTCCCGCTGGAGCCCGCGCAGCCCGCGCAGACTCCGCAGCCGTGACCGCCCCCGCCCCCGCGGGGACGTCGCCCGTCGGCGAGGAGCGCCACGCGTCGTGGCTCGAGCTCTTCTTCGACCTCGTCGTCGTCGCGGGCATCGGGATGCTCGCCCACCTGCTGCAGGAGGACCACGACCGCGGCGGGCTCGCGCTCTACGTCATCGCCTACACCGCGTTCTGGCTCGTGTGGGCGTGCTTCACCACGTACGGCAACGTCGCGGGCGAGGGCGCCCGGGCGCTGCCGATCCTCGCCGGGATGGCGGCGCTCGCCGTGATGATCGCGGCGGTGCCCGGCATCCACGACGAGCACGCACAGGCCTTCGCGGTCGCGTACGTCGTGGGCCGGCTCGTCGCCGCGCGACCGTGGCGGCGCACGACCGTCGTCGTCGACCTGCCGGTGGTGCAGGCGCTGACGGGGGTCGTGCCGTGGATCGTGTCGTGGTGGTTCGACGGGCAGACGCGGTACACGCTCTGGGCGGTCGGCCTCGCGATCGACCTCCTCCTGCTCCTCACCCTCTCGGGCGAGCGCCTCGTGCGGCGCGCGCAGGAGCGCCTCGACGAGGTCCGCGAGCGCCGGGGTCGCGGACCGGGTGCCCGGCGCGACCGTCCGGGGCGCGGCGACCGGGAACGCCCGCTGGAGGGGTCCGCGCGGCGCACGGCCGGGCGGACCGGACGGGGCGGACGGCGGGGCGCGGACGCCGTCGAGCTGCCGACGACGGTCGACGCGGCCGTGACCGACGTCCCGCACCTCGGGGAGCGGCTGGGACTCTTCGTCATCATCGTGCTCGGCGAGGGCCTCATCCAGGCGATCGACGCCGCGAGCGGGGCCGAGTGGGACCGGACGCTGCTCGTGGCAGGCGCGGGGGCGTTCACGCTGCTCGTCGCCCTGTGGGCGCTCACGGTGCGGTCGGGCTACGCGGGCGTCACGCTGCTGCGCCCCGCGGGGGTGCCGCCACGGTCGGCGTGGTTCCTGCACCTGGTGACGACCGGCGCCCTGGCCACCCTCGCGGGCGCGCTCGGAGGAGTCCTGGACGAGCCCGCGCGGGCGCTCGACCCGGGCGAGCTCGCGCTGCTCGTCGGCGCGTTCGCCGTGCACGGGCTCGTGTCCGCCGGGGTGCACGCCGTGCTGCGCGACGTACGCACCGCCGTCGTGCTCGCCGGGCCCGTCGTCGTCGCCGGGGCGGTCGCGTGGCTCGCCGGCGGCACGATCTCGGCCGCGGGGCTGGTCTGGGTGCTGTCGGGCGCGCTGCTCGTCCAGCTCGCCCTCGCCGGGCGGCCCCGCGCGGCGAGCGCCCCGGCCGGGGCCGACGCCTGACGCCGGCGACGACCTGCCGGGTCAAAACCGTGGACGTCGGGCGGTCGCGGGCATAGCCTCGTGGCGTCCGGTCGAACCCGCCCGGACGCACGATCATGACGACCGGTGAAGGGGAGGTGGACCCGCGTGCTGCAGTGGTCCACCGACCCGTCCCGAAGGGCGCTCCTCAGGTAGACGACGCACGTCGTCCACCTGCAGAGCCGTCCTGGGGCACCGTCCTGGGGCGGCTCTCGTCGTCACCGCCCCAGGTCACGGCCGCCACGGCCGCCACGGCCACCGACACGACAGGAGGCGCGACGATGAGCGAGGTGGTCATCTACAACCTCGGCGGCAGCCAGGAGCTCGGCCGCGTGTCGTTGCGCCACGCCATCCGCATGCTGCACCGGCGGGTCGCCGAGGTCCTCGAGGCGGTCGAGGGCGAGACGTTCGGCCCCTACCAGCGGCCCCGGTCGGTCGCGCTGGTGCGGTACGTCCACGCGCGCTGGGTGTACGAGCGCCAGGGCCGCGTGCCGTACTCGCGCGCGGCGCTGCTGCGCCGCGACCGGTACCGCTGCGCGTACTGCGGCGGGACCGCGACGACCATGGACCACGTGGTCCCGCGGTGCCAGGGCGGGACCACGACGTGGCTCAACGCCGTCGCGGCGTGCGAGCCGTGCAACGCCGCCAAGGGCGGACGCACGCCCGAGCAGGCGGGCCTGCGGATGCTCAGACGCCCGTTCGAGCCCGCGTTCCGCGACATCTACCCGTCGGCGCCCGCCCCGCGCAGACGCTGACGGGTCCACCGACCGGTCCCCGGTCGGCTCCCCAGGCCGCCCGGCCGGTGGCGGTGACACCGGCCGGGCTTCCCCCTCCCCCTCCCCCTCCCCCTCACGATCGCCGCGACCCGAGGTCCCGGACCGGGCGTGACTCCCTCCCTCCTCGTAGAGCCGGTCCGCGTCTCGCACCCACCCCGGGTCCCGGACCGCGCGAGGGAGACCACGATGGCGAGGTTCCGGATCGGGACGTTCAACGTCGAGAACCTGTTCGAGCGCCCGCGCGCGATGACGGGCCCGCTCACCGGCGGCAACGCGGTCCTCGCGGCCCACGCCCGCGTCAACACGCTGATCGCCGAGGAGCGGTACGGCCCGGACGTGCGGGCCGAGATCCTGCAGCACCTGGAGACCCTCGGCCTGCTGCGCTCCGACTCCGCGGCGCTCGCGGTGCTGCGCCAGGTGCGCGGCCGGCTCGTGCGCCGCACGGGCTCTCAGGCGGCGGGCACGGCGCGCACCGAGGTCGTCGCGACCGGGCGCGGCGACTGGGTCGGCTGGGTCGACCTCGTCAAGGACCGGGTTGACGAGCTCGCCATGACGCACACTGCCCGGGTCGTCGCCGACGTCGACGCCGACGTCCTGGCCGTCGTCGAGGCCGAGAGCCGGGTCGCGCTCAAGCACTTCACGGACGCGGGCGTCGTCACGGCGTCCGGGCGTCCCGTCTACCCGCACGTCATGGTCATCGACGGCAACGACGACCGCGGCATCGACGTCGGGCTGCTCACCACACGGCCGTACCGGATCGGGTCCGTCCGCTCGCACGTCGACGACCGCGACTCGCGCGGGCGCCTGGTGTTCGGCCGCGACTGCCCGGAGTACGTCGTCGAGCTGCCCGACGGCGGCACGCTCACCGTGCTCGTCAACCACTTCAAGTCCAAGGGCTACGGCACGCAGGCCGAGTCCGACGCGACCCGCCGCCGCCAGGCGACCCGCGCGGCCGCGATCTACGCGGGCCTGCGCGCCCGCGGCGAGGAGAACGTCGTGGTCGTGGGCGACCTCAACGACACGCCGTCGTCGACCCCGCTGCGCCCCCTGCTGGAGCGGACCGACCTGCGCGACGTGAGCGAGCACCCCGCGTTCCGGGGCGACGGCCGGCCGGGCACGTACGGCAACGGGACCGCGAGCCAGAAGATCGACTACGTGCTGCTGTCCCCTGCGCTGTTCGAGCGCACCGTCGGCGGGTCCGTGTTCCGCAAGGGCGTGTGGGGCGGCGCGAACGGGACCCTGTTCCCCCACTACGACACGATGACGTCGGCGACGCACGCGGCGTCCGACCACGCCGCCCTCTACGCGGACGTGGACCTCGCCTGAGGGGCGAAGGCGATCGCCCCGGACACGACGAGGTCGGCACGCGACCGCGTCGACTCGACGAGGAGCGCGTTGCGCCCGTCGACCTCGGTGGCCCAGGCGGTCGCGGCCTCGACCGTGCGGCCGTGGCGGGTGTGCCGGTCGACGAGACGACGCTCGCGCTCGGCGTCGCCGGTGCTGCAGAACCACGCCTCGTCGAGCAGGTCGCGCACGCGCCCCCAGGGCTCCTCGCCCACGAGGAGGTAGTTCCCCTCGACCACGACGACGCGGTGCCCCGGGTCGACGGCGATCTCCCCGGCCACGGGCTCGTCGACCTCGCGGTGGAACGACGGCGCGTACACGGTGCGGTCGCGCTCGTCGCGCACCCTGCGCAGCAGGGCGACGAAGCCGTCGCCGTCGAACGTGTCGAGCGCGCCCTTGCGGTCGTGGCGGCCGAGCCGGTCGAGCGTCGCGTTCGCGAGGTGGAAGCCGTCCATCGGCAGGTGCACCGCCTCCGGACCGAGCGCCTCGACGAGGCGGAGCGCGAGCGTCGTCTTGCCCGCACCGGGGCTGCCGGTGATCCCGACGACGACCCGACCGTCCCCCGACCGTTCCGCCAGCGCGCGCACCCGCGCGACGAGCGCGGCCAGATCGGCGAGCCTGGCGGGGGTGCAGGGCAGGTCGGGCGAGGCGTCGTACTCGGCGGTCATGGACCCAGTGTCCCGTGGTCGACGACGTCGCCGCGCCGCGTCCGTGCGGCGGGCCGCCGCACGCCGCGCCGCGTCCGTGCGGCGGGCCGCCGCGCGGTCGATGAGTCGCGCGTCCCGGTCGGGTCTCACCCTCGACCGACGGAACACGGAGCACGGAGCACGAAGGAGACGACATGGCCACGGTGGTCGCAGGAGCGGCGGTCTCGCTCGACGGGTACGTCCAGGACGCCGACGGGAGCATCGAGGCGCTCTACGCGGACTTTGAGGAGCTGCGGCGCAGCGCGTACCTGCGGGCGCTCCAGGAGCAGACCGGCGCCGTCCTCATGGGCCGGCGCACGTACGACATGGCCCCGGACCCCGACGGCTACGCGGACGGCTACGAGTTCCAGGTGCCGATCTTCGTCGTCACGCACACGCCTCCGGCCGTTGCCCCCCAGCGCAACGAGCGGCTGTGGGTCACGTTCGTCACGGACGGCGTCGAGTCGGCGGTCCGGCAGGCCCGCGACGCCGCGGGCGAGCGCGACGTGACGTTCATCGGGGGCGCGGACCTGTTCCACCAGCTCCTGGCCGCGGGGCTCGTCGACGAGCTCGCGGTCGAGGTCATGCCGGTCCTGCTCGGGGGCGGCGTGCGCCTGTTCGACGGCGACGCGCCGGCGGTGCTGGAGAAGGTGCGCGTCGAGGAGGTCGGGGCGCGCACCGCGCTGCGCTACCGGATCGTCAGGACGGCCCCGACCGGGCGGGAGTAGGCCCGGCGCGGGGCGCCGTCAGGCGCTCGCCGCCACGACCCGCGCGCCCGCGGCCTCGCCGTGCGGGGCCGCGAGCGCCGCGACCGGGTCGCGCGCGAGGTCGGCGACGGGCAGCCCCGTCTCCCGGCTCAGGGCGCGCAGCAGTCCGGCCCGGGAGGCGTACCCGGCGGCACGCGCGGCGGCGTCGAGGTGCGAGCCGCCGCGCAGCCGCGCGATCGCGACGTTGAGGTGCGCCCGCGTGCGCCAGCGGCCGAACGCGAGCCCGGTCTCCTCGACGAAGAGGCGCTGGACGTGCCGCGCGCTCGCGCGCCGCCGTTCGGCGAGCTCGTCGAGCGTCGCGACGCCGCGGCGCGCGTCCTGGGCGACGGCCCGCGCGACCGGGTGCACCGGCAGCCGCAGGACGAAGTAGTCGCCCGCGAGGCCGCGCAGGACGTCCTCGAGGGCGGCGCGGAAGGGAGCGACCTACGCGGGCGTCGCCGGGGCCGCGCACAGCACCGCCGTGAGGACGGTGGTCAGCGCGGGCACGACGCCGAGACGGTGGACGCGCGCGGGCGGCTCGACCCCCGGGGAGAGCACGGGACCGAGCGCCATCGAGTCGCCGGGAAGGCGCATCGCGTGCGGGACGCGCGGGGCAAGCCAGAGGTTCTCGTGCGTGCGCAGGGTCAGGGGCGTGCCGTCCACGACGAGCTCCGCGGTGCCGGTGACGACGTGCACGAGGTGCGGCTCGTCGTGGGCGTGGGTGTCGTGCCCGAGGAAGCGGACGGAGTGCTCGGGGACGACGGCGCCCAGCGCGGTCGGCGTCATGCGCGCTCCTCTCCCCCGGGCCCGGCCGGTCCGGGTCGGTGTGTCGTGTCCGGGACGGGCCGTGTCACGTTCGGACGCGGTTCGTCGCTCAGGTGTGGTTAGCCTAACCTCGCGAGGAGCGCCCCGGTACGCCGTGCGGGCCCCGCGTCCCTGCTGCCGAGTGTGAGGTTCCATGCTGTCGTCACGCCGTCCCGCCCGCCGTCCGCTCACCGCGCTGGCCGCGCTCGCCGCCGCGTCGCTCGCCCTGGCGGGCTGCTCCGCCGGGACGACGCCGTCCGGCTCCGGTGCCGAGCCGTCCGGCGGTCCCGGCTCGGCCGCGTCCGAGACCGCCGCCGAGCGGGTCGTGGCGACCGACCAGGGCGACGTCACCGTCCCGACCGACCCGCAACGCGTCGTCGTGCTCAACCACGCCCTGGCGGGCTACCTGTACGAGCTCGACGTCCCCGTGCTCGCGACGGTGCCCGAGGTGACGGACGACCCGGACCCGAGGTTCTCGCCGTTCTGGGAGGACCAGGCCGAGGCGGACGGCACCGAGCTCATCGAGTGGAGTGCCGACGGCTTCAACCTCGAGGCGATCCTCGCCCTGGAGCCCGACCTCATCGTGGGCGGCGGGTGGGGCTTCCCGCTCAAGCAGGCCACCGACGTCTACGACGGCCTGAGCCAGATCGCCCCGACGGTGCTCGTGAGCGGCACCTACACGACGTGGCAGGAGCAGTTCGAGTTCCTCGCCGTCGACGTGTTCGACGACGCCGAGCGGTTCGACGAGCTGACCACGGGGTACGACGAGCGCCTCGCCCAGGTGGGCGAGTCCATCACCGTCCCCGCGGGCGAGACGGCGTTCCTCGCGCTCACGTCCGAGGGCAAGACGTTCGCGCTCAACGAGGGCGAGGGCCTGCCCGCGATCTTCGAGCGGCTCGGGTTCGCGGTCCAGCCGATCCAGGCGCAGACGGGCGCCGAGCCGTACACGCCGGGCGGCGACATGTTCGAGGTGTCGGCCGAGCAGGTGACGTCCGTGGTCACCGCGCCGAACGTGTTCGTCATCGGCTTCAACGGCGCGGAGATCGACGTCGACGCGCTCGCCGCCGACCCGGTGTACGCGGTCCTGCCGTCGTTCTCCGCGGGCCACGCGCACGAGCTGCCGACGTGGACCATCCGCGGCGACTACCACGAGGCCATGGGGCTCCTCGACGTCGTCGAGGAGCAGTTCTCCTGATGGCCCAGCACCGCCTGCGCACGCACCCGCTGGTGCTGCGACGCGTCGAGGTGGCGCGCGTCGTCGACGTGACGCCCCGCATGCGCCGCGTGACTCTCGCCGGGCCCGAGCTCGGGGCGTTCGAGCGCGACGGCCTGCCGATGCCCGCGTTCGACGCGCCGTGGTTCGACGACCACGTGAAGATCGTCCTCGCGTCCGACGGCGACGTCGCGTCCGCGCTGCCCGTGCAGCGCGCGCACGGGATCGACTGGCCGCCCGCGCCGAACCGGCAGGGTCGCGACTACACGCCGCGCCGCTGGGACGCGGCGGCGGGCGAGCTCGACCTCGACCTCGTGCTGCACGGCGACGGCCCGGCCGCGGCGTGGGCGCGGACGGCACGCCCGGGCAGCGAGCTGTGGTTCGTCGGGCCCAAGGCGTCGACCGTCTGGCCCGACGACGTCGACTGGGCGCTGCTCGCCGGCGACGAGACGGCGCTGCCCGCGATCGGGCGCTTCCTCGACGAGCGGCCGGTCGACGTCCCCGTCCAGGTCGTCGTGACCATCGGTGCCGAGGCGGCCCAGCAGGACCTCGCGCTGCGCGAGGGCGACACCGTGCGGTGGGTCGTCGCGCCGGAGGGCGACCGCGCCGCGCTCGACGAGGCTGTGCGCACCCTGGAGTGGTGGCCCGGCCAGGTCTACGCGTGGGCGGCGAGCGAGAGCCGCGCGCTCCTGCCGGTGCGGCGCTACCTGACGCGCGAGCGCGCCGTGCCGCGCACCCACGTCGACGTCACGGGCTACTGGCACGCCGAGCCGGCGCCCTCCCCCGCACCCGCTCAGGGGCCGGCGGCCGAGGCGGAGCCGCAGCCCACGGGGGTACCGTCTCCCGTACCCTGGTTCGCGACCCGCGCCGCGCTGCAGCTCGGCCTGCTCGACGAGCTCGGCGCGGGGCCGCGCGACCTCGCGGCCCTCGCCGGGGCGGCGCACCTCGCGCCGGGCGCGGTGCGCGCCCTCGCGGACGTGCTCGCGGCGTCGGGCGTGGTGACGCTCGACGGCGACACGGTCGCCCTGGGCGACGCGGGCGAGGACCTCCTCGACGACGAGCACGAGCGCGAGGAGTACGAGGGGCTGGAGGCGGACGCGATCCTGGCGCTCGCGGCGCTCGCCCCCGCGCTCCGCGACGGCGTCCCGGCGTGGTCGCGCTCGCGCGGCCGGACGCTGCGCGCCGAGGTCGAGACCGACGCCGCGCGCGCCACGGAGGTCGTCGAGGGCGCCGACGTGCTCCGGTACGTGCTCACGGGACTGGCGACCTGGCCGGTGTGGGCGGACGCGCGAACCGTCGCGCTCGGCGGACCCGGCGCGCTCGTCGTCGCCGACCTGCTCGTCGAGGTTCCCGGCGAGCGCACGACGACGCTCGTCGAGGACGCCGTCCCGCTCGAGGTCCTGCGCGAGCAGGCGGGGTCCGGCACGGCGCACGCCGCGGCCGTGGCCTGGCCGGTCGCCGACGTCGCCGTGTGCGCGCTCGGGGCCGGCCACCGCACCGACGACGAGGTCGTCGAACTCCTCGCCGCGATGCGCGCCGCCGCCCCGCGCGCCGTCCTCGTCGAGGACTTCACGCCCGACGGGCTCAGCCCCCACGCGCGCGAGCACGCGCTGCTCGCCCTGGCCACGACCGGGGCCGCGCCGCGCACGCCCGACGACGTCGCACGCCTCGCCGAGCGCGCGGGCTGGGGCGTCGTCCACCACGAGGCGCTCGGCTGGGGCGTCGAGCGGGTCGAGCTCACGGCCCGCGACGCCTGAGGTCGGTCGTCCTCGTCGGGCACGTGACCAGCACGAACGGCGCCGAGGCACCGAGGCGTGCCCGCCTCCGGACGGATCACCCGCCTGGAGGAGGAGTCGCTCGACGTCCAGGAGGACGCCGCGAGCGGGGTCACCCGGCTGGTCGCCGCCGTGGAGGCGATCCAGGACGGCACCGCAGCAGCCGCGCGGTCGACCTGCACGCGCGTCTGGGTGCGCACGGGCGAGGGCTGGCGCGTCCTGGCCGCCACGCTCGCTGCCGCGGCCGACCCTACCTGAACGGGCCCTCGCGTCACCCGCCGGTGAACATGGCGATGGTGAGCGGCGCGCCGACCGCGTCGCACGCGTCGCCGAGGTCGCTCGCGGCAGCGTCCCACTCCGCGGAGCGCACGCCGGTCGGCTCCGCGGAGGCCCCGGAGGCGACCGGAGCGGCCGCCTGCAGCTCGCCGATCGCCGTCTGCACGGCGCTGTCCCCGCCGGAGGGCAGGCGGTCGAGCACGCGGGCCGCCAGCCGGTACCAGCCGTCATGCTCCTGCGCCTCGCTGCGGCCGTCGGCGAGGGCGACGTCGGCGTTCTCCACGATCGTCAGCACGTCGCCGAACGCGGTGCAGAGGTCCGCGTCGTCCGGGGCGCCGCCCTCCGGCGCGACGCCCGGCGAGTCCGCCGGGGCCGCGGCACCGGACGGGGCCGCCTCGACCTCCCCTGCCGAAGCCCCGCCGCCGGCGCTGCAGCCGCCCATCGCCGCAGCGCTCAGCACTACCGCCGAGAGCGCTGCCCACCGTCGTGCTCGCATCCGTGCCTGCTCCCCGATCTCGACATCTGCTGGGTCCGACGTACGGCCGAGAGTCTGCCGCCGTTCCCCCCTCGACGCGAGGGTGACACGCGCGAGCACGCCCCCGCGCTGCCGAACCCGGGATCGCTCCCCGCCGGACGTCGCGGGTGAGGAGGAAGCCCGGGCTCGTGCGCGCTCGGGATCGTGCCCACGCCTCGCCGACAGGCGGCGCTGATAGCATCGGCACGTGCTCATCGAGGTCGACAGACTCTAGCCGCCGAGCCGTCGGCGGCCCGTCCCAGCGCACCCTCTCGCCCCGGCTCCGTGACGGAGTCTTCGCGGGCGACCCCTCCTGGCTCTCGCCGAGGCCTCGCCGTGCCTGGACCCGCCGCACCGCTCCGCGCCGCCCTGTCCTCCCCCGGCACGACCCTGCCCGCGCCACGCGGGCCCGAGGAGCTCCTCATGTCCACCCTGCACCGCTCCGCGGTGACCCTCACCGACCTCACGTTCGAGTGGCCCGACGGCACCGTCGCGCTCTCGCACCTCACCGGCACGTTCGGCATCGGCCGCACGGGCCTCGTCGGCGACAACGGCGCCGGCAAGTCCACCCTCCTGCGCCTCGTCGCCGGCCTGCTCACGCCGACGTCGGGCCGCGTCACGACGACCGGCGACGTCGCCTACCTCCCCCAGACCCTGACCCTCGGCCGGGACGCGAGCGTCGCGCAGCTCCTCGGCGTCGACGGCACGCTCGCCGCGCTGCGCGCGATCGAGTCCGGCGACGTCGACGAGCGACACTTCGACGCGGTCGGCGACGACTGGGACGTCGAGGCGCGCGCCACGCAGGCGCTCGCCGAGATCGGGCTCGACGGCGTGGGCCTCGACCGGCGCGTGGGCGAGCTGTCCGGCGGAGAGTCGATGCTCGTCGCGATCAGCGGGCTGCGCGTGCGGCGCAGCGCGATCACGCTGCTCGACGAGCCGACGAACAACCTCGACCGCGGCACCCGCGCGCGGCTCGCGGCGCTCGTCGACGACTGGCCCGGGACGCTCGTCGTCGTGAGCCACGACCTCGACCTGCTCGAGCACATGGACGAGACGGCGGAGCTGCACGCCGGCCGCCTCACCACCTTCGGCGGACCGTACAGCGCCTGGCGCGACCGGCTCGAGGCGGACCAGGCCGCCGCGGCGCAGGCCGCGCGGACGGCCGAGCAGACGCTGCGGGCCGAGAAGCGCCAGCGTGTCGAGGCGGAGACCAAGCTCGCGCGCCGCGAGCGGACCGCGCGCACCGCGCAGGCGAACCGCACGGGGTCGCGCATCTCCATGGGGCTGCGCGCGTCCGCCGCGCAGGTGTCCGCGGGCTCGATGCGCCAGGGCCTGGACGCGAAGGTCCAGGCCGCGCAGGACGCGCTCGACGCCGCGGCGGCCCGCGTGCGCGACGACGAGCACGTGCACCTCGTGCTCCCCGACCCGGACGTGCCGCGCGGTCGCCGCCTCGCGGAGCTGCACGGGACGAACGGGACGGTCGTCGTGCAGGGGCCGGAGCGGGTCGCCCTCGTCGGCGCCAACGGGACGGGCAAGACGACGCTGCTGGAGAACCTGCTCGCCGGGCGCGCACCGGAGCCGGGGCGCGCGGGCGGCACGCTGCTCACGGACCGCGTCGGCTACCTGCCCCAGCGCCTGGACGGGCTCGACGACGCCCGCAGCGCGCTCGAGAACGTGCGCGACGGCGCACCCGACGCGGCGCCGGGGACGATCCGCAACCAGCTCGCGCGCCTGCTGCTGCGGGGGTCGAGCGTGGACCGCCCGGTGTCGACGCTGTCGGGCGGCGAACGGTTCCGCGTCTCGCTCGCCCGGCTCCTGCTCGCCGAGCCGCCCGCCCAGCTCCTCGTGCTCGACGAGCCGACGAACAACCTCGACGTGCGCAGCGTCGACCGGCTCGTCGAGGCCCTGTCCGGCTACGCGGGCGCGCTGCTCGTCGTCAGCCACGACGACGGCTTCCTCGCCCGGCTCGGCGTCGACGTCGTGCTCGAGCTGGGCGCGGACGGGACGCTCCACCGCGTCCCCGGACCCGGGCGCTGAGCCCCGGCCGGGGCGTCCCGCTCGCCGGGGCGCCCCGGGACCGGCGACGATGGGCCGACAGAGCGTCGGCCGCGCCCGGGAGGTGCACCCGTGGACTGGTACACCGAGCACGTCGTCGACACCGGGCGCGCGCCGGCCCTGTTCGCGCTCGCGGGGTTCGTCGTGACGTTCGTCGTCGTGCGGTCGATCACGCGCCGCATCCGCGCGCGCCGCGAGGCGGGGCCGCCTCCCCCTCCCGGGCCCGGTCCGGCCGCACGGCCCCGGCGTGCCCTGCTGGGCGACGTGTCCGTCGGGGGCGTCCACGTGCACCACCAGGTGTGGGGCATCCTCCTCGTGCTGCTCACGGGGATGCTCGAGTTCCGGTACTCCCCCGGTCACCCGTGGTCGGAGGTGCTCGCCCTCCTGTTCGGGGCGGGCGCCGCGCTCGCGCTCGACGAGTTCGCGCTCTGGCTGTACGTCGACGACGTCTACTGGTCGCAGGAGGGCCAGCGCTCGATCGACGCGATCCTCGTGGGAGGCGCGCTCGGCGGTGCGCTGCTCCTGTCCGCCTCGCCGATCGGCGTCACGGCCGACGGCTCGCAGGGTGGCTGGCTCGCGTACACGGTGACCGTTGTGGTCCACCTCGCGCTCGCGTTCGTGTGCATCCTCAAGGGCAAGCTCGCGACGGGCCTCGTCGGGATCGTCGTCCCGGTCGTGGCGTTCGTCGGGGCGGTCCGCCTCGCCAAGCCGACCTCGCCCTGGGCCCGACGGCGGTACGCGCACCGGCCCCACCGGCGCGCCCGCGCGCAGGCACGGTTCGGTGCGCGGTACCGGGCGCGGTGGGAGCGGGTGCGCACCCTCGTGGGCGGTCGCGCCGACGACGACCCGCCGCAGACGACGTAGCGCGGCCTCAGGCCAGGCCGGGCGCGTCCCGCACGACGGCGGCCATCGCGGCCGTGGCGGCGGCGTCGTCGTCCGCGTACGGCCAGTCCGGGCTCGTGGCGCGCGCGTGGTCGTTGAGCGCGCCCAGCACGTCGAGCGCCCGGGTGCCCACGGCGCGGGCGTGCGGCGTGAGGCCGCCCCGGATCTTGAGCTGGCCGAGCACGATCGCCACCTGCGCCCGCGCCTCCGCCGCGAGCGCCGCCTCGTCGAGCGCGCCGGAGCGGAGCCCGTCGGACGCGGCCTCGCGCCCGGCAGCCCAGACGTCCTCCGGCACCCCGAGGTCCCAGGCCGCGAGGAGGCCGTCGACGAACGCGGGCAGCGCGTCGTCGCGCCCGTCGGCCGCGTACCACTCCTCGAGGTCCCGCAGCGCGTCGTGCCCGGAGTCGTTGCCGAACGGCGAGAAGTCCTCGCCCTCGTCGTAGAACGGCTCGGGCGCGAGGGACACGAACGCCGAGTGGCTCGTCGCGGGTGACAGGCCCTCGTCACGGTCGTCGAGGTAGAGCGTCATGGAGCGACACTAGACCTCTGCCGGCTCAGGCGCGTCAGTCGCGGTTCCACCGTTCGAGCTTGGGCGGGCTGAGCACGACCCAGGCCTCGGAGACCCGGTCCGACCGCACCGCCACGCTCACGACCCCCGTCACGACGCCGTCGTGGCGCACGACGAGGCCGTCCGCGCCGTTCACCGAGCACACCGCGACCTCCACCCCCGGCCCTGGACCGAGGACCCGGCACAGCGCTCGCGCCGTCTCGTCGCCGCCCTCGGCGGCACCGGGGGTCGCGTCGTCGCTGCCGGCGGCGTCGACCCACAGGGTCGCGGCGGGCGCGACGAGGGCGCGCACGGCGTCGCGGTCACCCTCGCCCGTCGCACGGCGGAGCGCGGCGACGACGCGAGCGTGCTGCGCCCCGGCCTCGTCCGGCCCCCTCGACCCGTCTCGCTGCGACATGCCGCGCCTACGCGGAGACGGCCGCGAGCTTGTGCGGGTTCATCATCCACAGCACGCGGTCGATGCCGTCGGCGGTGGCGCGGACCGTGAGCACGGCGAAGAGCTCCCCGTCGCGCGACAGCGTGACGGCCGGGCGGCCGTTGACGTCGGCCGGTTCGACGTCGACGCCCGGCCAGAAGCGCGCGGCGAACGCGTGGTGGTACTTCGCGACGCGCGGCCGACCCACGACCGGGAACTTCGAGGCCCGGACCGCTCCCCCGCCGTCGGAGTAGGAGACGACGTCCTCGGCGAAGAGCCGCTCCAGGAGCGCGACGTCGCCCGCCTTCGCGGCGGCGACGAACGCGGTGAGCAGGCGGCGCTGGGCCTCCGGAGCGACCGGCGCGTGGCGCTCCTCCCCCAGGTGACGGCGCGCGCGGCTCACGAGCTGGCGCACGCTCGCCTGCGAGTGCCCGACGATCTCCGCGATCTGCTCGTACGGGTAGTCGAACGCCTCGCGCAGCACGTACGCCGCGCGCTCGGTCGGGGTGAGCTTCTCCAGCAGCAGGAGGAGCGCGACCTCGAGCGCCTCGCCCCGCTCGGCCCCGAGCGTCGGGTCGGCGCTCGTGTCGACGGGCTCGGGGAGCCACGGTCCGATGTACGTCTCGCGACGCACGCGCGCAGACTGCGCGACGTTGATCGCGAGCCTCGTCACCGTCGTCGTGAGGAACGCGTCGGGGTTCCGCACCGTGGAGCGGTCGTACGTCTGCCAGCGCACCCATGCGTCCTGGAGCACGTCGTCGGCCTCGGCCGCGCTCCCGAGGATCCGGTACGCGATCCCGAAGAGCCGTCGCCGCGCCGCGCTGAACTGCTGCTCCGCCTGCGCCAGGTCCGTCGCTCGGTCGTCCACGCCCGCCATCCTCGTCGTCCCCCGCATCGTCGGCACCACCGGCCCGTCCGCCCGGCGCTACCGCGCCGTCACCGACCGCTGCCGGCGCCAGTCGGCGAGCCGGGTGCCGCCGACCACCGCGCCGGCTCCCGGGACGAGCGAGTCCTCGGCGAGCGGTGCGCCGAAGTAGCGCGCGTCCGGGTCGGCGACGACCTCGCGCGGGTCGTCGAGCGACGCGAGCGTGGTCCGCACGAGCTCGTCGAGGCGGAACTCCTCAGGACCCGCGACCTCCACGATGCCGCGCACCGGCGTCCCCGTGGCCACGTCCGCCACCGCGACGGCGACGTCGGCGGCGGCGACCGGCCGGAACCGCACCGGTGCGAGGTGCACGACGCCGTCCTGCGTGGCGCCGTCGGTGATCGCCTGGAGGAACTCGAAGAACTGCGTCGCGTGGACGATCGAGTACGGCACCGGCGAGCCCGTGATCAGCTCCTCCTGCGCGATCTTCGCGCGGAAGTACCCGCTCTCGGCCAGGCCCTGGGTGCCCACGACGGAGAGCGCGACATGGTGCCCGACGCCCGCCGTCGCCTCGGCCGCCAGGAGGTTGCCCGTCGAGGTGCGGAAGAAGTCGAGGACCGCCTGGTCCTCGAACGAGGGCGAGTTCGAGACGTCGACGACGACGTCGGCGCCCTCGAGCACCTCGGCGACGCCCTGCCCGGTGAGGGTGTCGACGCCCGATCCGGGCGAGGCGGGGACGGCCTCGTGGCCGCGGTCCCGCAGCACGGTGACGAGCTTCGAGCCGATGAGCCCCGTACCGCCGATCACGACGATCTTCATGGTGTCCTCCTGTCGCTGGGTGCGGCACGTGCCGCCCTGTCACCCCTGTCGACCGGACGCCCGCGCCGCGTGTGACACGTCCCGGCGCCGTCCCGGCGGCAATCTGCTCGATCCCCGTCCGGGTGGCGTGCCAGGGTGGTGCCCATGGCCGACACCACCGACGTCCGTCCGGACGCCCTCGACCGGGTCACCTGGCCCGTGGCGACCCCGCGCCTCTCGCTGCGCCGCGCCCGGCCCGACGACGCCGACGCGCTCTTCGCCTACCGCAGCCTGCCCGCGGTGGACCGATGGCTCTCCCGGCGGTTCGCGAGCGTCGAGGAGTGGCGCGTCCACCACGGCGAGCCCGACCGGCTCGCGACGACGCTCGTCGTGGAGCACGACGGCGAGGTCGTGGGCGACCTCTACCTCGCGGTGCGCGACGGCTGGGCGCAGCAGGACGTCGTCGACCGCCCCCGACCGGACGAGGCGGAGATCGGCTGGGCGTTCTCGCCGTCGCACCAGGGACGCGGCTACGCGACGGAGGCCGTCCGCGCCCTGCTGCAGGTGTGCTTCGAGGACCTCGGCCTGCGGCGGGTCGTCGCGAACGCGTTCGCGGACAACGAGCCCTCGTGGCGCCTCATGGAGCGCGTGGGCATGCGGCGCGAGGGCGTGGGCGTGCGGGACTCGCTGCACCGCGACCTCGGCTGGGTCGACGGCGTGACGTACGCGCTGCTGGCCGACGAGCCGCGCGACGGCGCTTGACCCTCACGCGGCGTCAGGGCGCACGCTCGCCGCATGACCGACACGTACCCCGCCTTCGACCTGTCCCCCGTCCCCGCCCCCGGGCCCGACGCCGTCGCCCCCGAGCCGTTCCGCGGCATCTACGGCATGCCGCAGTTCGTCACCGTCCCGACGGCGGACCTCGCCGCGTCCGTCGACCTGTGGACCCGCGGCCTCGGGTTCTTCGACCTCTTCTCCGTCCCGGGCGGCGTCGTGCACCTGCGGCGCTGGGCGTTCCAGGACGTCCTGCTCGTCCCGGGGACGCCCGCGCCCGGGCCGAGCGCGCTCACCGTCAGCTTCTCGTGCGTGCTGTCGCAGCTCGACGGGATCGTCGCCGCGTGCGAGGACGTCTCGCCCGGGAGCACGACCGGTCCCCGCGAGATGCCGTGGGGCTCCGTCGAGGTCGAGGTCCGCACGCCCGAGAACACGCGGGTCGTCATGACCGCGGCGCGACCGTACGACCCCGACAGCGACGCCGCGCGGTTCCTCGACGGCATCGGGATCGAGGCTCCCCGGTCGTGACCGCTGAGACACTGGGACGCGTGACCTCGGACCCCCGGCCTCGTCGCGTCGGCGACGCGCTCACCGTCGGCGACGCGGCGGCCGCGGTCGGTGTCACCGTGCGGACGCTGCACCACTGGGACGCCGTCGGGCTCGTCCGCCCGTCGGCGCGCACCTCGGCGGGCTACCGGCTGTACGCGCCGACCGACGTCGCGCGCCTGCGCCGGGTCGCGGCGTACCGCGAGCTCGACGTCGCGCTCGAGGACATCCCCGAGCTGCTCGACGCGCCCGGGGACGACGCTGTCGATGCCCTGCGCCGCCACCGCGCGCTGCTCGGCGAGCGCATCGCGCGCATGGAGCGGACGGCGCACGCGCTCGACCGGCTCCTCGACGCCCGGGAGCGCGGCCTGCTCCTGACCCCGGCGGAGCAGGTCGCGCTGTTCGGCGAGACGTGGGACCCGGCGTGGCCCGCCGAGGCGCGCGAGCGCTGGGGAGACACCCCGCAGTGGGCGCAGTACGCGGAGCGGTCCGCCGAGCGGTCGCTCGACGACTGGCAGGACCTCGCCCACACCGTCGCCATGCTCGAGGCCGACCTCGCCGCCGCGTGCCGGGACGGCGTCGAGCCGACGTCCGCGCAGGGTCTGGCGCTGGCCGAGCGCCATCGCGCCTCGATCGGCGCGCACTTCGACTGCACCCCGGCCCGGCACGTGTGCCTGGCCCGGCGGTTCGTCGAGGACGAGGGTTTCCGGGCGCACTACGACGGTCTGGCGCCCGGCCTGGCCACGTGGCTCCGCGCCGCGGTCGAGGCGAACGCACGCTCCTGCGGCGTGGACCCCGCGACGGCCACCTGGGACTGACGACGGCACAACCGGACACGATCCGCCGCCGTCCGCCACGACGCGTGCACACGGCGCGCCACGCCGCGGCTGCGGCCGGAGCGCCCCGGGCGAGGGGCGCCCCGGCCCCGGGTCAGCGGCTCGCCGCGACGTCGAGCACCCAGGTCACGCCGAACCGGTCGGTGAGCATCCCGTACGCGGGCGCCCAGTCCGACGACGCCAGGGGCGCGACGACGGTCGCCCCGTCCACGAGCGCGTCCCAGTAGCCGCGGACCTCCTCGACGTCGTCGCCACGCACGGAGACGAAGAACGGTGCCTCGCCCGGGCTCCAGGGGCGTCCCGCCGGGACGTCGTACGCCATGACGCGGAACCCGCTCGGCGCGCTGACCTGGCCCCAGACGACGAGGTCGGCCTCGCCCGGGTCCGGGGCCTGGCCCAGGTCGCCGTACGTGGTGAGGACGAGGTCGCCGCCGAACACCGAGCGGTAGTGCTCGAGCGCGGCGCGGGCGTCGCCGCGGAAGTTGAGGTGCGGGGTCGTCTGGACGGACATGGTGTCTCCTTCGGGTCGGTCGTCGGGGTCGCTGGTCGCGGCGCCCGAGCTCCCGGGCTCGCCGCCCGGGCTCATGACGACGACCCTTCCGGCCAATGCGGGCGGATAGCGCCCGCATGGTGCGCGAGCATGGGGGCATGACCGAGACGTCGCGCCGGACCCTCCTCCTGCTCTCGCTCCTCCAGGCGCACCCGGACCGGACCGGCCCCGAGCTCGCGCACCGGCTCGGCGTCGACCCTCGGACCGTGCGCCGCGACGTCGAGCGCCTCCGCGACCTCGGTTACCGCGTCGTCGCGACCCGCGGGCGCGACGGTGGGTACCGCCTCGACGCGGGCGCCGAGCTCCCGCCCCTGCTGTTCGACGACGCGCAGGTCGTCGCGCTGGCGGTGGCGCTGCGGACCGTCGCGACGAGCGGGTCCGGGGACGCGATCGCGGAGGCGTCGGTGCGGGCGCTCGCGACCGTGCGCCAGGTGCTGCCCGCGCGGCTGCGCCACCGGGTCGACGCGGTCGACGTCGTGCCGGTGCCCGCGGGTCCCGGCCGCTCCACGCCCGCCGTCGACCTCGACGTGCTGCTCGCGGTGAGCACCGCGGTGCGCCGACGCGAGGTGCTGCGCCTCGACTACGCGGCGCCGGGCCCCACGGGTGAGCACGACGGCCGGGCTGCTGCGCCCGCGGCGCCGCGCCGCGTGGAGCCGCACCACGTCGTCGTGCGCGACGGGCGCTGGTACCTCCTCGCGTGGGACCTCGACCGTGACGACTGGCGCACGTTCCGCCTCGACCGGACGACGCCGCGCGTCCCGACCGGGCCGCGCTTCACACCCCGCGAGGTGCCGGGCGGGGACGCCGGCGCGTTCGTCGCGGCCCGGTTCGCCGGCTCCGGGCGGCCGCCCGCCCCGGGCTGGTCGTGCACGGGGTGGGTCGAGCTCGCCGCGCCCGCGCCCGCCGTCGCGCCGTTCGTCGAGGACGGCACGGTCGAGGCGCTCGGCCCGGACCGGTGCCGGGTCGCCCTGGGCTCGTGGTCGTGGGTCGCGCTCGCCGCCCGCGTCGCGGCGTTCGACGCCGACGTCCTCGCCGCCGGCCCGGACGAGCTCGTCGCGGCGTGCGCGACCGTCGCCGCACGGCTCGGGTGAATGCCGGACGGTCGCGATGAGGGCTATGACAGACCGCGGAGCCGGGCCCGGCTGACCGGCCGGAGGGCAACGACGGATGCGACGACTCACGGGCAGGCCCGCGCCGTGGGCGTGCCTGCCGCTCGCGGGCCCTGGTGATCGGGGCCTGCCCGCAGGTGAGCGCGTCGTGTGGCACCATGCCAGCGGTCCCGCAAGGCGCGAGGGCCGCTGCCTGGAGGTCGACCGTGGAAGCTCATCCTCGTCCGCTCAAGTCCGTCTTCCGATCCGACGTCCGCCTGACGGTGCCGCTCTTCCAGCGCCAGTACGTGTGGAACGTCGCCGACCAGTGGCTCCCGCTCTGGCAGGACGTCCAGCAGACACAACGCCGGTTCGAGCTCGGGGATCTCACGCCCCACTTCCTGGGCGCCGTCGTCCTCCAGCAAAAGCCCGCCAGTCTCGGCAGCCTGGACCTCCGGGAGATCATCGACGGGCAGCAGCGTCTGACGACGCTGCAGCTTTTCATCACTGCCGTCCGAGACCTTGCCGAGCACCGGTACGGGGACACTCGGCTCGCCCGGCGACTGACCAGACTGGTGGAGAACGACCAGGACTTCGTGGAGCGCCCCGACGAGGAGTTCAAGCTCTGGCCCACCAACAGGGACCGCTCCGCGTTCAGGAGCGTGCTCTCCGGCGATCACGTCGAGACACCGTACGCCCAGTCGCTCTCTCGCCCGGTCCAGGCGTACACGTGGTTTCGCGACCACGTCGCGGAGCACCTCGACCGTACGGGGAGAACGCCGGGGGAAGCACTCGCTCGCCTCGCCGACGTGATCACCGACGGCCTTGTCATGGTCGTCATCGACCTCACCGCGGACGACGACGCTCAGGTCATCTTCGAGACTCTCAACGCCCGTGGGACGCCGCTCCTCGCGGCAGACCTCATCAAGAACCACATCTTTCGCACGCTCGAGAGCGCGGGTCGTCCGGTGGAAGACCTGTACGCCACGTACTGGCGCCCACTCGAAGAGCGCGTCTGGGACGAGGACGTCCGTCAGGGCAGACTCGTGCGCAAGCGTCTTGACGTCTTCATGAACTACGTCCTGACCGCCCACCTGCAGCAGGAAGTCCTCTCGCACGACCTCTTCTCGACCGTGCGGACGTATGTCGGCGGTGACGCTGGCCGGGCCGTCGAACTACTCGACGTGATCCGCGCGTACTCGAGCATCTACCTCGAGACGGAGGCCACCGTGATCGGCACCGCACAGGAGCAGCTAGCGCTGAGACGCCTGCGGATCGCCGACACGACCACGGCGACACCCCTGCTGCTCTGGCTTTTCAAGAACACCGGAGGCGCAGAGCGAGAGCGCGCCATCGCGGTGATCGAGTCGTTCATCGTCCGCCGAGCCATCTGCGGCTGGTCGTCGTCCAACTACAACAGGATCTTCCTCGAGGCCCTACGGCGGGTCAGCTCCGGTGAACGCCCTGTCGACGCCGTGATCCAGGAGCATCTGGCGGGGCTGGGTTCCGGTTCCGGGTATTGGCCGCGAGACCACGATCTAGAGCAAGAGCTGCCGACTCGTACGCTCTTCAAGCGACTCAAGCGCGAACAGCTCCGACTGCTGCTCGAAGCGCTCGAAGACGCGCTGACGACGCGGTACACCGAGGCTCGTCCCCCCGGTACCAAGCTGTCGGTCGAGCATCTTCTTCCTCAGGCCTGGCGCTCCAGCTGGCCCCTCCCCGACGAGCAGGGCGACGACGCCGTTCGCACGGTGAGCGAGCGACGGGACGGCCTGCTCCACACGCTGGGCAACCTGACCCTGGTGACCGGGCCCCTCAACAGCTCGATGTCGAACGGCTCGTGGGCCGCAAAGCGTCAGCACCTCATGCGCTACTCGGCTCTCACGCTGAACCGGACCCTTCCCGTGGTCTGGGACGTCGAGGAGATCGAGGAGCGCGGGCGGACGCTCACGCGTGCGGCCTGTGAGATCTGGCCCGCGCCGCCGCCGATCAGCGACACGGTCACGCCCGACCTCGCGACGACCGAGCGGGCGTCGGCAGACGAGCTGGCCATCGCAGGAGTCGATCCCTCGGAATCGGCACGACCGGTGCGCACAGGGCGTGGCGATATCGCGGCGCACATCGACTTCGCCTTCGCCGACCGCGCTCCCGGCGACTTCCTGACGATCCATGAGATCAGCAAGGTCCCCTCCCCGGCATACCCCGACAAGGCGCCGTCCCAGGGAGCGATCGCGGCGAGGCTCTTCCCGGACGGTCGTCCGTCGACGGTTCCGGGCGTGCGGCCGGACAGGCGCGACGGCGTCAGAGGTGCTGTCAAGGTCTGAGTGTCGTGGCGCTCGGTGTCGAACCCGCGGCGAGGTCCTGCGTGCCCAGCACGCCGAGCAGGCGGATCCGATCCACTGCCTCCGTGCCCGGTGCCGCCGTCAGCACGAGCAGCACCTGCTGCTGGTCCTCCGTCAGCAACGCCTGGCAGTCGACCTCGATCTCCCCCACGACCGGGTGCACGAGGACCTTGTGGTCGACGAAGCGTCGCGCGACCTCCTGCCGCTCCCAGAGATCGGCGAACTCGGGGCTCGTGCGCCGCAGCTCGCGCACCAGCCGCCCGGCACGCGAGTCCCGGCCGAGCACCGCGACCGCCGAGCGCAGGCTCGCCACGAGCGCGCGCCCCTGGCGTTCCCTGTCGTCCTCGGGATAGATCGTGCGCGCCGTCTCCGGGTGAGCGAACCACCGGTAGATCTCGCTGCGGTCCCACCCCGTGTACGCCGTCGCGTCGCCGTAGAGCGCACGGGCCAGGTCGTTCTGCGCGAGCGTCTCGCCGAGGGGGTTCAGGATCAGCGCCGGGGTGTCGCCCAGCCGGTCGAGCACGCGCTGCAGCGCGGGCGCCACGTGGCCGGGATCGGTCGCCCGGTCGGGGACGCCGTGCCCCGCGACCCGGAAGAGGTAGTCGCGCTCGTCGTCGGACAGGCGCAGCGCCCGCGCGATCGACGCGAGCATCTGGGTGCTGGGCTGCGGGCCGCGCTGCTGCTCCAGGCGCGTGTAGTAGTCCGTCGACATGAGCGCGAGCTGGGCCACCTCCTCGCGGCGCAATCCCGGTGCCCGACGGCGCAGCCCGGGCGGGAGGCCGACGTCGCCCGGCTGCAGCGCCTCCCGGTGGCGGCGGAGGAAGTCGGCGAGCGCGGCACGGTCCATGCGTCCCATCGTCCGGGGCGCGCGGCGCGCGTGCCAGGGATCGCCGGTCCCCCGTTCACCGGACTCTGCCGCGCGCGTCGCCGCGCGCCCAGGATCGAGGCATGGACCTCACGAACAGCATCGTCTTCATCCCCGGCGCGACGAGCGGCATCGGCCTGGCGCTCGCCGTCGCGCTCCACGAGCACGGCAGCACCGTCGTCGTCGGCGGCCGCCGCACCGCGCTGCTGGAGCAGATCGCGGCCGAGCACCCCGGCATCGACACCGTGCGCGTCGACACGACCGACCCGGAGAGCATCGCCTCCGCCGCGAAGGAGGTGCTCGAGCGGCACCCCGACCTCGACACGCTCGTCGCCATGGCGGGCATCATGCGCGCCGAGGACTGGCACCACCCCGAGGGGTTCCTCGACACCGCCGAGGAGATCGTCACGACGAACGTGCTCGGGCCGATCCGTCTCGTCGGTGCGTTCGTCGAGCACCTGCAGACCCGGCCGCGCGCGACCATCGTCACCGTGTCGTCCGGGCTGGCGTTCGCCCCGCTCGCGGTCACGCCGACGTACGACGCGTCCAAGGCCGCGATCCACATGCTCAGCGAGGCGCTGCGGCTCCAGCTCGCGGACACGAGCGTCGACGTCGTCGAGCTCGTCCCCCCGTCGGTGGCGACCGACCTCATGCCCGGCCAGCGCGAGAGCGCGTTCGCCATGCCGCTCGACGAGTTCGTCGCCGAGGTCGTCGAGCTGCTGCGCACGCAGCCCGACGTGCACGAGATCCTCGTGGAGCGCGTGAAGTTCCTCCGGTACGGCGAGGCCCGCGGCGACTACGACGAGGTCGTGCGCGTGCTTAACGCCTCGGACCCGCACGGCCGCTGAGCCGCGGGACGTCGGGCGCGTGCGATCGGGAGGTCAGAAGAGCGGCCACGGGACGGCGGGCATGCCGCCCGACGGCGCCGGGAACCGTGCCGCCCCGAGCAGGCGGTCGCAGCGCTCGGCGAGGGCCGTCACCTCGTCGGGCGCGAGGAGCTCCGCGAGCCGGCGGCCGAGAGCACCGTCGGGGTCGGCGCCGCCGCCCGTGCCGAGGCTCGCGCGCACGCGCTCCACGCCCGCGAGCTCGTCGGCGTCGAGGCTCTCGCCGAGCCAGCCCCAGAGCACCGTCCGCAGCTTGGGCTCGACGTGGAAGGTGACGCCGTGGTCGACGCCGAGGCGCCGCCCGTCGGGCAGCGGCAGCACGTGCCCGCCCTTGCGGTCCGCGTTGTTCACGACCGCGTCGAACACGGCCATGCGCCGCAGCGCGGGTGTGTCCTCGTGGACCACGCTCACCGGGCGGTCCTCCTCGTCGACGCCCTCGAGCACCGTCCGCACGCCGTCCGGCGGGACGTCGCCCGTCGGGACGACGTCGACCGGCGACTGCGTCGCGTCGACCTCCTGCCAGAGCTGGACCATGCCCGGACCCAGCGGGCCGTCGCGCAGCCACGTGCGCGGCACGATCCCCCAGCCGAGCGACTCCGAGACGAGGTACGCGGCCACCTCCCGGGCCGCGAGGGTGCCGTCCGGGAAGTCCCACAGCGGCTTCTCCCCCGCCACCGGCTTGTACACGACCGAGACCTCGCCGACCCGGGCGAGGAAGGTCGCGTTCGACGCGGCACGGATGCGTCCGACGACCTCGAGGCGCGCGGTGTCGAGCGGCGTCGTGTCGGGCGGCATCGCGTCGAACGGCGTCGTGTCGACGCCGTCGTGCGGGGACGTCACGCCTCGTCGGGCAGCGCGCACTCGTGCCCGTCCGGGTCGACGGGCCGACCGCAGCGCGGGCACGCCGGTCGCCCGGCCTGCACGACGGCGCGCGTGCGCTGGGCGAAGGCGCGCGCCGTCCCGACGGGCATGCGGATGAGGAACGACTCGGCGGGCTCGGGCTCGTCCGCGTCGGGATCGAGCTCGTCGTCGTCGACGAGCGGGAACGCCTCGACGACGACCTGCGCCGTCCGGGGGTCCCAGCTCAGCCGCATCGACCCGGTGCGGAACTCCTCCTCGACGGGGAGGTCCAGCGGGTCGTCGTCGACGAGCTCGGCCGCCACGTCGACGGGGACGCTGTACCGGTTGTCGGGCGCCTCCATCAGCTCGTCGAGCAGGCGCTGGATGGTGTCCGCGAGGACGGCGGACTGCTCCTTCTCCAGGGCGACGCTCGTCGTGCGGGTGCCCGTCCGGGCCTGGAGGTAGAAGGTGCGGGAGCCGGGCATCCCGACGGTTCCCACGACGACGCGGTCGGGCCAGTCGTGCTCGTGGACGAGAGGGGGCATGACCCCACTCTACGAGCGCCCGCGCGCGACCCGCCGGGTGGCCGCAGGTCGGATGTCAGGACGGCTGCGGCTCGCTCGCGCCGTCGTGCCGCGCCGGGCCCGCGCCGCCCCCGACCGGCGCGTCGCCGACCGGCGCCGCCGTGGCGAGCCACGAGAGGTCGCCGGAGTCGGTGTTCACGGCCACCACCTCCGGGCGGTGCGGCCCGTACCGGACGATCGAGATCGACGCCGGCCCGACGACGATCCGCTGGAACAGGTCCAGGTGCGTCCCGAGCGCGTCGGCGAGCACGGACTTGATGACGTCCCCGTGCGACACCGCGGCCCACACCGCGTCCGCCCCGTGACGCGCGGCGACCTCGGCGTCGTGCCGGCGGACGGCCTCGACGCCTCGCGCCTGCATCGCCGCGAGCGACTCCCCGCCCGGGAACACGGCCGCCGACGGCTGCGTCTGCACGACGGACCACAGCGGCTCCGTGGCCAGGTCCTTCAGCGCGCGCCCCTGCCACTGGCCGTAGTCGCACTCGGTGATGCCCTGCTCGGTGACGGACTCCGGCGTGGCCGCCTGGCGGTCGAGCAGGGCCTGCGCCGTCTGCCGGCACCGCTCCAGCGGGCTCGTCACGACGCGCGCGAGCGGCACACCCGCGACGCGCTCGGCCGTGCGGGCCGCCTGGTCGCGACCGACCGCGTCCAGCCGGACCCCGGCAGACCGCCCGGCGAGGATCCCCCCGGCGTTCGCGGTGGTGCGGCCGTGACGGACGAGGAGGACGGTCGGCATGCCCTGAGCGTAGGCGGGACCGCCGACCCGTGCGGACGGCGCGGGCGGCGTCCCGGCCTCAGGTGGCGAGGGCGAGCACGACGACCGCCGCCCCGAGGACGGCGTCGAGCGCGCAGCAGAACGCCGCGAGGGACGCGGAGACGACGCGGCCCGTGCGCAGGTGGTGCACGTCCCATGCCGCATGGGCGAGGAGCCCCGCGCCGACGAGCAGCCCGGCCCACGGCTGACCGAGGAGGGCGACGGCGACCGCGACGCCCACGACGACGGCCATCGCCACGGCCTGCAGCGGCAGCCCCCACGCCGGGCGGGCCGCCCCGCGCGCGAGGCCGTAGACCGCCAGCACGACGACGACGCCGAGCATCGCCCAGAACGGGTCGAAGCCGGGGAGCGCGAAGCCGACACCGATGAGCACGAACGTGAGCCCGAACAACGGCCACGCGGCGTCGCGGCGACCGAGCGCGGCCGCGCCGAGGTAGACGAACGCGGCGGCGGTCAGGACGAGCGAGGACTGCGCGGTGTCGGAGAAACCGACCCACGCGGCCACGGCGAGCGCGCCGCCGAAGAGCGCACCCGTGACGACGGGCCACCACGCGGCGGGCCGGGCGAGAGCGCGCCCCGCGGTGCGCGCGGGGGTACGGTCCGCGGCGGTCATCGCGCCACCTCGTCCGGAACCGCGGGCACCGGCGTGCCGGGCGGGGTGAAGGCGGCGAGGACCGTCGCGGTGATGGTCGTCGCCGCGTCGTCGGGCGCGAGCCGGCCCGCGTCGATCTCCTCCGCGGCGCCGTGCATCACCCGGTGCAGGGTGCCGACCAACCAGGATGTCGGCAGGTCGGCCCGGAACACCCCGTCCGCGCGACCCCGCTCGACGAGCCGCTCGACCCGGGACGCCGGCCGCGCGTGCAGCGCGAGCACCCGCTCGGGCCCGAGCGCCTCCGTCGCCGCGGTGAGGAGCGAGCCGACCTGCACGATCGTCAGCCAGCTCTGTCGGACGAGGCGCACCAGCGCGTCGCGCGGGTCGCCGGTCAGGTCGACGGCGTCGAGCGCCGCGTCACCCTCCTCGATCGCGCGCGCGACGACCGCGTCGACGAGCACCGCCCGGTTCGCGAAGTGGCCGTAGAGCGTGACCCTGCCGACTCCCGCGGACCGTGCGATCTCGGCGACGCTCGCGTCGGGGTCACGGCTCAGGCACACGGCCGCCGCGTCGAGGATCGCCTCGACGTTCCGGCGCGCGTCGGCGCGCCGGGTCTGCTGCTGGATGGGTTCTCCGGGCATGTCGCCCTCCGTAGTCGAACACCACTGTACGAGTTACAGGACCGACTCCACCCGAAGTTCGGGGCAGAGTCAAGGGTTCGGCAGCGGATTCCTGAACGCGGCCGAGCGCGTCAGCCGATCACGCGGACCGACAGACCCTGCGACGCGAACGCCGTGACGCGCTCGCGCAGCCGCTCGACGTCGACGTGCGTCGCCAGTCCCAGCGCGGGGTCGACCTCGAAGCGCACCGTCGTCCCCGTCGAGCCGTCGTCGGCGACCGGGACCAGGTCCGTGACCGGGACGCCCCGCGCGTAGCGCTGGGTCCACGAACCGTTCAGCCGGCGGTTCGTGTGCACCAGCTCGGCGCTCAGCGCGCTCACGACGGACATCCCGCGTCGCGCACGCCCGTCCGGCAGCACCGGCGGCTGCGTCGCGTCGAAGAACCGCAGGTCCCGCGTCGCCATCACCGGCTTCTTGACGAACCGGCCCGCGTCGTCCGGCAGCGTGGCGGTGCCACGACCGTCGTCCGCGACGGTGGCACCCCAGGCGCGCAGCGTCACGACGGCGGAGCCCCCGCCACGGTCCTCGGCCTCCTCCGCGGCATACGCCAGCACCTCCAGCACCAGGTGCTCCACACCGCCCGGTGCCAGCTCGTGCGCACGACGCCGCACGTCTGCGAGGTGCTCGTGGTCGACCGACGCCGACCAGTCGTGCGTCGTCCTCGTCCAACCGGTCACGGCCCTCCCCCTCGGTGACGCCACGGATGCGAATCTCTCACGGCTGGAGGGGATGCGCGACGGTGCGCAAACACGGAGAGGGACCGGCCGAAGCCGATCCCTCTCGATGTCGGGCTGACAGGATTTGAACCTGCGACCCCCTGACCCCCAGGCGTCCAGACGGCTCCGCCGATCCCGAAACCCGCGTCGTTCCGGACCCCAGGTCATGCAGCGCGTGTCACGACATGCATGGTTTGCATGATTCTGGTCCCCTTTTGGTCCCCCTCGTCACCGCGGCTTGAAGGGCTGATTGACACTTTGTTTCTCGGTCGAAGCGTCTCTTGTGCCAGCCAGATGCTTGACCGGGTCAAGGGCGTCCGAGTGGGCCACACGTCTTGCGTGCATCATCAGTCCTCGACGGGATGAGTACGATCCTTTGGCAGCCGCCAACCTGCCGGAACTCGATCGTCAGCGATGCTCGGGTTGGGCACTGGCAGTTGCCGCTCCTCTATGCGGACCGTGTAGCGGTGCCAGCCGGATGCTGCCTGAAACCTTGCCAGCCGGAGTTGCGTTACACCGAGAGGATCGGACACGTCACGGCTCACGCGACCACGGAACCAGACGTCGGAGATGCCATGCGGAAGGACAAGGTCGTCCACGTCCTCCCCCGTCCCGCCTTCGTAGGAGTCGGAAAGACGATAGAAGTAGGAGCCATCCCTATGTTGCCGAGCGAACAAGAACAAATGTCGCTCATCCGCCGATTGAGCTAGAAGCTTCTCGAAGTTCTGGCACGCCCACTGCGTCGCCAGCATCTCGGCGCAAACTCGCGCTAACTGATTCAGACGCGTGGGGATCGATCCACTCTCGGTCTGTGGCCGACCCTCCCTCTTCGCTCGCGCCCACTCAGCCAACAAGCGCTCGGCTGGCGGCGACGTGACCTCGACGATGCCCTTGCGTCCTCTGCTATCGGGGTAGGTCCAAGAACCGTCTGGCATCTTGTCACCAGCGCCCGCGTCCGCCAACGAGATGTCGATCCCAAGCACTTGTTCCATCGCCAGGAACGCAATCTCCTCTTCGCGACGAGCCTTCGCCCCGACCGCATTGCTCATAGGTTCAGCGTCCTCTGGCTTCGGAGTTGCCCGGTGTCATGTGGACCACCAGCAGGTGCCTGGTCGGCCTCCTACGTCTGCTCTTCATCTGCTTGGGGCAAATCGTCAACATATGCGTGGATCGTGGCAAGCACGTTCTCGGGCTTGATGTTGAGTTCCACTCGGTCTTCACGAGCCATGAAGTATCCAGGAGCCATACGGCTCAATGCCAAGCACTCTTCACGCAACTCGGCGTCAGTAATCGTTAGCTTCTTAGTGAGGCGGAGCGCGGTTCTGAGTGCCGCGTACTCGACCGTGTGGTCTCGATCATCCTGCTGGAGCTCCCACACTGTCTCCAAGATTTGTTGATGCGGGCTGGACTCCGGCTGAGACAGAGCAATGGCATCGACCCACTTTTCTGCGTCTGCTGGACTTTGACAAGTGGCGAGCAGTTCGCGCATCTTTGCCAGATTCACTCGCTTGATCGGCGCCAGCCTCACCAGCCTCGCCAAGTCCTTCGCGCGCATGAGGGTGATGCCTTTGGTCGGGTTCGCCACCCGATCGGCCTGGATCTCGCGCATGACCGCACCGAGGTCATCTGCACCGGTCTCGAAGTCCGGTCCGACAACGATCGCAAAATCGCACTCCGCTTCATCGCGGTGGCGCGCAATAGTGGATACCTCAACGCCGCTCTTCTTTACTTTTCCGCCGGGCTTCTCTTTGCTCTTGGCCTCTAGGGAGACTCGATACTGAGTCTTTCCATGCTCACCCGCAGGTAGGAACGCTTCCGCAAGCCCGTCCTGCTCGTCCTTTGCTGCTTTCGGGACGGCCTCGAAACCGAGTTGCTGGAATACCTCGACCAGCGCAAGCTCAAGGCCTTTGGCGCTAGTTAGCGATGCCATCAGGCCCTGCGCGACGGTAATTGAGTTGCGCGCACCCGACGAACGTGCAAGGTGGCGAAGTAGCTCGTCGCGAGAGTCCAGAACGGTCGAAACGGCGGAGTCATCAAGGTTTGCGTCGTGAAGCCCTGCTTCAAGAAGAATCTCCGCCATTGCGAAAAGTTCCAGAGGGAGGTTCTTCTTGCGATCGTTGAACTCGTCGGCAAAGTGTGCCACGAAGGGATGCTCAAGGTTGATCGAGAGCTGCCCGCTTGCGCTGTCCAGCATCGCCATTGGAAGCAGCGTGCCGAGGTCTTCATACACGACATCGCCGATGAGACCGCCGCCATCAGTGATACGACTTTCGAGAAAAGCGATCAGCTCTGCGGCGGTCGGGAACTTCTTCTTGTCGATCGGTACGAGATGGCGGGAGTGAATCTTCTCCTCATACGAGTCCACGACCATTCGCAGGATCGGTCGTTCCGTGAGGCTCGCAGGGCTGTCAGCGAAGCGCTGCGAGGCCCGCCTTTCGCGAGCGGTCTCGGTTTCGTGTGCGTCCAGTTTCGTTCGTGCAAGGTTGAAGAGACCACGAAGGAGTTCTCGGGCGCGCTCGACCACGGGGCTCGCGAGCAGAGTCTCGCGGCTGGATCGGAGCTCGGCGTCGAGACGATCGATGTTGATAACCAGGCGGAACCGCGAGAAGGTGCCGTGGCGAAGGCTGTTTCGGTCGATTCCGAACCCTGAGTCGTCGGGGTTGATGAGTCGGCCATGGACGTAGACGAAGAAGCCGTTGCTTCTCCCAACTGCTTCAGATTTTCCCGCATCGATGGGGTCTTCGTAGAGCTCAAGGTACCCACTGACAGGGCCCAGACTCTTGTCGACTAGGAGAAAGTGCTGGTACTCGGCTTCAGGAATCTTCTCGTCCGCGTCCGCGTCTAGCTCCTCTGGAGCAGGACTCGGGATGGTGAGAATATCTTTGCCGAGAACCCACGTCCCGACCTGCTTCGCGGATGCTTTCGAGGCGACGACTTCGTTGCCGTTCAGATACAGGGAGAAGTCATCGCGCAATGGCATGGCGGTAGATAGAACCCATCGAAGCCTGCCTGCGGAGAGTTCGATCGCCATCGGTTTGAGTTCGGTGATGATCGCCACGGTCCAGGAGTCCTCGGCCTCGTCCCCAAAGAGAGTCAGGTTCTCGCGGCCGGTGTCGTCAGACAGCCAGGGACGAACGGCTCTGTGCGCTTCCTCCTCGGTGAGTTCACGAAGCGGAAGCTGGACTGGTGGCGTCGCGGTGCCTTCAGACTCGTCAGTGCGTTCGCTCGCCGGTGGAGGCGTTGGAATCGCCTTGAAATCCATGGTTGTCGAGAAGAATTTCCCGTCCGCCTTCGTGATGTGTGTCAGGCGGGTGCCCAGGACGTAAGCTGCGAGCTTGCCGATGCCGAACTTCCCGATGGTACGGCGACCACGGGCGGTTGTGCGGTTGCTGGCCTTGACGGAGTCGCCGACGATCCAGTGGACCTTGAGCCCGGTTGCATCCATCCCAGTTCCGTTGTCAAGGATGGCGATAGACGCGTCACTCGCAGCTCGGTCAGGTGACATGACGGTATGTACGCACGTCGCATCGGCGTCAAAAGCATTTGAGACCAGTTCTTCAATCGCCTTGTTGGGGCTGCTATAGAGACCTTCGGAGAATAGGCCGATGATCTGGAAACTGATTTCGACATTGATGTGGTCTGTGACAGTGCCCGACTCGAAGAATGTGGTCATGGCTTCTTCACGGTCAGTACGACCTCGGTCCGCATCCGCTTCGCCATCGACGATTCGAGGTTCGCAGTCCGAACCGGGAGGTACCGCCTATTCTCCGGCAGCTCGCGCTCAGTTCGAGCCGCGACAAGGAAGCCAGAATGCTCATACGCCTTTCGGACGAGCACATCGTTCTGGATATAGTTTCCACGCAGCGTGGAGTTGCCGATTACCGTGACAACCTCAGAGCCGGTCTTGCAGACACGGTTAAGCTCGCGCGAGAAAAGTGCGAGATCGTGCGCGTAGCGCGTGATCGTGGCCATGGGAAGTTGGTCCGGCGCGTCCACCGAGTCCTTTATGTACTGCACCATATCCGTGACCTGCTTTAGAGCGTCGCCGTCGAGCGCGCGTTCTGCCCCGATGCTGTTCGAACGAATCTTCCGCAGTTCAGGGATCGTGTGTCCGAACCAGATCAGCGACATCTTATGGCCGCGTAGATAGTCGATCGCATTTAGGTATGGCGGTGAAGTGATAATCAAGTCAACCGATGAATCAGGCAAATCGAGCGCGCGCGCATCTCCCCTACAAACCTCAACCTGTCCAACGATGGATCGCTCATCGAGCAGCTTCTTGAGGCTTGCAACAGACCCCTCGAACCCGCGATAGACGTCGTAACTAGATTCGGTAGCCACACGGTGTGGTCTGCTGTGCGATGTGTCGGCCGCCAGCGAGGCCTTGGGCGCCTTCGTGACGATGATCCGACTCAACGCCACTTGAAGAGCCTGACGAACGGCATCATCGCCGATCCCGTCCAGCTCCCGTGCGAGGCGGTTGAGTTGAGTGCGCTGAGTTGCCGCAAACCAGTACTCGGCGAACTTCTGCGTCTCTGGGTCGTCCCATCGGGGTGAGTCCACGCTGGATGCTCGCGCAAGTGCGCAGATGCGCTCGGCTTCGGCGACGACTTCCTCGGTGTCAACGGCCTGGGTGGCAACGGAGCTCATGAGGACTGCGAGAGGGTCGACATCGAACCCGCGTGCGGCGTGGCCTCTGTCTGCCGCTGCGGCGAGGACCGTCCCTGACCCGCACATCGGGTCGAGTACCACTAGCTCCGACTCGTCTGCAGTGGAGTCCAGGTGGTCGATGGCGATGTCCGGCGCCATCCTGGCGGGGAACGGGTGGATCGTCCTTGCACCCATCAGCACTCCTTCGACTCGTACGTTCCGGCACGAGCAGGCGTGCTCCTAGAGGCCGTTCACCTTCTCATCATCCCAGGGGCGCGGGAGTCAGGTCAAAGAAGCCTGCCGGCGTGTCCGAGCGTATCGGCAGCCTCCGACACGCTCCTGGCGCCTGCGCCGCACGAGCTGGATCAGACTGACGGGGCCGTTCCAGAGGAACTTGAAGGCGTTCCAGACGAACACCAGGACCAGCAGGTGGAGCCAGCCGGGGCCGCCGTCGTTGATGATCGTGGTGCAGATCGCCGCGGCGTAGAGGTAGGCCCCGGCGAGGAGCATCGCGGGGATGCCCCACTTGAGGCCGCGTCTGGTGCGGATGGCGTTGAGCAGCAGGTTGGTGGGTGCGTAGCGGAGTACGCCATAGCCTCGTGCGCTGAGCGCCACGGACGTGCGGAGCATTGCGGGTCTCTCTTCCTCGTCATAGCGCGACGGGTGTCCGTCGTGGAGGCGGCTATGAACCGAGTGCCCGCGAGGGGCCGTCCCGAAGGACCCGCGTAGTTTGCTGAACCTGCCTCGCTACCGAGTTTACGACTGACTCGTGACAGAGGGAACCCCCGGCGGCAGGCAGGCGTGTACCTCGTCGGTGACCTTGGAGCGGAAGGGACACCGATCATGGCGACGTTGGCGGAGCAGGTGCAGGGTGAGCGGATGGCGCGGATCGCGCTGTCGATGATCGCCGAACCGAACGACCCGACCACGGGGTACGTCCTCACCCGTCACGGCGGGGTCGAGACGCTGCGGCTGATCGAGTCCGACGACGAAGTGCCCGGCCTGGCCCGCGCCGACACACTGATGTGGCGCGAACGGCTGACGGCACGTGTAACGTCCGGCCTGCTGGATCAGGTAGCTCAGGCGGAGCCGCACGGGCTCAGCACGCTCATCCCGGCAGACAAGGAATGGCCCGCCCGCCTGAACGACTTGGGCGACCGTGCGCCGTACCTGCTGTGGACGCGCGGCACGGTCTCGTTCTTGACGACGGCGTTGAGTGATCGGGCCACGATCACCGGCGCGCGCGCTGCGACCGCCTATGGAGAGCAGGTCGCGGGTGAACTGGCGATGGGTCTGGCCGATGAGGAACGAGTTGTGGTCTCCGGTGGCGCCTACGGGATCGAAGGGGCCGCGCACAAGAGCGTGCTCGCCGCGAGCGGACACACGATCGCCGTCCTGGCCGGCGGGTTGGACCGCCCCTACCCGGCCGGGCACAGCGAGTTGTTGAACCGGATCGGGGATGTCGGGCTGTTGGTCAGCGAGCTGCCCCCCGGAGCGACGCCGACCAGGCACAGGTTCCTGGGCCGCAACCGTCTGATGGCGGCGCTCTCGGGTGCGACTGTCATCCCCGAAGCCGGTCCCCGGTCCGGCTCGATGACCACCGTTCTCGCCGGACACGAACTCGGCCGGGGCGTCGGCGCGGTGCCCGGCCCCGTGACCAGCGTCACGAGCGCGGGACCGAACGAACTCATCAAGCAGGGCCTCGCCTCACTCGTCACTCAGTCGAGCGACGTGATCGACCTACTCGACGCCGACAGGACCCAGGACCGGACTGTGACGCGGTCCGAGGTCGGACGCGAGATCGGGCATCGGCGCCCGTCGCCGGGCACGCCGGGGCGCTCTCTCTGACGGCCGCCCCGCTGGACGGGTTCACAAGCTCGGTGCGGGGCGTGATGTGGTCGCTGGCCGCACCGCATCAGCCGTCGTGCCTTCGTGAGCGATCGCATGGGCGCGGTTGAGGGCGGCGCGGGCGCGGATGGCGTCGATCTTCTGGCTGGTGCTCTCCGGCGTCGGGCCGAGCGGGGTCCGGTCGTCGGTGATGCCGTAACGGTCGCGGTAGGCGGCGACGGTGCGAGCGGCACGCCACCACGCCGCCTTCTGCTTGTCGCCCCTCGGAGCCGCGCCGAGGTCGGCCGTCCACGGCTCCTCATCGGTGAGGTAGCCGCGGAGCACGGCGTCGGCGCGGGCTTCGATCAGCTCGCGGCGCTCGTCCAGGGCTCGCCGCATGTCGTCTGCCATCTGCCCGCCGGCGTGCGGGATCAGTCCGACGATCAGCCTCGGGGCCTTGCGGGTGCGGCCTGATCCGGCGGGCCGGGCGGTGGCGCGTGCCACGCGGGCGTGCAGGACGGAGGCGATGTCATCGGCATCGTCCAGACTCCGCGCGGCGACCAGCCGCGGGAGCAGCGCGTCGAGGTCGTGGTGGTTGGCCTCGGCGTGACGCAGCTCGGCCGACAGCGCGCCGTAGGCGTCGGAGCCGAGCACGTCTTCGACCTGCTCGACGGTGAGCCCGGACGCGGCGAGCAAGATCGCCCAGCGGTCGTGCTGGGCGGCTTGCGCGATCGTGTCGTACTCGGCCGCGAGCTGCGCGATCGAGCCCCAATGGTCCTGCTCGGCAGCGACCGTGTCGTGCGCAGACAGCTCGGCGCCGATGTGCTGCAACACGCCGTAGAGGATCGAGCGGGCGGTGACGTTCGGGTTGTCGCCAGGATGCGGCACCGCGTGTTCGGCGTCCTCTCGGTCGACGGTGACATAGGCGTGGTTGCTGTGGGCGCCGCGGGTCAGGGAGACGTAGAAGCTCTCGCGCGTCGTGGTGGCAGTGACGACCGCGTGCGCGGTGTCGGTGGTAACGCCCTGGGCGCGGTGCGCGGTGATCGCGTAGCCGAGGTCCAGGTGCTCGGCCACGTAGTCGGCAGGCAGGACGATCCCGCCGCCGAACCTGCGCCCGGGCGGGCGGATGCTGACCGACCCATCCTCACGAACTCCGGTGACGGTCCAGCGGGAGCCGTTGCGGACCCACGTTCGGCCGTTGTGGAGCCGCCGGTCGTTCTCGCGGGTGATGACCAGATCGCCCTCGGAGACCGCGGTGCCGTCGCGCAGCGGCAGTTCTCGGGTGGGACTCACGGTGCCGTCGATGATCCGATCCGCCCGCGCTCTGGTGTTCAGCTCGGTGACGGTCGCGTGGGTCTCGGTGACCAGGATCGACGCGCGCCCGGCGGCAAGGTCACGCCGCCATGCGGTGTAGGCGGCGTCGATCATCGCTTCCTCGTCGCCGCCGGTGATCCGGCCGTGCTCAATCAGGGTGTCGATCGCCTCGGTTCGGCCGTGGCGGAGCTGGAGCGAGGTGGTCTTCTCCCATTCGCTGGTGAAGCGGTGCAGATCGGTCAGCTCGGGGGCGTCGTCGCGGGCGTGCACGAGCATGGCGAAACTGCCGCCGGCGCCGGGTGATTGGAGCTGGCCCCAGTCGCCGACCAGGAGGACTTTCGCGCCGGCCTTCTCGGCTTCGTGGGTGAGCCGATCCAGCGACATCGTGCCGGCCAGGCTCGCCTCGTCGATGATGACGAGCTGCCCGGCCGTGAACGTGGTCCCGTACATGATGTGGTTCTGCCACCACTTCGCCGTGTTCTCAGTGGTGATGCCGAGGTCATCGGCGAGGACCTGCGCGGCGACCGCGGAGGGGGCGAGCCCGATCACCGACCCTGTGCCGTGCTCCTTCTCCCATGCCCGCCGGAGCCCATTCATGGCTGTGGTCTTCCCGGCGCCGGCCGGGCCGACCAGCACGTCCACGACGCGACCGGAGACCGCGATCGCGGCAAGGGCCGTGGTCTGATCCTCGCCGAGCACCCGGCCGCGTGCGTCGGGCTTGCGGGCGATCCTCTCGACCGTCTCCAACGGCACGGTCGGTCCTGTTGTGGCGGCGGCCCTTGCAAGGAGTAGGTCTTCGGCGGCCAGCAGGGCTTCGGATGAGAACAGGGTCGAGGCGTGCGGCCGGAACCGGGAGGTGCCGTCGACGCGGCGGAACTGCAACGGGCTCGACGCCAGCTCCGGCGGCGTCAGCCGTAGCGAGGCGTGCTCGGCGGCATCGACCACGAGCCCGGTGATCGCCTCCCGGTCCTGGATGCTGGCGAACCGCCACCCCATCAACTGCCGGGATGCTTCAGCGTGCAGGTTCCAGCGGGTCCAGGTCGAACGCTTCTCACCGACCGTCTCCATCACGGTCTGCCCGACCTCATGCACCAGATCCAGCGGCACATCATCGGCGCGCAGCACCCGCCGCGGCGCTTGCGCGTTCGCCGTGGTCAGCGTGCGCGCCCAGCCATTCGGGTCCCGGCGCAGCACCCGGCCGGCGCGTTGCCGCCACTCGGCGGTGAGGTCGGCCAGCGAGCGGACCTGCTTCTCCGGCCTCGTGGCGAGCGTCGCCTGCGCCCGGAGTTTCAGCACCGTTCGCGCGGAGGGCTGCCTGCCGTGCTTGGCGACGTACTCCGCGATCAGGCGGTCTTTCTCGGCCTCGATGTGCCGGGAGCGGGTGGAGAACTCGGTCACCAGTTCGTCGGGCACGCCCTCGATTTCCCATGCCGGGTTTCGATCCCGGCCTCGCTCGCGCGCTTCCCACTCGACGCCGAGGACGCGGGTGAGCTGGTCGGCCAGAGCGGCGTTGTAGAGCTCGGAGACTGCGACGACCACGGAGTGCATCGGCCGGCCGGCGAGGGTCCGCCAGCGGCCGTCCTGCACGGTCAGGACCTTGTTGCTGACGACGACGTGGGTGTGCAACTGCGGGTCGCCCGCACGGCTGTCGTAGTGATCGAATGCCGCGGCCACGACACCGGCGACGTCGACGTGCGCAACCGCGCCGTCCGGCCCGGTTGCACCGACGCGGGTTGCGGCAACCTCGCGTTCGAGGAACGCAACCAGCTCTGCAACCGCCGCATGATGGGCGTCCGCGATCAGGGCTTGGGTGCCGGCGTCCGCGACCGCCCAGATCGTGGAGACTGACTTGGGCACGCTGAATGTGAAGTCGTAACCGGCTACTGCGCGGCGGGTGCCGCGCTCGGCTTCCTCCGCCTCGATCGCGGCCACTTCCTGCGCTCGAGTCGCCGGCCCCAACTCGGGGTCGAGGGCGTCGACGCGCTGCTTGATCCGCTCGGTGATCGACGCGAACTGCTGGTAGGCGCGGCCCAGCGGCTCGCCCGTGATCGGGTCATGGCCCATCCCGACCAACAGCGCGAGCTGAGCTTCAGAGACCTGCCCTCCCTCGACCAGGTCGCCGTGCCCGAGACGACCCAGCCCCGAGCCCATCCAGAAGCCCGGCGGCGTGCCCGCCTCCGCGTAGTAGCGGGTCAGCGGCGTGCTCAGGCTCCGGTCGCCGTCGCCCGCGGCGATGGACTTCAACAGGTACTTGTATCCATCGCCCGCGCTCATCACGCGCATCGAAACCGTCACCTCGGCTGCTCCTTCCGGCCGCGCTCGGAGAGCAGGTGAGCCCGCGAGACCGGTCGCATCAGATGCGACAAAGCCCGAAACGGCCTCGTCTGAAAGACGTGTGATGGCTCGGTGGGCCGGCGAACGAGAGCTGGCGGCGCCGCCTGAGTCACGGATTCCGAAGTACGCGGGGGTGGTGCGCCGCGCGCGGGTCACGGCATCGGCGACGAGGCAAGCGGTGGCGGTTCGAGTGGTCGCGCACCTGGTCGCTGACCAGCCCGGTGGTGACCTCATGCGTGAAGTCCGACCGGGATCACCCGTCAACCGGAGCCCTCATGCACGACCCTCACGACCGGACTCGCCCACTCAGGGTCGGATCACTGTTCTCCGGGTACGGCGGTCTCGACCTCGCCGTCGAACACGCCTTGGATGGCGAGACGATCTGGTTCTCCGAGAACAACGAACACGTCTCCCGCATCTTCGCCCACCACTGACCCGACGCCCCCAACCTGGGCGACATCACCACCATCGACTGGCGCACCGTCGAGCCGGTCGATGTTCTCTGTGGAGGCTTCCCCTGCCAGGACGTCTCGACCGTGGGCAAGCGCGCCGGCCTCGCGCCCGGCACCCGCTCCGGGCTCTGGTCGTACATGGCCGCCGCGATCGACGCGCTGCAACCCCAGCTCGTCGTCATCGAGAACGTGCGCGGCCTGCTGTCCTCACCCGCCGTCCGCGCACCCCTAGAAGAAGACGACGATGCGCAAAGCAATCCCGACCACGCAACCCCCGGCGATGCAGCCCTTCGCGAAGTGGAACCCGACCCGTGGGGTCTGGGAGACCTCGCAGCTCGACCTCTCCGGGCAGTCGGCGCCGTACTCGGCGATCTGGCCGACCTGCGGTATGACACGCAATGGATCGGCCTACCAGCGTCCCTTGTCGGCGCTCCTCATCCCAGGCTTCGCGTCTTCATCCTCGCCCGCAGCCGGGGCACTGTTCAGGACGCCGCTCGCCACGGACTCGACTCGTGGCGGCGAGTCACTGGAACAGGTGAGGGCGAGGCGGGGGACGATCGCGCTCTCGCATCAGATCATCGACCTCGCGCTAAACGGGCCGGCTGGCTTGCAGAGCAAGAGCAGCGAACCCGAGATGCTGTGGTTCCTGATCGAGGACATCTTCGCCGCTGGGGACGCTACGCCCGCGCCATCGCCCGATGGGAGCATGTGACAGGACGAATCGCGCCAGCGCTGCTAGACAGGACTAGTGGACCGCGGCCGTCGCCCGAGTTCGTGGAGTGGTTGATGGGTCTCCCCAGTGGTTGGATCACTGATCCGATCCATCAACTCACGGCTAATCAGCAGATCGCTGCGCTCGGCAACGGCGTTCTTCCGCTACAAGCGCTCTCGGCGATGCGCGTCGGCGCACTCGTGCAGGCCGATGCTGCTTCGTTGGCTGGAGTCCAGCACCCGATGGTGTCGCGAGGATGCACGGTCTCGCAGGAGGAGGAAGGCGAGGACGAGAAAGCCGGCGAGAGTGCCTGAGACGATCAGCGTGTTGATCGACTGCGCCAACATGACGGCGGCGGTGAGCCCGTCCCGGAGCTCAAGGTCGGCGATCATGAGTCCGGGTTCGTCCGCGGCTAGTGCGGCCAGCGTGGCGCCGTTCGGGGCGAGTACCTGGCTGGTGCCGGTGGTGGAGAGGTTGACGACGCTGCGGCCGGTCTCGATGGCGCGCATGCGCGCGAACGCAAGCTGTTGCAGGTTTTCATCGGTGTCGCGAAAGTCGGCGTTGTTCGTCTGGAACATGAGCACCTGGGCACCGCTGTGCGCGCCTTCGTGAATGACGTCATCGAAGGCCACGTCGAAGCAGATCGCCAGTCCCACCTCTACGCCGTCGACCTCGATGGCGGGTGTGTCGACGCCGGCGGCGTACTCGCGTTCTAGGAGGTCTACCAGGCTGGGCACGAGCGCGCCGTAGAACCACCGGTCGGGCACGTACTCGCCGAAGGGGACGGGATGGCGTTTGGCGTGCGCGGCCGTCGGCCCGTTCGAGGTCCAGAGGAAGGAAGTGTTGTAGACGAGGTGGCCGTCTGCCGCGGCGGCGTTGAGCAGGATCGGGGCGTCGTATCGGGCGGCTGCATCGTCGAGCGCGTGAGCGGTGGCCTCGTCGGCGAGGGGATCACTGTCGACGCCGCCCTCGGGCCAGAGCACGATGTCGACCTGTTCGTCTTCGAGAGGGGCGGAAGCGGCGAGCTGAGATTCCAGGACCGCGCCCGGTTCGTGCTCATCGACGTACGCGGCGGGGCCGTTGCCCTGCACAGCGCCCACCCGGATGGTGCCCGCGTGACTGGTCGGGAACTGCGGCACCAGGACCATCACCGCTGCGAGACCGAGCACGGGGATCGACGCCGCCCACGAGGCGAGAGGTGTTCTCGGGTGCTCGGTGGCGTTACCGCGTGCCGATTGCGCGCGCACGATCCAACGGACTGCTTCGATCGCGGCGGCGCACACGGCGACCATCAGGAAGCCCAGGCCGGAGACGCCGACCCATGACGCGACCGGAGCGATCGGGCTTTCCGATTGGCTCATCGCCACCCGTCCCCACGGGAATCCGCCGTAGGGCCAGGAGCCCATGATGAGTTCGCGGATCGTCCAGGCTCCCGCTACCAGCAGCGGCAGCGCCAGCAGCCGCATCGCGAAGGCGTTGCGCCGGCGCGGCAGCCATCGGTAGGCGAGGGCGATCGGCACCGTCAGCACAGCCGTGTAGATCGTCAGCGCGCCAGCCAGGGCCACCCACGGGACCCAGCTCAGCGGATGCTCCCCGAGAAACTGCGCCGACCAGGACACGTGAGGAAACCAGAACGCTGCGCCGAAGACTGTCCCGACCAGCAGCGCCCCCCAGGACCGTCGCCCGATGAGAGTGACCAGGGACAACGTCACCGAGACGAACGCCAGCGGCCACCACCCGAGTGCGGGGAACGCCGCATCCATCGCGAGCCCGGCCACGCCGGCGACTGGCATCGCGGCCCATAGCGGCAAGGGCGCAGTCTCGGACGCCCGCGTCCGCGTGTCGGCCGATGTCTCGACTCTGAGCCCGGAAATGATGCGCTCCCTGTTCTAGCGAGGGTCGGACGCCTGCATTTGCGCGCGCACGTGGTCCATGTCGAGGTCGCGGATTTTGCCGATCAGGTCGTGGAGCGCTTTGGCCGGGAGCGCTCCGGGCTGGGAGTAGACCAGGACGCCGTCTTTGAAGCCCATCAGCGTGGGGATGGAGGTGATCTGTGCGGCGGCGGCCAGGGATGCCTGGGCCTCGGTGTCGACCTTGGCGAACAGGATGTCGGGATGCTCGGTGGACGCGGCCTCGAAGACGGGGGCGAAGCTGCGGCATGGTCCGCACCAGGCGGCCCAGAAGTCGACCAGCACGATGGGATGGTCGGTGATGGCGGCTGAGAATGCGTCTTCGGTGAGGTCGATGGTTGTCATGAGGGTGGGGCTCCGGAGTCTGGTCGGCGACGGTGTGTTGTGAGGTGAAGTGGTTCAGCCCGGGGTCGGCCGGGCTAGGCCGAAGGGACAGTTGAGAGCGGTCAGCCGGCAGACGAGGACGAGGACCACCGTGATGAGTCCGAGGCCTCCGGCGGCGATCGCCCAGGCCGGCGGCAGCTCGATCACGAGCACGAGCGTTCCGGTGAGCAGGACGAAGACGCCGAAGACCTTCTGGAGGGCGTCGGCTGGTATGCGTCCTGACAGGCGCGCACCGAGGAGCGCTCCGAGCACGGCCATCGCAGTGACCGCGGCCACCAGGGGCCAGTCGAGGGTCACCGTGGTCAGGTAGCCGGCGAGTCCGGCGAAGGACTTCATCGCGATCACCAGCAGTGAGGTGCCCACGGCCACCGGCATGCTGAGGCCGCCCAGCAGCACGAGGGCGGGGACGACGAGGAAGCCGCCGCCGGCGCCGACGATCCCGGTGATGAGGCCGACGACGATGCCTTCGAGCATGGTCCGCAGCATCGGCAGCGAGTGGGCGCGCTCGGTCCCGGCATCGGCCGTGGGTTGGTCGGTGTCGCGCCTGGGCTTTCTGGTGACCATCGCGATCGCGGTGGCGATCATCATGATCGCGAAGGCCACCATCAGCACGGCACCGGGGAGCTGGCCTCCGATGAGTCCTCCGGCGAAGGCGCCCACCATGCCAGCGGCTCCGAAGATGAGCCCGGTGCGCCATCGGACTCGACGGTGCCGGGCGTGCACGACGAGGCTGGACAGCGAGGTCACGCCGACGATCAGCAGCGAGGCCGCGATGGCCTCTTTCGGGGGCATGCCCGCGATGTAGGTGAGCAGCGGGACGGTCAGGATCGACCCGCCACCGCCGAGCGTCCCTAGCGCGAGCCCGACGCTCACGGCGAGCACGAGGGTGAGGATCAGGGTGCCGCTCACTCGTGCTCACCGGGCATCGTGGTTGGTGCTGCGGGTCGTGACGCCGACCGTGCCGATGCCGGTCCAAGATGCGGGGTCGTTGCGGTTGAACGCCGTCGGAACGTCGGAGCACGCCAGGGCATCACAGTTCCTGGGTCGCGACCGGGATGGATGCGATCGCGCTCCGTGCGGTGGGGCTGGCCGTGACCTTGTTCCAGGGCATGCGGGAGAGGATGCGGCCCATCAGGCAGGAGCCGGTGAGCGCCGCGACGACGAGCCCGGCGCTGAGCGCGAACGCGATGAATCGGGACTCCGGCCACAGGAACTCGGCCACGAGCAGGCTCACCAGGACGATCAGCCCGGCCGTGAACCGCACCTGGCGCTCGATGTCCCAGCGAGCTGCGCCGCGGACCACCTGGCCGCCAGCGGCCTCGAAGGCGGGCACGCCGCCGGTGAGCACGTTGGCCGTCCGCACGCCGGCGGCAGCGAGATGCTGCTGGGCCTGGGTGGCGCGGTTGCCGGACTGGCACACCAGCACCGCGCGGTGCCCGAGCCGCTCTGCCAGCTCCGAGGCATGTTCGGTCAGCAGCGGCAGCGGGACGTTGTACGAGCCGTGGATATGGAGGGTCTCGAACTCGGCCGGGGACCGCACGTCGATGATCGTGAGGTCGTCGTGAAGCTGACGCCACTGGGCGAGCTCCTCGGCGGTGATCGTTCGGAGTTCAGCGGAGGGATTGGTCATGGGGTGGTTCCTCGTCAGGTCTGGCCGCGGGCAGCGGAGATGCGAACGGAAGGGGCTGGGGCCGACCGCACGTCGGAGGATGCGAGCGGTCTGCTGTGCGTCAGGCCAGCGCGGTCTCGCTGGTGGTCTCCTGCCATGCGCGCCAGGCGTTGTAGCTGCCGTCGAGTTCTACGACGTCGTGCCCGGCGCGTCGTAGGGCGCTGGCGGCGACGGTGTTCCGCATCCCGGACTGGCAGTAGGTCACGATCGTGCCGGAGCACGGCAGCTCGTCTTGGTGCCAGAGCACGCGCGCGGCGCTGAGCTGTGTGGCGCCGGGGATGTGCCCGGCGGCGTACTCGCCGCGCTGGCGCACGTCCAGCAGCAGCGCGGCATCGAAACCTGCCAGCTCGGCCGGCTCGATGAGGGGCGGGACGAACCGGGGAAGCCCGTCGATGGTGGTGACGTAGCCGGCGGTCTGGTCGATGCCGACCCGCAGCAGCCGATCCGCGATCGCCTGGGCGGCGGTCTGGTCCTCGGCCAGCAGCACCAGCGGACGCGAGTCGGCCTCGGGATCGTAGGCCCAGGCGGCATAGGTGGCGGTCTTGGAGCCGTCGGGGATGTTGAGCGAGCCGGCAACGGTGCCCTGATGGGCCTGCGCCGGCGGGCGGGTGTCGACGAAGGTGATCTCGTCGGCCTCCAGCCGCCGCGCCACCTCCGCTACGGCCAGCTCTGGCACCGGGCCGCGCTCGCCCAGCACGGCGGGACCCTCGCGGTTCTGCTTCTTCATCCTCGCGAAGTAGGCGTGCGCGTCGGGCTGCCCGTCGAGCAGCTCCTCGATGAACCCCTGCTCGTCCTCGGCAGCCAGGTGGCGACTCCACCACGCGTGGGCGCGCTCGTAGCCGACCGTGGTCGAGGGCAGCGCTCCGAGCGCCTTGCCGCACGCACTGCCGGAGCCGTGCCCCGGGTGGACCTGGACATGATCCGGCAAGGTCAGGAACACCTCACGCAAGCTGCTGAACAGTTGCCGCGCGCCCTCGAAGCGCGTGTCGACCCCACCCGCGGCCTCGTCCAGCAGGTCGGGGCGGCCCAGGTCCCCGGCGAACACGAAGTCGCCGGAGATGAGGTAGCCGGGCTCGCTGGCGAAGGCACCATCGGTGACCAGGAACACCAGGTGCTCAGGAGTGTGACCAGGCGTGTGCCGGGCCTGGATCGTGATGTTGCCGATCGTGATCGTGTCGCCGTCGTACAGACGCCGGGCGTCGAAACCGTACTGCCAGTCCGCGCCGCCCTCGCCGGAGACGTAGACCTCGGCGCCGACCGCCGCAGCCAGCTCGCGCGTCCCGGACAGGTAGTCAGCGTGGATGTGGGTCTCGGTCACTGCGACGATCCGCATGCCGTGCTTGGCCGCGAGCGCCAGGTAGTCCGCGATGTCGCGGCGCGCGTCGATCACCACCGCCTCGCCCTTGGTCTGGCAGCCGATGAAGTACCCGGCCTGCGCCAGGTCCTCGTCGTAGATGCGTTCGAGGAGCACTGTTCATCCTTCCGTCGATGTCATCGATACCCTGGGGGGTATTTTTACCGTCTCATACCCCCTGGGGTATTTCAAGTCGAGTCTGCCACCCGAGCGCCCACGATCGACATGCCCGCGTGGCTGGACGTCGGGAAGGACTCGTTCAGAGGGGACTCAGCGATCGTCGCCACCAGGTGCCGTCGTTCCTGGAGGAGGAGTGCAGCGCCGTTGATGGTGATGTGGGTGGGCACGATGATCGGTCCTTGGCCGTCGGGTTCGTAGGCTTGGGCGACATCGCCGGTGAGGACGTTGTGGACCCGGATCGCCCCGTCCTCTCGCAGGTAGAGGAAGACGCCGCCGATCGCGGCGATGGTGGTCTCGGCGGCAACAGGCAGGGACCACAGCGGTCGGTCGTCGGCGTCGTAGCCGTGCAGGCCGGTGTCGTCCAGGGTGACGAGGGTCCCCGTGGTGGGGTCTACGGCGGCGTCGCGGGCGGTGCTGCTCACGATGCTGCCCTGATCCAGGTTGAGGAGCGCGCCGGTGGTCTCGGAGGTGGCGATGAGCGCGAGCCCGTCTCCCGGTTCAGGGCGCAGGGACGCGCTGATGGACGCCGCTGTCCAGCCGTGCTCGGCGAGGGGGATGCGCCAGAGCTCGTGATCGTCGGCCGTGTCGCGCGCGATCAGAGCGTCCTCGTGGGTGAGCAGCACGATGCCGTGGTACTCGCCGATGATGCGGATACCTTCAGGGCTCGACTCGTCGGCCGCGACGTCTCCGGTGGTGGGATCGAGCGCGACGCGTGGGCCGGTCTCGCCCATGAAGCCATCGGGAGGTGCGGCGAAGACCAGGCCGGGGCCTTGGTAGGGGCCGGGCACCTCGACCGGACCCCAGACCTGTTCCCCGGTCGTCAGGTCGTAGGCGGTGGCAGTCGTCGCGGCCAGGGCATCGGCCGTGATCTGGAGGTCGCCCAGGATCGCGAGGGCTCGGCCGTGCGCGTCGGTGGTCACGACGAACCCGGTGCAGCTCGCTGGACGTTGCGCGGCCCACAGCACGTCCCCGTAGACGTCCACGGCGGTGAACTCCAGCACACCGTCGCGTTCACCGGCGGCCAGGTACACCCCGTCCGCGTACTGAGGAGTGATGTCCCACCCGGGGTCCACGACCTCCAGCTCCTCGAACGGCGTCGGCAGCTGCAAGCCCGAGGTGTCCACCACGGGTAGCGACCCATCGACCGGGTAGGGGTCTCTTACGGGCTCGGGCTCGGATGCCCCGCAGCCGGTCACCAGCAGCGCGGCCACGGCGGCGAGGGCAAGGCTGGAGCGTCCCCGGCGCGGCGTCATGACTGTTCCGCGCGGTGCTCGCCCGCCTGGGCGTCAGCGCGAGCGTGGGTACGGCGGCGTCTGGCCCAGAGCACGAGCACGATCCCGGCGATGAGGACGACGGCGAGGATGTCCAGGATCGGGTTCGCCAGGATCGCGGTGTTCTCCTGGAGCCAGGCCTGGGCGTCGAGCGGAACCAGTTCGGGAGCCCCGACCAGGCCGTTGGTGGTCCAGAACAGCACCCCGACGCCCACGATCAGCAGCCCGGTGACCACCGAGGTGGTGTGCAGCTCCCGGCCCAGCACGGTGAACGATCGCCCGCGCAGGAACCGGCGTCCACGGGCGCCCAGGCGCTGCCAGAGCGCGGCGATCAGCAGCAGCGGCAGCACCATGCCCGCGCCGTACACGGCGAGCATGACGCCGGCGGCGAGGGTGTCGCCGCGGGCGGCGGCCAGGGTGAGCACGGCGCCCAGGATCGGGCCGGCGCAGAATCCCGCGATGCCGCTGGCAGCGCCCAGCAGCACCGTCTTGACGAGTCCGGTCTTGGACGCCGCTTGCGCGTGCAGGTCTGCCCCGGCCGGTAGCAGCCGGGCAGGGTCGAACCCGAACCCGAGCGCCTGCGCCGCGCCGAGGACGACCAGGACCAGCGAGGCGACGAGCACGATCGCCTGCCGGTGAGTCACGAACAGCGTCCCCAGGGCGCCGGCTCCGACCCCCACGGGGACCAGGACGGTCAGCAGGCCGACGTAGAACACGGCTCCGTGCAGCAGCAGCCGGGGCCCGCTGCCGATCGTGGAGGCGAAGAACGCCGGCATCAGCAACGCCGCGCACGGGCTCAGCAGCGCGAGCGTGCCGCCGGCGAACGCGGCGAGCAGTCCGATGTCCACGCCGCCTCACTCCGCCGCGTCGAGCGCGCTCTGGAACGCTTCCTGGAACACCTCGGTGGGCTGCGCCCCGACGATCGGCTGTCCGCCCAGGATGAAGATCGGGGTGGAGGTGGCGCCGAGGTCGAACCCGAACTGCTGGTTGGCGGCGATCACCTGCGCCGTCTCCTCCGAGCCCAGGTCGGCGGCGAACTGCTCGGTGTCCAAACCGAGTTCGCCCGCCAAGGCGACGAGGGCTTCCTCGCTCAGCTCGCTCTCGGACCTGCGCTCCCCGTCCTCGAACAGGGCGTCGTGGTACTCCCAGAGCGCCCCCTGGAGGGCGGCGGCGTACGAGGCCCGCGCTGCGCGCTCGGACGCGGGACCGAACACGTTGATGTCGCGCCACTCGATCCGCAGATCCCCGGCGTCGACGTGCTCCATCATCGACGGCAGTGTCTGCTCGCTCCACCGCGCGCAGAACGGGCACTGATAGTCCGAGAACACCACCAGCACCACCGGCGCATCCACGGGCCCGGCCGCGAGCAGGTCCGCCTCGTCCCTGGTCTCGGCCGCAGACAGGTCCGGTTGCTCGGGGTTCTGCACCTCCGTCGGCGCGCCGCTATCCGACGGCGAGCCCCCCTCCTCGGCCGTCGTGCCACTCCAGTTCACCGCCACGATCACGGCGATCAGGACAGCAGCCAGGGTCAACACGGCGACCGGCACGATTTGTGACGACCTCGAACGGTTCGACGGTTTCGGGCGGTTCGTGGTCTCGGTGGGCATAGGGATTCTCCTGTCACTGTCGCGGGCACCGACCTCTACTATCTCAGATAGTCGACTATGCGTGGTAGTCGAGTCGTGTCAGAATGGGTTCCATGACCTCTCCCACGACTCGATCCCGCCAGGGCATCGGCGAAAGCTTCCGGTTGGCGGTCCAGGCGCTTCGAGGGTGGACGGGCAGGCAGGTGCTGGCCGCGATCGCTGCCTCGGCGGTCGTCGCGGTGGTGATCGGGGTGGCGACGGTGCTGATCCCCAACCCGCTGTTCGGTCGAGACATCCCGCCGGTGTGGTGGAACTATCCGGTGTGGCTGGTCACCTCGGTGCTGTCGGGCATGCTGGTCGCTACGTATATCCGCCCGTACCGCGCCGCCGCGGACGAGCAGCAGGCGAATGCGGTCAGCGAGGACGGCGCCGCCACCGACGCGGCCGATGAGGCGCAGGCTCGGCGCAGCAGCCGGATGGGAATGGCCGGCGGCATCCTGGCGTGGTTCGCGGTGGGGTGCCCGGTGTGCAACAAGCTGGCGCTGCTGGCGCTGGGGTACTCGGGAGCGATCACCTGGTTCACCCCCGTGCAGCCGTTCCTCGCGCTCGGCGCGCTGATCCTGACCGGCGTCGCACTGGTGTGGCGACTACGCGGGCAGGTCGCTTGCCCGGTCCGCCCCGAGCCGGTGGCGGCTGTGCGATGAAGGCCGCCGATGGGCGCTCCGGCGACCTGCTGCGCCTGGGGGCGTTGGAAGCGCAGGTGATGGACGTGCTGTGGGACCACGGCCCGGCTACCGTGCGCGAAGTGATCGAGCACCTGCCCTCCGACCCCGCCTACACCACCATCGCGACCGTGCTCACCAACCTGGATCGCAAGCGCCTGGTGACCATCACGAGGCAGAACCGGTCCACCCGGTACGGCGCCAAGATCACCAGGCACGAGCACGCCGCGGGGCTGATGGAGCAGGTGCTGGAGGCTAGCCGCGACCGGGCCGCCTCGATCCTGCAGTTCGTGGACTCGATGCCCGAGAACGACCTGGACCTGCTGCGCGACTACCTGGAACGCCGCGACCGGGGAGACATGCCATGACCGCGGGCATCCTCACGATGGCTCTGTGCACCGGACTGGTGGCATTGGCGGTGTTCGGGCCGTGGTTGCTGCGGCACGCTGCCCCCGCCCTGGTGCGCGTCCCGCGCTTGGCGATCGTGGTCGTCGCCGGCGGCATCGGGGTCTGGCTGGTCACGCTGCTGGCGATCGGCCCGGTGCTGGCCTGGGCCGGAGCCGGCCCCGCGCTGCTGCCCGAACGCGCGGCCGAGGTCTGCCAACGGTGCCTGACCGCCGCGAACCCGTTCTCCGCCGACACCACCGAAACCCTGATCCCCGCGGTGCTGCTGCTCGCCCTGCCGGTGGCGCTGGCCCTTGCTCTGGGAGCAGGTCTTGCCCGCCAGATGGTTCGGCGCAGCTCTCGCTCCCGGGACGCCGCCCGCACGCTGCTACACGGCGCGCGGCGGCAGCTCCTTCACGGGCACGAGGTGGCACTGGTCGACGCCGAGCACCCGTTCGCGCTTACCTTCCCCGACCGTCACGGCGGGATCGTGCTCTCCACCGGCGCGGTGCGCGCGCTGGGGCCGGGCGAGCTGGCCGCCGTGCTGGCCCACGAGCACGCCCACCTGCACCAACGCCACCACCTCATCACCGCGCTAGTGGACAGCATCGCCGCCTACCTACGGTGGGTGCCGCTGATCCGCGCTGTCGCCGACGCGCTGCCGCACTACCTGGAGATCGCCGCGGACGACCAGGCCCGCCGTCACGCAGGAACCAGGGCGCTGGTCAGCGCCCTGGTCAAGCTCGGCGAACGCACCCACCCCGCCATGCCGCAGCACTCCTGCCCTGTCGCCTTGCACGCCGCTGGTCCCGAACGCATCCGCCACCTCGTCCACCCCAGCGCCGGGCTGGCAGGCGCCCTGCCCGCCGTCGCGATCGCCGCATACCTGGTCGGCATGGCCGCCCTTGCTGCCCTCGTCCATCTGCCCTACGTCTCGGCCGCCCTCACCGGCTGCACCATCTGACCCTGCCGGAAACCAAGAGAGAACACCAAACAATGAATGAGAACACTCGTGAGGTGATCCTGCACGTGGCCGACGACCCCGCCGACGTGCAACGGGCGCTGGACGCCGCCGCCGGACTCCACGCCGCCGGCCTGGGAGTGCGGGTGCGGGTGATCGTCAACGGCCCGGCACTGGCCGGCCTGACCGGCACCGATGCCGTCCAGGTGCCCGAGCACACCGAGGTGGCCGCGTGCAGCGTCGGGCTCGGACGGCGCGGCATCGACCCCGGCGAGTTGCGACCCGAGGTCGGCACGGTCCCCTCCGCGGTCACCGCGATCGTCCATGCGCAACTGGCCGACGCCGCCTACATCCGCATCTGACCGGACCAGAAGGTGGCAGATGGAGCGCCGATGAGGACCATCGGGTTGCTGCACGGGATGAGCAGCGTCGCGACGGTGGACTACTACCGCCGGATCAACGACCGCGTGAACGAGCTGCGTGGCGGGCACGAGCGAGCCGAGCTGGTGCTGTCCAGCGTGAACTTCGGCGTCATCGAACGATGCGTGCGCGCCGAAGCCTGGGATGAGGCCGGACAGTATCTGGCAGGCAAAGCCCGGGGCCTGCAGCGGGCGGGAGCGGACTTCATCGCCTGCGGGAGCAACACGATGCACCGAGTCGCGCCCGTCATCGAGGCGGCGATCACCGTCCCATTCCTGCACATCGCCGATGTGGTCGCGACCACAGCGACCGACATCGGGGTGACCCGGCTGGGACTGCTCGGCACCGCGCCGACGATGGAACAGGACTTCTACCGGAGAAGACTCGAGCGAGCGGGCTTCACTGTGCTGCCCCCGGAGCCCGTCGACCGGACCACGGTCGATCAGATCATCTTCGACGAGCTGACCAGACACGTGTTCCGGCCTGAGTCTCGGGAGACCTACATCCGGGTCATGACAGACCTCCACGCGGCCGGGGCCGAGGCGATCGTGCTCGGATGCACCGAGATCATCCTCTTGGTCGGCCCCGACGACGTGCCGGGACTGCCGCTGCTTGACTCGACCACGCTGCACGTCGAAGCCATCGTCCAGACCGCGATGTCCCGCGGCTAAGCCGCCCCACAGCGGGTCCGCCGCGCCGGGACGAGCCGGTCACCGGCGCTGGAGGAGAAGTACCCCGTCGGTCAGCTCGGCGGCCTCGCCGGAAGGGGCGGTGGCGTGTCGGGTGTGCGTCTGGATGCTCAGGACGAGCCAGTCGTGCTCGTTGAGGTTCAGCTCCACGAACTGTCGTGCCGGGCTGGGAAAGCTGTGCGCGGGATGATCCGCGGCGTCGACCCAGGGTGGGAGTGCGGCGTGGGAGAGGACCACGAGGTGACCGCCGGCGCGCACCGTGGTGGCTGCGCGTTGCAGGATCGCGATGCGCGGGAGCGAGACAGGCGAGTGCAGGAAGCTGGCGGTCATCAGATCGTAGGGGCCGTCGTCCGGCTCCCACCGTGCCAGGTCGGCAGTGACGAACCGGGTGGCCGCGCTGGCCTGTTGACGCTGAGCCTCGCGGCGTGCGCGGGCGATAGCGGTGGCGGAGATGTCCACGCCGGTGACGAGCCAGCCCTGGGTGGCGAGCCAGATCGCATCGGCGCCCTCCCCGCACCCCAGATCCAGCGCTTTCCCCGGAGCCAAGTGCTGCACAGCGTTGACCAGGCTAGGGTTCGGGCGGCCCGACCACACGCGCTCGGCGTCCCGGTAGCGGCCCTCCCAGAACTCCTGAGGATTCTGAGAGGGCGAGTCGTGGCGCGTGGCGCCTGTCATCGTCCGAACAAGCGGGCGAAGAACCCGCTCGTCGCGGCTGCCTTCTCCTTCTCCTTGTCGTGTCCGGGGCACCACTGGCCCGCCGGCACGGTGCGCTTGACCTCGGCGATGTGCTGGCCGCAGCCGGCCCAGGTGGTCTTGCCGCAGGTCTTACAGGTCACAGCTCGGCACATGGATTGCTTCTTCCTTCGAGGGCTGGCTGTCGGTTGGTCGTGAGGATCGCTCGTTCAGGCGAGCGTGAGGAACAGCTTCTCCAGCTCCTCGGTGGTGATGTCGTCGGCACGGTTGGTGCCGTCGGGGTCGGCGATGCAGTCCTTCATCGCGGTGGAGATGATCGCGAACCCGGCACGGTCAAGCGCCGAGGAGACCGCCGCGAGCTGGGTCACCACCTCCCGGCACGACCCGCCGCCTTCGACCGCGTCAATGACGGCGTTGAGCTGGCCGCGGGCGCGGCGGAGCCGGTTGAGGATGCGGCGCTGGGCGTCGGGGTCACTCGTGGACATGAGAACTCCTGTTCGGGACGGGGGCGCTCGTCAGGTCGACGTGCTGCCGGGCATCGGGGATGTCGAGTGTGTGCTGCGGCGTCTGAGGCTGCCGACGAGTGGTGAGCCAGCTCGTCGGGCATGTTCCAGTGACCGCCATGACCGCGATGACGGTGGCCATCACGCCGGCGGCTACCGCGATCGCCGGGTCCGTCGACAGCATGGATGCACCGAACGCGCCGACGATCAGGGCGACGGCTCCACGGCTCAGCCGCCCCCATACGCCGGCGCGGCATGCCGGGGCGCAGGTGAGCTGTCGGTCAGACATAGGCGAAACTCCTCTGACTGTCAGGAACGTCGTCGAGTGGGTGGTCGGCCCAAAAGCCCAGGATCGGCACCGAGCTCTCCTCGACCACCCCGGTCGGGTTCTCTCGCCTGATCTCGGTCGCGCCCATGACTCCACTATACCCCCGGGGGTATCGCGATCTCAACTTTGTCATCGCAGCGTCGCGAACGAAGTCTCCGCGACAGAGGCAAGCGGACTCTCCGGACGGTTGTGCAGCGCCCACCGATCGCTCCTCGCGCAGCCCACTCCTCTCGGACCGCGTGGGCCGCAGAGGTCACGAACCGGGCGGGAGGCGGCTACCCCACGGCGGCCGGCGAAGACAGGCTGAACCATACGACTATGCTAGATAGTAACTATCATGGATAGTCGAACATGAGGTTGGTCAACGTGCGGAACGGGGTTCGGAGCATGCGGGAGACAGTCGGACGGAGTAAGCCACCGCCGCGGCGCTGGCATGGGTTCCTCAGCGCGGCGGCGGGGACGGTCCTCGTCCTCGCTGGCGGGGCGCTGCTGGTAGGCCTTCTCGCCGCGCCGGAGCGGGTCGAGTATGTGTACGGGACGGTGAAGACGGCGGTCACGGGAAGCATCCATGCCGCGCGGGAGGACGCGTTCGGAGACCTGCCCACCGTGGACTTGGGCGCCACGGGTGGCGTGCACGAACTAGACGGCTGCGACGGAACGTTCACGGAGATGAGTTCCTACGAGCGGGAGGGCGTTCCGCCGGTATGGGCAGCTCACAACAATTGTCAAGGCGACGTCCTGCTCCCCTGGGAGATAGGCCAACGGGTGCAGGTCGAGGGTAGCGATCAGGTGTATCAAGTGGTTGATATCCGCCACACGCCAAAGACCTGGGCGACCACCGATGACCTACTTGGCCTCGACGGTTCATTCGCCTTGCAGACATGCTTCTACGGCGAGGACCGGATGAAGTTCGTTGGGCTCGAACCGGTCGATTAGTCGCGGGATTGTCGAGACCCGCCCGTCGCGCAGTCCTCAGCGCGGTCCGTCTGGTGCCCGCGAAAGAGGTGGTCAGGAATCCCATCCCAGGAATGCGGTTGATGAGCCCGAATCGGTCGCGGCGTCGAACCAACACGAGTCCTGCAGTCTCCGCGGTTTCGCACCCATCCTCGCCCGGAACCGCATCATCGTCCAGCCGGTCGGGCCGTTGGCCTACGACTGCGTTCAGGTCATCGTCGTTCGCGATGGAAGCGCTATCCTGTTTAGCGAGTTCAAGCAGAAGCTGGTCAAGTTTGGGGACGTGATTCTCCTGGGGGCCAACACACTGCTTGGGGGTGAGCCCGAGGGTCGTGCAACTGTGACGACGGTCTATCTCGACACCGACTACTTGATTGACCAGATTTTCTGGCAACACGTCGGCATATTACGGGACCGCCTCGACGCGCAGTGCTTTGCCGAGACTATGTATGCCGAGCCTGCGCAGGTACTTCATATCGGCGAAGATCGAGCGGGTATGCTGATGCCGCGTCTCGATGAGCTGGTTGCTCTCAGTATCGATGGCCGATTCGCGGAGAACTTCAATCGAATGCAGGCATTGTGGTTCAGCATCGCTCATGTCGTGACTCCCTTTGTCAAGACCTCACCGATCCGTACATCCCCGACGCAGCGCGCGACCGCGATACCCTCCCTACCTCGTGTTCGTCGGTTTGCGCCATTGCGCACAGAAGCGCGCAAGGTCGCTGAACTCTTACGGACGGACCCGGCGCGGCGTTGGTCCGTGTCGGACTTGGCAGATGAAGTACATCTGTCGAAGTCACAGGTCAACCGCATCTTCGTTGAGGCGTACGGGAAGTCACCGATCGCTTACCTGACCATGCAGCGAGCCGAGCGGATGGCGCATCTTTTACGCACGACGTCCCGCTCTGTTGCGGCGATCGCTCAGGAGGTGGGCTGGAGCGATCCTGACTTCGCCGCTCGCCAGTTCCGCCGCGGCGTCGGCCTTACTCCCAGCGACTACCGGACGATGCATCGGGTGACGTCCACGCAAGTGGCCGGGTGAAGGACGCATCTGTCCGGGTGATAGCCGCGGGATCGGTGGCCGCAGGCCCCAGGGCCAGTTCCGATCCGGTAGGCCGGTAGAGACTCGTCGGGTTCGTCGCGGAGCTGACGGTCGCCAGTCTTGTTCCGTCGTCCGTCTTGTCTTCCTGATCCGCCCGGCGTACCTCGCGGTCGCACGGTTGCTCCCACTCGGAGTGGCCCTGGCGGAGGGAGGTCAGGCGATGGCTGCGAACGAGGACAAGCAGGCGGCGCGGCAAGTGACGCTCGATGCGCTGGAAGAACGCATCGTGCGTTCGGTCGAGGAACTGGTGTCGGGCGATGACTGGCGGCGTGCGATCGAGTTCGCCGCGAGGTTCCGGACCCGCTCGTTCAACAACACGCTGTTGATCTGGGCGCAGCATCTCGAAGCCTACGAACAGGGCCGGGTGCCGACACCGACGCCGACCTGGGTTGCCGGGTACAACGACTGGCAGAAGATGGGCCGCTGGCCGGAGAAGGACGGCGGCTATCGGATTCGCGGTCCGGTCAAGGCGAGGTTCGCATCGGCGACCCCGCGCGATCCGGCGTCGTGGCGGCGGCTCGGGAAGTGGGAGAAGCCCCGACCGGGCGAAGTCGTGCGCAGGCGGATCGTCAGCGTCGTCCCGGCCTATGTGTGGGACGTGTCGAGGACGCACGGCGCACCGCTTCCCGAGCTGCCCCGTCCGAGGCTGCTGGAAGGCGAAGCCCCGGCCGGGCTGTGGGAGGGCCTGACCGAGCAGGCGGAGTCGCTGGGGTTCGAGGTGCTGCGGATGCCGCGCGACCGCATCGAACGGGGCGCGAACGGCTGCATCGACTTCGAGACCCGGCAAGTGATGGTCTGCGCGGACATGGACCCGGCCGCGCAGGTCAAGACCCTCGCGCACGAGCTGGCGCACGTCCGGCTGGACGGCCCGAATCAGCGGGACGACGCCCGCGAGCATCGAGGAATCAGCGAGGTACGCGCGGAGTCGGTCGCGTTGATGATCGCCGCCGCACACGGCATGGACACCAGCGACTACACGATCCCGTATGTCGCCGGATGGGCGAGCAACGTGGACGGGAAAGACCCCGTGGCGGTGGTCCGCGCCACGGGCGAGCAGGTGCGCAGCACCGCATTCGACATTCTCGACAAGCTCGACACCACACAGCTCGGGAACGGCAACCCGCTGTCCCTGCGTGTCGATGGCCCGGAGCACACGCCGCAGGCCCAGGAGACGCCAGAGCAGGCCGCGCGCCAGGTCGAGCCGCTGCCGGAGCGGGAGACGCCGGCGGCCTCAGTCGGCTCGGGACGGGGCCTGTGATGGTCACCCCCGCCACGGCTGCCGCCGTGTTCGGTCAGCTCGACGGGGCACCGTTGCCGGTCGCGGCTGGTGAGCTGGCGCGGGCCGGAGTTCCGGTGTTCCCCTGTGCGCCGGCCGGGAAGCGGCCGATCCCGGAGCGCGGATTCCACGAGGCCAGCATCGACCCGAGCCGTGTTGAGGCGTGGTGGCGGGCGCGGCCGGCCGCGAACATCGGCATCCCGACCGGTGCCGTCTCGGGGCTGGTAGTGATCGACGTGGATGTGCACGGCGTCAACGGGTACGCCGCCTACGCGCGGTCAGCCCGGGCCGGGCTGATCCCCGAGCCGCTGGCGGTCGTGCGCACACCCACCGGCGGCCAGCACGCCTACTTTCCAGCCGACCCGAACCAGGCGCAACGGTCCTGGCAGGCAGGGAAGGTCGGCATCGACTGTCGCGGGGACGGCGGCTACATCATCGCCCCGCCCTCGCTGCTACGGCTCGACGGCCTGCGCACGCCGTACCGGGTCGAGCAGCTCGCGGCCGGTGCGGCCTGGCCGATAGATGCGGCCCGGCTGCGAGACTTCCTTGATCCTCGGCCCGCGCCTCGGCCGCGCCTCGGTGGGCCAGTGCGGCGCGAGGATGCGGAGCGGCTGGCGACGTGGCTGGGGCGGCAGGCCACCGACCGCAACCTCAAACTCTTCTGGGCCTCGTGCCGGTTGTCCGAGGGCGGGGTGCCGCTCACGGATGCCCTGGACGCGATGGTGACGGCCGCACAATCCGATTTCGGGGAGCGGGAAATCACCCGCACCGTCTACAGCGCCTATCGCAGCGTCGGCGCCGGAGCCCGCCGGGACCGTCCGGCCGCATCGCCTTCGGGCGAGTTCGCTCGCGGGAACGCGCAGCAGCGGGCGCCCGCCACGCGGGGGCTGTCATGAAGGAGCTACGCGGCCGCCGGTGGGCGGTCATCACCTCGGTCGCCGGGACGGTGTTCATCGCCGCCGGCGCATTCTGGCTCAGCTTCACCTCCTTGGCCGACCTTGCCCGCCGCTCCGGGATCGGGACCGGGCAGGCGTGGGCGTGGCCGCTGATCGTCGACGGCGTGATTGTGGTCTCCACGGTCGCCGTCGTCGCCCTCGCCGGTGAGCGAGCGGCGTGGTATCCATGGGCGCTGCTGGTCGGCGGCGCCGCCGTGTCGGTGACGGCGAACAGCTTGCACGCGGTGGTCGCGGCCGACGCCGACGTGCCCGGACCGCTCGCGGCCGCGGTCGCTGCCGTGCCGCCGGTCGTGCTGCTGGCGATCACGCATCTGACCGTCGTGCTGACCCGCGCCACCGCACGCCCCACTATTGCGCTCGAGTTGCCACCGGCGGTCGAGCCGATCACCGCCCAGCCACAGCGCGAGGCGGCACCTCTCGACCCGCCACCTGCGGAGGCAGGCGTCACCGCTACGGACTCTGACGGCGGGCCGGATCGCCGGGTGCTCGCGGCAGAGCTGCGCGAGCAGGACTGGTCGAACAAGGCCATCGCCCGGCACCTGGGCGTGCATCCCTCGACGGTGGGCCGCTGGCTGCCGCGTGCTCACCAGTCCGATGAGGCGGACCCCTCCGGGTCGCAGCCCGAGATGGAAGGAGCCCTGCCATGAACGACGAAGACCGGATGCGGGAGCAGCATCGCCAGCACCCCGAGCCCGAGCCGCCGCCTGCGCGGAACGACCCGGACTCGTCCGAGGCGACCGAAGCCGCGGGGACTCCGGATGCGGTCAAGGACGCCGAGTCCCGCAAGGCCGCCAAGGAGAAGCTGGCGCGGGTACGGGGCCGGGGCGTGGATTGGGTGCGCCCGACCGACCTGATCGCCCAAGGCGGCGGCGCGCTGTCTCGCCGGGGCATCGACCGGACCGCCGATATGAACCGGCACGTCCGCGCCCCGATCGAGAAGGGCGCCCGCTGGGTCGCCGAGCGAGCCAAGCGTCTGCCGCCCCTGAGCGCGTTCGGCCGTCGCGGCGGCGCCGAGCAGGGACCGCACCGCTCCGGGGTCGGGATGAGGTAGCCGGGTGGTGATGAGTCATGGGCGCCCATTCCGTCACGGCGAGCCCCGCAGTCGTCTGCGGGTGCACCTCGCCGTCGGGAGGTGCCCAGACCATGACCAACGACACCAGCACCATGAGCGAGACCAGCGGCCGGACGGCTGAGGACTACCGCACCAGCGAGGGCCTGCGTGCCCTGCTGAAACGGCTGCACGCCGCCGGCCAGCGCGCCTGGGAGCACGACCCGGTAGCGGCAGAGCTGATGGCGTTCGCGGCCGAGAAGTACGCGGCGCTGGCGCACAAGCACCGGCTCGATCCGTGGGAGGCCGCGTCGGCGGCGTTCGACGTGATGCGCACCAAGGCCGCCCGCACCGCCGATGACCCGTGGGCGGTCATCACGCACGCGGTACGGATCACCTGCATCGCCGAGGAACGCGGCCAAGGGCTGCTGTGCTCGACCCACCAGGCACGCCGGCCCCGCTACTCGATCTTCCACGACCCCGAACGGCTCTCCGACCGCGAGAACGTCCTGAGCGACTACCATCCCGCGTTCCAGATCAAGGACGCCCACGACCGCGACAACACCCCGGAGCAGGCACCGGCCGAGCCGGCGGCAACCACCGCGAGGTCGGCGGTCGAGGACGCGATCACGCTGCTGATGCTGCTGGACTGGCCCGAGGGCACGGCACGCCCGGCGGTAGAACACGTCTGCGTGGCGCTGACCCGCGTCGGGAACCGGCATACGGCCTACGAGACGCTGCGACGCGACAAGCACGCCCGAGCCCTGATCGACCTCCCGGGACGCTCCTGGGCGGTGCTGCTGCGCGCCCTGCTCGGCTGCCCGGACCCGGCGCTCGCGGCGACCGGCGCGGGACGCGGCATCCTGCTGCGGCTGCTGATCGGCGAGACCCTGCCGGTGCTGCTGCGCGATGACGACCTCGTGCTCACCCTCTCGCTGGCTGCGCCGGGCACGACGAAGGCTCGGGGTGCGGGATGAGCGCACCGGCCGGGCACATCGAGCTGGAGCGGGCGGTGGACTCCATCATGGTCGGCAACCGGCATCGCACGGACCTGGGCGACATCGACGCGCTCGCGGCGTCGATCGACCGGGACGGTCTGTTGCAGCCGCCGACGATCACCCCGGACGGGGTGCTGGTGTGCGGGGCGCGCCGGATGGCCGCGATCAAGAAGCTCGGCTGGCGCCGCGTCAGCGTGTGGGTGCGCTCCGGTATCTCGGACCGGCTGGGGCATCTGCTGGCCGAGCAGGACGACAACCAGCTCCACAAGCCGCTCACCCCGATCGAGGCCGCCGCCTTGTACCGGGAGATCAAGGAACTCATGGCCGAGGACGCCGCACGCCGCAAGGCCAAGACCCAGTTCCACGAGGGCCACGAGCCCGGAAAGCATGGTCCCGCCGATTCAGCGGGACCATCGGACTCGCACCAGCTTGGGGATGCTCGTGCGCAGGCGGCGCGGATGGTGACCGGCTCGGCGTCCTATAGCCGGCTGGAACAGATCGGGTACGTGCGACGCTTGGCTGACGACCCGACTGCCTCCGAGGCGGTGCGCGCCCAGGCGCGAGACGGAGTGACGCAGATCGAGGCCGGCGCGGCGGTCAACCCGATCTTCCAGCGCCTTCACGACGCCCAAGCCGAGGCCGACAGCGAGCGAGACCGGCGGTTGCACGAGCTGGCCGACGAGGCCCTGGCCCGCGTCGACGCCGCCAAGACCAGCAAGGCCAGCAAGCCGGCCCCACCGAAGCGTCGACCAGCCGCCGAGGACGAGGGACCGGCGCGGTACCCGGTGCGCGCGTTCGTGCTGACCTGGGGCGACCTGGAAGCGTGGTGGACCCACTACGACATGGACGAGCTGGCCGTCGAGCTCACCGACGAGCAGGCCGAGGCGTTCTTCGCCACCGTCGACGGCACCACCGAGTTCGCCGACCAGCTCCGCACCGCCCGCACCACCGTCGCTGAGTCGGCGGGCCGGCCGCTGCTGCGCGCCCTCTGATGCACCGGTAGGGCCAGTCACCGGCGGGCTCACCTCTGGGCATGAAGACGAATCTCGCTTCCTGGTCCCGTGGCCGACTCATCGCGGTGATCGCCGCCGGCCTCGTGCTGCTGCTCCTGATCGGCGTCGGCGTGTATGGGCTCATCACCGGCCCACGACAGCCCACCGATCGCGCGCCCGATCCGGCTCCGACCATCACCGCTCCGGGTGAGTCCGAGCCCGGCAAACCGGGGCCGCCGCGGGTGATCCCCTCGCACGACCCGGATGAGTTCGCCCGCAATGTCGCTGAGGCGCTGTTCGCCTGGGACACCGGCTCCGGGCTGATGCCGCTGGATTACTCCGCCGCGATCTTGGAGGTCGGGGACCCCTCCGGCCATGAGCAGGCGGGCCTCGCCGCCGACATCGCGTCCTATCTGCCGTCGCGGGAGGCGTGGATCGAGCTGCGCAAGTACGCCACCACCCAGCATCTCACCATCGAGTCCTCGTTCGTGCCCCAAGCATGGGACACCGCGGTTGAGCAGGCCCAGTCCGGCCAGCTCCCGCGTGGTGCGACCGCGATCACGATCGAAGGAACCCGGCACCGCGAGGGCGTCTGGAACGGCGAACCCGTCACCAGCGAGCACCCCGTGGCCTTCACCGTGTTTCTGGCCTGCCCGCCCCCCGCGCCGGAGTTCCGCACCGGCCCGTGTCACGTGCTGCGCCTGTCGCAGCTCGACAACCCGCTGCGATGACAGAAGGCACGCCGTGGTCAAGAAGCTCCTCATCCTCGGACTCGCCTTCGTCCTGTTCGGCCCTGCCTGTGTCCTGATGGCGATCGGCGTGCTGATGAACCCCGCCGCCGCGAACTGCGCCGTCCCCGGCGGCAGCGTCACCGTGGGCAACGTCCCCGATTCGTTAACCGTCACCACGCAAGACGGCACCACGTTCACGCTGAACAAGACCCAGCTCACGCACGCGGCCACGATCATCACTGTCGGCGGCGGCATCGAGGGCGTCGGCCGGCCCGGCATCAAGATCGCGCTGATGGCCGCGCTCACCGAGAGCACCCTGCGCCAGCTCGCCAACACCAGTGCCTACCCCGAGTCCGCGAACTACCCCAACGACGGCAACGGCGGCGACCACGACTCCCTCGGCCTGTTCCAGATGCGCCCGCAATCCGGGTGGGGAACCGTCGCGGAGCTGATGGACACGAACTATCAGGCCCGCGCGTTCTACGGCGGACCCGATGGACCTAACTATCCCTCGCCGCGGGGCCTGCTGGACATCCCCGGCTGGGCCCAGATGGACCCCGGCGAGGCCGCGCAAGCCGTCGAGGTCAGTGCCTACCCTGACCGCTACCGCAACTACGAGCCGGTCGCCGAACGCATCCTCGACGCTCTCACCGGCGCGACGGGTGCGGCTGGCCCGGCCACCGCCTCGGTGGTGACCGGTCCGGTCGCGGAGTCCTCGCGGGTCGTGTTCCCGCTCCCCGAGGGAACTTGGGTGCTCACCAGCGAGTTCGGGCCGCGTATCCATCCGATCACCGGGGAACCGTCGTTCCACACCGGCACCGACTTCGCCGCACCGGACGGCACGCCGATCCTCGCCGCCGCAGACGGGACCGTGACCGTGGCCGAGTTCTCCGGCGGCTACGGCGGACTCATTGTCATCGAGCACCAGATCGACGGGCAGACCGTGGCGACCGCCTACGCGCATATGTGGCAGTCCGGCATCCTCGTCGCGGCCGGAGATCGTGTGACCGCGGGCCAGCACATCGGCGATGTCGGCAGCTCCGGGAACAGCACGGGGCCACACCTGCATTTCGAGGTCCGGCCCGGCGGCACGAGCGGCGAGGCCGTCGACGCGGCCAAGTGGCTTAACGACCACAACGCGGTCGACCTGCCCGAAGCCACGGTCGGCAGCCCGAACGAGTGCAGTTCCGGTGGAGCGCCGGGCGATCCCGCCCCGCTGGACGGCGACCCCGACCAGATGGTCGATGACCCCACCAGCGACGGGCAGATCACCGCGCGGATGGCGCACGTCATGGCCCAAGCCCGTGCCGCGTTCCCCGACAGCTCCTGGGCCTGCTACTCGCCCCGGCCCGGCACAACGTCAGAGCACCCGCTGGGCCGGGCGTGTGACATCACGTTCGGGAACCCGATCGGGACGCACCCGACGCCCGCGCAGCTCGAGGACGGGTGGCGGGTGACGAACTGGATGAAGGACCACGCCGAGTCGCTGGGCGTGGAGTACCTGATCTGGCAGGGCCAAATCTGGTCCCTGGCCCGCGACGCCGAAGGCTGGCGCCCCTACAACGGCGGCGGGATGCACGACCCCGGCGACGTGACCGGCGGCCATTACGACCACCTGCACGTCACCGTCAGGGCCGGTTCGTGATGGAAGTGTTCCCCGACTTCGACGGGCTCGGAGGCATCGGTGATCTGAAACAGGTCATCGGCGCCCTGCTGATGTTCGTGCTCATCGTCGCGGTGCTCATGGTCATCGTCTCGGCGATCTGCTGGGCGCTGGGCGCCTCGCACGGCAACCACTCGCTTGCCTCCAAGGGCCGGGTCGGGGTGCTCGTCGGCGTCGGCGCCGCCGCGCTCGCCGGCGCGGGGGTGGCGTGGGTGAACTGGCTCATCGCCCTCGGCCAACAGCTCTGATCCTCCGTCGCCAGCAGGCCCGCTCTCTGCGTTGGGAGCGGGCCTTTCGTCTGCCCGGTCTCGCCAGTCGCTCCCTGGTTCACCTCGTCGCCACAAGCCATTCGCTCAGCGAGGGAGTAACCGCCGTGATCGACATCGACCCCAACAGCTCGGGACTGCCCGGCATCGACCAGCTCCGCACCATCGTTGGCGCCGTGATGACGGTCGGCCTCATCCTCTCCGTACTGGCGCTAATCGTCTCCGCGATCGTCTGGGCCTACGGCGCCAACAGCTCGAACCCGCATCTGGCGGGCAGGGGCAAGCTGGGCGTTCTCATCTCCTGCGGTGCCGCGGTGATCTGCGGCGCGGCGGTGACGCTCGTGAACTTCTTCTGGAACGTCGGCCAGGCTGTATAGGGCCGCCGGTCACCGCAGGAGATTTGAGATGGGTGTCTGCGACGTTCCCGTGATTTCGACCGTCTGCGACGTGGCGGGCGAGGCTGCCGCGACGGTCGTGGCTGCCCCGTTCGACTGGCTCGCCCAGGCGATGGGCGGCGCGGCCGGCTGGCTGATCGAGGCGATGTGGGCCGTGTTCGACACGACCACGCTGGTCGATGTCCAGACGGACGGGTTCACCAGCGTCTACAACCTGATCTTCGGCATCGGCGTCTTCCTCGTCCTGATCTTCTTCTGCCTGCAACTCATCACCGGGCTGATCCGCCGCGACCCGACCGCGCTGTCCAGAGCCGCGCTCGGCGCGGCGAAATCGGTGCTGGGCGCGTTCGTGGTCGTCACGCTGACCGCGCTCGCACTGGAAATCGTGGACCAGCTCAGCATCGGCATCATCCAGACGTCCGGCGAGACCACCGAGACGATGGGCGACAAGATCATCCTGCTCGCCGCCGGGCTCAGCGGCATCAACATCGCCGCGCCCGGCGTCGGCGCGATCGTCACGATCTTCCTGGCCGGGCTGATGATCGCCGCCGTCGCGATCGTCTGGTTCAGCCTGCTGATCCGCAAGGCGCTGCTGCTGGTCGGCGTGGTGCTGGCACCGATCGCGTTCGCCGGCGCGTCCTGGGACGCCACCAAAGGATGGATCGGGAAATGGGCGGCGTTCGTGATCGCCCTCATCATCAGCAAGCTCGTGCTCGTCGTCATCTTCTTGCTGGCGATCACGCAGATCGCCACCCCGATCGAGCTGGACATCGCCGCCGTCACCGAACCGATCACCGGCATCGTGCTCATGGGCATCGCGGCCTTCGCGCCCTACATGGTCTACCGCTTCGTGTCGTTCGTGGGCTTCGACCTGTACCAGCAGATGGGCACCGAGCAGGAGGCCAAGAACGCGCTCAACCGTCCCGTCCCGATCCCCTCCAAGCCCCAAGGCGGCGGCGAGCCCAAGAAGGTTCTCGAAGACCCCAATGACGGCGCGTCGGACGCAGGATCAGGTGGCACGCCTCCGCCGTCGCCCGCCCCGGCGCAGGCACCTGCCGCGGCCGGCGGTGAAACCGTGGGCGCCGAAGCCGGCGCCTCCGCCGCGGGCGCGGGACCGGCGGCAGCCGTCGTGGTCGGAGCGAAGGTCGCCAAGGATGCCGCCGAGGCCGGGCCGAAGGCCGGGCACGCGGTGGCCGGTCAGGCCGAGACCGCCGCCGACGCCGCAGGCGGGCAGAACGGCGGCACCCCGCCGCCGTCGCAGACGCCCCCGCCGTCCACGCCGCAGCCGAGGACGCCCACGGAGCCGTCCAACCCCACGGCATCGCCGTGGGGCAAGGAGTGACCACCCATGCCCACCACGGACCAGAAGACACCCGGTAGCGAGCTGACGCCGATGAAGTTCAGCCGACTCACCCGCCGAGGGGTGCTGCTCGGCCTCTCGGTCGCGCAGCTCATCACCCTCGGCATCGGCGGCCTGGCGCTGCTGGCCGCGTTCTACGGCGGCGCCGGGATGCTGCTGGTCTACACCGCCCCGGTCTGGCTGCTCGCGGTCGTGCTGACCTGGGTGCCCATCGCTGGGAGGCCGATGGTCGAATGGCTCCCTGTCGCGCTCTGGTGGCTGTGGCGCTCCACCGGCGGGCAACTGCTCTACCGGCGGCGGATCGTCAAGCCCCGCCCTGCCGGAAGTCTCGCGCTGCCCGGTGACATGGCCCGGCTTCGGGAGCACCTGGACCCCGAGACCGGGGCGTGCATGATCCACGACCCCCGCCAGGCAACCTTGACGGTCGTGACGGAAGTGACCCATCCGGCATTCATCCTGCTCGACCCCGGCGAGCAAGAGCGCCGCGTCACCTCCTGGGGGCGAGTGCTCGCCACGGTCTGCCGGTCCGGGCGGATCGCGACCCTGCAAGTGCTCGAACGAACCCTGCCCGACTCCGGTAGCGGGCTGGCCGAGTGGTGGGCCGAGCACGGCACCGACGACGGCTCCTGGGCCGCGACCACCTACCGCGAACTGATCGAGCGGGCCGGCCCCGCCGGGGAACGGCACGCCACCACGGTCAGCCTCTCCCTGGACATGAAGGTCGCCTCCCAGCAGATCAGGACCGCCGGCGGCGGCATCCGCGGCGCCGCCGCGGTGCTCCGGCAGGAGATGGCGACGCTGGTCGCCGCGCTGCGTTCGGCGGACTTGACCCCTTCGGGGTGGCTCGGCCCCGGTCAGGTCGCGGTCATCCTCCGCTCGGCGTATGACCCGGCCGTGGCCGCCACCTTGGAGCGCCACGGGCGGCTCGGGCAGGAGCTCGCCGCCGCCGGCCCGGTCGCGGTCACCGAGACCTGGGGCAACCTGCGCACCGACTCCGCCTGGCACACCGTGCTGTGGGTCTCGGAGTGGCCCCGCAGCCTCGTCTATCCGGGGTTCCTCGCGCCGGTGCTGCTCTCCACCGGCATCCAACGGGCTGTGTCGCTGATCTACACCCCGATGCGCTCGGACCAGGCGGCCCGCGACATCCGCAAGAAGAAGGTCGAACACATCTCCGATGCGGCCCAGCGCGCCCGAATCGGGCAGATCGAGGACGCCGCGCAGACCGCCGAATACCAAGACGTTCTCCAGCAGGAAGCCGACCTGACCGCCGGCCACGGGATTCTACGGGTCTCCGGGCTCATCTCCGTCTCCGCCCCCAGCGTCGACGAGCTGGAAGCCGCAGTCGCCGCGATCGAACAAGCCTCGATCCAAGCCTCCTGCGAGACCCGAAGGCTCGTCGGCCAGCAAGCCGTCGCGTTCACGGCGGCCGCGCTGCCGCTGTGCCGCACGGTGTGACCGGCGCGCTCACCTGGCAGGCATCCCACCCTCGTTGAAGGAGGCCCGTGATGCCGACATACACGAACCCGACCAGCGACGCCAGCGATGCCTACGAGGCGTTGCGCGGTCTGGCTCACGCCAGCCGTAGCTTCGAGGACCCGTCCGAGACCTACGTGGTGATCGGTGAGCTGTTGGGCGGGCTGCGATCGCTGCGGCAGGTGCTCGACCAGCTCGCCGCCGCCCATCTGAGCCGGCAGCATCACGTCACCGACGAGTCCCGCGAGTACAGCGGCGGTGCGGCCGAGGCGCTGGCCGCAGCGGATGAGCTGCACCAGGCCGGCACGCTCATCGACCAGGCCGACGACCGCCTGAGCGCGGCCATGACCCACTCGGGCCGGATCGTGTGGAACCCGCAGGACCGGATGGTGGAGCGGTGGGTTGGCGTCGTGTTCCTCCAAGGCGAGGAAACCGACCGGGTGATCGACCTCATCGACGCCCACGGGGTCGAGGCGGGGATCGAGCATCTGTCGGCGTGGGACTACGGCGAGGAGACCACGAACGCCGCCTTGGAGAACGGCGACGTTCACGACACCGCCCCGGTCTATCCCGGTGACCGGCAGGCCGAGACCGGCGACTACGCGATGACCTACAACGCGATGGCCGGGCACGTCGCCCTGTACCGGCGGCACCTGATCCGTGCCGAGGACGCCATCGACAAAGAAGCAGGGGCGCACGTCCCGGCCCGCCGCCCGACGACAGGCCGTGAGCGAGAGACGGCCGGGCGGCGTAGCGCCGTCCGTGACGGGGGCTGGTTCGAGCATCCCGGCGTCGCCGCCGTCAAGCAGGCCCGCGGGCTGTCGCTCTGACATAGCCACCACGGAGACGTGCCGGCGCGCACCTGCCCGCCATGAACAGCGCAGACCCCACCGCTTCGATGTCCCGGCACGTCGGGACGCTCACCTTGACCGTCTGGCCGGACTCGCCGCTGGGCGAGCACCAGCGATATGCCTACCGCATCGAGGACACCGCGACCGGGCAGACGCTCGTCGGCCGGGACCTGTTCACCGGCGCCGGAGCGCCGGTCGCCCCGGACCGCGCGATGCGCGACCTCGCCGCCTTCCTGGCAGCGGCCGGCGACGCCCGCCAGTACGCCATCGACAACCCCGGCAGCAGGCCCGAGCATGAGTGCCTGTTTCCCGGATGGGTCGCGGAGGCCGCTCGCCAGAACGCGGACGCGCTGGCACCGCTCGGCATCGAGGGCCCGCCGCAGCCCAAGCCGGACATGCCACAGCAGCCTCGCCCGGCGCCGGACTCGTCATGGTTCGACCGTCCCGCCGGCGGTTGGGTCTCCGGGACGCGGGGGCGGTCGTTGTGAGCCGGGGCGAGAAGCTGCACACCGCTGTCCTCGTCACTCCCGCCTCGGAGCGGCGCCGGCTGCGCAAGCAGCGGCGGCAAGCCGCCGCCCGCCTCGTCGCCGAGCAGCGTCACGTCGAGAAGGAAGCGGCCCAGGCCAAGGCCGCCGCCGAACGGGCTGAACGCCGTGCCACGGTCTACCTGCCCGCCGCCGGCGAGCCCGGCCCGGCCGCGCTGAGGACACCGGGCCGCTTCCGGGTGGCCCGGCATCAGGACACCAGCGCCGTGCTCGCCGGGCAGTACCCGTTCCTGGCCGAAGCCGGGCTCGGAGCCGCGGGAATCTTCATCGGCCAAGACCTCTACAGCGGCTCCTCGTTCGTGTACGACCCGTGGGAGTTGTACCGCAGGGGCATCATCACCGCGCCGAACCTGATCTTGGCGGGGATCGTCGGCTCCGGGAAATCGTCGCTCGCCAAGAGCCTCTACACCCGCAGTCTGCCCTTCGGGTACCGCGTCTATGTCCCCGGCGACCCCAAAGGCGAGCACTCCGGCGTCGCCGAAGCAGTCGGCGGGAAAGCGATCATCCTCGGGCACGGGATGGGCAACAGGCTCAACCCCTTGGATGAGGGCTACCGGCCCGGCGGCCTGTCCGACCAGGAGTGGGCCACCACCCTCGCCGCGCGACGCCGCGATCTGCTCGGAGCCTTGACGGAGACGGTGCTGGATCGGCGGTTGGCGCCGTTGGAGCACACCGCGATCGACACCGCCCTGGCCGGCGCGGTCCGCGACGCGGACGTGCCGATCCTGCCGATGGTGGTCGACCGGCTGCTGCGCCCCGACCCTGCCGACGACCCGGACGGCCGGCTCACCGAGGACGGCCGCCAGGTCGGCCACGCGCTGCGCCGCCTGGTGGCCGGGGACCTGGCCGGCCTGTTCGACGGGCCGAGCACCGTCAGGTTCGACCCGTCGCTGCCGATGGTCAGCCTCGATCTTTCGCGCGTCACCGAGAACAGCACGTTGATTTCGGTGCTGATGACCTGCTCGTCGGCATGGATGGAAGCCGCCCTGCTCGACCCCAACGGGGGCCGCAGATGGGTCGTCTACGACGAGGCATGGAGGCTCATGTCCCACCCGGCGCTCCTGCGCAGGATGGACGCCCACTGGCGTCTCGCCCGGCACTACGGGCTGGCCAATCTCTTGGTGTTCCACAAGCTCACCGACTTGGAGAACGTCGGCGATGCCGGATCGGCGAACCGGGCGCTGGCGAACAGCCTGCTGGCAAACGCGGAGACGAGGATCGTCTACCGGCAGGAGACCGATCAGCTCGGCCCCACCGCCGTCGCGCTCGGGCTGACCGGCACCGAACGCCGCCTGCTGCCCGGACTCGGCACCGGGCAAGGGCTCTGGCGGATCAAGGACCGGGCCTTCGTCGTGCAGCACCAACTCCACCCCGCCGAGCTCGCCGCGTTCGACACCACCGCCCGCATGACCGGCATTCCCCGCAAGTTGAGGAATCCTGAAGTCGATTTGGCGTGAAGATGCGGGTTGAGAGGTCGCTGGAGCAGGTGTGAGTGTGCATGTTCACGGAAGATGCAGCCTCAGCGTGGCTTCCTGCGGGATCAGCAGGGGTGCGGCGTTCGACGAGGATGGTGTCGCGCCAGCGGCCGGCGTGCGGCCCGTAGTCCATGCGGGCGATGCGTTCTCGTCTGCCGACGGTGCGGAATCCGGCGCGCTCGTGGAGGCGCAGGCTTGCGGTGTTGTCGGGGAAGATTGAGGACTGGACCGTCCAGATGCCCGCGTGGTCGGCGACGGCAAGGAATGCGGCCAGGAGCCTGGAGCCGACGCCCTGTCCTGCAGCATCGGGGTGGATGTAGATCGAGTGTTCGACGACGCCCGCATAGGCGGTCCGCGTTGAGGTGGGGGCCGCGGCAACCCATCCGTTGACCCGATCTGCGGAGTCGAGGGCTACCAGGCTCAGCTCGGAGCGTTTGCAAGTGATGAACGCGGCCCAGTTCGCGGGCGGCACAGCTTCGAAGGTGGCGTGCCCGGTGGCGATCCCGGCTTGGTAGATGCTCGCGACCTCGGGCCAGTCGGACTCGACCATCGGCCGGAACCGGGAATCTGGCGTCAGGAGAGGAACGCCCGCGCGGCGCCGGCGAGCGTGTCGGTTGTGGGCTGGTAGTAGGCCCACTTACCGCGTTGCTCGCGGGTCACGAGACCGGCTTCGACGAGGAGTTTCATGTGGTGTGACACGGTCGGCTGCGACAGTCCGACGGGTTCGGTGAGGTCGCACACGCACATCTCGCCCTCGCTGCTGCCGACGATCATCGCCATGAGCTTGACCCGGGTGGGGTCGCCGAGCGCTTTGAACACCCGGGCGAGCTGCTGCGCGGTCGCGTCATCGAGCGGCTGCCCGGGGATGCAGCAGGTCGAGGCTTCGGGGGTGCTCTCGATGGTCGCGGGAAGGGCGTTCATGGCTCCATTCTGCCCTACGCATTGACATCTGTCGATACGTGAGGCAGGCTCGTTCACATTGAAGAACGTCAATGCATGGAGGTTGGGTATGGTTTCCGTCGTCGTTATCGGTGCGGGCCCGCAGGGGCTCGCAGCGGCCGCGCATCTACTGGAACGCGGATTGAACCCGCTCGTGCTGGAGGCCGGTGATGGTCCGGGGGCAGCTGTTGCGGAGTGGGGGCATGTGCGGCTGTTCTCGCCGTGGACGGAGCTCACCGATGCGGCATCTCGTCGCCTGCTGGAGCCGACGGGGTGGGTGGCGCCGGAGAAAGGCTATCCGACCGGGGCGCAGTGGATCGAGGGGTATCTCGCCCCGCTTGCGGACGCGCTGGGCGACCGGGTCCGGTATGGGGCTCGTGTGGTCGGAGCGGCGCGCAAGGGGCGGGATCTCGCGGTCGATGCCGGGCGAGCGGAGCAGCCGTTCGTCGTGCACGTCCGCCGCACGGATGGTGGGCAGGAGCGGATCGAGACCGACGCGGTGATCGACGCGTCGGGCACCTGGTACACCCCGAATCCCGCGGGTGCTGACGGTCTCCCCGCGCTCGGCGAGGAGGCTGCAGTCGATGCGGGGCTGGTGGAGCATCGCATGCCCGCGATCGACGATGCCCTGGGCTTGGCCGGTCAGCATGTGGTGGTGGTCGGCAACGGTCATTCTGCTGCGACGACGATCGGGATACTGTCGCGGGTAGCGAAGCGGGTGCCGGGGACGCGGATCAGCTGGGTGCTGCGCCGCGGCACGGTCGGCAACACGTTCGGCGGCGGGAGCGGGGACGAGCTGCCCGAGCGCGGTGCGCTGGGTCAGCGGGCGAAGAAGGCGGTCGAGGACGGGCTCGTGGATCTCGTCACCGGGTTCCGTACCGAAGAGGTGACGGTCGAGGACGGGCAGGCTGTGCTCCTCGCGGAGGACGGCCGCCGTTTGGAACCGGCATCGCGCGTGTTCGTCGCGACCGGGTTCCGGCCTGATCTGTCGTTCCTGTCCGAGATCCGGCTCGGTCTCGACATGCGGTTGCAGGCTCCGGTGAAGGTCGCTGTCGAGGTGGACCCGAACCTGCATTCGTGCGGCTCGGTCCGTGCCACGGGAGCTGCAGACCTCGCGCATCCGGAGCCGGGGTTCTACATCGTGGGGGCGAAGTCGTACGGGCGGGCGCCGACGTTCCTGGCTCTGACCGGGTTCGAGCAGGTCCGCAGCGTCGTCGCGGCGATCGCCGGCGACCGTGAGGCTGCCGCGCGCGTCGACCTCGTCCTGCCGGACACTGGGGTGTGTGGCGGGTCTGGCCTGTTCGACGCCCCGGACGATCAGGCGGCCTCGGGTTCGTGCTGCGCGCCTGGTCCGCAGCTGGTCCAGATCGGCGCGAGGGCGGACGGATGAGTCGGGGCCGCTTGCTGGTCGTCGGTGGCGGGCAGTCTGGCCTCGCTGCCGCCCGCACCGGACGCGACCGGGGCTGGGAGCCGGTCGTGCTGGAGGCCGGCCCGGAGCCGGTGGGGTCGTGGCCGTGCTACTACGACAGCCTGCGCCTGTTCTCCCCACGCCGGTTCAGTTCCTTCCCCGGGTACTCGTTCCCCGGCGACCCGGACGGCTACCCAGGGCGCGACGAGGTCGTCGAGTACCTGCGCGGATACGCCGACCAGCTCGGCGTCGAGGTCCGGACCAATGCCCGCGTCGTCGACGTCACCGCCGACGGGCCGGCGTTCACGGTGGAGCTGGCTGACGGGAGCAGCCTGGTCGGCGACGCGCTCGTCGCTGCCTCCGGTTCGTTCGGCAATCCCCACGTGCCGGCGATCCCCGGCAGGGAGGCATTCGAGGGGCGGGTTCTGCATGTGGCCGACTACCGGTCGCCGGAGGAGTTCGCCGGGCAGCGGGTCGTGGTCGTCGGGGCGGGCAACTCCGCCGTGCAGGTGGCCCACGAGCTCGCCGAGCACGCGGAGACGTCGCTGGCGGTGCGGGACCGGGTCCGGTTCGCGCCGCAGATGATCGCCGGACGCGACCTGCACTGGTGGCTGCGCCTCACGCGCGCCGACCTGCTCCCGCCATCGGTCCTCGAACGGCTCGTCACCGGCACCCCGGTGATTGGGACCGACACGTACAAGCGGGCGCTGGAGGCGGGCCGGCCCGACCAGCGGCCCATGTTCACCGCGTTGTCCCCGGACGGGGTCGTGTGGCCTGACGTCTCCCGGGAGCAGGTCGACGCCGTGATCTTCGCGACCGGCTACCGGCCGCACCTGACCTACCTGACCTCGCTCGGCGTCCTCGACGGGGCCGGCAGGCTCCGGCACGACCGCGGTGTCTCGACCGCGCTGCCGGGGCTGGGCTTCCTCGGTGTGGAGTTCCAGCGGTCGTTCTCCTCGAACACGCTGCGCGGGGTGCACCGCGACGCCCAGCACGTCGTCGACGCCCTGACCAGGCTGCCGCGGGGTGCCGCCGTTGCCTGAGCCCGGACCCCGCCCGTCGCTCGGCGCGGTGCTGGCGGCCCTGTGCGTAACCGAGATCGTCTCCTGGGGGCTGCTCTACTACGCCTTCCCGGTGCTCGCGCCGCGGATCAGCGCCGACACCGGCTGGTCCACGGTGGCCGTCACCTCGGCGTTCTCGGCGGCACTGGTGGTCTCGGCGCTGGTCGGGGTGCCGATCGGCCGCGTCATCGACCGGCGCGGACCGCGGCTGGTCATGACGGTCGGGTCGGCCCTCGGGGTCCTGGCTCTCGTGGTGATCGGCACGGCATGGAGCCTGCCGGTCTTCGTCGCCGGCTGGGTGCTGGCCGGGGCCGCGATGGCCGGGGTGCTCTACCCGCCGGCGTTCGCCGCGATCACCGGCTGGTTCGACGCACGCCGCCTCGGGGCACTGGCCACCCTGACGCTCGTCGCGGGCCTGGCCAGCACGGTCTTCGCGCCGCTGACGGCGACCGCCGGCGAGCAGCTGGGCTGGCGGGCGACCTACCTGTGGGCGGCAGCCACCCTCGCCGTCGTCACAGTGCCGGCCCACTCGCTCCTGCTGCGACGCCCCTGGCCCGCGCGCGGGCATCGCGACGCGCCCGCCACCGACAGCGCCCATGCCGTCGCGGTCCTGCGCAGCGCGCGGTTCTGGCTGCTCACGGGCGGTTTGACCGCGGCGTCGCTGGCCATGTACACGGGCCTGCTGGCCCTGGTCCCGCTCATGCTCGAGCGCGGCCTCGACGCCCGGGCCGCAGCCTGGGTGCTCGGCCTCGGGGGCGTCGGCCAGGTCGCCGGACGCCTCGTCTACACCGGCCTGGCGCACCGGGCCTCGCTGACCGCGCGCACCGCCGCCGTGTTCATCCTGGTGACTGCGAGCACGCTGGTCCTGGCCGTGGTGCCGGGCCCGGTGGGCCTGCTGATTGCGGCGTCGATGCTCGCCGGAGTCGGCCGCGGGATCGCCACGCTGCTGCAGGCGACCGCGATCACCGACCGCTGGGGAGAGCGCGCCTACGGCCACCTCTCCGGCGTCCTCGGCCTCCCGGTCCTGCTGGCCGCTGCCCTCGCCCCGTTCGCCGGGGCCGTCCTCGCCGAGGTGACCGGGAGCTACGCGAGGGCATTCGCTGTCCTGACCGCCCTGGCTGCAGTCGGGACGGCCCTGATGATCGCCAGCGCGTGGACGAGGGCCTGCGCGGAGCAGCCACTCCTCCCGCCGCGTGGCGTTCATAGTCGAAGTTGAGGTTATCGGAGCCGACAATAGGTCAGCGTTCACTGTATAGTTCAGTGTATGCTGACTATTGCTTCGCGTCTTGACGTCATGAACCGGCTGGGCCGGGCCATGGCGGATCCGACGCGCTCCCGGATCCTGATGACCCTGCTGGACGGCCCGAGCTACCCGGCCGTGCTCTCGCGCGAGCTGGAGCTGACGCGCTCGAACGTGTCGAACCATCTGACCTGTCTGCGCGACTGCGGGATCGTGGTCGCCGAGCCCGAGGGGCGGCAGACGCGCTACGAGATCGCCGACCCGCACCTCGCGGCGGCGCTCACGGCGCTGGTGGACGTGACGCTGGCCGTGGACGAGCACGCGCCGTGCGTGGATGCCGAGTGCACGGTGCCGGGCTGCTGCGGGACGGGAGCGGGCGCGTGAGCGCGGCGTGCGGCTGCGACGAGCCGGAGACCCGGGTCGGCGAGGAGGCCGAGGAGGAGCGGTCGTGGTGGCGTGACCGCGGGATCATGGTTCCGGTGTTCTCCGGCGTCGCCTTCGGCACGGGCCTGGTCCTGGAATGGACGGGTGCGGAGATCCCGGCGCTGGTGGCGTTCTGGATCGGCCTGCTGCTGGGTGCGTCGACGTTCACGCCCGGCGCGGTCCGCAAGCTGTTCACGGGCAAGCTGGGCATCGGGCTGCTGATGACGATCAGCGCGGTCGGCGCGGTGGTCCTCGGCTACGTCGAGGAGGCCGCGGCGTTGGCGTTCCTGTACTCCATCGCCGAAGCGCTGGAGGACAAGGCCATGGATCGCGCCCGCGGCGGGCTGCGGGCGCTGCTCAAGCTGGTCCCGGAGACCGCGACCATCCGGCGGGATGGCGCGTCCGTGGAGGTCGCCGCGAAGGATCTGGCCGTTGGTCAGCTGATGCTCGTGCGTCCGGGTGAGCGGATCGCGACCGACGGGATCGTCCGCACGGGCCGGTCGAGCCTTGACACCTCGGCGATCACCGGGGAGTCGATCCCGGTGGAGGTCGAGCCCGGCGACGCGGTGTCGGCCGGGGCGATCAACACCGCCGGTGCCCTGGAGGTCGAGACGACCGCGGCGGGCACCGACAACTCGTTGACCACGATCGTGGAGCTGGTCGAGCAGGCGCAGGCCGAGAAGGGCGACCGCGCCCGCCTGGCCGACCGGATCGCCCGGCCGCTCGTGCCTGGCGTGCTGATCCTCGCCGCCCTCGTCGCGATCATCGGCTCGCTGCTCGGCGACCCGGAGCTGTGGATCACCCGCGCCCTCGTGGTGCTCGTCGCCGCGTCGCCGTGCGCGCTGGCGATCTCGGTCCCGCTGACCGTCGTCGCCGCGATCGGCTCGGCGAGCAGATTCGGCGTGATCATCAAGTCCGGCGCGGTCTTCGAGCGGTTCGGCGTGATCCGCCACGTCGCCGTCGACAAGACCGGCACCCTCACCCGCAACGAGCCCGCCGTCACCGCCGTGCTCACCACCGAGGGCGTGACCGAGGCGCAGGCGTTGGCGTGGGCTGCGTCGCTGGAGCAGCATAGCACCCACCCGCTGGCCGCCGCGATCACCGCCGCCGCCCCCGGAGCTCCCGCCGCCTTGGACGTGACCGAGCAGGCCGGGCACGGCATCGAAGGCAGCATCGACGGGGCCAGGGTCACCGTCGGTAGCCCCCGCTGGCTGGACGCGGGGACGCTCAAGGACCAGGTCGCGGGCTTGGAGGAGCAGGGCATGACCGTCGTGATCGTGCACCGCGACGACGCCCCGGTCGCCGCGGTCGGTGTCCGCGACGAGCTGCGCCCCGAGGTCCCAGAGGTGGTCCGCACCCTCGCCGCCCAGGGCGTCGGGGTGACGATGCTCACCGGTGACAACGCCCGCACCGCCCGGGCGCTGGCCGCGCAGGCCGGGATCGAGGACGTGCGCGCCGAGCTGCGCCCGGAGGACAAGGCCACCGCGATCAGCAAACTGGGCGGGCACGGCTCGGTCGCGATGATCGGCGATGGCATCAACGACGCCCCCGCCTTGGCCGCCGCGGACATCGGCATCGCGATGGGCGCGACCGGCTCCGACGCCGCGATCGAGTCCGCCGACGTCGCCTTCACCGGCCACGACCTCCGGCTCCTCCCGCGGGCGTTCGACCACGCCCGTCGCGGCAGGCGCATCATCAACCAGAACATCATCCTGTCGCTGCTGATCATCACCGCCCTGCTCCCGCTGGCCCTGTTCGGCGTGCTGGGGCTGGCCGCGGTGGTGCTGGTGCACGAGATCGCCGAGGTCGTCGTCATCCTCAACGGGCTCCGCGCGGCTCGGACCCGAAAAGAGCGGATCGCATGAAGGTCGAACTGTTGCACATCCTCGACTGCCCGAACACGGACATCGCCGAAGCCAACGCGCGTGCTGCGCTGGACGCAATCGGATTTGTGGACGTGGCCGTCGAACTGGTAGCCATCCGGACCGAGGCCGAAGCGACGAATTCTCCGTTCGGAGGATCACCCACGCTCCTAGTCGACGGCGTCGACCTGTTCCCGACCGCACCGGTCCGCTCGCTCGCGTGCCGCGTCTACTCGACGGAAAGCGGATTCGCCGGAGCGCCCACGCCGGAGCAGATCGAAGCAGCGCTGCGAGGCGCTTCTCGATAGAGCGACAACCACTGGGGACGCAATTAGCGGGCCACACCCGCGGCACAACGATGTTCCCCGCATGGATCGAGCTCCCTCAAGAGCATGGGAGGGGCAAGCGCCGATGTTGCTTGCCCCTCCGGCGCTCACACTCCCTCAGACGAGCAGCTCTACCAAGAGCGCTTCGATGCGCCCCTTGATCTCGTCGCGGATCGGGCGCACCGCCTCGATGCCCTGTCCGGCGGGGTCGTCGAGCTTCCAGTCCTCGTACCGCTTGCCCGGGAAGAACGGGCAGGCGTCGCCGCAGCCCATCGTGATCACCACGTCGGAGGCCTGCACCGCCTCGGTGGTGAGCACCTTCGGCTGCTCGGCGGTGATGTCAATCCCTTCCTCGCGCATGGCTTCGACGGCCACGGGGTTGATCTGCTCGGCGGGCATGGACCCGGCCGAGCGGACCTCGATGCGGCCTGCGGCGAGGTGGCGGAGGTAGCCGGCGGCCATCTGGGAGCGGCCGGCGTTGTGGACGCAGACGAACAGGACAGAGGGCTGCTGAACGGTCATGAACTTTGGCTTCTTTCAGTCGGTGAGGGTCGCGAGGAGGGCGCGGACGCGGGACTCGATGTCGTGTCGGATCGCGTCGACCCCTTGCGGGGAGGCGAGGGCGGGGTCGCCGACGGCCCAATCCTCGTAGCGGACACCCGGGATGATCGGGCACACGTCGCCGCAGCCCATCGTCACCACAACGTCCGCGGCGCGGACGGCGTCGTCGGTCAGCGGCTTCGGGAACGCATCCCGAGCCTCCTGCTCGCCTTCGATCTCGACGAGCAGGGAGCGCACGTGCGGGTGCAGGTCCGACGCCGGGGTCGAGCCTGCGGAACGGGCGATCACTCGGCCGTCGGCGAGCTGGTTGACGATGGCGGCGGCGAGCTGGGAACGGCCCGCGTTCTGCACGCACACGAACAGCACCTGCGGCACCCCCGAAGACCGATCCCGGGTGAGGTCGGCGAGGCGCTGGCGGGCGAAGCGCTCGGTCAGCGGGATCATGTGCTGCGTCAGCTTCGCCGACCGCACCAGGCCCGCGTAGGACTCGCGCACGATCGCGATCACGACATCACGGTGCAGCCCGGTCAGCTCGTTGGCCAGTTCCTCGGCGAGCCGGGTCACGCGGGCGTCCATCTGCCGCAACGCTTCAACTCGCGCCTGAGCGTCCTCCGGCTCGTCGGCGACTGCCGCTGGTGCGAACGCGTCGAGGAGGGCCGCGACGGCGCGCTGCTTGCCCGGCGCGATCCGGTACCAGACCCACGTACTGCGCCGCTCGGACCGCAGCATCCCGGTCTCCTTCAACACCTTCAGATGGTGGGAGACGGTCGGCTGGGACACGTCGGCGAGCTCCGCGAGATCGCACACGCAGGACTCGCCGCGCGGGTCGGTCGCGATCGCGGACAGCATCCGCAGCCGCAGCGGATCCGCCAGCGCCTTGAGCGCCCCGGCCACAGTCGCAGCTGCGTCGGCGCCGATCGCGTGCATCGCGGAGGGCGCGCACGCCTCGGCGTCGGGAAGGACAGCGGTGTCGGTCATGACGTCCTCGATTCGATCGTGGATTCGGTGGCGTAGGGGTCCGTGCGGAACCAGGCTTTCGCCGCCCAGAGCGAGACGTAGACCAGCCCCACCAACACGGGCACCTCGATGAGCGGGCCGACGACCCCCGCCAAGGCCTGCCCGGAGGCCGCGCCGAAGGTGCCGATGGCGACCGCGATGGCCAGTTCGAAGTTGTTCCCGGCCGCGGTGAACGCGAGCGTCGTCGATCGCGCGTAGCTCAGGCCGATGCCCTTGCCGAGCAGCAGCCCCGCGAACCACATCAGCCCGAAGTACACCAGCAAGGGAAGTGCGATCCGGGCGACGTCCATCGGCCGGGAGGTGACCTGTTCGCCCTGGAGGGCGAACAGCAGCACGATCGTGAACAGCAGGCCGTACAGCGCCCACGGCCCGACCCTCGGAAGGAACGTCTCCTCGTACCAGTCGCGCCCCTTCCGCTTCTCGCCGATCCACCGCGAGGCGAACCCCGCGGCGAGGGGGACGCCGAGGAAGACGATCACATTCAGCGCGATCTGCCAGACCGAGATCTCCAGCCCTTGCGTGTCCAGCCCCAGCCAGCCCGGCAGGACGGTGAGATAGAACCAGCCCAGCAGGGAGAACGCGACGACCTGGAACACCGAGTTGATCGCCACCAGCACCGCGGTCGCTTCCCGGTCACCGCAGGCCAGATCGTTCCAGATCACGACCATCGCGATGCAGCGGGCGAGCCCGACGATGATCAGCCCGGTGCGGTACTCGGGCAGATCCGGCAGGAAGATCCAGGCCAGGGCGAACATCACCGCCGGCCCCACGAGCCAGTTCAGCACGAGCGAAGAGACCAGGAGCTTCTTGTCTTCGGTGACGGCGGCGACCTTGTCGTAGCGGACCTTCGCGAGCACCGGATACATCATCACCAGCAGGCCCAGCCCGATCGGGACCGAGATCCCACCGACCTCCATCGCGGACAGCACGTCGGAGAGCACAGGCACGAACCGGCCGAGGAGGAGACCGGCGACCATGGCGAGGCCGATCCACAGCGGCAGCCACTTGTCGAGTGTGGAGAGCCGTTTCGGTGCGGTGCGGGTCACGGTGTCGGTCATGCGAGCAGCTCCTCGATCTTCGTCGCGTAGACGGGCTTCGGGTGCGCGCCGATCAACACGTCCACCCGTTCCCCGTTCCGATAGAACCCGAGGGTCGGGATCGAGGTCACGCCGGCCGCGGTCACGGTCTCGAGGTTCTGATCGGCATCGACCTTCACGATCTTCACCCGGTCCGCGTACTCACCGGCGAGCTGGTCCAGGATCGGGGCGACCGCCTTGCATGGCCCGCACCAGGCCGCCCAGATGTCGACCACGACGGGCAGCTCGGAGTCGAGCACCTCGGCCCGGAACGTGGCGTCGGTGACGGGGGTGACGGTGCTCATGCGGAAACCTCCAGAACAGGTGCGGAAACGGTGGCGGGAGCAAGGTTCGACAGGTAGTGCTGGGCGTCCTGCGCGGCCGCGCAGCCGGTGCCCGCGGCGGTGATCGCCTGCCGGTACGTGTGATCGACGAGATCCCCGGCCGCGAACACCCCGGCCAGGTTCGTCCGCGTCGACGGGTGCGCGACCCGCACGTACCCGTCCGCGTCGGTGTCGACCTGGCCGGTCACGAGATCTGAACGCGGGTCGTGCCCGACCGCGACGAACACCCCCGTCGCGTCGAGTCTCCGCTCGGTCCCAGTGACGCTATCGCGCAGCGTGAGCCCGGTGACCTGCTCGTCGCCGAGGATCGCGGCGACCTCGCTGTTCCAGGCGACCTCGATCTTCGGGTCGTCCAGCACGCGCTGCGCCATGATCTTCGACGCCCGGAACTCGTCCCGGCGGTGCACGACGGTCACTTTCGACGCGAACCGGGTGAGAAACAGGGCCTCCTCCATCGCGGAGTCTCCGCCGCCGACCACGGCGATCTCCTGGTCGCGGAAGAAGAACCCGTCGCACGTCGCGCACCAGGACACTCCGTGCCCGGACAAGCGGTCCTCCTCGGGGAGGTCGAGCTTGCGGTACGCGGAGCCCATCGCCAGGACCACCGCCCGCGCCCGATACGTGGCCCCGGCACCGGTCTCGATGATCTTCACGTCGCCGTCGAGGTCGAGGCGGGTCGCGTCGTCGTAGACGATCTGAGCGCCGAACCGTTCAGCCTGCGCCCGCATCGACTCCATCAACTCCGGACCCTGCACACCATCGACGAAGCCGGGGAAGTTCTCCACCTCGGTCGTCGTCATCAACGCCCCGCCCGCGGTCACCGAGCCGGCGATCACGACCGGGGCAAGCCCCGCACGAGCAGCGTAGACCGCCGCGGTGTACCCGGCGGGACCGGACCCGACGATGACCAACTCGACCTCTTGATTCGACATGTATCTATATTGACGCTTCTCGAAGCACGCGGCAAGTCGGCGAGGCGCATCTGGGTGGTGTTTGCCGAAGGTTCATCTTCCGAGGCGGCTACGCACTGTCGGCCGTGATGTTCTGCGGTCCCGTGGCGGTGTGGGAGTAGCGCAGCGCGGTCTCGATGCCGATGCCGAAGAGGTCGCAGATGCGCCTGAAGTCGCCGCCGGTCTGCTCGACCTCGTAGAGAATCCGGTCGGTGCGCAGGGCCTGGGCTGTCACTCCGGCCTTCTTCCAGGGGAAGTTCCGGCCGGGCGGTGAGAGACGGGGCGCGGTCTGGACGGTGACGAGCAGGTAGGGGTTCTTCGTTTCCGGCCAGCGCTGGGCACGGTGGTCGAGCCACGCGCTCAGGCGGACGCGGACAGGTTTCGCGAGCGGGATGAAGCGGACGTCGGGCATTCGCAGACGTCCGTCGATGATGTCGGTGAGTTGGATGTGCTGGACCTGCTGCGTGGTCAGGGCGTGGAAGGCGACGAGCGAGACGGCCAACGCCACTGCGGGGTCGGGGTCGACCAGGGCGTCCCGGATCGCCGTGGGCTCCATCGGCAGCGGTGTGTTGCGCCGCGGGCCGCGCAGCGGGATCGCATTCGTCGGGTCGGTGAAGACCTGCTTGCGGCCGCGCAGGATCGTGAACAGACTGCGGAAACCGAGCATCATGGTGTGACGGCGCGAGGGGTCGTCAGGGAGGGCGGCGAGGATGTCTTCGGTGCTGATCCCTGCGAGGCTGGTGCGCCCGTCGTCGACCCAGCGAGTGATCGCGGGGAGGATGCCGTACATCTGGCCTTTGACGGTCATCGTGTCGCGGGGCTGACGGCGCGGCGGGGTCTTGGAGCCGTCGACCATGATGTCGCGCCAGACCTCGAGCTGGGATCGCATCGGCTCAGGAAGGGCATGGGTCTTGCGTTCGAAGAGCTTGGTGAACGAGGGCACCCGATCGTCGATGAGGAGCCCGGCGTCTTCGAGGACTTCGATGGTGGAGCGGATGTTGCTGCCGTCGTCGTAGCTGCGCATCGCGAGGATGTCAGAGGCGCGAAAGCGCAGATTCGCGCCGGGGAACACGAGCTGCAGGACTTTCAGGGTGCGCCTGACCTGGTTGGTCTGTCGCTTGCTCCAGGCGTACTCGCGGGCTCGGGCGTAGAGGAAGTGGTCGGTGCGGCTGGTGATGTCGCGCAGCCGGATCTCGTTGGAGCGCTGACGGAGGCGTTCGGGGTCGGGGTCGATATGAAACAGGACCGGCTGGTAGCTGGCGGGAACCGGCGGCGGCGTGTTGATGACCTTGAGCGCTTCGCGGATGCTCATCGCCATCGGTAGGTGGAGTTCTGCGGGCTGACGGGAGTCGTTCATCGAGGCGAGGAAGAGCTGCTGGCCGTACGTGCGGGCCGCGTCGAGGTCGAGCGGTTCACCAGGCGTCTGGTGGTAGCGGGCGGTTTCCAGGCAGAGGCGGCAGTAGCCCTGCTCACCGATGGTGACCTCGCGGTGACAGGAGACGCACTCGCCCTGCGGGTAGTGCGTGAACCACCAGCGGCACTTCCAGCACCGCCAGTTGCGTTGCCGGTAGACGCCCCAGGCGAGGCAATCGCGGCAGGAGCCGATGAAGCCGGGGCTGCCGGGGTGACAGTGGGCGCAGAGTCCTTGGCTGTAATACTCGGTTGATCCGCACTTGCTACAGGCCGGCGGTGTGAACGGGCCGCCGGGGATGCAGTCGTAGCAGAAGTCGATTCGGGGTGTGAGCCACGCGGCCGGCTTCACCCCGCACGCAGTGCAGGGCAACGGCGGACTCAAGGGTCCGTTCGGGCCGCGTGCCGGACTCATAGCGGCGGCGCCGGCCGATCGTTCTTCGGACCGAACCGGGGCGCGACCATATTCGTGCTCCCACTCGCTTCTACCCGCCGACGGGCGCCGGGCTTGCGTGCTCGGACCTTCTCGGGCTCGGGCACGAGAAGATCAGTCGGCTCGCAACCGAGGACATGGCAGATGACATCGAGATCGTCCAGTCGGATCGTGGTCGGGGTGCCCGTCCACAGCCCGGACATCTTGCCCTGGCTGATCTCTAGCCCGGCGTCGGCGAGCATCCGCCGCAGTTCCGCCGACTTCCAGATGCCGCGCTCGGCGGCCTGGACTCGCAGGTTCCATTTCATCGCGTGGTCATCCCTTCAAATCGGTCTTCCAGCCGTTGGTTGGCTTGCATCCACGAGTCCTCGACGTGCTCGCCCGGGACGTGGATGTACTGCGTCGTGGTCGAGAGCCATTGGTGCCCCAGCAGCTCTTGCAGCGCTTTCAAGTCCATGCCCGCCAGATACAATGATGACGCGCAGTAATGGCGGAGCACATGCGGCGTCATCCGTCCTCCGGCCCAGGCGGGCAAGAACCGTTCAGTCGCTCGGGTCAGGCCCCGCCGGAGCACGTCGTCGCTGGCCCGCCACGAACGACCGAGTTCGTGGTCGAACCGCTCGGACGGGATCATCGGGGCATCCGGGTTGTCCCAGTCGGGGCCGAAGCGGTGTCGCAGATCGCCGAGCCACCAGTCGATGAGCTTGTCCGCCCCGTTGATCGCAGGCACCAGACGCTGCTTCGACCCTCGTCCCCGCGAGCCTTTCCCGAACCGGACATGCAGGTTACCCAGCGCCCCGAGATCGGGCCGCCAGTCACGGATGTCGAGTTTCGTGCTCTCCGTGATGCGCACCCCGACCCTGCGCCAGAGCGACGCAGCGAAGTAGTTCCTCGCGGCGGGCAGATAACGTCGCTCATCTTGGAGCGAGGCGGCCCACCCGCCGAAGAGCCGGCCGATCTCCGCATCGGACGGCGGCACACGGACCTTGCCCAGCGACGAGCCCGACTGCCGGTTGTACTCGTCGACGGGCTGCTCGATCACCCAATCGGTCAGCGCATTGATGTCGCCCTGGTAGCGGGCGATGGCGAAGTCGTAGAACTGCGCGATCGCGCCCGCCTTGCTCGCCCGCGTCGTGACCGCCAACCCAGCCCGACGTAGCCCGGCCAGAAAAGCGTCCGCGTCGGAGGGCCTTGCTTGCCACAGCGGGACGTCGAGATGGTGACGGAACTCGAACACGACTGCTCTGGACTGCGCGATGTAGCCGTCGCTGAGCCCGGCGGCAGCCATCGCGAGAGCGTACTGGTCGATGATCTCCTGCTCGAAGTCGGCAGCATCCTCCTCGGACCGCCAGCCCCTGGCAGTTCCGACACCCCGAACCGCAGCGAGCTTCATCACTCCGCAGCTTCACGAATCATGACTATGCATCAAGAATACTGCAAAAGTGTCAGGAATCATGATGATTCGTCAGAATTCTCGACAAGCGGTAATTCCGTTGCAGCGGCGGGCGGAGCGCACCTGCGAGGCATGAACCTCGGTCAGAAAGATGCGGCTCTAGAGATAAAAGGCTAGAGCCGTCGCCCGCGATCGATTCCCGTTCTACGCCTGTCCGCATAGCGTCCCGCTTACGCTGGAAGCATGGCTGTGGACCCCGCACTTTCCGAGCTCGCTCGCCCGATTGAGGACGGACAGCCGTGGCCGCGGCCTGCGTGCCCCAAGTGCCAGACCGGATACATCGGATTCTCAGCGCCCACCGAGGATGAAGGACACGATTCAGCTTCCGCGCGCAACCACCCTGCGTTCGAGCCGGAGTGGATTTCCGGCACGTTTGTCGTCCGCGGTCAGTGCGAGAATCCCGAGTGTCGACAGGCTGTGCACGGCACGGCGACTATCGCGTGGACTACTCCCACAGGTCGAACCGCGATGATTTCGAGTACCAAGGCATCGCCTATTCCTCGTACTACACTGTGACGCACCTGCATCCGCCGATGCTGATAATGCCGATCCCGAGATAGGCACCCGACGAAGTAAGAGAGGGTGTGCTGCGCGCTTCTCGCGTGCTTTTCGCTGATCCTGGTCTGGCCGCGCCTGCGCTGCGTGCCACGGTGGAACGGTTCTTGACTTCAGAAGGAATCTCTGCAACTCGACCATCTGGGCAATTTCGGAACGCGCACGAACGTATCAAAGAGTGGCGTGATGCTGACCCAGACCGTCCAGCGGTGGCCGATCTCTTCTTCGCCGTCAAATGGCTCGGAAACGTCGGAACCCACGAGGACTCGGACTTAACCACTATGGAGGTGCTGGACGGAGCCAGAGTGCTCGACGAGGCGTTCCACCGACTCTTCACTGGCCCGGATATCGATGCCCAAGCACGAACCATAAACGCGGCCAAGGGGCCATCGCGGCAACCTTGAGCAACGATGGCCAAACCAGGGCTAAGTGACTCAACCTCTGAGTCTGTAGACCGTCTCACCCGTGTTGACATCGACCACACGGCCGTCATCGCGCACGCGAAACCGTGTCTCGCCGGAATTGGCATCCACCACTCTGCCGTCGTCGCGGACACGGAATGATGTCTCCCCAGTGTGCGCGTCAACCATCCGGTTGCCGCGCACGCGAAACCGTGTTATCACCCGAACTCGCACTGACCGCCCGGCGGCCGTCCCAAGTTTCATCACTCATACGAAGAGCCTGCCAGAGACGTCCGACATTCCTCCGTACGCGGCAGAGGTTCGACCTGCACGGCTCGTACGTGCGCGCGGACGCCCAGGAGCGCCACGCATGCTCTCATGGCGGCGTTGGCTCACCTCGACGCTATGAGGAAGCCCGAGCCTGAGCCCGTCCCGGTGTCCATTCCGCTCGTCGTGCTCGATGTGCGCGAGGACGGCACCGTGACCGTCACCGTCGACGGGAAACGGTTGGACCCTGACCCTTTCGCGCCGCCGTGGCGGCGCTCCTCGTTCGGGCAGATCATCGACCGCGCCACGAACGACCGGACGACACCGGCGAGGGTCGAGGTCCGCGAAGCGGACGGCACGACGTTCACCGACATCGTCGCCGCCCGCCGCCGGCGTTCCCGCCCCGAGCCCGAACCGGAACCGGCGGCGCAGGCCGGGCCGGTGTTTCACACCGTCGAGGGCAAGGGGTTCGTTCCGGGCGAGGACGTGGCGGTCGCAGTCGTCACCGGGCACACCGACGCCGCCCACTCCGGCACCGCGCGCGCCCTCATCGACCCAGCCGGGAACGGCGCCGACCGGACCGACGAGGTCATCGAGGTCATCCTGTTCGGCCGGGTCTCCGGCACCACGATCATCCGGCGAGTGCCGTGAACGAGCAGGGCCGGCAGACCGGCTCGTTCGGGGACGAGCTGACCAACGCCGCGATGATCGGGCTGGTCGTCCTGTTCGGCGTCGCGCTGATCCTGCGCGCCGCGGGATCGGTGGCCGCGTTCCTGACCGGCACGCCCCAGCCGGCCGGCGATCCCGCTTCCGGGGTCGGTGTGCTGTTCCACCCTGGTGATCCCGGCGCGGCGCTCGACGCGGACGGCCTGAACCCGGTCGTCTACTGGATCGTCGCCGGGCTGCTGCTCGCCGGCCTCGTGACCGGCGGGCTATGGGCGTGGCTGCGGTTGCGCCGCCACACCCACCGGATCGAGACCGACCCGCGCCGCATGGCCGGGATCGCCACACGGCACGAAGTCGCCGCCGCTGCGTCTGAGAAGGCGCTGCTGCGCCGCGCGGGAAACCTGCGCCCCGGCCTGGCTGACCCGAAGCCGGCGGACGTGGGCTACCGGCTCGGCACCTCCAAGGGCACCGGCGTGTGGGCGTCGGTCGAGGACTCGATCATGGTGATCGGGCCGCCCCGCTCCGGGAAGGGCCTGCATCTGGTGATCCCGGCGATCCTCGACGCGCCCGGCGCCGTCGTCGTCACCTCGACCAGGCCGGACAACCTCACCGCGACCATGCGCGCCCGTCGCAGGATCGGCCCCGTCGCGATCTTCGACCCGCAACACTTGGCCGAGGGTCTGCCCGCCGGTCTGCGCTGGTCACCGATCCGGGGCTGCGAGTCGCCGCAGACGGCGATGATCCGCGCCACCGGGCTCGCCGCCGGCACCGGCCTGTCCGCAGGCGGCGTCGACGGCGGAGGCTTCTGGGAGGGCAAGACACGGGCCGCGCTCCAAGCCCTGCTGCACGCGGCAGCGATCGACCATCGGCCGCCCGCCGAGCTGTTCAGGTGGACTCTCGATCCGACCGCGGCCGCTGACGCGGTGGCGATCCTGACCGGCTCCACGCAGGCTGCGACCGGGTGGGCCGAGTCTCTGGAAGCGATGATCGACTCCGACCCCCGCACCCGCGACTCGATCTGGCAGGGCGTCTCCTTGGCTCTCGGCTCCCTCGCGGACCCGCGCGTGCTCGACGCCGTATCGCCCGGCCCCGGTGAGGGCTTCGATCCCGAAGCGTTCATCCGCGACCGCGGCACGTTGTTCCTGCTGGCAACCGGGTCCGGTGCGGGAGCCAGCGCCGCGCTGGTCGCCGCGCTCGTGGAAGACCTCATCGAGACCGCCCGCCGCCTGGCCGCACGGTCGGCCGGTGCCCGGCTCGATCCGCCGATGCTGCTGGCCTTGGATGAGATAGCCAACCTCTCGCCGTTGCCGTCGCTGCCGACGCTGATGGCCGAAGGCGGCGGGTCGGGGATCACGACCATGCCGGTGCTCCAATCGCTCGCGCAGGCGCGGGACAAGTGGAACGAGCACCAGGCGAACGCGATCTGGGACGCCTCGATCGTCAAGGTCATCCTCGGCGGGGCTTCCAACAGCCGGGACCTGCAAGACCTGAGCGCCTTGGTCGGCGAACGCGACGAATACACCGACTCCGTGACGCTGGGCGACCACGGCACCCGCTCCAACCAGCGGTCCGTGCGCCGGGTGCCGATCTTCCCGCCCGACCGCATCCGCCGGCTCCCGTTCGGGACCGGGATCGTGCTGCTGCGCTCCGCGGCCCCGATCGTCACCGACCTGCACCCCTGGCCCAAGCGTCCCGACGCCGGCCAGCTCGCCGCCGACCGTGCCGAGATCGAAGCCCTGCTCCGTCGTTCCGGCACCTGAACGCCGGTCGCGGCACGGAGCACCTGCCCGCCACAACGGCCCGGCACGAACCGGCGCCGGAGAGCAGACAGGAGCCCAGCATGTCCGACGAACCCGGTGGCGACGCCACGACGAACGATGTTCCCGACTCGGATGTGGACCAGATGGACGACGACGGCTACGACGAGCCGCTGATCGCCGAGCCGCCGCACCCGATCAACTGGAACCTGCTGAGTGCCGAGGACGCCGAGGCCGAGTGGTTGGAGCTCAACCGCTGGGTGGACTGGCTACGCCACACCTACGGGCTCCCCGCCTCCGTGATCCCGCCCACCTGGCACATGCACCCGGAGCTGCTGTGGGAGCTGAGCGCGCTGCACCTTCACTGGCTCTGCGCCTACGACCCGGACCAGAACGGCAGCGCACCGCTCGGCTGGCACCGCGACTTCGCCGACGCCCGCCAGCGGCTCCGCGAATGGGTCGCCGCCTGCGGCACCCGGCTCGACCACGACCGTCCCACCCGGCAGACTGTCTGGCCCGGCGAGGAACCCGGCGACCCGATCGAGGACATCCCGATCACCGACCGCGACGCCGAGTTCGTGGAGTTCGTCATGGCCGACGTCCAGGCCCGCCGCGAGGCAGAGGAAGCGTTCTACCGCGACCTCGACCCGGACACCGGAGAAGTGTCGTGAGCGACAAGACCGAGGCACTCGTCTCGCCCCTGCTGGACAGCCGTGAGGTCGCCGCGTACTTGAAGGTCTCGGAGTCCACCCTGTCGCGGTGGCGCTCGGCCGGCACGGGGCCGCCGTTCCTGCGGCTTGGCGGGATCGCCCGGTACCGGCTCGACGCCGTGGACCGCTGGCTGAGCGAGCTGGAACACGACCGTGCCCCGCAGAGCTGAACCGCAGCCGACCGCCGAGCCCAAGCCGGTCCCGCCGATCGGCGTGAAGGTCTCCACAGACATGGAGCGCCGCTCCTACGGCATCCGCGCCCGAGCCCGGTGGACCGACCCGACCACCAAGCGGCGTGTCATCCGCTCGGAAATCGTGCGAGACGAAGCGGCCGCGCACGCGTTCTTCGACCAGCTCCGCAACTCATCGACCAAGGGCATGGACGTGTCCATGACGCTGCTGGAGTTCGTCACCTCCATCGGCGACCGGTGGGCGCGGGGCCTGGACCCGACCTCCACCGGCGAGACCTACGGGTACGGGCTGAAACTGCGCGTGCTGCCCGCGCTCGGGCACCTGCCGGTCACCCAGATCACCGCCGGGATCATCGACCGCACCATTGATGAGTGGGAGCAGCGTCACGGCGCGTCGACCATCAAGAACACCATCGCCCCGCTCGTGCGGGTGCTCGATGAGGCCGTGCGGGACGGGCTGATCCAGATCAATCCTGCGAAGAACCGCGCCAAGCGGAGCCTGAACCGCAACGCCTTCCGCGGCCAGTCCGCCGAACACACCTCCCCACGGGCGCACGCAATCCCGGACATGAAGACCCTCAACCGCCTCGCCAGGGCGTGCGGCAAGGTGCATCAGTCCTACAGCGACTTCGTGATGCTCGCCGCGCTACTCGCCGCACGGTCCTCGGAGGTCTCCGGGTTGCAGGTCGGGGACGTGGACTACGGCAAGAACCTCGTCGTGATCCGCCGGCAGGTTTTCCCCGGCAAAGGCGGCCTGGTTACAAAACCGACCAAGAGCCGCAAAGAACGCCGCGTGCCGATCCTCGAACCACTCCGGCCAGTGCTCGAACGCCTCACCGACGGGAAGGAGCCCGAGGACTCGTTGCTGGTCGGCCCGAAGGGCGGCTATCTCACCACCGCGACCGTCCGCGACGCCACCAACTGGGACGGCATCGTCGCGAAGCTCGGACTGCCCGACCTCACCCGGCACGGCCTACGCCACACCGGGGCAACCTGGATGGCCGACGCGGGCATCCCGCTGCACGTACTGCAAGACATCCTCGGGCACGCCTCGATGGAGACCACGCGCGGCTATCTCCACCCCGACGACCGCCACCTCGCCTCCGCCGCCGAGCAGGCCAACGCCTTCCTCTCCACCGCCGGACAACGCAAGAACGCCCGGCGCAGCAGCCCCGCGACCAGGGGCCTGTGATGCGCTCCGACGCCCGCGGGAGTGCTCCCGGAAGCGTTCTGGTCCCCTTTTGGTCCCCTTATCCACAGGACGCGGGTTCTGGGCGATCAGTTCGTCCACAGGCGACCACCGGCGAGAGCGCCGGGGGACCAGAGGGGGACCACAGAGAACGACCCCCGGACATGATGAAGCCCAGGCGAGAAACCTACTCTCACCTGGGCTTTTACGTCGGGCTGACAGGATTTGAACCTGCGACCCCCTGACCCCCAGTCAGGTGCGCTACCAAGCTGCGCCACAGCCCGTGGCATGGATTTTCAGTTGTTCAGGCCGACCAGAGCGGGGTAAACCCCTTAACCCCCAGTCAGGTGCGCTACCAAGCTGCGCCACAGCCCGTGGCTGGATCACTGGGCCGTCCAGCGCGACACTTACACACCGACCGGACCCCGTGAAGCCTCGGATACTCTACCCCATCCGCGACGCCGCCAGCGCACCGTTTGCCCCGGTCGGGGCTGTGCGGTCGGTCTCGTCGGCAGCACCCGGGGTGCCGTCCCGCTCCCCCGTCGGCGGGTGGGCGCGCCACGCGCTGGCGACGATCGCCAGGCAGACGGCGGCGATGACCAGTCCGCCGAGGAACATCTGCGTGTACGTCCACCGCACGGACAGCGCCGCGAGCGCCACGGGCACGCAGAACCCGACGTAGGTGATCGAGTAGTAGACCGCCGTGAGGCCGGCGAGGTCGTCGGGTGTCGCGATGCGCTGGACCTCGCTGAGCCCGGCGACGAGCGCGAGCCCGTACCCGGCGCCGAGCACGGCGGCGGCGACGAGCGCCGTCGGGAGGTCGAGCCGGGCCGCGGCGTAGGCGCCGAAGCCCATGCCGACGACGACGATCGACATCGCGACGACGGACGCCCGCGCGCTGCGGCGGGTGTCGATGAGGCGCCCGAGCACCTGGATCCCGACGCCGCAGCCGAGGCCGAGCACGGTCATGAGGCCGGAGAACGCGATGGGCGCGCTCCCGGCGCTCGCGGACACGAGCCCGGGCAGCACGGCGTAGGCGCTGCCCGCGCACCCGAACACCCAGGGCGCCACGGGCACGACGACGCGCAGGAACCGCCGGTGCGCGACGGCCGGTACGCGCAGGTCGTCCTGCAGCCGGCCGCGGGACGCACCGTCGGGCGCTGCCCGCGTCTCCGGCACGCCGAGCACCCACACCCCGGCGCCGACGGCGAGCACGGCGTGCAGCAGGTAGGCCGTGTGCGTGGGCCAGGGCGCCCACTGGGCGAGCACCGCCGCGACGCCGGCGCCGACGAGGAACCCCAGCGTGAGGGCGAGGCCGGCGCGCCGGGCTCCGGAGCCGCCGTCGGGCACCCCGGACGCGACCGCCGCCGCGTCGGTGAGCTCCTTGACCCACGTCGTCCCGACGGCCATGACGAGCCCGAGCGCGACGCCGCAGAGCACGCGGCCGGTGGCGAGCAGCGCCGCGGACGACTCCCCCGCAGCGAGCACGAGCGACCCGACGAGCGCGATCGGCGCCGCGGGCAGCAGCAGGGGCCGGCGCCCGTACCGGTCGGACAGAGGTCCGCCGAGCAGGAGCGCCGGGATGATGCCCAGCACGTAGGCGGCGAGCAGCGCGTCGACCGTCACGGCCGAGAAGTGCCCCACCTCCCGGTACATGACGAGCAGCGGCGTGAACTCGTTGCCGCCCCAGGCGACGGCGAACATGACGGCGGCGACCGCCACCCAGGCCCGCGGCCCGACGGCGGTCCCCGCCCCGCGCCCGGACGGGGCGGTCTCGTTCTCGGTCCCCTCAAACCCAGGCACGGAGGTCGCTGCGCTCACAGACCGGCCCTCGCGTCCTCGAGGTGGCGCTGGATGCGGCGCTTGTAAGTGCGGGTGTCGCGCACCTCGAGCGCGTCGACGAGGGCGCGGTGCCCGGCGACGAAGGTCGCGGCGCGGCGCGGGTCCCACCGGACGCTGTGCGCGACCATGCGCTGCTGGCGCTCGCGCAGGCTCACGGAGAACGTCGTGAGGAGCGCGTTGCCGCCCGCGGCGACGATCTCCTGGTGGAAGCGCGCGTCGAGCGTCGCGTACTCGGCGACGTCGCCGTCGGCGACCGCCGCCTCCTGCGCGGTGACGAGGTCGCGCAGCAGCGCGACGAGCGTGGCGAGCTCGGTGTCGGGGAGCCGGACGACGTTCTGCGCCGCGTGCGTCTCGACGAGCAGGCGCGCGTCGAGGACGTCGTCCGCCTCCCCGGGCGCGACCGGGACGACGAGCGCGCCCCGCTTCGGGTAGAGGCGCAGCAGCCCCTCGGTCTCCAGCCGCAGGAACGCCTCGCGCACGGGCGTGCGGCTCACGCCGAGCTGCTCGGCGATCTCGCCCTCGCTCGTCATGGACCCGCCGGGCAGGCTCCCGTCGAGGACGAGGGACTTCACGTGCCGATAGGCCTGCTCGGTAGCAGAACCGCTGGTCGTTCGAGGCATAGATACATGATGCATCTATCTGGTGCGCGACATCGACCGGAGTCGCACCGCACGCCCGTGGCGCTCGCCACACCCGCGCACCAACCTTCACGTGATGCTTCAGGACGAGGGATCCGGCGCCGCCGAGCACGCCCTTGCGCGCCTCAGTGGTGGTGCCCGCTCCGGCCGAGCGTGGCCTCCGGCGTCGCACCGGGACGGGTCCACTGGGGCACGGGGCGCGTGGTCGGGCCCCAGCCCGCGACGCCGTCGGCGTCCGCGCGCCAGTACCAGCACGCGCCCTCGCCCTCGGGCCAGCCGTCGGGGGTGTCCTCCCACGACTCCCTGCGCCCGTAGGGCGTCATGTCGAGGAGAGCGAAGTGCGGGCTGGTCGGCTCGTTGCCGCGACCCGTCGTGCGGTACGTGAGGAACACGCGGTCGCCGTCGCGCAGGAAGCAGCTCACGTAGCCCATCTCGCCGCCGACCGGCTCGTCCAGCCCGCGCACCGAGTACCACGGCTGCGTGTAGCCCATGAACTCGACGTACGGCTCGACCTCCTCCCAGCGGCCGACGGTGAGGATCGCGAACGAGACGCCGCGCGCGTTGAGGTAGACGGCGTCCCGCAGGGCCCACGCCGTCCACGTGCACCCCTCGCACTGTCCCTGGTGCGGGGCGCCGTCGTGCCACATGTGCTGGTAGACCACGAGCTCGTCGCGTCCCTGGAACAGGTCGACGAACGGGACCGCCCCGTCCGGGCCGACGACCTCCACCGCGCCGTCGATCTCCACCATGGGGAGCCGCCGGCGTGCCGCCGCGATGGCGTCGCCCTCACGGGTGTGCGCCTTCTCCCGGACCAGGAGCTCGTCCCGGGCGGTCTGCCAGGTGGCGAGGTCGACGACGGGTGGTCGGCCGGGCAGGGAGACGGTGGGGCCGCTGGTCGTGGTCGTCATGGTGTCCTCCACGGATGTCGGTGCCGGTCGGCGCAGGCCGCCCGACGAGGTCACCCGCAACGACCCGACGGGCGACCGGAACTCATCGGCCCGTGCCGGCTCGCTCGACCTTCCGGTCCTCGACACCGCTCCCTCGGTCGACGACCACCGCCCGCGCGGTTCGTCCGCGCCGGGCGCGCGCCTGCGCACAGATGGTCGCCACGTCCGCAGCAACTCGAGACGCTCCCGTCAGACCACGGGGCCGGAGCCCTGAGCGATCTGGAGCACGCGGGAGACGCCCGGCTGGTCGGGGTCGTCGGTGATCTCACGGCCGTCGAGCCAGCTCTCGACGACGTGGGCGAGCTCGCCGGGGTGGCTGAAGTTCATGGCGTGGGCGGCGCCGTCGATCGCCACGATCGTCACGTGCGGGGGCGCGAGGGTGCCGACCTCGTGCACGCGCCGGGGCGGCGGCATGAGCGGGTCGCGCGTGCCGATCACCGCGAGGGTGGGGACCGGGACGCGGATCACGCGTTCGAGCGACGGGAACCGGACGAGCTCGGAGAACAGGTGCAGCGCGTTGACGGCACCGAAGCGCGCGTAGTCGGGCACGGCGATGCGCGCCATCCGCGGGCTCTCCCGGCCGGCGTCCCGGGCGAGCTGGGTGAGCGCGCGGGCGAACGGCTGGTTGTGGACGCCGCCGGCGGGCGAGGCGAGGACGATCCCCGCGACGCGCTCCGGTGCGGAGTGCGCGACCTCCAGGCTGATCGGGCCGCCCATGGAGTTGCCGACGAGGATCACCCGCTCGAGCTCGAGCGCGTCGAGCAGCGAGAGCAGCGCCCACGCGAGCGACGGGATCCCGAGGGTGTGACCCCAGCGCTCGCTGCGCCCGTAGCCGGGCAGGTCCGGCACGACGGCGGTCGCCCGGTGCGCGAGGCGCTCCGCGGTCGGGAGCAGGTACGTGCCGGAGACCGCGAACCCGTGCACGTGCACGATCGGGACGGCGCCCGGCACGTCCGGGCCGATCCGCACGAACACGTCGTGCCCCTCCACCTCGACGTGGCGCGAGCGCCACCCGTCAGCAGCCATAGGCCGATGGTGGCAGAGCGGACGCCGCAGCGCCCGGGCAGCGGGAGCACCCGCGGCGGGTGAGGCGGGCGCACGGCGCGGCCGGTGAGCATGGACGGCGGACGGGGGTCGACGTGGAGCAGAGCACCGAGAACACCGCCGGCCGGCCGACCGCGGCCGCCCGGCGTCTCGCGCTGCTCCTCGCCGCGGCGATGTTCGTCCTGGTCGTCGACACGTCGTTCATGAACGTGTCGATCTCGGCCGTGGTCCGCGACCTGGACACGACCGTGAGCGGGGTGCAGACGGCGATCGCGCTCGAGGCGCTCGTCTCCGCGTCGTTCATCCTCGTGGGCAGCAAGGTCGGCGACCTCGTCGGGCGCCGCCGCGCGTACGTCGTCGGGCTGCTCGCGTACGGGGCGGGCGCCGTCGCGATGACCATGGCCCAGAGCCTCGTGGCCGTCGTGGTCTTCTGGTCGGTCGTCGGCGGCCTGGGCGCCGCGCTGCTGCTCCCGGCCATGCAGTCGCTCGTGCACGGGAACTTCGACGGCGCCGCGCGCAAGTCCGCCTACGCGCTCGTGGGGGCCGCGGCGTCGATCGCGGCGGCCGTCGGGCCGCTGCTGGGCGGCGTCATCACGACGACCCTGTCGTGGCGCGTGGCCTTCGGTCTCGAGGCCGCGGTCATCGTGGTGGTGCTCCTGGGGGTGCGGCTCGTGCGCGACGTCCCGTACACCGGCGACCGCACGGTCGACGTCGTGGGGACCGTCCTGTCGGTCGTCGGGATGGGCGGCATCGTCCTCGGCGTCCTCGTCTGGCAGGAGGGCGGCGAGGCGGTCGGGGCGTTCGTGGTCGTCGGTGCCGCGGGCCTCGTGGGGCTGGCGGCCTGGCTCGTGCGGCGCGCGCGGGCGGGGCGGACGACGCTCGTCGACCCGGGCCTGTTTCGCTCCCCCGCGTTCCGCGTCGGCGTCTCCCAGCAGCTCTTGCAACAGGTCGCGCTCGGTGGCGCGATGATCGCGCTGCCGATCTTCCTCCAGATGGCGCTCGGCTACGACGCGCTCCTGGCGGGCCTCTCGCTCGCCCCGCTGTCGCTGACGATGTTCGCCGCCGCGCTCGTCGCGGGCAAGCGTCCCGGCCGACGCCGCCCGGCCACGCGCGTGCTCGCCGGGTTCGCGCTGCTCGTCCTCGGGATCGCGGCGGCCGTCCTCGTGGTGCCGCGCGCGACGTCGGGCTGGTGGCTGGCGCTGCCCCTCGTCGTCGCGGGCGCCGGGCTCGGGCTGCTCGTGTCGCAGCTCAACGCGTACACGCTCTCCCCCGTCCCCGAGGAGCGCGCGAGCGAGGCCGCGGGCGTCAGCTCGGCGGCGGGGTCGTTCGGGCTCTCGCTCGGCCTCGCCGTCGCCGGTGCGGTGATGCTCGCGTCGCTCGCCGCCGGGTTCACGGCACAGGCCGAGTCGAGCACCGTCCTGCCCCCGGACGACAAGCAGCAGGTCGCGACGGTGCTCGAGGACGACGCCGAGATCATGAGCGACGCCCAGCTCGTCGAGCTGCTCGCCGACGAGCCGCCCGAGGTGCAGGACGAGATCCTGCGCATCAACGACGACGTCCGAGCCCGCGCGCTCCAGGTCGCGCTCCTCGTGCCGCTCGTCGCGGGACTGCTCGGCGTGGTCGCCGCGCTGCGCATGCGACGGATCCCCGATCCCGAGGTGCGCGAGGACGCGCCCCCGGCCCTCGGCTGACGCCCGACGACCGGCACCGCAGGTCGGCTCGCTCGGCACGGTCCGTGACCGGACCGAGACTCCCTTCGTCGCTCGCGCTAACCGCCGCGAAACTCCCGGGAAACAGCGACTTGTGAGCATCGGTCCCGGCAGGGGGCTCCACCACCACCGCGGTCGTGCGCGCAGTCCGGCGCGCGCCGAGGAAGGACCAGCTCCCCCATGACCCACTTCCCTTCGCGCCGACGGCTCGGCCGGCGCGCCGCGCTCGTCGGCGGCCTGGCGGTCGCCGCGACCGCTCTCACCGCCCCGGCTCACGCCGCGCCGTCGGTCTCCGACGCGACCCTCGACGCACCGTCGAGCGTCGAGGTCGGCGCCCCGATCACGGTGACCGTCGCTGCGGCCGGTGCCGTCGACCTCTACGCCTACGACCTGGCGGTCTCCTACGACCCGGATCTCGTCGAGCTCGTCGAGGACTCCGTGGTCACGCCCGACGGCGGGTTCTCCGACGTCGCCGACGACGCGGCCGGGACCGTCTCCGTCACGCACACGCGGCTCGGCACGTCCCCCGGACTCGCGGGCGACGTCACGCTCGCGACGCTCACGTTCACCGCCGTGGCCGACGGCGACGCCCCGTTCGCCGTCCCCACGGCCACCCTCGTCGGCGCCGACGCCACGACGGCGTCGCTGACGGACGCCGCGGCCGCCTCGACGACCGTCACGGCCGTCGTGACGACACCGCCCACGGACGACCCGACGGACGGCACGACCTCTCCGTCTCCGACCGGTGACGGCTCGGCCGCTCCCGGGGCCGACGGCGCGTCCGACTCGCCGTCGACCTCGGCCGGATCGGGCTCGCTCGCCTCGACGGGCGCGAGCGTCGCGTGGTTCGTGGGGGCGGCCCTGCTCGCCGTCGCGGCGGGCGTCGGGATCCTCTGGGCACGCCGTCGGGCGGTGGCCTCGCGATGACTCTCGAGACGACCCCCGACCTGACGAGCACCCGTCCGACCGCCGCGCCCGGCGCGCCCGCGCCCCGGGTCCGTCACACCTCGAAGGAGCAGCCCGTGCCCACCATCCACCGACGCGCCGCGGCGGGCGGGCTCGCCGCGCTCACGGCGACAGGGCTCGTGCTCGCCGTCGCCACGGCTCCCGTCGCGACCGCGGCTCCCGCCGCGACCCCGCTCCTCGCCCCGTACTGGACGGAGCTCGACCTCACGGGCGACGACCAGGTCACCTCGGACGACCTCGCCGTCGTCGCCGCGGCGCTCGGCGCGACGACCGACGACGCCGCGTGGGCCGACGTCGCGACGGCCGACACGGACCGCGACGGCACGATCACCGTCGCGGACCTCGCCGCCGTGTCCCAGCGGATGATCTACGACGACGGGCCGTTCGAGCTCGTCGAGGCCTCGGTGCTCGACATGCAGGCCGCGATGAACGCAGGGGTCACGTCGTCCGTCGCGATCACCCAGGAGTACCTGGACCGCATCGCGGCCTACGACACGACGCTCGTCGACACGGGCGCGGGCGGGCGGCCCCTGCACTCGATCGTCACGACGAGCGACGTGGCGCTCGAGGCCGCCGCGCGCGCGGACGCGGCCCGCGCCGCGGACGGCATGACGAGCCTGCTGCTCGGCGTGCCCGTCGCGCTCAAGGACAACTACGACACGAAGGACATGCCGACGACGGGCGGCTGCGGCTGCTGGGACGGCAACCGGACCGCGACCGACGCGACGATGGTCGACGGGCTGCGCGCCGACGGGGCCGTCGTCCTGGCCAAGGCGAGCCTCGACGAGTTCGCGTTCGGCTTCGTGTCCGAGTTCTCCTCGTACCAGGACGCGGGGACGAGCACGCTCGTCGCGAGCCCGTACGTCACGAGCCGCACGGCCGGCGGGTCGAGCGGCGGCACGGGCGCGGCGATCGCCGCCAACCTCGCCGGGCTCGGGTTCGGCACGGACACGGGTGGCTCGATCCGAGTGCCGTCGTCGTACAACCAGCTCGTGGGCGTGCGGCCGACGGTCGGGCTCGCGAGCCGCGACGGCATCATCCCGCTCGCACTGAGCCAGGACACGGGCGGCCCCATGGCACGCAGCGTCCTGGACGCGGCCGTCGCGCTCGACGCGGTCGTGGGCGTCGACCCGGCGGACCCCGTGACGTCGCGCCAGGAGGGAGCGGTCCCCGCCTCGTACACGCAGTACCTGGACGCGGACGCGCTCGACGGCGCCCGCATCGGGTACGTGCCGTCCATGCTGGGGAGCAACGCCACGACCCTGCGCCTCTGGGCGCAGACGCGGGCCACGCTGGAGTCGCTCGGCGCCACCGTCGTCGAGGTGACGCCGCCCCCGACCTGGTCGCCGGTCCTCCCGAACGGGTTCGCGAGCGTGCTCAGCGAGGGCTCGGGCTCGACGAACGAGTTCAAGCACGACCTGGACGAGTACGTCGCGCACCACCTCTCGACCGACGTCACGGCGCGGTCGCTGGCGGGCATCGTCGAGTCCGGGCGGTACGTCCCGTCGCGGCGCAGCACCTACGTGTCGCGCGACGCCGTCACCCCGGAGACGTACCAGGCGTGGGCCGGACCCGCGGGCACGCACACGAAGGTCCTCGCCGAGGGCAAGCAGCTCGTCACCGCGATGCTCGACGACGCCGACCTCGACGCGCTCGTCTACCCCAGCGCGAACCCGTACGGGACCATCGGCACCAACCTGCGGCTCAGCCCCAACACGGGCCTCCCCGCCGTGACGGTGCCGATCGGACAGGCGACCGAGGCCGACGCGACCGTCACGGGCGGAGGCGTCAATCTCGAGCTCCTGGGCCGCGACTTCGAGGAGGGCCCGCTCCTCGGCCTGGCGTTCGCGCTCGAGCAGGCGACGCACGCGCGCACGTCGCCGGCGCTCTACGGCCCGCTCGACTGAGCCCGGGTACTGCGCTCCTGCCGGACGGCGGCCGGTCCCTCGCGGGTCCGGCCGCCGCCCTCGCGTCGGACCGGTCGAAGGGTGCTAGGTTCCTCCTGACACCGCTATCAACCTCAACGCCGAGGGACGCCCGGATGCCACTCGTACACACCCCAGCCACCCGCACCGCGCGTTCTCTGCGGCGCAGGCTGCGCACGCTGCTCGCCGCCCTGACCACCGTCGGGCTCCTCCTGACCGGCCTCGGGACGGCGTCCGCCACCGACGCGCCCGCGCCCGACGCCGCGGGCTGGTTCACGAGCTGGGCCCAGTCCCAGCAGCGCGTCTCCACCAAGAACTTCGCGAACCAGTCGATGCGGATGGTCACCCGCCTGAGCCAGGGCGGGGACGCCGTGCGGATCCGGCTGCAGAACCAGTTCGGGGTCGGGCCGGTCGTCATCGACCAGACGTCGCTCGCCCTGAGCGCCGGCGGACCGGCGATCGTCGCGGGCACCGACCGCGTGCTCACCTTCGGCGGGGCCGAGAGCGTCACGATCCCCGTGGGCGGAGAGGTCTGGAGCGACCCGACGAGCATCGCCACCGACGACCTCGACGAGGTCGCCGTGACCTTCTACCTCGCCCGGCCGACCGTGACGAGCCTGCACGACCGCGCGGGCCGCAACAACTACGGGGCGCCGACCGGGTCGGGGAACCTCAACGCCGAGGTCTCCGGCGCGTCGTTCACCGAGAACCTGCCGTGGACCTACTTCGTCAGCGCGGTCGACGTGTACGACGCGGACGTCGCGGGCACGATCGTCGCCTACGGGAGCTCCGTCGTCGACGGCGTGGGCAGCGAGAACTGCGGGCCGGGCTGCGACGCGTTCGGCCAGGACCGACGTTGGACCGACGACCTCGCGCGGCGCGTCGCGGCCGAGCTGCCGCCGTCGCGGCAGGTCGCGATCGTCAACGAGGGGATCAGCGGCACGACCTCCTCGCCCGCGTGCGGGGGCGGCGGGAACGACGGCGTCTCGCGCCTCGAGCGCGACGTGCTCGCCCTGCACGGGGTGACCGGCGTGATCTTCTACTACGGCACCAACGACCTGGCGAACGGCTGCACGGACGCGACGATCCTGGCCAGCTACGAGCAGATCTTCGAACGGCTGCGCGCCGAGGGCATCAAGGTCTTCGTCACCCCCATCACCCCGCGCCCCGGGTACACCGCGCTGCAGAACCAGTACCGCCGCGCCGTCAACGACGTCGTGCGGGCGGGCGGCGACTGCAGCGGCACGTGCGACGGCGTCCTCGACTTCGACGCGGTCCTGCGGGACCCGGCGAACCCCGACTCGATCTACCCGCCCTACGACACCGGGGACGGCGTCCACGCCAACGTCGCCGGGCAGCAGGCCATCGCCGACTCGGTCCCGCTCGACCTCCTCGTCGGCGACCGGCCGTCGGTCGCGACGGACGTGCGCCTGCGCTGCCTCGCCGGCACCCCGTACGTCGCGGTCCGCGTCGCCAACACGGACGACGTCGCGCTCGACGTCGACGTGGAGACCGCCTACGGGTCGAGGTCGTTCACCGGCGTCGCGCCCGGGTCGAGCGCGTACCAGTCGTTCGCCGTGCGGACCGCACCGGGCGGCGGCGTCGTGACGGTCACCGCGCGCACGGCGGGAGGTGGCGGCGCCGAGCGGGTCGAGCAGGTCGAGCACGCCGCGCCGGCCTGCTGACGGACGCGCGAGGCGCCGAGCCGGGCGGGCGTCGAGCGCGTCGTCGTGCACAGCAGCGAGCGTGCCGTCCGCGCCGACGACCGGGCGGGCATCACGTCCGACGCGAGCGCTTGCGCCACCGGCGACTGCGCCCGGTCGACGCTCCTCGTGACGTCAGGGGCGCGTGACGTCGAGGAGGGCGTCGATCGACCCGGCCTCCTCGACGAGCCCCGACCACCCGACCCGCGAGGCGGTCTGCGCCTCCGCGTCCGTGAGCAGCCGCAGCGTGCGGATGTGGCCGACCACGTTCCCCGCGGCGTCGATCACGTCGTCCAGCGCGGCTCCCCACCGCGAACCCGTGGCCATGATGGCGGAGATCTGCGTCCCGGTCAGGAACGGGTCCCGGTTGCGCCACGGCGTCTCGAACGGCGGCGTGCGGCGGTTGACCGCGATGTCGTCGCACACGATCCGCAGGGCGACGAGCGCGGCGCCCTCCTGACCCTCGGGCACCTCGACCGCCAGCTCGACGGGAGGCCCGGCGTCGACCGGCAGCCGGGAGACGCCCGCGGTGAGGAGCGTGATCGGCCCGTCCGTCGGCTGCTTGGCCACGACCATGACGGAGCCGCCGATGCGCTCGTCGAGCAGGGCCGGCGGCACGCCGAACGCGTCGAAGACGTGGTTCGGGAAGGCGTCGTGGCTCCGAGCGAGCGGGAGGTCGGTCATGGGCACCGATCCTCGGGGCGGCGGGCCGCAGGCTCGCCGCCCGACGCCCCCGAGATGGCGACGTACGGCGCTCGACTCCGGGCCCGAGCGGTCGCGCGTCGCCATCTCGGCGGCACGCCGCTATCTCGGGGCAGCACGTCCGGTCCTCGGGGTGGTCCGGGACCGGGCCCGACGGTCGTCGTCGCCGCCCAGAGCGGCGCCGAGAGCGGACAGCACCAGCAGGTCGACGGCCAGGCCCGCGACGCCGACCCACTGGAGCGCGCGGAACACGAGGAGCTGGGTGAGCAGCAGCGACACGAGCACGCCACGGCGGACCCAGACCGCGCCCGCGCGGTGGTCCTCCGGACTCCCGCCGCGGGCCACGACGACGCCCGCCACGACGCACGCGACCGTCCCCGCGACCCCGACGACGATCCCCGCGCCCACCCACGTCGGCACGTCGATCCCGCCGGTGAGCACGCGGACGCCGGCGAACAGCGACCCGAGCGCGGTGCCCAGCACGAGGACCACGACCACGGCGGCCGCCCAGGGCCGCCCCAGGGCCGCTGCGAACCACGCGGACGCACGGCGGACGAGCGCGCGCACGGGGTCGGGGACGTCGACGTCGTCGCGCGGCACGGCCTCGACGAGCGCGGACACCTCCGCCGCGGCGGGCTCGCCCCGGCCCCGCGCCGCGAGCGCCCGCGCCTCCTCCCGCGCGTCGTCGGTGAACCCGCCCGCGACGCCCGCGACCGCGCGATCGGTCGCGACGGCCAGGTACTCCGCCGGATGATGGCGGCGCCGCCCGTGCAGCGCCTCGACCACGAGCACGAGGACCACGACGGTCGCATAGATCAGCGCCGCCGTCGGCTGGTAGAAGTAGTCGTTGTCCGCGGTGACGAACTTGCCGATCTCGTCGACGAACAGCCCGAACCCGACGCCGCCGACGACCGCACCGAGCGAGCGCAGCGCGGGCCCGACGAACGACAGCAGCACGACGACCGCGAGCGCCATCCCGAGCCCGCCCCAGAGCACGTGCGCGACGTGCAGGTCTCCCCCGCCGACCTGCGGGTACCCGGAGGCGGCGAGCAGGAAGCGCGTGACGAGCACGGTCGCGACGGTCACGACGAGGAACGTCACGAGGTGGCGCGTGGCGGCGGTGTCGCGCGCGACGCCGAGGCGCAGCGCACGCCCCCGCCGGGTGACCCCCGCGGGGACGCGTGCGGCGCCGTCGCTCACCGCTTGCGCTTCTCCCGCACGCGGACGCTGATCTCGATGGGCGTGCCCTCGAACCCGAACGTCTCGCGCAGGCGGCGCTCGATGAAGCGCCGGTACCCGGCCTCGAGGAAGCCGGTCGCGAAGATGACGAAGCGCGGCGGGCGCGTGGATGCCTGGGTCGCGAAGAGGATGCGGGGCTGCTTGCCGCCGCGCAGCGGGTGCGGGTGGGCCGCGACGAGCTCGCCGAGGAACGCGTTGAGGCGCCCGGTCGGGATGCGCGTGTCCCACGAGTCGAGCGAGCGCTGGATCGCGGGGACGAGCCGGTCGGTGTGCCAGCCGGTGCGCGCGGAGACGTTGACGCGCGGCGCCCACTGCACCTGGACCAGGTCCTTCTCGATCTCGCGCTCGAGGAAGGGACGACGGTCCTCGTCCATGAGGTCCCACTTGTTGTACGCGATGACGAGGGCGCGCCCGGCGTCGACGACCTGCGAGATGACGCGCGTGTCCTGCTCGGTGAGCGGGACGGACGCGTCCACCAGCACGACGGCGAGCTCCGCCTTCTCGATCGCGGCCTGCGTGCGCAGCGACGCGTAGAAGTCGGCCCCCTTCGTCTGGTGCACGCGGCGGCGGATGCCCGCGGTGTCGACGACGACGTACGGGACGTCCTTGATCGTCACGAGCTCGTCGACGGGGTCGCGGGTCGTCCCCGCGGTCTCGTCGACGACGACGCGGTCGGCGCCGGCGATCTTGTTGAGCAACGACGACTTGCCGACGTTCGGCCGCCCGACGAGCGCGACGCGGCGCGGCCCGGTCGGACGCACCTCGCCGTGGGCGGACTCGGTCGGCAGCGCGGCCATCGCGGCGTCGAGCAGATCCCCGGTCCCGCGCCCGTGGAGGGCGGACACGGGGTAGGGCTCGCCGAGGCCGAGGCTCCAGAGGTAGGCCGCGTCCGCCTCGCCCGACTGTCCGTCGACCTTGTTGGCGCACAGCACGACCGGCTTGCCGGACTCGCGCAGCAGGCGGACCACGCGCTCGTCGGTCGCGGTGGCGCCGACCGTGGCGTCCACGACGAACAGCACGGCGTCGGCGAGCGAGATCGCGACCTCCGCCTGCTCGGCGACCTTGGACTCGATGCCCGCGACGTCGACCTCCCACCCGCCGGTGTCGACGAGCGAGAAGCGCCGCCCCGCCCACTCGGCGGGGTAGCTGACGCGGTCTCGCGTGACGCCGGGCTTGTCCTCGACGACGGCCTCGCGGCGCCCGATGATGCGGTTGACGAGCGTCGACTTGCCGACGTTCGGCCGGCCGACCACGGCGAGCACGGGCAGCGGCGCCTCGGGCTCGTAGCCCTCGATCACCTCGCCGTCGGCGTCCAGGAGGACGAGGTCGGTGTCCTCGAGCTCGTAGTCCTCGAGGCCGGCGCGCAGCGCGCGCTCGCGCGCCGCGTCGTCCGCCGAGTCCGCGAGGTCCGCGGGCGCCAGGGGCTCCTCGGCCTGCCCGGCGGCGTCGATCTGTCCGGGCGTGCCGGGCTGGGCGGGGTCGGGTGTGGTCATGGCATCCATTCTCCCAGGCCGCGGGCCGGGCTCCGAACCGCCCGCCCCGGCGCGGCGCGCGCGTCCTCTCCGAACGGCCCGCGTCAGCCCGCGGCGCCGTCGCGGCGCGCGGCCAGGCGCTCGACGACGGCCCGCACGACGTCGTCGGGCACGGGCTCCGCGAGCGGGAACCGCAGCGTGCCCTTGCCGTCCTGGTAGCGCACGATGCGGCGCGCGAGCGCGTCGTCGACCTCCGGGACGGGGTACAGCGAGACGTGGTGCGCCCACCCCGCGAGGTAGACGACGTAGCGGTCGTCGAGCGTGAACGTCGGGATGCCGTAGCTGATGCGCTCCCCGAGGCCGGGCACGGTGTCGTGCACGACGGCGCGCAGGTGGGCGACGACGTCCCGCGCCGGCGGTGCCAGCGTCGCGAGGTACTCGTCCACGGTCGTGGGCTTGCCCGGAGCGTCGGTCATCCGCACTCCCCCTCCGTGTGCTGGCTCGCGTCCGCGGCCTCGCGGCGGCGCGCCGCACGACCGGCTACGCGCGAACCTACCGCGCGGCGGGCGACCCCGCGAGGCGCACGAGCACCACGCCCGCGACGACGAGGACTCCGCCCGCCGCCTGCACGAGCGTCGGCACCTCGCCGAGGAGCAGCCACGCGATGACGACGGCGAACATCACCTCGGACAGCCCGACGAACGACGCGAGGCGCTCCCCCATGCGCACGGTCGCGGCCACGCCGGAGACGTAGGCGAACGCCGTCGCCACGAGGACGACGACCACGAGCGGCACGTACCAGGGGGTCGACGCGCCGAGGAGCGCGACGTCGACGAACGGCGCGGCGAAGGGCAGCACGCCGACGAGGCCGGCGGCGCCGAGTGCGAGCGCCCCGACGCCCAGCCCCGACGCGGCGAGCGCGACGGCCGGCAGCCGGGTGGGACGCGCGGAGAGGACGAAGTAGGCGCCGAGGCCCACGGCCGCGCCGAGGGCGAAGAGGACCCCGACGAGGTCGGGGCGCGCACCCGCGGGGTCGACGACGAGCACGAGCCCGGCGACCGCGACGACGCAGCCCGCGAGCGTGAGCCGCGGCGGGACGTGCCGCGTGCGCAGCCACGCGAGGCCCACGAGCAGCACGGGTGCGAGGTACTCGACGAGCAGCGCGATGCCGACCGGCATGCGCGCGACGGCCGCGAAGTAGCAGAGCTGCGTGCCGGCGACCGCGACGAGGCCGAACCCGAGGACGAGGCGCCACTCCTCGCGCAGCAGCCGGTGGCTGCCCCGCAGCGCGACCGCCGCGACCGGGGAGAGGACGAGCGCCGAGCACAGCGCCCGCGCGAAGACGGCCGCGCCCGGCGTCCACCCGGCCTCGAGCAGCGGCTTGACGAACGGGCCGCTCGCGCCGAACGCGAGCGCGGACCCGAGGCCGACGAGGATGCCCGTGCCCGGCCGATCGCCCACGACGTGCGCCGTCGTAGGTCCCGCCGGCCCGTCGAGGCGCCCCTGCGGCGACGCGGTCACGGCATCGCCCGCCGCTCCCGGTTCGGGTCGTCCGTGGGCAGCGCCACGCCGGTGCGGGCGACGGTGTCCGCGACGAGGTCCGCGAGGGCGGTGCGGATGCGCTCGTTCGCGTCCTCGAGCGCCTGCTTGCCGCTCACGCCGGGCGCCCGCTCGACGGCGAACGGCTCGCCGAACCGGACGACGAGGCGGCGACGCAGGCCCGGGATCCGGTTGACGCCCTCGCCCGTGCGGCGCGTGCCGAGCACGGCGACGGGGACGACGCGCGCGCCCCCGTTGAGCGCGAGCCACGCGACGCCCGCACGCGCGGACGTCGCGTCGCCGCGCCCACGGTTGCCCTCCGGGAACACGCCGACGGCCCCGCCCCGGCGCAGCACGCCCAGCCCGGTCGCCAGCGCGCGCCGGCCGCCGCTGCGGTCGACGGGGATCTGGCCCGCGGCCCGCAGGACCCACCCCACCGGACCGACGAACATCTCCTCCTTCACGAGCACGTGCAGCGGGCGCGGCGCGACCCCCAGCACGATCGGCCCGTCGACCACCCCCGTGTGGTTCGCCGCGAGCACGACCGGTCCCTCGGTCGGCACGTTCTCCGTCCCGAGGACCCGGGTCGACCAGACCACGCGGGCGAGGAAGCGACCGACCCAGCGCGACCAGGCCGGCCCCGCGGGCGAGGGCACCCGCACGCCGGGCGAGCCCGCGCTCACGAGCCCTGGCGCGGGCCGACCACCCGCCCGGTGACCTGCTCGACGACGGCGAGCACGGCGTCGATCGTCTGCTCCAGGTCCAGCTCCGACGAGTCGACCGTCACGACCCCGTCGGCCGCGACCTGGAACTGCGAGACGGTCGCGTCGTCCCGGTCCCGACGCAGCACCTGGTCCTTGGTCGCCTCGACCGCGGCGGCGTCCGCCGTCCCGTGCACGTCGAGGGAGCGGCGCGCCAGGCGCGCCTCCTCGCTCGCGGTGAGCAGGACGCGCGCGTCCGCGTCGGGCGCGACGACCGTCGTGATGTCCCGGCCCTCGGCCACGACCCCGCGCCCCCCGGCGAACCCGGACGGCGTGCGCTCGACCTCGATCACCGCGCGCTGCAGGCGCCGCAGCTCCGCGCGGACGTCGAGGTTGGTCGCCACCGCGCTCACGGCCGTCGAGATCTCCGTGGAGCGGATGGCCTCGCCCACGTCGGTCCCGTCGACGTGCACCGTCGGCCCGGCCGGGTCCAGCCCCATGACGAGCGGCATGACGCGCACCGCGTGCGCGACCGCCGCCTGGTCGGCGAGGTCCTCGCCCCGGTGCAGGCACCACCAGGTCGCGGCGCGGTACATCGCGCCGGTGTCGAGGTACGCGAGCCCGAGCCGGCGCGCGACGCCCTTGGACACGCTCGACTTGCCCGACCCGGAGGGCCCGTCGACGGCGATCGTCAGCGCGGCGCCCCCGGTGCCCCCGATGCCCGAGGCGCCCCCCTTCCCCCCGCTCACTGGGCCAGGTCCTTGCGCAGCGACGTGGCGCCGTGCAGGTACACGTGCTGGACGGCGGACCGCTCGACGTCGAGGTCGGCGTGCGCCATGAGCCGCACGACGCGCGGCAGCGCGCCCGGCACGGCGATCTCCGTCGCGCACATGAGGGGCACGTCGCCGAGCCCCATCTCGCGCGCCGCGGCGGCCGGGAAGTCGGCGACGAGGTCGGGCGTGCAGGTGAAGAGGATGGAGATCAGCGCGTCGGTGTCGACGGCGTTCGCGTCGAGCACCTCCTGGACGAGCTCGCGCGTGCGCTCGAAGAGGTGCTCGCGCTCGTCCACGTCGAGCTGGGTCGCGCCCCGGATCGCCCGGACCGGCATGGGTGGTGCTCCTTCTCGCGGGACGGCCCGCCTCACGGCGGTCCGTCGGGTGGTCGTACGGGCGTGGTCCGGGCGCTAGAGCCCGACGCCCGCCATGAGGCTGCCGAGCTCGGTGCGGCCGAGGACACGCGTCGTCCCCGGGCGCAGGTTGCCGAGCGCGACGGGTCCGATGCGCGTGCGCACGAGGCGCGTCACTGGGAAGCCGACCTCCTCGAACATGCGCCGCACGACGCGGTTGCGCCCCGAGTGCAGCACGACCTCGATCATCGTCTGGTCCGCGACCTGGTCGACGACGCGGTACGCATCCGCGCGCACGACGCCGTCCTCGAGCTCGATGCCGTGCAGGAACTTGTTGGCGACGTTGCCCGGCACCTTGCCGCGCACCGTGACGAGGTACGTCTTGGCGACCTCGTGCGAGGGGTGGGCGAGGTGGTTCGCGAGCTCGCCGTCGTTCGTCAGCAGGAGCAGGCCCTCGCTGTCGGCGTCGAGCCGCCCGACGTGGAAGAGCCGCTCGGGACGGTCCGCGACGAGCTCCGCGATCGAGGGTCGGCCCTCCGGGTCGTGCATGGTCGACACGACGCCGCGCGGCTTGTTGAGGGCGAGCGTCACGCGCGACGAGTCGAGCTGGAGCCGCATCCCGTCCACGTGCACGACGGCACGCGCCGGGTCGATCCGCACGCCCAGCTCGGTGACGCGGACGCCGTCGACCTCCACCCGCCCCTGGGAGATGAGCTCCTCGCACGCGCGGCGCGAGCCGAGCCCCGCCGAGGCGAGCACCTTCTGCAGGCGCACGCCGTCCTCGACGTGCACGTCCCGCTGCGGCGCCGCGGGCCGCTGCCCACGGCGCGGCCGCCCGGGCTGCTGCCGCCCGGGCTGCTGCCCCCCGCGCGACGGCGCCGCGCCGCGACCCGCGCCCTGGCCACCGCGGCGGGCGCTCGCGCCACGGCCCGTGGACGTGCCCGCCGACCCGGAGCCCGCCCCTCGCGGGGCACCGCCCGAGCGTCCGGCGTCGCCGCGTCGCGGGCCGCCCCGGCGCGCGTCGCCCTCCCCGTCGCGCGGAGCGCGTCCGCGCCCCCCGTCACCGGGCTGGCGCCCGTCCTTCGAGCTCATGCGTGTCCTTCGTCCGTCGTGTCCTGCGCGGCGTCGAGCGCCACGTCGTGCAGCGTCGGGGCCGACGCCGGTGCGTCGTCCCCGTCGTCAGCCGCGCCGTCGGAGAGGCCCGACGAGGACGCGACCGCGCCCGCCCGCGCGCTGCCACGCAGGTCGGCGAGCCCGTCCAGGCCCTCGAGGTCGTCCATGTCCGGCAGGTGCGGCGCGAGCGGGGGCAGCTCGTCGAGCGACGTGAAGCCCATGCGCTCGAGGAAGTAGCCCGTGGTGCCGAACAGGCCGGCGCCGGTGTGCGGGTCCTGGCCGACCTCGGCCACGAGCCCGCGCGCCACGAGAGTGCGCACCACGCCGTCCACGTTGACCCCTCGCACCGCCGACACCTGGCCGCGGCTGACCGGTTGACGGTACGCGATCACGGCCAGAGTCTCCAACGCCGCCTGCGTGAGCCGCGCCGTCTGGCCGCCCTGCACGAACCGGCCCACGACCTCCGCGTGCGCGGGCGCGGAGTACACGCGCCAGCCGCCGCCCGCCTCGCGCAGCTCGAACCCGCGCGGCCGGGCGCCGTCGTCGCCGCGGTACTCGGCGGCGAGGTCGTGCAGCGCGCTCAGCACCTCGTCGACGGGGACCGCGAGCGCCGCGGCGAGCTCGACGACCGGGATCGGCTCGTCCGCGACCATGAGCACGGCCTCCAGGGCGGCGGGCAGGCCACCCGGGAGGTCGTGCACGGCGGGCGCGAGGACCTCGTCGAGAGCGGGGGCGCCGTCGGGCTGCGTCACGCGGGGACCTCCTGGTCGGTGGGTGCGGGGGCGCCGACCGGCTCGGGGTCGTCCCCCTCGTCGAACTCGCTGCCCACGTCGGCGAGGGCAGGCTCCGGAGCGTCGTCGCCCGACCACCGCACGGTGAGCTCGCCGAGCGGCGTCACCTGGTCGAACGCGACGAGCGCCTGGCGGAACAGCTCGAGCAGCGCGAGGAAGCGGGCCACCACGACCGCCGTCTCCCCCGCGTCCGCGACCAGGGCCCGGAACGTCGTCGTGCCGTGGCTGCGCACGCGGTCCACGACGATGCCCGCCTGCTCGCGCACGCTCACCGCGGGTGCGTGCAGGTGGTCGAGCGAGACGCCGGGCGGCGGCGCCTTGGGCGCGAGCGCGCGGGCCGCGAGCGCGGCGAGCTGCTCGGGCCCCATGGTCCACACGAGCTCGGGCAGGAGCGCGGCGAGGTGCGGCTCGAGCTGCACGACGCGCGGGAACCGCCGACCCGCGCTCTCGAACCGCTCCGCGAGGACGCCCGAGACGTCCTTGTACGCGCGGTACTGCAGGAGCCGGGCGAACAGGAGGTCGCGCGCCTCGAGGAGGGCGAGGTCCTCGTCGTCCTCGACGCTGCCCGTGGGCAGGAGGCGCGCGGCCTTGAGGTCGAGCAGCGTCGCGGCGACGACGAGGAACTCGCTCGCGGTCCCGAGGTCCCACCCGGGGTGGTCCTCGCCGGCGGCGCGCGCGGCGGCGGCCGCGCGCTCGGCGTCGCGGATGTAGGCGATGAAGTCGTCCGTCACGCGCGCGAGCGCGACCTCGGTGATGTCGAGCTTGTGCTTGGTGATGAGCGACAGCAGCAGGTCGAACGGGCCGCTGAAGTTGTCGAGGCGGACCTCGAACCCTCGACGCGCCGGCTCGGTCTCAGGCGGCGTCGCCACGGGCGACCAGCTCCCGGGCGAGCTGCCGGTACGCGACGGCGCCGGGGTGGGTCGGCGCGTAGACGGTGATGGGCTCGGCCGCGACGGACGCGTCGGGGAACTTCACCGTGCGTCCGATGACGGTCTGGAGCAGCTTGTCGCCGAACGCCTCGTGCACGCGCGCCACGACCTCGCGCGAGTGCAGCGTGCGCGAGTCGAACATCGTCGCGAGGATCCCGTCGATCTCGAGACGCGGGTTCAGGCGGTCGCGCACCTTCTCGATCGTCTCGACGAGCAGCGCCACGCCGCGCAGCGCGAAGAACTCGCACTCGAGCGGGATGAGGACGCCGTGCGCGGCGGTGAGCGCGTTGACCGTGAGCAGGCCGAGCGAGGGCTGGCAGTCCACGAGGATGACGTCGTAGTCGTCGACGACGGGCCGCAGCACGCGCGACAGGACGGACTCGCGCGCCACCTCGCCGACGAGCTGGACCTCGGCGGCGGACAGGTCGATGTTCGCGGGCAGGAGGTCGAGGTTCTCGACGTCCGTCGGGACGAGCACGTCGTGGATGTCCGCGCCCCGCTCCATGAGCAGGTTGTAGACCGTGCGGTCGAGCTCGTGCGGGTTGACGCCGAGCCCGACGGACGCCGCCCCCTGCGGGTCGAAGTCGACGAGCAGGACCTTGCGTCCGTACTCGGCGAGCGTCGCACCGAGGTTGATGGTCGTCGTCGTCTTGCCGACGCCGCCCTTCTGGTTGCACATCGCGATGATGCGTCCGGGGCCGTGCGCCGCGAGCGGCGCGGGGACCGGGAACTCGGGCAGGGGCCGGCCGACCACGTCGGTGGGCGCCTCGGCGGAGTCGTGGCTCACGCCGTTCGTGGCGTGGTCGACGACGGGTGCGTCGTCGCGCTCGGCGGAGGTCACGGGGGCGGCCGGACGGACGGCGTCGCCGTGCGAGCTCTGCGCGCCGCGCGTCTCGGGCTGGGTCTCGGCCTGGCTGCTCACGTCCGCCACGGTATCGCAGGACCTCGCCGCCGCTCGTGCGCACGCGCCCGCGCGCCGCGTTCCCGGCGACGGGCCTCCGGACGACGGGCGAGCGCCCCGGTCAGCCGAGCGCGCGGGGGTGCGCGGCGGCGTACACCTCGCGCAGCGTGTCCGGGGTGACGAGCGTGTAGATCTGGGTCGTCGTCACCGACGCGTGCCCGAGGAGCTCCTGGACGACGCGCACGTCGGCGCCACCCGCGAGCAGATGGGTCGCGAACGAGTGCCGCAGCGTGTGCGGCGAGATCCGCTCCGGGTGGTCGATCCCCGCGCGCTCGGCCGCGGTGCGCAGCACGGCCCACGCGCTCTGCCGCGACAGGCGCGCGCCGCGCGTGTTGAGGAAGACGGCGGGTGTCCCCCGGCCCTGCGCGGCCAGCCCCGCACGCCCGCGCACCAGGTACGCGTCGAGCGCACGCCGCGCGAACGAGCCGACGGGGACCACGCGCTCCTTGCCGCCCTTCCCGAGCAGGCGGACCGCACCGGTCCCGAGGTCGAGGTCGTCGACGTCGAGGCTCACGGCCTCGGAGATGCGTGCGCCGGTCGAGTAGACGAGCTCGAGCAGCGCGCGGTCGCGCAGGGGCCCGGGGCCGTCGCCGACGCCCGCGGCGTCGAGGATGCGCGCGACCTCGTCGGTCGAGATCGCCTTGGGCAGCCGCTTCCCCTGCGCGGGCGGGCGCACGTCGGCGGACGCGTCCGCGTCCGCCAGGCCCTCCGCCGCGCAGAAGCGGTGCCAGCCCCGCACGGCGGCCACGGACCGCGCCGTGGACGACGGCGAGAGGCTCGCCCCGCCGTCGGCCCCGGTGCGCAGCGCGGTGACGTACGCGGCGACGTCGTCCGCCTCGACCTCACGGACGGCGTGGTTGCCCCGGGAGGCGAGGAACGCGACGTAGCGCGCGAGGTCGCGCCGGTAGGCGGCGACGGTGTTCGCGGACAGGCCCCGCTCGACGGCGAGGTGCGCGAGGTACTCGCGCGCGGCACGGTCCAGCGCCTCGGGCACGTGCGCCTCGCCGGAGCCCATCGTCCTACCGTCCTCCCGGCACGGCCGGGCTCACAGGGGGAGGAAGACGTCGACCGCGACCGCCACGAAGAGCAGGGTGAGGTACGTGATCGACGCGTGGAAGACCTTCATCTCCCCGACCTTGCCGCCCTTGCCGTCGGCCTTCTCCCGCGCACGGCGCAGCATCGTCACGCACGAGGACAGGAACCAGACCCCGAGGACGGTGGCGACGACGCCGTAGACCCAGGTCATGCCGGCGAGCGGCCACAGCGCGAGCGACGAGGCGACCATGGCGACGCCGTAGACGATCATCTCGCGCGCGACCCTGCGGTCGTCCGCGACGACCGGGAGCATCGGCACGCCGGCGTTGGCGTAGTCGCGCTTGAACTTCATGGACAGCGGCCAGTAGTGCGGCGGCGTCCAGAAGAAGATGACGAGGAACAGGGCGAGCGCCGCCCAGCTCAGCGAGCCCGTGACGGCGGACCACCCGATGAGCACCGGCATGCAGCCCGCGATGCCGCCCCAGACGATGTTCTGCGGCGTGCGGCGCTTGAGGATCATCGTGTAGCCGACGACGTAGATCGCGATCGCCGCGAACGTGAGCCACGCCGAGACGACGTTGACCAGGAGCGCGAACCAGACGAGCGACACGACGCCGAGGACGGTCGCGAACACGAGCGCGGCCCGAGGCGTCACCTCGCCCGTGACGAGCGGTCGCCGCTTGGTGCGGTTCATGACCTCGTCGATGTCGCGGTCGAGATAGCAGTTGTAGACGTTCGCCGAGGCCGCCGCGAGCGTCCCGCCCACGAGCGTCGCGAGGATCAGCCCGATGCCCGGCAGCCCGCCCTGGGCCAGGATCATCGTCGGGACCGTGGTCACGAGGAGGAGCTCGATGATGCGCGGCTTGGTCAGCGCGACGTAGGCACCGAGGCGCTCGCGCAGGGCGAGGGTCGCACGCGCGGCCTCGGCCGTCGGGGCGACGGAGGTCGCGGGGCTCGTCGGCGAGGACGGCTGCTGGGTCGACGCGGCGCCAGACGGGCTTCCGGTCCCGTCGATCGGTGCCTGGCTCGTGGTGTGCACGCGCTTCGGTGTTCCGTTCTGAGGTGGGGGGCGAGCTGGGGACGGACCGCCGGTCGTCCTCGCTCATCGTACGGCCCCGCCCGCGCCGGGGCCGACCGGACGGGCCGGGCGATTGTGTGACATCCGACCGAAATCCAGCACGTGGGCACCGCCCGGGCGCGAACGGCGTCCGCGTATAGGCTGGACCTGCAACCGTCCCGCGTCGGACCGCTCGTCGAGACCTGTGGACCGCGGACGACGTGACCGGCACCGGGCCGCCCCGCCCCCTGAGGCGTGAGGCCGGGAAATGTTCAACGGTTGTTTCGAGTTGTCGCGAGGATCCGGGGCGCGCGCTCCGGACGGGAATGAGGTTCGGTGAACGCGTTGTCCCCTGCTCACACGCCCCTGGACTGGACGGACCTGGACGACCGGGCCGTCAAGACGATCAAGGCGCTCGCCGCCGACGCGGTGGAGAAGGTGGGCAACGGCCACCCCGGCACCGCGATCTCGCTGGCCCCGGCCGCCTACCTCCTGTTCCAGAAGGTCATGCGTCACGACCCGTCGGACGACCGCTGGGTCGGCCGCGACCGGTTCGTGCTCTCGGCGGGCCACTCGTCGCTCACGATCTACCTCCAGCTCTTCCTCGCCGGGTACGGCCTGGAGATGGCGGACATCGAGGCCCTGCGCACGTGGGGCTCCAAGACCCCCGGCCACCCCGAGTACAAGCACACCAAGGGCGTCGAGATCACGACCGGCCCGCTCGGCCAGGGCCTCGCGTCCTCCGTCGGCATGGCCTTCGCGGCCCGCCGCGAGCGCGGTCTGCTGGACCCGTCGACCGCCCCGGGCGAGTCGCCGTTCGACCACCACGTGTACGTCATCGCGTCCGACGGCGACCTGCAGGAGGGCGTGACGAGCGAGGCGTCCTCGCTCGCCGGCCACCAGCAGCTCGGCAACCTCGTCGTCATCTGGGACGACAACAAGATCTCCATCGAGGACGACACGGACATCGCGTTCACCGAGGACGTCCTCGCGCGCTACGCGGCGTACGGCTGGCACACCCAGCGCGTCGACTGGACCAACGGCGGCACCGGCTACGCGGAGGACGTCGACGCGCTGCACGCCGCGATCGAGGCCGCCAAGGCCGAGACCGGCAAGCCGTCGATCATCGCGCTGCGCACGATCATCGGCTACCCGTCGCCGACCAAGCAGAACACCGGCGGCATCCACGGCTCGGCCATGGGCGCGGACGAGATCAAGGGCCTCAAGATCGAGCTCGGCCTCGACCCCGAGGCGAGCTTCGCGATCGACGACGAGGTGCTCGCGTACACGCGCGCCGTCGGCGAGCGCCAGGGCGACGCGCGCGCCGCCTGGGAGACCGCCTTCGCCGCGTGGAAGACCGCGAACCCCTCGGGCGCCGAGCTCCTCGACCGGCTCGAGAAGCGCGAGCTGCCCGCGGGCTGGGAGGACGCGCTCCCCACGTTCGAGGCGGGCAAGGCCGTCGCGACGCGATCCGCGTCGGGCAAGGTCCTCACCGCGCTCAAGGACGTGCTCCCCGAGCTGTGGGGCGGCTCGGCCGACCTCGCCGGCTCCAACAACACGACCATGGACGGCGAGCCGTCGTTCGTGCCCGTCGAGCACGCGACCAAGAAGTTCCCCGGCCACGAGTACGGGCGCACGCTGCACTTCGGCATCCGTGAGCACGCCATGGGCGCGATCCTCAACGGCATCGTCCTGCACGGCGGCACGCGCGCCTACGGCGGCACCTTCCTCCAGTTCAGCGACTACATGCGTCCCGCGGTGCGGCTCGCCGCGCTCATGGAGATCCCGACGACGTTCGTGTGGACGCACGACTCGATCGGCCTGGGCGAGGACGGCCCGACGCACCAGCCCGTCGAGCACCTCGCCGCGCTGCGCGCCATCCCGGGCCTCGACGTCGTCCGCCCGGCCGACGCCAACGAGACCTCGTGGGCCTGGCGCACGATCCTGGAGAACACCGAGCGCCCGGCGGGCATCATCCTCACGCGTCAGAACGTCCCGACGTTCCCGCGCGGCACCGAGGGCTACGCCGACGCCTCGGGCACCGCCCGCGGCGGCTACGTGCTGCTCGACACCGAGGGCACGCCCGACGTCATCCTCATCGGCACCGGCTCCGAGGTGCAGCTCGCCGTCGAGGCGCGCGAGATCCTCGCGGGCGAGGGCGTGCAGGCGCGCGTCGTCTCCCTCCCGAGCCGCGAGTGGTTCGACGGTCAGGACGCCGCCTACCGCGAGTCCGTCCTGCCGGCCGCCGTCCGCGCGCGCGTGTCCGTCGAGGCGGGCGTGGCGCAGGGCTGGCGCGAGCTCGTCGGCGACGCCGGCCGCTCCGTGAGCCTCGAGCACTACGGCGCCTCGGCCGACTACCAGGTGCTGTACCGCGAGTTCGGCATCACGTCCGAGGCCGTCGCCTCGGCGGCGCGCGAGTCGATCGCGGCGGCGCGCGGCGACGACGCCCCGGGCGCCGCGCCGACGCCGTCGGAGGGCGGCACTGGCGACCAGCGCTGACCCTTCGTAGATTCCGAGGTGGGGCCGTGCGCGGCCCCACCTCGGGCTGCCCGGGGTGTCACGCACGGCCCGGGGCGCACGCCCGCAGCGAGAGCACCACCGAGAGGAAGTCCGATGACGCAGTCCCCCACCGTCCCCGGCCCCATCGAGCAGCTCACGGGAGCGGGCGTGTCGATCTGGCTCGACGACCTCTCCCGAGAACGGCTGCGCACCGGCAACCTCGCCGACCTCGTGGCGACGCGCGGCGTCGTCGGGGTGACCACGAACCCCACGATCTTCGCGGCGGCGCTCGCGAAGGGCGACGCCTACGACGCCCAGCTCGCCGAGCTCGCGCCCGCCGGCACGGACGACGCGGCGGTCGAGGCCGCCGTCGAGCGGATCACGACGGACGACGTGCGCGCCGCCGCGGACCTGCTGCGCCCCGTTTACGACGCGACCGACGGCGTCGACGGGCGCGTGTCGATCGAGGTCGACCCGCGCCTCGCGCACGACGCCGACAAGACGGTCGTCACGGCCGAGCGCCTGTGGGCCACCATCGACCGGCCCAACGTCTACATCAAGATCCCCGCGACGGTCGCCGGCCTCGACGCGATCTCCCGCACGCTCGCGCAGGGCATCAGCGTCAACGTGACGCTCATCTTCTCGCTCGCGCGCTACCGCGCCGTCATGGACGCGTTCGCGATCGGGCTCGAGCAGGCGCGCGCGGACGGCATCGATCTCGCGCCCGTCGGCTCGGTCGCGTCCTTCTTCGTCTCCCGCGTCGACACCGCGGTGGACGCCGCGCTCGAGAAGGTCGGCACCCCGGAGGCGCTCGACCTGCGCGGCCAGGCCGCGATCGCCAACGCCCGGCTCGCGTTCGAGGCCTACGAGGAGTTCCGCCAGACGGACCGCTGGCGCTCGCTCGCCGCGTCCGGCGCGCACCCGCAGCGCCCGCTGTGGGCCTCGACCGGCGTGAAGAACCCGGAGTACCGCGACACCATGTACGTCGACGAGCTCGTCACGGACGGGATCGTCAACACCATGCCCGAGGCGACGCTGCAGGCGTTCGCCGACCACGGCGTCGTGACGGGCGACACGGTCACCGGCACGGCGTCCGCCTCGCGCCGCACCCTGGAGACGGTCGAGTCCTTCGGCGTCTCGCTCGTCGAGGTCACCGACCGCCTCGAGGAGGAGGGCGTGCGCAAGTTCGAGGACAGCTGGACCGACCTCCTCGCCACGACGCGCGACGGCCTGCGCGACGCCGCCGGCTCCTGACCCGCCGACGCGTGGCCGCCCCGACGGGCACGCGTCCGACCAGCGGGAACGACGGCGCGCCCGTCCGGGCCGCCCGTATCATCCCGCTCACGCCTCAGTCCTTCTGCAGTCCTCCCGACCCCTCGAAACGGAACGGTGCCACCAGGTGAGACCGGCCAAGATCACGCCAGAGCACAACCCGCTGCGCGACCCGCTCGACCTGCGCCTGCCCCGGATCGCGGGCCCCTGCGGGCTCGTCATCTTCGGCGTCACGGGCGACCTCGCCCGCAAGAAGCTCATGCCCGCGGTGTACGACCTGGCCAACCGCGGCCTGCTCCCCCCGGGCTTCGCGCTCACGGGCTTCGCGCGCCGCGACTGGGCGGACCAGGACTTCGCGCAGGTGGTGCACGACGCCGTCAAGGAGCACGCGCGCACGCCGTTCCGCGAGGCCACCTGGCGCCAGCTCTCCGAGGGCATCCGGTTCGTCCAGGGGTCGTTCGACGACGACCAGGCGTTCGAGCGCCTGCGCGAGACGGTCGAGACGCTCGACGCCGAGCGCGGCACGGGCGGCAACCACGCCTTCTACCTCTCCGTGCCGCCGAGCGCGTTCCCGGTCGTGTGCCGCCAGCTCGCCGAGTCCGGGCTGTCGCGCTCGCAGGAGGACGCGTGGCGCCGTGTCGTCATCGAGAAGCCGTTCGGGCACGACCTCCAGAGCGCACGCGAGCTGGACGCCGTCGTGTCGGAGGTCTTCCCGCCCGACTCGGTGTTCCGCATCGACCACTACCTCGGCAAGGAGACGGTCCAGAACCTCCTCGCCCTGCGGTTCGCCAACCAGATGTTCGAGCCGATCTGGAACGCGAACTACGTGGACCACGTGCAGATCACGATGGCCGAGGACATCGGCATCGGCGGTCGCGCGGGCTACTACGACGGGATCGGCGCCGCGCGCGACGTCATCCAGAACCACCTGCTCCAGCTCCTCGCGCTCGTCGCGATGGAGGAGCCGGTGTCGTTCGACGCCCCGTCGCTGCGCGCCGAGAAGATCAAGGCGCTCTCGGCCGTGCGCCTGCCGCGCGAGCTGTCGAAGCACACCGCGCGCGGCCAGTACGCCGCCGGGTGGCAGGGCGGCGAGGAGGTCATCGGCTTCCTCGACGAGGACGGCATCCCCGCGGACTCGACGACCGAGACGTACGCCGCGATCCGCGTGGACATCGACAACCGCCGCTGGGCGGGCGTCCCGTTCTACCTGCGCACGGGCAAGCGCCTCGGGCGCCGCGTGACCGAGGTCGCGGTCGTGTTCAAGAAGGCACCGCACCTGCCGTTCGAGACCTCGCAGGCCTCCGACCTCGGCAACAACGCCCTCGTCATCCGCGTCCAGCCCGACGAGGGCGTGACGATGCGGTTCGGCGCGAAGGTCCCGGGCACCGCGATGGAGGTCCGCGACGTCACGATGGACTTCGGGTACGGGCACGCGTTCACCGAGTCCTCCCCCGAGGCCTACGAGCGGCTCATCCTCGACGTCCTCCTCGGCGACCCGCCGCTCTTCCCGACGCGCGAGGAGGTCGAGCTCTCGTGGAAGATCCTCGACCCGATCACCGCGCACTGGGCCGCCAAGGGCACGCCCGACCAGTACCGGTCCGGCACGTGGGGGCCCGAGTCGGCCGACACGATGCTCGCGCGGGACGGCCGCTCGTGGCGGCGCCCGTGACGGCCGCCGTCCCCGCGCCGGCCCCGCGGAGCGCGGCGCCCCTGAGAGAGACCCCCCGACCCCGTCGTGCGCCGCAGGGCCGCACGACCTCCCGACCGGCGAGGACCCCGCGATGATCATCGACCTGCCCGACACGACGACGAACGCGGTGAACAAGCGCCTCGTGCGGCTGCGCGACGAGGGCGGCGCGATCGCGCTCGGCCGCGTCCTCACGCTCGTCGTCATCGCGCGCGAGTCCGACGTCGAGACGTCGATCGAGGCGGCGAACGACGCGAGCCGCGAGCACCCGTGCCGCGTCATCGTCGTCGCGCCCTCCGGCCGGAGCACCGTCCCGCACCTCGACGCCCAGATCCGCGTGGGCGGCGACGCCGGCGCCTCCGAGGTCGTCGTGCTGCGGACCGCGGGTCCGCTGCTCGAGCACGCCGACACGCTCGTCATGCCGCTCCTGCTCCCGGACGCGCCGATCGTGGTGTGGTGGCCGGGCCAGCCGCCCGCGTCCGTCGACGACGACCCCGTCGGCGCGATGGCTCAGCGCCGCATCACCGACTCGATCACGTCCAAGGACCCCGAGGCGACGCTCGCGCAGCTCGCGACGTCGTACGGCCCCGGGGACTCCGACCTGGCGTGGGCCCGCGTCACGCTGTGGCGCGGCCTCATCGCCGCCGCACTCGACCAGCCGCCGTACGAGCCGGTGACGAACGTCCTGGTCGAGGGGCAGGCGAAGCACACCTCGCTCGACCTGCTCGCGGCGTGGCTCGGCTCTCGGCTGCGCTGCCCCTCGCAGGTCGTGCGCCGTCGCGGCGCCGAGGCGATCACGCGCGTCACGCTCGAGCGCAGGAGCGGGCCGATCATCCTCGACCGCCCGGACGGGCGCATCGTGACGATCAGCCAGCCGGGCAAGCCCGACCGCCGCGTCGCGCTGCCGATCCGGACGCTGAGCGAGGCCCTCATCGAGGAGCTGCGCCGCCTCGACCCGGACGAGATCTACGGCGAGGTGCTCACCAAGGGGCTGCAGAAGGTGGGCGCGTGACCGCCACCCGGCCCGGGGACGCGCACGCGTCCCCCGGGCGCCTCGTGGTCGTGCACCCCGACGCCGGCGTCCTCGCCGAGGCCGTCGCGTCGCGGCTCGTGACGCGCCTGCTCGACGTGCAGTCGGTGCGCAGCCCGGTGCACGTCGTGCTCACCGGCGGCACCGTCGGCATCGCGAGCCTCGCGGCGCTCGAGCGCCACCCGGCCCGCGACGCCGTCGACTGGTCGGGCGTTCACCTGTGGTGGGGCGACGAGCGCTTCCTGCCCGCCGGGGACCCGGACCGCAACGAGACGCAGGCACGCGACGCGCTGCTCGCCCACCTGCCCCAGCTCCCGGCCGGGAACGTGCACCCGATGCCCGCGGCGGACGTCGCGGCGACCCCCGAGGAGTCGGCCACGGCCTACGCGGCGACGCTCGCCGCGCACGCCCCGGACGGCGCCGAGGTGCCCGCGTTCGACGTGCTCCTGCTCGGGATGGGACCCGACGGCCACGTCGCGTCGCTCTTCCCCGGGCACCCGGGGCTCGACGTGACGGGCGTCCCGACCGCCGGCGTCCACGGTTCGCCGAAGCCGCCGCCGGAGCGCGTGACGCTGACCTTCGAGGCCATCGCGCGAGCCCGTCAGGTGTGGGTGGTCGCCGCGGGTGCGGAGAAGGCACCGGCCGTCGCGTCGGCGCTCGGCGGGGCCCCGGCGTCCGAGACCCCGGCGGCTGCGGTCACGGGCACCGAGCGCACGCTGTGGCTCGTCGACGCCGCGGCGGCGGGCACGCGGGACGCCGACCGATGACGACCGGCGGCGAGCACGTGGACCCCGCGGTCACGTGGGACGCGGTCGACGCGTACTTCGGGCCGCTCGTGGGCGAGGACGACGTGCTCGCCGCCGCCGGCGCGAGGGCGCGCGCTGCGGGCCTCCCGGAGATCCAGGTCTCCCCCGCGCAGGGGCGGTTCCTGCAGCTTCTCGCGCTCGCGTCCGGCGCGCGCCGGGTGCTGGAGGTCGGGACGCTCGGCGGCTACTCGACGATCTGGCTCGCCCGCGCGCTGCCGCCCGACGGCGCGCTCGTCACGTGCGAGATCGATGCCGCGCACGTTGCGGTCGCGCGGGAGTCCCTGGCCGAGGCCGGTCTCGCGGGGATCGTCGACGTCGTGCACGGCCCGGCCGCGGACACGCTGCGGGGCCTCGTCGATGAGGGCGTCGAGCCGTTCGACCTCGTGTTCGTCGACGCCGACAAGCCGTCGAACCCCGTCTACCTCGACCTCGCGCTCCGGCTGTCCCGCCCCGGCACGCTGATCGTCGTGGACAACACCGTCCGTGGCGGCGCCGTCGCCGACGCGGAGAGCACCGACCCGAACGTGCTCGGGGTGCGGGAGATGGTCGAGCGCGTCGTCGCGGACCCTAGGCTCGACGCCACCGCCCTGCAGACGGTGGGGTCGAAGGGCTACGACGGGTTCGTCCTGGCGCGCGTGCGCTGAGGCGCGCGGGCGCTGCGCACGGGCCGAGCCGGTCCCGACCCGAGCTCGACGGACCGGTCAGCGGCCGCGGCGAGCACGCAGCGCAGCGAGCGCCTCGTCGAGGATCGCGACGCCGTCCTCGTCGCTGCGGCGCTCCTTCACGTACGCGAGGTGCGTCTTGTAGGGCTCGTTGCGCGACGGCGTCGGCGGGTTCTCGCGGTCCTGCCCGGCCGGGAACCCGCAGCGGGGGCAGTCCCAGGTCTCGGGCGCCTCGATCTCCGCCTCCGAGGAGAAGCTCGGGCGCGTCTCGTGGCCGTTCGCGCACCAGTAGGAGACCCAGAAGCGCGGCGCGATCTCGCCGCGCTCGGACTCCCCGAGCGGCCCCGCCCCGACGCGCGACCCGCGGATCGCGTTACCACCTGCCACGTGCTCTCCCCCGTCCGTGCCGTCGTCGGCACTCGATCCTGCCCGTACCGCGCCGTCCGGCGCGGCTGCCCCCCTGCCGGCTCCTCGAGCCCGGTCGATCCTGCGGCGCCCTCACGGGGCGCCGCAGGTCAGCTCACCTTCTGGAGGAGCCCCAGGAGCACGATGACGACCGTCCAGACGAGGGCGAACGACACGGTGATCCGGTTGAGGTTGCGCTCGGCGACGCCGGAGCTGCCCACCGAGCTCGAGATCCCGCCGCCGAACATGTCGGAGAGGCCGCCGCCCTTGCCCTTGTGCATGAGCACGAGCAGGGTGAGGAAGCCGCTGGTGAGGACCAGCAGGATCTGGAGGATGATGCGCAGCACGTCCACGAGTACGTCCTTGAGGCTCAGGGCCGTCCCGACCGATGTCGAGCGCGACCGCACGGTTGTCGTGCGCAGGCGTGACCTGCTGCACAGGGGACAAGAGTAGGCGACGCGGGGCCGCTGCGGCCAACCCCGGCCGGCGGCGTCTCACGCCAGGGGCCGACGGCCCCGGGATCCGCTCCCGGGGCCGTCGGCGCGAGGGTCTCGCAGAGGTCAGGCGCCGGTCGCGTGCGACTGGTAGCGCACGATCTTGGCGAACTCCTCGGGGTCGAGGCTCGCGCCGCCGACGAGCGCGCCGTCGACGTCGGGCTGCGCCATGATCGCGGCGACGTTGGACGACTTCACCGAGCCGCCGTACAGGATGCGCGTCGAATTCGCGAGGTCGGCGTCGTACAGGTCGCCCAGGGCGCCGCGGATGGCACCGCAGACCTCCTGCGCGTCCTCCGGCGTCGCGACCTCGCCCGTGCCGATGGCCCAGACGGGCTCGTACGCGATGACGAGCGTGGCGAGCTGCGCGGCGGGGATGCCCGCGAGGGCGCCCTCGACCTGAGCCAGCGTGTAGGAGATCTGCTCGCCGGCCTTGCGCACGTCCAGGCCCTCGCCCACGCACAGGATCGGGGCGACGCCCTGACCCACGGCGGCGACGATCTTCTCGTTGACCTGGGCGTCCGTCTCGCCGTGGTACTGCCGGCGCTCCGAGTGGCCGATCGCGACGTAGCTCGCGCCGAGCTTGGCGAGCATCGTCGCCGAGATCTCGCCCGTGTAGGCGCCCTCCAGGTGCGCGGACACGTCCTGCGCGCCGTACTTCAGCTCGAGCTTGTCCGCGTCGACGAGCGTCTGCACCGACCGGAGGTCGGTGAAGGGCGGCAGCACGGCCACCTCGACGGCCGCGTAGTCGTGCTTCGCGTCCTTGAGCGTCCACGCGAGCTTCTGCACGGTGTGCGTCGCCTGGTGGTGGTCCAGGTTCATCTTCCAGTTGCCCGCCATGAGCGGGGTACGGCTGTTCGCCACGGTCCTTCTTCTCTCTGTGGGGGTCGCACCGCCCGCGCGCACGGCGTGCCGCGGGCGGTGCGTGAGGATGGTTCGGGAGGGCGCTCAGCCCTCGAGGACGGAGATCCCCGGGAGGTCCTTGCCTTCGAGGAACTCGAGGCTCGCGCCGCCACCGGTCGAGATGTGGCTGAAGCCGGCCTCGTCGAAGCCGAGGATCCGGACCGCGGCAGCCGAGTCGCCGCCGCCGACGATCGTGAACGCGCCGTTGGCCGTCGCGTCGACCAGGGCCTGGGCCACGGCGCGCGTCCCGCCCGAGAACGCCTCGAACTCGAACACGCCGGCGGGGCCGTTCCAGACGACGGTCTTCGCGTCGACGATCTTGCTCGCGAAGAGCTGCGCCGACTCGGGGCCGATGTCGAGACCGATCTTGTCGGCCGGGATCGCGTCCGCCGCGACGACCTCGTGCGGGGAGTCCGCGGCGAACGCGTCGGCCACCACGATGTCCGTCGGCAGGACGATCTCGACGCCGTTCTTCTCCGCGTCCGCGAGGTAGCCCTTGACCGTGTCGATCTGGTCCTCCTCGAGGAGGGACTTGCCGACGCCGTAGCCCTTCGCCGCGAGGAACGTGAACACCATGCCGCCGCCGATGAGCAGACGGTCCGCCTTGGTGAGCAGGTTCGCGATGACGCCGAGCTTGTCCGAGACCTTGGAGCCGCCGAGCACGACCGCGTACGGGCGAGCCGGGTCCTCGGTCGCCTTGCGCAGCGAGTCGACCTCCTTGAGGACGAGCTCGCCCACCGCGGACGGGAGCACCTGCGCGACGTCGTAGACCGACGCCTGCTTGCGGTGCACGACGCCGAAGCCGTCGGAGACGAACACGTCCGCGAGCTGCGCGAGGTCCTGAGCGAGCGCCTGGCGCTCCGCGTCGTCCTTCGACGTCTCGCGCGGGTCGAACCGGATGTTCTCGAGCAGCGCGACCTCGCCGTCGCCGAGCGCGGCGACCGTCTCGCGCGCCGAGTCGCCGACGACGTCCTGCGCCAGGTGCACCGGCACGCCCAGCAGCTCGCCCAGGCGGGCCGCGACGGGCGCGAGGGAGTACTTCGGGTCCGCCTCGCCCTTGGGACGGCCGAGGTGCGCGGTGACGATCACCTTCGCGCCCGCGTCGGTGAGCTTCTTCAGCGTCGGGAGCGCGGCGCGGATGCGCCCGTCGTCCGTGATGGTCGTCCCGTCGAGCGGGACGTTGAAGTCGGAGCGGACGAGGACGCGCTTGCCGCGCAGGTCGCCCAGGGAGTCGATGGTCAACATGTGGTCTCCTACGGTTCTGTCGCCGTCGTGCGGGGCGCCTGCCTGCAGCCGGCCAGGCCCGCACATGAGGACGTCCGCGTGCGCGTCACCGGGCGGTGCCGGGACGCGCACGCGGACGCATGGTGCTACGCAGGGATGTGCTGCGTCAGCAGGTGGCTCAGAGCTTCTCGCCGACCAGGGCGGTCAGCGCGACGAGGCTGTTCGAGTAGCCCCACTCGTTGTCGTACCAGGAGACGACCTTGACCTGGTCGCCGATCACCTTCGTGAGCTTCGAGTCGAAGATGCTCTGGTGCGGGTTGGTGACGATGTCGCTCGACACGATCTCGTCGTCGACGTACTCGAGGATGCCCTTGAGCGGGCCCTCGGCCGCCGCCTTGAGCGCAGCGTTGACCTCGTCCACCGTGACCTCGCGCGAGGCGGTGAACGTGAGGTCCGTCGCCGAGCCCGTGATGACCGGGACGCGCAGCGCGTAGCCGTCCAGCTTGCCCTTGAGCTCGGGCAGGACGAGCGACACGGCCTTGGCCGCACCCGTCGAGGTCGGGACGATGTTCTGCGCGGCGGCGCGGGCGCGACGCAGGTCGCGGTGCGGGCCGTCCTGGAGGTTCTGGTCACCCGTGTAGGCGTGGATCGTGGTCATGAGACCACGCTCGATGCCGATCGAGTCGTTGAGCGCCTTGGCCAGCGGGGCGAGGCAGTTCGTGGTGCACGACGCGTTCGAGATGATGTGGTGCGCGGCCGGGTCGTACTGGTCCGAGTTCACGCCCATGACGAACGTGGCGTCCTCGTTCTTGGCCGGGGCCGAGATGATGACCTTCTTGGCGCCGGCGTCGATGTGCGCCTTCGCCTTGGTCGCGTCGGTGAAGAAGCCGGTCGACTCGATGACGATGTCGGCGCCGAGCTCGCCCCAGGGGAGGTTCGCGGGGTCGCGCTCCGCGAGCGCACGGATCTTCTTGCCGTCGACGATGATGTTGTCGTCGTCGAAGTCCACGCTCAGCGGGAAACGGCCGAGGACCGTGTCGTACTTGAGCAGGTGCGCGAGCGTCTTGTTGTCCGTGAGGTCGTTGACGCCCACGATCTCGATGTCGGCGCCCGACTCGACGATGGCGCGGTAGAAGTTCCGTCCGATACGACCGAAGCCGTTGATACCGACGCGGATGGTCACAATGCCCTCCTCAGGGCGCGCCGGTTGTCCCGACGCACACGGTTGATGCCGAACGATCACGTACGCCGTCGTACGCAGGTGGTGATCGCGCCCGTGCCCCGCTGCCCGGCATCCCGGCACAGCACCCTCCGTGCCCGTGGACCGTCACGGCGACAGCCGGGACCACCCACGCCCACGAGGGGTGTCAGCGAAGGAGCACGTCGTTGTCACCTGACGCATCCGAGCCTATACCAACACCACGCCGACATGTGACCTGGATCCCACGGTTCGGGACCATCGTCCCGTCGGTGCATGACGTCCAGGGGCCGGGCGGGTCGCCGGGCGCCGGGTCGGGGCTCGGCGGGTCAGAGGTCGAGCAGCTCCGGGCTCAGCCCCGCCTCGGTGTCCGGGATGCCGAGCTCGGCGGCGCGCTTGTCGGCCGTCGACAGCAGGCGGCGGATGCGTCCCGCCACGGCGTCCTTGGTCAGCGGCGGGTCCGCGAGCTGCCCGAGCTCCTCGAGCGACGCCTGCTTGTGGGCGAGGCGGAGCTCGCCGGCCTCGCGCAGGTGGTCGGGCAGGTCCGGGCCGAGGATCTCGAAGGCCCGCTCGACCCGCGCGCCCGCCGCGACCGCCGCCCGGGCCGAGCGGCGCAGGTTCGCGTCGTCGAAGTTCGCCAGCCGGTTCGCGGTCCCGCGCACCTCGCGCCGGGCACGCCGCTCCTCCCAGACGAGGACCGCCTCGTGCGCGCCGAGACGCGTGAGGAGCGCGCTGATCGCGTCCCCGTCCCGGATGACGACGCGGTCGACGCCGCGGACCTCGCGCGACTTCGCGGAGACGCCGAGGCGGCGGGCGGCACCGACGAGCGCCAGGGCCGCCTCGGGGCCCGGGCACGTGATCTCGAGCGCCGACGACCGGCCCGGCTCGGTGAGCGACCCGTGCGCCAGGAACGCGCCGCGCCACGCCGCCTCCGCCTCCTCCACCCCGCCGGAGACGACCTGCGGCGGGAGCCCCCGCACGGGTCGCCCGCGCTGGTCCAGGAGACCCGTCTGGCGGGCCAGCGACTCGCCGTCGCGCACGACCCGCACGACGTAGCGGCTGCTCTTGCGCAGACCACCCGCCGAGACGACGATCAGCTCGCTCGTGTGCCCGTAGACGTCCGCGATCGTCTCGCGCAGGCGGCGCGCCGCGATCGCGGTGTCGAGCTCGGCCTCGATGACGACGCGGCCCGAGATGAGGTGCAGCCCGCCCGAGAACCGGAGCATCGCCGAGACCTCCGCCTTGCGGCACGAGGTCTTGTCCACCCGCAGTCGAGCCAGCTCGTCCTTCACCTGTGCCGTGAGCGCCATGCGGGACATCCTGCCACCGATGCCGACGCGTCGCGGCGGCGGGCCGGGCACCCCCGGGGGCCCTGCGCCGCGGCGCGCGGATCAGCGGGCGGGCGAGCCGACGTCGCCGAGGAAGTCGTCGAACACGTCCCGGTAGGCCGCCGCCAGGCGCAGCGCGTCGTGGCGCGCCGTGCCGTCCCCGCGCCGCACCTGCCGCAGGAGGAGCCGGGCGCCCATGCGCGCCGCGGCCTCCGCGAGCTGCTCGGTGTCCTCGACGGCGGACGGGTCCGCGACGACGGCATCGATCCGGAGACCGGGTGCGTGCTTGTGCAGGGCCTCGAGGTGGTCGGTGGCGGAGAGCCCGTACGTCTCCCCCGTCTCGCTCGACAGGTTGAGGGTGACGCAGCGTCGCGCGCTGGTCTCGTGCAGGGCGCGCGCGAGGTCGGGCACGAGCAGATGCGGCATCACCGACGAGAACCACGACCCCGGCCCGAGCACGACCCAGTCCGCCTCCTCGACGGCCTGGACCGCCTCGGTGCACGCGGGCGGGTCCGCGGGCACGAGCCGGAGCTGCTCGATGCGGCCGTGGGTGACGGCGACGTGGCTCTGCCCGACGACGGTCTCGAGCCGGTCGCCGGTCCGCACGTCGGCCTCGATCCCGAGGGGCACCGCCGCCATGGGCAGCACGCGCCCGCGAGCGCCGAGCAGCTTGCCCACCCAGTCGAGCCCGGCGACCGGGTCGTCGAGGAGCTCCCACAGCGCGACGATGAGCAGGTTTCCCACGGCATGGTTGTCGAGGTCGCCCTCGGACGTGAACCGGTGCTGCAGGAGCGCGCTCCACGTGCGGCCCCACTCCGAGTCGTCGCACAGGGCCGCGAGCGCCATGCGCAGGTCCCCCGGGGGCAGGACGCCGAGCTCGGAGCGCAGACGCCCGGACGACCCGCCGTCGTCGGCCACCGTCACGACGGCCGTGAGCCGGTCGGACATGAGGCGCAGCGCGGAGAGGCTCGCGGACAGGCCGTGGCCGCCGCCCAGGGCGACGACGGCGGGGTTGCGCTTGGCGACCACCGGTCACTCCTTGCCGAGGTCGCGGGCGGTCACGATGACGCGCTGTCCCTGGGCGCGCAGGCGTGCGGCGATCGCCTCGCTGATCGCGACGGAGCGGTGCTTGCCCCCGGTGCAGCCGACGGCGATCGTCACGTAGCGCTTCTCCTCGCCCAGGTACCCGGCCAGGACCGGCTCGAGGGCGCTCACGTACCGGTCGACGAACTCGAGCGCGCCGGGACGCCCGAGCACGTAGTCGCGCACCGGGGCGTCGCGCCCGGTGAGGTGGCGCAGCTCGGTGATCCAATACGGGTTCGCGAGGAACCGCACGTCGACCACGTGGTCCGCGTCGAGCGGCAGCCCGTACTTGAACCCGAACGAGACGACGTTGATGCGCAGCGTCTCGGGGGTGCCGTCGGCGACGGCGGCCCGCACCTCGCGCGCGAGGTCGTGCACGGTGAGCTCGGACGTGTCGATGACGACGTCGGACCGCTCCTCGAGGCTCGCGAGCAGGCGTCGCTCCTCGGCAAGGCCGTCGAGGATGCGCCCCTCCCCCTGCAGCGGGTGCGGTCGCCGGACCTGCTCGTACCGGCGCACGAGCACCTCGTCGGACGCGTCGAGGAACAGGATGCGGTAGAACACCCCGCTCTGGCGGAGGTGGTCGAGCACCTCGACGAGGTCGGTGAAGAACTCGCGCCCGCGCACGTCGACGACCGCCGCGATGCGCTCGAGCGTCGAGCCCGACCGGGTCATGAGGTCCACGAGCGGGACGATCATGCGCGGCGGCAGGTTGTCGACGACGTACCAGTCGAGGTCCTCGAGCACGGCGGCCGCCCGTGTGCGGCCCGCGCCCGACATGCCGGTGATGATCAGCACCTCGGCCTCGCGCGCCTCCGGGGGGTGGGTCGCCGCCTCGATCGCGGGGATCCCGCTCGGGACGGTGGTCGGCGAGGGCTCCGGCACGCGGGCGGGCGGCCCCTGCGGGCTGAGGTCCGGGGTCGGCTCCGAGGTCATGGCACCAGCATGCCAGCCGCTCACGCCCGGGCCGCGGCCCCGTCGCCCACCGGAGTGTCCTGCGCGCCGTCCTCCACGCCGTCCTGCACGGGGTCCGGGCGCGCGTCGCCCTCGGCGGGCGCCCGCTCCGCCGGGGTCGCGCCCGGGGACGGCTCGGCGGCTCCGCCCAGGGCGGCGACGACGGCACGCGCCGTGCGCTCGCCCATGCCCCGCACCGTCGCGATCTCCTCGACGCTCGCCGCCCGGAGGCGCTTGAGCGAGCCGAAGTGCTTGAGGAGCGCGGTGCGCCGCGCCGGCCCGAGGCCGGGGACGTCGTCGAGCGCGGACGCCGTCATGCCCTTGCTGCGCTGCCTCCGGTGCTGGGCGATGGCGAACCGGTGCGCCTCGTCACGCACGCGCTGCAGCAGGTAGAGGCCCTCCGACGAGCGCTGGAGGATCACGGGGTAGTCGTCCCCCGGGACCCACACCTCCTCGAGCCGCTTGGCAAGGCCGCAGAGCGCGACGTCGTCGATCCCGAGGTCGGCCAGCGCCCGCGCGGCGGCCGCCACCTGCGGCGGGCCGCCGTCGACCACGACGAGGTTCGGCGGGTAGGCGAACCGGGCCCGCCGGTCCACGGGGGCGTCGGCGTCGACCTCGCCGCTGCGCGGCACGTACCCCGCGGCCTCCGCGGCCCGCTCCGCGCGGCGGCCCGCGGCGTCGGACCCGGTCGCGACGTCGTCGGCCTCGAGGTCCAGCTCGACCTCGCCCGAGCGCGAGCGGTCGGACAGGTAGCGCTTGAACCGGCGCGTGATGACCTCGTACATCGCCGCGGTGTCGTCCGCGGCCCCGTCGCCGTCGGGCCCGCGCACGGTGAAGTGCCGGTACTCGCTCTTGCGCGCGAGCCCGTCCTCGAACACGACCATCGACGCGACCTGGTAGGTGCCCTGGTTGTGGGAGACGTCGTAGCACTCGATCCGCAGCGGGGCGGTGTCGAGGTCGAGCGCCTCCTGGATCTCGCGCAGCGCCTGGCTGCGCGTCGTGAGGTCGCCCGCGCGGCGCGTGCGGTGCAGGGCGAGCGCGTGCTCCGCGTTCGCCCGCACGGTCGCGGCGAGCTCCTTCTTGTCGCCACGCTGCGGCACGCGCACGTCGACGCGCGCGCCCCGCAGGCCGGAGAGCCACGTCGTGACCTGCGCGGTGTCCGGCGGCAGGACGGGGACGAGCACCTCGCGCGGGACGACGTCGCGCACGCCGGCCCGGCCCTGGCCGGTCCCCGGGTCGGCCGCCGCGGCCTCCTCGGCCGCGCCGTAGACCTGCTGGAGCAGGTGCTCGACCAGCTCCGCGTCGGTCACGTCCTCGACCTTCTCGACGATCCAGCCGCGCTGGCCGCGGATCCGCCCGCCGCGCACGTGGAACACCTGGACGGCCGCCTCGAGCTCGTCGCCGACGAGCGCGAACACGTCCGCGTCGGTGCCGTCGCCGAGCACCACCGCGTTCTTCTCGGTCGCGCGCTGGAGCGCGACGATGTCGTCGCGCAGGCGCGCCGCGGCCTCGTACTCCATCGCGGCGGCGGCCTCGTTCATCTTGCGCTCGAGTCGCCGCACGAAGCGCTGCGTGTCACCCGCCATGAAGTCGCAGAAGTCCTCGGCGAGCGCCCGGTGGTCCTCGGGCGTGATGCGCCCGACGCACGGGGCCGAGCACTTGTCGATGTACCCCAGGAGGCACGGGCGGCCCGTCTGGTGGGCTCGCTTGAACACGCCCGCCGAGCAGGTGCGCACCGGGAAGACGCGCAGCAGGAGGTCGAGCGTCTCGCGGATCGCCCACGCGTGCCCGTAGGGGCCGAAGTACCGGGTGCCGGGTCGCTTGGCGCCGCGCATGACCTGGGCGCGGGGGAACTCCTCCCCCATCGTCACCGCGAGGTACGGGTAGGACTTGTCGTCGCGGTACTTGACGTTGAACCGCGGGTCGAACTCCTTGATCCAGGAGTACTCGAGCGCGAGAGCCTCGACCTCGGTGCCCACGACGGTCCACTCGACGGACGCCGCGGTCGTCACCATCGTCTGGGTGCGGTGGTGCAGGTTCGCGACGTCCTGGAAGTAGTTCGACAGGCGCGCGCGCAGGTTCTTGGCCTTGCCGACGTAGATCACGCGCCCGTGGTCGTCGCGGAACCGGTAGACGCCTGGCGAGGTGGGGATCTCCCCCGGCGCCGGGCGGTACGTCGCGGGATCAGCCATGTTCTCCAGCCTAGGTCAGGCCACCGACGGCGCGGTGGCAGGGGACGTGCGCGGGCCGCGGCGGCCCGGCGAAGACGTGGTGTGACCTGCACCACCGCCCGCTAGGGTGGCGGCCATGAGCGCACAGCACGGGTACGCCGCGACGGTCCGCTGGACGGGTGCGGGCGACAGGGGCACCGCCTCCTACACGGCCTACGGCCGGGACCACGACGTCCTGCTCGAGGGGAGGCCGCCGCTGCCCGGGTCCGCGGACCCGGCGTTCCGGGGCGACCCGACGCGCTACAGCCCCGAGGAGCTGTTCGTCGTGAGCCTCTCGCAGTGCCACATGCTGTGGTTCCTCCACCTCGCCGCGGCGGCGGGCGTCGTCGTGCGGGAGTACGTGGACGACGTCACCGGCACGATGCGCGTCGAGTCCGGCGGCGAGGGGCAGTTCACGGACGTCACGCTGCACCCCCGCGTCGTGGTCGACGACGGCCCGGGGACCGACGAGGAGTCGCTGGCCGCGCTCCACCAGCGCGCGCACGACCACTGCTTCATCGCACGCTCGGTGAACTTCCGCGTGCTCGTCGAGCCGGCTCCTCCGCGCCGGGCCGCCGCCTGAGCGGCCCGCCCGCGGCCCTCGACACCCGCGGCGGCGCGTCGAGGACGCGTCGCCGCGAGGTCACGCCAGGGCAGCATGCCGGCGCACCGCGTCGGCTCTCGGCTAGGCCGCGGACGCCTTGCGGCGCGGGCGGGTCGTGCCCTCGTCGGTCGCCCGGCGGGCCTTGGCCGAACGACCCTTGGCTCCCTTCGCGGCGGGCGCCGGCGCCGCACCGGGCTTCGTCGGCGCACCGACCGGCACGGGGTCGTGCTGGTCGAGGATCTCCGCGAGGAAGCGGCCGGTGTGGCTCGCCTCGACGCGCGCGACCTGCTCGGGCGTGCCCTGCGCCACGACCTTGCCGCCCCCCGAACCACCCTCCGGGCCCATGTCGACGACCCAGTCGGCGCTCTTGATGACGTCGAGGTTGTGCTCGATGACGAGGACGCTGTTGCCCTTGTCGACGAGCGACTGCAGCACGCCGAGCAGCTTGCGGATGTCCTCGAAGTGCAGGCCCGTCGTCGGCTCGTCGAGCACGTAGATCGTGCGCCCGGTCGAGCGCTTCTGCAGCTCGCTCGCGAGCTTCACGCGCTGCGCCTCGCCACCCGAGAGCGTCGGGGCGGGCTGCCCGAGGCGGACGTACCCGAGGCCGACCTCGACGAGCGTCTTGAGGTGCCGCGAGATCGCCGGGACGGCCGCGAAGAACTCCGACGCCTCCTCGATCGGCATGTCGAGGACGTCGGCCACCGTCTTGCCCTTGAAGTGCACCTCGAGCGTCTCGCGGTTGTAGCGCGCGCCGTGGCAGACCTCGCACGGCACGTAGACGTCCGGGAGGAAGTTCATCTCGATCTTCAGCGTGCCGTCGCCCGAGCACGCCTCGCAGCGGCCGCCCTTGACGTTGAAGGAGAAGCGGCCCGGCGTGTACCCGCGCACCTTGGCCTCGGTGGTCTCCGCGAAGAGCTTGCGCACGTGGTCCCATACCCCCGTGTACGTCGCCGGGTTCGACCGCGGCGTGCGCCCGATCGGCCCCTGGTCCACGTGCACGACCTTGTCGAGGTGGTCCAGGCCCGTGACGCGCGTGTGCCGGCCCGCGACCTGACGCGCGCCGTTGAGCTCGTTGGCGAGGACCGTGTAGAGGATCGAGTTCACGAGCGTCGACTTGCCCGACCCCGACACCCCCGTCACGGCGGTGAGCGTCCCGAGCGGGAAGCTCACGTCGATGCCCGTGAGGTTGTGCTCGCGCGCGCCCACGACCGTGACCTGACGGCCCGGGTCGGTCGGGCGACGCTCGGCCGGGAGCGGGATGCTGCGACGGCCCGCGAGGTAGGCGCCCGTGACCGACTCCGGCGCCTCCAGCAGACCGGCGTAGTCGCCCGAGTGCACGACGCGTCCGCCGTGCTCGCCCGCGCCCGGGCCGATGTCGACGACCCAGTCCGCGGTCCGGATGGTGTCCTCGTCGTGCTCGACGACGATGAGCGTGTTCCCGAGGTCGCGCAGGCGCGTGAGGGTCTCGATGAGCCGGCGGTTGTCGCGCTGGTGCAGGCCGATGCTCGGCTCGTCGAGGACGTAGAGGACGCCGACCAGGCCCGAGCCGATCTGCGTCGCGAGCCGGATGCGCTGCGCCTCGCCGCCGGAGAGCGTCGCGGCCGGTCGCTCGAGCGAGAGGTAGTCGAGGCCGACGTCGAGCAGGAACCCGAGGCGCGCGTCGATCTCCTTGAGGACCTCCGTCGCGATGGCGCGCTCGCGCGCGCCGAGCTCGAGCGAGCCGAGGAACGCCGCGGCCTCGCGCAGCGGGAGACGGCACACGTCCCAGATCGACTTGCCGCCGACCTTGACGGCGAGGACCTCGGGCTTGAGGCGCGCACCCCGGCACACCGGGCACGGGACCTCGCGCATGAAGGCCTCGTACTTCTCCTTGGACCAGTCCGACTCGGTCTCGGTGTGCCGGCGCTCGAGGAACGTGATGACGCCCTCGAACCCGGTCGAGTACTGCCGCTCGCGGCCCCAGCGGTTCTTGTACCGGACGTGGACCTGGTGGTTCTGCCCGTGCAGGACCGCCTTCTTCGCGCGCTCGGGCAGCGCCCGCCACGGCGTGTCCATGGAGAACCCGAGGTCGTCCGCGAGCGCCGTGAGCACCCGCTCGAAGTACTCCGAGGAGATCTGCGCCCACGGCGCGACCGCGCCCTCGCTCAGCGACTTCTCGACGTCCGGCACCACGAGGTCGGGGTCGACCTCGAGGCGGAAGCCGATGCCCGTGCACTCGGGGCACGCGCCGTAGGGCGCGTTGAAGGAGAACGTGCGCGGCTCGATCTCGTCCAGCGCGAGCTCGTGGTCGTTGGGGCACGCGCGCTTCTCGGAGAAGCGGCGCTCGCGCGCCGGGTCGTCCGCGTCGGCGTCGACGAGCTCGACGACGACGAGCCCGCCCGCGAGCCCGAGCGCGGTCTCGACCGAGTCGGTGAGCCGGCGCTGCACGCCCTCGCGTGCCACGAGGCGGTCGACGACGACCTCGATGTCGTGCTTGAGCTTCTTCTCGAGCGCCGGGACGTCGGTGAGCGTGCGTACCTCGCCGTCGACGCGGGCGCGCGCGAAGCCCTTGGTCTGGAGCTCCTTGAAGAGCTCGGAGTACTCGCCCTTGCGCCCGCGCACCACCGGCGCGAGCACCTGGTACCGCGTGCCCTCCGGCAGCTCGAGGAGCCGGTCCACGATCTGCTGCGGGGTCTGCGCGGTCACGCGCTCGCCGCACACGGGGCAGTGCTGCGTCCCGGCGCGCGAGAAGAGCAGGCGGAGGTAGTCGTAGACCTCGGTGATCGTGCCGACGGTCGAGCGCGGGTTGCGGTTCGTGGACTTCTGGTCGATCGACACCGCGGGCGACAGGCCCTCGATGAAGTCGACGTCGGGCTTGTCCATCTGCCCGAGGAACTGGCGCGCGTACGCGGACAGCGACTCGACGTAACGGCGCTGCCCCTCCGCGAAGATGGTGTCGAACGCGAGCGAGGACTTGCCCGAGCCGGAGAGCCCCGTGAAGACGATGAGCTTGTCCCGCGGGAGGTCGAGGTCGACGTTGCGGAGGTTGTGCTCGCGGGCACCGGAGATGACGAGGCGATTGCTCACCGCAGCATCGTACGACCGACCACCCACATTCGCACAGGTGTTCGACGTCACCTTCGCGCGTCCTCCGACGAACGCTCACCGTGGCCCGCCCGCGCCCGGCGGGCGAGGCAGACTGACCGCATGACGTACACGGGACAGGTCGTGGTGGGCGGGCCCGCCGACGTGCGCCGTCTCGACGAGGTCGAGATCCGCAAGCTCGCCGTCGGGCCGCTCGCCAACGACGTCTACCTCCTCACGTGCCGGCGCACGGGCGCCCAGGTCCTGATCGACGCGGCCGACGCGCCCGACGACGTCCTCGCGCTCGTCCGCGAGGGGTCACCGACCGCGCGCCTCGACGTCGTCGTCACGACGCACCGCCACCTGGACCACCTGCGCGCCCTCGCGTCGATCGTCGCCGTCACGGGGGCGACGACGGCCGTCGGTGGTCCCGACGCCGACGCCGTCGCGGAGGCCGCCGACGTGCACGTGGTGCGGCGCCTCCGCCACGGGGACCTCGTCCGCGCCGGGGACGTCGTGCTCGAGGTCGTCGCGCTGCGGGGCCACACGCCGGGGTCGGTCGCGCTCGCCTATCGCGAGCCCGCCGAGGTGCGCGCGCCGGAGGCCGTCGCGGGCCGGGTGCACCTGTTCACGGGCGACTCGCTGTTCCCGGGCGGGGTCGGGAGCACGGGGCACGAACCCGCGCGCTTCGAGCGGCTCTTCGCGGACGTCACGGAGCGCGTCTTCGACCGGTACGACGACGCGACGTGGGTCTACCCCGGCCACGGCGCGGACACGACCCTCGGCGCCGAGCGACCGCACCTGGACGAGTGGCGCGAGCGCGGCTGGTAGCGGAGGGCTGACCAGCCCGGGTCGCCACCGCGGTGACGACCGAGGCGCGGACCCCGACCGCGCGCCGTCGGGCGGGTCTGGTTCACTCACGGCATGCCGATCCACGCCGTCACCTACGTCTACGCCGACCGCGCCCCCGAGCTCGACGCCCTGCGTCCGGAGCACCGCGCGTTCCTGGGCGACCTCTACGCCCGGGGCACGCTCCTGGCGTCCGGCCCGCTGCCCGCGCACGAGGGAGCTCCCGCCGGGGCGCTGCTCGTCCTCGACGGAGAGACGCCCGACGCCGTCGCCGCGGTCCTCGACGAGGACCCGTTCGGACGCGCCGGCCTCGTCGCCGAACGCACGGTGCGCCCGTGGGCCCCGGTCATCGGCGACTGGGCCGACCGCGCCTGACGAGGCACGGCCCGCCCGGAGCGATCCCGCCTGCGTGACGGCGAGCCGTCTTCGGGGTCGGTCTACCGAGCGCCGGCCCGGCCGGGCCCGCGGTCGGCGCGACCGAGCCGGTCGACCGCCTCCCAGGGGTACGGCGTCGCACGGCTCTCCCGCTGGAACGCGCGGTAGAAGTCCCCCACCACCGCCGCGACCGGGGCGTGTCGCACCAGCGTCGCGGCGACCCCCGCCGAGACGTCGGTCGGCGGGCTGCCCTGAGCCCAGGAGCGCACCAGCGCACGGCGCTCCTCGGGCCCGCACCCGAACAGGGCGACGGACAGCCAGCTCACCAGGTGCGTGACGCCGTAGCAGTCGTCGTAGTCCTGGTGCGCGGCGACGAAGTCGACCTCGTCGGGCGAGAGGTCGAAACCCGAGGAGATGGCGAGGCCGAAGTCGGCGAAGTAGAGCCGCTCGCCGTCGGTCAGGACGTTCTCGAAGTGCGCGTCGAAGTGCAGCAGGCCACGTGACCTCATGAACGCGATCCCGTCGCGCAGCCCGTCCTCCACGAGCGCACAGGCCCGCTCGGCGGTCTCGCCGCCGGCCCCGACCTGGACGCCGAGCCAGTCGTGCAGCGTCTGCGGGACGTGTTCCAGGAACAGCACGATGCTCGCCGAGGAGTCCCGCAGGGCCTCGATCCGGCGGCGCACCGCCGTGCCGCCGCCCCAGTACTCGACGGCGCGCTCGACGTCGGCCAGCTCGTCGGGCAGGGGCCGGCCCCCGTCGGGCAGCACTCGCCAGTGGTGCATCAGGGGAAAGCCCTCGTGCTCCCCCGCGATCACCCAGCCCGTCGTCATGACGTGCACGGCCAGCTCCCGCCAGGCACCGAAGCCCGGGGCGCCGATGGTGCCGACCCCGTAGTGGCAGTAGGTGGGGAGGTCGAACAGGTTCGCCGTGGAGCGGACGTTGTCCGCCCGGCGCTCGAGGTCGCTCAGGCGCACCCGCTTGACGAACACCGGAATGCCGTCGACGTCGAGCGACGACGTCTCGCCGCCGATGCCCGCACCGACCCGCGGGGCGGCGTCCACGAGCTCGCGGAGCCGGCGGTCGCTGTGCAGCGACAGCGCCGTGCTGACCGCCGCGTGCCGGGCCAGGCGGGCAGCGCGGGACCCGTCGGTCCGGGCCGGCACCGTCTCGCTCCGCGGCTCGTCGGGCACGCGCTATCGCCCGGTGCCGTCCTGCGGGCCCGTGCCCCATGGCGGTGTCTCGCCGACCGGCGCGCCCCCGTCCACCGACTCCCCCTCGGGCTCCTGGACCGCGTCCTCCACGACGGCGGCAGCGCCGCGCGTCGCGGCCACCTCGGAGTCGTCCTGGGCGTGCAGCGCCCGCGTGCGCAGGAGGCTCGCGACCGTCGTGACGGCGAGCGCGCCGATGATCACGACCAGCGACAGCCAGATCGGGACCGTCGGGACGGCGTCGAGGTGCTCCCCGCCGTTGATGAACGGCAGCGTGTTCTCGTGCAGCGCCTCGAGGATCAGCTTCACGCCGATGAACCCGAGGATCACCGCCAGACCGATCGGCAGGTAGACGAGGCGCTCGAGCAGGCCGCCCAGGAGGAAGTAGAGCTGGCGCAGGCCCATCAGCGCGAAGACGTTCGTCGTGAAGACGATGAACGGGTCCTGGGTGAGCCCGAAGATCGCGGGGATCGAGTCGAACGCGAAGAGCAGGTCGGTGCTGCCGATCGCGAGGAACACGATGACCAGCGGCGTGAAGACCCGCTTGCCGTCCTCGACCGTGCGCAGCCGGCCGCCGTCGTACTGCGTGCCCAGCGGCAGGACCCGCCGCAGGGTCCGGACGGCGCGGTTCTCGTGGTACTCCTCGGGCTCGTCCCCGCCGGCCACGAGCTTGACGGCCGTGTAGATGAGGAACGCGCCGAACAGGTAGAACACCCACACGAACTGGGCGATGATCGCCGCACCCGCGAGGATGAACGCCCCGCGCAGGACGAGCGCGACGATGATGCCGACCATCAGCACGCGCTGCTGCTGGTCCCGCGGGACCGCGAACCTCGCCATGATGATGACGAACACGAAGAGGTTGTCCACGGAGAGGCTGTACTCCGTGAGCCAGCCCGCGTAGAACTCCCCGGCCGGTGCCGCCCCGCCGACCGCGCCCACGATCGCCCCGAAGACGAGGGCGAGCGCGACGTAGAAGCCGACCCACAGCGCGCTCTCGCGCATCGAGGGGACGTGCGGGCGGCGCCCCACGACGAACAGGTCGACGAGGAGCAGCACCGCGAGCGCCGAGAGCGACGCCCACTCGAACCAGACGGGAAGCTCGTGAACCATCAGCGTGAGCCCTCCGAGCTCTCGACGGAGCGCCGACGGTCGGCGCGGTCCTTGGCGAGGCTCGCGACCGTGGTGATCGTGAGCACGACGACGATGAACCCGAGCGACAGCGCCGTCGAGATCTCCGGGACGGCGGTGATGTGCTCACCGCCGTTGATGAACGGCACCTCGTTCTTGTGCAGCGCGTGGATGAGCAGCTTGACGCCGATGAAGCCGAGGATCGCCGCGAGGCCGTACGCGAGGTAGACGAGGCGGTCGAGGAGGCCGTCGATGAGGAAGTAGAGCTGGCGCAGGCCGAGCAGCGAGAACGCGTTGGCGGCGAACACGAGGAAGGTCTCCTGCGTGAGGCCGAAGATCGCGGGGATCGAGTCGACCGCGAAGAGCAGGTCCGCGCTGCCGATCGCGATCATCACGATGAGCATCGGGGTGATGTAGCGCTTCCCGTCGATCCTCGTCGTCATCTTGTCCTCGACGTACGTCTCCGTCGTCGGGAACAGGCGGCGGGTCAGCCGCAGCGCGCCGTTCTCGTGGAACTCCTCGTCGTGGCCGGAGCCGGCCTTGACCTGCGTCCACGCGGTGTACAGCAGGAACGCGCCGAAGACGTAGAAGACCCAGCTGAAGTTCTCGATGAGGGCCGCGCCGAGGAAGATGAAGATCGTCCGCAGGACCAGCGCGATCGTGATGCCGATGAGCAGCACCTTCTGCTGGTAGAGCCGCGGGACGCGGAAGCTCGTCATGATGAGGACGAACACGAAGAGGTTGTCGACCGACAGGCTCTTCTCGGTGATGTAGCCGGCGAAGTACTCGCCGCCGTACGTCGAGCCCCAGACGGCCCAGACGATGCCGCCGAAGGCCACCGCGACGGCGACGTAGCCCGCGGACCACCACGTGGCCTCGCGCAGGCTCGGGGCGTGGGGCGTGCGCACGTGCCCCACGTAGTCGACGGCGAGCATCGCGAGGATCACGCCGACGGTGACGAGCCAGACCCAGACGGGCACATCCATGAAGATTCCTCCGGTACGTGGGGAGCACTGTGTACCGAAGGTCTCTTCCGCCACGCACCGCCACCCGCACCCGCACGGGACGCGGGCTGGTGGTAGTGGGACCGGTGACACCGGGCCGACGACTGCGCCGGCCGTGATGACGACATCACCGCGGAGGAATACTCCCCTTCAACGAGGAGCCAGCATAGGCCATCGCCCCTCTGCACGGGACAACCTGACGCGCGGGCGAGATGTTCCTCGGCCCCGGCCGACCGCTCGGTCCCGGGCAGGTCGCTGGAGGCAGAGCGCGCCCGACGACCGTCCGGGCCTCCGCGTCAGGCCGTCGCGGCCTGCATCTGCCGCAGCTCCTTCTTGAGCCCCGAGATCTCGTCGCGCAGCCGGGCGGCGAGCTCGAACTGCAGCTCGCCCGCGGCCGCGTGCATCTGGTCGCTGAGCTCCTGGATGAGCTCGGCGAGGTCGCTCGCCGCCGCGCCGGCGAGCCGGTTGCCCGACGACGCGCCCTCCTTGGGCGCTCCCGGCACCGGCGCCCTGCCCTTCGCGCCCTTGCCCGGCTGTCGGTACCCGCCCGCGAGCAGCTCGGCCGTGTCGACGTCCTCGCGCGCGAGCATGTCGGTCACGTCGGAGATCCGCTTGCGCAGCGGCGTCGGATCGACCCCGTGCTCCGTGTTGTACGCGATCTGCCGCTCGCGGCGCCGCTCGGTCTCCTCGATCGCCGCCGCCATCGCCGGCGTGATCTTGTCCGCGTACATGTGCACCTGGCCCGAGACGTTGCGGGCCGCGCGGCCGATCGTCTGGATGAGCGACTTGGGCGACCGCAGGAAGCCCTCCTTGTCGGCGTCGAGGATCGCGACGAGCGACACCTCGGGCAGGTCGAGGCCCTCGCGCAGCAGGTTGATGCCGACGAGGACGTCGTACTCGCCGAGGCGCAGCTCGCGCAGGAGCTCCACGCGCCGCAGCGTGTCGACCTCCGAGTGCAGGTACCGGACCCGCACGTCCTTCTCGAGCAGGTAGTCCGTGAGGTCCTCCGCCATCTTCTTGGTGAGCGTCGTGACGAGGACGCGCTCGTTCCGCTCGACCCGCTCGCGGATCTCGTGCAGCAGGTCGTCGATCTGCCCCGTGGTGGGCTTGACGAGCACCTCCGGGTCGACCAGGCCGGTCGGCCGGATGATCTGCTCGACGACGCCGTCGGCCATCGAGAGCTCGTAGTCGCCGGGCGTCGCCGACAGGTACACGGTCTGGCCGATGCGCTCGACGAACTCCTCCCAGCGCAGCGGCCGGTTGTCCATCGCGCTCGGCAGCCGGAACCCGTGGTCGACGAGGCTGCGCTTGCGCGACATGTCGCCCTCGAACATGGCGCCGATCTGCGGCACGGTCACGTGCGACTCGTCGATGACGAGGAGGAAGTCCTCCGGGAAGTAGTCGAGCAGCGTGTTCGGCGCCGAGCCTGCCTCGCGGCCGTCGATGTGCCGCGAGTAGTTCTCGATCCCGGACGCGGTGCCGATCTGGCGCATCATCTCGATGTCGTAGGTGGTACGCATGCGCAGCCGCTGTGCCTCGAGCAGCTTGTTCTGCCGCTCGAGCTCGTCGAGCCGCTCGGCGAGCTCGGCCTCGATCGAGGAGATCGCGCGCTCCATGCGCTCCGGCCCGGCGACGTAGTGCGTGGCCGGGAACACGTGGATGCTCGGCTCGGACCGGATCACGTCGCCCGTGAGCGGGTGCAGGGTCTGGATGCTCTCGATCTCGTCGCCGAAGAACTCGATGCGGACCGCGAGCTCCTCGTACACCGGGATGATCTCGACCGTGTCACCGCGCACCCGGAACGTGCCGCGCGTGAACGCCATGTCGTTGCGCGTGTACTGCATCGTCACGAACTGCCGCAGCAGGTCGTCGCGCTCGACCTGCATGCCGACGTCGAGCCGGACCATCCGGTCGACGTACTCCTGCGGCGTGCCGAGACCGTAGATGCACGACACGGAGGCGACCACGACGACGTCGCGACGGGTGAGCAGGGAGCTCGTGGCGGAGTGCCGCAGCCGCTCGACCTCGTCGTTGATGGACGAGTCCTTCTCGATGTAGGTGTCCGTCTGCGCGATGTACGCCTCGGGCTGGTAGTAGTCGTAGTACGAGACGAAGTACTCGACCGCGTTGTGCGGCAGCAGCTCCCGGAACTCCGTCGCGAGCTGCGCGGCGAGCGTCTTGTTCGGCGCCATGACCAGCGTCGGGCGCTGCAGCTCCTCGATGAGCCACGCCGTCGTCGCCGACTTGCCCGTGCCGGTGGCGCCGAGGAGCACGACGTCCTTCTCCCCCGCGCGGATGCGCTGCGCGAGGTCAGCGATCGCCGTGGGCTGGTCGCCCGACGGCTGGTACTCGGAGATGACCTCGAACGGGGTGGTCGCACGCTGGAGATCGGTCACGGGACGCATGCCTCCACGGTACGTCGACCCACCCACACGGACCCCTCCGTGCGCGGTCGGCGCCCCCTGGAGGAGTCGTTCCGGGAAATCACCCCGACGTAATTTGGAAGGTGTCATTCGCAACCTCTAGGGTCGCCTCGACCCTGCCGCGCTCCCCGACGCCCGTGGAGCAGCACGACAGCACGGACCACGGGCGGCGGAGTCCGTGCGCAGTAAGTCAGCGCCGCTAGCGAACCCTCGACCTGGAGCCGACACCATGCGCCTTCACCCCGCGCGCCCCCGCGGAATCCCCCTGCTCGCACTCACCGCCCTCGCCCTGACGACCGTCGGCCTCGCCGCGCCGGCGACCGCCGCGCCGCTGGCCACCACGCCGGAGGTCACCGCCGACGACGTCTGCACCGCGGACCCGTCCACGCGACCGGTCGACGTCTACGAGCTCACCGCCGTGGAGGACGCGGGCGTCGGTATCTGGGCGGGCGGCGGGCTCACCGTCACGACCGCGACCGAGCTCGAGGGCCGCGTCGTCGTGGGCGGGGACGCCGACCTCTCCGGAGCCGGGAGCCTCAACGTCGGGACCGCAGGGGGCGGCGGCTCGGCGATCACCCCGGCCGGCGGGACCGACATGCTCGTCGTCGGCGGCGACCTCGCGACCGCGACGAACACCCAGGTCGGCTTCCACGCCTCGAGCGGTGGCAACGTCGTCGTCGGCGGGAAGATCACCGGCGCGACCCCGAGCACCGAGAGCCGCAACGCGCCCGGCCGTCCGGGCACGGTCACGCAGGGCGTGGGCCGCGACGTTGCGCTGCGTCCCTACGTCGCGCTCCCCGGGCTCGTCACGGGCATCGCGGCCGACGCCGCCGACGGCGCCGTCGCCGCCGCGCCCGAGGGCGGGGTGCTGACGGTCGAGGCCGGAGCGCGGTACACGCTCACGGCCGACCAGGCATCGACTCTCACCGCGCTGTACGTCACCGGGACGGGGCCGGTGCTCCTCACCGTCACCGGCACCTCCGTGGACGTGTCGCGGCTGCAGCACGTCGAGTACGGCGGCGTGCGCGTCTACCAGACCGCCCAGCACCTGTCGGCGCACTTCCTGTGGAGCTTCCCGGACGCGACCCGGGTGACGCTCGGCACGAACGACCAGTTCCCCGGAACGATCGTCGTCCCGCGCACGGACGCGACCCTCACGCTGGCGACCTCGACCAACGGGCGCATCCTGTCGAACGGCGCCGTCTCCTACACCGGTGGCGCCGGGATCGAGCACCACAACTACCCGTTCGCCGGCCCGTGCGAGTCGACGCCGTTCGTCGAGGAGCCCGAGCCCGAGCCGTCGCCGGAAGGCCCGAACCCGGGCGAGGGCGTGACCACGCCGCCGACGACCGAGGAGACCCCGTCCACGGAGGAGCCGGGCGAGCCCACGGTGGAGGCGACCCCGGCCGCCGAGACCCCGGCCGCCAGCCCGGACGCGACCCCTGCGTCCGCCGAGAAGGGCGACGACTCGCCCGAGAGCGGCCTCGCCACGACGGGCGCGTCGGTCGTCGTGCTGGCCGTCGTCGCTGCGCTGCTGCTCGCCGGGGGCGCGACGATCCTCGTCGTGGCACGTCGGCGCGCGACGAGCTGACGCCTCGACCACGAGCACGCACCGAGGGCCCGGCAGGCGAGACCTGCCGGGCCCTCGGCGTCCCCGCGCTCGGCTCAGCTCTCCGAACCGGCCGCGAGGGCCGGCTCGGGACTACCGAGGAGCGCGTGCCGCACGACGGCGGCCACGGCCGCGACCTGGTCCGCGATCGGGACGACGTCGGCCCCGGGGACGTGGACGAAGCCGGCGCGCCGACCCGGCCCGGCACCCCAGTGATGCATGAGGGCGTAGAAGACGTCGTTGCACACATAGGTCCCCGCGGTGCTCGACACCGCCACCGGAACACCCGTCGCGCGGATCGCCGCGAGCGACGCCTTGAGCGGGAGCGTCGACCAGTACCCGACCGGCCCGCCCTCGGCGACGGGCAGGTCGACGGGCTGCGCGCCCGCGTTGTCGGGGATCCGGGCGTCGCGCACGTTGACCGCGACCCGTTCGAGGCGCACGCCCGACGCACCTCCCGCCAGGCCGAGCGCCACGACGACCTCGGGGTCGTGCTCGCGGATCGCGGCGTCGAGCACCGGCCACGCTCCGGCGAACGTCACCGGCAGCCGGACGGCGACGACCCGGTCGCCGACGAGCGCCTCCCCGCGCTCGGCGAGCCGCGCCGCGGTCTCCCACGACGGGTTCTCGAGGGCACCGTCGAACGGCTCGAACCCGCTGACGACGACCGTCACGCCTCGTGCTCCTCGATCTCGGCCTGGACCTCGGCGTCGACCTCCGCGCGCACGCGTGCCCACAGCTCGTCGACCTGCACGCGCAGCGCCTCCGGGGAGCCGGACCCGTCGAGGGTCACGTCCGCCGCGGCGAGGCGCGACGCGTCGTCGGCCTGGGCGGCGACGCGGGCGAGGGCCTCGTCCTCGGTCAGCCCGCGTCCCTCGACGAGCCGGCTCACCCGCACGTCTACGGGCGTGTGCACGACCACGACGCAGTGGAACCGGGCGGGGTCACCCGTCTCGACGAGGAGCGGGATGTCGTGCACGACGACGGCCCGGGGGTCGGCCGCGCCGGCGGCCGCCTCGCGCTCGGCCGCGAGCCGACGCACCTCCGGGTGGACGATCGCGTTGAGACGCTCGCGCGCGGCGGCGTCGCCGAACACGACCCGACCGAGCGCGGCCCGGTCGAGCGCGCCGTCGTCGTCCAGGACGTCCGGCCCGAACGCCTCGACGACCTCGTCGAGGCCGACCGTCCCGGGCGCCACCGCGTCGCGCGAGAGCGCGTCGTAGTCCACGACGACGGCGCCGAGCTCGGCGAAGCGTGCGAGCGCGACGGACTTCCCCGCCGCGATTCCTCCGGTCAGGCCGATGCGAAACATGCGCCCCATCCTGCCAGCCGGTGGGCGTCCTCGCGCCGGGACGGTCGACCACGCGGAGCGGCTCAGCCGTGCGCGCCCGACGGCTCTCCCGAGCCGCCCTCCGACCGGTGGTCGGCGTGCGCACCGTCCGGTCGCTCGCCCGCGACGGCGCGCAGGAGCCGCAGGAGCTCGGCGCGCTCGGCGGCGTCGAGGCGCGCGAGGAGCGTCCCGGCGCTCGACGACCGCTCCGCTCCCACCTGCGCGACGACCTCCCGCCCCCGCGGGGTGAGCGCGACGAGCGTCGCCCTCCGGTCGTGCGGGTCGGGGGTGCGCCGGACGAGCCCGGCCCGTTCGGCGTCGTCCACCTTGGACGTCACCGACCGGGGCGCGACGTCCAGCGCGGACGCGACCGCGCCGAGCCGACAGGGCTCGTCGCAGCGGGCGAGGAAGCGCAGCATCCGGTACTGGCCGGGGGTCGTCCCGGCGGGCTCGGCGCGCTCGCTCGCCTCACGGCGCACGCTCCGGAGCGCCGCGTGCAGGAGCGAGAGGAACTCGCCCGCCTCGTCCGTGGAGGTCGGGCCGCCCACCGCGCCCCGTGCGGGGCGCGCGCTCGCATCGCTCGTCACGAGGCCGAGCGTACCCGGCGGACGGGGTCTTGTGGAGCACACTCATTGTGAGTTAAACTCACTATCGCTGTCGCGCGAGCGGTCGCACGACCGCGCCCGCCGCCGCGGACGACCATGCCGCCGCGGACGACCGCGCCGCCCCTCCCCCACCCAGGAGGCCCCCATGTCTTTCCCCTCACCCCTCCCCGGCTCCGGCGGCGGGCGCGGCATGCGCTCGTTCCGCCAGGACTCCTCCGTCGCGTCCCGTCGGCTGCACCGCGGCACGATCCGACGCGTCCTCACGTTCGCCCGGCCCTACCGGCGCCAGCTCGCGGCGTTCCTCGTGCTCATCTCGGTCGACGCCGCGGCGGGCGCGGCCACGCCGCTGCTGTTCCAGCGCATCATCGACGACGGCATCACGGCAGGCGACGTCGGCGTCGTCGTCGCGCTCTCGCTCGTCGCCGCCGGGCTGGCGGTGCTCTCGGGCGCGCTCGGGGTCGCCCAGCGCTGGTTCTCCTCGCGCATCGGCGAGGGCCTCATCGTCGACCTGCGCACGGCCGTCTTCGACCACGTGCAGCGCATGCCGCTCGCCTTCTTCAGCCGCACCCGGACCGGTGCGCTCGTGCAGCGCCTCAACGGCGACGTCCTCGGCGCGCAGCAGGCGTTCACGTCGACGCTCTCGAACGTCTTCTCGAACCTCCTCACCGTCGTGTTCGTCCTCGCCGCGATGCTCTCCATGTCCTGGCAGCTCACGCTCCTCGCCCTGACCCTGCTGCCCGCGTTCGTGCTCCCGGCCCGCTGGGTCGGCAAGCGCCTCGCCGCGATCACGCGCGAGAGCTACGAGCTCAACGCCGAGGCCGCGCAGACCATGAACGAGCGGTTCAACGTCGCGGGCGCCCACCTCGTCAAGGTCTTCGGCGACCCGGCCCGCGAGTCGTCCCGGTTCGCCGCCCAGGCCGGCCGCGTCCGTGACATCGGCGTGAAGCAGGCCATGTACGGCACGGTCTTCCGCGTCGGCCTCACCGTCGTCGCGTCGGTCGCCGTCGCCATCGTCTACGGGCTCGGCGGCGTCATGGCGATCTCGGGCACGCTGACGGTCGGCACCGTCGTCGCGCTCACCGCCTACCTCGGGCGCCTCTACGGCCCGCTCACCGCGATGTCCAACGTCCAGGTCGACGTCATGACCGCGCTCGTGAGCTTCGAGCGCGTGCTCGAGGTGCTCGACCTCGAGCCCACCGTCACCGACGCACCCGATGCCGACGACCTCGCCGACGACGTCGAGCGGCACGGGGCGAGCCTCGAGCTCGACGGCGTGACGTTCCGCTACCCCAGCGCGTCGGAGGTCTCCCTCGCCTCGCTCGAGTCCGTCGCCGTCGAGGGGACCGACCCCACGACCGACACCCTGCGCGACGTCACCTTCTCGGTCCCCGCGGGGGCGATGGTCGCTCTCGTCGGCTCGTCCGGCGCAGGCAAGACGACCGTGTCGCAGCTCGTCACGCGCATGTACGACCCGACCTCCGGGCACGTGCGGATCGCCGGGCGCGACCTGCGCGACGTCACGCAGGAGAGCCTGCACGACGCCGTCGGCGTGGTCACGCAGGAGGCGCACCTCTTCCACGACTCGATCGCCGAGAACCTCCGGTACGCCAAGCCGGACGCGACGGACGCCGAGCTCGAGTCCGCGCTGCGCCGCGCGCACGTGTGGGACGTCGTCGCCGCCCTGCCGTCCGGCATGGACACCGTCGTCGGCGACCGCGGCTACCGGATGTCTGGCGGCGAGCGGCAGCGGCTCGCGATCGCCCGGGTGTTCCTCAAGGCCCCGCAGCTCGTCGTCCTCGACGAGGCGACCGCGCACCTCGACTCGGACTCCGAGGCCGCGGTCCAGGCGGCCCTCGCCGAGGCGCTGCGCGGGCGCACGTCGCTCGTCATCGCGCACCGGCTCTCGACCGTCCGGGAGGCCGACCTCATCGTCGTCCTCGACGCCGGCCGCGTCGTCGAGACGGGCACGCACGCCGAGCTCCTCGCGCGCGGCGGCCGCTACGCCGCGCTCTACCGGACGCAGTTCGCCGACTCACCCGCGCCGTCGGGCAGCGAACCGAGCACAGTCCTGGCCGCTGCCACGGCCCCCGAGCCGGCGACGGCGACCGCCTGACGGCCGACCGCCGAGCAGGTGGTCCCGGCCCGTCGACCAGGCGGTCCCGGCTCGTCCGCGGCCGCTGACGGACCAGGACCACCTGGTCGGCGCTGTGAGCGCCAGGGCACGTGCCGGGCACGACGAAGGCCCGCCACCCCGAGGGGTGGCGGGCCTTCGTCTGCTCAGCGTGGCGTCCCGCGCGGGGCCGCCGGCCGGGTCAGTTGCCCGTGAGCTTCTCGCGGAGCGCGGCGAGCGCCTCGTCCGACGCGAGCGTGCCCGTGGCCTCGGCGGCCGGGGCCGACGAGTAGGACGTGCTGCTCGAGGACGACGAGCTCGAGGAGCCCGAGTCGCCCGACGCGGCGTCGAAGTCGGCCTTGACGGCCTCGGCGACCTGCTTGCGGTGCGCCTCCCAGCGCTCGTGCGCCTTGGCGTACTCCGCCTCCCAGGCCTCGCGCTGCGCCTCGAAGCCCTCGAGCCACTCGTTGGTCTCCGGGTCGAAGCCCTCGGGGTACTTGTAGTTCCCCTGCTCGTCGTACTCGGCGGCCATGCCGTAGAGCGCGGGGTCGAAGTCGTCCGACTCCGGGTCCACGCCCTCGTTGGCCTGCTTGAGCGACAGCGAGATGCGACGGCGCTCGAGGTCGATGTCGATGACCTTGACGAAGACCTCGTCACCGACGTTGACGACCTGCTCCGGCAGCTCGACGTGGCGCACGGCCAGCTCCGAGATGTGCACGAGGCCCTCGATGCCGTCCTCGACGCGCACGAACGCACCGAACGGGACGAGCTTGGTGACCTTGCCCGGGACGACCTGACCGATCGCGTGGGTCCGGGCGAACGTCTGCCACGGGTCCTCCTGCGTCGCCTTCAGCGACAGCGAGACGCGCTCGCGGTCGAAGTCGACGTCCAGGACCTCGACCGTGACCTCCTGGCCGACCTCGACGACCTCGGACGGGTGGTCGATGTGCTTCCAGGACAGCTCGGAGACGTGCACGAGGCCGTCGACGCCGCCGAGGTCCACGAACGCACCGAAGTTGACGATCGAGGAGACGACACCGGGGCGCACCTGGCCCTTCTGCAGCGTCTGCAGGAAGGTGGAGCGGACCTCGGACTGCGTCTGCTCGAGCCAGGCGCGGCGCGAGAGGACGACGTTGTTGCGGTTCTTGTCGAGCTCGATGATCTTCGCCTCGATCTCCTTGCCGACGTACGGCTGGAGGTCGCGGACGCGACGCATCTCCACCAGGGAGGCCGGGAGGAAGCCACGGAGGCCGATGTCGAGGATGAGACCACCCTTGACGACCTCGATGACGGTGCCGGTGACGACGCCGTCCTCCTCCTTGATCTTCTCGATCGTGCCCCAGGCGCGCTCGTACTGGGCGCGCTTCTTGGACAGGATCAGACGGCCTTCCTTGTCCTCCTTCTGGAGGACGAGGGCCTCGACCGCGTCGCCGACGTTGACGACCTCACCGGGGTCCACGTCGTGCTTGATGGACAGCTCGCGGGAGGGGATGACGCCCTCGGTCTTGTAGCCGATGTCGAGGAGGACCTCGTCGCGGTCCACCTTGACGATCGTGCCTTCGACGATGTCGCCGTCGTTGAAGTACTTGATGGTCGCGTCAACGGCGGCGAGGAAGTCCTCCTCGGTGCCGATGTCGTTGACGGCAACCTGGGGTGCGGACTTCGCGGGGGTAGAGATGGTCATTGAGTTCGATGCTCCGATGCGGACAGGTGTAGTCGAGCGGGTAGGGTTCTCGGCGCGCCGCTGCCGCTGACCCGGTGACGTCATGGTGGGCGTCGTGGTCCGGGACGAAGGCAGGCGCAACGCACCGCCGTCCACCTTATCCGGGTGTCACCCCGGCGGTCAACGCGACGCCGGTGCGCGGCACCGCCCCCGCCCGGTCGCACCCGGGGCGCTCACGCGAGCACGCGCGCGACGCGCAGCAGCTCCTCCGGGACACGCTTGGGCCGGCCCGCGACCTCGGCCAGCGACACGAGCTCGACGCGCTCGCCCCGCAGCGCCGTCATCACGCCCGACGTCCCCGCGCTCACCGCGTCGACGGCCGCGACCCCGAACCGGCTCCCGAGAATGCGGTCGGTCGGCGTCGGCTCCCCGCCGCGCTGCACGTGCCCGAGCACCGTGAGCCGCGTGTCGAACCCCGTGCGCTCCGCGATCTCCGCGCTCACGCGCTCGCCGATCGACCCCGCGACGATCTCGCCGAAGCGGCCGAGCTGCTGCGTGAACTCCATCGACGACCCCTCGCGCGGGACCGCGCCCTCCGCGACGACGACGATCGAGAAGTTCGCGTGCGCCCGGTGCCGGTGCCGCAGGAACTTCACGAGCTGGTCGATGTCGAAGGGCTCCTCGGGGGCGAGGACGACCTCGGCACCGCCCGCGATGCCCGCGTTGACCGCGATCCAGCCGGCGTGGCGGCCCATGACCTCGACGACCATGACGCGGTTGTGGCTCTCCGCCGTCGTGTGCACCCGGTCGAGGGCCTCGGTCGCGATGTTCACCGCCGTGTGGAAGCCGATCGACAGGTCCGTCCCCTCGACGTCGTTGTCGATCGTCTTGGGGATCGCGACGATCTTGACGCCCGCCTCCGCGACGCGGCTCGCCGCGTGCAGCGTGCCGTCGCCGCCGATGCAGATCAGGGCGTCGAGGTGCTCGGCCTCGACCGTCGCGAGCACGGCGTCCATGCTGCCGTCCTCCTCGCGCGGGTGGAACCGCGCGGTGCCCAGCAGCGTCCCGCCGACCGGCAGCACGTTGCGGATGTCCTGGCGCCCCAGCGGGTGCACGTCGCCGTCGACCACGCCGCGCCATCCGTTGCGGAAGCCGATGATGGTGTGCCCGTACTCCCCCGTCCCCTGCTTGACCACGGCCCGGATCGCCGCGTTCAGGCCGGGGCAGTCGCCTCCGCCGGTGAGAAGTCCGATGCGCACCTGTTCCTCCGTCTCGTCGTCCCGTCGCGCGTCCTCGCGCGCGTGCCCGGCGTCGACGGAGGTGCCGACCTCCGCGGCACCGCGTCACGCTCAACCCTAGTCAACCCCGCGGCCCGGGTCACGGCCCGTCCCGGTCCTCGGGCACGCCGACGACCAAGGTCCCGCGCGTCCGGGCCGTGCGGCGCCCTGCGGTGCCCGGGGCCGGTGGTGCCCGGGACAATGGGCCGCATGAGCCAGACCCCCGCCCCCGTGCCGCCGCAGGTCCCGGTCCCGGACGTCGCCCCGCCCGGCCCGACGGCGGACGCCGGCTACCGGGACGTGCCCGCCGCCGAGGGTGGCCGCGCCGGGCGCGGGTGGTGGGACGCGAACGCCGCGGAGTATCTCGACGAGCACGGGGCGTTCCTCGGCGCGGCGGACTTCTGCTGGTGCCCGGAGGGACTGCGGGAGCGCGACGCGCGCCTGCTCGGCGAGGTGACCGGTCTCCGCGTCCTCGAGGTCGGGGCCGGCGCGGCACAGTGCTCGCGCTGGCTCGTCGCCCAGGGCGCGCAGGCGGTCGCCACGGACGTCTCCCGGGGCATGCTCGCCGCGGGTGCGGCGCTCGACCGGGCGACGGGGATCCACGTGCCCGCCGTCCAGGCCGACGCGCGCCGCCTGCCGTTCGCCGACGGGAGCTTCGACGCCGCGTTCACGTCGTTCGGCGCGATCCCGTTCGTCCCCGACGCCGACGCGATCCACCGCGAGGTCGCCCGGGTGCTCCGACCGGGCGGCACCTGGACGTTCTCCGTCACGCACCCCTCACGCTGGGCGTTCCCCGACGACCCGAGCGCGCACGGGCTGACCGCGAACCGCTCGTACTTCGACCGCCGTCCCTACGTCGAGACGGACGCCGCCGGCCGTGTCGTCTACGCCGAGTACCACCGCACGCTGGGCGACCACGTGCGCGAGGTGGTCGCCGCCGGGCTGGAGCTGCGCGACGTCGTCGAGCCCGAGTGGCCCGCCGACAACACCGAGGTGTGGGGCGGCTGGGGACCGGTGCGCGGTGCCTACCTGCCCGGGACGGCGATCTTCCGCACGCGCCTCCCGGGCTGACCCGGCCGGGTCAGTGACCCGCCTCGTGCCACGTCGCGCCGACACCGACCGAGACGTCGAGCGGCACGTCGAGGTCCGCCGCCGCGCCCATCTGCGTGCGCAGCACCTCCTCGACGGCGTCGCGCTCGCCCGGGGCGACCTCGACCACGAGCTCGTCGTGCACCTGCAGGAGCAGCCGCGAGCGCAGCCCGCGCTCGTCGATCGCGCGCTGGACGCCCAGCATCGCGACCTTGATGATGTCGGCCGCGCTCCCCTGGATGGGCGCGTTGAGGGCCATGCGCTCCGCCATCTGGCGCCGCTGCCGGTTGTCGCTCGTGAGATCGGGCAGGTACCGACGGCGCCCGAGGATGGTCGCCGTGTACCCCGTCGCACGCGCCTCGTCGACGACGCCCGTGAGGTAGTCGCGCACGCCGCCGAAGCGCTCGAAGTAGTCGTCCATGAGCTTCTGCGCCTCGCCCACCTCGATGGTGAGCTGCTGCGACAGCCCGAACGCCGACAACCCGTACGCCAGGCCGTAGGACATCGCCTTGATCTTCGAGCGCATCGCGGGCGTGACCTCGGCCGCCGGGACCTCGAACACGCGCGACCCGACGTAGGAGTGCAGGTCCTCGCCGGACCGGAACGCCTCGATGAGCCCCTCGTCACCCGACAGGTGCGCCATGATGCGCATCTCGATCTGGCTGTAGTCGGCCGTCATGAGCGTCTCGCAGCCCTCCCCGACGACGAACGCGCGCCGGATGCGACGGCCCGCCTCCGTCCGGATCGGGATGTTCTGGAGGTTCGGGTCGGTCGAGCTGAGGCGCCCGGTCGCCGCGATGGTCTGCTGGAACGTCGTGTGGATCCGTCCGTCGTCCGCGACGGACTTGAGCAGGCCCTCCACGGTCTGGCGCAGGCGCGAGGCGTCACGGTGCGCGAGCAGGTGCTCGAGGAACGGGTGCTGCGTCTTGACGAAGAGGTCCGCGAGCGCCGACGCGTCGGTCGTGTAGCCCGTCTTGATCTTCTTCGTCTTGGGCATCCCGAGCTGGTCGAACAGCACCTCCTGCAGCTGCTTGGGCGAGCCGAGGTTCACCTCGCGCCCGATGACGGCGTACGCCTCCGACGCGGCGGTCGCGACGAGGTCGCCGAAGTGCTGCTCGAGCTCGCGCAGGTACTCGACGTCCGCGGCGATGCCGCGCTGCTCCATGCGCGCGAGCACCTGGGAGAGCGGCAGCTCGAGGTCGGTGAGGAGCGTCGTGGCCCCGCGGTCCTCGAGCTCGCCCGCGAGGGCGTCGCCGAGCTGGGCGACGGCGAGCGCGCGGACGGCGTCGCGCTCCTGCTCGCCGTTCCCGTCGAGCGAGAGGTCGAGCGCGCCCTGGGCGTCGTTGCCCGCCTCGGTGTCGGGGCGCAGCTCGCGGTGCAGGTGGCGCACGACGAGGTCGCCGAGGTCGTAGCCGCGCTGGTCCGGATGGCACAGGTAGGCGGCGAGCTCGGTGTCGAACGTGACGCCCGCGAGGTCGTAGCCGCGCGCCGCGAGCTCGTGCCACGCGGACTTCGCGCCGTGCACGACCTTGGGCCGCGCCGGGTCCGCGAGCCACGCGGCCAGCGCCTCCTCGTCGGCCCCCGCGACGTCGGCGAGCTCGAGCGCCACGGCCGCCCCGGCGTCGTCGGACACCGCCACCGCCCAGGCGTCCCCGCCGCCGGGCACCGCCTTGCCGGCCACCTCGACCCCGAGGCGCCGGTCACCGTGCTCGGCGAGCCACGCGCCGAGCCCCCCGGGCAGGACGTCGGCGAGCTCGACGTCGAATCCCGCCTCCGTCTCGACCTCGCCCTCGGGCGCGATCGCGAAGAGCCGGTCGCGCAGGGCCCGGAACTCGAGCGCGTCGAGGACGCGGTGCGCGGCCTCGCGGTCCCAGGGGCGCGTCACGAGGTCGTCGGGGCCGACGGGGAGCTCGAGGTCGCGCAGGAGCGCGTTGAGCCGTCGGTTGAGGCGGACCTGGTCGAGGTGCGCACGGAGGTTCTCCCCCGCCTTGCCCTTGATCTCGTCCGCGTGGTCGAGCAGGCCGTCGAGGTCGCCGTACGCCGTGATCCACTTGGCGGCCGTCTTGGGCCCGACGCCGGGGATGCCCGGCAGGTTGTCGGACGTCTCGCCCACGAGCGCGGCGAGGTCCGGGTAGCGCTCGGGCGGCACGCCGTACTTCTCGACGACGGCGGCGCTGTCCATGCGCACGAGCTCCGAGACGCCCTTCTTCGGGTAGAGCACCGTGACGTCGGGGCCCACGAGCTGGAACGAGTCGCGGTCGCCCGAGCAGACGAGGACCTCCATCCCGGCGTCCGCGCCCTGCGTGGCGAGCGTCGCGAAGATGTCGTCCGCCTCGTAGCCCTCGCGCTCGAGCGTCGGGATGTGCAGCGTCTCGAGGATCTCCTTGATGAGCGGGACCTGGCCGCGGAACGGCTCGGGCGACGACTCGCGCGTGCCCTTGTAGCTCGGGAGGATCTCCGTGCGGAACGACTGGCGCCCCGCGTCGAACGCGACGGCGACGTGCGTCGGCTCCTCGTCCCGCAGGAGGTTGATGAGCATCGACGTGAAGCCGTACACCGCGTTCGTGTGCTGTCCCGTGGTCGTCGAGAAGTTCTCCGCCGGGAGCGCGAAGAACGCGCGGTAGGCCATGGAGTGTCCGTCGATGAGCAGGAGGCGAGGTCGCGCGGAGGTCGTCACGGGTGCCAACCTACAGTCCATGACCGACACGCACGGCCCCGACCGGACCACCGACCCCGCCGCGCCCGCGGCCGCCGCGACAGGCGCGCCCGCGGCCCCGCGCCACGCCTACGAGGCCATGGGCCTGCGCACCGCGGGAACGCTCATCGAGCGCATGGGCATCGAGCTGGAGGTCGTGAGCGCCGACCGGGTCACCGCACGCATGCCCGTCGCGGGCAACACCCAGCCCGCGGGCCTGCTGCACGGGGGCGCGTCGGTCGTGCTCGCCGAGACGCTCGGGTCGATCGCCGCGCAGCTCCACGGCGGGCCCGGGCGCGCCGCGGTGGGGATCGAGGTCAACGCCACCCACCACCGGGGGGTGCGCGACGGCTGGGTCCACGGGGAGGCCGTCGCGGTGCACCGGGGCCGCACGACGGCGAGCTACGAGATCGTGGTGTCCGACGACGAGGGCCGTCGTGTGTGCACGGCCCGCCTCACGTGCATGATCCTCAGCCGGGACTGACGGCGACGCCGCGGCGGCCCGTCCCGGGTGGGCTCTGCCCGCGGACGGCCGCCCGGCTCAGCCGGGCAGGGTCTCGCGGGCCTCGACCGGCGTCACGACACCGCTGCGGTTCCGGTACTCCGCCTGGAACTCGCGCAGGTCGACCGGTCCGGACATCGTCTCGGTCCGGGCACGACGACGGCGCGCGATGAGGTCCTCGAGGGAACGGGTGCCCCGGCGGGTGGGGGTGAGGTCGGCCGCGAGGCGACGCTGGAGCACCGCGGTCGACACGACGCGGTGGCCCGCGACCGGGCCGAAGCCGAGCCGCGCGAGGAAGCGCTGGACGCCGCGGGATCCGGGGATCGGGACCGAGTAGACGTGCGTCGCACCGGCGCCGGCAGCGAGGTCCGCCGTCGCGCTGAGCAGCGCGTGACCCACGCCGCGTCGGCGGGAGTCCTCGCCGACGTAGACGGCCTCGACGTACAGGCTCGGCTCGTCGGCGAACAGGTGCGGGTCGAGCACGCGCGCGAGCACGAACCCGACGGGGCGGCCGTCGTGCAGGGCGACGAGGACGTTGCCGCCCGGGAGCGTGAGCAGCACCGACAGGTGCCGGACCAGGCGGTCCTCGTCGGGCGCGCAGATCTGCGCCCCGGACGCCGACTCGCGCCGGGCCTCCGAGCACAGCACAGCGATCCCCGGCAGGTCGTCACCGACCGCGGGCCTGACCTCCACTGCTGGGCGCACCGCGCTCCTCCTCGTTCGCACCGTGGGACCGACGGCACCGAGGGACGTGGGGGGTGAGATGGTTCCACGTCGCTCGGACGGCGCCGTCGGCCGTCGACTGAGCACTACGTGGCGACCGCGTGTCCACCGCCCCGGGAACTACTGGACGCCAGTCCAAGACGATAGCCCGCCCGGGGCGCCGTGACAAAGGTCCTGCTCAGGACACCGGCCACGGCCGATCGGTCGCCGACGCGGGCTCAGGCGCCGCCGACCTGCTCGATGACGGCGTCCGCGACCTCGCGCATGGTGAGGCGCCGGTCCATCGACGTCTTCTGGATCCAGCGGAACGACTCCGGCTCCGAGAGACCCATCTTGGTCATGAGCAGACCCTTGGCACGGTCCACGCGCTTACGCGTCTCGAAGCGCTCCGCCAGGTCCGCGACCTCGGACTCGAGCGCTGTGATCTGCGAGTAGCGCGAGATCGCGATCTCGACCGCGGGCAGCAGGTCCGCCGGCGTGAACGGCTTGACGACGTAGGCCATGGCCCCCGCGTCGCGCGCCCGCTCGACGAGCTCCGCCTGCGAGAACGCCGTGAGCAGGACGACCGGCGCGGCGTGCGCCTTGCCGATCTGCTCCGCGGCGGAGATGCCGTCGAGCTCGGGCATCTTCACGTCCATGACGACGACGTCGGGCTTGAGCTCGAGAGCCAGCTTGACCGCCGTGGCGCCGTCGCCCGCCTCGCCGACGACGTCGAAACCGGCGTCGCGCAGCGTCTCGACCACGTCGAGACGGATCAGGGCCTCGTCCTCGGCGACGACCGCGCGGCGCGCGGGACGGCCCGACGGGGCGGGGGTCGCGGCGGGCTCGGGCTCGATCATCGGGGGCAGGTCGAGCGGCTGCTTGTCCTCGGGCTGCGCTGTCTGGTCACTCACGGGGTTCACTGTAGTGCGCCGCACCCCCTGCCGCCCCCGCGTTTCGCCCTCGGAGGAGTGTGATTCTCGTGAAGGCGCGCACGTGTGGTTCGATGGTGCACGCGCAACGGACCCGGCGACCGGCTCCGACGCGCACCGCCCCGGTAGCCCAACCGGCAGAGGCGTTCGGCTCAAACCCGATCCAGTGTGGGTTCGAATCCCACCCGGGGCACCTCCCCTGTCACCGCGCCGCACCCGGCGCGAGCCGGCGGCCCGTCCCCCACGCCGACGGCTCCGGACCGTACCGGACGACCATCGAGCGGAACGCCTCCGCCGCGCGCGTCCGAGCACCCGCCCGTTCCGCGCCGGGCTCCACCGCCTCCGACGCGCGCGCCAGCTCGTCGTCGACGAACCACCCCAGTGGTCTCGGGACGGCGCCGGCACCCATCTCGCGCGACACCGCCTTGAGCGCGACGAGCTCCGCCGCGGCGCGCACCACGTCCCCCGAGGCCTCCCCCTCCGTGAGCAGCGTCACCAGATCCATGGGCGGTACGGCGTCGTCGGGGCGCACGCGCAGCCACCGCAGCGTCGCCGCCGGGCGCACGACGTAGAAGACCTTCTTGTACGGCACCGCGGGCACCGACCACCATCGGTCGCGCTGACCCAGCGCCACGTGCAGGTAGTGGCGCCGCAGCGCGTCGCGGTCGACGACGTGCTCCGCGAGCGCGAGCAGCTCCGCCCGGAACGCGTCGTCGGCGCGATAGACGATCGGCGAGCGCAGCCACTCCAGCAGGGTCGCGTTCCCCCGTACGAGCAGCCGGACCGCCTTGAGCAGGTCCCACCCGTTCACGTCGAGCACCGCGTCGAGCGGGGTCTCGACGACGTCGCGCCGCGGCCACGGGTCCAGGTAATCCGCCTGCGACCGGACGTACACGAACCGGCAGTCGTAGTCCGAGTCCGGCGACGGGAACCCCCACGCCCGGCTCCCGCTCTCCACCGCGAGCGGGATCGCGACCCGCTCGTCGCGCACGACGGCGTCCAGCCGCGCGTCGACCCGACGCACGACCGCAGGGTCCAAGGAGTCCGGCACGGCACGCATCCCGCGAGGGTAGGGGTACCGAGAACCCCGTGTCGTGCACTTTCCGGCACGGTGCCGGGTCGGACGGTGACGTCACCGGGGAGCGGGGCCGGAGAGGAGGAGGGCGCGGGTCGTGGCGGGGCTGGCGGGAGGCCGCGAGGCACGAGCGGCCGGATGGTAGACCCGCGCCCTCCTCCTCGGAGCGCCTCGCGAAGGCGACCGCACGAGCCGGCTCCGGAACGCCGGACGGCGGCGCCCCCACGAGAGGGGCGCCGCCGTGCGACGTCATGCGCGGTCTACGCCCTCACGGGCGCGACGGCGTCAGGCGCGCGTGTCGGAGTGGTCGCCGATCTTGTGCACGAGGATCGAGTTCGTCGTGCCCGGCTGGCCCACGGGGGCGCCGGAGACGACGACCACGAGGTCGCCGACCTCGGCGAGGCCGTTGGCCTGGAGGGTCGTGTCGACCTGGTCGACCATCGCGTCGGTGTTCTCCACCTCGGGCACCTGGTAGGTCTGGGTGCCCCATGTGAGCGACAGGACGTTGCGCACGTGCTCGCGCGGCGTGAAGGCGAGCAGCGGGATCGACGAGCGCAGGCGCGACATGCGGCGCGCCGAGTCGCCCGACTGGGTGAACGTCGCGAGGTACTTCGCGCCGAGGATCTCGCCGATCTCCGCAGCCGCGCGCGTGATGGCGCCACCGCGCGTGTGCGGGGTCGAGCCGAGCGGCGCGATGCGCTCGCGGCCGGCCTCCTCCGTCGCCTCGATGATGCGGGCCATGGTCTGCACCGTGAGGATCGGGTACTCGCCCACGCTGGTCTCGCCCGAGAGCATGACCGCGTCGGCGCCGTCGAGGACGGCGTTGGCGCAGTCGGACGCCTCGGCGCGCGTCGGGCGCGGCGAGTTCGTCATGGACTCGAGCACCTGCGTCGCGACGATGACGGGCTTGGCGTTGCGACGCGCGAGCTCGACGATGCGCTTCTGGACGAGCGGCACCTGCTCCAGCGGGAGCTCGACCGCGAGGTCGCCGCGGGCGACCATGACGCCGTCGAACGCGTCGACGATCTCGGCGAGGTTCTCGACGGCCTGCGGCTTCTCGATCTTCGCGACGACGGGGACCGTGCGGCCCTCCTCGTCCATGATCCGCTTGACGTCCTCGAAGTCCTTCGCGGACCGCACGAAGGACAGCGCGATGATGTCCGCGCCGAGCTTGAGGGCCCAGCGCAGGTCGTCCTGGTCCTTCTCGGACAGCGCCGGCACGGAGACCGCGACGCCCGGGAGGTTCAGGCCCTTGTTGTTCGACACCGGGCCGGCGACCTCGACGCGCGTCACGACGCGCGGGCCCTCGACGGCGGTGACGCGGACGAGCACCTTGCCGTCGTCGATGAGGATCGGGTCGCCGACGCGCGCGTCGCCCGGCAGGCCCTTGTGCGTCGTGGAGACGAGCTCCTTGGTGCCGACGACGTCCTCGGTCGTGATCGTGAAGGTGTCACCCTCCTCGAGCCAGTGCTTCTCGTCGCCGCCGAAGCGGCCCAGGCGGATCTTCGGCCCCTGGAGGTCGACGAGCACCGCGACGGAGCGGCCCGACTCGGCGGCGGCCTCGCGCACGCCGTGGTAGACGGCCGCGTGCTCCTCGGCGCTGCCGTGGCTGCGGTTGATCCGCGCCACGTCCATCCCGGCGTCGACGAGCGCGCGGAGCTGCTCCTTCGACTCGGTCGCGGGTCCGATGGTGCAGACGATCTTTGCTCTGCGCATATCTCCAGCCTCTAGTCTTCCGACCGGCCGGGAGCCGGTCGTCGCGGGGTGCCCCTCCCTAGGATGCCCCGCTCATCGTCCCGGCGCCGGACACCCGGCGCCGGGGTGCACGTCAAGCGCGCAAGGACACGGTGTTCGCGCGCACAGGCGCGGGCAGCTCGGTCCCTCCCTGAAGGTAGGCGTCGACGGATGCCGCCGCCGCCCGTCCCTCGGCGATCGCCCACACGATCAGCGACTGCCCACGACCCGCGTCGCCGGCCACGAAGACCCCGGGCAGCGACGACGCGAAGTCGTCGCCGCGCGCCACGAGGCCGCGGCCCGTGAGGTCCGCGCCGGCCTGGGTCGTGATGGTCGCCGTCTCCGGCCCGGTGAAGCCCATCGCGACGAGCACGAGGTCCGCGGGGATCTCGCGCTCGGTGCCCGCCTTGGGCACGCGACGGCCGTCGGGCAGGTACTCGGTCTCCGCGACGCGCAGCGCGCGCACGGCTCCGTTCTCGTCGCCCAGGAACTCGACGGTGGACGCGAGGAACTCGCGCTCACCGCCCTCCTCGTGCGACGTGGACACCTCGAACACGATCGGGTCCGTCGGCCACGGCTGGGTCGCGGACCGCTCGAGCGGCGGCTGCTTGCCGATCGCGAGCGTCGTCACGCTCGCCGCGCCCTGGCGCAGCGAGGTGCCGAGGCAGTCCGACCCGGTGTCGCCGCCGCCGATGACGATGACGTGCTTGCCCGTGGCCGTGATCTGGTCGGCGACCTCGCGCCCGGCGACGACGGCGTTCGCCTGGTGCAGGAAGTCCATGGCGAAGTGGATGCCGTCGAGCTCTCGCCCGGGGACCGACAGGTCGCGCGGGACGGTCGCACCCGTGGCGACCACGACGGCGTCGTACCGGGCCCGCAGGTCGTCCCACGTGATGTCGACGCCGATCTCGACCCCGGGGCGGAACCGCGTGCCCTCGGCCTCCATCTGCGCCACGCGGCGGTCGATGTGGTGCTTCTCGAGCTTGAAGTCGGGGATGCCGTAGCGCAGCAGCCCGCCGATCGCGTCGTCCCGCTCGTAGACGGCGACCGTGTGGCCGGCGCGCGTGAGCTGCTGCGCGGCGGCGAGGCCGGCAGGCCCCGAGCCCACGACGGCGACGGTCGAGCCCGTGAGGCGCTGCGGCACCTGCGGCGTGACGTAGCCGCGCGCGAACGCCTCGTCGATGATCGAGACCTCGACGTTCTTGATCGTCACGGCCGGCTGGTTGATGCCGAGCACGCAGCTCGACTCGCACGGTGCCGGGCACACGCGACCGGTGAACTCCGGGAAGTTGTTGGTCTCGTGCAGGCGGTCGATCGCGTCGGCCCACTGGTCGCGGTAGACGAGGTCGTTCCACTCCGGGATGAGGTTCCCGAGCGGGCAGCCCTGGTGGCAGAACGGGATGCCGCAGTCCATGCAGCGTCCCGCCTGCTCCTTGAGGAACGGCTGGCCCTCCTCGAGGTGCGCGTGCACGTCCTTCCAGTCCCGCAGGCGCACGGCCACCGGGCGGTTGGGCGGGAGCTCGCGCTCCCGCACCTTCAGGAATCCGCGGGGGTCAGCCACGGGCCACCTCCAAGATCTGGTCCCACACGCCCGGGGCCGCGGGGTCGAGCCCTGCCGACTCCGCCTTCTCGAGCGCCGAGCGCATGCGGGCGAAGTCGGTCGGCAGCACGCGCGTGAAGCGCTGGACGGCCGCGGGGAAGTCCTCGAGGAGCTCGGCCGCGAGCGGCGACCCCGTCTCCTCGTGGTGACGACGGACGAGCTGCTCGACGAGCGCGACCTCGGCGTCCTCGAGCGGACTCAGGCCGAGCTCGCCGGTGGCGAGCGCGCTCGTGTTGACGTTGCCCTCGCGCAGGTCGAGCACGTACGCGGTGCCGCCGGACATGCCGGCGCCGAAGTTGCGCCCGGTCGGGCCGAGCACGAGCACCGTGCCGCCCGTCATGTACTCGCAGCCGTGGTCGCCCACGCCCTCGACGACGAGCGTGGCGCCCGAGTTGCGCACGCCGAAGCGCTCGCCGACCCGGCCGCGCAGGAAGATCTCGCCCGACGTCGCGCCGTAGCCGATGACGTTGCCCGCGACGACGTTGCTCGACCCGGTGAGGACCGCGTTGCGGTCCGGGCGCACGACGATCCGTCCGCCCGACAGGCCCTTGCCGACGTAGTCGTTCGCGTCGCCGAACAGGCGCAGCGTGACGCCGCGCGGCAGGAACGCGCCGAGCGACTGGCCGGCGGACCCGGTGAGGGTCACGTCGATCGTGTCGTCGGGCAGGCCCTCGCCGCGGAACCGCTTGGTCACCTCGTGGCCGAGCATCGTGCCGACGGTGCGGTTGACGTTGCGCACCGGCAGGGAGATGCGGACCGGCTCACGCCGCTCGAGCGCGTCCTCGGCGAGCGCGACGAGCTGGTTGTCGAGCGCCTTCTCGAGGCCGTGGTCCTGCGTCGTGGTGTTGCGCAGCGAGGCGCCCTCCACCGGCACGGGACGCTCGAGCACGGGCCCGAGGTCGAGGCCCTGGGCCTTCCAGTGGTCGATCGCCTTGCGCGTGTCGAGGAGCTCGACGCGGCCGATGGCCTCCTCGACGGTCCGGAAGCCGAGGCGCGCCAGGTACTCGCGCACCTCCTCGGCGATGAACTCGAAGAAGTTCACGACGAACTCCGGCTTGCCCGTGAACCGGGCGCGCAGCTCGGGGTTCTGCGTCGCGACGCCGACCGGGCACGTGTCCAGGTGGCACACGCGCATCATGACGCAGCCCGAGACGACCATGGGGGCGGTCGCGAAGCCGAACTCCTCGGCCCCGAGCAGCGCCGCCACGACCACGTCGCGGCCGGTCTTCATCTGGCCGTCGACCTGGACGACGATCCGGTCGCGCAGGTTGTTGAGCACGAGCGTCTGCTGGGTCTCGGCGAGGCCGATCTCCCAGGGCGTGCCCGCATGCTTGAGCGACGTCAGCGGGCTCGCACCCGTGCCGCCGTCGTGACCCGAGATGAGGACGACGTCCGCGTGCGCCTTGGACACGCCCGTCGCGACCGTCCCGACGCCGAACTCGGAGACGAGCTTGACGTGGATGCGCGCCGCCGGGTTCGCGTTCTTCGCGTCGTGGATGAGCTGGGCGAGGTCCTCGATCGAGTAGATGTCGTGGTGGGGCGGCGGCGAGATGAGCCCGACGCCCGGCGTCGAGTGCCGGGTCTTCGCGACCCACGGGTACACCTTGTGCCCAGGGAGCTGACCGCCCTCGCCGGGCTTGGCGCCCTGGGCGAGCTTGATCTGGATGTCGTCCGCGTTCGTCAGGTACTCGCTCGTGACGCCGAAGCGGCCCGACGCGATCTGCTTGACCTTGGAGCGGCGCTCCGGGTCGTACAGGCGCTCCGGGTCCTCGCCGCCCTCGCCGGTGTTCGACCGGCCACCCAGACGGTTCATCGCGATCGCGAGGGTCTCGTGCGCCTCCGCGGAGATCGACCCGTAGGACATGGCGCCCGTGTTGAAGCGCTTGACGATCTCGCTCACGGGCTCGACCTCGTCGAGCGGGACCGCGGGGCGCTCGCCCTCGCGCAGCGCGAGGAGGCCGCGCAGCGTCATGAGGCGCGAGGACTGCTCGTCCACGCGGTGCGTGTACTGGCGGAAGATGTCGAACCGGCGCTCGCGCGTGGCGTGCTGCAGGCGGAAGACCGTCTCCGGGTCGAACAGGTGCTCCTCGCTGTCGCGGCGCCACTGGTACTCGCCGCCCGTCGTGAGGCGCACGTGCGGGCGGTGGTTGCCGGACTTGGGGTACGCGTCGACGTGGCGGGCCGCGACCTCGGCCGCGACCACGTCGAGCCCGATGCCGCTGAGGCGCGACGTCGTGCCCGTGAAGAACGCCTGCACGAGGTCGTGGGACAGGCCCACCGCCTCGAACACCTGGGCGCCGCGGTACGAGGAGATGGTCGAGATGCCCATCTTGCTCATGACCTTGAGCACGCCCTTGCCGAGCCCCTTGATGAGGTTCGCGACGGCCTTCGCCGGGTCGACCGTGAGGTAGCCGCGGCGCGCGAGGTCCTCGACCGTCTCCATGGCGAGGTACGGGTTGACCGCGGCGGCGCCGTAGCCGATGAGCAGCGCGACGTGGTGCACCTCGCGCACGTCGCCGGCCTCGACGACGAGCGACACCTGGGTGCGCGTGTGCCGCCGCAGCAGGTGGTGGTGCACCGCGCTCGACAGGAGCAGCGACGGGATCGGCGCGTGCTCGGCGTCCGAGTCACGGTCCGACAGCACGATGAAGCTCGCGCCCGCGGCGACGTGCTCGTCGACCTCGGCGAAGATCTCCTCCAGGCGGGCGAGCAGGGACTCGCCGCCGCCCGCGACGCGGTACAGGCCCTTGATCGTCACCGCGCGGAAGATGCCGGAGAGCTTCGGGTCCTTGTCGACGCGGATGATCTTCGCGAGCTGGTCGTTGTCGAGCACGGGGAAGGGCAGCATGAGCTTGCGCGCGTGCTCGGGCGTGTCGACGAGAAGGTTCGGCTCCGGGCCGATCGCGCCGCCGATGGACGTGACGAGCTCCTCGCGGATCGCGTCCAGCGGCGGGTTCGTCACCTGCGCGAACATCTGCGTGAAGTAGTCGAACAGCAGGCGCGGACGCTTCGCGAGGACGGCGATGGGCGTGTCCGTGCCCATCGCGCCCAGCGGCTCCGCCCCCGTGTTGGCCATCGGGGTGAGGATGACCTTGAGCTCCTCCTGCGTGTACCCGAAGGCGCGCTGGCGGCGCTCGACGGACGCGGGGCTGTGCGCGACGTGCTCGCGCTCGGGGAGCTGGTCGAGGTAGACCGCGTTCTCGGCGACCCACTGCGCGTACGGGCGCTGGGCGGCGAGCTGGGACTTGATCTCCTCGTCCTCGATGATCCGGCCCTGGCCGGTGTCGACGAGGAACATGCGGCCGGGCTCGAGGCGGCCCTTGCGGACGATCGTCGCGGGGTCGAGGTCGAGCACGCCCGCCTCGCTCGCGAGCACCACGAGGCCGTCCTCGGTCACCCAGTAGCGCCCCGGGCGCAGGCCGTTGCGGTCCAGGACCGCGCCGATAAGCGTGCCGTCGGTGAAGTTGAGGCACGCGGGGCCGTCCCACGGCTCCATGAGCGTCGAGTGGTACTCGTAGAACGCGCGCAGGTCCGGGTCCATGTCGGCGTGGTTCTCCCACGCCTCCGGGATCATCATGAGCACCGCGTGCGGCAGCGAGCGGCCCGAGAGGTGCAGGAGCTCGAGCACCTCGTCGAAGCTCGCCGAGTCGCTGGAGCCCTCCGAGCACACCGGCAGGAGCGGGGCGAGGTCGCCGACGGCCTCGCTCGCGAGGGTGCCCTCACGCGCCGCCATCCAGTTCCGGTTGCCGCGCACCGTGTTGATCTCGCCGTTGTGCGCGATCATGCGGAACGGCTGCGCGAGCGGCCACGACGGGAACGTGTTCGTCGAGAACCGCGAGTGCACGAGCGCGATCTCGCTCGCGTACCGCGGGTCGGACAGGTCGGGGAAGAACGGCTCGAGCTGCGCCGTCGTGAGCATCCCCTTGTACGTGAGGGTGCGCGCCGAGAGCGACGCGAAGAACAGGCCGAGCTCGTTCTCCGCGCGCTTGCGCAGGCGGTACGTGCGACGGTCGAGCTCGACGCCGGACAGCTCGCGCGCGGGGTCCGCGACGACGACCTGACGGAACAGCGGCATGGACGCACGCGCGCTCGGGCCGACGAGGTCGGCCGTGACGGGCACGTCGCGCCACGCGAGGACCTCGAGCTTCTCCTCCGCCGCGATCGTCTCGACGCCACGGGCCGCCTCGGCGGCGGCGTCGGCCTCCTGCGGGAGGAAGGCCATGCCGATGGCGTAGTGGCCCGCGGGCGGGAGCTCCGCGTCGACCACGTCGCGCACGAACGCGTCGGGAATCTGCGTGAGGATCCCGGCGCCGTCGCCGCTGTTCTCCTCGGCACCGACGGCGCCGCGGTGGTCGAGGTTGAGCAGGGCCGTCAGCCCCGCGTCAACGATGTCGCGTCCGGGCGTGCCGCGGAGCGTCGCCACGAAGGCGACGCCGCACGCGTCGTGCTCGGCGGCGGGGTCGTACAGACCGGATGCCGTGGGAGGGGCGGACAGGGCGGGTGCCCGGTGCGCGTCCCGATACTGCGGCGTGGTCATCAACACCGTCCTCACAGGCGCCCGACCGAGACGGCCGGGCTGGTTCCAGCTGGGGGGTTCGGGACGTCGTCGGCCCTATGGACATGACAGAACCCACCGGGCGGTCGCCCGGCGGATTCGCCTATGAATGACGGATGCTCAGCGACCGGGGTCTGGTCGCGCGGCATCTGCCTGCTCGGACTCCTCCGAGTCGTCGGAGTCCTCGGTCGTCGAGGGGTCCTCGTCGTCGGTCGACTCCTCGACCGGCTCCTCGGACCCCGTGGTGGACGCCTCGTCCGGAGCGTCGAGGGACACCGTCTCCTCGCGCCCGGGGTGGCGACGCCCGACAACGATAAACGCAATCAGCGCACCGACACCGACCAGGATCGAGGTCCAGACGTTCAGCCGGAGGCCGAGGACGAGCTCGGCCTCGTCGATGCGCAGCATCTCGATCCACACACGACCGAGCGTGTAGACGAAGACGTAGAGCCAGAATACCCGACCATGACCCAGCCGGAACCGACGGTCCAGGTAGATCAGGAGCAGGGCAGCGCCGATGTTCCAGACCATCTCGTAGAGGAACGTCGGGTGGAACAGGGTGCCCGGCGGGTACCCGGCCGCGGCGGCCACGGAGTCGTCGACGCGCAGCCCCCAGGGGAGGGTCGTCGGGGCGCCGAACAGCTCCTGGTTGAACCAGTTGCCGAGCCGGCCGACGGCCTGCGCGAGCAGCAGGCCGGGCGCCAGGGCGTCCGCGAACGCGGGGAAGCTCACGCGCTGGCGGCGGCACCCGATGTACGCGCCGACCGCGCCGAGCGCGACGGCGCCCCAGATGCCCAGGCCGCCCTCCCACACGTAGAGCGCGCGGACGGGGTCGCCGTTCGGGCCCCAGTACGGGTCCGGCGTCGAGAAGACGTGGTAGAGCCGGCCGCCCACGATGCCGAAGGGGACCGCCCAGAAGGCGATCTCCAGGACGTCGTCCGCCTCTCCCCCGCGCTCCACCCAGCGGCGCCGGGTGAGCCACAGGGCCACCGCGATGCCCGCGAGGATCGCGAGGGCGTACGCCCGGATCGGGAACGGCCCGACATACCACGTGTGCTGCGGGGGGCTCGGGAGCGCGGCGGGCAGGGCGCCCGCGGCCTCCACGAGCTGCCCGACGGCGAGCGCGGCGCTCATGCGACCACCTCTCCTGTCGTCGTCGTGCCGGCCGGGACGCCGTCGCCGGCCCCGTCCCGGCCCGCGCGGACGCCCGCGACGAGGTCCGCCGCGACGGCCTTCAGGGCGGCGACCCGCTCGTCCCACGGCGCGTCGCCCAGGAGCGGGCGGACGAACGCGGAGCCGACGATGACGCCGTCGGCGTAGCGGCCGACCTCGGCGGCCTGCTCGCCGGTGGACACGCCGAGCCCGACGCACACCAGGTCGGCGCCGGCGGCGCGCGTGTCGGCGACGAGCCGCGCGGCCTGCGGCCCGACGGCCGCCCGCACGCCCGTGACGCCCATCGTCGAGGCGGCGTAGACGAACCCGCGCGACGCGCGCGCCGTGAGCCGCAGCCGCTCGGCCGTCGAGCTCGGCGCGACGAGGAAAACGCGGTCCAGCCCGTGCGCCTCCGACGCGTCCAGCCACGCGCGGCCTTCGTCGGGGATGAGGTCGGGCGTGATGAGCCCGGCTCCCCCGGCGGCGGCGAGGTCGCGCGCGAACGCGTCGACGCCGTACCGCAGGACGGGGTTCCAGTACGTCATGACGAGCACCGGGACCCGGCCGCCGGTGCGTTCGGTGACGGCAGCGACGACGCGGAACACGTCGGCGACGCGCACGCCCGCGTCGAGCGCGGTCTGCGCGGCGGCCTGGATCACCGGACCGTCCATCACGGGGTCGGTGTACGGGATGCCGAGCTCCAGCACGTCCACGCCCGAGTCGACGAGCGCGAGCGCCGCCTCGATCGAGCGGTCCACGGTCGGGAAGCCGACGGGCAGGTAGGCCACGAGCGCGGCCCGACCCTCCGCGCGGAGCTCGAGCAGGCGGCGCGCGGTGCCCGACGCGCCTGCGGTCGTCCCGGGGGCGTCCTTGGTCCGTGCCGCGCTCACAGCTGTCCCTCCGTGCCTGTCGCCGTCTCGGCGATCGCGTCGTCGTCCACGAGGTCGAACCACCGGGCGGCGGTCGCGACGTCCTTGTCCCCGCGCCCCGAGAGGTTCACCAGGATCACGTGGTCGGTGCGGCCCGCGGCGGCCGCCGCGCGGCCGACCCGCAGCGCGCCGGCGAGCGCGTGCGCCGACTCGATCGCGGGGATGATGCCCTCCGTGCGGCACAGCAGCCGGAAGGCCTCCATGGCCTCGGAGTCGGTCACGGGCTCGTAGGTGGCCCGACCGAGGTCGTGGAGCCACGAGTGCGCCGGGCCGACGCTCGGGTAGTCGAGCCCCGCCGAGACCGAGTGGCTGGGCAAGGTCTGGCCGTCGTCGTCCTGCAGCAGGTACGAGCGCGCACCGTGCAGGACGCCGGGAGCGCCTCCGCTGAAGCGGGCCGCGTGGCGGCCGGTCTCCACGCCCTCGCCGCCGGCCTCGAAGCCGTAGAGCTCGACGCCCTCGTCGTCGAGGAACGCGTTGAACAGGCCGAGCGCGTTGGACCCTCCGCCGACGCACGCCGCGAGCGCGTCCGGCAGCCGCCCGATGCGGTCGAGGATCTGCGTGCGCGCCTCCTCGCCGATGACGCGGTGGAACTCGCGCACCATCTCGGGGAAGGGGTGCGGGCCGGTCACGGTGCCGAGGAGGTAGTGCGTCGTGTCGACGTTCGCGACCCAGTCGCGGAGCGCCTCGTTGATCGCGTCCTTGAGCGTGCGCTGCCCGATCGTCACGGGCACGACCTCGGCGCCGAGCAGGCGCATGCGGGCCACGTTGAGCGCCTGGCGCCGCGTGTCCTCCTCGCCCATGTACACGACGCACTCGAGGTCGAGCAGGGCCGCGGCCGTCGCCGTCGCGACGCCGTGCTGGCCCGCCCCGGTCTCGGCGATCACGCGCGTCTTGCCCATCCGCTTGACGAGCAGCGCCTGGCCGAGGACGTTGTTGATCTTGTGCGAGCCGGTGTGGTTGAGGTCCTCGCGCTTGAGGAAGACGCGCGAGCCGCCCGCGTGCTGCGCGAAGCGCGGCACCTCGGTGAGCGGGCTGGGACGCCCGGTGTACTCGCGCTGGAGGCGCGCGAGCTCGTTCACGAACGCCGGGTCGTCGAGCGCCTTGCGGTACTCGGTCTCCAGCTCGTCCAGGGCGGCGACGAGCGCCTCGGGGACGAACCGTCCGCCGAACTCGCCGAAGTAGGGACCCTCCTGGGTCGCGAGGGAGCGCGTCAGGTCGGCGCGCACGGAGTGCTCGGCACTCCGTGAGGTGGTCGAAGGTGTCGAGTCGGGCACGGGGCCGGTCCTCCTGCGTGGTGGGGTGTGCTGGGCCGGGGCGCGGCGCCTGCGGCGTGACGGACGGAGCCGTCGTGCCTCAGGGCCGCACGGACCACAGCGACGGGTGCGACCCGGCCGCGACGAGGTCCGCGACGGACGAGCGCGGGGCGTCGTCGGTCACGAGCGCCTCGCCGACGAGCACCGCGTGCGCACCGGAACGGGCATAGTCCATGACGTCGTGCGGCCCGCGCACGCCGGACTCGGCGACGCGGACGACCTCGTCCGGGATGGCGGGCGCGAGGCGCGCGAACGTGGTGCGGTCCACGTCGAGCGTCTTGAGATCGCGCGAGTTGACGCCCACGACGCGGGCGCCCGCGTCGAGCGCGCGCGAGACCTCGTCCAGCGTGTGCACCTCGACGAGCGCCGTCATCCCGAGCGAGTGGACGCGCTCGACGAGCGACGTGAGGACCGTCTGCTCGAGCGCGGCGACGATGAGGAGGACGATGTCGGCACCGTGCGCGCGCGCCTCCCACACCTGGTACGGCGTCACGACGAAGTCCTTGCGGAGCACGGGGACGTCGACCCGGGCACGCACGGCGTCGAGGTCGGCGAGGCTGCCGTTGAACCGCCGCTGCTCGGTGAGCACGGAGATCGCGGCCGCGCCGCCCTTCTCGTACTCCCCGGCGAGCTCGGCCGGGTCGGAGATCGCCGCGAGCGCACCCTTGCTGGGGCTCGAGCGCTTCACCTCGGCGATGACCGCGACCGCGTCGTCCGCCTTGAGGCGGCTCACGCACTCGAGCGCGCCGGGGAGGCGGGACGCACGTTCCTTCAGCTCGTCGAGCGAGGTCGCCGCCTGACGCACCGCGAGATCCTCGCGCACGCCCGCGACGATGTCGTCCAGAACCGTCATCGTCCCACCACTCCCCGTGTCGTCCCGCCCCCCGGCCGGGCCGGTCGGCCATCGTGCACCCACAGGTTCGGGCCGACCCGTTGACAGGGAGGTACCTGCCATCGTAGAGCCGCCCCCGAGTGACGATGACCACGGCCCAGCCCCCGAGACGGCCGTCGCGGCGCTGCCCGACCGTCTCACCCCGCTGCCGGGCCGAGCCACGGGGCGAGCGCGGGCACGTTCCGCAGGACGCCGAAGAGGAGGAGGACGCCGAGGGAGGCCCACGCGACCCCGGCAGGGAGGCGCGGGGCCGGGCGCCCGCGCCAGGCCCGGACGAGCCAAATGGCCCACAGCGCGACGAGCAGCGGCGCGACGACGACCCAGAGGGGGTTCATGGACCACGCCGCGGCGAGGTCGAGGTGCACGAGGTCGTGGGTGGCGCGCAGGCCGCCGCACCCCGGGCACGCGAGGCCGGTCAGGGCGAGCAGGGGGCACGTGACGTAGTGCCCCGGGCGGTTCGGGTCGACGGCACCGACGTAGACCACCGCCGCCGCGACGAGCGCGCCGACCGCGAGGGGTGCCTGCGCCGCGCGCGGGACCCGTCGACGTCGCACGGCCTCGGACGTCACGTGCGCACCCGTCAGTACTGGTCCGGGATCGTCCCGACCCAGGCGAGGATGCCCGGGACGAAGATCAGCAGGGAGAGCAGGCCGATCACCGACAGAGCGATCGCGACCCAGCCGAGGATGATCCCTGCCGTCGCCATGCCGTCGTTGTCCGCCTGGCCCTCCGCGACCGCTCGCTTCGCGGCGTTGCCGACGATCACCGCCGGGATGCCCGTGAAGAACCCACAGCTCAGCACGAACGAGGCGATCCCGAGCACGAGCGACCAGATGGCCAGGTTGTTCTTCGGGTAGTACGGGGGCGCCCCGTAGGCGCTCGCCGGGTACTGCTGACCCGGGTACTGCCCGGCGACGTACTGCGGCTGCGCCGCGTAGGGCGCCCCCGCAGGGTCGCCCGTCGGGGGCTGCGGGCCGCCGGGCGCCGACGAGCCGTACGGCGCCTGCGACCCGTCCTGCGGGCCTGCGGGGTCGTACGGGCCGGGTCCCGGCGGCTGCGTCACCGCGTGGCCTGCTTCTGGCCGTAGCCCGCGTTCCGCAGGACGAGCCCGCCGATCAGCGCCACGGCCACGACGCCCATGCCGACCCAGAACAGCCAGACGGCGGCGACGACCACCCCGATCGCGGCCACGAGGGCCCCGACCATGATGCCGATCATCGTGAACCAGGCGGCGACGGTGTGGCCGTGGTTCGTGGGCGGAGCCGCGGGCGGCAGGTAGGCGATCTCGGTCGTCTGCTGGTTCTCGGCCATGAGGGTCGTGCCTTTCGTCAAGATGTGGTCAGAGCCTATCGGACCGGGCCGGTGCCCGTCCCCCGCGCGGTCCCCGGACGGGGCGACGGGAGCGGGTGTCCGCGCTGCTCAGCGGTCCGTGGGGTCCTCGCCGCGGGACAGCGCGTCCCACGCGTCGTGGTCGGAGAGGTCGTCGGGTGCGGGGCTCTCCGCGGTCCTCGCCGTGGCGTCCGGGCGGTCCTCGGGACCCGTCGCGGACGGCGCCGGGGGGCCCGGGGGCACCGGGCCCGCCGCGCGCTCGTGCCGGGTCGAGGCGCCCGCCCACGACCGCGAGCCGAGCGCGACCCACACCACCGCGAGCACGGTGAGGACGCCGAGTGCCGCGGCGAGCCAGGGCGCGGCGGTCAGCTCGACGGGCGCGGTGAGCTCCGTGACGCTGGTCGCGTCCGCGACGGCCGACCGGGCGCTGGGCTCCGGGTCGAGCGCGACGCCGAGCGCGGAGACGGCCGCGACGACCCCGCTCGCCGCGGCGACGGCGAGCACGACCCACCGGCCGACGCGGCCGACGAGCCCCAGCGCGAGCGCGGCGGCGACGAGCACGAGCGCCGACGCGCTCACCCCCGGCGCCGCCGACGTCCCGGCGACGGCGACCGCGACCTCCGGGTCGAGCGCCGTCGCGCCGGTCGTGCTCAGCCACGTGGGCACGGCCGTCGCGAGGGTCGCGCCGCCGAGCAGGAGCAGGACCCAGATCGCGGTGCGCCGGCTCGGCCCGGCCGGGCGGCTCACGCGAGCCCCCGCAGCCGCGCCGCGACCTGGACGGCCCGGACCGCGGCGGCGGCCTTGTTGCGCGACTCCGCGTACTCGAGCGCGGGCACCGAGTCCGCGACGATGCCGCCGCCCGCCTGGACGCTCGCGCGACCGTCGCGGATCAGCGCGGTCCGGATCGCGATGGCCATGTCCATGTTCCCGTCGAAGTCGAAGTACCCCGCGGTCCCACCGTAGATCCCGCGCGACGCCGGCTCGAGCTCGTCGATGAGGGCGATCGCGCGCGGCTTGGGCGCGCCGGAGAGCGTCCCGGCCGGGAACGTCGCCCGGAAGGCGTCCAGCGCGGTCGCGCCGTCGCGCAGCGTCCCGACGACCGTCGAGCACAGGTGCATGATGTGGCTGAACCGCTTGGTCGCCATGAACTCCACGACCTCGACGGACGTCGGCTCGCACACCTTGACGAGGTCGTTGCGCGACAGGTCCACGAGCATGATGTGCTCGGCGAGCTCCTTCGGGTCCTGCAGGAGCTCCTCGCCCAGCGCGACGTCCTCCTCGGGCGTCGCGCCGCGCGGCCGGGAGCCGGCGATCGGGAACGTCGTGACGCGCCCGTCCTCGACCTTCACGAGCGTCTCGGGGCTGGACCCGACGACCGCGAAGTCCCGCCCGTCCGCGTCCGTGAGCTGGAAGTAGTACATGTACGGGCTCGGGTTGATCGTCCGCAGCGCGCGGTAGACGTCGAGCGGGTCCGCCGGGCAGTCGAGGTCCAGGCGCTGGGACAGCACCACCTGGAACACCTCGCCCTCGCGGATCGCGTCCTTGCCCGCGACGACGGACGCCTCGAACTCCTCGCGCGTCGAGCGGAACTCGAGCGCGGGCTCGGCGGCGTCCGGGGCGAGGACCGACGCGACGTGCGCGCCTCCGGCCACGAGCCGGGCCTGCATCGCGTCCAGCCGCGCGACGGCGTCCGCGTAGGCCTCGTCGACGCGCTCGTCCGTGTCGTCGAAGTTGATCGCGTTGGCGACGAGCCACACGCTGCCCTCCGCGTGGTCGACGACCGCGAGGTCCGTCGCGAGGCACAGCGTGAGCTCGGGCACGCCGAGCTCGTCCGGCGCGTCCGCGGGCAGGGTCGGCTCCCAGTGCCGGATCACGTCCCAGCCGATCGCGCCCGCAAGGCCGCCCGTGAGCGGCGGCAGGCCCTCGACGGCGGGCGTCCGCAGCACGTCGAGCGTCGCCTCCAGCACCGCCACGACGTCGCCCTCGAGCGGGACGCCGGTCGGCACGTCACCGGACCAGACGGCCCGGCCCTCGCGCGCCGTGAGCGTCGCGCGGGACGCGACGCCGACGAACGAGTACCGGGCCCACCGCCCGTCCGACTCGGCGGACTCCAGGACGAACGTCCCCGGCCGGCCCTGCGCCAGCGTGCGGTACAGCCCGACGGGCGTGACGTCGTCGGCGAGGAGGCGCCGGACGACCGGGACCACCCGTCGCGACGTGGCCAGCGCGCGGAAGCCGTCGAGCACGGGCCACGTCGCGCCCCACGCGGGACCGCCCGCGGGGACGGTGGTGGTCTCGGCCGGGTCGACGGTCGCGCTCACTGGTTCTCCTCCTCAGGATCGGGGTCGGGCGTGGTCGAGGGGGCGACGGTGCCGGGCGGCAGGTCGCCGACGACGGCGCCGAGGTCTCCCCCGGCCTCGAAGCACGTGCGCGTGCCGGTGTGGCACGCGGCCCCGACCTGGTGGACGCGCACGAGCAGCGCGTCCCCGTCGCAGTCGAGGGCGACCGAGCGCACGACCTGTACGTGGCCCGACGTGTCGCCCTTGCGCCAGTACTCCTGGCGGGACCGGCTCCAGAACGTCACCCGCCCGGTCGTCAGCGTCCGGTGCAGCGCCTCGTCGTCCATCCAGCCGAGCATGAGCACGTCGCCCGTGTCGTGCTGCTGGACGATCGCGGCGACGAGGCCCGCGTCGTCGCGCTTGAGCCTCGCGGCGATCTCGGGATCGAGCGCCGTGCGGGTCGGCGTGTCGGTCGTGGGTCCGGTCGTGGAGTCGGGCACCCGAGAATCCTGCCAGACGCCGGGCCGCCGCCCGTCCCCCGTCTCGCCCGGCCGGGCGTGACGTGGGTCGCCCGGCGGCGGCGCGGGTCAGCGGGTCTGGGAGACCCAGGCGTCGTGCATGCGGGCGTACACGCCGCCCGCTCGGGCGAGGTCGTCGTGGTGGCCGACCTCGACGACGTGGCCCGCGTCCACCACGACCACGAGGTCCGCCGCCTCGGCGGTGGAGAGGCGGTGCGCGATGGTCAGCGTTGAGCGGCCCGCGGTGAGCGAGGCGAGGGCGCGGGCGATGCGGACCTCGGTCGCGGGGTCGACGGCGGACGTCGCCTCGTCGAGGACGAGCAGGTCGGCCTCGGCGAGGTAGGCGCGCACCAGGGCGACGAGCTGCCGCTCCCCGGCGGAGAGCGACTCGCCCCGCTGGCCGACCGGGGAGTCGAGCCCGTCGGGCAGGTCCGCGACCCAGTCGGTGAGCCCGAGCCGTTCGACGGCCGCCTCGATCCGGGCGCGGCGTGCGACGTCGGGCTCGTGCTCGGCGTCGCCGCGCAACCCGTAGGCGACGTTGTCGGCGAGCGTGCCGTCGAAGAGGAAGCCCTCCTGCGGCACGAGCACGACGCGCTCGCGCAGGGACTCGACGGCGAGGTCGCGCAGGTCGGTGCCGTCGAGCAGCACGCGCCCCGCGGTCGGGTCCATGAGCCGGGTGACGAGCTTGGCGATCGTCGTCTTGCCGGACCCGGTGGCCCCGACGACGGCGACCGAGGCCCGGGCCGGGAGATCGAGGTCGACGCCGTGCAGCACCTCGGGCCCGTCCGGGTAGGCGAACCGGACGCCCTCGAGCCGCACGTGGGCGGGCCCGCGCGGGCTGCGCTCGCCGTCGGCGCCCCGGTCGACGACCTCGACCGGCGTCTCCAGCACCGCGAGCACGCGGCGCCACCCGGCGACCGCGTTCTGGAGCTCGTTGAGGATCTCGGTCGCCATCTGCACCGGGCCCGTGAAGAGCTGGACGAGGAAGAGGAACGCGAGGAGCTGCCCGACCGAGACGTCGCCGGCCACGCCGAGGTACGAGCCGACCACGACGACCACGGCCAGCACGAGGTTCGCGACGAGCACGCCGCTCGAGAAGACGACGGCGACGAGCTTCTGCGCCCGGACCATCGCTCGCCGGGTCGCGTCCACGGCGGCGTCGATGCGGCGCGCGGTGCGCGCGCCCGCCCCGTACGCGCGGATCGTCTCGGCGCCGACGATCGACTCGGAGATCGCCCCGAGCATGCCGCCGACGCGCGCACGCACCCGCGTGTAGGCGTCGTTGACGCGGGCCTGCGCGGGGCGCAGGACCAGGAACAGCGGGACGAAGCACGCCCAGACGACGAGCGTGAGCTGCCACGAGTACACGGCCATGAGGACCGTCGCGACGCCGATCTGCAGCACCGAGACGAGCAGCATGATGCCGCCCCACTGCACGAACAGCGAGATGGTGTCGACGTCGCTCGTCACGCGCGAGACGAGCGAGCCGCGCCGTTCCGTGTTCTGCGTGAGGACGGAGAGGTCGTGCACGTGCCGGAACGCGCGCACGCGCAGGCCGGCGAGCCCCGCCTCCGTCGACCGGAACAGCCGGACGTTGACGAAGGCCGAGCAGAGCCCCGCGAGGACGATGACGACCGCGGCGACGCCGACGAGCACGGCCACGCGCGTCGTGTCCGGACCGCCGTCGGCGAGCACGCCGGTGTCGACCGTCTGCTGGACGGTCACGGGGACCACGACGCGGCCCAGCGCGGCCGCGACCGCGAGGCCGAGCGTGACCCAGATGCCGTCGAGGATCTGCGGCGAGACCTGGACGCCGCGGCGCAGCGTGGCGAGGACGCCGAGCGAGCTCGCCGAGGCGATGCGGGCGTCGCCCGGGCGGCCCGGCGCGCCGTCGGGCGCGGATGCCGTGGCCGCGGTGTCGGAGCGCTCCGTGGTGGTCGACCGGCTCATTCCTCCAGCGCCCCCGTCTCGACGTGCTGCACGACGTCGTCCTCCTCGATCTCCTCCCGGCGCGCGAGGTCGCCCCCGCGTGTCTCCTCGCCGTCCTCGGCCGCCGTCCGCGCGGTGTCGTCGGTGGCGTCCGCGCGCTCCTGCTCGCGCCGCTCCGCCTCGCGGGCGTAGGCCGTCGCGAGCTCGCGGTAGCCCCGGTCGCGCGCGAGGAGCTCGTCGTGCGTCCCGACATCGACCACGCGGCCGGACTCGACGTGCACGACGACGTCCGCGAGCGCGACGCTCGACATGCGGTAGGCCACCATGACGACGGTCGGGCGGTCGGCCCCCTCGCGGGCGAGGCCCGCGAGGATCTGCTGCTCGACCCGCGGGTCGACCGCGGACGTCGCGTCGTCGAGGACGAGCAGGCGCGGGCGACGCACGAGGGCGCGTGCGATGGCGAGCCGCTGGCGCTGGCCGCCGGACAGGTTCGCCCCGCGCTCCCCCAGCGGCGCGTCGAGGCCCTCCGGCAGTCGCGCGACGACGTCGTCGACGCGCGCCAGGCGCAGCGCCTCCCAGACCTGGTCGTCGTCCGGGCCCGCGTCGCCGTCGTCGGCGAGCGTGACGTTCGCCCGCACGGAGTCCTCGAAGACGAAGGCCTGCTGGGCCACGAGGGCGACCTGGGACGTCAGGTCGGCCTCGCGCACGTCCCGCACGTCCGTGGCGTCGAGCAGCACCCGGCCGCGCGTGGGGTCGGAGAGGCGGGCGAGCAGCGACACGAGCGTCGTCTTGCCCGCACCCGTCGGGCCGACGACCGCGACCGTCGTCCCGGGGTCGACCTCGAGGTCGATCCCGTCGAGCAGCGTGATCGCTCGGCCGCCCGCGCGGACGTCCACGCCGACGCCCTCGAGGCGCACGCCCAGCCCGGAGCCCCCGCCGGGGAGCCCGCCGGTCCCGGGTCGCAGCACGCCGCCCGCGTCGACGACGCGGCTGATGCGCTCGTACCCGACGAGGGCGCGCGGGAGCTCACCGAGCACCCACCCGAACGCCCGGACGGGGACGGCCATGATCGTGAGGAGGTAGGCGGCGGTGACGATGTCGCCCGCCGCGACGCCGCCCGAGGTGAGCCGGACGGTCCCGACGGCCAGGACGAGGAGCGTGCCGAGCGACGGCAGCAGCTCGATGACCGGGTCGAAGAACGCCCGGACGACGCCGACGCGCACGTTCGCGGCGCGCAGCTCGTCGGTGCGCTCGGCGAAGCGCCGCTCCTCGCGGTCCGCGGTCCCGAGCGACGTGACGAGCAGCGCCGCCTCGAAGCTCTCGTGCGCGACGTCCGAGACCTCGGCCCGGAGCTGCTGCGCGCGCGTGATCGCGGGCGACATGTGGCGCTGGAAGACGATGTTCACGGCGATCGCGAGCGGGATGACGATCAGTGCCGCGCACGCGAGCCACACGTCCACGCGGAACAGCATCACGGCCGCGACGCCGATCATGACGACGACACCGAGCGCGAACGGGAGCGGGTTGAACACGCCCGTCGCCGCCTCGACGTCGGAGTTCGCGTTGGACAGGAGCTGCCCGGCGGGGTGCGAGCGGTGCCACGACATGGGCAGGCGCAGGTACTGGCGCGTCACCGCGGTGCGGTGCCGCGCCTGGAGCGCGGCGTACCCGTTGCCCGCGAAGATGCGGCGCGCGGCCACGCTCGCCGCGAGGGAGACCGCGATGCCGGCGAGGACGAGGCCCGCGACCCAGATGCGGCCGCGCGCGGCCTCGTCGCCCGCGATCGCGGGGACGACGACCTCGTCGGTCGCGGTGCCGATCGCGCTGCTCACGGCGACGGTGAGCGCGCCGAAGAGCGCGGACGACCCGATCGCGAGGGCGTAGGTGCGCGGCTCGTCGCGGATGCCGCGGCCCATGAGGGCCAGCGACCGGCGCACCCGGGACCCGGTCAGGGCGTGCGGGCGCCGGACGCTCGGCTCGTCGGGGAGCAGGTCCCGGGGCGGGTCGGGCCGGTCCGTCGGAGCCGGCAGGTCGGTCGGGGCGGGCGGGGCGTCGGCGCCGGTGGGGCGCGTCCTGCTGCCGGGCACGGGACGGTCCTCGTCTTTCGTTCAGGGGTTGCACGATCTTCTCATGCGCCCCTGACACGCCCCGACGGAGCTCTGCCGACGGGCGACGACGGAGCCGGACCTCCGCCCTGCCCGAGGGTGGCTCAGCGCACCTCGACGCCCTGCGCGCGCATCGCGTCCTTGACCTGGGCGACCGTCAGGGCACCGAAGTGGAAGACGCTCGCGGCCAGCACCGCGTCGGCCCCGGCGCGCGCGGCGGCCACGAAGTGCTCGGGCGTCCCCGCCCCGCCGCTCGCGACGAGCGGGACCCGGACCTCGGAGCGCACCGCCGCGAGCATCTCGAGGTCGAAGCCCGCGGTCGTCCCGTCGGCGTCCATCGAGTTGAGGAGGATCTCGCCCGCCCCGAGCCCCGCAGCGCGCGCGGCCCACTCCACGGCGTCGATCCCGGTCCCCCGACGCCCGCCGTGGGTCGTGACCTCGTACCCGGAGTCGGTGCGCACGTCGCCCGTCGTGCGCCGCGCGTCGACGGACAGGACCAGCACCTGGCTGCCGAAGCGGTCCGCGATCTCGGCGATGAGCTCCGGGCGGGCGATCGCCGCCGTGTTCACGCCGACCTTGTCCGCTCCCGCGCGCAGGAGGCGGTCCACGTCCTCCGCCGAGCGCACGCCGCCGCCGACGGTGAGCGGCACGAAGACCTGCTCCGCGGTGCGCCGCACGACGTCGTACGTCGTCTCGCGGTTCCCCGACGACGCCGAGACGTCGAGGAACGTCAGCTCGTCCGCGCCCTCGGCGTCGTACCGCGAGGCGAGCTCGACGGGGTCGCCCGCGTCGCGCAGGTTCTCGAAGTTGACGCCCTTGACGACGCGCCCCGCGTCGACGTCGAGGCACGGGATCACGCGGATCGCGACGGTCATGAGGACTCTCCTTGGTCGGCCGGCGCGTCGCCGGTCGTGTCGGTACCGGCGCCGTCGGTGCCGCCCTCGGCGGCCTCCTCGGCGGTCACCGGGAACTGGGCGTCGAGGATGTCCACGACGTAGACGAGCGTCTCGCCCGCGAGCGGGTTGGCCGTCTCGCCGTAGGCGAGGTCCGGCGGCACGACGAGCAGCACCTGGCTCCCCACGGACTGCTCCAGGAGGCCCTGCTCCCACCCCTCGATCACCTCGCCGATCCCGATCATGATCGACAGGGGCGCGGTGTCGTCGGTCCAGGTCGTGTCGAAGACCCCGCCGTCGGACCAGCGCACGCCCGTGTAGCGGACCGTGACGACCTGGCCGACCTCGACCTGGCGGCCGTCGCCGCGAATCAGCGGCTGCACGACGAGCCCGCCCGGCGCGGCCGTGTCGGGCGGGATCGCGACGCTCGGCGCGCCGTCCTCGGCGAGCGTGACGGTCGGCAGGCCCTCGACCGGCGCGACCGCCTCGCCCGACGCCCGGGTCGGGAGCACGTCCACGACCAGCGCGACGGGGACGCCGTCGTCCTCCTCGAGCCGCAGGAGGCGCGCGCCCACCCGCTGGCCGCGCAGGAGGTCGCGCAGGTCCCGCCCGACCGACTCGTCCGTCAGCGTGCGCCAGCGCGGCGCGTCGGTGTAGGTGTTCTGGAGCACCGTTCCGTCGCTGACGTCCTGCGCGTACAGGTTGAGCAGGAGCGGACCGCCGTCGACGAGCTCGGCGCCGGCGCCCGGCCACACCACCTCCGAGGACGCCTCCGGCACGTCGAGCGGGGCGCGGTACTGCAGCTCCGGGGGCGCGCCGGAGGACCCGACGACCGTGAGGTCGGTGTTCAGCGGGGTCGGCGTCGCGTCCTCGGGCTCGGTGCAGGCGGCGAGGGCGAGCGACGCGACGAGCGCCACGAGCAGTGCGAGCGCCCCCCGGGCTCCGGGCGCACGACGACGAGCGGACCGGAGGCCCGGCACGGGGCGCCCGGTCGGAGGAACCAGGTTCGTCACATCACGTCCCGCATCACATCGACTCGATGAGGCGCTCCACGCGCTCGTCGACGTTCCGGAACGGGTCCTTGCACAGGACCGTGCGCTGCGCCTGGTCGTTGAGCTTGAGGTGCACCCAGTCGACCGTGTAGTCCCGGCGTGCCTCCTGGGCGGCGCGCACGAAGTCGCCGCGCAGCTTGGCGCGCGTCGTCTGCGGCGGGACCGCCGTCGACTCGAAGACCTCGAGGTCCGTCGTGACGCGCTCGACCATCCCGCGCGCGGCCAGGAGGTTGTACAGCCCCTCGGTCCGCGAGATGTCGTGGTACGCGAGGTCCAGGCGCGCGATCCGCGGGTCGTCGAGCTCGAGCCCGTGCTTGGCCTGGTACCGCTGGATCAGCCGGTACTTGATGACCCAGTCGAGCTCGCGGTCGACCAGCGAGAGGTCGCCCGTCTCCAGGGCGCGAAGCCCTCGCTCCCACAGGTCGAGGACCTGCTTGACGACCGGCGTGGGCGAGACGTCCTGCTCGACGAACTCCTTCACCCGCTGCAGGTACTCGCCCTGCAGGTCGATCGCGGTGACGGTCCGTCCGCTCGCGAGCTGGACCGGCTGCTTGCCGGTCATGTCGTGGCTGATCTCGCGGATCGACCGGATCGGGTTCTCGAGCGCGAGGTCGCGCATGGGCACGCCCGCCTCGACCATGCGCAGGATGAGGTCGGTCGTGCCGACCTTGAGCATCGTCGTCGTCTCCGCCATGGACGAGTCGCCGACGATGACGTGCAGCCGCCGGTAGCTCTCGGCGTCGGCGTGCGGCTCGTCGCGCGTGTTGATGATCGGGCGGGACCGGGTCGTCGCGCTGGAGACCGCCTCCCAGATGTGGTCGGCGCGCTGCGACAGGCAGTACACCGCGCCGCGCGGCGTCGTGAGGACCTTGCCCGCGCCCGTGAGCACCTGGCGGGTGATGAGGAACGGGACGAGCACGTCCGACAGGCGCGAGAAGTCGCCCTGGCGCCGCACGAGGTAGTTCTCGTGGCACCCGTACGAGTTCCCCGCCGAGTCGGTGTTGTTCTTGAACAGGTGGATGCGGCCGGGCAGGCCCTCGTGCTCGAGGCGCTGCTGCGCGTCCGCGACGAGACCCTCCAGGATCCGCTCCCCGCCGCGGTCGTACGCGACGAGCTGGTGCACGTCGTCGCACTCCGCCGTCGCGTACTCGGGGTGCGAGCCGACGTCGAGGTACAGGCGCGACCCGTTGCGCAGGAAGACGTTCGACGACCGGCCCCACGCCACCACCTTGCGGAACAGGTAGCGCGCCACCTCGTCCGCCGACAGCCCGCGGCCGTCGTCGGACGCGCACGTCACGCCATACTCCGTCTCCAGCCCGAAGATCCTGCGGTCCATGCGGTCCTACCCCTCGTCCGTCGCGGCACCGGTGTCGGTCGCGTCGTCCGCGAGCAGGTCCTCGAGGGCCTGCCCGGACAGCCGCCGGAAGGCGCGTCGCGGGCGCGTGCGGTCCAGGACGGCCACCTCGAGCTGGGCGGCCGGGATGGTCCGCACCTCCTCGCCGTCGCCGCCCGACCCGAGCGCGCGCACGGCGAGGCGCAGGACCTCGGCCAGCCCCAGACCCGGCTGCCACGCGTCCTGGAGCACGCGGCCGAGCTGGTCGGCCTGCCCGCCCATGACGACGACGCCCTGCTCGTCCGCGACCGACCCGTCGTAGGAGATCCGGTAGAGCTGGTCCTGCGCCGCGGTCCGGCCGACCTCCGCGACGACGAGCTCGACCTCGAGCGGCTTGGACTCCGTGGTGAACACCGTGCCCAGGGTCTGGGCGTAGGCGTTCGCGAGACCGCGGGCGTTGACGTCGGTGCGGTCGTACGAGTAGCCGCGCAGGTCCGCGTAGCGCACCCCCGCGACCCGCAGGTTCTCGAACTCGTTGTACTTGCCCACCGCGGCGAACGCGATGCGGTCGTAGATCTCCGAGATCTTGTGCAGCGCGCGCGACGGGTTCTCCGTGGCGAACGCGATCCCGTCCTCGTAGGCGAGGACCACGACGGACCGGCCGCGCGCGATGCCCTTGCGCGCGAAGTCCGCCCGGTCCTTCATGAGCTGCTCGGGCGAGACGTAGAAGGGCATGTTCACTCGGCGTCACCTCCCGACGCGGGGCCCTGCGACAGGTCGTGCGGCTGGTCGTGCGGGACGGCCTCGGCGTTCGTCGCCGCGGGGCCGCGGCGCGGCACGCCCGTGCCGGACCGCTCGGCCACGATCTGCTCGACGACGGCGGCGAGCTCGTCGTCCGGGACGCGCTCGTAGCCGTCCCGGGTCACGACCGCGACGACGGGCCAGATCCGGCGCACCGGGTCGGGACCGCCCGTGGCGGAGTCGTCGTCCGCCGCGTCGTACAGGGCCTCGACCGCCACGCGCACGGACGCGTCCCGGTCGAGCTCGGTGCGCCAGAGCTTCTTCAGCGAGCTCCGCGCGAACACCGAACCGGAGCCCACCGAGTGGTAGGCGCGCTCCTCGTACCGGCCGCCGGTCACGTCGTAGGAGAAGATGCGGCCCGTGGCCCGGTCGAGGTCGAACCCGGCGAACAGCGGGACCACGGCGAGGCCCTGCATCGCGAGGCCGAGGTTCTGCCGGATCATCGTGGACAGCCGGTTCGCCTTGCCGTCCAGCGAGAGCAGGGTGCCCTCGATCTTCTCGTAGTGCTCGAGCTCGAGCTGGAACAGGCGCACGAGCTCGACCGCGATGCCCGCCGTCCCCGCGATCCCGACCGCCGAGAACTCGTCCGCGGGGAAGACCTTCTCGATCTCACGGTTCGCGATCATCGAACCCATCGTCGCGCGACGGTCGCCCGCCATCACGACGCCGCCCGCGACGCCCTCCGCGCCGAACGTGAGCGCCACGATCGTCGTCGCGTGCGGCGCGTCGGGCGCCGCGCCCCCGGACGTGTGCCCGGCGGTGCGGTGCGACGGCAGCAGGTCGGGGGCGTGCCCGGACAGGAAGTCCAGGAAGGACGACGACCCGGGGGTCGTGAAGGCGTCGGGCAGACGCCCTGGCTGGTCCGTGCTCATCGGGTTGCCGTCACCCTTCCTACTCGCCGCCCTTCTGGACGAAGCCCCGGACGAAGGACTCCGCGTTCGTCTCCAGCACCTCGTCGATCTCCTCGAGGAGCGCGTCGACCTCCGCCTCGCGCGACTGCGCCTGCGGCGCGACCGGGACCTCGGGGCCCTCGGGCTCGTCGTCGGGACGCCGGTCCTCGTGCGACGCGTGGGTGCGTTCGGTACCCGCCATGGCTGCCTCCTCGTCCGTCGGCCCGGTGCCGCGCCGACGCTCTGTCCGTTCCAACCCGGTCGGGGCTCGCGCCCTTCCCGGCCCTGCTCGCACGCGGCGCCCGTTCCGCGAGGGGCGGGGCGCCGTCGTACGTCCAGCCTAGTCGCCGCCGCTCACGACGGGCCTGCCAGACCCGCCAGGAGCGCCGCCGCGTCCGGGCTCGCGTCGAGCAGCGCGCCGATGTGCGCGCGCGTCCCTCGCAGCGGGTCCATCATCGGGACCCGCTGGAGCGACGGTGCTCCCTGGACGTCAAAGATCACCGAGTCCCAGCTCGCGGCCGAGACCTGGTCGCCGTAGCGGGCCATCACCTCGCCGCGGAAGTACGCGCGCGTGTCCTCCGGGGCGTGGTGCACGGCGGCGCCGACCTCGCGCTCGGTGACGACCCGGTCGACCGCGCCCGCCGCGAGGAGCCGGTGGTAGATGCCGCGCTCCGGGCGCACGTCCGACCACTGGAGGTCCATCGCCGCGAGCCGCGGGTGGCCCCAGTCGAGCCCGTCGCGTTCCCGCAGCCGGTCGAGGAGCCGCAGCTTGGCGACCCACTCGACGTCGCGCGCGCACGCGGCGCGGTCCGTCCTCAGGCGCTCGAGCACGGAGGCCCATCGCGCGAGCACGTCGCGCGTGGGCGCGTCGACGCCGTCGGTGCCGGCGAGCAGCTCCGCCGCCTGCGTCGCCACGTCGAGGTACTCGCGCTGGACCTCCAGCGCCGTCAGCTCGCGCCCGTCGGCGAGGGTGAGCCGACGCGTGAGGTCCAGGTCGCGGCTGACCCGCTGCACGTCGGCCACCGGGTCCGCCAGCCGCAGGCCCGCGAGCCGCGACCGCACCTGCGGCCCCAGCTCCTCCAGGTGCTCGACGACGAACAGCACGAGCGACGTCGTCCCCGTCTTGAGGTAGGTCGCGGTCTCGAGCATGTTCGCGTCGCCGATGATGAGGTGCAGCCGGCGCCAGCGCTGCCGGTCGGCGTGCGGCTCGTCGCGCGTGTTGACGATCGGGCGGCGCAGCGTCGTCTCCAGCCCGACCTCGGCCTCGACGTAGTCCGCGCGCTGGGAGATCTGGAACCCGTGCTCCTCGCCCGCGGGGCCGAGGCCGACGCGCCCCGAGCCGGCGAACACCTGCCGGGTCACGAGGAACGGCGTGAGCATCTCCACGAGCACCCCGAACGGGACGTCGCGGTCCACGAGGAAGTTCTCGTGCGTGCCGTAGCTCGCACCCTTGCCGTCGACGTTGTTCTTGTAGAGCACGACGGACCCGCCGGGCACCTGGTCCAGCTCGCGCGACGCCGCGAGCATGACGCGCTCCCCCGCCACGTCCCAGCACACGACGTCGTGCGGCACCGTGACCTCGGGCGAGGAGTACTCCGGGTGCGCGTGGTCGACGTACAGCCGGGCGCCGTTCGTGAGGATGACGTTCGCGGCGCTCGGGTCGTCGTACTCCTCCGTCGTCGGCCGTGCGACCTCCTGGAGCGAGCCCTCGGCCGCCCCGCCCCCGGCGGGCTCCGCCACGGGCCCCGAGGGCGCGGGCCGGGTCGGGTCGTCGGTGAGCAGCGACGGGTGCGCCGACGCGCGCGGCACGTGGAACCCCCGTGCGTCCTGCAGCGGGTCCTCGTCGTCGTAGTCCCACCGGGCCCGGCCGCGGGCGCCGTCGCTCCGCGCGGCGAGCGCCCGGTAGGTCGTGACGACCTGGCTCGACAGGAGCATCGGGTTCGCCATCGGCTTCCCCGGCTGCAGGACGCCGTACTCGGTCTCGATCCCCATGACCCGTCGCACGCTCACGCGCTCACCCTATGTCGGTCCTCCGACGGCGCGCGGACCGTGTCCACCGACGACGGCCCCCTCCCACGCAGCGGCGAGACCCCGCCGGTGCGACGGCCCGCGCGAGCAGGTCGCCGACCCGACGGGGTCTCGGGGCGTCGGTCGGGCGGTCCTACAGGTACTGGCCGGTGTTGGTGACCGTGTCGATGGTGCGCGGGGAGCCGCCCTCGCCCTTCTTCTGGACGATCGTGCGGATGAAGACGATGCGCTCGCCCTTCTTGCCGCTGATGCGCGCCCAGTCGTCGGGGTTGGTCGTGTTGGGCAGGTCCTCGTTCTCCTTGAACTCGTCCACGCACGCGGCGAGCAGGTGGTCGACGCGGATGCCGCGCTGGCCCGTGGCGAGGAAGTCCTTGATCGCGGACTTCTTGGCCCGGTCGACGACGTTCTGGATCATCGCGCCCGAGTTGAAGTCCTTGAAGTAGAGGACCTCCTTGTCGCCGCTCGCGTAGGTGACCTCGAGGAACTGGTTCTCGTCCTCCTCGGAGTACATCCGCTCGACCACCGACCGGATCATCGCGTCGAGCGCCTCGCGCTGGTTGCCGCCGTGCTCGGCGAGGTCCGCGGCGTGGATCGGCAGGTCCTCGGTGAGGTACTTGGCGAAGATCTCCTTGGCGCCCTCGGCGTCCGGCCGCTCGATCTTGATCTTCACGTCGAGGCGACCGGGCCGCAGGATCGCGGGGTCGATCATGTCCTCGCGGTTCGACGCGCCGATGACGATGACGTTGTCGAGCCGCTCGACGCCGTCGATCTCGGCGAGGAGCTGGGGCACGATCGTCGTCTCGACGTCGGACGACAGACCGGTGCCGCGCGTGCGGAACAGCGACTCCATCTCGTCGAAGAACACGACGACCGGGGTGCCCTGGGACGCCTTCTCCCGGGCGCGGGCGAAGATCAGGCGGATGTGCCGCTCGGTCTCGCCCACGTACTTGTTGAGGAGCTCGGGACCCTTGACGTTGAGGAAGTAGCTGCGCGCCGCGCCCGACCCGGCCTCGACCTGCTCCCCGCGCGCCCGCGCGACGGTGTGCGCGAGCGAGTTCGCGACGGCCTTGGCGATGAGCGTCTTGCCGCACCCGGGCGGGCCGTACAGGAGGACGCCCTTGGGCGGGTGCAGCCCGTGCTCACGGAACAGGTCGGGGTGCGTGAACGGCAGCTCGACGGCGTCGCGGATCTGCTCGATCTGCGGGCCGAGGCCGCCGATGTCCTCGTACTCGATGTCCGGGACCTCCTCGAGGACGAGCTCCTCGACCTCGGACTTGGGGATCACCTCGAACACGAACCCGCTGCGCGTGTCGATGGTCAGCGAGTCGCCGACGCGGAGCGACGCGTGCGCGACCGAGCCCGCGAGGCGCACGACGCGCTCCTCGTCGGCGCGCCCCACGACGAGCACGCGGTCGGCGTCGAGGATCTCCTTGGCGGTGACGATCTCGCCCGTGCGCTCGTACCCGCCGGCCGCGACGACGGTCATGGCCTCGTTGAGCTTGACCTCCTGGCCGGGGCGCAGCCGCTCCACGTCGAGGCTCGGGCTCGCCCCGACGTGCATCTTGCGCCCGGCGGCGGACACGTCGACCGACCCGTCCGGGTGCGCGGCGAGGAACACCGCGTACGTGCCGGGGGGCTTGGCGAGGTCGTCGATCTGCCGCTTGAGGTCGAGGATCTGGTCGCGCGCGGCCCGGAGGGCCTCGGCGAGCCTCTCGTTCTTCGCGGAGAGCAGCGCGAGCTCGCGCGCGCTGCTCTGCGGGGCCTCGTCGCTACGGCCGAATGTCTCGCTCATGGGGTGTCCCCTCTCGCCGGCGGCTCGCCCGACCGCGTGGTGGACGGCGGACGACGGACCCGCGGGAGGACCCGTGCCGACCACCGTCCGGCGGTCGGGTGACGACCTTAGGCACAATTCTCGCCCGAGCACACCGACGACACCCAGGGTGAGACGACCGGGTCCCGATCGTTACCGGACCGTCACGGCCCCGACACCTCGGCCGGGTGCTCGCCCTGCTCGGCGTCGTGGCCGGGGACCCGATCCGCGCCGCGGGCCTCGGGCTGCTCCGGCCCCTGTCCGACGTCGCGACGCACGCGGCGGATCTTCTTCTCCGACACCGGACGCTCACCGAGCTCCTCGGGCGACCACTGCTCGGCGTCGGTCGGGTAGGCGCCCTTGGCCGGGCGGCGCTTGCGCTCCGGCGGCGCGACGCCGTCGGCCAGACGGCGCGCGGTGAGCAGGAAGCCCGTGTGCCCGATCATCCGGTGCTGCGGGCGCACCGCGAGGCCCTCCAGGTGCCAGCCCCGCACCATGGACTCCCACGCGACCGGCTCGGCGTAGCGCCCGTCGGCGCGCAGGTCCTCCGCGAGGCGCGAGAGCTGGGTCGTCGTGGCGACGTAGCACACCAGCACGCCGCCGGGGACGAGCGCACGGGCGACGACGTCGAGGTTCTCCCACGGCGCGAGCATGTCGAGGACGACGCGGTCGACCGTGCCGTCCTCGGTGACGGTCGGCAGCACGTCGGCGAGGTCGCCCACGGAGAGCGTCCAGGCGGGGTGCGCGCCGCCGAAGAAGGTCTCGACGTTGCCGCGCGCGATGGCCGCGAAGTCCTCGCGACGCTCGATCGAGTGCAGCTCGCCCGCGTCGCCGACCGCACGCAGGAGCGACATCGTCAGCGCGCCCGATCCGACGCCCGCCTCGACGACGCGCGCGCCGGGGAAGATGTCCGCCATCGCGACGATCTGCCCCGCGTCCTTGGGGTAGACGACCGCGGCACCGCGCGGCATGGACAGCACGTAGTCCGCGAGCAGCGGGCGCAGCGCGAGGTACTCGATCTCGGCCGTGTTGCGGACGACGCTCCCCTCGGGCTGCCCGATGAGGTCGTCGTGCCGCAGGTAGCCCTTGTGCGTGTGGAACGTCGCGCCCGGCGCGAGCGTGATGGTGTGCAGGCGCCCGCGCGGGTCGGTGAGCTGGACCTTGTCCCCCACGCGCAGGGGACCGCGGCGCTCGTCGGCGCCCGTCGCGCCGGGGCGATCCGGTGCGTCCGCCGCGGGCGCGGCGGTGTCCTCCGGTCCGGAGGGCGTCGTCTGGGGGCCGGGCGTGGCGGCGGGCTCGGAGGTCACGGGCGACCATCCTACGGGCCGGACGCGGTCAGCGACCGCGCTGCGCGTCCCGCAGCGCCGCCACGACCCGCGCGACCTCGAGCGCCCCGACGACGCGGCCGCCGTCGGTCACGACGACGACGGCGGCCTCGCGCCCGACGCGCGCCAGCGCGGCGAGCATGTCCTGGCCCTGGAGGTGCGCGTCGATCGTCGCCCCCGGGGGCAGCGGCACGGCGACGGCCCCCACGGGCGTGGTCTCGGCGGCGTCCGGCGGCACGGCGGCGGCGGCCGTGGGGTCTGCGTACCCCACGGGCAGCCCCGCCCCGTCGACGAGCACCGCGAGGACGTGCGGCCCGCCCGCGAGCGCCACCGACCGCCCCACCGCCCCGACCGTCGCCGTGGAGGGCACGGCGACCGCGGGCCGTGCGAGGCCGCGCACGGAGAGCCCCGAGACCGCCTCGCGCGCACGTCCCGCGGCGATCGCCTGCCCGGCACCGCTCCAGAGGAACGCACCGATGAGCGCCGCCCACGCGACGGTCCAGAGGTCGGGCTGGCGGCCGAGCGTCAGCGGCCAGACGAGGGCCCACGCGACGACGCCGACGGCGACCGCGCGCCCGACCCAGCCCGCCGCGACCGTGCCGCGGGTGCGCGAGCCCGTCGCGGCCCACACGGCTGACTCGAGGATCTGCCCGCCGTCGAGCGGCAGCCCCGGCAGGAGGTTGAAGAACCCGACGAACGCGTTGGAGAACGCCCCGGCGTAGAGGAGCAGCGCGGGCACGGAGAACGTCGGCTGCGCCTGGAACGTCACCCAGAACACGACCGCGAGCGCCAGGTTGGTCAGCGGCCCGACCACGGAGATGAGGAAGCCGTCGAGCGGGCGCGCGGACGTCCCCGAGTACGCGGTGTGCCCGCCCCACAGCGTGACGGCGAGCTCGGTGACGTGCTGCCCGCGGGCCCGCGCGACGAGCGCGTGCGCCACCTCGTGCAGGAACACGGAGGCGAACAGCAGGAGCACGAACGCGAACGACACGAGGTACACCTCGTTGCCCAGGTGCGGCGCGAGCCGGCGCACCGTGGGGACGAACAGCACGGTGAGGATCGCGGCGGCGAGGAACCACGACGGCGTGAGGATGACCGGTGCGCCGACGATGCGGCCGATGACCCAGCCCTTCGTGCGCGGGCCGACCGGTGCGGGCGTGCGGGGGGCGCTGGGCTGGGGTCCGTCCACCCGGAGAGCCTATGCGTTCCGCGCGCCGACCCGGACGTCGGGCGAGCGGCGGGTGCGATGATCGGGCCGTGCACGCTCACGACGACGACCAGGTCGAGGTCCCGCTGACCGGAGGGAACGTCAACGCCGTGGTGCGCGTCGGCGACACCGTGCGGCGGACGGCCGGTCCGTGGACGCCGACGATCCACGCGCTCCTCGCCTGGGTCCGCGCCCAGGGGGTCTCCGTGGCCCCCGCGCCGCTCGGCCGCGACGCGGCCGGGCGCGAGGTGCTGACCTGGACCGAGGGCGAGGTCGGCGGCTGGCCGCTCCCGGACTGGCTCTGGGACCGCGCGACGCTCCGCCAGTCGGGCGCGATGCTGCGGGCGTGGCACGACGCGACCGTCGGCTTCGCGCTCGCCGGCGCGGTGTGGCGCTCGCCCGTGCGCGAGCCGGCGGAGGTCGTGTGCCTCAACGACGCCGCGCCGTACAACATGGTCCGCGCGGGGGGCGCCCTCGTCGGGTTCATCGACGTCGACATGGCGTCGCCAGGGCCCCGGGTCTGGGACGTCGCCTATCTCGCCTACCGGTTGTGCGGCTGGTGCGAGGACATGCCGGCCCCGCCCGGGCTCGCGCCCGAGGAGCGGCTCGCCGAGCTGCTCGTCGGCTACGGCCACGACCGCGCGCCTCGTCCCGACGACGTGCTGTCGACGATGCACGACCGTCTCCTCGACCTCGCCGGCTGGACGGACGCGCACGCCCGGGACACCGCTCGGCCGGACCTCCACGACCACGCGGCGCTGTACCGCCGGGACGCGGCACGCCTCGCGCGAGGCTAGGCGGCGTCGTCGTCCATGAGGTCGACGACCTCGCCGGAGACGAGCCGGGCGAGCAGGCCGAGGTCGACGAGCTCGAGCGACGGCGTCCGGCTCAGGCCGGGCGCGGGCAGGACGGGGACCACGGCTTCCACGCCGAGCGTCGCCGCGCCGGCCGCGCGGGCCGAGGCGATGCCGGCAGGCGAGTCCTCGATCGCGACGCAGCGCGCGACGTCGACGCCGAGGCGCTCGGCCGCGAGCAGGTACGGCTCGGGGTCGGGCTTGCCGCGCTCGACCTCGTCCCCGCACACGAGCACCTGGAACGCGTCGTCCGGCGCGAGCTCCGCGACGGGCGCGGCGAGCTCGCGGTAGGACATCGTGACGAGCGCGCACGGCACGCCGGCCTCGCGCAGCGCCGTGAGCAGCTCGCGCGCGCCGGGCTGCCACGGGACCTCGGCCCGCACCTGCTCGATGACCCGGCCCAGGAGGAACGCGACGATCTCGTCGACCGGCAGGTCGACGCCCCCGCGGTCCCGGATGATCCGCGCGGACTCGCGCAGCGGGTTCCCCACGAGCGACATGGCGTCCTCGTGCGTCCACGTGCCCCCGTGCGCCTCGACGAGCTCGTGCTCCGCCGCGATCCAGTACGGCTCGGTGTCGACGAGCGTCCCGTCCATGTCCCACAGGACGGCCTGCGGCAGGACGGGATCGGTGGACGGGCGCGGGGACGTCACGGCATGGCTCCAAGGACGAGGGGTGGGGGTCCGGGCGGGGCACGACGCGGTGCACCCGGTCCCTCCACCCTACGTGCGGCTACGCCACGCGCGAACCCGCTCCGCCGTCGTCGGGCCCGGCCGCATAGGCTGGGGCGATGACCGAGAACGCGACCGAGGGCACCCGGCAGACCGTGATGATCGCGGCGTTCGAGGGCTGGAACGACGCGGGGAGCGCCGCCACGGCCGCGCTCCAGCACCTGCACGAGGTGTGGGGCGCCGAGGACGTCGACGAGCTCGACCCGGAGGAGTACCACGACTTCCAGGTGAACCGCCCCGTCGTGACGACCGACGACGACGGGCTCCGGGAGATCACGTGGCCGACGACGACGATCGCGTCCGCGACCCTGTCGCCCGGCGGGCGACGGGTCGTGCTCGTGCACGGCATCGAGCCGTCCATGCGGTGGCGCCGGTACTGCCGCGAGCTGCTCGACATCGCGGAGGAGCACGACGTGCGCACGGTCGTCACGCTCGGCGCGCTGCTCGCCGACGTCCCGCACACGCGGCCCATCCCCATGACGGCGACGTCGGAGAGCGTCGGGCTCCAGGCGGTGCTCGACGTCGAGCCGAGCACGTACGAGGGGCCGACGGGCATCGTCGGGGTGCTCCAGCACGCCGCCGCCGAGCGGGGCCTGCAGTCGGTGTCGCTGTGGGCGGCCGTGCCGCACTACGTGGCGCACCCGCCGTCGCCCAAGGCGACGCTCGCGATCCTCGCGCGCATCGAGGAGCTCCTCTCGGAGCCGATCCCCCTCGGGGACCTGCCCGAGGACGCCGAGGCCTGGCAGCACGGCGTCGACGAGCTCGCCGCGGAGGACGCCGAGATCGCGGAGTACGTCCAGCAGCTCGAGGAGGCGAAGGACACCGCTGAGCTGCCCGAGGCGAGCGGCGAGGCGATCGCGCGCGAGTTCGAGCGCTACCTGCGCCGTCGCGACCGCGGCAACCCGGGCAAGGGACCGACGGTCTGACGCCTCCCCGCCGCCGCGGGCGTGCGGCGGCGCGTCAGAGGCGCACGCCGAGCAGCGCGTTGACCGCGCGGGCGACCACGCCGGGCGCGCCCTCGTCGTCGCCGGACGTGTCGCGCCCGGGACGCAGCGACTCCGCGGCCCACGCGTCGACGGCCGCGAGCGCCGCGGGCGCGTCCAGGTCGTCGGCGAGCGCGGCGCGCACGGCGGCGAGCGTCGCGGTGGCGTCGGGACCGCCGTTGCCGGAGACGGCGTCGCGCCACGTCTCCAGGCGGCGCACCCCCGCGGGCAGGTCGTCGTCGGTCCACTCCCACTCGCCGCGGTAGTGGTGCGCGAGCAGCGCGAGGCGGATCGCCATGGGGTCGACGCCCGTGGCCCGCAGCTTCGAGACGAGCACGAGGTTGCCGCGCGACTTGCTCATCTTCTCGCCCTCGTACGCGACGAGGCCGGCGTGGACGTGGGCGCGGGGCGCGCCACCGCCCGAGAGCATGCGGTCGTGCGAGGACGACATCTCGTGGTGCGGGAACAGCAGGTCCGCTCCCCCGCCCTGCACGTCGAACGGCAGGCCGAGGCCGTCACGCGAGATGACGGCGCACTCGACGTGCCAGCCGGGCCGCCCGGTGCCGAGCGCGCCACCGTCCCACGCGGGCTCGCCCGGGCGCTCGCGGCGCCACAGGAGCGGGTCGAGCGCGTCCTTCTTGCCCTCGCGGTCGGGGTCGCCCCCGCGCTCGGCGAAGAGGTGCTGCATGACGTCGCGCGCGAGGCGCGAGACGGAGCCGAACGCGGGGTCGGCCGAGAGGTCGGCGTAGACGTCACCGAGGCCCGGGTCGGTCCCGCCCGCCCCGGGCTCGACGGGCACGCGGTAGGCGAGCCCGGCGTCGAGGAGCTGCGTGACCGCCTCGACGACGGCGGGGATCGTCTCGACCGCGCCCTCGTAGACGTCCGGCGGGACGACGCCGAGCGCCGTCATGTCCTCGGCGAAGAGCGCCGTCTGGTCGACGGCGAGCGTGCGCCAGTCGACGCCCGTCGCGGCGGCGCGCTCGAGGAGCGGGTCGTCGACGTCGGTGACGTTCGACGCGTACCGCACGCGCTGGCCGGCGTCCGTCCACGCGCGCACGAGCAGGTCGAACGCGACGTAGGTGGCCGCGTGGCCGATGTGGGTCGCGTCGTACGGCGTGATGCCGCACACGTAGAGGGTCGCGTCCTCGCCCGAGGCCGCGACGACGAGCTCGCGGGTCGTCGAGTCGTGCACCCGGACCGGGAGGCCTCGTCCGGGGAGCTCGGGGATCTGCGGGGCGGGCCAGCTGTGCACGCGTCAACCTTAGCCGTCGGGACGTCGGCGCCGGACCGTCGTCCGGAAGGCGGGCGCCGCGCGCACGGGACACGGACGGCACGCCGCTGCCCGCACCGACGGCGATCCCGCGCGACCGGGCAGGTCCACGCCGGGCGCGGGACAATGCGGACGTGACGAAGCCCACCGACCCGCGCGTCGACGCCGCGCGAGGCCCCCTGCTCCCCGGCGCCACCGTCCTGGCGGCGTGGACCGTGGACCCGGGTGCGGCCGGGGTGCGCGAGGTCGACCCCCGCACGCTCGGGGATGCGCGCGCCGGGGACGACCCGGCCCGCGACCACGAGGGCGGCGACCATGACGCGGGCGAAGGCCGGACCCCGCGTAGCCCGGCGACGTGGGCGCGGGTCGCCGACCTCGACGCCGTGCTCGACGCCGCGGCCCGCGTCTCCACGAGCCCGGGACCGACGCGCCACGAGCTGTCCCGGCACGCGCACCACCCGCTGGCGCACGTGCGCCGCCTCGCGCCCGACTGGCTCCTGCTCGTCACGCCGACGGCGTGGTTCACCGAGGCGGACCGCCAGGTGCGCACCGGCCAGTTCGCCGCGCTGCTCGGACCGGGCACCGTCGTCACCGCCGAGGAGGGGGACGCCGGCGTGCACGCGACCATGCTCGACAAGCTCGCCGCCCCGGGGGACCCGCGGGGCACGCCCGTCCAGCGGATCGTGTCGGCCGCCGTCCTGGCGATCGTGGGCGGGGCGTCGCAGGTCGAGCTCGGCCTGGGGGACGCGGTCGCGGACACGGAGCGGGTCGTGTTCGACCAGCAGCGCGAGGACCCGGTCGAGCGCATCTACGACCTCAAGCGCGAGATCACCGAGGCGCGGCGCGCGCTCATGCCCGTCTCGGCGGAGCTGCCCGAGCTGCTCGACCCCGACGTCCCGGACCACCTCGCGGTGAACCGGCGCATGCTCGAGCGCGTGGTGACGACCGTCGAGCGGATCGACCGCCACCTCGACGCGCACGACGACCTGCTCTCGGACATGCTGCAGGTCCACATGTCCCAGGTGTCGGTGCGCCAGAACGAGGACATGCGCAAGATCTCGGCCTGGGCCGCGATCCTCGTCTACCCGACCATCGTCGCGGGGGTCTACGGCATGAACTTCCGGAGCATGCCCGAGCTGCACTGGGCGTTCGGCTACCCGTTCGCGCTCGCGCTCATGGCGGTCGGCTGCCTCGTGCTCTACCGGGTGTTCAAGCGGGTCGGCTGGCTCTGACCGCGGGTCACGGGGTGGACGCGGCGGTCCCGCCGGGCTCGAGCACGCCGGTGAGCAGGAGCAGCACGACGAGCGCGGCGAGCACCAGGCGGTAGACCACGAACGGCGTGTAGCTGAAGGTCGAGACGATCTTGAGGAACGCGATGATGACGAAGTAGCCGACGACGAACGCGACGAGCGTGGCGATGAGGGTCGCGCCCGCGCCGGGTGCGCCGGGGGCCGGCTCGTCCGCGGACTTGACGAGCTGGTAGAACCCCGAGCCCATGACCGCGGGGATCGCGAGCAGGAACGAGTAGCGCGCCGCGGCCTCGCGCGTGAAGCCCATGAGGAGGCCCGCCGTGATCGTGCCGCCGGACCGGGAGACGCCCGGGACGAGCGCGAGCGCCTGCGCGAACCCGAACGCGACGGCCTGGCCGGGCGAGAGCTCGCGCAGCGTGCGCCGCTTGGCGCCGATCCGGTCCGCCCAGCCGAGCAGGAGCGCGAAGACGGCGAGCATGAGCGCGGTGAGGTAGAGGTTGCGGAACGTGTTCTCGATCGCGTCCTGGAAGAGCAGGCCGAGCACGACGATCGGGACGGAGCCCAGGGCGATGTACCAGGCCATCGCGGCGTCGTGATCGTGCCGACCGAGGCGCGACCTCCAGTCCGTGCCGTGGTCGCCGCGCACCGAGCGCCACCACGCCGCGCAGATCCGCGCGATGTCGCGACGGAAGTACAGGAGGACCGCCGTCTCGGTCCCGATCTGGGTGATCGCCGTGAAGGCGGCCCCCGGGTCCTGCGAGCCGATGAGCTCGCCCACGATGCGCAGGTGCGCGCTCGAGGAGATCGGGAGGAACTCGGTCAGGCCCTGGACGAGGCCGAGGAGGACGGCTTCCCACGCGTTCACGAGCGGCCACGATACCCGCTCGGGCAGGCCCTCCCGGCACCTCGTCGGCGGGTCGGCGCCCCCGGACGAACGCCGGGCGACGGGCGCGTGAACACCGTCCCGCGGACCCGGACCGCAGGCTTGGAGGGACGGGTGAACCTCGCCGCTCCCGGGGTCCGTCGCGCGCCCCGACGGTCGCGCGGCGGGGTCCGCCGGTACCCTCGGCTCCCATGGAACACCGCCACCTCGGCAGCACCGGCCTGCGCGTGTCCGAGCTCGGCCTCGGCACCATGACGTGGGCCCGGGACACGGACGAGCTCGACGCCGCCGAGCAGCTGCGCGACTTCGTCGACGCGGGCGGGACCCTCGTCGACACCGCCGCCTCGTACGCCGACGGGGACGCCGAGTCCCTGCTCGGGTCGATCCTGGGGACGAAGGTCGACCGGCGCGACGTGCTCCTGTGCACCAAGGCGGGCGTGCGCCGCACGGCGCAGGGACCGGTCGTCGACGCGTCCCGCGGGGCGCTCCTCGACTCGCTGGACGACTCGCTGTCGCGCCTGGGCACCGACCACGTCGACCTGTTCCTCGTGCACGCGCCCGACCCGCGCACGCCGTTCACCGAGACGCTCTCCGCGCTGCGCCACGCCGTGACGTCCGGCCGGGCACGGTACGTCGGGCTGTCCAACCACCCCGCGTGGGCGACGGCGCGCGCCGCGACGCTGCTCGGCGGTGCCGACGACGTGGGCCTCGCCGCGGTCGAGCTCGAGTACTCGCTGCTCCAGCGCGGCGCGGAACGGGAGGTCGTGCCGGCCGCCGAGGCGCTCGGGCTCGGCCTCCTCGCCTGGTCGCCGTTGGGCCGGGGCGTGCTCACGGGCAAGTACCGCCGCTCGCTCCCCGCGGACTCGCGCGGCGCGTCCCCGCACCTGTCCGGGTTCGTCGAGCCCTACCTGGACCAGTCCTCCTCGGGGATCGTCGAGGCCGTCGTCACCGCGGCCGACGGTCTCGGCCGCGCCCCGCTCGACGTCGCGCTGTCGTGGCTCCTGGGCCGCCCCACGGTGGCGAGCGCGATCGTCGGCGCCCGGACTCCGGCCCAGCTGCGCACGTCGCTCGCCGCGACCGACCTCGAGCTCCCCGACGCCGTCCGCGCGGCGCTCGACGACGTGAGCGACCTGGAGGTCGGCTACCCCGAGCGGTGGTGACGACGGCGCGTCAGCGCGCGCCGTCGGTCTCCAGCTCGCCGGTCAGGACGTCGTCGTCGAGGGTGTCGTCGAGGTCGTCGAGCGCGTCCTCGTCCTCCTCGTCGTCGTCCTCGTCCTCGTCCTCGTCGTCCTCCTCCGCGAGGTAGAACGGCGTCGCCTCCCCGTGGACCTGGCCGAGGGCCTCGTCGTAGACCTCGAAGGCGTCCGCGAGCACGTAGTAGGCGTCGTCGACGGCGGGGTCGTCCTCCCCGCGGCGTGCGGCGACGGCGTTGTAGTGGGCCTCGAGCGCGGCGATGAACCGGTCGAGCGCGGCACGCGGGTCAGCGGTCATACCCTGACGGTAGCGCCGAGAGGGGCACAATGGCACTCGTTAGTCGAGCGGGTTCTCCCCGCCCGGCCGACGACCGAGACAGGCGAGAGAGGACGGTGGCACGTGGAGGAGAGGCCGACGTCACGTCGGCGGTCCGGATGGGCCGCGCACGGCGGGCAGTACGAGTACCGCGTCCTGACGATCGACCGCTCCACGAGCCGGTCGGACGCGAGCAGGCTGCTCACCGACGAGGCCGAGTACGGGCGCTGGGAGCTCGCCCGGACGAGGCTCTACGTCGGGGGCGAGCGCCGCGTGTGGCTGCGCCGCAAGATCATCCGGGTCAGCTCGACCCTGTGAGCCCTGCCCCGTGAGCGGTCCCGGCCGCGGGGACGGCTCCGCGGGCTCCCCGCCGGACGTCTTCACGAAGTCGCGCGCGGACGCGCCCGCGGGCTTCTTCGACTGCGAGGCCGCGGGGCTCGCGTGGCTCCGCGTCCCGGGCGGGCCGCGCGTCGCGACGGTGCGCGGGGTCGGCCCGACCCGGCTCGACCTCGAACGCGTCCTGCCCGCCGCACCGACGCCCGAGGCGGCGCACGCGTTCGGCCGGGCGCTCGCCGTCGTGCACGACGCGGGAGCGCCGGCGTGGGGCGCGCCGCCGCCCGGCTGGTCGGGCGACGCGTTCTTCGGTCCGCTCGACGACCCGCTGCCGATGCCGACGGGCTCCTGGCCCGACTGGCCGACCTTCTACGCCGAGGCGCGGCTGCTCCCGGTCGCGCGCCAGGGCCGCGACCGCGGGGCGCTCGACGCCGACGACGCGCGCCTCCTCGAACGCCTGGGAGAACGCCTCGCGGACCTCGCGCGCCCCGCGCTCGACGACTCCCCCGCGCGCGTGCACGGCGACCTGTGGTCGGGCAACGTGCTGTGGTCCCCGCTCGACCCCGGTCCGGACGGACGACCGGGCGACGTCGAGGCGGTGCTCGTCGACCCCGCGGCGCACGGCGGGCACCGCGAGGCCGACCTGGCGATGCTCGCGCTGTTCGGCGCCCCCTTCCTCGAGGAGATCCTCGCCGGGTACGACGCCGCGCACCCGCTCGCGCGCGGGTGGCGCCACCGGGTCGCGCTGCACCAGGTGTACCCGGTCGCGGTGCACGCGGTGCTGTTCGGCGGCGGCTACCGCGCGCAGCTCCGCTCGTCGGTCCGGGCGCTGCTGGGCGACGCCTGAGCGGTCGACCCGGACGGCGTCAGCAGGTGCGCAGCAGGCGGTCGAGCACGCGCACGCCGAAGCGCAGCGAGTCGACCGGGACCCGCTCGTCGACCCCGTGGAACATCCCGGAGAAGTCGAGGTCGCCGGGCAGGCGCAGCGGCGCGAAGCCGTAGCCCGTGATGCCGAGGCGCGCGAGCGACTTGTTGTCCGTGCCGCCCGAGAGCGTGTACGGCAGCACGGTCGCCTCGGGGTCCTCCGCGAGCAGCGAGTCGACCATCGCGTCGACGAGGTCGCCCTCGAACGGCACCTCGAGCGCGATGTCCCGGTGGATCTCCTCGACCCGCACGTGCTCGCCCGCGAGCGCCCGCAGCGTCGCGAACCCCTCCTCCTCGTGCCCGGGCAGCAGGCGCGCGTCGATCGCCGCCTCCGCCCGGCCCGGGATGACGTTCGCCTTGTACCCGGCGGAGAGCTGCGTCGGGTTGGACGTGTGGCGCACCGTCGCCCCGACGAACCGCGACGCGGGGCCGAGCGCGGCGACGAGCGCCGCGACCGACGACGGGTCCTCCGGGTCGTACCGGAGCCCGGTGAGGTCCGCGACGCCGCGCAGCAGCCTGTCGACGGTCGGGGTGAGCGTGTTGGGCCAGCGGTGGGCCCCGATGCGCGCGACCGCCTCCGCGAGCCGCGTCACCGCGTTGTCCTCGTTCACCTGCGACCCGTGACCCGCGCGGCCTTCCGCGACGAGGCGCAGCCACGCGATGCCCTTCTCCGCCGTCTGGAGCAGGTACGCGCGCCGGCCCCCGACCTCGACCGAGAACCCGCCGACCTCGCTGATCGCCTCGGTCGCGCCCTCGAACAGCTCGGGCCGGTGGTCGACGGCGTAGCGCGCCCCGTACACGCCGCCCGCCTCCTCGTCGGCGAAGAACGCCACGACGACGTCGCGCGCGGGCTTGCGCCCCTCGCGCGCCATCTGCCGCACGACCGCGAGGATCATCGCGTCCATGTCCTTCATGTCGACGGCGCCGCGGCCCCACAGCAGGCCGTCGATCTCCTCGCCCGCGAACGGGTCGACCGACCAGTCCGCGGCCTGCGCCGGCACGACGTCGAGGTGCCCGTGCAGCACGAGCGCAGGGCGGGTCGGGTCCGCGCCCTCCAGACGCACGACGACGCTCGCCCGGCCGGGCTCCGACTCGAACAGCTCCGGCTCGAGCCCGACCTCGTGCAGCAGCCCCATGACGTACTCCGCCGCGCGCCGCTCCCCCGGACCGGTCCCGTCGCCGAAGTTCGACGTGTCGATCCGCAGCAGCTCCCGGCAGATCCGCACCACCTCGTCCTCCGCCCGCGGCACCGTGCCGGAGGGGACGTCGACGGTCGCCGGGGTGCCGGCGCTGGCCTGGGATTCCGGGTACGGAGCGGTCATGGCCACACGCTACCCGTCGCGATCGCCCCGCCCGCCTGTCCCCGCCGCCCCTCCCACATCCCGGACGCTCCCCCCACCATGCCAGCCGCCGCGTCGAGCAGGTCGTCCAGGCGCGTCCGGGTCGCGTGACGCGCCCACATCGCCTGCTCGACCCGGCAGGATGGGCTGGTCGGGTCCTCGGGGTCAGTGGGTGGCGCCGTGGGGGTCCGGGGCGAGGTGGCGGGGGCCGGTGCCGTCGCCCGGGAGCGTGTCCGCGTGGTCGGGGTGGGTGGCGCCGTCGGGCACGTCGATGCGGGACGGCGCCCGCTCCCCCGGCGCGACGACGACGAGCTGGCCCATCATGCCCTGGTCCTCGTGCGTGAGCAGGTGGCAGTGGAACATGTACGGGGTGCTCGGGTCGGTCGCGCCCTCGGCCGCCTCGAACCGGACGAGCAGGCGCGTGACGCGGCCGGGCTGGACGTAGACGGTGTCCTGCCAGCCGTCGAGGTCGGGCGTGGGCGGCTGCCCGCCGACGTCGAGGACGCGGAACTGGACGTCGTGGACGTGGAAGTTGTGCGGGGTGTCGTCGAGCCCGGTGACCTCCCAGACCTCGGTCTCCCCGACGGTCACGACCTCGTCGACGCGGGACATGTCCATCGACCGCCCGTTGATGGACCGGCCGGAGAGCTGGAACGTCCGCGTCCGGACGGCGTCGGCCTCGTCGAGCACGTCCGCCGGGTCGGCGCCGAGGGTGTCGGGGACGGCGGGGCTCGGCGCGAGCGTGGGAGCAGCGCGCAGCTCCAGGAGGTCGAAGGTGTCGTCGCCGCCGGAGAAGCGCTCGAACAGCGGGTTGACGCCGAGCTCGGGCGGGAGGCTGCGCAGGACGGCGCGCTGCCCCGGGGCCATGGTCACGACGACCTCCGCCCGGTCGCCCGGGGAGAGGCGCACGCGCTCGACCGTGCGCGGGGCGGGGAGCAGCCCGCCGTCGGTCCCGACGAGCTGGACCGTCCCGCCGTCGGCGAGGCCGACGTCGTAGACCCGCGAGTCGGAGCCGTTGAGCAGGCGCAGGCGGACGCGCTCGGTCGTGACGTCGAGGTACGGCCCGGGCGTGCCGTTGACGAGCACCGTGTCGCCCAGCGTGCCGACCGGTGAGAGGAACGAGGCGGCGTCGTCGAGCCGCCCGTCGGGGTGGAAGCTCTTGTCCTGGAGGATGACCGGGACGTCGTCGACGCCGTACTCGTGCGGAAGGCCGGCGGCGGGGCCGTCGGCGGCGGCCGGGTCGTCGAGGAGGAACATCCCCGCGAGCCCCCGGTACACCTGGCTCGCGGTCCGCCCGTGCAGGTGCGGGTGGTACCAGAGCGTCGCGGCGGGCTGGTCGATCGTCCACGTGGGCGACCACGTCTCGCCGGGCTCGACCATCTGGTGCGGGCCGCCGTCCATCGCGGGCGGGAGGTGCATGCCGTGCCAGTGGAGCGTCGTCGTCTCGTCGAGCGCGTTCGTCACGTCGACGCGCACGCGCTCGCCGCGCGCGGCCCGCAGGGTGGGGCCGAGGTAGTCGCCGTTCAGGCCGATCGTCGGGGTCGGTGCGGACGCGCCGAGGTCCGCGACGCCCGCGCGCGCCTCGAGCTCGAAGACGCGCACGCCGTCCTCGACCCGGGACTCCGCGAGAGGCGGGACGGCGAGCGGCCGCGTGAACTCCACGGCACCCGCCGTGCTCGTCGCGGCACGCGCCCAGGCGACGCCCACGACCGCGACGACCGCCCCGACGAACAGGACGACGACGAGCCCGAGCACCACGAGGACGCGGGCGAGCGGGCCGCGCCGCCGTCGCGGACGACCTCCGGGTGGTCCGGCGGGCGCACCGGGCGCCGGCGGGACGGCAGGCGGCGGGGTGGTGTACGTGGTCGTCATCAGGTCTTCTCCAGGGTGGACGACGGCGGTCGGCGGGTGCGGGTCGACGGCGGCCCGGCCGTGCGGGCGACGCCGTCGACGCTAGGGACCGGGCGGTGCCGGGCGCGTCCGCTCGGAAGCGTACGCGGGCCCGGAACCGACCCCGAGCGCACCCGGGCACGGCTCGGGGTGGTGCCGGGTCGGGCGGTGCGGGTCGGGTGTGCGGGTCGGGTGTGCGGGTCAGGGGTTGCGGGTCGGGCGGGATCGGCAGCCGGCCTCAGCGGCGTCGGGCCGCGAGGAGACCGAGCGCCACGGCCCCCGCGAGCGCGCCCCAGACCGCGTTGGTGAGCAGCATCGGGACGATCGCGACGGGGTGGGCGACGGGTCCCTGCAGCTCGCCGGTGAGGATCGGCGACAGCACCGCGCTGAGCACCAGCGCGAGCACGCCGTAGGCGAGCCCGACGGCCACGCCGGTCGCGAGCGGGTGCGCGGGGCGGGCGACGACGATCGCGACGATCCACACGACCGTGAGCACGAGGGTCGTGAGCAGGGGTGCGGCGGGTCGGCCGATCGCGTCGTCGAGGCCGGTGACGCTCAGGAGCGGTCGGACGAGCGCGAGCGCACCGAGCCCGAGGACGAGGGGCCAGCTCAGCGAGCGGACGGTCTCGCCGAGCGTGGGGCGGGCCGCAGGAGCCGGCGCCCTCGACCCTCCGGGAGTGACGGCGGGGCCGGGCGGGACCGGGCCGTCAGGTGGGACGGACGAGGCGGGCGGGGTCGGGCGGTCCGGTGCGGGGCCGGGGGTCGGGTTCATGCCGTCGACGCTAGAGATCGGCATCGCCTCGCCGCGTCCGCCCCGGCGCGCGGCACGATGCGTCGTCCCGCGCCCCACGCCTACGCGTCTCGACGTAGTCGACCCTGACGCGGACCCGCCCCGCGACGGACGCGCGTCGGGGTGCGTCTTCCTAGACTCGATGGTCGTGACGTCCCCCGACCTCCCGCCCGACCGGCCCGCCGGGTCGCCGCCCGCGACCCGGGCGGCGCGCCCGTCGCCGCCGCCGTGGCTCATCGACGCCCTGCTGGGGTTCGCGGTGTTCGACGTCGTCGCGTTCGCCATCGCGGCCGACGTCGGCGGCACGCGCGCCGACCCGTGGGTCGCGTACCCGATCGCCCTCGTGCTGGGCCTGCTCGTCCTCGGCCGGCGCCGCTTCCCCGTGGGGGTGCTCGTCGCGACGGCGCTCGTGATCTGCGCCTACTACACGCTCGACCTGCCCGCAATCGGCCTCGCCCTGCCCGTCTCGGTCGCGCTGTACTCGGCGGCCGTCGCGGGCCGGCTCGGGTGGGCCGTGGGGGTCGCGGCGGCGCTCGTGGTCGCCTCGACGTACTTCCGGCTCGCCGAGGGCGACGACGTCCGGTACGTCGTCGGGTACGAGCTCGCGACCACGGTCGCGCTGATGGCCGCCGCGATCGCGCTCGGTCACGGCGCGTTCGCCCGCCGGCAGCGCGACGAGCAGCGGCGGCACGCGGACGCGCTGCTGGAGCAGACCCACGAGCTCGAGGCGGCCGACCGGCTCGCGCGCGACCGGGAGGCCGTCGCGCGCGACCTGCACGACGTCGTCGGGCACCACCTCGCCGTCGTGTCCCTGCACGCGGGCGTCGCGCACGAGGCGCTCGACGACGTGGGACGCGCCGACGGCGCCGGGCGGGAGGACGCGCTCGCGGTGGCGCGCGCCGAGCTCGACCTCGTACGCACGTCGGCGACGGCCGCGCTGGCGGACCTGCGCGCGACCGTGCGCTCGCTGCGGGGTCCGTCCGGGCCGGCGGGCGTCGCGGAGCAGGCCCGCCTCGACCGGCTCGGCGACCTCGCCCGCACGGCGCGGGCGGCAGGCCTCGAGGTCACGCTGGACGTCGACCTGCCCGCGGGCACGCCGGACGGCAGCGCGGCGGGCGCGGCGGTGTTCCGCGTCGTGCAGGAGGGACTGACCAACGTCCTGCGGCACGCCGGGGCGCGCGCCGCCGTCGTGCGCGTGACGCTCGAGCCCGCGACCGGGACGCCCGGCGACGTGCTCGCGGTCGAGGTGCGCGACGACGGTCGCGGCGCACCGGGCGGCACCCCGGACCGGGAGGGGTTCGGCCTGCGCGGGCTGCGCGAGCGGGTCGCCGTGCTGGGCGGCACCGTCACGACCGACGCGCCCGACGGCGGCGGCTTCCGCCTGCGCGCCCGGGTCCCGGTCGGCGCGGCCGGCCCCGCACCGGCGCCGGCCGGGGCACCGGGGAGCGAGGCCGCGGGCGGAGGCCCCGCGTGATCCGCGTCGTGCTGGTCGACGACCAGCCCCTCGTGCGAACGGGCATCCGCGCGCTGCTCGAGCGTGCGGACGACGTCGAGGTCGTCGGCGAGGCCGCCGACGGTCGCGAGGGCGTGGCGCTCGTGCGCCGGTCGCGGCCCGACGTCGTGCTCATGGACCTGCAGATGCCCGTCCTCGACGGGGTCGAGGCGACGCGGCAGATCGTCGGGGGCGCCACCGGCACCGACACGCCGGTCGCGGGCGCCGTGTCGACCGGCCACCGCCCGGACGGTCCCCGCGTCGTCGTGCTCACGACGTTCGACGACGACGCGAACCTCTTCGCGTCGCTGCGGGCCGGGGCGTCGGGCTTCCTGCTCAAGGACGCGAGCCCGGACGAGCTGCGTGCCGCCGTGCGCACCGCAGCCGCGGGCGACGCGCTGCTCTCCCCCGCGGTGACGGCGCGCGTCGTCGCGCAGGCGGTCGACGCCGGGCGGCGGGACGACGCGCTCGCCGCCGCCGTCGCGGACCGGCTCACGGACCGCGAGCGCGAGGTGCTCGCGCACGTCGGGCGCGGCCTGACCAACGACGAGATCGGGTCGGCGCTGTTCATGAGCCCGGCGACGGCGCGCACGCACGTGGGCCGCGTCCTCGCCAAGCTGGGCGTGCGGGACCGCGCCGGCCTCGTCGTCGTCGCGTACGAGACCGGCCTGGTCCGTCCCGGCACCCCGCCGAGGTAGAGGCGTGGTCATGACCACGCCTCTACCTCGCGGTACCGGGGCTCTACCTCGGCGGGGCGGATCGTCGGGTCAGGCATCGAGGCCGCGGCGCGCGAGGAGCGGCGCGATGTCGGCGTCGCGGCCGCGCAGCTCGCGGAACGAGAGGAGCGGGTCCTGCGAGCCGCCACGCGCGAGCAGGACGCGACGGAAGCGCTCGCCGTTCTCGCGCGACAGGCCGCCGTTCTCGCGGTACCACTCGACCGTGTCCGCGTCGAGCACCTCGGACCAGATGTAGGAGTAGTACCCGGCCGCGTACCCGCCGCCGAACACGTGGTTGTAGTACGTGGTCCGGTAGCGCGGCGGGACGGGCGCGAACGCCACGCCGGCCGCCTCCAGCGCCGCGGCCTCGAACGGCACGACGTCGGCCTCGGACGACGGGACGCCGTCGGGCCCGACCTGGTGCCACGCCTGGTCGAGCAGCGCCGCCGCGAGGTACTCGGTCGTGCCGAAGCCCTCGTTGAACTGGCGCGAGGCCAGCATGGTGTCGACCCACTCGGCGGGCATCGGCTCGCCCGTCACGTGGTGCACCGCGTAGGAGCGCAGGATCGACGGCTCCCACGCCCACATCTCGTTGACCTGCGACGGGTACTCGACGAAGTCCCGCGGCACCTCCGTGCCGGACTGCGACGGGTAGCGCACGTCGGAGAACAGCCCGTGCAGCGCGTGCCCGAACTCGTGGAAGAGCGTGATGACCTCGTCCCACACGAGCAGCGTGGGCTGTCCGGCCGGCGGCTTGACGAAGTTGAGGTTGTTGACGACGACCGGCTTCTGGCCGAGCAGGTGGTTCTGGTCGACGAGGTTGTTCATCCAGGCACCGCCCCGCTTGGACTCGCGCGTGTACCAGTCGGCGAGGAACAGGCCGAGCCCCTGACCCGGCTCCCCCGGCGTCTCGCTGTCGAAGACCTCGAAGACGCGCACGTCCGGGTGGTAGCCGACGAGGTCGTGCCGCTCGGCGAAGGAGACGCCGAACAGGCGGTTCGCGGCCAGGAACACGCCGTCGTGCACGACGCGCTCGAGCTCGAGGTAGGGGCGCAGCAGCGCGTCGTCGAGCGCGTAGCGGTCCTTGCGCACGCGCTCGGCGTAGAACGACCAGTCGGAGGCGCGCAGCGTCGCGCCCGGCTCGTCGGCCCGCAGCGCCGTCTCGAGGTCGGCCGCCTCGCGGCGCGCGTTCGCGACGGCGGCGGGGGCGAGCCGGTCGAGCATCGCGTTCACGGCCTCGGTCGTCTTCGCGGTCGCGTCCTCGGCGACGTACGCGGCGTGGTGCTCGTACCCGAGGAGGCGCGCGCGCTCGGCGCGCAGGCGCACGGTCTCCAGCACGATCTCGCGCGTGTCGTGGTCGTCGCCGGTCGCACCGCGCGACTCCGACGCCTGCTGGACGCGCTCGCGGACGTCGCGGCGCGCGAGCGACGCGAGGACGCCCTGCTGGGTGGGGAGCTGCATCTCCAGCAGCCACGCCCCCTCGTGCCCGCGCGAGGCGGCGGCGGCAGCCGCGCCCGCGACCGCGTCCTCGGCGAGGCCGTCGAGCTCGGCGCGGTCCGTGACGAGCACGCTCGCCGCGTTGGCCCCCGCGAGCAGCTTGCGGCCGAACGCGGCCTCGAGCGTGGTGAGGCGGCCGTTGAGCTCGCGCAGGCGCGCCTGCTGCTCCGCGTCGAGCTCGACGCCGGAGCGGCGGAACCGGACGAGCAGCGTGTGCAGCAGCCACGCGGCGTCGGGGTCGAGGATCTGCTCGCCGGCGTCGACGGCGTCCTGCAGGGCGCGGGCACGCGCGTAGAGGCGCGCGTCCATGTAGATCGCGTCGTGGTGCGCGGCAAGCTCGGGCGCGGACTCCTCCTCGATCTGCTCCAGTCCCGGCGTCGCGTCGGCGGAGAGCTGGTTGTAGAACGCGTTGAGCACGCGCGCGAGGTCGCGGCCCGACCGCTCGAGCGCCGCGAGCACGGTGGCCTCGGTCGGGGGTGCGTCGTCGGTCGCGACCGCCTCGATCGCGGCGCGCTGGGCCGCGGTCGCGGCGCGAAGCGCGGGGAGGTAGTGCTCCTCGCGGATCGCGTCGTAGTCGGGCAGCTCGTACGGCAGCGCGGAGGGCGCGGCGAACGGGTTGGCGGGATCGAGGTCGATCAGGGCGGAGGCGACTGCGGGCGCGGAGGTGGGCGCGGGCGCGTCGGTGCGCGTCGTGGGCTCGGAGGTCATGGTGCCCATCTTGACCCCGCGGGCGGGCACGACGGAAACGCATTCGCGGACGCCCCTTGGCGACCGGGGCGAGTGCGTCAGGCGGCGCGGCCCGACGACGGCGCGTCCGCGGGCCACGGCTCGTTCGGCGCGCGCGGGTCGTCGGGCAGGAGCGTGCCGAGCCACGCGTCGCGGCGCTCGCCGCGCTGGAGCGCGAACCCGCGCACCGTGCCCTCGACCCGGAAGCCGAGCCGCCAGGCGGTGCGCCGCGACGGCCAGTTGCCGACGTACGCCTGCCAGAAGAGCCGCGCGAGCCCCCCGCCCTCCGGGTCGAACGCCCAGTCGACGACGAGCCGGCACGCCGCGGTCATGAGGCCGCGGCCCCGGGCCTCGGGAGCGGTCCAGTAGCCGATCTCGGCCGACCGTCGCCCCTCGGGCGCATCGTCGAGGCTTAGCCCGACCATCCCGAGGAGGGCACCGACGCCGTCGGGGCCGGGGATGCCCGAAGGGCCGGCGCTGTCGCGCACGCCCCAGGTGAGGACGTCGCCGCGCTCCCAGCCCGGTCCCACGTAGTCCGACACGAACTGCACCGCGTCCTCGCGCGCGTACGGGGACGGGACGACCGTCCACGCAGCGGTCTCCGCGTCCTGGCACGCGGCCGTGATCGCGTCGACGTCGTCGAGGGTCGGGGTGGACAGGTGGACGCGGCCGTCGTCGAGGGCGAAGGGATGCACCCGCACGAGCCTGGCACGTCCCGCCGCACGTCGTCACCCGGATTCCCCGAGCGTGGCCACCCCGCGGGGCCACCGACCCGGCGTCCCGTCCCGCGGGTGCGTCACGGGCGCAGGGCGTCCTCCGCGGGCGTCCACGGCAGGCCGTGCGCGGCGGCGACCGCCTCGTTGAGGAGCGCGCCGCGGTGGGTGGACGCCCCCGACCGCAGGAGCGGGACGTCCCGCACCGCGTCGACCCCGCCCTCCGCGAGCGCCGCGAGGTACGGCAGCGTCGCGCTGGTCAGCGCGAGCGTGCTCGTCACGGGGACCGCGCCGGGCATGTTCGCGACGCAGTAGAACGTCGTGCCGTGCACGGCGAACGTCGGGTCGTCGTGCGTGGTGGGCCGCGACCCCTCGAAGCAGCCGCCCTGGTCGACGGCGACGTCGACGAGCACGGCGCCGGGGCGCATGCGTGCGACGAGGTCGTCGGTGACGAGGCGCGGGGCCCGCGCCCCCGCGACGAGCACGGCCCCGACGACGAGGTCGGCCTCGAGCACCTCCCGCTCGATCGCGTACGCGCTCGACACGACCGTGCGCACGTGGCCGGAGAACTCCTGGTCGACGGCGCGCAGGACGGGCAGCGACAGGTCGACCACGCTCACCTCCGCGCGCATGCCCACCGCGACCTCGGCCGCGTTGCGGCCGGCGGTCCCGCCCCCGAGCACGACGACCCGCCCGGGCCGCGTGCCGGGGACGCCGCCGAGCAGGACGCCGCGACCTCCCGCGGGTCGTTGCAGGAGCCAGGCGCCGACCTGGGTCGCCATGCGCCCGGCCACCTCGCTCATGGGGGCCAGCAGCGGGAGCGTCCCGTCGGGGGCCTGCGCCGTCTCGTACGCGACGGACGTCGTGCCCGCGTCGAGCAGTGCACGCGTGCAGGCCGCGTCCGCGGCGAGGTGCAGGTAGGCAAAGAGCAGGAGGTCGTCGCGCAGCAGCGGGTACTCGCTCGCGACAGGTTCCTTGACCTTGCACACGAGCTCGGCCTCGCCCCAGACCTCCTCGGCGCTCGGCACGATCCGCGCACCGGCGTCGGCGAACTCCGCGTCGGGCAGGTGGGAGCCGACCCCGGCCCCGGACTGGACGAGCACGTCGTGCCCGGCCCGCACGAGGTGGTGCGCGCCGGCGGGGGTGAGCGCGACGCGGTCCTCGTGGTTCTTGACCTCGGTGGGTATGCCGATCCTCATGGTCCAGTGTGGTCGCACCGTCCCGCTCCGCGCAGGGTGGCAGGATCTTGTCGGAGAGTGACCTTCCTGCCGCTCGTTCCGGGACCGGCCCGCTGCCAGGGTGGGCGCGTGGACACGACGACTCCCCTCGCGACGCCGGGCGTCGCACCCCGCCCCGCGCCGACGGCGAGCGAGCACGCGCCGGCGGGCACCCTGGGGCTCGCGCGCGGCAGCGCCCTGTACGTGGCGAGCGTGCTCGGCACGGGAGTGCTCGCCCTGCCCGGGCTCGCCACGCGGGTCGCCGGCCCCGCCTCCGTGCTCGCCGTCGCCCTGGTGCTCGTGGCGAGCGTCCCCCTCGCGGGCACCTTCGCGGCGCTGGCGGCGCGGCACCCGGACCGGGGCGGCGTCGCGAGCGCGGTGCGCGTCGCGCTCGGCCCGACGGCGGCCCGCGCCACGGGCTACTGGTTCTACCTGGGCGTGTGCGTGGGCGTGCCCGTCGTGGCGGTGCTGGGAGCGGAGTACGTGGTCGCAGTGGTGGGCGCCGATCGCGGGGCAGTCCCGGTCGTGGCCGTCGCGCTCGTCGTCGTGCCGGCGGTCGCCGTGGGGCTCGGCGTCCGTGTGGCGGGCGCCGTCCAGCTCGCGCTCACGTCGCTGCTGCTCGCCGCCGTCGTCGTGGTCGTCGCCGTGGCGGCGCCGGCGGCGAGCGCCGAGCGGTTCACCCCGTTCCTCAGCGAGGGGTGGTCCGGCGTCGGCTCCGCGGTGAGCCTGTTCGTGTGGGCGTTCGCGGGCTGGGAGGTCGGCACGCACGTCTCGGCGGACTTCCGCGACCCGCGCCGCACCGTCCCCGCCGCGACCGGGATCGCGCTGGTCGTCGTCGGCGTCGCCTACCTCGCCCTGCAGGTCACCACGGTCGGCGTCCTCGGCGCCGAGGCCGGCTCCGGCACCGTCGCCCTGCTCGACCTCGCGCGCACGGGCGCACCCGCCGCGGGGCCCGTGGTCGTCGGCGTCGTCGCGGCGATCGTCACCTCGGGCGTGCTCACCGCCTATCTCGCGGCGTTCGCCAACCTCGGCCAGGCACTCGCGCGCGACGGCGACCTGCCGCGCCCGCTCGCCGCTCTCTCCGGTCGCGCCGGGGTACCCCGGCGGGCGCTCGCGGTCACGCTCGTGCTGAGCGCGGCGTACCTCGCCGTGCTCGTCGCCACCGGCCTCGACCTCGAGCCGTTCGTGCGCGTCCACACGAGCTGCATGGTGGCGGTCTACGCGCTCGGCATGGTCGCCGCCCTGCGCCTGCTCCCCCGCGGCACGGTCGGCTGGTGGCTCGCGGCCGTCGCGACCGTCCTCACCGGCGTGCTGCTCGTCCTCGCCGGGGCGTCGCTCGTGGCCCCCGCGCTCCTCGCCCTGGCCGCCGTCGCGGTCGCGCTGGCCCGCCGCCGTCGCCCGCCGCGCTGAGCGGCCCGCCGGCCGGAGAGGTTCGCCCTCCTGGCCCGTTCCCCGCAGCGGCGGTGTCCGCTACGGTCGACGGCATGCCCACGTGGACGGACCCGGGCCCCGTCGAGTTCGACGCCGTCGTGATCGCCGCCGGGACGCGCTCGGGAGCGTTCGTCGCTCTCCCGTACGACGCCGTCGACCTCTTCGGCACGCGCGGTCGCGTCCCCGTGGTCGCGGAGGTCGACGACGTGCGGTACCACGCCTCCCTCGTCGCCTACGGCGGTCCGCACCTCCTCGCCGTCCTGCGCTCCGTGCGCGCCGCGACCGGCAAGGGCGTCGGGGACACCGTGCACGTCGCGGTCCGGCTCGCCGCGGAGGTCTCGGCCGTCCCGCGGTGAGGCGCCGGCCGCCCGCGCCCCGGCGGTCGCGCGTCAGCCGGCCGCGTCGGGCGCCGTGCGGTCCGACGACCCGGGCACGGCGTCGCCGAGCGCGATCTCCTTCGCCGTCGGCAGGTCCTCCTCCATGGGTGGGTCCTTGTGCCGCAGGTGCGAGAACACCGACCACGCGACAGCGACGAGCGGCACGGACACGACCGCGCCGAGGATCCCCGCGAGCAGCGTCCCCGCCGTCACCGCGATCGCCACGACGACCGGGTGCAGCGAGACCTGCTTGCCCATGACGAGCGGCTGCAGGATGTGACCCTCGAACTGCCCGATGAGCGCGATGCCGATCGTCACGACGAGCGCGATGACGATGCCCTTGGCCGCGAGCGCGACGATGGCCGCGATGATCATCGCGAGGGGCGCGCCGATGATGGGGATGAACGCCCCGATGAAGACGAGCACCGCGAGCGGCGCCGCGAGCGGCACGCCCAGGGCCCCCAGGAAGATGCCCGCGAGGATGCCGTCGACGAGAGCGATGATCACGGTGCCCCGGGCGTAGCCGGAGAACGTGTACCAGCCCGCGCCGCCCGCGACCTTCCAGCTGTCGCGCGAGCGGGCCGGGAGCTGGTTGAGGAACCACGTCCACATGTCCTTGCCGCGGGCGAGGAAGAACACCGTGCAGAAGATCGCGAGGGCGATCGCCGCGAACGCCTCGAACACCGAGCCGGCGCTCGCGGCGGCCTGGCTCGCGATGTCGCCGCCGTGCTCCGTGAGCCACTGCCGGCCGTTGTCGATCCACCCGTTGACGTCGTCCGCCGTGATCGTGACCGGCAGCGGGCCGTTCTCGAGGAAGTCGAAGATCTGCTCGATGCCCTGGTCGAACTGCTCCGCGAGGCTCTGCCACTGCCCCGCGACCGAGGTGATGACGTACGTCAGCAGACCGGCGATGAACAGCAGGGCGGAGAGGATCGCGAGCCCCGTGGCCAGACCCCGCGGCATGATCCGCGCGTAGAAGTCCGTGACGGGCCGCAGGACCGACGTGATGACGAGCGCCAGGAAGACGGCCACGAACACGAGCTGCACCTGCGCCGTCGCGAAGAAGATGAGCGCGACGGCCGCGACGATCATGAGCAGGCGCCACGACCAGCCCGCGGTCGTGCGCAGCCACGCGGGCACCGACTCGTCGTACCCGACCACCGACGGGTTGCGTCGCGCCCCGGCCACCTTGCGTGCCGCGCTCGACGCCCCCGCGAGGTGCTTCACCGACGCCGCCGCGCGGTCCGAGCCGGAGCCGGGCCTCGGGGTCGGCGCTGCTGCCACCGGCCGCTGCTCGTCCGTCACACGTGCCTCCGCCCGGTCGTGGCCACCATCCGCCCAGTCTGCCCCAGGTCGTCCCCCCACGCCGGGTACCGCGGTCGGCCCGTCGTCCCACGTCGGCCCGGCACCGACCGGCGACCGCGATGTGAGGACCACGCCCGAACCGTGCTATGTTTTTCCCCGCACCGGAACGGCGGAAACGCCGGGAAGGTCCACTCGTCCGGGTGGCGGAATGGCAGACGCGCTAGCTTGAGGTGCTAGTGCCCTTTATCGGGCGTGGGGGTTCAAGTCCCCCTCCGGACACCGCGTGGCACACCTCGTGCCACGGAGGCCGGGTCAGGAGATTCTTCCTGACCCGGCCTTCTGCGTATCCCGCCGCCTCGGTCCGGCGGGCCTCGCCTCAGCCGCCCGTGTCGGTCCAGGACGCGACCTCGACGCCGTGGTCGTCGGGCGACGCGAGCGACCACCACGTCGGGGCGCGCGAGTCATCGGCCAGCGCGCGCTCGTCGAACAGTCAGAACACTCCCCTCGATGCCGCCGGGCCTGACTCCGGCGCGCCCGGCCCGCGGGATCTCCTCGTCGCGAATCGCCGTCCGCGCGCCTCGAGATGCGGGGTCGGACGTCCCGCTTTACGGTGACGTGTCCTTTCTGATGCTTTTGAGGCGGTATGCAATGCTCGACGTCCATCACTTCACCTACGGTGCCGTGACCCCGCTCATCTCCTACGTGGCCGCGGTCTCCGGGTCTGCCTGCGGCCTGTCCGCGGTCTCCCGCTCCCGTGTCGACGCGCCGTGGCCCGTGCGCTCGGCGTGGCTGTGGCTGGGGGCCGCGGCCATCGGGGGCACGGGCATCTGGGTGATGCACTTCGTGGCGATGCTCGGGTTCACGGTCACCGGCATGCCGATCCACTACGACGTGCCGCTCACGATCGTCTCCGCGCTGGTCGCCGTGGTGGTCGTGTCGGTCGGCCTGCACCTGGTCATGATGTTCGGCTACCGGCCCCTGCTGCTGGCCGTGGGAGGCGCCGTGGCCGGGCTCGGCGTCGCCGGGATGCACTACCTGGGCATGGCGGCGATGCGCATGCACGGGACGATGCACTACAGCGCGGTCTCCGTCGTCCTGGCGGTGCTCGTCGCGGTCGCCGCCGCGACGGCGGCCCTCTGGCTCTGCGTGCACGCGCGGGGCGGGCTGTCCATGACCGTGTCGGCCCTCGTCATGGGGGTCGCTGTCGCAGGGATGCACTACACCGGCATGTGGGGCGTCTCGGTGACGGGTCAGCCGGGCGCACCGGACGGCGGCGTCCCGATGCTGGACCTGCTCGGCGCCCTCCTCGTCGGGGGCGGCGGCTCCGTCCTGCTGCTGGTGTTCGTCGTCGTCGGCTCCCGGACGGAGAGCGAGCGGCAGCGGCACGAGGCCTTCCGGGACCGCATGGCGCAGGAGACCGTCTCGGTCGGCAAGTAGCGGCACGCGGGTGCGCCGTCTCTCACGGCCGGCGCGCGCGTGCCCGGTCCTCCGTCTCGAGCACCCGGCGCAGGCCCGTGAAGTCACGCAGGAGGATCCGTGCCAGGACCGCGGTCGGGAGCAGCGCCACCAGCCGGAGCGTCGACGCCACGTCGCCGTGGTAGTCGGCGCGCACGCGCGTCCCGCCGCCGTCGGGCGACGTGACGTACTCGACGCGAGAGTTCCAGGGCGCGGTGGAGTGCCACACGACCCGCAGGTCGGGCTCGACGACCTCGAGCACGTCGGTGAACCGCACCCGGAACGGACCGACGCGGTCGACGGCGGCCCAGCGGCTCCCCACCCGCAGCGGCCCGTCGTCGACCGGGCGGCGGGAGACGACCGCGGGCGCGAACTCCGGCCACCGGCCCGGGTCGGCGAGGTACGGGAAGACGCGCGCCGGCGGGTGATCGAGGTGGACGTCGAGCGTCACGCGTCGCCACACGGTCCGGTCTCCTTCCGCCGCCCGGCGTCAGACCATCGCCGGCACGGGACGGTCCGGGTAGAGCTCGCGCATCGCGTGGTCGTACCGACGCTTCAGGAGCAGGAGGTACAGCACCCGGACGGGCGCGGGCACGTTCGCGCGGAACCACTCCTCCCGCTCGGCCTCGGGGACGCTCGCGAGCAGCAGGCCGAGCTGCAGCGCCACGAGGTCCTTGCCGAGCTCCTTGCGGTGCTTCACGAGGGTGGCGCGCGTGTGCTCCTCCATGGAGTCCCACTCCTGCTGCGACATCACGTCCCCGGCCACGGGGAGGATCTCCACCTCCTCCTGCCCGAGGTGCGCCGACAGGAGGTCCCGCAGCCCCTCGACGTCGGTCGCGAAGGCGTCGCGGAGCCGCGGGTCGGCCGTGGCCACCCACGGCTCGAGCTGCGGCTCGACCCGCGCGAGGCGCACCGCGACCTCGGCGTGCTGCGCCCGCATCTGGCCGACGTGCAGCGCGCACGCGGGCTCGCGCGCCTCGAGGCGGTCCCAGAGCACCCGGTCCTCGGTCTCGTGGTGCAGGTGCAGCGCGAAGAAGTCGAGGTGGGCGTAGCGGCCCACGACGGCCGAGCGCCCGGTGTCCCCGGGCCGGACCTCGCGGACCAGCACGGGGAGCTCGCGGTAGAGCCAGCGGAAGATCCGGTGGACGAGGAACATGCCCGACGTGTCGCACCCGGGGTGCTGCCCCGCGGGCAGCGGCCCGGGGAGAGGGAGCCTGTCGGTCATCTCGTCCTCCGCCCGTCGGACGACGTCGGTGTCGTCGTGGCGCTCTCCGACGCTACGCCCGCCCGCGGCGTGGCCACAATGCCCGGTCCGCAGGTTCACCCGGGCAGCGAGAAGCCCCGCCGTGTGGAGCGGCGGGGCTTCTCGATCCGCTGTCTCATTCGGATCCCGCCGGCGCTCTCACGCCGGAAGCATGCGTCCAGTCTAGGGCGTCGCGACGGCCGCCTCCGACCCCGGCACGACCGCCTCCTCCCCGAGGAGGAGGTCGCGCCCCCGACGATCTCGGCCGACGGCGGGAGCCGGCGTCCCCGCGCCCGTCCGTAGCGTCGACGACGGCGGTGCCCGAGGACCGGGCGCCCGCGACGACGGGAGGACGCATGATCCAGGTGGAGGCGCTCACCAAGCGCTACGGGCCGACGACGGCGGTGGACGGGCTGACGTTCACGGCACGCCCGGGCACCGTGACGGGATTCCTCGGCCCGAACGGGGCGGGGAAGTCGACGACGATGCGGGTCGTGGTCGGGCTGGAGCGGCCCACGTCCGGCACGGCGACCGTCGACGGACGCCGGTACGCCGACCTCCCGGCGCCGCTCCACGCCGTCGGCTGCATGCTCGACGCGCGGTCCGTGCACCCGGGGCGCACGGCGTTCCGGCACCTGCGGGCCCTCGCGCGGACCCACGGGATCGGCCGCGCCCGCGTGGACGAGGTCATCGGGATGACCGGGCTCGAGAGCGTCGCCGGACGGCGCGCCGGGACCTTCTCCCTGGGGATGGGCCAGCGGCTCGGCATCGCGGGAGCGCTGCTCGGCGACCCCGGGACGCTCCTCCTCGACGAGCCCGTCAACGGCCTCGACCCGGACGGCGTCCTGTGGGTGCGGGGACTCGTGCGCGGCCTCGCGGCCGAGGGACGGACCGTGCTCCTCTCCTCGCACCTCATGCACGAGCTCGCGCTCTGCGCCGACCGGGTCGTCGTCATCGGCCGGGGCCGGCTCCTCGCGGACGCACCGGTCCAGGAGCTCGCCGCCGACGCGGGATCCCTCGAGGAGGCGTACCTGCGGCTCACCGCGGGGGCGGTCCAGTACCAGGGCCGCGCCTCCGGCGGGTCCGACCGCGCCGCGGCGGGCGGTGCCCGATGACCGCCGCGACCCCCGCCCCGGTGCGCACTCCCCCGGCCCTGGCGCGGGCCACGCCCCCGGGCCCGACGCTCGCGCGCGTCGTCGGCTCCGAGTGGACCAAGCTCACGAGCCTCCGGTCCTCCTGGTGGGCGGCCGCGCTCACGGTCGCGGTCTCGGCCGCGCTGACCCACCTCTCGGCCCAGGCGTCGTCCGTGGACCCCGGGTTCGACCCGCTGGGCTCCCTCACCTCGGGCCTGCTGCTCGCCCAGGTGCCCCCGCTCGTCCTGGGCGTGCTCGTCGGCACGGGCGAGCACAGCACGGGCACGTTCCGCACGACGTTCCTCGCCGCCCCGAGGCGCTGGCCCGTGCTCGCCGCGCAGACCGTCGTCACCGCCGCGTTCGCGCTGCTCACGGCCGTGCTCGCGGTCGGCGCCGCCGTGCTCGCTCTGCTCCCCTCGGCCCGGGCCCGCGGCATCGCCCTCGATCTCGCGAGCGACGGCACGCCCCAGGTGCTCGGCGGGATGGTGCTCCTGCTCGTCGCGACGGCCCTGCTCGGCCTCGCGCTCGGCGCTCTGCTCCGGCGGCCGGTGCCCGCCCTGACGGTCGCGGTCCTCGTCGTCCTCGTCCTGCCCGTCGCGCTCGTGCTCGCGGCCGACCTGGCGGGCGACCCGCTCGCCGCGTCCGCGGGCGTGCCGCCCGCCCAGGCCGCCGTCAACACCGCCGTGACGTTCCTCCCCGCCGGCGCGGGGTCCCTCCTGACCACCGAGGGCGCCGTCGAGGGTGCGCCCGACCTCGGCGCGTGGGGCGGCGGGCTCGTCCTGGCGGCGTGGGTCGCCGTCCCCCTGACCCTGGCCGGTATCCGCCTCCGCGCGCGGGACGTGGTGTGACGTGGCCGCGACGACGCAGACGCCCGCCGCCCCGCCCGCGAGCCGCTCACCGGTGACCCTCCGCCGGGTGCTCGCGGCCGAGTCGGACAAGCTCACGAGCCTGCGCGCGACGGGCTGGCTCGCCCTCGCGACGGTCGCGGCGTCGGCCGCGAGCGCCTGGGCGCTCGGCCTGTTCGCCCGGCCCGACGACGGCGCGTCCGGCGCGCCCGTGGCCGTCGCCGGGTACGTGCTCGCCCAGCTCGGGTTCCTCGTGCTGGGCGCGACGACCGGCGCGGGCGAGTTCCGCACCGGCACGGCGCGCGTCACCTTCGTCGCGGTGCCCCGGCGGGTCCCGGTGCTCGTGGCCCAGGCGCTCGTCACGACGACGGTCGCGGCCCTCACGGCCGCGGTCGCGCTCGGCGCGGCGCTCGCGGCGACCGCCGGGCAGCGCGCGGCGACCGGGCTGGTGCTGGACGCCGCGGACCCGGAGACGGCGCGCCTCCTCGGGGGGTTCGTGCTCTACCAGACCGGGGTCGCGCTCGTCGGGCTCGGGCTGGGGGCGCTGCTGCGCCGGCCCGACGCCGCGCTCGTCGCCGGGGTCGTCCTGGTCGTCGTGCTCGACCACCTCCTCGCCACGAACCCCGGCCGGGTCGCCGACACGGCGCGCGCCCTCCTCCCGGGCGCCGGGGCGCGGCTCCTCCAGGCCGACGAGCGGCTCGCCGCGCTCGACGCGACGACGCTGGGCCCGCACGTCGGCCCGTGGGCGGCCGGCCTCGTGCTCGCCGCGTGGGCCGCCGCGCTCCTCGTCGCGGCGGGGTACCGCCTGCGGCGCCATGACGTCACCTGACGTGGACCGGCAGGGATGGGAGAGTGGGCCCATGCCCCTGCCGTCCCCCGCCACGTCCGCGCGCGGGACGACCGACGGCGGCGCGCTCACCGAGACCGACGTCCAGCGGCGCGGGCCGCTCGGCCGGCTGGTCGAGGAGCACCCCCGGGCCGCGGACGCCGCGCTCGTCGCCGGCGTCGTGGCGCTCGGGCTCGTCACCGCGGTCCTCGGGCTCGCGACGGTCGAGGGGTCGACCGGGCTCGGCCTCTTCCGGCCCGACGAGCCCGTCGCCCAGGTGGTCGTCACGGCGTGGCTCGCCGGGGCCGTCCTCGGGGCGACGCTCCTGCTCGCCCGCCGCGCGCGACCGCTCGTCGTCGCGGCCGCGCTCACGGCGCTGGCCGTCGCCTCGCTCGCGACCGCGGGCGTGCTGGGGGTGCTCGGGGTGTGCCTCGCGTGCGCGGTCCACGCCGTGGCGGCCTCCCGCCCGCCGCGCACCGCGTGGCTGACGTGCGCGGCGGTGCTCGCCGTCGTCACGGTGGCGATCTGGTGGTGGCAGGACATCGGCCTCGCCGAGATCCTGCTCTGGAGCGACCCGGTCGTGTCACCGGACGGCGATCCCGTGCGGGACCTCGCCGAGCCACCCTTCTCCCCCGGCCGCCGGTCCGCGTCCGTCTCCCTCCTGCTCGCGCTCCTGCTCCTCGGCATGGCCACGGGTTCCGGCGCGCGCGCCCGTCGGCTCCACGCCGAGGACCTCACGGAGCGCTACCGGGCCATGGCGCGGGACCGCGACCAGAGCGCCGCGCTCGCCCGCGCGGCCGAGCGCACCCGCATCGCCCGCGAGATGCACGACGTCGTCGCCCACAGCGTCTCGGTGATGGTCGCGCTGTCCGACGGCGCGGGCGCAGCGCTCGACCGTGCACCCGACCGCTCGCGCGAGGCCCTGCGGGAGCTCTCCCGGACGGGGCGCGAGGCGCTGACCGACATGCAGCGCGTGCTCGGTGCGCTCGACCCCGGCGACGAGGAGCCCGTGGCGCCGGACGGGCGGCCCGAGCCGACCGGGACGGACCTCGCGGCCGTCGTCGCACGGTTCCGCGCCGCGGGCGTCCCGGTGACCGCGACCGGCCTCGACGTCCCGCTCCCGGACGACACCTCGCTCCGGCTCGCGGTCGTGCGGGTCGTGCAGGAAGGGCTGACGAACGTCCTGCGGCACGCGCCCGGTGCTCCGACGGCCGAGGTCGAGGTCCGGCGCGGCGCGGACGTCGTCGAGGTCGAGGTCCGCGATTCCGGCGGCACGCGGCCCGGCACGGGCGGCGGGACCGGTCGCGGCATCGTCGGGATGCGCGAGCGCGCGGCCCTGCTCGGCGGCAGCGTCGAGGCCGGCCCGCGACCCGAGGGTGGGTGGGTCGTGCGGGTCGTCCTCCCGTGGTCCGGGCGGGACGCGCCGTGGGACCGGCCGCACGACCGGCCGTACGACGAGGACGACGGAGGGCTCCCGTGACGACCGTGCTGCTCGTGGACGACCAGGCGCTCCTGCGGATGGGCTTCCGGCTCGTGATCGAGTCGGAGCCCGACCTCAAGGTGGTCGGCGAGGCGTCCGACGGCCGGGTGGCGCTCGACCAGGTCGCGGCGCTCGCCCCGGACGTCGTCGTCATGGACGTCCGGATGCCCGGCATGGACGGCATCGAGGCGACGCGACGCGTCGTCGCGGAGCACCCCGCGACGCGCGTGCTCGTGCTGACGACGTTCGACGTCGACGAGTACGCGTTCGCCGCGCTGCGCGCGGGCGCGAGCGGGTTCCTGCTGAAGAACGCCCGCCCGGACGACCTCGTCGAGGCGATCCGTACCGTCGCGGCAGGAAGCTCGGTCGTCGCGCCCCGGGTGCTGCGCCGCATGCTCGACCTCTTCGCCCCGCACCTGCCCGTCGGGGACCGGCCGGCGGACGACGGCGTCGACCCGCGCCTGCGGTCGCTCACGCCCCGCGAGCTCGACGTGCTGCGGTGCGTGGCCGACGGCCTGTCCAACGCCGAGATCGCCGAGCGCCTCGTGCTGTCGTCGACGACGGTCAAGACGCACGTGGGCAACCTCCTCGCCAAGCTCGGGGTCCGGGACCGCGTCCAGGCCGTGATCGTCGCCTACGAGAGCGGCCTGGTCGGCTCCCGCCGCTGAGCGGCACCGCTCGCCGTCGCTGCCGCGTTCACCCCCGACGGGTGAGGCTCCGCCCCGGGTCCGCTGCGACCGTGGTGCCGAGCGCCGGAGAGGAGCCCACGATGACGGCTGCGCAGATCCCCCGACAGCAGGTCCCTGCCGCCACGGGCCCGTGGCACACCGCGTCGACGCAGGCCGTGTGCGCGGCGCTGGACGTCGACCCGGCGGTCGGGCTGACGACGGCGCAGGTCGCCGAGCGGCGCGCCCGGTACGGGCCGAACGCGCTCGCGGAGGAGCGCAGGGAGAAGCCGTGGCAGGCGTTCCTGCGCCAGTACCGGGACCTCATGCAGCTCGTCCTCGTCGGGGCGGCGGTCGTGAGCATCATCGCGCTCGGCGACGTCACGACGGGCGTCGTCGTGCTGGGCCTCACCGTGCTCAACGCCCTCATGGGCCTGCACCAGGAGGGCAAGGCCGCCGAGAGCGTCGCGGCGCTGCAGCAGATGCTCGTCATGACGGCCACGGTGCGCCGCGACGGACGCCAGGAGCAGGTGCCCGCGGAGGAGCTCGTGCCGGGCGACGTCGTCGGCTTCGAGGCCGGGAGCAAGATCCCCGCGGACGGGCGGCTGCTCGTCGCGGCGTCGCTGGAGATCGAGGAGGCGGGGCTGACCGGCGAGAGCACCCCTGTCGCCAAGGGCGTCGAGACGGTCGTCGCCGAGGACGCGCCGCTCGGCGACCGCACCGACATGGCGTACATGAACTCGCAGGTGACGCGCGGGCGCGGCGAGATGGTCGTCACGGCGACGGGCATGACGACCGAGGTGGGCCGCATCTCCGGGATGCTCAGCGGCGTCGAGCAGGACAAGACGCCGCTCACGCGCCAGCTCGACCGCATCACCGTGATCATCACGGTCATGGCGGCGATCGCCCTCGTCGTCGTCGTGGTCCTGGGCCTGGTGCGCGGCGAGGACTTCGACAGCCTGTTCGTGGTCGGGATCAGCCTGGCCATCGCCGCGATCCCGACGGGTCTCCCGGCCGTGGTGACGATGCTGCTGTCGCTCGGCACGCGGCGGCTCGCCGAGGAGGGCGCGATCGTCAAGCGCCTCAAGTCGGTCGAGACGCTCGGGTCGACCTCCGCGATCTGCTCGGACAAGACCGGGACCCTCACGCTCAACCAGATGACCGCGCGCCGCCTCGTGCTCGCGGGACGCCGGTTCTCCGTCGACGGCGAGGGCTACTCCACGACCGGCCGCATCCTCGCGGCCGCCGGCTCGACCGACGTGCCGCTCGAGCCCGTCGCGCTGCCCCTCGCGCTCGCGAGCGACGCCGTCGTGCGCGACGGCGAGTGCATCGGCGACCCCACCGAGGGCGCCGTCGTCGTCCTGGCGGCGAAGGCGGGCCTCGACGTCGAGGAGACGCGCGCCGAGCACCCGCGCGTCGCGGAGGTCCCGTTCGACGCGGCGTACAAGTTCATGGCGACGTTCCACGAGATCGACGGCGCGCTGACGTGCTTCGTCAAGGGCGCCCCGGACGTGCTGCTCGCCCGGTCGAGCCGGTACCTCACCGCCGACGGCGGGTCGGCGCCGCTCGACGACGACGCGCGGTCGCGCGTGGTGGCGGAGAACGACGCCCTCGCGGGCGAGGGCATGCGCGTGCTCGCGGTGGCGCGGCGTGCCGTGGGCCGCGACGAGCTCGCGGGCGAGCTCCTCGACGCGGTGCGCGACCTCGAGCTGGTCGCGCTCGTCGGGATCGTCGACCCGCCGCGCCGGGAGGCGCGCGACGCCATCGCGGAGTGCCGCGACGCCGGCATCCGCGTGCGGATGATCACGGGCGACCACGTCACCACCGCGGCGGCGATCGCCGGGCAGCTCGGCATCGAGGGCCGCGCGCTGACCGGGGCCGAGTTCGCCGCGATGTCCGACGCGCAGCTCGAGGCGGAGGTCGGCGAGATCGGGGTGGTCGCGCGGGTCGCGCCGGAGGACAAGGTGCGCCTCGTCGACGTGCTCAAGCGCACGGGCGACGTGGTCGCGATGACGGGCGACGGCGTCAACGACGCGCCCGCGCTCACCCGCGCGGACATCGGCGTGGCGATGGGCATCACCGGCACCGAGGTGACCAAGGACGCCGCGGAGATGATCCTCACCGACGACAACTTCGCGACCATCGTGGCCGCCGTGGAGGGTGGCCGCGGGCTCTACGACAACCTCATGAAGTACATCCGCTTCCAGATGGTCGTGCTCGTCGGCTTCATCCTCACGTTCGTGGGCGCGGGCGTCTTCACGGTCGCGGGCGGCACGCCGCTCACGCCGCTCCAGATCCTCTGGGTGAACTTCGCGATCGACGTGCTCCTCGCGATCGGCCTCGGCTTCGACGCCGCGACGCCCGGCCTCATGCGCCGCCGGCCACGGTCTCCCGCCGAGCCCGTCATCGGGCGTGGGCTCGGGGTCCGGCTCGCCGTCGGCGGCGTCCTCATCGCCGTCGGCTCGCTCGTCGCCGTCGCCTGGGGCGAGGCCGACGCCGACCTGGCGGTCGCGACGACGATGGGCCTCACCGCGATGTCGCTCCTGCACGTCGTGGCCGCGCTCGAGTGGCGCGACCCGCGGGCGAGCATCCTCTCGTTCGAGACCCTCGCGAACGGGCGGTTCGTCGTGCTGCTGCTCGCGTCGCTGGGGCTGACGTTCCTCGTCACGACCCTCGACGGCCTGCAGCGGATCTTCGGCACCGTCGACCTCGACGGGGGCCAGTGGGGCGTGTGCGGCCTCGTCGCGCTCGGGTTCCTCGTCCTGGCCGAGCTCGGCAAGCTCGTGCTCCGGCAGGTGGACCGGCACCGGGGCGCGCCCGCCGACTCCGGCGCCTCCGCCCAGGTCTCGCGCGCCCGGGTCTGAGGGCTCCGGGTCAGGGCACGACGCCGAGCTCGCGGCCCCGGCGGACCGCGTCGCGACGCGAGCTCACGCCGAGCTTGCGGTAGACCGACTTGAGGTGCGCCTTGACGGTGTTCACCGAGACGAAGAAGTCCTCGGCGATCTCGACGTTGCTGGCCATCGAGGGCAGCACGGCGAGGATCGCCAGCTCGCGCTCGGTGAGGGGCTCGACGAGCGGGGCCGGCTCCGGCGCCCGGTCCGCCGGGTCGAGGTGGGCGCGCAGCCGCCCGGCGAGCGCGTCGTCGCGTGCCGTGACCGCGCGGGCGAGCGCCGGACGCAGCTCGCGCACGACGAGGGTGAGGAACGGGCGCGCGACCTGCTCGACGGCGGCGAGGTCCAGGGCGCGGGCCAACGGGACCTCGACGCGGCGGGTGCCCGCCCGCGCCAGGGCGGACGCCTCGACGAGCGCCGCCTCGACCCGCACGACGTCGTCCACCTCGTCCTCCCCCGCGTCCACGAGCCCGGCGACCGCGCGCAGCGCGGCCCCGGTCCGCCCCGTGGCGAGCAGCTCGCGCGCGCCGCACACCGCGACGACGGCGGCGGTGCCCAGCCCCTCCCGCCGGACGCGCACCGGCAGCGCGGGCTGCGTCCCGTCGTCGAGCAGGCGGACCGCGGCGGTCGCCCGGACCCACAGGTCGGCGAGCACCGGCGGCGTCGCGACGGGCCCGAGCGCGTGGTCGGCCGCGACCAGCGCGTGCCGCGCGGCCCCGGCGTGCCCGCGGTCCGCCGCCGCGAGGGCCTGGAGGAGCCGGACGGCCGCCTCGGACGCCGGCTCGCGGCCCCCGGCGTCGGCCGCCAGCGCGTGCGCGAGCTCGCGGTCGAGGGCGGAGTCCGACGCACGCAGGTACCGCACCCACGCCCGGGCCGCGTGCGCCGGGCGCGCGTGGGCGTACCCGTCCCAGCCCCGGGGCTCGGCCTCCGCGACCACCGAGCGTGCGGACGCCTCCCCCTCGCCGAGCCGGCCCTCCGCGACCGCGAGGAGCGACGCCGCTGCCCGCGCCCCGAGGACGAAGAGCTGGGGCGCCCGCCAGTCGCGACCGGGAGGCGGTGCGAGCGGGAACGAGGCCGTCGCCGCCTCGGTGCCCACCGAGCACCACGCGAGGCCCGCGGCGCGGTGGGCCTGCGCGAGGCTGCGGTAGGTGTCGAGCGCCGGGAACGGGTACGGCGCCGCGTCCGCGGTCGCGAGGGCGGCGCCGGCCGCCGTCGCGAGGGCGCGCACGTCGCCCGTCGCGCGCGCGATCGAGGCGTCGAGCAGCTCCAGGAGCACGGCCGCGGCCGGCTGCTCGACAGGGTCGAGGAGGTCACGCGCCGTCGCGACGTGCCGACGGGCGGCGTCGTACCGCTCGTCGACGTACGCCAGCGCGCCCGCGCACAGGTGCAGCCGCGCGTCGACGCCGATCGTCGCGTAGGGCACGCGCCGCAGGACGTCCGCGACGGTCTCGCGGTGGGGGCCCGCGAACTGGGCGGCCGTGCCCTCCACGAAGACCTCGCCCACGAGGGTCCAGTCCTCGGCGGCGGCCGCGTGCTCAAGGGCCCGCACCGCCTCGCCGTCGCGCGCGAACCAGCGGGCCGCCGCCCGGTGGGCGTCGCGGAGGCAGGCAGGGTCCTCGGCCCGGAGCTGGCTCAGGAGCATCTCGCGCAGGAGCGGGTGGTACCGGTACCAGGTGCGGCGCTCGCCCGCCGCCGTGACGAAGCCGTCGGCCGCGGCCAGGCCCGGGAGCAGCCGCTCTGCCGGCGCCCCCGGGTCGAGGGCCGACGCGAGGTCGGGGCACACGGCCGAGGCGACGCTCGTGCGGAGGAGGAAGCGTCGGACCGTCGGCTCCTGGCGGTCGAGGACCTCGGCCAGGAGGAACTCCGCCGCCGAGCGGTCGGCGCGCGCGCGGCTCGCGGCATCGTCGGCCTCGACCCGCAGGCGGACGCCGACCGCCCAGCCGCCGGTCTCGTCGAGGACGCGGCCCACCGCGGCCGGGGACAGCGGTCGGCGGTAGGACGCCGCGAGCGTCGTGACGGACCTGGCGTCGAACGCGAGGTCCGCGGCACCGACCTCGGCGACCTCGCCCTGCGCGCGCAGCCGCTGCAGCCGCACCAGCGGGTCGACGCGCGTGAGCACGAGGAGATGCAGGGGCAGCGGGTAGCGCAGGAGGTCGTCGACGGTCGCCGCGACGTCGGGGCGCGCCGCGTGGTGGAAGTCGTCGAGCACGAGGACGACCGGCTCGGGCAGCTGCTCGACCGCGGAGAGGACGCGCCGCAGGAGCGCCGACGAGAGCCGGGGCGGGACGACGAGCGTCTCGAGCGGGTGCCCCGGGGGGACCGCGCCCGCGGCGCGGAGCGCGGAGAGGACGTCCGCCCAGAACGCCGCGGGCTTGTCGTCGAACGGCTCCAGGGTGAGCCACGCGACCCGCTGCCCGGTGCCGCCGCGCGCCCACCGCGCCACGGCGGTGGTCTTGCCCCAGCCCGGGCCGGCGGACACGAGCGTCAGGCGCCGCGCCACCGCGGCGCCGACGAGCGCCTCGACCCCGGGGCGAGGAAGCGTCGAGGCGGGGAGCGCCGGGACCGCGGTCCGGGCACGCAGCACCTCGAAGGCGTCGGACCGCGCGACGTCCTCGTGCTCGGCGCGTGGCTCGACCGAGGTCATGAGGGCAGGCTATTCCCGGGTCCCGGGAGGCGCAGGGCGAGCGCGGGGCGGACGGCCGTCAGGCCGGCCCGGCCCCGGTCCCCGGGTCGACGGCTCCGCTCACGGAGGAGCCCGTCGGCGCGGCGACCGCGGGTGGTCGGGCGAGGATCTCGACCACGACGAGGACGAGACCCGCGACGAGCGCGACACCGACCACGAGGCCCGGCGTGAGCGAGCCGGCGAGCAGGAGGACGAGCGCCGCGACGCCGATGACGACGACGCGCAGGAACGTCTTGTGCCGCCCGAACCAGTCGCCCACCGGACCCGCCGAGACCCCGCGACCCTCGCCCCAGCCACGCACGGTGGCGCCCAGGCGCCCGAGCCCCGCACGCAGGCTGCGCGCGGACTCGCTCGGTCCGCCGAGGTACGCGGCGAGCGCGACGACGAGGCCGAGCACCCCCACGGTCCGCAGCGTGAGGCGCAGGTACCCGACCGCCTGGTCGAACACCACCTCGGCCGCGTCGAGCCGCAGCACCTGCCCGGAGAGCGCCCCGAGGTACAGGCCGCGCGCGACCGCGAGGCCGACGCCCAGGGCGACCATGGCCCCCGTCAGCACGAGCCCGGCGACGACGAGCGCACGCGACCGCCGGTTCGCCACGAGGACCCCGGCGGCGAGCAGCCCGAGCACGACCCACGGCAGCCACGTCGTGAGGGTGACGATCTGCGCGTACCGGTTCTGGAGCATGACGAGCTCGGCGGACTGGGCGATGGTGAACGTCGCGTCGACCGACGGGATGCGTGCGGACACGTCCAGCCCGCGGTCGACGAGCCGCTCCTTGAGCAGGTCGATCAGGCCGGAGAGCTGGATGCTGAGGCGGCCGTCGTCGACCTGGAGGATGTCTCCGTCCTCGCCGCGCATGACCGAGACGAGCTGCTGGTGCGCCACGCGGTTCGCCTGGAGCCAGGCGCCCTCGAACGCGTCGCTCTCCACGAGCCGCGTCGCGGTCTCGTGCACGAGCGACTCGACGCCGCTCTGGAGCGGCGCCTCGAGCGCGGCGAGCGCCTGGGTCGCGCGCGGCGGGACGTCCCGCTCCTCCAGCCCTCCGACGAGGTCGTCGACGAGCGCCCCGACGTCGATGCGGGACATGACCTCCTCGGTGAGGCGTCCCGCGACGGCGGACTGCACGACCGGGTCCGCGGCGAGCGGACCGACGGTCGCGACGTACCGGTCGGTGTCGGTCAGCTCGCGCTGCGCCCACGCCGAGACCGCGCCCAGCGGCGCGAGGAGCGCCCCCAGGGTGATGAGCACGGCGCACGCCACGGCCCGCAGGCGGCGCCGGGGGCGGCGCGCGGCCGTCGGTGCCTCGGCGCCCGTGCCCTGGCCGGCCCCGCCACCCGGCGACGGCCGTTCCTCGAGCCGGCGCCGCAGCTCCGCGTTCTCGCGCTCCAGCGCGGCGAGGCGCGCCGCCACGTCGTCGGTTGCGGTCCCCGACCCGGTCCCCGGCGCGGGCTCGCTCTGGTCGGTCATCCCCGGCCCCTCAGGCGAGCGCCCGCGCCTTGAGGCGCGCGAACTCGTCCGCGTCGATCGTCCCGGCGTCGTAGAGCGCCTTCGCGTCCGCGATCTCGCTCGCGGGCGAGCGGCCCGTGCCCGCGGTCGCCCGGACGTAGTCGTCCATCACCTGACGTCGCGCGCGGTCCTCCTCGGCGTGCCGCTCGGCCATGCCACGCCCCCGGGCGATGACGTACACGAGCGCCGACACGTACGGGACGACGATCAGGGCGACGACCCACAGCGCCTTCCACCAGCCGCTGAGCGCCCTGTCGCGGAAAAGGTCGGCCACGATCTGGAACAGCACGACGAGGTAGGCGATGAAGAAGAACCACCACACCATGAGCCAGAACCAGTCCCAGAAGCCGTCCATCGGGCACCTCTCGTCTCAGGTCGCGAACGTTCGCGATGCTCCCACTGTGGGTCGCGGGGCGCCACCGGTGCTCACCCGCCGGGGGTAGTCGCCCGGCGCACCCACCCGGGTGCCACCCGCACCGGGTGATCCGCGTCGCCCCGTCCACGCGCATCCTGGGGCGACGTGGGCGAGCCGGGAGAGGCACATGGACGGCACGACGATGGTCGAGGTGACGGTGCTGGGCCCGGTGGCGCTCCCTGCTGCCGACCTGGCCGAGCTGGGGGTGCGGCGGACCGCGGAGTGCACGCTGCTCGAGGCGACCGTGCGCGACCAGGCCGCGCTCTACGGACTGCTCCAGCGTCTCGCCGCGCTCGGTCTCGAGCTCCTCGAGCTGCGCACCGCGGCGCCCGGGCAGCGGGCCGACGTGGAGGTCGTCGTCCGTGGCCCCGTGGGCGCGCTGGTCCAGGAGATGCTGCGCGACGTCGGCCGGGCCCTGCCGGGGTCCCTCACCTCCTACCGGCTCCGGGACACCGACCTGGCGGGCCTCCTCGCGGTCGTGGCGGACCTGCGTCCGCGGGCGGTCGACGACGAGTCGCCGCTCTCGGCGATGGACGCGAAGATCGCCCAGCTCCGCGAGCTCGCGGCGCTGCGCGACCAGGGCGTGCTCACGGACACCGAGCTCGCGGAGCAGAAGGCGCGCATCCTCGGGCGCTGACCCGGCGGCCGTCCGCGTCGCGGCCCTGCGACGCTGCGCGAGCGTGTATCCCTTGACACTCGGAAAGCGCCTTCCCTACGCTGCGAGGGTCGCGCGCACGGACGTGCAGCTCGAGCCGGACGGAGAGCAGGACGCGGCGGTCGAGGGGCCGCCACCGACCGCGCGCGCGACCCGTGCGGACCTCCGCCGCGACGATGCGGCCGCGGGACCCGACGGCGTGCAGGAAGCGACCCGGCGACGGACGGCCGGCGGGTCGGGAGACATGACAGCGCTCACCGGTGTGTCGTGCCAGCACCATCCGACGAAGTGGAGCAGACGATGACGTCTACGCATTCGAGCCGACGAGGGAGGACGGCGCTCGCCGTCGCCCTCGCGGCGGTCCTGGGAGGGACCCTCCTCGTGCCACCCGCGGCCGCAGAGGTCGCCGAGGACGAGTTCACCGAGATCCTCAGCTTCGAGGGCTACCAGCGCACCGCCCTGAACGGCCAGGACGGCTGGTCGGCCTCGGCCGCGGCCCGGGTCGTCGCGGACCCGCTCAACGGCAACAACCAGGTCCTCGAGATGGTCGGCGGCACCCAGCGCGCCCACCGCGCGGTCCCCGGGATCGCCGACGGCACGACCGGGACCGTGTTCTTCCGCTTCATGCGGACCGGCAGCGTCGACACGTCGTTCGGCATCACGGACAACGACGCGCCGTCCGACTACGCGCACAGCCGCGCGTACGTGAACAACCAGAACAACGACGTGATGCTCGTGCGGGACGGCGGCGCCTTCAAGCCCGCCGGCGTCTGGTCTCGGGACACGTGGCAGTGCGTGTGGATCGTCGCCGACAACGCGACGGACAAGGTCAGCGTCTACAGCCAGGGCGGCCCGTACGAGGAGATCACCCGGCTGCCCGAGGGCACGGAGCAGCAGTTCGGCTTCCGCCAGGGCGTCACCTCGGCGCTCGACCGGTTCTTCTGGATCAACGGCGCCAGCAGCGCGGGCCGCCTCATGCTCGACGACGTCGCGGTCGACGCGGCGGGGCAGAACCTCGCGATCCCGACGGGCAACCCCGCCGACTGCGCCGCGGGCGGCACCACGCCGAACGAGCCGCTGCTCAACCCGCTGCCCGACCCGACGCCGTCGACCCTCGGCATCGAGGTGACGGAGCTGGCCCAGCTCCCGGCGTCGCAGACGACCCCGGCGACGCAGGACCCGCGCCTCGTGCGCCACAACCGCATCACGCACCTCGACGAGATCCCGGACGGCTCGGGCCGCCTCATGGTGCCGGACAACAACGCGGTCCTCTACACCGTCGACAAGGACACGGGCGCCTACGTGCCCTACCTCGACGTGCGCCAGCAGTTCCTCGACAACTTCCACAACAGCGCGGGCCTGGGCACCGGCCTCGGCTCCGCCGAGTTCCACCCCGACTTCGCCGAGAACGGGCTGTTCTACACGGTGCACACCGAGGGCGGCACGGCTCTGACGGAGGACACCCCCGACTACCCGGCCTACGGCAACACGCAGTTCCACTCCGTCGTCACCGAGTGGAAGGCGACCGATCCGTCCGCCCCGGTCTTCGCGGGCACGAGCCGCGAGGTCCTGCGCGTGCCGTTCGCGGGACGCGTGCACACGGTGCAGCAGATCGCGTTCAACCCCACGGTCACCGAGGGGGACGCCGACTACGGCAACCTCTACGTCCTCGTGGGCGACGGCGGCAACGGCGTCGGCAACGGCAACCCGCAGAACCTCGCGACGCCGCAGGGCAAGGTCTTCCGCATCGACCCGCTCGGCACGAACGCCGCGAACGGCCGGTACGGCATCCCGGCGGACAACCCGTTCGTCGGCACGCCGGGCGCGCTGCCGGAGATCTACGCCGTCGGCCTGCGCGACCCGCACCGCATCAGCTGGGACCCCGAGGGCGACCACACGATGTACCTCGGGCACATCGGCGAGTGGCAGGTCGAGTCGGTGTACGCGGTCGAGCCGGGCGACAACTTCGGCTGGTCCGTGCGCGAGGGGTCGTTCCTCGCCGACAACCGGCAGATCTACCCGCTGCCCGCGAACGACGCCGAGAACGGCTTCACCTACCCCGTGGCCGCCTACGACCACAACCGCGACCCCGGTCAGACCGGCGACGCGGGCGTCGCGCTCAACGGCGGGTTCGTCTACCGCGGCGACATCCCCGAGCTGCGCGGACGCTACCTCTTCACGGACCTCGTGCGCGGCTGGGTGCTGTCCACCGAGGCGGACGAGATGGTCCGCAACGACGGCGACCTCGAGGACCTGGCCGAGATCGAGCACCTGCGCGTGTTCGCCGACGGCGCGGAGACGACCTTCCAGGAGCTCGTCGGCGACCAGCGCGTCGACCTGCGCTTCGGGTCCGACGCCGACGGCGAGCTCTACCTGATCTCGAAGGCCAACGGGAAGATCTGGCAGGTCACCGGCGCGCGGCGCGTCGGGGCGTCCTCGCCCGTCGTGCTCCCCGAGCTCGCCGGGAACGTCGCGGCGCACTACGACTTCGACCACCCGGTCGCGGGCTCGACGACGTGGGAGGCGGACCAGGGCTGGTCCGGCACGAACATCCAGCTCGTCAACGGCGGGGTGGAGATGCGCGTGGCCGACCGGGCCTACCCGGGCGCGGGCGAGGCGCTGCAGACGCAGCAGATGAGCCCGCTCACGGCGTCGAACGACGACTGGAAGGCCGGCGTCTACGACCCCGCGGGCGTGGACTCGCTCGGGGCGTTCGCGGACGCCGACGAGATCTCCGTCATGGGCTGGTTCAAGCCGACCGGCGAGCACCCCGCCCTCAACTCCGGCACGGCGAACCCCGACGACCGCTACAACGCGATCGGCCTCGCCGGGGTGCTGACCGGGGACTCCGACGGCCACGCCGTGCGCGCGCTGCTCGAGGTCATCACCGTCGGCGACGAGCTCAAGCTCGTCGCCCTGGGGCGTCGCGTTGACGGCGGCGGCTCGTGGACGTTCGCGGCCGACCTCCCGTGGGACCAGATCCTCGAGCGCAACCGCTGGGTCCACCTCGCGGCGACGTTCGACTTCGCGGGAGGCGAGATGAAGCTCTACATGAACGGCGAGGAGCTCGAGGGCCGGTACACGGCCTCGAACCCCTGGGGTGCCGGCTCCACCTCCCCGACCGACCCGCGGGGGATCAAGATCGGCGGCAGCTTCCCGCAGGACACGCGGGAGGCCAACCCGTTCCACGGCCGCATGGACGACCTCATGTTCCTCGACACCGTCCCGACGCCGGAGCAGGTCGCGGCGCAGTACGCCCGGTTCGGCGCGCAGCCGGTCGAGCCGCCGGCGCCGCCGTCGTGCGCGCCGGCGGGCGAGCCGGTCACGGACGTCATGGCCGCCGAGAACTGGGCGCCGCGCACGCCGTCGAAGTGGCAGTTCCCCGGCGACGCGATCGTCCTCGCCCAGGCGGGCGACAACCCGAACGACGGCATCCGCCGGCCGTTCGAGTACGCCGTCCTCACCGAGGGCCCCGAGCTCGGCTCGTTCGCGCTCGACGCCGAGGTGCGGCTCGACGCCCCGGCGTCCGTGAACAACCGGGACGTGATCGTGGTGTTCGGCTGGCAGTCGGACACGCAGTACTACTACGCGCACCTCTCGCAGGACAACACGATCTACGCCCACAACGGCATCTTCAAGGTCGACGGCAAGGACCGGGAGCGGATCGACGACCAGTGGGACGGCGCGGTCGGGGCTCCCCCGGCGGTCACCGACGAGGAGTGGCACGACGTGCGCGTCGTGCGCTGCGCGGACAGCGGCGACATCGCCGTGTACCTCGACGGCCTCGACACCCCGCTCCTCACCGCGAACGACACGACGTTCGCCGAGGGACGTGCCGGCTTCGGGTCGTTCGACAACACCGGCAGCCTGCGCGACCTCGTGGTCACGCCGGCCGCGGAACCGGCCGAGGTCGAGCTCGACGTGGCGGTCTCGCCGCGCTGCCTCGCCGGCAAGGCGTACCTCGCCGTCGCGGCGACGAACGCGTCCGACGTGCCGGCCGACGTGACCCTGACGACCGCCTTCGGGTCCCGCACGGTCGCTGACGTCCAGCCCGGCCAGGCCGCCTACCAGTCGTTCGCGTCGCGGGCGACCGCCCTCGACGCGGGGTCGGTCACGGTCTCCGCGACGGCCACGGTCGACGGCGAGGAGGTGTCGAGCGAGGTGGTCGTCGAGCACGCGGCGCACACCTGCGGGTGACGCCCGGCTCGTGGCCCGGGGGTCCTGACCCCCGGGCCTGACCGCACGAACCGCCCCGGCTCCGTCCAGGCTGCGTCCGACCAGCCCGCGGGACCGGGGCGGTCCGTGCGTGCGGACCGCGGCCGCCGGCGGTCACCCGGCCGCGAGCGCCGCCCCACCGCGCCGGAGCGCGAGGACGAGCGAGCCGGCGACGAAGTAGTCCTCGTCGACCTCGTGCCGCGCCTCCCGGACCGCCCGGCGCAGGTCCTCCGCGCGGGCCGCGAGGGTGCGCAGCGCCGCCTCGTCCGCGGGCACGGCGGAGACGGAGCGCAGCGCGGCGGCGTAGGCGTCGAGCGCACGGGCCGCGAGCGGCCGCAGCCGGGCCCCGAGGGCCAGGTCGTCGCGTCCCTCGCGCTCCCACTCGACCAGGAGCCGGACGAGCGACCCCACGACGTCGGCCGACACCTCCAGCTCCTGCGAGCGCCGCACCTGCGAGACCGCCCAGTCCCGGTGCCGGCGCAGGCGGAGGTTCGCCCGCGCGGCCTCGCGCGTGCGTGCGACGGCGTCGCGCGCACGGACGAGCGTCGGGTCCACCTCGCGGCGGCGTTCCTCCCACTCCTCCGCGGACGGCGGTCGGTCGCCGTCGAGCCCGTCCGCGAGCGCCTCGACCTGGTCCGCGAGCGTGTCGCGCAGCCCGTCGAGCGCGTCCTCCGTGGGGGTGAGCGGCAACGGGGGGACGAGGAGGTTGATCCCCACGCCGATGGCGGCGCCGACGACGACGAGACCGGCATAGGCACCGACGAACTCGACCTTCGCCGCGTTGCCGATGATGAGGACGAACAGCGCCGACGTCACCGCCCACGTGCCCATCTCGCCGAAGCGGCGCCACCCCGCGCACAGGAGCGCGAGCCCCACGACGAGCGCGACGGACAGCGCGCTCGGGGAGAGGACGAGGTCGACGCCACGCGCGATGGCCGCGCCGACGAGGATCGCGAGGATCGCCTGGGCGGACTCGCGGACAGAGCGGGCGAGGGTGCTCGTCGTCGCGACGACGGCGCCCAGCGGCGCGTAGTACGGGTAGTCGGAGAAGGGCTCGGGCGCGAGCACGCCGACGAACCAGGCGAGCGCGGCCGCGACGGCCCCCTTGACCGCGAGCGACCACCGGGGGTGCCGCACCCAGCGCCGGGCCGCGGTGGTGACCGCACGGCGCGCCCAGGTGGGCCCCTCCCCGTCGGGCCCGTGCGGGGCCGCCCGGTCGTCCGTCGTCACGAGCACGAGGATCGCCCCTCGTGCCGGCACCCGCACGTCGCCTCCTCACGGCGGCCCGGGGTGTGAGCGGGAGGGGCCGGTGCTTCACTGGCGGCGTCGGTGCAGAGTCCCGCCGACGCCGTCGGGCACGGTGGCGTCTCGGGCGTGCTGACGCCGCCGCGGTCGGCACGACGACCACGGAAGGACGACGACCCATGCGAGCACTGACCTGGCAGGGACGCGAGAGGGTGAGCGTCGAGGACGTGCCGGACCCGCGCATCGAGGAGCCGACGGACGCGGTCGTGCGCGTGACGTCGACCGCGATCTGCGGCTCCGACCTGCACCTGTACGGGGTGCTCGGGATGTTCCTCGACGCGGGCGACGTCCTCGGTCACGAGGCGATGGGCGTCGTCGAGGAGGTCGGCCCGGAGGCCGGGGGCCTGCAGGTCGGCGACCGCGTCGTGGTCCCGTTCACCATCGCGTGCGGGCGCTGCTGGATGTGCGAGCGCGGCCTGCAGACCCAGTGCGAGACGACGCAGGTGCGCTCCCAGGACAAGGGCGCCGCGCTCTTCGGGTACACCAAGCTCTACGGCCAGGTCCCCGGCGGGCAGGCGCAGTACCTGCGCGTGCCGCAGGCGCAGTACGGACCGATGGTCGTGCCCGACGACGGCTCCCCGGACGAGCGCTACCTCTACCTGTCGGACGTCCTGCCCACCGCGTGGCAGGCGGTCGAGTACGCCGACGTCCCGCCCGGCGGCACGGTCGTGGTCCTCGGCCTCGGCCCCGTCGGGCAGATGTCGGCCCGGATCGCGCTCCTCCGCGGAGCGTCCCGCGTCGTGGGCGTCGACCTCGTCCCCGAGCGGCGCGCGATGGCCGAGCGGCACGGCGTCGTGACCCTCGACCCGTCCGCCGTCGACGACCTCGCCGTGGCGGTGCGCGACCTCACCTCGGGCCGCGGCGCCGACTCCGTCATCGACGCGGTCGGCATGGAGGCCCACGGCTCCCCTCTCGCAGAGGCCACCCAGAAGGTGGTGGGCCCGCTGCCGGACCTGCTGTCGGCGCCCCTCACCGAGCGTGCCGGGGGCGACCGCCTCGCCGCCCTCTACACCGCGTTCGACCTCGTCCGCCGCGGCGGCACGGTCTCGATCTCGGGCGTCTACGGCGGTGCCAAGGACCCGTTGCCGATGATGCAGCTCTTCGACAAGCAGCTGACGCTGCGCATGGGCCAAGCGAACGTGCGCCGGTGGACCGACGACGTCCTCCCCCTCGCGGCCGACGTCTCCGACCCGCTCGGCGTCCTGGACCTGCGCACGCACCGGCTCCCGCTCGAGTCCGCGCCCGAGGCGTACCGCACGTTCCAGCGCAAGGAGGACGGCTGCATCAAGGTCGTGCTCGACCCGTGGGCCTGACCACCGTCGACGCCGTCGTCGTCGGCGCGGGGCCCAACGGTCTCGTCGCCGCGAACGCGCTCGCGGACGCGGGCTGGGACGTCCTCGTCCTGGAGGCGCAGGAGACGTACGGCGGCGCGGTCCGCTCCGCCCAGGTCGCCGCGCCGGGGTTCGAGACGGACCTCTTCAGCGCGTTCTACCCGCTCGCGGCCGGGTCGCCCGTCGTCCGGGGGCTCCACCTGGAGGACCACGGGCTGTCGTGGTCGCGCGCACCGGACGCCCTGGCCCACGTGCTGGACGACGGTCGGGCCGCCGTCCTGCGCGAGCGGGCGGTGGACACCGCCGCAGGGCTGGAGGAGTTCGCGACCGGGGACGGCGACGCGTGGCTCGAGCTCGTCGCGGGCTGGGACCGCGTGCGCGACCCGCTCCTGGACGCGCTCTTCAGCCCCCTGCCCGCGGCGGGGCCGGTGCTGCGCGTGCTGCGCCGCCTCGGGGCTGCGGGGACGCTCGACCTCGCGCGCCTGGCCGTGCTGCCCGTGCGCCGCCTCGCCGACGAGACGTTCCGCGGCGAGGGCGGTGGCCTGCTCCTCACCGGCAACGCCATGCACGCCGACGTCCCGCCCGACGCCGCCGGCAGCGGCGTGTTCGGCTGGCTGCTCGCGATGCTGGGTCAGGACGTGGGCTTCCCCGTCCCGACGGGCGGCGCCGGGCGCCTCCCGGACGCGCTCGTCGCCCGGCTGCGCGCCCGCGGCGGGGACGTCGTCACCGGCGCGCGAGTCGACCGGGTGCACGTGGTGCGGGGCCGCGCGGTCGGCGTGAGCACGGCCGAGGGTCGGCACGTGCGGGCGCGCCACGCGGTCCTCGCCGACGTCAGCGCGCCCGCGCTCTACCTCGACCTCGTGGGTGCCGACCGGCTGCCGCCGCGGCTCGTGCGCGACCTCGGCCGGTTCCAGTGGGACCACCCGACCCTCAAGGTGAGCTGGGCGCTCGACCGGCACGTGCCCTGGACCGCGCCCGGCGCCCGGTCGGCCGGGACGGTGCACCTCGGGGTCGACCGGGCCGGGTTCGTGGACGTCTCGGCCGCGCTGTCCCGGGGCCGCGTCCCCGACCGGCCGTTCCTCGTGCTCGGGCAGATGACGACCTCCGACCCGTCGCGCTCCCCCGCCGGGACGGAGTCCGCCTGGGCCTACACGCACCTGCCCCACGGCCTGCGCTGGACGCGCGAGGCCGTCGCGGACGAGGTGCAGCGCGTCGAGGACACGGTCGAGGCCGCGGCGCCCGGGTTCGCCGACGCGGTCGTCGGACGCTTCGTGCAGTCTCCGGCCGACCTCGAGGCCGCCGACGCCAACCTGGCGGGCGGGGCCGTCAACGGCGGCACGTCCGCCGTGCACCAGGAGCTGTTCCTGCGGCCGACGCCCGGCCTGGGCCGGCCGGAGACGCCGGTCGCGTCGCTCTACCTCGCGAGCGCGTCCGCCCACCCCGGCGGCGGGGTGCACGGCGCGTGCGGGTGGAACGCGGCGCGCGCCGCGCTCGCCGCCGCCGGCGCGCGCGGGGCGCTCCGGCGCGCGCTCGTGCGGACCGCGTGGGCGCGGCTCCTGCGCGAGCCCTGACCGCACGCGGACCACCCGCCGGCCACCGGGCCGAGGACGTGCCGGGACGGATCGAGGGCAGATCCGGGGGGAGGTCGCCGGCAGGTCGGGTGCTACGGGTTCCGGCGCTCGGCGAGGAACGCGAGCCGACGCAGCGTCTCGACGTTCCGCGGGCCGATCACCGCGCTGCGCAGGGGCCGCGGGACGAGCGTCCCCGGCCCCTTCTCGGCGTCCTCGGCGATGCGCACGACGCACCCGTCGGCGGTGGACGCCACCTCGATCCGCACCCGTGCCTCCCCCGCGGGCCAGCCCCGTGCCTGCAGGTCGATCCCGCGGCCCGGCTCCCAGGCGCGTACGACGGTCTCGTCGTCGAGCAGCGCGGGCCAGAGCCCGACCGAGTGGAGGATCCGCGACCCCGGCGCGGGCCACGCGTCGTCGACCGCGCGCACGCGCGCCGTCCCGACCACCCACGTCGCGTACGACCAGCCGTCCGCGAGCACGCCGAGGACCGCGTCCGGGGGGCACCGTACGGCCCGTGCGACGGTCACCATGAGGCGACGCTAGTCCCGCGCCCGGCACTGGCAACCGCTCGCGGTCGGGGCGCTCGTGCGCGCGTGCGCGCGCCGCCGGACGTAGCGTGAGAGGCCCCCCGCGACGACGCGAGGACCACCCTCAGGAAGGGGCACGCGCCATGGGTATCGCCCGCTTTCCGCAGGAGTTCGCGGTGCGCGCCGCGACGATCCTCGACCACGGCCTCGAGGTCAGCGTGACGATGCGCCAGGCGGGGGTGAGCGTGCGGGCCGGGAGCAGCAGCGACGCGGCCGCCCGCTGCGACCAGGCCGAGGCGCTCGACGACGCCGGGCCGTGCGTGGACGCCATGGACGTCGGCTCCCGGCTCGTCGTCGCGGTCGCGGACGCCGCGCGGTGGGAGCGCTGGTCGCGCCAGGCGCGCCTGGAGGGCTTCGTCTCGACCGCGGCGGTCCCGGCGACGGTCGCGGACGACGTCGCCGTCGCCCTCAACCTCTACTCCCGCACCCCCGATCCCTGGACCCCGGAGCTGCTCGCCGCGGCCGACTCGTACGCCCAGCTCGTCGCCTCGGCGGTACGCCTGCGCCTCGAGCTCGCCGAGCTCGAGGACGCGACCGCCGGGTTCTACCGCGACATGTCCGACGCCGTCGCCACGGAGCGCGCCGTCGGCGCGATCATGCAGACGAACCAGTGCTCCGCCGAGGAGGCGCGGCGCATCATCGACTCGGCCTCGCGGCACCGGAACGTGAGCCCGCGCGAGGTCGCCGAGCAGCTCCTGCGGGCGCTCGTCGTGTCGGAGCCGTTCGAGCCGCCCGAGCCGTCCGAGGACGAGCCGGGCGCGTGAGCGCGTGCCTCACGTCCCGTCGTCGCCCGCGTCGAACACCTCGCGGTAGAGACGCCCCGCCTCGTCGACGACCTGCGGGTCGACCGACGCCGCGGGCACGACGCCCACGAGCAGGGGCTCGCAGTCGGGCCCGCGCCCCGCGACCTCGCCGGTGAGCAGCCAGGGGAAGCGCTCGGGCGTCAGGAGGTGCGCGTACTGGCAGAGCTGGCGCGCGACCCAGTGCTCGACGGGCCGGTCCCACCACGGCTCGGGGTTCATCGGGTTGACGCTGAGGCCCGGCAGCAGGCAGCCGCTCTCGTGGTCGCGGCTCACGGTCGCGCGGTCCTGCGCGGGCCCACCGCTGAACCGGACGTAGAGGGGGTCCACGACCGCGACGAGCTCGGCGACCTCCGCCAGGCTCCGCAGGCGCGGCAGGGCGTCGAGCGCGCTCGTCTCCTCGGGCACCGTGTCCTCCTGACGGACGTGGCTGCGTGCCGGTCGGCCCCTTCTCGACCGCGTCCTGACGACGTCCCCGCCCGGGTCCGCCGCCGACACGGCCAGGCTACGAGGGCCTCGCGTCGCAGGCACCCCGGGACCTGCGAGCGCCGCGGCGCCGTGCGACGGTGGCACGACCGCGCCTTCCCGGCGCGGTACCGACCAGCCGGCACCCCACCAGCCGGCACGCAGCACCCAGCACCCAGCAGCCAGCCAGCACCGACCGAGGAGGCCGACATGAGCGAGAACGACGAGCGCGGCTACGACCCCGCCGAGGACCCCGACGCCGACCCCCGGTCGCTCAACCCTCGCGAGGGGCGCCACGCGAGCGGCTCCGGCGCGGACGACGAGACGGACACCGACGCCGACCCCGGGAACGTCAACCCGCGCACCGGCGGCGCGGCGTCCGGCGACGCCTGAGGCGCGCGCGAGCGCTACCGCGACCCGCCTACGCGACCGCGCTACCGCGACCCGCCTACGCGACCGCCGGGGCGGGCGTCGGCGTGGGCGCCACCGCCTCGCCCGGGGCCGTCTCCCCGCGGAGCCCGAACCGCAGGCCCAGGTGGTCCATCGTCGGCGGGAGCGGGTCCCGCGCGAGGTAGCGCCCCCGGCCGACGACGAGGTCGAGGCGGGCGACGCGCACGAGCGTGTGCGACGCCAGGAGGAGCACCACGTTGCGGCCCGGGCAGGACACCGGGCCGCCGCTGAACGGGACGAGCCCCCAGTCGGCGTCGGCCCGGCCGTCGAGCCACGCCTCCGGCGTGAACGCGTCGGCGAACGACAGGCGCCCGGGGTCCCGGTGGAAGTACGCGCTGAGCACGACGAACCCCGTCCCCGCCGGGAAGGTGCGCGCGCCCCAGCGCACCGGACCCGTCGCGTCGCGCAGGATCGCGAGCGTCGTGGGCCACAGCCGGACCGACTCCAGCACGCACCCCCGCGCGTACGGCAGCACGGCGGGCCCGCGTCCGGTCGTGACCGGCTCCGCGAGGAGGCGCTCGCGGACGACCGGGCGAGCGGACGCCACGGCCAGCGCGCGGAACGTGGCGGCGCCCGCGGCGTCGAACGCGAAGAGCCAGTGGGGGATCTGGCGGCGCACGGCGTCCGCCCCGTCCCTGTCACGCCCGCGCGCGGCGAGGGTGCCCGGCTCGGCCACGGCGACGTGCTCGGCGATCCGGCGTTCCAGGGCCGCCCGCAGCCACGGGCGGCGCGGCCGGAACCAGGACCAGTTCCCGTCACGGCGCAGCGCGTCGAGGACGGCGACGAGCCGCTCGTCGTCCCGGGCCGCGCGCCCGAGGACGACGGTGCGGACCACACGCCACCACGAGGCCGCGAACGTGTCCCAGTCGAGCCGGCCCGACGCCTCGACCGTCGCGACGAGATCTCGCGTCTCCCGCTCGACCACCGCGACCAGGGCGTCGCCGTCGTGGTGCACGGGCTCGGACGTGTCGAGCACCGCCTCGTTCTCGGGACGGCGCTCGCGTCGTGCCTCGGGCGGGGAGATCAGGACGCCGTCGGGCTGGAAGTGCCCGAGCGTCCCCCGCTTCTCCCACGACGCCGGGGTGAACGGCGCCGGCGACCCGACGAGGATCCGCTCGACGTGCTCGGGCCGGGTGGCCAGGACGAGCCGGCGCGCACCGAGCCGGACCATGAGCGGAGCCCCGTGGTACCGGGAGCGCAGGCGGTCCAGCAGCCGGCGGGCCGTGCGGTCCACCTGGCGACGCTCCGCCCACGCGGTCGCGCGGGGACGGCGCACGATCGCGCCCTGGGCGACGAGCGGACCGAGCACGTCCCGCAGGACGAGCCCGGTCTCGCGCGTCGTGAGGTCGACCGGCGTGTCGGTCATGCGCCCGTCCCGAGGACGGCGGCGGTCAGGGGCACCCCGCTCAGTCCTTGTGCAGGGCGTCCTTGACGGCGCCCTTGGCCTTGTCGAGCGTCGACGGCGTGCGCGTCGTGCCGTGGAACCGCTCGTCGGGGGTCGTGGGCGGCGGCATCGGCACGCCCGCCGGTGGCTCCGCGACGTAGGTGAACTCGCCCTTGCCGTCCGGGGTCGGGCCGCTCGCCCAGCGTCCCTCGGACGCGTGCTCGCCGTCGGAGAAGTTGATGTACTGGTACGCGACGTCGCGGTCCTCCTTCGAGAGCGGGAACGTGCTGGGGACGGGCAGCTCCTCGACGCCCTCGTCGCGCAGCTCCTGCGCCGCGGCGAGCCACTGGTTCTGGTGCATCGTGTCGCGCGCGAGCAGGAAGGCCAGGAGGTCCTTGACCCCCGCGTCGTCGGTCATGTGGTAGAGCCGGGCGACCTGCAGGCGGCCCTGCATCTCGGCGTTCGCGTTCGCCGTGAAGTCGGCGAGCAGGTTGCCGCTCGCGGTCACGTAGCCCGCCGACCACGGGTTCCCGTTCGAGTCGACCGGCCGGGCGCCCGCACCCGCGACGATCGCCTGCTGCGGGTCGGTCCCGCCGACGATCGCGGCCACGGTCGGGTCGTCCTGCACCGCGCCCTCGACGAGGCCGACGGGCGCCTTCTCCAGGAGCTGCGCGATCATCGTCGCCAGCATCTCGACGTGACCGAACTCCTCGGCGCCGATGCCGTAGAGCAGGTCGCGGTACTTGCCCGGGAGGTGGGAGTTCCAGGACTGGAAGCCGTACTGCATCGCGACGGTGATCTCGCCGTACTGCCCGCCGAGCACCTCCTGGAGCTTGCGGGCGTAGACGGCGTCCGGCCGGTCGGGCGTGGCCTGGTGCTGGAGCTCTTGACGGTGGAAGAACATGGTCTCTCCCTCGAGGAGGTCGGCCCTCACCACGCGGCGTGCGCGGAGGACCACGGCACGCGCCCCGTTCTCGACGCGTCGAGCGTCCCACCAGCGTGGAGCCCTCCGGTCCCGGTCGCATCTGGGCGGGGCACGCCCGACGCGGCGTCGCCGGGCTCCTCGGCGACGTGCGTCCGAGGTCGCGCGCGCGAGCGCGGCCGGACGTGCCTACGGTCGACCCAGGGCTTCGAGAACGGGAGCGCGACGACACGAGGAGCGCCCATGTCCGAGCCGCGCAGCAGCACCACCATCCCGGACGACGCCGGCGCCCCCGTCCTCCTGCGCCTCGCGCGGCGGCTCGAGGACTCGACCGCGCTCGACGACCTCTCCAGCGCCGTCCGCGGCGTGGCGCTCGCCGTCGTCCCCTCCCACGGTCGGCTGCGCGAGGAGCTGCACGGCCGCTCGCTGGGCCACGCGCTCCACGCGACCCTCACCGACGTCCCCGTCGGCCTGTGGACCAGCGCCGCCGTGCTCGACCTCGTCGGGGGCGAGCGGAGCGCCCCGGCGGCGCAGCGGCTGGTCGGGCTGGGCGTGCTGGCCGTCGCGCCGACGGCACTGACCGGTCTCGCCGACTACCTCGACGTCGACCGGCGTGCCCGACGCGTCGGCGCGGTGCACGCGGCGCTCAACACCGGCGTCTCGCTGCTCTACGGGACGTCGTGGCTGCTGCGCCGCGGCGGGCGGCACCGGGCCGGGGTCGCGGTCTCGACGCTCGGCTACGCCGTCGCCGGGGCGAGCGCGTTCCTCGGCGGGCACCTCGCCCAGGCGCTGCGGGAGCCGCCCGCGGAGGTCGCGCTCGGCGACGACGACGCCCCGGACCTGCCGTGACCGCGGCACGACCCGCCCGGCGTGCGCTGCCGCCGGCGGACCGCGGCGCCGCCCTCGTGACCGGCGCGACGAGCGGGATCGGGCGCGCGCTCGCGGTCGAGCTCGCCCGCCGCGGGGACGACGTGCTCGTGGTCGCGGACCGCGACGTCGAGCCCACCGTGCGCGACCTCGCCGCGCACGGCGGCGCGCACGAGGGACTGACGGTCGACCTGGCGACGCCGCGCGGGGTCGAGGCGACCGCCCGGCGCGCTCGCGACCTCGGCGTCTCGACCGTCGCCCTCAACGCGGGGGTCGGCGTGCACGGCGCGTTCGCGCGCACCCCGCTCGAGGACCAGCTGCGCCTCCTGGACCTCAACGTGCGCTCGGTGGCGCACCTGACGCACCTGCTCCTGCCGGACCTCCTGGCGGAGGGCCGCGGCCGGATCCTCGTCACGTCGTCCGTCGCCGGGGAGATGCCCGCCCCGCACTTCGCCGGGTACGCCGCCTCGAAGGCGTTCCTGCGCTCCTTCGCGTGGTCGCTGCGCGGCGAGCTCGCCGGGACGGGCGTCACGGTCACCGCGCTCCTGCCGGGCCCGACGCGCACGCCGTTCTTCCGGGAGGCGGGGATGGAGCGCACCCACGTGGGCCGCCTGCCCAAGCCGCGACCGGCGACCGTGGCGCGGCGGGCGGTGGACGCGCTCCTCCGCGGGGACCCCGAGGTGGTCACGGGCGTCCAGGGCGGCGTGATGCTCGCCGCCGCGCGGGTGCTGCCCCAGCCGGCCCGCGCCGCGTTCCACGGCTGGTTCTACGCGCCCGTCCCGGCCTCGCTCGCCGTGGCGGGGCCGTCGTCGTCACCGCTGCGGTAGCCGTTGACCTTGTGCGTGCCGTCGCACCACGGCGGGATGGCCGTGCCGCCGCAGCGGCACAGCGCGACGGTCGCGCGGTGCCGCTCGATCTCGTGCCCCTCCTGGTCGACGAGACGGGCGGGACCGCGCACGAGCAGCGGGCCGTCGGGGCAGGCCGTCACGACGACCTCCTCCGCGCGCCCGCGCGGTTCGCCCGTCACCGTGACCCCGCCCCGGTCGCGCGCCGCAGCGCGGCCACCGAGTGCGCGGCGCAGCGGATCCGCGTCCCGCGGTAGGGCACGCCTCCGCGGAGGCGCCACGCGAGCGCGACCCACACGCACACCGCGCGCTCCAGCAGCCACGCGGGCGCCCAGAGGGCCGCCGTCGGGGGCCACGCGGCGGCTCCCCCGGCGGTGCGCCGCCCGACCTCCGCGACGAGGACCGCGCTCCCGAGCACGACCGGGACCGCGGCCGTCCCCGCAGCGCGTCGTGCGCCGTCCGAGCGCGCCGCCCCGACGACGCACGCGGCCAGGAGCGGCGCCAGCGCGAGCTCGGCGACCAGGCGCGCGGGCTGGGCGAACGAGTCGTACGCCTGCCGCACGCGCTGCTCGAGGAACGCGCCGACGCCAGGCGGCCGGCGGACGACGACGAGGTCCGGACGGTGCGCGACGCGCCCGCCCCGGGCCAGCACGGTGCGCTCGAGCTCGAGGTTCTCGAACAGCACCCGGGCGTCGTACCCCTGCGGCCCGAGCGCGTCACGGCGCAGCACGAGCGTCCCCGCCCAGTCGTGGCCGAGCGCACGGTTCACGAGCGAGCGCGCGGTGTCCCACCGCGCGTGCCACGGCGCCGGGTCGAACACGTTCTGCGGCACGACGACGTCCGCCTCGTCGAGGGCCGCGAGCGCCCGGTCGAGCGTCGCGACGTCCCACCGCACGTCGTCGTCGGCGACGACGACCGCCGGGGTGGTCGCCGCGGCGAGGCCGGCGAGGACGCCGACGACCTTGCCGTTGCACCCCGGCGGCGGCGCGGCGACCGCGACCGTCCGGACGGCGTCGCCCCACGACGCCGCGTGGAGCGCGCGCACGGGGGCCGGCGACCCGTCGGCCACGACGACGTGCACGTGGCGCACGAGGTCCCCGAGGTACCGGGACAGCTCGGTCGTCGCACACGCGTCGAACCGGTCGCGGCGCAACGGGAGCACGTAGGTCGCGTCACGCACCGGGCGCGTCACCGCCCTCGGCGGCCCTGCTCGACGACCGGCTCGACGACCGGCTCGGCGACCGGCTCGACGACCGGCGCGACACCGGGCTCGACGACGCGCTCGACGCCTGGTCCGGCAGGGGCGGGTCGAGCGGCGCGCGCAGCGCGGACTCGCCCGCCTGCCAGCGCTCGAGCACGTGCGCGGCGACGTCGCCCTCGACGGCGAGGCACGCGGCCGCGCCGAGCAGGACGTCGTCGCGCAGCGCGGGCTCCTGCTCCGCGAGGCCGCTGGCCAGGTCGCGCGCGGCGATCTGCTCGTGGACCGCGTCCGCCTCCACGTGCTCGTCGAAGTACCAGGTCGTGTCCGCGTCGTGGCCCAGGCGCCGGAACCCGTTGCCGTAGAGGCGGCTGGGCACCGACGACGTCATCTCGAACGCCGCGAGGTGCCCGACGACCGCGCCCCGCAGCCGGCGGTGCAGGCCGAACAGGGACATCGTGTTGACCGCCGCGAGGACCACCGCGGGCACGGCGTCGACGTAGCGTCCGTAGGTGTCGTCGAGCCCGACGCCGCGCATCGCCCGCGCGAAGAGCTCCGCGTGCATCCGGCCGGGTCGACCGCCGCCGTACTCGTCGGCCTGGATCTCCACGAGCGCGGCCTTGGGCGTCCCGGCGAGCCGCGGCACCGCCCACGTGTGCGGGTCAGCCTCCTTGAGCTGGTACAGCGACTTGAGCGCCAGCAGCTCGCGCGCCTGCTCCGCGTCCGCGCGCTTGGCGACGTAGCGCGACAGGCTCGGGCCGTCGTCGGCGGCGAGCGCGAAGAGCCGGCGGGCCACCCCCGCGGCGTCCGTCTCCGTGCACGCCGGCCGGCCCGCGCGCTCGCGCACGGCGGCCTCGAAGGGGACCTCCAGGCGCGCGCGGACGGCCAGCAGCGCCGGAGCCCACTCCCACGCGTCGTCGACGCCGTCCACCCCGCGGTAGTGCAGCTCGTAGAGGACCGTCAGGGCGAGCTGCACGTCGTCGTCGCGCAGGACCCGCCCGGCGGCGGCGTCCAGGGCGACCGGGAGGGCGTCCCGGACGGGACGCAGCCGCTCGGCCGCGTCGTCCCCGGGCGGGCCGTCGACGAGAGCCCTCACGAGCGCCGCGGTCAGCGGACCGCGCGGTCGCGGCAGCGGCAGCCGACCCGTGCCGGGCGCCGCGAGGGCGTCGGGCACGGGCTCGGTCGCCGCACGTGCGGTCGCGGACGCCGGTGCGGCGGGCGCGGTCTGGGCGGGGACGGCGGTGGAGGTCATGCTGGGGGCTCCTCGCGCTCGCGCGGACGGCGCCCCTGCTCGACGCCACCGCCATGCTCCCCAGGGTCGGCCGCGCTCGCGAGCCGGGACGCGGCTCGTGCCGGCCCCGTCGCCGCGTCAGCCCTGCTGGGACCCCTGCGGTGACGTGGCGGACGTCCCGTGCCGCGTGAGCTCGGCGAGGAAGCGGTGGCACTGCTGGGCACGCTCGGAGTCCTCCGCCATGACCTTCTCGAAGAAGGTGGCGATCTCCTCCTTGCCCGCGTTGCGGGCGTCCCGCACGTACTGGCCGTAGTCGTGCCCGGCCTTGAGCGAGTGGTACTGCACCGAGATGAGGTCGAACGTGACGTCGTCGAACCCGGTCTCTCCTGTGGCCATGATCGTGGACCTCCTGCGCCCCGAGGGCGCCGTACGGCCGGGCGGCGCCCGGCACGGTGGCGGCCGGCTGCTCGACCGCTCCCACCGTCGCAAGGCCGCGGGCGCTCGCAACCGGGGGCCCGGGGGTGCGCCCCGGTTGTGTGCGGACGACCCCGGCCTACCGTGAGAGGTGGTCCAGGAGGTGGCCGTACCGGCGGAGCGGGAGCCCGGCACGGCCTCTCTGCTCCGTCGCCAGTCACGCCGCACCAGCGCGGCGACGACGACGGGAGTCCGACCATGAGCGAGACGAACGTGCCGTACGGCTCGGGGCCCGGTTCGCCGGGTGCCGGGACGACGCAGGGAACCGGCGAGAGCGGCAGCGCCGCGACCGGGGTGAAGGAGCGCGCGAGCGAGGCCGCGTCCCACGTGGGCGACGCGGGCCGCGACGTCGCGCAGGACGCGAAGGAGAAGGCGCGCGACGTCGCGCACGAGGCGACGGACCGCGCGCGCGGTCTGGTCGACCAGACGAGGACCGAGCTCAGCGCGCAGGCGCGCACGCAGCAGGAGCGCCTCGCGGGCGGGCTGCGGTCCCTCGGCGACGAGCTCCGCCAGATGGCGGACGGCACCGAGGACCCGGGCTACGCCACCGACCTGGTGCGGCGCGCCGGGGACGTCACCGGGCAGGTGGCGCAGTGGTTCGAGGACCGCGAGCCCTCGTCCGTGCTGCACGAGGTCGAGAGCTTCGCCCGGCGTCGTCCGGGCACGTTCCTCCTCCTCGCCGCCGGCGCGGGCCTCCTGGTCGGGCGGCTCGTGCGCGGCATGAAGGACGCGCCGGGCGCCGGCTCGGACCGCGGCGACGGCGCGTCCGGCGCGGGCACGTCGGGGACGCGCGGCGCGCACGCCGCGCCGGTCGGCACGTCGACCGGCAGCACGGGGACGACCGGGACCGCGGGACTCGCCGGGACCACGGGGTCGACCGGTACCACGGGCCTCGGTGGTACGGCCGGCACGAGCGGGACCGGCACCGCCGGGACAACGGGGACGCGGGGCGAGCCCGACATCGGGACCGCCGGGGCGTACCCGGGCCTCGCGAACGACCGGCTCGACCAGGACCCGGACGTCGCGACCTCGGCGGAGGGGGACCCGACGCCGCCGACGTTCCCGCCGACGACGTCCGGCACGGGCGCCGGCCGACCGGGAGGTGGCCCCGATGTCGTCCGTCCCTGACCCGTTCGCCGCGGCGCACACCGCCCGGCACACGGCGGGCAGCGGGCCCGACCCGGGCGCCCCGCCCGCCCCGGCGACCGCCGCGGGCGCGGCCGGCCCGACGGGGACCGGCGAGCAGCAGAGCCTCGGCGAGCTCGTCGCCGAGGTGAGCCGTGACCTGTCGACCCTCATGCGCCAGGAGGTCGAGCTCGCCAAGGCCGAGGCCAAGCAGTCCGCGCAGCGCGCCGGGAAGGGCGCCGGCATGCTCGCCGGTGCCGGGGTGGCGGGCCACATGGTCCTGCTGTTCCTCTCCGTGGCGCTGTGGTGGGCGCTCGGCGCCGTCATGGGCCGTGGCTGGTCGGCCGTCGTCGTCGCGGTGCTGTGGGCGATCGTCGCCGCGGTCCTCGCGGCGCGCGGACGCACGGAGCTGCGCACGGTCGAGGGCATGCCCGAGACCACGGACACCCTCAAGAAGATCCCGAACGCCGTCCGAGGACACGAGGAGAAGAACTCATGAGCACCAGCGATCCGGAGGAGATCCGGGCCGACATCGAGCGCACGCGGACCGAGCTGAGCCGGGACGTCGACGCCCTCGGGGAGAAGGTCAAGCCCGGCAACGTGGCGCGACGCCAGGTGGACCGGGTGCGGTCCGGCGTGACGAGCGTCAAGGACCGGGTCATGGGCACGGCGCACGACACGGCGGACTCCGCCCGCGACGCGTCGCACGGCGTCGCCGAGCGTGGCCGCGAGGCGGCGTCGTCGGTCGCCGACTCGGCGCGCAGCACCGCGTCCTCGGTCGCCGAGACCGTGGGCTCCGCGCCGCGCGCGGTGCGCGAGCAGACGCAGGGCAACCCGCTCGCCGTCGGGCTCGTCGCGTTCGGCGTCGGCCTCGTCGTCGCCTCGCTCCTCCCGTCGAGCCGCGCCGAGCAGCGCGCCGCCGTCGGCGTCAAGGAGAAGGCGACCCCGCTCGTCGAGGACGTGAAGTCCACCGCGCAGGAGGTCGTGCAGGACCTCAAGGAGCCCGCGAAGGAGGGCGCCGAGGCCGTCCGCGACGCCGCGAAGGACGCCGCGCAGTCCGTGGGCCAGCACGGCAAGGAGGCCGCGGCCGACGTCCGCGACCAGGTCCGGGAGGGCTGAGCCCGACGCACCGACGGCCCGGGAGACGAGACCTCGTCTCCCGGGCCGTCGTCGACCTTCCTCCACACCACGTCGTGACCCGATGCACGTCGGCACGACGTGCGGCGACCGGTCCGGCGGAGGCGCTCAGTCGACGCGGAGGCTGACGGTCGCACCGCGGACGACGGGGCGCAGCTCGACCCCCGGGAGCTCCGGCGATCGCGCCAGGAAGTCGCGCAGCGGGCTGCGGAAGACCCCGTAGTCGTCGTAGTGGACCGGCACCACGAGCGGCACCCCGACCCGCCGCACCAGGTCGGCGCCCTGGACGTCGTCCATCGTCACCGTCCGGCCGAGGATCCGCGTCCCGCCGAGGTGCGCGACGACCGAGTCGAGGTGCGGGAAGGCGTGCGCGACGACGTCGACGTGGTCGCCGGTGAGCGTGTCGCCCGTGACGTAGACCTGGGTCTGTCGGTCGCCGTCCACGCGGTGGGTGTAGACGGTGACCATGACCTCCGGCAGGAGCGAGCGCAGGACGCCGCGCGCGTGGATCGCCGGGACCGACTCCACGTCGAGCGTCTCCTTGCCCGAGCGGAACGTCTCGATCGTGCCGGTCGGCATGCCGACCGTCGCGAAGTGGTGCCGCGCCAGGCGCCGCGCCGCGGACGGCGTGGTGAGGAGCGGCACCTGCCTCGTCAGGCCGCGCCGCGCGACGCGGTCGAAGTGGTCGCCGTGCAGGTGGGACAGGACGATCGCGTCGAGCGGCGGGAGGCCCGTCGGGCCGATCGCGGGCTCGGTGCGCCGCCGCGACGCGAGACCCTTGCCGAGGTAGGCCCACTGGCCGCGGTGCAGGAAGTTGGGGTCGGTGAGCACGGTGAAGCGTCCGAACCGCAGGAGCGCGGTCGCCGTCCCGCCGAACGTGAGCGTCGCGTTCGCGCGGCTCACGGCTCCCCCAGCGCTTCGAGGTGGACGGCCTTGCGGACGGTCATCTCGTCGAGCAGGTCCGGCCCGTAACCCGCTCCCCCGCCGCTGCCGCGGCGCGGGTCGGCCGACCCGCCCGGCGCGCCGCCGAACACCGCGTTGACCTTGACCGTGCCGACGTCGAGCACGTCGGCCGCGCGCAGCGCGTGCGCGAGCGACGCCGTGAGCACCGTCGCCGCGAGCCCGTAGGCCGACGCCGACGCCCGGCGCAGCGCCTCGTCGAAGTCCGCCACGCGCACGACCGGCGCGACGGGCCCGAACGTCTCGACGGTCAGCAGGTCGACGTCGTCCGGACACCGGTCGAGCACGGTCGGCGCGTAGTACGACCCGGGACGGTCGAGCCGGCGCGCACCGGTCACGGCGCGGGCGCCGGCCGCGAGCGCTCCCTGGACGTGCGCGTCGACGACGGCGAGCTGGTCCTCGTCCACGAGCGGGCCCATCGTCGTCGCGTCGTCGCCGGGGTCGCCCACCACGACCTCGTGCGCGAGGCGCGCGAGCTCGGCGACGACGGCGTCCGCGACCTCCTCGACGACGTAGGCGCGCTCGACCGCGGTGCAGAGCTGCCCGCCGTTGGTGAACGCGCCCGTCGCGATCTGGCGCGCGGCGACGACGGGGTCCACGCCCGCATCGACGACGAGCGGGTCCTTGCCGCCGTTCTCGAGCAGCGCCTTCGCCCCGCGCGCCCCGGCGACCGCCGCGATCCGGCGCCCCGCGGCCGTCGAGCCGACGTGCGCGACGAGCGCGACGCCGTCGTGCCCGACGAGCGCCTCCCCGGTCGCCCCGTCCCCGCTGACGACGCGCAGCACGTCCGCGGGCAGGGCCGCGGCCACGAGCTCGGCCAGGCGGACCCCGGGGGCGTCGCTGCGCTCGGACGGCTTGTGCACGACCACGTTGCCCGTGACGAGCGCCGCGGCGAGGAGCCCGGCGGCGGCCGGGTACGGGTCGTTCCAGGGCGTGACCACCGCGACGACGCCGCGCGGCTCGCGGCGCACGACGTCGAGCGCCGCGGGGTCGCCCGCGAGCACGCGGCCCGCCCGCCCGAGACCCGCGACCGCGGCCTCGTCGAGCAGGTCCGCCGCGACCAGGGCCGACGCGCGCGCCTCGGCCTCGAGCCGGCCCGTCGTCGCCCGCAGCAGCGCGCCCAGCTCGTCGGCGGCGTCGCGCACGGACCGCGCCGCGGCGCGCAGGGCGGCGGCGCGGTCGGCCGGGGCCGTCGCGCGCCACGCGGGCCACGCGGCCACGGCGGCGCGCACGGCGGCGTCGACCTCGTCGGCCGTCGCGCACCGGACAGGGGCGGCGGGTCGCCCGGTCGCGGGGTCGGTCCGCTCGATACGGCGGTCCTCCGGGGCGGGTGCGGCGAGGTCGTCGCGCGAGGTAGTGGGGGCGGTGGACGTGGTCATGCGGGCCTCCCGGCGAGTGACACGAAGAGAACTACCCATAGGTGCGCCGTGGGCGTGCGAGAAGCGCTTCTCCGGGTGAGGGTGAAGTTCGGGGTTGCAGCAGAGCCGACCCGCACGCGTCAGGCGGTGCCCCACGTTCTCGAGGCGCACCACGAGCCTGACCCGATCCAGGGAGGCTCGCAGCCCCATGCGCGTCCTCGGTGTCAACGCCCTGTTCCACGACCCGTCCGCCGCCCTCGTCGTCGACGGGCGCGTCGTCGCCGCCGCGGAGGAGGAGCGCTTCTCGCGGCGCAAGCACGGCAAGCGACCGCTGCCGTTCGCGGCCTGGGAGCTGCCCGAGAAGGCGATGGCGTGGTGCCTCGAGGAGGGCGGGCTGCGCCCCCAGGACCTCGACGCCGTCGCGTACTCGTTCGACCCGGCGCTGGCCAAGCCCGCCGAGGAGATGGGCCTGCCGGACCCGTGGGACTGGTTGCGCGTGCAGTACGCCGAGCGCGCGCCGCAGTTCCTCGCCACCGCGCTGCCGGGCCTGTCGCCGTCGACGGTGCGGTTCGTGCCGCACGAGGTCGCGCACGCCGCGTCGGCCGCGCTCGCCTCCCCGTTCCTGGTCGCGAGCGTGCTGTCGCTCGACGGCCGCGGCGAGCGCTCGTCCCACCTCGCGGGCCGCTACGACCACGGCCGCCTGGAGGTGCTCGCGAGCCAGGAGCTGCCGCACTCCCTCGGGCTGGTCTACGAGTCGCTCACCGAGCACCTGGGCTTCCTGCGGTCGAGCGACGAGTACAAGGTCATGGCGCTCGCCTCCTACGGCGAGCCGCGCTTCCTCGACGACCTGCGCGAGGTCCTCTACGCGACCGGCGACGGCGGGTTCGTCGCCGAGGTGCCCGACTGGGAGCGGTGGGCGCCCCCACGCACCGACGACGGCACGTGGGGCACCGACCACGGCGGGCTGGCGGAGCACGCCGACCTGGCGGCCTCCGTGCAGGCCCGTCTCGAGGAGGTCCTCGTCGACCTCGCCACGTGGCTGCACGGGCAGACCGGGGACCGCGTGCTGACCATGGCCGGCGGGACGGCGCTGAACTGCGTCGCGAACTCGCGCGTCTGGCGCGAGTCTCCGTTCGAGGAGGTCTGGGTCCAGCCCGCGGCGGGCGACTCCGGCACGGCGCTCGGCGCCGCGCTCCAGCTCGCCGCGGAGGCGGGCGACACCGTGGAGCCCATGGGCTCGGCCGCGCTCGGCCGGGCGTGGGGCGACGACGCGCTCGCCCGGTGGCTCCGCACGGCGCACGTGCCGTTCACGACGCCCGACGACCTGCCCGCCGAGGTCGGACGGATCCTCGCCGACGACGGGATCGTCGCGTGGTTCGACGGCCGCGCCGAGCTCGGGCCGCGCGCGCTCGGGCACCGCTCGCTGCTCGCGCACCCCGGACCGGTGGCGAACCTGGAACGGCTCAACGACGTGAAGGGCCGCGAGCAGTTCCGCCCGGTCGCCCCGATGGTGCTGCTGGAGGACGCCCCGGAGATCTTCTCCGGCGGCCCGGTCCCCAGCCCCTACATGCTCTTCGTGCACGACGTCGCGCCCGCGTGGCGCGAGCGCATCGCGGCCGTCGTGCACGTGGACGGCACCGCGCGCATCCAGACCGTCGACGACTCCACGCCCCGCCTCCAGGCGACGATCCGCGCGTTCAAGGACCTCACCGGGCTGCCGGTCGTCGTCAACACGAGCCTCAACACCGCGGGCCGGCCCATGGTCGACGATCCCCGCGACGCGCTCGAGCTCTTCGGCTCGGCGCCCGTGGACGCGCTCGTGCTGGGCCCGCACCTCGTGCGACGGCCGGGCGTGTTCGCCGCGCCGACGGAGGTGGAGGCATGAGCACGCCCGTCGCGCGCCCCGCCGGCGCGGTGCCGTACGCCGTCGTCGTGCCGTCGATCGGGCGCCCGTCGCTCGACCGGCTCCTGGAGACCCTCGTCGCCCAGGCCGACGGCCCGGACTCCCCCGGGCCGGCCGAGGTCGTCGTCGCGGACGACCGCCGGTTGCCGCCGCCCGGCGCGACCGCCCCGGTGCCCGACCCGCTCGATCTCGGGGACGCCGGCCGTGCGCTCGGCGCGCGCGTCGTGCGCACCGGGGGCCGGGGCCCGGCCGCCGCGCGCAATGCCGGGTGGCGCTCGACGTCCGCGCCGTGGGTCGTGCTCCTCGACGACGACGTCGAGCTCCCCGCCGGGTGGGCGCGCCACCTCGCGCACGACCTCGCGGCGGCGACGCCCCGCACCGGCGGCGTGCAGGGGCGCCTGCACGTGCCGCTGCCGACCGACCGCCGGCCGACGGACTGGGAGCGCGGGACCGCCGGCCTGGAGCGCGCGGCGTGGGCGACCGCCGACATGGCGTACCGGCGCGCGGCGCTGGAGCAGGTCGGCGGGTTCGACGAGCGCTTCCCCCGCGCCTACCGCGAGGACGCCGACCTCGCGCTGCGCGTCCGCGAGGCGGGCTGGGAGCTCGTGCGCGGCACGCGCACGACGACCCACCCCGTGCGCCCCGCGGACGACGCGGTGAGCCTGCGCGTGCAGGCCGGGACGCGCGACGACGCGACGTTCCGCGCCCTGCACGGACCCCGCTGGCGCGAGCGTGCCGAGACGGGCCGCGGCCGCCTCGCGTGGCACGTCGCGACCGTCGCCGCCGCCGCCGTCGGCGTCGGCGGGCTCCTGGCACGCCGCCCGCGCGTCGCCGCGCTCGGCGCCCTCGCCTGGGCCGGTCTCACCGCCCAGTTCCTGGGCCGCCGCCTCGCGCCGGGGCCGCGTCCGGGCGACGACGCGTTCGGGCCCGAGCTGCGGCGCATGGCGTGGACGAGCGCCGCCATCCCGTTCGCCGCGGTGCGGCACCGCGTCGTGGGCACGCTCGCCGCCCGACGCGGGCTCGAGCCCTGGCCGCCGCGGCTCGCGGCCGTGCTGCTCGACCGCGACGGCACGCTCGTGCACGACGTCCCGTACACCGGCGACCCCGCGGCGGTGCGTCCCGTGGACGGCGCCCGCGCGGTGCTCGACGACCTGCGCGCCCGCGGGGTCCGGCTCGGCGTGGTGTCCAACCAGTCCGGCGTCGGGCGCGGGCTCCTCACGCGCGCGCAGGTCGACGCCGTGAACGCGCGGGTCGAGGAGCTGCTCGGCCCGTTCGACACGTGGCAGGTGTGCCCGCACGCGCCCGACGACGGGTGCGCGTGCCGCAAGCCCGGCCCGGGCCTGGTGCTCGCCGCGGCCGCCGACCTCGGCGTCGAGCCGTGGCGGTGTGCGGTCGTCGGCGACATCGGCGCCGACGTGGGCGCGGCGCTCGCCGCGGGCGCGACGCCGGTCCTCGTGCCGACGCCTCTGACCCGCCCCGAGGAGGTCGCCGCCGCGCCGGTCGTCGCGGCCGACCTCGCCGGGGCGGTCCGCGCGCTCGACGGCCGCCTGCCCGGCGCCGCCACCCCCACCGACGCCGACCCCACCGACGCCGACCCGGACGCGGCCGACACGCCGGACGCGTCCCGGACCGGGGAGCGTGCCGCATGAGCGCCGACGTTCTCGCCGTGCGCCTCGACAGCGACGGCGACGTCCTCCTCACCGGCCCGGCGGTCCGGGCCATGGCGCGCACGGTCGCGCCGCGCGGCGGGCGGGTCGACGTGCTGGCCTCCCCCGCCGGGCACGCCGCGGCGGGGCTGCTCCCGGACGTGCGCGAGGTGCTCGTGTTCGACGCCCCGTGGTCCGGCTACCGACCTCCGCGCGTCGACCGCGCGCGCGTGCTCGACCTCGTCGCGACGCTCGCCGCGCGGCGCTACGCGTCGGCCGTGGTCTTCACGTCGTTCCACCAGAGCCCGCTGCCCGCGGCGATGCTCCTGCGGCTCGCCGGGGTCGAGCACGTCGCCGCGGTGAGCGAGGACTACCCCGGATCGCTCCTCGACGTGCGCCACGCACGACCCGACGGCCTGCACGAGGTGGAGGCCGCGCTCGACCTCGTCCGCGCGGCGGGCTTCGGCGCGCCGCCCGACGGTGACCGGCTGCGCGTGCGTCGCCCCCTCCCGGACGTGAGCGACCTCGTCCCGACCGGGCCGTACGTCGTCGTCCACCCCGGCGCGTCCGTGCCCGCGCGTGCCCCCGCGCCCGACCACGCGCGGGACGTCGTCGCGGCGCTCGCGGCGTCGGGCCGGGAGGTCGTGGTCAGCGGCGGGCCGGGCGAGACCGACCTCGCGGCGCACGTCGCCGCGGGGCGCGCGCTGGACCTGTCGGGGCGCACGGACCTCGCGCGTCTCGCGGCGGTGCTCGCCGGCGCCCGCTGCGTCGTCGTCGGCAACACGGGGCCCGCGCACCTGGCCGCCGCGGTCGGCACGCCCGTCGTGTCGCTCTTCGCCCCCGTGGTCCCCGCGGAGCGCTGGGCGCCGTGGGGCGTGCCGACCGTCCTGCTCGGCGACCAGGAGGCCGCGTGCCGCGGCACCCGCGCCCGGCTGTGCCCGGTGCCCGGCCACCCGTGCCTGGGCGTCGACCCCGCCGACGTCGTGGCGGCGGTCGACCGCCTCGCCGCACCGCACGTCGTCGGGACGCCCGCGCCCCGCACGTCCCTGCCCCGGACCGTGGGGGTGACCCGATGAGGATCCTCGTGTGGCACGTGCACGGGTCGTGGGCGACGTCCTTCGTCGCAGGCGGCCACGAGTACCTGGTCCCGGTCGTCCCCGACCGCGGGCCCGACGGCCGCGGCCGCGCGCGCACCTGGGACTGGCCGCCGGGCGCGCGCGAGGTGGCGCCGGACGAGCTCGCCGACCTCGCGGCGGACGGGTCGATCGACGTCGTGGTGCTCCAGCGCCCCGAGGAGGTCGAGCTGCTGCGCCGCTGGACCGGGCTCGTGCCCGGCCGCGACGTGCCCGCCGTCTACGTCGAGCACAACGCCCCGACCGGCCATGCGGCCGCGACCCGGCACCCCCTCGCCGAGCTCGACGTGGTCGAGGAGGGCCTCGTGCCGATCGTGCACGTCACGGCGTTCAACGCGCTCATGTGGGACACGGGCGACGCGCGCACGCTCGTCGTCGACCACGGCGTCCCCGACCCCGGCCCGCTGTACACCGGGGAACGGGCGAGCGTCGGCGCCGTCGTCAACGAGCCCGTGCGGCGCTGGCGCGTCGCCGGGACCGACGTGCTCGTCGGGCTGGGGCGGCACGTGCCGCTCGCCGTCTACGGCATCGGCGTCGGCAAGCTCGCCGAGCACCTCGTCGCGCCGCCCGGGGACCTCCCCCACCGGCTGCACGACGACGTCCCCCAGGCCGCGATGCACGCGCGCCTCGCGACGTCGCGCGTCTACCTGCACCCCTACCGCTGGACGAGCCTCGGGCTCTCCCTGCTGGAGGCGATGGCGCTCGGGATGCCGGTCCTCGCGCTGCCGACCACCGAGGCGCCCGTCGCGGTGCCCCCGGCCGCGGGGCTCCTCAGCGCCCGTCCCGACGAGCTCGCCGCGACCGCGCGGCGCTGGCTCGCCGACCCCGACGACGCCCGCGAGCACGGCCGGGCGGCACGCGCCCACGTGCTCCAGCACTACTCCCACGCCGCGTTCCTGCGGCGCTGGGACACGGTCCTGACGGAGGTGACCTCATGAAGATCGCGATGATCTCCGAGCACGCCAGCCCCCTCGCCGCGCTCGGCGGCGTCGACGCGGGCGGGCAGAACGTCCACGTCGCGTCGCTCGCCACCCGGCTCGGCGCCCAGGGCCACCGCGTCGAGGTGTTCACGCGCCGCGACGACGCGTCCCTCCCCGAGCGCGTGCCCCTCGCGCGCGGCGTGGACGTCGTCCACGTGGACGCCGGCCCGCCGGTGGCCGTGCCCAAGGACGACCTGCTCCCCCACATGGACGCGTTCGGCGCGGACCTGCTGCGGCGCTGGGTCGAGCCCGGGCCGCGCCCCGACGTCGTGCACGCGCACTTCTGGATGTCCGGGATCGCGGGCCTGCTGTCCGCGCCCGCGCTCGGCGTCCCCCTCGTGCAGACGTTCCACGCGCTCGGGTCCGTCAAACGCCGCCACCAGGGCGCGCACGACACGAGCCCGGCCGAGCGCGTGGCCCGCGAGCGCCTGCTGTGCCGCGCGGTCGACCGGATCGTCGCGACGTGCGCCGACGAGGTCGCCGAGCTCGTCGCGCTCGGCGCGGACCCCGACCGCATCGACGTGGTCCCCTGCGGGGTCGACCTCGGCCGCTTCCTGCCCGACGCCGACCGCTCGGACCACCTGCACCGCGAGCCCGGGCGCCTGCGCCTGCTCTCGGTCGGCCGCCTCGTCGAGCGCAAGGGCGTGGACACCGTGATCGAGGCGCTCGCGGAGCTGCCGGGCGCCGAGCTCGTCGTGGCGGGCGGACCGGCCGCGGACGCCCTCGACCACGACCCCGAGGTGCTCCGGCTGCGCGCGGTCGCGGACGCGTCGGGGGTGCCGGACCGGGTGCGGTTCGTCGGCAGCGTGACCCAGGACGACGTGCGTGACCTCATGCACGCCGCCGACGCCGTGGTGTGCGACCCCTGGTACGAGCCGTTCGGCATCGTCCCGCTCGAGGCCGCCGCGTGCGGACGCCCCGTCGTCGGCGCGGCCGTCGGCGGCCTGCTCGACTCGGTCGTCGACGGGCGCACCGGCCTGCTCGTCCCGCCGCGGGACCCCGGGGCGCTCGCGGCGGCCCTCCGGCGGCTCGCCGACGACCCGGCGTTCGCGGAGCGCCTCGGCTCGGCCGCGCGCGTCCGGGCCGAGCACCTGTACGGGTGGTCGACGGTCGCGGCCCGCACCGCCGAGTCGTACGAGCTCGTCGTGGCCGCGCGCCGCGCCGAGCCGGGGCGCGCACGGCCCGTCGTCGGTGCCCGCGCCGCGCTGCGGGCGGTGAGCGCACCGTGACGGCGCACCGGCCCGGGGGCAGCGCCGGCCCGCAGGACGCGGCGCGACGCTGGCTGCGCGAGCACGCCGCGGACCTGCACGACGGCCTCGACCTGCTCACGGCCGAGGCCGGGCGCCTCGACGCGTGGGGCGCGCGGCTGGCCGACACCGTGCTCGCGGGCGGGCGGCTGCTCGTCGCGGGCAACGGCGGCAGCGCCGCCGAGGCGCAGCACCTCACGGCCGAGCTCGTGGGGCGCTTCGACGGCGAGCGGACGCCCCTCTCCGCGATCAGCCTGCACGCCGAGACGTCGAGCCTCACCGCGATCGTCAACGACTACGGCGTCGGCGAGATGTACGCGCGGCAGGTCGCCGCGCACGGGCGGCCGGGCGACGTCCTCGTGCTGCTGTCGACGTCGGGCGAGAGCGAGAACGTCGTCGCCGCGGCCCGCCGGGCGCGCGAGCTCGGCCTCACGACGTGGGCGCTCACCGGTCCGCGGGACTGCGCGCTGGCCGCCGCGTGCGACGACGTGCTCGCCCTGCGCGGGGCGTCGACGTCGTCGGTCCAGGAGCTCCACCTCGTCGTCGTGCACGCGCTGTGCGCGGCGCTCGACGCGCACGTGCGCCACCGGGAGGCGGCCGCCCGGGGCGACGCACCCGGTGCCCCGCCCGACGGTCTGCCCGGCGAGGGGCCCGTGGACGGGCGGGCCGCGCAGGATCCCGCCGCAGCGACCGCGGCGGTGCTCCCACCGTCGTCCACGGCAGCGCAGGGCCCGCGCGTCGTCGTGGTCGGCGACGTGCTGCTCGACCGCGACGTCGACGGCCAGGTGACGCGCTTCTCCCCCGACGGGCCCGTGCCCGTGGTCGACACGCTCGGCGTCCGGCGCAGCCCCGGTGGCGCGGGGCTGACGGCCCTGCTCGCCGCCGACGCGGCGCGCGTGCGGCTCGTCGCGCCGTTCGGCGACGACGAGGCGGGCGGCGAGCTGCGTGCGCTGCTGCGTCCGCACCTCGACGTCGTGGCGCTGCCCCAGGTGGGCACCACGCGGCGCAAGACCCGCGTGCGCTCGGGCGGGCAGACCGTCGTCCGGGTCGACGACGGCGGTCCGGCGGGTCCCGACGACGTGCCCGAGCGCTCCGTGCGGGCGGCGCTCGCGGGCGCCGACGTCGTCCTCGTCTCGGACTACGGGGCCGGCACGACGCACGCCGGCCCCGTGCGCGACGCGCTCCAGCACGCGGCCCGCGACCGGACGGTCGTGTGGGACCCCCACCCGCGCGGCGGGGCACCCGTGCCCGGGACCGCGCTCGTCACGCCCAACCTCGCCGAGGCGCTCGACGCGGCGGAGGCCCTCGGGCTCGACGCGTGCGCCGACGACCCGGGCGGCCTGGCCCGGGCGCTCGCCGCCGCCTGGGGCGTGCGGGCGGTGTGCGTCACCGCGGGCGAGCACGGAGCGTTCGTCGCGCGCGCCGACGGGGAGCCCGCGTACGTGCCCGCGACCGTCGCGCACGGCGACCCCTGCGGCGCGGGCGACCGGTTCGCCTCGACGGCGGCGGTCGCGCTCGCCCGGGGCGCCGAGCTCGTCGAGGCGGTCGTCGCGGCGGTCGCCGCGGCCTCGGCCTGGGTCGCGGCCGGCGGCGCCGAGGGCTACCGGCGCCGCGCCGACGTCCCGGGTCGGCGCGCGCCCGACGCGGTGACGGACGGGGTGCCGGACCGCGCGCCCCGCGACGTCGGGGCTGCCTCCGACGCGGCCCCGCCGCAGGACCCGGGCGGGCCCGAGGCGGTGGCCGCGCGGCTGCGCGCGGCGGGCGGCACCGTCGTCGCCACCGGCGGGTGCTTCGACATCCTCCACGCGGGCCACGTCGCGACGCTCGAGGCCGCGGCGCGCCTCGGCGACCACCTCGTGGTCCTCCTCAACGGCGACGCGTCCGTGCGGCGGCTCAAGGGGCCGCAGCGACCCGTCGTCGGGCAGGCCGACCGGGCCCGCGTCCTCGCCGCGCTCGACTGCGTGTCGGCCGTCGTCGTCTTCGACGAGGACGACCCGCGCTCCGCGCTCGACCGCCTGCGCCCGGACGTGTGGGCGAAGGGCGGCGACTACACCGAGGAGGCCCTGCCCGAGGCCGAGGTGGTCCGGCGCCACGGCGGGCGGGTCGTCGTCCTGCCCTACGTCGACGGCCGCTCCACGACCTCGATCCTCGAACGCTCCGGGCGGTTCGCGCCCGGGCTCCCGACCCTGACGGAGGAGACCACCGCATGACCTCGACCACCTCGACCACCCCGCAGCCCGACCGGGCCCCGGCCCCGCGCGAGCTCGGCACCGTCTACGTCACGGGCGGCGCGAGCGGCCTGGGCGCCGCGCTCGTCGACGCCGTCACGGCGGCGGGCGGCAAGCCGGTCGTCCTCGACCGGGTCGCGCCCGCGGGCGGTGCGCCCCACGCCGTCGTCGACCTGTCCGACTCGGCCGCGGCGGCCGCGGCGGTCGAGCGCCTGGCCCTGGAGGTCGGCCCGCCCGACGCGGTCGTCACCGCCGCGGGCACCGACGCGTGCGGGCGGCTCGACGAGATCGACGTCGAGACGTGGGAGCGCGTCGTGCGCGTCAACCTCTTCGGGACGGTCGCCGTCGTGCGCGCCGCGCTGCCGTTCCTCGAGGAGCGGCGCGGGACGGTCGTCACCGTCGCGTCGACCCTCGGCCTCAAGGGCGTGTCCGACGCGACCGCGTACTGCGCGTCCAAGTTCGCCGTCCGCGGGTTCTCCCAGGCGCTCGCCGCCGAGCTCGCGGGACGCGTCGGCGTGACGTGCCTCGTGCCCGGCGGGATGCGCACCGCGTTCTTCGACGGCCGCACCGAGCAGTACAAGCCTGGCCCGGACGCCGACCTCAACGACCCGCGCGCGACCGCGGCCGCCGTCGTGACGGCGCTGCGCCAGCCGGTCGGCTGCGAGATCCGCGAGATGCTCGTCATGGCGTCCGGCGAGACGTCGTGGCCGTGACGACCGACGCCACCGGGCTCGCGCCCGACCTGCCGGGGCTCGGGGGCCAGGACGCGGGCACGGTCCTCGTGCTGCGTGCGCTCGGGCTCGGGGACGCGCTCACCGCGGTCCCGGCCCTGCGCGGCGTGCGGCGCGCCTGGCCCGGGCGCCGCGTCCTGCTCGCCGCTCCGGAGGAGGTGGGCGGCTGGCTCCGCGACCTCGGGCTCGTCGACGGCGTCGTGCCCTCGCAGGGCCTCGCACCCCTCGCGTGGGTCGAGGAGTCCGCGGCGGTGTCCGGCGCCCCGCCCTCCGGGCACGTCGCCGTGAACCTGCACGGCAGCGGGCCCCAGAGCCACCGCGTGCTCCTCGACACCGCGCCCGAGCACGTCGTCGCGTTCGCGTCGCGCGAGGCGGGCGTCGCCGGGCCGGGCTGGGACCCCGACGAGCACGAGGTCGACCGCTGGTGCCGCCTGGTCACGGCCGCGGGCGGAGCGTGCTCGCGCGAGGACCTGCGGCTCGACCCGCCCGCGTCGCGCGGGCGGCACGTCGTCGTCCACCCGGGTGCGGCCTCGGGGTCCCGGCGCTGGCCCGCGGACCGCTTCGCCGCCGTCGCGCGCGACCTCGCCGTCGCGGGGCACGACGTCGTCGTCACGGGCGGCCCGGACGAGCGCGACCTCGGCGCGCGCGTCGTCGCGGACGCCACCGCGTCCCTCGCGGAGGCGACGAGCGCGACGGGCGCCGTGACCGACACCGCGGGCACGCTCGACCTGCCCGCGCTCGCCGACGTCGTCGCGACCGCGCGCCTCGTGGTGTGCGGCGACACGGGCGTCGCGCACCTCGCGACGGCGTTCGGCACCCCGTCGGTCGTCCTGTTCGGGCCGACCCCGCCGTCGGCGTGGGGCCCGGCGATCGACCCGGAGCGCCACGTCGTGCTCTGGCACGGCGGCGACGCGGCGCCCGCGCGGCCTGGTGGGCAGCCGGACGGATACCGCGGCGACCCGCACGCCGCCGCCCTCGACCCGGCGCTCGAGCGGGTCACCGTCGACGAGGTCGTGGCCGCGGCCCGAGCGCTGCTCGCGGTGGCACCGCGGCGGGCCTGACCTCGTCGCCGCTGCTCACCGCCGGCTACGCCGTCGGGCTGCTCGACCGCGGCCGTCCCGCGCGGACGCCGGCGACGCCGAGCGAGCGGACGTCCCACCCCGCCGCGCGCCACCGGCCGCGGTCGACGGCGTTGCGCGCGTCGACGAGGCGAGGCGCGCGCACGACGCCGACGAGGTCGTCCGGGTCGAGCGCGCGGTACTCGTCCCACTCGGTCGCGAGGACGACGACGTCGGCCCCGGCGGCCGCCTCGCGCGCGTCGGCCGCGTAACCGAGCTCGGGGGCGGCGGCCTGCGCCAGAGCCAGCGCCTGGGGGTCGGTGACGACGACGTCGGCGCCCTCGGCGGCGATCGCCCGCGCGAGCGCGAGCGCGGGCGAGCTGCGCACGTCGTCGCTGTCGGGCTTGAACGCGGCACCGAGCACCGCGACCCGCCGGGCCGCGAGCGAGCCGCCGCACGCCGCGCGGGCGAGCTCGACCGCCCGGTCCCGGCAGCGGTCGTTGATCGCGTCGACCTCGTCGAGGAAGGACACGGCCGGCCCGACGCCGAGCTCGCGCGCCCGGGCCGCGAACGCGCGGATGTCCTTGGGCAGGCAGCCGCCGCCGAACCCGAGACCCACCCCCAGGTAGTCCCCGCCGATGCGGCGGTCCAGCGCCATCGTGCCGACGAGCGCGACGGCGTCGCCGCCCGCGGCCTCGCACACCTCCGCGACCGCGTTCGCGAACGAGATCTTCGTCGCGAGGAACGCGTTCGCCGCCACCTTGGCCAGCTCCGCCGTGGCGAGGTCGGTCACGAGGCGCGGGACGCCGTCGTCCAGGAGCCGCGCGTAGACCGCGTCGAGGCGCGCCACGAGGGCGTCGCCGTCGTCGGGCACGCCGTAGACCAGCCGGTCGGGGTGCAGCGTGTCCACGACGGCGTGACCCTCGCGCAGGAACTCGGGGTTCCACGCGAGGCCGACGCCGTCGGGCAGGTCGCGGGCGAGCCGCTCCGCCGTCCCGACGGGCACCGTCGACTTGCCGACCACGACGGCGCCGGGCCGCAGGTGCGGGCGCAGCGCGGCGAGCGCCGCGTCGAGCTGCTGCAGGTCGGCCACCCCGCTCCCGGCCGACTGCGGCGTGCCGACGCACAGGAAGTGGACGTCCGAGCCCGCGGCGCGCGCGGCCTCGGTCGAGAACCTGAGGGAGCCGGGGCCGTCGGAGCCGGCCAGCAGCGCCGTGAGCCCCGGCTCGAAGAACGGCGCCCGGCCCTCGGCCAGCGCGTCGACCCGGGCGCGGTCGACGTCCACCCCGACGACGTCGTGGCCGAGCCGTGCCATCGCCGCGGCGTGCACGGCCCCGAGGTAGCCGCACCCGTGCACCGAGAGCCTCATGCGTCCGCCCCTCCCGACCCCCCGGCGGCGCCGGTCGCGACCGCCACGGCGGGTCCGCGCCCTGCCTCCTCGCGGAACCACGCGACCGTGCGGGCCAGGCCCTCGGGCCAGGGCGTGCGCGCGCGCCAGCCGAGGACGCGCTCCGCGAGCGCGGTGTCGGGTCGACGGCGGCGGGGGTCGTCCTCGGGCAGGTCGACGTGGACGATCCCCGCGTCGCTGCCCGTCGCGGCGAGCACGTCCTCGGCCACGCGGGCCACGGTGAGCTCGGTGGGGTCGCCCAGGTTCACCGGCCCCGGGTGGTCCGAGCGGGCGAAGGCGAGGATCCCCTCCACGAGGTCGTCCACGTAGCAGACCGAGCGGGTCTGGGAGCCGTCGCCCGCCACGGTGAGCGGCTCGCCCGCGAGCGCCTGGCGGACGAACGTGGGCACCATGCGCCCGTCGTGGCCGCGCATGCGCGGCCCGTAGGTGTTGAAGATCCGCACGATGCCCGCGTCCACGCCGCGCGCGCGGCGGTACGCGGCCGTGGTCGCCTCGGCGAACCGCTTGGACTCGTCGTAGACGCTGCGCGGGCCGACCGGGTTCACGTGGCCCCAGTAGTCCTCGCGCTGCGGGTGCACGTCGGGGTCCCCGTAGACCTCCGACGTCGAGGCGAGCACGAACCGTGCCCCGGCCCGCCCGGCGAGCTCGAGCCCGTGGCGGGTCCCTGCCGAGCCCACGAGCAGGGTCTCGAGCGGGAGCCGCAGGTAGTCCACCGGCGAGGCGGGCGACGCGAGGTGCAGCACGAGGTCGACCCGGTCGGGGTCCGGGACGTCGATCCCCGCGCTGACGTCGGCCTCCACGAACCGGAACCGGGGCTCGTCGCGCAGCGCGTCGAGGTTGCGGACCTCGCCCGTCGACAGGTCGTCCACGCACACGACCTCCGTGCCCCGGGCCACGAGCGCCTCGCACACGTGGCTGCCCACGAACCCGGCGCCGCCCAGGACCACGGCACGGCGCGCACGACGTCCCGTCGAGCCCGCGCCTCGCACCACCGACGTGTCGCCCATGCTCGTCTCCTCGCGACCGCGCGCGACGGGCCGACGACGCCTGGTCCCGGCCGGTCACGCTCGTGCGGACGGGCTCGCTGCTGGACCCGGGACCTCCACGCTCGCACGGGCCCACCCGGCTCGCACACGCTCCCGCCGGCCTGCCCGCGGGCCGTCGCCGCCCGGGCCGCGAGCGGGACGGGCCCGTGGCACGGTGACCCGATGAGCGCACCCCCGGCACCCCAGGACCAGGCCGTCGACCCGCAGACCCGGCTGTCCCGGTCGGTCGGGGGCCGGCTCCTCTACCTGTTCATCCTCGGGGACGTGCTGGGCGCGGGCGTCTACGCGCTCGTGGGCGAGATGGCCGGCGAGGTCGGCGGCGCGGTGTGGCTGCCCCTGCTCGTGGCGCTGGGCCTCGCCCTGCTCACCGCCGGCTCGTACGCCGAGCTCGTCACCAAGTACCCGCGGGCCGGGGGCGCGGCGGTGTTCGCCGACCGGGCGTTCCGCAGCCCGCTCGTGTCGTTCCTCGTCGGGTTCTCCATGCTCGCCGCCGGGGTGACGAGCGCGGCGGGGCTCTCGCTCGCGTTCGCGGGCGACTACCTCGCGACCTTCGTCGACGCGCCCGACCGGCTCGTGGCCGTGATCTTCCTCGCGCTCGTCGCCGCGCTCAACGCGCGCGGCATCAAGGAGTCGCTGCGCGCCAACGTCGCGATGACCGCGATCGAGCTGTCCGGCCTGGTCCTCGTGGTCGTGCTGGCCGCGGTCGTGCTGGGCCGCGGCGAGGGCTCCCCGGGGCGGGTCACGCAGTTCGCGGAGGGCACGACGCCGGCGCTCGCCGTCCTCGCGGCGGCGATCCTCGCGTACTACTCGTTCGTCGGGTTCGAGACCTCGGCGAACCTCGCGGAGGAGGTGCGCGACGTCCGGCGCACCTACCCGCGCGCGCTCTTCGGGGCGCTCGTCACCGCCGGGGTGGTCTACGTGGCGGTCGGCGTGGCCGCCGTCGCGGTCGTCGACCCGCAGACGCTCGCCGGGTCCACGGGCCCGCTGCTCGAGGTCGTCGACGCCGAGGGGTCCGTGCCTGCGTGGGTGTTCTCGCTCGTGGCCCTGATCGCCGTGGCGAACGGCGCGCTGCTGACGATGATCATGTCGAGCCGGCTCGCCTACGGCATGGCGGAACAGGGCCTGCTCCCGTCGGTCCTCGGCCGGGTGCTCCCGCACCGCCGCACCCCGTGGGTCGCGATCGTCGTGACGACGGCGGTCGCCATGGGGCTCGTCTTCACGGGCGACGTGGCCGGGCTCGCCGAGACCGTCGTGCTGCTCCTGCTGCTCGTCTTCGCCTCGACGAACGTCGCGGTCCTCGTGCTGCGACGCGACCCGGTCGACGCGCCGCACTTCCGCGTCGCGACGGTCGTGCCGGTGCTGGGCGTGGCGTCGTGCGTCCTGCTGCTCACCCAGCAGGACGCCGTGACGTGGCTGCGCGCGGGCATCCTGCTCGCCGTCGGCGCGGTGCTGTACGTCGTCGTGCGCTGGACCCGACGGGCCGCGGACGCGCGCGCGGCATGACGATCCGGACGGAGGGGGAACCGTGGAGCCGGTGCGCAGAGAACGGCACCTGGTCCGCGCCGCCTTGCTCCGTGCCGCCCGTGGACCGCTAGCCGCGGGCGCTGCGGTCGTGGTCCTCACCCCGCCGCTGGTCGCGACGTGAGGTACGACGGCGGAGAACCCCTCAGCGGTCGGCGGGCCGCGACACCGAGCCCCGCACGACGAGGTGCAGGGGCAGGACGGTGCGGGCGGGCGCCCCGGTCCGACGCTCGCCCGTCATCGACCGCTCGATCGCGTCCATCGCGGCGAGCGCGAGCGCCGCGACGGGCTGCTCGAGCGTCGTGAGCTTGGGGCGCAGCCACTGGCCGACACGGATGCCGTCGCACCCGACGACCGAGAGGTCGTCGGGGATGGAGATGCCGTGCAGCTCGGCCGCGCCCAGCATCCCGACGGCGACGATGTCGCTGCCGACGAACACGGCCGTCGGCGCGTTCCCGGGCCGCGTGAGGTAGGGGAACGTCGAGGCGCCGAACTGCTCGGTGTACGGGCCGTGGCGCACGAGGTCCGGGTCGACGTCGAGGCCGGCGTCGTGCATCGCGTCGACGTAGCCCCGCAGGCGGTCCTGGGTCGTGGACAGCTCGGCCGGTCCGGCGACGTGCGCGATGCGCCGGTGCCCCTGCTGCACGAGGTAGCTCGTGGCCTGGTAGGCGCCGCCGTAGTTGTCGACGGTGATCGTCTCGACGGGCAGGTCGAGGTCGACCTCCTCGTCGATGACGACGACGGGCAGCCCGTCCGCGACGGCGCGCGCGAGCCGGTCGTCGGTGCGCGACATGCCCACGTACACGACGCCGCCGAGCGACCCGTCGCTCGCGAGGAGCTGCCCGAGGCCCGACTCCGCGTCGCCGTGCCGGGTCGACAGCGCGACGACGAGCGGGACCCGGCGGTCGCCCGCGAGGCGTGCGACCTCCTCCGCGAGCGCGGTGAAGAACGGGTTGACGAAGTCGGGCACGACGAGCGCGACGACCCCGGTGCGGCGCTCGTGCTCGCGCGCCGCCGGGCCGGGCGCGGGGACGACGTACCCCACCTCGCGCACCGCGGCGTCGATCCGCGCCGCCGTCTCCGGCTGGACGTTGAGCTGCCCGCGCAGGTAGCGCGACGCCGTCGAGGCCGACACGCCGGCACGTTGCGCAACACGCGTGAGCGTCATGGCTCCCCTCCAACGGCTCGCGTCCCAGAACCCCTGCACCCTACCGGCACCGCGTCACACAGACGGTGTTGACAGGCCGAGCATCTCCACCCTACGGTCTTGCGCAACGCCACACAACGTTGCGCAACGTCGTCGCCGACGTCGCCGCGCGACCTGATCGCAAGGAGGCCGGGATGAGCCGGGTTCTGCTCGCCGGGGAGTCGTGGATCAACGCGACCACCGACTACAAGGGGTACGACGCGTTCCCCCACGCCCAGCTCGAGATCGGGTGCGCGCGCCTTCTCGAGGCGCTGGCCGCCGAGGGCCACGAGGTCACGCACCTCCCCTCGCACCTCGTCGCCGAGGACTTCCCCTCCACGCTCGACGAGCTCGACGCCTACGACGTCGTGATCCTGTCCGACATCGGCGCCAACTCGCTCCTGCTGCCGCCCGTCGTGTTCTCCCAGGGGCGCCCGTTCCCGAACCGGCTCAAGCTCCTCGCCGAGTGGGTCCGCCGCGGCGGCGGCCTCATGATGGCCGGCGGCTATCTCAGCTTCCAGGGCTTCCAGGCCAAGGCCAACTACCACGGCACCGCCGTCGAGGCCGTCCTGCCCGTCGACATCCTCCCGTACGACGACCGCGAGGAGACCCCCGAGGGCATCGGCGGCACCCTGACCGACGTCGAGCACCCCGTCACCGCCGGCCTCGACCGCGAGTGGCCGATCCTCCTCGGCTACCAGCGCCTCACCGCCAAGGCCGACGCGACCGTCCTGGCCACCATCGAGGGCCGCCCGCTCGTCGCCGTCCGCACCGAGGGCGAGGGGCGCACGCTCGCGTTCGCCTCCGACATCTCCCCGCACTGGGCCCCGCGCGAGTTCATGGACTGGGCCGGCTACGGCCCGCTGTTCGGCCAGGCCGTCACCTGGCTCGCGGGCTGATGACGCCCGAGGTGGTGGTCGTCGGCAGCCTGAACATGGACCTCCGGCTGACCGTCGACCGCCTGCCCCGCTCGGGCGAGACCGTCTCCGCGACGGGCCTCGTCCGCTCCCCCGGCGGCAAGGGCGCCAACCAGGCCGTCGCCGCCGCCCGGCTCGGCCGCCGCGTCGCCATGGTCGGCGCCGTCGGCGACGACGACGACGGCCGCGCGATCCGCCGCCGCCTCGCCGTCGAGGGCCTCGTCCTCGACGGACTCGCGACGGCGGACCGCCCCACCGGCGTCGCCGTCGTGCTGTGGGAGCAGCCCGAGTCGACGATCGTCATCGAGCCCGGCGCGAACGCCGTCGTCGACGAGGCGTTCGTCGCCGAGCGCGCCGACCTCGTCCGCGACGCGGCGGCCGTCCTGTGCCAGTGCGAGACGCCGCTCGGCGCCCTGCGCGCCGTCGCCGCCACCGCGACGGGCACCACGGTCCTCAACCCGGCGCCCGCCGTCCCGCTGCCCGCCCCCGTGCGCGCCGCGTTCCGCGTGCTCGTGCCCAACCGGTTCGAGCTCGCGACCCTCGTCGGCGCGAGCGACGAGCCCGTCGGCACCGACGCCGTGCTCGCCATGGTCCGCGCGCTCGACCACCCCGGGGACGTCGTCGTCACCCTCGGGGCCGACGGCGCGCTCGTCGTCCCCGCGGGAGGCGCACCCGTCGCCGTCCCGGCGGAGCGCGTCGACGCCGTCGACACGACCGCCGCCGGCGACTCGTTCTGCGCGGCGCTCGCGGACGGCCTCCTCCACGGCGGCGACCTCGTCGAGTCCGCCCGCTGGGCGGCGCACGTCGCCGCCTCCACCACCACCCGCCACGGCGCCGTCGACTCCCTGCCGCGCGCCACCGACCTGGCCCCCGAGGGCACCAGGATTCCGCTCCACAGCTAAGTCCGACGTACCGTCGGAGGAAGGCACGGTCACGCAATGAAGCACACCACGCCGGCGACCACCGGTTCCCCGTCCGGCACTCAGGGAGGTGCTCTGAACTCGTCAGCCCGCCGCAGCAGGGTCAAGGACACCGCGACCGCCCTGCTCGTCGTCGCGACCGTCCTCGCGGGGGCCCTCGGCCCGATGCAGGCGGCCGTCAACGGCCAGCTCGGCAAGACGATCGGCGACGGGCACGCCGCCGCCCTCATCTCGTTCGGGACCGGCCTGGTCCTCATGTTCGTCGTCGTGTTCGCGCGCCCCGCCACCCGGCGCGAGGCGCTCGCGATCCCCGGCCTGATCCGCTCGCGCACCATCCCGTGGTGGAACTACCTCGCGGGCCTGTGCGGCGCCGTCATCGTCCTCTCCGAGGGCGTCACCGTCGGCGTCCTCGGTGTGGCCACGTTCCAGATCTCGCTCATCTCCGGCCTCGTGATCTCCGGCGTCATCTGCGACCGCATCGGCGTCACGGCGTCGGTCAAGCAGCCGCTCACCGCGACGCGACTCCTGGGCGCCGCGCTCGCCATCGCGGCGACCGTCGTCGTCATCTCGCCGAGCTTCTCCGTGCCGCACACGATCGTCCTGGCGATCATGCCGTTCGTGGGCGGCCTGCTCGCGGGCTGGCAGCCGGCCGGGAACGCGGCCGTCGCCGACGTCACCGGGTCGATGCTCGTCTCGATCGGCTGGAACTTCCTCGTGGGCTTCACGGCCCTGCTGATCGCCTACCTGGTGCGGGCGGCCACGGGCGGCGTCGACTTCCAGCTCCCGAGCGAGTGGTGGATGTACCTGGGCGGTCCGCTCGGCCTGCTGTCCATCGCGCTCATGGCGCTCCTCGTGCGCGGCCTCGGCCTGCTGCTGCTGGGCCTCGCGTCGGTCGCGGGCCAGCTCGTCGGCTCGCTCGTCCTGGACGCCGCGATCCCGGCGCTCGGGCACACCGTCCACGTCGCGACCGTCGTCGGCACCGTCATCGCGCTCGTGGCCGCCGGGATCGGCATGATCCCGTCGGGCAAGGCGGCCCACCCCGACGAGCCGGGCGACGGCGCGCACGAGGACGCCGTGGCCGCGGCGGTCGCGGGCGGCGAGGCGGGCGAGGCGAGCCCGCGATGAGCGTCACGCCCGCCGGCCACGTCCAGACCGTCACCGGCCGCGCCGGGGCCGCCGACCTCGGCCTCACGCTCCCGCACGAGCACCTCTTCAACGACCTGTCGGGCGTGCTCGACCCGCCGAGCTACCGCTTCTCCGCGGCGGTCGTCGAGGCCCCGGTCTCCGCGTCGGTCGCGTGGGCGCTGCGCCAGGACCCGTACTGCTGCGCGGACAACATCGCCGACAAGCCGGTCGCCGCGGTCGCCGCGGAGCTCGAGAGCTTTGCGGCGCTGGGCGGGCGCACGATCGTCGACGCGACGTCGAGCGCCGCGATCGGGCGCAACCCCGAGCGCCTCGCGGAGGTCGCGCGCCGGACGGGCCTGCACGTGGTCGCGGGCTGCGGCGCGTACCTCGAGAAGTTCGAGGGCGACCGCATCGCCGCGGCGGCCGTGGACGCGCAGGCGTCCGCGATCGTCGCGGAGCTCGCCGACGGGATCGGCGGGACCGGCGTGCGGCCCGGCATCATCGGCGAGATCGGCGTCTCGCCGTCGTTCACCGCGGGCGAGGCCGCGTCGCTGCGCGCGGCGGCCCTCGCGCAGCGCGAGCACCCGCACGTGGCGCTCCAGGTGCACCTGCCCGGGTGGCAGCGCCGCGCGCACGAGGTGCTCGACCTCGTGCTCGACGAGGTGGGCGTGCGCCCGGAGAAGGTCGTGCTGTGCCACATGGACCCGTCCGCCGACGACCCGGACTACCAGCGGTCCGTGGCCGAGCGCGGCGTCTGGCTCGAGTTCGACATGGTCGGCATGGACATCACCTTCCCGAAGGAGGGCGTGTCCCCCGACCCGCACACGACCGCGACCGCGGTGCAGCGCCTCGTCGAGGCCGGCCACGCGGGCCAGGTGCTGCTCAGCCACGACGTGTTCCTCAAGCAGATGTGGGTGCAGCACGGCGGCAACGGGTTCGCGTACGTCCCGACCGTCTTCACGGAGATGCTCGCGTCGCGCGGCGTGCCGCGCGACGTGCTCGCCCGGCTCACCCACGACAACCCGGTGGCGATGCTCACCGCGTGACGCGACGCCCTCCGCCACCCGCACGGCCGGGACCCGCACGGGTCCCGGCCGTCGGCGCGCCCGGGACCTCCGGCCCTGGTCAGGGCGTCGCGCTCTGAGAGGATCGGCGCATGAGACGACGTGCCCTCCCGACCCTCGTGGCCGCCGTGGCCGCCACCGCCCTCGTGCTCGCCGGCTGCTCCGGCGGGTCCGGCGACTCCCCCGAACCCTCCGCGCTGGACGCGCTGCTCGACCGTCACGATCTCGCCGGGCTCAGCGGCCAGGAGGTGGTGGACCGGCTCGAAGGCCTCGAGACGGCCGACCGGCCGACCGACCTCGTCGCCTCGGTCCGCGCGGCGGAGCTCGTGCTCGCGGACGAGACGTACGAGACCACGGTCCCGCTGCCCGAGGACACGTTCTACCTCTCCGTCGCGCCCTTCGTGGACGAGACGCACGAGTGCTTCTACCACTCGCTGACGACGTGCCAGGGCGAGCTCGCGGACGAGCCCGTGTCCGTCACGGTCGTCGACGCGGCGACCGGCGAGGTCCTCGTCGAGGAGGACACGACGCTCGGCGCGAACGGGTTCGTCGGCCTCTGGCTCCCGCGCGACGTGGACGCCGAGCTGCGCGTGGAGCACGAGGGGCGGGTCGGCACGACGACCGTCTCGACCGGCGCCGACGACCCCACCTGCCTCACGTCGTTGCAGCTCGTCTGACTCAGCCGACGACGGTGAAGCGCGTCGTGACGACGGGGCCGTGCTCCCCGGTCGCGGGGTCGACGACGCGCAGCCCGAGCGAGTGCTCGCCGAGCGAGAGCCCGGTCACCTGCCGGACCAGCGGCGCGTCGGCGAGCGTGTGGAGGTTGCCCGTCGGACGGTCGTCGACGAAGGCCTCGACGACCAGCCCGGGGGTCCCGGCGATCTCGGCGTCGACCGCGTAGCCCGTGGGCTCCCACGGCAGGCCGGAAGGCCGTCCCGTGACCGTCGCCCCGGGGCCGGGCGAGAGCAGCACGGGCACGTCGAAGGCGAACGGCCCCAGCGGCACGGACGGCGCGGACGTGACGCCCTCGACCACCTGCACCACCCGGAGCCGGTGCTCGCCCGCGGCGCCGAGACCGTCGGCGACCGCCTCCCACGCGCCGTCGTGCCCGGCCTCTGCCGTCCCGACGACGGCGCCCGCCGCGTCCAGGACCCGGACCGTCGCGCCGGGGGCGCCGGTGCCGCGCAGCACCGGGAACACCGCGAGCGCGCCGGGCGCCGGGGCCGACGCGACGACCGGGGCCGCCGGGGGCTGCGGCGCGGGCTCCTCCGTGCCCGGGTCCGTGCCGGGGTCCGGTTCCGGGGGCTCCGGCGCGGGCGGTGGGGCCGGGGTGGGAGGGATCCCGACCGCCGGGATCGACGGCCCCGTGACGGGGGGCGTCGCCCTCCCGGTGCTGGGTACCGGCCCGGGGTCGAGCGGGCCCGTCGTGGGCACGTCGGCGGGGCCCGGGGCGGCGTCCGGGGCGGCGTCGGGCGCCGTGCCGGGCTCGACGGCCGGCCCGTGCGCCTCGTCCTCGGGCGCGGCGGGGGCGGCCGGCACCTCGTCGGCCTGCACGCCCGGGGAGGCGAGCGCGCCCACGGCCTGGCCTGCTGCCGGCGTCGGTTCGCCGCCGCCCCACCACCCGGCGACGGCGCCGACGCCCACGACCGCCGCGACGACCGTCGCCGCCACGCCCCCGAGGACGAGGCCCGGGAGCGCGCCGGCTGCGCCGCCCGCGCCGGCGGAGGTCGCGACCGGGGTGGCCGCGGCGTGGGACGTGGCGGCCGGGGCGACCGGGGACGCGGCGGCCGCGGCGGCCGTGGGCGCGACCACCGTGCCCGCGGCCCCGAGGGCGGCCGGCACGCCGAGGACGAGCGGCAGCAGCACGAGGCGCAGGCGCGAGGCGACGTCGTCCACCTCCTCGGCGAGGATCGAGCACGCGAGGCACCCCGTCAGGTGGTCCTCGACGCGGTCGCGGGCGCTCGGCGAGAGCGTGCCGCGCGCGTGGTCGCCCAGGCGCTCGGCCGTCCAGCGGCACTCCGGCGCGACGGCGTCGGTCTCGACGTGGGCCTGCAGCCACTCCCGGCGCAGCCCCTCGCGCGCCCGGTACGCGAGGGCCGCCGTGGCGGGCGCGGACAGGCCCAGGAGCGGCCCCGCCTCGCGCGGCTCCATCCCCTCGACCTCCGTGTACCAGAGCACGGACTGCCAGCGCTCGGGCAGGCGTCGGAACGCCCGCACCGTGACCGACCGCTCGAGCACCTCGGTCGTGGCGTCCCGCGCGTCGGCGACCTCGGGGACCTCGTCGACGGGGAACGGGGCGGGCGTACGCGACCACGACGCGGCGACCGCGCGCAGCGTCGTGTAGAGGTAGGGGCGGAACGGGCCCGTCGGGCCGGCCCCCGCCTGGAGGGCGTGCAGGATGCGCGCGAACGCCTCCTGGAGGAGGTCGTCGGGGTCGTAGGTCGCGGTGAGACGCCGCGCCGCGGCCCTCCCGGCCCCGGCGTGGCGCCCCCAGAGCTCCGCGTAGGCGTCGACGTCCCCCGCGCGCACGGCGTCGGCGAGCTCGACGTCGTCCCGCGCGGGAGCGGGCTCGACGTCGTGCTCGTCGTGCGGGACCGCGCCGGCCCGGGTGCCGACGGCTGCGGTCTGGTGGTGCGCGTGCATGGTCGCCTCTCGTCCGGGGCAGCGCGGTCGGCGCGACCCCTCTGGTGGAGAGACCGCCCCGGCGCACGATCATGACGCCGGGACGGCCTCGCGGTGACGAACGTCACCCCGCCCAGGTCCCTCAGGCCCGGGCGCGGCGCCGCGCGACGACGACCACCACCCCGGTCGCGACGAGCAGGGCCGCGACGAGGGCCGCGACACCGAGGGTCGTGCCGGTGACCGCCAGGGCCCCGTTCGGGGCCGGCGTGCTGGGCTGCGTCCCGGGTGCCGGGGGCTCGGCGGTCTCCGCGGGGCCGCCGGGCTCGGCGGGCACGTCCGGGACGTCGGCCTCGTTCGTCAGGACGACCTCCGCCGTCGTGCCGTCGCCGACCACGACGCGCGCCGCACCGTCCGCGAGCACCTCGACCCCCTCGCCGGAGAACGACGGCGCCCGCCACGCCACCCCGTCGAGCGCCGCGGGAGCGGCCTCGGCGAGCGTGACGACCGTGCCCGCGGGCAGGTCCGCGAGCGACGCCGTGGACCCGTCGGTGACGACCAGCTCCCCGGTCACCTCGCCCTCGGGACCCTCGTACGCGTAGGCGACGACGAACGTGGTCCCCTCGGCCACGGCGTCGGCGGCGGCCCCCGTCACGCGCTTGGTCACGGCGATCCCCCCGACGTGCGCGTCGAAGGTGTTCGTCGCGACGACGTCGATCGTCGCGGGCGAGGCCGCCGTGACCTCGATCGGGCCGGCGGGGGCGAAGGTCACGCGGTCGGCTCCGCCGTCGTCCGTCTCGGTCAGCCCGCACACGGCACCCACCGGCACGCCCGCGAACGTCGTCGTGCCCCCGGCGGAGAGCGTGGCGGCACGGGGGAACCCGGCCAGCGTCTCGCCGTCCGCGTCGGTGCAGACCAGCTCGAACCCGAACGGACCGGTCACGCCCTCCGCGGCGTCGCCGTCGAGCTGCTTGGTGAGCCGGATCGAGCGCACGCCCTCGCCCCCGCCGGTCCCGCCGGCGCCCGCGTACTCCGCGGACGCCTCGACGTCGCCGACCGCGAGGCCGGTCACCGTGTTCTCGTACCGGTCGCCGTCGCGCGCGTCGTCGGGGACCGCGGTCGCGTACGTGAGCACGTAGACGTACTCGGCTCCGTGGGCGTCGGGCACGCTGAACCGGAACTGGTTCGCGGCCGGTCCCGTCTCGACGACGTAGTCCGCAGGATCCATCCAGAAGCCCGCGTCCCAGAAGTCGCCGTCGTCCCAGCGGTCGACGGGCACCGCGAGCGCCCCGACGCTGCCCTCGACCAGGGTGAGGCGCGGGTCGAACGTGTCCGTGAGCACGACGGGGTCGCCGTCCGGGCCGGTGAGGTACTGGCCGGGCACGTACACGTCCCAGCGCACGACGTCGGCCGAGCGGTCGTACCACCCGCCCTTGACGGGGTAGGTGGGCGGCTGCCAGCCTCCGCCGCCCTCGCCCTCGCCGATGCCGGCGGGGACGTCGACGCGGATCTCGACGCCGCCGCCCGTGGTGAACACGAGCACGTCGGCGTCGGTCGTCTCGGTGACCTGGGCCCAGAAGAACAGCGTCCCCGCGACCCCCGTGTGCGTCGCGACGTAGTCGCCGAGCGTGCAGACGAACTGCGACTCGTCCACGGTGCACGATCCGACCACCGCCCCCGAGGGGTCGGCGAGGTCGAACGTGTCGGTGAACCCGACGATGCGGGGGCTCGTGGGAAGCGCGAGGCGGAACGTGTCGCCCGGGCGCGCGCCGTCGGGCACGGCCCAGGTGGCGTCGAGGCGGATCGAGTCCCACTGGTGGATCTCCCCGGTGGGTCGGGTGATCTCGACGCCGGTGATCGCGTCGAGCTCGGTGGCGCTCGCGGCCGTGGGGACGGCGGCGAGGCCCAGCAGGGCGAGCAGCAGCGCGACCGCGCCGGCGAGGGCGCGGCGCGCGGGCGAGGTGCTCGCACGCGGGGGGCGGGCGGTGGGGGGCACGGCGGTTCTCCTTCACTTCTGGACGGTCGTCCAGGAGTGAGGACGCGACGCGAGGCGGATCATCACGCGACGTGTCGGACGTCACACCGGCTCGACGACGGAGCGGCGGCCCGAGCAGCCCGGCCCGGGGCGCCGCGACCGTGCCGGGACGCACGACGGCGCCCGTCGCACGCAGGTGCGACGGGCGCCGTCGGGTGCGCGGAGCGACGCGTCAGGCCGTGCCGGCGTAGGCGAGCACGATCTCCTCGGTGACGGTCTCGCCGTCGCGCTCGACGGTGGCCGTGACGGTCACCTCTCCGGCCGGGGCCTCGACGAGCCGGGTCGCGAACGCCTGGTAGGCGTTCTTCCCGGGCGCCACGTCGGCGTACTCCTTGCTGCCGTACGGCGTCGCGAGGGTGATGTCGACGGGGGCGTCGTCCTCGTTGAGCACGCGCACGGCGACGTACTGCTTGCCGCCCATGGTCCGCAGCTCGGCCTCGGCCGCGAGGTCGATCGCCGGGCCGTCGTCGACGAGCCCGGTCTGCCAGTCGACGAGGTCGTCGATCTTGGACGCGAGCAGGTCCCGGTCTCCCGCGGCCGCGGACAGGTGGTCGACGAGCGACCGCGCGCCGCCGAGCACCTGGACCGCGGTCGCGGGGTCGCCCGCCTCGGCCGCGGCGCGCGCGCTGCCGAGCAGCGAGGTGATCGCGCCCGCGATCACGCTGTCGCCCACCGCGGAGGTGTCCAGGCCGGCCACGACGCCGTCGACCTCGGGGAACGTCACGCAGTTGCCGCCGCCCTCGACGACGCCCGCGGTCCACTCGACGCCCTTGAGCACGTGCTCGCGGAAGAGCGGGTCCGTCCAGGACTCGTCGGTGTGCCCGGCGCCCTCGTACCAGGAGCGGCCGCCCTCGAAGTTCTGGCACCACGAGAGCGGGTGGTCCTCGCCCATCGCGCCGTTGCCGGGCGAGTACGTCGACTCGTCGAGCGTGACGAGCACGTGCACGTCCGCGCGAGGGTTGACCGAGTAGTTGTACCACTCGTCGAACCGCTCCCAGACGGCCGGCAGGTGCGCGGTCGAGGGGTGCGACGGGCTCTCGACGCGCATCGTCGCCGTCTGCTGCTGCGGGTGGCTGACGAACCGCGCGCCGCCGCCCGTCAGCTCGCTGTACCAGGGGACGGTGTGCATCGTGTCGGTCGCGGCGTGCAGCCCGACGAACCCGCCGCCGTCGTGGATGTAGCCCTGGAGCGCCGCGAGCTCGGTGTCGTCGAGCAGGCGCGGCGCCGCCGGGTCGAGCGAGTTGGTGTTGTCGACCGGCGAGACGAAGACCAGGGTCGCGTACTGCGACAGGTCCTCCGCGCTCGTGAACGGCGTCGAGTCGAGCGTGAGGTCGGGCTGGCCCGGCGAGCCGCTCCCCCACCAGCCCGCGGAGTCGTTCGGCGGGTCCCACACGTCGACCGTGAAACCGTTGTCCTCACCGAGCTCGATCAGCGCGCGCGTCGTGTCGTCGATGTGCGAGTGCCGGAACCCCAGCGTCTTGCCGACGACGAGGATCTTGTAGTCCTCCTCGTCGGCGGCCGCCGGCCCCGCGGCCACGAGCGTCGCCCCTCCCGCGAGGGGCAGCGCGACCGCGGCCGCCACCGCCCGCCTGACCGTCGTACCGCTGAACAAATCCATGCGTGCTTCTCCCTCGTCGTCGAGAGCGCTGGCCGGCGCCGGCCCCCGGCCGACCGCCGGTCGATCTCCAGGGGACATCTCCAGGCCCGGCGGCGCGCACTCCTGCGTGCGTGGACGTCGGCTGCTGCCGATGCCGCGAGTTTTGACGGCGACCGATCAAAAGTCAAGGATTCAACGACCGTGGCGCACCGATCTCACCCGCTCCCACCCCGAGACGACCGCCCCCGTCGAGCAGGTGGTCGTGGCACGTCCGCCTGAGCGGACGCGCCACGACCACCTGCTCGACGCGCCGGGACCGCCTGGTCGGCGTGGAGGTGGTCAGCCCTTGACGCAGAGGAGCGTCGTGAGGCGGGCGACGACCTCGACGAGGTCGGACTGCGCGCGGACGACCTCGTCGAGGTCCTTGTACGCACCCGGGATCTCGTCGAGCACCCCGGCGTCCTTGCGGCACTCCACGCCGGCTGTCTGGGCGGCGAGGTCGTCGAGCGTGAAGGTCTTCTTCGCCCTGGTTCGGGACATGCGACGGCCCGCGCCGTGCGACGCCGACCAGTAGGACTCCGGGTTCCCCAGCCCGCGCACGATGTACGAGCCGGTGCCCATGGACCCGGGGATGAGACCGAGGTCGCCCTTCCCGGCCCGGATCGCGCCCTTGCGGGTCACGACGAGCTCCTGCCCGTCGACGCGCTCGACCGCGACGTAGTTGTGGTGGACGTTCACGGCCTCGTCGAACGCGATCTCGCGACCGGGGAACGACGCACGCACCGCGTCGGCCACGAGCGTCATCATGACCGCGCGCGACCGCGCCGCGTACTCCTGAGCCCACCACAGGTCGGCGAGGTACGCATCCATCTCCGGCGTCCCGCCGAGGAACACCGCGAGCTCGCGGTCGACGAGCCCCTGGTTGTGCTCGAGGCGCTTCGCGACGGCGACGTGCTGCTCGGCGAGCGTCTTGCCGATGTTGCGCGACCCCGAGTGCAGCTGGAGCCACACAGAACCGGACTCATCCACACACAACTCAACAAAGTGGTTGCCTCCACCAAGCGTTCCGAGCTGGCGGCGCGCCCGACCCTCGATGTCCGAGACCCGCCCGTGCAGCCCGGAGAACCGCGACCAGAAGGCGTCCGCGCCGCGTGCGACCTCGGCCGGGCCACGCCCGGAGATCGAGCGCAGCCGGTGCGGGTCGACCGGCTCGTCGTGCGCGTGGAACCCGACGGGGATCGCCGCCTCGATGCGCGCGCGGACCGGCCCGAGGTCGTCGGGGAGGTCCTCGGCCGTGAGCGACGTGCGGACGCCGATCATGCCGCAGCCGATGTCGACGCCGACCGCGTTGGGCGACACGGCGTCGCGCATGGCGATGACCGAGCCGACGGTCGCACCCTTGCCCAGGTGGACGTCGGGCATGACGCGCACGCCCTCGACCCACGGCAGCGCCGCGATGTTGCGCAGCTGCTGCAGCGCGGCGGGCTCGACGGCGTGCTCGTGCGCCCACATGAGGGTCGGCGCCTTCGCGCCGGAGAGCGGGACGGGGAACGCGTGGGCCTCGGTGCTCACGGTGCTGACCTCCTCGGGTCGTCCTGACGATCACGACGCCGCCCCGGAGGGGCGGCGCTGGTGCGCGCGGGAGGACTCGAACCCCCGCCGCCCGGCTCCGGAAGCCGGCGCTCTGTTCGCTGAGCTACGCGCGCTGGTGCTCCTTAACGTCGAGCAGACGGGACGCGAGGCGTCCAGGTGCCCTCGGAGGGAGTCGAACCCCCGTCTCCGCTTCCGTAGAGCGGCGTCGTGTCCGTTGGACCACGAAGGCAGTGCTCTTCTCCACAGGCGCACGACAAATGCGCACCGGCGGTGAAAAGAGCCGAATGACAGCACGAGAAATACGCCCCGGCCGGGGCGCGTTCATGCACAAGAAAAAAGCCGTCCCGGCGATGTCCGGGACGGCCTGTCGTGCGACGCTGGGTCAGACGACAGGACCGCCGGAGTCGCCGGCGAGGAACGAGGACACGCCGAGATACACCGCGGGCAGCACGACGCGCGGCTGCTCGCAGGGCAGCACGGGACGTCGCCGGTCCTGCTGGACGGGTTCGCGCACGGCACTGCTCCTCTCGGTCATGTCGGGTGGCCCACGCACCGGAATGTCGTCGACCGAGGAAGACCGTACGCGCCTTTTCGGTTCGACACAACCTCATTTCCAGAATTCATCGGAAATGCGCTGCGAGCTCCGCCGTCCGGGGCCGGCCCGGCGGCCCCCTCCCGGGCTCGTCGGCGCTTGGCACACTTTTCCCCACCGGTACATCCGCGCCCTGACGGCCCTCCGGTGCTGTCGGCGGCACCCGGTAGGGTTCCGGACGTTCCGGACAACACCTCCCGACGCCGACGAACCACCCGGCCGGGCCGACGACAGGAGACCCGCCGCCATGATGGGCGCCCACCACGCCGCGACCGGAGCCGCCGCCTGGGTGGCGGTGACGTCCACCGCCCCGTTCGCGCTCGGGTGGCACCCCGTGTCGTCGGTCGGCGTCATGACGGGCGCCGTCGTGTGCGCCGGGGCCGCCCTCCTCCCGGACGCGGACCACCACAACGGCACGTTCGCGCACTCGCTCCCGCCCGTGAGCGAGTGGGTGTCCGACGCCGTCGAGACGGTCTCCGGCGGCCACCGGCAGGGCACGCACTCGTTCCTCGGCATCGCGGTGTTCACGGCGCTCGCGTGGCTCGTCGGGCTGGTCACGGTCGAGACGGAGAGCTTCGGCACGGTCTACGTGGGCGGCGGCCTCCTCGCGGTCCTGCTCGTCGCCCTCGCGCTCAAGGCGCTCAAGCTCACGCGGCGCGGCAAGCTCATGCCGTGGGTCACGTCGCTCACCGTCGCGGTGCTCGTCGCACTCTTCTCCCCCGAGGAGTGGAACTGGCTCCCGGTCGCCGTCGGGATCGGCGTGACCGTGCACATCCTGGGCGACGTGCTCACGACCAACGGCGCGCCGCTGCTGTGGCCGGTGAAGATCCGCTCCCCACGCTGGGTGCGTCGATCCCTCGTCGTCGACGACGTGTGGCGCCCCAGCGGCAGCTTCGCCCTGCCCCTGCTCGGCGACACCGGCTCCGTGCGCGAGTGGATCCTCGCGACGGCCGTCGGCCTCTACGCGACGGTCGGGTTCGTGTGGTCCGCGCTCGACCAGATGGGCTACGACACCTACGGGACGTACGAGCGCGTCGCGTCGGCGATCCAGGCGCTGGCCACCGGCGCCGCGTGAGCCGTCCCGCCTGACGACCGACGACCGACGACCGACGACCGACGACCGACGGTAATTCGCTTGCCCCGGGCCGCGCCCGGGTGGGACGGTCACCAGACGTCGCCCGCGCCGTCGGGCACCGGAGGAAGGAGGAACGCCATGAGCTGGACGACCCACGCTCGCGTGTCCACCACCCCCGGGAGCACCGACCGCCGCTAGACGGTCCAGGGCCCGTCCCGTGAGACGGCCCGCGCCCGCCGCTCGCCCTCGAGGCGACGGCAGCGCCGTGCGCTCCCCGCCCGAAGGAGCCCACCGTGCCCGAGCACGACCTGCTGTACCCCGACCCGTACCTCCCGCCGACGTTCGCGGGAGACCCCCGCACTCCCCCTCCCCGCCGCCTGCGGCGCCATGACGACGCTGCCGACCTCGACGACGCCGGTGCCGCCACGGGCGTCCTCGACGCCGCGCTCGGCGACGACCAGCGCTGGTCCACGTGGTCCGCCGTCGAGAAGGGGCAGCGCGGACCCGAGCCGCGCCCCGACTGGGTGGTCACCGCCGACGCGGCCGTCGACACCGAGCTGGGCGTGCTCAAGACCGGCAAGGAGGCGGACGTGTTCCTCGTCGAGCGCGCCGTCCCCGACGACGCCGCCCAGCGCTCGCTGCTCGCCGCCAAGCGCTACCGGGACCTCGACCACCGCGCGTTCCGGCGCGACACCGTCTACACCGAGGACCGCCGCGTGCGCCGCACGCGCGACCGGCGCGCGCTCGACCGCAAGTCTCGCTACGGCCGCCAGGTCGCCGCCGGGCAGTGGGCGGCGGCGGAGTTCGCCGCGCTCGGCGAGCTGTGGTCGGCCGGCGCCCCCGTGCCCTACCCGGTGCAGATCGACGGCAACGAGATCCTCATGGAGTTCGTCGGCACGTCGGACGGCGTCGCGCACGAGGCCGCGCCCCGGCTCGCGCGCACGCGGCCCGACCCGGACCTCCTCGCGTCGTGGTGGGACCAGCTCCGCGACGGGATGGCCGTGCTCGCGCGCCTCGGCTTCGCGCACGGCGACCTCTCCCCGTACAACGTCCTCGCGGACGGCGACCGGCTCGTCATCATCGACCTGCCGCAGGTGGTCGACCTCGTGGCCAACCCGTTCGGCACCGAGCTCCTGCTGCGCGACTGCCGCACGATGTCCGCGTGGTTCGCCGCGCGCGGTCTGGAGACCGACGCCGACGAGCTCTTCGCGCTCCTCCTCGCCGAGGCGTGGTGACCGCACCGCACCCTCCGCGCCGCGACCGCGCCGACGCCGGACGGACGCGGTAGAACGGGAGCATGGAACCCACCACCGAGTCCTTCGACGCCGACGACGTCCAGACGTTCCTCACGACCTACGGGGTCGCGCTCTCGACGGGTGACCTCGACACGATCGGCGAGAGCTACGCGTTCCCCGCGCTCGTCGTCGGAGCGACCGGGTCGGTGCTCCTCGCCGACCCGGAGTCCGTCCGGGAGTCGACGGCCGAGCTCGCCCGCGGGTTCCGCGAGCGCGGGCTCGTGGGCGTCGTGGCCCACCTCGTCGGCGTCGAGGAGGTGGGCGACGCGCTCGTGTGGGCGCACGCGCGCTGGAGCTACCGCGACGAGTACGCCAACGAGCAGGAGGCGCAGGAGGTCCGCTACCTGCTGCGCCGCGCGCGCGACACGTTCGAGGTCTGCGTCACCGCGCCGGTCGCTCCGTAGCGTCGACCGGTCAGCGCGTCACGGGCCCAGGGATCCGTGGCGCGCCGACAGGTCGCCGGTCAGGACAGCCGGTTGTCGCGGTCCTCCCACGGGGTCGGGGTCGCCTCCTTGCGCGGGGAGTCGTCGGGCTGCAGCGCCCGGACCAGGAACGAGCCGGCGGCCAGCACGATGCCGCCGGTGAACACGACGTGCAGCAGCACGGAGGCGGCCTCGAGGACGCCCAGCGGCACGGGCACGCTGAACATCACGCGCGGGAGGAGGACGCTGCGGAACAGCTCGCCGACGACCGCGAGCGCCAGCCCGGTCCAGAGCATCGTGCGGGGAGTCAGACGGGGTGGCATCGCAGGGTCCTCTCGTCGGTGAGCCGGTGCGCGGGTGCCGACCCGTCGTCGCGCGCGGCGACGGGGCCTGCGTCCGGTCCGTTCCTACCACGGGACCGCGCTCCGGAGCGCAAGGACCCCGAGGTTCCGGAGCCGGGGCGTCGGACCGCACGCCCGGGCGCGGCGTCAGTGGAAGTCGCGCGACGTCGTCGCGACCTGGAGGGAGAGCGGGGCGAGGTGCTCCGCGACGAGGTTCGTGGCGCCGTCGGCCCGTTCGAGCCGCCCGCGCACGACGAGCGCCGCGGACCCGCGCGCGACCTTCCGGAACCGCTGCCACAGCCCCGGCGAGCACACGACGTTGAGGATCCCCGTCTCGTCCTCGAGCGACAGGAACGTCACGCCCCCGGCCGTCCCGGGTCGCTGACGGTGCGTGACGACGCCACCCACCGCGACGCGCGACGACGGGTGGGGGCGCGTCCCGGGCACCTCGCCCGCGGCGCGCTCCGCCTCGTCGACGCGTTCGATCTCGCGCGACACCGCGACCGCGCCCACGACGGTGAGCACCCCGGCCGCGGTGAGGCCGTCGCGCACGTACTGCGTCGGGTAGGAGTCGGCGGACACGCCCGTGGCCCACACGTCGGCGACGGCGGTCTCGACGTCGGTCATGCCGGGCAGCGCCGGCGCCTCGACGCCGACGCTCACGCCCGGTAGTGTCCCCGGACCCTCCTGCGCGAGAGCGCCGGCCGCCCACAGCGCCTCGCGCCGGGTCACGCCGAGGCAGTCCGTCGCACCGGCGGTCGCGAGCCCCTCGAGCTGGGCGGTCGTGAGGTCGACGCGCCGCACGAGGTCGCGCAGGTCGCTGAACGGCCGCCCCTCCCCCGGCGTCCCACGCGCCGCGACGACGCGCTCGGCCGCGTCCTTGCCGAGCCCGCGCACGCTCGCGAGACCGAGCCGCACCGCGAGCCCGAGGTCGGGCTCCGGCCCGAACGCGGTGTCGACCCGCACCTCCCCGCCGAGCAGGCGGCTGTCGCCCGTCCGGGCGCCAGGACGGTCGGTACCGTCGGCGGGCGCAGCCGCACGGTCGGCGGGCAGCCGCTCGACCGTCGCCTCGACGTCGGACGCGTTGACGTCGGGGCGCAGCACGGTGACGCCGTGGCGGCGCGCGTCCGCCACGAGAGACTGCGGCGAGTAGAACCCCATGGGCTGCGCCGCGAGCAGTCCCGCGTAGAACGCGGCGGGGTGGTGCACCTTGAGCCACGAGCTCGCGTAGACGAGGAACGCGAACGAGTACGCGTGCGACTCGGGGAACCCGAAGTCCGCGAACGCCTTGAGCTTGTCGTAGATCTCCTCGCGCACGGCCGGGTCGGTGACGCCCTTCTCCCGCATCCCGTCCATGAGCCGCCCCCGCAGCTCCTCCATGCGCTCGACCGACCGCTTGGACCCCATCGCGCGCCGGAGCTGGTCGGACTCCTTCGGGGAGAAGCCCGCGACGTCGATCGCCATCTGCATGAGCTGCTCCTGGAACAGCGGCACGCCGAGCGTCTTGCCGAGCGACGGTCGCAGGAGGTCGTGCAGGAACGTCACCTCCTCCCGCCCCCGCGCGCGGTTGATGTACGGGTGCACGGACCCGCCCTGGATGGGCCCGGGGCGGATGAGCGCGACCTCGATGACGATGTCGTAGAACTTTCGGGGACGCAGCCGCGGCAGCGTCGCCATCTGCGCGCGCGACTCGACCTGGAACACGCCAACGGTGTCGGCCGCGCACAGCAGGTCGTACACCGCCGGGTCGTCCTCCGGCAGCGTGTGCAGCGCGAGGCGCGGGCCGCCCTCGTGCCGCTCGACCAGGTCGAACCCGATGCGCAGCGCCGTGAGCATCCCGAGTCCCAGGAGATCGAACTTCACGAGCCCCGCGTCCGCGCAGTCCTCCTTGTCCCACTGCAGGACGGTGCGGCCCTCCATGCGCGCCCACTCGACGGGGCACACCTCGATGACGGGGCGGTCGCACATGACCATGCCGCCCGAGTGGATGCCCAGGTGCCGCGGGAGGCGCAGCATCCGGTCGGCGAGGTCGAGCACCGCGTCCGGGATCTCGCCCTCCTGCGCGGCCGACGGCGGCCGGTGCGCGGGCACGACGTCGTGCGTGTCGTCCGCGCGCAGGACGTCGCCCTCGTCCACCGCGAGCGGGTCGACGACGCGCGGTCGCCGCGCGCCCCGGCCGCTCAGGTCGGGCGACCAGTCGCCACGACGCCCGGTGTGCGGACGTTCGTCGCGAGAGGCGTCGGCGCGGGAGGTGCCGGTGCGCGACGATCCCACCTCCCTCCCCGCCGAGCCCACGTCGCGCGATCCCCACAGGCGAGCCTTCTCGGCGTCCTTCTCGGCGGTCTTCGTCGCGATGGCGACCTCCTTGGCCTTGCGGTCGGCCGCGGGCGACGACGGGTCGGGGCCGCGCAGCGACCCCCAGCGCTCGATCGACTTGCTCCACGCGTCGGCCTGCCCGACGTCGTACCCCAGCGCCCGGGCCGCGTCGCGCACCGCCGACTTGGGCCGGTAGGAGATGACGTTCGCGACCTGCGCGGCGTGCGTGCGGCCGAACGTCGCGTAGACGTGCTGGATGACCTCCTCGCGCCGCGCCGACTCGATGTCGATGTCGATGTCCGGCGGGCCGTCGCGCTCGGGCGCGAGGAAGCGCTCGAACAGCAGGCCGTGCTTCACCGCGTCGACGGCCGTGATGCCGAGCGCGTAGCAGACCGCGGAGTTCGCGGCCGAGCCGCGCCCCTGGGCGAGGATCCCGTTCCTGCGGCAGAACTCGACGAGGTCGTAGACCACGAGGAAGTACCCCGGGAAGTGCAGGTCCTCGATGACGCGCAGCTCGTGGTCGATCTGCGCCCACGCGCCCGTGATCTTCTCCTGGCCGCGCGGCCCGTACCGGTCCTCGCCGCCGCGCCGCACGAGCTCGCGCAGCCAGGTCGCCTCGGTGTGCCCGTCCGGCACCGGGTAGGGCGGCAGGTCGGGTGCGACGAGGTGCAGGTCGAACGCGCACTCGTCCCCCAGCGCGGCCGCGGTCGCGACGGCCTGCGGGTGCCGGGGGTGGCGCGCGAGCATCTCCGCCGCCGAGCGCAGGTGGGTCGTCGGGGCGCCGGGCAGCCACCCGTCGAGGTCGTCGAGCGACGAGCGCGCGCGCACCGCGGCGAGCGCCCCCGCGAGGTCGGCGTCGCGCGGGTGGGCGTAGTGCGCGGCGGTCGTCGCGACGAGCGGCAGCCGGGCGTCCGCGGCGAGGTCGGCGAGCGCCGCGTGCAGGTCGGCGTCGCGCGGGTCGTCGGTCGTGGTGATCTCGACGGCCACGTTGTCGGCGCCGAAGACGGCGACGAGCCGGTCGAGCTCGCGACGCGCCGCGGCACGTCCAGACGTGACGAGCGCGCGGCGCACCGAACCCTTGCGGCAGCCGGTGAGCACGAGCCACTGGCCCGCGGCCTCCTCGCCGAGCTGGTCCAGGCGGTAGTCGGCGGCCCCCTTGGTCCCGGTCGCGAGGTGCGCGGTCGCGATGGCGCGCGACAGGTTGCGGTAGCCCTGCGTGCCGCGCGCGAGCACGAGCAGGTGGGTCGAGCGCGGGTCGGGCACGCCGGTGGGCGGGTCGAGCACGGGCGCACCCGTGGCCGTGGGCGCCGGAAGATGCAGCTCGGCCCCGAAGACCGTGGGGAGCCCGACCTTGCGCGCGGCCTCGGCGAAGCGCACGACACCGTACAGGCCGTCGTGGTCGGTGATCGCGAGCGCCGACAGCCCGAGCCGCGCGCCCTCGGCGGCGAGCTCCTCGGGGTGGGACGCGCCGTCGAGGAAGCTGAACGCGGAGTGCGCGTGGAGCTCGGCGTAGCGGGGGCCGGTGGTCCGGTCAGTCATACAGGCCCTCCACGGTCCACCGCCCGCGCGCGCTCGCGAGGAGCAGGCCGCGGCCGTCGTCGAGCAGGACCTGCACGTGCACGCGGCGCCGGGGCGCGGGCGTCCACCAGCGCTCGGCGAGCGGCCACGGCCCGGCCCAGTCCACGACGGCGCGCGCGGACCCCGGCCCGGGCAGCGCCGTCTCGCCCCGGGGCGCCGCCGCACGGCGCGGGCCCTCCTCCGGCGCGGGGGCCGGCCACCGCACGGTCGCGGGCTCGCCGCTCATCGCGAGGCGCGCGTCGACGACGACGGGCCGCCCGGCGTCGTCGAGCACGACGACGTCCTGCGGCTCGACGGGCACGAGCGCGGGGGCGGGGCTCGGCAGCGCGCCGGGCCACGGCAGGGCCGGGTCGCGCGGGCGCACGACGTCCTCCCCGAACGGCACGAGGTGCACGCGGTCGGTCGCGTCGCGGCCGCCCTGGACCTGGACGCGCAGGACCGCGTCGCCCCCGAGGATGCCCTGCACGCGCCCGAGCGCGCGGTGGGCCCGCGCGTCCTCGCCGCTCGACGCGCCCCACAGGCGCGGCTGCTCCGCCCCCGCGGGGACGACCTCCTCCGCCGTGAGGGACAGGCGGGCCAGCGGCGCGACCCCCGGGACGACGTCAGCCCCGCCGGGCGAGCCGTGCTCGCCGCCACGACGCCCGGCCCGGGCCGCGCGCCCGGCGCGGACGGACGTGGTGGTGAGCCAGCCCTCGAGCTGCCACCGGACCTTGTCCGTGAGGCGCGCCGGGCTCATCGCGCCCGGCCCGTCGAGCCGCCAGGTGCGCTCGAGGTCGTCGCCCTCGACGGTCCGCGCCGTGATGCGCAGGCGCCCGGCGACGAGCGAGCGCGCGACGAGCTGGTCGTGCAGGTCCTCGGAGAGCCGCCGCGCGGCGAAGGTCGCGACGTCGACGCGCTCGGCGGGCGGGTCGAGCTCGGCGCTCACCGCGACGTCGGGCTCGACGCGGCGCCGCGCGGGCGGGCGCAGGTCCTCGCCGCGCGCGAGCCGGTGCGCCCACGCGCCGAGGTCGCCGAAGCGCCCCTCGACGGTCGCGGGCGGCAGGGCCGCGAGCGCCCCGAGGGTGCGCACGCCGAGCCGGCCCAGGAGGTCGACGAGCTCGTCGACCGCGACGGCGGCGTCCGGCCGGGCGGTGACGTGCACGAGGTCGCGCGCGGGCCGGGGCGCGAGGAACGCGGCGGAGCGGCCGGGCGGGACGACGGCGGCGTCCCGCCCGGCGAGCACGGCGGCGAGGATGCCGTCGGCGACGCCCACCTGGCTCTCATGGCCGGTGCGCTCGGCGACGCGCGCGACGAGCGCCTCCGCGAGCGCGGCGTCCGACCCGTGGTACCGGCTCGCCCCGGCGGCGGGCAGGAGCAGCAGGCCGGGCCGGGTGATCTCCAGCCCCGCGACGACGGTCTCGGCCGCGAGCGCCACGGGCTCGAACTCGCGGGCGTCGCGCGCGTCGTCGACGTCGAGCAGCTCGAGCTCGGGGCAGCACTCGCGGGCCCGACGGCGGCGCATGCCCCGGCGCACGCCCTGGGCGCGCGCGGTCGCGGAGACGGCGACGACGCGGCGGCCGTCGTGCGTCGCGGCGGGGACGTGCGCGGGGACGTCGCGCACCGCCATCGCCGCGAGCACCGGCCAGTCCGGCACCCACAGGGCCGCCGTGCGGGTCGGGCTTGTGGTCATCCGACGAGCCGGAGCCGGGAGGGCCGGTCGGGGTCGTCGGCCTGGACGGGGCCGACGGCGGTCCCGTGAGCGGCCTCGTGGGCGGTCGCAGCGGTCTCGGCCACGGTGGCCCCGGCCCCGGCCGCGGGCCGGGTGCCGCGGACATCCTCGGCGAGGAACGCGGGCCAGTCCTCGTGGACGAGCGGGAGCTCGACCTCGAGCCGCGCGGGGCGCGCGGCTCCCCCGCGGCCCGCGCGCTCGACGACGAGGGTGCGACGGCGCAGCCAGCCCGCCCCGCGGTCCGCCCCGGACCAGCCGCCGCCCGTCACGGTGAGCGCGACGTGCGCGCCCGGCCACGTCCCCGCGGCGACGAGCAGCGCCCCGCGCTCGCGCGCCCGCGCGGCCAGGCGCCGTCGGTCGGGGTCGGTGAGGGCGGCGTCGGGCCCGACGACCACGACGTCCAGGCCGTCGACGAGCGCCGAGATCGCGAGCGCCGCGTCCGGTCCAGGTCGCGGGACGAGCACGACGCGGTCGAGGTCCGCGCCGGCGTCGGCGGCCGCGAGCAGCCCGACGGCGGGGAACCCGACGGCGGCGGTCCACGCCCCGGCCCGCGACGGCCGCGCGACGAGCGCGAGCAGGAGGCTCGTCGAGCCGCGCACCGCCAGCACGGTGCCGCGCTGCAGGGCGCCGAGCGGGAGGAGCGGCGCGAGCGCGTCGTGCACCGGCCACACCCGCTCGTCCGGGATCGCGTCCCGGTTCGTGTCCCGCATCGCGACGCGGCGGCCGCGGGAGCGCGCCGGAGGGTCGGGCAGCGCGGGGGCGGGTCGCACGACCGGCGACACGGCGGCGTCCGCGAGCGGGGCGACCTCGGCGAGGAGAGCAGTCCCGGCGCGCGGGACGACGGCCGGTGCGGCGGAGGCGGTGCGCGGTTCCGGGGCTGCGGGGGCGACGACGGGACGGTGTCGGCGGACGCCCGTACGCTCCTCCGCACGGCGCAGGACGGCGCGGGCGCGCTCGGCCTTGTCGACGGCCGCAGCCGTCGGGCCTGGTGCCCCCGCCCGTTCGGCGGGGTCGGCGAGAAGGGTCATCTCGCCTCCCGGGATGCTGCTCGGACGGGACGCGCACCGCGCGTCGACTGCTGGGGGCGTCGTTCTGCACCCACCCTTCGTTCGAACAGGCGTTCGAACACTTCCAGTGAACGACCGACGCTGCGGGGTGTCAACTCCGCAGGTGAGAGCCGTCGGCTTCGTCCCGGATGCCCGGCAAACCTTCGACCTCTCCTCGAAGGTTCGCCCCGACCTTCGACCTCTACCTGAACCTGATCCGGCGGGCGTGCCACGGTGCGGTCGGTTCGGCACGATGGGTCCATGGCCGACGTGAACCTCGACTCCCGACCCCAGGCCCCCGACCCCTACTCCCTCCTGCCCGCCGTGCCGTCCTTCGCGCTGACGAGCACCGACCTCTCCGACGGCGAGCCGCTCCCCCGGGCGTTCGCCGCCGAGGGCGAGAACCGGTCCCCGGCTCTCGCGTGGTCGGGCTTCCCGGAGAGCACGCGCTCGTTCGTCGTGAGCTGCTTCGACCCCGACGCCCCGACGCCTGCGGGGTTCTGGCACTGGACCGTCGCCGACGTCCCCTCGTCCGTGACGTCGCTGCCCGCGGGCGCCGGGGCGACGGACGGCTCCGGGCTGCCCGCCGGCGCGTTCCACGTCCGGCACGACGGCGGCGCCCCCGGCTACACGGGCGCCGCACCGCCCGCCGGGGACCGCCCGCACCGGTACGTGTTCGCCGTGCACGCGCTCGACGTCGGCTCCCTCGCCGACGCCGCCGGTCTCGGCCCGGACGCGACGCCGACCGCCGTCGCCTTCAACGCCTTGTTCCGCACGCTGGCCCGTGCGACGCTCACGGTCACGTACCGCGCCGCGGACTGACCCGGACCACCCGCTCGCCACCCGCCCGACAGCCGAAGGACCCATGGACGCCCCGACGACCCTGCCCACGCTCGGCTCTCTCACCTGGGAGCCGGCCCTCGACCACCTCGACCTCGTCGCCCCCGTGACCGCCGACGCGCTGCGCCGGTGGGCCGACGCCGACCCGGACGTCGCGACGCTCGTCGCCGTGACGGAGATCGACCCCGACCTCGCCGACACCGCGACGCTCAACGCCGCGTTCGACCTGCCCGTCGAGGCGTCGGCGAACTGCGTCGTCGTCGGCGGCGCGCGGGCGGGCGACGAGCGGATCGCCGCCGCCGTGGTGCGCGCGCACACGCGCGCCGACGTCAACACCCGCATCCGCAAGCTGCTCGACGTGCGCAAGGCGTCGTTCCTGCCGACCGACCGCGCGACGGCCGAGTCCGGCATGGAGTACGGCGGCATCACGCCCGTCGGGCTGCCCGCCGGGTGGCGCGTGCTCGTGGACTCGCGCGTCGTGACGGACGGCGCGCTCGCGCTGATCGGCAGCGGCGTGCGGCGCTCGAAGCTGCTGCTCCCCGGCGACCTGCTGGGCCGCCTGCCCGGCGTCGAGGTCGTCGAGGACCTGGCCGTCCCGGTCGCCTGACCCACCCAACCCGCCGAGCACGACATGGAGGTCGCCATCGGCTCCTTGGCGACCTCCATGTCGTGTTCGGCGGGAGATCGTCAGCGATCCAGGACGACGAGCCGCTGCGTCGCGCGCGTCATCGCGACATAGCGGTCGACCGCGCCCTCGACGCCGTCGCCGAACGCCTGCGGGTCCACGAGGACGACGAGGTCGAACTCGAGGCCCTTCGCCGTCTCGGGCGTGAGCACCCGCACGCGCGACGCCCCGTCCTCGCCGAGCCGCGCCGCGACCGACTCGGTCGACGCCGCGACGGACCCCGCGCCGCCGATCACGCAGGCCGTGCCTTCGGCGTGCTCGGCGAGCCACGCGTCGAGGATCCCGTCGAGGTCCGCGACCGCCCCGTGGGCGACCGGCACGCCCGTGCTGCGCACCGACGTCGGGACGTTGGCGTCCGGGAGCGCCGCCCGGATGACGGGCTCCGCCGCCGCCATGACCTCCTGCGGCGTGCGGTAGTTGACGCTCAGCGACGCCTCCGCGACCCGGTCGAACCCGACGCGCCCGAGCCGCTCGCGCCAGCTCTCCGCGAACCCGTGGCGGGCCTGCGCCCGGTCGCCGACCACCGTGACGCTGCGCGACGGGCAGCGGCTGAGCACCATCTGCCACTCGGCGTCGGTGAGCTCCTGCGCCTCGTCGACGACGACGTGCGCGAACGGACCGGCGAGCCGGTCGGGCGTGGCCGTGACCATCGCCCCCTCGTCGACGAGCGCGTCGCGCAGGTCCTGACCCTTGAGCATCGTCATGACCAGGAGCTCGCTGTCGTCGGACGCGACGAGGTGGTCGACGACGTCGTCCATGCGGGCCCGCTCCGCCGCCGCGGCGGCCTCGTTGCGGCGCCGGCGGCGCGACGCCTCCGGGTCGCCCAGGCGCTGCCGCGCGGCGTCGAGCAGCGGCAGGTCCGCCGTCGTCCAGGCGTGCGCGTCCGCGCGCTGGAGCGCGCGCACCTCCTCGGGCGTGAGCGACGGCGCGCACAGCCGCAGGTAGGCGGGCACCGACCACAGGTCGGCCACGAGGTCGGTGGCCTCGACGAGCGGCCACGCGCGGTCGAACGCGGCGCCGAGCCCGCGATGGCCCCGCAGCGCGCGGCGCACGTCGTCGGCGTCGAGGTCCGGGACCTCGCCCACCGCCTTGTCGACGAGGATCTCCACGAGCGCGCCCCAGACGTCGTCGCGCCCCTCGTTGTGCGGGGTGCCGGGGTCCGAGGACTCGAACGCCTCCGCCCAGTCGGCGGTGGAGAGCCAGACGTCGGCCCACGGCGTCTCGACCTCCATGCCCTCGGTGGGCGGCCGCTCGGAGAAGCGCACGGCCGGCTCGATCGCCGCGACGAGCGCGGCGGACGCCTTGAGCCGGGCCACCTCGGGGTCGGGCTCCTCGCGCGCCGTCGCGCCCTCGGGGACGAGGTCGCGCAGCGTGCACGTCTGGACGCCCTCCTCGCCGAGGCCGGGCAGCACGTCGGCGACGTAGGAGAGGTAGGGGCGGCTCGGCCCGACGACGAGCACGCCCCCGTGCCCGCCCCTCACCTGGGGGTCGGCGTAGAGCAGGTAGGCGGCGCGGTGCAGCGCCACGACCGTCTTGCCCGTGCCGGGGCCGCCGTCGACGACGAGCGCGCCGCGCGAGCCCGCGCGCACGATCGCGTCCTGGTCGGCCTGGATCGTGCCGAGCACGTCGCGCATGCGCGGCGAGCGGCTCGCGCCGAGGCTCGCGACGAACGCCGACTGGTCGTCGAGCGCCGCGCCCGACCCCGCGCCGTCGGGCACGAGCTCCTCGTCCCAGTAGTCCGTCACGCGACCGCGCGTCCACCGGTAGCGGCGCCGCGCCGCGAGGCCGAGCGGGTGCGCGGGCGTCGCGGCGAAGTACGGCTCCGCGGCGGGCGAGCGCCAGTCCACGAGCAGCCGCTCCCCCGCCGGGTCCGTGAGGCCCACGCGCCCGACGTAGACCGGGGCGGAGCCGTCGGCGAACGTCATGCGGCCCAGGCACAGGTCGACGCCGTAGCGCTGGAGCAGCCGGAGCCGGCCGCTGAGCCGGTGGATCTCCTGGTCGCGCTCGAGCGCCTCGGTCCCGCTCCCGCCGGGCGCGCGGCGCGCCGTGTCGAGGCGCTGCGCGAGGTCTGCGACGGCGTGCTCGAGGCTCGCCGCGATCGCGGCGAAGTGGCGCTCGTCGGCGGCGACGAGCGCGGAGTCGGCCTTCGCGGCCAGGCGGTCGGGAAGGTCGAAGACCCGGGCGGCGCCCGGGGTCGGACGTGCGGTCGGGTCGGTCGTGCGGTCGGCGGTCACGGGGGCGTCGGGCAACGTCATCAGCTCCGGTCCGAGGTCGAGCGGGACGGCGCGGACCGACGACGGCCCACGCACGAACGGAGATTCTGCGCCCCCAGGGGGCCCTTGCCGCAAGGCCCCCCGTGCGCTATACCTTGGAAAGGGAGGCCGCTGGGCCTCCTTTTCCGTTCCCGCCGTCGACGGGCGGTGGCCCGGCCCGTGCGGCCACGACCACCGGCCGAGATGTGAGAAGTGGCCCCTCACCGCGCTCGGTGAGGGGCCACTTCTCGCGTCTCGTGGAGCGCGTCAGCTCTCGGCGCGGCCTTCGCGCCAGTAGCCCATGAACGCGACGGCGCGGCGGTCGACGCCGAGGTCGGTCACGAGGTGGCGGCGCAGGGTCTTGATCGCGCTCGCCTCGCCCGCGAGCCACGCGTACAGGACCGTGTCCTCCTCGAGCAGGCCGGGGACCTCCCAGAGGATCGACGCGTCGACGTCGACGTCCTCGAGGTCCTCGGCGGTGCGGCACTGGGCGGGCGGGTCGGTGCCGAGGACGCCCGCGCCGAGGATGCGCGCGGCGGCCTCCTGGACGGCGGGCACGAGGCGCGCGCCGTGCGCGTCGTGCGGACCGCCGGGGACGTCGTCGCGCGCGAGGAACGTCACGCGCACCCCGGGCGGGGTGACGAGGTCGCGCGCGTCGCCCCCGTGCGGCACCTCGACGTAGACCTCGCCCCACGCGTCGGCGGGCAGGTCCTCGCAGATCGCGGCGATCGCGGGCAGCGCGGTCTCGTCGCCCGCGAGCAGGAGCGCGTGGGGGCGCGTCGGCGGGCGGAACTCGATGCCGCCGGCGGGGCCGTCGAACGTCGCGTCCGGGCCGAGCAGGACGAGCGGCGTGCCGACCTCCGCGGCGAGCGCCCAGCGCGAGGCGGGACCGGCGTCGCCGTGCAGCACGACGTCGACGTCGACCTCGCGCGCCTCGGGGCGCACCGCGACGGTCGTGTAGGTGCGCAGCGGGTTGCGGCGCTCCTCGGGCTGGTCGCGCCACGCGGCGTACCAGGACTCGGCGTCGCGCACGAGGTGCTCGTAGCCGCCGTCGGGCGCGGGAAGGACGAACTTGATCCGCACGTCGAGGCCGGGATCGCCGAAGAGGTCGAGCTCCGGGCCGGTGAACGTGAACCGGCGGAAGCTGGGCGAGACCTGCTCGACGCGGGCCACCTCGACGTCGAAGAAGCGCCACGGCGCGGTCGCCCGGGCGACGGGGCGACGGGCTCGGGTGCGGGGTGCGACGACGGTCTGGCTCACACAGGTGAGGCTAACCTACGCACCCTCGCCGGGGTCAACCCGTCCGAGCCTCGGATCCCGCCCCCGCAGGGTGAGACGCGTCACGCTCCCCGGCCGCGGCTGCGCCACAGCAGGTAGACGAAGTACGGCGCGCCCAGGAGCGCCGTCCCGAGGCCCGCGGGGATCTGCTCGGGGGCGATGACGACGCGCCCGAGCGTGTCCGCGACGGACACGAGGAGCGCGCCGAGCAGCATCGCGACGGGGACGACCCGACCGTGCCGCGCACCGACCAGCGCCCGCGCGGCGTGCGGCGCGACGAGGCCCACGAACGCGAGCGCCCCGATGGCGCACACCGCGGCGGCCGTGAGCAGCGCGGCGGCCGCGAGGAGGAGCAGGCGCGTGCGGTCGAGCGCGACGCCGAGGACGCGCGGGGTGTCGTCGTCGAGCGCCAGGACGTCGAGGTCGCGGCGGTAGACCGCCGTGAGCGGCGTGAGCACGAGCAGCGCGAGCGCGACCGGGATGAGCTGCTCGAGCGTGCGCCCGTACGTCGAGCCCGAGAGCCACGTGAGCGCGAGGTTCACGTCCCACGGCGCGACGACGACCACGAGCAGCGTGATGAGCGCCATGACCCCGGCCTGGGCGCCGATGCCGATGAGCACGAGCCGGTCCGAGCTGAGCCCGCCGCGGTAGGACAGCCCGTAGACGAGGCCGAACACCGCGAACGCCCCGATCGCCGCGGCGGCGGACATGGGCCAGATCCCGACGCCGGGGACGAGGAGGATCATCGTCACGGCACCGAGCCCGGCGCCCGACGTGACGCCCAGCAGGCTCGGCTCGGCGAGCGGGTTGCGGCACACGGCCTGCACGATCGTGCCGGCGAGCGCGAGCGCCGCGCCGGCCAGGAGCGCGGCGAGGACGCGCGGGAAGCGCTGGTCGAGGACGAACGTCACGTGGCGCCCGGAGAGGCCGTTCCACCAGTTCGCCACGTCGCCCAGCAGCACCACCCGGTCCCCGAGCAGCATGCCTGCGACGGCGGCCGCGGCGACGGCGAGCGCCAGCACGGCGACGACCACGAGCACGGCCCGCCGCGAGCGCGGGCGGCTCAGCGCGCCGTGCGCGCCGCGCGACGACGCCAGCCCGGAGTCGCGCAGGCGCCGCGCGAGCCAGATGAGCAGGACCGCGCCGAGGACGGTCGTCACGATGCCGGTCGGCACGGCGATGGACAGCATGCCCGGCAGCAGCAGGCGGAGCAGGACGTCGGCGCCGAGGACCACGATCACGCCGACGATCGCCGCGAACGGCAGGAGCAGCACGTGCCGGCCGAGCCCCGGCACGCGACGCGCGACGAGCCGCGCGACGACGGGCGCCGCGAGACCGACGAAGCCGACCGGTCCGGCGACGGTGACCGCGATCGAGGCGAGGAGCACCGCGACGAGGACGGACAGGACGCGTGTGCGGCGCACGTCGATGCCGAGCACGGTCGCGGCGTCGTCCCCGAGCCCGAGGAGGTCGAGACGGCGCGAGAGGAGCAGGGCGGCGAGCACGCCCACCGCGACGACGGGCGTCGCCAGCGAGACCGTGCGCGTGCCCGACTGGACGATGGACCCGCTCCCCCACGCGAACAGGCCCATCGTCTCCTGCTCGAACAGCACGAGGAGGACCATCGTCAGCGAGTGCAGCGCGAGCATGATCGCCGACCCGGCGAGCACGAGGCGCGTCGGGCCGTCGGCGCCGCCGCGCGCGAGGACGAGCACGAGCCCGGCCGCGGCGAGCCCACCGAGGAACGCGAGGCCGCCCTGGAGGTAGAACGGGATCGAGATGCCGAACGCGGCGACGACCACGACCGTCAGGTACGCGCCCGCGTTGACCGCGAGCGTGTCGGGCGACGCGAGCGGGTTGCGCGCGACCGACTGGAGCACCGCACCGGCGACGCCGAGCGCGACGCCCAGCAGGAGGCCCGCGAGCAGCCGGGGCACGCGCGAGGCGACGAGGACGGCGACCGTCTGGTCGACGCCGTCGCCCCCGGTCGCCAAGCGCAGCAGGTCCAGCGGGCCGACGTCGGCCGTGCCCTGGGTGAGGTGCACGGCGGCGAGCACCGCCGCGACCACGACCGCTGCGACGAACACCCCCACGATCCCGAGGCGCGACGTCCGCACGCGGGGCGCGGTCACCGTCGGGCCCGCGGGCGCGCCGTCCCCCGCGCCCGCGTCGCCCGTGCCGTCCGGCCCGGGGACGACGGCCGGAGCCGGGTCCTCCAGGAGGAGGGTGTCCGGCTCCGCCGTCGTGCGCTGCTCCGGCCGCGTCACGATGTCCTCGTCAGCACTGTGGTTCTCGTCAGCCTTCTCGTCGTCCCGGGCGCGCCCGCGCCCGGTGGTGGTGCGGACCGGTGTCAGGCCGCGGTGAGCGCCTCGACGACCGCGTCGGCGTAGGCCGCCGCGGACAGCGGGCCGCCGAACATCCAGATGCCGTCGGGCAGACGGTGCACGTTCCCGGCCGTGACGAACGGGAGCTGCTCCCACACCGCGTTGCCGGCGAGGCCGTCCGTGAACGGGTCGGCCTCGGAGTCGCTCGCGACGTAGAGGAACTGCACGTCGCCGAGCTGGGTCAGGCCCTCGACGTCGGTCTGGGCGAGCCCGTAGTCGGGGTCCCCGCCCTCGGTCCACGCGTTGACGAGCCCGATCTCCTCGCCGATCGCGCCGAAGAACGAGCCCGGCGTGTACATGCGGACGGAGACGGCACCGTTGGTGACCCAGCCGTCCGCCATCGTGAAGTCGGCGCCGGCGAGCCCGGCCTCGTCGAGCGCCGCCGTGGCGTCGGCGATCTTCGCGTCGTAGGTCTCGAGCGCGGCGGCCGCCTCGTCCTCGCGACCGGTCACGGTGCCGAGCGTCTCCACCGTGGAGCGCATGTAGCCGATCGGGTCCTCGCCGTCGGAGCCGCGCAGCGCGAGCACCGGCGCGACCTCCTCGATCTGCGCGATGACGTTCTCCGGCAGGTCGGTCGTCGTGACGACGAGGTCCGGCTCGAGCGCGGAGATCGCGTCGAGACTGGGCTCGCCGCGCGTGCCGACGTCGGGCGTGCTCGCGTCGATCGGCGCGACGGTGTCCCACGTGTTGTAGCCCTCGACGTCCGCCTGCCCGACGGGCTCGATGCCGAGCGCGACGAGGTTCTCCGTGAGACCCCACTCGAGCGAGACGATGTCGGTCGCCGGGGCGTCGAGCGTGACCTCGCCGCGCTCGTCGGTGACGGTGACGGGGCCGGACGCGGCGTCCGTCGTCGCGTCGGCGTCGCCGTCGGCGGCCGCGGGGTCCTCGGTCGTGCCGCACGCGGTGAGCGCGAGCGCCGTGGCGAGCGCGAGGGCGCCCGCGGCGAGGGAACGGGTGGTCGAGCGCATGGGTGTCCTTCGGGGTCGGTCGGTGCCCGGTCCGTGCTCCGTCGGGCGGGCCGGTGGGCGCGCGTCGGGGCCGGGCGGTGGGTCGGTGCGGGGTTCGTCGTGGGGTGGTGCGTCGGGATGGTGCGGAGGTCAGACGAGGACGGCCGCGTCGAGCCGCGCGGCGTGCCGCCCGAGCGGCTCGCAGCACGTGCGCCCCGTGAGGGGGTGCGTGTAGACGTCGACGTGGATGCCGTAGACCTCGGTGAGGAGCTCGGACGTGAGGACCTCGTCGGCGGGCCCGGTGGCACGCACGACGCCCGAGTGGAGCAGGACGACGCGGTCGGCGACCGCGGCCGCCTGGTTGAGGTCGTGCAGCACGACGCCGACGGCCACGCCGTGCTCGGTCGCGAGGTCGCGCACGAGGTCGAGCAGCTCGACCTGGTAGCGCAGGTCGAGGTACGTCGTCGGCTCGTCGAGCAGGAGCACCCGCGTGTCCTGCGCGAGGCACGTCGCGAGCCACACGCGCTGCAGCTCGCCGCCGGAGAGCTCGTCGACGCCGCGGTCGGCCATCGTCGTGATGCCCGTGACGTCCATGGCGTGCGCGATCGCGCGCGGGCCGTCGGGGTCGTTGGCGCGGAACCGGCCGCGGTAGGGGTGGCGCCCGTACGCGACGACGTCGCGCACGCTCACGCCCGACGGCGTGGGCCGACTCTGGGACAGGAGCGTCACCCGCCGCGCGAAGTCCTTGGGGTGCAGCGCGAGCGCGTCGGGCGCGTCGTCGAGCGCGACCGTCCCGGCGTCGGGGCGGTGCAGGCGCGCGAGCGAGCGCAGGAGCGTCGACTTGCCCGAGCCGTTGGGACCGATCAGCGCCGTGACGGCTCCGGGCGCGAGCTCGAGCGCGGCGCCGTGGACGACCGTGCGCGCGTCGTAGGACAGCCGCAGGTCGTGCCCGGCGAGGGCCGGGGCGCCGGGCGCTCCGGCCGGGCTCGGGACAACTGAGGTTCCACTCACATAGGTGAGGCTAATCTATGCCGCCGGGTCCGAACCAGACCCTGCCGCCCGTGTGACGCGGTTCACGAGGGACCGCGCGTCAGCCCTCGGCCGTCGGTGCGGCGGTACCGGTCCCCCGCACCCGCCGTCGGGGGCGCATGGTCCTCGTCCGCCGCGTGCGATCTCGTCGGGGAGGCGTGGTGCTCCCCGCCCAGAGCCACGGGGACGACCAGCGCACGGTGGTCGGACAGGCCCGTGTCGACCGCCACCGCGGGCTCCGTCGCGCGGACCGCCCCGTGGGCGAGCACGTGGTCGAGCTGACGCGCGGGCTCGCCGACCGGGAACGTCGCGGCCGACGCCAGCGGGCGCCACCCGCTCGTCCGGGCCGCCTGGGGCGCGTCGACGTTGAGGTCGCCGAGCAGCACGACCGGTTCGCCGTCGGGGGCCTCGGCGACGAGCGACCGGGTCAGCCGCACGAGCTGGGTCAGGTTGCGCCCGGGGACGAAGGTCAGGTGCGTGCACGCGACGGTCAGGGGACCGCCGGGGGCCTCGACCCGTGCCACGAGCGCCGCGCGCGGCTCGTCGCGCACGAGCGTCGGCAGCCGGCTCCCGGGGAACCGGACCGGGACGCGCGTGCGAGGAGCGGGCAGGAGGACGGTGCGCCAGCCGGTGACGGGGTACCTGCTCACGACGGCGATCCCGTAGGCGGCCCGGCCCGGCTGGTGCTCGCCGGTCGGCGCGGTCCACACGCCCGGCTCGCCGACCAGCGTGGCGACGAACCGGTGCTCGACGGCGCCCGCCGCCTCCGCCGCGACCGCCGTGAGGTCCGCGCGGTGCGAGCGCGGCTGGTCCCGGTCCACCTCCTGGAGCGCGAGGACGTCGGCGTCGAGGTCGCGGACGGCGCCGGCGAAGCGGTCGACGTCGACCCGGTCGTCGACGAGCGACCGTCCGTGCAGGATGTTGAACGTCGCGAGGCGCACCCTCCCGATTCTGGGTACGCCTGCTCCGGGTCGCACGCGCACCGGCGCCCCTCGCCCGACCGGGCACGCGCGGTGACGTGCCAGCGCACCGGGGGTGGTGTAGACCCTGGGCATGGTGGACGACAGGGACGCGCTGCACGACGGCCTCCGCATGACCGCCGCGGCGCTCGCCGAGGCCGACATCCCCCACGCCCTCGTCGGCGGGTACGCCGCGTGGGCGCGCGGCGCGCCGGAGCCGAGCCACGACGCCGACTTCGCGATCCGCGAGGTCGACGTGGACCGCGCTCGCGAGGTGCTGCGGGCCGCAGGGCTCGAGATCACGGAGCCGACGGAGAACTGGCTCTTCAAGGCCCACCACGGCGGGGAGCTCATCGACGTCCTCTACCGGATGGTCGGAGAGCCGATCGACGACGACCTGCTCGCGCGCACCGATGAGATCGAGGTGCTCGCGGTCCGCATGCCCGTGCTGTCCGCGACCGAGATCATGACGTCGAAGCTGCGCGTCGTGGGCGAGCACTACTGCGACTTCTCGCGCCTCCTGCCGGTCGCGCGCGCGATGCGCGAGCAGATCGACTGGCCGGAGGTCCGCGCACGGGTCGACGACAACCCGTACGCGCGCGCGTTCCTCTTCCTCCTCGACGAGCTCGGCGTCGTGGAGGCGGAGCAGATGCAGGACGACGCGCTCGGGTCGCGGGCCGCGCCGGCCGAGCCCGCGTCGGGCGACCCGTCGAGCCCGCTCGAGTGACCCTCCCGGCGAGGGATACCGCGCGCGACCCCGGCCGGGCCCGCATGCTGGTGCGATGACCGCGCGCGCCTCGTCCCGGACGACGCCCGACGCCGCCGAGGTGCGCTTCGTGGTCGGCGGCCTGCGGGCGACGGCGCACGTGTCGGGCGAGCCCGCTCCGACGCTCGCCGTGGTGCTCGTCCACGGCGTCGGGTCGTCCGCGCGAGCGTTCGACCCCGTGCGACGCGCGCTCCTGCGTCCCGGGCCGGGCCCGGGCGTCGCCGTGCACGCGATCGACCTGCCGGGCTTCGGCGCCGCCCCGCGCGCGCGACGCGACGTGCCGATCGAGGAGCACGCGGCCGTCGTCGCGGGCTACGTGCGCCGGTTCGTCCTCGACGCCCCGGCCGGTCCGCCGTCCGCCGTCGTGCTCGTCGGCCACTCGATGGGCGCCCAGGTCGTGGGCCAGGCGATGGCCGACCACCCGCTCGAGGCGCCCGCCGGGGTGCTGATCGGCCCGACGGCGGACCGGCGGGCTCGGACCGTGCCACGCCAGGCGCTGCGGCTCGCCCGCGACGCGGTCGGCGAGCGTCCGCGCGCGCTCGCGACGCTCGCGGTCGACTACGTGCTGCGCTGCTCGCTGCCGTACTACGCGCGGCAGGTGCGGAGCATGCTGCGGCACCGCCTCGAGGAGGTCCTCCCGCAGGTGCCGGGTCGGGTCGTCGTGCTGCGCGGCGCGCACGACCCGGTCACCCCCCGCGCGTGGGTCCGCGAGCTCGCGGCCGCCGCGCCGCACGGCACGTCTGGCGAGGTCCGCGGGCGGCACCACGCGATGGACGCCGACCCGGAAGCGGTCGTCGCGGCCGTCCTCGACGCCGGCGGCCTCGCGTGAGCACGCCGCGGCGGGCAGGGAGGCTGCGGCTGCGTGACCGCGCGGCGGACTACGCGTACGTCGCGGCGCGCCAGGTCGCGGGCGCCCTGCGGCCACGGCGCCCCGTCCCGGACGGCCCGGGCGGGCGCGATCCCGTCGTGCTGCTGCCCGGCGTCTACGAGACGTGGCAGCTCCTCGCGCCCGTCGCGACGGCGCTGGTGCGGGCCGGGCACCCGGTGCACGCCGTGCCGGGGCTCGGGTACAACCGGCGCCCCTTCGCCGACGCCGCCGACCGCACCGCGGCGTTCCTCGCGGAGGCCGACCTGCACGGCGTCGTCCTCGTCGCGCACAGCAAGGGCGGGCTCGTGGGCAAGAGCGTCATGCTGTCCCCCGCCGGCTCGCGCGTCGTCGGCATGGTGGCGGTCGCGACGCCGTTCAACGGCTCGACGTACGCGCGCTACCTCCTGGGCCGCACGCTGCGGGCCTTCTCGCCGCGGGACGCGGCGCTGCTCGCGCTCGCCGCGGAGCGCCGCGTGGACGCGCGGATCACGGCCGTCTACCCGCGCTTCGACCCGCACATCCCCGAGACGGGGCGGCTCGAGGGCGCGCGCAACGTCGAGCTGCCCCTCGCGGGCCACTTCCTCCCGCTCGGCGACCCGACGCTCGTCGACGTCGTGGTGCGGGAGGTCGACCGGCTCGCCCGGCCGACCTCCCCCACCTGAGGCGGGAGCGTCAGCCGGTCCCGGACGGCGCGCCCACGCTGACGCGCGCGAGCTCCTGCGTGCACCGGGTCATCGCGACGTACAGGCCGTTCCCGCCGCGCGGCTCGGCGGCGATGCCGTCGGGGTCGACGACGACGACCGCGTCCCACTCGAGCCCCTTCGCCTCCGAGGTGCTGAGGACGGGAACCCCGCTCACGGCGGCGCCCAAGCGGCAGAGCCGGTCGCGCGGCGCCACGACGCCGACGGAACCGCCGTCGTACCGCTCCGCGAGACGCGCGACCTCGGCCGCGACCGCCGCGCCCAGCGTCGCGTCCGACGCGTCGGCGGGCACGACGACGTCGCGCGGCGCGACCCCCGCGTCGCGCACCGCGCGTGGGGGTGCGTTGCGGCTGCCCGCCGCGCGCAGCACGGGCCCGACGAGCTCCATGACCTCGCGGGGCGTGCGGTAGCAGATCGTCAGGTCCGCGCGGTGCCAGCGCTCCCCGAAGACCGGGCCGACGACGTCCGCCCAGTCCGTGTGACGGTGCGGCGCCTCGGTCTGGTCGACGTCCCCGACGGCGGTCACCGAACGGGTCGGGCAGCGGCGCAGCACCATGTGCCACTGCATGGGCGAGAGCTCCTGCGCCTCGTCGACCACGACGTGCCCGTAGACCCAGTCGCGGCGCGTCGTCGCGCGCTGCGCGAGGAACTCGCCCTGCTCGCCGGGCGCGTCCGGGGTGCCCAGCGCGTCGGCGAGCGCGTCGAGGAGCGGGACGTCGCTCGGTGCGAGACCGACGGGCTCGCCCACCACGAGGCCGACCTCCGCGGCCGAGAGCTCGGGCGCGTGCCGCGCGAGCAGCGCGGCGTCACCCAGCAGGTCCGCGAGCGCCGTGCGCGCGTCCGTGACGGGCCACCAGGCGTCGACGGCGGTCGTGAACCCGGGCTCGCCCGCGAGGTCGTCGCGCAGCCGGTCCAGGTCGTCGTCCGTGAGCTCGCCGTCGACGTCGCCGCCGCGCGCGCCGGTGGTCGGGGCGCGGTCGTCGTGCGCGGCGAGCCCGGCGTCGAGCTTCCCGAGCACGTCCTCGAACCCCTCCTCGACGCGTTCGAGCAGCTCGGCGTGCCGTGCCGCGGCCTCGTCGACGAGCGCGTCGAGCAGGAAGTCGACGGCCCGGCGGCGCGCGGCCAGCACGCTGCGGCCGCCCGCGCGGGCCGCGCGCAGGACCTGTCCGATCCGCGCCGCGTCGAGCGTCAGCGGCTCGCCGTCGAGCCGCACCGTGAGCGCTCGCGCGTCCGGGACCAGGGAGTCGGCGTAGCGCGCCACGACGTCCTGCCACAGCGCGCGGCCCTTGAGCTCGGCGATCTCCCGCGACTCGTCGCGCTCGGGCGCGGCGCCGGGCACGAGCGTGTCGCACGTGGCGGACACGACCGCCGTCTCCCCCAGCGCGGGCAGCACCTGGGCCACGTACTCGAGGAACCGCGACGACGGGCCGAGCAGGAGCACGCCGCGCTCCGCGAGGTGCGGGTGCGTGAACAGCAGGTACGCCACGCGGTGCAGCGCGACGACCGTCTTGCCCGTCCCCGGGCCGCCCTGCACGACGAGCGTCTGCTCGGCCGGGGCGCGCACGATCGCGTCCTGCTCGGCCTGGAGGGTCGCGACCGCGGTGCCCATGCGGCCGGTACGCCGCTCGGACAGGGCGGCCAGCAGCGCGCCCTCGCCGACGAGGCCGTCCTCGTCGTCCGCCCCGGTCGCCGAGCCGTCGAGCGGCTCGTCGTCCACGCCGGTGACGCGGTCGCCCGCGGTCCGCACGTGCCGGCGCCGCGCGAGGCCCTGCGACTCGCGCGCGGTCGCGGTGTAGAAGGCGCGGGCGCCGTCGGCGCGCCAGTCGAGCACGAGCGGGTCGGCGTCGTCGTCGGGCGCGGCGATCCCGACCCGCCCGACGTGGCGCGTCACGCCCTCGACGGTGTCGACGCGGCCGAACACGAGCCCGCTCTCCGCTCGCTCGAGCTCGGTGCGCCGACGACGCAGCCCCGCGCGCCGCGAGCGCTCGACGACGTCCTCGGCGCCGGGCCGGTCCGGGTCGACCGGCACGGCGAGCTGGGCGTCCAGCTCGGCGAGGACCTGGGTGCGGCGCGCGAGCGCGGCGTCGAGATGCCGCTGCTCCTCGGCGACGGCGTGCGTCGCACGGTTGCTCACATGCTCGGGAAGCGTGGTGTCAGGCAGGGGCGGGGAGGGCTGGACCGGCACTAAACCTCTTCTCGTACTACGTACGGATACGGATCCCAACGTCCCGGCACACCCGATTGTTCCCGGACACTGCCCAGTCCCGGCAAAACCGCCTGACCTACGCGCGTCGCCTGGACCGGACGGCAACGCCGCGCCATGCGAGGTCACGCCGAGCGCCACGTGACGCAATCGATGGATAGGATCGGCTCAGTCGACGGATCTCGCCACATAGCAACCACAGGAAGGCCCCGGGTGTCGAAAGAGGAGAAGCACATGGCGCTCCAGGACGAGCGGAGCCGCCTCACGCTAGCAGCAGACGGCACAGAACCCGAGGACGAGGGTGTCACTATTGACCGTCCGTTCGACCCAGCAACGATCGACGTCATCACTCGGACTCCAACAGTAGACCTCCTGTTGAAGCGTCTGCGCAATGGAGCCCTCGACCTTACGCCCGACTTTCAGCGGCACGCGGGAGTTTGGAGTGAAGCAGACCAGAGCAGGCTGATCGAGTCGCTACTCCTCCGCATCCCTTTGCCCACCCTGTATGCGGCCGAGAGCGGCGACGACGGCTGGGTCGTCGTGGACGGAATTCAACGTCTAACGACAATCGCACGTTTTGTAAATCCAAAACTTGTCGCGGAATCTTACGGAAGCAGCACTCCGCTGAGATTACGAGACCTGGAGTACCTGAAGGCGTACGAGGGCAAGACCTATGAACAACTGCCCGGCAGCCTGCAAACCCGTATAGACGAAACGGAACTGCTGGTGCATCTGATCCGTTCGGGAACCCCCGAGGAAGTAAAGTTCAACATCTTCGCTCGGATCAATACAGGCGGGCGGCCCTTGACGCCGCAAGAACTACGTCACGCGCTCGTGCCAGGCCCTGCACGATCTCTACTCGCGAAACTTGCAGAGAGCAAGGAGTTTCGTGTTGCCACCGGAAACAGCATTAGATCGTCTCGGATGGCCGACCGCGAGATGGCACTTCGATTTCTCGCGTTTAGAATCACGGACCCAAACGAATACCCCCGGGGCGATCTCGACCGATTCCTTGTCGAGGCAATGCACCGCATCAACCGCCTGACGCCGAAGGATCACGACCGCCTGACAGCAGAGTTTCGCCAATCTATGATTGATGCGTACGCGATCTTTGGGAAATTCGCATTTCGGAAGAGAGATCTCGAGAACCTACGGTACCTGGTTCCAGTAAATAAGGCGCTGTTCGAAACTGTTTCGGTGAGTTTGGCTGGCCTCGGGAAGCAGCGAGTGAAAGTACTGGTCGACCGACGCAAGCTCGTCGAGGAAAGGTTTCTAGACTTACTCCGACACGATGCGCGTTTTGTAAGCGCGATTTCTGTTGGCACCGGCGACGTAGAGAAGGTCCGTCTCAGGTTTCGTACATTCCGCGCTCTACTCGAAGGAGTTTCGGCATGATCCGACATCTGCGCCTGACAAACGTCAAGGCTTTTGCGTACGTCGACCTAACTCTTGGGCGTTTCACATTGCTGTCTGGGCTTAATTCCTCAGGGAAAAGCACGGTTCTGCAGTCCCTCGGGCTGCTTCGACAGGCTTACGAGTCACACAGGGCCAGAGCCGACGGTGAAACCACTGCGCCAGGATTGCCACTTAATGGCGAGTACGTCGACCTCGGAACCGGGAAGGACGTTCTTCACGAAGAGCACGACAACCAGCAGCCTCTGATTGGCATAGAGTTGGAGACAGACGACGGAGCCGTTGCCAAGATAGCCGTCCAGTACGAGGCAGAAGCTGACGCCCTGCCGATCATCGGAAGCCCCTTCGTCGATGCGGCATGGAGTTCGCCTTCGCTTTCCCTCGTTCAGCGCGGGTTCCAGTACCTCCGTGCAGATCGCATAAACCCAGCAACAACCTACGCCCGCTCTTATGAGATGTCGGCTCGTCGCGGGTTCTTGGGGACCCGCGGCGAGTACACAATTGACTATTTAAGAGTGCACCAGGATGAACTCGTGCGCGATGTCGCTCTCCAACATCCAGGCGCGGGTAGCCATCGCCTGCTCGCGCAAGTCGAGGCGTGGCTCGGAGAGGTCTGCCCTGGTGTGCGACTTAGCGCTGACGCCATCGATCAAACTGATCTGGTGAGACTGGGCTTCCGTTTCAGCACGTCCCTCGGCGCGTCTAATGCTCGTCGTCCTACAAACGTGGGTTTCGGCCTAACTTACGTCCTCCCCGTCATCATCGCATGCTTGACTGCACGGCCAGGTGCACTGGTACTTCTGGAAAATCCTGAAGCGCACGTGCACCCACGCGGACAGAGCGCACTCGCCCAATTGGCTTGCGCTGCGGCTTCCGTCGGTGCGCAGGTCATCGTGGAGACACATAGCGATCATGTTCTCAACGGTACCCGTCTCGCCGTTAAGGACGCGAAGCTGGACACTTCGGACGTCGTACTGCATTATTTTTACCGACCGGAAAGCGGTGGCGTCGAGATTGCTAGTCCAGAAGTCGGCCCTGATGGCATGCTTTCGGATTGGCCAGAGGGCTTCTTCGACGAGTGGGACACGACGCTCGACAAACTGCTCGACTGATTGTTTCCCCGGTCCATGGCAATGACTTGGCAGGCACGGTAGAGAGGCACACAGTTGCGCGTGCTAGTGTTCTTTAACGAACTTTCTGGCGGGCACCACGAGGGCGATGCTGACATGCTAGTGAATAACATGGTCGATGCGCTGCGCGAATGCGTAAAGCGGCGCCCAGGGACGTCTCTGGTAGCTCCACAGCTGCTCGATCATCAGGTTACCGTCGATTCCACGGTCCGAGATTGGCGGTCCAAGCCGGGGAACCACGAGCGCGGAAGATGGTTGATGAGCCGAATGAACCGCGCACCGTTCGTTCGTTCGGAATCACCCGAGGAAACCGGCGTTGAGTATCGTTACGACGCCCGTCTTTCGTTGGGCCTTGGGGATGCGCATTACTATGACGGAATCGCGCTGAGTCTCCCGTCACATCCGGAATGGGATGACTCCGAGATCTCTCTCACTCGACACAGGCTCGATTCCTCCGCAGAGATCCTTTCAGACGATGTCTCAGTGCGCCAAATGGCTCAGCCTGTACATGTCGACACCCATCTTGATTGGCTGACGACTGGAATTCTTCGGACTATGCAAACCGGTGCGGATCTGTGGGCGCATCGTTCCAATGTGTTTCCTCGGCTACGATTTCTACCGCGTACCGAAGCGATGCTCCGTGGCCTTGAGAAGTCGCACGTCGCCGCAGTTGCACACGAGTTAGCGCTTCTCGACCGATGCGCAACCGAGTGGGATCCGGCACGCGACGCGGCGCCACTTTGGCGCTCTAAAGTCACTCCCGAGCATGAGACTCGCAGGAAAAGTGGGGATTTCGACTTTGTGGACGAGGATGGAACACTGCAGACCTTCGACATGCATGGCCGCTTCACAGGAAACGTTCCCGGCAGGATATACTTTCGGTTAGCCCATCAGGAGCACAAACTGGTCATCGCCCATGTTGGACGCAAAATAGGGGCGTGACTGACTGAAACTCGCTCATTTATCTAGTTTTATGATTACGCCGATGGTCCCATGCGCGTCGCCCAGAACGCGACCGCCGACGCCGCGGCGACGTTGAGCGAGTCCACTCCCCCGGCCATGGGGATCGTGACGACCCGGTCCGCCGCCGCGATCGCACCGCGCGACAGCCCGTCGCCCTCCGTGCCGAGCACGAGCGCGAGCCGCTCGGGCGGGTCCGCGACGACGTCGTCGAGGCTCACCGCGTCGTCGGCCAGAGCGAGCGCGGCGACGGTGAAGCCCTCCTCCCGCAGCAGGTCGAGCCCGCCCGGCCAGGTCTCGAAGCGCGTCCACGGGACCTGGAACACCGTGCCCATGCTCACGCGTACCGAGCGGCGGTAGAGCGGGTCCGCGCACCGCGGCGAGACGAGCACGGCGTCCACGCCCAGCGCGGCGGCGGACCGGAAGATCGCGCCGACGTTCGTGTGGTCGACGATGTCCTCCAGCACGGCGACGCGCCGGGCCCCCGTGCCGCCCCGGGCCTTCGAGAGCAGGTCGGGGACGGACTCCAGCGGCGGGCGGTGCATCGCCGCGAGCGCCCCCCGGTGCAGGTGGAACCCGGTGATCGCCTCGAGGACGTCGGGCGCGCCCACGTACACCGGGACCGGCTCGCCCGTGCCCCCGGGCGCGTCGTCGACCGGCAGGGTGGCGATGTCGTCGGCCAGGTCGTCGAGCCAGCGCTCGGCCATGAGGAACGACCGCGGCCGGTGTCCCGCGGCGAGCGCACGCCGGATGACGGTCGAGCTCTCCGCGATGTAGAGGCCCTTCTCCGGCTCGTGCTTGGACCGCAGCGCGACGTCGGTCAGGCGGTTGTAGTCCGCGAGGCGGTCGTCGGCGGGGTCGGTGACGTGCACGACCCGCAGGTCGGCCCGGGTGCTGGTGTCGCTCACGCGTCGATTCTCCCAGGCGCACCATGCGCGCCGACTCCGGGGTCGCTCCCCACGACCCGACCGTCCTGAGGAACGATCCCGGGTTCGGCACGCCTCGTGCCCGTCCGACCACGAGGGCGTGGCGCGGCTCACGGTCCTTCGTCTCTCGCGCGATCCGGGCATCGGGGGTCGAATAGGCACATGGGATCCGCGCCGGACGCTGCACCGACCCCCGCCACCACGGTCTCGTCGACCTCCGCGGGCGCCGCCGAGCCCCCGCGCGCCGCGCCGTGGTCGCGCCCGCCCGACGAGGTCCTGGCCGAGCTCGGCACGGACGCGGGCGGCCTCTCGGACGCCGACGCCGCGACGCGGCTCGCGGAGGTGGGACCCAACCGGCTGCCCCCGCCGCAGCGCGACCCGCTGTGGAAGCGGATCCTCGTCCACTTCGACGACGTCCTCATCTACATCCTGCTCGTCTCCGCGGTGCTCAAGGCGATCCTCGGCGACTGGGTCGACTTCACGGTCATCCTCGCCGTCGCGGTCATCAACGCGGCGATCGGGTTCATCCAGGAGGGGCGCGCGGAGAGCGCGCTGGAGGGCATCCGCAACATGCTGTCGGTCCACGCGGAGGTCCGGCGCGACGGCGCGTGGGCGCGCGTGGACGCGGACGACGTCGTGCCGGGTGACGTCGTGCGCGTGCGCTCGGGCGACCGCGTGCCCGCGGACGTCCGGCTGATCCAGGCGACGAACCTGCGCGTCGAGGAGTCGGCGCTCACGGGCGAGTCCGTCGCGGCGGCCAAGACGGTCGACGCCGTCGGTGCGGACGCGGGCGTGGGCGACCGGTCGAGCATGCTCTTCTCGAGCACGCTCGTGGCCGCGGGCCAGGGCGTCGGGGTCGTCACCGCGACAGGGACGGCGACCGAGATCGGCCGGATCCAGACCATGATCTCCGAGGTCCGCAGCCTCGCGACGCCGCTCACGCGCCAGCTCGACCGGTTCGGCAAGCTCCTCGCGGTCCTCATCCTCGCGATGGCCGTCGTCATGGTCGTCATCGGCCGGGTCGTGCACGACTTCTCGGTCCCGGAGCTGATCTCGGCGTCGATCGGCTTCGCGGTCGCCGCGGTGCCGGAGGGCCTGCCCGCGCTCGTGACGATCACGCTCGCGCTCGGCGTGCAGCAGATGGCCCGCCGCCGCGCGATCACGCGCAAGCTGCCCGCGGTCGAGACCCTCGGGTCGGTCACGACGATCTGCTCGGACAAGACCGGGACGCTCACCAAGAACGAGATGACGGCGCGCACGGTCCGCACGAGCGGGCGGACGTTCACGGTCGCGGGCGCGGGGTACGCGCCCGTCGGGGACGTGACCGTGCCCGACGACGCGCCCCGCCCCGGGCCGACCGGCGCACCCGGCGCGGCCGGAGACCCGGGCGACGGACCGGCGTCGGGCACGCGGCACGCGGACCTCACGGACGACCGGGACCTCGCCGCCCTGGCGACCGTCATGATGCTCTGCAACGACGCACGGATCGTGCCCGACGCGTCGGACGCCGACGGCTGGCGGCTCGTGGGCGAGCCGACCGAGGGAGCGCTGCGCACGCTGGGCATGAAGGCCGGCGTCGACCCCACGGGGTGGCGGCGCGTCGCCGTCGTCCCGTTCGAGTCCGAGAACAAGTTCATGGCGACGCTCGACGCGGATCCCGACGGCGGGCTGCACGTGCACGTCAAGGGCGCGCCGGACCGCGTGCTCGACCGGTGCACGACCCAGGTCGGCGCGGACGGCGGCACCGAGCCGCTCGACCGCGCGTTCTGGGACGCGCAGATCGACGCGCTCGGCGGGCGCGGGCTTCGGGTGCTCGCGGCCGCCCGCCGGACCGCCGCGGAGGGCACGGAGGACCTCGACGTCGCCGACGTCGCGGACGGCCTCGAGCTGTGCGGGCTCGTCGGCATCGTCGACCCGCCGCGGCCGGAGGCGATCGAGGCCATCGCCGAGTGCCGCGACGCGGGCATCCGCGTGAAGATGATCACGGGCGACCACGCGGGCACGGCCCTCGCGATCGGCCGCGAGATGGGCATCGTGGACCCCCACGACGGGACCGGCGACAACGTCGCGCCCGCCGTGCTCACCGGCCCCGAGCTCGAGGAGATGAGCACCGAGCGGCTGCGCCAGGTGGTGCGCGACGTCGACGTCTACGCGCGCACGAGCCCCGAGCACAAGATCCGGATCGTCTCCGCGCTCCAGTCGCACGGCGAGGTCGTCGCCATGACGGGCGACGGCGTGAACGACGCCCCCGCGCTCACCCAGGCGGACGTCGGCGTCGCGATGGGCATCAAGGGCACGGAGGCGACCAAGGAGGCCGCGGAGGTCGTGCTCGCCGACGACAACTTCGCGACCATCGAACGGGCCGTGAAGGAGGGGCGGCGGATCTACGACAACATCCGCAAGTCCGTGCTCTTCCTCCTGCCGACCAACGGCGCGCAGTCGCTCGTCATCCTCGTCGCGGTCCTGTTCGGCCTCACGCTGCCGCTCCAGCCGGTCCAGGTCCTGTGGATCAACATGATCACCGCGGTCACGCTGTCGCTCGCGCTCGCGTACGAGAAGGCGGAGCCCGACGTCATGCGCCGGGCCCCGCGCGACCCCAAGGCGTCGATCCTCGACGGCGCGTACGTGCGGCGCATCCTGCTCGTCTCGCTCCTCATCGGCGGCGCGACGATCCTGCTGTTCTACGTCGAGCGGGCCCAGGGCGTCCCGATCGCCGAGGCCCAGACGACCGCCGTGACGATGCTCGCGCTCGGCCAGCTCGCGTACCTGTTCAACTGCCGGTTCCTCGACCGGTCGAGCCTCACGCTCGACGTGCTGCGCGGCAACCGGGTGATCTGGATCTCGGCCGTGACGCTCCTCGCCCTCCAGGCCGTGTTCGTCTACGCGCCGTTCATGCACTCCTGGTTCGACTCGGCCCCCATCGACGTCGTCGAGTGGGGCAAGACGCTCGGGCTCGCGCTCGTCGTCTTCCTGCTCGTCGAGGTCATCAAGTGGGTCGGCCGGCGCTGGACCGCGCGCGACCACGTGCCCGCGCTCGTCGAGCGCCACGACGCCGGTGAGCGCGCCGTCCAGGGGTGAGGCGAGCGAACACGACCCTCCGCTGCACCTCGTAGCTCGTCGCGAAGAGGGCCGCGTCGGTGCCGACCTTCGCCGCGAGGAGCGGCACGCCGAGCCCGGTCAGCAGCGCGAGCAGCCCGTAGCTCGCCGCGAGCAGCACGACCGCGAGCGCCCCGTACCGCACGACGGCGGCGCGCAGCGGGACGTCGCGCCCGCCCGCGAACACGAGGCGACGGTTGACGGCGAAGTTCACGCCCGCGCTGAGCAGGCGCGCGCCCACCACGGCCGCGAGGAGCGACCCGGTGAGCGCGTGCAGCACGAGCAGCGCGACGACGTCGACCGCGGCCGACCCCAGCGACGACGCGGCGAACCGCAGCAGCGGTGCCCACACGCGCAGCGAGTCGGCGACGGGCCGGAAGTGGGAGGACGCGTTGTCGTCGAGGTAGACCGTCGCGACGTCCACCTCGACGATCCGGCGGCCCGCGCGGGTCGCGTCGAGGAGCGCGCGCAGCTCGTACTCGTACCGGTCGCCGCGCACGGCGAGCAGGTCGTCGAGCAGGCCCGGCCCGTAGGCGCGCAGCCCGGTCTGGGTGTCGCGCACGCGGGTCCCCGTCGCGGCCGTGAACGCCCAGCGCGTCGCGGCGTTGCCCACGCGGCTGCGCAGCGGGACGTCCCCTGCGAAGCGTCGTGCGCCGAGCACGACGGCGTCGGGCTCGCTCTGCGACCGTGCCGCCACGCGGAGCACGTCGAGGACCGTGTGCTGCCCGTCCGCGTCGGCGCACACGACGCCGTGCCCGGGCAACCGGTCACGCACCCACCGGATCCCAGCGCGCAGGGCGTGGCCCTTCCCGCGGTTCACCGGCACCGCGAGCACGACGGCGCCCAGCGCCCGCACCGCGCGGAACACTCCCCCGCACCGCCGGTCGCTGCCGTCGTCGACCACCACGACCGGCAGCCCGGGGACCGCGGCGCGCAGCGCGTCGACGAGGGCGACGAGGCGCGCGTCCGGCTGGTACGCGGGGACGACGACGGCGGTCCGCGCGGCGTCGGCGCCGAGCGCGGTCGCCGTCGCGTGCGTGGTCGCTGCGGCCATCACGCACCGTCCGCGACGTAGAGCACGTCGGACGTGCCGCGCTCGCGACCCTGCGACGGGCTGTTGACGACCTCGCCGTCGAAGTACAGGGTCGAGGAACCGCCGCCGTCGATGTTGTACGCGGTCGTCGCGCCGAGGCCCTGCAGGATCCCGGCGAGCTCCGTCATGGTCACGCCGCGGGAGTAGCCCTCCTGACGGCCGTCCACGACGACGAGGACGAGGTGGTTCGCGTCGACCACCCCGACGGCCGTGCGCGGCTGCTCCCCCTGGATCGAGTGGTTCCCGACGTTCGTGTCGACCTCGACGTCGTCGATCCCGGCCACGACCTCGCCGTCCTCCACGAGCGCGGGCCCGAACGACAGCGTGTTCCAGACCCCGGCGTCGACGAGGCTGTGCGCGTCGGTCGACGTCTCGTCGTAGACCTCGACGTGGCCGTCGCGGTAGAGCGCGAGGCCCTCGCGCGCGCCCTCGTCCCGGTACACGACGCCGTTGCGGATGACGATGCCGGTGTCGCGGAACCCGTAGTAGTCGCCGTTGATCGCGAGGACGGCGTCGTGGTCGGCCGCGATGTCGGACGTCGTCTCCGTGATGTTCGTGCCGAACGCGTCCTGCGCGAACGCGGAGCGCAGGTCCGTCATGTCGGAGAGCACGACGTCCGCCACGTAGTACGTCACGGTGTCGTCGCCCGAGCCGGTGGTCACCCGGGTGACCGTGATGCTCGTGCCGTCGGACGTGTAGGTGTCGCCGTCGACGGTCGCAGCGCCCGTGGTGGTCTCGGCCGAGGCGCCCGCGCTGTCGTCCGCCGTGGTGCCGTGGTCCGACGGCCCGTCCGCGTCGGCGCTCTGCGACGCCTCGTACGCCGTCACGTCGGCGATCTCGACGTGCTCGACGACGAACCGGTCCAGCGCCCATGCCGTGGCGCCTCCCAGCGGGAGCAGCACGGCGAGCGTCGCGACGAGCACGGCACGCCATCGTCGTCGGCGCGGGCGCCGGACGGCGGACGGGTCGTGCGGGGTCGGTGCCGGATCCTCGGTGCTCATGGTCCGTGTCTACGGAGCGGGCGTGTGCCGCCCAGGTGGCGCGGCTGTTCGTCGGCTGTGAGGGGTCCGCCCACCGACCGGGCACGGCCCGTGACGGACCTCTCAGCCCGTCGGCTTGCGCCGATCGATACCCCCGGGGGTATTGTCGAGCCATGATCCCCTCGACTCCCGGCTCGACGACCCACCCGTCCGACACCGACGGCCCGCGCCGCATCGTCGTCGTCGGGGGCGTCGCGGGCGGCATGAGCGCCGCCGCGCGCGCCCGTCGCCTCGACGAGCACGCGTCGATCGTGGTGCTCGAGCAGTCCGACCACGTCTCGTTCGCGGGCTGCGGCCTCCCGTACCAGGTGGCGGGCGAGATCGCCGAGCGCGACGCCCTCCTGCTGCACACGCCCGTCTCGCTCCGCGCGAGCCTCGACCTCGACGTGCGGACGCGTCACCGCGTCACCGCGGTCGACCGCGCGGCGCGCACGGTCACCGTCGCCGCCGAGGGCGGGACGTACGAGCTCGACTACGACGCGCTCCTCCTCGCGCCGGGCGCGACCACCGTGCTCCCGCCGGTCGACGGTCTCGACCACCCGGCCGTGCACACGCTGCGGACGGTCGGAGACCTCGACGCGCTCGCCGAGCGGCTCACGGGCCTCGAGGCCGAGGTCACCGCGGGGCGCACGGCCCCGGTGCGGGCCGTCGTCGTGGGCGCGGGGTTCATCGGCCTGGAGGCCGTGGAGGCGCTCGTCGCCCGCGGGCTCGCGGTCGACGTCGTCGAGCGCGCCGACCAGGTGCTGCCGCCGCTCGAGCCGGACCTCGCCCCGCTGCTCGCGGACGAGCTGCGCGACCACGGCGTCGGGCTGCACCTCGGCACCTCCGCGACGGCCGTCGTGCCGCAGCCGACCGACGCGACCCACGCCGTCGCGATCGAGCTCGCGGACGGCACGACGCTCGACGCGGACGTCGTGCTCGTGAGCGTCGGCGTCCGGCCCGCGAGCGACCTCGCCGCGGCCGCCGGTCTGGCGCTCGGCGAGCGCGGCGCGATCCGCGTCGACGCCGACCAGCGCACGTCCGACCCGCACGTGTGGGCCGTGGGCGACGCGGTCGAGGTCGTGCACGCCGTGACCGGCGCGACGGGCCCGGTCCCGCTCGCCGGACCGGCCAACCGCCAGGGCCGACGCGCCGCGGACTCGATGCTCGGCCACCGCACCACACCGCAGGCTCCCGTGCTCGGCACCGCGATCGTGCGGGTGTTCGGCCTCACCGCCGCGGTCACCGGGCCGAGCCACGCGACGCTGACGTCCGCCGGCGTCGCGCACGAGCAGGTCCGCGTCCACGCGGCCCACCACGCGGGCTGGTTCCCCGGGGCGGAGCCCGTGCACCTGACGGCGAGCTTCGCGCCCGACGGCCACCTGCTCGGCGCCCAGGCCGTGGGCCGTGCCGGGGTGGACAAGCGCATCGCCGTCCTCGCGACGGCGCTGCGCGCCGGGCTCGCCGCGGACGACCTCGCCGAGCTCGAGCTCGCGTACGCGCCGCCGTTCGGCGCGGCCAAGGACGTCGTGAACATGCTCGGCTTCGTCGCGCAGAACGTGCTCGACGGCACCATGCCGCAGTGGCACGCGGCCGACCTGGACGAGGTCGTCGCGACGTCGCTCGTGCTCGACGTCCGGTCACGCGCCGAGCACGCCGGCGGACACCTCGACGGAGCCCTCAACGTGCCGCACACCGAGCTGCGCGAGCGGCTCGACGAGGTGCGCGCCGCCGCGGCCGGGCGACCCGTCGCCGTGCACTGCGCGAGCGGCGTGCGCTCCTACCTCGCCACCCGCGTCCTGCTCGCCGCCGGGCTCGACGCGCGCAACCTCTCCGGCGGCTGGCTCACCCTGACCACCACGCCGCGCGCCGCGCGCCCCCTCGAAGGAGTCCCCGCATGATCGACCGCCTCCGCCGCCTCTTCTCCCGCTCGACCGACGACGGCACCCTGCGGCCGACCGTCGACGCCACCACGGCGGTGCAGCTCGTCCGGGACGGCGCGACGCTCCTGGACGTGCGCGAGCGCGACGAGTGGCGCGCCGGGCACGCGCCCCAGGCCGTGCACGTGCCGCTCGCCGACCTCCCGTCCGCGGCGCCCCGTCGCCTCACGGACGGCGCGACCGTCGTCGTCGTGTGCGCGTCCGGGATGCGCTCGCGCACCGCGGCCCGGCAGCTCCGCTCGCTCGGCTACGCCGCGACGAGCCTGTCCGGCGGGCTCGGCGCGTGGCAGGCCGCGGGCGGAGCCGTGCGACGCTGATCCTGCACCACCCGACCGCCCCGCCTCGACCGAACCCCCGAACCCCCGAACCCCCGAACCCCCGAACCGAGGAGAACACCATGTGCAGTCCCGCCCTGTGCCGCACCTGCGGCAAGACCACCTGGACCGGCTGCGGCATGCACGCCGACGACGTCATGGCCGAGGTGCCGCCCGAGCAGCGCTGCACCTGCGCCTGACGGCGGCCCTGCCCGGAGCCCGGCAGACCGGGCACCGCGCCAGGCGGCTGCCGAACCTCCCCAGACAAACCACCCCGACGAACGCAGGAGAACGACCGTGGAGCTCGACCGCACCGACATGGACAAGGTCGTCAACCGGCTCAAGCGCGCCCAGGGCCAGCTCGCCGCCGTCGTGCGCATGATCGACGAGGGGCGGGAGTGCGAGGACGTCGTCACGCAGCTCTCGGCCGTGTCGCGCGCGCTCGACCGCGCGGGCTTCGCGATCATCGCGTCCGGCATGCGCCAGTGCCTCACCGAGCCGGCCGAGGACGGCGAGGACCCGACGCTCGACGTCGCGAAGCTCGAGAAGCTGTTCCTGTCGCTCGCCTGAGGGCCCGGGCGGATCACCGCCCGGTCGCCGGCCCTCGTCGTCCCCGCGACCGGCCCGCGCCGGCCCACCCGAGGGTGGGCGGGCGCGGGTCGAGCCGCGTCAGGCGCCTGCCGGCCGGCCGGCGGGGGCGGCGGCGTCCACCGCGTCGTCCTGCGCCTCGGCGCCGACCGGTGCCGCGAACTGGCTCTCGTACAGTCGCGCGTACGCACCGCCCGCCGCGAGCAGCTCGTCGTGCGAGCCCTGCTCGACGATCGAGCCGTGCTCCATGACGAGGATGGTGTCGGCGTCGCGGATCGTCGACAGACGGTGCGCGATGACGAACGACGTGCGGCCCTCGCGCAGCGCGTTCATCGCCTGCTGCACGAGCACCTCCGTGCGCGTGTCGACCGAGCTCGTCGCCTCGTCGAGGACGAGGATCGCCGGGTCGGCGAGGAAGGCGCGCGCGATGGTGAGGAGCTGCTTCTCCCCCGCGCTCACGCTCGACCCCTCGTCGTCGATCACCGTCGCGTACCCGTCGGGCAGCGTGCGCACGAACGGGTCGACGTGCGTCGCGCGCGTCGCCGCGAGGAACTCCTCCTCGCTCACCTCGCGCCCGTCGCGCACGCCGTACCGCAGGTTCTCCTCGATCGTGCCCTGGAACAGCCACGTGTCCTGGAGCACCATCCCGATGTCGGAGCGCAGGTCGTCGCGCGTCATGGCGCGCGTGTCCACGCCGTCGAGCGTGATCCGGCCCGAGTCCACGTCGTAGAACCGCATGAGCAGGTTGACGAGCGTGGTCTTGCCCGCGCCCGTCGGCCCGACGATCGCGATCGTCTGGCCCGGCTCCACGACGAGGTCGAGGTGCTCGATGAGCGGGGTGTCCGGGCTGTAGGAGAACGACACGTCGTCGAACGCGACGCGACCGCGCACCGGGTCGACCGTCTGCGCCGGCGACGGGTCCGGCGTCTGCTCCTCGGCGTCGAGCAGGTCGTAGACCCGCTCGGCCGACGCGACGCCCGACTGGAGCAGGTTCATCATCGACGCGATCTGCGTGATGGGCTGCGTGAACTGGCGCGAGTACTGGATGAACGCCTGCACGTCGCCGAGCGTCATGGTGCCCGACGCGACGCGCAGCCCGCCGACCACGGCGACGATCACGTAGTTGAGGTTCGCGATGAAGCCCATCGCCGGCTGGATGGTGCCGGAGATGAACTGCGCCTTGAAGCTCGCGTCGTACAGGTCGCCGTTCTCGCGCTCGAAGTCGTCGATCGCGGCCTGCTGGTGGCCGTAGACCTTGACCAGCGTGTGCCCGGTGTACATCTCCTCGATGTGGGCGTTGAGGCGCCCCGTGGCAGCCCACTGCTGGATGAACTGCGGCTGCGAGCGCTTGGCGATCTGGGCCGTGACGATCACGGACAGCGGCACCGTCACGAGCGCGACGACCGCGAGCAGCGGCGAGATCCAGAACATCACGCCGAGCACGCCGACCACGGTGAGGACCGACGTCACGAGCTGCGAGAGCGTCTGCGTGAGCGTCTGGGAGATGTTGTCGATGTCGTTCGTGACGCGCGAGAGGATCTCGCCGCGCGCGTTGCGGTCGAAGTACGACAGCGGGAGGCGCCCGAGCTTGGCCTGCACCTCCCCACGCAGCCGGTAGACGGTGCGCTGCACGACGATCGCCGTGATGCGCCCCTGCAGCCAGCCGAACAGGAACGAGCCGACGTAGACCGCGAGCACCCACGCGAGCACGGTCGCGAGCGCCGTGAAGTCGATGCCCTCGCCCGGGACGAGCCCGGGGACGCCCGAGACGAGGTCCGCGATCTGGTCCTGCCCCTGGGCGCGCAGCGCGTCGACGGCCTGCGCCTGCGTCACGCCCGCGGGGAGCTGGGACCCGACGACGCCCGCGAAGATGATGTTCGTCGCGTTGCCCAGCAGCTTGGGGCCGGCGACCGCGAGCGCCACCGAGACGACGCCGAGGATCACGACGGCGACGATCGGCACGCGCTCGGGCCGCAGCGACGCCGCGAACCGGCGCAGCGAGCCCTTGAAGTCGAGCGCCTTCTCGCCGGGCACGCCCATGCCGCCCATGGGGCCGTGCCCACCGCCGCCGCGGGGACGCCCGGCGAGCCGGGTCCGGGCGACGTCGCCGCCCTTCGCGGGAGCGTCGGAACCGGGCGCGGGGGTGTCCCGGCCCGACGGCGCGGGCGTGCGCGAGGCGTCCTGCTCGCCGCTCATGCTGCCTCCTCGATCGAGAGCTGGGAGTAGACGATCTCCTGGTACGTCTCGTTGGACTCGAGGAGCTCGGCGTGCGTGCCGCGGCCGACGATGCGGCCGTGGTCGAGCACGAGGATCTGGTCGGCGCCGCGGATCGTCGCGACGCGCTGCGCGACGACGATCACCGTGGACCGGCGGGTGCGGGGCGCGAGGGCCGCGCGCAGGCGCGCGTCGGTCGCGTAGTCGAGCGCGGAGAACGAGTCGTCGAACAGGTAGACCGCGGGGTCGCGCACGATCGCGCGGGCGATCGCGAGCCGCTGACGCTGTCCGCCCGAGAAGTTCGTCCCGCCCTGTGCGACGGGCGCCTCGAGCCCGCCGTCCAGCGCCTCGACGAACTCGCGGGCCTGGGCGACGTCGAGCGCCTCCCACATCTGCTCCTCCGTCGCGTCGGGGCGGCCGTACCGGAGGTTGTCCGCGACGGTGCCGGAGAACAGGTACGCCTTCTGCGGCACGAGGCCGAGGAGCGACCCGAGGTCCGCGCCCGTGAGGTCGCGCACGTCGGTCCCGTCGATGCGCACCGACCCGCCCGTGACGTCGAACAGCCGCGGCACGAGGTTGAGCAGCGTCGTCTTGCCGGCGCCGGTCGAGCCGATGATCGCGGTCGTCTGCCCGGGCTCGGCCACGAACGAGACGTCGTGCAGCACCGGGTCCTCCGCTCCCGGGTAGCGGAACTCGACGCCGTCGAGCTCGACGCGCCCGGTCCGCGACGTGAGCGCCACGGGCCGCTCCGGCTCGACGACCGTGGCCGTCGTGCGCAGGACGTCGGTGATGCGCTCGGCGGAGACCGCGGCGCGCGGCACCATCATGAACATCATCGTCGACATCATCACGGCCATGAGGATGTACATGAGGTAGGACAGGAACGCGGTGAGCGCACCGACCTCCATGTCGCCCGCGTCGATCTGGCGCCCGCCGAACCACAGCACCGCGATGCTCGACGCGTTCATGACGAGCATGACGGTCGGGAACATGAGCGCCATGAGCTTGCCCGCCTTGAGCGAGACGTCGAACAGCGCGTCGTTCGCGACGTCGAACCGCTCGGCCTCGTGCCGCTCGCGCACGAACGCGCGGATCACGCGGATGCCCGTGATCTGCTCGCGCAGGACGGCGTTGATGCCGTCGATCTTCTTCTGCATCTGCCGGAAGTACGGGACCATCCGCCAGATGATGAGCCCCACGCTCACGCCGAGCACCGGCACGATGACGAGGAGCAGGCCGGAGAGCTCGACGTTCTCCTGCAGGGCCATGACCACGCCGCCGACGAGCATGATCGGCGCCATGACCATGATCGTCAGGGACAGCAGCACGAGCATCTGCACCTGCTGCACGTCGTTCGTCGTGCGCGTGATGAGGGACGGCGCGCCGAACTGGCCCATCTCCTGGGCGGAGAAGCGCTGCACGTTGGTGAACAGGCCGGCGCGCACGTCGCGGCCGAACGACATCGCGACCCGCGCACCGAAGTACACGGCCCCGACCGCGCACACGACCTGCCCGAGGCTCACGAGGAGCATCAGGCCGCCGGTGCGCATGATGTAGGCGGTGTCGCCCTGCGTGACGCCCTGGTCGATGATGTCGGCGTTGAGGCTCGGGAGGTACAGCGACGCGAGCGTCGCCACGAGCTGGAGCCCGAGGAGGATGAGGATCGGTGTCAGGTAAGGACGCAACCGCGTCTTCAAGAGGCTGACGAGCATGGGTTTCCTGTCCGGGTGGGGGGCTACGGGACGGACGGTCGGGCCGGTGGACGATCCCGGGCGCACCGGGGGGCTCGAACCGTGCGGCGGGCCGGGCGAGGGCCGCCGCAGGGCGCGGGCGGCGCGCCCCTCAGGGCGAGGGGTCGGTGGTGACGTCGGCTCCGATGCCGCCCAGGATCAGGTCGGCGAGCTGCACGGCGTCGAGCCTGTCACCGCCGGACAGGTGCGGCAAGGCGTTTCCGAAGACGAGGGAGAAGACGGCGCGCGCCGCGAGCCCCGGGTCCACGCGCAGCTCCGCGCGGTGGGCGACGAGCGTGCGCTCGATCGCCCCGACGATCTCGCGCGCGGAGCGTTCGCGCGCGTCGAACCCCGCCCGTCGCGCGTCCGGGCCGTGCCCGGCGCGCATCCGCCGCACGGTGTCGGCCCGGTCCTGCCGCTCGGTCCGCGGGTCGCCGGCCCCGGCCCCGTGCGCGCCGCCACGGTGGGGGTCGAGCACCTGGTGGGCCGCGGCGAAGATCCGCATCCCGACGCGCTGCGCCTCGAGCAGGAACTCGACGATGCTCACCACGAGCGGGCGCAGACCGTCGTCGTCGGGGAGGTCAGCGATCGCGGCGACCGCGGGCGCCGGGTCGAGCGAGCGCACGACGGCGGCGTGCAGGATCTCGTCCTTGTCGGCGAACGCGCGGAACAGCGTCCCCTCGGCCACCCCGGCGGCGTCCGCGATCTGCCGGGTCGTCACGGCGGCGCCGTGCTGGACGAGCAGCGGGATCGTCGCGGCCGCGATCGCGTCGCGCCGCTCCTCGCGCGAGAGCGGGCGGGCACGCGTGCGCTCGGGTGCGGGCGCGTCGGGCGTCGCGTCGGGCGACGTGCCGGGCGGCGCGTCCGACGGGGAAGGGAGCGGTGTCACGAGGGCGACGCTAACTGAGTGAGCACTCACTCGCAATGTCGTCCGCTCACGGCGGAACTCCGTACCGCCGACGACACGCCTGCCGCGACGCGCGAGAGCCCCGCACCGGGAAGGTGCGGGGCTCTGCGGTGCGGACCCAGCGTCCGCCGGGGGTCACCCGCAGGGTGCCGACGACGCGGGCGTCAGCGTCGCGGTGCCGTCGGCGTCCGCGTCGGCGTGCGACGTCGAACCCGGAGGTCAGCGGTGCGGCGGGAACGACGGCGGCTGCTCGCCGGACGGCGGCTCGTCCGCCCCGGGCGCGTCCTCCACGGGCGGCGGCGGGGGCGGCGCGTACTGCGCGGGGCCCCCGAGCGGGCGCGGCGTCGCGGCACCCGGCTCCGGCGGGCCCGCGCGGTGCTCGCCGGCGCCGCCCGGGTGCTGGCCGCGCTCGGTCTGCGGGTCGAACGGGAGACCGGAGCGCGTGCCCGCGCTCGTGGCGTCCGCGGTGGCCGCCTCGGCCTGACGACGTGCCTCGGCCAGCGCCTCCGACGGGTCGGTGAGGGACGGCACGCCGAACTTCACACGGTCGCGCTCGCGCTCGCGGCGCGCCTCGGCGCTCGCCTCGGCCGCCTCCGCGTCCTCGGCGGGCGTCGCGCTCGGCACTCCCCCGCCGTCGATCCCGGGCACGCCGCCGAAGCCCTTGGCGATGGACCCGAGAGCAGCCGTGAACTCCGTCGGCACGACCCACAGCTTGCTGGCGCTGCCGTTCGCGATCTGCGGGAGCATCTGGAGGTACTGGTACGCGAGCAGCTTGGGGTCGGCGTCGCCCTCGTGGATGGCGTCGAACACCTGGAGGATCGCGCGCGCCTCGCCCTCGGCCGTGAGGATCTTCGACTGCGCGTCACCCTCGGCCCGGAGGATCGCCGCCTGCTTCTCGCCCTCGGCCGTGAGGATCTGCGACTGCTTGACACCCTCCGCGGTGAGGATCGCCGCACGACGGTCACGCTCGGCGCGCATCTGCTGCTCCATCGAGCCCTGCACGCTCGGCGGCGGGTCGATCGACTTGAGCTCGACGCGGTTGACGCGGATGCCCCAACGCCCGGTGGCCTCGTCGAGCACGCCGCGGAGCTGGCCGTTGATCTGGTCGCGGCTCGTGAGCGTCTGCTCGAGGTCCATCGAACCGATGACGTTGCGCAGGGTCGTCACGGTGAGCTGCTCGATCGCCGTGATGTAGTTCGCGATCTCGTAGACCGCCGACTTGGGCTCCGTGACCTGGAAGTAGATCACCGTGTCGATGCTGACCACGAGGTTGTCGGACGTGATCACGGGCTGCGGCGGGAACGAGACGACCTGTTCGCGCAGGTCGACCGAGGCGCGCACGCGGTCGATGAACGGCACCAGCAGGTGCAGGCCCGGCTCGAGCGTGCGCGAGTACCGGCCCAGGCGCTCGACGATGATCGCGACCGCCTGCGGCACGATGCGCACCGCCTTGACGAGCGCGACGACCACGAAGATCAGGATCAGCGCGAGGACGACGTACGCGAGGATCGTTCCGGGACTGGGGTCGTTCATCGACTACCTCCTGGTCGGCGGCGCGACCGGTCGCCCGGCGGCGCGGTGCGGGTCGTGCCGGTCGGTCACGACCCGGTCGGGTGCTGGGCGGGCAGCGGCGCGACGACGGCCGTCGCGCCGTCGATCCGGACGACGCGCACCTCCGTCCCCACCGGGATCTGGGGGGCGTCGGGCTCGGTCCGCGCGGTCCAGACCTCGCCGACGAGCTTCACGCGGCCGCCGAACTCGCTCACGCGGTCGACGGCGAGCGCCGTCCGGCCGACGTGGGCGGCGACGTTCGTCTCCGTGAGCGGGACCCGCGAGCGCAGGTGGCGCAGGAGCCACGGCCGCAGGGTGAGCAGCAGGACGGCGCTCACGACCGCGAACGCCACGATCTGCAGCCACAACGGCCCGCCGGCAGCGTTGACGCCGGCCGCGGCGAGCGAGCCGCCGGCCAGCATGATGAGCACCAGGTCGAGCGAGATGATCTCCACGAGAGCGAGGAGAAGCGCCGCTCCGACCCACCACAGCCAGTCCATCTCGACCCCCGTTCCCACGTGCGCGCTTTACGTGTACTTTACCGAACTTCCGCCCGCCGTGCACGCGTCCTCGCGCAGGTGCGCGACGCGTGCGTCACACCCGTGCGGCGCGCGCCATCCAGCGCCCACCCCCGTGCGCGACGAGGAGCGGCAGGCCGAACGCGTCGCTGAGGTTCTCGGCCGTGAGGACCTCCTCGACCGGGCCGGCCGTGTGCACGACACCGTCCTTGAGCAGCAGCAGGTGCGTGAACCCGGGCGGGATCTCCTCGACGTGGTGCGTGACGAGCACGAGCACGGGAGACGCCGGGTCGCCCGCGAGCTCGGACAGCGCGCCGACCAGCTCCTCGCGCCCGCCGAGGTCGAGCCCCGCGGCCGGCTCGTCGAGGAGCAGGAGCTCGGGGTCGGTCATGAGCGACCGCGCGATCTGGGTGCGCTTGCGCTCGCCCTCCGAGAGGGTGCCGAACAGGCGGTCCGCCAGGTGGTCGACGCCGAACGCCGCGAGCAGGTCGCTCGCGCGCTCCGCGTCGAACTCCTCGTACTCCTCGCGCCAGCGGCCGGTGACGCCGTACGCGGCCGTCAGGACGACGTCGCGCACCGTCTCGTCACCCGGGATCCGCTCGGCCAGCGCCGCGGAGGCGAGGCCGATGCGCGGGCGCAGCTCGAAGACGTCGACGCGGCCGAGCCGCTCGCCGAGGATGTCCGCCGTGCCCGCGGTGGGGTGCATGCGCGCGGACGCGATCTGCAGCAGGGTCGTCTTGCCGGCGCCGTTGCGGCCCAGCACGACCCACCGCTCGCCCTCGTTCACCTGCCAGTCCACCGCGTCGAGGATGGTCTTGGTGTCACGGCGGACCGTGACGCCCTTCAGGTCGAGAACCGCGCTCATGGTCACCGACCCTATAGGTTGGCCGACGTGGTCTCACACTCGTCCGAGGGCCCGCACGACGCGACCGGCCCGGGTTCCGGTCCCGGCTCCGCGTCCAGCACTGGCGCCCTCCCCCGCAGCGCGCTCCTCGCGCTCTGGCTGCGCGCGGCGCGCCTGGGCGACGACGACGGGCTGGCCCGCCTGCTCCGCGCCGTGCAGCGCGACGACGAGCCGCACGTCGTGTCCGGGGCGCTGGGCGATCTCCGCCTGGAGGACCTGGCCGGGGCGTGGGCCGGCGACGCGCGCGAGGTCGTCGCGCTGGCTCCGGTCCCCGGCGACGTCGGCGGCGTCCCGCCGGAGGCCGCCGCGCGCGCGACCGACGCCGGAGAGTGCGTCGTGGTCACCACGTCGTCCGGCTCGTGGGCGCTCGTCCCGGAGGTCACCGAGTTCGGCAGCGACCTCGAGCCGGGCCACCTCGTGACGTGGCACGTGACGTCGGTGGGACCGTGGAGCACGCGCGCGCTCGGCGCGCTCGGCTCGCTCGCGGAGGCCGAGCGCGACCTGCGCACCGCGCTGCTCCTCGCGACCCGCGCCCTCGACGAGCTCGACGTCGCGCGCTGGCGCGACGACGCCGCCGGCGCCCTCGCGGACCTGCGCGCGGGCGGCGTCCCCGCCTGGCAGCTCCCCGCGTCCGTCCCGCCGCGCGCCGTCCAGGTGCTCACCCAGGCCGCCCGCCTGCGCGCCATCGTCGACCTGGCCACCGCCGACGACGGCGGGTCCGTCAACCTCTGGCAGGCCGACCAGCGCTCCACCGCCCTGCGCGAGGTCGACCGCGCCTCCCGCCACGCTCTCGGCGCCGCCACCCTCTGGATCGCCGCCTCCTGACGCTCCGCGAGATCGACCCGTGCGTCGTGAGATCGACCCCCAGAGGGTCGATCTCGAACGTTGGGGTCGATCTCACGAGGGTGCGGCGCCCGGGCACGCAGGCCCAGGGTGCGTTGATCGATGTGGTGCCGCGGGGCTGAAAGTCGTTGCGGTCCATCCCGATAGAATTGAGGGCGTGCGCGAGGAGCATCTGTTCGGTATCCACCTCTACCCGGCGACGGTGAGAACGGACGTCGTTTCCGGGGCTCGCGAGATCGGCAGTGTCCACGACGGGGAGTTTCTGGTCATGGAGGACAGCGACGGGACGACATCGGTGTGCGATGTCGCGACAGGCGAGTGTTCCCCGCTCAACCGCGACCGAAGGGCCACCGAGGGCTTCCTGGAGGCCTTCGCAGAGTATCTCGGCTCCGGGCCGCCTGCCCCGACACCGGTGACGATGACGGCTGAACAGGCCGCGGAGCGTCTTCGTGCATTCCAGGAGGGGCAGGTTCCTCCCCGCGTCCTCCCAGCACGCAACGGCCTCTCTCACCGCACACGGCTGAGGAAGCTCCGAAAGCGGCTGCACGCGATCGATCGCACCGCGACCGGGCCGGACTCATGGTGGAGCGGCCCCATCGAAGAGGCGGAGAACGACCTGCTCTGAGGTGCGTCACGGTGAGATGGTGCGTCGCCAGGTCGAGGTGGCGGCGAGGGCGATCGCGGCGCGGCGGTTGCGGGCGAGCCCGTCGGTTCGGATCGCATGCCGGGCCACCCCTTGAGCTCGTTGACGTAGCGCTCGACGACGTTCCGGTCGCGGTAGCGGACCTGCTGCTGGCGCCGACGTCGATCGGCCGTCCGGGCCTCTGCGGTGGGGCCGCGGGTGGGTGGCCGCGTCAGTCGGGCAGGTTGTCGGTGACGAGGCGGGAGCGGGCCTCGTAGACGCGCAGCGGGTCGGCGGTGCTGGTGGTGGTCGCGGTGCCGGTGACGTCGGTCCAGGTGGTGGTGCCGGTGATGCGGAACTGTCCGGACCAGGTCGTGGTGAGCGTGATCTGGACCTGCTCGGCCGGTTGGTCGTAGGTGTGCGCGACGGTGTGGTGCGGGTAGGCGGCGCCGGGGTCGGTCGTGGAGACCGGGGGCGTGCCGTCGCCGTAGTCCCACGCGTACGAGCGTGGGGTGGCGCGGATCTGCACGGGGATGCCGAGCAGGGTCGTGTCCAGGGTCTGCTCCCCGGGCTGGGTGTAGGTGATGGTGGGGACGTTGACCAGGGTCCACCCGTCCGGGGGCTGGACCACGATCGGCGACGGCGCGATGGTCAGGGTGCGGAACGCCGCCTCGGCCTCGCCGGCCAGGTCGACGGCGCCGAGGCAGGACGCGTCGGCGACGAGCTCCCAGCCCGAGACCGCGGTCCGGGTGCCGTCCGTGGTGTTGGTCCAGGTCTGGCGGAACAACGGCTCCAACGCGACCTGGTCCGCGGTGCACCCGGGGTCGAACCCCGCCGCGTTCTGCCCGTCCGGGCACGCGGGCACCAGCCCGGGCAGCGTCGTGGCATGGTCACCGTCGTAGCACCGGTACGCCGGCCCGCGCCGGTACGCCTCCGACGCCGGACCACCGTCCGCCGCCGCGGGCACGTACTCCGCCCCACCATTCGGCGCCGCCGTACCGTGGACTATCGCCTTGCTGCCGCCCAGTTCACCCCAGATCTCCGCGTCCCGTGTTCCGTCTGGGGGTGCAACGTTCGCAACGATCGCACCAACGAGGCCAGCAAGTGCAAGTAGTCGCGCGGTCATTCGGCACTCGTCACAGCGAGAACGAGCCAGCCATCAGCCAGGTGCTTCATGTCGATCTGCAGCCTTCCGCTTGCCCCTTGATCCTCCGAGACAATCGAGCCGTCCACTGCGACACGCTTGTGAGGCGACTGCACGAAGTCGAACAAGACTGGAAACCCACCAACGAAGTCGTCGTATGCACCCACGTTTGGGTTAGTCACTTCGATTCCGGCTCCCGTGAACGAGTCGTCGTTTGCACGCACGTCGCTCGCCCGGTCGCGAACGCTGGTGCAGAACGTGCACGTCTCGGCCCACGTCATCGCGTCCCACTCGGCGGTGTCACCCGTCGCGAGAACGTACGCGTACAACGACAGGAAGTACTCCGCCGCCGCGGCGGCACCCTCGGCGTCGTCGCGGTCCATCGCCGCGGGACGTTCCGGCTTCACCGGTCCGGTCTCGCCAGGCGTCGGCGCGGGGGACTCCGCCGGCGACGGCACGACCGGCTCGTCGACCGACGGTGACGGACCAGGGCCACCACCACCGGTGCACCCGGCGACCACGCACCCCATCGCGACGACGACGCCCACGACGAGCGACCGCCGTCGGGCACGGGACAGCACACGAGAACGACGCACGAGACCCCCTGCAGATCGATGCGAACCACCCCGCACGCCACACCGACGGGGCGCGCGGGCTGCCCAGCAACCTAGCGAAACCGCACCGCCGACGGAACCGCGCGTCCCGCCCTGTGGACAACGGAGGTTCGTCGCCCCGCTCCCCGGCGATTCGGTCAGCCGGACGCACGGACCGGCGGGTCACGATCGACGTCGCCCGGTGGCGCGGGGTGAGAAGCGAGACGTGGCCCCTCGTGGAGCGCGCCGGAGGGCCACGTCTCACGACTCGCCGACCACTCGGGCACCCGCACCCCGTGCGCGCGCCGTCAGGAGCGCGACGTCACGTGCGCGTCGAGGTGCGCGAGGGAGGACGCCATCCCGGTGGCGTGGTCCTCCGGGGAGATGCCCGACGGCACGCCCGTCGCCCGCACGGTGACACGGGCGCCGTCGTCTGCGGGCTCGACGGTCCAGGTCATCGTCATGGTCCCGGCGAACGCCGGGTCGTCGGACGCGAAGTCGACCTGCTGCACGACCCTCCGGCCGGGGACGAGGTCGACGATCGCGACGTCGACGACGTCGGTCCCCTCGCCGGTCTTGCCGGGGTCGGCCTGCGGGTCGTCGTAGGCGAGGACCATGCGGTAGCCGCCGCCGGGGCGCAGGTCGAAGCGCTCGAAACGGCCCGACATGCCGTCGGGCGGGAGCCACGCGGCGAGCGCGTCCCGGTCGACGAGGGCCCGGTAGACGTCGCGGGGCGCGGCGGCGACGAGGCGCGACGCCTCGTCGACCCGGCCGGCTCCCGCGGTGGTCACGACCGCTCCAGCACCGTCCGGTAGACGTCGAGCGTGCGCTCGCCGATCGCGTCCCACGCGAAGTGGTCCTCGACGCGCTGCCGCGCGGCACGGCCCATCTCGGCGGCGCGCTCGGGGTCGCTCACGACCTGGGTCAGCGCGGCCGCGAGGTCCGCGACGAACCGGTCGGGGTCCAGCGGGGTGCCCGTGCCGTCGTCCGCCTGGTCGATGGGCACGAGGAGGCCCGTGACGCCGTCGTCCACGACCTCGGGGATGCCGCCCGTGGCGGTCCCGACGACCGGCAGGCCGACCGCCATGGCCTCGAGGTTGACGATGCCGAGCGGCTCGTACACGGACGGGCAGACGAACACGGTGGACGCGGCGAGCACGGCGACGAGCTCGGCTCGCGGGAGCATCTGCTCGATCCAGACGACGCCGCTGCGCTCCTTCTGCAGCTCGGCGACGGCGCCGCTCACCTCGGCGGCGATCTCCGGGGTGTCGGGGGCGCCGGCGCACAGGACGAGCTGGACGTCGTCGGGCAGCGAGCGTGCGGCGCGCAGCAGGTACGGCAGGCCTTTCTGGCGCGTGATCCGGCCGACGAACACGACGGCGGGACGGTCGGGGTCGATCCCGAGGGCGCGCACGACCCCGTCCGCGCCGCCGCGCTGCGTCTCCGACTCCGGACGCCGCCAGCCGTCGAGGTCGATGCCGTTGTGCACCACGTGGACCTTCGCGGGGTCGACCTGCGGGTAGACCCGCAGGATGTCGTCGCGCATGCCACCGGACACGGCGATGATCCCCGCCGCACCCTCGTACGCGGTGCGCTCGGCCCAGGACGACAGCGCGTACCCGCCGCCGAGCTGCTCGGCCTTCCACGGGCGCAGCGGCTCGAGCGAGTGCGCGGAGAGCACGTGCGGGACGCCGTGCAGGAGGCCCGCGAGGTGGCCGCCGAGGTTCGCGTACCAGGTGTGGGAGTGCACGAGGTCGGCGCCTGCCACGTCGTCGGCCATCTGGAGGTCGACGCCGAACGTCCCGAGCGCGGCGTTCGCACCGGACAGGACGCCCGGGACCGAGTAGCCGGTCACGTCGTCCTCGGCGCGCGGGCCGTCGAAGCAGCGCACGCGCACGTCGACGTGGCGGCGCAGGACCGCGGACAGCTCGGCGACGTGCACGCCGGCGCCGCCGTAGACGTGCGGCGGGTACTCACGGGTCAGCAGGTCCACTCTCACGCGCCACACCGTAGCCGAGTCGCCCGCCACGGTCCCGCGATGACCGCCGGTGCGGACGGCGCGGACGCGCCGCGCCCACGATGCGGGTCCCTGCTGCGTGGTGCCGCCCCGAGGGGCTACCGTCTGGGCATGGCCGCCGCACCACGAGTCCTCGCCATCGTCCTCGCCGGGGGCGAGGGCAAGCGCCTCATGCCGCTCACCGCGTCCCGGGCCAAGCCCGCGGTGCCGTTCGGGGGCATCTACCGCCTCGTGGACTTCGCGCTGTCCAACCTGGTGAACTCGCACTACCTGCACATCATCGTGCTCACGCAGTACAAGTCCCACAGCCTGGACCGGCACATCACCAAGACGTGGCGCATGTCGTCGCTCCTGGGCAACTACGTGGCGCCGGTGCCCGCGCAGCAGCGCGTCGGCAAGCACTGGTACCTCGGCAGCGCCGACGCGATCTACCAGTGCCTCAACATCATCGACGACGAGCGGCCGGACATCGTCGTCGTCGTCGGCGCGGACCACGTGTACCGCATGGACTTCTCCCAGATGGTCGACGCGCACGTCGAGTCGGGCGCGCAGCTCACCGTCGCGGGCATCCGGCAGCCGATCTCCATGGCGGACCAGTTCGGCGTCATCGAGACCGACCCGAAGGACCCGACGAAGATCGCGGCGTTCCGCGAGAAGCCCAAGGACCCGGTCGGCCTCGCGGACTCGCCCGACGAGGTGCTCGCGTCGATGGGCAACTACGTCATCGACACCGACGCGCTCGTCGAGGCCGTGACGTCGGACGCCGCGAACGCGGACTCGCGCCACGACATGGGCGGCGACATCGTGCCCGCGTTCGTCGAGAAGGGCACGGCGGCGGTCTACGACTTCATCCGCAACGACGTCCCCGGCTCGACGGACCGCGACCGCGACTACTGGCGCGACGTGGGGACGATCGACTCGTACTACGACGCGAACAAGGACCTCATCGCCGTCACGCCGGTCTTCAACCTCTACAACGAGGAGTGGCCGCTGCACACGGGCTACACGGGCCTGCCGCCCGCGAAGTTCGTGCACGCGGGCCGCGGGCGCCTCGGGCACGCCGCGGACTCGATCGTCTCCCCCGGCGTGATCATCTCGGGCGCGACGGCGGTCGGATCGGTCCTCTCTCCCGGCACCTACCTGCACTCGTGGTCGTCCGTCTCGGACTCCGTGCTCATGGACGGCGTCCAGGTGCACCGGCACGCGCAGGTCCACCGCGCGATCATCGACAAGAACGTCGTCGTGGGCGAGCAGGCGCGCATCGGGCTCGACCCGGAGCAGGACCGCGCCCGCGGGTTCACGGTCACCGAGTCCGGTATCACCGTCGTCCCCAAGGGGACGGTCGTCGAGTGACACCGTCCTCCCTCGGCGTCGTGCCCGACGCCGTCCGCGCCGCGCTGCCCGACGACGCGCCCGCCGAGGCGCCCGGCCCGGGCGTCGACGAGACCGACACCGCGAGGAGCCCCCGCGTGACCCCCGACCCCACGAGCGGCCCCGTCCGGCTCCTCGTCATGGACGTGGACTCGACGCTCATCGAGCAGGAGGTCATCGAGCTGCTCGCCGACCACGCGGGCACACGCGCCGAGGTCACCGAGGTGACCGAGCGCGCGATGCGCGGCGAGATCGACTTCGGGGCGTCGCTGCGCGAGCGCGTCGCGACCCTCGCCGGGGTTCCCGTCGAGGCCTTCGCCGACGTCCGCGCCCGCGCGACGTTCACGCCGGGCGTGCGCGAGCTCGTCGCCGAGGCGCGCCGTCGCGGCTGGGAGGTCGGGCTCGTGTCGGGCGGTTTCGAGGAGATCGTCGCCGACCTCGCGGCGGAGCTGGGGATCACGCGCTTCCGCGCGAACCGGCTCGAGGTCGCCGACGGTCGGCTCACCGGTCGCACGACCGGCCCGGTCGTGGACCGCGCCGCGAAGGAGGTCGCGCTGCGCGAGTTCGCGGCCGAGCTCGGCCTGCCGATGAGCGCGACGATCGCCGTGGGCGACGGTGCGAACGACCTCGACATGATCGGCGCCGCGGGCATCGGGGTCGCGTTCGCCGCGAAGCCGGTCGTGCGCGCGCAGGCCCCCTACGGCGTCGACGGGCCGCGCATCGACGCCGTCCTCGACGTCGTCGACCGGGTGGACGCCACCCGCTGAGCCGCGACGGCCACGCGAGAGAGCCCTGGTCCGCACGGACCAGGGCTCTCTCGCGTCACGAGCAGGGCGCGACCGTCAGGACGGGCGACCCACGTAGGTGAGCAGCGCGCTGCGGGGCGCCCAGGCGTCCCAGGCCGTCGCGGACTCCAGGACGGAGTAGGTCGCCGTCGGCACGCCGACGCGCACCTGGGCGAGCGCCCCACCGTCGGACGCCGGGTCTGCGAGGTGCGACGCCGTCGCCGCCATCGTGGGCTCGTGCCCGACGACGAGCAGCGTGCGCACGCGCGAGTCCGTCGACCGGACGAGGTCCAGCACGTCGGTCACGTCGGCCGCGTAGAGGTCGTCGCTCACGACGACGTCGGGGTCGACGTCGCCCAGGTGGGCGGCGAGCAGCTCCCAGGTCTGGCGCGTGCGCAGCGCCGACGAGCACAGCACGCGCTCGGGGACGAGCCCCGTCTCGCGCAGCGCGCCGCCGACCCGGCCCGCCTGGCGCCGCCCGTTGAGCGCGAGGGGGCGCAGCACATCGTCGACGCTCCCGCCGCCGGGCTCCGCCTTGGCGTGGCGCAGGAGGACGAGGCGGCGCACGCCGCCGTCGATGGTCTCCGCGCCCATGCTCTCCTCCTGAGTCACTGCCCCATGGCGTGCACGCCGCCGTCGACGTGCACGATCTCACCGGTCGTCGCCGGGAACCAGTCGGACAGGAGCGCGACGACCGCGCGCGCGGCGGGCTCCGCCGTCGTCTGGTCCCAGCCGAGGGGCGCGCGCTTGGGCCAGCCGTCCTCCATCTGCTCGAAGCCGGGGATGGACTTGGCGGCCGTCGTGCGGATCGGGCCCGCGGAGACGAGGTTGGCCCGGATGCCGTCGGGGCCGAGGTCGCGCGCGAGGTAGCGGTTCGCGGACTCGAGGCCGGCCTTCGCCACGCCCATCCAGTCGTAGACCGGCCACGCGAACTGCGCGTCGAAGGTGAGACCCACGACGGCCCCGCCGTCGGTCATGAGCGGCTTCGCGGCGACCGCGAGCGACTTGTAGGAGAACGTCGAGACCTGGAGCGCGGTGGCGACGTCCTCCCAGGTGCCCGAGAGGAAGTTGCCGCCCATGACGCTCTGCGGGGCGAAGCCGATCGAGTGCACGACGCCGTCGAGGCGGTCGGTGTGCTCGCGGAGGGCGTCGGCCAGGCCGGCGAGGTCGTCGTCGTTCGTCACGTCGAGCTGCACGACGGGCGCCTCGACGGGCAGGCGCTTGGCGAAGGCCTGCGTGAGCTTCATCTGGCGGCCGAACGAGGAGAGCACGACCTCGGCCCCCTCCTCCTGCGCGAGGCGCGCCGCGTGGAACGCGATCGAGGAGTCGGTGAGCACTCCCGTGATCAGGAGCTTCTTGCCGTCGAGCAGACCCATCGGTTTCCTTCCGTCGTGCACCCGCCGTGCGGGCGCGCTGAGGCTGAGCGTACCGAAAGAGAGCGGGCGCGGGCGCACGAGTGACCGTGGCCCGGACGCGCGTCGGGTCAGTGACCCATGCCGAGACCGCCGTCGACGGGGATGACGGCCCCGGAGACGTACGCGGCGTCGTCGGACGCGAGGAACTGCACGACCCCGGCGACCTCGTCGGCCTGCGCGAAGCGCCCGGCGGGGATCGCGGCCTTGTACGCGGCCTGGCGCTCCTCGGGGAGCTCGGCGGTCATCGCGGTGTCGATGAACCCGGGCGCCACGACGTTCGCCGTGATGTTGCGCGACCCGAGCTCGCGCGTGATCGAGCGCGCCATGCCGACGAGCGCCGCCTTGGAGGACGCGTAGTTGACCTGCCCGGCGCCGCCGTACAGACCGATCACCGACGACACGAGCACGATGCGTCCGCGCCGCAGCCGGATCATGCCCTTGCTCACGCGGCGCACGCAGCGGAACGTGCCGGTGAGGTTGACGTCGATCACGGACTCGAAGTCCTCGTCGGTCATGCGCAGCAGGAGCTGGTCGTGCGTCACGCCCGCGTTCGCGACGAGCACCTCGACCGGCCCGAGCTCCTTCTCGATCTCGGTGAACGCGGCGTCGACGGCGGCGGTGTCGGTGATGTCCGCCACGGCACCGAGCACGCCGTCGGGCAGGTCGCCGCCGCGGTAGACGGTCGCGACGCGGTCGCCGTTCGCCACGAACCGCTCGGCGATGGCACGGCCGATCCCCCGGTTCGCGCCGGTGACGACGACGGTGCGCGGGGCGGGTGCGGTGGCTTCGGACACGGTGCGGCTCCTCGGGACGGTCGGGTGGGACGGCGGCCGGGGACGGGTCCCGCACGGCCGGTGCCAGGGGGCCCGTGCGGGCTCGTGACGGAGCCGCGCGAACGCGCCGCACCGACCGTACCGTGCGCAGGCCCCGCCGTGCGCGGTACGGCGAGGTCACACCGCTCCCCCACACTTTGTGGGGTCCCGACAAACGTAGACTGGACGGGTGAGCACACGACGCACGGCCCGGAGGTCGGCCGAGGCGGTCCCGAGCATCACGTCGGCCCCGGAGCCCCTGGCCGCCGACCAGTCGCGCCGCGAGCGCAAGTACCTCATCCAGATGGGTATCCGCATCGTGTGCTTCGTGGCCGCGATCCTCGTCGCGCCGAGCTGGCTGACCTGGGTGTTCGCCGCCGCGGCGATCGTCCTGCCGTACAGCGCGGTGCTCATCGCCAACGCCGGGCGCGACCAGGCCCAGTACGACACCTCGCCGATGGAGCACCGCGCGCTGCCCGCGGCCGGGGTGCCGGGATCCCACGGGATCGCCGGCGCAGGACCGCGCGATCCGCAGGACCACGAGGAGGACGACCGGTGACCGATGTGCTGGGCCTCGCCGACCCCGTCGGCGAGGAGGACCTGGTGTGCAGCGCCAAGGGCTGCCGTGAGTCGGCCGCGTGGGGGCTGCTGTGGAACAACCCCAAGATCCACACGCCCGAGCGGCGCAAGGTCTGGCTCGCGTGCGACGCGCACCGCGAGCACCTAGAGACGTTCCTCGGCGCCCGCTCGTTCTGGCGCACGACCGTGCCGGTCGACGAGCTCGAGCGCCGGGCGGCCCCGTGACGCAGGCTGCACCGTCGGGCCCGGCGTCGGGCGCCCCGGCAGGCCCGACGCCGGAGCGCGCCACCGCGGAGGCCCACCAGCCGCGCACGCCGCGCCAGTGGGTGACCCTCGCGGTCGGGGTGGTCGTCCTGGTCGCCCTGTGCCTCGTGGCGGGGCGCTGGCAGTGGAACCGGTACGTCTCGCGCGAGGCGGAGATCGAGCGCATCGAGACGAACTACACGTCCGAGCCCGTCCCGGTCGACGAGGTCCTCGACGGTCCGGGCGCCACGCTCGACGAGGCCGACCTCTGGCGTCCCGTGACGCTCGTGGGCCGCTACGAGACCGACGCGACCGTCCTCCTGCGCAACCGCCCCGTCGGCGGCAGCCCCGGTTTTCACGTGCTCGTCCCGTTCGTGACGAACCCCACGCCGTCCGCGCCCGACGGGCTCGTCGTGGTCGTCGACCGCGGGTTCGTGCCGCTCGGCAGCGACGCCGTCACGCCGGGCGACGTCCCCGTGCCCCCGGAGGGCGAGGTCGAGGCGACCGTGACGCTGCGCGGCGACGAGCCGCCGTCGGGCCGGGACGCTCCCGACGGGCAGGTCCAGGCGGTCGCCACCGACCAGGTGCTCGCCGCCGGGCCCGACGGCGCCGCGTGGGCCGAGGGCCGGACCGTCGGCGCGTACGGCCAGCTCCGCACGGAGGTGCCGCCCGCGGCCGAGACGCTGGAGGCGCTGCCCAAGCCCGACACCGACCCGGGGTCGCACCTGTCGTACGCGTTCCAGTGGGGCGTGTTCGCGATCGGCGCGGTCGCCGGCTTCTGGCTCCTCGTCCGCCGCGACCGTCGGGACGCGCGCGGCGAGGAGACGACGCTCACCGCGGGCGACCTGCTCGCCGCCCGGGATCCCGCCGGCACCCGCGCACGGCGTGAGCCGCGCAGCCGCCGGCCGAGCGCCGAGGACGAGGAGGACGCCCTCGTCGACGCCCAGCTCGGCGCAGGCCGTGAGACCGCGCCGGACCGACCGCCCGCTCAGGCCAGCGAGACGAGCTCCGCGTAGTCGTCGCTCCACAGGTCCTCGTCGCCGTCCGGCAGCAGCAGGACGCGCTCGGGCTCGAGCGCCTCGACCGCGCCGTCGTCGTGCGTGACCATGACGACCGCGCCCTCGTACGTCTTGAGCGCCCCGAGGATCTCGGCGCGCGACGCCGGGTCGAGGTTGTTCGTCGGCTCGTCGAGGAGCAGCACGTTCGCGGCCGAGACGACGAGCGTCGCGAGCGCGAGGCGCGTCTTCTCCCCGCCGGACAGCACCTTGGTCGGTTTGTCCGCGTCGTCGCCGGAGAACAGGAACGACCCGAGCACGGACCGCACCTGCGTGTCGGTGAGGTCGGGCGCGGCGTGGCGCAGGTTCTCGACGACGGTCGCGTCCATGTCGAGCGTGTCGTGCTCCTGGGCGTAGTAGCCGATCTTCAGGCCGTGGCCCGGGTGCACCTCGCCCGTGTCCGGCTGCTCGACGCCGCCGAGGATGCGCAGGAGCGTCGTCTTGCCGGCGCCGTTGAGGCCGAGCACGACGACGCGGCTGCCGCGGTCGATCGCGAGGTCGACGCCCGCGAAGACCTCCTGCGACCCGTACGCCTTGGACAGCCCGCTCGCGGTGAGCGGCGTGCGGCCGCACGGCGCCGGCTTGGGGAACCGCAGCTTGGCGACCTTGTCGGTCTGCCGCTCGCCCTCGATGCCCGCGAGCATCTTCTCGGCGCGGCGCATCATCTGCTGCGCGGCGACGGCCTTCGTGGCCTTGGCGCGCATCTTCTCGCCCTGGGCGAGCAGCGCGCCTGCCTTCTTCTCGGCGTTCTGCCGCTCGCGACGGCGGCGGCGCTCGTCGGACTCGCGCTGCGCGAGGTAGGCGTCCCACCCGAGGTTGTACTGGTCGAGCTCGCCGCGGTTCGCGTCGAGGTGGAAGACCTTGTTCACGGTCGCGCGCAGCAGCTCGACGTCGTGGGAGATCACGACGAACCCGCCGCCGTACGACTTGAGGTAGTCGCGCAGCCAGATGATCGAGTCCGCGTCGAGGTGGTTCGTCGGCTCGTCGAGGAGCAGCGTCTCGACCCCGGAGAACAGGATGCGCGCGAGCTCGATGCGGCGGCGCTGACCGCCGGACAGCGTGCTCAGCGGCTGCCCGAGCACCCGGTCGTCGAGGCCGAGGTTGCTCGTGATGCGGTGCGCCTCGCTCTCGGCCGCGTAGCCGCCCGCGGCGAGGAAGCGCGCCTCGAGCTTCGGGTAGCGCTCCATGGCGGCCTCGTGCGTCTCGACGTCGGCGCTCGCCATCGCACCCTCGGTCTCGCGCATCTGGCGCACGATCTTGTCGAGGCTGCGGGCCGAGAGCACCCGGTCCATCGCGATGACGTCGAGGTCGCCCGTGCGCGGGTCCTGCGGCAGGTAGCCGATGTCGTTGCCGCGCGTGATCCTCCCCGCCGTCGGCTGGGTCTCCCCCGCGAGCGTCTTGGTCAGGGTCGTCTTGCCGGCGCCGTTGCGCCCGACGAGTCCGATCCGGTCGCCCGAGGCGATCTGGAAGGTCGCCTCGTGCAGCAGGACGCGGGCGCCGACGCGCAGCTCGACGCCGTGAGCGGTGATCACGGGAGGGTCCTCTCGGGTGGTGCGGTGCCCGACGACGGCCCTCGCCCGGCCGGTCGGCCGGTGGCTCGTCGTGGGGCCGGGTGCGTGCTCCCCGGCGTCCGGGCCTCGTCGATTCTACGGGGGCCCGCCGTCGCGTCCCACCCCATTCCGCCGGAGGGGCGTGCGAGGGCGCTGCTCGGCGCCGAGATCGTGCTCGCGCCGGCCGGGCACCCGCACCAGGACGCCTGGCGCACGGCCCGGCGGTAGCGTTGACCTGTGACTTTCCAGGAGGGTGGCTCGTTCGAGGGCGGGCGGGTCCGCAAGGGCGGCGGTCGGCGCGGCACGATGATCGCGGGCGGCGGGATCGGGGCGGTGCTCGTCGCGCTGCTCATCGCGTTCGTCGGCAACCAGACCGGCGTCGACCTCAGCGCGCTCACGGGCGGCGACGGGTCCGACTCGGGCGCGTACGGCGAGGGCCAGCAGGAGTACATCGACGCGTGCACGGCCGAGGAGGCGAACACGACGCGCGAGTGCCGCCTCAACGGCACCGTGCAGTCGCTCGACGCGTACTGGGCCGACGCGCTCCCCGAGCAGGCGGGCGTCACGTACGACCTGCCCCAGGTCGTGAGCTTCACCGGACAGGTCTCGACGGGCTGCGGTGCGGCGACGAGCGCCGTCGGGCCGTTCTACTGCCCGCCCGACCAGACCGTCTACATCGACCTCGGCTTCTACGACGACCTCACGAGCCGGTTCGGCGCCAACGACGGCGGCCTCGCGGAGATGTACGTCGTCGCGCACGAGTTCGGCCACCACATCGAGCAGCTCGTCGGCGCGATGGACGCGGCGAACCGGCAGGGCACCGGTCCCCAGTCCGACTCCGTGCGCATCGAGCTCATGGCCGACTGCCTCGCCGGCATGTGGGCGGGCCACGCGGCGAGCACCGTCGACCCGGACACCGGCGTGACGTTCCTCGCGCCGATCACCGACCAGGAGCTGAACGACGCGCTGTCCGCCGCGTCCGCCGTCGGCGACGACCGCATCCAGGAGGCCGCGACCGGTCAGGTGAACCCCGAGGGCTGGACCCACGGGTCGAGCGAGCAGCGCCAGCGCTGGTTCACCATCGGCTACAACGGTGGCACCCTCCAGGACTGCAACGCCCTCTCCGCGTCGACCCTCTGACCGCTCCAGCCGAGATCGACCCGGCCGCCCCGAGATCGGCCCTCACGGGGTCGATCTCGGACGGGCAGGTCGACCTCGCAGGCCGTCGTCACAGCTCGATCGAGTACATGCGCGAGCCTGTCACCTTCTCGTAGCCCAGGCTCGCGTAGAGGCCGTGCGCGCCGGACGGGTTCTCGGTGTCGACGTCGAGCGCGGCGTACTGCATGCCGTCCGCGGCGAACGCGCGCATCCCGGCCGCGAGCGCCGCGACGGCGACGCGACGCCCCCGGTACGCGCTGCGCACGCCGAGGATCTCGGTGTAGCCGAACGTGTAGCCGCGCACGGGGAAGTCCTCGTCGTAGCGGCCGGCCATCTCGTAGCCGACGACGAGCGGCTGGCCGGCGCGCAGGGCCGCGGCGGTCTCGGCGTCCGTCGTCGGGTCGGCGAGGAGCGCGTCGACATCGGGCGCGTCGTCGACCACGAGGAAGGACCACTGGGGCGCGAACTCGCTGCGCCCGTGCGTCCACGCCTCGGCGGTGCGGGGCTCGCTCCCCCAGTGGTCGCGGAACGCGTCGTTGTGCGCGAGGCGGGTCGCCTCGTCGAGCTCCGTCGACCACGGGACGAGTCGCAGCGACCCGTCGAGCGGCACCTCGGGGATGGGCGTGGCCAGGTCGCGACGCAGGTCGGCGTAGAAGCGGCGGGTCTCGAGCCCGAAGCGCGCGTAGAGCCGCGCCTTCTCGGGTGGGTCGGTGTCCTCGCCGTAGGTGAGCAGGCGCGCGGGCAGCTCCTTGCCGCTCGCCGCGAGGAGCTGGCGTCCGCGCGCGATCTCCCAGGCGAACAGCTCGCGCCCGACGCCGCGCCCGCGGTGGGTGGGGTGGACGCCGCCCCAGAGGAACGCGCGCACGGTGTTCGCGTCGCCCGGGTTGGTGTCGACCAGCGCGTACGCGCGCAGCGTCCCGTCGGTCTCGACGCCGACGAGCGAGTCGGCCGCGAGGTCGCGCCACGGCGCGGTGAACAGCTCCTCGACCTCGCCGATCGTCTCGCGGTACGGCTCCTGGTCCGCCTCGGCGATGCCGTTGCGCAGGGCCAGCAGCGCGGGCGCGTCGGCCGGCACGGCGGGGCGCCAGGTCAGGTCGCCGGCGGTCACGGCCGGGAGGGTCGACGGCGCGGCGGCGCGCTCGACGATCGGGGCGAGCGTCGCGGGGGCCGGGTTCTCGACCTGGTCGGTCGCGCGAGAGGACATGCCGACCACGGTAGGTGCGCCCGCGCCGTCGGGCACGCGCTTTTCCCCGGTCCCCGGTCACCCCGTCAGTGATGCACCGCGGTGCGGGGGATGCACGACGAGGTGCGTCTCTCGGTCGGGATGGCGTCCCTCGCCGAGCACGGCGGTCCGCTGAGACGGGTCCCCACGACCGAGCAGGCGCGATCTACGCTGCGTAGCATGCCGATCGTCGTACCCCAGGACCTCGCCGACGCCCGTTCCCGGGCCCTTGCCGACGCGCTGCGCACGCGCGTCGTCGTGGCCGACGGCGCGATGGGCACGATGATCCAGGAGCAGGACCCGACGCTCGAGGACTACCAGGGCCTCGAGGGCTGCAACGAGATCCTCAACGTCTCGCGCCCGGACATCATCGCGGCGGTGCACGACGCGTACCTCGAGGTCGGGGTCGACGCGATCGAGACGAACACGTTCGGCGCCAACTGGTCCAACCTGTCGGACTACGACATCGACGACCGCATCCGCGAGCTCGCCGCGGCCGGGGCGAGGATCGCGCGCGAACGGGCCGACGCGTTCGCGACCGACGAGCAGCCGCGCTGGGTGCTCGGCTCGATGGGGCCGGGGACCAAGCTGCCGAGCCTCGGGCACACGACGTACGCGCACCTGCGCGACACGTTCGCCGAGCAGGCCGCAGGCCTCCTGGAGGGCGGGGTCGACGCGATCCTCGTCGAGACGAGCCAGGACCTGCTCCAGGCCAAGGCCGCGGTGACGGGATCGCGGAACGCGATGCGCGACGTCGGGCGCGAGGTCCCCGTCATCGTCCAGGTGACGGTCGAGACGACGGGCACGATGCTCATGGGCTCCGAGATCGGGGCCGCGCTCACGACGCTCCAGGCGCTCGGCGTCGACGCGATCGGCCTCAACTGCGCGACCGGCCCGGCCGAGATGAGCGAGCACCTGCGGCACCTGTCGCGGCACGCGGAGAACCCGGTGACGTGCATGCCCAACGCGGGGCTGCCGGTGCTCGGCCCGAACGGCGCGACGTACCCGCTGACGCCGGACGAGCTCGCGACCGCGCACACCCAGTTCGTCACCGAGTTCGGCCTGGGCCTCGTGGGCGGCTGCTGCGGCACGACGCCCGAACACCTGCGCCGCGTCGTCGAGGCGGTGCGCGCGCGGCCGGTCGTCGAGCGGCACCCGGAGCGGGAGAACGGCGTCGCGAGCCTGTACTCGCACACGGACCTGCACCAGGACGCGTCGTTCCTCGCGATCGGCGAGCGCACGAACGCGAACGGCTCCAAGGCGTTCCGCGAGGCGATGCTCGCAGAGAACTGGGACGAGTGCGTCGAGATCGCGCGCGCCCAGACGCGTGACGGGGCGCACCTGCTCGACGTCTGCATCGACTACGTGGGGCGCGACGGCGTCGCGGACGTGCGCGAGGTCGTGTCGCGCCTCGCCAGCGCGTCCACGCTGCCCCTCGTCATCGACTCGACCGAGCCGGAGGTCATCGCCGCGGGACTCGAGCTCGTGGGCGGGCGCGCCGTCGTGAACTCGGTGAACTTCGAGGACGGCGACGGCCCGACGTCGCGGTTCGCGCGGATCATGCCGCACGTCGTCGAGCACGGGGCGGCCGTCGTCGCGCTGACGATCGACGAGGAGGGCCAGGCGCGCACCGCGTCGGGCAAGGTGGAGATCGCGACCCGGCTCGTCGAGACGCTCACGCGCGACTGGGGCATGCGCGTGGACGACATCATCGTCGACGCGCTGACGTTCCCCATCGCCACGGGCCAGGAGGAGACCCGCCGCGACGCCATCGAGACGATCGAGGCGATCCGCGAGATCACGCGCCGCTACCCCGGCATCCACACGACGCTCGGGGTGTCGAACGTGTCGTTCGGCCTCAACCCCGCGGCGCGCACGGTGCTCAACTCGGTGTTCCTCCACGAGGCCGTCGAAGCCGGACTGGACTCCGCGATCGTGCACGCCGCGAAGATCCTCCCCCTCGCGCAGATCCCCGCCGAGCAGCGCGAGGCCGCGCTCGACCTCGTGTGGGACCGGCGGGGGTACGACGACGAGGGGAACCTCGTGCACGACCCGCTCGCCCGGCTGCTCGAGCTGTTCGAGGGCGTGGACTCCGCGGCGCTCAAGGACCAGCGCGCGGCGGAGCTCGCCGCGCTGCCGGTCGGCGAGCGGCTCGAGCGGCGGATCGTCGACGGCGCGCGCAAGGGCCTCGAGGAGGACCTCGACGCCGCGATGGCGTCCGGGCTCAAGGCGCTCGACATCGTCAACGACCACCTGCTCGAGGGCATGAAGGTCGTGGGCGACCTGTTCGGGCGCGGTGAGATGCAGCTCCCGTTCGTGCTGCAGTCCGCCGAGGTCATGAAGACGGCGGTCGCCTACCTCGAGCCGCACATGGAGAAGATCGAGGGCTCGACCGGGTCCAAGGGCACGATCGTGCTCGCGACCGTGCGCGGCGACGTGCACGACATCGGCAAGAACCTCGTCGACATCATCCTCACCAACAACGGCTACACGGTCGTGAACATCGGCATCAAGCAGCCGATCTCCGCGATGATCGAGGCCGCCGAGGAGCACGACGCCGACGTCATCGGCATGTCCGGCCTGCTCGTGAAGTCCACCGTCGTGATGAAGGAGAACCTCGCGGAGCTCACGTCGCGCGGGCTCGCCGGCCGCTGGCCGGTCCTGCTCGGTGGCGCGGCGCTCACGCGCACGTACGTCGAGGACGACCTCGCGGGCCAGTTCCCGGGCGTCGTCCGGTACGCGCGCGACGCGTTCGAGGGCCTGCGCCTCATGGAGCCGCTCGTGCGCGTCGCGCGCGGCGAGTCGCCCGACGCCGTCGGGCTGCCCGCGCTGAAGAAGCGCCGGCACGCCGTGGTCACCGTGACCGAGACGCCCGTCGAGGACCTGCCCGCGCGGTCCGACGTCGCGGCCGACAACCCGGTGCCCGCTCCCCCGTTCTGGGGCACGCGCCTCGTCAAGGGCGTCCAGCTCGCCGAGTACGCGGCGTTCCTCGACGAGCGCGCGACGTTCATGGGCCAGTGGGGCCTCAAGCCGGGCCGGGGAGACGACGGGGCGTCCTACGAGGAGCTCGTCGAGACCGAGGGCCGCCCGCGGCTCAACGCCTGGTACGAGCGGATCCGCACCGACGGCGTCGTCGACCCGTCGGTCGTGTACGGGTACTTCCCGGTGTGGTCGGAGGGCGACGACGTCGTCGTCGCGCACCACGGCGCCGGGCTCACGGGGATCGGCGCGCCCGACGGCGGGTCGGGCGGAGAGCCCGGGACCGAGCGGTTGCGCTTCACGTTCCCGCGCCAGCGCCGCGACCGACACCTGTGCCTCGCCGACTTCGTCAAGCCGCGGTCGTGGGTCGAGGAGACCGGCCGGTACGACGTGCTGCCCGTCCAGCTCGTCACCATGGGCGCGAGCGTCGACCAGCACACCGCGAAGCTCTTCGCGGGGAACCACTACCGCGAGTACATGGAGCTGCACGGGCTGTCGGTGCAGCTCACCGAGGCGCTGGCGGAGATGTGGCACTCGCGCGTGCGCGCCGAGCTCGGCTTCGCCGACGAGGACCCGACCGAGGTCGAGGGCATGTTCAAGCTCGAGTACCGGGGCGCGCGCTTCTCGCTCGGCTATCCCGCGTGTCCCGACATGGAGGACCGCACCAAGGTCGTCGAGCTCCTGCGCCCCGAGCGCGTGGGCGTCGAGCTCTCCGCGGAGCTCCAGCTCCACCCCGAGCAGTCGACCGACGCGTTCGTGTTCCACCACCCCGAGGCGAAGTACTTCAGCGTCTGACAGCCTCAGGGTTCCGGAGTTCACGGGCAGGAGGTCAGGCCCACCTCCAGGTACTCACGACCTGCTCGATGAGTTCGTCGCCGTTGTCGTAGGGGGTGACGATCCCGATCACGAAGAACTGGACCGCGTCGCCGCCCGGCGTGAACGGCTCTGGTGCGAACGCGGTGATGAAGGCCTTCGTCCGCGTCTCCGCGAGGGTACCTTCGACCCGGGTGATGTTCGCCGGGACACCGCCGAGGGTGGTCGGTTCGTGCAGCCTGAGGATCGTGCCGTTCTCCGCGAAGTACGAGTCCGCAAGGGCGTCGACGGCGCCGTCGAGGTCGGTCCCGACTCCCCAGGCGTCGGACGTCGAGACGCGCACTGGTTCGACCTTCACCTGGCCGTAGACCGCCCCGACTCCCGTCGGCACCACTGCGCCGTCGACGACCTCGCCCCAGAGTTCGAGCGCGCCCAGACACAGGTCCTCGTCGTCGGACGAGATGTTGTTCACGAACGTCCGCGGACCCTCGTAGGACCAGCATGGCGTCCCGATCGGCTGGCCCGAGACGATCGAGAAGTCTTCGTCCGTGGGAAGTGCGGAGGTCGCCGGCGCGCTCTCGCTCTGTGCCGGCGCCGCATCACCCGAGTCGTCGTCGGTCGCGATTTCCAGGGGGAAGGCGCAGCCGCCCAGCGCAACGAGCAGGCCGACGAGGGCGAGGCCCGCGATCCCGTGGCCGACGATGTCCTCCGGCCGGACGCAGCCGGGTCGCCGGAACGGTGCCGCGACATCGGTCGTGGTCGCGTGCGAGTGCAGGGTGTGCAAGATGATCCTCCAGGCCGTGTGTGCTCCTGGCTCGAACGCTAGACGGCACGCCGGCGTGAGCACGGGTTGTCCACAGGTTTGGAGATGCATGACCGGGCGAGCGCGATGAGTTCTTCGACGGCCCCCGGTCTACCCCTCGACCCAGACGACGAGCACACCGGAGCGGGCCATGGGAGCGATCGAGATCGAGCTGTTCACGACCCTCGACCTCGTCGGGCAGGCGCCCGGCGGGCCGGAGGAGGACCCGGAGGGAGGGTTTGCGTTCGGCGGCTGGCAGGCACCGCTGATCGACGACGTCGCGGGCGCGCAGATCGCCGCGGCGTACGAGGGCGCGGACGCGCTGCTGCTCGGGCGGCGGACGTACGACATCTTCGCGTCGTACTGGCCGTTCCAGGAGGGCGGCCAGGACGACGACTTCGCCGCCCTGTTCAACCGCATCCCCAAGTACGTCGCGTCGCGCGGCACGCCGGACCTTCCGTGGGCCGGGTCGACGCTGCTCGGACCGGACCTGCCCGCCGCGGTGCGCGAGGTGCGCGACCGCCACGAGCACGTCAAGGTCGTCGGCAGCCTCGACCTGGTGCAGACGCTGCTGCGGGAGAGGCTGTTCGACCGCCTCGACCTGTGGGTGCACCCCATCGTGCTCGGCACGGGCAAGACCGTGTTCGACGGCGGCGCCGTCCCCACCAACCTCACCCTCCTCGACCGCCCGCACCCAGCCCCAACGGGACCGTCCTGCTGCGCTACGGCCTCGCCGCCGGCACACCCGGGACGGGCGACATGAGCGAGCCGGGACGCGGCGTCGGGCAGGACGCCTGATCCAGGAGAGCGTCGTCGGGCACGAAAGCCCGTCGGCGCCCGGCGGCTCGCAGCCCATGCACCCCGGACCTACGAGTCCGCACCCAGGAACCCGACCTCAGGAGACGTGCCCATGACGATCCAGCGACTCGACAACGTGGCGGTCGTCGTCGACGACCTCGACGCGGCCGTCGCGTTCTTCGCCGAGCTCGGGATGGAGCTCGAGAACCGGATGACGATCGAGGGGCGGTGGGCCGAGCGCGTCGTCGGGCTCGACGGCCTGCGGTCGGAGATCGCGATGATGCGCGTCCCCGACGGGCACGGGCGCCTCGAGCTCACCCGGTACCACGCGCCCGCGCCGCTCGACCTCGGCCTGGGCACGGCCCCGCCGAACGTGCTGGGCCTGCACCGCGTGATGTTCGCCGTCGACGACATCGACGACACGGTGCGGCGCCTCGGGCCCCACGGCGGCGAGGTGATGGGAGAGATCGTCGAGTACGAGGGCGTCTACCGGCTCTGCTACCTGCGCGGACCGGGCGGCGTCATCGTGGGGATCGCGGAGCAGCTCGACTGAGAACCCGCCGGCCGCTACGAGGCGGCCGCGGTCTCCCCGCGGAGGATCGAGGTCATCTTCTTCCCTCGCGCTACCTCGTCGACGAGCTTGTCGAGGTAGCGGATCTTCTGCATGAGCGGGTCGTCGATCTCCTCGACGCGGACGCCGCAGATCACCCCGGTGATGAGCGAGGCGTTCGGGTTCATCGACGGTGCCCGGTCGAAGAACTCCTCGAGCGTGATCTCGTCCGAGATCGCCGCCGCGAGCCCGGCGTCGTCGTAGCCGGTGAGCCAGGCGATGACCTGGTCGAGCTCGTCCGTCGTGCGCCCCTTGCGCTCCACCTTGGTCACGTAGAGCGGGTAGACGCTCGCGAAGCTGATCCCGAAGATGCGGTGTCGCGCCATGGCTGCCTCCTCATGCCCGCCAGGGTCCGTCGCCGCCCGGCCCGGGCGGCCGTCCGGCACGGTTCACGCTACCCCGCGGCTCCCGCCGGACGGACCGCGACCATCGCGTGCGAGGCCTCGATCCGGTCCACGAGCAGCGTGCCCGCCGCGACCAGCGGCAGGAGCACGAGGTTGCCCAGCAGCATCGTGCGCAGGAACGGCAGACCCGCGACGTAGCTCGCGACGAGTCCGTCCACGGAGGCCGGGTACCAGATGCCACGCCCCTGGAACCAGACGCCGAAGTTGGTCCACGCGAAGAACCACAGCGAGCCCGCGACGCCGAACGCGGCTCCCGCGCCGACGCGGCGCCAGCCGGTCGTGTTCCGCGCGAGCAGCGAGCCCAGCCCGACCACGAGCCAGGCGCTCCACGTGAAGAGCGCGATCGCGGTGTTGCCGAGCACGACGTCGGACACGACCGTCACGGCGAGCGGCACGACGAACGCCCAGCGCGAGCGCAGCAGGAGCGTCGCCGCGAACGTCGCGGCCGTGACGAGCTCGAGGTTGGCGGGCGCGCCCAGGTCGGCACGCACGAGGCGCCAGACCACGGCCAGCGCCGCGAGCGCCACGACGAGCGCCGGGCGCCACCAGCGAGTCACCGTCGAGGCCTGCGAACCCGTCACGAGGTGAACGTCTCGAGCTTCCACGTGATCTCGTCCCCGTCCTCGGTCTCGAGGGATCCTGCTCCCACGGTAGCCATCTCGCCGTTCACGTACAGCGCCCAGAACTCGCTGTCCGGGTCGGCCGCGACGCCGTCGATCGCCGTGACGAACGCGTTCCCGCCCTCGCCGGTCACCTGGGCGGACGGGTCCGCCTCGAGCAGCAGGTCGAGCGCGGTCGTGCCCGCGCGCCCCTCGTACGACAGCTCGGGCGCGTCCTCGGCGTCGTCGGACGCCTCGTCCGTCGCGTCGTCGGCCGGGGCGCTCGTCTCCTCGCTCGCGGTCGACGTGGACGGCGACGCGGCGTCGGCGGCCGGCTCGTCGGTGGAGGAGCACCCGGCTAGCAGGCCCGCGGCGAGCAGGACGGCGGTCAGGGCGGTGAGCGGGCGCGCGGCGGCGTCGCGGAGGGTTCGGAGGGTCACGACGTCAGCGTACGGAGCCTGCGCCGACCCGCGCCCGGACGCCCGCCAGTCGGACGACGCACCGTCACCCGATCTCCTCGCCCGCGACGGCCTTGGCGGCCAGCCGCTCCTCCTCGCTGACCTCCCAGACCTCGTAGGCGGAGTGGAACGCGAGGAAGATGATCCCGCACCCGAGCACGAGGTCCGGCCAGCCGGAGCCGGTCCACGCGGTCACGAGCCCCATCGCGATGACGGCGACGTTGACGAGCACGTCGTTGCGCGCCGACAGGAACGCTGCCCGGCTCAGCGACCCACCGTGGTGTCGGACCCGCACCAGGAGCCACGCGCACACGCCGTTGACGACGATCGCCCCGAGCGAGGCGAGGACGAGCGGCACGACGTGGGGCGCCGTCGGGTCGCCGAAGCGCTGCACCGCCTCCCAGGCCGCGAAGAGGGCAGGACCGAGGATGAGCAGCGCCATGACCTTGCCCAGGACCGCGCGCCGCGCGAGCGGGAAGCCGAGCGCGACGGCGATGAGCAGGTTGATCGCCGTGTCCTCGAGGAAGTCCACGCTGTCGGCGAGCAGCGAGACCGAACCCGCCGCGAGCGCGACCGTGAGCTCGACGACGAAGTACGCGAGGTTGAGCCCCGCGACCAGCAGGACGGTGCGCCGTAGCAGGCGGACGAGGTCGGGGTCGCCCGCCCGACGCGCGTCCTGCCCGTCGGTCATCGTCAGACGTCGATACGCGCGTGGTCCAGCTCGGCGGCGCCGGCGACGATGAACTCCTTGCGCGGCGCGACGTCGCTGCCCATGAGCAGCTCGAACACGCGCTCCGCGGCCTCGGCGTGCTCGGCCGTGACGCGACGCAGCGTGCGGTGGCGGGGGTCCATCGTCGTCTCGGCGAGCTGGTCGGCGTCCATCTCCCCCAGGCCCTTGTACCGCTGGATGTCGTCCTTGTAGCGGCGCCCGGCCTTGTCGAGCTTCTTGAGGGTCGCGGCGAGCTCGGCCTCGGAGTACGTGTAGATGTACTCGTTCTTGCGGCGCCCGGCACCGATGACCTCGATACGGTGCAGCGGCGGCACGGCAGCGAAGACGCGGCCCGCCTCGACGAGCGGCTTCATGTAGCGGTAGAAGAGCGTGAGCAGCAGGGTGCGGATGTGGGCGCCGTCGACGTCGGCGTCCGTCATGAGCACGATCTTGCCGTAGCGCGCGGCCTCGAGGTCGAACGACCGCCCCGACCCGGCGCCGAGCACCTGGATGATCGCGGTGCACTCGGCGTTGCGCAGCATGTCGCTCACGGACGCCTTCTGCACGTTGAGGATCTTGCCGCGGATGGGCAGGAGCGCCTGGAAGTCGGAGCTGCGCGCGAGGCGCGCGGTGCCGAGCGCGCTGTCGCCCTCGACGATGAACAGCTCGCTGCGCTCGACGTCGTCGCTGCGGCAGTCGACGAGCTTGGCCGGGAGGGACGACGTCTCGAGCGCGTTCTTGCGCCGCGAGATCTCCTTCTGCTTGCGCGCGGTGATGCGCGCGCGCATCTCCGCCACGACCTTGTCGAGCAGCAGCGCGGCCTGCGTCTTCTCGTCGCGCTTGGTCGACGTGAGGAGGGCGTTCAGCTCCTTCTCCACCACGCGCGACACGATGCCGCGCACGGGCGCGGTGCCGAGGACCTCCTTCGTCTGGCCCTCGAACTGCGGCTCCGCGAGGCGGACGGTGACGACGGCGGTCAGGCCGGCGAGGACGTCGTCCTTCTCGATGCGCTCGGACGCGTCCTTCGTCGAGACCTTGAGGCGGCGCGCGTTCGTCTCGACCGCCTTGCGCAGCACCTTGAGCAGGCCCTGCTCGAACCCGCCGAGGTGGGAGCCGCCCTTGGGCGTGGCGATGATGTTGACGAAGCTGCGGACCTCGGTCTCATACCCCGTGCCCCAGCGCAGCGCGACGTCGACCTCGCAGTCGCGCTGGACCGCCTGCGGCGTCATGTGGCCGCGGTCGTCGAGCACCGGGACGGTCTCCGTGAACGACCCCGAGCCCGTGAGGTGCCAGGTCGCGGTGACGGGCGTGTCCGGCGCCAGGAAGTCGACGAAGTCGACCGACCCGCCCGTGTGCACGAACGTCTCCTCGTGCGGCCCGTCCTCCCCCGGCGTGCCCGGGACGCCGCGCTCGTCGCGCACGGTGATCTCGAGGCCGGGGACGAGGAACGTCGTCTGGCGCACGCGCGTGACGAGCTCGTCGTAGGAGAAGACGGCGGTCTTGAGGAAGATCTGGCGGTCGGCCCAGTAGCGCACGCGCGTGCCCGTGACGCCGCGCTTCGTCTTGCCGACGACGGCGAGCTCCGACCCGGAGACGAACGGCTCGAACGGGGCGTCCGGCGTCGGTCCCGCCTTCGGGTCCGTGAAGACGCCCGGCTCGCCGCGGTGGAAGGTCATGCGGTGCGTCTTGCCGCCGCGGTCGACCTCGACGTCCAGGCGCGCGGACAGCGCGTTGACGACGGACGCCCCGACGCCGTGCAGACCGCCCGACGCGGTGTACGACCCGCCGCCGAACTTGCCGCCCGCGTGGAGCTTGGTGAACACGACCTCGACGCCGGACAGCCCGGTCTTGGGCTCGATGTCCACGGGGATGCCGCGACCGTCGTCCTCGACCGTCACGGACGAGTCGGCGTGCAGCACCACCCGGATCTTCGAGCAGTTCCCTGCGAGCGCCTCGTCGACCGAGTTGTCGATGATCTCCCAGAGGCAGTGCATGAGACCGCGCGAGTCGGTCGTGCCGATGTACATGCCCGGGCGCTTGCGCACGGCCTCGAGGCCCTCGAGCACGGACAGGTGCCGAGCGGTGTAGCTGGACTCAGCGGAGGTGGTCGTCACGGCGGCAAGCCTAGACGAGCGCGCCCACACCGTTGCGCTCCCCCGCCGCGAGGCCGCTGCGCGACGACGCGGCTCCGCTTCGCGGGTAGCGAACCCCGGGCCCCGGCGGGACGAATCCTCGGGAGCAGATGGTTTGATGTTCACGTGACTGCTACGACGACCACCACCGAACCGCTGACCGCGGCCGACCGCTGCGACCGCTGCGGGGCCCAGGCGTACGTCCGTGTGGTCCTGCCGAGCGGCGAGCTGCTGTTCTGCGGCCACCACGCGCGGGCGCACGCGGATGCCTACACCGACCTCGCGACGTCCATCCAGGACGAGACCGACAAGCTGCTCGCGGAGCACGGCGCGCGCTGACGCGCCCTCCGCCGAGCACCGTCCCGCGCCAGGAGCGCACCACCGCGGGGACCGGCTCCACCGCCCGGTCCTGGCGGCACGACCTCAGACACGACGAAGGCCCCGAGGAGATCTCCTCGGGGCCTTCGTCGTGCGACGACGGCGGGCGGCCGGTGGCGTGCACCGGCCGCCCGCCGCGACGCGTCAGTCGAGGTAGTCGCGCAGCACCTGCGAGCGGCTCGGGTGGCGCAGCTTCGACATGGTCTTCGACTCGATCTGACGGATGCGCTCACGCGTCACGCCGTAGACCTTGCCGATCTCGTCGAGCGTCTTGGGCTGGCCGTCCGAGAGGCCGAACCGCATCGAGACGACGCCCGCCTCGCGCTCGCTGAGCGTGTCGAGCACCTGGTGGAGCTGCTCCTGCAGGAGCGTGAAGCTCACGGCGTCGGCCGGGACGATGGCCTCGGAGTCCTCGATGAGATCACCGAACTCGCTGTCGCCGTCCTCGCCGAGCGGGGTGTGCAGCGAGATCGGCTCGCGGCCGTACTTCTGGACCTCGACGACCTTCTCCGGGGTCATGTCGAGCTCCTTGGCGAGCTCCTCGGGCGTGGGCTCACGACCCAGGTCCTGCAGCATCTGACGCTGCACGCGCGCGAGCTTGTTGATGACCTCGACCATGTGCACCGGGATGCGGATGGTGCGCGCCTGGTCCGCCATCGCGCGCGTGATCGCCTGCCGGATCCACCACGTCGCGTACGTCGAGAACTTGTAGCCCTTGGTGTAGTCGAACTTCTCGACCGCACGGATCAGACCGAGGTTGCCCTCCTGGATCAGGTCCAGGAACAGCATGCCGCGACCCGTGTACCGCTTGGCCAGCGACACCACCAGACGCAGGTTCGCCTCCAGCAGGTGGTTCTTCGCCCGCTTGCCGTCGTGCGCGATCCACTGCAGCTCACGCTTGAGCTTGCGGTCCAGGTCGTCGCCCTCGGCCGCGAGCTTCTCCTCCGCGAACAGGCCGGCCTCGATCCGCTTCGCGAGCTCGACCTCCTGCTCCGCGTTCAGCAGCGCGACCTTGCCGATCTGCTTGAGGTAGTCCTTGACCGGGTCGGCCGTCGCACCCGCGGTCACGACCTGCTGGACCGGCGCGTCGTCCTCGTCGGCGTCCGACACGACGAAGCCCGTCTCCTCGGGCTCCTCGGTCGCGGCACCGGCGGCGGGCTTCTTCGCTCCCGTGTCCGCGGCCGCGTCCTCCTCGTCCTCGATCACGTCGATCTCGAGGTCCTCGACCTCGACCTCGACGTCGTCCTCGTCGTCGTCCTTCTTCTTGGCGCGCGCGGGGGTCGCCTTCGCCTTGGCCGGAGTCTTCGCCGCGGTCTTGCGCGCCGCGGGCTTCGCCGGGCCGGTGGACGGGGCGGCCTCGGCCGCGTCGCCCTCGGCGGCCGGGGCGGCCTTGGTGGTGGTCGTCGTGCGCTTGGTCGTCGACGCGGACTTCGCCGCCGCGGGCTTGGTGCGCGCCGTCGTCGTGCTGCGCGGGGACGCCGCCGCAGCGACCTTGGTCGTGGTCGGGATGTCGACCTCGACGCCGGCGCCCGCGAGCGCGCGGAAGACCGCCTTCAGCCGCTTGGCGTCGTTGACGGCGGCCTGCTCGCACGCGGTGCGGAAGCTCTCGGCGTCGACGCGACCGTTCGCGCTGCCGCGCCGCAGGAGCTCCTGCAGGGCGGGGTGCTCGAACTCTCGCGGGAGTGCGGAAATCGGGGTTGAGGGCGCCACAAACCGACCTTTCGGCAATCATGGGGGGCGGTAGGGCCGCCGGAGCGGGGACGTGAACCGTGAAGTGCGGGCTTCTCGTGGACTCTCACGGTGAGTCGTCGGGCTCTGGCGGATACCTATATTGTACCGGCGATCCGTGCACCGGACGCCGCGACACGAGGTGAGGTCGGACCTGACCGCCTCGCGGCGGCCCGCACACCACGTCTCGGCGACGTTCGACACCCGGGTCCTGGCCTGTACAACGGCCCGGTACCCCCGAAGATTCCCTGCTCAGGCCCCCGCACGCTCGGGCTTGACGGCCAGCACCGGGCAGGGCGCGTCGAGCAGGATGCGCTGCGCGTTCGACCCGAGGATGAGCTTGCCGACCGGGCTGCGGCGGCGCAGGCCGATGACGATGAGGTCCGCGGAGGCCCGCTCGGCGGCGCTCACGAGGTCCTCGGCGAGGTCGGACGTCCCCTGCTCGCGCCGCAGCGTCGTCCCCGTCCCCGCGAGCCGCTCCTCGACCCGACGCAGGTCGTCCTCGTGCGCCGCGACGAGCTCGGGCGTCGAGGTCGACGCCTCCGTGACGACGACCACGAGATCGGTGCCGCGCCGGACCGCCTCGGTGGCCGCGCTGTCGAGAGCCTCGCGACCCTCGGGCGTGCTCAGGTGCGCGACGACGACGCTCATGTGTCCTCCGGGAACGGATCGTGGGCGCGGTCGGCCGCGGGCGGCGACCGCAGGTCGTGTTGCGGTCGAACCTACCCGAACCCGCGCGCCGCGGCTCACACGTCGGCGCGGATCCAGCCCGGCGCGACCCCGGCGTCGAGCGCGCTCGACAGCAGGAGGGCGAGCCGGTACGTCGGGTCCTCCGCGAGCGCCTCGTCGAGCCGGCGTCCCGCCCTGCCGCCGTCCCCGTGCCACCAGGCGACGAGCGCGAGGAGCGTGAGCGCCGGGGCCGTGCTCCCGCGCGGCGCGTGGGCCACGACCGCCTCGAGCACGGCGCGGGCGGGACCGGTCACGTCCGGGTCCGGCGCCAGTCCCGCCGCCGGGTCGACGATCGACGCGATCGCGCGCGCCGTCCCGGCGTCGACGTCGCCGCCGCGGACCGTGCGGTCCGCGAGGTCGCCCGTCCCGGACACGAGCGAGACGAGCACGGCGTCACGCACGGGGACCGCCTCGAGCCCGGCCGCGAGCCGGCCGAGGACCGTGGCCGGAGGCAGCCCTGCACCGGTCCCCGCGCCCCGGGCCCCGCTCTCGGCACGCCCCTGCTCGTGCGCGGCCGCGCGGGCGACCGCCGCACGCCACTCGGCCAGGCTCTCGACGCGGCGGGCGACGGCGTCGGGGTCGGCCCCGGCGCCGGGAGGACCGCCCTCGCGGGCGCGGTCCCGTACCCGGCGGGCCGCGCGCGCCGCACGCCGCCGCGCGTCGGCGCCCGCGCGCGGGATCCGCAGCGCCTCCTCGCGCGAGTCCGCGAGCACGGCCCCGGCGAGCACCATGTGCGCACCCACCTCGCTGGACTCGAGCTCGCGCAGCGGGCGCCCGCCCGGCGGGCAGCACTCGTCCTCGGCGCAGTCGAGCGCGTACCAGCCGCTCGGCGACACGACCCAGACGTCCACCGGACCGTGCTCCGGCTCGACGGCCTCCCGGCAGCGCTCGACGGCGGCCCTCACGACGGCGGTCCCGACGCCGCCGGACCGCAGCGGCGCTCCCGTGTACACGACGAGGACGACCCGCTGCGCGCCGTCGGCGGCGAGGTGGCCGACGACGGAGCGCGCGAGCTGCGGGCCGTGCTCCAGGTCGGCGAGGTCGGCGACGTCGACCCGGACGACGAGGCCGACCCGACCGCGCGGCGGTCGCAGCCCGACGAGGACGACGCTGTCCTGGGGTCGGTAGCCGAGCCGGTAGGGGACGTAGGCGAGGAGCTCGCGCGGGCCCTGGGCCCGGATCAGGGTGGTCATGACGCCCATCCCAGCCCGTCTCGACGGCGCGCGGGGCGGGCGGGCGGACGGCTGTGGACGCCCGGGGCCCGGACCCGACCCCGCGCTCCGCCTGTGGTCCACCCCCGAGGCCGGTGGTGGCTCGCAGACGCCCGGGTGACTACGGTGTGCGCGTGCCACCACGAACCCGAGCCCGCGCGCGGCGAGCGGCCCCGTCCGTCCACGCGGCCGCCGTCGTCCTTGCCGTGGCGCTGCTCGGCACGGCGCTCGCCGGCTGCCAGGCGGGCCCGGACGACGTCCAGGGGGCCGCCGGGCCCCGTGGCACGCCCGCGTCCCCCGCCGAGGAGGCTGCGGGGGACGCCGGCACGCCGCTGCCCCGCTACGACGCGGACTCCGCCGTCGGAGACCTCGTGGAGGGCTTCCCGGCCGAGCTCGTCACGGTCCCCGCGGGCGCCCAGGTGCTCGCGAGCTCGGCCCGGCCGTCCGAGGACGGCACGCTGGTCGACGTCACCCTCAACCTGCGCTCGGACGAGCCCGTCGACGTGCTCACCGCCTACTACACCGAGGCGCTCGGCGCCGCCGGGTTCGCGGTGTCGCCCTCGAGCGTCCCGAGCGCGCTCACCTCGCTCACGACGTTCGTCCGGACGCCGGCCCCCGAGTCCCCCACCGAGTCGCTGGCCGTCGGCGTGTTCGACGACGAGACCGAGCGGCTGGTGACGATCAGCGGGCAGGTCGCGGCCGGCTGACGGGTCCGACCGTGGGACGACGCCGCCGAGGTGCCGCACCGCATAGGCTGCCCCCGTGCCGAACCCGTCGCTGCCGACCTCGTCCTCGCCCGAGCCCCTCGACCCGGGGGCCCCTCGGAGCGTCACCGACCCGAGCCCGAGCGCGCTCGTCGACCGGGAGGGCGTCCGCGCCGGGGTCGACGAGGCCCTGCACGTCTCGACCGCGGCGCTGCGCGAGGAGCTCTCCTCCACGCACCCCGACGCCGACCCCCTCGCCGACGCGACGGACGAGCTGCTCGCCGGTGGCAAGCGCCTCCGGGCGGCCTTCTGCTACTGGTCCTGGCGCGCGCACGGCGGCGACCCGGACGGCCCGCACCGCGCGGTCGCGCTCCGTGCGGGCGCGGCGCTCGAGCTGTTCCAGGCCGCTGCGCTCTTCCACGACGACGTCATGGACGCCTCCGACACCCGGCGCGGGCGGCCGACCGCGCACCGCGCGTTCGGCGCGCGGCACCGCGGGCTCGGCTGGTCCGGCGACGCCGACCGCTACGGCGAGAACACGGCGATCCTGCTCGGCGACCTCGCGCTCATCGCGAGCCACCGCGAGCTGGGCGACGCGCTCGACGCCCTCCCCGCCGACGTCGCGACCCGCTCGCGCGTCGTCTTCGGCCGCATGCAGACCGAGGTGATCGTCGGGCAGTACCTCGACGTGCAGGCGCAGGTGCTGCCCTGGGGCGACGACCCCGCGGCCGACGAGGAGCGCGCGCGCGCCGTGATCCGGTCGAAGTCGGCGCGCTACAGCGTGGAGCACCCCATCGCGCTCGGCGCGGCGCTCGCCGGGGCCGACGAGGACGCCGTCGCCGCGACGAGCGCGTTCGGGCTGCCCGTGGGCGAGGCGTTCCAGCTCCGTGACGACGTGCTCGGCGTGTTCGGGGACGCGCGCGTCACGGGCAAGCCCGCGGGCGACGACCTGCGCGAGGGCAAGCGCACGGTGCTCGTCGTGCGCGCGCTCGCCGCCGCGACGCCCGCGCAGCGCGACCTCCTGCTCACGCACCTGGGCGACCCTGACCTCGACGCGAGCACGGTTGAGGACCTGCGCGCCGTGCTCGTCGAGACCGGCGCGCGCGACGCCGTGGAGGCGCTCATCGCCGAGCTCACCGACCGTGCGTCGTCGGCCCTCGCCGACGCCGGGCTCGCCGAGCCCGGGGCCACGATGCTCGGGCTGCTCGCGCGGGCCGCCGTCGAGCGGACCGCCTGACGCGGGGCCGAGCGGCTCGGACGGGCTGGTCGGGCGAGCGGGTCAGAGCTCGGACTGCGCGACGCGGCGCACCCGCGCCTTGTGCCCGCTCAGGAGCGTGTCGAACGGGGGCTCACCCAGCTCGTCGTTCGGGCTGAACAGCCACTCGAGGATCTCGGCGTCGTCGAACCCGGCGTCGGCGAGCACGACGATCGTGCCCTGCAGGCTCGACAGGACGCCCACCCGCCCGCTCTCGTCCGGACGGCCCGCGTTCGCCGGGTCGACGAGGTGCAGCGGCACGAGGAAGCGGGCCGGGATCTGGAACGTCGTGCGCTCGCCGCGCTTCACGCCGACGACGCGGCGCTCCTGCACGATGCGGCGCACCTTGCCGACGTCGGTGCCGAGCGCCTCGGCGACGTCGGGCAGGGTCAGCCACTCGCCGACCAGGTCGTCGAGGGTCGGGCGGGGGCTGGGGTCACGGTCGGTCACCGGGCAAGCCTACGGCGTGCCTCCACACGACACCCACGCCGTGCGCGCCCGCGCTCACCGGATCGCGACGTCGGGCCACCTAGACTCTCTCCCGTGGCCACCGTGACGACCGATCCCCTCGTCGGCCGCCTGGTCGACGGGCGGTACGAGGTCGTCTCGCGCATCGCGCGAGGCGGCATGGCGACGGTGTACCTGGCCGTCGACCGCCGGCTCGAACGCGAGGTCGCGCTCAAGGTCATGCACGCCCACCTCGCCGAGGGCGCGTCCGGCGCCGACTTCGTCTCGCGCTTCCGCCGCGAGGCGCGCGCGGCGGCCCGCCTCACGCACCCGGGGCTCGTCGCCGTGTACGACCAGGGGCTCGACGGCGACACGAGCTACCTCACGATGGAGTACGTGGCGGGCTCGAACCTGCGCCGCGCGATGCTCGCGGAGCGCACGCTGCCGCTGGGCCGCACGCTCGACGTGCTCGAGGACGTCCTCGACGCGCTCGCCGCCGCCCACCGCGCCGGTCTCGTGCACCGCGACATCAAGCCGGAGAACGTGCTCGTCGACACCGAGGGCCGGCTCAAGGTCACCGACTTCGGGCTCGCGCGCGCGGTCAACGAGGTCACGGCGACGACGACCGGCACCATCCTCGGGACCGTCGCCTACCTCTCCCCCGAGCTCATCGCGACGGGCGCGTGCGACGCACGGACCGACGTCTACGCCGTGGGCATCCTCGCGTACGAGATGCTGCTGGGCACGGTCCCGCACACCGGCACGACTCCCATCCAGGTCGCGTTCCAGCACGTCAACAACGACGTGCCGCCGCCCTCGGACGTCGCCCCGTGGATCCCGCCCGAGGTCGACGACCTGCTGTGCGCCCTCGCCGCGCGCGACCCCGCCGACCGCCCGGCCGACGCCGGCGCCGCGCTCGCGCTCGTGCGCTCGACCCGCGCGGCGCTCGACCCGGCCGACCTCGAGCGGCGCGTCGACCCGCCCGCGGGCTCTGCCGTCGACGGCCCCCCGGCCGAGGCCCCCGGGTCCGGCCCGACGACGGAGCACCGGTCCGCGGCGACCGCGCCCCTCGCCGCGCTCAGCCTGCAGGACCGCGAGGCCGCCGGCCTCACCGAGCCGCTCGCCGTCGGGCACGTCGTCGCCCCGACGACGCGGCCGGGCCCGCCGCCACCTCCCGCTCCCCCGGTCACGGCGCGACGCCGCGGGCGAGGCCGGGCGTTCGTCTGGTCGCTCGTCGTCCTGCTCGTCCTCGCGGGGGCCGGCGGCGGCGCGGCCTGGTGGTTCTCCTCCGGGCCCGGCGCGTACACGCAGGTCCCCGGCGGGCTCGTCGAGGCGTCCCGGACCGAGGCCGCCGCGATCCTCGACGGGGCGGGCCTCGACCACACGGTCGAGGAGCGCTACGACGACGCCGTGCCGGAGGGCGCCGTCGTGGCGACCGACCCGGCGTCCGGCGAGGACGTGCGCAAGGACGGCAGCGTGCAGCTCGTCGTGTCGAAGGGCGTGCGGATGCTCACGGTGCCGACCGGCCTCGTGGGCGCGACGCAGGAGGAGGCGACCGCCGCGATCGAGGGCGCCGACCTGACGCTCGGCGACCCCGTCCTCACGCCGCACGACGAGGTGCCGTCGGGCCAGGTCATGGCCGTGAAGGACCCCGACGGCAACATCATCGAGGAGGGCGCCACGATCCGGCACGACGTGCCGGTGGTGCTCACCGTCTCGTCCGGCCCCGCGCCCGTCGTCGTGCCGCAGGTCACGGGCTCCCCGAAGGACGCCGCGGTCCAGGCCCTGGAGGACCAGGGCCTCGTGCCCGCGGTCACCGAGGAGTACTCGGAGGCCGTCGCCGCGGGCCTCGTGATCCGCCAGGACCCCGAGCAGGGCACCGACGCGCACCGGACGGACACGGTGAACGTCGTCGTGTCGCTCGGGCCGCCGCTCGTCGAGGTGCCCAACACCTACTCGATGAACGTCAAGGCCGCCGAGAAGGCGCTCACCGACGCGGGGTTCACGGTCGAGGTCCGGCACCCGCAGGGCATCAGCCCTCTCAACATCGTCTACGCCCAGGACCCTCCGGGCGGCGACGGCCGCACCGCCCCGAAGGGCTCGACGATCGTCATCAACGTCTTCTGACGTCGACTCCCGAGCATGGCTGTGGCCCGTCCCGACGTCGGGACGGGCCACAGCCACGTGCTCGGCGCGCGAGTCGTGCCGCTCAGCGGCGGAGCATCTCCGCGACCTGGAACGCCATCTCCAGCGACTGCTGGTGGTTGAGGCGCGGGTCGACGAGGGTCTCGTAGCGCAGGGCGAGCCCCGCGTCGTCGATCTCCTCGCTGCCGCCCAGCACCTCGGTCACGTCGTCGCCCGTGAGCTCGACGTGCAGCCCGCCCGGCACGGTCCCCGCGGCGCGGTGCACCTCAAAGAAGCCGCGCACCTCGTCGAGCACGTCGTCGAACCGGCGCGTCTTGTAGCCGCTCGCGGACGTGATGGTGTTGCCGTGCATGGGGTCCGTGACCCACGTGACGTGCACGCCCGCGCGCGCGACGGCCTCGACGAGCGGCGGGAGCGCGTCTCGGATGTTGCCCGCGCCCATGCGCGTGACGAAGGTCAGGCGACCCTCGACGTCGTCGGGGTTGAGACGCCGGGCGAGCTCGAGCGCGACGTCGGGCGTCGTCGTCGGGCCGAGCTTGACCCCGATGGGGTTCGCGACGCGCGACAGGAAGTCGACGTGCGCGCCGTCGAGCTGGCGCGTGCGCTCGCCGATCCACAGGAAGTGGGCCGACGTGTCGTACGCGTCGCCCGTGCGCGTGTCGCGGCGCGTGAGCGCGCGCTCGTAGTCGAGGACGAGGGCCTCGTGGCTGACGAAGAACTCGACCGTGCGCAGGGCGTCGAAGTCGGCGCCGCACGCGTCCATGAAGCGGATCGCGCGGTCGATCTCGGACGCCGTCCGCTCGTAGCGCGCGTAGGCGGGGTTGCGCATGAAGCCGCGGTTCCACTCGTGGACCTGGCGCAGGTCGGCGAACCCACCGGTCGTGAAGGCCCGCACGACGTTCCACGTCGCCGACGAGATCTGGTACGCCTGGACGAGGCGCTCCGGGTCGGGCACGCGCGCCTCGGGCGTGAAGGCGTGGCCGTTGATCATGTCGCCGCGGTAGGCGGGCAGCGTCACGCCGTCGCGCGTCTCCGTGTCGGAGCTGCGCGGCTTCGCGTACTGCCCGGCCATCCGACCCATCTTCACGACGGGCATGCTCGCGCCGTGCGTGAGGATGACCGCCATCTGGAGGATGGTGCGGATCTTGTTGCGGATGCGGTCCGCGTTCGCCTCGGCGAACGTCTCGGCGCAGTCGCCCCCCTGCAGGAGGAACGCCTCGCCCCGCCCGGCCGCGGCCAGGCGGGAGCGCAGCGTGTCGGCCGCGGCGGGCACCACGAGCGGCGCGGAGGCCGCCAGCCGGTCCCGGACGGCGTCGAGCGCCGCCTCGTCCGGCCACGTCGGCTGCTGGAGCGCGACGAGCGTGCGGAAGTGGTCGAGCCCGGCGTCGGTCCCCGGCTCGCTCGTGGTGGTCATCCCGCTCCTCGGATCAGTGCGCGGCGGGAGCCGCGGCGACGAGCGGCTGGCCGATGCCCTCGAGCAGCTCGCCGAACCACTGCTGCGTGACGTCGAAGGCCTTGCCGCCCGCGATGCGCGGGAACTCGATCGCGCGCAGGCGGTCGCCGTTCTCCTCGTCGTGCCCGATGACGCCCGACTCGCCGCGCAGCGCGCACTCGACCGCGAGGTCGGTCATCGACTTGATGAGGCGCAGGTCCTCGGCGTTCGCGGCCGCGGCGCGCGAGAAGTAGCCGGACTTCTGCACCATGACCTTCTCGGCGCCCAGCTTCTCGGCGAACTGCTTGGCGAACCACTGGCCGGGGTTGACGGTGTCGAGCTTGACGTGGCCGAAGGGGTCGCGCTGGACCTCCTCGCCGGCCGCCTCGAGCTGCGCGACGATCTCGTGCATGCCGGCGCCCTCGGACAGGAAGATGTTGACGTTGCCCTGCTCGTCCATGATCGCCTTGAGACGCTCGGCCTCGGCGTCGATGTCGAGCGCGAGCTCCGGCAGGAAGACCGCGTGCACGTCCCAGCGCTCGCGCGTCAGGCCGAGGGCCGGGGCCCACTCCTGCGCGTCGAGCCACTTGCGGTACTCGGCCGCCGACGCGGCGGTGAGCCACCCGCAGTGGCGGCCCATGACCTCGTGCACGATGAGCATGCGCGGGCCGGAGCGGTGCTCGCCGATGACGTTGGCGGCGAAGCCCGCGGCCTCCTCGGCGGCGGTCCACGCACCGAGCGACTGACGGATCGGGATCACGTCGTTGTCGATCGTCTTGGGCAGGCCCACGACGGTGAGCTCGTAGCCGTTGTCGTGCAGGTACGCGGCGAGGTCGGCCGCGGTCGTGTTCGTGTCGTCGCCACCGATGGTGTGCAGGACGTCGACGCCGTCCGCCTTGAGCTGCTCCGCCGCGACCTGCAGCGGGTCCTGGCCTTCCTGGACCAGGCCGCGCTTGACGCAGTCGGCCGCGTTCGTCAGCTTGACGCGCGAGTTGCCGATCGGCGAGCCGCCGAAGCGGTGCAGGATGCCCGCCTGCTTGCGACCCTCCTCGTCCACGACGATCTTCGTGCCCGTCAGCAGGCCGTGGTAGCCGTACTGGTAGGCGATGATCTCGATCTCCGGGTCGAGCTCCGTGTACCGCTCGATGAGGCCCCCGACGGCGGAGGACAGGCACGGGGCGAAACCGCCCGCGGTGAGGAGGGCGACGCGACGAACCGACATGTGAACTCAGAACCTCTCGTAGGACGGATCCTGGCCGGACGGACGCGGTCCGGCGGGGTGGCGGCGACGGCGGCGGGCACGTGCCCCACGAGGGGCACCGTGAGCGAAGCGCGACCGGCCGTCGCTCAGTCTACTGACGCCGCGCCGGGCTCCGGCGGCGGTTCCGGGACCTGGACGTCGGGAGCCGGACGCCCGCCGGGCGCCCCGCCCGCCTCCTCGGACTCGGTGTGCCCCGCGGCGAGGCGCGCCTTGGCCGTCGCGGCGTAGATGTCGACGTACTCCTGGCCGGACAGCCGCATGATCGCGTACTGGATCTCGTCGGCGACGGCGCGCAGGATGAAGCGGTCGTTCTCCATGCCGCGGTAGCGCGAGAAGTCGAGCGGCTCACCGACGACGACCCCGATGCGCATGGGCTTGGGGATGACCTTGCCGATCGGCTGGGCGATGTTCGTGCCCACCATCGCGACCGGGACCACGGGGGCCCCCGACTCGAGCGCGAGGCGCGCGACGCCGGTCTTGCCGCGGTACAACCGTCCGTCGGGGCTGCGCGTCCCCTCGGGGTAGATGCCGAACAGGTCGCCCTCGCGCAGGACGCGCAGGCCGGTCTCGAGCGCGGCCTCGCTCGCCTTGCCGCCCGACCGGTCGACCGGGATCGTCCCGACCCCGCGCATGAACCCGGCCGTCAGGCGGCCCTTGATCCCCGTCCCGGTGAAGTAGTCGGACTTGCCGAGGAACTGGACCTTGCGGTCGAGGACGAGCGGCAGGATGAACGAGTCGATCACCGCGAGGTGGTTGCTCGCGAGGATCGCACCGCCCTCGTCCGGCACGTGCTCGACGCCCCGCGTCCAGGGACGGTACAGGACCCGCAGGATCGGGCCGACCATCACCTGCTTCATGAACCAGTAGAACAACGTTCCTCCTCGCGGGGTCCCGGCGCGGGACGTGCATCCGACTCTAGAGTGATTCCTATGGCCGCACCGAACGCCCAGCCGGACTCCCCGCAGCCCGACGACGGACCCGACCCCACGCCCGACGACGCGTCGCGGGGTCCTGAGCACCCCGCCGAGCCGGACGACGAGGCTGCCCGGCAGGACGACGCACGGGGCGAGGCGGCGCTCGACGTCGACGCGCAGTGGGCCGGCATCGTGGCCGAGCTCTCCGACCTGTCCGATCTCGACCACGACGCGGCGCGCGGACCCGACGACGGCGGCAGCCCCGCCGACGGCCCGTCGCCCGCGGCCCGCGAGGGCCGCGACGTGCTCGGCTCCGTGCCGGTCGCGCCCTGGGTCCGCACCAGCGGCCCCCGCGACTGGCCGACGACGCCGGAGGTCGAGGACCTCGAGGAGGCCGAGAGCCACTTCGTGCCGCCGGACCCGCCTCTCGTCCTCGGCCGCGACCCCCTCCTCACCATGGCGTGGGCCCTGGTCGTCGGCGTGCCGATCCTGCTCCTGGTCGTGCTCGTCGTCGTGCGCCCGTACCCGGTGATCGTCGCGCAGGTGGGCGGCGGGGCGTTCCTCGCCGGGCTCGCGATCCTCCTCTGGCGCATGCCGCACCGCCGCGAGGACGACGACGAGGGCCCGGGCGCCGTCGTCTGACGCCCGGGCCCCGCCCGCACCTGGTCGCGCTGCCCGTCCCGGTCGGCCCGTCGAGGCCGATCAGCGACGGGCGAGGTCCGCCGCGCCGACGATGCCCGCCTCGTTGCCGTGCTCGGCGAGCTCGATGCGCGCCTCGGGACGGTGCCCGCGCGCGGAGAGCTGGTCCGCGAACGCGCGACGCACGGGCTGGAGCAGCAGGTCGCCGGCCGCGCCGACACCGCCGCCGATGACGATGAGCTCCGGGTCGAGCAGCGCCGTCACCGAGGCCGCGCCCTCGCCGATCCAGCGCCCGAGGTTCGCGAGCAGCTCGACCGCCAGGTCGTCGCCCTCCTGGGCGGCCTGCGTGATCTGAGGGCCGTTGAGCTTCTCGGGGTCGCCGCCGCAGATCTCCAGGAGCCGGGTCGCGCGGTCGGGCTGGGCGATGAGCGCGTTCTGCCCGTCGCGCACCAGGGCGCGGCCCGACGCGTACTGCTCCCAGCAGCCCTCGTGGCCGCAGCCGCAGTAGTGGCCGCCCGGCACGACGCGCATGTGCCCGACCTCGGCCGCGACGCCCCACTTGCCGCGCACGAGCTCGCGGTCGACGACGATCGCGCCCCCGAGCCCGGTGCCGACCGTGAGCATGAGCATGTCGGTCGCGTCGCGCGCGACGCCGAACTGGAACTCCGCCCAGCCCGCCGCGTTGGCGTCGTTCTCGACGACGATCGGCACGTCGGTGCCGCCGATGAGCTCGCGCACGTTGCGCGCGAGCGGGTACTCGCGCCATGCGATGTTCGGGGCGAACAGCACCGACGTCCGGTCGGGGCTGACGAAGCCCGCCGCGGCGAGGCCCATCGCGCCGACCTCGTGCTCGGCGGTCAGCTCGGCATACACGTCGGCGATGGCGCGGTCGATGCTCGCGACGTCGTCGGGCTCGGTGTCGCGGCGCGTCTGGACGAGGATCTCGCCCTTCTCGTCGACGACCCCGGCCGCGATCTTCGTCCCGCCGATGTCCACACCGATGGCGTGCATGTCCCGTCCTCACTCGCTCGGTAACCGCTGACTAACCGCTGGCTGGAAGCCTCACGCTGCAGGTGCTGCCCGTCGACGGGCGACGCACGACCACGGCTCGCGACCCCGCGCCCGGGTCGTCCCGCCGGAACTCCGCGCCCGCGCGAAACGTTGCGCAAGCAGCGCACAGCACCTGAAGCCTACCGACATCGGCAGGTCCCGGGCACACACCACCACTGGGTAGGGTTCTCCCACCGTCGACTACTGCCACTGGAGCCAGCATGGACGAGATCAGCGCCCCACGGATCGTCGAAGTCGATCCCTCGAAGAACCTCAACGACCTGCTCGCGAGCCGGGTCGCGGCCGACCCGGCCGCGCCGCTGGTCGAGCGCCGCGCCGGCGCCGACGGCACGTGGCAGGCGCTCAGCGCACGGGACTTCGACGCCGAGGTCGTCGCCGTGGCGAAGGGGCTCGTCGCGCGCGGGATCCAGCCGGGCGACCACGTGGGCATCATGTCCCGCACGCGCTACGAGTGGACGCTCCTGGACTGGGCCACGTGGGCGGCCGGCGCGGTGCCGGTGCCGCTGTACGAGACGTCGAGCGCGGAGCAGGTCCAGTGGATCCTGTCGGACGCCGACGTCCGGCTGCTCGTCGTCGAGACGGAGGCGCACGCGGCGACCGTCGGCGAGGTGCGCGACCAGGTCCCCGCGCTCGGTGACGTCCTCGTCATCGACTCGGGCGCCGTCGCGACCCTGAGGGCCGACGGGGCCGCCGTCGAGGACGCCGAGATCGCGCGGCGCCGCGGCCTGGCGAACCTCGCCGACGTCGCGACGATCATCTACACGTCGGGCACGACCGGGCGCCCCAAGGGCGCCGAGCTCACGCACCAGAACTTCTACTCGCTCACCGTGAACGCGGTGGCCGCGGTGCCGGAGGTGTTCGGCGAGCCGGGCGGTCGCACGCTGCTGTTCATGCCGCTCGCCCACGTGTTCGCGCGGTTCATCGGCGTGCTGGTCGTGGCCGGCGGGACGGTCCTGGGCCACACGCCGGACACCAAGACGCTGCTCGACGACCTCGGCACCTTCAAGCCGACGTACATCCTCTCGGTGCCGCGCGTGTTCGAGAAGGTCTACAACTCGTCCGAGCAGAAGGCCGCGGCGGGCGGCAAGCTCAAGATCTTCCACTGGGCGGCGGCCACGGCGATCGCGTACTCGCGCGCCCTGGACGAGCCGTCGGGCCCCGGCGTCGGGCTGCGCCTGCAGCACAAGGTCGCCGACGCGCTCGTGTTCAAGAAGCTGCGCCACGCGCTCGGGGGCCGCGCGAAGTACGCGGTGTCCGGCGGCGCGCCGCTCGGCGAGCGGCTGGGGCACTTCTATCGCGGCATCGGCGTGCGCATCCTCGAGGGCTACGGGCTCACCGAGTCGACGGCGCCGACGTGCGTCAACCGCCCCGCGACCACGAAGATCGGCACGGTCGGCGAGCAGCTCCCGGGCTGTGGGGCGCGCATCGCCGAGGACGGCGAGATCCTGCTGAAGGGCGACCACATCTTCCGCGGCTACCACAACAACGAGCAGGCCACGGCCGACGCGTTCGTCGACGGGTGGTTCCGCACGGGCGACCTCGGCTCGCTCGACGAGGACGGCTTCCTGCGCATCACCGGGCGCAAGAAGGAGATCATCGTGACCGCGGGAGGCAAGAACGTCGCGCCCGCCGTCCTCGAGGACCGCATCCGCGCCCACGCGCTCGTCTCGCAGTGCGTCGTCGTCGGCGACCAGAAGCCGTTCATCGGCGCGCTCGTCACCCTCGACCCCGAGGGCCTTCCGGGCTGGGCGAGCATGCACGGCAAGGAGCCGATGTCGATCGAGGACGCGGCCAAGGACCCCGACGTCCTCGCCGCGCTCGACGCCGCCGTCACGCGCGCCAACCAGGCGGTGTCGCGCGCCGAGTCGATCCGCAAGTTCACCGTGCTCACCACCGACTTCACGGTCGAGAACGGCTACCTCACGCCGTCGCTCAAGGTGAAGCGGAGCGAGGTGCTCAAGGACTTCGCGGCGGACGTCGAGGCGATCTACGTGGACGGGCCGGCCCCGGTCCGCTGACGTCGCGCACTCCGGGACCACCCGCACGGCCCTCCTCGGCACACCCGCCGGGAGGGCCGTGCGGTGCCCCGCGTCAGCGGCGCGCGAGCCGCGCCAGGAGCGCCTGCGCCGGGACGCACACGGCGCCCATCGCCTGCACGTCGTCCGACACGGCACGGTCGCTCGTCACGACGACGACGGGCCGTCCCGCGGGCTCCGCGGCGACCAGTCGCCGGATGAGGTCGTCGGCGATCTCGCCCGACGAGAACAGCACGCGCACGCCCCGCGGGGCGTGCACGGGTCGGGCGGCGGTGTCCGCGCCGTCGAAGCAGACCGTGACCTCGGTTCCCCCGGCCGCGACGCGCAGGAGCCCGCTGAGGAGCCGGTCGCGCTGCTCGGCGAGCGTGAGCTCCCCGAAGCCGGTCTTGGTCACGTTGTAGCCGTCGACGACGAGGTGGGTGCGCGGGACCGACAGGAGGTCGCCGAGCAGCGCCGGGTCGTCGGCGGCCCGACCGCGCGACCCGGGCCTCGGCCGCGCGGTCGCGCCCGGCAGGGCGGCGGCGACGTCGTCGGCCGGGGTCGTCGTGGCGGGCCCCAGCGCGAGCTCGCGCCGCAGCCCGGACGCCGCCTCGACCACCGTGTCGAGCAGGAGCCGCGCGCGTGCCGTCGCGACGTCGGCCGCCGACGTCCGCGCCCGACGCGCCTCGTCCCGCTCCGCGCGCGCCCGGGCGAGCTCGACGCCCGCTGCGCGGCGCTCCTCGCGCGCGTCGCGCAGCGCCCCCTCCGCCTCCGCGCGCTCGGCCGACGCCGCCTCGAGGGCCGCCCGGGCCTCGGCGCGCGCCCGGTCGGCGTCCGCCCGCAGCCGTCGCTCGGCGCGACGCGCGCCCGCGAGCTCGGCCGTCGCCGCGTCGGCGCGGGCCGCGGCGTCACGAGCCTGCGCGCGGAGCTCCTCGACCTGTGCGGCCAGCCGGTCGCGGTCGCGACGCAACCGGGCGACCTCGCTGCGCTCCGAGCGCTCGGTCCGCAGCGTCGTGTCGAGCGCGCGGGCGCGCTCCACGGCCGCCTCCCAGCCGTCCGGGCGCAGCAGGAAGGCGCCGGCGGCGCGCTCGCGGACGACGGCTGGCGCGGTGGCCTCCGCGTCCCCCGGTGCCGCGACGACGTCGTCGGCCGCTGCCGCCGCACCGGCCTCGGGCGACCCCGGGCCGTCGGGGGCCGGGACCTCCTGCGGTGCGCCCGTCCCGCTCCCGTGCTCGCGCGACCAGGCGGCGGCGACCGCGTGCCGGAACCCGGCGTCGTCGACCAGGGCGCGCCACAACGGCACCGCCCCGGCCGACGCGCGCCGGCGTGGGGCGAAGGCCTTGACCCGTTGCAGGGCCACGGGGACGAGGACCGGGTCGAGCGTGCCGAGCACGTCCGCGGCGGCCTCGACGAGCAGCGCGCGCACCGCCGGCGGGACGTCGCCGTCGGGTCCCCCCTCGTCCGACCTCTCGGCCACCATCCCCGCCTCCTGCGTCTCCGCCGTCGGGAGCTCCGCGGACATTTCGTCCCCGATCGTCCCGATTCCCGTGCACCCACCCTATGCCGTGCCGAGGGCGTGGCCGCGGGACACGACGGATCGTGTCGGTGGCCGTCGCTAGCCTCGCCGCCATGTCGTCCGGTCCCCTCCTCGCCTCCTCCCGCGAGGGGTCCGTGCCGCGGGGCGTGCCCGTCCAGCCCACGCTCGACGACCTCGGGACGCCGCTGCGCGACGTGACGTTCGTCGTCGTCGACCTGGAGACGACGGGCGGGTCGCCCGCGGGTGCCGGCATCACGGAGATCGGCGCCGTGAAGGTGCGCGGCGGCGAGGTGCTCGGCGAGTTCCAGACGCTCGTCGACCCGGGCGTGCCCGTCCCCGCCTTCGTCGCCCGGCTCACGGGGATCACGTCGGCCATGGTCGCGACGGCGCCGCGCATCGAGGCCGTGCTGCCGAGCTTCCTGGAGTTCGCCCGCGGCGCCGTGCTCGTCGCGCACAACGCGCCGTTCGACATCTCGTTCCTCAAGGCCGCGTGCCGGGCCGCGGGCTACGAGTGGCCCGGGAACCAGGTGCTCGACACCGTCCCGCTCGCGCGCCGCGTCGTGACGCGCGACGAGGCACCGAACCACAAGCTCGCGACCCTCGCCGCGCTGTTCCGGGCCACGGTGACGCCCGAGCACCGCGCGCTCGCCGACGCGCGCGCCACGGTGGACGTGCTGCACGCGCTCCTCGCGCGGCTCGGGCCCCTGGGCGTCACCCACCTCGAGGACCTGGCGGGCGCGACGGACCCGGTCCCGCAGGACGTCCGGCGCAAGCGGCACCTCGCGGACGGCCTCCCGGACGCGCCGGGCGTCTACCTCTTCCGCGGGCCCGGGGACGAGGTCCTCTACGTCGGCACGTCGACGTCCATCCGGCGCCGCGTCCGGTCGTACTTCACCCGCTCGGAGAAGCGCAGCCGCATCACCGAGATGGTGCGGGTCGCGCACGCCGTCACCCCGGTCGTGTGCGCGACCCCGCTCGAGGCGCAGGTGCGCGAGCTGCGCCTCATCGCGGAGCACGCGCCGCGCTACAACCGGAGGTCGCGCCACCCCGAGCGCATGACCTGGGTCCGGCTCACGGACGAGACCTACCCGCGCCTGTCCGTCGTGCGCGACGTGAGGGCCCCGGCCGCCCACATCGGGCCGTTCGCGTCCAAGCACCAGGCCCAGGCCGCCGTCGACGCCCTCCACGACGCGTTCCCGCTGCGCCAGTGCACGCGCCGGCTCCCCGTCGTCGCCTCGCCGGGGGCCACGGCGTGCGTCCTCGCCGAGATGGGACGCTGCTCGGCCCCGTGCACGACCGCCGAGCGCGACACCGGCTACGCGGCCGTCGCCGGAGGCGTGCGGGAGGCGTTCGAGTCAGACCCGTCCCACGTCGTCGCGGAGCTCGGGCGCCGGATCGTCGCGCTCTCGCGCGACGAGCGGTTCGAGCAGGCGGGAGAGCTCACGCACCGGCTGCGGGCCTTCCTCGCGGGCGCCGCGCGCGCCCAGCGGCTCGCCCCGCTCGCGGCGTGCGCCGAGCTCGTCGCCGCCCGCGCGACGGACGCGGGCGGGTGGGAGATCGTCGTGGTGCGGCACGCGCGCCTCGCCGCGACCGGGGTGAGCGAGCCCGGCGCGGACCCGTGGCCCCTCGTGCACGCGCTCGTCGCGACGGCGGAGACGGTCGCACCGCCCGTACCGCCCGCCCCGGCGAGCCACCCCCACGAGGCCGAGATCCTGCTGTCGTGGCTCCAGGAGCCGGGCGTGCGGATCGTCGACGTCACCGGCCCGTGGACGTGCCCGGTCCGGTCCGCGGGGTCCCACGTGGACCTCGCCGCCACGGCCCGTGACGTCGCACGCCACGCCGACCCGGTCGACCGCCCCGACCTGACGCACGCGGCGCCCGCCGTGACCGTAGAGTGGTCGCCAGTCGACGACCCGACCCCGGAGGAACCATGCTGACCGCCATCGTCCTGATCGACACCGCGCCCGACCGTATCCCCGAGGTCGCGTCGGAGGTCGCGGACCTTCGCGGCGTCAGCGAGGTCTACTCGGTCACGGGCAAGGCGGACCTGGTCGCGATGGTGCGCGTCGAGGAGCACGACCAGCTCGCCGACGTCATCGCGGACCGCATCAGCAAGGTCCCCGGGGTCGTGCGCACGGAGACGTTCATCGCGTTCCGCGCCTACTCGAACGTCGACCTCGAGCAGGCGTTCGCGCTCGGCCTCGACGACTGACGGGCCGCCTGGCGCCGCCGGCCGGCCTGCCGCCGCGGGATCAGTCCCGCGCCGCGGCCTCGGCCCAGCGCGCGAGGACGTCGCGGGCGGCACCCGTGTCCACGCTGCGCGCGGCGATCTCGTAGGCGGCGCGGAGCCGCTCGGCGAGCGTCCCCTGCGCGGTCCCGGGCAGCGTGCCGTCCGCGACGAGACCGGCGGCCGCGTTGAGCAGCACGGTCTCGCGCACCGGGCCTGCCTCGCCCGCCAGGAAACGCCGCGCGACCTCGGCGTTGTGCGCCGCCTCGCCACCGCGCAGCTCGGCGATCGTCACCGGCGCGAGGCCCAGGTCGGCGACCGGGTCGAGCCGCTGCTCGGTCACGACGCCGTCGCGCACCTCCCAGACGGTCGCCCCGCCCGTCGCCGCGAGCTCGTCGAGCCCGTCGTCGCCGCGGAACACGAGCGCCGAGGTCCCCCGCCCCGCCAGCACCCCGGCGATGAGCGGCGCCATGCGCGCGTCCGCGACACCGATGGCGGCCGCACGGGGTTGCGCAGGATTCGTCAGCGGGCCGAGGACGTTGAACGCCGTCGGGATGCCGAGCTCCTTGCGCGCGACGCCCGCGTGCCGCATGGACGGGTGGAAGACCATCGCGAAGCAGAACGTGATCCCCGCCTCCTGCACGATGCGGGCCACCCGCTCCGGCCCGTGGTCGAGCCGGATGCCGAGCTCCTCGAGCACGTCCGCGGCGCCCGACGACGAGGTCGCGGCGCGGTTGCCGTGCTTGACGACCCGCACGCCCGCGCCCGCGATGACGAGCGACGCCATGGTCGAGATGTTGACCGTGTGCGCGCGGTCGCCGCCCGTGCCGACGATGTCGACCGCCGGACCGTCCACGGCGAACCGGCTGGCGTGGGCCAGCATCGCGTCGGCGAGACCGGTCAGCTCGGCGACCGTCTCGCCCTTCGCGCGCAGCGCCACGAGGAAGCTCGCGAGGCGCACGGGCGACACCTCGCCCGACATCACCTGGTCCATCGCCCACGCGGTGGAGTCGGCGTCGAGGTCGTGCCCCGCGACGAGCTCGGTCAGCAGGCCGGGCCACGTGAGCCCCGTGCCCGTCGAGTCGCTCGTGGTCGAGGCGGCGGGGTGCGGGGTGGCGGTCACGGGCGGCCCTTCGGCTGGTCGGTCTCCTGTCGGCTACCGCGTGCCGGCGGCACGCAGCAGGTCGGCGACGGCGCGCTGGAGGGCGACCGCGTCGAACGGCCGGGGCACCGCGTCGTCGGCGAGCGACCACGATGCTAGCCAACCGTCCTGCGGCCTGCCGGTGAGGACCAGGACCGGCGGGCAGCGGTAGACCTCGTTCTTGAGCTGCCGGCACAGGCCCATGCCGCCGGCCTTGTCGGCCTCCCCGTCGAGGACGAGCAGGTCCCAGCCGCCCGCGTCCGCCGCGGTCACGACCGCCGCCGGCGTCGCGACCTCGAGCCACTCGATGTCCGGCTGACCCGCACCCAGCCGCCGCCCCACGGCGAGGCGCACCTGCTCGCGCACCGTCACGTCGTCGCTGTAGAGGAGGATGCGCGGCGCGCGCGGGGTCACGCTCGTGTCCCCGTGCGTCGTCGTCACGGTCGTCGTCATCGTCGTCACCGTCGCCTTCGTGGTTCCCTCAGGGTGGTCGGGGAAGGCGCGCCACGGCACCGCGGCGCGCACGTCCCGACTGGCATCTTGGCACGTCGGAGCGGATCGCAGCACCCCCTCGCGCGGTACCGACGCCGACCGGCGCGGGGCCCGGGACCAAGGGCCCTGGCCACCCTCGGGCGCATGCCAGTTTCATGGCACTTAGCAGCGATCCGTCACCAAGTGCAGGTCTCCGTGGGAAGATCTGGAGACATTGTGAGATTCACCGCCTCCGGGCGGCCGTCTGCGTGCCGCAGACCGGCCGTTCGTCGGCCATAATGGCTCCTGTGTCGACCGCAACGGCTGCCCCCCACGCCCATCAGCACGTGAGCGTCAACCGACCGAACCCCGTCTCGGTCGGGACGATCGTGTGGCTGGCCAGCGAGCTCATGTTCTTCGCCGGCCTCTTCGCCATGTACTTCACGGTCCGCGCCGTGATGCCCGCCGACGAGTGGGCCCTGCAAGCGGACAAGCTCAACCTGACCTTCGCGGCGATCAACACGACCGTCCTGGTGCTGTCGTCGGTGACGTGCCAGATGGGCGTGTGGGCCGCCGAGCGCTTCCAGCCCGTGCGCACCGGCTCGATCTTCCAGGTGAACCGCTGGGGGATGAACGAGTGGATGACGCTCACGTTCCTCATGGGTGCGTTCTTCATCGGTGGTCAGATCTTCGAGTACGCCGAGCTCGTCGAGCACGGCGTCTCGATCTCCTCGACGCCCTACGGCTCCGTCTTCTACATCACGACCGGCTTCCACGGCCTCCACGTCGTCGGTGGCCTGATCGCCTTCCTGTTCCTTCTCGGCCGCTCGTTCTCGGCCAAGAACTTCGGGCACCACGAGGCCACGACGGCCATCGTGACGTCCTACTACTGGCACTTCGTCGACGTCGTGTGGATCGCGCTGTTCTTCGTGATCTACATCTTGCGCTGACGACCCGCCCGGGGTCCGCCCCGGCCCGCCCATCCGCCCCCTGCTCCCCCACCTGCGAGACGAGGATCATTTCGTGAAGGCACTCGCCGCCCGCAGACACCACCGCCTCGCGCCGGTCGTGCTGCTGCTGCTGGCGCTGCTGGTCACCGGTGGCGTCTACGCCGCCTTTGCACCGACTCCGGCCAACGCCGAGACCGCCAGCACCGAGGACATCGAGACCGGCCAGAAGCTGTTCCAGGCCAACTGCGCCACGTGCCACGGCCCGAACGCCGAGGGCTCGGACACGGCTCCGTCGCTCGTCGGCGTCGGCGCGGCGTCGGTCGACTTCCAGGTGTCCACCGGCCGCATGCCCATGCAGATGGACGGTCCGCAGGCCATCCAGAAGCCTCGCCAGTTCGACGAGGAGCAGACGGCGCAGCTCGCCGCCTACGTCGCCTCGCTCGGCGCCGGCCCGGCGATCCCGACGGACGAGCAGGTCGACGCCTCGCTCGGCGACGTCGCGAACGGTGCCGCGATCTTCCGCACCAACTGCGCGATGTGCCACAACGCCGTCGGCGCGGGCGGCGCGCTCTCGGAGGGCAAGTTCGCGCCCCCGCTGTGGGAGACGTCGGAGCGCAACATCTACCAGGCGATGCTCACCGGCCCGCAGTCGATGCCGGTCTTCAACGACGCGACCGTCACGCCCGAGGAGAAGCGCGACGTCATCGCGTTCCTCGAGTTCCAGCGTGAGGGCTCGGCCGGTGGCCTGTCGCTCGGCTCGCTCGGCCCGGTCAGCGAGGGTCTGTGGGCCTGGATCGTCGGAATGGGCCTCCTCATCGGGGCCGCAGTGTGGATCGGAGCGAAGTCCTCGTGAGCGACTACCAGAACCCCCGGTCGCCCGAGTCCTCGCACCGCGAGGTCGGGCACCGCGAGGAGCACGGCACCCTCGACACCTTCCCGGACCCGGGGCTGCCCGAGCACAAGAGCCGCATGGCGGACCGCGACCCGAAGGCGTCGAAGCGCGCCGAGCGTCAGGTCGCGACGCTCTTCGGCATCTCGGTGATCGGCACGATCGCCGCGCTCGTCGTGTACTTCGTCATCCCGCCGGACGGGACCACGGCCGGCGTGCGCCTGTCGACGCTCTCGCTCGGCGTCGCCATCGCCTTCGCGCTGCTCGGCATCGGGCTCGGTGCCGTGCACTGGGCGAAGGTGCTCATGTCCGACCACGAGAAGGTCGACGAGCGCCACCCGATCGCGAGCGACGCGGAGACCCGCGCCGGCGCGATCGCCGAGCTCGAGGCCGGCGCCAAGGACTCGGGCATCGCCCGTCGCGGCGTCCTCAAGGGCGCGGTCATCTCCGCGCTCGCGCTGTTCCCGCTCACCATCGCCGTCCCGCTCGTCGGGAGCGTCGGCGGCGACTGGAACGTCTCGAAGTTCAAGCACACGCTCTGGAAGCCCGGGACGCGCCTCGCGATCGACCCCTCGGGTCGGCCCATCAAGGCGGCGGACGTGACGATCGGCTCGGTCGTGCACATCATCCCCGAGGCCTCCCAGGAGGAGATGCAGTCCCACGAGTGGATCACGGAGAAGGCCAAGGCCGTCGTCCTGCTGGTCCGTCTCGACCCGCGCGACATCGTGTCCGAGCAGTCCCCTCCGGGAGAGAGCTGGTCGTACGACGGCATCGTCGCGTTCTCCAAGATCTGCACGCACGTCGGCTGCCCCGTGGCGCTCTACGAGCAGCAGACGCACCACCTGCTGTGCCCGTGCCACCAGTCGACGTTCGACGTGGCCGACAGCGCGAAGGTGGTCTTCGGCCCCGCGAAGCGGCCCCTGCCGCAGCTGCCGATCACCGTTGATGACGAGGGCTACCTGGTCGCCCAGAGCGACTTCCACGAGCCCATCGGCCCGAGCTTCTGGGAGCGTCTGAAGTGACCACCAGCACCGGAACCGCCGCACCCAAGGCGGCCGCACCGAAGGCAGCCGCGCCGACGACCCCCGCCGGCAAGGCCGCCGACTACCTGGACCAGCGCACGAGCATCGGCGTCGCCGTCAAGGAGTTCGCGCGCAAGGTCTTCCCCGACCACTGGTCGTTCCTCCTGGGCGAGATCGCCCTGTACTCGTTCGTCGTCCTGATCCTCACGGGCATCTTCCTGACCATGTTCTTCGTGCCGAGCATGTCGCTCGTCACGTACCACGGCGAGCCGGCGTCGATGAACGGCGTGCTCATGTCGGACGCGTTCGCGTCGACGCTGCACATGTCCTTCGAGGTGCGCGGCGGTCTGCTCATGCGGCAGATCCACCACTGGGCCGCGCTCATCTTCCTCGCCGCGATCGTCACGCACATGATGCGCGTGTTCTTCACCGGCGCCTTCCGCAAGCCGCGCGAGGTCAACTGGCTCGTGGGCATGCTGCTCATGATCATGGGCCTCGCCGCCGGCTTCTCGGGCTACTCCCTCCCGGACGACGTCCTGTCCGGCAACGGCCTGCGCATCACCGACGGCGTCGTGAAGTCGATCCCCCTCATCGGGTCGTACCTCTCGTACTTCATCTTCGGCGGCGAGTTCCCGGGCGAGCACATCATCCCCCGACTCTTCACGGTGCACATCCTGCTGGTGCCGGGCCTGATCCTCGCGCTCGTCGCGCTCCACCTGTTCTTCGTCGTGCTGCACAAGCACACGCAGTACCCCGGTGGCGGCCGCACGGACACGAACGTGGTCGGCTACCCGCTGTTCCCGGTGTACGTGGCCAAGGCCGGCGGCTTCTTCTTCGTCGTGTTCGGCATCCTCGCCCTCATGGGCGGCACGATGGCGATCAACAACGTCTGGAACTACGGCCCGTTCGACCCGTCACCGGTGTCCGCGGGAGCCCAGCCCGACTGGTACATGCTCTTCCTCGAGGGCTCGCTACGACTGATGCCCGGCCAGGCGGAGTTCGTGACGTGGGGCGACTACACCGTGCCCCTCAACGTCCTGATCCCGGCCGTGGTCGTCCCGGGCCTGCTGTTCACGTTCCTGTTCGTCTACCCGTTCCTCGAGGCCGCGGTGACGAAGGACAAGCGTGAGCACCACGTCCTCGACCGCCCGCGCAACGTCCCGGTCCGCACGGGTCTGGGTGTCGCGTTCCTCACGGCGTTCATCATCCTGGCGCTCGCCGGGTCGAACGACCTCATCGCGACGCACTTCCACATGTCGATCAACACGATCACGTGGGCGTTCCGGATCCTGTTCTTCGTCGGCCCGTGGTTCGCGTTCTGGATCACCAAGCGCATCTGCCTCGGCCTGCAGCGCAAGGACCGCGAGCTCGTGCTCCACGGCCACGAGACGGGCCGGATCGTGCGGTTCGCGCATGGCGAGTACATCGAGGTCCACCGTCCGCTCGACGAGCAGGAGCGCTGGCTCCGGGTCAACTACCAGGCCCACGAGCCGCTCGAGATCGAGCCGGCGACGGACTCGCGCGGCGTGCGCCGCAAGGGCTACAAGAAGGACAAGCGTCTCCAGCGCCTGTCGCGGTTCTTCTACGAGGACCGGATCGAGCCCGTGACGCCCGCCGAGCTCGCGGCCGCGCACTCGCACGGCGAGCACGACGCACTCGAGGGCGAGAGCCACGAGCAGATCGAGGCCGGTGCCGCGACCGTCGGTGGTGGGCGCGACCTCGTCGAGCCGGAGAAGGGCGCCGACGAGCGTCGACGCTGAGGTTCCTGCACAGTAGGACGATGACCCGCGACCAGTCCCCTCATCGAGGCGGACAGGTCGCGGGTCATCGTCGTCTCGGCACCCGGGCGCGGGCGGCCGCGCCCGCCTGAGGCTGTCGAGGCACCGCCAGTCCACCGCACACAGCGGCCGCCGGACCCCTTCCTGCGGCCCGGTACCAGGAGGTACTCCGGATGCCCGTCTACACCCTGCCCGAGCTGTCCTACGACTACGGTGCGCTCGAGCCGCACATCTCCGGGCGGATCATGGAGCTGCACCACTCCAAGCACCACCAGGCCTACGTCACCGGCGCGAACACCGCCCTGGAGAAGCTCGCCGAGGCCCGCGAGACCGGCGACTTCGCCGCGATCAACCTGCACGAGAAGAACCTCGCGTTCAACCTCGGCGGCCACGTCAACCACTCCGCCTTCTGGACCAACCTCTCCCCCGAGGGCGGCGGCGAGCCCACCGGCGAGATCGGCGCCGCGATCGACGAGCACTTCGGCTCCTTCGACGCCTTCAAGAAGCAGTTCGCCGCCGTCGCCGCCGGCGTCCAGGGCTCGGGCTGGGCCATCCTCGCCTGGGACTCCATCGGCTCCAAGCTCGTCACCGTCCAGCTCTACGACCAGCAGGGCAACCTCACCCTCGGCCTCACCCCGATCGTCCTGCTCGACGTCTGGGAGCACGCCTACTACCTCGACTACCAGAACGTGCGCGCCGACTACGTCACCGCCTGGTGGAACCTCGTCAACTGGTCCGACGCCGAGGCCCGCCTCCAGCGCGCCAAGACCCAGACCGCCGGGCTCATCGTCCCCGCCTGACGCCCCGCCAGACGACACCCGGCGGGCGAACACGACACCGCCCGCCGGCGAACACGACATGAGGGTCGTTATCCGATGGATAACGACCCTCATGTCGTGTTCGACAGCCTGACGGGGGCGGCGGCTCAGTCAGCCGTCACGAAGAGGTGGCGCGCGACGTCGTCGAGCCGGTCGACGAAAGACGAACGGCCCGGTCCCCGGACGGGGATCGGGCCGTTCGGACGTCGCGAGGACGTCGGGTCGATCAGTGGGCGTGCTGGCCGCGGGAGAACTCGAAGACCCAGCCGACGAGGGCGACCGCGGCGAGCGCGATCCCCACGTAGACGAGCCACCAGCCGACGGCGAGGCCGAGGAAGACGATCGCGGCCGAGCCGGCGATGGCGAGCGGCCACCAGCTCCACGGGGCGTACACGCCCTGGTCGCCGGCGCCCTGCTCGATGAGGCCCTCGGGGTCGTCCTCAGGGCGGGCGTCGATGCGCTTCGCCGTGAGCATGAGGTAGGCACCGATCATCGCGACCAGCGCGCCGGTCAGGAGGATGGCGACCGACCCGACGGGCTCCCAGTGGCTCCAGAAGCCGTAGACGAGCCCTGCGGCGATGAAGAACGGCGTCCCGTAGAGGAACAGCTTGTACTCGACCTTCACTTCCCGGCCTCCTCGTCCGTCGTGCCCGTGCGGGGTTCGTCGACGATCGTGGTCGTCGTGGAGTCGCTCGCGGCCTCCGAGCCGCTCAGGCGGTCGAGCGCGACGCTCTTCTCACCGCGACGGTCCGCCTCGCCGTAGACCTGCTCGAGGACGTTCGGGTTCGGCTCGGCGTGGTCCATCGCCGCGACCTCGGGGTGGTGCAGGTCGAACGCGGGCGACTCGGAGCGGATGCGCGGCAGCGACGTGAAGTTGTGGCGCGGGGGCGGGCTGGACGTCGCCCACTCGAGCGAACGGCCGTAGCCCCACGGGTCGTCGACCTCGACCTTGGGCGCGTTGCGCCAGGTCGTGTAGACGTTCCAGAGGAAGGGCAGCGTCGACGCGGCGAGGATGAACGCCCCGACCGTCGAGACCTGGTTCTCCCACGTGAAGCCGTCCGACGGCGCGTAGTCCGCGTAGCGGCGCGGCATGCCCTCGACGCCCAGCCAGTGCTGGATGAGGAACGTCATGTGGAAGCCGATGAACAGCAGCCAGAAGTGCAGCTTGCCGAGGCGCTCGTTGAGCATCCGGCCGGTGAACTTGGGCCACCAGAAGTAGAAGCCCGCGAACATCGCGAACACCACGGTGCCGAACACGACGTAGTGGAAGTGCGCCACCACGAAGTACGAGTCGGAGATGTGGAAGTCCATGGCCGGGCTCGACAGGATGACGCCCGTCAGGCCGCCGAAGAGGAAGGTCACGAGGAAGCCGATCGACCACAGCATCGGTGTCTCGAACGTGAGCTTGCCTCGCCACAGCGTGCCGATCCAGTTGAAGAACTTCACGCCGGTCGGGACAGCGATGAGCATCGTCATGAACGCGAAGAACGGCAGCAGGACCGCGCCGGTCACGTACATGTGGTGCGCCCACACCGTGACGGACAGCGCCGCGATGGCGATCGTCGCGTAGACGAGGCCCTTGTACCCGAAGATCGGCTTGCGGGCGAAGACCGGGAAGATCTCGGACACGATGCCGAAGAACGGCAGCGCGATGATGTACACCTCAGGGTGCCCGAAGAACCAGAACAGGTGCTGCCAGAGGATCGCTCCCCCGTTCTCGGGGTTGAAGATCTGGGCACCGAAGCGCCGGTCGGCGCCGAGCGCGAAGAGCGCGGCGGCCAGCGGCGGGAACGCCATGAGCACGAGGAGGCTCGTGATGAGCGTGTTCCACGTGAAGATCGGCATGCGGAACATCGTCATGCCGGGCGCGCGCATGGTGATGATCGTGGTGATGAAGTTGACCGCACCGAGGATCGTGCCGAAGCCGGCGAGCGCGAGGCCGAACACCCACAGGTCTCCCCCGAGACCTGGACTGAACGTCGTGTTCGACAGCGGCGCGTAGGCGAACCACCCGAACGAGGCCGCGCCCTGCGGCGTGAAGAAGCCGGCCGAGGCGATGAGACCGCCGAAGAGGTAGAGCCAGTACGCGAACATGTTCAGTCGCGGGAACGCGACGTCCGGCGCACCGATCTGCAGCGGCATGATGACGTTGGCGAACCCGGCGAACAGCGGGGTCGCGAACAGCAGCAGCATGATCGTGCCGTGCATCGTGAAGAGCTGGTTGTACTGCTCCTTGCTCTGCACGATCTGGATCCCGGGCTCGAAGAGCTCCGCGCGGATCACGAGGGCCATGAGGCCGCCGATGCAGAAGAAGATGAACGACGTGATCAGGTACATGTACCCGATCGTCTTGTGGTCGGTGGACGTGACCCACTTGATCACGGTTCGACCGAGGGTCTGACGCCGAGGGGCGAGACCGGGGATGACTTCGGCCTGCGCGACCATCAGTGCTCACCCTCCGTGCTAGCGGGGACGGGGTTCGGGTCCTGGAGGCGGCTGAATCCCTCGACCGGGATCTGGCCCTCCTGCCCCTTCTCGCGGAGCGCCTCCATCTGCGCGTCGAACTCGGCGCGGTCGACGATCTCGACGTTGAACAGCATCCCGGAGTGGTGCTCGCCGCAGAGCTCGGCGCACTTGCCGGCGTAGACGCCCTCGCGCTGCGGGGTGACCACGAACTCGTTGGTGCGGTGGGGGATCATGTCGAGCTTGTAGAGGAACGCCGGGATCCAGAACGAGTGGATCACGTCGCGCGAGTCCAGGACGAAGCGGATGCTCTCCCCCGCCGGCAGGTACAGCGTGGGCAGCGCCTCCGACGTACCGGGCGCGCCGTCGATCTCCGCGTCCACGGTCATGGTGCCGCCGACGTCGGCGAGGTGCTGGCCGGTCTCGTAGACGTCCTCGTCCACGTAGTTGAAGTCCCAGCTCCACTGCTTGCCGATGACCTGGACGGTCATGTCCGACTCGACGTCCTTGTCCACGATCGCGGACATGTCGCGGTCCGTGTAGAAGAACAGGACGAGGACCATGATGATCGGCACGGCCGTGTACATGATCTCGAGCGGCAGGTGGTACCGCGTCTGGACCGGGAGCCGGTGGTCGTCCTTGCGCTTGCGGTACGCCGCGACGCACCACAGCATGAGGCCCCACGTGATGACGCCGACGATGAGGGCGGCGATCCACGAGCCGGTCCACAGCGACGTGATCCGGGCGGTCTGGTTGGTCACCTCCCCGTCCTCGTAACCGGGCAGGAACCCGCGCTGGACCGTGTCGCTGGCGCAGCCGGACGCCACCGCAGCGACGGCGACGGCGAGGGCCGTCGCCCGCAGGATGGTGCGCCGTGTGCGGCTAGGGGGTTGCGAGTGCAAGGGGGGCCTTTCACGTCACGTCCTGCCCGAACCCGTCTTTACGAGCCCAGCACAGGACCTTCGTCCTCGACACACGAAGCCTAGCGCGGGATTCCGCCCTTCGTGCCCCGGAACGCGCGCTGGACGGGCGAGATGCGGCACACGTCGCCGCCGGTCAGGGCGGGTTCACCACACCCGCGCCAGGTCTGTCAGATCCTTGCCACACCGACGCTCCGCCCGGCAGGGCGGTACCGTGCCGGTGGAGCGTCCGGGCTCGCGCCGACGCCCCGTCGCGGTCCGCGCGAGCGCAACGATCCGGCGCCCCGCGGGAGACCCGCGACGCGCCACCCCGGCGCGGTCGACCGGCTCGCCCGCCCGCGCCGCGCCCACGCGGCCCGACCGCCAGCGCCCAGGAGGCCATGTGACACACACCACCCCCGTCCGCCGGGCCCGGCTCGACAACGGCGGGCGCGCGCCCTGGCACCCCCTCGCGCGCGAGGCCTTCGACCGTGCGCTCGACGACGGCTGGGCCGACCCCCGCCGCCTGCACGCGGAGGGTCGTCGTGCCGCCGCGCTGCTCGACGGCGCACGCGAGGCCGTCGGTGCCGCGCTCGGCGTGCGGACGGAGGAGGTGCACTTCACGCCCTCCCACACGGCGTCGTTGCACACCGGCGTCGCCGCCCTGTCCGGCGCACGCGCACGCGTCGGCCGACGGGTCGTCGTCGGCGCCGTCGAGCGTGCCGCCGTGCTGCACGCCGCCGAGCACGGCGGGCTCGAGCGCGAGGTCGTCGACGTGGACCGCACCGGCCGGGTCGACGCGGCCGCGATGTCCGACGCCGTCGCGCGCCCGGGGGTCGCGCTCGCCGCGCTCCAGCTCGCCAACGGCGAGGTGGGCACGCGCCAGCCCGTCGTGGCGGTGCACGACGCCGCGCGCGCGGCCGGGGTCCCGCTCCTCGTCGACGCGGGGGCGAGCGTCGGCCACGACGAGGTCCCCGCGTCGTGGGACGCTCTCGCCGCCGACCCCGCCGACTGGGGCGGAGGTCCCGGGGTCGGGGTGCTCGCGGTCCGCTCCCGCGTCCGACGGCGCAGCGCGTTCCCGGAGGACCCCGACCCGTGGGCACCCGGAGGGGTGTCCGTGCCCGCGGCGTTCGCGGCCGCCGTCGCGCTCCAGGCGGTGCTGGCGGACCGGGAGGCCGAGGACGCGCGCCGCCGTGCGCTCGTCGACCGGGTCCGGGCGCGCGTCGCCGAGATCCCCGACGTCGAGGTGGTCGGCGACCCGGCCGACCGCCTGCCGCACGTGGCGACGTTCTCGTTCCTCTACGTGGACGGCGAGGCCCTGCTCACCGACCTCGACCGCGAGGGTGTCGCCGTCGGGTCGGGGTCCGCGTGCACGTCGAGCTCCCTCGAGCCGTCGCACGTCCTGGCCGCGATGGGCGTGCTCACGCACGGGAACGTGCGCATCGCGCTCGACCGGTCGACGAGCGCGGCGGACGTCGACCGGCTGCTCGACGCGCTGCCCGGGGCGGTCGCGCGCGTGCGCGCGACGCTGGGGGTGCAGGGCCTGTGACGGGCGACGCTCCCGACGTGGTCGACGCACGCGGTCTGCGCTGCCCGCTGCCGGTGATCCGGCTCGCCGCGGCGGCGCGCGACCGGGACCCGGGCACGCGCCTGACGGTGTGGTCGACCGATCCGGCCGCGCGCCTCGACGTCCCGGCCTGGGCACGGATGCGCGGGCACACGGTCGTCGGCGACGAGCCGCTCGCGCGCGACGACCAGGACGAGGGCGCCTGGGCGATCACGGTCGAGCTCGGCGCCTGACGTCTCGCCGGGCTCGCCGCCGGGACGACGCGAGCCCGGCCACCCGCGGTGCGGGTGGCCGGGCTCGTGCGGTCCGGTGCGGCGTGCGGGGCACGCCGGGCGGGTCAGCTGAAGGAGCCGCCGCAGGCGCAGGCGCTGCCCGCGTTGGGGTTGTCGATCGTGAAGCCCTGCTTCTCGATCGTGTCCGCGAAGTCGATCGTCGCGCCCTCGAGGTACGGGACGCTCATCTTGTCGACCACGACCTCGACGCCGTCGTAGTCGCGCAGCGCGTCGCCGTCGAGCACGCGCTCGTCGAAGTAGAGCTGGTAGATCAGGCCGGAGCAGCCGCCGGGCTGCACCGCGACGCGCAGGCGCAGGTCGTCGCGACCCTCCTGCTCGAGGAGGGTGCGGACCTTGTCCGCGGCCCCGTCGGTCAGGTTGACGCCGTGCGTGGCAATGTCGGTGGTCTCGCTCATCTCGTCTCCGCGCTGTCGGGGGCAGTGCTGCCCCGGTGGTGGCCGGCTTCTACGGACCTCTCGAGAGAGATCCCGTCAGGTCCTCAACACCACTCGTGCCGGTCGTGTTCCCGAGTCTACGACCACGCGACGGCGTACGGTCGAACGGAGCCCGCGCCGCACCGGTGGCGCGGCCCCCGACGGGAGACGCATGGACCAGTCGTTGCACTTCGTGACGGTCGCGACGCGCGACCTGGACGCCGCGCGGGCCTTCTACGGCGCGCTCGGCTGGACCGCGCAGCTCGACGTGCCGGGCGAGATCGTCTTCTACCGCTCGGCGGCGGGCCAGCTCCTCGGCTTCTTCGAGGAGTCGGCCTTCGCGCGCGACGCCGGAACCCCGGGCGCCACGCCGACCACGACGGGCCTCACGCTGTCGCACAACGTCGGTTCCCGGGCCGCGGTCGTCGAGCTCGTGCAGGCGATGGTCGACGCGGGCGGGACCGTCCGCAAGGCGCCGCAGGAGGGCGAGTTCGGCGGCGTCTTCCACGCTCACGTCGCGGACCCCAACGGACTGGTGTGGGAGGTCGCGCACAACCCGGCCTGGTCCGTCCGCGCGGACGGGACCGTCGACCTCGGCTGAGGCGCCCCGCCGTCAGCCGCGCGACCAGGTGCGCGCGACGCGCTCCACGAGCGCGCGCGGGTCGCCGTCGCCCCACGCGTACGCGCCGCTGAGCCCCGCGGCGGCCTGCTCGCGCCGCCCCGCGACGACCGCGCGCGCCACCACGACGACGGGGAGCGCGTGGTGCGCGGCGCGGACCGCGACCTCGCGCACCGTCCCGTCCCCCAGCTCGTGGGCGCCGAGCTCGTCCGCGAGCACGACGACGGCCTCCGCACCCGCCAGGCGCGCGTCCAGGCCCAGGTCGTCGGCGACGACGCGCAGCCCGGGCACGAGCCGACCGCCCAGCGCCGCGACCGCGTAGGCGAGCCCGCCCCCGCTCCCGGCCCCGGGCAGTCCGGCCAGGCGACGGCCTGCCGTCGCCGCGGCGAGGAGGTCCCGGCCCGCGAGCGCACGGCCCGCTCCCCCGGTCTCCGCCGCGTGGTCGACGGCGGACGCCACGCCGTGCGCGACGGCGCCGAGCGCGCGCTCGAGGTGCTGGGCCACCGCGGGGTCCACGCCGCGGGCGTCGAGCACCGCGCTCGCCCCGTGCAGGCCGAGCAGCGGGACGTCGGACGCGACGGCCGCCACGAGGTCGGCGCCCCCGAGCGCCGCCCGCGCGGCGCGCACGACGTCGGTCGGGACCGCGGTCCCCGGGTCGCCGGCGAGCGACGCCGCCCCCGCGAGCGCCAGGAGCGCCCCGCGCCCGGCGTCGTGGCTCGTGCTCCCGCCGGTGGCGAGGACGACCCGCCCGGGCGCCCCGTCGGGTCCGCGTGCGGCGTCGGCCGCGAGCGCCAGGAGGTGGCCGACGGCGGTCGAGGACCGCGCGGGCACGGTCACCGCTCCCGCGTCGCCGTCGAGCGCCTCGCCGGCGCCGGTGGCGGGCACCTGGGAGGCGTCGACGTAGACGGTCCGGCGCGTGCCCGTGCCGTCGCCGCCCGGCGTCCGACGGCGGACCGCGACCGGGACGTCGTCCCCGTCCGGCCTCGGGACCGCCCCGGCGAGCACCTCGGGCGCGACGGGCGCGACCGCGTCGAGGAACGCGGGCCCCGACGCTGCGAGCGGCACGGTCTCGACCTGGGCGTGCGGCGCCCACCAGCCCGCGACGTCGTCGAGCGAGGGCCCTGCCGGGACGGGTGGCGACGCGGCCGCCGCGGCCGGCCACGCGCCGTCGGGCACGGGTGGGACGGCGGACCCGGTGAGCAGCACGCGCATGCCCGGATTGTGCCAGGGCGCACGCCCGTCCGGTCCCCGCGGGACGCCCGCTCGGCCGCGGCGGCGCTGTGCGACGATGGTGCCGTGAGCACTGGTAGCACCTTGCTGTCGTCCGTGGACGGGCCGAACACCTCGCGCCAGGGCGGGTTCGCCGAACCCAGTCCTTCCGCCCTGCTCCTGCTGGGCCAGGGCCGCGACCTCGCGTCCGAGCGCGGGGTCGAGTGCGTGGGCGAGCTGCCCGCGCCGAGCGACCCGGACCTCGTGGAGCGCGCCCGGGCCGCCCGCGCCGCGCTGGGCGAGCGGGCGTTCGTGCTCGGTCACCACTACCAGCGCGACGAGGTCATCGACTTCGCCGACGTGACGGGCGACTCGTTCAAGCTCGCGCGCGAGGCCGCGGCGCGGCCCGAGGCGGAGTTCATCCTCTTCTGCGGCGTGCACTTCATGGCGGAGAGCGCGGACATCCTCACGTCCGACGCGCAGCAGGTCGTGCTGCCGGACCTCGCGGCCGGCTGCTCGATGGCGGACATGGCGGCGATCGACCAGGTCGAGGACGCGTGGGACGTGCTCGAGGAGGTCGGCATCGCCGACTCCACGGTCCCCGTGACGTACATGAACTCCTCGGCGGCGATCAAGGCGTTCACGGGTCGCCACGGCGGCACCGTGTGCACCTCGTCGAACGCGGAGGTCGCGCTGCGCTGGGCGTTCGACCAGGTGGGTGGCGTGGACGGCACGGGCAAGGTGCTGTTCCTGCCGGACCAGCACCTCGGTCGCAACACGGCGGTGCTGAAGCTCGCGATGTCGCTCGACGACTGCGTCGTGTTCGACCCGCGCAAGCCGAACGGCGGCCTCACGGACGCCGAGCTGCGCGACGCGCGCATGATCCTGTGGCGCGGGCACTGCTCGGTCCACGGCCGGTTCTCGGCGAAGAACGTGAGCGACGTGCGCGCCGCGGTGCCGGACGTCAACGTCCTGGTGCACCCCGAGTGCAAGCACGAGGTCGTCACGGCGGCGGACTTCGTCGGGTCGACGGAGTACATCATCGCGATGCTCGACGCCGCCGAGCCGGGCTCGTCGTGGGCGATCGGGACCGAGCTCAACCTGGTGCGCCGCGTCGCGCGCGCCCACCCGGACAAGCAGGTGCACTACCTGGACTCGACGGTGTGCTTCTGCTCGACGATGAACCGGATCGACCTGCCCCACCTCGTGTGGGCCATGGAGTCGCTCGTCGCGGGCCGCGTCGTGAACCGGATCGTCGTGGACGCGGACGACGCGCACTGGGCGCGCGTCGCGCTCGACCAGATGCTCGCCCTGCCGGGCATCTAGCCCGACGGGAGCCGAGGTCCCTCGAGCAGCCGGGGGCACGCGGAGGTATGGCATGAGCACCGGGAACGGCATGAACGTCGGCATCTTCGTGTTCGACGAGGCGGAGGAGCTCGACGTCGCCGGGCCGTTCGAGGTGCTGTCCGCGTGGGCCGAGCACTCGGCGCTCAAGCCGCACGTGTCCACGTTCTCGTGGGACGGCGGCGGCGTGCGGCTCGCGAAGGGGCTGCGGCTGCTCCCCGACCGCTCGGCGGACGACGTCGGCCCGCTCCACCTGCTCGTCTACCCGGGCGGTTGGGGGACGCGCTCGCTGCTCGCGGACCGCGTGCACCTCGAGTGGCTGCGCGCGATGCGCGCCCAGACCCCCGTCATCGCGAGCGTGTGCACGGGGTCGCTCGTGCTCGCCGCGGCGGGGCTGCTCGCGGGGCGGCCCGCGACGACGCACTGGGCGCACTACGACGAGCTCGCGGAGATCGACCCGAGCGTCGTGCTGGACACCGAGGCGCGTTTCGTGGACGACGGCGACGTCGTCACGTCCGCGGGCGTGTCCGCGGGGATCGACATGGCCCTGCACCTCGTCGCGCGCCTGGAGAGCGACGACGTCGCGCGCGCCGTGCGCCGCGGGATCCAGTACGACCCCGACCCGCCGGTCTGAGGCGGCCGCGTCCCCCTGACGCCGACGGAGTCGGGCTCCGGCGACGACCGCCCGGCTCGCCGCGCGGACGGGCACGAGGCGCCGTGGCGGGCCGAGACCTCCACGCCCCGCTCGCCGGCCGAAGGTACCTGATACCGCCCGTGCGAGGTAGTAGCCTGCCCGGGTGACCCGCCAGATCCAGCTCCTCGTCGCCAGCACGCTGCCGCGCAAGGCCGTGCAGGGCCGGGGCGTCCTCGAGCCGTCCGTCACCCGCATGCGCGTGCACCCCGGCGACCTCGACTTCTACCTGCACGTCAACAACGGGACGTATCTGCAGATGATGGACGTCGCGCGCAGCAACTTCATCGCCGACCTCGGCGGGTTCCCCCTGCTCAGGGACAAGGGCTGGTACCCCGTCGTCGCGGCGTCGACCATGAAGTACCGCCGCTCCCTCCAGCTGTGGGACCGCTTCGAGATCACGACGCGCGTCCTCGGGTGGGACGAGCGCGTCGTCTACCTCGAGCAGGTGTTCACGCGCGGCGCCGACCTGTGCGCGCGCGGCCTCGTCGCGGGCCGGTTCCTGGCGCGCGGGTCGGGCGACCGGATCGCCGCCCCCGACGTCGTCGGGCTCCTCGGCGGCGACGTCACCTCTCCCGAGCTCCCGGACGACGTCGACCGGTGGTCCCGGGCGGTCGACGTCGCGCACCGCGGCTGACGACCGGCACCCTGGTCCCGCGCGGGGGTCGGGTGCTTCGATGGCACGGTGACCGCCGACCGAGCCCCTGACCCCGACCCGCACCCGGACCACCCCGCCACCGACCCGTTCGACGCGACCATGGTCCCGGCCCTTCCCTGCCGGGACATCGACGAGCTGCGCGACTTCTGGACCGCGCTCGGCTTCGACGTGACGTACCGCCAGCTCCGGCCGAACCCGTACCTCGCGGTGCGGCGCGGCGGCGTGGACATCCACTACTTCGGGCTCGACGGGATCGAGCCGCAGGACAGCTACAGCACGTGCATCGTCGTCGTGGAGGACACGGCGCCCGTCTTCGAGGCGTTCGCCGCGGGGCTGCGCGCCCGCTACGGGCGCCTGCCGCTCACCGGGTTCCCGCGGATCACCCGACCCCGACGGCGCGCGAACGCGGGCGGCACGACGGGATTCAGCCTCGTGGACCCCGCCGGCAACTGGGTCCGCGTGATGCGCCGCCCTCCCGCCGCGGCGGCGCCGACCACGGACGCGGCCGGGGCGTCCGCCGTCGACGCGTACGCCGCGCGGCCCGAGGGACGGCTCGCCCGGGCCCTGGACGACGCCGTCGTGCAGGCGGACTCGCACGGCGACCCCGTCCAGGCGCGCAAGATCCTCGCGGGCGCGCTGCGGCGTGCCGGGGACGACGCCGACGTCGCCGACCGCGTGCGCGCCCTCGCCTACCTCGCCGAGCTCGCCGTCCGCGCGGACGATCCCGACGCTGCCCGCACGCACCTCGACGACCTCGACGCGCTGGCGGCCGCCCTCTCCCCTGACGTGCGCACCGTCGTCGAGCACGCCCTCGCCGAGGCCGCCGACCTGCGGGCGGCGCTCCCCGGCTGACCGGTCGAGCGCCGCCGCGCACGGACGGACGGTCCCCGGGTCAGGCGACCGCGCCGCCGAGCCGGGCGAGCAGGAGCGCCTCGGCGAGCACCACCTTCTCCAGCTCGCCGAGGTGCACCGACTCGTTCGCGCCGTGCGCGCGCGAGTCCGGGTCCTCGACGCCCGTCACGAGGATCGCCGCGTCGGGGAACACCTCGAGCAGGTCGGCGATGAAGGGGATCGACCCGCCCACGCCGATGTCGACCGGGTCGGCGCCCCACGACGTCGTGAACGCCCACCGCGCGGCCCGCATCGCCTCGGAGTCACCCGGGGCGAGGAACGGCTTGCCCTGCTCGCCGTCGCGGACCGTGACGCGCGCGCCGAGCGGAGCGTTCCCCTCCAGGTGGGTACGCAGCGCCGCCATCGCGGCCGCCGGGTCCTGACCCGGCGCGAGCCGCATCGAGAGCTTCGCGGTCGCGCGGGGCGTGAGGGTGTTCGACGCGTGCGCGACGCTCGGCGCGTCGAGCCCGATCACGGCGATCGCCGGCTTGGTCCACAGCCGGCCCGCGATGCTGCCCTCGCCTGCGAGGACGGTCCCGTCGAGCAGCGAGGAGTCGGCGCGGAAGTCGGCCTCGGCGTAGTCCACGGTCGGCTCGTCCGCCGTGACGAGCCCGGGCACGGCCACGTTGCCCGCGTCGTCGTGCAGGGTGGTGATCAGCCGCGCGAGCAGCGTCACCGCGTCGAGCACGGGACCGCCGAACATGCCCGAGTGCACCGCGTGGTCGAGCACGGCGACCTCGACCTCGCAGTCGACGAGGCCGCGCAGCGACGTCGTGAGCGCGGGGACGCCGACCTTCCAGTTCGACGAGTCCGCGACGACGATGACGTCCGCCGCGAGCAGGTCGCGGTACTGCGTGAGGAACGGCAGGAACGTCGGCGAGCCGATCTCCTCCTCGCCCTCGACGAAGACCGTCACGCCGACAGGCAGGTCACCGACCTCCGTGAGCGCGCGCAGCGCACCCAGGTGCGCCACGACCCCCGCCTTGTCGTCCGCCGCACCGCGCCCGTACAGGCGCCCGTCGCGCTCGGTCGGCTCGAACGGGTCGGACTCCCAGGTCGCGGCGTCGCCCGGGGGCTGCACGTCGTGGTGCGCGTACAGGAGGACGGTCGGGGCGCCGTCGGGCGCAGGGCGGCGCGCGACGACGGCCGGCGCGCCCTCCGTGCCGTCGGCGGCCCGAGCGCGCAGCACCTGCACCTCGGGCAGACCGGCGTCGCGCAGCAGCGCCGCCACGGCATCGGCGCTCGCCGCGACGTGCGCCTGGTCGAACGCGGCGTTCGACACGCTCGGCACGCGCACGAGGGACTCGAGGTCCGCACGCAGCGCGGGGAAGAGGCGCGCGACGGTCTCGCTGAGCGTGGTCGCGAGCTCGGGGTCGGTCGCGGTGCCGGGCGCGGGGACGGTGGGTTCAGGTGAGTTCGTCACGACGAGCACGGTACGACAACCGGACGTGCGGTGAGCTCTGCCGCATCCCCGAGACTCTTCCCTCGCGGGTCGAGTCAGCCCGGGAGGTGGACGTGCGGCGCGTCCGGCCCGCCCCGGTGCTCGAGCTCGAGCGCCGCGCTGCGCGCGAGGAGCGCGTCGTAGTCGACGGCGAGGCCACGGAGGACGAGCTCGATCGCGCTCTCGGCCTCCGTGTCGCTCAGGTGCGTGTCGCCGAACAGCGCGCGGTACTGGACGAGCGACGCGAACAGGTCCACGACCTGGTCCTGGTCGACGTCCTCGCGCAGGTCGCCACGCGTCGCCGCGTGGGCGAGGGTCGCGGCGACGGCCCGCCGCGACGGCTCGACGACCACGGCGAGGTAGCGCTCGCGCAGCGCCGGGTCGGGCGCGCACTCCGCGTACAGCGCAGCGAGGACGTCCGGCCTGGTCGCGCGGTACGCGCCCAGGAACACTCCGAGGCTCTCGCCGAGGTCGCACAGGGTGCATCCGGTGTCCGGCGCCTCGGGGACGCTCAGCCGGGCCGCGATCGCGGCGAGGGCCAACGGCGCGCGCCCCGCCCAGCGGCGGTAGATCGCGGGCCGCGTGGTCCCGGCACGGCGTGCCACCTTCTCGAGCGTCAGCTGCGCGTAGCCCCCGGAGTCCAGGAGCGCGGACGCCGCGTCGAGCACCGCGCGGTCGATCTGGCGGTCACGCGGCCGGCCACCACCGCCCGGGGTCGGGATGCCGGAAGCGCTGGACATGGTCGTGATCGTATCCGCGGACCGTCAGCCGCGACGGTCCGGGCGCACGAGGACCCGGAGCACGAACGTCGCCGCGAGACCCACGAGCAGCGCCGCGACGACCGCGTAGGCCGGGAGCCCCTGGGCGGGCGCGCCGCCGTCCTCCGCGAGGGCCGCGCCGTCACGGAGCGCCGAGCGGTGCACGACGACGGACAGGACCCCGGCCGCCGCGATGCCGAGCGCCGTACCGAGCTCGGCGGACACCTCCTGCGTCGCGGCGGCGGAACCCGTCTGCTCGGGTGGCGCCGACGAGATGACGAGGTCACTCACGAGCGCCGCCGCGGCACCGTGCCCGAGGCCGAGCACCGCGACCGACCCCGCGAGCGCCGGCACGGGTGCCCCCGCCCACCCGACGACCACGGTCAGCACGGCCCCCGCGACGATCACGACCAGGCTGACGGCGACGACCACCTCGGGGCGGAACCGGGAGGCGAGACCAGGAGCGAGCAGCGCGCCGAGGATGTTCACCGCGACGTACGGCAACGTCCACAGGCCCGCCTCGAGCGGGTCCAGACCGGCCGCGCGCTGCAGGTGCTGGGTGAACAGGTAGTACACCCCGACGACGCCGATCCCGGTCAGCAGCAGCGTGCCGAGGGCGGCGGCCGGCCGCCGCGCCGTGACGAGGCGCAGGTCGAGCAACGGGTCGGGGAGCCGTCGCTGGCGTCGGGCGAAGAGCCCGAGCAGCAGCGCTCCGGCGACCATCACGGCGGCGTCACGCACCGCCGTCGTGCCTCCGGAGGGACCGGCCGCGAGCTCCTGGAGACCGAAGACGACGGCGAGCATCCCCACGACGGACAGTGCGACGCTCGTCAGGTCGAGCCGCCCCGCGTCGTTCGTCCCGCGTGGCCTCGGTAGGAGCCACGGTCCGAGGAGCACGAGCGCGAGCATGGGCGGCACGTTGACGAGGAAGACGGAACCCCACCAGAACCGCTCGAGGAGTGCACCGCCCAGGACCGGCCCGATCGCGGCGCCGACCGAGAAGGCGCTGAAGAGGATCGCGATCGCGAGGCGCCGCTGCGCATCGGCACGGAACATCTGGCGCAGGAGGGAGAAGAGCGCGGGCATGAGGGTCGAGCCCGCGACGCCGAGCAGTGCCCGGGCGAGGATCAGCGTCTCCGCGCTCGACGCGGTCGCGGCGAGCACGGACAGGGCGGCGAACGCGGTCGCCCCGACGAGCAGAAGCCGACGTGCGCCGACGCGGTCCGCGAGCCGCCCGGCGGTGACGAGCGTCCCGCCGATGAGGAAGCCGTAGACGTGGGAGATCCACAGCGCCTGCGTGGCCGAGGCGTCCAGGTCCACGATGATCGAGGGCAGCGCGAAGAACAGCACGGTGAGGTCGGTCGCGACCATGAGCATCGGGAGCACGAGCAGGACCAGCCCCGCCCACTCCTGGGGTCCTGCCCGGACGGTCGTCGTCACGGTGGCTTCGGTCGTGCGGCTCATGGCTCTCTCCTCCGGCAACATTACGTATCGCCTTGTAACGCTACTGGCGGATGCTGCTCCTGACCACCCCTACCGGAGGAGGGATCGACGACGCCGAGCACTCGTCCGGCTCGACTACGCTGGAGGGGTGTTCTCCCGCAACAAGTCCGCCGCGACCCCCGCCGCCCCCGACCCTGTCGAGCAGGCGGCCGAGATCGAGCGGGCCGGCAAGGGCCGCCCGACGCCCAAGCGCAAGGTCTCCGAGGCCGCGAACAAGCGCCCCCTGGTGCCGAACGACCGTCGCGCCGCCGCGAAGTCCGCGCGGGAGAAGCAGCGCGAGATGCGCGACCGCCAGTACCAGGCGATGCAGACGGGCGACGAGCGCTACCTGCCGCCGCGCGACAAGGGCCCGGTCAAGCGCTACGTGCGTGAGTACGTCGACGCGCGCTGGAACCTCGGCGAGTTCTTCCTGCCCGTCGCGCTGGTGTTCATCGTCTTCTCGTTCCTCACCGCGCAGAACCAGGACCTGGCGTTCCTCACGGTGATGACGCTCTACGTCATCGTGCTGCTGACCGTCGTGGACGGCTTCATCATGTGGCGTCGCCTGCGCAAGCGCCTGCTCGCGAAGTTCGGCGAGATCCCCAAGGGCACGACGATGTACGCCGTCATGCGGGCCTTCCAGCTGCGCCGGGCGCGCCTGCCCAAGCCGACGCACAAGAAGCACGGCGTCTTCCCGGAGTGAGCCGGAGCGGTTCCTGAGGCAACCGTCCGGCGGTTAGGTTGAGCCCATGCCCACCTACCGCTACCTCGGCAACTCGGGTCTCAAGATCTCCGAGATCACCTACGGCAACTGGCTCACCCACGGCTCCCAGGTCGAGAACGACGTCGCGACGGCGTGCGTCCACGCGGCGCTCGACGCCGGCATCTCGACGTTCGACACCGCGGACGTCTACGCGAACACGAAGGCCGAGCAGGTCCTCGGCGACGCGCTCAAGGGACAGCGGCGCGAGTCGCTCGAGATCTTCACGAAGGTCTACTGGCCGACCGGCCCCGGCGGCCCCAACGACACGGGCCTGTCCCGCAAGCATGTCATGGAGTCGATCAACGGCTCCCTCCAGCGGCTCGGCACCGACTACGTGGACCTCTACCAGGCTCACCGGTACGACACCGAGACGCCGCTCGAGGAGACGATGCAGGCGTTCGCCGACATCGTCCGGCAGGGCAAGGCCCTGTACATCGGCGTCTCCGAGTGGACCGCCGACCAGATCCGCGCCGGCGCCGCGCTCGCGAAGGAGCTCGGCTTCCAGCTCATCTCCTCCCAGCCCCAGTACTCGATGCTGTGGCGCGTCATCGAGGACGAGGTCGTGCCGACCTCGCGCGAGCTGGGCGTGTCGCAGATCGTCTGGTCCCCGATGGCCCAGGGCGTGCTGTCCGGCAAGTACCTGCCCGGCCAGGCGGCACCGGCCGGGTCGCGCGCGGCCGACGAGAAGGCGGGCCGCGGTGGGATCTCGCAGTTCATGACCGACGACGTCCTCACGCGCGTGCAGGGCCTCAAGCCGGTCGCGGACGAGCTGGGGCTCACCATGCCGCAGCTCGCCATCGCGTGGGTCCTGCAGAACGACAACGTCGCGGCGGCCCTCGTGGGTGCGTCGCGGCCCGAGCAGGTCGCCGAGAACGTCAAGGCGTCGGGGGTGACGATCCCGGCCGAGCTCCTGGCGCGCATCGACGACGTCCTCGGGGACGTCGTCGAGCGCGACCCGGGCAAGACCGCCGAGAACGCACCGCAGACGCGCGTCGCCTGACTCCGGCACACCGCGTGCGACGACGGCCCCGGCGGCGTTCCGCCGGGGCCGTCGTCGTCTCCTCACCGGCCGGGCTCGGGCATGCCTCCCTCGCCCGGCCGGAGGCCTGTGGTCGCGGCGACGGGCTCCCGCGGCTCCGACTCGGCGTGCGCCCGACGACGCACCCGGGCGGGGCGCGGGTCCGCGAGCCCCCGCGGGGCGAACCAGCGCGCCGTGAGCTGGACGATCGGCCCCACGCCCAGCGCGTAGGCGACCGTCGCCCAGCCCAGCGTGCCGCCGAGCACCCAGCCCAGCGACACGACGACGACCTCGATGAGCGTGCGCACGAGGCGCACCGACCACCCGGTGCGCGCGACGAGGCCGGTCATGAGCCCGTCGCGCGGGCCGGGCCCGAGGCGCACCCCGAGGTACGCCGAGGTCGCGAGCCCGTTGAGCACGATCCCGCCGACGGCGAGCGCGACGCTCGCGACGACGCCGGGGTCGGGCACGAGGCGGGTCACGAGCGCGATCGCCGGGTCGATGGTCAGGGTGATGACGACGACGTTCGCGATCGTCCCGATCCCCGGGCGCTGCCGCAGCGGGATCCACGCGAGCAGCGCGAGCACGCTGAGCGACCCGACGACGACGCCGAACGGCAGCCCGGTGCGCAGCACGACGCCCTGGTGCAGGACGTCCCACGGCATCCCGCCCTGGCCCGCGTGGAGCAGCATCGCCATGGACAGCGCGTAGGCGAGGAGGCCGAGGAGGAGCTGGACGGCACGACGGGTGGGGCTCATGCGAGCCATCCTGACGACCAAGTGGCATCGACATCCATAGCCAATCGCGAGAGAGTGGCCCCATGAGCCTCGCGCCGCCCGGGTCCGTCGACGTCCACCGGCACCTCTCCCCCGCCGCCGCGGCGCGGCTGCTGGGACGGTGGCACGCGGGCGGCCCCGCGTACACCGCGCTGGCCGACGCGCTGCGCGCCGCCGTCCTCGCCGGCACGCTCGCCCCGCACACGCGGCTCCCGTCCGAGCGCGACCTCGCCGTCGCGCTCGGCGTCTCCCGCACCACCACGGCGGCCGCGTACGGGCGGCTGCGCGAGCTGGGCTTCGCGCGCTCCCGGACGGGGTCGGGGACCGTCGTCGTGCTCCCCCGCGCGACCCGGCCCCGGACCGCGCCCCGTGCCCGCGGGGGCGACGCCCCGCCCGCACCGGCCCCGCACGTCGCACCGATCGACCTCGCCGACCTCTCCCAGGCGACCTCCGCCGCCCCGAGCGGGCTGCACGGCGCGTACTCGCGCGCGCTCGAACGCCTCCCCGAGTACCTGTCCGGCGGCGGGTACGAGCCGTACGGCGTCGGCGTCCTGCGCGAGGCGATCGCCGACCACCACACCCGGCGCGGCACGGCGACGACGCCCGACGAGGTCCTCGTCACGACCGGCGCCCAGCACGCGATCACCACGCTCGCGGGCACGCTCCTCGGCGGCGGCGACCGCGCCGTCGTGCAGTCGCCCACCTACTACCACGCGATGGAGGCGCTGCGCCGCGCCGGGGCGCGGCTCGTCCCGGTCCCCGTGGGGCGCGGCGACCGGGGGTCGCACCCCAGTCGCGAGCAGGACGCGCCCGGGTTCGACGTCGACCTCTTCGGCTCGACGCTGCGCCAGGTCTCGCCGCGGCTGGTGTACCTCGTACCGGACTTCCACAACCCCACCGCGTACACGCTCACCCCCGAGGAGCGGGCCGGGGTGCGCGAGGCCGCCGCGCGCCACCGCGTGACCGTCGTCGGGGACGAGACCCTCACGGACCTCGACCTCGACGGCGACCCGGACGCCGTCGGCCCCGTCGCCGAGCCGCTCGCCGGGGACGGGGCCTCGCCGTACGTCGTCACCGTCGGGTCGGCGTCCAAGTCGTTCTGGGGCGGGCTGCGCGTCGGGTGGGTCCGCGCGCACCCCGACCTCGTCGCGCGGCTCGCGCGCACCCGGCAGTCCGCCGACATCGCGACCGCGGTGCTCGAGCAGCTCGCCGTCGTCGAGCTGCTCGACGACGCGGGCAGCGTGCTCGCCGAGCGCCGCAGGACGCTGCGCGCGCAGCGCGACCTGCTGTGCGGGCTGCTGGGCGCGGCGCTCCCCGACTGGCGCGTGCACGTGCCGGAGGGCGGGCTGTCCCTGTGGGTCGACGTCGGCGCGCCCGTCGCCCAGGCGTTCGCCGCCGCGGCCGCCGCGGAGGGCGTCCTGGTCAACGCCGGCCCGACGTTCACCCCCGACGGCAGCGCCGCGGACCGGCTGCGCCTCACGTTCTCGCGACCGCCCGAGGAGCTGGAGCGGGCGGTGCCCCGGCTCGCCGCGGCGTGGGCGCGCGTGGCCGGCTGACCACGCCCTGGGCCGTCCGCGAGCGGGCAACCGCGGTCAGCGCGAGCGGAGCTCCACGGGCGCGGTCGCCTGGGTCCCGTCGTGCAGGAGACGCGCGACCACGGCGCCCTCGGCCGCGAGGGCCCGCCAGGTCTCGCCGAGCCACTGCTCCGCGTCGTACTGCGTCGTGAAGACGGGGCTCACGGGCGTGGCGAGGACGCTCCCCTCGGCGTCGTCGAGCTCCCAGACCCACTGCGGCCGGATCATCGTGCCTCCCTCGCCTCGGCGCCGCGCACGTGCTCGCCCGGCTCCGGGTGGCGCACGAGCGACCGGTTGATGCGCGCCGCCCAGAGCGGGCCCTGGTAGAGGAACCCGGTGTACCCCTGGACGAGGTCGGCGCCCGCGTGCAGGTAGTCACGGGCGTCGTGCGCGGTCGTGATGCCCCCGACGCCGATGATGGCGCGACGCGGGCCGAGGCGCTCGCGCAGGCGCGCGACCACGGCGAGGCCCCGGGCGCGCACCGGCGGTCCGGACAGTCCGCCGGGCCCCCGGTCGTGCCCGATCGTCGTGTTGACGGCGACGACGCCGTCGAGGTCGAGCTCGTCGACGAGGTCGGCGACCGCGTCCACGTCCTCGTCCGCGAGGTCGGGCGCGATCTTGACGAGCAGCGGCACGCGGGCGGCTCCCGCGTCCGTGGTCGCGGCGTCCGCGGCCTCGCGGACCGCCACGAGGATCGGGCGCAGCGACGCGACCTCCTGGAGGTCGCGCAGGCCCGGGGTGTTGGGTGAGGACACGTTGACGACGAGGTAGTCGGCGTACGGCGCGAGGAGGCTCGCGCTCGTCGCGTAGTCCCCCGCGGCCTCGGACGCGGGCGTGACCTTGGTCTTGCCGATGTTCGCGCCCACGAGCACGGCCCGGCCCGCGCGGGTCGAGCGCAGCGCGGCGAGGCGCCGGGCGGCCGCCGCGGCACCCTCGTTGTTGAACCCCATGCGGTTGCGCACGCCCGACACGTCGAGCTCGCGCCACAGCCGCGGCTTCTCGTTGCCGGGCTGCGCGTGCGCGGTGACCGTACCGATCTCGACGAACGCGAAACCGAGCATGGTCAGGCCGCGCACGGCGCGCGCGTCCTTGTCGAACCCGCCCGCGAGGCCGAAGGGCGCGGGGAAGACCCTGCCCAGGACCTCGACGCTGCCCCGGCCCCCGGCCGCGCGGCCCAGGTAGGGCGCGAGCGCCCCCTGCACGACGTCGCGCAGCACCGGCACGCGGCCGACGGCGCCGATCAGGTCGAACGCGACGTGGTGCGCGCGCTCCGGGTCCATGCGGCGGAAGACGGTGTCGAAGAGCAGTCCGTAGAGGAGCGGGCGGCGGCGGGTCATGCGGCGTCCTCCGGGGTGTCGGTGTCGGTGCGGGTGCTGGTGGCGCTCGGGGTGGCGACGGTCGCCGACGTCCCGCCGGGGCGGGTGCGCCAGAGCCACCACAGGCCGACGAAGGGCAGGACGAGGGGCACGTAGCCGTAGCCCTGCCCGAAGCCGGACCAGACGGTGGCGCGGGGGAACGCCTCGGGGTCGGCGAGCGAGAAGGCGCCGACGGCGAGCACCCCGACGAGCTCGACGCCCACCGCGACCCACGCGACGCGCCGCGCGACCTGGCCGCCCCGCGCGAGCGCGATCGTCGCGACGACGTACACGGCCGCCGCGAGCCCCGACAGCGCGTACGCGAGCGGCGCCTCGTGCCAGTCGCGCAGGAGCTGCACGGCGGCCCGGGCCGAGGCCGCGAGCGCGAAGATCCCGTACACGGCGACGAGGACCCGGCCGAAGCCGGCGTTCGTGCGACGCGGGTGCGGCGTCCCGTCCGGGGCGGCGGGTGCGCTCATGGCGAGGACCTCCAGGTCAGGCGTTCCAGATCTGCCACAGGCGCCACTCGAGGAACGCGACGGTGAGCGCGGCGACCGCGAGCACGACGGAGCTCCAGCGCGAGCGCTCCGCGAAGGCCCACAGGGCGGCGACGGGCAGGATGAAGAGGGTGGTCACGAGGTAGCCCCACAGCAGCACGGGGTCGCTCGGCGCGGTCCCGGTGGCGCCGAGCACGCCCACCACGACCGCCTGCACGAGGATCAGCCCCTCGATCACGGCCGCACCCCAGAGCTGGCGCAGGATCACCGCGCGGTCGCGCACGACGAACACGAGAGCCCAGCCGGCGAGCGCGACGCACGCCGCGACCACGAGCAGCAGGAGGGGAAGGACCACGCGGCCGAGCGTACCGGGGGCGGCCCGCGGCCACGGAATCGGTCCACAGGCCCCGCCGACCTCACGGGGGCAGGGGCGCCGTCGCCGGGGATAGCATCGCGGGGTGGCTGAACTGACCGTCTCCAGCAAGAATCCCGCCGGTGCCAAGGTCGACGCGCTCGTCGTCGGCACCCACACGACGTCCGACGGCGTCGCGATCGTCGGGGGCGACCTGCCCCGTCCGGTGGTCGCCGCCCTCGAGGACCTCGCACCCGCGCTCGGCATCACGGGCGCCGCCGACGAGGTCCGCAAGGTGCCCGCCGGGCCCGAGCTCAAGGCCGACGTGCTCGTGCTCGTGGGCCTCGGCGCACGGCGCGCCGACGGCACCTTCAGCGCCGAGGCGCTGCGCCGCGCCGCCGGTGCCGCGCTGCGCGCGCTCGCCGGGACGACGTCGGTCGCGGTCGCGCTCCCCGTCGAGGACGAGGCCGAGCTCGGCGCCGTCGCCGAGGGAGCGCTGCTCGGTGCCTACGCGTTCGCGCGCTACCGCACGGGCGAGGCCGCGTCGTCGGCCGCGAACCGCCCGCCGGCGACCGTCGAGGTCCTCGCCGGGAGCACGCGCAGCTCCGCGGCCAAGGCCGCCGTCGAGCGGGCCAAGGTCGTCGCGGCGGCCGTGAACGCGACGCGCGACCTCGTCAACGCCGCGCCCAACGACCTCTTCCCCGCCGCGTTCGCCGACGTCGCGAAGCAGGCCGTCAAGGACTCGGGCGCCAAGGGGCTCAAGGTCACGGTGCTCGACGACAAGGCGCTCGTCGCGGGCGGGTACGGCGGCCTCGTCGGCGTCGGACAGGGCTCGGCGCGCGGCCCGCGCCTCGTCAAGGTCGCCTACGCGCCGTCGCGCCCCGCCGCGAAGGTCGCGCTCGTGGGCAAGGGCATCACGTTCGACTCGGGCGGCATCTCGATCAAGCCCGCCAAGGGCATGGAGGCGATGAAGTCCGACATGGCCGGCGCCGCCGCCGTGCTGCAGACCGTCGTCGCCGCCGCGCGCCTCGGGCTGCCCGTGGCCGTGACGGGCTGGCTGTGCCTCGCGGAGAACATGCCGTCGGGCACGGCGCAGCGTCCGTCCGACGTCATCACGATCCGTGGCGGCAAGACCGTCGAGGTGCTCAACACCGACGCCGAGGGCCGCCTCGTCATGGCCGACGGCCTGGTCGCCGCCGTCGAGGAGAAGCCCGACGTCGTGCTCGACGTCGCGACGCTCACCGGCGCCCAGATGGTCGCGCTCGGCAACCGCGTCTCCGCGGTCATGGGCGCCGACGACGTGCGCGCCGAGGTCGTCGCGGCGGCCGACGCCGCGGGCGAGCAGTTCTGGCCGATGCCGCTGCCCGAGGAGCTGGGAGCGTCCTTGAAGTCGAAGGTCGCCGACCTCGCGAACATCGGCGACCGGTTCGGCGGCATGCTCGTCGCGGGCCTGTTCCTGCAGGAGTTCGTCGGCGAGACGCCGTGGGCGCACCTCGACATCGCCGGCCCCGCGTTCAACGAGGGCTCGGCCCACGGCTACACCCCGGTCGGAGGCACAGGCGTCGCCGTCCGCACCCTGCTCGGCCTCGTCGAGGGCCGCGCCCGCCGCTGACCCGGTCTCGTCGAGCAGGTGGTCCTGGTCGGTCCCGTCGCCCGGACGAACCAGGACCACCTGCTTGCGCCGGAAGATCGCCGGGTCGGGCGGTGTCAGGAGGTGCGGCGACGGCGCTGGCGGGAGTTCCAGTCGCGCATGCGCTGCGGGTAGCCGGTGAAGCGCACGTTGTAGACGGGCACGCCCAGCGAGCCGGCGACGTCGAACGCCGTCTTCTCGTCCGGGACGCGCCGGCGCGTCCACTCGCCCGTCGTCGCGATGAGCAGCAGCGTCGCCCCCGTGTCCTGCGTGGGCGGCTCGACGTACGCCTCGACCCCGACGCGCGTGCGCACGAAGTCCTGGAGGTGGGCGAGCGTCGCGCGGCGGGCGTCCGACGGCGCGGCGGCGGCGCCGCCCGGCGACGAGGTCGTCGCGGGGCGGCGGGAGAACAGGCTGGACAGCTTGGGCAGCCGGGGCACAGCGGCAGGGTACAGCGTGACCCTGGTCATACGGTGGCCCCGCTGTCTGCAGCGTCACAGCCGCGAGGCCCTGGTTTCGATTGGGGAGCCCGTGCCCGAGGTGCCAAGATGGCACCCGGAGAACGTTCACGCACCGTGGGCCAGCGGTTCCCGTCCGGCCCGTCGACGTGCCGTGCACGTCCGCCCTCGCTCTCCCCTCGCTGAAGGAGTCGCACGTGGCCGAACCCGGCACACCATTCGACGTCGTCGTCCTGGGCGGAGGCAGCGCCGGCTACGCCACGGCGCTGCGTGCCGCCCAGCTCGGCCTCTCCGTCGCGCTCGTCGAGTCGGGCAAGCTCGGTGGTACCTGCCTGCACAACGGGTGCATCCCCACCAAGGCCCTGCTCCACGCGGCCGAGCTCGCCGACGGCGCCCGCGAGGGCGCGAGGTTCGGCGTCCGCAGCTCGTTCGACGGCATCGACATGGCAGGCGTCAACGGCTACAAGGACGGCGTCGTCGCGGGCCTCTACAAGGGCCTCCAGGGGCTCGTGGCCTCGCGCGGCATCACGTTCGTCGAGGGGCACGGCCGGCTCGTCTCGCAGGACACCGTCGAGGTCGACGGCACCCGGTACACCGGCCGCCACGTCGTGCTCGCGACCGGCTCGTACGCGCGCTCGCTGCCCGGTCTCGAGATCGCCGGCCGCGTCATCACCTCCGACCAGGCGCTGCGGCTCGACCGCGTCCCGAAGTCGGTCGTGGTGCTCGGCGGCGGCGTCATCGGCGTCGAGTTCGCGAGCGTGTGGAAGTCGTTCGGCGCCGACGTCCAGATCGTCGAGGCGCTGCCCCACCTCGTGCCCAACGAGGACGAGGCGCTGTCGAAGTCGCTCGAGCGGGCGTTCCGCAAGCGCGGCATCCAGTTCTCCCTGGGCGACCGGTTCGCGGGCGTCAAGGAGACCGACTCGGGCGTCACCGTCACGCTCGAGTCCGGCAGGACCTTCGAGGCCGAGCTGCTGCTCGTCGCCGTCGGGCGCGGGCCGCGCACCGCCGACCTCGGGTTCGAGGCGCAGGGCATCACGCTCGACCGCGGGTTCGTGATCGTCGACGAGCGCCTGCACACGGGCGTCGGGAACATCTGGGCCGCGGGCGACATCGTGCCCGGCCTCCAGCTCGCGCACCGCGGGTTCGCGCAGGGCATCTTCCTCGCGGAGCAGATCGCCGGGCTCGACCCGACGCCGATCGTCGAGTCGTCGATCCCGCGCGTCACGTACTGCGAGCCCGAGGTGGCGTCCGTCGGCGTCACGGAGGCCGCGGCGATCGAGACGTGGGGGGCCGACCAGGTCGAGTCCCTCGAGTACAACCTCGCCGGCAACGGCAAGAGCAAGATCCTCGCGACCAGCGGCTTCGTCAAGCTCGTGCGCCGCAAGGACGGTCCCGTCGTCGGCGTGCACATGATCGGTGCCCGCGTCGGCGAGCTCGTCGGCGAGGGCCAGCTCATCGTGGGCTGGGAGGCGTACCCCGAGGACGTCGCCGCCCTGGTCCACGCCCACCCCACCCAGAACGAGGCACTCGGAGAGGCGCACCTGGCCCTGGCCGGCAAGCCTCTGCACGCCCACAACTGACCCCAACGATCGAAGGAGACCAGGCAGGTCATGTCTGAGAACGTGCAGATGCCGGCCCTCGGCGAGTCCGTCACCGAAGGCACCGTCACCCGTTGGCTCAAGTCGGTCGGCGACACCGTCGCCGTCGACGAGCCGCTGCTCGAGGTCTCGACCGACAAGGTCGACACCGAGATCCCGTCGCCCGTCGCGGGCGTGCTCGAGCAGATCCTCGTCCAGGAGGACGAGACCGTGGAGGTCGGTACCGACCTCGCCGTGATCGGCGACGGTTCCGGCGGCGGCGACGCCGCGCCCGCCCCCGCGGCGGCCGAGGAGCCCGCGCCCCAGGCCGCGCCGGAGCCCGAGCCGGAGCAGCCGGCCGCGCAGGAGGCCCCCGCCGAGCCCGCCCCCGCCCAGCAGGCCGCTCCCGCGCCGCAGTCCTCCGGCGGTGAGGAGATCAGGCTCCCCGCGCTCGGCGAGTCCGTCACCGAGGGCACCGTGACCCGGTGGCTCAAGTCGGTCGGCGAGACCGTCGAGGTCGACGAGCCGCTGCTCGAGGTCTCGACCGACAAGGTCGACACCGAGGTCCCCTCGCCCGTGGCCGGCACCGTCCAGCAGATCCTCGTCCAGGAGGACGAGACGGTCGAGGTCGGCACCGTGCTCGCGATCGTCGGCTCGGGCGCCGCCCCGGCCGCCGCCCCCGCGGCACCGGCCGAGCCCGCCCAGGAGGCCCCGAAGCAGGAGGCTGCTCCCGCCCCGGCCCCGACCGAGGCGCGCACCCCGGCGAGCGAGGCGGACGTCCCGGCCCAGGCCGCGCAGGAGGGGACGCCGGCCCCCGCCACGAGCGCCCCGGCTCCCGCGGCCGAGAAGCCCGCCGCGCCGTCCGCACCGGGTGCGACCCCGGCCCCGGCCGCGAAGGCCGGCGGCACGTACCTCACCCCGCTCGTGCGCAAGCTCGCGGCGGACAAGGGCGTCGACCTGTCGACCCTCACGGGCACGGGCGTCGGCGGCCGCATCCGCAAGGAGGACGTGCTCGAGGCCGCCCGCAAGGCCGAGGAGGCCAAGGCCGCCCCCGCAGCCGCCGCTCCCGCGGCTCCCGCCGGTGGTGCCCCGAAGAAGGCCTCCGTCCCGGCCGTCTCGCCGCTGCGCGGCACGACCGAGAAGACGAGCCGTCTGCGCAAGCTCGTCGCGAGCCGCATGGTCGAGGCGCTGAGCACGCAGGCCCAGCTCACGACGGCGGTCGAGGTCGACGTCACCCGCGTCGCCGCCCTGCGCAACCGCGCCAAGGCGGACTTCAAGGCGCGCGAGGGTGCGAACCTCACGTTCCTGCCGTTCTTCACGCTCGCCGCGGTCGAGGCGCTCAAGGCCTACCCGAAGATCAACGCGACCTTCGGCGAGGACGAGATCACCTACCACGGCCAGGAGAACGTCGGCATCGCGGTCGACACCGAGCGCGGCCTCGTGGTCCCCGTCATCAAGGACGCGGGCGACCTCAACCTCGCCGGCATCGCGCGCAAGATCGCCGACCTCGGCGCACGCACGCGTGCCAACAAGGTCGGTCCGGACGAGCTCGCGGGCGCGACGTTCACGATCACCAACACCGGCTCGGGCGGCGCCGTCTTCGACACGCCGATCGTCCCGGTCGGTCAGGTCGCGATCCTCGGCACGGGCACCATCACCAAGCGCCCGGTCGTCGTGACGGACGCGGACGGCAACGACACGATCGGCATCCGCTCGACGTGCTTCATCTTCCTGTCCTACGACCACCGCCTGGTCGACGGTGCGGACGCCGCGCGCTTCCTCACCACGATCAAGAACCGCATCGAGGAGGGCGCGTTCGAGGCCGAGGTCGGCCTCTGACGCTCCGCGCTCCCTGACGCACGCCGCGAGGCCCCGACCACCCACGGTCGGGGCCTCGCGGCGTTCCCGTGACCTGGCGCGGGCCGGGTCGCGGAGAAGTTCCCGGCCACGGGTGCGCGGGACGGTCGCGGCCCCGTAGCGTGGCCCCATGGACATCGTCGTGGCGGGCTCGCACGGATTCATCGGTGCGGAGCTGCTCGAGCGGCTGCGCGAGGAGGGCCACCGCGTGCGCCGGCTCGTGCGGCGTGCCCCGCAGACGTCCGACGAGCACGAGTGGGACCCCGACGCCGGGGTCCTGGACCCCGGCGTGCTCGCGGGGGCCGACGCCGTCGTGAACCTCGCGGGCGCAGGGATCGGCGACCACCGCTGGACGACCGAGTACAAGCGCACCCTGGTCACGTCCCGGACCCGGACCACCGGCCTCCTGGCCCGGACCATGGCCGGCCTCGACGCGCCACCGCCGGTCTGGGTCCAGGGCTCCGCGATCGGCTACTACGGCGACCGGGGCGCGCAGGTGCTCACCGAGACGTCGGCGTCGGGCGACGGGTTCCTCGCCCGGCTGGTCCGGGAGTGGGAGGCCGCGACCGCGCCGGCCGAGCAGGCGGGCGTCCGCGTGGTCCACGCCCGGACGGGCATCGTGCTCTCCTCCGAGGGCGGCGCCCTCGGCCGGCTCCTCCCGCTGCTGCGGCTCGGCGTCGGCGGACGCCTCGGCCCCGGCACGCAGTACTGGAGCTGGATCACGCTGCGCGACGAGGTCGACGCGCTGCGCCACCTGCTCACCGCGCCCGTGCACGGGCCGGTCAACCTCTGCTCCCCCCACCCGGCCACGAACGCGGAGATCACCCGCGCGCTCGCGCGAGAGCTCCACCGCCCGGCCGTGCTGGCCGTCCCCTCCGTCGCGCTGCGCGTCGTGCTCGGCGAGCTGGCCTCGGACATCCTCGGCTCCCAGCGCGCCCTCCCCACCGTGCTCGAGGCGAGCGGGTTCACCTACTCCGACCCCCTCCTCGACGACGCCGTCCGGCGGGTCGCCGAGCGGCGCTGACGCCTCGCCCCGACGTCCGAGCCAGGTCGGACCGGGGCCCGCGGCGGTGCGCCTCAGCGCACCTCGACGACACGCCACCCGGCGTCGGTCCAGCGGAGCACGAGCACGACGGTCGTCCGCGGCGTCGCGGGCACCTGCAGCTCGTCGCCGTCCGTGCGCTGCCGGTGCGCGCTGACGGCGTAGTCGACCTCGACGACCGCGTCGGCGGGCACCGTGCCCGCCCCGGCCGCCGCGGGTGACCAGCCCTCGACGGGTCGGGCGTCGAAGACCTCCGCCCGCGCGTCGAGCACGTCCACGCCCTCGAGCGCCGCCAGCACCGCGGCGTCCCGCGCCTCCGCCGACGAGCCCGCGACCACCACCGACGACAGGTCGCCCGTGCCCTCGGTGAGCAGCGCGAGCCGGCGCGCCGTGAGGGCCCGTGCGGCCCCGGCCGGGTCGTCCGGGTCGAGCACCCTCGTGTCCTCGGCCGGCTCGACGGCGGTCGCGGCCGTGCTCGGCGCCCTCTCGCCGCCGTCGGGCGCGGCCGTCCGCGACGGTCCCAGGTGCACCAGGAGCACCACGAGCGCCGCGCACCCGGTGAGGATCGCCAGGCTCGTGCCGACGGCACGAACCGCCCGTCGCCGTCGGCCCCGCGCGCCCCGCCCACGGGGCCCGGTCCCACCACGCGCGGCGCTCCCGGACACCGTCCGTACCGCGACGCCGGGCCGCACGGTCCGCCGACCGCCGAGAGCACCGGCCACGAGACGCGCGGGGTCGGGCATCACGACCGGTCGCGGCACCACGGCGTCGTAGCAGCGCGCGGCGAACGTCCCCGCGGCAGGTCGCGCGGACGGTTCGTCGCGCAGCGCCACCGCGAGCTCGGCGTGGAGCGCCGCGAGGTCGCGCGCCTCCTCCGGGTCGCCGGTCGCGCGGTAGGACGGGTGGCTCGACGCCGGGGGCGGCACGAGGTCGAGCACGACCCGGGCGAGGTCCCGCACGTCGTCCGCCGCGGTCCCGCGCGCGGGCGCCAGCGCCGGGCGCAGGACGGCCCTCCCGCTCGGCGTGACGACCACCGACGCCGCCTCGAGGCTCCCGTGCGCGCGCCCGTCCCGATGGAGCCGCGCCAGGCCCTGCGCGACGGGGACCAGCACCGTGACCGCCTCGGCAGCCCGGAAGGGCTCCCGTGCCGCCGCCAGCTCGTCGAGACGCAGCCCGTCGACGTGGTCGGTGAGCACCACGAGCGACGACTCCCCCGCCTCGACGACACCACGCACCGCCACGACGTGCTCGTGCTCCTCGGAGAGCGCGTGCAGGTGCTCGACCAGCACCGCGCGAGCCCCCGGGCCCTCGGGGACCTCCAGCCGGGCGATCTCGCACACCGTGCCCGCGTCGTCGTACGCGACGGACCCACCGCTCGCGCCGGGCTCCCGCCGCACCGACCATCCCGCGGCCGCGAGCACGGGTACCAGGTCGGCGACGGACTCCACGGGCGGTCGCGCGCGGCGCGACGTCGACGACGACATGCCCCCATCTCACCGCGTGCCGGACCCCGCCGTGCCGTTGTCCACAGGCCGGATCCTCCGTCCGGTGCCGCGTCCCGGGCGCGGGCGGGTCGGGACGCCGGGGCCGGACCCGAGCGCTCGGGTCCGGGTCCGGGCGTCCCCCGGCCGGCTCCGCCCCGAGGGCGGTCAGACGTCGAGGAGGCGACCCTCGCGGGCGCTGCGACGGGCGGCGTCGAGGACCTCGGCGGTGCGGACGGCGTCGTGCGGGTCGACGGGGACGGGCCCGTCGTCGAGGATCCAGTCCGCGACGGCACGGTAGAAGTCGGCGTGACCGCCCGGTGCCTGCGGGACGGGCTCGCGCTCGCGACCGCGCGTGACCCAGCCGAGCGTGCCCTCGGGGGCGGCGTCGTCGAAGACCTCGAAGGGCGACGCGTCGTTCTCGAACGTCGTGACGACGTACGCCCCGGTCGTCCCGAGCACGCGCGTGCGCGGCCCGGGGGCGCCGACGACGGAGCCGGCCCAGAGGCGGCTCACGACCGCGTTCCCGTCGGCGTCGGGCGCGTGGTGGAGCACGAGGAAGACGTCGTCCTCGGTGGGGGTGGTGTGCGAGCGCAGCTCGGCCCACACGCCGGTGACGCGCCCGAAGAGCTGGGTCGCGGAGTCGACGAGGTGCGGCCCGAGGTCGAGGAGCAGGCCGCCGCCGACGAGGTCGTTCTCCTTCCAGCGCTGCTGCGGCACGGGGCGCCATCGCTCCCACCGGCGCTCGAACGTGTGCACGCGCCCGATCACGCCGCGGTCGAGCACGGAGCGCAGGGTGAGCTGCTCGGGGTCCCAGCGGCGGTTCTGGAAGACGGTGAGGGGCGTGCCCGCTGCCTCGGCCGCCTCCACGACGGCGCGGGACGACGCCGCGCCGAGCGCGAGCGGCTTGTCGACGACGACGGGCACCCCCGCCCGCGCGAGCGCGGTGGCGTGGTCGGCGTGCAGGGCCGACGGGCTCGCGACGACGACGACGTCGTAGGCGGCGCGGTCCGCGAGGAGCGCGTCGAGGTCGTCGTGCAGGTGCACGTCCGGCCAGTCCTCGGCGGCGGCGGCCCGACGCTCGGGCGACCGGACGACGACCGCCGTGACCACGTGCCCGGCCTCGCGGACGAGGCGCGCGTGGATGCCCCGGCCTGCTCCCCCGTACCCGACGATCCCGACCCTGAGCGTGCGCGCGGCGGTGTCCATGCCGACCAATCTAGCCGTGACCGTGACGGGCGCCGGAGGTGTCCGTCGGGATGGTCCGAGCACCCCCGCGAACCTGGCAGAATGTGCGCGTTGGTCCGGTATGGAGCGCTGCGTACCGTCTCGCGCGGGTCGGGCCGAGAATCGGTTTCGGGAAGGTCGTCCCTTGAGCACCACGAGCCGCCGCGTCCCTCGTCGGAGCGTCCTGCGCTACGTCCTGATCGCCCTGGCGGTCGCCATCGTGGTCGCGAACGTGATCAACCAGCAGTCCGTCGCCGCCGACGACGAGCCGGCCCCGACCCCGGGCAGCGCGCTCGAGGCGCTGGCGCGGCTCGAGGTGAAGGGGCCTGGCCCGGACACGGGCTACGAGCGGGGGCTCTTCGGTCCCGCGTGGGCGGACGTCGACAGCAACGGCTGCGACACCCGCAACGACATCCTCGCGCGCGACCTCACCGACCTCACGTTCTCGACCCGGGGCGAGGTCTGCGAGGTGCGCACGGGCACGTTCCAGGACCCGTACACCGGCGAGACCATCGACTTCCGCCGCGGCAACGCGACGAGCATGGCGGTCCAGATCGACCACGTGGTGCCGCTGCTCGACGCGTGGCGCAAGGGCGCGCGCGCCTGGGACGACGAGACGCGTCGGCAGTTCGCCAACGACCCGCTCAACCTCCTCGCGTCCGACGGCCCCGCGAACCAGGCCAAGGGCGCGCGCGACGCGTCCGCGTGGCTGCCCCCGAACCACGCGTTCCGCTGCCCGTACGTCGCACGGCAGGTCGCGGTGAAGACCGCCTACGAGCTCGCGGTGACGCCGTCGGAGTCCGAGGCGATGGCGCGCGTGCTCGCGGACTGCCCGGCCGAGCCGCTCCCCGCCGGCTGACCCGGCTCCCCCGGGCACCGGTCCGTACGCCCGAGCGCGCTCGGCCACCAGGCCCGACGGCCGACGTCGTGCACGAGCGCGGGCACGAGCAGCGACCGCACCACGAGCGTGTCGACGAGGACGCCGAACGCGACGATGAACGCGAGCTGGGCGAGGAACAGCAGCGGGATGATGCCGAGCGCGGCGAACGTCGTGGCCAGCACGACCCCCGCCGACGTGATGACCGACCCCGTGACCGCGAGGCCCCGCAGGACGCCGCGCCGCGTCCCGAACCGCAGGCTCTCCTCCCGCACGCGCGTCATGAGGAAGATCGAGTAGTCGACCCCGAGCGCGACGAGGAAGCAGAACGCGTAGAGCGGGACGGCCGGGTCGGCGCCCGGGAAGTCGAGCACGTGGTCGAACACGATCGCGGCGACGCCGAGCGCGGCGCCGAACGACAGCACGTTGGCGAGCATGAGGAGCACCGGCGCGACGACGGACCGCAGCAGCAGGATCAGGATGAGCAGGATCACGGCGAGGACGACCGGCACGATGGTCCGCAGGTCGCGCTGGCCCGCGAGCTGCGTGTCGAGCCGCTCGGCGGCGGCGCCCCCGACCATCGCGTCGGGCGAGACGTCGTGCACGGCGTCACGGAGCGCCGAGACGGTCTCGACGGCCTCCTGGCTGTCCGACGGCGCGTCGGTCGTGACGTCGACCCGCACCTGTCCGTCGACGACGAGCGGTTCGCCGCGCGCGGGTGCGCCCGGCGCGGCGGCAGGCTGGTCGGTGACCGGCGTGGCGGCGGCGACGCCCTCGGTGCCCTCGGCGGCCGCGACGACCGCGTCGAGGTCCTCCTCGGGGGCGATCACGATCGCGGGCTGCGCGGAGACGCCCTCGAAGTGCTCCGTGAGCGCCGCCTCGCCGGCGACGGAGTCGACGTCCGCGAGGAACACCTCCGAGTCGCCCGTTCCCTCGGCGTCGAGCGTCGGGACGAACGCCGCGCACGCGGCGAGGACCAGCGCCGTGACGACCCACACGCGCCGGTCGTGCCGACCGACGAAGCTCGCGACGCGCGACCACACGCCGTGCCCGTCGACGCGCACCGCGTCGTCGCTCTCGACGGGCGCGGTCTGCGCGTCCGTCGCCCCGCCGTCGTGCTCGGCGTGCGCGCCCTCGTACCGGGGCATGCGCGGCCAGAACAGCGCGCGCGACCGCTGGCCAGCGACGAGCAGGAGGGCGGGGAGGAGCGTGAGCGCGGCGACGAACGCCGCGGCGATGCCGATCGCGGCGACCGGGCCGAGGCTGCGGTTGGACGACAGGTCGGACAGGAGCAGGCACAGCAGGCCCGCGATGACGGTCCCCGCGCTCGCGGCGACGGGCTCGACCGAGGCGCGCACCGCCCGCCGCAGCGCCACCGTGGTGGAGCGGACGAGGCGCAGCTCCTCCCGGTACCGGGCGACGACGAGCAACGAGTAGTCGACCGCCGCGCCCACGACGAGGATCGAGAGGATGCCCTGCGACTGCCCGTTGAGCGTGAGGACGTCGGCGGCGGCGAGGTGGTAGACGACGAGGCCCGCGAGGGTCAGCGCGAGCACGGCCGTGAGGATCACGAGGAACGGCAGGATCGGCGACCGGTAGACGATCGCGAGGATGACGAGCACGGCGCCGAGCGCGACGAGCAGGAGGACGGTGTCGATCCCGCCGAACGCGGTGACGAGGTCGGCCACGAACCCGGCCGGGCCGGTGACCCAGACGTCGAGCGAGGTCCCGGCGAGCCCGCCCTCGGACGCGTCCGCGGCGGCGAGGTCGCGCAGCGCGCCGACCGCCAGCTCGCTCACGCTGTCCTCGTCGGCGCCGATCCGGTCGGACGCGACGGACGCGTCGAGCGAGACGACGACGAGCGCCGCCTCGCCGTCCTCGGACGGCACGACGACGGGGTCGGCGACGGAGACGTCGCCGACGGTCGCGGGCTCGTCGCCCGACGTCCCCGCGAGCGGGGCGTCCGGGACCGCCCGGGCGAACGCGTCGAGCGCGGCGAGGTCCTCGGGCGTCAGGGCGCTGCCGTCGCCCGTCGTGGCGACGACGAGCGCGGGCAGGGTCTCGGAGTCGGTGAACTCCTGGGCGACCTCGGCGGCGCGCGTGGACTCGGCGCTCGCTGGGAGGAACGCGGCGGCGTCGTTCGTCTGCACGCTGCTCAGGCGCCCCTGGGCCTGCCCGCCCAGCGCGCCGATCGCCATCCACAGACCGATGACTGCGACAATGATCAGCCCGCGGAGGAACCCGCCCGTCCTATTGCTCAGCATGCTGAGGAATGGTGCCATGGCGGAGGGAGGAATGCACGTTGGAGCACGCGTCGAGCAGCGGCAGCACCGGGCGGTACGCCGGCCCGGACGTCGGCGACCCCACACCCACCGACCCCCGGGAGTGGGCCACCGGCCGCCTCCTGTTCGCCGTCGCCCGCCGGATCGAGCGGGAGTGGAACGCCCATCTCGGGCAGTGGGACCTCAACCATGCGGGCTTCCCCGTGCTCATGCACCTGCTCGCCGGACCTCGCTCGCAGCGGGCCCTCGCCGAGGAGTCGGGCGTGACCGAGCAGACCATGAGCAGGGTCGTCGCCCGGCTCGAGCGCTCCGGGTACGTGACCCGCACCGACGACCCCGCCGACCGCCGCCGTCGCGCCGTCGCGATCACCGCGGCCGGGCGCGAGGCGGGCCTGGCCGCCGCGCGGCGTCGTCCCGCCGAGGAGCTCGCGACCCGCGGGCTCGACGACGCCCAGATCGCGGCGCTGCGGGACGCCCTCCTCGCGCTGCTCGAGACGTTGCCGCGGACTCCCCACGACGAGGGCTAACCTGAGCCGATGGACCTGCTCGCGCTGCCCGGGATCACGGAGTACCACGAGGCCTGGGACCTCCAGCGCGCGGTGCACGACGACGTCGTCGCGACCACCCGGCCGGACACCCTGATCCTCGTCGAGCACCCCTCCGTCTACACCGCCGGCCGCCGCACGCGCCGTGACGAGCGGCCCGACGACGGCACGCCCGTCGTCGACGTGGACCGCGGCGGGAAGATCACGTGGCACGGCCCGGGCCAGCAGGTCGCCTACCCGATCGTGCGGCTCGTCGAGCCGGTCGACGTCGTCGCGTACGTGCGCGCGCTCGAGGAGGCCGTCATGGGTGTTTGCGCGCGGCTCGGCCTCGCGACGATGCGCGTCGAGGGACGCAGCGGGGTCTGGGTCGCTGCCGACGCGACGCGCCGCGAGCGCAAGGTCTGCGCGATCGGCGTGCGCGTCGCGAAGGGCGTGACGATGCACGGTCTCGCCCTCAACTGCGTGCCCGACCTCTCCCGCTTCGACCGGATCGTCCCGTGCGGGATCGAGGACGCCGACGTGACGTCGCTCACCGCCGAGCTCGGGCGCGAGGTCACGCTCGCCGAGGTCGCGCCGCTGCTCGTCGCCGCGCTGGGGGACGCGCTCGCGCCGCTGCTCGCCGCGACCGCGTGGGACGACGCGCACCCGACCTCCCCGCAGGACGCGCTCGCGGGCTAGGCTGGGGACTCCAGGGAATCCTCGCGCGCCGGAGTACGGGTGGGTCGGCGCGCGGTAGGACGTACCCCGAGGACCTGGACCGCATGACCACCACCCCCGCGCGCCCGACGTCGCGCGCCCGCAACTCCCCGCCCCTGCCCGCTCCTCCCCGCCCCGACGCGCCGGGGCGCAGCGGCTACGCCCGGCTGCCGCAGCTCGCGGGCCGCGCGTTCCTCCCCGTGGCGTTCCTCGCCCGGCTCCCGTTCTCGATGCTCACCATCGGGACCCTGCTCCTGGTGTCCTCGACGACCGGGTCCGTCGCGATCGGCGGGCTCGCCTCGGCGGCGACCGCGCTCGGGACGGCGCTCGGCGGCCCGACCCAGGGCGCGCTCGCCGACCGCGTCGGTCAGCGCCGGGTCCTGCTCGTCGCCGTCCCCGTCGCGACGCTCGCCGTGCTGGGTCTCGTCCTCGCCGCCTCCGCGCCCGGTGCGACGGCCGCCGTCCTCGCCGCCGCGGCGGTGACGGGAGCGAGCGCGCCGCAGGTCGGCCCTCTCGCGCGCGTGCGCTGGCTCCGGCTCGCCGCCGACGAGCCGCGCACCGTCGAGGCCGCGATGAGCTACGAGAGCACCGCCGACGAGGTGAGCTTCGTGCTCGGCCCCGCGCTCGTCGGCGTCCTCGCGTCGGCCGGCTCGCCGCAGGTCGCGGTCCTCGTCGCTGCGGGCGGCATCGCCGTCTTCGGCACCGCGTTCGCTCTCCACCCGACGGCGCGCGCGACCCTCCACGCCCCCGCCACCTCGTCCGACGCGGGAACGGGCACGGGCACGACGAGCCCGGCCACCGACACCGTCGGGACGCTCGCGCTCGTACGGCGCGAGGCCGTCGTGCTCGTCGGGATGCTCGCGATGGGCCTCCTGTTCGGCGGGACCCAGTCCGCGCTCACCGCGCTGACCCGCGACGCGGGCGTGCCCGGGAGCGCGGGTCTCGTCTACGCCGTGATGGGGGTGGGCTCCGCCGTCACCGCGCTGTCGGTCGTCGCACTCCCCCGCCGCTGGGGCCTGCGCAGCCGGTGGATCACGTTCGCCGCCGGGCTCGTGGCGGGCACGGTCGCCCTCATCCTCGCCGCCGCGAGCGGCTCGCTGACCGCCGTCGTCGTCGCGGTCGCCGCGACCGGCCTGTTCGTCGGGCCGGTGATGGTCACGGTGTTCACCGTCGCCGGCGAGCGCGCACCCGCCGGGCGCACGGCGTCAGCCATGACGCTCGTGGCGAGCGCGAACGTCGTCGGTGTGGCGGTCGGCGCCTCCGGTGGCGGCGCGCTCGCCGACGCCGTCTCGACGACGACCGCCTTCTGGCTGCCCGTCGTCGCGGCGGTCCTGCTCGTCGCGACCGGGGTGTCGTTGACGTCACGTCCACAGGGTGAGCGACGCGCGGGAGACGACGAGCGCGAGCGCGTAGTCTGACCGGAGTCCGGCGTCGTACCCGGGCGCGCGCACCCGAACGGTGCGCCCGCCCACTGCCTGCTCGGCGCGACGTCGGCGCTCACTCGCCACGACGACCGGGAGACACCCGTGACGATCGCACCTGAAGGACGGCGCATGCTGCGGGTCGAGGCCCGCAACGCCGCGACGCCGATCGAGAAGAAGCCCGAGTGGATCAAGACCCGCGCGACGATGGGTCCTGAGTACTCCGAGCTCAAGGGCCTCGTGAAGCGCGAGGGCCTGCACACGGTCTGCGAGGAGGCGGGCTGTCCCAACATCTTCGAGTGCTGGGAGGACCGCGAGGCGACGTTCCTCATCGGCGGCGACCAGTGCACGCGCCGGTGCGACTTCTGCCAGATCGACACGGGCAAGCCGGCCGACTTCGACGCGGACGAGCCGCGCCGCGTCGCGGAGTCCGTCCAGGCGATGGGCCTGCGCTACTCGACGATCACGGGCGTCGCACGCGACGACCTGCCCGACGGCGGCGCCTGGCTCTACGCGGAGACCGTCCGCCAGATCCACGCGCTCAACCCCGGCACGGGCGTCGAGCTGCTCATCCCCGACTTCAACGCGATCCCCGAGCTGCTCGACGAGGTGAACGGCTCCCGGCCCGAGGTGCTCGCGCACAACCTCGAGACCGTGCCCCGCATCTTCAAGCAGATCCGCCCGGGCTTCCGCTACGAGCGCTCGCTGTCGGTCCTCACGCGGGCGCGCGAGGCCGGGCTGGTGACCAAGTCGAACATCATCCTCGGCATGGGCGAGACGATCGCGGAGGCCAAGGAGGCGCTGCAGGACCTGCACGACGCAGGCTGCGACCTCGTGACGATCACGCAGTACCTGCGCCCGTCGCTGCGCCACCACCCGGTGGACCGGTGGGTCAAGCCCGAGGAGTTCGTCGAGCTGTCCGACGCCGCGGAGGAGATCGGCTTCCTCGGCGTCATGTCCGGCCCGCTCGTACGGTCGTCCTACCGCGCGGGACGCCTGTGGGGCCAGGCCATGACACGCCGCGGCATGGAGATCCCGGCGGCTCTCGCGCACCTCGCCGAGCCGACGACGTCCCGCCAGGAGGCCGCGAGCCTGCTGGCCCGTTCGCCCCACTAGACTGACCGGCATGGCCCGCAAGAACTCGGACAGCACCGGCGCGCCCGCCGCCGGCGAGCAGGTCGCGAAGCAGAAGAAGCCCAAGAAGCAGCGCTGGTACCACCAGGTCTGGGCCGCGTACCAGATGACGCGCAAGCAGGACCCCGCGGTCACGTGGGTCATGCTCGGCGTGTTCGTCGGCATCCTCGCCGTCGCGCTCGGCATCGGCCTGTGGTGGGGCCAGTGGGTCTACACCCTCATCGTCGGCATCCCGTTCGCCGCGCTGGGCGCGATGTTCGTCCTCACGCGTCGCGCCGAGCGCGCCGCGTACCAGCAGATCGAGGGCCAGCCCGGCGCGGCGCGCGCCGCGCTCGGGACGATCCGCCGCGGCTGGACGTTCGACGAGGAGCCCGTCGCGATCGACCCGCGCACGCAGGACCTCGTGTTCCGCGGCGTCGGCCGGGCCGGCGTCGTGCTGGTGAGCGAGGGCCCGGCGCACCGCGCGAAGCGTCAGCTCGACGCCGAGCGCAAGCGCGTCGCGCGCGTGCTGCCGAACGTGCCGATCACGACGATCCAGGTCGGAGACGAGGAGGGCCAGGTCGCCCTTCCCAAGCTCCCGCGCGCCGTCCAGAAGCTCAAGCCGTCGCTCACCAAGCCGGAGACGGCCGAGGTGTCCAAGCGTCTGCGCGCCCTCGGGGTCTCGCGCCTGCCGATCCCCAAGGGGATCGACCCGACGCGCGCCCGCCCCGACCGCAAGGGCCTCAAGGGGCGCTGACACGCACTCCTCCTGCACGACGACGCCCGGCCGGGCGAGGCTCGCTCCTCACCGGCCGGGCGTCGTCGTGCCGGGTGAGCTTCCGGCCCGGGCGACCCGCTGAGCGGGACGCGGGTCGGAGCCGCCGTCAGGTGCGGACCAGGACGGTGCCCGCAGCGCGGTCGTGGAGACCGCGCCCGTCGGCGTCCCACACGACCGCGGGGATGACGAGGCACAGGAGCACGGTGCGCAGCGCCCCGCGGCCGATGCCGACCATGCGGGCGGGCTCGGCGAGACGGCGGACCCGCATGCCCATCACGCGGTGCCCGACCGTGAACCCCAGCGTGCTCACGAGCAGGACGTTCTCGATCGCGAAGACCAGCGGCTGCGACCACACCGGCAGCGCGGAGATGCCCTCGAAGAAGCCCGGCACGGCAGGCCGGAAGAAGAGGAACGCGACGAGCGTCGCGAGCACCCAGTCGATGACGAGCGCGACGACGCGCCGTCCCAGGGTCGCGAGCGAACCCGGTCCGTCCGGCGGGAGACCGAGCCGCGCGCCGCGACCGCCCTGCTGACCGCCCGGGGTGCCCTCGAGCCACGAACCCATGTCCTCGCGTGAAACCACGGGACCAGGGTACGTGCCGGTCGGTGGACGACCTCGACGGTTCGGGCACCCACGGCGGTATCGTGCCGAACGGCACACCGCCCGCCGGCGGCTGCCGCGTGCCCTCGTGTAGCACGAACGTCACACGGGGACGCGGGACGTAACACGACGGAAACAATGGGTACACGGCGGGGAAACCGCCTCGGCCTAGGTTCGTGGGCGCCACGTCAGCGGCAGGTTCGCCGCGCAGCCCGACGGCACCACCCGATCAAGGAGCAACGGATGTTCAACAACGCGGAGGAGGCAATCGCCTTCACGCGGAACGAGGGCGTCGAGTTCGTCGACGTCCGGTTCTGCGACCTGCCCGGCATCATGCAGCACTTCAACATCCCCGTCTCGCAGTTCGACGAGAAGGCGTTCGAGGACGGCCTGATGTTCGACGGGTCGTCGATCCGCGGCTTCCAGGCGATCCACGAGTCGGACATGAAGCTCGTGCCGGACGTCAAGACCGCGTTCGTGGACCCGTTCCGCAAGCGCAAGACGCTCGTCGTGAACTTCTCCATCGTCGACCCGTTCACGGGCGAGCCGTACTCGCGCGACCCCCGCAACATCGCGGCCAAGGCCGAGGCGTACCTGCGCTCCACCGGCATCGCCGACACCGCGTTCTTCGCGCCCGAGGCCGAGTTCTACCTCTTCGACGAGGCGCGGTTCGCGACGAACCAACACTCCAGCTTCTACTACCTCGACTCCATCGAGGCGGCGTGGAACACGGGCCGTGAGGAGGAGGGTGGCAACCTCGCGTACAAGACGCGCTACAAGGGCGGCTACTTCCCCGTCTCCCCGTCCGACCGCTTCGCGGACCTGCGCGACGACATGTGCGCCACGCTGGAGCAGGTCGGCCTCGAGGTCGAGCGCGCGCACCACGAGGTGGGCACCGCGGGCCAGCAGGAGATCAACTACCGCTTCAACACGCTGCTGCACGCGGCCGACGACCTGATGAAGTTCAAGTACGTCATCCGCAACGAGGCGTTCGAGGCCGGCAAGTCCGTCACGTTCATGCCGAAGCCGATCTTCGGCGACAACGGCTCGGGCATGCACTCCCACCAGTCCCTCTGGAAGGACGGCAAGCCGCTGTTCTTCGACGAGAAGGGCTACGGCGGTCTCTCCGACATCGCGCGCTGGTACATCGGCGGCCTGCTCAAGCACGCCCCGTCGCTGCTCGCGTTCACCAACCCGTCGGTGAACTCCTACCACCGCCTGGTCCCCGGTTACGAGGCCCCGGTCAACCTGGTCTACTCGGCCCGCAACCGCTCGGCGTGCATCCGCATCCCGGTGACCGGCTCCTCCGCCGCCGCCAAGCGCGTCGAGTTCCGCGTGCCGGACCCGTCGGCCAACCCGTACCTCGCGTTCGCCGCGCAGCTCCTCGCCGGCATCGACGGCATCAAGAACCGCATCGAGCCGCCGGAGCCGATCGACAAGGACCTCTACGAGCTGCCGCCCGAGGAGCACGCGCAGATCCAGCAGGTCCCCGCGTCCCTCGGCGAGGCGCTCGACGCGCTCGAGGCCGACCAGGAGTACCTCACGGAGGGTGGCGTCTTCACGCCGGACCTCATCCAGACGTGGATCGACTACAAGCGCACCAACGAGATCGACCCGATCCGCCTGCGCCCGCACCCCCACGAGTTCGAGCTCTACTACGACATCTGACCAGTTCTCTGCGTCTGACCTGCGTCGACGCGAGCGGGACGATGCTCTGGTCCGCAGAGTCCGCACGAGCCGCCAGCACCCTACCGGCGGCGGCTCGTGCGGACTCTGTCGTCTCCTGCCACCGGTCGGCGCAGGGATGGTCGTGGACGAGGTCGGTGCCGCGAGGGTGAATTCTGGCGCTCGCCTTGCCAGAGAGCGCTTACCGCCGAGACTGGTACTCATGAGGCTGGACTGGGGACGGTCGGAGGACGGCAGCTATCAGGCGAGCGCGCGCGAGGGGCAGTACCGCATCGTGCCCCGCGGGGACGAGTGGTGCCTGGAGAAGCCGTACCCCACCCCGGGACGGATCGGCGGTTTCACGACGCCGGCCGAGGCGATGGCGTGGGGACAGGACCTGCACCACGCCGCGATGGGCCCTCGCGTGCGGACACCACAGCCCTCATGGCCCACGGTCGAGGAGTTCGCCGAGATCGTCGATGTACACCCCACCGCCCTCAGAAGGTGGCTCGCCGCCCACGACGTCGGCGCGCCCAGCCGACGACGACGCCTCGACCCGACCACCCAGCAGCGCATCCGGGCGTTCTACGGGACGCACGCCCACCGGTAGGCCGTGCTCTCGCTCGCCGGCGGCGCGCCGCGGGCACCCCGATCTCGGCACGGCCCCGCGTGCGCCGGCGCTCCTCCCCGCCGCCGTGGGCTCGACCGCCGGGCGCGGGTGTCCCGGACGTCTTGCTTGTCGTGGTGCCCCGCGCGCGCTAGGTTTGTGAGCGGCGGTAACGATGCCGCCCACAGAGCAGGGGGATTCATGAGCACACGCTTCCGGCGCGCCCTCACGGCCGTCGCGTCCGCGCTGGTGTCGACCGTCGTGGTGGCGTCGCTCGCCGCTCCGGCGAGCGCGTCCGCGGCGCCCGCGACCGCCGACCCGTCCGCGAGCGCCGCCACGTGCGCCGCGACGTGGTCGGCCACGACGGCGTACTCGGGCGGCCAGACGGCGTCGCACCACGGGCGGAACTGGACGGCTCGCTGGTGGACGCAGCGCGAGACGCCGGGGTCGACGAGCGTCTGGGTGGATGCCGGCCGGTGCGTCGGGGGTGGGGACGACTTCGTCGTGAGCCGCGCGGAGTTCGACGCGATCTTCCCGAACCGGCACCCGTTCTACACGTACGACGGGTTCGTCGACGCGCTGGGCGCCTACCCCGCGTTCGCGAGCACGGGCACGCCCGAGACGCGGACGCGCGAGGTCGCCGCGTTCCTCACGCACGCGGACTTCGAGTCGGTCGGGCTGCGGTACGTGAAGGAGATCAACGAGGCCAACTACTGGATCAAGTGCGACGACGAGCAGCCGTTCGGCTGCCCCGCCGGCCAGACGGCGTACTACGGCCGCGGGCCGATCATGTTCAGCTGGAACTTCAACTACAAGGCCGCGGGCGACGCGCTCGGGATCGACCTGCTGAACGACCCGTGGCTCGTCGAGGAGGACCCGTCCGTCGCCTGGCAGACGGCGCTCTGGTACTGGAACACGCAGAACGGCCCCGGGGTGATGACGTCGCACCAGGCGATGGTCTCGGGTGCCGGGTTCGGCCAGACGATCAACTCGCTCAACGGTGCGCTCGAGTGCAACGGCGGCAACCCGGCGTCCGTGCAGTCCCGGGTGGACCGGTACGTGCGCATCACCGAGGTCCTGGGCGTGGCCCCGGGCTCGGGCCTGTACTGCTGACCGGTTCGTCCCGCGGGCAGCGAGGCGGGTGCGGTGCGCGCAGGGGGCGCACCGCACCCGCCTGTCAGCCTGCGGCAGGGACTGCGGCGGTCTCCGCGGCGGTCGCGGGCACGTGGACCGTCGGCAGCCCGGAGCCCGGGCGGAACCCGGCGTACTGCTCGGCCGCGGCCCGCGCGCACGCGTCCTGGTAGGCCGGTCCCCCGCCCAGGTACACCGCCATCTCCGCGCGCTTGCCGGGGACGTTGCCGCCGACGAACCAGGCGCCGGCCTTCTTGCCCTCCTCGTACATGACCGTGGCCCGGGCCGCGCGCTCGGTCTCCTCGTACCACCACTCCTCGGCCTCGCGCGTCGCCTCGAGCTGCGCGACGCCGTTCTCCCGCGCGTAGGCCAGCGCGCGCTGGAGCCACTGCGCGCCGCGCTGGACCGGCACGGTGAGGTTGGACAGCGGCGTCTGCGGCCCGAGCGACAGGAAGAGGTTGGGGAACCCGTGGACGGAGATCCCCAGGTACGTCCGCAGGCCGTCGCGCTCCCACCGCTCGCGCAGCGTGACGCCCTCGCGACCGACGACGTCGAACGCGGTGAGCGCCCCGGTCATGGCGTCGAAGCCCGTCGCGAGCACGAGCACGTCGAGGTCGTGCTCGGCCTCCTCCGTCCCGTCCTCGGAGGCGACGACGACGCCGCGCGGCGTGACTCGCGCGATCGGGTTCGCGAGGACGTCGACGAGCTCGACGTTCTCCCGGTTGTACGCGGCGTAGTAGCCGTGCCCGGTGGGCGGGCGCTTGCCCATGAACGTGTAGGTGGAGGGGCTGAGCGCCTCGGCGGTCCGGGGGTCGGTGACGATCTCGCGGATCTTGCCGCGGAGGAAGTCGGACGCGAGCGCGCTCGCCTCGGGGCTGGAGACCAGGTCCGTGAAGCACTCGTTGGCGAACCGGAAGCCCCCGGCCTCCCACCGTGACTCGAACACCCGGCGGCGCTCGTCGTCGTCCACCTCGAGCGCCGACCGCGTCGGGATCTCCATCGGCACGCCGAACGGGTGCTGGGCCGCGCGCTCGAAGACGGCGTCGTAGTCCGCCCGCAGCGCGGCGAGCTCGTCGGCGGTCACCGCGGGGCTCGTCGTCTCCAGGACGTAGTTCGGGGTGCGCTGGAAGACCGTGACGTGGGCCGCCTGCGCGGCGAGCTCCGGGAGCATCTGGATCCCGGACGCGCCGACGCCGATCAGCCCGACGCGCTTGCCGGACAGGTCCACCCCCTCGTGCGGCCACCTCGCCGAGTGGTACGCAGGCCCGGCGAAGGTGTCCAGCCCGGGGAGGTCGGGGTACACGGGGCGGGAGAGCAACCCGGTCGCCGACACGAGATAGGTGGCCCGCAGCGTCGACCCGTCGGCGAGGGTGAGCGTCCACAGGTTCGTGGCGTCCGAGTGCTCCGCCCGCTCGACGGCCGTGCTCAGCCGGATGTCGCGCCGCAGGTCGAGCCGGTCGGCGACGAACTCCAGGTAGGCGCGGATCTCCTCGCCGCGCGGGTAGCGCTCGCTCCAGTCCCACTCGTCGCGCACCTCGCGGGAGAACGAGAAGGCGTACGCGAGGTACTCCGAGTCGGTGCGCACGCCCGGGTAGCGGTTGGCCCACCACGTCCCGCCGACTCCCGCGGCGGCGTCGACCACGAGGACGGAGAGCCCGACCTCCCGGAGATGGTGGAGCATCGCCAGCCCCGAGAAACCCGCCCCGATCACGACCGCGTCGTACGTCCCGCCGCCGCTCGCCACATCGTCCATGCACCGCTCCCCTGTCTCAGGTCCGTCCGGACGCCGCAGGGGCGGACGGCCCCGCGCGACGCGGTATACCGTCCCACGCGCGGCGGCTTCCCGCCACGGCACGCCGGCGGTGCCGTGAAGCGCGTCAGAACGGCCAGACGAGCGGCACGTAGAGGACCGCGGCGGCGAGGAACACGACCGCGAGGGGCAGGCCCAGGCGCCAGTAGTCGCCGAACCGGTAGCCGCCCGGCTGCAGGACCATGAGGTTGACCGGCGTGGCGATCGGGGTCAGGAACGCGGCGGCGCCCGCGACCGTGAGCGCCATCATGAACGGCTGCACGCTCACCCCGAGCGTCTGCGCGAACGACACCGCGACCGGCGCCATCACGAGGACCGTCGCGACGTTCGAGATGAACTGGCCGAGCACGAGGGTGAGCACGCATACGACGAGCAGCGCGAGGTGCGGGGAGCCGCCGCCGGTGAGCCGGAGCACGACGTCCGCGATCGCGTCGGCCGCGCCCGAGGAGACGAACGCCGCGGACAGCGGGATGAGGGCCGCGATGAGCACGACGGTGTCCCACGAGATCGCGCGGAACGACTGCGGCACGGTGACGACCCGCAGGAGCACGAGGGCGCCCGCCGCGAGCAGGCCCACGATGACCGGCGGCACGACCCCGGTCGCGAGCAGCACGATCGTCGCGACCAGCACCCCGAGGCAGCGCCGCCAGCCGCGTCCGAGCGGGACGCCGCGCTGCAGGCTGCGCGGGGAGTCGACGGCGATGACGTCGGGCGACTGGGTGTACCGGTGGAGCGCGTCCCACGGCCCGCGCACGAGCACGGCGTCGCCGGGCTGGAGGATCATCGGACCCGAGGGGGCCTCGGACTCGGGGCCCGTGGTGCTGCCGTCACCGCGGCGGATGGCGAGCACGACGAGGCCCTCGTCCCGCGTCGTCATGCCGGGGCTCACCCGGCGCCCCACGAGCGTGGAGCGGGGCGCGATGAGCACCTCGACGACCCCTGTGCCGCCCGTGAACAGGCGACCCGTGTCCAGGTCCGCGGGGTAGCTCTCGCGCCACGAGCGCACCCGCTCGCGCGGGTCGGTGGCCGTGTCCGCGAGGTGCTCGGGGACACGCTCCGGCAGCAGCCGGTCGCCGAGCGTCACGACGAGCACGGCCGTGGCGAGCACGAGCGGGATCCCCACCAGCGCGAACTCGAAGTAGCCGAACTCCTGACCGCCCGCCTCGGCCGCCGCCTCGGACACGATGATGTTCACGGGCGTGCCGGTCAGCGTCAGGAGCGATCCGGCGCCCGCGGCGAACGCGAGCGGGACGAGCATGCGCGAGGGGACGATGCCGGCCCGGGCTGCGGCCACGACCGCGACCGGGAGCAGCGCCGCGACGGCGCCGTTGATGCTGATGACCGCCGCGAGGAGCGCCGCGACGCCCACCATCAGCGCGAGCAGCCCGGCCCGCCCCAGCGAGGCGCGCCGCTCGAGCCACTGTCCGATCCACGCGGTGATCCCCGTGGAGTCCAGCGCGTCGCTGAGCACGAACAGGGTCGCGATGAACAGGACGATCGGGTCGCTGAAGCCACCCAGCGCGGCGTCGAGCGGAAGCACCCCCGTCGCCCAGAGCGCGACGGGCACGAAGAGCGCGACGACCACGAGCGGGAGCCGGTTCGTCATGAAGCCGACGACCGCCAACGCGAGGATCACGAACGTCGCGACCAGCGGATCGATCATGGGCACCCCCCTGGGACGGAAGGATGCCACACGACCCCGTCCGGGTGGTCACCGGAATAGCGGGCGCGCCGGTGCGTTGTCGATGACCATGACGACTCTCGGGATCATCGGCGCAGGCAACATCGGCTCTCAGGTCGCCCGGGCGGCGATCGCCCACGGCTACGACGTGGTCATCGCGAACTCGCGGGACCCCCGGACCCTCGACGACCTCGTCGCCGAGCTCGGCCCGCGGGCGCGGTCGGCGACGGCGGAGGACGCCGCGCGGGCCGCGGACGTCGCCGTCGTGGCGGTGCCCTTCGGGGCGTACCGCAAGGTCCCGGTCGAGCCGCTCGACGGGAAGATCGTGCTCGACGCGAACAACTACTACTGGGAGCGCGACGGCCACGTCGAGGCGCTCGACCGCGGCGAGGCCACGTCGTCGGGCCTGCTCCAGGAGCACCTGGCGGGGTCCAAGGTGGCCAAGGCGTTCAACCACATCCGGTCGACGGACATCACGACCGACGGGACCCCCGCGGGCACGCCGGGACGCCGCGCCCTGGCGACCGCGAGCAACTTCCCGGAGGCGGCGGACTGGGTCGCGAGCTTCTACGACGAGCTCGGCTTCGACACCGTCGACACGAGCCCGCTCGCGGAGTCGTGGCGGGTGGAGCGGGACCGGCCGGCCTACGTCGCGCGCCAGGACGCCGACGAGCTGCGCGAGAACCTCGCCCGCGCTCCCCGCACGATCTGACCGCGCGCGACGCGCGCGACGGGCAGCCCGGGCCGAGCTCGTCCGTCGCGCGGCGTCGGGCTCAGTCCTCGCCGTAGAAGACGCGCTCCATGACGGTCCGGGCGCGCCGCGCGGTGCGCAGGAAGTGCTCCTCGAGCTCCGCGCCCGTGTCGACGTCCGGCAGGTCGAGCACGCGCGCGAGCCCGGTGAGCGCGAACCGGTCGTGCGGCAGCACGTCCACGGTCGTGCCGGTCGTCCGGCCCGACCACAGCACGAGCGCGCTGCGCAGCCGGGACGCGAGGTGCCAGGCCTCGCCGAGGACCGCGGCGTCGTCCGCCTCGACGAGCCCGGCCGTCACGGCGGCCTCGAGCGCGTCGACGGTCGACGTGGTGCGCAGCCCGGCCACGTCGTGGGCGTGCTGGAGCTGGAGGAGCTGGACGGTCCACTCGACGTCCGACACTCCCCCGCGGCCGAGCTTGAGGTGGCGCGAGGCCTCGACGCCTCGCGGGAGCCGCTCGGACTCGACGCGCGCCTTGATGCGCCGCACCTCGCGCACCTCCGCGACGTCGAGCCCGCCCTGCGGGTAGCGGCGGCCGTCGACGACGTGGGTGAGCTCCGCGCCGAGCCCGTCGAGGTCGCCCGCGACCGGGCGCGCACGCAGCAGCGCCTGCGCCTCCCAGACGCTCGACCACCGCTCGTAGTACTCGGCGTACGACGCGAGCGAACGCACGAGGGGGCCGTTGCGCCCCTCGGGCCGCAGGTCGGCGTCGACCGGGAGCGCGGGCTCCGGGCCGACGGCGGACAGGAGCTGGCGCAGCCGCGTCGCGACGGCGAGCGCGTACGCCTGGGCGTCGCTGCTCTGGACGCCGGGCCGCGGGTCGTGCACGAACATCACGTCGGCGTCGGAGCCGTAGCCCATCTCGCGCCCGCCGAGGCGTCCCATCGCGACGACGAGCAGGCGAGCCGGGGCGGACCCGGGGTCCTGGGCATCGTACCCGAGCTCGCCGCGCGCGACGAACTCGGCGATCCGGAGCGCGCCCGCGAGCACGACGTCCGCGGCGTCGGAGATGCTCCGGGCCGCGTCGACCGCGTCGACGACTCCCAGCAGCTCGGCGGCGCCGGTCCGCGCGAGCTCACGCCGGCGCACCGCGCGCAGGCTCACCGTCGCGGGCTCGACCTCGTCGGCGCGCGTGAGGATCGCGTCGGTCTCGGCCGTGAGCCGCTGGATGCCGCGCGGCGCGAGGTCGGCGTCGTCCGCGAGCCACCGGACGGACTCGGGCGACCGGGCGAGCGCGTCGGCCATGTAGCGCGAGTTCGAGAGCAGGTGCGCGAGCCGCTGCGCCGCGGAGCCGGAGTCGCGCAGCAGCTTGAGGTACCAGTGGGTCGCGCCGAGCGTCTCGGAGAGCGTGCGGAACGCGAGCAGGCCCGCGTCGGGGTCCGCGCCCTCGGCGAACCAGCCGAGCATGACGGGCAGGAGCTGTCGCTGGATCGCCGCGCGTCGGCTCACGCCCTCGGTGAGCGCCGTGACGTGGCGCATCGCGCCCGCGGGGTCGCGGTAGCCGATCGCCGCGAAGCGCGCCTTCGCCGCCTCCGGGGCGAGGCTCACCTCGTCCGGGGAGAGCTGCGCGACGGCGGGCAGGAGCGGGCGGTAGAAGATCTCCTCGTGCAGGCCCCGCACCTCGCGGCGCGTCGCGCGCCAGCGCTCGGTGAGGCCCTCGGCGCCCTCGGCGCGCATCCCGAGCGACCGCGCGAGACGGCGCAGCTCGTCCTCGGCGGTCGGCACGAGGTGGGTGCGCCGGAGCCGGTAGAGCTGGATGCGGTGCTCGAGCGAGCGCAGGAACCGGTAGCAGACCCCGAGCCGGGCCGCGTGCTCGCGGCCGACGTACCCGGCGGCGGCGAGCTCGGCGAGCGCCGTGAGCGTGCCCCGGCTGCGGATCGACTCGTCCGACCGCCCGTGCACGAGCTGCAGGAGCTGGACGGTGAACTCGACGTCGCGCAGCCCGCCCTTGCCGAGCTTGAGCTGACGGTCGGCCTCGGCCGCGGGCACGTGGTCCTCGACGCGCCGGCGCATCGCCTGCGAGTCCTCGACGAAGTTCTCCCGACCCGCCGCCGACCACACGAACGGCGCGATCGCCTCCTCGTACGCGCGCCCCAGGTCCCGGTCCCCTGCGACCGTGCGCGCCTTGAGCAGCGCCTGGAACTCCCAGGTCTTGGCCCACCGCTCGTAGTACGCGACGTGGCTCGCGAGCGTGCGCACGAGCGGGCCCTGCTTGCCCTCGGGACGCAGCGCGGCATCGACCTGCCACAGGGCGGGCTCCCCCGAGGTGCCCCAGCACACGCGCGCGAGACTCGTCGCGAGCCGGGCCCCCACCGTCGTCGCGTACGCCTCGTCGTGCCCCTCGGCGGGCTCGACGACGTAGACGACGTCCACGTCGGAGATGTAGTTGAGCTCGCGCGCCCCGCACTTGCCCATGCCGATGACCGCGAGCCGCACGCCCGCACCGTGGTCGTCGAGCTCCGCGCGGGCGATCGCGAGCGCGCCCTCGAGCGCCGCCGCGGCCAGGTCCGCGAGCGCCGCCCCGACGGCGGGCATGCGCGTGAGCGGGTCGGGCACGGTGAGGTCGGTGGCGGCGATGCGCAGGATCCGCTCGCGGTAGGCGCGGCGCAGCGCGTCCACCCGCTCCGGTCCGGGCTGGTCGGCGACGGGCACCGCCGCGTCCGGGTCGGCGCCCGCCGCGCGCAGGAGCTCGGCCCGCACGTCTCGCGCGTCCACCCCGGTCCCGGGGGTCGGGTCCGCGAGGATCTCGAGCAGCGCGGGACGACGCACGACGTCGTCGCCGAGCGCGACCGAGGCGCCGAGCACCGCGAGCAGGCGGTCACGTGCCTCGCCGGGCCGCAGGGTGCGCCGGGCGAGGTCCGCGAGCGGCGAGCGCTCCTCGACGTCGGGCCGCAGCGCGCCGGCCAGCCGCACGACCTGCAGGAGCGCGAGGTCCGGGTCGGCTGCCCCGCCGAAGGCGGCGAGCAGCTCGTCGTCCACCGCGGACGCCGGCTCCTCCGTCTCCCCGTCCGCTCCCGGCGGTCGTCCGCCGTCGAGCAGGAGCGCGAGGTCCGGGTCCGCGAGCAGGCCCGCCGAGCGCGAGATGTCGGCGAAGCCGATGCGCGCGAGGCGCCCCGTGAGCGACGGCCGGCGGGAACCGCCGGACCGGCCCGACGTCGTCGCGCTCACAGGACCTGGAGGAACCGCTTCAGCTCGAACGGCGTGACCTGCGCGCGGTAGCCGTCCCACTCCTGACGCTTGTTGCGCAGCACGAAGTCGAAGACGTGCTCGCCCAGCGTCTCCGCCACGAGCTCTGACCTCTCCATGACCGCGATGGCCTCGTCGAGGGACTGCGGGAGCGGCTTGATGCCCAGGGCACGACGCTCGGCGTCGGTGAGCTCCCAGACGTCGTCCTCGGTCTCCTCGGGCAGCTCGTAGCCCTCCTCGATGCCCTTGAGACCGGCGGCGAGCATGACGGCGAACGCGAGGTACGGGTTGGTGGCCGAGTCGAGCGCACGGTACTCGACGCGGCTCGAGTTGCCCTTGCCGGGCTTGTACATCGGCACGCGCACGAGCGCGGAGCGGTTGTTGTGGCCCCAGCACACGTAGCTCGGCGCCTCGGCTCCGCCCCACAGGCGCTTGTACGAGTTCACGTACTGGTTGGTGATCGCGGTGATCTCCGCCGCGTGGACCAGGAGCCCCGCGATGAACTGGCGCGCCGTCTTGGACAGCTCGAACTGGGCGCCGGGCTCGTGGAACGCGTTGCGGTCGCCCTCGAAGAGCGACAGGTGCGTGTGCATGCCGGAGCCGGGGTGCTCGGCCATCGGCTTGGGCATGAACGACGCGAACACGCCCTGCTCGAGCGCGACCTCCTTGACGACCGTCCGGAACGTCATGAGGTTGTCCGCCGTGGTGAGGGCGTCGGCGTAGCGCAGGTCGATCTCGTTCTGGCCGGGCCCCGCCTCGTGGTGGGAGAACTCGACCGAGATGCCCATGGACTCGAGCATCGTGATCGCGGCGCGGCGGAAGTCGTGCGTCGATCCCCGCGCGAGGTGGTCGAAGTACCCGCCCTGGTCGACGGGCACGAGGCCGTGCTCGGCGTCGGCGGGCTGGTTGAACAGGTAGAACTCGACCTCGGGGTGCGTGTAGAACGTGAACCCCTTGTCGCTCGCCTTGGCGAGGGCGCGCTTGAGCACGTTCCGGCTGTCCGCGAGGGACGGCTCGCCGTCCGGCGTGAGGATGTCGCAGAACATGCGCGCGGTGCCGTGCCGCTCGCCGCGCCACGGGAGCACCTGGAACGTCGTCGGGTCCGGCTTGGCGATCATGTCGGCCTCGTACACGCGCGTCAGGCCCTCGATCGAGCTGCCGTCGAACCCGATGCCCTCGGCGAACGCCGACTCGAGCTCCGCCGGCGCGATCGCCACCGACTTGAGCATGCCCAGCACGTCGGTGAACCAGAGCCGGATGAAGCGGATGTCGCGCTCCTCGACCGTGCGGAGCACGAACTCCTGCTGCCTGTCCATGCGGTACATCCTGCCTGATCCGTGTGACGAACGGGTGACACGCACGTGTGGCGGACGTCGCGCCGTCGCACGACCCCGCGGACGGGCCGCGCGCCCGGGCTCGTCTAGGCTGGCGGCATGGCTGATCTGCGCGTCGCGCTGGCACAGGTCGACACGTGCGTGGGGGACCTCGACGGCAACGCCGCCCTCGTCCTCGCGCGCACCCGGGAGGCCGCGACGGCGGGCGCGCGGCTCGTCGCGTTCCCGGAGATGACCCTCACCGGCTACCCGATCGAGGATCTCGCCCTGCGCGCGTCGTTCCGCCGGGCGGCGTGGGACGCCGCCGCGGACATCGCGGCCCGGCTCGCCGCGGACGGGCTCGGCGGGATCACCGTGGTGCTCGGCACCGTGGGGACCTCCGGGGCGCCGCGCGGTGCGGGCGCGGCGGAGCGCGAGGCCTCGGGCTCGCCCGCGGACCTCCCGACGAACCGCGCGGTCGTGCTGCGCGACGGCGTCGTGCAGGCCGCGTACGACAAGCACCACCTGCCCAACTACGGCGTCTTCGACGAGTTCCGGATCTTCGCGCCGGGCGAGACGACGACGGTCGTCGAGGTCGAGGGACGCCGCGTCGGCATCGCGATCTGCGAGGACATCTGGCAGGACGGCGGCCCGGTCGCCGAGATGGCGACGCTCGACGAGGCGGGGAACGGGCTCGACCTGCTGCTCGTGCTCAACGGCTCGCCGTACGAGGAGGGCAAGGGGCACGTCCGCACCGACCTGGCGGCGCGGCGCGCGCGCGAGGTGAGCGCCCCGGTCGCGTACGTCAACCTCGTGGGCGGCCAGGACGACCTCGTGTTCGACGGCGGCTCGTTCGTCACCGACGCCGCGGGAACGGTCGTCGCGACCTCGCCGCAGTTCGTCGAGGACCTGCTCGTGTGGGACCTGCCGGCCGACGGCGCCCCCCGCGGGCCGCGCGCCCCCGAGCTGCACCCCGACGAAGAGGTCTACCGGGCGTGCGTCACCGGGCTGGCGGGCTACGTCCGCAAGAACGGCTTCCGCTCGGTCGTCCTCGGCGTCTCGGGCGGGATCGACTCCGCCCTCACCGCGGCGATCGCCGCCGACGCGATCGGCGGCCAGAACGTCGTCGGCGTCTCCATGCCGTCGCGGTACTCGTCCGACCACAGCAAGGACGACGCCGCGGACCTCGCCAAGCGCCTCGGCGCCGACTACCGCGTCCAGCCCATCGCGCCGATGGTCGAGGCGTTCCAGGGCGAGCTCGCGCTCGACGGCGTCGCCGAGGAGAACCTCCAGGCGCGCGTGCGCGGGGTGATCCTCATGGCGATCTCCAACCGCGAGGGCCACCTCGTCATCGCACCGGGCAACAAGTCCGAGCTCGCGACGGGCTACGCGACGATCTACGACGCGGGCAGCATCGGCGGCTACGCGCCCCTCAAGGACGTCGACAAGTCGCGCGTCTGGCAGCTCGCGCGCTGGCGCAACAACGAGGCGGTCGACCGGGGCGAGATCCCGCCGATCCCCGAGTCGTCCATCACCAAGCCCCCGTCGGCGGAGCTCCGCCCCGGCCAGACCGACCAGGACTCGCTCCCGCCGTACGACCTGCTCGACGAGGTGCTCGACGCCTACATCGAGCACGCCGAGGGCCGCGCCGAGCTGCTCGCGCGCGGGTTCGACCCCGAGGTCGTCGACAAGGTCGTCACGCTCGTCGACCGCGCCGAGTGGAAGCGGCGCCAGTACCCGCCGGGCCCCAAGGTCACCGCCCTCGCGTTCGGCCGCGACCGTCGCCTGCCCATCACCAACCGCTGGCGCGAGCCGCTCGACTGACGGCGCCGGTCACCCCGCGCGCCGCCCGACCCGTACCCCGCACCCAGGAAAGGCCGTCATGTCTGCTCACACCGCCCCCGAGCCCGCCGCGACCGGCGGCACGGGACCGCGCCGCGTCCGCGTGCACCACCTCGCCGAGGCGAAGGCGCGCGGCGAGAAGATCACGATGCTCACCGCGTACGACGCCGTGACCGCGCGGATCTTCGACGACGCGGGGATCGACATGCTGCTGGTCGGCGACTCGATCGGCAACACGATGCACGGGCACGCGACGACGCTGCCCGTCACGGTCGACGACCTGATCCCGCCGGCCCGCGCCGTCGCGCGCGCCGCACGCCGCGCGTTCACGGTCGTCGACCTGCCGTTCGGGTCGTACGAGGCGAGCGCCGAGCAGGCGCTCGCGACGGGCGTGCGGTTCCTCAAGGAGACCGGCGTGAACGCGGTCAAGCTCGAGGGCGGGCGTCGCAGCGCCGCGCAGATCCGCGCCCTGACCGACGCCGGCATCCCCGTCGTGGGGCACCTCGGCTTCACGCCGCAGTCCGAGAACGCGCTCGGCGGGCCGCGGGTCCAGGGCCGGGGCGACGACGCCGCGGAGCGGCTCAGCGAGGACGCCCTCGCGGTGGCCGATGCGGGCGCCGTCGCCGTCGTGCTCGAGATGGTGCCGGTCGAGGTCGCCGCGCGGATCACCGAGATCCTGCGCATCCCGACGATCGGCATCGGCGCGGGCGCGGCGTGCGACGGCCAGGTGCTCGTCTGGACCGACATGGCGGGCATGACGGACTGGTCGCCACGCTTCGCCAAGCGGTACGCCGAGATCGGCGCCGCGCTCGGCCAGGCCGCGGCCGACTACGCCGCCGACGTGCGCGGCGGCACGTTCCCCGACGACGCGCACAGCTTCGCGCGCTGACCCACCGTGCTCCGGGCGGGGCGACGGCGGCGGGAACGACGGCGCTCAGCCGGCGTCCGCGCCGCCGTCGGCCGCCCACGCCACGAGCCCCGCGGCGAGAGCGTCGGCGTAGCGCTGGCGACCCTCCTCCGACTCCATGACCGCGGCCTCGTCGGGGTTGCGCATCTCCCCCAGCTCGAGCATGACCGCGGGGCGCTCGGCGTGGTTGAGCGTCGCGAGGTCGGCGCGCCGCTGGACGGGACCGTCGTCGGCCGCGACGGACGTCGACGGCGCGAAGCCGGCCTCGCCGAGCGCGGTGACGAGCTCGTGCGCGAGCGCGACGCTCGGCGCCCCCTGAGCCTCGTCGACCGGCGGGTCGGACACGATCGCGAAGAACCCGTGCGCGCTGCGGTCCTCCGTGCCGTTGGCGTGGACCGAGACGAGCACGTCGGCGTCGTTCTCCTGCGGGAAGCGGCCCCGCGCGTCGACGCAGGGGCCCACGCCCGCGTCGTCGGGCCGGGTGAGGACGACGACCGCGCCGAGCCCGGTGAGCCGCTCGGCGAGACGGCTGCTCACGTCCCACGTGAACGCGTGCTCCGGGTAGCCCGCGTCCGTGGACGCGCCCACGGTGTTGCAGGCCTTGGTACCGCCCCGCCCATCGGGCACGGGTGCGTTGACGGTGAGCGGGTTCGCCCCGTTGCCGCCGTTGTGCCCGGGGTCGACGGCGACCGTGAGCCCCGCGAGCGGGGGCGGCGGCTCGGTCGTCGCGGCCGTCGGGTCCGGGGAGGCGGTCGTCGGTCCGGGTGCCGGGGCCGAGGCGACCGCGTCGCCGGACGGGCGGACCGTCGTCGGACCTCCCCCGGAGCCGGCCCGGACCTGCAGCGCGACGAGGAACGTCAGCGCGCCGACCGCGAGCCCCGCGAGGAGCAGCCCGAGGCGCCCCGACCAGGCGCGCCGTGGGCCGGGTGGTGGCGCGTGGGTCACTCGCCGCGCTCGCGGCGCTCTTCCTCGTCCCAGGCGTCGGACCGCTCGCGGGCGGTCTCCAGCGCCCTCTCCGCGGCCTCGCGCGTCGGGTACGGGCCCATGCGGTGCGACCACGAGCCGCTCGGGCCGCGGTGCACCTCGCCCGTGCGGGTGTCGAAGTAGTACTCGTCCTCGGTCGCGGGCTCGCCGTCGTCGGTGAAGCGTGATCCGGTGCTCATGCTCCGATCCTCCCCCATCCCGGGCCGCCTGTCCGTCCGCGCCCCGCGCACCTTCGTAGACTGGCCGCCATGAGCCCCACCCCGTCCCCCACTTCGTCCGACGCCGTCGCACCTCCCGGCCCGGCGCGCCGCGGCCCGCTCGTCCCGGGCGTCGTCGGACCGCTGCGCGCGGTGCCCGCGTTGATCGAGCGTCCCGAGTACGTCGGGCGGCCCGGCCCGCGGCCGTTCACCGGCAGCGAGGTCAACGACACCGAGACGATCGAGCGGATCCGCGCCGCGTCCCGGATCGCGGCGCAGGCGCTCGTCGAGGTCGGGCGCCACGTCGCCCCGGGCGTCACGACCGACGAGCTCGACCGCGTCGGGCACGAGTTCCTCCTCGACCACGGCGCCTACCCCTCGACCCTCGGGTATCGAGGGTTCCCCAAGTCGCTGTGCACGTCGCTCAACGAGGTCGTGTGCCACGGCATCCCCGACTCGACGGCGCTCGTCGAGGGCGACATCGTCAACGTCGACATCACCGCGTACGTCGGCGGCGTGCACGGCGACACCAACGCGACCTTCACCGTGGGCACGGTCGACGAGGAGTCCGCGCTGCTCGTCGAGCGCACGCGCGAGGCGCTCGCACGCGGCATCAAGGCCGTCGCTCCGGGACGCCAGATCAACGTGGTGGGGCGCGTCATCGAGCGCTACGCGGCCCGGTTCGGCTACGGGGTCGTGCGCGAGTACACCGGGCACGGCGTGGGGCGCGCCTTCCACTCGGGCCTCGTCGTGCCGCACTACGACGCCGCGCCCGACCACGCGACCGTCATCGAGCCCGGCATGGTCTTCACGATCGAGCCGATGCTCACGCTCGGCACGTCCGAGTGGCGGATGTGGGACGACGGGTGGACGGTAGTCACCGCGGACGCGTCGCGGACCGCGCAGTTCGAGCACACGCTGCTGGTGACCGACGACGGAGCGGAGATCCTCACACTGCCATGAACGCTCACCAGAACACCTACGGCGCCCCCCGTACCGCCTTCGGCATCGACATCGGCGGCAGCGGCATCAAGGGCGCGCCGGTCGACCTGACCACCGGCGAGTTCGCGCAGGAGCGCCACCGCATCCCGACGCCCCAGCCCTCGACCCCGCAAGCCGTGGCCGAGGTGATCGCGGAGCTCGTGGGCGAGTACGACCTCCCGCAGGACGTGCCGATCGGCGTCGCCTTCCCGGCGCCGCTGCAGCACGGGGTGGTGCGCTTCATCGCGAACCTCGACCAGTCGTGGACCGGTGTCGACCTGCCCGCGCTCGTCGCGCGCGAGACCGGGCGCCACGTCGTCGCGGTCAACGACGCGGACGCCGCCGGAGTCGGCGAGGTGCGGTACGGCGCGGCGCGCGACGCGGACAGGGTCGTGCTCGTCGCGACGCTCGGCACCGGGATCGGCAGCGCGATCCTCGTCGAGGGCCACCTGCTCCCGAACACCGAGCTCGGGCATCTGGAGATCGACGGGTACGACGCCGAGACGCGCGCCTCGGACGCGGCGCGCGACCGCGAGGACCTGGACTGGGCGCAGTGGGCCGAGCGGCTGCAGCGCTACTTCGGCGTCGTGGAGGACCTGTTCTCGCCCGACCTCATCGTCGTGGGCGGCGGCGTGAGCAAGAAGCACGAGCATTTCCTCCCGCTGCTGCACCTGCGGGCGCCCATCGTCCCGGCGCAGCTCCGCAACGCGGCCGGCATCGTCGGCGCGGCGTCGCTCGCGGCGGACGCACGCTGACCGGCGTCAGCTCGTCGTGACCTCGCGGCGCTCCGTGCCGAAGATGTCGATGACGCCGAGCATCTCGAGGACGTCGGTCACGACCGTCGGCGGGTTGCGCAACGTGACGGACAGCCCCTCCTCGGAGCCGATCGTGTAGAACTGCACGAGGAACGCGATGCCCGTGGAGTCCATGAACGTCACCTTGGACGTGTCGATTACCACGGGGACGTCCCGTTCGAGCGCGTTCGCGAGCGCGGCGCTCGCCTCGCTGCGGAGGGCGACGTCGATCTCGCCCCACATGTCCACGACGCTCGCCTCGGGCTCCTCGAGCAGCCGGATGCCGCCCGTTCCCGCCTCGGCGTCGCTCCGCTCCAGCTCCTGCACCAACACTGCCCCGCCCTTCGTCCCGCCCTGCCTCGCCCACCCCGACGAGTACGCGCCACCTGCCTGACGCTGTCGATCGGTCGGGGCCTCCTGTCGTACGTCATCGGGCGACGAGACGGCTCCGGCGTGATCGGACGTCGCCAGCGTACCCCACGGATGCCGCTGGCTGGTAGGCCTCTGGCCAAGACTTTACCCAGGGCGGTTTCGACATCGTTCCCCGGAGCGATCGTTGAGGATTCATTCAACAGTTGGACGGGTGTCCAGACGACGACGGCCGCCACGGACCCGCTGCCGGGTCGACGTGGCGGCCGTCGGGCTCGCTCGGACGCTGCGCGTCAGCCCGTGTTCTGCAGGCCGGCGGCGACGCCGTTCACGGTGAGCAGCAGGAGGTGCTGCAGCTCGTCCTTGACCGGCCCTTCCGCGCCGGAGCGCAGACCGCGCAGGGCGCGGACCTGGAGCAGCGAGAGCGCGTCGACGTACGGGCTGCGGAGCTGGACCGCGCGTCCCAGCACCCGGCGCCCGGCGAGCGGCCACGCGTTCTCCGTGACCGCGAGGACCTGCTCGCGCGTGAGCCGCAGCTCGTCGAGGATGGCCTGCGCGAGGTCGTCGCGCCCGCCGAGCGCGAGGTACCGCTCCGCGATCCGCTCGTCCGTCTTGGCCAGCGACATCTCGACGTTGTCGAGGAGCGTCGCGAACAGCGGCCACTCGCGGTGCGCCTCACGGAGCAGGTCGAGGTCCCCGAACTCCTTCAGCGCCGTCCCGAGCCCGTACCACCCGGCCAGGTTGATGCGCGCCTGCGACCACGAGAACACCCACGGGATGGCTCGCAGGTCGTCGAGCGAGGAGACGGACAGGCCACGGCGGGCCGGGCGCGAGCCGATCGGCAGGAGGCCGACCTCCTCGAGCGGCGTCACCTGGGCGAACCACTGCGGGAAGCCGTCCGCGCGGACCAGCTCGTGGAACCGGCGGCGCGACGACGCGTCGAGGGCCGCGGCCAGGTCGCGGTACCGCTCGGTCGCCTCGGCGTTGCGCTTCTCCGTCGACGGCGCCGACGCGAGCAGGGTCGCCGCGGCCACCTGCTCGATGTGGCGCGACGCGATGGTCGGGTCGCCGTAGCGCGCGAGGATGACCTCGCCCTGCTCCGTGAGCTTGAAGCGGCCGTCGACCGAGCCCGGCGGCTGGGCGAGCACCGCGCGGTTCGCCGGGCCGCCCCCGCGACCGAGCGCCCCGCCCCGGCCGTGGAACAGCGTGAGCGTGATGTCGTGCCGCTCGGCCCACTGCGCGATGCGACTCTGCGCGTCGTGCAGCGCGAGCGTCGCCGAGACCGGACCGACGTCCTTCGACGAGTCCGAGTACCCGAGCATGACCTCCACGCGGCGCCCGTTCTCGGCGAGCCGGCGCTGCACCTGGGGCAGCGTGAGCATCGACTCGAGGATGTCGACGCTCGCGCGGAGGTCCGCGAAGGTCTCGAACAGCGGGATCGCGTCGACGACCGGAACCTCGTCGGAGCCCTCGAACGCGAGCTCCGCGAGCTGGTACACCGCCGCGAGGTGCTCGGGCTTCTGCGTGAAGGACACGATGTAGCGGCGCGCGGCGCGGACGCCGTAGCGCTCCTGGACCGAGCCGAGCGCGCGGAAGGTGTCGAGCACCTCGCGCGTGCGGTCGGACAGGTCTCCGCGCAGCCCCTTCTCCGCGATCTCCGCGAGCGCCACCTCGTGGACCTGGGAGTGCTGACGCACCTCGAGCTCCGCGAGGTGGAAGCCGAACGTCTCCACCTGCCACACGAGCTGCTGCAGGTCGCCGTACGCCGCGCGGGGCGCGCCCGCCGCGACGAGCGACTCCTGGACGACCCGCAGGTCGGACTCGAGCTGCTCCGCCGTCGCGTACGCGAGGTCCGCGTTGCGGGCTCGCGTCGCGGCGATGCGCTCCGCCACGACGAGCAGGACCGCGCGGTGCGGTTCGCGCGGGGACGCCGCCGACGCGGCGGACGTCACGGTCTCCGAGAGGCGGCGCTGCCGCTCCCAGAGCGTCCGCAGCCCGTCCGACGGCGGCGTGCCGTCCTGGTCGAGCGTGAGCTTGCGGCCGACGGCGCGCGTCTGCTGCTCGAGCGCCGCGAGCGCGTGGTCCGCCGCGATCGCCGCGGCCTGGCGCGTGACCTCGGCCGTGACGTTGGGGTTGCCGTCGCGGTCGCCGCCGATCCAGGTGCCGAGGCTGACGAACGGCCGCACGAGCGGCTCCTCGCGCCCCGCCTCGTCGCCGAGGAGCCAGTCGTCCAGGCGGCGGTAGACCGTGGGGAACGTGTCGAACATCGTCGCGTCGAACACGCCGAGCGCCGTCCGCACCTCGTCCAGGACGGACGGCTTGTGCTCGCGGATGGGGGCGGTGCGCCACATCGTGTCGATCTCGGCGAGCAGGCGGCGCTCGTTCTCCGCGAGCGACGTGCCGCCGAGGCGCTGCGCGTCCCGCTCGTCGAGCAGGGTCGCGATGCGGCGGACCGCGCCGGACACCGCACGACGGCGGGCCTCGGTCGGGTGGGCCGTGAGCACCGGGCGGAACTCGAGACGGCGGAGGCGGCGCAGCGCCTCGTCGCGACCCACCTCGCCGACGAGCTGCTCGAACGCCTCCGGGAGGGAGTCGTCGGGCGTCGTCGCACGGGTCGCGAACTCGGCCTCGCGCTCGCGCAGGACGCGCACGCGGTGGTACTCCTCCGCGAGGTTCGCGAGGTGGAAGTAGCACGTGAAGGCGCGGGCGACCTGCTCGGCGCGCGCCATGGAGAGGCCCTCGACGAGCGTCTCCGCCTCGGCGAGCACCGCGCCGGACGGGTCGTCGTACGCGCGGATGGACAGCTCGCGCAGGCGCTCGACGTCGTCGAGCAGGTCCTGCCCGCCCGTCTCGCGGAGCACGGTGCCGAGCAGACCGCCGAGCAGGCGGACGTCGTCGCGCAGCGGGGCGGGCACGTCGTGGCGGGCGAGGCCGCGCCCCGCGTGCCCGGTGTCGTCGGAGACGTCGGCGACGACCCGGTCAGGGGCGTCGGCAGCACCCGGCGACGGGGACAGTTCCGAAGGGGAGAGGTCGTTCACGGTGACGAGAGTATTCCTTGACCGTCAGGGGACGTGAAGGCGTCCGAGGGGTGATCGTCGGTCGAGCGCCGGTCGCGCGGTTGTCAGCGCCGCGCGCCGACGCGCACGGCGTCGAACGGCGCGTTCGACGCCACACGGTCCTCGATCGAGGCGGTGACGACGTCCTTGGCGACGCGCACGGCGTCGAGCACCGACGCGCCCTTGGCGAGCTCGGCGGTGATCGCGGCGGCGAACGTGCAGCCCGCCCCGCTCACGCGCTCCTCGCCGATCTTCGGGGTGCGCAGCACGTGCACCTCGTCGCCGTCCACCAGCACGTCGACCGCGTCGGGCCCGGGCAGCTCGACGCCGCCCTTCGCGACGACGGCCCGCGGGCCGAGCGCCTGGACCGTGCGCGCCGCCTCGACGAGCTCCTCGACGGTCTCGATCGACTCGACGCCCGCGAGCGTGCGCGTCTCGAAGAGGTTGGGCGTCACGACGGTCGCGAGCGGGAGGACCTGCGCGCGCAGCGCGGTGTCCGTGTCGAGGGCGGCGCCCGGCTCCTGGCCCTTGCAGATGAGCACCGGGTCGAGCACGACGTGCTCCCACGCGCGCGAGCGCAGCGACTCGGCGACGACGTCGATCGTCGCGGGCGTGCCGAGCATGCCGATCTTCACGACCGACGGCTCGTGCGCGACCGTCGCCGCCTCGAACTGGTCGGCGATCACCTGGGGGTCGACCGGGACGAACCGGTGGCCCCAGTCGTTCCTCGGGTCGAACGAGACGATGCACGTCAGCGTGCCGACGCCGTACGCGCCCAGCTCCTGGAACGTCTTGAGGTCGGCCTGGATGCCGGCTCCGCCGGTCGCCTCCGACCCGGCGATGACGTAGGCGAGCGGGGCCGTGTGGGGGCCGTTGTGCGACATGGTGCTCCTCGGCACGAGTGGACGGGGGTGTCCCTCCTCCCGGTCCTGCCGGGAGAGGCGGGCGGACGAGCCGGTCTGTACGCCGGGGGCGCGGGGCCCTCCGAACGACAACCGTACCCGACGCGCACAGGCACCCCGGAACCGTTGGAACGACAACGGTTCCGGGGTGTCCCGCGGTCGAGATCGTCGTGCGTGCGCACTACCTCGAACCGGGTCGTCCGCGCTGCTCGCGACCACGTCACCGGGAGCGATCACGACTTCCCAGCACGGCTTCGCTCCGTGCCGCGTCGGCCGCGCACTCGACGTCCTCGCCGCCGACGACGACTGCGACGGGCTGGAGCGCGTCGTCGAGGACGAGCAGGTCGGCCCGGGCGCCTGCCGCGAGCGCGCCGCGACCTCGTAGCGACAGGGCCCGGGCGGGCGTCGAGGACGCCATGCGCACCGCGTCGACGAGGTCCGCACCAGACGCGCCGACCGCGTTGCGGACGCAGTCGACCAGGAAGGCGGTGGACCCGGCGATACGGTCGGCGCCTCGTGCGTGTTCGCCCAACCCCCGACCAACTCACCCGACTCCGTGCGCGCCCTGCTACGCCACCGCGCGCACGTGGGCGGGTCCGACGCGATCTACGCGCCCGTCGCAGGCGGCGGCCGACCCCACCCGCGCGGCTGGGGCGCCTTCGCACGCTTCCTCGCCGAGCACGTGCGTACGCTCGGGGACTGGACCTGGCACGACGCCGTCACGCACCTGTCCACCCGACCCGCCGCACGGTTCGCCCTCCCCGGGCGCGGCACGATCGCGCCCGGCGCGGTCGCAGACCTCGCCCTCGTCGACCCCGACCAGGTCCGCGACGAAGCGACGTACGAGGACCCGCGCCGCCCGGCGTCGGGCGTGGACGACGTGCTCGTGGCGGGCGTGCCCGTCCTGCGCGACGGCAGGCTCACCACCGCCCTCCCGGGCCGGCCCCTGCGCCCCGACCCTCCCCCGGTGTCCCCCCGTCTCCGGGCCGCTCGCCGGACCCGCGCGATGTCCGACGACTTCCAGGTGCCGTCGGGCGCGGCCTCGCTCCGGCCGACGACGCGAAGACGGGCGAGCCGATGACGCTCGGGTCGGACTACGCCCACGGCGCACCTACGGTGCCGGGCCGCTCGGACCGGAGCACAGGATGGCGGTGCAGCCCGTTCTCCCAGCCTGCGCAGCATTCACTCACCTGCGCGAGCCGGCCTTCACGGGACGTCCGACCACACGTCCTGCTTGCCTCTCGCGGTACAGGGAGAAACCTGATGGCCGACCTACGCAGGCAGGTTCCGATGCCCTTGAACGGGTTGCCGCTGTCAGCAGCAGAGGGCGCGGTGGGCGGCAACAAGTGCCTTCGCACCCGCGACCAGGTCGCTGGTGCCCATGCCGGGCTGGTACAGCGAGCCCCCGACACCGAACCCGTCCGCCCCGGCCGCAGCCCAGATGGCAAGGTTGGCTGCGCCCACGCCTCCGACGGGATAGAGGGCGATGCCCTCGGGAAGGACGGTTCGCCAGGCGCGCAGTCCGCTGGTGCCGACCTGGTCGGCCGGGAACACCTTGAGTTCTGCAGCGCCGGCGGCGAGGGCGGTGAGAGCCTCGGTGATCGTCGCGACTCCAGGCAGGCATCGCATCGAGCGTGCGAGCGCAGCGCCGATGACGGCCGGGTCGACGTGTGGGGAGACGATGAGCGAGGCGCCCGCCTCATGCGCTCGAGCCACGTCCTCGATCGTCCTGACCGTCCCGGCGCCGACTTGAACGTCCTCGGGCAGACAGGAGCGCAGGGCGGTGATGCTGCGCAGGGAGTCTGGTGTCGTGAGCGGTACCTCCAGCGTGCGGATTCCCGCGCCGTAGAGGGCGGTGCCTACGGTCGGCGCTTCGGTGGACGGCAGTCCACGCAGGATGGCGACGAGCAGTGCCGGGTCCGCCGATGAGGTCATGGGAGGGCTCCTGCGGGCGTAGGTGAAGGGACAAGGCCGACGCGCACAGCGACGTGGTGCAGTCCGCCCGCGGTGACGTCGTTGTCGGCGAGGCGAGCCTGCGTCCCGTACCGCGTCAGCGCTCGGACGTACCGCTCCTGCAGGTGCGGCTCCCCCACGACGACGGGCTGACCATGTGACGAGCTGAGCCAGGCTCTTGCGATGCCTGCGATCTCTGCACCCACGAGGAGGCCTGAGAGGTAGTCTGGCACGTCGTCGGCGGGCAGCTGCCCCGTCACGGCCAAGGCCCGCGCCGAGAAGAGCGTGAGGACGGTCCCTTCGACCTGATGGTCCCAGGCGACGTCCAAGCCGCGGTCGAACGCCGACCAGCTCGGAGCCTGCGGCGCGCGCACGTCGTGACCGAGAACGGTGTGCGCGAGCAAGGCTGCGTACAGCTCGCCAGTCAGGGCTGTCGCTAGCGAGGTCAGGCGTGTGCCTCGCGCTCGCAGCCATTTGGAGTGGGTCCCGGGAAGGACGAGGACGGCCTCCTCGTCGTCAGCGGGACGGATCTGCAGGAGGACCCCGAGCGCCTGGGTCTCCTCTCCCCGGGCGACCTCGGTCAAGGCTCCCTGCGCAGACGTCACCCCGGGCAGCAGGTGCACGTCCGCGATCCGGGTGCGCACTGCGGTCAATGGCACGTCGTCTCGCGCGAGCTCGACCGGTAGCGGCAGGTAGGGCGTGTGCTGCCAGCCTTGGTCGCTGCCGACCATGCCGCTCGCGAGGACCGGGAGCCCTGGGGTGCGCGCCAGCCAGTCCCCGCACAGCAGCACCAGGGCGTCCTCGAAGGCACGCTCCCGACTATGGCCGTCAACGCTCGCACGCCGGCTGATCGCCGCCACGCCGTCCTGGCTCGTTCGTCGTGCTAGCACCGTGCCGGTGTCGTCGAGGAGGTAGGCGCGGCAGGCTGTCGTGCCCCAGTCCAAGGCGACGAGGCCGGGCGTCACGACGGGCCACCGGCAGGCTGGAGCAGATGTGCGTGGACGCGGGCCCACTCGAGGTAGTGGGCCACCTGCGTCTGAAGGTCGCCGGGTGACCAGCCAAGCTCTGACTGGGCGCGCTCCGACACGTAGACGCCGTTCTTCCCGTGGTCGTCGCGCGGGTCCATGTCGGCCTCGGCCACGTCGAGCGGCGTCTCGACGACGTCGACGCCGAACGCCGCGACGAGCTCGCGCACGCTGGTGCGTCGGCCGGAGGAGATGTTCAGGGTGCGTGTCGTACCCGGGTCTCCCCCATGGCGAGCAGCCTTGTGCAGCGCGTCGGTCGCACTGTCGGCGCTGAGCCAGTCGCCGCACGCTTCAAGAGTCCGGGCCGTCAATCGAGCCGGTTCTCCCCGCACTGCGGCGGCCGCGAGGTGGAACGGGAGCGACATGACCGCCCGTCCACCAGTGGGTCGCTCCATCGGCCCGAACATCTTCGTCAGTCGCGTGATGGTCGTGGGCAGAGCGTGCAGCTCGGCGAAGCGGCGGGCGACGAGCTCGCTCGCCCACTTGCTGATGCCGTAGAGCTCGTCGGGGCGGGGCGCGCTCTCCTCGGTCAGCAGCGTCTCGGGCGAGGACCCGTAGACCGCGCCGCTGCTGACCAGGACGACGCGCGGCGCTTGCGGCAGACGGCGTGCGGCGTCCAGCAGGTTGACCGTCCCCTCGACGTTGACCCCGGTGAATCGGGCAGGGTTCTCGACCTCGCTGCGGGCGTCGTGTGTGACGGTCGCGCCGTGCACGATCGCGTCCGGGCTCGCCTCACGGACCGCCTGGGCTACCGCGTCGCCGTCGGTGACGTCGACGGCACGGAAGTGGGCGCGCTGGGCCAGCGGGCCAAGGTTGTCGAGAGCTGCCTGGTCGGGATCGTGCAGGTCGATCCCCGTGACCTGAGCGTCCGGCTCGGCGTCAAGGATCCTCACCGCGAGGACGCTCATGACGAAGCCGTTGGCTCCGGTGATCAGGTAGTGCATGGGCTCTCCTTACGGTCGGTGCCGGCCGGCAACAGGAGCGGCGGCGCGCTCGCGTGCCATCGCGTGGACTGCGTCGTCGACGGTCAGGACGCCGTGCAGGCCGAGCTCGGCGGCAAGGACAGCGGCCTGCGGCGGGCGGATATTGGTCTCCTCGAGCACTGCCCTCCGGGAGAACACCTCTGCTGGGGTGCCGTCGGCAAGGACGGCTCCCTCGCGCATCGCGATGACGCGCGTCGCGTACTCGGCGACGAGAGCCATGTCGTGGGAGATGATCACCACCGTGCGTCCCAGTGCGTGATGGTGGGCCAGGGCGTCCAGGATCTTGCGGGACTCGGCACGGTCCTGCCCGGTGGTCGGCTCGTCGATGACGGCGACCTCGCATCCCATGACGAGGGTCGAGGCGATGGCAAGCCGCTGGCGCTCACCACGCGACAGGTGGACGGGGTTGGCGTCCTGGCGCCCGGAGAGTCCCACGAGGGCGAGGGTGCGGTTGACCTGATCCTCGAGTGCGGACTCCTCGACGCCGAGGTTGCGCGGCCCGTACTCCAGCTCTTCTCGACACGTGTCGTGGAAGATCTGTCGGTCAGGGTTCTGGAACACGTATCCGACCGTGGAGGCGAGCTGGTGCAGCTTGATGCGCCGGGTGTCCACGATGCCGTCTCGCGTGCGCAGCCGGACGCTGCCGCCGGGGTTGGTCGGTCGCAGGAGCCCGTTGAAGTGCTTGGCGAGCGTCGTCTTGCCGGAGCCGTTCTTCCCGATCACTGCGACGAACTCGCCCTGGCCGATGGACAGCGACACCCCTGCGAGCGCGCGTTTCGTTCCGCCGTAGGTGTGCTCGACGTTGTCGATCTCGATGACCGTCTCGGTGCTCGTCATGCCAGTCTCCCCTCGTGCAGCATCGGCTCGGCCAGGTCAGCCCGGCGCCACGTGTCGACCGCCTCCCGGACGGACAGCGGCAGCTGTCCGGGCCACAGGCCCTGCTCGCGCAGCCGCAGTGCGACATCCAGGACCTGCGGGCGCTCGGGTGCGGTCGGCCCTTCAAGGACGTCTCGCGGGGTGCCTAGAGCGCGGATGCGCCCTTCGTCGAGGACGACGAGCCGGTCGGCGTACACCGCCAGCTCCTCGACCTTGTGCTCGACGACGATGATGGTCACACCCTCGTCGGCGAGTACGCGGATGGCGTCCATGACGTTCTCGGTTCCTGCCGGGTCGAGCTCTGACGTGGGCTCGTCCAGCAGCATGATTCGCGGGCTGAGGCAGAAGATCGAGGCGACCACGACGCGCTGCTTCTCCCCGCCCGAGAGCGCGTGGGTGAAGCGGTCGAGCAGCCGCTCGATGTCGAACAGGTGCGCCGCTCGGGCAAGGCGCCGCTCGATCTCCGGGACAGGCACGCCGCGGTTCTCCATGCCCCAGACGAGTTCCTCGCGCACGACCGTGTTGACGAGCTGGACCTCTGGATCCTGCATGACGAGCCCGACGTCCTCGGTGATCTGGGCCAACCCGTCATACTCGGAGAGCTCGCGACCAAGGACGCGGACGGTTCCCTTCAGGCTCGCGTGGTGCTCGTGCAAGGGGATGACGCCGGACAGGCACTGCAGGAGCGTGGACTTGCCTGCACCGGTCGGGCCGAGGATGCCGACGATCTCACCCTGTCCGATGGTCAGGTCGACCTCGTCGAGGGCACGGCGGTCGGCGCCGTCGTACCGGACGCTGAGGCCGGCGACCTCGATGGCTGGTGTGGTCATGTCACGTTCCTCCCAGGAACGGGGTCGGGGCCCACCACTGCACGCCGATGAGGGCGACAGCGAGCGCAAGGGTGCACAGCAGCAGGGCGGCGTCGGTGGCGCGGAAGACCGGCGAGCGGTAGTACGTGCGCGTGCCGCGCAGCCCGTAACCGCGCAGCTCCATCGATAGGGCGATGTCGCCGCTGCGCTTCATCGATCCCGCAAGCATGGGGAACAGCATCCGCACGATCGCCCGTCCGCGTCTGAACGGGTTGCTGGAGCCGCTCTCGCTGGACCCGCGCACGGCCATGGCGGTCAGCAGGGTGCGCGCCTCGTCCTGTAGCAGCGGCAGGAACCGGAACGCGAAGCTCGTCAGATAGGCGAACCGGTACGGCACACCGAGCTTGTCCAGCGCGAGGGCAATGTCCGAGGGACTCGTGGTGACGGAGAACCCGTAGAAGCAGATGCCCATCGCGAACAGCCGCATCCCGATGCCGAGCCCGAGGAGCACCCCCGAGCGGGACAGCGAGACTGAGCCGATGTGCATCAACGCCGGGCCTCCCTGAACCAGCGCCTGCAGGAGCGTCAGCAGCGCGATCAGGGGAACGATGAGGACGAGCGCCTTCCAATAGGAGGCTGGGGTGATGCGCGCGAGCGCAGCGAGCCCGATGACGATCAGGACGGTGAGCGCGACGAGAACGTCGAGCCGGGTCGTGCTGAGCGCTACGGCCAGGACGAGAAGGATCACTGCCAGCTTCGCCCGGGCGTCGGCACGGTGCAGGAAGGACCGGCCGGGACGGAACAGCATCGTGCCGCTCATCGTGCTCCTCCCGCGGACGAGATGGTCAGGTCACACCGCATCGAGGCTCCCAGCGGTGGCGCGCTCCTTGGGAACCAGGCCCGTGTTCACCAGTCGGCGCATGATCCCGTAGGTGATGAAGGAGCCCACGAGGTAGCACGGCTGGACGATGAGGATCTGCACGGTGATGAAGTCCCAGGGCAGGTGCAGGATCACGCGGTTGCCGATGCCGAACATCATGGCGTCGCACAGGCCGGCGATCTGGCCGATGACCACGACCTGCCAGAGCTTGAGGCCGCGGTCGCGCGGCTTGAGCGCCCAGACCAGCAGAGCCACCGGGACGGTGTGGGCAGCGTTCGTCAGGAACAGGAACGGTGCCATCGGCTGGGATGCGGTGAGGTTGGAGATGATCGGGTTGATCCACGCCGTGATCAAGGCGCCCGTCAGCCCGTAGAACGCGGCGGACGGAACCCAGATGGCGCACACGACGATCGCCGAGACGATCGGGATGCTCCCGCCGGTCAGGGCGAGGTCGATACGCTCGGTGATCTGCAGGATGACAGCCATCGTCAGTCCGAGGAACACGCACGTGATGATCGTGCGCGTGTCACGCGGGAGGATCTGGAACTTCCAGTTGGGCAGGACGGTCCAGCGGGTCTTGGTCTGCTGAGCTCGAGTCATGGTGTCCCTCCGGGGACGTGTCATGGTGCGGTCGTCGCTGACAGCACCTTCTGGTGGTCGCCCGTGCGCGTTCATGCCGACGAGCGATCGGGGCCGCGTTGCGGCCATGGCCCGGACCGGCGCGCGTGCCGGTGTCCGGAGTTCTGTGTCAGTGCACTCGGGCGAGCGCGCGGTTGACGAGCAGGGCGAGCTCGGAGCCGGGGCTGCTCGGGGTGCCGGCGAGGATGTCCTCCTCGGTGATGCGGGCGAGGTAGATCCCCCGGTCGCCGAACCGGTCGTGGTCGTAGGTCACGTAGATCTGGCCGTCGGGGCCGATCGCCGCGTCGGGGTAGGACACGTCGTCGCGGTCGTCGAGCAGCAGGCGGTGCGGCCAGGTGGCCCCGTCGTCGTCGCTGAGGAGAGCAGTGAGGTTGGTACGCCCCTTCCACTCCTTGACGTTGCCCTGCAGCTCGAGCTCCTCGACGGTGCGCCGCTCGCCGAAGTCGACGTGGTTGATCATGAGCAGGCGTCCAGAGGGCATTCGTCGGATGTGGAACCGCGAGCACGGGCCGTCCACGTGGCTGCGCCGGCCGGGCGACCATGTGCGTCCGCCATCGGTGGAGAATGACTCCCCCACGCCGTCGAAGCAGCGCACCAGCATCCACAGCGTGCCGTCCTGCTTCTCGACGACCATGTGCTCGTCGAAGCTGCGGTTCGGGACGTCAGCGCTGCCCCTGTACCTGATGGTCTCGCCCTGGTCGGTGGAGGCGTACACGTTCGAGAACCGCTCGCCGTCGAGGGGGTGGTCCTCGGTGGGCTCGTGGCATGCCCAGATGGCGGTCGGGAAGAGCCAGGTGCCGTCGGACACCACCGTCGGCTTGTTCATCTGCAGGCCGTTGGCGATTCGCCGCGGCGGCGACCAAGAGGGCGTGTCGTCGTCAGGGTTCTCGCTCACCGACGCCCACACCCCGACCCGGCCGTCGAAGAAGTCGCGGCTCTGGTTCCAGAACATCCACAGCCGGTCGGCCGGGTCGCGCCACAGTGCCGGGTCGTACACGCGCACCTGCGGATCGGGGTGCTCGACGACGAACCGAGGACCGTCCCAGGTTCGGCCCTCGTCGTCGCTGGTTACTGCCAGGACGAAGTTGCCACCGGTCTCCGTCTCCATCCCCGTGTACCAGTCGACGTAGAGACGGCCACCGGCCGTCCGCTCGATCGAGGGGATGCCCTGCCACATGCGGTGCTCGTCCTGGAACCGGTCCTCGGTCGGGTTGATCAGCACCCGTGCCGGAACCATCGTGCCTGAGGCCACCATCTGCTCCTGCCGTCGTTGCGTCGTCGATCCGACGGTCGTTTCCGTCGACGGCGGCAGTCTGCACACCCGATCAGGCGTCTGTCAATTCTGACTAACGCCGACCAGGTCAGCGTCGAATGACATCGGGCACGGCCTCGACCCAGCCGAGGAGGCGCTCGACGAGAGCGCCACCGCTTCCCACCAGGGCGTTCTCCGCCGCTGCGATCATGTCGTCGAAGTGCGCCTCCATCGCTGCCTGAGCACCCGCGGGATCGCGAGCCTCGATGCGCTCGAGGACGTCCCGGTGCTCGGCGACGACACGCTCCTCGTCGCGGCGGGTGGACAAGATCGCGTCGAGCACAGCCTCGACCCGGTCCAGGTGCGGGGCCAGCATCATGTCGGCGGCGAGCTTGAGCATCCGGTTGCTCGCCAGCTCCACCACGCCGCGATGGAACTGAAGACCAGGCTGCTCGATCATCGGCATGCTCCCGACCGCGTTCGCGTGATCGGAGCACAGCCGTCGCAGCTCGGCGACACCCTCACCGCTGGGATTGCGGGCCGCGTCGGCAGCCACAGCGCTCTCGACGGCCTGTCGTGCGCGCAGCAGGTCGAGCAGGTCCTGAACATCGCGCACCGCGTGCTGCAGCGAGTCCGACGTCCGCTCCGCCAAGACCGCCTCTGCGGCGCGGCGCCGCCCCTCTGCCGAAAGGGTGCGCCCCTTCGTCCCCGCCGGGGTCGTCCACCCGCGCCGATCCATCTCGCGCAGGAGGCGAGACACGGAGGATTCGCTGAGGACCATCCCACGTGCCGCGAGCTCGCGTTGGGCGTTGCGCGTGCCCACGGGAACGTCCGACGTCGAGATGGCGTGCGCCAGAGCGAGCATCGCGCCTTCGCGATCGTTCATGTGTGTCCTCTCCAGGCCCGTCCGCTTGACGCGGATGGCGAGTCGGGGCCATCGTTGGCCGATGTTGGTCAGATGTGACTAACGAACACCACGCATTCTAGTCGGCGCGTCGGCGACCGACATCACCCCTACGGAGAGACACGCGATGACAACGACGCACCCTATCGAGCAGCCCTATCCGCGCGACCTCTCCGGCTATGCCGGGCGTCCTCCGCACGCGGGGTGGCCGGGCGGGGCGAAGGTCGCCGTCTCCTTCGTCATCAACCTTGAGGAGGGCGGGGAGAACAACGTCCTGCACGGCGACGCTGCATCCGAGGCGTTCCTGACCGAGGAGCCGACGACCGCACTGTCGGGTCGTCGTAACCTCAACGTCGAGTCCCAGTACGAGTACGGGACTCGTGCTGGCTTCTGGCGCCTGCATCGCCTGTTCGCCGAGCGCTCGCTGCCCGTCACCGTCTTCGGCATCGCTGAGTCGATGCGGCGCAACCCGGGCCTTGTGGCGGCCGCGCAGGAGTCCGGCTGGGAGATCGCGTCGCATTCGCTGCGCTGGATCAACTATGCCGAGGTGGGCTCCGACGTCGAGCGCGACCACATCGCGCAGGCCGTCCGCATCCACACCGATGTCGCCGGAGAACCGCCCGCCGGGTGGTACACCGGTCGCAACAGCGACAGCACCCGCCGCCTGGTCGTCGAGCACGGCGGATTCCTCTACGACTCCGACTCGTTCAGCGACGACCTGCCCTACTGGGTCGACGTCGACGGCATCGCCCAGCTCGTCGTCCCGTATACGCTCGACAACAACGACGGACGGTACGTCAACACCTATGGCTTCCAGTCCGAGTCCTTCTCCGCGTATCTGACCCGCGGCCTGGAGCAGCTTCTCGAAGAGGGCACCGATAGCCCCAAGATGATGAGCATCGGACTCCACCTGCGCATCTCCGGGCGGCCCGGGCGCGCAGCCGACCTCAAGCGCTTCCTTGGCCTGGTCGCCAGCCACCCCGATGTGTGGGTCGCGCGACGCATCGACATCGCGCGTCACTGGCGATCGGTCCACCCGGCAAAGAACTGGCTACCGGACAGTGCCGACCCCTTCGCCGACATGTCCTAGGCAGCAGGCGTGCTCCCCCATGGTGGCCCCGACGACTTCCGTCCCATGGTCGAGCAGATTCCCGCACGGCGACATGGTGTGCATGACGTGCAGGCCGCCTGGAGGGTGCGGCGCCTCCCAGAGACCCGCAGCCGAACCTCCAGTTCGCCCGGTGCGCGCCGCTCGCTGCGCTGTCTTTGTGATGTCCTTGCTACCGAACTTTGCATAACCGCAGGTCAGAGGCCTATATGCGGACGAGCCGGTCTGTACGCCGGGTTCTGTTCCCGCGCGAGGTCGCCCTCGCGCGGGCGACGGTCATCCATCTAGGCCCTGCGTCGCCGCAGGGCTCGAGCGGTCTACCCGACTGTGCTTCTCCGAGGAGAATCGGGCGGGCAGCCCTCCGACACAGTCTGTCTGACCTTGCTCCAGGTGGGGTTTACCGAGCCGGACCGGTCACCCGGCCCGCTGGTGGTCTCTTACACCACCGTTTCACCCTTACCGCGCCGGGCGGAGCCGAAGCCCTGCCTGACGTGGCGGTCTGTTCTCTGTGGCACTGTCCCGCGGGTCACCCCGGGTGGGCGTTACCCACCACCTTGCCCTTCGGAGCCCGGACGTTCCTCGGCGAGGAGCACGAGGCCCCTCGACGCGACCGTCCGACCGACTCGTCCGCGCCAGCAAGATTACCGCTCCCGAGCGGCTCGGCGGACCATCGACCGGCCCACCGGAGGGGGCGGCGGCCCCGTAGGATGGCCCGCCCCCTCAACATCCCGCTCCCGGAGGTCTGTCGTGCCCGCCCCCGCCGTACCGTCCGCCCCCGACGCACCGACCGCGGCGACCGCCGGGGACACCTCGGGCGAGCTCGCGCGAGAGCAGGAGTTCCTGGAGAACGCCCGCGCGCAGCTCGCCCGCATGCGCGAGCAGGCCGGGTCGCTCGACGCGCTCGCGGGAGACCGGGTCAGCGCCGAGTACCTCGAGGCGGCGCTCGCCCGTCGGCTCGCCCAGCTCGCCGACGACCCCGAGGTCCCGCTCTTCTTCGGACGCATCGACCTCGACGGCACCGGCCACGAGCCCGCCGAGGTCTTCCACATCGGCCGCCGCCACGTCTCCGACCCCCAGGGCGACCCGCTCGTCGTCGACTGGCGCGCCCCGGTGAGCACCCCCTTCTACCGCGCCACCCGCACCGCGCCGATGGGGGTCGCCGTCCGCCGCCGCTACGGCTTCCAGCGCGGCGCCCTCACCGGCTTCGAGGACGAGACGCTCACCGCCCCGGGTCCTGGTGCGGAGTCCTCCGCGATCCTCGAAGCCGAGATCGAGCGACCCCGTACCGGGCCGATGCGCGACATCGTCGCCACCATCCAGCCCGAGCAGGACGTCATCGTGCGCAGCGGGATCGACCGGACCGTCGTCGTGCAGGGCGCGCCCGGCACCGGCAAGACCGCCGTCGGGCTGCACCGTGCCGCGTACCTGCTGTACTCCCACCGGGAGCGGGTGAGCCGCGCCGGCATGACCGTCGTGGGGCCCAACGCGAGCTTCCTGCGGTACATCCGCGACGTCCTGCCCGCCCTGGGCGAGGTCGACGCGACCCAGACGACCGTCGAGCAGATCGTCGCGGTGCACGGTCGCCTGCGCCGGACGGAGCCCGCGGACGTCGCGCGGCTCAAGGGCGACGGGCGCATGGCCGAGGTGCTCCGCCGCGCGGTGTGGTCGCACCTCGTCGAGCCGTCCGAGGCGCTCGTGCTGCCCCGCGGTGCGCGCCGCTGGCGCGTCGCCGCGCACGAGACACGCGAGTGCGTGGCGCAGGTGGTCGGCCGGGAGCCGCGCTTCGACGCCGGTCGCGACCACCTGCGGCACGCGCTCGCGCACCGGATCCTCGTGCAGATCGAGGAGTCCGGCGAGGCGCTCGACGAGCGGGCGTGGGACGCGCTCGCGCGCACGCGGCCGGTCCGGGACTACACCGCCGCGGTGTGGCCCAAGGTCACGCCGACGGCGCTGCTGCACCGGCTCCTCGTCGACCCCGCGTTCCTCGCCGCGAGCGCCGACGGCGTCCTCACCGCGACGGAGCAGGAGCTGCTGCGCCCGCTCCGACCGTCCCGCACACCGGGCACCGCCCGCTGGACGCTGGCCGACCTCGTCCTGCTCGACGAGGTCGCGGACCTGCTGGCCCGCGGCGCGTCGGTCGCGCACGTCGTGGTGGACGAGGCGCAGGACCTGTCGCCGATGATGCTGCGCTCTCTCGGGCGCCGGGCGCGCACCGGCTCCCTGACGGTGCTGGGCGACCTGGCCCAGGCGACGACGCCGTGGGGGGTCTCCTCGTGGACCGACGCGCTGACGCACCTCGGCAAGCCCGACGGCCACGTGGAGCAGCTCACCGCCGGCTTCCGCGTCCCCGGCGACGTCATCGAGTACGCGGCCCGCCTGCTCCCGTCGATCGCGCCGGACCTCGACCCGCCGGTCGCCGTCCGCCGGGCGCGGGGCGAGCTCGTCCTCACCACGGAGCCGCTCGTGGACCTGGTCCGCACGGCGCTCGCGCGGGAGGGGTCGGTCGGTCTGATCGTGCCCGACGCCGGCACGGACGCCGCGCGCGCGGTGCTCGCCGCGGCGGGCCTCGCCTTCGCGGTCGTCGGCGAGGCGTCGGACGACGACGGCGCGGTCGAGTTCGACGCGCGCCTCGACCTCGTGCCCGCGTCGCTCGCGAAGGGGCTGGAGTTCGACCACGTCGTGCTGGACGACCCGGAGGGCGTCGTCCGGGGCGAGCCGGACCGGGTCACGGGGCTGCGGCGGCTGTACGTCTGCCTGACCCGCGCGGTGACGTCCCTCGCCGTCCGCCACCGGGACGACCTGCCCGCGGAGCTCCGCCGCCCGTGACGGGCGCCTCGGCGGTGGGGCGGACACGCCGGGACCGTCGTGTCGGAACCCCTCGGTAGGGTGCCCGGGTGGCCACAGCGACTGCGACCGATCCCGCGCTCGACGTGCTCCGGCGAGTCTTCGGGTACGACGCGTTCCGGGGCGAGCAGGCGGCCGTCATCGACACCGTCGTCGGCGGCGACGACGCCCTGGTGCTCATGCCCACCGGCGGGGGCAAGTCGCTGTGCTACCAGATCCCGGCCCTGGTCCGCGCGGGGACCGGCGTCGTCGTGTCACCGCTCATCGCCCTCATGCAGGACCAGGTGGACGCCCTCGCGGCGCTCGGCGTCCGCGCCGCGTTCCTCAACTCCACGCTGTCCTCGGACGAGCGCCGCGCCGTGGAGCGCGCGCTCATGGCGGGTGAGCTCGACCTGCTCTACGTGGCGCCGGAAGGGCTCCGCAGCCGCGCCACCCTCGACCTGCTCGACAGGACGCCGATCGCGCTCTTCGCGATCGACGAGGCGCACTGCGTGTCCCAGTGGGGCCACGACTTCCGGCCCGACTACCTCGAGCTCTCGGTGCTGCACCGACGCTGGCCGTCCGTCCCGCGCATCGCGCTGACGGCGACGGCGACGGCCGCGACGCGGGCCGAGATCGCCCAGCGCCTCGACCTGGAGGGCGCACGGCACTTCGTCTCGAGCTTCGACCGGCCCAACATCACCTACCGGATCGTGACCAAGGACCGGCCGGAGAAGCAGCTGCTCGACCTGCTGCGCACCGAGCACGCCGGGGACGCGGGGATCGTCTACTGCCTCTCGCGTGCGTCGGTGGAGAAGACCGCCGCGACGCTCGTCGAGAACGGGATCCAGGCGCTGCCTTACCACGCCGGGCTCCCCGCGTCGGTGCGCGCCGCGAACCAGTCCCGGTTCCTGCGCGAGGACGGCCTGGTCATGGTCGCGACGATCGCCTTCGGCATGGGCATCGACAAGCCCGACGTCCGGTTCGTCGCACACCTCGACCTGCCCAAGTCCGTCGAGGGGTACTACCAGGAGACGGGGCGCGCCGGGCGCGACGGGCTGCCGTCCACCGCCTGGCTGGCCTACGGCCTGGCCGACGTCGTGCAGCAGCGCAAGCTCATCTCGACGTCCGACGGTGATGCCGCGCACCGGCGCAACCTGGGCCGGCACCTGGACGCGATGCTCGCCCTCTGCGAGACCGTCGAGTGCCGCCGCGCCCAGCTCCTCGCGTACTTCGGCCAGGAGCACCCGGGGGGCTGCGGGTCGTGCGACACGTGCCTCGCCCCGCCCGAGGCCTGGGACGGGACGGTCGCCGCGCAGAAGGTGCTCTCGACGGTGTTCCGTCTGGACCGCGAGCGCGGGCAGAGCTTCGGCGTCGGGCAGGTCGTCGACATCCTCCTCGGCCGGGACACGGAGAAGGTCCGACGGTTCCGGCACCAGGAGCTGTCGGTGTTCGGGGTCGGGAAGGACCTGTCCGAGAACGAGTGGCGGGCCGTGGTGCGTCAGCTCCTCGCCCAGGGGCTGCTCACGGTCGAGGGCATGCACGGGACGCTCGTGCTCACCGCGGCGAGCGGGGAGGTCCTGGCCCGGCGGCGCGAGGTCCGGATGCGGCACGAGCCGGCGCGTCCGGTGCGTGCGGCGAAGGCACGGAAGGCGGCCGCCGCCGCCGAGCTGGCCGAGGCCGACGTCCCGCTCTTCGAGGCGCTGCGCGCCTGGCGTGCAGGGGAGGCGAAGGCCCAGGGCGTGCCCGCGTACATCGTGTTCGGGGATGCGACCCTCCGCGGGATCGCGACCGCCCGACCCGGCTCGCTCGAGAGGCTCGCGCTGGTGAGCGGCGTCGGCGAGAACAAGCTCGCCCGGTACGGCGACGCGGTGCTGGCCGTCGTCGCCGAGGCAGGTTGAGCGGCCGTACACCGGGCTCGGACCGTCCCCCGCCGCCCGAGGCAGGGGGACGAGCGTGTCAGACGTCGACGCGGTACGACAGCGCGAGCTCGTCGCCGCTGACCCCGCGGATGCCCCAGTTCTCGCGCGGGCTCTCGAGGATCACGAGCTCCACCTCGTCCACCGTCAGGCCGAGGGCGGGCACCACGTCGTCGTACAGCGCCGCGACCAGCGCGCGCTTGGCCTCACGCGTGCGGCCCGTGAAGCACACGACCTCGACGACGAGGTACGCGTCCGAGCGCGGGGCGACCAGGTCGTCGTCGTCCAGGAGCAGGAACCGGTGGAACCGCTTGTCGGCCGGGAGGTGCCAGGTGCGCACGAGCGCGTCGTGCAGCGCGTCGGACACCTCCGCCCGTCGCTCGCCCCACACGCTGCGCCGTCCGTAGATCTTCACCTGGGCCATCGGCCGAGCGTAGCCGTGACACACCCCACGCCGTCGGGCCTGGTCACCCGCCGCGACGACGCCGCGCGCGCTCGTAGAGTGGCCGCGTGCTCGTGCTGCTCCCCCCGTCCGAGGGCAAGACCCCCGCGCCCGACGGCGCCGCGCCGGTCGACCTCGCCGCGCTCACCTCTCCCGCCCTCACCGCGCACCGTGACGTGGTCCTCGACGCGCTCGCCGCGGCGAGCGCACGCCCGGACGCGCACGACGTCCTCGGCACGACGCCGGGGCTCGCCGACGAGGTGCGCCGCAACACGTCACTGCGCACCGCGCCCGCGGGCTCCGCGGCCGACGTCTACACGGGCGTGCTCTACGGCGCGGCCGACCTCGCGGGCGCGCTGGCGTCCGGCGGCGAGGCCGCGCGACGCGCGCGCGAGGACGTCCGCGTCGTGTCGGCTCTCTGGGGGGCGCTCTCCCCCGCCGACCGCGTTCCCGCCTACCGGCTCTCCATGGCCGTCGACCTGCCGGGCGTGGGGAAGCTCGCGACCGCGTGGCGCCCGCACCTGGCCCCCGTGCTCGACGCGCGCGCGGCCGGGGACGTCGTCGTCGACTGCCGGTCCTCGACGTACGTGGGCGCGTGGAAGCCCGCGGTCTCCGGGCCGCGCTCGGCCGACTGGGTCGCGGTGCGCGTCGTGCGCGAGCACGCCGGGAAGCGCACCGTCGTCTCGCACAACGCCAAGCACACCCGCGGCGTGCTCGCCGGGCACCTGCTGCGCCGGGCCGCGGCGTCGCCGTCGTCGGCCGAAGGGCTGCTCGACGCCGCAGGCGAGCTCGTCGGCACGGTGATCGGCACGGAGGTGGGATCCGGCCTGAGCTACCGCCTCCTGGAGACGACCCTCCACGACGCGGCCTCCCGGAGCGGGCCGCGCACGCTCGAGCTCGTCATCGCCTGAGCGACCGCCCGCCTCCACCCCGGTCCCCGCTGCGACAGCACGGGACCCGGTCCACAGTGGACCCATGGTCTACAGCGAGGATCTTGCCGAGCGGATCCGCGCCGCCCTGGGGCCGCGCGCTCCGTTCGACGAGCGGAAGATGTTCGGCGGGATCGCGTTCCTCGTCAACACCCACATGGCGCTCGGCGTCACCCGGGACGACCTCATGGTGCGGGTCGGCAAGGACGGCACGGACGCGGCGCTCGAACGCGGCGGAACGGTCATGGAGATGGGGGGTCGCCCGATGACGGGCATGATCCTCGTCGACGGCGCGCGGGTCGCCGACCCGGTCGAGCTCGACGCGTGGGTCGCGACGGCCGTCGAGCACGCCCTCGCGGAACCCGCCAAGGCGAAGAACCCCCGGAAAGGGTGAACGCGCCGCGGAGGACGGACGTCAGAGGTCGCTCGGGACGCCCTGGGCGGTGAGCTCGCTCGTGCCGTCGGCCCACAGGCGCAGGATGCTCACCGACGCAGGCGGGACGCGCACGCGTGACCACTGCGACGGCGGCGCGCCGATCGCCGTGCCGATCGCGGCGCGCACCTGCACCGCGTGGCCGACGACGACCGCCGTCCGGCCCGCCGGTCCCGCCCCCGCCAGGAGCGTGTCGACGAGGTCCTGGAGCCCGTGCCAGACGCGCGCACCGACGTCGGCGTACGACTCGCCCCCGGGGGCCGCGGTCGTGCCGGTCGTGTGCCAGGCGTGCAGTCGGCCCGGCCACGCGGCGTCGACCTCCGCGGCGGTGAGCCCCTCCCACTCCCCGAAGTCGACCTCGGCGAACCGGTCGTCCGTCGTGACGTGGACGCCGAGCCGGCGACCGACCGCGCGCGCCGTCTCCTGCGCGCGCACCATGGGCGAGGCGACGATCGTCGTCGGTCGCGGCAGGTCGGGCCAGGCCTGACGGCCGACCCGGAACACGAGGTCGGCCGCCTGCGCCGCCTGCGTGCGGCCCCGCGCCGTCAGCGACGGGCCCAGCACCGACGACCCGCTGAACGCGCCCGCGACCGTGAGCGGCGTCTGCCCGTGGCGCACGAGCACGACGGTGAGCGCGGGCGCGTCGTCGAACCGCACCGCGGCGCCCGACGGGCGGGCGGGGGTGTCGAAAGCGGCCGACTCCCCCGGGACCTCGGCGGGCGCGTCGGCGGCGGCGGGGTCGGGCTCGTCGTCGCCGGCACCCGGCGTTGCGCCCTCGGGCGGGTAGTCGCGCGCGACCGTCCCGGCCGTGTCCATCGCCTCGTTCGCGAGGGCGTCCGCGGCGGCGTTCTGCGCGCGTGGCACCCACTCGTACGCGACCTGGCCCGCCGGCAGCACCGCGGCGGCCTCGGCGGCGAGGCGGCGCATGTCGTCGTGCTTGATCTGCCAGCGGCCCGACATCTGCTCGACGACGAGCCGCGAGTCCATCCGGACGGTCACCCGCGCGTCCGGGTCGATCTCCGCCGCGGCGCGCAACCCGACGACGAGGCCCGAGTACTCGGCCACGTTGTTCGTCGTCGTCCCGAGGAACGCGGCGCGCTCGGCGAGGACCCGACCGCTCTCGCCGTCGCGGACGAGCGCGCCGAAGCCCGCCGGGCCGGGGTTCCCCCGCGACCCGCCGTCCGCCTCGACGACGAGGTGCCGCCGACCGTCCGCGCTCACGCGCCGGCGCCCTCCGGCCGCACGACGATGTGGCCGTAGTCCTCGAGCCGCACCACCTGGTCGGGCGCGGCGGACGTGATCGCCGCGAGCTCGGCCGGGCTCAGCGAGACGTTGAGCCCGTCGACGTGCTGGCCGCGCAGCGCGACGACGCCCCGGCCACCGTTCTGGTCGCGCACGCGCTCGTACAGGGCCAGGAGCCCGGCGTCGAGGCCCGCGACGGCCTCCGTGCGCTTGCCTTCGACCTGGCCCGCCTCGGCATCGAGCTCGGCGAAGCGCGCGTCGCGCGCGGCCACGACCTCGGCCTTCGCGGCCTCCAGCTCGGCGTTCGCGGACTCGAGCTTCGCGAGCGCCTCCTCGTGCGCCTCCAGGCGCTCCATGACGTCGAGCTCGACCTCCTCGAGCACGCCCTGGCGGCGCGCGAGGGACTCGAGCTCCGCGACGAGCGCCTGCGCGTCCTTGGCCCCGACCTGCCCCGAGTCGAGCCGCGACCGGTCGCGCGCGGCGCGCGTGCGCACCTGCTCGACGTCGGTCTCGGCCTTGGTGAGCTCGCGCTTGAGGTCGCTCACCGCGGTGCGGGACTCGACGAGCTTGCCCCGCAGGTCCGCCATCTGGGCGTCGAGCTCGGCGATGCGCGCGTGCTCGGGCAGGTTCTTGCGCTGGTGCGCGAGCTGCTGCGCCCGCGTGTCGAGCTCCTGGACGTCGAGCAGGCGGAGCTGGTCGGCGGGCGGTGCGGTGGCCACAGGTGGTTCCTTTCGTGGGCCCCGTGCGGGGCCGCGTGCGGGGTCGGGGCGTCAGGCGTGCGGGGCGTCGGGATCGGCTGGCAGGTCGGCCGGCACGGACGCGATCCGTGCGGTCCACGGGTCCGTGACGAGCGTGCTGACGCGCGTCTCGACGGCCGTCCCGGGCTGCTCGCGCGCGAGGGCGCGCGCGAGGTCCTCGGCAGCGTAGCGGAGCCACGGCCACTCGGAGGCGTAGTGCGGCACGTCCACGAGGAACGGCGTCCCGGCCTCGCCACCGCCCTCGAGCCGGGCGCGCTCGCGCAGCTCGGAGACCGGGTGGTGGCGCAGGTCGGAGGTGAGGTAGACGTCGGCGCCGCTCGCGCGGACGGCGTCGAACAGCGAGTCGCCCGACCCGCCGACCACGGCGACGGACTCCACGGGGGCGTCGAGGTCGCCCGCGACGCGCACGCCCTGGACCGTGGGCGGGAGCACCTCGGCGACGCGCTGCGCGAAGCCGCGCAGCGTCGTCGGCTCCGCCAGGCGCCCGACCCGGCCCGTCCCGGTCGACGCCGCCTCGTGCGGCGACGGTGCCGGGTGCGCGACGAGGGGTACGCGGTGCAGCAGGTCAAGGGCGTCCGCGAGCGCGTCGGCGACGCCGCGCTCCGCCGCGTCCGCGTTGGTGTGCGCGACGTACAGGCCGCAGCCGCCCCGGATGAGCCGGTGGACGAGCGAGCCCTTGAACGTCGTCGCGGCGACCGAGTGCACGGGCCGCAGGAAGAGGGGGTGGTGCGTGACCAGCAGGTCCGCGCCCCAGGCGAGCGCCTCGTCCGCGACCTCCTCGACCGGGTCAACGGCGAACAGCACCTTGCGCACGGGCACGCCCGGGTCCCCGGCCACGAGGCCGACGGCGTCCCAGGCCTCGGCCGTCGACGGCGGGTACAGCTCGTCCAGCGTCCGCACGACGCGGCCGAGCGTCGGGTGCGCGGCGCCGTCGGCCGCGGGGTCGGCGCGCGAGGCGTCGGCGGTCGTCGTCTCGGTCCTCGGGTCGGGCGCGACGGTCATGGCGGCAGGCTATCCCGCGCGGGACGCCCGGGTACCGTCGGACGTGGTTTGATGGATTGCGCAATCCATCATCCCACTGGAGGACCCGTGCCCCGCACCCCCCGCCCCGACCGGCCCGACGACGGCGCTCCGGGCGACGGCGCCCGCGGCACCGACGAGGCCGCTCCCCTCTACCGCATCAAGGCCGAGCTCTTCCGGTGCCTCGCGCACCCGACCCGCATCCAGGTGCTCGAGGTGCTCGCGGCCGACGCCGACCACACCGCGCCCGTGTCCGACCTCCTGGACGTCACCGGGTGCGAGCCCTCCCAGCTCTCCCAGCACCTCGCCGTCCTGCGCCGGGCCGGGGTCGTCACCTCGACCCGCAGCGGCAACGCGGTCGAGTACCGCCTCGCCGAGCCCCTCGTCGCCGAGCTCCTCGTCGTCGCGCGCGCGTTCCTCCTGTCGAGCCTCGCGGGCGCGTCCGACCAGCTCGAGGCCGCGCGGCGGCTCCCCGCCCTGCCGGGAGCGTCGGCCCGCGCCGTGCTCGACGCCACCACGTCGAACGCCTCGGCATGAGCCGCCTCGCCGCCGTCCGCGACCTGCTCCCGCGGCGCTCCGACTACGACCTGCGCCCCCGGACCCTGCGCGCCGACCTCCTCGCCGGGGTCACCGTCGGCGTCGTCGCCCTCCCGCTCGCGCTCGCGTTCGGCGTCAGCTCCGGCGTCGGGGCCGCTGCCGGGCTCGTCACCGCCGTCATCGCCGGGGTCGTCGCCGCCGTGCTGGGCGGGTCGAACCACCAGGTCTCCGGCCCGACCGGGGCCATGGCCGTCGTGCTCGCGCCGATCGTCGTCACCCACGGGCTGGGCTCGGTCGCGCTCGTGACCGTCCTCGGCGGGCTCGTCGTCCTCGTCGCGGGGCTGGCCCGGCTCGGTCGGGTCGTCACGTTCATCCCCTGGCCGGTCGTCGAGGGCTTCACGCTCGGGATCGCCTGCATCATCTTCCTCCAGCAGGTCCCGGCCGCGGTCGGGGTCGAGGCTGCCCCCGGCCACAACACGTTCGTGACCGCCGTCGGGGCCGTGCGGACCGCCGTGACCGACGTCCCGCCGGCCCCGGTCCTGTGGACGCTCGGGTGCGTCGCGCTCGTCGCCGCGACGATGCTGCTGCTCCCCCGCCTCCACGCGGCGATCCCGGCGTCGCTCGTCGCGGTCGTGCTGGCCACCGTCCTCGTCGAGGTGCTCGGCGCCCCTGTCCCCCGCATCGGCGCCCTGCCGTCGTCCCTGCCCGCGCCCGTCCTGCCGACGTTCACCCCCGGCGCGCTGCGCGACCTCGGCGGCGCCGCCCTCGCGATCGCCGCGCTCGCGGCCATCGAGTCGCTGCTGTCCGCCCGCGTCGCCGCGTCCATGGTGCAGACCGGGTCGCCCGGGGGCTCCGTCTACCAGCCCGACCGCGAGCTCGTCGGGCAGGGCCTCGCGTCCGTGGCCAGCGGCCTCTTCGGCGGCATGCCCGCCACGGGAGCCATCGCCCGCACCGCGGTCAACGTGCGCTCCGGCGCCCGCACGCGGCTCGCCGCCGTCGTGCACGCCGTCGTGATCCTCGCCGTCATCTACCTCGCCACCGGCCCGGTCTCCCGGATCCCGCTCGCCGCGCTCGCCGGCGTGCTCATGGTGACGAGCTTCCGGATGATCGGCGCCCGCACGATCCGCTCCGTGGTCGGCGCCGGGCGGTCCAGCGCGGCGACCTTCGTCGTGACCGCCGTCGTCACCGTCGCGTTCGACCTCGTGCAGGCGATCGAGATCGGCATCCTCGTCGCCGCGTTCTTCGCGCTGCGGACCGTGGCCCGCGCCTCGGCCGTGCACCGCGACCCGCTCCCCGGGCCGGCCCAGCCGGGCGACGAGCACGTCGCGCTCTTCCGTCTCGAGGGCTCCATGTTCTTCGGCGCCGCGGACCGCGTGCTCACCGAGGTGACCGACGCCTCGACGGACGACGACGTGGCGGTCGTGATCCTGCGGCTCTCCCAGCTCCGCATGGTCGACGCGACCGGGGCGAAGGCGCTCGGCGAGCTCGTGGAAGGGCTGGAGGCGCGCGGCGTGACCGTGCTCGTCAAGGGCGTCCAGGAACGGCACCGGTCGCTCCTCACGAACGTCGGGGCGCTCGCCGAGCTGCGCCACGAGAACCACCTCTTCGACACGCTCGACGACGCGATCGAGCACGCGCGCTCGCACGTGCGCCGCGCCGCGCGGGGCACCGACGTCCCCCAGGTGCGCGGGCTGCGCCCGTCGACCTGACCCGCTCGGTACGATGCGCCGATGCAGCGCACGGTGGGCCGTCGTGCCGGGGTCGCCGGTGCGGCCGTCGGACTGGTCCTCCTGGTCGGGTGGCTGGTCGGCCCCGTGCTCTGGGTCGAGCTCGACGAGGCGGGCACACCCCCGGTCCCGACGTTCGCCGACGGCATCCAGGTCGTCCATGAGGAGACGGGCTGCGGCTCGGGCGGCTGCTGGCGCGAGCTGACGCTCTCGTGGTCCGGGCACGACCGCGACGCCGTCCGCGCGCGAGTCGACCTCGACGGCGCCGGGCGGCGGTGCGACGCGATGTCGGTCCTCGACCGGCGGGTCCGGTGCGTGTGGGAGGTCGACGACGAGGCGTCCGACGCCTCGCTCCGCGTCGACGTCGGATGGCACCGCCCGCTCGGGCTGTGAGCGTCGTGCCCGCCGCATAGCGTGGTCGGATGCACGAGTTCGTGCGAGCCTCGCCCGACGCGCTGCCGCCCGGCGTCGTGTCGATGGTCGGGTACCGCCTGCGGACGGAGACGACGGACGGCACGCCGACCGTCCACCGCGGCCTGCCGTCGCCGTGGCTCACGCTCGTCGTGAGCACCGCGGGCGTCGTCCCGACCTCGCCCGGACCGGACGCCGTCCCGGTGCGCTACGAGTCGCTCGTCGGCGGTCTGCACACGCGCCCGGCCCTGATCCACCAGCCGCGGGAGCAGGCGGGCGTGCAGTTCGCGCTCGACCCGCTCGCCTGCCGGGCTCTGCTGGGCGTGCGCGCCGGCGACCTCGGCCTCGTCGAGGACGGCGACGCCGTCCTCGGACCCGCCGCCGCCCGACTGCGCGAGCAGGCCGCCGAGGCGGACTCGTGGGCCGCCGCGTTCGAGGCCGTGCGCGCGGCCTTCGCAGGCCCGGGCGACCCGCCTGGCAGCCCCGGAGCCCTGCCCGTCCGCGCCGACGTGCGCGCCGAGGTCGCGGAGGCCTGGCGCGTGCTCGTCCGGACCCGGGGCCGGGCGCACGTCCGTGACGTCGCCCGGCACGTCGCCCTCGGCGAGCGGCAGCTCGAGACGCTGTTCCGGGCCGAGCTCGGCGTCACGCCCCGGGCCGCGCGCGGCCTCGTGCGGTTCGACGCCGCGCGCCGCCAGGTGCAGCGCCTCGCCCTCGGCCGGGGCGCGCGGACGCTGGCGGACGTCGCCGCGCTCACCGGGTACGCCGACCACTCCCACCTGGTGCGCGACTTCCGCCGGTTCGCCGGCACGAGCCCGACCGCCTGGGTGCGCGAGGAGCTCGGGAACATCCAAGCCGGCGGCCACACCGACGGGCCAGGGTGGGGACATGAGCATCCACGAGAGCACCCGCACGACCGCTGACACCTCCCCCACCGCCGCGGCGCCGGCCCCGGTGCCCGACGTGCCGCCGCCGTGGGTCTGGCCCACCCTCCAGGCGCACGACGCGCGCGGCCTCGTCGCGTTCCTCACCGACGTCGTCGGGTTCGTCGCGACGACCGTCATGGCGGGCGACGACCGCGACGTCGCCCACGCCCAGCTCGACTGGCCGCACGGCGGCGGGATCATGCTCGGCAGCCACTCCCCCGACCGCGAGTGGTCGCGCGAGCCCGGCACCTGCGGCACGTACGTCGTCGTGCCCGACGACGAGATCGAGGCGCTCGACACGCGGCTCCGCGAGCGCGCACCGGGAGCCGGGGGACGCGTCGTCGTCCCGCTCCGGGACACGGACTACGGGAGCCGCGAGCTCGTGCTCCAGGACCCGGAGGGCAACCTGTGGTCGTTCGGCACCTACCGCGGCGAACCGCGGCGGTGAGGTCGGCGGGCGACGGCCCGACGGGCGACGGGTCCGCCGCGGCCCGTCGCCCGTCCCTCACTTCGCCTCGGCGTAGTGGTCGACGACCGCGACGGTGAGCGGGAAGTCGACCGGGAACTCCCCGAACAGGAGGCGTCCTGCCTCCGCCGCGGCCGCGCGGACCTCGTCGGCCACCGCCTCGGCGAGCTCGGCCGGCGCGTGCACGACGACCTCGTCGTGGAGGAAGAACACGAGGTGCGCCCGGTCGGCGAACGGCGCGGGCGCGGCGCCCGGGGCCGCGGCGAGGGGCAGCTCCCACAGCCGGCGCCGGATCGAGGCGAGCCAGCACAGCGCCCACTCGGCGGCCGTGCCCTGCACGACGAAGTTCCGCGTGAACCGGCCCCACGCGCGGGTGTACGACCGGGCGCGCGCCTGCGCGTCCGCGCCCGTCCGGCCGCTCTCGGCGTCGTCCGCGCCGCCCTCCTCGACCGCGTAGGCACCCTCCTGGGCCGCCTGCCACGACTCGCCGGGGCGCGGCGAGCTCCGGCCGAGGAGGGTCGACACGACCTCGCCGCGCTCGCCCGCCTGCGCGGCGCGCTCCACGAGCCCGATGGCGTCGGGGAACGCCTTCGCGAGGCGCGGCAGGACGAGCGCGCTGTCACCGGTCGTGCCCCCGTACATCGCCCCGAGCATCCCGACCTTCGCGTGGTCGCGCGTCGCGACCGCTCCCGACGCGACGATGCCCGCGTACATGTCGCCCCCGCGCCCCGCCGCCGCCATGCGCTCGTCGTGCGCGAGCCCGGCCAGCACGCGCGGCTCGAGCTGCGCGGCGTCCGCCACGACGAGCTTCCAGCCCGAGTCGGCGACCACCGCGCGGCGCACCTGCTGAGGGAGCTGGAGCGCCCCGCCGCCGCTGGACGCCCAGCGACCCGTGACGACGCCGCCCACGACGTACTCGGTGCGGAACCGCCCGTCGTGCACCCAGGTGTCGAGCCAGGACCAGCCGTTCGCGGTGAAGAGCCGCGAGAGCTTCTTGTACTCGAGCAGCGGCGCGACGACGGGGTGGTCCGCGCGCTCGAGCTCCCACTTGCGCAGCGACCGCACGCCGACGCCCGCGTACTGCAACGCCTTCAGCAGGTCCGGGTGCGAGTCCGGGTTGAGGGTCGGCGGCGCGTCGAGGGCCGCGCGGATGCGCGCGACGAGGCCCTCCATGAGCGCGGGGCGCTCGCCGGGACGCGGTCGCGGGCCCAGCGCGTCCGTGAGGATCGCGTCGTGCACGTCGGCGCGCCATGGGACGCCCGCGTGGTGCATCTCCGCGGCGACGAGCGCGCCCGCCGACTCGGCGGCGAGCAGCATCCGCAGCCGTCCCGGGCCGCCCGGACCGTCGGCCCCGTCGACCGCCGCGAGCTGGTCGCGCAGCTCCGCGACCGTGTCGAGCTCGACGCGCGGCACGGCCTCGGCTCCGAGCTCGAACAGGCCGACGGGCCGCGGCGCCGCCGTCGGCTCGCGGCCCGCGGGCACCGCGGCGAGCGCGTCCCACGGACCCGGGTCGCGCCGTGCGAGCGCCGATCCCGCGGCGAGCTGCGAGCGCCGCAGCACCACGTGGGACAGGCGCAGGTCGTGCGACCGCTCGACGCGCCGACCCTCGGCGAGGAGCCGTGGATACCACCGGTTCGTGTCGTCCCACGTCTCGCGGACGGGTTCCGCCGGGCCGTCGACGACGTGCTCGACCCGACCGTGCTCGGGCGACCCGACGTGGACGGCGTACGTGCTCATGCGCGCACCGCCCGCTGGTCCGGCCGGGGCTCGCGGGACGAGCCCACGACCCGCGCGAGGGCGCGGCCCCGCGAGGCGACGAGCGCCGCCCGCAGCAGGCGTGCGGCGTCGGGCTCGTGGGCGACGAGCGCCACCGCACCCGCGAGGGTCGGGGCCCCGAGGTCGTCCGCGGTCCGCGCCGCGCGGGCGAGGGCGGCCGCCTGGTGCGGACTGAGGTGCCGGCGGCCGGTGGCCGCGAGCGCCACGGCGGCGTCGAGCACCGTGCCGCAGACCTCCTCGACGGGGGCCGGTACCGCGACCTCGTGCACCTGGGTGGCGGCTCGCCCGCGCAGCGCGCGGACGCGAGCGCGCAGCCGGGTCCACGCGCTCGACCAGGCGCGGTGGTCGTAGGCCGGCGTGAGCGTCGGCACGACGAGCCGGAGTCCTCCCCCGGGACGCTCGACGAACAGGCCGACGGCCTCGGACCCGCCGGACTCCAGATCGTGCTCGACCGCGACGGCGACGAGCCGACGGCTCCCCGCCGCCACCCCGAGCAGGGTGTCGCAGGCCGCCTCGTCGGCCGCGTCGACGCGCACGACGGTCGGCGTGCCGTCCGCCGCGACGAGGGTCCAGGTGATCTCCTGCGCGACCTCGTCGACGCCGACCGGCCCGGCGTCCCGGACCATGACGACCCGCACCACCGCCGGCCTCCGGCCGAAGCCCACCTCCTCCCGCGCGTCGGTCCGCGCGGTCCGGTCGGCGACCTCGCTCAGCGCGTCGGCGTCGAACCGCCCCCACGGTTCGACGACCGGGCCCTCGCCCGGGCGCAGCGCCCCGGCACGCTCGGTCGCACCCCGCAGGGCGAACGGGCCGCGGCAGAGCGCCTCCACCGAGCGCCCCCAGACGAGCGGGAGGTCCCACGAGCGGCGGAACGTCGGGTCGGCCCCGGGCGGTCGCCCGGTCGTGACCGTCCGCGCGCGCCCCTCGGCGCCGTCCCACAGATGCACGGTGACACCCCGCACCCCCGACGCGGCGACCCACCAGCGAGCACCGAGCGGGAGGAGGTGCGGGAGGTCCGTCACGCGCTCGTCCGGCGCCGCGGCGTCCGGCGCGGGCTCGGCCCGCACGAACGCCCACAGCTCGGCCAGCGCGAGCAGGCACTCCTCCTCGTCGACGGCGTCGCGGCGGTCCGCGAGCGCCTCGAGCCGCCCGACCGCGGACGTGACGAGCCGCTGCACCGCGGGCCGGCGCCCCAGCCGGGCGAGCACCCCGGCGCCGCGCAGCTCCTCCAGGTCGTCACGGCCGAGGTGCGAGAGCCCGACGTCGAGCACGCGCTCGACGGTGCGCGCGACCTCGTCCGCGACCGTCCGCGCGTCCGGCACCCCGGCGGCGCGCGGCGCGGCCGCAGCCGCCTCCTCGGGCCACGGCCAGGCACGGCCGTGCGCACCCCAGACGCGGGCGAGCGCCTCGAGTCGCCACCGTCGGTCGTCCGCCGCGCGCGCTGTCGGAGAGGCAACGCGTTCGCGCTCGACGAGCATCCCGGCGAACCCCGCCCCCGCGACGAAGGTGACGCGCGGGGCGTCGGGCCAGGAGACCACCGCACGAGGACCGTCCACCGTCACGTCCGTCGTGCCGCCGCGCGTCGGGACCTCGGCCCGCTCCCGCTTCTCCCGGGCGACCGCGCGCACGACGGCGGCACCGGCGGCCCGGTGCACCGCCCGCGGGTCGAGCGCGAGTATCTCGCCCAGCGGATCGGCGCCCGACGCGGCACGAGGACCAGGGTCTGGCTGCGGTGGCGCGCCCGTCCCGGCGCGCTGCGCTGCCGGACCCGCCGAACCGGCGTCGGCTCGACCGAGACGCGCGCGGACGGCCCCGGGATCGGGACCGTCATCGGCATCGGCGTCGGCGTCGGCGTCGGCGGGAGCGTCGGCCGTCGGTCGCACCGCCGCCGTCCGGTCACGGACCGTCACGACCGGCTCGACCGGCTCGATCGGCTCGGTCGGCTCCTCGATCGGCTCGGCCGTCGTCGCCTCCACCGGCGCGGCCCCCGCGTCGCGCGCCCACAGGCACGCGGCCACCACGTGCTGGCAGACGCCGGCGGTCGGGCACCCGCACCGCGCACCCGCGGGACCGCGCGCGTCGAGCTCGACGCGCGCGCCCCCGACCGACAGCGCGGCCCCGTCCCCGCGCAGCTCGATCACCTCCACCTTCCCCGCGGCGACGTCCTTGCGTGCGCGACGGACCAGGCCGGAGTTGGCGAGGGTGGCGAGCGCGGCGTCGTCGTACCCCGCGTACACCGCGACCCAGGGGCCAGGCCCGGTACCGCTCACGGGAGCACCTCCCCCAGCCACTCCGCGAAGCGCTCCGGGGTGAGCGCCGCGATCTCCATGCCCTGCTCCGCGAGCCGCCGGGCGACGCCGCGGTCGTACGCCGGATTCGCCTGGCCGTCGAGGGCGGCGAGGCCGAGCAGCCGTACGCCGGACGCGTGCAGCCGCCCGACGCTCGCGACGAGCTGCGACACGGAACCCCCCTCCTCGAAGTCGCTCACGAGCGCCACGACGGTCCGGCGCGGGTCGCGCACGTGCTGCTCCGCGTAGCGCACGGCGCGCGCGATGTCCGTGCCCCCGCCGAGCTGTGCGGTGAGGAGCACCGTCACGGGGTCGTGCGCGAGGTGCGACATGTCGACGACCGACGTGTCGAACAGCACGAGCCGCACGGTGATCCCGGGCAGGCCGGCGAGGATGCCGGCGCTCACCGCGCTGTACAGCACCGACGAGGCCATCGAGCCGGACTGGTCCACGAGCAGGACCACGTCGTACGACAGCGCACGCCGGCGCCGCGCCGAGAAGCGGAGGTCCGTGACGAGCAGGCGCCGCCGCTCCGGGTCCCAGCGCCCGAGGTTCGCGCGCACGGTCGCCGCCGCGTCGAACGTGCGGCTCGACCGCACGAACGAGCGGCGCGACCGGTCGCGGCGACCGTCCACCGCGGTCTCGAAGCGCGGCCGCAGCCGCCGCACGACGTCCTCCACGACGCGCGCGACGAGCCGCTGCAGACCGTCCTGCACCCCGGGCCCGAGCCTGCCCCGGGCACGCAGCAGCGCGGACGCGAGCTCCGTGCTCGGCTCCACCGCCTCGACGGCGCGGGGGTCCGCGAGCAGCTCCGTCATCCCGTAGCGGCCCACCGCCTCGACCTGCATGCGCTCGAACGTCTCGCGCGGGAACAGCTCGCGCGCGGACTCGAGCCAGTCCAGGCCCGCGACGACGGAGCCCCCGCGCCCCCCGCCGCCGCGCCCGGCGCGCGCGTCGTCGCCGTCGCCGTGCCGGTGCCCACGCGCGGTGTACTCGCGGTCGTACAGGTGACCGAGCGTCCGGTCGAGGCCCTGGTCCTGCGGTGCGACGGGCAACGTGTCGCCGGCGTACCGGCCGAGCACGAGCCGCCACCGGCGCGCCGCCTCCTGATCGTCTGCGCGGCTCCCGGCGGGTTCGCCTGCGCCGGGCCCGAACCCGTCAGGTGCTACCCCGGTCGACGTCACGTCCGGCACGTCCGCCGTGCCGACACCCGCGCCCGTCACGACGCTCCCCCGCGCGTCCAGGCGCCGAGGCCGTCGCGCTCCAGGACCGCGACGAGCTCGCGCTCGACGAGCAGCCCGGCGCGCAGGTCGTCCTCGGTCACGTCGACGTGCCGGTCCAGCGCGGCGGCGCTCGTGCCGGTCCTCGCCGCGACGCGCTCCGCGAGCCGGTGCGTCTCGGTGGGCCGCAGCCAGGTGAAGGCGCGACGCAGGTCGGGCAGCACGGCACGGAACGCGTCCTCGTCCAGGCCGCGCAGGCCGTCGTCGACGGCGTCGAGCATCTCCGGGGTGTGGAGCAGAAGGTCGGGCGCGGCCCGCATCACGCCGCCGAGGAAGGCCGTCGCCGCCACCGGGTCCGCGCCGGGGGCGAGGTGCGCCCGGACGCGCGTGACGAGGCCGTCACCGCCGGGCTCGTCGTCCAGCTCGTCGTCGACGGCGGCGAACGCCGTGAGCGCGCCGCGCACCGCGGGCGACGCGTCGTCGTCCTCCCGCACGTGCACGAGCGCCCGCGCGACGGACTCCGCGGCCGAGCCGGTGCCGTCGCGGCCGGCATCGCGCAGGTCGCGGACCAGGGAGCGCAGCGCGACGAGGCTCGCCAGCGCGTCGTCCTGCGTCGCCTCGTCCGCGGAGGCGAGGTCCGGGACGAGGTAGGCGGCCGTGGCGAGCCCCTGCTCCGCGAGGTCGAGCAGCGCCTCGGCGTGCTCACCGAGCTCGAGCTCGGTGCGCGCGCGCCACAGCCCGACGAGTCGGCGCATACCCGCGACCACCGAGGCGAGCGACGGGTCGACGTCGAGCGTCGCACGCACGAGCGCGACCAGCGGGGGCAGCCGGTCGGGCAGACCCACCACGACGCACTGCGCGACGAGTCGCGCCACCGCGTCGCTCGACCGCTCCTCGCGCGCCCGCTCGCGCGCGTCGTCGAGCAGCGCGACGGCGACGGCGTCGAGCGTCGCCCCGCGGTGCGAGAGCTCGACGAGCCGCGCCTCGACGAGGGGCGTCCACGCGTACTCCCACTCCTCGAGCACGAGGCCGAGCCCGCGTCCGGCCACGTGGTCGGGGCCGGAGGCCCGGCGCGCGAACCCGAGCTCGAGGAACGCGCACAGCGCGAGGAACCGGCGCCGGTCGCGGTGCGCGGCACGACGGCGCGCGTCGAGCCGGACGGTGCGCGGCACGGAGTCGGACACGTCGAGGCGCAGCGCCCGCGCGCGTGCGCGTGCCTCCTCCACGAGGGGCGGCGACGCACCCCCGGGCGGCACGTCGCCGAGCGCGCGCCCGGCGAACACCTCCGCGACCGCGAGCCCGAGCGGCCGGTCGCCCGCCGCGTCGAGGTCGTCGGGGTCCTTGACGTAGCAGGACGTGATCGCGTCGAGCAGGTCGGTGCGGCAGGGCCACGGCCGCTCGCGCAGGGCCGCGAGCCGATGCGCGTGCTCGACCGCGGCCTGCGACTGCGCCACGCTCACGAGCGCGCCCCGCTCGCTCGCCCCCCGCCCGACGTCGACGAGGACGGCGTTCGCCGCGCCCGCGGGACCGCCCGCGTCGTGGTGCGCGGCCCAGAGACGGTCGTAGTACCCGGGCGTCGGCATACCGGCGCCGTACCCGCGCAGCGCGTCGAGCCGCTCGTCGTCGTACCGCACGAGCCACGCGGGCGCGTCGGCCAGGTCGCCGTACCCGCCCGCCGGGCGGCGCGCGACGACCGCCTCGCCGTGCGCGCTCCCGGTCAGCGCCTCGACGAGGGCGAGCGTGTGGAACGCGCCCGTCACGACGACGACCGGTCCGGCCGCGCGCGCCGCGTGCTCGGCGACGCGTGCCGACATCCGCGCCTCCCGGTCGAGCGACCCGTCCGCGACGAGCGCCTCGTCCTCGTAGTCCAGGCGGGCGAGGGCCGCCCACGCGAACACGTCGTCGGTGAGCTCGCGCCAGTCGCGCAGGCGCGCGGTGTCCCGCGCCTCGAACAGGTGGTCCCACAGCTCGTCGTGGTCGCGGCACCCGAGGCGCTCCGCGATCCGCGCGACCGTGCGGGAGTGCGCGAGGTGCCGCTCCGCGAGGACGGTGCGGGCCGCCGGGCCCTCGTCGTCGTCCTCCGCCTGCCGCGCGCCCCACGGGGAGTCGACGAACGCGAGCCCGGCGCCGAGGGCGTGTCCCGCCCGGAGCGCGACCCACTCGGGCGAGTACCGCGCGAGCGGGTAGAACCCCGCGCCGCGCGCGACTCCTCCCGCCCCGTTCGTGGGGTCGCCGGCGAGGCTGAGGACGGCGACCGGCGGGACCGTCTGCTCGTCGAGCAGCGCGGGCAGGAGGCGCGTGTACTCCTCCGGCCCCTCGACGAGCACGACCGCGGGCCGGACCTCCTCGACCAGCGCGGCGACGGCGACCGCGCACGCGGGGCTGTGGTGGCGCACGCCGACCAGGTGCACGCCGTCGCGCTCGCGCAGGGTCACGAGGTCGCGGGCCGCCTGCCGCAGCCGAAGCGGCGCGGCGTCCCACGCCGCGCGCGGGGCTACCGCCACAGGTCGCCCGCCGCGGTGAGGAAGTCCTTCCACCGCGCGTCCGAGCGCGCGCGCTCGCGCACCACGTTGTCGACGTAGTGCCGCAGGCGGCGCGCGTCCTCCTCGTCGCCCTTGAGCGCCACGCCGCCCACCTGGCGCGCGACCTGGCCCGCGGTCACCGTGCCGTCGCCGAGGTAGCGGGCCTCGAGCGAGGCGGCGACCGCGACGTTCACGGCCTCGGCGGTCGACATCACCGTCTCGGGCCGCTTGACCGGGGCGCCGCTCGCCGTCGTGCCCGTGCGCAGGTCCTGGAAGACCGTGACGAGCACCTCGAGCACGTCGCGGTCGAGCCGTGGACGCTCCGGGGCCGGGCCGAGCTCGGCCGTCAGCCGGCTCTCGACGAGCTCCATCTCGAACGCGCGGTCCCGGATGGGCGCGACGGTCTCGAAGTTGAAGCGGCGCTTGAGCGCCGCCGACATCTCGTGGACGCCGCGGTCGCGCAGGTTCGCCGTCGCGAGCACGTTGAACCCGGGCCGCGCCGCGACGCGCGCGTCGGCGCCGAGCTCGGGGACCATGAGCTGCTTCTCCGAGAGCACGGACACGAGCGTGTCCTGGATCTCGGGCGCGCAGCGCGTGATCTCCTCGAACCGCGCGATCCGCCCGCTCTCCATCGCGCGGAAGACCGGCGACGGGACGAGCGAGCGCTCGCTCGGCCCCTCGGCGATGAGCAGGGCGTAGTTCCACGAGTACCGCACGTGGTCCTCGCTCGTGCCCGCGGTGCCCTGGACGGTGAGCGTCGACGTGCCGCTCGCGGCGGCGGCCAGCAGCTCGGACAGGAGCGACTTCGCGGTGCCCGGCTCGCCGACGAGCATGAGCCCCTGGCGGCCCAGCAGCGACACGACCGCGCGGTCGACAAGCGGGTCGTCGCCGAAGAACTTGCGGCTCACGCCGAGCTCCGCGTCGCCCACGACGAACGCGCGCACCGCACGGGGGCTCAGGCGCCACCCGGGCGGGACGTCGGCGCCCCGGCGCGCGTCCGCCGCCGCGAGCGCCGCGAGCTCGTCGGCGTACCGGACCTCGGCGGGCGGCCGCAGCTCGCCCGGTCCTCCGGCCGCGACCTGCGCGTCACCGGTCGTCGTGCTCGTCACCCGGGCTCCTCCTTCGTCGGGTCGCGGGCGCCGTGCCCGTGGTCCTGCAGGTCAGCGTAGGAGCCGCGTCCCACACGCCCGGCGGTGCGGCGCCGGGTCCCAGCACCGCACCGCTCCCGTGCCGCTCCGTGCCGGTCGGTCCTGGTGCGGACCGACGGGCACCGTCAGTACTGGCTCTTGCGCTCCCAGTCGGGGTCGAACGCACCCGCCTCGGCGACGGCGACGTAGTCGCGGTACGCCTCCGCCACGAGCACGGGCGGGAGGTCCGCGATGCGCGCGGTCCCCCGCCCCGACCCGCGTCCCGTGCGCTCGAACGTCAGCGCCGTCACCGCGGCCGCGATGTTCTCCTCCGGGACGAACGACCCCGTGAACTCGATCTGCACCACGACCCCCGCGCTCGCGAACGACTTGGTGTACGCGCTGAACCACCCGGCGTCCTCGGCCTGCGAGCGCGTGTAGCCGCGCTTGGTGGCTCGCCCGCGGATGGAGAAGCTGTCGGAGAACCAGCCCTTGTGGTCGTCGATCGCCGTCGCGCCGACCGGGACGTCGGGCGTCGCGACGTCGAGCTGCGCGAAGAGCGGGTCGACCTCGTAGTCCGCGAGGTGCGCCGCCCACGCGGCCGTCGCGTCCGGCCCGAGCAGGACCGCGTGCGCGAGCCCGACGGTCGACCCCTCGCCGAGCACCACGTCCTCGTCGTCGGCGTCGACGAGCGCGCCGCCGTCCGGGCGGAACGGACGCGCCTCGTCCGTACCGGGGTTCTCGACCCACACGAGCCGCTCGACGAGCCGCGACATCACCGGGTGGCCGAGCAGGTACTCCTGCCACTCCCGCGCCGTCCAGGTGCGGCCCACGCACATCGCCTCGTAGAGCCGCTGCGTCTGCAGCGCGACGACCGCCTTGAGCTCCTTGCGGCTCGCGGTGAGCTGCTTCTTCGCGGCCGAGACGAGCTCGGGGTCGTCCTGCGCCCGCGCGGCCGGGAGCGCCTTGACGACCTTCCCGGCGTCGCTCGTGAGCTCGAGGGTGAACGCGGGAGTGATGCGCCCGACGTACTCGCGCGACCCGAGGTCGAGGTGGAGCAGACCGTCGTCCTCGAAGCCCGCCGTCTGGACCGTCCGGTCCGCGAGCTGGTCCGCCGTCCAGCCGCGCCGGTCCGCGAGCTCGGCGGCGAGCCGCTGCGCGGTCTCCTGCACGGTCGCCTGCCGGAAGCGCCGCGAGACCGCGAGGAGCTCCTGGATCGCGGCGGGCTGACCGTTCGCCGCGAGCGCCTGGACGAGGGCCTCGGTCTGCGCCCGGCGGCCGATGTGCGCCTTGGCGTAGCGCTGGAAGGTCGCGGCGAGCTCGCCGCCCGGCATCGCGACCGTGAGTGCCAGCATCCCCTTGTCCTTGACCGCGGAGCCGAGGTAGGTCGCCTGGTGCTCCCGGTACAGGTCACGGTGATGGTCCTCGACCGACTTGGACGCCTCGACCGAGTAGTACTCGGGCGAGCGCTTGGCCCACGCCTGGTACTGGTCGTAGCGCTGCTGGGCGCCGGCCGTCGCGTGCGCGTCGCTCTCCTGGGGCGACGGGTTGCGCGTGTCCTGCGCGACCCACGCGGCCAGCACGTGGCTGCCGAGGCGCGCGCGGTCCTCCTCCTGCAGGAGCGACAGGTATCGCTCGAGCAGCCCCGCGCCGCTCGGGTCCTTGAGCTTGACCGCGAGCACGACCCACCAGCGCAGGATCGTCGGGTCCACCGGCGAGCCGTCCGCCGCCCAGCGCGCGTCCGGGAGGGAGCCCAGGTCGAACCAGGACATGCTCACCGGCGCCTTGCCGCGCAGTCCCTTGGTCGCCTCCGCGAGCAGCACCTCCGGCGCGAGATCGACCGAGATGTCCTCCCCGAGGCTCTCGAGCGACGTGAGGAGCGCCGCACGGACGACCTCGCTGCGCTCCTTCGCGAGCGCGGCCCGCAGGGCAGGCACCGCGTCGGCGTCGCCGAGCCGGGCCAGCCACTCCGCGGCGGTGCGGCGCACCTCGGACCGGCCGTTGCCGAGCCCCTGCTCGGCCAGCCCCCGCACGCCGGGGTGCGTGCTCAGCGCCGCCTGCGCCGTCGCGCGGTAGGTGCGGCCCTCGCCGAGCGCGAGCTCGGTCAGTCGCGGCAGGAACCGGCGCGGGACGTGCGGGAGCTGCGCGAGCACCGCGAGCGCCCGGGCCGGCTTGGTCGTGCCGTAGGTGCGCTCGCGATCGTCGAGCGCCGCGGCGAGCCGGTCGAGGCGCCCCGCGTAGTACGGCCACGCATTCTCGGGCGTCACCGTGTCCATGGCCCACCACGTGGAGAAGTACAGCTCGTCGATCAGCGCCTCGGCGTCGTCGCGACCGATGCGTCGCAGCGCCTCGTCGAGGACGCGCAGGTCGACGTCGAGCGTGTCGCCCTCGTTGAGCCGATACCAGCCGAACCGCTCGCTGTGGCCGCGCGCCTCGTTCGCCTGGAGCCGCAGCCGGTGCAGGAGGGTGATGCCCGGGAGGCGCGAGAAGACGCCCGGTGCGGACAGCCGGCGCATCGCGACGCCGCCCGGGCGACGCGTGCTCGTCCCGGACAGGAACGCCGCGAAGACCCGGAGGTCCTCGTCGGAGATGCCGGGCAGCTCCTTGAGGTCCTGCTCGACGGCCTGGCGACGCCACCGCGGCCACCCGTCGCCGTCGCCCTTGCCCTCGCCGGGGTGCGCCGCCTGCTCGGCGCGGGCGCGCTCGAGGGCGGTGTCGATCGCGGCCCGCGCGGCCTGCACGAACTCGTCGCCCAGCACCGTCTCCGGCAAGGGCTCGAAGGGCGGGACCTCGATCGCCGGCTCGTCCTCCTGCGCGGCGTCGAGCACGCGGGCGCGCTCGACGGTGTCCCGCAGGAGCGTCGCCCGCGCGCCGGTCGACTGCGCGGCGGCCTGCTCGAGGTCGGCCAGCCCGCCGTCGACCTGCGCGAGGCGCGTCACGACCGTCCCGAGCCGGGACGGCGCGAGGGCCGTGAGGAGCGGGGTGAGGATCTCGCGCTGCCGCTCGCCGGGGAGCTGCGCGACGGCGGCCACCGCCGCCTCGCGGACGCCCTTGCTCGTGTCCGCCGCGAGCCGAGCCAGGAGCGGGGCGAGCGCGTCCGTCGCCACCGGGTCGGACGCCACGAGCTCGACCAGCTCCGTCCGGCCCGCGGCGCTCACGCCCGGCAGCGCCTGGGTCGCGACGTCGACGTGCGCGACCACGAAGTCGCGCGCCGGGTCGCCGAGCAGCGCCGGGCCGAGGTGCCGCGAGGCCCAGCACGACGACGTCGGGCGCTCGAACAGCTCGCGCAGCACGACCGCCGGCGCGTCGGCCTCCGGCACGCCGCCCTCGACCGCGAGCGCCAGCAGCAGGTCCGGCGTCCAGCGGTCGGGCGTCTGCTTGCCGTTCCTGCCCTTGCGGCGCTCGTTCGCGCGCCGCGACATGTCGTTGACCAGCACGGTGAGCCAGCGCGGGTCGGCGGGGCGCTCGCGGTCGACCTCCGACGACACGGCGCTGAGCACCCGGCCGAGCCGTACGAGCTCGGGGATCGTCACCGAGTCGCTCAGCGTGTAGAGGTTGGACCGGGCCGTCACGGCCTTCGCCGACGTCCAGCCCGGCACCGCGGCCTTGAGCCGGTCGTCCTGCGCGGGCGTCGTCCACGAGTAGATGCCGGACTGGCCCGGCCGACCCAGCAGCGCCTCGACGTCACCGCCGCGCAGGGCCTCGAGCTCCAGCAGGACCTCCGGCCCCTCGCCCCGGTGCACGTACGCGACCGCGCGGTCTGCGAGGCCCGGCGACTCGACGGCGAGCACCTTCAGCGCGTCGACGAGCCGAGCGCTCGGCCGGCCACCTCCCGCCTGCTCCTCGTCCCGCCGGAACAGACCCTTGACCTTCTCGAGCACCCTCTACCTCACCGTCACGTCGTCGCTGCTGGTGCGGCAGATGCTACGGGTCGGCGCCAACAGAACACCCGGAAACGACAATGCACCAGCCCGACTATGAGACGCTCAAACATGTCGAGCAAATACCCTAATCGCTCTCCGAGCCCGATCTCAGGCCTCAAACCAGGATCTTCGAAACCACACCAAGAGCGAGATCAATTCCGAACGAGGGGAACTCCACCCTTTCGTCCAACGCCGAACGCGATGCGGTACACATCAGGCAGATCAAGCCGGCCATCCGCCCTGGTCGTGAACATACCAAACTCACGGAGGTCCTCGATAAGGTGGGAGTAACTCGTGCTCGTGGGACCTGTCTGAAACGCACCACTCTCGTCCCCATCGGGAAGGCTCTCGGTGCGCGCAATCTGCTGACCGAGAGTATTCTCGAGATCGGCAGCACGCCAAAGGGCCATTACACTGTCAGGCTCAATCGGCACTTGCTGACCGCGCAAGGGTTCGAGTGCGTCCTTTACCCAAGGCGTATCTTCTCCCACCTCGCGCACGCGGATCCCAGACGCATGCTGCACGCCATGGCGAATTGCATCCCAATGCAGGGCCTTGCCGTGACTCGCAAACTCCTCTCGCGTACGCGTATTGGCGTGACTCAACGCGCTCAAGAAGCTTCGAGGACTTACCTGACCACGGCCGTCCGCGAGATGATTAGGAATCCACGTATACGTGTAGCCCTTTCGATGATTCGTTCCCATGTGCCGCGACGCAATGAGGTGTAGCGCGCGCTCAAGCTCTTCGCGTGAACCAGCCTTGCCCTGGACCCAGTTTGCTTCCTGGCGAAACGCACCAGAATGCGGCGAACTAGCGCCACTCATCAAATGAAAAAGTAGCGAGTACAGGCTCGTGACATCCCACCGCAAATCTACCATATTGTTTGTGAGTTTGCTCGCGTCGGGAAAGTCTGTCCCGGCACTTTCAAACATATCGTATCGAATAAAAATCTTCGCGCGGAGATTTCGCGTAGAAGTACGAAGCGTGAGCGCAAGCCGAAGCGCGCCGTGTGTAAGTTGGTCTGCAGTGGATCGATTGCTATGGAGTCGATCCATGGCATCAAACAAAAGTACCTTCATTCGGCCGCTCCGACCGGCCTCCTCGTCTACATCCAAAAGGCGGTCCTCAACCGAACCCGGGTTATCCTTCACCCATTGGACCCGCTCTTCCCAGTCGGGCAGCTGCGTGACTTCTGACACGCCGAATCCATTGAGCGCCACGGCCGTCCAGATATCCTCAGGTACGAAACGCTCAGATAGGGACTGCAGTCTCCTCTGACTTGGATACTCCCTTCGAAGCCGAGCGCCGAAACCCGGCGCAGCATCGATTCGATCCAGCACGTCAAGGGCATACCTGCGGGCTGCGACCTGGCGCAGATCAGGGTCCTGAAGCGCTTCGAACCATACAGTCTTCCCAACCCCCCGCCCGCCTTGGACAATAGCAACATTAGGGTCGAGAGCCCGTCGATGTTGAAACGGCGTGTAGAGCGTGGTTGTGTTTGGCTCGCTCGTCTCCGCGTCATTAGCCTCGGGCACGGCAGCCGCAAGGAGGTCGCGGTACTCGTAAGCGCTAAGCATCTTGCGCCTCCAATATTAGTCGAGTGGCTCGGTCGAGAAAATCTGCGTAAGCAAAGTTTGCGGTACCTGCCGTACTCCAACGCGAATCCACGCCGGGCACGATTCCGATCAAGTCCACGCTGTGGTGTATAGGAATCGGGAAATGTGGCGCGGACTCATCCTGGGGTGCGAAATTGAAAGTTGAGATCTCGGCATTCGCCGGTGTCTCATCGTAGAGAGTCGACGCGAAACAAGCCTGGGCGTTGTCGGCAAACCGTCGCAGGTATGAGGCAGGATCCCCTTGCGGAACGAGTGCGGCGACCATCTGCAGTCGATCGCGCAGGGCGCTTCGAGAATTTGAGTCCAGCCGCGTCGCCCAGCGGCCGAACAACTCGCCGTACCCTTGCCATGTCTGCGGATTATCCGTTGCAAACAGCAGCGAAAGCGCACTCAGCTGGGTGATCGCGACGGCCGCAATATCGTGAATTCCGGAGCGACTATCGAGAAGAGTAATATCCGGTCTGCGGCTCTCACGTTCTACTTGCGCTTCGCAGGCGGCGACTGCGGCCGAAAGGCGAGCACCGAAAGGAATCCGCCCCCTACCTGACTCAGGTGCCGCCGGAAGATCCAGGTAGGCGCGACTTAACTTATCCAAATAACTAGATCCCGGTGTAGGTCGCCCCGCGGCTGCGCTAATCCAAACCTCGCCATTGCCTACCGTGTCCCCGATTGCGGAAGATCTGGCGGCCAGGTCTAGTCCATGCTCGTTCCCAACTCCGTACTCGACGAGATGGTCGAGAATGCCGTGCTCCGGAAGCTGGCTCATCTCTGGGGCGAGCATCGTACTGACCCCCGGCGATTCCAGGTCGAGATCGACGACGAGAACCACAAGCCCTTGCTGAGCAAGGTGCCGAGCAAGCGAGAATGTCGCTGTACTTCTGCCGACGCCGCCTTTGAATCCATACAATGTGACGCGTCGCGCAGGCGGGCTATCGTTCGGATTTAACCAGTCGGCGCCGACGGTCCCCCTCTCGATGACTGACACGCGACCGGACGGGCTTAAGAGAAAGGGGGCCGGCCTGCGATTCGTCGAGTCACGCAACAGCTCCGGAGCAAGCAGGTCCTCGAGGAAAATCACCGGGTCTGCGCCAACGAAGGGTGAGCACTCGTCCCGCAACGTCTGCCGTAGATCATCGACGTTTCGCTCGCCGCCATCGAGCGCTAGAGCATTCCGCCCCAGTAGGTCACGAACGACGATCACGTCCCGATTGGCGGTCGTCGCGAATGATTCAGCAATCGTGATCGCGTTGCTAGCGGCATGGTCGAACCGCATGTCACTCTCCGCCAATCATGTTTGATAGGCGCACCGACTCTAGGGCAATTGCTGCTCTGCGCGCACCGTCGATGTGCCGAGTCACGATCTCGCTGGTGATGTGCTTGCCCTCGCTGTAACGATCGTGTACCACCCAATCGTGAAACGGGTCCTCACGAAGCAAATCCGTCACCTCGGGCTCGGGCCTCCCCTGGGCGAGCGCCGCGACCGTGGTCCAGACTGATTTCGGTCCACCGACGTGTTCCCTTAGTTTCGGCCCCTCAGGCGTCGGGCTTACAAACCCATTCATGATCGTGCCGCCTAGCCCCTCTAGCACTAGGGCCTTAAGTGCGCATTCGGCAGCGAGGCCACTTAAGTGATCTGCGTTTGGCTTTCGGTCATCGGCGTGCAGGAAGACGGCGTCCGCCAGATGGCGCCTGGCCGATGCTCCGAAGGACGGTGTGGACACGCCGCCCAGACTATCGTTAGTTGGGGTCGAAGCGTCGCGCCGCTAGCAAGGCGAGTCGCACGCTATTGCCCGTCAGGGCTCGAACTGAAGCATGGCTCGACCGAACTTGATGTGTGGTGGCGGAAGTGAGCTGACCACGACGTTACTTCGGTTGATCCAGCGGAGGTCGTTGCGAGCGGTGGGCCCGGAGGGACTCGAACCCCCGACATCCACGGTGTAAGCGTGGCGCTCTAACCAGCTGAGCTACGGGCCCTGGAACAGCGGAGCACAGCCTACCGGGTGCACACCCCGCCACCTGCCACGCCGACCGGACGCACCCACCCTACGCAACGACCGCCGTCGGTCCTCCCGCCCAGCGCCCCCCGCGGCTGCCGCGCCGCGTCAGAACTGTTCGAGCGCCCGTCGGTACCCGTCGAGGTCGCGGCGCTGCCCGCGCGGGTTGACGACGGACCAGCGCACGATCCCGTCGGCGTCGAGCAGGAACGAGCCGCGCAGGGCGAGCCCGTTCTCCTCGTCCAGCACGCCGTAGGCCCGGGCGACGTCGCCGTGGGGCCAGAAGTCGGAGAGGAGGTCGAACTCGAAGCCCTCCTGGGCCGCCCACGCCTTCTGCGTGAACACCGAGTCGCAGGAGATGCCCAGCAGGGTCACGCCGGCGGCCTCGAAGTCCTCGAGGTTGTCCCGCAGCTCGCAGAGCTCGCCCGTGCAGATGCCGGAGAACGCGAACGGGTAGAACACGAGGAGCACCGGGCCGCCGCACAGGTCGGCGAGGTGGACGGGCGTGCCGTGCGTGTCGGGCAGCGTGAAGTCGGGCGCCGGGTCCCCCGGACCAGGACGCACCGCGCCCCCGACGGTCGGTGCGCTCGCGCCCTCAGCGACCGCGGCCACGGGTCCCGAGCTTCGTCGCGGACCAGTCGGGCGCGATGGCGAACGTGCTCGTCGCGTGCAGCCCGGCCGTGGTCGCGGCCTCCTGGATGTCGTTGTGGCCCACGTGCCCGGACCGGCCCGGCTTGGGCGTGAGCACCCAGATGAGGCCGCCGTCGTCGAGCACGGTCTGGACGTCCACGAGCAGGTCGGTGAGGTCGCCGTCGTCCTCACGGAACCACACGATCACGCCGTCGGTGACGTCGTCGTAGTCCTCGTCCACGAGCTCGCCGCCGACGAGCTCCTCGAGCTCACCGCGCAGGTCGTCGTCGACGTCCTCCGACCAGCCGAACTCCTGCACCACGTTGCCGGGCGCGAACCCCAGGCGGTCCGCCCCGCTGGGCCCTGCGGTGTCGGTCACTGTCGTGTCGTTCCTTTCCTCGTCCTGTCCGTCCGTGCGGCGGGCCGACCGACGCGCGGGCGGACGCCCGCGCGCACGACGACCTGCCGTGTCTGGCAAAGGTAGCCCACCGGAGGATCCGTTGCTTGGCAAGGTGCCTCCCACGGACACCGGCCGGGCACGTGGTGCCCGGACCTCCGTCGGGCACCGCACCCGCACGACGCCGGGACACCTCCCCTCCCGGCCGTGTCGCCGAAATCACGCCCTCTTGACCACCCGATGGTGTGACTTACGCGCGCGTTGTGAACACAATGGGTAGACCACCCTGGTCTCGTGAAGAGGCGCGGTCGCCACCAGCGGCCGCGGCCGCGTGCCCGGAGTGGCCCCGAGACGGGTGTCGGCCGTGTACCGCGCGGCCGTGCGCCCGGCATCCGACGAGATATGAGGTTGCTGGTGGCTTCGTACGACGAGACCGGACCGCTGATCAACGGTCTGCTCAGCCAGGTTCCGGACTTCGACCCCGCCGAGACCGGCGAGTGGGTCGAGGCCCTCGACGGCCTGATCGACGACCGCGGGGGCCCGCGCGCCCGCTACGTCCTGCTGAACCTGCTCAAGAGGGCCCGGGAGCGCAACGTCGCCGTCCCGACGTCCCTGACCACCCCCTACGTGAACACCATCGGTGTGCACGAGGAGCCCTACTTCCCCGGCGACGAGGCGCTCGAGCGCCGCTACCGCTCGTGGATCCGCTGGAACGCCGCCGTCATGGTGACGCGCGCGCAGCGGCCCGGCATCGGCGTCGGCGGCCACATCTCCTCCTACGCGTCGGTGGCGACGCTGTACGAGGTGGGCCTCAACCACTTCTTCCGCGGCAAGGACCACCCCGGCGGCGGCGACCAGGTCTACTTCCAGGGCCACGCCTCCCCCGGCGTGTACGCGCGCGCGTTCCTCGAGGGCCGCCTCTCGGCGGACCAGCTCGACGGGTTCCGCCAGGAGAAGTCGCACCCGGGCGGCGGCCTGCCGTCGTACCCGCACCCGCGGCTCATGCCCGACTTCTGGGAGTACCCGACGGTCTCCATGGGCCTCGGCCCGGCGAGCGCGATCTACCAGGCGTGGACGGACAAGTACCTGCACAACCGCGGCATCCGTGACACGGAGCAGCAGGACGTGTGGGCGTTCCTCGGCGACGGCGAGATGGACGAGCCCGAGTCGCGCGGCATGCTCCAGCTCGCGGCGCAGCAGCAGCTCGACAACCTGACGTTCGTCGTGAACTGCAACCTGCAGCGCCTCGACGGCCCGGTGCGCGGCAACGGCAAGATCATCCAGGAGCTCGAGGCGCAGTTCCGCGGTGCGGGCTGGAACGTCATCAAGGTCATCTGGGGCCGCGAGTGGGACGTCCTGCTCAACGCGGACAAGGACCGCGCCCTGGTCAACCTCATGAACGTCACGCCCGACGGCGACTACCAGACGTACCGTGCGGAGTCCGGCGCGTTCATCCGCGAGCACTTCTTCGGCCGCGACCCGCGGACCAAGCAGCTCGTCGAGAACATGACCGACGACGACATCTGGAACCTCAAGCGCGGCGGCCACGACTACCGCAAGATCTACGCGGCCTACGCCGCGGCACGCGCCCACACGGGCCAGCCGACGGTGATCCTCGCGCACACGGTCAAGGGCTACGCGCTCGGCCCGACGTTCGCCGGCCGCAACGCGACGCACCAGATGAAGAAGGTCGGCCTCGCCGACCTCAAGGCGCTGCGCGACTCCCTGCGCATCCCGATCACGGACGAGGAGCTCGACGCCAACCCGTACGAGCCCCCGTACTACCACCCGGGCCCCGACGCGCCGGAGATCCAGTACCTGCTGAACCGTCGCCAGCAGCTCGGCGGGTTCGTCCCCGAGCGCCGCTCGTCGCCCAAGCCGATCACCCTGCCGGGCGACAAGTCCTACGAGATCCTCAAGAAGGGCTCGGGCCAGCAGGAGATCGCCACGACGATGGCCTTCGTCCGGCTCCTCAAGGACCTCATCAAGGACAAGGAGTTCGGCAAGCGCATCGTGCCGATCATCCCGGACGAGGCGCGCACGTTCGGCCTGGACTCGATCTTCCCGTCGGCGAAGATCTTCAACACCCAGGGCCAGCACTACCTCGCCGTGGACCGCGAGCTCATGCTGAGCTACAAGGAGTCCGAGGCCGGCCAGATCATGCACACCGGCATCAACGAGGCCGGTTCCGCGGCCGCGTTCCAGTCGGTCGGCACGTCCTACGCCACGCAGGGCGAGATCATGGTGCCGTTCTACATCTTCTACTCGATGTTCGGCTTCCAGCGCACGGGCGACCAGTTCTGGGCGGCGGGCGACCAGCTCACGCGCGGCTTCATCATCGGCGCGACCGCGGGCCGCACGACGCTGACCGGCGAGGGCCTGCAGCACGCCGACGGCCACTCGCCGCTCCTCGCGGGCACGAACACGGCCATGGTCCAGTACGACCCGGCCTACGGGTACGAGATCCGCCACATCGTGCGCGACGGCATCGAGCGCATGTTCGGCCCCGGCGAGCACGGCGTCGGCGCGGACGGGCGCGACCAGAACGTCATGTACTACCTCACGGTGTACAACGAGCCGATGGTCCAGCCGGCCGAGCCGGAGGACGTGGACGTCGAGGGCATCCTCAAGGGCATCCACCGCATCTCCGTCGGCGAGGGCGACGGCCCGCGGGCCCAGATCCTCGCCTCGGGCGTGGGCGTCCCGTGGGCGCTGGAGGCGCAGCAGCTCCTCCACGACGACTGGGGCGTGGCGGCCGACGTGTGGAGCGTGACGAGCTGGAACGAGCTGCGCCGCGACGGCCTCGCCGCCGACCAGGCCGCGTTCCTCGACCCGGCCGCCGAGCCGCGCGTCGCGTACGTGACCGAGAAGCTGTCCGGAGCCGAGGGCCCGTTCGTCGCGACGAGCGACTACGACCACCTCGTGCCCGACCAGATCCGCAAGTGGGTCCCGGGCGACTACGAGGTGCTCGGGGCCGACGGCTTCGGGTTCTCCGACACCCGCGCGGCCGCCCGCCGGCACTTCAAGATCGACGGCCCGTCGGTCGTGGTCCGCACGCTGCAGGCGCTCGCCAAGCAGGGCAAGGTCCCCGCGGACGCGTCCGCCCAGGCGATCGAGAAGTACCGCCTCATGGACGTCACCGCCGGCACGTCCGGCAACGCGGGCGGCGAGTCCTGACGGTCCCCGCCCGGTAGCACGACGACGGCCGGTCGCCCCGCGGGGTGACCGGCCGTCGTCGTGCGGGCAGTGGGCGGCCCGACGGCGCAGCGGCGGTCCCGCGCCGCGTCCTCGCCCGGGCGGCGCGGGTCAGGTCCCGGCGCGGTGCTGCTCGGCCTGCGCGACGGTGCGCTCGAGGTCCGTGCGCAGGGACGCCACACCCTGAGGGTCGCCGTACTCGACCAGCGACTCCAGGTGGTGCCGGGCCTCGAGGGGACGGTCGGCCTCGATCGCCGCGAGGACGAGCTGGCGCCCGACCTCCGGCTCGTGCTCGCGCGCGCGCCAGTGCCCGACGCCCAGGCCCAGCGCCTCGACGGGCAGGCCCGCCGTGCGCAGCACCTCCATCGACTGTGCGAGCGCGCGGCCGGACGGGTCGCGCTCGGCCGCGGTGGCGAACCGGCGCAGCGCGGCCTCCTGGTCGTCGTCGAGGGACAGCCGCCCCAGCTCGACGAGCGGGTACCACCCCTTGGGGTGCCCGGCGAGCTCCTCCGCGAGCGCCCAGACCGCGAGGTCCGCGGCGCGCTGCTTCTCCGTCTCGTCCGCAGGCGCGGCGAGCGGGTCGTCCGCGGCCGGCCCCTCGGCGGCGCGGCGTCGGACCAGCTCGGCGAGCGCCCGGAACGCGCGCTCGTCGTTGGGGTCGTCGACGAGCATCGCCCGCAGGGCGTCCTCGTGGACCGTGTCCCCGCGCTTCTCCCCGGACCGCGGGCGGCGCGTGCCGACGGTCGACGCGGACGTCGGCCGACGCATGAGCTGGCGGAGTCGGGGCATGAGGGCCATGTCCCGACCCTAGCGGGTCGTCCGGACGCTCACCCAGCGGCCCGGGTCGGACGCCGTCGGGCTCCGCGCGGGCTCGTGTGCGGGCGCGGCCCTTTGTGGACTGTCCACAAGCACGGACCGTATGCTCGGCGCGTGACGGCCACCCCCAGGACGCCCGCGAGCGCGTCCGCCCCGAGCGGCCCGACGGGCAACGCGGACAACCTCCAGCGCCTGCGCGACGGGAGCGGTCTGCTCATGTCCGCGGCCCTGCGCCGCCTGGACGACGAGATCCCCTGGTACCGCGAGCTGCCGGCCGAGGACCGCTCGTACGTCGGTCTCGTGGCGCAGTCCGGCATCACCGCCTTCGTCACCTGGTACGCCGACCCGCTGGCCCCGCCGCACGGCGTGAGCGACATCTTCGCGGCCGCCCCTCCGGAGCTGACCCGCTCGATCTCGCTGCAGAACACGCTCCAGCTCGTCCGCATCGTCGTCGAGGTCGTCGAGGCGTACTCCGACCAGCTCGCCGCCCCGGGAGGCGAGCGCGACCTGCGCGAGGCGGTCCTGCGCTACTCGCGCGAGGTCGCGTTCTCCGCCGCCGAGGTCTACGCGCGCGCCGCGGAGGTCCGCGGCGCGTGGGACGCGCGCCTCGAGGCCCTCGTCGTCGACGCGCTGATCCGCGGCGACGGCGACGACTCGCTGCGCTCGCGCGTCTCGGCGCTCGGCTGGGGCGGCCACGGCCCGACCCTGGTCATGGCGGGGACGATCGCCTCGACGCTCGACGAGGTGCGCACGGCCGAGCTGCGCCGCGCGACGCGCCGCGCGGCGGGCGACGCGCTCGTGGGCATCCACGGCGACCGCCTCGTCCTCGTCCTCGGCGGGGAGGGCGACCTGCAGGCCGCGGCCGCGTCGCTCCTGCCGCGGTTCGGGCCCGGCCCCGTCGTCATCGGCCCGACCGTCCCCGGCCTGGAGGAGGCGGCGCGCTCGGCCCAGGCCGCGCTCGCGGGCCTGCGGGCCGCACCGGCGTGGCCCCAGGCACCGCGCCCGGTCCTCGCGGACGACCTGCTCCCCGAACGCGTGCTCACGGGCGACACGACCGCGCGCCGCACGCTCGTCACGCAGGCGTACCGGCCGCTCGCGGAGGCGACGGGATCCGTGCTCGAGACCCTGTCGGCCTACCTCGGCACGGGGCGGTCGCTCGAGGCGGCGGCCCGCTCGCTGTACGTGCACCCCAACACGGTGCGCTACCGCCTGCGCAAGGTCTCCGAGATCACCGGGTGGGACCCGCTCGACGCGCGCGAGTCGTTCGTCCTGCAGGTCGCGCTCGCCCTCGGGCAGCTCTCCACCGCGCGCTGAGCCCGGGCGGGCGGAGCGGCGCTCATGGGGTGCGCCGTCCGGGTCGCCTTGTAGGTTCGGCACAATCACCTTCCGCAAGGTTGGTGCGGGTCGTGACGTGGCGCGGGAGCAGCGGGTTGGCACAGTTGACGGGTGCTCGCCGTCTTGTGCCCTGGACAGGGCTCCCAGTCCCCCGGAATGCTCGCCCCCTGGCTCGAGCTGCCCGGCGTCGCCGACCAGGTCGCCGCGTTCGGCGAGGCCGCGAGCCTCGACCTGCGCGCGCACGGGACGGAGTCCGACGCCGACACGATCCGTGACACCGCGGTCGCCCAGCCGCTCATCGTCGCGTCGTCGCTCGTCGCCCTGCGGGCGATCCTCGACGGCCGCGACACCGCCGACGTCGTCGACGTGACCGCGGGCCACTCGGTCGGGGAGCTCGCCGCCGCCGCGGTCGCGGGCGCGCTGACCGACGTCGGCGCGGTCGGGCTCGTCGCGCACCGTGCGCGCGCCATGGCAGCGGCCGCCGCCGCGACGCCCACCGGCATGAGCGCGGTCGTCGGGGGCGACCCCGAGGAGGTCCTCGCCGCGATCGAGGCCGCGCACCTGTGGCCGGCGAACGTCAACGGCGGCGGCCAGGTCGTCGCCGCCGGGGCGCTCGACCACCTCGCGGCGCTCGCCGAGAACCCGCCCGCCAAGGCGCGCGTCATCCCGCTCCAGGTCGCCGGGGCGTTCCACACGCCGTTCATGCAGCCCGCGCTCGAGGAGTTCGAGCCGGTCGCCGCGGCGTGGGACGTCACCGACCCGCGCCTGCCGTTCCTCTCGAACGCCGACGGCGAGTCGTACGCGACCATCGACATCGAGGGCAGCACGTCCGGCAAGGCACGCGACGTCGTCCGGCGCCTCACCGCGCAGATCGCCGCGCCCGTGCGCTGGGACCTGTGCCAGGAGACGCTCGCCGAGCTGGGCGTCACCGCGATCCTCGAGCTCGCGCCGGGCGGTGTCCTCACGGGCCTCGCGCGCCGCACGCTCAAGGGCGTGGAGTCGGTGGCCGTGAAGTCGCCCGACGACGTCGAGGCGGCCCGCGACCTGATCGCCCGCCACTCCGTCGTGGGCGGCGCACCTGCCCCGGGCGACGACGCGTGAGCGGCGTGACGCTGCGCCAGGCCACCGGCCCGGCGTTCTCGCGGATCCTCGCGATCGGTGGCGTGCGCGGCGAGAACGTCGTCACGAACGACGACATCGCCGGGCCGATCGACTCGTCCGACGAGTGGATCCGCCAGCGCACCGGGATCGTGACGCGCCGCCGCGCCGGGGCCGACGTCGACGTGCTCGACCTGTCCGAGGCGGCGGCGCGCGACGCGCTCGCCCGCGCGGGGCTCCAGGGCGCCGACGTCGACGCCGTCATCGTCTCCACGGTCACGTACTTCCACCAGACGCCCGCCGCGGCCGCGGTGCTCGCCGAGCGCCTCGGTGCGACGCCCGCCGCCGCGTTCGACGTCTCGGCCGCGTGCGCGGGCTACGCCTACGCGATCGCGCAGGCCGACGCGCTCGTCCGGGCGGGCATCGCCACGCACGTGCTCGTCGTCGGCGCCGAGAAGATGAGCGACTTCATCGACCCGACGGACCGGTCGATCTCGTTCCTCCTGGGCGACGGCGCGGGCGCCGCGGTCGTCGGCCCGTCGGACACCCCGGGCATCGGCCCCACGGTGTGGGGGTCCGACGGCGGCAAGGCCCAGGCGATCCGCCAGACGCACGCCTGGTCGGACCTGCGCGAGGACCCCTCGCTCGGGTGGCCCACGCTGCGCCAGGACGGGCAGAGCGTGTTCAAGTGGGCCGCGTTCCAGATGGCGCCCGTCGCGGCCAAGGCCATGGCGGAGGCCGGGGTCGCACCGGGCGACATCGGCGCCTTCGTGCCGCACCAGGCGAACATGCGCATCATCGACCAGATGATCAAGCAGCTCCAGCTCCCCGACACGGTGGCGGTCGCCCGCGACATCGCGGAGACCGGCAACACGTCGGCCGCCTCGATCCCGCTCGCCACCCGCCGCCTGCTCGACGAGGGCCAGGTCCGCTCCGGGGACCTCGCGCTCCAGATCGGGTTCGGCGCCGGGCTCGTCTACGCGGCGCAGGTGGTCGTCCTGCCGTAGGGGAGAATCACCCTGGACGGACGGCCGCCCTCCCCCGCGGGAGGACCCACGCCGTCGGCGGACCCGTCCGTCGCACGCACCGTCTATCGCTGTACCGCCCGGGACACCCACCCGGGCACCGCCACCGGGACCGGTCGCCGCCGGCCCCACGACAAGGAGAAACCATGGCTTACACCGAGCAGGAAGTCCTCGCCGGCCTCGCGGAGATCGTCGCCGAGGAGACGGGTCTGCCGACCGACGCCGTCGCGCTCGAGAAGTCCTTCACCGACGACCTCGACATCGACTCGCTGTCGATGATGACGATCGTCACGCACGCCGAGGACAAGTTCGGGGTCCGCATCCCGGACGACGAGGTCAAGAACCTCACGACGGTCGGCGACGCCGTGTCCTTCATCACGGGCGCCCAGGCCTGAGCACGCCCCGCCTGCTTCGCAGGCCTACGGGCGGGTCGGCGTCACCCGCGCCGACCCGCCCGTCCTCCCGCCCCAGAACCCCACCCGAGGAGCACCATGTCCGCCGCTACTGAAGTCGTCGTCACCGGCCTCGGCGCCACCACGCCGCTCGGCGGCGACGTGCCCTCGACCTGGGCGGCGGCGCTCGCCGGTGAGTCCGGCGCCCGCACCCTCGACAACGACTGGGCGGAGCGCTACGAGATCCCGGTGACGTTCGCCGCGACCCTCAAGGTGGACCCCGCCGAGGTCCTGGCGCGGCCCGAGATCAAGCGCATGGACCCGTCCACGCAGTACGCGATCATCGCGGCGCGCGAGGCGTGGGCCGACGCGGGCAGCCCCGAGGTCGACGGCGACCGTCTCGGCACCGTCGTGTCGTCCGGCATCGGCGGCATCTGGACCACGCTGGACGGTTGGGACACGTTGCGTGAGCGCGGTGCCCGCCGCATGCTCCCGATGACGGTGCCCATGCTCATGCCCAACTCCCCCACCGCGTACGTGTCGCTCGAGCTCGGTGCCCGTGCGGGCGCCCACGCGCTCGTCTCGGCCTGCGCGTCCGGGGCCGAGGCGATCGGCTACGGCGTCGACATGATCCGCGCCGGCCGCGCCGACGTCGTCGTCGCAGGCGGCACCGAGGCGACGATCCACCCCATGCCGATCGCGGCCTTCGCCGCCTCGCGCACGCTCTCGCTGCGCAACGACGACCCGCAGGGCGCGTCGCGCCCCTACGACGTCGACCGCGACGGCTTCGTCATCGGCGAGGGCTCGGGCGTCGTCGTCCTGGAGAGCGCCGAGCACGCCGCCGCGCGCGGTGCCCGCGTGTACGCGCGGCTCGCGGGCGTCGGCCTGTCCTCGGACGCCTACCACATCACCTCCCCGGACCCGGAGGGTCGCGGGCAGGTCGCGGCGATGCGCCGCGCGATCGAGGAGGCCGGGGTGACCGGCCGCGACGTCGTGCACGTCAACGCGCACGCGACCTCGACCAAGGTGGGCGACCTCACGGAGACCCGCTCGATCCGCTCCCTCCTCGGCTCCGACACGGACCACGTGCTGCTGTCGGCGACCAAGTCGATGACGGGCCACCTCCTCGGTGGCGCGGGTGCCCTGGAGTCGATCTTCACGATCAAGGCGGTCGCCGAGCGCCTCGCTCCGCCGACGATCAACGTCGTGAACCCCGACCCGGAGCTCCAGGTGCCGCTCGTGCGCGACACCCCGGCTCCGCTGCCGTCCGGCGACATCGTCGCGGTGAACAACTCGTTCGGGTTCGGCGGCCACAACGTCGCGCTCGCCGTCGCGAGCGCCTGACCGACCTCGCACGAGCCCCGGCGCGTCGGCCACCAGCCGTCGCGCCGGGGCTCGCGTGCGTCCGAGGCCCGTCCGGACGGGGGATCTCGGCTCCTGAGATGGACGTCCGTCCAGTTCGTTGCGTTTTCACCCATCCGTTTTGTCCTGACAAGGTCGCCCAAATCCGGACGCAGTCTCCCGGACGGCCGAGGATCCGGGGGATTCACCCCCGCCCTCCTCGTCACCCGCCGAGCGCGCCCACGTCGCATCGCCGAACCTGTGGGCGTGATGTGGCCTCTGCCACATCGCGACCTCGAGGCAGGCGAGCGGAAGGACAGAGCACGTGACCCGAACGGCGAGACACCTCTCCACCCCGGCACCACCTCCCCTCTGGAGGCGAGCGACGGCGCTCGCCGCGGTGGGAGGTGTCGTCGGCGCCCTGACCTTCGCGGGAGGGATCGCCGCGACGGCCGCCCCCACCGACGACTCGGAGGCCAGCGGGCAGTTCCTCAGCGGCAGCGTCGCCGGGCTCGACCTCGCGACGATCGCTGCCCTCGACGGGGCCGTGGCCGAGAACCCCTCCGGGGCGAACCCCGTCGTCACGAACCCCCTGGCCGCCTCGGTCTTCCAGACGCTCGGGATCGACCTGACCGGCACCCTCCAGCTGCTGGGCCCCAACGGGATCCTGCAGCTCGGCGCGGTCAACCAGTACGGCGAGGCGAACGACGACGGCTCGGCCCGCGCCGCGTCCGGCGCCGTCTCCGACCAGGGCGCGATCTCCGTCGGCGGCAGCGAGGAGTTCCCGTCCGACGCGCAGCTCAACCTCACGCAGCTCCTCGGCCCCGGCTTCGAGTCGGTCGTCGCGGACCTCGACCTGTCGCTCGGCGCGCTGTCCGCGACGGCGGAGGCGACCGGCGGCACGGCACCGACCGGCGACTACCAGATCGCCGGTGCGACCCTCACGCTCGACAGCCCCGCCGTCTCGGGCATCGCCACGACGGTCGACGACGAGGTCGTCCCGCTCGTGGACGGCGCCGTCGGCCAGCTCGTCGGGACCGACGGGCTGCTCGCCCAGGCGCTGAACTCGATCGGCGCGCTGGCCGGCGTCCTGGAGGTCCTCGGCGCCGACCTCGAGCCGACCGTCGCGATCGACGTCGACCTCGACAGCGCCCTGGCGCCCGTGCTCGACCAGGACTTCGGCGACGAGGGCGTCGTGATCAACGTCGGTGACGGGACCGTCACGGTCGACCTCGACACGATCCTCGGCGGCGCCGGGTCGCTGAACGGGTTCGACCCCAACACCGAGGTCCTCGACGACGCCGCGATCAACGCGATCCTCGACGGGCTCGGCGCGGCCCTCGACGACCTGACGACCGCGCTCGTCGGCGCGGTCGACACGGCCCTGCACGCCGCGAGCCTGACGCTGTCGGTCGAGGCCGTCGTCGACAACCCGATCCCCCTCGCACCCGACCTGCTGAACCTCGACATCAACCTCGACACGACCGTCGGAGACGTGGTCGGCGGGACGGTGGCCCCGGGCGACGCGACCATCACCATCGCGCTCTCCGGCCTGCCGGTCACGCTCCCCCTGGGCGACCTCGTCAGCGCGCTGGCCGGTCCGCTCAACAGCGTGCTGTTCGCCGACGGGACCGGACTGGTGAGCACGCTCGCCGGGACGATCACGTCGGAGGTCACCGGTCCCGTGCTCACGGCGCTCTCGCCGGTGTTCGAGATCCTCACGGAGGTCGTGAGCCTCGTCGTCAACGTCCAGGAGCCCGAGCCGTCCGTCGCGGACGCGACGTTCACGCAGCGCGCACTGACCCTGTCGCTCCTCGAGGTCGGTACGGGAACGGGCCTCGCCGAGCTCCATCTCGCCTCGGCGACCGTCCGTGGTTCGACGGTCGCAGCGATCACGCCTGCGGTCACCGTCGACCCGTCGACCGTGCCCGCGGGCACGCCGACGACCGTCACCGGCACCGGCTACACGCCGGACGCCACCGTGACCGTCGAGGTCCGGGACACGACCGGCACCGCCGTCGCCACGCTCTCCGACGTCCCGACCGACGGCGACGGCGGCTTCACGACCCCGATCACCGTCCCCGTGGACACCACGCCCGGCGACTACACCGTCGTCGGCATCGACGACACCACCTCGACCGAGGCCGAGACGGCTCTCGCCGTGACGGCAGCAGCGCTCACGCCCTCCGTGACGGTCGACCCGACCACCGCCAACCCCGGTGACGACGTCACCGTCGACGGCACGGGCTACACCCCCGACTCGACGGTCACCGTCGAGGTCCGCGACGAGAGCGGCACGGTGGTCGCCACGCTGGGCGACGTCCCGACCGACGGGGAGGGGAACTTCACGACCCCGATCACCATCCCCGCGGACACCACCCCCGGGACCTACACCGTCGTCGGCATCGACGACACCACCTCCACCGAGGCCGAGACGCCCCTGACCGTGGAGGCTGCCGCCCTCACCCCGGCCGTCACGGTCGACCCGTCGACCGTCCCGGCGGGTACGCCGACGACCGTCACCGGCACCGGCTACACGCCGGACGCCACCGTGACCGTCGAGGTCCGGGACACGACCGGCACGGTCGTCGCGACGCTCACCGACGTCCCGACCGACGGCGACGGCGGATTCACGACCCCGATCACCGTGCCCGCGGAGACCACGCCCGGCGACTACGCGGTGGTCGGCATCGACGACACCACCTCGACCGAGGCGGAGACCCCGCTCACCGTCGAGGCCGCGGCCCTCACCCCGGCCGTCACGGTCGACCCGACCACGGCGAACCCCGGCGACGAGGTCACCGTCGACGGCACGGGCTACACCCCGGACGCCACGGTCACCGTCGAGATCCGCGACGAGAGCGGTGCGGTCGTCGCCACCGTCGAGGACGTCCCCACCGACGCCGACGGGAACTTCACCAGCCCGATCACGGTCCCCGCGGACACCACGCCCGGCGACTACACCGTCGTCGGCATCGACGACACCACCTCGACGGAGGCGGAGACCCCGCTCACCGTGGAGGCTGCCGCCCTCACCCCGGCCGTCACGGTCGACCCGACGACCGTCCCGGCGGGCACGCCGACCACCGTCACCGGCACCGGCTACACGCCCGACTCGACCGTCACGGTCGAGGTCCGGGACACGACCGGCACCGTCGTCGCCACCCTGAGCGACGTCCCCACCGACGGCGACGGCGGCTTCACCAGCCCCATCACCGTCCCGGTCGACACCGCACCGGGCGACTACGCCGTCGTCGGCATCGACGACACGACCGCCACCGAGGCCGAGACGCCCCTGGTCGTGGAAGCTGCGGCGATCGAGCCCGCACTCACCGTGGACCCGACGACCGCGAACCCCGGTGACGAGGTCACCGTCGACGGCACGGGGTACACCCCCGACGCCACGGTCACCGTCGAGATCCGCGACGAGAGCGGTGCGGTCGTCGCCACCGTCGAGGACGTCCCCACCGACGGCGACGGGAACTTCACGACCCCGATCACCGTCCCCGCGGACACCACGCCCGGCGACTACACCGTCGTCGGCATCGACGACACCACCTCGACCGAGGCGGAGACCCCGCTCACGATCGAGGCCGCGGCTCTCACCCCGGTGGTGACCGTCGACCCGACGACCGTGCCCGCGGGCACGCCGACGACCGTCACCGGCACCGGCTACACGCCCGACTCGACGGTCACGGTCGAGGTCCGGGACGCTGACGGGGCGGTCGTCGCGACGCTCACCGACGTCCCGACCGACGGCGACGGCGGCTTCACGACGCCCATCACCGTCCCGGCGGACGCCACCCCCGGTGACTACACCGTCGTCGGCATCGACGACACCACCTCCACCGAGGCCGAGACGCCCCTCACGGTGGAGGCAGCCGCGATCGAGCCGACGATCACCGTCGACCCGACCACCGCCAACCCCGGTGACGACGTCACCGTCGACGGCACGGGCTACACCCCCGACGCCACGGTCACCGTCGAGATCCGCGACGGCTCCGGCGCGGTGGTCACCAGCCTGGGCGACGTCCCCACCGACGGCGACGGGAACTTCACCACCCCGATCACCGTCCCCGCGGACACCACCCCCGGCGACTACACGGTGGTCGGCATCGACGACACCACCTCGACCGAGGCGGAGACCCCGCTCGGCGTCGGTGGCGTCGGGGTGTCCGAGCCGACCGTCACGGTCGACCCGACCACGGCGAACCCCGGCGACGAGGTCACCGTGACGGGCGAGGGCTGGCCGCCGAGCACGACCGTCACGGTCGACCTGCTCGACGAGGACGGCGACGTCGTCGCGACGGTCGACGTGGAGACCGACGACACGGGGAGCTTCACCACCCCGATCACGGTCCCCGAGGGCGCGACGCCGGGCGACTACACCGTCCACGCGTCCGACGACACCGGGAACGAGGCGGAGACGCCGCTCACGGTCGTCGCGGCCGGTGACCGCGCCCTGGTCTCGTCGTTCGTCACGCCTCGCGTGCTGCGCGGCGCGGAGCAGACCTTCGTCGCGTCCGGCTTCGAGCCGGGCGAGTCGGTCCAGGCGGTCATCAACTCGGAGCCGCTGATCCTGCCGGTGGCGACCGCCGACGCGAACGGCCAGGTCAGCTGGACGTTCGTCGTCCCGGCGGACTTCGAGGTCGGCCCGCACACGGGCACGGCGACGAGCGTCGCCGTCGGCGACTCCACGGTCGCGTCGTTCGAGGTCTACCTCACGGCCTCGGGCGGCGACGGACCGGGCGGCTCCGGTCCCGGCTCGGGCTCGGGCTCGGGCTCGAACAACACCGGCAACGGCACCGGGTCGGACTACCTCGCCCGGACCGGCACCGACGACCTGGCGCTGGTCCTGGTCGCCGCGCTCCTGCTGGTGGCCACCGGCGCCGTCGTCCGCCTGCGCACGCACCGCGCACGTCGGGCGAGCTAGGCGCACCACGACCGAGGGGGCCTGCCGGTTCTTCCGGCAGGCGCCCTCGGTCGTGTCCGGGGGTGGCGGACGCGGCGTCAGCCGACGCGGTGGAGCCAGCGCACCGGGGCGCCGGCACCGGCGTAGCGGAACGGCTCGAGCTCGTCGTCCCACGCCTTGCCGAGCGCGAGGTGCAGGGCGTCACGCATGGCCCAGGGCTCGCTCACCTGCTCCAGCGCGGCACGGATCCGGTCCTCCGGGACGACGATGTTGCCGTGCACGTCGGTCTGGGCGTAGAAGATGCCGAGGTCGGGCGTGTGGGACCAGCGGCCGCCGTCGACGCCGTGGCTGGGCTCCTCGGTGACCTCGTAGCGCAGGTGGGACCAGCCGCGCAGCGCGGAGGCGAGCTTGGCGCCCGTCCCCTGCGGGCCCTGCCACGAGTACTCGGCCCGGTAGAGGCCGCGCGCGGCGGGCTGCTCGGTCCAGTCGAGCGACACGCGCACGCCGAGGACGTTGCCCGCGGCCCACTCCATGTGCGGGCACAGAGCACGCGGTGCTGAGTGCACGTAAAGAACACCGCGGGTGATGGCACCGGCCATGTCTGCCTCCCTAGGTCGAGGTTGCGTCTTCCCCAACGTCCTCACCGAGGGTGGTGTCACAGCACGTCACAGGTATCGCGCGGCGTGTCTCGTGCCCATCTTGCACGACATCGCGCGTTCGCGCGAGAGATTCGCCGGGCGTGCCCGGCCGCGGTCGGCCGACGCGCGTCGTCACAGGTGGGCGCGCAGCTCCCGCATCGCCTTCTTGCGCACGGAGCGGTCGAGACGGTCCAGGTAGAGCATGCCGTCCAGGTGGTCGCACTCGTGCTGGAGGCAGCGGGCCATGAGCTCGGTCCCCTCGACGACGACCTCGTTGCCGTCGAGGTCGGTCCCCACGACGCGCGCGTACCAGGCGCGCCGCGTCGGGTACCAGAGGTTGGGGACGGAGAGGCAGCCCTCGTCGCCGTCCTGGTAGTCGTCGGAGAGCTCGACGATGCGCGGGTTGAGCACGTACCCGATCTCGTCGTCGATGTTCCAGGAGAACGCCCGCAGGTTCACGCCGATCTGGTTGGCGGCGAGGCCCGCGCGTCCCTCGTGGTCGACGGTCTCGACGAGGTCCGCGACGAGCGAGCGCACGCGGTCGTCGATGGTGGTGATCTCGTCGCAGGGGGTGCGGAGCACGGGGTCCGGGATGGTCCGGATCTCTCTCATCGCCATGGTCGCCATTCTTCCATGCGCGCGCGGACAGGCGGCCGGCCTCACGGCTGGCGCGCCTGCCCACCGCGTCACATGCGGGCGTACCGGGCGCGGGCGAACGAGTAGAGCCCGTACGCGGCGAAGCCGAGCCCGACGGCGACGAGCAGCACCGCGCCGAACGGCTGGGCCGCGAGGGTCGCGAACGCGGCGTCGAGACCGCCCGCCTGCTCGGGGTCGTGCTGCACGGCGGCCACGACGAAGAGCGCGCCGAGCACGCCGAGCGCGACCCCCTTGGCGACGTAGCCCACCCGCCCGAGCGTGACGACGGCACGTCCGACGTTCCCGGCCGTACCGCCCTCCAGGTCCTCGAGGAACTTCTTCCGCCAGCCCTTGACCACGTGGTACACGCCCGCGGCGACGATCCCGACGCCGACGGCACCCACGAGGAGCACGCCGCCCGGCTTCTGCAGGAGCGTCGCCGTCATGCTCTCCTCCTGGCCGGAGCCGCCCGCGGACCCGTTCACGACCTGCACGGCGAGCACGCCGAGCGCCAGGTAGAGCACCGCCTTGCCGGCGGCCTTGAGCCGGTCGGACGTCTCGGCGGCGCCGCTGATCGCCACGGTGAGCTGCCACAGCGCGAGCGCGGCGAACGCCACGACCGCGAACCAGAGCAGGACGGTCCCGCCCGGCGTCTGCGCGATGGCGGTGAGCGCGCCGGTCTGGTCCGCCTGCTCGCTCGACGTCGACCCGGTCGCCACCTGCACGGCGAGCACCCCGACCACGAGGTGGAGCAGGCCGCTGACGGCGTACCCGGCGCGGGCGAGGATCTCGAGCAGCCTGCTGCCCCGCGCACCGCGCGCGGCCGCCTTGCCCGTCGAGCTGATGCTCGGTGCCACTGGACCTCCTCGGTCGTCGGGACGCCGCCCCCAGCGCGCCGCCGGGTTCTCCGGCCCGGACACCGTGCCAGCACCGCGCCCCGCACGCACGCCGAGCGCCGCCCTCAGGACCCTCAGATCACGGTTTGGTAACGTGCCTCGAATGCCCCCGACGACCCCGCGCCTCGCGGTGCTCGACGGACTCCGGTTCGCCGCCGCGTCGGCAGTGCTCGTGTACCACTTCGTCGCCGTCAACCACCACGCGTGGGGTGAGCGGACGAGCGACTCCCTGCCGGCCGTGCAGGGCGTCGCCGCCTACGGCTCGTTCGGCGTCCAGCTCTTCTTCGTGGTCAGCGGCTTCGTCATCCTCATGACGGCGTGGGGCCGCGACGTCCGCGGCTTCGTCGCCTCGCGAGCCGGCCGGCTGTTCCCCGCGTACTGGGCCGCCGTGCTCCTCACGCTCGCCCTGCTCGTCCTCGTGATCCCGGGCCGGCGCGACGTCGACCTCCCGCAGGCGGCCGCCAACCTCACCATGGTCCAGCGCGCGTTCGGGATCCCCGACCTGGAGGCCGTCTACTGGACGCTCTGGTCGGAGCTGCGGTTCTACGTCCTCGTCGGGGTGCTCGTCGCCGTCGGCCTCACCCGGGCGCGGGTGGTCGCGTTCGTCGTGCTGTGGCCCGTCGCGGGAGAGATCGCGGCACGGACGGGCTCGGACCTCGTCGCGACCGTCCTCGTCGCACCCGACGCCCCGCTCTTCGCCGGCGGGATGGTGCTCTACCTCCTCACGCGGGAGCGCCGGTCGCCGGTCCTCTGGCTCGCGCTCGCCCTCGACGTCGCTCTCGCGGCCGCCGTCTCGGGCCGGATCCAGGCGGCCCGCATCGAGAACAGCACCGACGTCGTCGTGCCCCCCGCCGTCTGGTGGGTCGCGATCGTCCTGTGCTTCGCCGTCGTCGCCGTCGCGACGCTGACCCCGCTCGCGCGGGTCTCGTGGGGGTGGCTCACCGCCCTGGGTGCGCTCACCTACCCGCTCTACCTCGTGCACGCGTCGTGGGGGCGGTGGGTGATCGAGTCGGTGCACCCGTACCTGCCCCGGGCCGCGACGCTCACCGTCGCGGTCGCCGCGTGCCTCCTGCTCGCCTGGGCGGTCCACCGCGCCGTCGAGCGCCCGCTCGGCCCGCGGCTGCGCCGCACCCTCGACCGCGACCTCCGGCGCGACCCCGGCCGTCCGGGCCGACGCACCCCGGCGCGTCAGGACGAGCCCGTCGCGGCCAGGTAGTCCCGCAGCACGACCGCCTGGTTGTGCTCCTCGTCCCGCGCCCCGTACACGAGCGTCACCACGGGATGCTGCCCGACGACGTCCCGCAGCTCCCCCACGGCCTCGCCGTTCGCGTCCAGCTCGGCCCGGTACCGCTCCGCGAACTCGTCGAACAGCCGCTCCTCGTGGTGGAACCACTGTCGCAGCTCCGTGGAGGGCGCGACCTCCTTGAGCCAGAGGTCCACGTGCGCCTTCTCCTTGCTCTCGCCGCGCGGCCACAGCCGGTCGACGAGCACACGGAACCCGTCGTCCTCGTCAGCCGTCTCGTACACGCGCTTGATCCGGATCGTCATGACGCCATGACACCCCTGCGCCGCGCGCACCGCATCCGCAGCGCCCGACCGGCGGTCCGCGGCGGTATGCTCACCGGCGCGCCCCGTTAGCTCAGCCGGTCAGAGCAGGAGACTCATAATCTCTCGGTCGCGGGTTCAAGTCCTGCACGGGGCACGAGGACCGGAAGCCCTCCGAGGGCTCGACTCCGGTCAGTAGGTCACGACCACGGTCGGCGCGTCCTGGCCCGGCGTACCGGTGGTGGCGCCGGAGCTCGGTGCCGACCGCGCGGACGCGCCCCCCAGCGTCAGGTTGACGAAGGGCAGGCTGCCGGGCACGGAGAGCGTCGCCTCGGAGTACGTCACCGATCCGCTCGGGAAGACGTTCAGGCGTGCTCCCCAAGCCTTCAGGACGTGGTCGATCGGGTGGTAGCAGCCCCCCGACCCGTCCGCCAGCCGCAGGACGGTGATCCCGACCGCGCGCAGCCCGAACTCGTCCATGCGCCACACGGGGCCGCCGGAGTCCCCGGCGAGAGTCGTCGCCGTGTGACAGACGAGGACCCCGCCGTACTGGGGGTGGTACCCCCAGAACCTGATCCGCCCCTCCTGCCAGCCGCTCGTCACGCCCATCTTGCCGACGAGCGCGTCCCTGCTCTGCGCGCTCGTCCGCATGATTCCCGTCACCCTGCCGTCGCCGGGTGTCGCGCCCGTGCGCGGGTCGACGACCATCTGGTACAGCCCCACGCCGCCGGAGGCGCGGACCAGCGCTGTATCCGTGTTCGGGTACGTCTTCGCATAGGCGACCGCGCCCCAGGGTGCGTCGGTACCGAACACCGTGGTCCCCGGCGTGGCGCAGTGCCCGGCCGTCACCGGGAAGGAACCGCTGGTCCCGGTGATGGTGTAGGAGCCGGTGCACAGGACGCCCGAGCGGGGACCGCTGAAGTACATCGGGTGACCTGCACGGTAGGCGTACGAGAGCGCCGCGCTCGGCATCGCGGCGAGCACGATGCACAACACCGCGACGACCGCCGTCACGAATCCTGCAGCCGTCCTCATGATCATGGTCCGTCCCCCTCGCCCGTGAAGCTCGCCTCCTCGGATGCTCGCTGCTCTCGGGCGGATCGGCCAGCGGAGGAGCACCGGGCTCGTCGACCGAGCTGCGTACGGCCCCCACCTTCGAGCCGCTACGGTGGGGACGTGTCCTGGTTCCGCCGTCCCAGCCTGCCCGACCCGGTCCGCCGGTCGCTCGACGTCCCGGCGAGCGATCGCGTGCTCGCCTCGGCCGAGCTGGCCGACGGCTCGTGGGCGGTCGCGACCCGCACCGAGCTCCTCACGAGCGACGCGACCGGCAGGACGGTCGCGCGACGCCCGTGGTCGGACGTCGACCGCGCGGGCTACGTGCCGGAGACGGCCACGATCACCGTCTCGTGGGTCGACGGCGCTCCTGCGCTGACCCTCACGCTCGCCGACCCGCGTCGCACGTCGCTCGCCCAGACGCTGCGCGAGCGCGTCCAGTCGTCGGTGGTGCTCTCCGAGACCGTGACGTTCGCCGCAGGGCTCACCGCCCGGGTCGCGGTGCGCCGGGACGGGGAGGGCGAGCTCTTCTCGCAGGTCGTCGCCGACCCCGGCGTCGACCTGACGGACCCGGAGGTGACGGCCCGCGTGGACGCCGCCGAGGGCCGGGTCCGGTCGGCGTCCGGACTACCCCTCTGAGCCTGCTAGAGTTTTCCCCGGTCGCTGCGGTGCACACCGCGACGGCCGTGATCGATCCCGCGTAGCTCAGCTGGCAGAGCATCCGACTGTTAATCGGACGGTCGTAGGTTCAAGTCCTACCGCGGGAGCCCACGGGTTCGGCCCCGGATCGCTCAGCGGTCCGGGGCCGCGCTGTTTCTCCGGTCCCGTCGACCGATCGGACCCGCGCACGTCTGCGCCTCGGGAATACTCGACCGTTGCCCGGGGCTTGCGTCTGTCGTGACCACGACGTCCCCTGCCGGGATCGGTCTGCGCTCCGAGCGCGGCCCCGTCCTCCTCGCGCTCATGCTGTCCACGGCCCTCGTCGCGCTCGATGCGACGATCATCGCGACGGCGTCGGCCACGATCGCGCGCGAGCTCGGTGGGTTCGCGCAGCTCCCCTGGCTCTTCTCCAGCTATCTGCTCGCGCAGGCGGTCGGGACGCCGGTGTTCGGCAGGCTGTCCGACGTGCTCGGCCGCAAGCGCCTCATGCTGGCGGGGGTCGCCCTGTTCTTCCTCGGGTCGGTGCTGTGCGGGTTCGCGTGGTCGATGCCGGCGCTCGTCGCGGGCCGCGTGCTCCAGGGCCTGGGAGCCGGTGCGGTGATGCCCGTCTCCCAGACGATCGCCGCCGACATCTACACGCTCGAGGAGCGCGCGAAGGCGCAGGGCTACCTGGCGTCGGTGTGGGCGATCTCGTCGGTCGTCGGCCCGACGCTCGGCGGCGTCTTCTCCGAGTTCGTGAGCTGGCGCTGGATCTTCTTCGTCAACGTGCCGCTGTGCGCGCTGGCGGCGTGGATGCTGCACCGCCGGTACCACGAGTCCCCGCGCGAGGGAGCGCGCGAGCCCATCGACTACGTCGGCGCCGCGCTCCTCACCGCCGGCAGCACGCTGCTGCTGCTCGGGCTGCTCGAGGGCGGGTCCACGTGGGCGTGGGCCTCCCCCGCGTCGCTCGCGGTCCTCGGCGCCGCGGTCCTCCTGCTCGGCGTCTTCGCGCTGCACGCACGGCGCACGCGCTACCCCGTGGTCGACCTCGCGATCCTGCGCCGGCGCGTCGTCGGCGTCTCGACGGCGGTCTCGCTCCTCGTCGGGGTGATCGTCCTCGCGCTGTCCACGTACGTACCGATCTACGCCCAGGGCGTCCTCGGCGTCGGGCCGCTCGTCGCGGGCTTCGCGCTCGCCGCGATGACGGTCGGCTGGCCGATCTCCGCCTCGAACGCCGGGCGCCTCTACCTGCGGATCGGCTTCCGCTGGACCGCCGTCATCGGCTCCGCGCTCGTCCTCGTCGGCACCTCGCTCACGCTGCTGCTGGGCGCCTCGTCGTCGGTCGTCGCGGTCGCCGCGACGACGTTCGTCGTCGGTGTCGGGATGGGCCTGACCGCCGTCCCGACGCTCATCGCCGCCCAGTCGTCGGCCGCCTTCTCGGAGCGCGGCGCCGTGACGGGCACCAACATGTTCGCGCGGTCGCTGGGCTCCGCGGTCGGCGTCGCGGTCTGCGGCGCGATCGTCAACGCCCGCACGACGCTCGGTGCCGACGGCACGCCGGAGGGCCCCGGCCTCATGAGCGCGATCCACGTCGTGTTCGTCCTGCTCGCCGCGAGCGCCGCCGTCCTCGTCGTCCTCGCAGCCCTCATGCCGCCGGACCGGCAGGCGGCGCGCGACCGCCGGGCCGCGACGACCGCCGCGACCGCGGACGCGACGGCCTGACCTCCCGGACGGCTCAGGCGATCTCGCCCTCGCGCAGCGTGCGGCGCTCCGCCTCGACCGCGAGGAGCGCGGCGAACGCCTCCTGGTACGCGGCGAGGTCCGCCGTGGGGTCGAGGCGCTGGAGGCGGCTCTTCGCGTCGGCGACGCGGCGCGTGAGGCCGAGGTCGACGAGGCCGCGCACGACCCCGGCGACGTAGCCGCCGACGACGTTCTCGCGGTCCTCCGGCAGCGGCGCGACGGCGAGCTCGGTCACGAGGCCGCGCACGGGCTCGGCGGCCTGCTCGACGACGGCCTCGACCCAGCGCCCGGCGCCGAGCGTCGCACCCTCGCGCACCCCGCCCGCGGCACGGATCGCCGCATGCACGGCGCGCCAGGCCGGGACGGCGAAGGCGTCCTCGCCGAGGTCGTCGAAGACCGGCGGCACGTGCTGGGGGTATTGGAGGACGGCGACGAGCGCGAGGCGCTCGCGGCGCGCCACGGGGTCGCGCGGGTCGGGCGCCGGCAGCGTGGGGACCTCCGGCTCGGGTGCGGTGGCCTCCGCACCCGGGCGGGCGTCGTCGGGCCGCGCGGCGCGGACCGGGCCGGGCGCGCTGCCCCGCTTGGCGGCGGCCGCCACCTCGCGGCGGACACGCTCGGCGTCCATGCCGATCCAGCCGGCGAGCATGCGGGCGTACTCGGGGCGCAGCGCGGCGTCGCGGATCCCGGCGACGACCGGGGCGGCGGCGCGCAGCGCGCCGACGCGGCCCTCGGCGGTGTCGAGGTCGAACGTCGCGAGCGTCGTCCGGATGACGAACTCGAAGAGGGGCTGGCGCCCGTCGACGAGCGCGCGGACCGCGTCGGGGCCGCGCGCCATGCGCAGCTCGCACGGGTCCATGCCGCTCGGCTCGACGGCCACGAACGTCTGGGCGTAGAAGCGCTGGTCCTCGCCGAACGCCCGCACGGCGGCCTTCTGGCCCGCCGCGTCGCCGTCGAACGTGAACACGACCTCGCCCCCGACGGAGGCTCCCGAGGCGAGCTGCATGCCGCCCCCGGCCGTCGTGTCGCCGAGGAGCCGGCGCACGATGCGCACGTGGTCGGACCCGAACGCCGTGCCGCACGTCGCGACGGCGGTCGTCACGCCGGAGAGGTGCGCGGCCATGACGTCCGTGTACCCCTCGACGACGACGACGCGCTTCTGCTTGGCGATCTCGCGCTTGGCGAGGTCGATGCCGTAGAGCACGTGCGACTTCTTGTAGAGCGAGGTCTCGGGGGTGTTGAGGTACTTGGGCCCCTGGTCCTCGTCGTAGAGGCGCCGCGCGCCGAACCCGACGATCTCGCCCGTGACGTCGCGGATGGGCCACACGAGCCGACCGCGGAACCGGTCGTAGATGCCGCGCTGGCCCTGGCTCATGAGTCCGGACGCGATCAGCTCGGGCTGCGTGAAGCCGCGCCCCTGGAGGTGGCGCTGCAGGTTGTCCCAGCCGGTGGGCGCGTACCCGACGCCGAAGTGCTCGGCGTCCGCCCGGTCGAAGCTGCGCTCGGCGAGGAACGCGCGGGCCGCCTGAGCGCCGGGCGCGAAGAGCTGCTCGGAGAAGTACTGCGCGGCGACGCGGTGCGCCTCGAGCAGCCGCTGGCGCCGTCCCGGCTCCTCACGCGGGCGCTGCGGCCCTCCCGAGTCCTCGTAGCGGAGCTGGATCCCGACGCGGTCGGCGAGGTACTCGACGGCCTCGACGAACGTCAGGCCGTCGATCTTCTGGACGAACGAGATGACGTCGCCGCCCTCGCCGCACCCGAAGCAGTGCCAGCGCCCCACGCCGGGCCGCACGTGGAAGGACGGCGAGCGCTCGTCGTGGAAGGGGCACAACCCCTTGAGCGAGCCGACGCCCGCGGTCTTGAGGGTGACGTGCGCCGAGACGATCTCGTCGATCCGTGCGCGGTCGCGGACGGCTTCCACGTCCTCGCGTCGAATCAGGCCGGCCACGGAGCGAGTCTATGCGCCCGGGCGGTGCCTCGGGGGTGGCGCGACGGCGTCGTCGGTCACCCCGGGTGCGCCGTCGCGCCCGCCCCGACGAGCGCGTCGCGCGACGCGGCGCAGCGTCGCGCGTACGCCCCGGGCGTGGCCCCGGTCGCGCGCGCGAAGTCGGTGCCGAGGTGCGCCTGGTCGTAGTACCCGACGGCGCTCGCGAGCGCCGCGAGGTCCTGGTCCGGGTCGGCGGCGAGCAGGTCGGCCGCGAGGTGCACGCGGTGGCGCTGCAGGGCCCACTTGGGGCTCACGCCGACGTACGCGGCGAAGATCCGCTGGAGCGAGCGGGCGGAGGTCCCGACGACGGCGGCGAGGTCGGCGACGCCCGCACCGGGCCCGAGCTCCCCGGCGACGAGCGCGGCGAACGCGCGGGCGACGCGGTCGAGGTCGCGGGCCGTCCGCGCGTCGCGGACGCGTTCCGCCCGCGCCCGCAGCAGCGGCTCGACACCGCGTGCGGCCTCCTCGTCCCGGCCGGCGACGGCGAGGGCGAGCGCGGCGGCGCCGGTGCGCTCCGCCGTCGGGCCGAGGAACGCGGCGGCGGGAACCTGCACTCCCGGGCGCACGGCGTCCGCGTGCCCCAGCAGGACGCGGAACGCGCCCGGCCGCAGCTTGGTCCCCACGACGGCCCCCGACCCGGTCAAGGTGCGCTCGAACAGGCCCGGCGGGATGCCGTGCGCGACGTACCCCGCCGCCTCGGCGACCACGTTGGCGACCGGGTGTGGCACCAGGACCTGCGTGAACGACTCCCCCGGCGGCAGGTCCCAGCGCACGACCCAGTGCCGTTCCACGAGATCCGCGAGATCCGGCGCCGGGTCGACGCGCACGAGCTCGAACCCGCGCCGCGCGGCGGCGGGGTCGACGAGCCCCCGCAGGGACGTCGTCGGGCCGTGCCGAGGGGCCACCCTCGCGTCGGCGCGGACCCGGGGTTCGAACACCTGTCGCATTCCTCCAAGACTGGCACGGCCCGCCGACACGAGCATGGGGGTACGGCCCGCACCCCCGCGGGCGACCACGACGAGGAGGACCCCATGGAGATGTCGGCACTGCACCCCAACGTCACGGTGAGCGGCGCGCGCGAGGCCATCGCGTTCTACGAGGCCGCGCTCGGCGCCGAGGTGGTCGACACGATCACGGCGGGCGAGAAGATCATCCACTCCGACCTGCGGCTCGTCTCCCCCGCCGGGACGTCCACGTTCACGGTCGCGGAGGCGTTCCCGCCCGACTCCGTCGCGCCCGAGGCCGGGGCGCCGACGCACGCGTCGTTCACGATCCCGGTCGAGGACGCCGACGCCGCGTACGCACGGGCGATCTCTGCCGGCGGGTCGAGCATCGCGGAGCCCGCGGACTGGTTCGAGGGGTTCCGGCAGGCCGCGGTCCGCGACCCGTTCGGGCACCGCTGGTTCTTCGTGACCGTCGCGGACTCCGTGACGGCCGCGGACGTGCAGCGCGCCAGCGACGCCTGGATGACCGAGCAGGCCTGAGCCGCCCTCCGACCCGACCGCGTCGCGCCCGTCGGCCTCAGGCCGGCGGGCGCACGAGGCGTGCGTGGAACTGCATCGCGGAGACGTCGGTCAGCGAGGCGACCTGGTCGATCACCACGCGCAGGCGGGCCGCGTCGTCGGGCGCGGCCTCCCAGTCCGCCGCGAACGACGGCTCGAGCGCGACGGGAGCGCGGTCGGAGAAGACGTGGACGAGGTCGGCGATGACCTCGCGCTGGCGCTGGTAGAGCGGCTCCTGCTCGCGCGGTGCCATGACGTACGCGACAGCGACGCCCTTGAGCACGAGGATCTCGGCGACGGTCTCGTCCGGGACCACGAGGCGGGCGGCGTACCGGGTGAGCGGGCCGTCGCCGTAGACGGCGCGCGTCGCGTCCTGCGCGGCCCCGGTGAACCGGCCGATGAGCTGGCTCGTCGCGTCCTTGAGCGCCGCGAGCGCGCGGCGCGACCCGTCGAACCCGGTGACCAGGTGACCCGTGCCCTGCAGGCGCGTGATCGCCGCGTCGAGCGCCGCCTCGTCGTACGCGGTGCCGTACCAGGAGTGGACCGCGCGCACGACCCGGGCCCGCTCGTCGGGGTCGTCCAGCACGGCGAGCTCGATGCGCCCACCCACGATCGCGTCCTCGACGTCGTGCACGGAGTACGACACGTCGTCCGCGAGGTCCATGACCTGCGCCTCGAGGCACTTGACCTGGCTCGGCGCGCCGGCGCGCAGCCAGTCGAACACGGGTCGGTCGTCCTCGTAGACGCCGAACTTGTGCGTCGGGCGGCCGTCCGCGCGCAGCGGCGCCTCGCCCGCGCCCCACGGGTACTTCACGCTCGCGTCGAGGCTCGCGCGCGTGAGGTTGAGCCCGTACGAGCGCCCGTCCGCGTCGACGACCTTGGGGTCGAGCCGCGTGAGCAGCCGCAGGGTCTGCGCGTTGCCCTCGAACCCGCCGACGTCGACCGCGAGGTCCGCGAGCGCCCGCTCGCCGTTGTGCCCGAACGGCGGGTGTCCCAGGTCGTGCGCGAGGCACGCGGTGTCGACGATGTCCGGGTCGCAGCCGAGCGCCTTGCCGATCTCGCGCCCCACCTGCGCGACCTCGAGCGTGTGCGTGAGGCGCGTGCGGACGAAGTCGTCGCTGCCCGGCCCGAGAACCTGCGTCTTGGCTCCGAGCCGGCGCAGGGCGGACGAGTGCACGATGCGCGCGCGGTCGCGCTCGAACGGCGTGCGGGCCCGGGACTTCGCGGACTCGACGAACCACCGCTCGGTGTCGGCGTCCGAGTACGACGCCGTGCCCTCCTCGCCGCGCGCCGGGCGCGGCCCGGTCCCCACCACCGCGGGGTCGAACGCCTCCTGCTCGAACGTCTGCACGGGCCCCAGCGTAACGACGCCGATCAGGACGTGGCGGGATCCGGGTGGTGGAGCTGCGCCGCGGGTGTGCCCGGGGGCTCGTCGCGCCGAGAAGGGAGTTCTCGCCCTCGATCCGAGCCGTTGGGGGCGAGAAGTCACTTCTCGGCGGCGCGCTGCCGGGCTGGGGCGTAGCCTCGCGCACATGGGTGCAGCGCACGCGCTCGAGCTGCGGGCCGTCACCGTCGACGGCCTGGTCGAGGTCGTCCCGTACGTGGACGGCCGCTCGCTCGTCGAGCTCGTCGGACGGCACGAGTCGGCGCGCGGCTACTCCCCCGCGGGCGCGTACGGCGGCCTGGTCCCCGCGTTCTTCCGCTACGGCGACGCCGCGCACCAGTGGTACGGCCGCGGACGGATGCCGTCGGGCGGGCACGCGTGGGTGCTCGCGTGCGACTGCCACGAGGCGGGGTGCTGGCCGTTCGAGGTGACGGTCGACGCCGACGCGACGACCGTCGTCTGGCGCGACCTCACCCAGCCGTTCCGGCCCGAGTGGGACTACTCCGCGCTGGGCTCGTTCACGTTCGACCGCGCCCGGTACGACGACGCCGTACGCCAGGTCGCGCACCTCTTCGGCTGACCCTCCGGGCCCCCGGACGCCCGTGGCGCCGCCCGGGACGGGCGGTCAGCCCAGGCGCCACACCCCGACGGCCGGGCCGTCGCCCGCGAGCCGCGCGCCGCCGTCGTGTCTGGAGAGGTCGAACGAGCCGTGCAGCCGCTCCGCCCCGCCGGGCCCCACGAGCGCGGGGTCCAGGGTGACGCCGTCCCACGGCGCGCGGGCGAGCGCGACGAGCACGCGCTCCTCGGGCGTCTCACGCAGGTAGACGAGGGCGTCGTCGTCGACGTGCACCCAGCGCAGGCCGCCGTGGCGCAGCGCGTCCGAGCCGCGCCGGACGGCGATCAGGGCGCGGTACAGGTCGAACGTCGCGGCGTCCCAGCGGCCCGAACCCGTCGCCGCGTCGTCCCACGGCATCGTCGCGCGACCGTGCTCGCCGTTGAGGCCCGTGAGCCCCACCTCGTCGCCCGCGAAGACGACCGGCGTGCCGGGATAGGTGAGCAGGAGCGTCGCCGCGACCTCGACCATCTCGCGCGAGCCGACGATCGAGCGCAGGCGCGGGGTGTCGTGCGAGCCGAGCATGTTCCACTGCGACGCCGTGACGCGCCACGGCAGCACGGCGTCGAACTCGCGCATGGTCGCCACGACGTCGCGGCCGCCGCGCCGCGGCGTGCGCACCGGCAGCCCGAGGTAGGGCACGGGCGAGTCCGCGGGCGACAGCCACGTCCAGGCCGGGCGGGTGAACGCCGAGTAGTTCATGTTCGCGTGCCAGCCGTCGCCCGCGAGGTCGCCCGACGCGTCGTGGAAGTGCTCCGCGACGAGCGCGGCCTCGGGGGTCGCGGCCCGCATGGTCGCGCGCAGGCGCCGCGCGACCTCGAGCGTGCGGTCCTCCGCACCGAAGCGTCCGGTCATGTTCGCGACGTCGATCCGCCAGCCGTCGAGGCCGAACGGCTCGCCCAGGTAGCGCCCGACGACGGACCCGGGCCCGTCGATCATGCGCGCCCCGAGCTCGGCCGACCCGTACGACAGCTTCGGCAGCGACGCCTGCTCGAGCCAGCCCACGTACCCGGGCTCGCCGTCGGTCCAGTAGTAGAAGTCGCGCTCCGGCGCGCCGGGGTCGGCGAGCGCCCGCGCGAACCACTCGTGTCCGGCGCCCGTGTGGTTGGTCGTGAGGTCGCCCATGACGCGCAGCCCGCGCGCGTGCGCGGCGCGGATCAGCGAGGCGTAGGCGGCGTCGCCGCCGAGCAGCGGGTCGACGTGGTCGAACGTGCTCGCGTCGTAGCGGTGGTTGGAGCGGCCCGGGAAGACGGGCGTCGTGTAGAGCGTCGTCACGCCGAGCGCCACGAGGTGGTCGAGCCGCTCCTCGACCCCGGTGAGGTCGCCCCCGTAGTACTGCGTGCCGACGTCGGGCCCCGCGCCGTGCGGCTCGTCGCCCCAGGCCGCGGGGACGGCCCACTCGGGGAGCGGGCGTCCGTCGGCTGCGGCGGAGCGCGCGAACCGGTCCGGGAAGACCTGGTAGACGACGCCGTCGCGCATCCACGCGGGCGCGCCCTCGTGGACGGTGAGGCGGAAGTCCGCGGCGTCGGGCACGTCGCGGTCCCACACCCCGCGGCCGTTGAGCCAGCGGTAGCCGCGCTCGCCCTCGTCGAGGAAGAACCGGTACCCCGTCTCGGGGTTGTGCACGAGCACCTCGGCGACGTACCAGTCCTCGTGCCCGTCCGAGCGGTCGAGGCGCGCCGGGGCGAGGCGCGGCTCGCCGTCGCGCACGGTGCGCAGCCACACGTCGCGCACGCCCGCGGACCGGGGCACGCGCACGCGGACGGGGACCGTGTCCCCGAGGGCGGGGACGCCCTCGGGGACGTACAGCGCCGAGCCGTCGTGGTGCGGGACGGGGGTGACGACGTCGCGCACGCGGTCAGCCCTTCACGGAGCCGGCCGTGAGGCCGCCCACGATGTACTTCTGCAGGTAGAGGAACAGCGCGAGCACGGGCAGCGCGGAGATCACGGCGCCGGCCGTGAACAGGCCCCAGTTCGCCTCCTTGAGCGACGACACCCAGCCGTAGAGCCCGACGGCAAGCGTCCAGTTGCGCTCGGACGTGAGGACGATGCGCGCGATGATGAACTCGCCGAACGTGCTGATGAACGACAGCAGCGCGACGACCGCGAGGATCGGCGCCACCAGGCGCAGGATGATCGTCCAGTAGATCTGCGAGTGCGTGGCGCCGTCGATCTTGGCGGCCTCGTCGAGCTCGCGCGGGACCGTGTTGAAGAACCCGTACATGAGGAACGTGTTCACGCCGAGCGCGCCGCCGAGGTACACGGCGATGAGCGCGATCTTGCTGTTCAGGCCGAGGATCGGGACGACGTTCCCGAGGCCGATGAGCAGCAGGAAGATCGCCACGAACGCGAGCATCTGCGGGAACATCTGGACGATGAGCAGCGACGTGAGGCCCATGCGGCGCCCGGCGAACCGGAAGCGCGAGAAGGCGTAGGCGGCGGCCGCGCCCATGAGGACCGTGCCGACGGACGTCGCGACCGCGATGACGAGGGTGTTGCCCATCCACGTCCAGAACATCGTGCTGCCGAGCTGGGCGTAGTTCGCTCCGCTCACGTCGGAGAAGAGCATGTTGGAGCCGGTGAGCGTCCCGTTCTCCGACAAGGACGCCGAGAGGACGTACACGAGCGGGAACGCGGCGTAGACGACGGCGATCACGCCGACGACGTGCCGCCAGCCGAGCTCGGAGAACCAGCGGCCCGGCTTCATCCGGTTCCGCGAGGCCACGGACGGGGCGGGACGACCGCCGACGACGGGGGGTGCCTGGGTGGTCGCCATGTCAGCTGATCTCCTCGAACTTGCGCGTGCTGCGGAAGGCGATGGCCGAGATCGTCCCCACGATGACGAAGATGACGATCGACAGCGCGCTCGCGAGACCGAAGTCCTTCTGGGCGGACCCGTCGACACCCGAGATCGAGTAGACCATCGAGATGAGGATGTCGGTGTGGCCGAGCGGGACGGACGCGTCGGCGAACCGTGGACCGCCGCCGGTGAGCATGTAGATGAGCGTGAAGTTGTTGAAGTTGAAGGCGAACGACGAGATGAGCAGCGGCGCGGTCGCGATGAGCAGGAGCGGGAGGGTGATCGCCCGCCACGTCCGCCAGCGCCCGGCGCCGTCGATCTTGGCCGCCTCCATGACGTCGCCCGGCAGCGACTGCAGCGCGCCCGTGCAGATGAGGAACATGTAGGGGAAGCCCAGCCACAGGTTCACGCCGAGCACCGAGAGCTTCGCGAGCCACGGGTCCGTGAGCCACGGGATGTGCGCGCCGCCGAGGATCACCTCGTTGATGAACCCGAACCGCGTGTTGAGCAGCCCGGACCACAGCAGCGCGGCGAGGAACCCCGGGATCGCGTACGGCAGGATCATGAGCGTCCGGTAGACCTTGCGCCCGCGCATGCGCGTGTCGTTGAAGACGATCGCGAGGAACAGGCCGAGCAGGAACGTCGTGACGACCGAGCCGATCGCGAAGACGAACGTCCACACGAGGATCTTGACGAACGGCTGCGCGTAGCGGGCGTCGGAGAACGCGGTGACGAAGTTGTCGAAGCCGACCGGCACGCGCCACCCGACCGCGAGGGTCGAGCCGTCGGGGGCCTGGAACTGGCCCTCGTCGTTCGGGGTGTAGACGGTCCCGGTCGTCGTGTCGGTCATGGTGTCCGCCGCGGCGTCCCACTCGAGCGCCGAGGTGTAGACATAGCCGGTCCGCGCGTCCGTGGTGCGGATCGACCCGTCCTCCGGGTCGTCCGAGACGGGCACGCGGAGCTCGGTCACCTCGGCCTGGCGCTGGAGCACCTGGTCGCGGGGCAGCACGGTGAACCCGGGAACGTCGGTCGCGCGCCCGTCCTCGACCGTCGCGCCGTCCACGACGGCGAGCGGCCGGTCCGCCGTCCCGGCCTCGACCTCTCCGTCCTCGGTGACGACCGCGAAGCCGAGCGCGCCGCCGTCCTCGACCACGGTCAGGGCCGACGAGGGAGAGCCCTCGACACGGCGCTCGTTCTGGATCAGCAGCGCGGAGACCGCCTGCTCCTTGGTCGCGTTGTGCCCGGTGCCGTAGTTGGTGAATGCGACGTACCCCGTGTAGCCGACCACGAAGATCTGGTAGACGAGGAGGAAGAGCAGCCCGGGAAGGATGTACTTGAGCGGCAGCGCGCGCTTCGAGAAGTACACCCAGTTGGCGACGACGAGCATCGCCAGGCTGGCCACGAGGATCCCGTACGAGCCCGCCGTCCACGCGGACCAGACCACGTACACGCCGAGCGCGTCGACGACGGCCATGAGCGCGAGCTTGACGAAGAAGCCGGGGCTGTAGTCGCGCGCGTGCGAGGCGTCCGCCGCGCGCAACCCACGGGTGCGCCGCGGCGGCGGCCCGTCGGTTCCGAGAGGGCCGACTTCTGCGTCGGTCGTGGTCTGTGGGGCGGACATCCTGGTGCCTCCGAGGTCGTGACGCGGTTCGTCCCGCGTCGTCCCGAGTGTCGTCGTGCCGCGTCGCGGCCGGTGCCGGACCGGCGGTGACGCCGTCGCGGCGCGCAGGTGACCCTGCGCACCGCGACGGCGTTCCGGTCCGAGCCGGGTCAGGAGTCCATCGCGCCCTGGATGTCGGCGATCATCTTGTCCCAGGTGGGGACGGGGTCGGCACCGCTGACGATCGCGGCCTCCGTGACGCCCCAGAAGCTCCAGACGGACGCCATCTCGGGGATCGAGGGCATCGGCACGGCCTCGGCACCGACGGCCCGGAAGCCCGCGACGATCGGGTCACCCGCCGAGGCGGAGTCGGCCGCGACCGTCAGCGCCGGCGGACGGTTGCCTGCCTGGTAGAGGGCGAGCTGCGCCTCCTCGGTCGAGAGGAAGTTGACGAGGAAGTCGTTCGCGACGATCGCGTTCTTGCTCTCGGCGCTGAGGTAGAAGCCCTGGACGCCGACGAACGGCTGCGCGGGCTGCCCGCCCGCGGTCGGGATCGGGTCGATCGACAGGTCCATGCCCTCGAACGAGTCGATCATCCACGGGCCGCCGACGATGAACGGGGACTGGCCGTTCTTGAACGCCTCGACGGCGATGTCGTACGTGGTGTCCTGGCTGAGCACGCCGGCCGCGCCCTGCGCGCCGAGCCACTGCGCGAACGCCTGGCCCTCGGGGCCGCCCATCGCGAGCTCGGACGTGTAGCTGCCGTCCTCGTTCTGCGTGAAGACCGGGGCACCGAACGACGTCTGGAACGGGTAGTGGGTGTACGGGTCACCCTTGTCGCCGTCCGACTGGACCAGGATCGGGAACTGCGTCCCCGCGGCCTGGCCGGCGGCGACGGCCTCGTCCCACGTCGCCGGAGCGGTCGGCGCGAGAGCGGTGTTGCGGATCAGGGCGATGTTCTCGATCGCGTAGGGCAGGCCGTAGACCTGGCCGTCCTGCGTGAACGCCTCGATCGAGACGTCCTCGAAGTCGGCCGCCTTGTCGCCGAGCTCGAGCGGCGCCACGACGCCGTTCGTCGTGAGCTCACCGAGCCAGTCGTGCGCGCCGACCGTGATGTCGGGACCCTCGCCGGTCGGGACCTGCGCGAGGAAGTCCGCACGGATGTCCTCGAAGTTCTTGAGGACGACCTCGACGGAAGTGCCCGTCTCGGCCTCGAAGGACTCGGCTGCCGCGGTCACGGCGTCCTGGCGGGTCTCGTCGACCCAGACGGTGAGCGTGCCGCCGGCGGAGGTGTCCTCGGCGCTCGGCTCGTCGGTGCTCTCGTCTCCCGAGCCGCCGGACGAGCAGGCGGCCAGCGCCAACGTCGTGGTCAGCGCGGCGGCAAGAAGGATGCTCCGTCGCATCAGTGGTCACTCCCAGCATGTTGCAGTGCGGTGGCGGCCGACGTCGGTTTCGCACCGACCGTGGCCCTGATGCGACGACGGTAGAGCGCGAGGTGGCACCGATGCAAGTCGTTGCGGTAACTTTCATGCAACGCTTTGCAGGGCGCCGTCCGGCGTCCGCCCCGCCTCCCCCGGCCGACGGGTCGGCGCGCCTCCGCACGGAGGCTCGCGGCCCACCGACCGGACGACCAGGACGAGGAGGTCCGGTGTCCCCTACGCTTCCCCATGTGCGCACCCGTCTCAGCGATCTCGCCGCCCAGGCCGGCGTCTCCACCGCGACGGTCTCGCGCGTCCTCAACGGGAAGCCCGGCGTCGCGAGCGAGACCCGCCAGGCGGTCCTCGCCGCGCTCGACGTGCTGGGCTACGAACGCCCCTCGACGCTGCGCACCCGCTCGGCCGGCCTCGTCGGCCTCGTCGTCCCCGAGCTGACGAACCCGGTCTTCCCCGCGTTCGCCCAGACGATCGAGTCGCTGCTGTCGGAGCACGGGTACACCCCGCTCCTGTGCACGCAGTCGCCCGGCGGGACCACCGAGGACGACTACGTCGACATGCTCATGGACCACGCGGTCGACGGCATCGTCTTCGTCTCCGGCCTGCACGCCGACACGCAGGCGAGCCACGAGCGCTACGAGCGCCTGCGCAGCCGCGGCATCCCGATCGTGCTGGTCAACGGGTTCGCCGAGGGCATCGACGCGCCGTTCGTCTCGCCCGACGACGTCGCGAGCGTCGAGCTGTCGGTGCGCCACCTCGTCTCGCTGGGACACCGCAGCGTCGGGCTCGCGATCGGGCCCGACCGCTTCGTCCCGGCCCAGCGCAAGCTCGCGAGCTTCGCCGACTCGCTCGTGCGCCACGGCCTCGTGGCCGACGAGTCCGAGGCGGCGCAGCACGTCGTCGTCACGCTCTACACCGTCGAGGGCGGCCAGGCGGCCGCCGGGGAGCTCATCGACTCGGGCCACACCGCGATCGTCTGCGGCTCCGACCTCATGGCCCTCGGCGCGATCCGCGCGGCCCGCTCGCGCGGCCTGCGCGTACCCCAGGACGTCTCGGTCGTGGGCTACGACGACTCGCCGCTCATCGCCTTCACCGACCCGCCCCTGACCACGGTGCGCCAGCCCGTGAACGCGATGGCGCACGCCGCGGTGAGCGCGCTGCTCACCGAGATCGCGGGCGAGCGGGCGCCGCGGTCCGAGCTGCTGTTCCAGCCCGAGCTCATCGTCCGCGACTCCACGGGCGCCGCCCCGACGACGGGCTCGCCCACCGCCTGACGGCGACGCGCCGCGGCTGCACGCCCGGCGCCGACGGACGTCGCGACGCCGGCCCGGGCCGCACGCCGTCGACTCGTCACCGCAAGCGCTTACACTCGACAGCGGGTCGCGTCACCCCCGCTCCGCCTGCCGAGCGATCCCCCCGAGAACCCCGACACCACGCACGTGAGGACCGACAGCTCGATGACTCGTATCGATTCGACGCCGACCGCCACCACCACCGCGCCCGCGCCCTTCAGCACCGGGGCGCTCGTGCACGCCGGCCCCGGCGAGGCGCCCGAGTGGTGGCGCGACGCCGTGATCTACCAGGTCTACCCCCGCTCCTTCGCGGACGGCGACGGCGACGGCATCGGCGACCTTCCCGGCATCACGTCCCGGCTCGACCACCTCGCCGAGCTCGGGATCGACGCGGTGTGGCTGAGCCCGTTCTACCGCTCGCCCCAGAAGGACGCCGGCTACGACGTCGCCGACTACCGCGACGTCGACCCGCTGTTCGGCACGCTCGCCGACTTCGACGAGCTGCTCACCCAGGCGCACGCCCGCGGCATCCGCGTGATCGTCGACCTCGTCCCGAACCACACCTCGGACCAGCACGCGTGGTTCCAGGCGGCGCTCGCCGCGCCCGAGGGCTCGCCCGAGCGCGCGCGCTACGTGTTCCGCGAGGGCGAGGGCGAGCACGGCGAGCTGCCCCCGAACAACTGGCAGTCGATCTTCGGCGGCCCCGCGTGGACCCGCGTGACCGCGGGTCCCGACGCGCACCCCGTCACGGGCGCCGAGGGCGAGACCCCGGGCCAGTGGTACCTGCACCTGTTCGACTCGACCCAGCCGGACCTCGCGTGGGACAACCCGGAGGTCCGCGAGGAGTTCGAGCAGGTCCTGCGCTTCTGGCTCGACAAGGGCGTGGACGGGTTCCGCGTCGACGTCGCGCACGGCATGATCAAGGCCGACGGCCTGCCCGACTGGGACGGCACGGTGTCCATGGTGGAGGGCACCGCCGAGGAGGAGACCGACCCGGGCGCCCCCGAGGACGGGTCCACGGGCGCCGGCAACTCCGGCCCGATGTTCGACCAGGACGGCGTCCACGAGATCTACCGTGCGTGGCACCGCGTCCTCGCCGAGTACGACGGCGACCGCGCCCTGGTCGCCGAGGCGTGGGTCGAGCCGCTCTCGCGCCTCGCGCGCTACGTCCGCCCGGACGAGATGCACCAGGCGTTCAACTTCTCCTTCCTCACCACCGCGTGGTCGGCGGCGCCGCTGCGCACCGTGATCGCGGCGTCGCTGCGTGCGAACGACGAGGTCGGCGCTCCCACGACGTGGGTCCTGTCGAACCACGACGTCGTGCGGCACGCGTCGCGCCTCGGCCTCGCCGACCCGGGTCTGCGCCCCAACGGGATCTTCGCGCACGACCCGCAGCCCGACGAGGAGCTCGGCCTGCGCCGGGCGCGCGCCGCGTCGCTGCTCATGCTCGGCCTGCCCGGGTCGTCGTACCTCTACCAGGGCGAGGAGCTGGGCCTGCCCGAGCACACCGCGCTGCCCGACGACGTGCGCGAGGACCCCGCGTTCTTCCGGACCCAGGGCGCCGAGGCGGGCCGCGACGGCTGCCGCATCCCGATCCCCTGGCACGCGGACGCCGACGGGTTCGGCTTCGGCCCGTCCGGGAAGACGTGGCTCCCCCAGCCCGCGTCCTACGCGCGCTACGCCGCCGACGCGCAGCGCGGCGTCGAGGGCTCGACCTACGAGACGTACCGCACCGCCCTCGCGACGCGCCGCGCGGAGCGCCTCGGCTCGGGCACCCTCGCGTGGGTCGAGGACTACGCGGACTCCGTGGACGTCGTCGCGCTGCGCAACCGCGACGTCGTCGTCCTCGCCAACCTCGGCCCGGAGCCCGTCGTGCTGCCGCGCGGCACCGAGGTGCTCGTCGCGTCGGGCCCGGTGCTCACCGACCGCTCGGCCGACCCGCAGGTGCGCGTCCCGTCCGACACGACGGTGTGGCTGCGCGCGCGCTGAGCGGCTGAGCCGAGCACGGCCGGGGTCCGCGAGGGCCCCGGCCGTCCTCATGCCCGCAGCCCGGACTCGAACGCGACACGGACCACCTCGGCCGCGAACGCCGCGTCGTCGACGTAGGCGGACGCGGAGCACACGACCGCCCCCGGGGCGGCGACGCGCCACCATGGTCCGGCGACCGGGACCAGGAGCACGGCGCCGCGCACCTCACCGATCCCGACGCCGTGCGTGCGGGCCACGTCCCCAACGAGCGCTCGACGGTCGTCCGCCGCCGTTCGTCGGTGCAGCGCCCTGGCGCGGTTCGCCTCGCGCGCCGCGAGGGCGCGGTGCGCCTCGGGGAACAGGTGCGCGACGGCGTCACGCAGCGCGGGCACGTCGTCCAGCGCCGCGAACGCGGGCGGTGAACCGATGGCGTCCCGCGCCACGGACCGCGCGCGGACCCAGCCGAGGAACGCGTCCTCCCCCGCCGGCGGCTCCTGCGTCCGGCCGACGGCCTCGAACGCGAGGGCGGCCCGCCACCAGGCGATCCACCGCGACGCCGCGGCGTCGCGCTCGTCCGCGGGGACCAGTGCCGACCGGTCGGGCGGTCCCGGCTCGCTGCGCGGCGGCGCGTCGTCGGCCGAGACGGCGAGCGCGAGCGCGTCGCGGACCCAGAGCAGCAGGCCGAGGTCTCCGTCGTCCGACACCGACAGTCGCCACGACGGCCGCCCCTCGAACCGCACCGTGGTCCCCTCGTTCGCGTCGCCCGACCGGCGTCAGCCGCCGGAGACGCTCAGCTCGGCCTCGCGCAGGCGCTCCTCGTGCTCCGCGTCGAGCTCGCGCGAGTCGAGCCAGCCGTAGGGCAGGTGCGGCGTCTTGGGCGACCCGGCGCGACCGCGCTGCCCCTCGGCGGCCTCGCCGGGGTAGGGCGCGTCCTGGTCGAGGTCGTCGAGGAGAGCGCGCAGCTCGGCGAGCGTCGAGACCATCGCGAGCGCGCGGCGCGCGTCGCCGCCCACGGCGTAGCCCTTGAGATACCAGGCCATGTGCTTGCGCAGGTCGCGCATGCCCTTGCCCTCGTCGCCGTCGAAGTAGTCGATCATGAGCTCGCCGTGACGGTAGATCGTGTCGGCCACCTCGCGCAGCCCGGGGCGCACGCGCTCGGGACGGCCCGCGAACGCGGCGGCGAGGTCGGCGAACAGCCAGGGACGACCCTGGCAACCGCGGCCGACGACGACCCCGTCGCAGCCCGTCTCCTGCACCATGCGGACCGCGTCCTCGGCGGACCAGATGTCGCCGTTGCCGAGCACCGGCACGCTCGTCACGGCCTCCTTGAGGCGCGCGATCGCGGTCCAGTCCGCGGTGCCGGAGTAGTGCTCGGCGGCGGTGCGGGCGTGCAGCGCGACGGCCGCGACGCCCAGGCCCTCGGCGATCCGGCCGGCCTCGAGGTAGGTGAGGTGGTCGTCGTCGATGCCCTTGCGCATCTTCACGGTCACCGGCACGCCGTAGGGGCGCGCCGCCTCGACGGCGCCCCGCACGATCGCGGTGAACAGGTCGCGCTTCCAGGGCAGCGCCGCTCCCCCGCCCTTGCGCGTCACCTTGGGGACCGGGCAGCCGAAGTTGAGGTCGACGTGGTCGGCGCGGTCCTCGGCGACGATGATGCGCACGGCCTCGCGCACGGTCGCCGGGTCGACGCCGTACACCTGCGCGGAGCGCGGCGTCTCGTCCGCACCGAACGTCACGATGCGCAGCGCCTCGGTGTTGCGCTCGACGAGCGCACGGCTCGTCACCATCTCGGCCACGTAGAGACCGGGGTCGTCGCCGCCGCTCGCGCCGGCCTCGCGGCACAGCGTGCGGAAGGCGCGGTTCGTGACGCCCGCCATCGGGGCGAGCACAACCGGGGTGTCGACGACGATCGGACCGATCCGCAGGGGTGCGAGCAGCCGCCCGGCACCGGCGGGAGCGGTGCCGGCGACCGTGTCGGGCGTCGTGCTGAGTGCGGGGGCGGGAGCAGTCACGCGCTCCATTCTCCCATCCGGTCGGCGCTTCCCCGCGAGGGTCTCTGAACGCGCGAGTGGTCGCGACCCGTGTGACGGTGGGAAGGTCCGGCGATCCAGGCCGGACCCGGACGAAAGGGACGACATGCCTCTCTGGCTCATCCTGGTCATCGTCGGCGCCGTGCTGCTCATCCTCGGTGTCGCTATCAAGGCCGCATGGATCCTCATCTGGATCGGCATCATCGTGCTGGTCGTGAGCCTCGTGGTCGGCCTGCTCAACCGGGCGAAGGGGGCGGCCCGCTAGCGCGAGGCCGCAGGGGGCGACGCGTCCCGGACGACGCGACGGAGGGGCGGGACCGCGAGGTCCCGCCCCTCCTGCGTGCCCGGCGCGCGGACTCCCCGCGCGGCCGGTCGGACGGTCAGGCGCCGAGCAGGTGCCCGGCGAGGTACTCGGTGACCTTGTCGAGCGCCACGCGCTCCTGGGCCATCGAGTCGCGGTGCCGGATCGTCACGGCCTGGTCGTCGAGCGTGTCGAAGTCGACGGTGATGCAGAACGGCGTGCCGATCTCGTCCTGACGGCGGTACCGGCGGCCGATGGCGCCGGCGTCGTCGAAGTCGACGTTCCAGTACTTGCGGAGCTCCGTCGCGAGATCCTTCGCCTTGGGCGAGAGCTGCTCGTTGCGGCTCAGCGGGAGCACGGCGGCCTTGACCGGCGCGAGGCGGTGGTCGAGGCGCAGGACGGTGCGCGTGTCCACGCCGCCCTTCGCGTTCGGCGCCTCGTCCTCGGTGTACGCCTCGACGAGGAACGCCATGAGCGAGCGGGTGAGACCCGCCGCCGGCTCGATGACGTAGGGGACCCAGCGCTCGTTCTTGGTCTGGTCGAAGTACGACAGGTCCTTGCCCGAGTGCTCGGCGTGGGTCTTGAGGTCGAAGTCCGTGCGGTTCGCGATGCCCTCGAGCTCGCCCCACTCCGAGCCGGAGAAGCCGAACCGGTACTCGATGTCGACCGTGCGGGTCGAGTAGTGCGAGAGCTTCTCCTGCGGGTGCTCGTACAGGCGCAGGTTGTCGCGCGCGATGCCGAGGTCGACGTACCAGTCGGTGCGCGTGTCGATCCAGTACTGGTGCCACTCGGCGTCCGTGCCGGGCTCGACGAAGAACTCCATCTCCATCTGCTCGAACTCGCGCGTGCGGAAGATGAAGTTGCCGGGCGTGATCTCGTTGCGGAACGACTTGCCGATCTGGCCGATGCCGAACGGCGGCTTCTTGCGGCTCGCGCCCATGACGTTGGCGAAGTTCACGAAGATGCCCTGCGCCGTCTCGGGGCGCAGGTAGTGCAGACCGGACTCGTCCTCGACCGGGCCGAGGTAGGTCTTGAGCATCATGTTGAAGTCGCGGGGCTCGGTCCACTGCCCGCGCGTGCCGCAGTTGGGGCACACGATCTCGGCGAGGCCGCCCTCGGGAGCGCGGCCCTTCTTCTCCTCGAACTCCTCGATCATCTGGTCCTCACGGAACCGCTTGTGGCAGTGCAGGCACTCCGTGAGCGGGTCGGTGAAGACGCCGACGTGGCCCGAGGCCACCCACACCTGCCGCGGGAGGATGACGGACGAGTCGAGGCCGACGACGTCGTCGCGGCTGGTGACCATGGCGCGCCACCACTGCTTCTTGATGTTCTCCTTGAGCTCGGTGCCGAGCGGCCCGTAGTCCCAGGCGGAGCGGGTACCGCCGTAGATCTCGCCCGAGGGGAAGACGAACCCACGCCGCTTGGCGAGGGAGACGACGGCGTCGAGACGGGCGGTGGGTGAGGGCGCTGCGGCCACGGACATCACTCCTGGTGCTCACGGCCCCGCACGTGGCTCGTGGGGGCTGGACGGGTGGGCGGCGCCCGCACGGGCGCCGACCGACCAGCGTACCCGGCCGTGACCGGCCTCACCGGGATCGGTTTTGACATTCATTCTCAAGAAGGCGGACACTGGTGGTCATGCACCGCTCCCCCGCTCGGCGCCGTCGCGCCCTCGCCACCACCGCCGCCCTCGCCACGGCCGCGCTCGTCGCGGCGTGCTCCCCCGGCGACTCCCCCGGCGCCGGCGGCAGCGACGACGGGCGCCTCCAGGTGCTCGCGTCGTTCTACCCGCTCCAGTACGTCGTCGAGCAGGTCGGCGGCGAGCACGTCGACGTCTCCAACCTCACCCCGCCCGCGGCCGAGCCGCACGACCTCGAGCTCGCGCCCGCCCAGGTGCGTGCGATCGGCGACGCCGACCTCGTCGTCTACCTCTCCGGCTTCCAGCCCGCCGTCGACGAGGGCATCGAGCAGCGCGCCCCGGAGCACGTCGTGGACGCCGCCGAGTCCGCCGGGCTCGAGGAGCACCCCGGTGGCGAGGGCGAGCACGCCGACGAGAGCGCGGAAGAGCACGCCGAGCACGCGGACGAGTCCGGCGACGGCCACGACCACGGCGCGACCGACCCGCACTTCTGGCTCGACCCGACGCGCCTCGCCGCCGTCGGCGACGCCGTCGCCGACGAGCTCTCCGCGATCGACCCCGACCACGCGGACGACTACGCCGCCGGAGCCGCCGCCCTCACCGCCGACCTCGACGACCTCGACACCGAGCTCGCCGAGGCGCTCGCGCCGTGCTCGGGGGCGACGCTCGTGACGTCGCACGAGGCGTTCGGGTACCTGGCGGAGCGCTACGACCTGCACCAGGTGGGCGTCTCGGGCATCGACCCCGAGGCCGAGCCGTCGCCCGCGCGCCTGCGCGAGGTCGGCGAGATCGTCCGCGAGAACGGCGTGACCACGATCTTCTTCGAGACGCTCGTGAGCCCCAAGGTGACCCAGACGCTCGCCGACGACCTCGGCGTGCAGACCGCCCTCCTCGACCCGATCGAGAGCCTCGCCGACGGTGCGACGGACTACCGTGAGGTCATGGAGTCCAACCTCGAGGCGCTCACCTCCGGCCTCGCCTGCTCATGACGGGCGCGGCAGAGCTCGTCGCCGCGCGCGACGTCCACGTGACCCTCGGCGGGAGCGAGATCCTGCGCGGGATCGACCTGACCGTCGGCGCCGGCGAGGTCGTCGCGGTCCTCGGTGCCAACGGGTCGGGCAAGTCGACGCTCGTGCGGGCGCTCGTCGGGATCGTCCCGCTGTCCCGCGGCTCCGTCGACCTGTTCGGCGCGCCGCTCGGTCCTCGCCTGCCCTGGCAACGTCTGGGCTACGTGCCGCAGCGCGTCGCCGCGCCGTCGGGCATGCCGTCCACGGCGTCCGAGGTCGTCGCCTCCGGGCTCCTCGGCGGCGGCCGCCTCCGGCTCCCCCGCGGCTGGCGTGCGCGCACGGTCGAGGCGCTCGACCTCGTCGGGCTCGCCGACCGCGCGGACGACTCCACCGCCGAGCTGTCGGGCGGCCAGCAGCAGCGCGTGCTCATCGCGCGCGCCCTGGTCCGCCGGCCCGACCTCCTCGTCCTCGACGAGCCCGTCGCCGGCGTGGACAAGCCCAGCCAGGAGTCGTTCGCCGCGACCATGACGCGGCTCGTCGGCGACGGGCTCACGGTGCTCGTCGTCCTCCACGAGCTCGGCGCGCTCGCCCCGCTCATCGAGCGCGCCGTCGTGCTGCGGCACGGCCGCGTCGTGCACGACGGCGCCCCGCCCCGCGCGTCGTCGACCCACGCGGGCGCCACGCACCAGCACCTCCACCCGCACGAGCCCGCGGACACCGACAACCGCACCGCCGGTCCGGAGACGGGCCTCACCGACACCCTGAACCCCGACCTCGCCGCGGGTCACGCACCCAGGACGGCCTCATGACCACGCTGTTCTCCGAGATCTCCCTCATGCTCACCGACCCGCTCATGCAGCGCGCCCTCCTCGCCGCGCTCCTGGTCGGCGTCAGCGCGCCCGTGGTGGGCACGTACCTCGTGCAGCGCAAGCTCTCGCTCCTCGGCGACGGCATCGGGCACGTCGCCCTCACCGGCGTCGCGCTCGGGTGGCTCGTCGGGGCCGCGATGGGCGTCGTCCCGAACGACGCGCTCGCGATCCCCGGCGCGGTGGTCGCCGCCGTGCTCGGTGCGGTCGCCATCGAGGTCGTGCGCGAGCGCGGCCGCACGAGCGGCGACCTCGCGCTCGCGCTGCTCTTCTACGGCGGCATCGCGGGCGGCGTCCTGCTCATCGGCCTCGCGGGCGGCTCGTCCGGGAGCCTCATGCAGTACCTCTTCGGCTCCATCTCGACCGTCACGGCGTCGGACCTCGTCCTCACCGTCGTGCTCAGCGCGGTGATCCTGCTCGTCGGGGTCGGGTTGCGCGCCGCGCTGTTCTCCGTGAGCCACGACGAGGAGTTCGCGCGCGCGTCGGGCCTGCCCGTGCGCACGCTCAACATCGCCGTCGCCGTCGTCGCCGCGCTCACCGTGACGGTGTCGATGCGGGTCGTCGGGCTGCTGCTCGTGAGCGCGCTGATGATCGTGCCCGTCGCGGTCGCGCAGCTCGTCACGCGCTCGTTCCGCCGGACGATGCTCGTCGCGTCGGTCGTCGGCGTGGTCGTGTGCGTCGTGGGGCTGTCCTTCACCTACTGGAACAACGTCTCGCCGGGTGCGACCATCGTGGTCCTCGCGATCGCGACCTACCTGCTCGTCGCCGTCCTGCGGCCGCTGTGGGTCCGCCGACGCCCGCGCGTGGCGCGCGACCCGCACCCGGACATCCCCGACGACGTCGAGCTCGACCTCGTACCCTCGGGGGCGTCGAACCGCACACCCGGAGGTGACACGTGCAGCGCATGACCCGGCAGCGCGCCGCCGTCTCGGACGCTCTCGAGGACCTCGACGACTTCCGCAGCGCCCAGCAGCTCCACGAGATCCTGCGCACCCGCGGGGACAACGTGGGGCTCGCGACCGTCTACCGCACGCTCCAGAGCCTCGCGGACGGCGGCGACGTCGACGTGCTGCGCACCGAGGAGGGGGAGAACCTCTACCGCCGGTGCGAGCGCCGCGAGCACCACCACCACCTCGTGTGCCGCACGTGCGGCCGCACGGTCGAGATCGACGGCCCGACCGTCGAGACGTGGGCCAACCAGGTGGGCACGTCGCACGGGTTCGTCGACATCCAGCACACGATCGAGCTGTTCGGCACGTGCGCGGGGTGCGCACGCGCCTCCGCGCGGGACTGAGCCGTGCCCGACGCGCTGGACGGCGCCCCGTTCGCCGCGCTCTTCGCGTTCTTCTTCGCGATCGCGTTCGTGCGGACGCAGGCGACGTACTGGATCGCGCGACTCGTCACGACGTGGACGCTCGACCGCACGCGGCCCGTGAAGCCGTGGGTCGCGCGCGTCCACGCCTGGCTGTCCGGACGCTCGGCGGCGCGCGGGATCGAGACCGTCCGCCGCTGGGGCGTCCTCGCCGTCCCCGTGTCCTTCCTCGCGACCGGGACCAAGACCGTCGTGAACGCCGCCGCGGGGGTCGTCCGGATGCCGTTCGGCCGCTACCTCGCCGCGATGACGCTCGGGTGCGCGGTCCACGCGACCATCTACGCGACCGTCGGCTGGGCCGTGTGGACGGCCGCCTTCGCCGCGGCGACCGGGTCGCCGTGGGGCGTCGCGGCCCTGGTCCTGCTGGTCGTCGGCGTGGCCGTCGGGGTGGTCGTCATGGTTCGACGCCGCGCCGCCCGGGAGACCGTCGCTCCGGCGGGTGCGATCGCCGCCCTCGAGGGAGACGGTCTCGTCCTCGACCCCCGCGTCCAGGACACGCAGGACGCGCCGCGCCTCGACCGATGAGATGACGCGCGCCCGACCGTCCGAACGGGCATGACCACGTTCCTCCTGCTGCCCGGCGCCGGCGGCGACCCCGCGTACTGGGACCTGCTCGCGCCCGAGCTCGCCCGGCTCGGTCACCTCCCGGTCCCCGTCGACCTGCCCCAGCACGACGAGGCCTACGGCTGGGCCGACCTCACCGACGTCGCCGTCGAGACCCTGCACCGCGCGGCCGGACCCGCCGAGCGGGACGACCTCGTCGTCGTGGCCCAGTCCATGGGCGCGTACGTGGGCCCGCTCGTGTGCGAGCGCGATCCGGTCCGCCTGCTCGTGCTGCTCAACCCGATGATCCCGCTGCCGGGCGAGTCGGGCGCCGACTGGTGGCGCGCGACGGACCACGCAGCGCGCCGTGCCGCGACGGGCCTCGGGCCGTTCGACCCCGTGGACGACTTCCTCCACGACGTGCCCGAGGCGGTCGCGGCCGCCGTGCAGCGCAGCGACCGGCAGCCGTCCGAACGCTCGTTCGCCGAGCCCTGGCCGGCCCGCGCCTGGCCGACAGCGCCCACGGTCGTGCTCCAGGGTGACGACGACCGCCTCTTCCCCGTGGCCTTCCAGCGCGCCGTCGCGCGCGAGCGCCTGGGCGCCGACGTCGAGACGCTGCCCGGCGGGCACCTCGTGGCGCTCAGCCGACCGGTCGAGCTCGCCGCCCGGCTCGACGTGCTCGCCGGCTGACGGACCGGACGTCCCCCGGCGCCTCAGCCGACCGTCGTCGCGGAGCCGTCGGCCGCGCCGACGCAGAACTGGTTGCCCTGCGGGTCCGCGAGCACGGCCCAGCGGTAGCCCGGGACCGTGTGCTCCGCGACGAACGTCGCGCCGTCCGCCACGAGCGCGGCGACGTCCGCCTCGCGGTCGGACGCGCCGAGGTCGAGGTGCAGGCGGTTCTTGCCGGGGGTCGGGTCCTCGACGCGCTGGAAGCCGAGGACGGGTGCGGTCACCCCCTCGGCGGGCACGACCTCGAGGAACCATCCGTCCGACTCGTCGACGACCCGCCCGCCGAGCTGGCGCGCCCACCAGTGCGCGAGCGGTCGCGGGTCGGTGGAGTCGACGGTCACCATGCCGATGCTCAGAGCCATGCCGCGCACGCTACCGGCCGGCGCCCACGGCGTCCCGACGACGACCGGCGCGCCCCGCACGGCGAGCGCACGACGTCAGACCGTGCCGCCCACCGCGTCCACCGCACCGCCGTAGCGACGGTCGCGCCGCGCGTACTCCTCGACCGCGCGCCACAGCGACCGGCGGTCGACATCGGGCCACGGCTCGGGGAGGAACACGAGCTCCGCGTAGGCGGCCTGCCAGATCATGAAGTTGGACGTGCGCTGCTCGCCCGAGCTGCGCAGGAAGAGGTCGACGTCCGGCAGGTCGGGCTCGTCGAGGTGCTGCTGGATCGTCCGCTCGGTGACCTTGCCGGGGTCGAGCCGCCCCGCGGCGACCTCGCGCGCGATGGCGGCCGCGGCGTCGGCGATCTCCGCGCGCCCGCCGTAGTTGACGCACATCGTCAGGGTGCAGACGTCGTTCTCCTTCGTCTGCTCCTCCGCGACCTCGAGCTCCTTGATCACCGACGCCCAGAGGCGAGGACGACGCCCTGCCCAGCGCACGCGGACTCCCCACGAGTCCATCTCGTCACGACGTCGCCGGATGACGTCGCGGTTGAAGCCCATGAGGAACCGCACCTCGTCGGGCGAGCGCTTCCAGTTCTCCGTCGAGAACGCGTACGCCGACACGTGCTTGACGCCGATCTCGATCGCCCCCGCGACGACGTCCAGCAGCGCCGCCTCGCCGGCCTCGTGGCCCGCGGTGCGCGGCAGCCCGCGCGCGTTGGCCCAGCGGCCGTTGCCGTCCATGACGACGGCCACGTGGTTCGGCACGAACTGCGCCGGGATCGCCGGGGGCCGCGCACCGCTCGGGTGCGGGAACGGCGCCGCGTAGGTCCGCTTCGCCATCAGGCGTCCGCCCCCGCACCCCGGCGGTCGGCGACGACGCCGACCGGCCCCGCGGGCGAGGCGGCAGACGGGGCGGCGGGCGCGTCCCGCTCGACCATGCGCAGTGATCGCAACGTTCTCTCCAGGTGGTATTGGCTGTAGGCGGCCACGAGGCCGCTCGCTTCCTTGCGGTGCCGCGCGTCCGAGGCGTCGGCAGTCTCCCACTCCCCCGCGAGCAGCGCGGCGAGGAGGGCGAAGGTCTGGGGGGCGGGTGCCGTCGACCCGGGCGGACGACAGCGCGAGCACACCGCGCCCCCCTGCGCGACGGCGAACGCGTGGTGGGGGCCCGGCTCGCCGCACCGTGCGCAGTCCTCGAACGACGGCGCCCAGCCGGCGACGGCGAGCGCGCGCAGGAGGTAGGAGTCCAGCACCAGGCCGGGGGCGTGCGTCTGCTCGGACAGCGCCCGGAGCGCCCCCGCGAGCAGCCAGTACTGCTGCACGGCGGGTTCTCTCTCGTCGGCGACGAGCCGCTCCGCGGTCTCGAGCATCACGGCGCCCGCCGTGTACAGACCGTAGTCCTCGCAGATCCGCCGCGCGTACGGGCCGATCGTCTCCGCCTGCGTCACCGTGTCCAGGGACCGCCCCGCGTAGAGCTGGACGTCGACGACCATGAACGGCTCCAGCCGCGCCCCGAACCGGGACGACGTGCGACGCACGCCCTTGCCGACGGCGCGCACCTTCCCGTGCTCGCGCGTCAGGAGGGTGACGATGCGGTCCGCCTCGCCCAGCTTCTGGGCGCGCAGCACGATCGCGTCGTCTCGGTACAGCACCACGCCCCTATTGTCCGCCATCCCACCCACGCCCCGTGCCGACCCACACCGGGCCCCCGGTCGTGAGATGCGAGAAGGTGCCCCTCCCAGGCTGCCGGCGGGGGCGACTTCTCGCTTTTCGTCAGCACGACGCAGCCCCCACCCGACGGGTCGGGCGGGGGCTGCGTTGCGTCTCAGGAGGCGGTGCGCTCCGCGCGGTTCACCGCGGACACGATGGCCTTGAGCGAGGCGGTCGTGATCGACGGATCGATCCCGACGCCCCACAGGACGTCGTCGCCCACCTGGCACTCGACGTAGGCGGCGGCGAGCGCGTCGCCGCCCTCGGACAGGGCGTGCTCGGCGTAGTCGAGCACGCGGACGTCGACGCCCACCTGCGCGATCGCGTCGACGAACGCCGCGACCGGGCCGTTGCCCGTGCCTTCGAGCGTCAGCTCCTCGCCGCGGTCGAGCACGTCGACGCTCAGGGTGTCCGGACCGTCCTCGCTCGACGACGCGCGCGTGGAGCGCAGCTTGAGCCGACCCCACGGCTCCAGGCCGGAGTCGGGCTCGACGGGCAGGTACTCGTCGGAGAAGATCCGCCAGATGTCGTCGCCCGTGACCTCGGTGCCCTGCTGGTCGGTGTGGTGCTGCACCGCCTGGCTGAACTCGATCTGCAGGCGCCGCGGCAGGTCGAGGTGGCGCTCCGACCTCAGCAGGTAGGAGATGCCGCCCTTGCCGGACTGCGAGTTGACGCGGATGACGGCCTCGTAGGAGCGGCCGACGTCCTTGGGGTCGATCGGCAGGTACGGGACGGCCCAGACGAGGTCGTCGACCGTCCTGCCCTCGGCCTCCGCGTGGGCGGCCATCGCGTCGAAGCCCTTCTTGATGGCGTCCTGGTGCGAGCCGGAGAACGCCGTGAAGACGAGGTCGCCGGCGTAGGGGTGGCGCTCGGGCACGCCGAGCTGGTTGCAGTACTCGACGGTGCGGCGCACGTGGTCGATGTCGGAGAAGTCGATCTGCGGGTCGATGCCCTGGCTGAACAGGTTCATCCCCAGCGTCACGAGGCACACGTTGCCGGTGCGCTCGCCGTTGCCGAACAGGCAGCCCTCGATGCGGTCGGCGCCCGCCTGGTAGCCCAGCTCGGCCGCGGCGACCGCGGTGCCGCGGTCGTTGTGCGGGTGCAGCGACAGGACGACGTTCTCGCGGTGGTTCAGGTGCCGGTTCATCCACTCGATCGAGTCGGCGTAGACGTTGGGCGTCGCCATCTCGACCGTCGCGGGCAGGTTGATGATGACCTTGCGGTCCGGGCGGGGCTCGAAGACGTCGAGCACCTCGTTGCAGATGCGGGCGGCGAACTCGAGCTCGGTCCCCGTGTACGACTCGGGCGAGTACTCGTAGTAGACCGTGGTCTCGGGGACCGTCTCCTCGAACTTCTTGCACAGCCGCGCGCCGTCGACGGCGATCGCGATGATGCCCTCGGGGTCGGAGCGGAACACGACCTCGCGCTGGAGCACAGACGTCGAGTTGTACAGGTGGACGATCGCCTGCTTCGCGCCCTTGATCGCCTCGTAGGTGCGGGCGATGAGGTGCTCGCGCGACTGCGTCAGGACCTGGATGACGACGTCGTCGGGGATGCGGTCCTCCTCGATGAGCATCCGGACGAAGTCGAAGTCGGTCTGCGAGGCAGACGGGAAGCCGACCTCGATCTCCTTGTAGCCCATCTCGACGAGCAGCTCGAACATGCGCAGCTTGCGCTCCGCGTTCATGGGCTCGATGAGGGCCTGGTTGCCGTCGCGCAGGTCCACCGCGCACCAGCGGGGGGCGGTCTCGATGCGCTTGTCGGGCCACGTGCGGTCGGGCACCGACACGTCGATCTGCCGGTGGAACGGCAGGTACTTGTGGATCGGCATGCCCGACGGCTGCTGCGGGTTCGCGTCCGTGGCGGTCGGCGTCGAGGAGGGGGCTGAGGCGTTCATCGTGGGTCCTTCGGGTCGTCTGATGGGTGTCAGCCGGCACACCGACCACCGCGACGAGGGACCGGCTAGAGAGCCTCGCCGCGGCAACGAAGGAGGAGCTGCCGCATTAGGTGCACGACGCCACTGTACTCCTCCGCGGTCCGTGCCCCGCGGACGTCCGTTCCTCGGGCACGTCGCACGCGCGGGCCGCGGAGGTCCGGGGCTCGGCCCCGCCCGTCCCTCTCGCCGGGTGGCACGACGACGCCCGGCCGCCTCCGAGGGAGGGCGACCGGGCGTCGTCGCTCGGTCAGCGGCGCGAGCGCAGCGCGGCGTCGACGGCGGGGTCGCCGAGGTTGCCGAGCCACTCCAGCAGCGCCGGGTACGTGGACGGGTTCGCCGCCACCTGGGGACGCAGGTGCGGCGCGTCCTGGACGATCTGCGCGAGGACCTCGAGCGGCGTGCTCGGGTCGAGCGCCTGGGCGGCCGTGAAGCCCGGGACCTGGGCGGGCGGGGAGTACGACTGCTGCGGCTGCGCCGTGGGCTGCTGCCCGTAGCCACCGCCGTAGCCCTGCTGCGGCTGCTGCTGGTAGCCCGGCTGGGGGTATCCCTGCTGGCCATACCCCTGGTGGCCCTGCGCGGGCGACCCGGCGCCGGGCTGCGCGGTCGGCTGCGGGCCGGTGCCCGGCTGGCCCTCCTGGTACGCCGGCATGACGGCGGTCGCGGGGCCCTGGTCGGGGTCGAGCCCCGGGCGTGCCGCGTACCCGCTGCGCTCGGGCTCGACCTGCTGGACCGGGAGGACCTCGGTGGCGTCGCCGCCTGCAGGCGCCCAGCGGCCCTGGTCCGGCTGCTGCGCGGCGACCGGACCGGTCTGCGCAGCCACCGGGTACGCCGCACCACCGTGCGGCGCCCCGGGGTAGGAACCGGCCGGCGGCTGCGCCGCCGCGGGTCCGGACGGCGCGACGGGCGCCTGCCGGACCGGCTTGGGCGCGGGCGGCTGCCAGACGTACGCCTGCGCCGCCGCCCCGGCGGCAGCGGCCGGGACCGGACGGTGCTCGGCGAAGTACGCGCGCACCTCGCGCGGGACCGTCAGGGCACCGACGACGAGCAGCGGGAGCCCGAACGCGAGGAGCACGTGCTCGACGCCACCGCCGAGCACGACCCGGTTGGACGTCACGACGAGCAGGACGATGCCCAGCAGCGCGACGACACCGGCGCCACCGAGGGCGAGCGGCCGGCCGGTCGTCGCGTCGCGGGCGAGCGAGCGGCGCGCGACGAACGCGACGGCCGCCGCGAGCACGCCCACCACGACGGCGAGCACGACCGGCACGCCGCGAGCGCCCTCGGCCAGCGTGAGCACGGCGCTCACGGCGACGTACCCGGCGACGACGAGCGCGAGGTCGAGGGCGTTCACGGCGACGCGCACCCAGGTCTTCACGGGGTCGGCCACCGTCATCGCGCGGTGCACCGCAGGCGCCGCGGCGATCGCGGCGAGCGCCGGGACGAGCACGAGCCCGAACCGGCCGCGGTGCGTGCTCTCGATCGTGACGAGCCCGTTGTTGCCCGAGCCCAGCACGAACGCCACCGCGAGGATGACCCCCAGCCCGACGAGCGTGAGGCGCGCCGCCTCGGACCGGCGCCACGTGCCGTACGTCGGCAGGCCGACGAGCGCGAGGACGAAGAGCGCGGAGACGAGCACGAACAGGACGAGGAGCGCGCCGCCGAGGCGGGTCCCCGTGACGGTCAGGATGATCGTGAGCAGGACGGTCACCGCGAGGACCGCGGCCCCCGCGAGGAGCGCCTGGAGCCAGCGGTTCGTGACCGCGCGGTCCTGGTCCTGCGGTCCGAGCTCGCTCTCGCGCGGCTGCGCCGCGAGGATCGCGCCCGCGAGCCCGAGTGCGGCCGCGGAGCCGACGCCGCCCCAGCCGTCGCCGAAGTCCCCGCCCCCGACGACGTCGACGACGAGGTAGACGCCGACGAGGAGGACGTACGGGGCGTTGGCGAGCAGACGGACCTTCCGCGTCGTGTGCACGGTCCACGTCGCGGGCAGCACCCCGGTGCGGGCGAGGTACGGCAGCGCGAGGGTGAGCAGGGAGAGGATCGTCAGCAGGACGACCTCGATCTTGTCGGACGCGCGGCTCGCGGCGTCCCACGGCAGTGCGAGGGACACGAGGAGCAGGAGGGCCGCGACGCCGTCACGCACGTAGTCGCTCACGGGCATCCCGGCGAAGGGCGAGACCGGACCTGGTGCGGTGGCCGTGGCGGCCGGCCCCGCGGGAGCCTCGGCCTCCTCGACGCCGCCCTGTCCGCCGTCGTCCCCCGCGCCCGGCTCCGCAGGCGCCCCACCCGGTGCGCGCTCGGCCGAGGAGTCCCCGTCACCCACCGCGACGCCGTCGGGCGCCGTGGTCGGCCCGGTGCCCGCAGCGCGCGGCTGCGGGTCCTCGGCCGGCTCTGTCTGGTTGGTCATCGTGCACTCCCTACGCTGTCGCGCCGTGCCGTACGCACGCACGCCGGCCCGACGGGCCCCGACCGTTTCTACCGGTTCATCACGTGCGTCTTCAAGCGCCCACGCGGCGCGGACCCCCGATACGACGGGACGGCTCAGGACACGGCCGTCAGCCGGTCCGCGCCGAGCAGGAAGAGGCGGCCCTCGACCGCGACCACGTGGTACGTGTTCTCGGGCAGGGCCCAGCGCCACTCGACGGCCCCGTCGTCGAGCGCGAGCGACACGAGCCCCTGACCCTCGCGGCCGCGCTCGGTCACGAAGAGCGACCGTCCGTCCGTGAGCACCGGCCAGGGCCCGCTGTCGTCGACGGTCACGGCCCAGGCCTCCTCGCCGGTGCGCGCGTCGACGCTGCGGTACGCCGAGTCCGTCTGGACGACGACGCGCCCGTCGACGCGCGCGACGGCTCGCAGGCCGGTGCCCGGGAGGGACCAGAGCTCCGAGCCGGTCGCCGCGTCGACCCCCACGATGCTCCCGAACGTGTTGGTGACGATCACGCCGGGCGCGGAACCGTCCGAGAGGGGTGCCTCGAGGACGCGACCCTTGATCCGGAAGTCCGGCTCGCCCGCGGCCGTGAAGACGGTCGCCGTGCCGCGCCCGTACTCGTTCCCGACGTAGCGGCCGTCCTGGAGCCGCACGATCGTCCACACGTCGTCCTCGACGAGCGAGCGGCCGTCCTCCGTGAGCGCCGCGGCGACGCCCGGCGCCAGGACGTCGACCACCCCGCGGCGGACGTCGAGCACGACGTCGCCCCCGCGCCCGAGCCCGTCGTGCGGGAGCGACCGGTCCCAGCGGACCTCTCCGGTCGCCGCGTCCTCGCGCACGAGCGCGACCTCGCCGCCCCGCCACCACGCGCGCACGACGTCGCCGGCGCCGACGGGCACGACCGACAGGCGGCCCGCGGTCTCGACGGTCCGGTCGCCGACGACCTCGCCCGTCGCGGACCGGACGGTGACCAGCCGGGCGACCTGCTCGCGCCACCCGGACGGCACGGCGCACACCACCACCTCCCGGGCCGGCTCGCCCTGGGCCGGCAGGCACGTGGCCCGGTCGCCGAGCCGCTCGGACCGCCAGAGGACCGAGCCGTCCTCGACCGAGTGCGCCGTGAGCGCGCCGTCGACCGTGACGACGGCGCCCACTGCCGGGACGACCTCGGAGCCCGGCGCGACCGGCACGGACCACCGCGGCTCGGGCGGTGCCTCGAGGGGGCGCAGCCCGCCCGCGAGCGCGGTGACGTCGACGGGCCGCGCGTCCTCCATCGAGGCGGTGAAGGCGACCGAGCCCGCGAACGCGGCGGCGACCGCGACGGCGACCCACGGGACGGGGTGCGCGTACCAGGCGCGCCGCGGTGCGTCCGTGCCGTCGCTGCGCCGGGACCGTCCGCGCTCGCGCGCGGTCCGGGCGGATCCCGCCGCGGCCGTCGCGGGTCGCGAGGCGGTCCCGGCGCTCCGGGCGTGCGGGCCACGGCGCCCGTCGCCGAGGGTGCCCGGGGCCGTGCGCCCCGACCGGTCGCCGTCGCTCGCAGCCTCCGGCTCGCCGTCGAACACGGCGTCGAAGCGGTCGTCCGTGCGCAGCTCGGGGGGCAGGAGCTCGAAGCTGACGGCACCCGCCGACGCGCTGGCACCGTCCGTCGTCGGCTCGTGGGTGACGTGCCCGGCACGAGCCGCCCGGTCCTGCGCGAGCCGACGGCGCCTCACCTGTCCACGATACGCACGCGGAGGCGCCCGCGCCCGGGCGGGCGGTCAGATGCCGAGCTGGTACACGCCCCAGTACGCGAGGATCACGAGGAGGATCGCCGCACCCGCGACGACGCACCACAGCATGACGCGCGTCGTCAGGCCCCGCGCGACCCGCAGCGCCCCGGCCCGGCCCTCCTCGACGCCCGTGCCGGCCGCGTCGGCGAGGTCCGCCGCGGCGCGCCGGGCCGTCCGGACCTCGGCGGAGCGGTTGATCAGGAGGGCCGCGGCGACGAGCGTCGCGAGCCCGACGAGCCGCACCCCGATCCACCCGCCCTGCACGACCCAGGCGTCCTTCTCGTAGTCCAGGGCGAGCCGGGCGACGGCGACGAGGTAGACCACGAGGGCCACCGTCGTCCCGAGGGCGCCCGCGCCGAGCCCGGCGAGCGGCGCGCGGAAGCCGGGCGCGAGACCGGCGGGCGCGCTCGGGCGCCCCGCGACGCGGCGCAGACGGCGCACGAGCCCTCCGGCGAGCCCGACGAGCGGCCCGAGCACGAGGAGACCCACCGCGCCGAGCACGAGCCCGACGAGGAGGTCGCCGTTGCCGAGCCACCGCGGGGTGGGGACGGGACCGGCGAGGTACTGCTGGTTCGGCTCGGCCCCGGCGACCTGGGGCTGCGCGGTCGCGCTGTCGGGGAGGGACGTGATCCAGGCGCCGAGGTCGCGCGGGAAGTCGGGGACGAGCACGTCGTCGATCTTGATCCCGTGGTTCGCGTCCTCGTAGAACCGCACGGTCACGTCGGCGCCGCCCGACGCCGACGACGGCCCCGTCGCGTCGAGGATCTGCCGCGCCCCCTGCTCGACCGGCATCGACGGGTCCGCGGTGCCGTAGACCACGAGGACGGGCTGGGTGAGCCGCTCGAGGAACGGCTCGACGTCGAAGTCGGCGTACTCGAAGCCGCCCCCGGGGATCGCCATGCCGACCGCGCGCGGGATCGCCCGGAACACCCCGTGCGGGACGTCCGTGTTGCGCAGGTAGCTGTCGACCGCGAACGCGGCCTGCTGGCGCGGCGGCACGACCGGGGCGGACACGAGCACGGAGAACGCGATCGTCGGGTCCTCGACGGCCATCACGGGCACGATCCACGTGCCCTCCGACTCCCCGTACAGCCCGACCTGGTCCGGGTCGACCCCGGGTCGCGTCCGGAGCAGGTCCACGGAGCGCTCGTAGTCGCGCGCCATCGCCTCGTAGTCGCGGTGACGCGTCGTGTACGTGTCGAGGCGCTTGTCCGGCACGAGGGTGACGACACCGGCGCTCGCGAGGTCGGCCGCGACGTCCACGAAGGCCTCCGTCGCCAGGCCCGTGCCCGCGCCGTGCACGAACACCACGCCCGGGAGGTCGTCGCCCGCGTCGACGGGCTCGCGCAGGATGCCCCCGACCGTCGCGCCGTCGAGCCGGATCGTCACGTCCGTCTCGCGCACGTCGTACGTGCCGACGGGGTCGGCGCCGCCGGGAGGCTGGCCCCCGATCGTCGTGTCGGGCGTCGTGGGCTCCAGGTGCTCGGTCACGGGCACCGGGTCCCACTGCGGTCCCGTGACCGCGCCGACGATCGCGAGGACGATCGCGAGCGCGGCGGTGGTCGCGGCGGTCCGGAAGATCACCGGGGAATCGTACGTCGCACCCACGACGCCGGTCCCTGGTGCCGCCCCGACGCGCGGACGGGGGCTCTCCCCCGTCCGGGCGCGGCCCGCCTCAGAACCCGAGCCGGTGGAGCTGCTTGGGGTCGCGCTGCCAGTCCTTGGCGACCTTCACGTGCAGGTCGAGGTAGACGCGCGCGCCGAGCAGCGCCTCGATGCCGTGCCGCGCGCGGGTCCCGACCTCGCGCAGCCGCGAGCCGCCCCGGCCGATGACGATGGCCTTCTGCGAGTCGCGCTCGACGAAGAGGTTGACCCGCACGTCGAGCAGCGGCGGGCGGCCGGTGGCCTCGTCCCCGCTGCCCTCGCGGGGCACGATCTCCTCGACCTGGACGGCGAGCGAGTGCGGCAGCTCGTCGCGCACGCCCTCGAGCGCGGCCTCGCGCACGAGCTCCGCGACCATCACCGCCTCGGGCTCGTCGGTGAGCTCGCCGCCCGGGTAGAGCTCCGGCCCCGCGGGGAGGTGCGAGACCAGGACGTCGGTGAGGACGTCCACCTGGTAGCCGTCCTGCGCCGAGACCGGCACGATGTCCGCCCAGCCGCCCGCGGTCTCCCCCAGCCGGTCCACGGCGAGCAGGTGCGCGGCGAGCGTGCCGCGGTCCACGAGGTCGGCCTTCGTCACGACGGCGACCACGGGCGTGCCGCGGCGCCCGCGCATGAGCTCGGCGAGCTCGTTCGCGATGAACCGGTCGCCCGGCCCGATCTTCTGGTCCGCGGGCAGGCAGAACGCGATGACGTCGACCTCCGTCAGCGTCTCGCGCACGAGGTCGTTGAGGCGTTCGCCGAGCAGCGTGCGGGGCCGGTGCAGGCCCGGGGTGTCGACGAGGACGAGCTGCGCGTCGGGGCGGTGCACGATCCCGCGGATCGTGTGGCGGGTCGTCTGCGGCCGCCCGGACGTGATGGCGACCTTCTGGCCGACCAGCGCGTTCGTCAGGGTCGACTTGCCCGCGTTGGGCCGCCCGACCAGGCAGGCGAATCCGGAGCGGTGCTCGGGGGTGGTCGTGCTCACGGGGTGTCCTTCACGGTCGGGAGGGAGGGTCGGGTGTCGGCCGGGGTCTCCGGCTCGTGGGGTGCCGCGGGCGGCGTCGGGGCCGCGGCGTGGGACACGAGGACGGTCGCGAGCTGCTTGCGCCGGCCCTCGACCCGGTCGGCCTCGATCCGCAGGCCGTGCACGTCGGCGACGGAGCCGGGCAGCGGGACCTTGCCGAGGGCCTTGGCGAGCAGGCCGCCGACGGTGTCCACGTCGTCGTCGTCCAGGTCGAGCCCGAAGAGCTCGCCGAGCTCGTCCACGCCGAGCCGCGCGGGCACGCGCAGCACGCCCTCGCCGATGTCCTCGACCTCGGGCTCGGGGCGGTCGTGCTCGTCGGTCAGCTCGCCGACGATCTCCTCGAGCGCGTCCTCGATCGTCACGAGCCCGGCGATGCCGCCGTACTCGTCGACGACCATGGCGATGTGCGACGACGACGCCTGCATCTCGCGCAGGAGGTCGTCGACGGGCTTGGACTCGGGCACGAAGATCGCGGCGCGCGCGACGTCGCCGACCGGCCGGGCGTCCGCCCCCGGGCCGCCCTGCAGCACCCGCACGACGTCCTTGAAGTAGGCGACGCCCACGAGGTCGTCCGCGGACGTCCCGGTCACGGGGATGCGGGAGAAGCCCGAGCGCAGGAACAGCGACAGCGCCTTGCGCAGCGGCGTGTCCCGCGAGGTCGTGACCATGTCCGTCCGCGGGACCATGACCTCGCGCGTGAGGGTGCTGCCCAGCTCGAAGACGGAGCGGATGAGCTCGCGCTCCTCCTCCTCGATGACGTCGGACTCGTTCACGCGGTCCACCATGTCCTGGAGCTCGCGCTCGTGCGCCCCCGAGTCGGGGGCGGGCGCGAGGCGCGTGAGCCAGCGGGTCGCGGCGACGATCCCCGTGAGGAGCCCCGAGAGCGCGAGCAGGACGCGGACGGCGTGCCGGCGGCCCAGCGACCGCGGGCTGACCCGCACGACGAGGAGGCCGACGACGACGCTCACCGCCAGCGCGACGAGCAGGACCTGCCACCACGGCTCCAGCCATGCCGCGACGAGCAGCGTGAGGCACGTGATCGCGGCGACCTCGGCGACGACGCGCACGAACCCGACGGAACGGGCCGTCGCGGCCGGGTCCGCGAGCAGCGCCAGCGCGCGACGCCCGGACGGCCGCGGCGGGGTCGTCAGGTCGTCGCCGAGCGCGGCCTCGCTCACCGCCGCGCGCGTCACGCGCAGGACCGCCGCCTCGCCGGCGCTCAGCGCCGCGGCGAGCACGACCGTGAGGACGGTCAGGACCGCCAGGAGCGCGACGGGTTCGCCGCTCACCGGCCGGCGAGGAAGGTCAGGAGCAGCTTGCGCTGCAGCGCGAACATCTCCTTCTCCTCCTCCGGCTCGGCGTGGTCGTAGCCGAGCAGGTGCAGGATGCCGTGCGTCGTGAGCAGCAGCATCTCCTCCGCGGTCGAGTGCCCCGCGGTCACCGCCTGCTGCGCGGCGACCTCCGGGCACAGCACGACGTCGCCGAGCTGGCCGGGGCCGGACACCTCGCCGTCGCGACCGGGACGCAGCTCGTCCATGGGGAACGAGAGCACGTCCGTCGGTCCCGGCTCGTCCATCCAGCGCACGTGCAGCTCGGTCATGACGTCGGTGTCGACGAAGAGGATCGACAGCTCGCTCTGCGGGTGCACGCGCATCGCGTCGAGCACGTAGCGCGCGAGCGCCGCGAACTCGGCCTCGTCGACCTCGGCCTCGGTCTCGTTGTTGACCTCGATGCTCACGCGTCGTCCCTCGTCCGTCGGTCCCTGCCCGCGGGGCGTCCGCGGCGCTCGTCGTCCCGGCGGCGCGGTGCGCCGCCCGTCCCCTGTCGCGCCCCGGTGCCGGACGCGAGGTCCCACCGCGCGTACGCGTCGATGATCTCGCTCACGAGCCGGTGGCGCACCACGTCCGACGACGTGAGGCGGCAGAACTCGACGTCGTCCACGCCCGTGAGGACGTCCTCGATCACGCGCAGCCCGGACTGGGTGCCGCCGGGCAGGTCCACCTGCGTCGCGTCGCCCGTGATGACCATGCGCGACCCGAACCCGAGGCGCGTGAGGAACATCTTCATCTGCTCGGTCGTCGTGTTCTGCGCCTCGTCGAGAATGATGAAGGAATCGTTCAACGAGCGACCCCTCATGAACGCCAGCGGCGCGACCTCGATCGTGCCCGCCTCGATGAGCTTGGGGATCGAGTCGGGGTCGATCATGTCGTGCAGCGCGTCGTACAGCGGGCGCAGGTACGGGTCGATCTTCTCCGTGAGCGAGCCGGGCAGGAACCCGAGCCGCTCCCCCGCCTCGACCGCCGGGCGCGTGAGGATGATCCGGTTGACCTGCTTGGACTGGAGCGCCTGCACGGCCTTGGCCATCGCGAGGTACGTCTTGCCCGTGCCCGCGGGCCCGATGCCGAACGTGATGGTGCTGGCGTCGATCGCCTCGACGTAGCGCTTCTGCCCGACCGTCTTGGGCCGGATCGTGCGACCGCGGCTCGACAGGATGTTGAGCGTCAGCACCTCGGCCGGGCGCGACGCCGTCGCGGCCGTGAGCATCGAGATGGAGCGCGAGACGACGTCCGCCGTGAGCTGCGTGCCGGCCTCCACGACCTCGACGAGCTCGTCGAGCAGGCGGGAGGCGAGCGCGACGTCCCCCGGGGGACCGGAGACCGCGATCTCGTTGCCGCGCACGTGCACGTCGACCGAGGGGAATCCCTCCTCGACGGCCCGGAGCACGGAGTCTCGGCTGCCGAGGAGCGCGACCATCGGCACGTGGGTCGGGATGACGATGCGGTGCTCGACCCGGTGCGGCTGAGGGTCGGGTTCTCGGGACAGAGAGGTCATGAGCCGGCTTGCGCCGCTGCGCTCCTTCGGTCGGACGGTGGGGCCGGGGCCGCCACGGCCCCGCAGATCGCCTCCATCGTACCGAGCGCGCCGGGGCGCCACACGTCCTTTCGCGCAGGGCTCAGGCGGGCGTCCAGCCGAGCTCCGCGCCCGCGATGACGTGCCCGTGCACGTGGAACACGCTCTGCCCGGCGCGCGGGCCGGAGTTGAAGATGAGGCGGAACTGGCCGTCGGCCTGGTCGCCCGCGACCTCGTCGGCGAGCGCGACGACGTCGGCGAGCAGGCCCGGGTCGGCCGCCGCGAGCTGGGCGATGTCGCCGTGGTGGTCGCGCGGCACGACGAGCACGTGCACCGGGGCCTGGGGGTCGATGTCCCGGAAGGCGATCGCGCGGTCGCTCGTCGCGACGACGTCGGCAGGTAGCTCGCCCGCGACGATGCGGCAGAAGAGGCAGTCCGGGTCCGTGCGTACGTCGGTGCTGGTCATGACCCCGAGGCTAGTCCAGGCCCGGCCGCCACGCCCCAGCGGCCGAGCCGCTCGGCGAGGAGGGCGACGGCGACGGGACCGGCCGTCGACGTGCGCAGCACGTGCGGGCCCAGCCGGGCCGCGACCGCGCCGGCCGCCGTGAGGTCGGCGACCTCGCGGTCGGAGATCCCGCCCTCGGGGCCGACGACGACCAGCACCTCGGGCGCCACCCCGCCGGGTCGGGTCGCGCCGTCGGGCAGCGCGACGTCGGCGAGCGGCGTCACGGCCTCCTCGTGCAGCACGATCGCCCGCCCGCCGGCCGCGACGACGTCGGTCACGCGCGCCGCGAGGCCGCGCGAGTCGACGGCCACCTCGACCTGCGGCAGGCGCGCGCGCCGCGCCTGCTTGGTCGCCGTGCGGACCGTCGCGAGCCAGCGCGCACGGGACTTCGCGGCGCGCTCGCCGCGCCACACGACCACGGAGCGCTCCGCCTGCCAGGGCACCACGACGTCGACCCCGATCTCGGTCGCCGCCTCGATCGCCATCTCGTCGCGGTCGCCCTTGGCCAGGGCCTGCACGAGCGTCACGACGACGGCGGGCGCGGGCTCGCGGTCGACCTCCTGGACGAGCAGGGTCACGCGGCCCGCGTCGGCGTGCTCGACGACGCAGCGCAGGCGCAGGCCGTCGCCGTCCACGACGTCGACCCGCTCGCCCGCCCCGCGGCGCTGGACGACGCCCGCGTGGCGGCCCTCGGCGCCGTCGAGGACGTAGCGGTCGCCGGGCGCGACGGCGTCGAGCCCGGTCTCGGCGAGGAACACCGGAGCACTCACGCGACCGCTCCCCTCAGCGCCCGGAGAGCTTGTCGCGCAGGCGCGAGAACACGCCGGGGTGCGCGGCCGACAGGCGCGGCTCGGGCCGCTCCTCGCCACGCATCGCGGCGAGCGAGCGCAGGAGCTGCTCCTGCTCCTCGGTGAGCTCGCGCGGCACCTGGACCTCGATGTGGACGTTGAGGTCGCCGCGGCCGCTGCCGTGCAGGTGCCCCACGCCGAGGTTCTTGAGCGTGACGATCTGGCCCGGCTGCGTGCCCGGGCGCAGGTCGATCTCCTGCGCGCCGTCGAGCGTCTCGAGCTCGAGGACGGTGCCGAGCGCGGCCGCGGTCATGGGCACCTGGAGCGTGCAGTGCAGGTCGTCGCCGCGGCGCACGAACGTGTCGTGGTTGCGCTCGCGGATCTCGACGTACAGGTCGCCCGCGGGGCCGCCGGCCGGACCGACCTCGCCCTGCGCGGTGAGCTTGATGCGCGTGCCCGTGTCGACGCCCGCGGGGACGTTCACCGTGATGCTGCGGCGGCTGCGCACGCGGCCCTCGCCAGAGCACTCCGCGCACGGCTCGGGGATGACGGTGCCGAAGCCCTGGCACGCGGCGCACGGGGCGCTCGTCATGACCTGGCCGAGGAAGGAGCGCGCCACGCGCTGGACCGTGCCGCGGCCGTGGCAGACGTCGCACGTGCGGGGCGAGGTGCCCGGGCGACAGCACGAGCCGCCGCACGTCCCGCACACGACCGCCGTGTCGACCTGGAGCTCGCGCTGCGCGCCGAACGTCGCCTCGGACAGGTCGATGTCGAGCCGCACGAGCGCGTCCTGGCCGCGCCGGGCGCGCGGGATCGGCCCCTGCTGCGCCTGGCCGCCGCCGAAGAACGTCTCGAAGATGTCCTGGAAGCCGAACCCGCCGCCCATGGGGCCGGCGCCGCCGCCGGGGGCGCTCGGGTCGACGCCGAGATCGTACTGCTGACGCTTCTCCGGGTTGGAGAGCACCTCGTACGCGCGCGCCACGTCCTTGAAGCGGTCGCCCGCCTCCTCGCCCGCGACGTCGGGGTGCAGCTCGCGCGCGAGCTTGCGGTACGCCTTCTTGATCTGGTCCTGGCTGGCGTCGCGCGCCACGCCCAGGATCTCGTAGTAGTCGCTCACACGTCACTCTCTGCTGGTGCGGGTCGTGAGGCCGGCAGGGGGCCGGTCGTGAAGGGTCTGGTGCGGGTCGTGAGACCGGCACGAGGTCGGTCGTCGTGGATGCCTGCCGCGCGCGGGGAGGCCGCGGCGAGGCTCACGTGCCGAGCACCCGTGACAGGTAGCGCGCGACGGCGCGCACCGCCGCGATGGTCCCGGGGTAGTCCATGCGCGTCGGCCCGATCGAGCCGACGAGGGCGACCGTGTCACCGTCGTTACCGTAACCGGTCGTCACGACGGAGGTCTCGACGAGACCCTCGAGCTGGGTCTCGTGCCCGATCCGGACGCTCACGCCGGACTCCGCGGCCATCTCGGTGAGCAGGCCGAGGAGGACCACCTGCTCCTCGAGCGCCTCGAGGACCGGGCGCAGCGCATGCTCGAACCGCATGCCCGCGCGGGCGAGGTTCGCCGTGCCGGCGAGCACGAGGCGCTCCTCGCTCTCCTCCGCGAGCGTCTGGGCGACGAGGTCGCCCACGGCGCGCACGAGCGGGGCGTCGTCGGGGTGGAAGCTCTCCGTCACGGCGGCGAGCCCCGGCGCGAGGTCGGTGAGGCGCTTGCCGGCCGCGGCGGCGTTGAGCCGCGCGCGGACCTCCACGAGCGTGCCCTCGTCGGGCACGCTCGCGACCTCGAGCGTGCGCTGCTCGACGCGCCCGGTGTCGGTGATGATCACGACGAGCAGGCGCGAGTCCCCGACCGGCACGAGCTCGAGGTGCCGCAGCCCGGACCGGCTCAGCGACGGGTACTGCACGACCGCGACCTGGCCCGTGAGCTGCGCCAGCAGCCGGCCGGCGCGCGCGATGACGTCGTCGAGGTCCACGCCCTCGGAGAGGAACGTCTCGATGGCGCGCTTCTCCGGCGCGGACAGCGGCTTGACGCCCGAGAGCCGGTCGACGAAGAGACGGTAGCCCTTGTCCGTGGGGATGCGGCCCGCGGACGTGTGCGGCTGCGCGATGTACCCGGCGTCCTCGAGGGCCGCCATGTCGTTGCGGATCGTCGCGGGCGACACGCCGAGGCCGTGCCGCTCGGTGAGCACGCGCGACCCGACGGGCTCGCGCGTGAGGACGTAGTCCTCGACGATCGCACGCAGCACCTCGAGCCGGCGCTCCTCGCTCACGTCCACCTCCGTGTGCCGCACCGTCGCCGCCCCGGGCGGGCGCGCGGGCGTCGGCACTCTCGACCTCCGAGTGCCAATCCTACGCGTCCGCGCGGCCCGTCCCGCGGTCCTCCGCTCGCCGCGAACGCAGGTCGGCGAGCCCGACGACGAGCGCGAGCGCGACGAGCACGATCGTCACGAGCAGCGCCCTCCCCGTCGCGTGCGCCGCCGTGTCGCCGCCCGCGAGGCCCCCGTAGTACACGGAGAGCACGATCGAGATGCCGACCGCCGACCCGATGCGCTGCCCGAGCTGCAGCATGCTCCCCGCGACGCCCGCGCGGCTCACGGGCACCTCGGACAGCGTGAGGGTCTGATTCGGCGCGATGACCGTCCCGCTGCCCGCCCCGGCGACCAGCAGGGCGCCCGCGAGCGCCGGCCCGACGGCGGCGGGGTCGTCCCCGAGCAGCCGCACGACGGCGTCGGCCACGACGACCCCGACGAGGACGAGCGCCAGCCCGCCGACGACGAGCTGCCGGCCCCAGCGCGCGACCCAGCGCCCCGAGAACCACGCCGACACCCCGGACGCCACGGCGAACGGCGTCCCGACGAGCCCCGCCTGCAGCGGCGTGTAGCCGAGCTCGTCCTGCAGGTAGAGGGTGACCACGAGGAAGATGCCCGTGAAGCCCGCGAAGTAGGCGAGGCCGAGCAGCGCGCCGTTGCGGAACGACCCGAGCCCGACGACCTGCGGGTCGAGCACCGCCTCGCCGGTGCGCCGCTGGTACCGCCGCTCCCAGACGACGGCCGCGAACCCCGCCGCGGCGGCCACGACCAGCCACCACCAGCGCGAGGCGTCGTCGCCGCGGCCGGTCGTCGTGACGAACGGCATCATGACGCCGAGCGTCGCCGCGCCCAGCAGCGCCAGCCCGACGAGGTCGAGGCGACGCGGGCCCCGCGCGGTGCGTGCGGCGCCGGGCGGTGGGGCGGGCACGAGGCGCCACGCGAACGGCAGCAGCACCGCGACGACCGGGAGGTTCACGAGGAAGACCCACCGCCACCCGTCCGCGGAGCCCGCCGCCGCGATGATGAGGCCGCCGAGCAGCGGGCCGAGCGCCGTCGAGACCCCGATCGTCGCGCCGAACATCCCGAACGCGCGGCCGCGCTCGAACCCGGAGAACTGCTGCTGGATGAGCCCGACGACCTGCGGGTTGAGGACGCCCGCGCTCACGCCCTGCAGCAGCCGCGCGGCGGCGAGCCACCCGTCCGTCGGCGCGAGCCCGCACGCGAGGCTCATGAGCGCGAACCCGACCAGCCCGGCGATGAACAGGGACCGCCGGGCGCCGGCGTCGCCGAGCCGGCCGGCGGGCACGAGCGCGAGCCCGAACGCGAGCGTGTAGCCCGCGACGACGAGCTGGAGCTGCGTCGGCCCCGCGTCGAGCGACGACTCGATCGACGGGAGGGCGACGTTGACGATCGACACGTCGAGCGTCGTGACGAAGCCGACCGCGAGGCAGACGGGCAGCACGCGCCAGCGGTTCGGGTCCGGCTCGGCGCGCTGCGGGCTCACCGCTCCGTCGTACCACCCCTCCCCGGGACCGCGCGCGGCGGGCGCCGCGTGCCGAGATCGACCCGAGCGTCCGAGATCGACCCTCGGGAGGTCGATGTCGCGACGCACGGGCCGATCTCGCCGGGGTGCGTCCGGCGCTCCCCTAGGGTGACGGCGTGGCTTTCGATCGTTATGGGTTCGACGTCCTCGGCGGCACGCCCGCCCCCGTTCATCATCGTGCGCGGCCGGTGTCCCGACCGCAGGCCGCCGAGCGGGGGCTCGTCGTCGAGGAGGTGCAGACCGGGTGGGTCGGCGCCGTCGTGCGGGTCGAGAAGTCGGGCGGGATGCACGTCGTCGTGCTCGAGGACCGCGCCGGCCGGACGCGGACGTTCCCGCTCGGGCCCGGGTTCTGGGTCGACGGCGAGCCGGTCGAGCTCACCGCCCCGGTCACGTCCCGCGCCCCCGCCGCGCCGACGCGGACCGCGTCCGGCTCGCGCGCCGTCGTCGGGCAGCGGGCGCGCGTGGCCCGCGGCAGCCGCATCTGGGTCGAGGGCAAGCACGACGCCGAGCTCGTCGAGAAGGTGTGGGGCGACGACCTCCGGGTCGAGGGCGTCGTCGTCGAGCCCCTGCACGGCGTCGACGACCTCGCGGCGGCGCTCGCCGACTTCGGCCCGACGCCGCAGCGCCGCGTCGGCGTGCTCGTGGACCACCTGGTGCCCGGGAGCAAGGAGCGCCGCATCGCCGACGACGCGGTCCGCCGCTCCCCCGCGGGCACGGTGCTCGTGCTCGGGCACCCGTACGTCGACGTGTGGCAGGCCGTGAAGCCCGCGCGCGTCGGCCTGCAGCGCTGGCCCGTGATCGAGCGGGGCACCGAGTGGAAGCGCGGCATCCTGCGCGAGCTCGGCTGGCCCGCGGAGACCGCCGAGGACGTGGGCCGCGCGTGGCAGCGCATCCTCGGCACCGTGCGCACGTACGCGGACCTCGAGCCGTCCCTGCTCGGCCGCGTCGAGGAGCTCATCGACTTCGTCACGGCGTCCTGACCTCGCCCCGGTCCGGACGCGCCGCGCCCCGGCACCGACGGGCGGCACCGGGGCGTGGTGAACGACGACGACCGGCCGTCAGGCGGCCGGCACGCCCCCGGTGAGGCGACGGTAGGCGAAGCCCACGGCGACGTAGCTCAGCGGGATCGTGACGAACAGGCCGAGGCCGCACGGGATCGCGCCGAGGATGTTGATGCCGAACAGCGCGAGCAGCAGCAGGAACACCTGGCCGAAGTTCTTGGCGACGAGCGAGAAGCTCGTCCGGATCGCCGTGATCGCGTCGACGCCCTGGTCGAGCGCGACGTAGTAGACGAACGCGGAGAAGAGCAGCACCGCGAAGCCCGGCAGGATGCACAGCACGAAGCCGACGCCCGTGAGGATGCCGACGATCAGCGCCGCGAGCAGCACGTTGACGACGTTGCCGAGGCGGAAGAACGCCGCGACGTCCGGGCGGCGCCCGTCCACCTCGTCGAGCGCGCCGCGCGTGAAGAACGCGGTGATCAGGTAGCCGATGACCGTGCCCACGATCCCGAGCAGGATGCTCGTGAACGTGATGCCGCTGACGGCGGCGAAGTTCGTGTCGCTGAAGTCGTACTGGTCCTGGAACTGGTCGAACCCGCCCGTGATCCAGCTCCACGCCACGTTCACCGCGAGGAAGATCAGCGCGACGAGGATCCACGGCCCGAGGTTCGAGGTGACCTTGCGCCAGCCGTAGGAGATCGCCTCGCCCACCGCGAAGGCGGGCCCCGTGTACCCGGGCTGGGCGCCGTAGCCGCCGGCCGCGGTCGGGTACGAGCCGGGCGGCGGCGGGTAGGCGCCGGACGGGGGCGGGTACGCGCCCGGCGGCGGGGCGGTCGGCCCCGGGGCCGCGGGGTCGCCCGGTGCGCCCGCGGGAGCGCCGTACGCCCCGGGTGCGCCGTAGGCGGGCGGGCCCGACGGCGGCGCGGCGGGGTCCTCCGGCGCGCCGTACGCGGGCGGCCCCGACGGCGCGGCGGACGGGTCCGGCGGCGTCGCGCCGCCCGGGCCGTACGGCGACGCGGGCGGGACGTCGCCCTCGGGCGTCGCCGGGCTCGGACCGGCCGGCGGCTGGGTGGGCTGCTCCGGAGCGCCGGAGCCGTCCGCCGGCGTCGGCTCGTCGTCGCGGGGCGGCTGACCGCCCGGGTTCGTGGGGTCCGTCATCGTGCACCTCGTTCCTCGTCGTCACGTGCTGCGGGCAGCACGCGTCCTCGACGTGCTCGGTCCTATCCTGGCTGCTCAGGGGCCTGGGCGCGCGGGGAGCAGTGCCACCCTCCGCCTCAGACGGGCTGCTCGCCGTTGAGCCGGCGGTACACGTACGCCGTCGCGATCTGGGCGACGGGCAGCGCCACGAGCAGGCCGACGTAGCACAGGAGCGTCCCGACGAGCTCGGCCAGGTACACGCCCAGGAACAGCAGCACGACCGTGCCGAGGTTCTTGCTCACGACGGAGAAGCTCGCCTTGAACGCGTCGAGGACGCCGAGCTTCTTGTCGATGACGTAGAACAGCGTGAACTGGGCGAAGAACACGAAGACGAGCGGCCCGACGATCGTGATCGCGAGCACGCCCGTGGCGAGACCGATCAGCAGCGCCACGAGGATCACCGTGCCGAGGTTCGGGTACCGGAAGAAGTCCGCGTACTCGAGCTTCTTCCCGCGGGTGACCAGGAGCGACACGTTGACCACCGCGGCCTGGACGAGGAACCCGAGCACGACGAGGATCGCGACGAACAGGAACGTCCCGAACCCGAAAGCGAACCCGCCCGCCGTGCTGATCTCGCCCGTCTGCGGGTCGATCGTGGTCGTCGCCGTGCCGACGAGGAGCGCCCAGAACGCGACCGACAGGCCGGCGAGCACGACGACGTACGTGAGGACGCCGCCGAGGATGACCCCGGCGTTCTGCGTGAACCTGCTCCAGCCGTAGGAGAACGCGTCCTGGACCTGGATCGGCTGACCCGGGTACCCCGGCTGCCCGTACGGCGCCGCCGGCGGCGGGTACCCGGGCTGCCCGCCGTAGGGCGGCTGCCCGGGCGGCTGCTGGCCGTACGGCTGCCCGGGCGGCGGTCCCGCCGGGGGCGGGTACGCACCGGCCGGCGGGGCACCGTACGGCTGTCCCGGCGGCGGCCCGGCCGGCGACGGGTACGCGCCCGCGGGCGGAGCACCGGACGGCGAGGCCGGGGGCGGCGACGCGGGCTGCGCCGGTGCGTGCGGCGTCTGCGGGACGGGCGGGGCCTGCGGTGCAGGCGGCTCCTGCGCGACGGGCTCCTGCGGCGGGACCGGCGGCTCGGCCGCCGCGTACGGGTTCTCGGGCGCCGGGGCGTCCGACGGGAGCTGCGGCTCGTTCTCGTCGCGCGGCGGGCCGCCGGCGGTGCTGTCGCTCATGGGTCTCCTCGGTCGGTCGACGGGCCGCGGGGGAACCGGGCCACGCACCGGATGTGGACGTCGTGTGTCGGTCGCACATTTCGCTGTCGCCCTCCAGCCTGTCGGGATTCCGACGGCGGCGCGAGGGGAAACGCCGGGCGGACCGGAACGACGCCGCGGAGGGTCAGCTCGTCGTGGAGCCCAGCGCCGCCGCACGGGTCAGGCCGTCGACGACGACCGCCGTGTACGCCGTCGCTCCGGCGTCCGTGGGGTGCACGCCGTCCGGACCGAGCACGGTCGGGTCCGCGGCCACCGCTGCCGACCAGTCCGCGACGACCACACCGGGGTGCCGTCCCGCCGCGGCGACGATCTCGGCGTTGGTGCCCGGTACCCACGGCCGGTCGGCGTACCCGGTGACGAGCACGACGCGGTGGCCGGGGCCGACCGCCGCGAGCAGCTCGTCCATCGCCGCGGCGCTCGCGGTGCTGTTCGTCCCGAGGGAGACGACGACGTAGGGCCGCAGCGCGCCCGCGTCGCGCGCGGCGGCGAGCGCCGCCGGCCCGTCCTTGACCTGGCGCGAGACCGCGCCGTCGACGTACGTGCCCGGGAGGGCCGCAGCGAGCGCGGGCGCGCTCGCGAGCGTCACCGAGTCCCCCACGACGGTCACCTGGTCGCCGGTCGGTGCCGCGACCGGGGCCGCCGCGGCCTCGGCGGGTGCCGCCTCGGGTCCCGGTGCGGGCGCGTCGGCCGGGCCCGGGTCGGGACCCGCTGCCGGGGGCGACACCTCCGGGCCGGCCGCGGGCGCCGCGGCGCGCGGTGCAGCCTGCGTCGCCCGCGCGACCTGCTCCCCCGCCGCGATCTGCTGCTCCACGCTCGTCGTGGCGGGCGCGTTGACGACCCCGGCCGCGGAGAGGCCGACGACGAGCGCGCACGACGCCGCCAGCGCCCAGCCGCGGCGGGTGAGGACGCGCGGCCCCGCCTCGCCCGGCGTCGGCTGGAGGCGGCGGGCGAGGTCGCGCGCCGCGCCGCGCAGCCCGCGTCGCAGCACGGGACGCTCGACGTACCGGAAGGACAGCGCCGCCGCGACGGTCGTCACGGCGAGGGTCACGACGACGACGAGCGGGTGCACGGCACCCGGGGTCACGGGACCCACCACGGTCCCGAGCGCGGCCGCGGCGAGCACGAGCACGGGCCAGTGCCACAGGTAGAGCCCGTACGACCGCCGTCCGACCCAGCCGAGCGGACCGCGGTCGAGCTGCGCGCCGATGCCGGGCAGGCACACGACGGCGTTGAGCACCGCGGTCGCCGCGACCGCGCACACGAGCAGCCCGCCGCTATAGGCGAGCTCGCCGTCCCAGCGCATCGTCGCGACGGCGACGACGAGGACGACGGCGCCGACCGCCCCGGCGCCGAGGACGGCGACCCGGCCGCGCGGCGTGCGCACGCGCGGCCCGCCCGGCAGGAGGGCGGACGCGTCGGCGCCGGCCCGGGGTTCGACGTCGGGCCGCTGGACCGGGCGCACGTGCCAGAACGCGAGCGCAGCCCCGGCCATGAGCGCGAAGAGGTGGGTGTCGGTGCCGACGTAGACGCGCGTCGGGTCGGAGCCGGGCGCGTACAGCAGCGCCATGAGGGCCGCGGACACGAGCCCCAGACCGGCGACGATCCACGGCGCCCGGCGGCGCAGGGGCCGCACGACGCACAGGAGCACGACGACGAGCGGCCACAGGAGGTAGAACTGCTCCTCGACCGCGAGCGACCACAGGTTGCCGAAGAGGTGCGGGAGCAGCGCACCCGAGTAGGTGGCCCCGCTCGCGACGTCGACCCAGTTGCTCGTGAACGTCGCGGCGCCGAGGAGCTGGGGGCCGATGCCGACGAGGACGTCACCCCCGACGACGGCCGCGGCAGCCGTGCACACCGCCACGACCAGCCCGAGCGCAGGGAGCAGGCGGCGGGCGCGCCGCGCCCAGAAGGAGCGCAGCCCCACGTGGTGCCGGTCGCGGTGCTCGCGCACGAGGAGCGTCGTGATGAGGAAGCCCGAGAGCACGAAGAAGACGTCGACCCCGACGTACCCGCCGGGGAGCGTCGCCGGGGCGAGGTGGAACGCGACGACCACGAGGACGGCCAGCGCCCGCAGCCCGTCCAGCCCGGGCATCCGGCGGTAGCGCACGGTCGGGCGGCCCGGCCGTCGGGCGGCGCCGGGCGCCCGCACGTGCCCGACGACGCGAGGCTCCTCGAGCGTCGGGCGACCGGCCCCCGCATTGGTCGTCCCGGGTCGAGGTGCCTCGTAGGTCGTCGTCACTCGTCCGTGATCTCCCGTACCACCGTGTCCGCCAGCAACCGCCCCCGCAGGGTGAGCACTCCGCGACCGGCCACGGCCGCGCGGCCGTCGAGCAGCCCGTTCGCGACGAGCCCGGCGACGGCGCGCCGTCCGGCCGGGGACAGGACCGCGAGGTCGAGACCCTCGTGCAGCCGCACGCCGAGCATGGCCTGCTCGAGCCGTCCCTCGTCCCGCGTGAGGAGCTCACGCCCGGCCGCGGGGCTGGTGCCCGCCTCGAGCAGCGCCGCGTACCGGCGCGGGTGCTTCACGTTCCACCATCGCACGCCGACCCGCGGCTCCTGGACCGACGCGCCCGTGTCCTCGGTCACGGACGTCGGCTCCGCGCCGAGCGCCCCCGGCGCCGCGACGTACGAGTGCGCGCCGGGCCCGATCCCCCACCAGTCGTCGCCCCGCCAGTACGCGAGGTTGTGGCGGCAGCGGTCGTCGTCGGTGCGGGCCCAGTTGCTCACCTCGTACCAGGTCAGCCCGGCGGCGGTGAGCAGCTCGTCGGCGAGCTCGTACTTCGTGGCCTGGTCGTCCTCGCTCGGGAGCGCGACCTCCCCGCGCCGCACCTGGGCGGCCATCTTCGTCCCCGCCTCGACGACGAGCGCGTACGCGGACACGTGGTCGACGCCGGTCGCGAGCGCGGCCTCGAGGCTCGCCCGCCAGTCGTCGAGGCTCTCGCCCGGCGTGCCGTAGATGAGGTCGAGCGAGACCTGGAGGCCCGCGTCGCGCGCCCAGCGCACGACGTCCGGGATGCGGCGCGGGTCGTGCGTGCGCTCGAGCGTCGCGAGCACGTGCGGGACGGCGGACTGCATGCCGAACGAGACGCGCGTGAACCCCGCGGCCGCGAGCTCGGCGAGCGACTCCGGCGTCACGGAGTCCGGGTTGGCCTCGGTCGTCACCTCGGCGTCGGGTGCGAGGCCCCACGCGTCCCGCACGCCGTGGAGCAGGCGCGCGAGGTCGCCGGCGGGCAGCAGCGTGGGCGTGCCGCCGCCGACGAACACGGACGACACCGGCCGCTCGGGCAGACCGGCGTCGCGCAGGACGCGCGCCGCGAGGTCGACCTCGAGGAGCGCCGTGCTCGCGTAGGACGCCTGGCTCGCGCCGCCGCCGAGCTCGGACGCCGTGTAGGTGTTGAAGTCGCAGTACCCGCACCGCACCGAGCAGAACGGGACGTGCAGGTAGACGCCGAACCCGCGCGGCGCCGTCGGGCCGGGCACCCCCGCGACGGACCCGCTCCCGCCCGGCGCGACCCACGCGGGGAGCGAGCCGTCGGGCGGGACCGGCTCGCCGTCGGGCAGGGCCGGGCTCACTTCTTGGACTTGTCCTTGGCGTCCTTGCCGCCCGCGGCGTCGGAGGAGAGCGCGGCGATGAAGGCGTCCTTCGGGACCTCGACGGACCCGATGTTCTTCATGCGCTTCTTGCCCTCCTTCTGCTTCTCGAGCAGCTTGCGCTTGCGGCTGATGTCGCCGCCGTAGCACTTCGCGAGGACGTCCTTGCGCATCGCGCGCACCGTCTCGCGCGCGATGACGCGCGCGCCGACGGCCGCCTGGATCGGCACCTCGAACTGCTGGCGCGGGATGATCTCCTTGAGCTTGGCGGTCATCATGACGCCGTAGTCGTACGCCTTGTCCTTGTGCACGATCGCGCTGAACGCGTCCACCTGCTCGCCCTGGAGCAGGATGTCGACCTTGACGAGGTCCGCGACCTGGTCGCCCGACGGCTCGTAGTCGAGCGACGCGTACCCGCGCGTGCGGGACTTGAGCTGGTCGAAGAAGTCGAACACGATCTCGGCGAGCGGCAGGGTGAAGCGCAGCTCCACGCGGTCCTCGGACAGGTAGTCCATGCCGAGCATCTGCCCGCGGCGGTCGTTGCACAGACCCATGACCGTGCCGACGAACTCGCTCGGCGCGAGGATGGTCGCCCGCACGACGGGCTCGCTGACCTGCTTGATCTTGCCGCCGGGGAACTCCGACGGGTTGGTCACCTTGACGGTCGTCCCGTCCTCGAGCGTCACGTCGTAGACGACGTTCGGCGCGGTCGAGATGAGGTCGAGGTCGAACTCGCGCTCGAGGCGCTCGCGCACGATCTCCAGGTGCAGCAGGCCGAGGAACCCGACGCGGAAGCCGAAGCCGAGCGCGACCGACGTCTCCGGCTCGTAGTTGAGCGCGGCGTCGTTGAGCTTGAGCTTGTCGAGCGCGTCGCGCAGGACCGGGTAGTCGGTGCCGTCGATCGGGTACAGGCCCGAGAAGACCATGGGCTTGGGGTCGGAGTAGCCGCCGAGCGCCTCCGCCGCGGGCTTCGCGGAGTTCGTCACCGTGTCGCCGACCTTCGACTGGCGCACGTCCTTCACGCCCGTGATGAGGTAGCCGACCTCCCCGACGCCGAGACCCTTCGTGACGATCGGCTCCGGCGAGATGACGCCGATCTCGAGCAGCTCGTGCGTCGCACGCGTCGACATCATGACGATGCGCTCGCGCGGGTTGAGGTTGCCGTCGACGACGCGCACGTACGTCACGACGCCGCGGTAGGTGTCGTAGACCGAGTCGAAGATCATCGCGCGCGCCGGCGCGTCGGCGTCGCCCACCGGGGCGGGCACGCGCTCGACGATCCGGTCGAGGAGCGCCTCGACGCCGGCGCCCGTCTTGCCGGAGACCTTGAGCACGTCGTCCGGGTCGCCGCCGACGAGGTTCGCGAGCTCCTCCGCGTACTTCTCGGGCTGCGCGGCCGGCAGGTCGATCTTGTTGAGCACCGGGATGATCTCGAGCTCGTTCTCCATCGCGAGGTACAGGTTCGCGAGGGTCTGCGCCTCGATGCCCTGCGCCGCATCGACGAGCAGCACCGCGCCCTCGCACGCCGCGAGCGACCGGGAGACCTCGTACGTGAAGTCGACGTGGCCCGGGGTGTCGATCATGTTCAGCGCGTGCGGCGTCTCGACCCCGTCCTCGACGACCGCCCACGGCATGCGGACGGCCTGCGACTTGATCGTGATGCCGCGCTCGCGCTCGATGTCCATGCGGTCGAGGTACTGGGCACGCATGGCGCGCGGCTCGACGACACCGGTGAGCTGCAGCATGCGGTCGGCCAGGGTCGACTTGCCGTGGTCGATGTGGGCGATGATGCAGAAGTTCCGGATCAGCTCGGGCGGCGTGGCCGCGGGCTGGATGCGGGTGCTCAGCTGGGCGCTGGGGATCGGGGACAACGCGGGTGCGCTCCTGGGAGTGGCGTGCGGGTCGGGCCGCGCGCTCGGGGGCGGCGCGCCGACGGTCGCTCTCGGGCGGGCGGGAGCATCCATTGTCCCACGTCCGGCGTCCGGCACCCGCCCGCCCTGCGGGGCGCGGCGAGCCGACCTAGCGTGGAGGACCGGCCGGCCGCACCGGGCCGACCGGCGACGAGAGGAGCGCTCATGGCCCAGGACACCGCGCACCGGACCTCCGGCCGTCCCCGCGGCCGTCGCGTGCTGGCGATCGTGACGAACTACGGCGTCGAGCAGGACGAGCTCGTCGTGCCGCTCGAGCACCTGCGCGGCGAGGGGGTGGAGGTCGACGTCGCCGCGGTGTCCGCGGACGACGTGCAGACCCTGGTCGGCGACAAGGACCCCGGCCGCACCGTCACGCCGACGCTCACGCACGCCGACGCCGACCCTGCCGAGTACGACCTGCTGCTCGTGCCCGGAGGCACGATCAACGCCGACGCGCTGCGCCTGCAGGACGACGCCGTGAGCCTCGTCCGCGCGTTCACGACCGCCGGCAAGCCCGTCGCGTCGATCTGCCACGGGCCCTGGGCCCTCGTCGAGGCCGCGGCGGTCGAGGGCAAGACCCTCACGAGCTACCCGTCGCTCGAGACCGACGTGCTCAACGCGGGCGGGGCCTGGGTGGACCGCCCCGTCGTGCGCGACGACGACGGCTACACGCTCGTCACGTCGCGCGATCCCGGCGACCTCGACGCCTTCCTGCGCGAGGTGGACGCCGTCCTCGCCGGCTGAGCGGGCCGGTGCTCGACGGGTCCCGCGGCCGAGACCTGCGGCGGGGACCGACGCCGTCCGCACGCTGCGGGCACCGCGACACCGCCCGCCCGGTAGGGTGCGCGCGTGGCACGCAACCGATGGCTGGGACTTCTCACCGACGCGGCCCGCGCCGTCGTCTCCGGGCTCACGCGCTCGTCGCAGGGTGCGCAGGGCGGCTCGGGAACGGCCGCGACGCGCGCGCCGGGACGCGAGCGCCCGTCGCCGGCGCGGACCCCGTCCCCGCGCCCGGGACCGCGACCGTCGTCCCCGACCCGGCCCCGCACGCCCGCGCGCGGCGGGTCGGGCGACGGACCGGTCGGCGGGTACCCCGGCGACTACGAGGGCCGGGTGCGCGCGCAGTACGCACCGCGGCTCGACGGCGACCCGGACCCCGGGGAGATCGTCTGGACCTGGGTGCCCTACGAGGAGGACCACACGCAGGGCAAGGACCGGCCGGTCCTGCTCGTCGGGTCGGACGGCGCCTGGCTGCTGGGCGTCATGCTCACGAGCAAGGACCACTCGCGCGACGCCCGCGACGAGGCGCGCTGGGGCCGCTACTGGCTCGACATCGGTTCGGGCCCCTGGGACGCGAAGGGGCGCGACAGCGAGGTCCGGCTCGACCGCGTGCTCCGCGTCGACCCGGCCGCCGTCCGACGGGAGGGCGCCGTCGTGGGGCGCGACGTCTTCGACCGCGTGGTGGCGGGCATCTCGCAGCACCGCTGATCCCGCGGAGCGGGAGCGTCCGTCCGGGACCCGGCGCGGCGACGCCGCGCCGCGGTCCGGTGGGAGCTCCTGCGGATTGGAGTTCGGACCACGACCGCTGGTAGTCTTGGTGGTCGCGTGTCCGCCCAGGTCGGCGGGCACAGCCCCAGCACCTCTCCACGGGTTCCCCACCCCAGTCCCGGAGCTAGGGCCGCCCTCTACGACCTATCCGCTCGCTCCGGCGAACAGAACCAGAGAGTCCACACGTGGCAAACATCAAGTCCCAGATCAAGCGCATCCGCACGAACGAGAAGGCTCGCCTGCGCAACAAGGCGGTCAAGTCCGAGCTCAAGACGTACGTGCGCCGCGTGCGCGAGGCCGTCGCCGCGGGCGACAAGGAGGCGGCGAGCACCGCGCTCCAGGCTGCGTCGCGCAAGCTCGACAAGGCCGTCTCGAAGGGCGTCATCCACGCGAACCAGGCCGCGAACCGCAAGTCGGCCATCGCGAAGGCCGTCAACGCTCTCTGAGCGCACGGTTCGCCCGCGTCGGCGTGACACGCTGAACGTCACGACGGCCGCACAGGCTTCCCACGGAGGGGCGCCGACCCGCACGGGTCGGTGCCCCTCCGTGCGTGCGGCGGGAGAGCACCCACGCCGCCCGAGGTAGAACCGTGGTCGGACGAGGTAGAGCCGTGGTCCGGCGCCGACAGCCCGTCGCGCGCTCAGCGGCCGTGGGCACGCGCGATGGTGAGGACCGCGCGCTCGACGGCGAACACCGGGTCCCGGCCCGCGCCCTTGACCTCCGCGTCGGCCTGCGCAACGGCGCTGATCGCCGTGGCGAGTCCTTCGGGGGTCCAGCCCGCGAGCTCGCGGCGCGCCCGGTCGACCTGCCAGGGGGCCAGCCCCAGGTCCTTGGCCGCGACGCCGCCCCGGCCGCGCATCGCGCCGACCTTCGCGAGCGCGCGGAGCTTCATGGCGAGCGCCGCGACGAGCGGCACCGGGTCGGCGCCGGTCGCGAGCGCGTGGCGCAGGAGCGCGACGGCCTCCCCCGCGTTCCCGGCGACGGCGGCGTCGGCGACGCGGAAGCCGGTCGCCTCGACCCTCCCTCCGTAGTACCGGTCCACGACGGCCTCGCTCACGGTGCCGTCCGTGTCGGTGACGAGCTGGCTGCACGCGGCGGCGAGCTCGCGGAGGTCGTTGCCGACCGCCTCGACGAGGGCGCGCACCCCCGACGCGTCGATGCGTCGGCGGGCGCGGCGGAACTCGGCGGTGACGAAGGCGGTCTTGTCGGAGTCCTTCTTGATCGCCTCGACCGCGACGACGGGCGCCCCGCTGGCCTTGATCGCGTCGAGCATGCGCTTGCCCCGCACCCCGCCCCCGTGCACGACGACGACGGTCGTCTCCGGGTCGGCGGTCGGGACGTAGTCCACGACGTCGGCGACGAGCGCGTCCGTCGCCGCCTCCGCGCCCTCGACCACGACGACCTTCGCCTCGCCGAACAACGACGGGCTCGCCGCGACGGTGAGCATCCCCGCCTGGTACGTGGCGGCCTCCATCGTGACCTTCTCGACCTCGGGGTCCCGCTCGCGCGCGAGACCGACGATCGCGTCCACGGCCCGCTCGGCCAGGAGCGACTCCGGGCCCTGCACCAGCACGACCGGCGCGAGCCGGACGTCGTCCCACGCGAGCGACGGGCCGGCGGACGGTCGGGCGGTGCGGGTCGGCGCGGGCATGGCACCAGCCTCCCACGAGCCACCCACCGGACGAGAAACGCCGGCGCCGTTCAGCCGCAGCCCGCCGCGGCGAGGACGCCGTCGCGCACGACGAGCGCGAACGTCCCGCAGGCGTCCGTCCGCAGCACCGTCGCGCCGACGCCTCGGTAGAGGTCGAGGGCCCGGTCCGTCGGGTGACCGTAGGTGTTCTCGCCCGAGCTGACGAGCGCGACCGTCGGGGCGAGCAGACCGGCGAGCCGGTCGGACTGCGTCGCCGAGCCGTGGTGCGCGACCTTGACGACGTCGACGGGTCCGGAGCCGCGCTGCGCGAGGGTCCGCGCGAGGGCTGCCTGGCCGGCGTCCTCCAGGTCGCCGAGCGCGACGACGTCCATCCCCGCCACGCGCAGGAGGAGCGCCACGCTCGCGTCGTTCGCCCCGCCGTCGGACTCCGTCCGGGCTCCGCCCGACGAGGCGGCACCTGACCCGGCGGGCGACGGGCCGGGTCCCCGCGCGGCTCCCGAGCGTCCGCCGCCCACCCCGGCCTGGAGCACCTCCCACCGCACACCCGCGGCGGTGCCGTCACCGCCCTCGCTGCCGACGGCGCCCGCCGTCGCCACCTGGACCGGGACGCCCGCCTCGGCGAGCGCGGCGAGCGTCCTCTCGGCCTGCTCCGGGGGATCCGCCGTGGCGGTCACGAGCGCGCGCTCGACCGCGCGGCCGCGCAGGACGGCGTCGAGACCGCCCACGTGGTCGGCGTGGAAGTGGCTGAGGACGAGCAGGTCGACCCGGTCGACGCCGAGCCGGTCGAGGCAGCCGCCCGCCGCGGTTCCGGGTGGCCCCACGTCGACGACGACCGCGGACCGGGGCCCGGAGCGCAGCACGAGGGCGTCGCCCTGCCCGACGTCGCACGCGACCACGGCCCAGTCCGACGGCACCGGTCCGGCCGACACGGCGAGCGGTCGCACGAGCACGACGACGAGCACCGCCAGGACCGCCGCGGCGACCCCGCCGGCGACGACCTGACCCGGGCTCCGGCGAGGGCGCCGCGGCGCCGCACCCGGCCACGCGAGGCGTCCGCGCCCGCCCGACACCCGCCGTCGGGCGACGCGGACCGTCCGGGCGACGCGGTCGCGCAGGGGTGGCGACGACGCGCGTCGGAGGGCGCGCCGCTCCCCCGCCTCGTGCAGCGCGCGCGACCGGAGCACGACGGCGAGCAGCACGACCGTCCCGAGCGCCAGCAGGACCAGACCGCCGACGCCCCCGGGCCAGGGCAGCCGCGCACCGGGCAGACCCGCGAACGCCTCGGCGACGCCGGCGATCCACCCCGTGAAGATCCCGGCGGCCCACGCGAGCGCCGTCGCCGCGCCCGGCCACCACGGCGCGACGAGGGTCGCGAGCACTCCCAGGACGGTCGCGGGACCGAGCGCCGGGGCCGCGACCAGGTTGGCGGGGACGGACCAGGTGCTCACGCTCGGGTCGAGCAGCACGAGCACCGGGGCGCACGCGGCCTGGGCGGCGACGGGCACCGCGACCACGTGCGCGGCGGTCCGCCCGCACCACGGCGCCATCCGGCGCGCGAGCGGCGCCGCGAGGAGCGCGAGCCCGGCCGTCGCCGCGACGGAGAGCACGAACCCGTACGAGCGGGCGAGCCCGGGATCGAGGACGAGCAGGACGACGACGCCCGCCGCGAGCGCGGCGACGGCGCGCGACGGCCTGCCGAGCGCGATGCCGACCACCCCGACGGCACCCATCGCCGCCGCCCGCAGCACGCTGGGCTCCGGGTGGACCAGCACGACGAACCCGACCATGGCCGCACCCGTGACGACCACGCGCGCCCCGCGGGGCGCGCGGGCGAGAACGCACAGCGCGGCCACGCAGGTGACGACGATCGCGAAGTGGCCGCCGGAGACGGCCGTGACGTGCGTGAGCGACGTCGTCCGCATCGCCTCGTCCAGCGCGGGGTCGAGCCGCGAGGTGTCACCGACCGCCACGCCCGGGACGAGCCCCCGCGCCTGCGGGCTCAGCCCGTCGGTCGCATCGAGGAGCCCCCGGCGCATGGCGTGCACGCCGCGCAGGAACGCGCCCGGTGGCTCCACGACGCGCGGCGCCCCCTCCGTCCGCAGCAACGTCCGGTCGCCCTGGACCGCCAGCCGGCCCGTCACCACGACCGCCGCCCCGTAGGCGAGGTCGTCCCAGCCGTCGCCGGGCCCCGTCACGACGACGGTGCCGGCCGCCACGGTGGTCACGCCGCGCGCGGTGAGCTCGCGCAGGGAGACGCGCACCTCGTGACGGTCGGCGGCACCCGACCACGGGTTCGTCCGCGGCACGACGGCGGAGCGCACCACCGCGGTGACCGTCGCCGTCGCGCCCTCGCCGGCCACGTCGGCGAGCGCCTGCCGGTCGGCGAGCTGCGCCCCTGCGGACAGGAGCACCGCCGCGACGCACGCGACCACCAGTGCGCCCTGTGCCAGCACGCTCCCGGCCCGCCCCGACCGGGTGGGCCGGTCGGGGCGCGCCGGACGTCGTCGGTCTCCCGGCCCCGACGGCACGCGCGCGGCGCCCGGGGAGGTGGCGGTGCGCGGAGCCGTCGGCGTCCCGCGGCGGCCACGTCGTCCTCCGAGCAGCAGCACCCCGAGCACGACGCCCAGCAGCACGACGGCGACCGACGCACCGCGCAGGGCCGCCGCCGGCGTCGCGCCGGCCGCGAGGAACGCCGTCCCCCACGCCGCGAGCGCCGCCGGGACGAGCCGCAGGTCGCTCACACGCGGACGAGGTCGCGCACGTCCGCGAGGACGGCAGGCCCGATCCCGCTCACCTCGCCGAGCTCGTCGACCGTGGTGAACGGACCGTTCTCCTCCCGCCACACCACGATGCGCTCGGCGAGCACGGGCCCGATCCCGGGCAGCGCGTCGAGCGCCGCCGCGTCGGCCGTGTTGAGGTCGACCGTGCCGTCCGCGGCAGACCCTCCCGACGGTGGTGCCGACCCCGCGGCGGGCACCGCCTCGCCGGGGCGCGGGACGACGATCTGCTCGCCGTCGGTCACCGTCCGGGCGAGGTTCAGCGCGGCGAGGTCGGCCTCCGCGGTCGCCCCGCCCGCGGCGTCGAGCGCGTCGGCGACGCGCGCGTCGGCGGCGACGGTCACGAGGCCCGGCGCGACGACCTGGCCCACCACGTGCACGACCACCCCGCCCGACGGCACGCCCTCGGACGCGGCGCTCGCGTCCTCGTCGCCCGCCCCGGCCGGGGCCGCGCCGCCCGCCGTCCCGTCGGCGTCCGACGAGGTCCCGGCGGCCTCTGTCGAGGAGCCGCCCGTGGGCGCCGCGTCGAGGGGCGCGACCGGGGTGACGCCGCCGGCAGGGGACCGCAGCACGACGACCCCGGCCGCGAGGAGGAGCACGACGACCAGCGCCGCGACCGCGATCCGGGGCCGCAGCGCCCACCGGCGCCTGCCCTCGTCGCCGAGCCCCGCGAACCCCGCGTGGGACGTGGGGTGCCCGTACGCCGCGGTGTAGGCCGTGGACGCGGTCCGGGCAGCACGGGAGCGCAGCCGGTCGACCGCCTCGCCGTCCGGACCCGCGAGGCCGTCGGGCTCGTGGGGTCCGGGTGCTCCCGCCGGGTCGGTGCCTCGACCCTCGTCCACGTCGGGACGCGGCGGGAGCCAGCCAGGCCCCGCGTGCTCCGGCTCCCCCGCACGGCCACGCCCGCGGTGACCGCCCCGTTCGCGCATGAGCGGCTCGCTGCGGCGTGCGGGGAGCTCCGCGACGGGGGCGGGCGCCTCGCCGTCGCCCACGGGGTCGGGCTCCGCCGTGCGGAGACCGTCCGGCCACGGGTCGACGGCGGGCGCGGCGTCGCCGTCGTGCGGCGGTCCCAGCTGCGGGAGCGCCGCGGTCGCGGGGTGCCAGGCGAGCGCGGGCCGCTCGGCCCCGGTCACCGCGCGCAGGCGCTGGCGGACGACCGCACCCTCTCGGGCGGGGTCGCGACCGGGACGGGCGTGCTGACGCGGCTCGGGTCGTGGGGTGCTCACGCCGCGACCGTACGGAGCGTGGGTCGGGAGGATCCCGCTCGTCGAAGGCTCCTGGGGACGGGACGCTCCGTCGACGGCCCTGTGCACGGCCACGACCGGCCCGCTCTCGCCGCGGACGGAGGACCGACGGGTCTCGGCGCGCGTCGAACGGTCCGCGACGCCCGGGTCTCAGCGCGCGGTCGAACCGCCCTCGACGCCCGAGCCGCGGTCCGCGAGCTCGGCGACGACGACGGCCAGCACGCCCGGTCCCACGTGGGCGCCCAGCACGGCGCTGACGGGGGTGACCACGACGTCCAGGCCGGTGCGGGCGGTCAGCTCGGACGCGAGCCGCTGCGCGCCCGCCTCGTCCCCGACGTGGTGGACCGCGAGCGCGGGCAGCGCCCGGCGCGCCGCGGACTCGACGGCGACCGTCGTCAGCCGCTCGACCGCCGCGGCCCTGGTCCGGACCTTCTGCACGACCTCGATCCTGCCCTCCCGCACGGCCAGCAGCGGTCGCACGCCGAGCACCGTCCCCAACGCCGCGGACGCCGCGCTGAGGCGGCCCCCACGGCGGAGATGGTCGAGCGAGTCGACGAGGAAGACGGCGCGGCTCGCGTCGGCGACCTCGATGGCGCGCCGGGCGACCACGTCCGCGCTCTCCCCCGCTCCCGCGGCACGGGCGGCGGCCCGCGCCGCGAAGCCCAGCCCCATCGCGACGGTCCGGGAGTCCACGACCCGCACCGGGACCGGTGCGTCCGCCGCCGCGAGCGCGGCCGCGTGCACCGTGCCCGACAGTTCGCCCGAGAGATGGACGGAGACGATCTCGCGCGCGCCCGCGGCGACGGCGGCGGCGTACGCCTCGGCGAACGCCCGGGGCGTCGGCTGCGACGTCGTGACCCGGCGACCGGCCTGCAGGTGCGCGGCCACGTCCTCGGCGGTGAGCCCGACTCCCTCGAGCGAGGACTCGTCGTCGACGATCACGTGCAGCGGGACGGACCGGAGCCGCTCCTCGGGGACGGACGGGAGGGACGCCGTCGAGTCGGTGACGACGTGCACGTGGTGGTCGGTCATGGCCGCGCCACCTTACGGCCCGCGCGGGCCGTCGCGCATCCCGGCCCGGCTGCGCCCCCGCGGTGCCGCCCCTACGATCCGAGCATGGCCGACGACGCCGCACAGTCCCCGACCGAGCTCGCCGCCCTGCGCGCGGCCGCCGCGCAGGCCGCAGCCGAGGCCGCCGAGGCCAGAGCCGCCGCCGCGCAGGCGGCCCTCGAGGCCGCGGAGGCGGCCGCGCGGGCCGACACGGCCCCCGAGACCTCGGCTCCCGAGGGCGCCGACGCGTCGGCGACCGGTACGCCCCCGGGCACCGCCGGTCCAGCCGAGGCGAGCGGATCCCGCGAGGGGGGCACGTCGTCGGGCACCGAGCCGAGCGCGGAGGGTCGCGCGCCTGCCGAGGAGGCTGCGCCGTCGGGCACCGGGCCGCTCGAGGGCTACGCCGCCGAGGTCGCGACCGGCTACGCGTACCGGGGCGGCACGCTCGCGCTCGGCGCGCTGCTCGAAGGCGACCCGGGCGGCGACCCGACGCCGCGCGCCGACGTGCAGGTGGGGTTCGCCCTGAGCATGCTCAACCGGCACGGGCTCGTCGCGGGCGCGACCGGGACAGGCAAGACGAAGACGCTCCAGGGCATGGCGGAAGGGCTGTCGGCCGCTGGTGTGCCCGTGTTCCTCGCGGACGTCAAGGGCGACCTGTCCGGGCTCGCCGTGCCCGGCGAGCCGAACGAGAAGATCGTGGAGCGCTCGGCGTCGATCGGGCAGGACTGGAGCCCGACGACCTTTCCCGTCGAACTCTACTCGCTCGGCGGTCTGGGGACCGGCGTGCCGATCCGCACGACCGTCACGGACTTCGGACCGCTGCTGCTGTCCAAGGTCCTCGGGCTCAACGAGACGCAGGAGTCGAGCCTCGGGCTGATCTTCCACTGGGCCGACGCCCAGGGTCTCGCGCTGCTCGACCTCAAGGACCTCCAGTCGACGATCGCGTACCTCACGTCCGACGAGGGCAAGGCGGAGCTCAAGGGCATCGGCGGGGTGTCGAGCGCGACGGCGGGGGTCATCCTGCGCGAGATCGTCGCCCTGCAGGCGCAGGGCGCGGACGTGTTCTTCGGCGAGCCCGCGTTCGCGACGTCTGACCTGCTGCGCACCGCACCCGACGGCCGGGGCGTGATCTCCGCGCTCGAGCTGCCCGCGGTGCAGGACCGCCCCGCGCTGTTCTCGACGTTCCTCATGTGGCTGCTGGCCGACCTGTTCCAGGAGCTGCCCGAGGTCGGGGACGCGGAGAAGCCGAAGCTCGTCTTCTTCTTCGACGAGGCGCACCTGCTGTTCACGGGCGCGTCGAAGGAGTTCCTCCAGCAAGTGGTGCAGACCGTCCGGCTCGTGCGGTCGAAGGGCGTCGGCGTGTTCTTCGTGACGCAGAGCCCCAAGGACGTCCCCGCCGACGTGCTCGCGCAGCTCGGCAACCGCGTCCAGCACGCGCTGCGCGCCTTCACGCCCGACGACGCCGCCGCCCTCCGCGCGGCCGTGCGGACGTATCCGACCTCGCCGTACGACCTCGAACGGCTGCTGCAGTCGCTCGGCACGGGCGAGGCCGTCGTCACGGTCCTCACGGAGAAGGGCGCGCCGACCCCGGTCGCCTGGACGCGCGTGCGGGCACCGCAGTCGTCGATGGAGCCCGCGCCCACGACCGTGCTCGAGGGGATCGTGGCTGCGTCGCCGGCCTTCGCGCGCTACGGCACGGCGGTCGACAACGAGTCCGCGTTCGAGCTCCTGCAGGTGCGCGTGCAGGAGCAGGCGGCGGCGCGGGACGCGGCCGCGGCCGCCGAGGCCGAGGCGGCGGCCCAGGAGAAGGCGGCCAAGGACGCCGCCAAGGAGGCCGAGCGCGCGGCGAAGAAGGAGCAGGCGGAGCTGGAGAAGATGCGCGCGAAGCTCGAGCGCGACGCGGCGAAGAGCCGCTCAGGATCGGGCGGGTCGTCCCGGTCGCGGTCGTCGAGCCCGCTCGACTCGTTCCTCCGCTCCGCCGGCACCCAGCTCGGCCGCGAGCTCACCCGCACCATCTTCGGCACCCGCCGCCGCTGACCCCCACGTGCTGTGGGCATGAGATGGGCCCGGTTTTGGAGTCGAAACCGGGCCCATTTCATGCCCACAACCAGGTCGGGGACTCAGACGACGATGTTGACCAGCTTCGGGGCGCGGACGATGACCTTGCGGACCTCGGCGCCGTCGATCGCTCGCCCGACGTTCGGCTCTGCGAGCGCGGCGGCGGTGAGATCCTCCTCCGTGATCGACGGCGGCACCTCCAGGCGGGCGCGCACCTTGCCCTTGACCTGGACGACGCACGTCACGGTGTCCTCGACGAGGTAGCGCTCGTCGGCCGTCGGGAAGGGCTCGTGCGCGAGCGAGCGGTCGTGGCCCAGGCGCTCCCACAGCTCCTCCGCGATGTGCGGCGCGACGGGAGCGGTCATGAGCACGAGCGGCTCGACGGCCTCGCGCGGCACTCGGTCGAGCGACGTGAGGTGGTTGTTGAGCGTGATGAGCTTCGCGATCGCCGTGTTGGGGCGCATGTGCTCCATCTCGACGCGCACGTCGGCGATGGCGCGGTGCACGGCACGCAGGGTCGCGGCGTCGGCGGGCTCGTCGACGACCGTCAGCTCGCCGGTCTCCTCCGAGACGACGTTGCGCCACAGCCGCTGCAGGAACCGCTGCGACCCCACGACGGCGCGCGTCTCCCACGGGCGCGACAGGTCGAGCGGACCCATCGACATCTCGTAGACGCGGAACGTGTCGGCGCCGTACTCGGCGTACATCTCGTCGGGCGTGACGACGTTCTTGAGCGACTTGCCCATCTTGCCGTACTCGCGCTGCACGACCTCGCCGTTCCAGCGGTACACGACCTCGCCCGAGCCGTCGGACGCGGGCTCCTCCGTGACCTCGGCGGCCGGCACGTACTGGCCGCGCGCGTCGGTGAACGCGTACGCCTGGACGTAGCCCTGGTTGAAGAGCTTGTGGAACGGCTCGACGCTCGTCACGTGGCCCAGGTCGTAGAGGACCTTGTGCCAGAAGCGCGCGTAGAGCAGGTGCAGGACGGCGTGCTCGACGCCACCGACGTACAGGTCCACGCCCCCGGCGCGGCCCGCGCTCGGGTTGTGCTCCGGGCCCATCCAGTAGCGCTCGAGGCCGCCGTCGACCACGACGTCGTCCGCGCCGCCGTCCCACCGCGAGTCGAGGTAGCGCAGGTAGTACCAGCACGACCCCGCCCAGTTGGGCATGGTGTTGGTGTCGCGGCGGTACTGCTGAGGGCCGTCGCCGAGGTCGAGCGTGACGTTGACCCACTCGTCGTTGCGGCCGAGCGGCGCCTCGGGCGACGAGTCGGCGTCGTCCGGGTCGAACGTGCGGGGCGCGTAGTCCGGGACGTCCGGCAGGTCGACGGGCAGCAGCGCGTCGGGGATCGCGACGGGCTGGTCGTTCTCGTCCCAGACGATCGGGAACGGCTCGCCCCAGTAGCGCTGGCGGCTGAACAGCCAGTCGCGGAGGCGGTAGGTCGTGGTGCCCTCGCCGAGGCCCTTGGCGACGAGCCACTCCGTGATGCGTCGCTTGGCCTCCGCCACGTCGAGACCGTCGAGCGACACCTCGTCGTTCGACGAGCGGACGGCGACCCCGTCGCCCGTGTACGGGCCCGTGAAGTCCTCGGGGAGCCCGCCCTCGGGCTCGACCGTGCGCACGACCGGCAGCCCGAACGCCTCGGCGAACGCGAAGTCGCGCTCGTCGCCGCCCGGGACGGCCATGATCGCGCCGGTGCCGTAGCCCATGAGGACGTAGTCGGCGGTGAAGACCGGGATCGTCTGGCCGTTCACCGGGTTCACCGCGAGGTGCCCGGTGAACACGCCCGTCTTCTTGCCCGCGTCGGCCTGGCGCTCGACCGCCGTCTTCGCCGCGGCCTCGCGACGGTAGGCGGCGACGGCCTCGACCGGCGAGCGGTGCCCGCCGGTCCACGCGCTCGACGTGCCGTCGGGCCAGTGCGCCGGGACCTCGTCGAGCAGCGGGTGCTCGGGCGAGACGACCATGAACGTGGCGCCGAACAGCGTGTCCGGGCGGGTCGTGAAGACCTCGATCTCGGTGCCGGACTCCGCCGCGGCGTCGTTGGCGCCGTCGGGCGTGCCGAGCACGGCGAACCGCACGAGCGCGCCCTCGCTGCGCCCGATCCAGTTGCGCTGCATCGCCGTGACCTTCTCCGGCCAGTCGATGAGGTCGAGGTCGTCGGCGAGCCGGTCGGCGTACGCCGTGATGCGCATCTTCCACTGGCGCAGGCTGCGCTGGAAGACCGGGAAGTTGCCGCGCTCGGAGCGGCCGTCGGCCGTGACCTCCTCGTTCGCGAGGACCGTGCCCAGGCCGGGGGCCCAGTTCACGGGCGACTCGTCCACGTACGCGAGGCGCTGGGAGTCGACGACGGCGCGGCGCTGCTGGGGCGTGAGCGTCGCCCAGTCGGCCCCCTCCTCGACACCGTCGACGCCGGCCGGCACCGATCGCGCGCCCGACGCGAGCTCGGCCTCGAGCTCGGCGATGCGGCGCGCCCGGCCGCGACCGCCGTCGGGCCGCAGCGCTTCCGCGTCGTACCAGGAGTCGAAGATCTGCAGGAAGATCCACTGCGTCCAGCGCACGTAGTCGGGGTCGATCGTCGCGAACGTGCGGCGCGAGTCGTGCGCCAGGCCGAGGCGGCGCAGCTGGCGCCGCATGTTCGCGATGTTGGCCTCGGTCGTCACGCGCGGGTGCTGGCCCGTCTGCACCGCGTACTGCTCGGCGGGCAGGCCGAACGCGTCGTAGCCGAGCGCGTGCAGCACGTTCTCGCCGCGCATGCGCCGGAAGCGCCCGACGACGTCCGTCGCGATGTACCCGAGGGGGTGCCCCACGTGCAGGCCCGCGCCCGACGGGTACGGGAACATGTCCATGATGAAGTACGGGCTCGCGCCCTCGGGGCCCTGGCCGTCGCCGTCCGTGAGCTCGCCCGTGGGGTTGGCGGCCCAGAAGGTGCCGCGCTGCTCCCAGAGCTCCTGCCACTTGAGCTCGATCTGCTCCGCGAGCGCCGGCGTGTAGCGGTGGGCGGGGCCGCCCGCGGCGGGGGCGTCCGAGGCGTGCGGGATCGAGGCGGTGTCAGGCGTGGTCACCCGGCCGAGTTTACCGGCCGACGGGAGGCGCGACGGCGGCCGTCCGGCCCGTGCGAGGATGTGCGCCGTGATCATCGTGACGACCAACGAGGTGCCCGGCTACCGCATCGACGCGGTGCTCGGCGAGGTGATGGGCATGACCGTGCGCAGCGCGAACATCGGCGCGAACTTCGTCGCGTCGTTCCGCTCGATCGGCGGCGGCGAGGTGACGGAGTACACGAAGCTCGTCTACGAGTCCCGCCAGGAGGTCATGCACCGCATGGTCCAGGAGGCGCAGCGCCGCGGCGGGAACGCCGTCGTCGGCATGCGCTTCGACACGGGCGAGATCGCGGCGTCGTTCTCGGAGGTGTGCGCGTACGGCACCGCCGTCGTCGTCACGCCGATCCCGGCGGGCCAGCCCGGCGCGACGGCGCAGTCCGCCCACCAGGCCCAGGGTGCGCCGTCCGCTCCCCCGCAGCCGGGCGGTCACGGCTACCCGCAGGACGCCGCGCCGGACCAGCCGGCCTGGCGCTGACGCCAGCGGCGGTCCGCGCGGCCGGACCCTCGCGGGGCCGCGGCGCGCGTCAGAACAGCGTCATGATGATCGGGCCCTTGACCAGCAGGATCCACGCGACGAGCGCGACGTAGCCGATCGCCAGGAACAGGTGCCGGTTGCCCACGAGCGTGCGGCGCACGCCGTCGCCCGCAGGCAGGTACCCCTCCTGGACGGCGTGGACCACCTGGTACCAGAAGAGCGGCAGCATGGCGAACCACACGACCATGCAGTACGGGCACATCGCCGAGATCGCGTACATCGTCGTCCAGATGAGGAAGACGATCAGGCCCATGCCGAGGGTCGTCCCGCCGAGGAGCGCGAGCCAGTACCAGCGTGGGAGCCGCGCGCCCGCGAGCAGCACGACGCCCGTCGTGATGACGACGGGGAACGCCGCGATGCCCAGCAGCGGGTTCGGGAACCCGAGGAGCGAGCCCTGCCAGGAGTCCATCGCGTCGCCGCAGTCGAGCAACGCGTTGAGGCTGCACGACGGCACGTGGTTCGGGTCCGCGAGCTTGAGGAACTTCTCGACGGCCAGCGCCGCCGAGCCCGCCAGACCGATCGCGCCGGCCACGACGAGCAACCAGCCCATCGCGCGCGTGCTGATCGGGCGGGGACCGGACGACGGCAGCGGCTCGTCGTCGTGGTCGGCGGACACGCTCGCACCGGCGGTGGCGCTCTTGCTCACGGGGACGCTCCTCGTGGGTCACCGGCTCGCGCCGGACGTGACGGGGCGCACGGCGGTGCGCGCAGGGCACAACCTACCGCGCGCCGCTGGGTCCCGGCTGGGAGTCCGCCGAGGTAGAGGCGTGGTCGCCTTTCACGACGGCGTGTGGTTGCCCTGGGTGGTCGGGGTGGGTGGTGGTGCCGCGTCTACCATCCGCGCCGCTCGTTCCTCGCGTCGCTCCCGCCAGGCCCGACCACGACGCGGCACCACCACCCACCCCGACCCGGTGTCGACTCACCCGGTCGGTGCTCACGACGACCAGGGCTCTACCTCGGCAGACCAGGGCTCTACCTCGGCAGACCAGGGCTCTACCTCGGCGGACCAGGGGTCTACCTCGGCAGGCTGACCGGCTCGGTCACAGGCGAGCCGGCGTCGTCGGGCAGGGTGGCGCCGACGACGTCGGCGACGCCGGCGGGGCGGCGGCCGACGAGGAGGATGATCGCCAGGCCGGCGACAGTGAGCACGACGCCGGTCCAGGCCGGGGCGAGGTAGCCCCAGCCGGCGGCGATGACGAGGCCCCCGAGGAACGCGCCGTTGGCGTTGCCGACGTTGAGCGCGGAGTGGCACAGGGCCGCGCCGAGCGAGGGCGCGGCGGGCGACAGGTCCATGAGGCGCGTCTGCAGGGCGAGGCCGAGGACCTGGGAGGTGACGCCGAGCAGGAAGAGCGACAGCACGGCGGGGACGGGGTGGTGGCCCGTGAGGCCGAACAGCGCGAGCGTCACGCCCGTGGAGACGAACCCGAGGTAGACGGTGCGCATGACGGAGCGGTCGGCGAGCCGGCCGCCGAGGACGGTGCCGACGGTCATGCCGACGCCGAAGATCGCGAGCACCAGCGGCACCGCGGCGGACGACAGGCCCGTGACGCGCGTGATGGTCGGCTCGACGTAGGAGTAGACGGCGAACATGCCGCCGAACCCGACCGCGGCGCCGACGAATCCGAGCCACAGCGGCCCGTTGCGCAGCGCGCCGAGCTCGCGGCGCACGCTCGAGTCCTCGTTCCCCGCACCGGCCGGGACGAGCCACCACAGGGCGGCGAGCGTGACGAGGCCCAGCCCGCCGACCACGACGAACGCGGCGCGCCAGCCGAGCTGCTGCCCGGCGAAGGTCGAGAGCGGGACCCCGACGACGTTGGCGATGGTCAGCCCAGCCATCATGGTCGCGACGGCGCGCCCCCGGCGCCCGGGGCCCGCGACGGCCGCGCCGACCGCGGCTCCGACGCCGAAGAACGCTCCGTGCGGCAGCCCCGCGAGGAACCGGCCGGCGACGAGCGTCTCGATGCTCCCGGCGGTCGCGGAGAACAGGTTGCCGAGCGTGTAGAACGCCATGAGCGCGACGAGCAGCGTCTTGCGGGGCAGGCGCGCCGCGACGACGGTGAGCAGCGGCGCCCCGACGACCACGCCGACGGCGTAGGCGGTGATGGCGTGGCCCGCCGTGGGGATCGAGACGTCGAGGTCGGTCGCGATGTCGGAGAGCAGGCCCATCGTCGCGAACTCGGTCGTGCCGATGGTGAACCCACCCATCGCGAGCGCGAGGAGCGCGGGCCCGGCCCCGCGCAGGCGTCCGGCGCGCGTGGGAGGGACGTCCGCGGGAGGCGCGGGCGTGGCGGTGCTGTCGGTCATCGTGTCCTCGGGGCGTCGTGGCAGGGCGGCGGTGGAGACCTCGGACCGAAGCACCAGCGATCGAATCGATTCGAGGATCGTCGACGACGTCGGCGACGAGAACAGGGGCAGGCGGCCAGTCTAGGCGGGGACCGGCTCCGCGCGCACGACCCACACGTGGTCCGCGGCACGCAGGCCGAGCTGCGCGGGCGGCGTCGGGCGCGCGGCCGACGCGTCGTCGGGACGGACGCCCGCCCCGGCAGCGTCCGGCGGCGACCACACGACGGAGAGGATGCCCGCGTACTCGCGGCGTTCGCGCACCTCGACGCCGGTGTCCAGGCCGACGCCGATCTCCGCGAGGTAGCGCAGGACGTCCGGGTCGGCGTCGGAGATCCGCACGACGGTCCCCCGGTCCCCCACGACGAGGTCGGCGAGCGGGACGGCGGGCGGGCGGACGACGGTCCCGTCGGCGCCGGGGATCGGGTCGCCGTGGGGGTCGCGCGTGGGGCGCCCGAGGCGCGCGTCGATCCGCTCCATGAGCAGGTCGGAGACGGCGTGCTCGAGCACCTCGGCCTCGTCGTGCACCTCGTCCCAGCCGTAGCCGAGCTCGGACACGAGGTAGGTCTCGAGGAGGCGGTGGCGTCGCACCATGGCGAGCGCGAGGCTGCGCCCGCGCTCGGTGAGCGTGATCGCCCCGTAGGGCGCGTGCTCGAGGAGGCCCTGGGCGCTGAGCCGGCGCACCGTCTCCGACACGGTCGAGGCGCCGACACCGATGCGCTCGGCGAGGAGCTTGGTCGTCACCTTCTCGTCCGACCACTCCTGGGCGGCCCAGACGACCTTGAGGTAGTCCTGGGCGACGGGCGTCAGGTCGGTCGGGTGGTCCACACGACCACCCTAGGTCACGGGGCCCCGCGACCCCTCAGGGGCTCGCGGGCCGGACGAGCTGGAGCCGCACCTCGACCGTGCCCTCGTCCCGCACCTGGACGGGGGCCACGGGCGGCACCGCGATGCCGAAGTCGGAGAAGCGCACGCCGATCGCCCCGGTCGCGAGCACCCCGTCGCCCGACCGCTGCGCCTCGAGCGCCACCGTCACGGCCTCGGTCTCGTCGCGGATCGTCAGCGCGCCCGACGCCTCGAGGCGCACCGGCGTCGTCGTGGACCCGAGCTCGCTCACGTCGAGCGGCGAGGTGAGCGAGAAGAGCGTGGTCGGGTAGAGGTCGGTCTCGAGCGCCTGCTGGAGCTGGCGGTCCGCCACGGAGGACCCGGTCCGGAGCGTCGTCGTCTCGACCGTCACGGTCGCGGTCTCCAGCGACCCCGACCGCACGCGGAACGTCCCGGTGACGTCCGGGGTGACGCCCAGGAGCACGGCCTCGTCCGCCGGGACGTCCAGGACGTCGGCGCGGAAGCCCGCCTCGGACCCCGGCCCGACGACCCACTCGCCGTCGACGTCGAACGGCCCCGGCTCGGCGGGCGCCGCGGACGCCGTCTCCTCCCCCGGAGACTGCAGGCCCAGCGGCGGCGGGGTGCGGCCCTCGCGCACCTCCGAGTACACGAACGGCGCGAGGAGCACCACGACGAGCGCGAGGACCACCGACACGACGATCCAGCGCGTGGACCTGCTCATACGCCACATCCTGCCGTGTCCGGCAGCGCGGGGCGAGGACCGACGCGCGCCGTCTCAGCCCTCGGTGGCGGGCGCGTCGTCGGTCGGCTCGCCCGCGGGGACGTCCCCGCCCTCGACACCCTCCTCGCCGCCGTCGTCACCCGCCGGCTCCTCGACCACCGGCACGCCCGACGGCGTCGGCCAGGCGATGCGCGGCCAGACCGTCGCGGACTCGTCGGTCCCGATCTGCACGAGCTGCCAGTCGACGATGCGGCGCCGCTCAGGGTCGAAGCGCAGCACCGTCATCTCGGCCGTGCCCTTGAGCGGGCCGATGCGGAGCTGGTCCTTGACCGCCCCCGCGGTGCTGCCGCTCACGTACCGGACGCCGCCGCCCGTCCGCTCCGGACCGGACCGGGTGTGCATGTGACCGGAGATCTGGTTCGGGACGCAGCCGGAGTCGAGCGCCTCGTTCCCCATGCGGGGCGTGTGGATGAGGAGGAGGTCGATGCCGTCGCCCTCCTCCTGCTCCGTGCACGCGACCTCGGTGAGACGCGCCGCGTACTCCTCGGGCGTCTCCTCGCGCGGCGGCTGGCTGCCGAGGCCGAGGCGCGTCTCGAGCGGGTCGCGGTCGCCGAGGATGCGGATCCCCCCGACCTCGACGACCTTCCCGTCCAGCACGGTCTGGCCGTTGGCACGCTCCTGCGCCGACGTCTCGACGCTGTCGTGGTTGCCGTCGGCGACGACCATGGTCGCGCCCTTCGGCACCGCCGACGCGAACGAGTCGACGCAGAACGACTCGACCGCCGTGCCGTTCATCGTCGTGTCGCCGGCGTTGAGCACGATCGTCGCGCCCGAGCGCTCGGCGGCGGTCCGGACGAGCGGCGTCATGCCCGTGTTGCAGTGGAGGTCGCTCACGACCAGGAGCGTCACGAGGTCCTCCTCGGCCGCCGGCTGCGGAGCCGGCTCGTCGGTCGCCTCGGCGTCGGCCGACCCCTCGGCGCCGGAGACCTCGCCGCCCGCGCCCTCGTCGCCGGCGCCCGACGGCGGGGTGGCGGACGCCCCGTCGTCGTCCCCCGTGGCGCGGGTCCCCTCGGGCGACGTCGCCTCGTCGGGGGACGACTCGTCGTCGGACGTCGCCGTGGCCGCGGGGCGCGGGGCGGTGAGGCGCTGGATGCGGTCGCGCCGGTCCCACGCCGCGACGAGGTTGGCGTCGGCGCGCGCGTAGAAGGCCTCGTTCTCGCGGTACAGGTCGATGAGCATCGCGCCGTACGTGTCGACGACGCCCGCGAGCCGGCCGGTGATGCGCGCGCCCTCGAGCGGGGTCCCGTCGAACACGGCGGACGCGCGGTGGGACGGGCCGGTCGTCGTGCCCGGGTCGCTCGCGACGAGCGACGCCGCGACGAGGGACACGAGGACGACCCCTGCCGTGATCTCGTAGGTCCGCGGCGCGACGCGCTCGGTGAGCTCGCGGCGGCGCGGCGGGCCGAGCAGCAGGTAGAGCCCCGCACCGACGGCCGCGACGACGAGGATCGCGAAGCCCGTCCGGCGCAGCGCGTCGACGACGAGGGCCCGCGCGACGGAGCCGATCGTCTCCTGCGGGCCGCCGAAGAAGCGGAGGTAGTCCTCGAGGTCCTGCGACAGACCCTCGAGCGTGTCGGCCTGCCCGACCGCGGTGAGGTCGGCAGGGATCTCCTCGACCGTGACGTCGGCGCCCAGGCCGAGCGGCAGCGGCGAGTCGATCTGGATGGTCCCGAGCGGGCCGAGGTCGACGGTGACGAGGCCGTTCGTCGTGACCTCGTACAGCGCCTCGTGCGGCCCGAGGCTGCGCTCGGCCGTCGCGGTCGTGACCCCCCACACGACGCACGGCACGAGCGCGAGCAGGACGGCGAGGGTCCAGCGGACCCAGCGGGGCGGGGTGCGGTGCGGACGGCTCATCACCGCCCAGCCTCCCGGATCGGGGCTCCCGCCGCCAACCGCGGGCGCCGCGCGCCCCGCCGCGGGGGCGCGGCGGGACGCGCGGGGCGGCGCGTCGTCAGGACTTCGCGCCGCGCAGCGTGACGAGCGCCACGCCCGCGGCGACGAGCATGAGCACCACGCCGATGAGCGACGTCGTGCCCACGCCGCTGCCGAACGCGGCGTGCGCGGAGTCGAGCAGCGCCTGCGCCTGCCCCGCGGGCAGGGTGGACGCGACCTGGGTCGCACCGCCGAGCGTCTCGGCCGCGGCGACGGCGTCGGCGGCGGGAACGCCCGCCGGGACGACGACGTTCGCGTGGTACGACGCCGTGAGGATGCTCCCGAGCACGGCGGTGCCGAGCACGGCACCGACCTCGTACGCGGTCTCGGAGATCGCGGACGCCGCGCCCGCCTTGGCGGCGGGGACCGACGACACGATGAGGTCGTTGGACACGGTCTCCGCGGCGCCGACGCCGAGCGACAGCACGACGAACGCGACCACGAGCAGCGCGAGCGTGCTCTGCCCCGCGCCCGCGGCGACGATCGCGTACCCCGTCGCGGAGAAGAGCAGCGCGACGGCGACGACGTGCGCGGGGCGCACGCGGCGCACGACCCGCACGACGCCCAGGCCCGCCACGATCATGACGAGCAGGCCGGGCAGGAGCGCGACGCCCGCCTGCATGGGGGCGAGCCCGAGCACGAGCTGCACGTCCTGCGAGACGAAGAACAGGAACCCGACGAGCGAGAACACGGACAGCAGGTTGACGAGCACGGCGCCGCTGAACGCGCCGTGGGTGAAGAGCCGCACGTCGATCATCGGGTCGGGCCGGCGGAGCTGACGTCGCACGAACAGCGCCCCGGCGACCAGCCCGACGACGACGCTCCCCCCCGCGAGGGTGCTCACCCCGGACTTGGCGAGCATCTTGATGCCGTAGACGACGGGCGTCATGGTCGCCATGACGAGCACGATCGACAGCACGTCGACGCGCCCCGGTGCGGGGTCGCGCGACTCGGGCACGAAGAACGGCGCGAGCGCGAGCAGCAGCACGAGCACGGGGACGGCGAGGAGGAACACCGAGCCCCACCAGAAGTGCTCGAGCAGGAACCCGCCGACGATGGGCCCGAGGGCCGACCCGGCGGCGAACCCCGCCGCCCAGATCGCGATGGCGAGCCGACGCTCCTCGCGGTCGACGAAGACGTTGCGCAGGAGCGAGAGCGTCGACGGCATGAGCATCGCGCCGAAGAAGCCGAGCGCGGCGCGGGACGCGACGAGCGCGCCGGCCGTCGGCGCGTAGGCGGCGACGACCGACACGGCCGCGAACCCCACGGCCCCGACGAGGAGCAGCCGGCGGCGGCCGACGCGGTCGGCGAAGGAGCCCATCGGCACGAGCAGGCCGGCGAGCACGAGCGGGTAGATGTCGATGATCCACAGGAGCTGGGTCCCGCTGGGGCGCAGCGACTCGGAGATCTGCGGCAGCGCGAAGCTCAGCACGGTGTTGTCGATCGACACGAGCAGCACCGGGAGCATCAGCACGGCGAGCGCGAACCAGCGGCCGGCGGCGCCGCGCGCGGGCCCGCGCGTCGCGGACGCGTGCTGGGCGGCCGGGGCGGCCGTCGGGGTCGTCGGGGTCGTCGTCACGGAGGTCGTCACGGCGAGAGGTCCTTCCACGTTCTGCGGGCGGTCGGGGCAGCGCGGTGGCGCCGAACTTCCAAACCGTCCAGACGGTACAGTAACGATCTCGACGCTCGCCGTCATCCCGAGGACGGTGTGACGCTGCGCACCGCCGCCGTCCGAGCGAGCGCCGCTCCGTCCGGACGGCCGGTGCGCCGCGCCCTCCCACTACCCTCGGAACCATGCCGCCGCCCCCCGCCGCCCGCGCCAAGGTCCTGCGCGCGTTCGCGTCCCTCCTCGTCGAGCAGGGTGAGCGCGCCGCCACGCTCGACGCCGTCGCCGAGCGCGCCGGGGTGTCCAAGGGCGGGCTGCTCTACCACTTCGGCTCCAAGGACGCGCTCGCCGACGGTCTCACCGAGCACCTGCGCGAGCTCACCGCCGCCGACGTCGCGGCGATGCGCGCGGCGCCCGCCGGGGCCGTGGACTACCTCATCCGCACGTCGACGCTCGTCGACACCGAGTTCGAGCTCGTCTACCTCGCCGTCTCGCGCCTGGCGCAGGGGTCGTTCCCGCGCGCCCGCGCCGCGCTCGACGGCGCGCACGACGCCTGGACCCGTGCCGTCCTCGACGAGGTCGGCGACCCCGTCGTCGCGCGCGCGATCGTCCTGCTCAGCGACGGGCTCTACGCGCACGCCGCGCTGAGCAGCGACGTGCTCGGTCGTGTCACGGGCGGCACGGCCGCGACCGACGACGGCGACGGCGTCCCCGAGGAGGACCTCGCCTTCCGCGGGCCCCGGCCCGGCGACGACGTCGACGACCTCCTGCGGCTCATCGACGAGCTCGTCGCGCTGCGCCGCGCGTCGACCGCCTGAGCCGGGACCGTCCCGCGACGCCGGAGGCCCGGTGGCACGCCTGTCGACGTGCCACCGGGCCTCCGGATCCCGGGGGTGCTGCCTGCCGCTACCCGCCGAACGAGAACGCCACGGAACGCTCCCGCGTGACCTGCTCACCGTCGACGTCGGCGGCGAACGAGACGTCCACCTGGCCCTCGACCGGCTCCGTCGTGCGCACGGCGAACGCCTGGTAGGCGCTCGCTCCCGCCTCGACGCGCGGGAAGTGCTTGCGCCCGAACGGCGTCACGACGCTCACGTCCGCGGTGCTGTCGCCCTCGTTGAGCACGCGCACGCTGAGGTAGAGCTTGCCCGCGAGCCAGCGGGGGCTCACGTCGACGGAGAAGTGCGGCCCGGGGTCGTCGGCGCACGGGTCGGCCGTCGGCGCGTCCTCCCAGACGGCCCCGTAGGACCGTGAGTACGACCACCCGTCGACCCACGCCGACGCGCCGAGCACCAGATCGATGTCGTCGAGCCTCCACGTCTCGTCGTAGGCCGGCGAGACCGTACCGTCGCCGTGCGTGACGAATCCCGGCCAGGGCTCACGAGTGACCCACGGGTGGCCGAAGCCGGCGTCTCCGTACACGACGTCGTACCCGGTGTTCGGCCCCTCCCACGAGATGAGGAACGAGCTCTCGTCCACTCCCGCCGGGGGGTCGACGGCGATGTCGACGAACGGCTCGCCGGCCTCGCACACCGCCGTCACCGAGACGACGTCGAGCGCGCACCGCGGCCGCACGAGGGAGTACCACTCGAGGAGCAGCCGCCCGTCCCCGAGCGCTCGCCACTCACCCGTCGTGCCGGCGCCGCCGGGGAACTCGTACCCGGCCGCCGCCGTCGCGACGATGCCGTCGTCGCCACGCGCGTACGACACCTGCGCGGTGTCGGGCGGGAGGTGCACGTCCTGCGGCGTCGCCGCGCAGTCCGTCAGGGCTGGGGGCGTCTCGGGCACGACGATCTCGCCGCCCGACCCGCAGGACGAGACGCCCGACTCGCTGCGGTCGAAGGCGTCGTCCTCCGCGTCGACGACGACCTGCCACGTCTGGCCCGACCACTGGTCGAGCCGGGTGCCGAACCAGTAGGAGCCGTACTCGTCGACGCGGCCCTCGGAGACGACCTCGGCGTCCACCACGACGGTGACCGCCGAGCCGGCCGGGAAGCCGCCGAGCGAGACGTTGAGGTTCCCGCAGTACGCGTCGGCGGAGAACCAGTCGCTGGGCGGCTCTCCGCACGGCGTCGTCGTACCGCTGTCCGAGAAGTCCTCGTCGACCTCACCGGGTGCGTCGACGACGACGCTCCAGTCGTGCGCGACCGAGCCGTCGACGTCGTACCAGAGCGTGTGGTAGCCGTCGAAGACGACGTCGTCGACGGTCTCACCGTCGACGGTCGCGACGAACGCCGTACCGTCCGGGTATCCGTCGAGCGTGACGTAGAGGGACGAGCAGCCGGCTTGGACGTCCGGGACGGCGGCGGCTGCGGGGGTTGCCGTGGCGACGGAGATGCCGCCGAGGGCCAGCACCGTCCCCACGGTGCTGGCAAGGAGCTTCTTCACTCGGTGTCGTGGTCCTTCACGAGAGGACGGCGCGCGCCGTCGGCGGAGATGTCGAGCGCATTCAACCAGACCTGGGCACGACCTGGACATCCCCGACGAACCCCCTGTGCGCCGAGACCGGGGGCGGACGGAGGATCAGCCGTGTACGCCGCCCGCAGCGGGCCCAGGTCGAGCTTGGCCTGCGTCATCATCACGTCGACGACGCGCTGGACGCGGGCGGGGTCCGGGTCCTGCAGCATCGCGAGGAACTCGACGGGGACCACCTGCCACGACAGCCCGAAGCGGTCCTTGAGCCAGCCGCACTGCGACTCCTGACCTCCGTCGGTGAGCGCCGCCCAGTACGCGTCGACCTCCTCCTGCGACTCGCACTCGACGACGAACGACACCGCCTCGGTGAACGGGAACTGCGGGCCGCCGTTGATGGCGGCGAACCGGTGCCCGGCGAGCTCGAAGTCGGCCGACACCGCCGTGCCGTCGGGCTGGCGGAACACGTCGCCGACCGTCGCGTCGGGGAACACGCTCGCGTAGAAGGTGATGGCCTCCTCGAGGTTGCCGTCGAACCACAGGCTCGGCACGATCGCGCGCATCGTCGTCTCGCTTCGTCGGTCTCGCGGGTGGCCGGACGACCACCCACCGGTTCCGACGCGTCCCAGGGGCGCAACTCATCGCGCGCCCCAGGCCCCGCGTCGGGTCGGGCCGGGGCGGCGGGGACCGCCCTACGCGGACGCCTTCTTCCGCGTCGTCTTCGCCGTCGTCTTCTCCTTCGAGGACGACGAGCGGCCCGAGGTCTTCTTGGCCGCGGGCTTCGAGCCCTCGTCCTTCGCGCCGCCGCCCTTGGCCCGGGAACCGGAGGAGCCCTTGCCCGACGACGAGGCGGCCTTGCGGCCCGAGCCGCCCTTCGCCGTCGACCCGCCGGACGACCCCGACCCGCCGGCACGGCTGCTCTTCGAGGACGCGACGGACTTGCGCAGCGCCTCCATGAGGTCGATCACCTCGGCGCCCTCGCCCTTCTCGGGCTGCTCGCCGAACGTCTCGGCGGTGTCGAGCGCGTCCCCCTGCTCGAGCTTGGCCTCGATGAGCTGGCGGAGCTGCACCTGGTAGTCGTCCTCGTACTCCTCGGGCGTGAAGTCCGCCTCGAAGCTCGCGACGAGCTGCGCGGACATGGCGAGCTCCTTGTCGGTCACCTTCGCCTCGTCGTCCAGCGAGGGGAACGCGGCCTCGCGCACCTCGTCGGCCCACAGCAGCGTCTGGAGCACGAGCACGTCGTCGCGCACGCGCATCGCAGCGAGCCGCGTGCGCTGACGCAGCGCGAACTTCACGATCGCCGTCCGGTCGGTCTCCTCGAGCGTGCGCCGCATGAGCACGTACGCCTTGTTGGACTTCGAGTCGGGCTCCAGGTAGTAGCTGCGGTCGAGCAGGAGCGGGTCGATCTGCTCGCTCGGCACGAACTCGACGACCTCGATCTCGCGGCTGCGCTCGGCGGGCAGCGCCGCGAAGTCCTCGCCCGTGAGCACGACGGTGCGCTCCCCGTCGTCGTACGCCTTGTCGATGTGCTCGTAGGGCACGACCTCGCCGTCGATCTCGCACACGCGCCGGTAGCGGATGCGCCCGCCGTCCTTGTCGTGCACCTGGTGCAGCGGCACGTCGTGGTCCTCCGTCGCGGAGTACACCTTGACGGGGACGTTGACGAGACCGAACGTGATGGCGCCCTTCCAGATGGCCCTCATGCGTCCATGGTGGCGCCCTGCGCGCCCGCCCGCGAGGGGGCGGCGGCTCCGGGTCGCAGGCGAGCGACGCGCGACCCCGCCCGACGACGCCCGCGTGTGGGTGGCCCGCGGCACCATGGTCTCGTGGCGGGGACGAGGTTCGAGTTCGAGGCAGAGCTGTGGCGGTGGGAGGCGCGCACCGACAGCTGGGTGTTCGCCGCGCTGCCGGAGGACGTGAGCGACGAGATCGCGGAGCTGCCCCTCCCGCCCGCGGGGTTCGGCTCGGTCAAGGTCGAGGTGACGCTCGGGGCGCAGCGCTGGTCGACGTCGGTGTTCCCCGACGCGGGGCGCAAGACGTTCGTCGTGCCCATCAAGGCCGCGGTGCGGCGCGCCGAGGGCGTCGACGTCGGCGACCGGGTGACGATCGGCGTCGAGACCCTGCTCTGACGGGCGTCAGCCGAGCAGGCCGACGTGCAGCGCGCGCAGGACGGCGCGCGTGCGGTCGCGCGTCCCCAGCTTGAGCAGCACGGTCGACACGTGGTTCTTCACGGTCCCCTCGGCGAGGAAGAGCGCGTGCGCGATCTCGCGGTTGGAGAACCCCGCCGCGACGAGACGGAGCACCTCGAGCTCACGGTCGGTCAGCTCCTGCACCGGGCCGGTGCCGTCGTCCAGGTCGTCGGCGGGGACGGTCCCGGCTCGCACCGCCCGGAGGAGACGGTCGGTGATCGACGGCTGCACGAGGGTGCCGCCGGTGGCGAGCGTGCGGACGGCGCCCGTGAGCTGCTCGAGCGTCACGTCCTTGAGGAGGTAGCCGCGGGCTCCCGCCCGCAGGGCGCGGAGCACGAGCGCGTCGTCGTCGAACGTCGTGAGCACGAGGACGGGCACGTCGTGCCCGCTCTCGGCCATCGCCTCGAGAGCCCAGATGCCGTCGTGGCGCGGCATGCGCAGGTCGAGCAGGACGACGTCGGGCTCGTGCTCGCGCACGGCCGCGAGCGCCGTCATCCCGTCCTCCGCCTCCGCGACGACGGTGATGTCCGGCGCGAGCTCGAGGAGGCTGCGGATCCCCTGCCGCACGAGGGTCTGGTCGTCGACGAGCAGGACGCGCACCGCGGGGTCGCTCATGCTCCGGTCACGGTCGAGCCGACCGGTCCGGCACCCCGCACGAGGGCTCGGCCGTCGCCGTCGACGCGGCGGCGCTCGACGACGCTCCGCCGCACGGGGTCGAGCTCGACCTCGACCCGGAACCCGTTCCGCCCGTCGAGCCGGACGGTCCCGCCGGCGGCGCGGACCCGCTCCTCGATCCCCCGCAGCCCGTTGCCGGGCTCCACACGCGCGGCGCCCCACCCGTCGTCCTGCGCGACGAGCCGCACCCGGCCCTCGTCGGCGGTGACGACGACGTCGAGCACGGTCGCCTCGGCGTGCCGGATCGCGTTGGTCAGCGCCTCCTGGACCACGCGCACGAGCACGACCGTCTGGTCCTCGTCGACAGTGACGTCGTCGGCGACGGCGACTCGCACGCGCGGCACGGTCACCCGCTCGGCGAGCGCGCCGAGCGACTCCTGCAGGCTGGGCGCCTGCCGCCGCAGCTCGCCCACCGTGGCGCGCACGTCGCCGAGCAGCTCACGGGCGACGCCCTTGGCCCGGAGCACGTGCTCGCGCGCCGGGCCGCCGTCCTGGTGGCTCGCCGTCTCCAGCTCGAGGGCGAGCACGGTGAGCTGGTGGCCGAGGACGTCGTGCAGCTCGCGCGCGATCCGCAGGCGCTCCTGGGAGCGCGTCGACTCGTCCCGCAGCACCGCCGCCGCCCGCAGCTCGACGTGCGCGACGGCGAGCTGCTCGCGCATGCGCCGCTCGCGCTGGAGCGCGAGGGTCGAGCCGACGCTCGCGACCTGGAGCAGCAGGTAGATCGTCGCGGTGAGCAGGGCGTCGGTCGCCGAGCCGCGCAGCCCGACGGCGGCACCGACGACCACGGCGTTCACCGCGACGACGACCGCGACGACCGGCACGGGCACCACGTACACGCTCAGCGCCGCGACGACGACGAGCAGGATCGGGAGCCAGCCCGCGCCGGGCGCCGTGAGCACGAGCGTCCCCACGAGCACGACCTGCGCGCCCAGCAGCGTGTACGCGCGGGGCGTGGCGAAGCCCGACCCGAGGACGATCCCGACGGTGGCCAGGACGAACGCCGCGAACACCGCGAGCCAGGCCACGACGGGGAGCGTCAGGGCATCGGGGGCGGCGATCGGGACGAGCGCCCCGATGCCGAGGATGACGACGAGCATCGCGATGCCCGCCCACACCTCCGGGTCGGTCCGTCGCATCCCTCCACCCTACGGACCCGTCGGCCGGGCGCGACGTGCCGGAAGTCATGGGCGGGGTCGGTGACGACCGGCACGCGCGGGCCGGTCCCCGCGGTCCCTAGCGTCGGAGCACGCACCTGGGCAGGACGACCCGAGCGGTGGCACGCACGCCGCGGACGAGCAGGAGGACGACATGGACGCCGTCGACGCACGGAACCTCACGAAGCGCTACCGCCGCAAGGGCGGAACCACGACGGCGGTGGACGACGTCAGCCTCGTCGCCGTCGAGGGCGAGGTCCTGGGGATCCTCGGCCCCAACGGGGCGGGGAAGACGACGACGGTCGAGATGGTCGCGGGCGTGCGCCGACCCGACCACGGGTCCGTGCGGGTGCTCGGCCTCGACCCGTTCACGGACCGTGCCGCGGTGCGCCAGGTGCTCGGGGTGCAGCTCCAGTCGGGCTTTCTGCACGGCGCGCTGACGGTGCGCGAGCTCGCGCACCTCTACCGCACGTTCTACGGCGCGGGCCGCGACCCCGACGAGCTGGTCGCGACGCTCGGGCTCGAGGAGCAGCGCGACGTGCGCTACGAGCGGCTCTCGGGGGGTCAGCAGCAGCGGGTCGCGATCGTCCTCGCGCTCGTGGGGGACCCGCGCGTCGTGATCCTCGACGAGCTCACGACCGGGCTCGACCCGCAGGCCCGCCGGCAGGTCTGGGGCGTCGTGGAGGACCTGCGCGACGGCGGCGCGACCGTGCTCCTCGTCTCGCACCTCATGGAGGAGGTCGAGCGGCTCTGCGACCGCGTGACCCTGATCGAGAGCGGTCGCGTCGTCGCGCACGACACCCCGGCCGGGCTGGTCGCGGGTGCCGGGCTGGACCAGCGCGTGCGGTTCCGCGTCGCGCAGCCTCTCCCGCCCGCGCTCCTGGACCGCGTCCCCGGCGTGGACGACGTCGCGGTCCGCGGGGACCAGGTCGTGGTGACCGGTCGCGGCGACCTGCTCCAGGAGGTGAGCACCGCGCTCGTGCGGGCCGGCGTCGTCGCGACCGAGACCCGGCTCGAGCGCGCGACGCTCGACGACGCGTTCCTCGCCCTGACGGGACGCCCGCTGACCGACGACCTGCCGGGCGAGTCCCGGGCGACGACCGCCCCGACCGAGGAGGCCGCATGACCACCACCGTCCCCGCCGTCACGACCCCGTCCGGACGGGGCGCCTCGACGCGTCCCGGGCCGCGCGCGTGGGCGGCGCTGGTCGGCGCCGAGGCGCGGATGGTCGCGCGCGACACCGCCGGGCTCGTCATGCCGTTCGGCATGCCCGTGCTGATCCTCGTCATGTACGGGCTCAGCGACGCCACGACGACGGTCCTCCCGGGCTCGGGCGGACGGACGGCGTTCGACGTCTTCGTCGTGCCGGTCGTGCTCGCCGTCGTCGTCGGCATGATCGGCGTCGTCAACATGCCGAGCTTCCTGGCCTACTACCGGCGGTCCGGCATCCTCAAGCGTCTGTCCGTCACGCCCGCGTCGCCCGCGATGGTGCTCGTCGCGCAGGTCGTGGTGAGCGTCGCCCAGACCGCCGGGGGCGTCGCGCTCGCCCTCGGCGTCGCGACGGTCGCGTTCGACGCACGGCTCCCCGCCTCCCCCGGGGTCGCGCTCGGCGTGCTCGCCCTGGCGTCGGCGGCGATGTACGCGGTCGGGATGCTCGTGGCCGCCGTCGCGCCGACCCCGAACGCCGCGCTCGCGCTCGGCCTCGTCGCGTTCTTCGCGTTCGGGGCGACGGGCGGCATGTTCGGCGCCGTGTCGAACCTCCCCGAACCGGTCGCGCGGGTCGGGGAGATGCTGCCCTTCGGCGCCGCGGTGCAGGCGCTCGGCGACGCGTGGGCAGGGCAGCCCGTGGAGCCGGCGCACCTCGTCGCGCTCGGCGGCGCGGTCGTCGTCGGGACCGTCGGCGCGGCGCGCTGGTTCCGCTGGACCTGAGGCCGGCTCCGCCGGCCACCGGCGCCGCCGACCCGCGGGGTGGGTGGCGTCAGCCGTCGTGGCGGCGCTCGTGGAACGCCTCGTCGGCGACCTGCGCCGTCCGCATGAAGCTCTCCATCACCTCGCGCGGCGTGGCGAGCTCGTCCGTGTTCTCCGTGGGCTCGGGCACGCCGTCGAGGCCGCGCACCTCGTCGTGGATGCGCTCCATCGTGGTGTCGAGCGTCGCGGCGACGTCGGCCGCGAGCTTGAGGGCGTCGGTGAGGTGCTGCGGCACGTCTCGCTGGTACTTGTAGTAGATCTTGTGCTCGAGGCTCGCCCAGAAGTCCATCGCGATCGTGCGGAGCTGGATCTCCACCACGACGTCCTCGACGCGGTCCGACAGGAACACCGGCACCTGCACGATGAGGTGCAGGCTCTTGTACCCGTTGCCCTTGGGGTGGGCGATGTAGTCGCGCTCCTCCAGGACCGTGAGGTCGCGCTGGCCGACGAGCAGGTCCCGCACGCGGTAGATGTCCGAGACGAACGCGCACGTCACGCGCACGCCCGCGACGTCGAACATGTTCTCCCGCACGCCCTCCGGAGTGAGCGGGATCCCCTTGCGCCGCGCCTTCGCGACGATCGAGTCGAGCGACTTCAGGCGCGAGCCGAGGTGCTCGATGGGGTTGTCGTCGTGGACGTGCCGGAACTCGTCGCGCAGGACGGTGATCTTGGTCATCACCTCGTCGATGCCGAACTTGTAGTTCATCATCAGGCGCCGGAACTCGCGGACGCGCGGACCGATCTCCGCGGGGAGCGGTACGTCGTCGGCCGTCAGGTGCGTCACGGTGTTCCTCTCGGTCTGCCTCGTCCCGGCGGTCTCCACGGCTGGGTCGGACCGCCTCCTCCAGTGTGCACGGTCGAGGGCGCCGGGAAGTTCCCGCCGCGGCCCGCGGGCAGGGTCCTTGGTCCCGCGTCGGGTCCCGCCCGGCAGGCGGCGCGGACGGGCGCGCGTCACGATGGGCCCATGGCCACCTCATCGAGCCGCGGCGCGGGCGAGACGGTGAGCGTCGGGGGCCACCGCCTGCGGCTCACGAACCTCGACAAGGTCCTCTACCCCGCCACCGGCACGACGAAGGCGGACGTCCTCGCGTACCTCGCGGCCGTCGCCGACGTCATGCTCCCCCACTGCGCCCACCGGCCCGCGACGCGCAAGCGCTGGCCGGACGGGGTCGACGGGCAGGTGTTCTTCCAGAAGAACGCGGGGCAGGGCGTGCCGTCGTGGGTGCGCACGCGCCGCATCCAGCACAAGAGCAGCGCGAACGACTACGTGCTCGTCGACGACCTGGCCACGCTGACGTGGCTCGGCCAGACGGCGTCGCTGGAGCTGCACGTGCCGCAGTGGCAGTTCGGCCGCACCGGGGTCCACCTGAACCCGGACCGGCTCGTCCTCGACCTGGACCCGGGGCCCGGGGCCGGGCTGGCCGAGTGCGCGGAGGTCGCGCGCCTGGCCCGGCAGATCCTGCAGGGCATGGGGCTCGAGCCCCTGCCCGTGACGAGCGGGTCCAAGGGCATCCACCTGTACGCCGCGCTCGACGGCAAGCAGGACGCCGCGGCCGTCTCCGCCGTCGCGCACGAGCTCGCGCGCTACCTCGAGGCCGAGCACCCCGACCTCGTCGTGAGCGACATGAAGAAGTCGCTGCGCGGCGGCAAGGTGCTCGTCGACTGGAGCCAGAACAACGGCAACAAGACGACCATCGCGCCGTACTCGCTGCGCGGGCGCAAGCACCCGACCGTCGCGGCGCCCCGCACGTGGGAGGAGCTCGACGACCCGGACCTGCGGCACCTCGACAAGGACGAGGTGGTCGAGCGCGTGCGGACGATCGGCGACCCGCTCGCGGCCCTCACCCTCGGCCACCTCTCCGCGCTCGAGCCCACGCCCGAGCGCATGGCGACGTTCGAGCGCAAGGGCGCTGCGACGTCGGGCAGCGGCGGAGACGGCCCCGGGGCGAGCGACGACGACCGACCCGACCGCCTGCACCGGTACCGCTCGATGCGTGACGCCCAGCGCACGCCCGAGCCGGTGCCGGACGACGCACCGCCCCCGAGCGCGGGCAACAGCTTCGTCATCCAGGAGCACCACGCCCGGCGGCTGCACTGGGACTTCCGGCTCGAGCACGACGGCGTCCTCGTGAGCTGGGCGCTGCCCCGCGGCGAGCCGACCGACCCGAAGAAGAACCACCTCGCCGTCCAGACCGAGGACCACCCGCTCGCGTACGGGTCGTTCGAGGGCACGATCCCGCAGGGCGAGTACGGAGCGGGCGAGGTGACGATCTGGGACGCCGGAACGTACGAGCTCGAGAAGTGGCGCGACGGCAAGGAGGTCATCGTCACCCTCCACGGCGAGCAGCACGGCACGCGCCGCCTCGCGCTCATCCACACGGGCGGCCGCGACGGCCGCGAGGACGACAACTGGCTCATCCACCTCATGGCCCCGCGCGGCGGCACCCCGGGGCCGGTGTCCGCGGGAGGCCGCGACCAGGGCGAGACGAAGAAGGCGGGTGGGGCGCTCGCGCCGGGTCGTGGCGGGTCTGGCGGGAGCGCCGAGGAACGAGGCGCGGATGGTAGACCCGGCGCGAGCGCCCCACCCGCCACCCAGCCCGACCACGGCCCCGACCAAACCCCGACCGAACCGCAGCCGGCTCGGACGGACTGGCGGCCCATGCTCGCTTCTCCCGCGACGCCAGGCGACCTGCGCGACGGCGATGGTTGGGCGTTCGAGATGAAGTGGGACGGGTTCCGGGCGCTCGCGCACGTGTCGCACGGCCAGGTGCGGCTCGTGAGCCGCTCGGGCAAGGACATGACGGTGACGTACCCGGAGCTGCAGGCGCTCGCCGACCAGGTCCCCGCCGAGGCGCTGCCCGTGGTGCTCGACGGGGAGATCGTCGCGCTCGATGCGCGCGGGCGCCCGAGCTTCCGCCGCCTGCAGCAGCGCGCGAACATCGCCAAGCCCGGCGACGTGGCGGCGGCGCGGCGGAAGGTCGCCGTCGACCTCATGGTGTTCGACATTCTCGAGACGGCGGGGCGCTCCTTGGCGAAGCGCCCCTACGACGAGCGCCGAGAGCTCCTCGAGGACGTGCTCGACGACGCGCACGCACCCGTGCACGTGCCGCCCGCGTTCGACGGCGACCTCGACGCGGCGATGGAGACGTCGAGGCGGCTCGGCCTGGAGGGGGTCGTCGCCAAGCGGCGCGACGGCACGTACTCGTCCGGTCGCCGGTCGACGCTGTGGCTCAAGCTCAAGCACGCGCAGTCGCAGGAGGTCGTCGTCGTGGGGTGGCGGCCGGGGCACGGCGACCGGACGCACCTCGTCGGGTCGCTCCTGCTCGCGGTGCCCGACGGCGACCGGCTGGTCTACGTGGGCCGCGTCGGGTCGGGCTTCACGGACGCCGAGCGACGCGACCTCGTCGCCGAGCTCGGCCGGATCGAGCGCACGACGGCGCCCGCGACGGGAGTGTCCCGCGAGGACGCGCGGGACGCGCGCTGGGTCTCGCCGCGCCGGGTCGCCGAGGTCGTCTACGCCGAGTGGACGGGGCCCGGCGAGGGCGAGGGCGACGACATCCCGTTCGGCAAGCTGCGGCACCCCGTCTGGAAGGGGTGGCGGCGCGACAGGTCGCCGGCCGACGTCGTGCGCGAGGAGCCCGCGACGCTCGACCGGTGACGGATCGTCGACGGCCGTTGACGCGGCCCGCGACCCGCGGGACCGTTGCAGCGTCGAGGCTTCTCGGCTCCCCTCCGACGCAGGACGGTGACCATGACCGACACGTCCTCCGCACCTCCCGCCCCCGAGCGCCCGCCCCGGCTCCCGCCGCGCTGGTTCGTCCGTACGGCCTGGGTCGTGCACCGCGCGTACTACCGGGTCACGGGTCACCGGCGGGGCCTGTGGCGCCCGCAGCCCGAGAAGTGGGGCACGCTCCTGCTCCGCACGGTCGGGCGGCGCTCCGGCCGCGAGCACGACGTGATCGTCGGCTACGTCGAGGACGGCCCGAACCTCGTCACGCTCGCGATGAACGGCTGGGCCGCGCCCGAGCCGGCGTGGTGGCTCAACCTCCAGGCGCACCCCGACACCACCGTCGAGCTGCACGGCGAGACGCGCGCCGTCCACGGTCGCGCGGCCGAGGGGGCGGAGCGCGCCCGGCTCTGGGAGCGGTGGCGCACGTTCGACCACGCGCTGGACGGGTTCGCCGCGCGCCGCCCGACCGAGACGGCGGTCGTCGTGCTGGAGCCCCGTCCCGCAGAGGCGCCCGCCGGCGACAGCGCGTAGGGCGGGGGCGCTGCCGACGCGTCCCGCCGGTCGTCACCCGGTGCTGGGCGCGGCTCTCGGCCTGGTCCGGGAACCGGTCCGGGACGTCGAAGGGGCGTCCGTGCAATTGGTATACCATTTCGCCATGGCACATCTCCCCCCTCCCGGTGGCGCCGCGCCCCTGCGGCGTCGTACGCGCCGCACCCGGCGTGCCGTCGCGGCGTGGGCGACGGCCGTCGTCGTCGGCCTGCTCGCCGCCTGCTCGCCGGGCGATCCGGGCGACGCTGCCTCTCCCGATCCCGCGCGGACCCCCGGCGCCCCGTCCCCCGCCCCGCCCCCTGCGCCCGACCCCTCGGACGAGCCCGCGGTCCTCGAGGAGCCGGTGGAGGCCCCCGCGCGCTACCTGCTCGCGACCGAGGCCGAGTCCGACGGGCTCGCCGTCGTCGATCCGACGATCCGGGACGGGAGCGCCGTCGTCGACCGCGTCGAGGTCGGCGCCGCGCCCTGGGGGATCGCCGTGCACGCCCCGACGATGCGCGCGTACGTCTCGACGGCGCAGGGCGTCGCGGTCGTCGACCTCACCACGCGCGAGCGCGTCGACCTGATCCCCTACCGAGACACGCCCGCCCGGGTCGGGTTCGGCGAGTACCGACGCGGCGGCATGGGCATCGCGGTGTCGCCGGACGGCACCCGCGTCTACGTGGCCGTCCACCGGGGCGACTCGTCCACGCTCGAGACGATCGACGTCGCCGCGCGCGAGGTCCTCGCGAGCACGCCCGTGGGCCTGCGGCCGTTCGACGTGCTCGTCGCGGCCGACGGCCGCGCGGTCTACACGGTCGACCACGACGAGTTCTCCGTGCACGTCGTCGACACCACGACGTTCGAGGCCCGGCGGATCGAGGTCGCCCCCTTCGGCACGGAGGGCGGCCTCGCGTCGTTCGAGAAGCCGCACTACGCCGTCCTCGACGACGACGGGTCGCTCCTCCTCCCCTACCAGGGACGCGTCCTGGTCCGTCTCGACCCGGCCACCGGCACGACGACGACGGTGCCGTCCGCGGCCGACAGCCACCAGCACGGCGTCGCCCGCGCGCCCGACGGCCGCGTCGTCGTCGTGGGCAACGGCCCGTTCGGCAACGCCGCGGGCGGCCCCAACGTGGCCGTGCTCGACCCCGCGACCGGGTCGGAGCAGGTCGCGCCGCTGACGCGCCGGCACGAGACCGCGACCACGTGGACCGACCCCGCGACTGGGGCCCTCAGCGCCGTGCTCGCCGGCGGCTACACCCAGGCCGAGGCGTGGGACGGCGCGACCGTCGTCGACCTCGCCACCCTCGCCACGTACGAGATCCAGATCCCCGGACGGCCCCAGGTCGTCGTCCCGCTCCCGGAAGGACCCGCCGCATGACCAGCCCGAACGCCCCCGAGACCGTCACCGTCCTGCGCGACGTCCGCCCCTGGGGCGGCGAGCGGGTCGACCTGCACGTCGCCGACGGACGGATCGCCGCGGTGACGCCGCACGACCCTGCCGCGCCCGCGCCGTCGGGCACGTCGTCGGACGCGCCGGCCGCCGGGGCCGACGGGGTCGTCGACGGACGCGGCCTGCTCGCGCTGCCCGGCCTCGTCAACGCCCACGCGCACGTCGACAAGAGCTGGTGGGGCAAGCCGTGGGTCAGCTACGGCGGCGAGGCGACGACGCAGGGCCGCATCGCGCACGAGCGCGCGCACCGCGACGAGCTCGGCATCCCCGGCGTCGACGTCACGCTCGCCGTGCTGCGCGAGTTCGTCCGCCACGGCACGACGGCGATCCGCACCCACGTGGACGTCGACCTCGGCCTGGGCCTGCACGGCATCGAGGTCGTGCGCGAGGCGCTCGCCGCGCTCGGCGGCGCCGTGCACGCCGAGATCGTCGCGTTCCCCCAGGACGGCGTGCTGCGTCGCCCGGGCGTGCTCGACCTCCTCGACGCGGCCGCCGCCGCGGGGGCCGAGCACGTCGGCGGCCTCGACCCCGCCTCGATCGACCGCGACCCGGTCGGCCAGCTCGACGGGCTCTTCGCGATCGCCGAGCGCCGCGGCGTCGGGATCGACGTGCACCTCCACGACGGCGGCGACCTCGGCGCGTTCCAGGTCGAGCTCATGATCGACCGCACGCTGCGCGCGGGACTCCAGGGCAAGGTCAACGTCGCGCACGGCTTCGCGGTCGGCGACGTCCCGGCGTCGCGCCAGGCGGACCTCGTCGCCGCGATGGGCGAGGCCGGCATCACCATGACGACCGTCGCGCCGATCGGCGCCGCGCCCCTGCCCGTGCACGCGCTGCGCGCCGCGGGCGTCGCCGTCGGGCTCGGCACGGACGGGATCCGCGACCTGTGGTCGCCGTACGGGACCGGGGACCTCCTCGCCCTCACGACGCAGCTCGCGCGCCTGTCCCGGTTCCGGTACGACGAGGAGCTCGTCACCGCGGCGCGCGTCGCGACGTCCGACGCCGCGCGCTTCGTCGGCCGCGACGTGCACGACCTCGTCGTCGGCGCGCCCGCGGACGTCGTGCTCGTGGACGCCGAGAACGTGCCCGACGCCGTCGTGCGCGCCCCGCGCCGCGCGCTCGTCGTGGCCGCGGGCCGGGTCGTCGCGCGCGACGGCGACGTGCTCGTCTGAGCCCTCCCCGAGGCGGGCCGTCGCCCGGCCGCGACCCGCGCGCGGCCAGGCGATGAGTTCGTGGGGCACCGGTCGTCTACCTCCACGACACACGTACCGGGCGAACCGCCCACGACGCCGGAGGCACACTCATGAGCACGCAGATCTTCGTCAACCTGCCCGTCAAGGACCTCGACGCCTCCAAGGCGTTCTACACGGCCCTCGGGTACTCGGTGAACGAGCAGTTCACGGACGAGAACGCGTCCTCGATCGTCCTCAGCGACACGATCTACGTCATGCTCCTCACCGAGGAGTTCGCGAAGCGGTTCACGAACAAGTCGATCGCCGACGCCACGTCGACGACCGAGGTCATCAACGCCCTGAGCGTCGGCACGCGCGAGGAGGTCGACCGCCTGGCCGACGCCGCGTTCGCCGCCGGCGCCACCCCGGTCAAGGACCCCCAGGAGGAGGGCGGGTTCATGTACTCCCGCAGCTTCGCCGACCTCGACGGCCACCAGTGGGAGGTCCTCTTCATGGACCCGACGGCGTTCGAGGGCTGACGCACCGCACGAGGTAGAGCGTCCGGTCTCGAGGTAGAACCCCGCGTGTCCTCCCTCGAGACCGGACGCTCCATCTCGTGACGGTCGGTCTCGGGAATCGGGCGGGCGCGCGTGCCGTTGCCGCCATCATGCGAGCCATCACCTACTCCCGCTACGGCGGCCCCGACGTCCTCGAGACGACCGAGCTCCCGACCCCCAAGGTCGGGCCCGACTCCGTGCTCGTGCGCGTGCGCGCCGCGAGCGTCAACCCGGTGGACTGGAAGGTCCGCGAGGGCTACCTCGACCAGATCATGGACGTAGCCTTCCCCGTCGTCCCCGGCTGGGACGTCGCGGGCGTCGTCGAGCGCGTGGGCCTGGACACGCCCGAGCTCCAGGTGGGCGACGAGGTGTACGGGTACGTGCGCAAGGACGTCGTCGGAGGCGAGGTGTCGGGCGGGACGTTCGCCGAGCTCGTCGCGGCGCCGGTCCGCACGCTCGCGCGCAAGCCCGCGGCGTGGTCGTTCGAGGAGGCCGCCGCCGTGCCGCTCGCGGGTCTGACGGCATTCCAGACGATCCGGCGCGCGGGGGTCGCGGCGGGGCAGACGGTCCTCGTGCACGCCGCGGCCGGCGGCGTCGGGTCGTTCGCCGTCCAGATCGCCCGGGCGCTCGGCGCGCGCGTGATCGGGACCGCGTCCGAGCGCAACCACGACTTCCTGCGCTCGCTCGGCGCCGAGCCGGTCACGTACGGCGACGGACTCGCGGACCGCGTCCGGGCGCTCGCGCCCGAGGGCGTGGACGTCGTCCTCGACTACGTGGGCGGCGACGCGCTCGACACGGTGCCCCAGGTGCTGCGCGACGGCGGCACGGTCGCCTCGATCACGGAGGCCCGGGCGCGCGACGAGCTCGGCGGGCACTACGTGTGGGTGCGCCCCGACGCGGCGGACCTCGCGGAGCTCGCGCGCCTCGGCGAGGAGGGCGTCCTGCGTCCGGAGGTCGCGGAGGTGTTCGACCTCGCCGACGCCGCCGACGCGCACCGCGCGAGCCAGTCCGGCCACGTGCGCGGCAAGATCGTCGTCCGGGTCTGACCCCCGCGAGATCGACCCGAGCGTCCCCAGATCGACCCACCGAGGGTCGATCTCGGCCGCTCGGGTCGATCTCCTCGTCGTCAGGCGTCCGGGAGCTCGCGCAGCGGCGACGTGAGGTCGCCTCCCGCGTCGCCCGTGTTCACGGTCCCTCGGCGCTCGACGAGCACCGCGGAGGTCTCGACGTCGGCCCGCGGCCGGTGCTCGACGCCCCGCGGCACGACGAACAGGTCGTGTGGCCCCAGGACGACCGCCCGCTCGACGCCGTCCTCGCGCAGGTCGATCGTCAGCTCGCCCGCGAGCACGAGGAACAGCTCGTCGGTGTCGGGGTGGGTGTGCCAGACGAACTCGCCGCGCACCTTGACCACCTTGACGTCCTGGTCGTTGAGGCTCGCGACCCGGTGGGGCTGCCAGTGCCCGTCGAACGTGTCGAGGGCGGCGAAGAGGTTGCGCGCGTCGGTCATGTGCCCACCCTGCCACTCCCCTGCGCGCCGCGAGATCGACCCGCACGTCCGAGATCGACCCTCAGAGGGCCGACGTCGGAGCGCTCGGGTCGATCTCGCGGGTGAGCGGTGCCACGCTGGCACCATGTCCAGCACCGACGCCGCACGTCCGGGGGCCGCGTTCGGCCCCGAGGTCTACGCCGCCCGCCGCGAGCGCGCCGCCGCGCACGCCCGCGACGCCGGGCTCGCGGGGCTCCTCGTCTCGCCGGGGCCCGACCTCGCCTAGTTCACCGGCTACGCGCCGCCGGACACCGAGCGCCTCACGCTGCTCGCCATCCCCGCGGGCGAGCCCGGCGCACGGGCCGGCGCGTCCGTCGTCGTGCCGCTGCTCGAGCGCGGCGACCTGGTCTCGGCCCCGGGCGCCGACGGGCTCGACGTCGTGACCTGGCGCGACGGCGACGACGAGCACGACGCCGCCGCACGCCTCCTCGACGGGACCGGCACCTATGCCGTCTCGGACTCGACGTGGGCGCTGCACGTGCTCGGTCTCCAGCGAGCCCTCCCGGACGCGCGGTTCACCGCGTTCACCGACGCCGTCCCGACGCTGCGCGCCGTCAAGGACGCGCAGGAGGTCGAGCGCCCCGCCGCGGCGGGCGCCGCCGCCGACGCCGCCTTCGGCCAGATCCGCGAGGTCGCGTTCGCGGGCCGGCGCGAGCGGGAGGTCGCCGCCGACCTCGACCGGTTCCTGCGCGAGCACGGGCACGAGCAGGTCGACTTCACGCTCGTGTGCGCGGGACCGAACGGCGCCGACCCGCACCACGACGCGGGCGACCGGGTCATCGAGCCGGGCGACCTCGTCGTGCTCGACTTCGGCGGGCTCCGCGACGGCTACGGCTCGGACACGACGCGCACGGTCCTCGTCGACGGTGGCACCGACGACGCGCTCGCCGCGCAGCAGCGCGAGGTCTACGACGTCGTCCGCCGCGCCCAGCAGGCAGGGGTCGACGCCGTACGACCCGGCGCGACGTGCCAGGACGTCGACCGCGCGGCGCGCGCCGTCATTACCGACGCGGGCTACGGCGAGTTCTTCGTGCACCGTACGGGGCACGGCATCGGCACCACGACCCACGAGCCGCCGTACATGGTGGAAGGCGAGGACCGGCCGATCGAGCCCGGCATGTGCTTCTCCGTCGACCCGGGCATCTACCTGCCCGGACGGTTCGGCGTGCGGATCGAGGACATCGTCGTCGCGTTCCCGCCGGACGTGCCCGACGGCGCACGCCGCCTCAACACCTCGACGCACGACCTCCAGACCGTCCGATGAGGGACCCGGCGCGCTGGCCCGCCTACAACGCGGCCCAGCGCGGGCGGCCCGTGCGCGACCTGTGCCGCCGGGTCCTCGACCTCGCAGGCCCGGGCGACGGGCGCCTCGCGCTCGACCTGGGCTGCGGGGCGGGCGTCGAGACGGCCGCGATGCTCGACGCCGGGTGGCGCGTCGTCGCGCTCGACCCGGCCCCTGGGACCGGCGACCTGGTGCGTGAGGTCGTCGGGCCGGGCGACCGCGGTCGGCTCACCGTGCACGAGGCCGGCGCCGCGGACGTCTCCACCCTGGTCCGCCCCGCGGCCGTGCAGCTCGTCCACGCGAGCTACGCGCTCCCGCACCTGCCGCGAGCGGTGTTCGACGACGCGTGGCGGCAGGTCCGCGCCGCGCTCTCCCCGGGCGGGTGGCTCGCCGTCGACCTGTTCGGCGACCGCGACTCGTGGGTCGGCGCGCAGGACGAGACCTTCCTGTCGCGCGCCGAGGTGGACGACCTCCTCGCCGGGCTGGACGTCGTGGTGCTCGACGAGGTCGAGGAGGACGGCGAGGCGTTCAGCGGGCCGAAGCACTGGCACACGTACGCCGTGGTCGCCCGAGCACCGGGCTGAGCGTGCACGCTCAGGCGGCGGCGTCCGCGGTCGCGCGCACCTTCTCGTTGCGGATGCCGACCCAGCTCAGCACGCCGCCGAGGACGAGCAGCGCCGCCGTGACGACGAGCGAGCGGTGGAAGCCGTCGAGATCGAGCACGCCGCCGACGATCACGCCCGCGAACGCGATGACGACCAGGCCCGCGACGCGGGACACCGCGTTGTTCACCGCCGAGCCGATCCCAGCGTCCGCTGCGGGGATCGAGCCGAGGATGGCGGACGTGAGCGGGGCCACGGTCATCGCGAGGCCGAGGCCGAAGAGCAGGAGACCCGGGAGGACCTGGGTGACGTAGACGGCGTCGTCGGTCGTCGTGAGCAGCAGCAGGTAGCCGGCCCCGCCGACGATCGGCCCGACCGTCATGAACAGGCGCGGGCCGTAGCGGCCCGCGAGCGCCCCGAACCGCGTGGAGAGCGCGAGGAGCACGAGGGTCACCGGGAGCTGGGCGAGCCCGGCGGCCGTCGCGCTGTACCCGCCGACCTGCTGCAGGAACAGCGTGACGACGAACCCGCCGAAGTAGAGCGCCCCGTAGATGGCGGCGGTCGCGAGGTTGCCCCACGCGAAGTTGCGCACGCGGAACAGGCGCGGCGGGAGCATGGGGTCGGGGGCGCGACGCTCCCACCCGACGAACACCACGAGGCACGCGACCCCGACGACGCACGGCCCCCACACCACCGGGCTCGCCCACCCGAACCGGCCCTGCTCGATGAGCGCGAACACGGTGCCGGCGAGCCCGACGGCGGCGAGCGTCGCCCCGGCGACGTCGATGCGGCGTCGCCCGTCTGGGCCGCCCGCGGCCCCCGGCTCCTCCGCAGCGGACCGCGGGACGCCGCGCAGCAACCACAGCGTCACCGCGACGGGGAGCACGTTGATCCAGAACACCCAGCGCCACGAGATGGTGTCGATGAGGATCCCGCCGAGCAGGGGGCCGACGAGCGACGCGGTGCTGGTCCACGCGGTCCAGGAGCCGATGGCACGGGACTGCCGCTCGCCGTCGAACGTCGAGATGATCATGGCGAGCGAGCTGGGCACGAGCAGCGCACCCGCGACGCCCTGGAGCCCGCGCGCGACGACGAGGAACAGCCCGTCGGGGGCGAGCGCGCACGCGACGGACGTCACCGCGAAGCCGACGAGGCCGATCGCCATGATGCGACGCCGGCCGTGGACGTCGGACAGCGAGCCCGCCAGGAGGATGAGCGCGCCGAGCGTGATCATGTACGCGTCGACGACCCACTGCTGCAGTGCGAGGCCCGTGACCGGCCCGGTCGTCAGCTCGGCGGAGATCGCGGGCAGCGCGACGTTGACCACCGAGCCGTCCAGGAACGACACGAACGACGCGAGGACCGCGACCACCAGCACTCGCTGCTGCACCGTCACCGACCCACCGTACGACTCGACTCTCATGCCGTCCCGACCGAGGCGACCGGGACGGCGTGACGCGCGGTGCTCCGCGGGGCGGTCGGTCGACACCATACCTAGAGGTAGGTATGGTGACCGCCATGACGACGACCGACGCCCGCGCGCGCCTCGTCGCCGCCGCGCAGGAGCTGTTCTGGGCCCAGGGCGTCGGCGCGACCAGCCCGCGCGAGGTCCTCGCCGCGAGCGGCGTGGGCCAGGGCAGCCTCTACCACCACTTCCCCACCAAGCACGACCTCGCCGCGGCGGCCGTCCACGCCACGACGACCGCCGGGCTCGACGCGGCGCACCGCGACCTCGACGCCGACGGGACCGCCGTCGAGCGCCTCGTCCGCTACCTCGAACGGCCGCGGCCCGCGCTCGCCGGGTGCAAGGTCGGGCGCCTCGTGAGCGACCAGGCCGTCATGGACGACGCCACGCTGGCGGCGGAGGTCCGGACCTACTTCCGCGGGCTCGTCGACCTGGCCGCCGCCGTCCTGGCGGAGGACGGGCTGCCCGACGACGCCGCCCGCGACCGCGCGCTCGCGGCCGTCGCGATCGTGCAGGGCGGGTACGTCCTGGCGCGCGCCCTCGACGACCCCGACGCGATGACCGCGGCGGCCCGCGGGTTCGTCGCGCTCCTGGACCCTCGACCCGCCGACCCGCTGGAGGACGCATGACCGCCGCACCCGACCGCCCGTCCCTGCGCGAGCGCCTGCGCGCGCTGCCGGTGCTCGGCGCCGGCCTGCCCGGCCTCGACGTCGACGCGGCACCCGACAAGCCTGGCACGCTCTTCGTCGACTGGCTCCTGGAGGCGATCGACGCCGGTCTGCCGGCACCGCACGCGGCAACCCTCTCGACCGCCGACGCGAGCGGCCGGGTCGACGCCCGGACGCTGATCCTCAAGGACGTCGACGGCGACGGCTGGGTCTTCGCCACCCGCGCCGACTCGCCCAAGGGCCTGGCGCTCGCGGAGAACCCGAACGCAGCGCTGACGTTCTTCTGGCGCGAGCACGGCCGCCAGGTGCGGGTGCGCGGTCCGGTGGTCCCGCTCGGCCCCGACGCGTCCGCCGCCGACTTCCTCGCGCGCTCCGACGCCTCCCGCGCGACCGCGCTCGCGGGACCGCAGAGCGACCCGCTCGCGTCGCAGGACGCGTACCGGACCGCGTGGGACGCGGCGCTCGCACGGGTCCGCAGCGAGCCCGGACTCGTCCTCGACGCGTGGACCGCGTACGCCCTGGAGCCCACGAGCGTCGAGTTCTGGGCGTCCTCGCCCGAGGGCCAGACCCGCCTCCGCTACGCCGCGGCCGCGGACACCCGGACCGCAGCACCCACCTGGACGAAGGAGCTCCTGTGGCCCTGACCGGAACCGGCCCGCTCGCGCTCCCCGACGTCGAGGACGCGCGCCACGACGCACGGTCCGCGCTCGCCGCCGTCACCGCCGCGACGCGCACCCTCGGCGACGACGGCCTCGCCGGCCCCTCGACCCTTCCCGGCTGGTCGCGCAGCCACGTGCTCGCGCACGTCACGGCGATCGGCGAGGCCATGGCCCGCCAGGCGGAGCACGCCGCCCGCGGCGCGCTCGTCGAGGTGTACGACGGCGGAGCCGCCGGCCGCGAGGCCGGCATCCAGGCGGGCGCGGGCCGGTCCGTCGCCGCGCACGTCGTCGCGCTCGAGGCGCTCGCCGAACGCCTCGACGCCGCGTGGCCGGAGCCCGGGTCGTCCGGGTGGGACGCCCCCGTGACCTACCGCGACGGGACCGTCGCCGACGCGCTCGTCGCATGGTGGCGCGAGGTCCGCGTCCACGCCGTGGACCTCGACGCCGGGATCGGCCTCGACACCTGGCCGCGCTCCCTCGACCTCCACCTCCTCGACTTCCTCGGGGTCCGGCTCGCGGACGACGTCGTGGTCGAGCTCGCGAGCGAGCCCACCGTGCTCGGGGTGGGTCCGGGCGGCCTTCGCCTCGCTGCCGAACCCGGGATCTCTCCCGACTCGGAGACTCCCCTGGGGAGCGACCCCGGGTTCGACGCGCGAGCCGGTGTCGTCGTCCGGGGTCGCCTGACCGACGTCGCCGCCTGGCTCGCGGGCCGCGCCCCCGACGCCGCACCCCTCGCGTTCCGCTCCGGCGAACCGGTCGCCCTTCCCGAGATCAGCCCCTGGCCCTCCCCGTACTCGCCGCCGCGGTAGACCCGCGTCGGGGTTCGACGCGTGGCCGGGTCTCGGGCGCGAGCCGAACCCGCCGCTCGAGCGGCGGAGCCTCTGAGCCCTCCGCGACCTGCTCTCCCTCGGCGGACGGGGGTCCCGGGGTGCGGGTGAGACGTCCGGCCTGTGCCGGTCGGGACGTTCGTCCCGCGAAAGTGTGACGCACGCCCGTGACGGAACGCACACTTAGTGCACTCTTTCACAAGCGTAGAATCGGAGCGTGTCGAGTCGAGCGAGCAACCCCGCAAGCAGCGCAGACCAGATCGACGTAGCCCTCATCGGCGGTGGCATCATGAGCGCCACGCTGGGAGCCCTCCTCAAGGTCCTGGAGCCTTCCTGGACCGTGCGCATCTACGAGCGTCTGGACGCCGTGGCGCAGGAGTCGTCGAACCCGTGGAACAACGCCGGGACCGGCCATGCCGCCCTGTGCGAGCTGAACTACACGCCGGAGAAGGCGGACGGCTCGATCGACATCACCAAGGCGGTGAAGATCAACGAGCAGTTCGAGGTGTCGCGCGAGTTCTGGCACCACCTGCTCACCACCGGCGCCCTCCCCCAGCCCGCGAGCTTCATCTCCCGCACGCCGCACATGACATTCGTGCGCGGCGCGGAGAACGTCGACTACCTGCGCCGCCGGTTCGAGACGCTGCGCCGGCACCCGCTCTTCAGCGAGCTCGAGTTCAGCGACGACCCGGCCGTGATCGCCGAGTGGGCCCCGCTCCTCGTCGCGGAGCGCGACGGCGACGAGCCGGTCGCGGCGACGCGCGCGACGAGCGGCACGGACGTCGACTTCGGCGCCCTCACGCAGCAGCTCGTCGACTACCTCGTCTCGCAGGGCACGCAGCTCTACCTCGAGCACGAGGTGAAGAACCTCAAGAAGACGAAGGACGGCCGCTGGCGTCTGACGGTCAAGGACCGCTCGTGGAACGCCCCGAAGCGCCGCTCGACGGTCGAGGCGCGGTTCGTGTTCGTCGGCGCGGGCGGTGGCGCCCTGCCGCTGCTCCAGGCCGCGGGCATCCCCGAGGCCAAGGGTTACGGCGGCTTCCCCATCAGCGGCGAGTTCCTGCGCACCGACAGCCCCGAGCTCGTCGCGCAGCACCAGGCCAAGGTGTACGGCAAGGCCGACGTCGGCTCCCCGCCCATGTCCGTCCCGCACCTGGACACGCGCGTCGTCGACGGCAAGACGTACCTGATGTTCGGCCCCTATGCCGGGTTCAGCCCCAAGTACCTCAAGAAGGGCAAGTACCTCGGGCTGTTCACGTCGCTGCGCCTGCACAACCTCGGCTCGATGGTCGGTGCGGGCCTGAAGAACCTCGACCTCACCCAGTACCTGGTCGGCCAGCTCCTGGCGAGCCCGGAGACCAAGTTCACGGCGCTCCAGGGCTTCATGCCGACGGCGCACCCCAAGGACTGGGAGACCATCACCGCCGGCCAGCGCGTGCAGGTGATCAAGAGGGACAAGGACGGCAAGGGCGTCCTCGAGTTCGGCACCGAAGTCATCGCCGCCGGCGACGGCTCCATCGCGGGCCTGCTCGGGGCCTCGCCGGGCGCGTCGACCGCGGTCCCCGCGATGATCGACCTGCTGGAGCGCTGCTTCCCCGCGCGCTTCACCAAGTGGCGCCCCGAGCTCGCGACGATGATCCCGAGCCTCGGCCACGCCCCCTGGGAGGCCGAGGAGCTCGAGGGTCTCGACCAGCTCACCGGCGGCGCGGACGTCGACGCGGTCGGCTCGCGCGCCTGACCAGGATCTGACGCCCCTCCCCCACGACGGCCCGGACCTCCACGAGGTCCGGGCCGTCGCGTCTCTGTCGCCACGTCTCTGTCGCCCCCTCTCTGTCGCGGCGTCTCTGCAGCCGCCTCCTTGCCGTCCTGGCCGTCTCGCGTCCGTCGTCGTGCGTTCGCCGCGGGCACCGACCGCGTCAGCGCGGGAGCGGCACGCGCCGCGCCGCGCTCGGCGGACGCCGGTTCGACGTCGGCGGCTCGGCGAGCGTCGCCGACGCCTGCGCCGGGGCACCCCGCACGCCGTCGCGCACGGCAGGGTTCGGGACGACGCGCCGCAGGACGAGCTCGGCCGCGACCGCGTGCGGGTCGACGTGCGCGCCCTGCGCGTCAGGGCGCGAGGCCGCCGCCCGCAGGTCGGCGTCGAGACGCTGCGCGTCGCGGTCCGGGCGCTCGCCGTCGACCGACCGGTCGCCCCACGCGCCGGCACCGGGCCACGCGCCGTCGGACCCCGCGGGGAACCACGGTCGCGCGGGGTCCTCGCGCCGCACCGCGAGCGCCGCGACGGTCGGGCCGACGACGAGGAGAAGAACCACCACACCCCAGAAGATGTCCATGCCCCCACCCTTCCGCCGGGCGGCTCCGCCGACGAGTGGCAGGACTGACACCTCTCGACAAGATCCCGCCACGGGCGTAGCGTGCCGTGCATGGTGCACTCCGTCGCTGCCGTCGTGTGCGATGGCCTGGCCCCGTTCGAGTTCGGCGTCGTATGCGAGGTGTTCGGCCTCGACCGGAGCGAGGACGGCGTCCCGCCGTTCGACTTCCGCGTGTGCGGCCCGGTCGCCGGGTCGCCCGTCCGCACGTCGGTCGGCGCGCAGGTCGTCCCCGACCACGGGCTCGACGCGACGGACGACGCCGACCTCCTCATCGTCCCGGCGATCCGCATCGGCTCGCACTACCCGCCCGAGGTGCTGGACGCGGTCCGACGCGCGTCGGACCGCGGCGCGCTGCTGCTGAGCGTGTGCTCCGGGGTGTTCGTGCTCGCCGCGGCCGGCGTGATCGAGGGGCGGCGCGTCACGACCCACTGGATGCACGCCGACGAGCTGCGTCGCCGGTACCCGAGCCTGGACATCGACCCGGACGTGCTGTTCGTCGACGACGGCAACCTCGTGACGAGCGCCGGGACCGCAGCGGGGATCGACGCGTGCCTGCACCTCGTGCGGCGCGAGCTCGGGGCCAAGGTCGCGAACACGATCGCGCGGCGCATGGTCGTGGCGCCCCAGCGCGAGGGCGGTCAGCGCCAGTTCATCGAGCGCCCGGTCCCGGAGTGCGAGGAGGACTCGTTCGCCGAGCTGCTGGAGTGGATGACCGAGCACCTCGACGAGTCGCTCACGGTGCGCGACCTGGCGCGCCGGGCCCACACGTCGGAGCGGACGTTCGCGCGTTCGTTCGTCGCCCAGACGGGCACGACGCCGCTCGCGTGGCTGACGTCGCAGCGCGTCGCGCACGCGCAGTCGCTGCTCGAGGAGTCGTCGCTCGACCTCGAGGAGGTCGCGCGGCGCTGCGGTTTCGGGTCGGCGGCGCTCCTGCGCCACCACTTCCGGCGCGCGGTCGGCATCACGCCGACGGAGTACCGCCAGACGTTCCGCTTCGCCGCCTGACCACGACGCCGCCCGTCCGGCTCCTGCGCGAGTTCTTCACGTGACGCGCTCGCATGCGCAACCTACGGTCCCGTAGGGTGGGGGTCATCTGCAGCACGAGCACCCGCTCACCTCCGCGGCTGGGAAGTCGACACCGACACCCTGCGAGGCCGCACATGACCTCTGCCGCAGTGCGCCCGGGCTTCCGGGCCACCCGTCCCCGCACCGACGAGCCGGGCGCCGTCACCAGCACGTACAGCGCGCTGTCGCGCACCGTGCGCGACGCCGGCCTGCTCCACCGGACGCACGGCTACTACCTGTGGACCCTCGCCGTGCTGACGCTCGCGCTCGGCGGCGCCGTCGCCGGGTTCGTCCTCCTCGGCGACTCGTGGTTCCAGCTCCTGATCGCCGGGGCGCTCGGCCTGATCTTCACCCAGTTCGCGTTCGTCGCCCACGAGGCGTCGCACCGGCAGGTCTTCGCGTCCGGCCCGGCGAACGACCGCCTGGGTCGCATCCTCGCGAACGGCGTGGTGGGGATCAGCCACTCGTGGTGGATGAACAAGCACACGCGCCACCACGCGAACCCCAACCAGCGCGGCAAGGACCCGGACATCGCCCCGGACGTCGTCGTCTTCCTCGACGAGGACGCCGCCGCCGCGAAGGGCTTCCGCTCGGTGATCAACCGCTACCAGGGGTGGCTGTTCTTCCCGCTCCTCACGCTCGAGGGCCTCAACCTGCACGTCCAGGCGTACCGCTCGCTCCTCGCGGGTGGCCGGACGCGCGGCAACGTCCGCGACCGGGTCCGCGAGCTCGTCATCCTCACGCTGCGCCTGTCGCTCTACGTGGGGGCGATCTTCTGGTTCCTGCCGCTCGGCATGGCGTTCGCGTTCCTCGGCGTGCAGCTCGCCGTGTTCGGCGTCTACATGGGGGCGTCGTTCGCGCCCAACCACAAGGGCATGGCGATCATTCCCGAGAACGCGAAGATCGACTTCCTGTCCAAGCAGGTCCTCACGTCGCGCAACATCCGCGGCGGCTGGTGGATGAACGTCCTCATGGGCGGGCTGAACTTCCAGATCGAGCACCACCTCTTCCCGAGCATGCCGCGTCCCCACCTCGCGCGGGCGCGGGAGATCGTGCGCGAGCACTGCGCGAACCTCGGCCTGCCCTACACGGAGACCAGCCTCGTCCAGTCGTACGGCATCGTGGTCCGCTACCTCAACCGCGTGGGGCTCTCGGCGCGCGACCCGTTCGACTGCCCGATGTTCCGCCAGCTCCGCAAGGTCTGACGGGACAGAGGCGTGCCGCCCGGGCCCTCAGGTCCGACGACGCCCGGGCCGGTCAGGCCGACGCCGCGTGCCCGTGCCGCCAGTACCCGACGAAGTCGACGTGCGCCTTGGGCACGCCGCGGTCGTTGACGAGGTGGCGGCGCACCCCGGTCGCGAGCGTCGACTCCCCCACCGCGTACGCGTAGACGGGACCGGACGGCAGGTCGGCCGACCGCACCGCCTCGAGCGCCAGCGCGCCGGGCAGGAGCGCGTGCGGGTCGGTGCCCGCGGGAGCGGAGCCCTCCCGCACGACCCAGCGCAGCTCAACGCCGGCCGGGACGCGGAAGTCCTGCGCGTCCGCCGCCTCGGGGATCTCGACGATCGCGAGGCCGCGCGCGTCGTCGGGCAGCGACTCGCAGATGCCCGCGACCGCGGGCAACCCGGTCTCGTCGGCGACGACGAGGGTCCAGTCGTGCGGGACGCGCGGGTTGTACCCCACACCCTGGTCGAGCACGCCGACGCGGTCGCCCGGCTGCGCGGACAGCGCGAACGACGACGCGGGCCCGGCGTCCCCGTGGACGACGAAGTCGACGTCGATCTCGCGCAGGTCGGGCCGCGCGGCGCGCACCGTGTAGTTGCGGACCCAGGGCCGGCGCGCCTTGGGCGTCGCGAGGTACTGGACGTACCACATGCCCGACGTGCGCGTGGGCAGGCGCAGGGACTCCTGGTCGTCGCGGGCGAGGAACATCCGGAACCACTGGTCGAAGCCCATGGGTGTGAAGAGGTCCATGTCTTCGCCGCCGAAGGTCACCCGCACGACGTTCGGGCTCACCCGCTTGCTGCCCACCACGCTCAGCGTGACGACGTGCGCGTCGGCGGGCTTGACCATCTTGAACGTGGCCACCAGCGGCTCCTCGGGGTGCGGCCCGGGCCTCCCGGGCGGACGACGGCCCCGCGACCACGGTGACCGTAGGCAAGGCTATCCTCACCTGCGGGCCACCGTCGATGTGGCCGATCCCACACACCCCGTGCCCCTCCCCGGCCCGGAGGCACCGCGCTCCGCTGGCATGCTCGACGCGTGGAGCTTCCCGTCGCCTGGTCCGTCGTCCTGCTCGTCGCCGCCGCGTGGAACCTGCTCATCTGGCCGCGGTTCCTCCAGCGCATCGCCAAGGACCCCCGCGCGCGGGACGCCGAGGGGCGCGCGACGCGCTTCCTCACGGTGCACGTCGTGCTCATCGCGGTCTCGCTCGTTCTCGCTCTGGCAGTCGGCGCGCTCGGCGTCCTCACGCTCGTCTGAGCCCGGCCAGCCGCTCCGGGTTCCGGAAGAGCAGGACGCGCACGACGCGCTCGCCGTCGTACTCGACGGACGCCGCCATCGCCGGCGCCCCCTCCACGGTCCACACCCCGCCCAGCGCGCCGTTGACCAGCGCCGGCTCGAAGGCCATCGCCGTCGTCTCGGGCTTCGCCGAGAGGCCCACGAGCATGCGCGCCACCTTGTCCGCCCCCGTCACGGGTCGCAGCGCCGCGCGCGCCTTCCCGCCGCCGTCGCTCACCACGACGACGTCCGGCGCGAGGACCTCGACGAGCGCGGTCGTGTCACCCGTGGCGCACGCGGCCATGAACCGCTCGACGGCGGCACGCTGCGCGTCGTCGGGCGGCGTGAACCGCGGGCGACGCGCCCGCACGTGCTCGCGCGCGCGGTGCGCGGTCTGACGCACGGACTCGGCCGAGCGGTCGAGGCCCTCGGCGATCTCGTCGTACGGGACGTCGAACACCTCGCGCAGCACGAACACGGCGCGCTCGAGCGGGCTCAGCGTCTCCAGCACGACGAGCAGCGCCATCGAGACGTCCTCCGCGCGCTCGACCTGCAGCGCGGCGTCCGGCGTCGTGAGGAGCGGGTCGGGCAACCACGACCCCACGTACGTCTCGCGGCGCGCCCGCAGCGCGCGCAGCCGGTCGAGCGCGAGCCGGGTCGTGACGCGCACGAGGTAGGCGCGCGGGTCCAGGACGTCGGACCGGTCCGCAGCGGACCAGCGCAGCCACGCCTCCTGGACCACGTCCTCGGCGTCGGCCGCGGAGCCCGTCATCTCGTAGGCGACGGTGAAGAGGAGCCGGCGGTGGGCGCTGAACGGTACGAGAACCGGGTCGGGGCCGCGACGGTCCGCGACGTCGTCGGGCGGCGCGGTCTCGGCGTCGTCGCTCACCCGGCCAGCCTGCCAGCCGTCGCCGCCGTGCGCAGCCCGCCGTCGAGCGGGACCTCGCAGCGGTCGCTGAAGCCCTGGCTGGACAGGCCGAGGGCCGCGTTGATCCGGCTGCGCAGGTTCTCCAGCGCGACGACGGCGGTGAGCTCGACGAACGCGGGCTCACCCAGGTCGTCGACCAGCGCGGCCGCGAGCTCGTCCGTCACCGTCGGCGGGGTCGCGGTGGCCGCCTCGGCGTACTCGAGCACGCGCCGCTCGACGGCGGTGTACGCGTCGCTGTCGCGCCACGCGGGCACGTCGTGGAGCTTGCGGGGGTCGACGTCGCCGTGCTCCGACTCCCAGTAGCCGAAGTCGACGCACCACGAGCAGCCGATCTGCACCGCGGACGCCATGACCGCGAGCGCCGAGAGCGTCGGGTCGAGCGTCCGCCAGCGCGCGGCCCCGGCCTCGAGGACGCAGTACGTCGTCGCGACGCGCGGGTCGTGCCCGATGGCGGCGAGCGGCTCGAGCACGGCGCCGTACCGCCGGCGCGAGAGCGCCGCGAGCGTGCGGTTGAGCAGGGTCCGGGGCGGGTCGAGCGAGATGCGGGCCACGAGGGTCTCCTTCCGTCAGCCGGCGCGGTGCGCGCCGGTCGAGCGCGGGGTCGACCATCCAGACGCGCGCCGCGGGCCGCGCGTGACACGCACGCGCGTGACCTGCGTCACGGCCGGTGCGCGCGCTTCTCGTTGCCCCGCCGGTAGTTCCCCGTCGCCCGCGCGAGCAGGAGCTGGACCTCGACCTCGTCGTCGCGCGCCTCGGCCCGCTCCAGGGCCGCGACGAGGCGGTCGGCCGCCGCCCCCGCGACCGTGACGACGACGCGACCGCCGCGCGCGACCCGGACGCGGCCGTCCTTGGTCACCTGGTGGTCGAACGGGTCGGGGAACGGGTCGGGGGGTGTGCGGTCGCTCGTCATCCCGCCACGCTAGGGCGCGTCGGACGACGCGCGCACCGCCTTTTGCCCGGCGTGCGGTCGCACGAGGTTCGCGAGCGGCGAGTAGCGCGGCACCCAGCGCGCGAGAGCCGCCGCGGACCCCGCGCCGAGGAGCGACGTCGCCCAGACGCCGGCCGCGAGCGACCCCAGCGCGGCCCCCGCCGAGAGCACGAGGGGGCCCAGCGCGTCGCCGGTGTCCTGGAAGAGCCGCCACACGCTGAGGAAGGTCGGGCGCACGTCCGCGGGGGCGACGTCGGCCCCGAGCGTCATGACGATGCCCGACCCCATCCCGTTGCCGACCCCGAGCACGGCCGCGACGACGGTCACCGCGCCCACCGTGTGGGCGAGGGGCAGGAGCGCGAGCCCGGCGGCCATGGTGAGCATCGACGGCACGGCGACCCACAGGCGCCCGAACCGGTCCATGACCTTGCCCGCCGGGTAGAACAGCAGCATGTCGAGCGCGCCGGAGACGCCGAAGACCAACGACGTCACCTCCGCGTCCAGCCCGAGGTGCTCGCCCCAGAGCGGGATGACGGTCTGGCGTGCCCCGCGGACGGCGCTCACCAGGAGGATCGCGACGCCGAGGGTCGCGAAGAGGCGCCGGTGCTCACGAGCGACGGCGGCGATCGTGACGCGTGGGCCGCTCGACGCACGGCTCACCCGGGACCTGGCCCGACCGTCGCGCTCGCTCCCGTCCGGGCGCACGACGGCGAGCACCGCCACCGCGGCGAGCGCCGCCCCGGCCCCGAGCCAGTACGCGCCCCGCACGTCCGTCGCCGCGATGACCGCGGCACCGGCGAACGGGCCGAGGAACAGTCCGATGCGGTGCACCCCCGCGAGCGTGGACAGGACCCGCGCCCGCCGCAGCGGCGGGGTGATCTCCGTGAGGTACGCCTGCCGGGCGAGGTTGAAGACGGCGGTCGACGCCCCGAGCGCGAGGACCCCCACGGCGAGGCCCCACAGGCTCGGCGTGAGCGCGACCCCCGTGAACGCCGCCGCGGCGACGCCGCCCGCGAGGAGCATCGCCGCGCGGTCGCCGAGCCGCTGGGCGAGCGCCCCGGCCGGGAGGTCGAACAGGATCTTGCCGATCGGGACGAGCGCGGCGATCAGCCCCGCGACCGTGAGGCTCGCGCCGCGACCGGTCGCGGTGACCGCGACCACGGGCAGCATCGCGCCGATGCCGATCTCGAGCACGAGGGTCGGGACGAACGCGCCGAGGACGACGCTGCGGAGCGGGAAGAGCGGCGCGTCGGTGCCCGCCGGGGCGGTCACCGCACCTCCGCCGCGGCCTCGACGCCCACCGGCTCGTCGTCGGGCCGCGTCACCTCCGCCCCGCGGCACGCGGGAGCGTCGGCGAGGAGCTCGAGGAGCTGGGGCGCGGCGGAGGCCGTGCTGTCCCAGCGTCCGGTCACCACGGAGACGACCCAGCTCGGCGCGCCGCCCTCCGGCAGCGGGATCGTCACGAGGCGCTCGGCCTGCGGCTTCGCGGCCACGTGGCGGGGCACGAGGGCGATGCCGAGACCGCGGTCGACGAGCTCGAGGAGCGTGTGCACGTCGTTGACCGAGCACCGCACGCGCCGGTGGACGCCGTGCGCCGCGCACGTGGCGTCGTTGACGGGACGCGCACCCCACGACGGGTCGAAGTCGACGAACTCCTGGCCGGAGAGGTCGGCCCAGTCGACCCTGCCCCGCGCGGCGAACGGGTGCTCCGGGGCGCACACGAGCACGAGCGGCTCGCTGCCCAGCACGGTCTGCGACAACGACCCCAGGTGCTCGGTGGTCGCGACGAACGCGACGTCGAGGTCGCCCTCGCGCACGCGTGCGAGGAGGTCGTGCGAGCCGGCCTGCGCGAAGTGGATCTCCACCTGGGGGTAGCGGCGGTGGAAGCGCTCGAGCAGCGTGGTGACGTCGAGGACGCCGAGGCACTGCTCCGAGCCGACCCGCAGCGAGCCGGACAGGGCGCGCGTCGCGCGGACGACCGCGTCGCGCCCGGCGGCCGCCTGCGCGAGCATGGAGCGTGCGTGGGGCAGCAGCGCCAGGCCCGCCTCGGTGGGCTCGACGCGGCGGGTCGTGCGCGTGAACAGGCTCGCGCCGAGCTCCTCCTCGAGGCTCCGGACCGCGGCGGACAGGCCCGACTGCGAGACCCCGACGAGCTGGGCGGCCCGGGTGAACTGGCGCTCGTCCGCGAGCGCGACGAGGTACTCCATCTGACGAAGATCCATTGACCACTCGCACTTCTCTATATGACAACTACTAGTTGTTGGACTTCTAGGTTATCGCTTCCTAGGCTCGAGCAGTGCCGGGTCGGTCGTCTCGTCCCGCCCGGCGCCCGCCTCGCCGGCGGCGACGTCCCTTCTACCCCTGACCCCGTGAGGAAGTCCCCCATGCAGCAGCGCAGTCTCGGATCCCGGACGGTCTCCGCGATCGGTCTCGGCGGCATGCCGATGTCGATCGAGGGTCGCCCGGACGAGGCCCGGTCCGTCGCGACGATCCACGCCGCGCTCGACGCGGGCGTCACGCTGATCGACACGGCCGACGCCTACCACCTGCACGCCGACGAGGTCGGGCACAACGAGGAGCTCATCGCGCGCGCCCTGCGCTCCTACGGCGCCGACACGTCCGGCGTCCTCGTCGCGACCAAGGGCGGTCACCTGCGCCCCGGCGACGGCACCTGGACCCGCGACGGCGACCCGGCCTACCTCAAGCGGGCCGCGAAGGAGTCCGCCCGCCGGCTCGGCGTCGACGCGATCGGCCTCTACCAGTTCCACCGGCCCGACCCGGCCGTCCCGTACGCCGACTCGGTCGGTGCGCTCGTCGAGCTGCTCGACGAGGGCGTGATCGAGCAGGCGGGGATCTCCAACGCCGACGTCGCGCAGATCGACCTCGCGCACGAGCTCCTCGGCGGCCGCCTCGCGTCGGTGCAGAACCAGTTCTCGCCCCGCTTCCGGTCCAGCCAGGGCGAGCTCGAGCACTGCGCGGCGCTCGGCGTCGCGTTCCTGCCCTGGAGCCCGCTGGGCGGCATCACGAACGCCGCCGAGCTCGGCGCGCGCCACGCCGTCTTCCAGGAGGTCGCCGACGCGCACGGCGTGAGCGTCTACCGGGTGACGCTCGCGTGGGAGCTCGCGCTCGCGCCCGTCGTGATCCCCATCCCAGGCGCCTCGCGGCCCGCGTCGATCCTCGACTCGGCGGGCGCCGCCGACGTCGTCCTCACCCCGGAGGAGGTCGCGCGGCTGTCCGCCGCGTGACGTCCACCGCGTCCCCACCAGCGAAGGAGCTCAGCGGTGAAGACCTTCACCCTCCCCGGCACCGACCTCGTCGTCCCGGACGTCGTGCTCGGCCTCATGCGCATCCAGGACAAGACCGACGACGAGGTCCGCACGCTCGTGCGCACGGCCCGGGACGCCGGGATCACCTTCCTCGACCACGCCGACGTCTACGGCACCGACCTGCACGGCTGCGAGCGCCGGTTCGCCGAGGCGCTCGCCCTCTCCCCCGCCGAGCGCGCGGAGTGGGTCATCCAGTCCAAGGCCGGGATCGTGCGCGAGGGCCCGTACTTCGACTTCTCCTACGAGCACCTCGTCGCGTCCGTCGAGGGTTCGCTCGACGCGCTGCGCACGGACTACCTCGACATCCTCCTGCTGCACCGGCCCGACGCCCTCGTCGAGCCCGAGGAGGTCGCGCGCGCGTTCTCCGACCTGCACGCCGCGGGCAAGGTGCGCGCGTTCGGGGTCTCGAACCACACGCCGGGGCAGATCGAGCTGCTGCGCCGGTACGTCGAGCAGCCGATCGTCGCGAACCAGCTCCAGCTCTCGATCACGCACGCGCCGATCGTCGCGCAGGGCGTCGCGGCGAACATGCAGGGACTCGACCAGTCGATCAGCCGCGACAGCGGGATCCTCGACTACTGCCGCCTGCACGACATCACCGTCCAGGCGTGGTCGCCGTTCCAGGCGGGGTTCTTCACCGGCGTCTTCCTCGGCTCGGAGAAGTACCCCGAGCTCAACGCCGTGATCGACCGGCTCGCCGCGCAGTACGACGTGCCGCCCATCGCGATCGCGACCGCCTGGATCACGCGACACCCGGCACGGATGCAGGTCGTGCTCGGGACCACGAACCCGGAGCGCGTCGCAGGCGCGGCCGTCGGCTCCGACGTGCCGCTCACGCGCGCCGAGTGGTACGAGCTGTTCCGCGCCGCGGGCTACACCGTCCCCTGACGGACGCTCCGCGCGGGGCGTCCCGCACGCCCGTGCCGAAGGTCACGCACGGGCCGTCCGGGCCGCCCCGCGGGGCGGTCTAGGCTCGTGCCGTGGCAACCTTCTCGGCAGTGACCCGGCAGCACATCCTCCAGGCGATCGCGGACTGGGACGACCGGGGTCGGGACGCGTTCCTCGGGGTCTACGGCTTCACCGCCAGCCCCGGGACGCCTCTCCTGCACGAGGACCGGGCGTACGACGCCCAGGCGATCCTCGGCGTCGCGCATCGCTACGCGACCGGGCGCGTGGCGACGGCCGAGGAGTTCCGCAACAGCCCCGTCGGCGTCGCCGACCTGCTCCGCAAGCGCGGGTTCGACGTGCCCGGCGCCGCCCCTGCGGCGCCGGCGCCGGCGCGTCGGACCGCGGCGAAGGCCGCCACCACGCCTCGCGCCCCCCGGCGCACCACGACGCCGCGCGCGTCCGAGCTCGAGAAGCCGCCGGCCGTGTGCCCCACGTGCTTCACGGTCCTGCCCGCGACGGGCATCTGCGACGACTGCGGCTGAACCGGGTCCCCCGACGCACGACGAAGGGGCGCCGTCCGACCGGACGGCGCCCCTTCGTCGTGGGTCCGCGGCGGGACCGGGTCAGTTGACCTCGGACGGGTGGGCGCTCACGCGGCCCGAGCCGTCACCGGTGTCGAGGGCGTCGATCGCGGCGATCTCGTCGGCCGTGAGCTCGAAGCCGAAGAGGTCGAAGTTCTCCGCCATGCGCTCCTTGCGCGACGACTTGGGGAACACGATGAAGCCGCGCTGCAGGTGCCAGCGCAGGACCGCCTGCGCGGGGGTCACGCCGTGGGCGGTCGCGGCGTCGACGACGGCCTGCCGCTCGAACAGCGGGTACTTGCCCTGGCCGAGCGGGCCCCACGCCTCGATCTTGGTGCCGTGCGCGTCCGCCCACGCGAGCACGTCGCGCTGCTGGTACGCCGGGTGCAGCTCGATCTGGTCGACGGCGGGGACGACGCCCGTGTCCGCGACGATCCGGTCGAGGTGCTCCGGCAGGTGGTTCGAGACGCCGATCGAGCGCGCCAGGCCGGCGTCGCGGATCTCGACGAGCTTGGCCCACGCGTTCGTGTACTGGTCCTGCGCGGGCGCCGGCCAGTGCGTGAGGTAGAGGTCGACGAACTCGAGGCCGAGCTTGTCGAGGCTCTCGCGGATCGCGTCGTGCGGCTGCTCGCCGGACTGACGGTCGTTCCAGAGCTTCGTCGTGACGAAGAGCTCGTCGCGCGGGACGCCGCTCTTCGCGATCGCGGCGCCGACGCCCTCCTCGTTGCGGTAGATCGCCGCCGTGTCGATGTGGCGGTAGCCGATCTCGAGGGCCTCGCTCACGGCCTTCTCGGCCTCGTCCGGCGGCACGAGGAAGACGCCGAAGCCGAGCTGGGGGATGGTGTGCCCGGAGTTGAGCGTCACGGTCGGGACAGTGGGAGCGGTCATGCCCTCCAGCCTAGGAACGGGGCGTGCAGCCGTCCAACGACCGCGGGTCGTGCGACTCAGCGCTCCCGCTCATGAGTCCCTGACCTGCTGCGCGAGATCCGGGCTGGACTTTGTAGATCACGGTTTGGTTACATGGGCGCGGTCCTGACCACGAACGAACCGGAGCGCACCATGTCCCGAGGCCGCCACAGCGCAGCCCCCGCAGCTCCCGCACGCTCGTTCCGGCTCCCGGCGCGGCCCGCCCTCCCGGCACTCCCGGCGCGCGCCCTCAAGCTCCCGGCGCTGGCGCTCGTCGGGCTGCTCGGCGCGGGCGTCGTCGGTGCAGGGCCGCAGCCCGCCGAGGGCAACCCCGACCTCGCGCCGCTGAGCGTCGAGCCGGCCAGCGGATCGACCGTCGAGCGCGGGACCGGCGCCGCCAGCCGCTCGTCCGAGCGCACGGCTCCCCCGGCGGCAGCCCAGGAGGCCCCGCTCGTCGAGACCTCGGCGACGATCACCGTGGTCCCCGCCGCCGAGGTCGCCCCGGTCGTCCCCGTCGCCACCGGCCAGCTCTGGACCACCGACGCCGTCAACGTCCGCACCGGGCCGTCTGCCGACGCCGGGCGCGTCGCGACCGCCGCGTTCGGCACCGCCGTCGACGTCACCGGCACGACCGAGGGCGAGTGGAGCCAGGTCGTCTGGGACGGCGCGGCGGCCTGGATCAAGTCCAGCTTCCTCGCGGACTCCCAGCCCGAGGCGCCGGCGGCGACCGCCGCGAGCGGCGGGTCCAGCGCGAGCGGCATCTCCGACGCCGCCTGCTCGGTGAGCTCCGGGATCGAGTCGTCGCTCCGGTCCAACGCCCGTGCGGTCTACCGGGCGGTGTGCGCGATCTTCCCCCAGGTGACGTCCTACGGCGGAATCCGCCCGGGCGACAGCGGCGACCACGGCACCGGCCGAGCCCTCGACATCATGATCACGGGCGAGACGGGCTGGGAGATCGCGCGCTACCTCCAGGCCAACGCCGGCGCCCTCGGGATCACCTACCTCATCTACCAGCAGCAGATCTGGATGGCCGGAGACCCCGCGAGCGCGTGGTCCGGCATGGAGGACCGCGGCGGCACGACCGCGAACCACTTCGACCACGTGCACGTCAGCACGTCGTAGGCCACGACCGCACGGTCACGGCACGACGTTGGAGAACAGCCTCCTGCCCAGGGCGTCCACGTCCGACCCGTCCCGGGTCAGCCCCACGTAGCCGCTGCGCTCGACGACGAAGACGTCGGACGGGACCGCGGCCGTCAGGCGCGACACCCAGGAACGCTCGTGGTGAGAGACGACCACCTGGACGCCGTCGGCGACCAGCCGCAGCACCACGTCGACGAGCCCGGGGTGCGCGGGCAGCGGAGCAAGGCCGTCCTCGTCGTCGTACCCGGCGTCCTCCGGGCCTGACCCGCCCGAGAGCTTGAGCGACCGCAGGTGCGGCACGTGCGTGAGGAAAGCGCCGTCGGCGCCGTCGAGGCTCAGTGACAGCCGCTCGACGGCGGTGTGCCGCAGCGCGGTGAGGTCGGCACCCCGGGTCGTGCCGAGCAGGTGCAGCTCGGTGAGCGCGGGCAGCTGGGACAGCGCCTCGACGCCCGTGAGGTCGGGGCTGCCAGGGCCACCGGTGACGTACACGTCCAGCCGCTGGAGATCGGTGCACTCCGCCAGGGGCGCGAGGTCCGCGCGCTCGATGAGGACCATGCGGAGTCCCGTGAGTCCCTGCACCGCGCCGATGCCCTCGACGGACGGGCACGCACCGAGCTGGAGCATGGCACCCCCGGGGCGGAACATCGTCGCGGCGAACTCCCGCCGGTCGAACCTCCCCCACGCGCGGTGCAGCTCCGCGAGCTCGACGTCGGGGTAGCCGTCGCGCGCGTACCCGGCGAGCACGTCGAGCGCCGCCGGGGTCCCGATGCTTCCCAGCGCCCGGAGGGCCACCCGCCGCTCGGCCGCCCGCTGCCCCGGGCGTGCCGCGAACCACCGGGGGTCCGCGCCGGGACCAGCCGCGAGCCACGACGCCACCTGCGCCACCTTCTCGGGGAGCGCCGGGACGTCGCTCCCTGCGGTCGCGAGCGGCACGTCAGGAGCCTCAGCCGACGCGGGAGCCGCCGGCACGGACCCCAGCGCCGCCGCGTGCTTCGCGGCCGCCCGGCGGATCGTCGCGATCTTCGGAGCGCCCCGCTCTGCGGTCTCGGCGGGGAGCCGGTCGAGGACGGTCACGTCCGCCCGGGCCGCGAGCGCGAGGAGCGCCCAGAGCGTCCGTGCGTCGAGCGCCTCCGCGAGGCTCGACGCGTCGAGACCGGCAACCGCCCTGAGGCCCGGGTCCTCGAACACCCGCAACGCCGCACGCTCCAGCGCGGGGTCACTCGGGAGGCGCACGGCCCCCTGGATGGCGTTCGGCTGGTTCGAGTAGCGGTCGAACCGGGTCAGCACGTGCTCGGCGCGTGGTGCGCCGATCGCGTCCGCCAGCACGGCGAAGACGCCTGTCGAACCCGGCATGCGAGCCTCCGCTTCCCGTGGGGACCATCCAGCCGCCGGACGGCAGGACGGGCGGGGCCGACCCTACCGGCCAGGCCTCATGGCCGCCGAGGCGCGCCGAGCAGGAGAGCGAGAGCGACGACCCGACGCAGCGCAGAAACGACGAAAGCGGGGCGCCGTTGAACGACGCCCCGCTTCGATCCGGTGGAGCTGAGGGGACTCGAACCCCTGACCCCCTGCATGCCATGCAGGTGCGCTACCAGCTGCGCCACAGCCCCGTGGATCTGCGAAGATCCTGGTCAAACACTGGATGAACACTCCCCCGGCCGGTTTCCCGTCCTGCGGAGCGTCGCTAGTCTACGCAGAAACCGGCTCCAGATTCCAATCCGGTCCCGCGTTCCACTCGTCGAGCGGGAACCCGGCGCCGACGTTGTGCGCCACGAGGCGCCACGCGGGCGTCGCGGCGGGCGCGGAGCGGTGCAGGTGGGACCAGTGGACGTTGTGCAGGCCGGAGATCCCGCGCCAGCCCTCGGGGTCCAGCCCGAGCAGCGCGGTGACGGCGAGCGTGATGGCGGCGCCGTGGGACACGACGACGAGCGTGTCGTCGTGCTCCAGCTCCTCGACGTGCTCGGTGACGGCCTCCACGAGGCGCGCGGCCACGGCGGCCTTGGTCTCGGCGCCCGCGCGCGTGGGCTCCTCGCCCCGGCGCCACGCCGCGTACTCCTCCGGCCACCGCTCGGCGATCTCCGGGCCGGTCAGTCCCTCCCACTCCCCGAACCCGCGCTCGCGCAGCCGAGGGTCGAGCAGGACGTCCGCGCCGATCGCGTCCGCGTACGCGCGCGCGGTGTCGGTGGCGCGCACGAGGTCCGACGCGACGACGCGCGTGGCGCGGTGCGCGCTCGCGAGCGCCTTCGCGCCGTGCTCGGCCTGCCACTGCCCGACGCCGTCGAGCGGGATGTCGACCTGGCCCTGCAGGCGCATCCCGGCGTTGTACGCCGTCCGGCCGTGGCGCAGGAGGACGAGCGTGCCGGCGCTCACGCCAGGGGCTCCCCCGAGAGGCGGATGGCGCCGTCGCTGCGGGTCGTGTCGTCGGCGTCGTCGGCCGTGCCGTCGCCGCCGCGCGCGTCCTCGGGGAGCTCGACGACGGGGCAGTCCTTCCACAGCCGCTCGAGCGCGTAGTAGACGCGGTCCTCGGAGTGCTGCACGTGCACGACGACGTCGCCGAAGTCGATGAGGACCCAGCGGGCCTCCTGCTTGCCCTCGCGGCGGATCGGCTTGGAACCCGCCTTGAACATCGCCTCCTCGACCGCGTCGACGATCGCGGAGACCTGGCGCTCGCTCGACCCGGACGCGATGAGGAACACGTCCGTGAGGACGAGCTGCTCGCTCACGTCGAGGGCGATGATCTCCTCGGCCTTGCGGTCGGACGCCGCCCGCGCCGCGATGACGGCGAGCTCTACGGCTCGTTCGGTGGCAGTCACGTGTCTCCGTTCGTGGTGCGGCCGCTCAGCGGCCGGTGTCGAGGGTGCCGGGGTCGTCCCACGACACGGCGGTCGCCGAGGCGCTCGTGTCCTCGGTGGCGAGACCGGGGTCGTCGCGCGAGACGAGCGTCCACACGAGCAGGCCGAGGACGAACGCCACGGCGACGAGGATGAGGTAGTGCAGCCACGTGTACGAGGGGCCGCGCGGCTCGTCGTCGAGGTCGTCGTCCGCCTCGCCGTCGAGCTCGTCGGCACGGCCGCGCACACGGGGGAAGAGGTCGTCGGACGAGCCGCCGACGGCGGGTGCCACGGCCGCCGTCTCGCGCACGCCGCCGAAGGGAGGCGCGGGCTCGCGGCCCGCGCTCGCCGGCTCGGGCGCCGACCCGGACGTGATGGCCGACCACGGGAGCGCCGCTCCCGGGGCCTCGGCGGGCGCGGCCGCGGCGGGCGGAGCCGCCGGCCGCGCGGCGGCCGGCGTGCGCTCGGGCGCGGGCGCCGCGGTCGCACCCCACGGCGACGGAGCGGGTGCGGGAGACGGCGTGGCGGGGGGCGCGGCAGGTGCTGCCGCGGGAGCCGAGAAGGCCGACAGCCGCTGCGGCTGGGCCGGCGGCGCCTCGGGCGCTCCGACCCGGCCGACCGGCGCGGACCCGAAGCCACCCGCGGGAGCGGACGGCGTCGGGGGACGGACGGGGCCGGTGGCGCCCGGCGCGGCGGGCCGCGGCGGGCCCGCGGGCGGGCGGGAGCTCGTGCGCGTCGGCACCACGGGCGTCGGGACCGGCGGACGGATCGCGACCCGCTCCGCGGTCTCCTGCACCGGCGTGAGGCGACCCGTCTCGTCGAGACCCCGCATGCCACCCGAGGCGGCCGGAGGACGGACGACGGACGGCTGCGACGGGAAGTCCGTCGGACCGGCCGTCTCGCGCAGGGTGCGGCGCGACGGCGGCGGGGTCGCCGGAGCGGCGGGCCGCGCGGGAGCAGGCTGCTGCCACCCGCCGGCGCCGGGCGCCGGGGCGGGTGGAGGCGTGCCGGGCTGCGCGGACCGCTCGGCCGCGGCGGCCTGCTCGCGCTCGCGCATCTCGCGCCGCGTCAGCGGGCGGACGGGCTGCATGTTGCCGTTGTCACTCATCGTGCTGACCTCGATACAAACCGTGCTTGGCGATGTACTGGACCACGCCGTCCGGAACCAGATACCACACCGGCTGGCCCGCCTCCGCACGCCGACGGCAGTCCGTCGACGAGATGGCGAGGGCCGGGACCTCGAGCGTGGTGACCACGCCCGGCGGCAGACCCTCGACGCTCAGGCTGTGGCCCGGGCGGGAGACAGCCACGAAGTGTGCCATCTTCCACAGCTCGTCGGCATCCTTCCAGGTCAGGATCTGCTCGATCGCGTCCGCACCCGTGATGAAGAACAGCTCCGCGTCCGGACGCGCGGCCCGCAGGTCGCGCAGCGTGTCGACCGTGTAGGTCAGTCCCGGCCGGTCGACGTCGACCCGGCTCACCGTGAAGCGCGGGTTCGAGGCGGTCGCGATGACCGTCATGAGGTACCGGTGCTCGGCCGGGCTGACGCTCTGGTGCTGCTTGAACGACGGCTTTCCCGTGGGGACGAACACGACCTCGTCGAGGTCGAACCGCGCCGCGGCCTCGCTCGCCGCGACGAGGTGGCCGTGGTGGATGGGGTCGAACGTGCCACCCATCACCCCCAGGCGGGGACGGCGCGGGCTCATCGGGACGTCATCGGTCGCGGGCGCTTCCGTCGTTCGCTACCGGTCAGTGCCGCGTGCCGACGCTGCGGAACGCGTAGGTCACGAGCAGCAGGGCCACGAGCCCGCCGAACCCGAGCAGCCCGTAGGCGAGCGGCGGGATGGGCAGGTGCGACGCGGCCTCGGCGCCTTCCTCGGCGGCCAGCACGACGGCAGAGATCACGACGTCCTCCTCGAAGGTCGTCCCCGGGGCGGACGGTGTCGTGCCGCGGTCCGGGGTGGTGCGGTGGAACGGTTCGCCTGCCGGGACCGGCCCGACGGCGGACCGGACGGGCTCCGGTCGCCGACCAGTCTCTCACGACCGCTCGGCGGCCCGGTCCGGCAGGTATCAGGTACGTGCCGACGAACCGCTCGTCACGGACGGACGTGACCGTCGCCGTGCACGACCCACTTCGTCGTCGTGAGCTCGGCCAGGCCCATGGGGCCGCGCGCGTGGAGCTTCTGCGTCGAGATGCCGATCTCCGCGCCGAGGCCGAACTGCCCGCCGTCGGTGAACCGCGTCGAGGCGTTGACCATGATCGCGGCCGAGTCGAGCTCCGCGACGAACCGCTCCGAGGACGCCAGGTCGCGCGTGACGATCGCCTCGGTGTGCCCGGACGTCCACGTGCGGACGTGCTCGATCGCGGCGTCGAGGTCGTCGACCACGCGCACGGCGATCTCGGGCGCGAGGTACTCGGTCGCCCAGTCCTCGTCCGTCGCCGCGAGCACCTCCGTGCCCTCGGGCGCGAGTCCGGCCGTGCGGTCGTCGCCGTGCACGACGACGCCCGCCTCGGTGAGCGCGGCGAGCGCGGCGGGGAGGAACTCGGGTGCGGCGTCCGCGTGGACGAGGAGCGTCTCCGCGGCGTTGCACACGCCCACGCGCTGGGTCTTCGCGTTGAGCAGGATCTCGAGCGCCATGGCGCGGTCGGCGCTCGCGTCGACGTACACGTGGACGTTGCCGACGCCCGTCTCGATGACGGGCACGGTCGACTCGCGCACCACGGTGCGGATGAGGTCCGCCCCGCCACGCGGCACCAGCACGTCGACGAGCCCGCGCGCGTGCATGAGCGCGACGGCGCCCGGACGCCCGTGGCGGTCGATCGACTGCACGAGGTCGCCGGGCAGCCCCTGCGCCTCGAGCGCGCGGGCGAGGACGCCCACGATGACCTCGTTGGAGCTCGCAGCCGCGGACCCGCCGCGCAGGATCACGGCGTTGCCGCTCTTCAGCGCGAGTCCCGCGGCGTCGACCGTGACGTTGGGCCGAGCCTCGTAGATCATGCCGACGACGCCCATGGGCACGCGCAGCTGGCGCAGACGCAGGCCGTTCGGCAGCGTCGAGCCGCGCACGACCTCGCCCACCGGGTCGGGTAGGCCCGCGAGCGCCCGCAGCGCGTCGGCGATCGCGGCGATGCGCGGGCCGTCGAGCGCGAGCCGGTCGAGCAGGCCCTCGCTCATCCCGTTCGCGCGCTCGCGCGCGAGGTCGACGGCGTTCGCGGCCACGATCTCGTCCGTCGCCGCGACGAGCGCGTCGGCGAGGGCGAGGAGAGCCGCGTCCTTGGTCGCGCGCGTGGCGGTCGCCAGCGTGCGCGAGGCGACCTTCGCGCGGCGCGCGACGTCCTCGACGGCGGTCGCGACGTCGGTCGCGGGGCCGGCTGCGGCGGGACCCGCGGGCTGGGGCTCGGTGGCGCCCGCGACGACGGGCGCGTCCTCGGTGGTGGTCATGGACCGAGCCTACGTCGGCCGGGCTCACCCCGGGGGGCGCCGTCCGACGGCCGGTCAGCGGGGCCGCTTGCGCACCAGGACGAGGTCGTCGCGGTGCACGACCTCCCGGTCGTAGCCCTCGCCCAGCTCGGCCCGCAGCTCGCCCGTCGACCGGCCGAGGAGGTCCGGGATGTCACGGGACTCGAACGCGACGAGCCCGCGGGCGACCACGCGCCCGTCCGACGTCACCAGCTCGACCGGGTCCCCGGCGTCGAACTCCCCCTCGACGGCCGTGATCCCCGCGGGCAGGAGCGACGCGCGCCCGCCCTGCACGGCCTTCACCGCGCCGTCGTCGAGCACCAGTCGGCCGCGCGTGCGCGCGGCGTGCGCGAGCCAGAGGCGACGGCGGGTCGTCCGCTTGCCGGTCGCGGCGAACCACGTCCCGACGGGGTCGCCCGCGAGCGCGGCGGCAGCGTTCTGCGCCTGGGTCAGCACGACGGGGATGCCCGTCCCGGTCGCGATGGAGACGGACTCGAGCTTGGTGAGCATGCCGCCCGTCCCGACCGCGCTCCCCCGGCCCGTGACCTCGACGCCCTCGATGTCGGCCGCGGAGCGCACCTCGGCGATGCGGCGCGTGCCGGGGCGCGACGGCGGGCCGTCGTAGAGGCCGTCGACGTCGGTGAGCAGGACCATCGCGTCGGCACGCACGAGGTGGGAGACGAGCGCGGCGAGGCGGTCGTTGTCGCCGAACCGGATCTCGTCGGTCGCGACGGCGTCGTTCTCGTTGACGATCGGCACGACGCCGAGGTCGAGCAGACGTTCGAGCGAGCGCTGGGCGTTGCGGTAGTGCCCGCGGCGGACGGTGTCCTCGGCGGTGAGCAGCACCTGGCCGACGCGCAGCCCGTGCCCGGCGAACGCCTCCGTGTAGCGGGCGACGAGCATGCCCTGGCCGACCGAGGCGGTCGCCTGCGCCGTCGCCAGGTCGCGCGGTCGGCTCGCGAGCCCCAGGGGCCCGATGCCGGCGGCGATCGCACCGGACGTGACGAGCACCACCTGGCCGCCCGCCGCGCGTCGCGCCGCGAGGACGTCGACGAGAGCCCGCAGCGCCGTGAGGTCGAGGTGACCGTCCGCGCCCGTGAGCGAGGACGAGCCGATCTTCACCACCACGCGGCGGGCGGAGGCGATCTCGGAGCGGGAGGACAGCGCGTTCACGCGTCCATCATCGCCGCCGGACGGTCGCGGGCGCGCACGATTTCACGGACCAGGACGCCCCGGACCGGTTGTGGGCATGGAAGGGGCCCGGTCCCGAGAAGGAGACCAGGCCCATTCCATGCCCACAGCGGGCCCGCGTCAGTCGGCGTCGGGGTCCGTCCAGGTGCCGGCCTCGCGCTCGGTCCACAGCTCGCGACGTGCCTCGGCCTTGGCGTCCATGCGCTCGTGGTGCTCGCGACGCTTCTCCGAGCGCGTGGGGCGCAGGCGCTCCTCGAGGCGGTTGTCCGAGCCGCGCGGGCCGCCGAGCAGCTCCGAGCCGGTCATGAGCGTCGGCTCCCAGTCGAAGACGACGGCGTTGGCGTCGGTGCCGATGCGCACCTCGTCGCCCCCGACGGCCCCGGCCGCGAAGAGCTTCTCCTCCACGCCCAGGCGGGCGAGGCGGTCGGCGAGGTAGCCGACGGCCTCGTCGTTGCTGAAGTCCGTCTGGCGCACCCAGCGCTCGGGCTTGGCGCCGCGCACCTCGAACCAGTAGTCCGTGGCCCCGCCCTTGCGCGTGACGGTGAACCCGGCCTCGTCGACGGCCCGGGGCCGCAGCACGACGCGCGTCGGCTCGGGCGCAGGCGCCTCGGCCCGGGCCTTCTCGACGAGCTCGGCGAGCGCGTACGTCAGCGGGCGCAGGCCCTCGTGGCTGGCCGTCGAGATCTCGAACACGCGCAGGCCGCGCGCCTCGAGGTCGGGCTTGACGAGGTCGGCCAGCTCGCGCGCCTCGGGCACGTCGATCTTGTTGAGGACGACGAGCCGCGGGCGCTCGGTGAGCGGCACGCGGCCGCCCTCGATGTCGAGGTCCTGGGCGTAGGCGGCGAGCTCCGCCTCGATGACGTCGAGGTCGCTGATCGGGTCGCGACCCGGCTCGAGCGTCGCGCAGTCCAGGACGTGCACGATCACGGCGGTGCGCTCGATGTGGCGCAGGAACTCGAGCCCGAGCCCCTTGCCCTCGCTGGCGCCCGGGATGAGGCCCGGGACGTCCGCGACGGTGAAGCGTGCCGAGCCCGCCTGCACGACGCCGAGGTTCGGCACGAGCGTCGTGAACGGGTAGTCGGCGATCTTGGGCCGCGCGGCCGAGATCGCGGCGACGAGCGAGGACTTGCCCGCGCTCGGGTACCCGACGAGCGCGACGTCGGCGATCGTCTTGAGCTCGAGGACGACGTCCCGCTCCTCGCCCGGCTCGCCCAGCAGGGCGAAGCCCGGCGCCTTGCGGCGCGGGGACGACAGCGCGGCGTTGCCGAGCCCGCCGCGACCGCCCTCGGCGACGACGTACTCCGCGCCGTCGCCCACGAGGTCGGCCAGCACGGTCCCGTCCGCCGCCTTGACGACGGTCCCGTCCGGCACGCGCAGGACGAGGTCCTCGCCGTTCGCCCCGTCGCGGTCGTCACCCATCCCCTGGGTTCCCGACGTCGCGTGCCGGTGCGGCGAGTGGTGGTACTCCAGCAGCGTGGTGGTCTGCGCGTCGACGACGAGACGCACGGTCCCGCCGTCCCCGCCGTTGCCGCCGTCGGGGCCCGCGAGCGGCTTGAACTTCTCGCGACGGACCGAGGCGCACCCGTTCCCGCCGTTGCCGCCGGAGACGTGCAGGACGACACGGTCGACGAAGCTGGCCATGGAACGATCCTCTCAGAGGTGGGAGTGCGAGAAACAGCAGGAGGGGCGCACCGCGTCGGTGCGCCCCTCCTGCTCGAAGCCTGTGGCTGTCGCTCAGCCCTCGACGGCGACGATGTCGATGACCTTGCGGCCACGACGCGTGCCGAACTGGACCGCACCGGCGGCCAGGGCGAACAGCGTGTCGTCCTTGCCGCGGCCGACGTTCTCACCGGGGTGGAAGTGCGTGCCACGCTGGCGGACGATGATCTCGCCCGACTTGACGACCTGACCGCCGAAGCGCTTGACGCCGAGGCGCTGGGCGTTCGAGTCGCGACCGTTGCGCGAGGAGCTCGCGCCCTTCTTGTGTGCCATGACGAACCTGCTTTCGTGCTGGTTGCTGAGGGAGGGTGCCGGTCGGCGCGGGGCGGCCCGTGGCCGCTACCTCGCGCCGGGCGAGGTCACTTGATGCCGGTGACCTTGAGGCGGGTCAGCTGCTGGCGGTGACCCTGACGACGGCGGTAACCGGTCTTGTTCTTGTACCGCAGGATCGTGATCTTCGGACCCTTCTCGTCCCGCACGACCTCGGCGGTGACCTTGACCTTCGCGAGCTTCGCCGCGTCGGTGGTCACCTTCTCCCCGTCCACCAGCAGGAGAGCGGGCAGCTCGAGGGACTCACCGACCTTGGCGGACACCCGGTCCACCACGACGATGTCGCCGACGGAAACCTTCTCCTGCCGGCCACCGGCCTTGACGATCGCGTACACCACGTTGCTGCTCATCTCTCCTAGTCTTGGCGTGCTCGTCACGGCGAGTTCGTCTTGGAGACTCCGACCACGCCGCGGCGTGCGAGTGCGAGTCGTCCGTGGGCACACGGGACCGGCGCGCCTGGGCGCGCCGACGTTCAAGAGTACGGAAATCGGCTGGGCAGGTCAAATGGCGCGGGCGGTGCCCGCCCGCTCTCGTCCGCGCGGCGGCCCGTGTCCCGCGGCGTGCCGGACTCCGTTCCTACTCGAGGACGAACGTGACCTCGAGGACGACCTGCCAGGTCGTGATGCGCCCGTCGACGATGTCGACCTTCTGCTCCTTGACCCACGCGCCCGAGACGTTGCGCAGCGTGCTCGCCGCGCGCTCGACGCCGATCCTCACGGCGTCCTCGAAGCTCGTGTCCGACCGCGCGCTGATGTGCGTGATCCGTGCCACCGTGCCGCTCATGCCGGGCTCCCCCGTCCGGGGCGGGCGCACCGACGCGCCCGCGCACCCGTCGAGCATCCCGCCGCCCGCGGTCCCTCGCCACCGGGGCCGGGCCCGACTCCCTCGACGTCGCGGCCGCCGCGACGGAGGGCGGGCCGCGCGCGGCCGTGCGTACGCTGGCGGCGGAGGTGGTCGCATGCGCCCGGTACGCCCGCACGACGGGGTCGACGGTCGCGGGCACGACGCCGTCGCCGCCGCGATGCGCGCCGTCGACCGCCGCGCGTTCCTCCCTCGCGCGCAACGGCGCTGGGCGGGCCAGGACCGCCCGCTCGCGATCGGGCACGGCCAGACGAACTCGCAGCCGTCGACCGTCGCGGCGATGCTGCGGCTGCTGGACGTCGGCCCCGGGGCCCGGGTGCTCGACGTCGGGGCCGGCTCGGGATGGACGACGGCGCTGCTCGCCGTGCTCGTCGGCCCGGAGGGACACGTGCTGGGCGTCGAGCGCGACCCCGACCTCGCCGCGTGGGGGGCGACGAACCTCGCGACCCGCCGCGCCCCGTGGGCGCGCATCGTCACGGCGTCGCGCGGAGCGCTCGGCACGCCGGGCGAGCGGTACGACCGGATCCTCGTCTCCGCCGCGGCCGACGCGCTCCCCCAGGCCCTCGTGGAGCAGCTCGCGCCGGGCGGCCGGATGGTCGTCCCGGTCCGGCACACGATGGTGCTCGTCGAGGCCGAGCCGAGCGAGCCCGGTGGCGTCCGGCTCAGCGAGCACGGCTCCTACTCGTTCGTCCCGCTCGTCGAGGAGCCGCCCGCCTGAGCCCGCCACGGGGCCGCCGGCAGGTGCGCCCGGCAGCGCGCCTCGTAGCTCTCGGCCCCGCCGACGTGGGCGGCGACGGGGACCAGCGGGTCGCGAGGCCTGCCGCCCTCCGCCGTCGTCTCCGGCACCACCCGCACGTGGAACGCCGCGTCCTCACCGCACACCGCGCACACCGCGGTGAGCTTGTCGACGCGCTCGGCGAGCGCGGCGAGCGTGGGCAGCGGCTCGAACGGGCGTGCGTCGAACGTCACGTCGAGACCGGCGACGACGACCACGAGCCCGTCGTCCGCGAGGCGCTGCACGACGTCGACCAGGTCGGGCCCGAAGAAGTGGGCCTCGTCGACCGCGACGAGGTCGAGCGGTCCGCCGTCACGCACCAGGCGCGCGAGGTCGGCCGCGTCGTGGGCGGTCCGCGACGGGATCGCCAGACCGGAGTGCGAGCTCACCGTGCCCGTCCCGCGCCGGGTGTCGAGGACATGACCGACGACCTCGACCCGTCGCCCCGCGACCTCGGCGCGGCGGACCCGACGGAGCAGCTCCTCGGTCTTGCCCGCGAACATCGGGCCGCACACCACCTCGACCCGCCCGCCCGCGCGGGAGGCGTCCGGGACTCGCGCGGCGCCGCTCATGCGAGCAGTGAACCATCCCGGCACCGGCACCGCGCGACGCGGGACCGGCGCCCGGGTCAGTGGTGCCGGGCCGATCCGTTCGACGACGGACGCACGGGGAGCGGCTTGGGCTCCCCCGCCGGGCCGAGCACCGACACGCGGTCGGGCGCGCCCGCGCGACCGGCGTCGCGACGGCTGAGCAGCGTGGTCCCCGTGGACCCCGGGTCCTCGGCCCCGGACGGGCGGCCTGTGGCCTCCGGGCTCGCCGTCGGAGGCGCGGCCGCCCCGCCGTCCGCCGGGGCGGCCGGAGCCGTCGGGGCGGGGGCCGGGTCGCGTCGCTCGGCCTCGCGCGCCGGCTCCGCGACCGGCGCGACGGTGGCCCCGGCGGCGATTCCGACGAGGCCCGCCCCACCGATGCCCGGGACCGACCGCACGAGCGGGAGCTCGCGCGTACCCGTGCCCGCCGGTCGGGTCGGCTCCTCGGCGCGCTCCCGCGCCGGCTCGTCCTCGGCGTCGTGCTCGGCCGCCGGTGCAGCGGGGGCCGGCGGCGTCGCGGCCTCGCGGCGCGTCGGGGCAGGAGGCACGGCGTCCGCCGGAAGGGTCCGCCGATCGTCGACCGCCGGGTCTGCCGGCAGGATCCCCCGGTTGAGCTCGCCGTACGGCACGTGCACCGACGGGGCGACCCGGCGGGTGGCCTCGACGACGGCGCGCTGGTCGTCGAAGAAGATGTGCGGGCGCAGCACCTCGAGGACGCCGTCCTTGTCCACGCCGCCGAGGAAGAACGCGTCGTCGACGGTCACGCCCCACGACGACAGAGTCGCGACCGCGCGCTCGTGGGCCGGGGCCGAGCGCGCCGTGACGAGGGAGACGTGCACGCGCGGCCGGTACGACGCGTCGGCCGCGTGCCGCTCCCGCTCGACGACCTGCACCCGGTGGATGCCCACGAGGAGCTCGCGCAGCGGGCCGCGCCCGAGCGGGACGTCGGCGTTGAGCTCCTCGTGCTCGCGGAACGACGCGAGGCCGCCGTCCTGGAACCGGCGCTCCGACGAGTCGTCCGCGAGGACGCCGTCGAAGTCGAACGCGATGCGCAGCTCGTCGCCCGCCTCGTCCGCGAACGTCGGGTCCAGCACGTACCCGGCCGGCAGGCCGAGGTCGACCGCGTCGCGCACGGACCGCTCGTCGGCCGAGAGGAACAGGTCCACGTGCAGCGGACGGATGAACTCGTGCGGGCTGCGGCCCTGGCGGAACACGGCCCGCGTGATGTCGAGCTCGTGGTGCCGGATCGAGCGCATGACGCGCAGGCCCGTCTCCGGCGAGTTGCGCGACATGACGATGACCTCGACGAGCGGGTCGTCGGCCGACGGCGCCAGGTCGTTCAGCGCGAGCAGGCGGCGCACGAACCCGAAGGCGACGCCCGGGGCCAGCGCGTCGTCGCGGTGACGCTCCTGGAAGTCGCGGTACGCCGCCTCCCCCTGCGTGCGGAACACGCGGTCGGACTCGGTGAGGTCGAACAGTGCGGAGGAGGCGACGCCGACGACGAGGCGGCCCGAGAGGTCGTAACCCATGGCGGCATGATGCCAGGTGCGGGTGACGCGGACGAAGACGACCCGGAACGGTCAGGCCCGCGCGGCCCACTCCCGGCGCAGGACGCCCAGGACGACCGCGTCGTACCGGGCGCCGTCGACGACGCGGGCGTCGCGGAACCGGCCCTCCTCCACGAGGCCGAGCGCTCGACCGGCGCCCAGCATCGCGGCGTTCCCGGACCACGTCGCGAGGTCGAGCCGGACCCAGTCGGTCACCGAGAAGAGGTACGTGATCCACGCGCCGAGCGCGTCGCGACCGAGTCCGCGCCCGCGCACCGCGGGGTCGTACAGGCCGATCCCCACGCGCGCCCACTGCGTCTCCGCGGACTCCCAGTACCAGGAGCACGTCCCGACGAGCCGGTCCTCCTCGTCGGCGACGACGACGCGCCGGGGCGGGAGCCCGTCGTCGTCCAGCCCGCCCGGGCGGGCGGCCTGCGCGGCGGCGGCGCGCGCGAGGCGTGCGACCGCCGCGTCGGACGCGGCGTCGTCGGGCACCGGGTAGTACGGGCCGTCCCACCGGTGCCACTCGTGCGCCGGGCGCAGCCACTCGCGGTACGCGGCGAGGTCGTCCGCGCGCCACCCGCGCAGGCGGGCGCGCGCCCCGGCGGCGTACAGCGGCACGCCGCCGGGCGCTGTGCCCGTCACTCCTCGCCGGGCTCCGCGTGCGCCTCGTCGCCCGGGACCGGCGCGGAGTCCGCGCCGTCGTGCTCGTGCTCGTGGGCGTGCGCCGCCGCCGCCGCGATCGTGGCGAGCGTGGCCTTCACGGCCGCGCGGGCCTCGGACGTCACCTCCGGCAGGACCGGTACCGCCGGCTGCGGGAGCGTGATCGGGACGTCCTTGGCCGCCGCGGCACCCGAGCCCGAGCCGCGCTTGCGGCGAGACCGCGAGCGGCCGGCCTCGGCCGGCTCCTCGGCGGCAGCCGGGGTGGCGGCGCCACCGCCGTGGTCGTGCCCCCCGCGGCCGTTGCCGCCGGACTTCTCGATCGGGTCGGTGTGCACGATGAACCCGCGCCCGTGGCAGTGCTCGCACGTCTCGCTGAACGCCTCGACCAGGCCCTGGCCGACGCGCTTGCGCGTCATCTGCACGAGCCCGAGCGACGTGACCTCGGCGACCTGGTGCTTGGTGCGGTCGCGGCCCAGGCACTCGACGAGACGACGCAGCACGAGATCGCGGTTCGACTCGAGCACCATGTCGATGAAGTCGATGACGATGATGCCGCCGATGTCGCGCAGCCGGAGCTGGCGCACGATCTCCTCGGCCGCCTCCAGGTTGTTGCGCGTCACCGTCTCCTCGAGCGTGCCCCCCGAGCCGGTGAACTTGCCCGTGTTGACGTCGACGACGGTCATCGCCTCGGTGCGGTCGATGACGAGCGAGCCGCCGGAGGGCAGCCAGACCTTGCGGTCCATGCCCTTGGCGAGCTGCTCGTCGACCCGGTGGACCGTGAAGACGTCCTGCGTGCCCGTCCACTTCGAGACGCGCTCGCGCAGGTCGGGGGCGAGCTCCTCGACGTACGAGGAGATCTCGCTCCACGCCCCGTCGCCCTCGACGACGAGCGAGCTGAAGTCGTCGTTGAAGATGTCGCGGACCACGCGGATCGCGAGGTCGGGCTCGCCCTGGAGCAGGGCGGGGGCCGACGCCGTCTTCGACTTCTTCTCGATGGCCTCCCACTGGCCGCGCAGGCGCTCGACGTCGGCGCGCAGCTCCTCCTCGCTCGCCCCCTCGGCCGCGGTGCGCACGATGACGCCCGCGCCGTCGGGCACGACCTCCTTGAGGATCTTCTTCAGGCGGTTGCGCTCGGTGTCCGGGAGCTTGCGGCTGATGCCCGTCATGCCGCCGCCCGGGACGAACACGAGGTAGCGGCCCGCGAGCGTGATCTGCGACGTGAGACGCGCGCCCTTGTGCCCGATCGGGTCCTTGGTCACCTGCACGAGCACGGAGTCGCCCGACTTGAGCGCCTGCTCGATGCGTCGCGGCTGGCCCTCGAGCCCTGCCGCGTCCCAGTTGACCTCGCCCGCGTACAGCACCGCGTTGCGGCCCTTGCCGACGTCGATGAACGCGGCCTCCATGCTGGGCAGCACGTTCTGGACGCGGCCCAGATAGACGTTGCCCGCCATGGACGCCTGCGACTGCTGGGAGACGTAGTGCTCGACGAGCACGCCGTCCTCGAGCACGGCGATCTGCGTGCGGCCCGCGCGCTCGCGCACGACCATCGACCGCTCGACCGACTCGCGGCGCGCGAGGAACTCCGCCTCGGTGATGATCTGGCGGCGGCGACCGGCGTCGCGGCCCTCGCGGCGCCGCTGGCGCTTCGCCTCGAGGCGGGTCGAGCCCTTGAGCGCCGTGACCTCGTCGGCCAGGCTGCGCTCGCGCGGCCGCGAACGCGTCGAGGAGCTCTCGCCGCTCTCGCCCCGCCCACCGCGGCGGCGGCGACGCCGACGGCGGCTGCTGCCCGCCTCGTCCTCGCCGGGCTCGGCGTCGGCAGCGTCGTGCTCGGGCTCGTCGGCGTCGGCGGCCGCGCCGGAGTCGACCGGCTCGTCGCCCTCGGCGGGGGTCTCGTCGTTCTCGTCCTGGTCGCGACCGGTGTCCGGGCGACCGCGGCGACCGCGGCCACCGCGGCGACGGCGGCGCCGGGGACCGGACTCCGCGTCGTCGGACGCGGCCTGGTCCTCGGTGCCGTCGGGCGCGCCCTCGTCCAGGTCGGCGAAGTCCTCCGGGCCGAACGCGTCGTCGGGGAGCTCGATCCCCTCGGCGACCAGCTCCGACTCGATGGCCTCGATCTCCTCGACGGCGGCGGCGTCCTCGCCCGTGAGGGCGATCTCGACCGTCACGTCCTCCGTGCGCTCGGACGCCACCGGAGCCGCCGCGGGCTCCCTCCGCTCGCGCGGTCCGGCCGCGGCGGGGGGCTCCTCGGCCACGGGGGTCGGCTCGACGTGGCGCGGCGGACCGGCCGGGCTCTGGGCCCGGCGAGGACGCCGCGGCGCGGCCGCGGGGTCGGGCGCCTGGAAGAGCAGGGCGGTCGTCGCGAGGCGCGGCGTGCTCGTGCCGGCGCCGGTGGCGGCGGGCGAGACGGGCGCCTCGGGCGCGGCCGTGGGTGCCGGCGTGGCGGTCGACGTCGGCGCGGCCGTCTCCTGCGGCGCGGGCGCGGCCTCGGCGGGGGCGGCCTTCGAGGTGGCGCGGCGCGAGCGGCGTGCGGGCTTCTTCGGCGCCTCCTCGGAGGTCGGCGCGTCCGGCTCGACGGGCGGCGCGGAGGCCTCGGCCGCGGGTGCGTCGGCGTCGGACGTCGCGGCCGGAGCCGCGTCAGCGACCGTCGCGGTCGGGGCCTTCGTGGTCGGGGTCTTCGTGGTCGGGGCGCCGGCCGCGGAGGTCGCGCGGCGCGAGCGGCGCGCGGGCTTCTTCTCCGCGGGAGCCTCGGACGCGTCCGGCGCGGGCTCGGTCGGACCGGCGGGCTCCACCGCGGAGGCCTCGGGCGCGACGTCGTCCGCGGCCGTCGTGCGCGTCGTCCGGGTGCGCTTGGCCTTGCGGGGCGCGTCGGGGGCGCCGAGCAGCGCGTCCGCGTCCGGGCCGGTGGTCGCGGGTGCCGGCTCCGCGGCGGGCGGGGCGCTCAGCCCGAACTCGGAGAGCACGTCGAGCGGGACGTCGGCCGGGGCGGAGGCAGCCTTCTTGGCGCCGCCCTGGGCGCGGCGCGCGGTGCGCGCGCGTCCCTTCGGCGCGCTCGCCTCCGGTGCCGCCTCGGCGCCGGACGCCTCGACGGCGACCACGGGGGCGCCTGCCGCCGCGGCGTCCGTGGCGGTCGTCGCGGGGGCCTCGGCCGCGTCCGCGGCGGGCTCGACGGGTGCGGACGTCGTGCGGGTCGCGCGGCGCGAACGGCGCGCGGGCTTCTTCTCGGCCGTGTCGGGAGCCGGGGCCACGTCGGCCGCGGGAGCCACGTCGGCGGGAGCCGCGGGGGCGTCGGTGGGGGCGGTCGCGCCCCCGTCCGGCACGGCCGGCGTCTGGGGCGGGGCGGCGCTGCGCGTCGCGCGGCGGCGGGCGGGCTTGCGCCCGGTGGTGGTCGGGCTCTCGGCCCGGTCCTGGGTCGCGGCGGCGTCCGCCGTCGACTCTGAGGGGGTGCTGTCGGAGGTGCTGTCGAGCGTCACGCGTCGTGCTCCTGCTGCCACAGGGACCGCCCCGCACCGTGCGGCCCTTCGGGGCGGTCGGTCGTCGCTCGTGACGAGCGCACCGGAGCGCGTCGTCCGGCGACGGAAGTCGTCGGCCACGGCCGCGGTCCGCGTGCGCGGCGCGGGCGCCTGCCACCGGGCCCTTCGCCCCGGTCGGCGCTCCGACTGCCGCGGTCCGCTGGTGCCGCGATCTCGTGCTCGTCGGGAGGGCGATGCGGAGCCCACCCGGCTCCGCCCAGTATCGCACAGGGGCGCGAACGAACCCCGGCGACACGCACCGCGCCCCGGGCCCCGGGTCCCGCCGGACCGGGACCATGGTCCCGCGTGCTTGTGAACATAGTCACAAGCGCCGTGTTTTCAGCACTTGCCGTCATCTCCCGCCCTGCCGATGGGGCAGATTGGACCTAGCGTCAGGACACGGGCGGTCCTCTCCCGGACCGTCCAGACCGGCGCCGTAGCTCAGCACCTCCCCCTGAAGCCCGCCGACCCGTCGGCCCCCCGAGGAGCGCACGTGGAAGCCCTGGATCTCGCCCGGTGGCAGTTCGCCATCACGACCGTCTACCACTTCATCTTCGTCCCGCTGACGATCGGCCTGTCGCCCCTCGTCGCGATCATGCAGACGGCCTGGGTGCGCACCGGCAACGAGCGGTGGCTGCGCCTGACCAAGTTCTTCGGCAAGCTCCTGCTCATCAACTTCGCGCTCGGCGTCGTGACCGGCATCGTGCAGGAGTTCCAGTTCGGCATGAACTGGAGCGAGTACTCGCGGTTCGTCGGCGACGTGTTCGGCGCGCCGCTCGCCATGGAGGCGCTCGCCGCGTTCTTCATCGAGTCGACGTTCCTCGGCCTGTGGATCTTCGGCTGGGACCGCCTCAACAAGAAGGTGCACCTGGCGTGCATCTGGGCGGTCGCGATCGCGACGAACCTCTCCGCGTTCTTCATCCTCGCCGCGAACTCGTGGATGCAGCACCCCGTGGGCGCGATCTTCAACCCCGAGACCGGGCGCGCCGAGATGAACGACATCGGCGCCGTCCTCACGAACAACACCCTGTGGGCCGCCTTCCCCCACCAGATCACGGCGACCTTCCTCACCGCGGGCACGTTCGTCACCGGCATCGCCGCGTGGTGGATGGTCCGGCTGGTCCGCACCAAGAAGGCCGAGAACGTCGAGCTCGCGCGCGACGTCTACCGCCCGGCCGTCACCCTCGGCGTCATCGCGATGCTCGTCGGCGGGATCGGCGTCGCCGTCTCCGGCGACGTCCAGGGCAAGATCATGTACGAGCAGCAGCCCGGAAAGATGTCCTCGGCCGAGGCGCTGTGCCAGGGGCAGGAGGGCGCCGCGTTCTCCATCCTCACGATCGGCGACCTGTCGAACTCGTGCGAGAACGTCACGCACCTCATCGAGATCCCCGGCCTCGCGTCGTACCTCGGCACGGGCCACTTCTCCGGCCCCGAGTCGTACCTGCCCGGCGTCGAGGACGTCCAGGAGCAGATGACCGAGCGCTACGGCGACGTCACGGCCGCCGGCGACCCCGTCACGTACACGCCGAACCTCGCGATGACCTACTGGTCCTTCCGGCTCATGATCGGCATGGCCGCCGGCTCCGTGCTCCTCGCGCTCATGGCGCTGTGGCTCACCCGCAAGGGCCGCGTCACCGACAACGTGTGGTTCGCGCGCGTCGGCCTCGTCGCCATCCCCATGCCGTTCCTCGCGAACTCCTTCGGCTGGATCTTCACCGAGATGGGCCGCCAGCCGTGGGTCGTCGCGCCGAACCCGACGGGCATCGACCAGATCCGCCTGCTCACCGAGCGGGGGGTGTCGACCGTGGTGAGCCCCGGCGTCGTGCTCACGTCGATGATCGTGTTCACGCTCGTCTACGGCGCGCTCGCCGCGGTCTGGTTCACGCTCATGCGCCGCTACGCGATCGAGGGCGTGCCGCTGGTGGTGCACGACGAGTCGCCCGAGGCGCAGGAGCCGCCCGACGACGGCACCGAGGCCGCAGACCGCCCGCTGTCCTTCGCGTACTGACGCGCCCGGACCCGCCCAGAATCTCAGGAGAACACCACCGTGGATCTCGCCGTCGTCTGGTTCGTGCTCATCGCGGTCCTGTGGACCGGCTACCTCGTGCTCGAGGGCTTCGACTTCGGGGTCGGCATGCTGCTGTCGATCCTCCCGCGCGGGGACAAGGAGCACCGCGAGAAGGAGCGCCGCGTCCTCATCAACACCATCGGCCCCGTCTGGGACGGGAACGAGGTCTGGCTGCTCACCGCGGGCGGCGCGACGTTCGCCGCGTTCCCCGAGTGGTACGCGACCCTCTTCTCCGGCTTCTACCTGCCGCTCCTGCTCATCCTCGTCGCGCTCATCGTGCGCGGCGTCGCGTTCGAGTACCGCGGCAAGATCCGCGACGAGGGCTGGGCGCGCCGCTGCGACGTCGCGATCCAGGTCGGGTCCTGGGTGCCCGCCGTGCTGTGGGGCGTCGCGTTCGCCAACCTCGTGCGCGGCGTGCAGCTCGACGCCGACCACCAGTTCGTCGGCGGGTTCTTCTCGCTCCTGTCGCCGTTCGCGCTGCTCGGCGGCCTCGTCACGCTGAGCCTCTTCCTGCTCCACGGCTCGGTGTTCGTCGCCCTGAAGACCGACGGCGAGATCCGCGCCCGGGCCCGGCAGCACGCCTCGGTCTTCGGCGTCGCGGCGCTCGTGCTCGCGGGCGGCTGGGCCGTGTGGGCGCAGGTCGCGTACTCCGTGCCGTGGACGTGGGCCGCGGTCGTGGTGGCGGCCGGCGGCCTCGTCGCGGCGCTCGTCGCCAACCGGCGCGGCGCCGAGGGGTGGGCGTTCACCGCCTCCGCCGTGACGATCGTCGCGGCCGTCGTGCTCATCTTCGGCTCGATGTACCCCGACGTCATGCCCGCCGTCGACCCCGCGAACTCGCTGACGATCCACAACGCGTCGTCCACGGACTACACGCTCACGGTGATGACCTGGGTCGCGGTGATCCTCACGCCGCTCGTCATCGCCTACCAGTCGTGGACCTACTGGGTGTTCCGCCGCCGACTGTCCACGAAGGACATCCCCGCGCCCGTCGGCCTCTCGCTCAAGAAGGTCCGCGAGGCAGCGTTCGGCGGTGCGTCGTCGGGCGGCTCGGCCGGCCGCGACCTCGGGACCGGCGGGTCGGGAGACGCGTGAAGCCGCTCGACCCGCGGCTCCTGCGCCACGCGCGGGCCGCGCGAGGGTACGTCGTCCTGACGGCGGTGCTCGGGTTCGCCACGGCGGCCCTGGTCGTCGCCCAGGCGGTCGTCCTCGCGTCGGTCCTCGCGCCGGCGATCCAGAGGACGGCCGACCTGGCCGACCTCGGGCCGCGGGTCGGACTGCTCGCCGGGGTCGTCGCGGCCCGGGCGGCGACGTCCTGGGCGCAGGAGCGGTTCGCGCTGCGCGCCGCGACCCGGACCGTGGCCGAGCTCCGCGAGCAGGTCGTCACGCACGCCGTGGCCCTCGGGCCGCGGTGGCTCGCGTCCGGGCGTGGGCCCGAGGTCGCCACGCTCGCGACGCGCGGGCTCGACGCACTCGAGCCGTACATGGTGCGCTACCTGCCCCAGCTCCTGCTCGCCGCGACGGTCACGCCCGCGACGCTCGCCGTCGTGCTCGGACTCGACTGGGTCTCGGCGGTGATCGTCGCCGTGACCATCCCGCTCGTCCCGCTCTTCATGGTCCTCGTGGGTCGGCTCACCGCCGGGACGTCGGAGCGCCGTCTGGTCGTCATGCAGCGGCTCGGCGCCCAGGTGCTCGACCTGCTCGCGGGCCTGCCGACCCTGCTCGCGTTCGGCCGCGCGCGCGGGCCCGAGCGGCGCGTGCGGGCGCTCGGGGAGGCCAACCGGCGCGCGACCATGGGCACGCTGCGCATCGCCTTCCTCTCCGGCATGGTCCTCGAGCTCCTCACGACGCTGTCGGTGGCCGTCGTGGCCGTGGGCGTCGGGCTGAGGCTGGTGCACGGGGGCATGGAGCTCGAGCCCGCGCTCGCGGTGCTCGTGCTCGCGCCCGAGGTGTACCTGCCGCTGCGCCAGGTCGGGATGCACTTCCACGCCTCGACCGACGGCATCGCCGCGGCCGAGCAGGCGTTCGCGATCCTCGACGAGGAGGCCGCCGAGCCCGGGACCGTCCCCGCGCCGCCGCTCGCCGGCGCGGCGATCGCCCTGCGCGGCGTGAGCGTCCGCGCCGGCGACCGCGACGTGCTGGCACCGGCCGGCCTCGACCTGGACCTCGCACCTGGGACGTCCGCAGGCCGCGTCGTGGCCCTCACCGGCCCCAGCGGCGCCGGGAAGACGACGACGGCGCTCGTCCTGCTCGGGCTCGTCCGCCCCGACCGCGGCACCGTCACGATCACCGCGTCCGGGCGGGCGTTCGACCTCGCCGACCTCGACCCGGCCACGTACTGGTCCCAGGTCGCCTGGCTCCCCCAGCGGCCGGTGCTCGCCCCGGGGCGTCTGCGCGACGTCGTCGCGGGCGGCCTGCCCGTGGGCGACGCCGACCTCGACCGTGCCGCGCGCACCGCGGGCCTCGACTCCGTCCTCACGACGCTGCCCGACGGCTGGGACACCGAGGTGGGACGCGGCGGCGTCGGGCTGAGCGTGGGCCAGCGCCAGCGGGTCGCGCTCGCCGCGGCCCTGCTCGGCGACCCCGCCCGCGTCCCACTCGTCGTGCTCGACGAGCCCACGGCGCACCTCGACGCGCGCGGGGAGCAGGTCGTGCTCGACGCGGTTCGGGCCTTCCGCGACCAGGGCCGGACCGTCGTGGTCGTCGCGCACCGCGCATCGCTCGTCCGGGCGGCGGACGAGGTCGTCGAGGTCCGCGCGACGCCGCTCGACGACCCGGCCCTCCCCGAGCACGCTCGGCACGAGGACGCGGCCTCGCCCGCCCCTGCCGCCGCCGCGCCGACCGACGGGAGGCACCCGTGACCGTGCCCCGCCACCGCCTCGCGAACGACCCGCTGTGGCGTGCCGTCGGGCTGCTCGACGTGCGCTGGCGCCGCGTCGTCTGGGCCGTCGTGCTCGGCACGCTCTCGCTCGGGAGCGCCGTCGGCCTCGCCGCCGTCGCCGCGTGGCTCATCGCCCGCGCCTCGCAGATGCCTCCCGTCCTCACCCTGTCGGTCGCGGTCGTCGCCGTGCGCGCGTTCGGCATCTCGCGCGGCGTCTTCCGCTACCTCGAACGCCTCGCCTCGCACGACGTCGCGCTGCGCGGCATGGCGGCCCTGCGCGCGAACCTGTACACCGCGCTGGCGGAAGGCTCCCCGGGCGCGCTCGTCGGGCTGCGGCGCGGAGACCTGCTCGCGCGGGTCGGGGCGGACGTCGACGCGGTGGGCGACGTCGTCGTGCGCGCGCTCGTCCCCGCCGGTGTCGCGCTGGCGATCTCGGTGGGATCCGTGGTGCTCGTCGGGGCGTTCCTGCCCGCCGCGGGCGTCGCGCTCGCGCTGTGCCTGCTCCTCGCCGCGGTCGTCGCGCCGTGGCTCTCCGCGCGGTCGGCGCGCGAGGTCGAGGCGCGCGGCGCGACGACGCGCGCGGCGATGACCGCGACGACGCTCGAGATCCTCGAGCAGTCCGGCCCGCTCGCCGTCTCGGGCCGTCTCGACGCGCGCCTCGACGACCTGCGCGCGACGGACCGCGCCCTCGCGCGCGTGACCGACGACGGCGCCCGCCCCGCCGGGGTGGCCGCCGGGATCGCCGCGCTCGCGGTCGGCCTCGCCGTGCTCGCGTCGCTCCTGCTCGGCATCCCGGCCGTGACGGCCGGGACGCTCGCGCCCGTGGAGCTGTCGGTCATCGTGCTCACGCCGCTCGCGGTGTTCGAGGCCGCGAACGCCCTGCCCGCCGCCGCCGTCCAGCTCCACCGCTCGCGCCAGGCCGCGGCGCGCGTCGTCGCGCTCCTCGACGGCTCCGCACCCCGCGTCACGACGGCGGCCCCCGCTGCGGACGCGTCCGTCCCCGGTCCGGCGGAGCCGTCGTCCCCCGAGCAGGCGTCGCTCGTGCTCGACGGCGTCGCGGCCGGGTGGCCGGGCACGACGCGCGTCGTCGTGGCGGGCGTGGACCTCGACCTGCGCCCCGGGCGCGCGGTCGCGGTCGTCGGTCCGTCCGGCGTCGGCAAGACGACGCTGCTCGCGACCGCCGCCGGGCTCGTCCCCGCGCTCGCGGGGAGGGTGACGCTCGACGGAACCGACGTGAGCGCCCTCCCCCGCGAGGCCACGGCGCGCGGCGTCGTGCTCGTCGCCGAGGACGCGCACGTGTTCGACACGACGGTGCTGGAGAACCTGCGCGTCGCGCGAGGCGACGTCACAGCCGAGGAGGCCGTGGCGACGCTGCACGACGTCGGCCTGGACGCCTGGCTCGCCGCGCTGCCGGACGGCGTCGAGACGCTGCTCGGCCCGGACGCCACGACCGTCTCCGGCGGCGAGCGTCGTCGTCTGCTCGTCGCGCGGGCGTTGTTGTCACCCGCGCCCCTGCTCCTGCTCGACGAGCCGGCCGAGCACCTCGACGCGGCCGGCGCCGACGCGCTCGTGCGGCACCTCGTCGCGACGACCCGCGCGCCGGCGGGCGCGTCGGCCGGAGGTGGCCGACGCGGCGTCGTGCTCGCGACGCACCGGCTCAGCGCGCTCGAGGCCGTCGACGAGGTGCTGCTCCTCGGTGTCCCGGACGGCGCGCCGGACGACGCCCCGGCGCGCGTCGTCGCGCGCGGGACGCACGCCGAGCTGCTCGGGCTCCCCGCCTACCGGTGGGCGCTCGACCAGGAGACGCCCGCACCGCGGTAGCCCCGAGATCGACCCGTGCGGCCGAGATCGACCCTCCGAGGGTCGATCTGGAGACCGACGGGCCGATCTCGGCCGGTGTCAGTGGTAGCCGTCAGCCTTCGCCGAGGCGCGCGAGGAACAGCGCCTCGCCGACCGCGAGGTTCTCGATCTCGCTCGGCGCGACCGACTCGTTCGGCGCGTGGATGAGGCACGCCGGCTCCTCGACGCCGAGCAGCACGATCTCCGCGTCCGGGTACTGCCCGGCGAGCACGTTGCACAGCGGGATCGAGCCGCCCTGCCCCGCCGTGACCGTCTCGCGCCCGTACGCGTCCGCGAGCGCCCCTGTGAGCGTGTCGAACACGTGCCCGCTCGTGCGGGCCGCGAACGGCTGCCCGACGGCGTCGCGCTCCACGCGGACGCGCACGCCCCAGGGCGCGTGGGCCTCCAGGTGCGCGACGAGCTTGTCCTGGAGGTCCTGGGCGTCGGAGCCCGGCGGGACACGCAGGTTGAGCCGCGCCGAGGCGCGGGGCTGGATCGCCGCGGCCGAGCCGACGACGCTCGGGGCGTCGATCCCGAGGATCGTCACCACGGGCCGTGCCCAGAGCCGGTCGGCGACGCTGCCCGTCCCGACGAGGCCGACGCCGTCGAGCACTCCCGCGTCGTGGCGGAACTGCTCCTCGTCGTACGCGACGCCGTCCCAGGTCCCGTGGGTGACGGCGTCCGGCACGCCGTCGATCGTCGTGTCGCCGTGCTCGTCGCGCAGGCTCGCGAGCACGGCGACGAGCGCGGCGAGGGCGTCGGGCGCGGCCCCGCCGAACATGCCCGAGTGGATCTCGCCCTCGAGCGCCTCGACGTGCACGACGACGTTCGCCGCGCCGCGCAGCGTCACGGTGAGCGTCGGGAGGCCGAGCTCGGCGTTGCCGGTGTCCTGGACGAGCATCGCGTCGGCCGCGAGCGCCCCCGGGTTCGCCTCGACCCACCGGTCGAGGCCGCCGGTCCCCTGCTCCTCCGAGCCCTCGACGACGAGACGGACGCCGACCGGGTAGTCCTCGCCGCCGAGCGCGCGCAGCGCCCGGAGCGCGGTCAGGTGGGTGACGATGTTCCCCTTGCAGTCGGCGGCCCCACGCCCGTAGAGCCGGCCGTCGCGCTCGGTGAGCTCGAACGGCGGGGTCGTCCACGCGGCGTCGTCGAGCGGCGGCTGCACGTCGTAGTGCGCGTAGAGGAGCACCGTGGGCGCGCCGTCGGGGCCGGGGCGGTGCCCGAGCACGACCTGCGACCCGTCGGGCGTGACCTCGAGCCGCGTGTCGATCCCCTCGGCGCGGAACGCGTCGGCGACCCACTGCGCGGCGCGCTCGCACTCGGCACGGGGGTAGAGGCGCTCGTCGGCGACGGACGGGATGGCGACGAGCGTGCGCAGGTCGTCGAGCGCACGGGGCACCAGGCCCTGGACGGCGGCACGCACCTCCTCGACGTGCCCGGTGGCGCCCGGTCGTGCTCCGGTGCTCGGCTGGCTCACGCGTCCTCCTCGGTCGGGGTGGCGTCGGCGCCCTCGGTGGCGTCGCTGCCCGGCTCGGTCGTGCGGCCGGGGTCGAGGTCGAGCGAGTCGACGTACGCGTCGAACGCGTCGAGCTGGTCGGGGCAGTAGACCTCGATGACGAGCCGGTCGCCCGCGAGGCGGCGCTCGTCGAGGACGGACGGCCGCAGCCCCGGCCCGGCCGCCCCGTTCGCGGCGCCGAGGTTCGCCGTCGCCTCGACGAGGGCCGCCGGGTCCGTGCAGAACCCGCCGCCGTCGTCCCCGAGGACGTCGGCGATGGTCTCCTCGCTGAAGGCCGTGATCCCGATCTCGGCGAAGCGGTCGTGCAGCTCGGCGGCCTTCTGCTCGGCCTCGCGTGCGTCGCGGTTGGTGCGCACGTTGTGGAACACGGTCACCATGACCGCGCCGAGCGCGACGAGGAGCAGCGCGACGGCGGTGTACGTGACCCACCGCTTGGACGAGACCGGCTCGGGCTCGTGCTCGGGGACGTGGTCCGGGCGCGTCGTGGTCATGCCGCCTCGCCCTCCCCCGCCTCGTCCGCGGCGGCGATGGCCGCGGCCTCTGGGTCCTTCCAGGACGGCTTGCGCAGCAGGTAGAACAGCGCCGGGACGAGCAGGCCGATGATGCCGAGCCCGCCGCCCACGATGAGCACGTACACCCCGACGTTCCCGCTGGAGAACTGGGCCGGCGGCACGAACCCGATGATCATCGCGGCCACCGACGCGCAGAACCCGACGACGCACAGGAGCGTGAGCACGGGCGCGCGGTAGCCGCGCGGGTGGTCGGGTGCGCGACGACGCAGCCGCACCGCCGCGACGAACAGCAGCAGGTACATGACGAGGTACACCTGCGTCGTGATGACGGACAGGATCCAGTAGGCGCTCGACACGTCCGGGATGAACGCGTAGAGGAGCGCGATCCCCGTCGTGATGAGGCCCTGGGTGACGAGGATGTTCTGCTGCACCCCGTGCTTGTTGAGGCGCTGCAGGAACGGCGGGAGGTAGCCCTCCTCGCGCGCGACCGTGAGCAGGCCCTTGGACGGCCCGGCGAGCCACGTGAGCATGCCGCCGAGCGACGCCGCGATGAGCATGAGGCCGAGGATCGGCGTCAGCCAGCTCACGCCGAAGTTGGCGAAGAACGCGTCGAACGCCTGCATGACGCCCGCCGTGAGGCTGAGCTGGTCGGCCGGGATGACCCAGCTGATCGCCACGGCCGGGAGGATGAAGATGACGAGCACGAGCCCGATCGCGAGGAACATCGACCGCGGGAACTCCGTCGAGGGCTTGCGCAGGCTCGTGACGTGGACCGCGTTCATCTCCATGCCCGCGTAGGACAGGAAGTTGTTGACGATGAGCACGAGGGACGCGAGGCCCGTCCAGGCAGGGAGCAGGTGCTGCGCGTCCATCGGCGCGGCCGACGGGTTGCCCTGCCCGAGGAACACGATGCCGAGCACGACGAGGATCGCGGCCGGGATGAGCGTGCCGATGATGAGTCCCCAGCTCGACAGGCCGGCGACCGTCTTGGTGCCCTGCGAGGAGAGCCACACGCCGGTCCAGAAGAGCACGACGATGACGATCGCCACGTACAGCCCGTTGCTGGCGAGGCTCGGGTTGATGACGTACGCGAACGTGCTCGCGACGTACCCGAGCAGGCTGGGGTAGTAGAAGATCGTCATCGCGAACTGGCACCAGACGGCGAGGAAGCCGAGCGGCTTGGACACGCCGTCCGCGACCCACCGGTACACCCCGCCCGACCAGCCGGAGGCGAGCTCGGCGGACACGAGGGACGTCGGCAGCAGGAACACGAGCGCCGGGACGATGTAGAGGAACACCGCCGCGAGTCCGTAGACCGCCATCGTCGGCGCGGCGCGCAGGCTCGCGACCGACGACGTGATCATGAACGCGAGCGTGAGCCACGTGATGTAGTTCTTCGGCGTCCGTGCCGTGATCGCCGCGCGCACCTCTGCGTGCGTCGGCGCGCCCGTGGACGAGCCCATCCCCACCCCCGAAGCCGTGACCCCGCGGGGCCGACCGGGACGGCGCGCGGACGGCGCGTCGTCGGAACACCGCGAACATATCCCCGGCGGCGAGGTCGCGCCTGCGGAAGCGCAGGTGGGACGGGCGAGGCGCCCCCGAGCAGCAGCCGTGCGGCAGCCGGCCGCCCGCCGGACGGCACGGTGGTACGTTCGCGAGGCGGCCCGACCCGCGCCGGGAGGCCGCGACCTCGACGGACCACCCCGGGAGCAGCGTTGAAGATCCTCGTGCCCAGCACCATCGCCCTCGACGTGCGCGGCGGCCCGGGAGACCAGGTCGTCCGCTACGACGCCGCGGCACCGCTCGGTCCCGAGGACGCCGACGCCGAGGTGCTCGTGGCGTGGGCGAACACCCCCGCGAACCTCGCGGACGCCGCCGCGCGGCTCACGCGACTGCGCTGGGTCCAGACGCTCGCGGCGGGCCCGGACGCGGTGCTGGCCGCGGGGTTCGGCCCGGACGTGACGATCACGTCCGGGCGGTCGCTGCACGACGGTCCCGTCGCTGAGCACGCGCTCGCCCTCGTCCTCGCGGCCGTGCGCCGGCTCGACGTGCTCGGGGCGGCGCAGCGCGACCACCGGTGGGACACCGCCGTGAACCGCGCCCAGGCCGACCCCGCGACGGCCGCGCGGTACACGCTCGACGGCGCGCGCGTGACGATCTGGGGTTTCGGCTCGATCGCGGCGCGGCTCGCCCCGCTGCTCGCCGCGCTGGGCGCCGAGGTGACGGGCGTCGCGAGCCGCCGTGGCGAGCGCCACGGGTTCCCCGTCATGACCGACGACGACCTCCCCGACGTGCTCGCCTCGACCGACGTGCTCGTCTCCCTGCTCCCCGCGCTCGACGCGACCCGGCACGCGTTCGACGCCGCCCGGATCGACCAGCTCCCCGACCACGCGGTCTTCGTCAACGTCGGCCGCGGCGCCACGGTCGACGAGGACGCGCTCGTCACGGCCCTGCGCGACGGCCGCCTCGGCGGTGCCGCGCTCGACGTCACGGAGACCGAGCCCCTGCCGGAGGCGTCACCCCTGTGGGACGCGCCGCGGCTGATCCTCACGCCGCACGTCGCGGGCAACCGCCCCCAGCGCGCGTCGGACCTCGTGAACGCCAACCTCGACGCGCTCCGCGCGGGCCGCGAGCTCCGCAACGTCGTCCCCCGCTGACCCGGCGACGACGGCGAGACGAACCGGAGTGCCGACGCCGGAGCGGGGGCGGGCCGACGACCTACCAGCGGCCGTTGCGGGGGCGCGGCTGGCACCGCGGGCACGTGTACGACGAGCGGTTCATGAACTCGTCTCGGCGCACCGGCGTCCCGCAGCGCGGGCACGGCTCGCCTTCCTGCCCGTACACCGCGAGCGAGCGCGAGAAGTAGCCGGACTGCCCGTTGATGTTGACGTAGAGCGCGTCGAAGCTCGTCCCACCCTGGGCGAGCGCCTCCGTCATCACCTCGGCCGCGGCGTCGAGCAGGCGGTGCGCCTCGGGGCGGCGCAGCGTGTCGGTGGCGCGCGCGTAGTGCAGGCGGGCGCGCCACAGCGCCTCGTCGGCGTAGATGTTGCCGACGCCGGACACGATCGTCTGGTCGAGCAGCGCGCGCTTCACGCCGGTCCGACGGCGGCGGATCGCGTCGACGACGTCGTCGCGCCGCAGGGCGGGGTCGAGGAGGTCGCGGCCGATGTGCGCGACCGGGGCGGGCACCGCGGCGAGGTCGGCCCCGAGCCCGCCGGGCGCGCCGTCGGGCGTGGGCACGAGGTCCTGGACGGACAGGTGCCCGAACGTGCGCTGGTCGACGAAGTCGAGCGCGAGCGCGCCCGCCGGGCCGGCGCCGTCAGGCTCGAGCACGAGACGCACGCGCAGGTGCGGCGACCGCTCCCCGAGGCCCGGCCCCGAGCGCACCAGGAGCTGGCCCGACATCCCGAGGTGGGCCAGCAGCGCGGCCGCGGGGCCGTCGTCGGGCCCACCCGTCGGCCCGCCCGTCGACCCGCCCGGGACGAGCGGGAGCCAGAGGAACTTGCCGCGGCGCACCGCGGCGTCGAGCCGCTGGCCGAGGAGCTGGTCCCGGAAGTCGGCCGGGCCGCCGTCGTGGCGCCGCACGCTGTAGTCGCGCAGCACCTCGACGTCGACGACCCGGGAGCCCAGCACGTGGCGGCCGAGCCCGTCGCGGACGGTCTCGACCTCGGGCAGCTCAGGCACCGGCGTCCTCGGCCGCCTCCACCGTCGTGGCCGCGCGCCCGTCGGACGGCTCCGGCTCCGCGCGCTCGGCCGCCAGTGCGCGGTAAGCGCGTTCGGCGGCCTCCTGCTCGGCGTACTTCTTCGCGGTGCCGCTGCCGGTCCCGTAGAGCCGGCCGTCGAGGTGGACGTACGACGTGAAGACGCGCGCGTGGTCCGGCCCGACGGCGTCGCTCGAGTAGGAGGGGGCGCTGAGCCCTGCGGCGGCGGCGGCCTCCTGGAGCGACGTCTTCCAGTCGAGCCCCGCGCCGAGCCCTGCGGCGGCCGACAGCGTCGGCTCCACGAGACGGAGCACGAGGCCGCGTGCGGGCTCGAGCCCGTGGCTCAGGTAGACCGCGCCGATGATCGCCTCGACCGTGTCCGACAGGATCGAGTCCTTGTCGTTGCCGCGCGTGCGGATCTCGCCCTTGCCGAGCAGCACGTACTGCCCCAGGCCGAGCCGGCGCGCGATCGCGGCGAGCGACTTCTGCGAGACGGTCGCGGCCCGCATCTTGGCGAGCTCGCCCTCGGACAGGTCGGGGTGGCGGCGGTAGAGGGTCTCCGTGACGACGAGGCCCAGGACGGTGTCACCGAGGAACTCGAGACGCTCGTTCGTGGGGATGCCGCCGTTCTCGTGCGCGAACGACCGGTGCGTGAGCGCAAGCACGAGAAGCTCGGGGTCCAGATGGACCCCGAGCTTCTCGAGAAGACCGGATGCCGGTGCAGCCGGTGCCACGCGCCTCAGCCTGCGTGCTCGGTGCGCAGCGCCTCGGCGTACTGGCGGCCCTTGTAGGTACCGCACGTCGGGCACGCCGCGTGCGACAGCTTGTCGCCCTTGCACTGCGGGCAGGTGGTGAGGTTCGCGGCGGTCGTCTTCCACTGCGAACGACGCGCACGGGTGTTGCTGCGCGACATCTTGCGCTTCGGAACAGCCACGGCTAGCTCTCTTTCGTCTCGTCGGACACGTTCGAGGTGTCGAACATGCTCTCCAGCGCCGACCACCGAGGGTCGACAAGTTCGTGGGTGTGGCCCGGGTCGTCCGCCAGGCGCGCACCGCACTCGGAGCACAGCCCCGGGCAGTCCGCTCGGCACACCGGACTGAATGGTAGTGCAGTGACGACCGAATCCCGTAGCGCGGGCTCGATGTCCGCGAGGTCGCCGTCGAGGTCGTACACGTCCTCGGCGTCCTCCAGGTCGTCGCCCGACTCCTCCGCGGCCTTCGCCCGCTCGGGGTAGGCGAAGAGCTCCGCGAACTCGACCGTGACGTCCTCGTGGACGGTGTCGAGGCAGCGCACGCACTCCCCGACCGCGCGGCCCGTCACCGTCCCGGAGACCAGCACGCCCTCCATGACCGCCTCGAGGCGCAGGTCGAGCTCGAGCTCGCTGCCCTCGGGGATGCCGATGACCGCGGTCCCGAGGTCGGCGGGCGCGGGGACGGTCGCGACGACCGTCCGCATGCTCCCGGGTCGCCGACCGAGCTCGTGCGTGTCGAGCACGAGCGGCGACGTCTTCTCGGCGGTGATGGCGCGCTCCAGGATCGCCAGGCCGCGGGCGTGGGGGCCCGCGGACGGATGGTCAACGATGTCGGGGGCCGACGGCCGCTCGAGGCGACTGCCAGGCACAGGCCGACGCGCGACGCGCCGAGCCAAACATCGATCTTACGTCACGCGACGGCCCGACCGCCACCTGCCACGTCCTGTGGGGAGCCCACGACCCGGCCCGCCGCCGAGCAGCCGGTGGTCGTCGGCACCGCAGACGCTCCGCGCCGGCCCGGTGAGGGACTCAGCGGCCGGTGCGCTCGCGCATCGTCGCCGGGAACGGCGACTCCTCCGGCTCGGCGACGCGGTCCCCGAGGCGGTCCGCGAGCTTGGCGCGGCCGCCCTGGACCTGTGCGAGCAGCTTGCCGAGGTCGACCTCGAAGTCCGCGAGCCTGCGGTCGCAGTAGTCGTCGGCGTCGCGTCGGAGCACGGCCGCGGCCTCCTCGGCCTCGTCGACGATCTCCCGGGCCCGTGACTCCGCCTGCACGACGACCTGCTCCGCCTGCACGAGCTCGATCGCGCGCGCCCGCGCCGTCGTGAGGATCTCCTCCGCCTGCCGGTGCGCGTCCTCCAGCACGGCGTCCGCCTGCGCGAGCACCTCGTCCGCGTGCGCGAGCTGCTCCGGCAGCGCGCCGCGCAGCTCGTCCAGGAGCGCGACCGCGTCGCCCTTGTGCACCAGCACCGACGACGACATGGGCATCGCGCGCGCCGTCTCCACGAGGTGCGTCAGGTCGTCGAGGATCGCGTTCAGCCCGACCTGCGCCTCCTCCGTCGCGCGCTCCTCGTGCGTCACCCGCCGGTCCTGCTGCTCGCTCACGTACCCGGTCCTCCCCGTCGTGCTCACCTGCTGCTCCCCTGCACCCGTGCCAGCGCCGCACGGACGGCGTCGCCCACCCCCGGCGGGACGAGGTCGTCCACCGGTCCCCCGTACCGCGCGATGTCCTTCACGAGCGACGACGCGACGTGCTGCAGCGCGGCGTCGCCCGCGACGAACACGGTCTCGACGCCCGCCAGGTGCCGGTTCATGAGCGCCATCGGCAGCTCGGCGTCGAAGTCCGCGCCACCGCGCAGGCCCTTGACCACGGCGACCGCCCCGATCTCGCGGCAGAAGTCCACCAGGAGCCCCGGCACGACCTCGACGCGGACCCCGTCCAGCCCGGCGTCGTCGACGGCCGCGCGGGCGAGCGCGACGCGCTCGTCGACGCTCAGCAGCGCCGACTTCGACGCGTTCCGTGCGACGCCGACGACGACCTCGTCGAAGAGCGCGCGGGCGCGTCGGACGATGTCGAGGTGGCCCAGGGTGATCGGGTCGAACGACCCGGGACAGACGGCTGTGGTCACCTCGTCACGGTAGTACACGGGAGCGCGCGGACCCCGGCGGCACGGCCGGGCGGGCGCGGATCGGCCCCGCGCGCGACGATGGTCGGCGTGACCGCCCCCGAGGAGCCCGCCGTCGTCCCGCTCGCCACGCCCGAGCTCGTCCGCTCGCTCCACCGCGACGTGCTGACGCCGTCGTTCCCGCCCGCCGAGCTCATGGGCGGGGACGAGCTCGTCGACGCCCACGCGACCGGGCGCCTGCGCAGCCTCGGGGTGGTCGAGGACGGGCGCGTCGTCGCCGGCGTCGTCGGCGAGTGGTTCCCCGACGCACGCGTCCTCCTCGTCCTCTACCTCGCGATCGCCCCGGGTCGGCGCGGCGGCGGGGTGGGCGCCCGGCTGGTCGCCGCCGCCCTCGACGACTGGCGCGCGCTCGACCCGCTGCTCGTCGTCGGGGAGGTCGAGCACCCCGCGCACCACGTGGGCAGCGAGGCGCACGGCGACCCGGTCGCGCGGCTGCGGTTCTACGCACGGCTCGGCGCGCGCGTCCTCGCCCTCCCCTACTTCCAGCCCGGCGACGGCCCCGGCGGCGAGCGCGTCCCGGCGCTCCTGCTCGTGTCGTTCCCGCTCGGCCAGGGCACCGCCGACGACGTCCCGGCAGCCCCGCTGCGTGCCTTCCTCGCGGAGAACCTCCGCGGGAGCGAGGGCACGCTCGCCGACGACACCGCGACCCGCCGCCTGCTCGACGCCGCGAGCGGCGACCGCGTCGCGCTCGTCGACCCGGCCGACCCCACCGCCCTCGCGACCGCCCCGGTCGGCCTCCTCGCCCCCTCCGAGACCCACGCCCCACCCCGCTGACCCCCCGCCTCGCCACCGACCAGGCCCTCCCGACACGTCGAGCAGGTGGTTCCGGCGCGTCCGGGTCGCAGGACGCGCCAGAACCACCCGCTCGGCGGTCAGGGGTGGGCTACGGGAGGGCGGGGCCGACGAAGTAGACCGTCGTCTCGCCGTAGTCCTTGCGCGCGACGAGCTCCCAGCCTGTCGGCCAGGCCGGTTCCGGGGTCCGGGTGGAGCGCTCGACGACGACGACGGCGGCCGGGTCGAGGACGCCGGGCGCGGCGAGGTGGGCGAGGACGCGCTCCAGCGCCTCGGCGGTGACGTCGTACGGCGGGTCGACGAGCACGAGGTGGTACGGGCCGTGGCCCGCCCGAACGGAGGCCGGCGTTCCGTCCGCCCCGCCGGCCGGGCGCTGCGCCGCGGCGGCCGCCACGCCGGCGACGAACGCCTCGGCCGGCTGGGCGACGACCCGCACGTCGCGGAGGCCCAGGGCGGCGACGTTGCGTCGGGCGACGTCGGCGGCGACCCGGGCGGAGTCGACGAGCGTCACGTCGGCGGCGCCCCGGCTCGCGGCCTCCAGACCGAGCGCGCCCGAGCCGGCGTAGAGGTCGAGGACGTGCGCGTCGTCGACCACGCCCAGGTGCTCGAGGCGCGAGAAGATCGCCTCGCGGACGCGCTCGCTCGTCGGCCGCGTCCCGCGCGGCGGGACCTGCAGCGTGCGTCCCCCTACCGTCCCCGCCACGATCCTCGTCACGCGCCCAGCCTAGAGCCTGTCGAACGACGGCCCTGGGCCGAGACGGCGTAGCCGGGCCCGGTCCGGGACAGGGCGCGAGCGTGCGCGCACCCTCGCGACGCCTGCGGCCTCGACGACCGGGGGACGACGGGGACGGTGGACCACGACCGCCTCACGCCCGCTCGAGGAACTCCTCGCGCTCCGGGTCGAGCTGGTCGCGGATCGCGTCGGCGAGCGCCGGGTGGCCGGTCAGGTCCGGATCCTCCGCCACGACGGCGGCGGCGTCGGCGCGCGCGGTCGCGATGACGTCCGCGTCCTTGACGACGCGCAGGAGCCGCAGAGAGCTCGCGCGCCCCGACTGCGCGGCCCCGAGGACGTCGCCCTCGCTGCGCAGCTCGAGGTCGACGGTCGCGAGCTCGAACCCGTCGGTGGTGCGCGCGAGGGTCTCGACGCGGGTCGCAGCAGGCGTGCCGGGCTGCGCGGTCGACACGAGCAGGCACAGCCCCGCCGCGGACCCGCGCCCGACGCGCCCGCGGAGCTGGTGGAGCTGGGAGATGCCGAACCGGTCGGCGTCGAGCACGACCATCGCCGTCGCCTCGGGGACGTCGACCCCGACCTCGACGACGGTCGTCGAGACGAGCACCTGGACCGCACCGGACGCGAAGTCGGCCATCACGGCGTCCTTGTCCGCCGGGGGCATCTGCCCGTGCAGCACCCCGACCTCGAGCCCCGCGAGGCGCGGGTGCGCGCGCAGCTCCTCGGCGACCTCGAGCACCGCCCGCAGGGGCGCGCGGTCCGAGGCGTCCGGGGCGTCGGGGTCGAGGAGGAAGTCGGGCACCTCGTCGAAGTCGTCGGTCCGCTTCGACGGCGCGTCGGCGTCCGGCTCGTCCGGGTGGATGCGCGCGCACACCACGTACGCGCGGTGCCCGGCGTCGACCTCCTCGCGCACGCGCGCCCACGTGCGCTCCATCCACGCCTCGTTGCCGGCGGGCACGACGTGGGTCGTGATGCCGGCGCGCCCGGCCGGGATCTCGGTGAGCGACGAGGTCTCGAGGTCGCCGAACACGGTCATCGCGACCGTGCGCGGGATGGGGGTCGCCGTCATCACGAGCAGGTGCGGGCTCGTACGGGCCTTGGCCCGCAGCGCGTCGCGCTGCTCGACGCCGAACCGGTGCTGCTCGTCCACGACGACGAGGCCGAGGTCGGCGAACTGCACGTTCTCCGACAGCAGGGCGTGGGTGCCGACGACGATCCCGGCGGCGCCGCTCGCGGCGTCGAGCAGCGCCTCCTTGCGCGCCGCCGCGCCGAGCGACCCCGTGAGCAACGCCACTCGCGTCCCGTGCTCGGCGCCCCCGAGGAAGCCGCCCTCCGCGAGCGGCCCGAGCAGCGCGCGCAGGGTGCGCGCGTGCTGGGCGGCGAGCACCTCGGTCGGGGCGAGGAGCGCCGCCTGCCCGCCGGCGTCGATTACCTGGAGCATGGCGCGCAGCGCGACGACCGTCTTGCCGGAGCCCACCTCGCCCTGCAGGAGACGCTGCATCGGGCGCGGGAGCGCAAGGTCGGCCGCGATCTCCTCCCCGACCTCGCGCTGACCCGTCGTCAGCGTGAACGGGAGGGCGTCGTCGAAGTCGGCGAGGATGCTCGGCTCCCCCGGGCCACGGAGGGGTCGCGCCGTCGCGGGCTCGGCCGCGGCGCGGGCCCGGCGCTGGGCGAGCGCCGCCTGGAGGACGAACGCCTCCTCGTACCGCAGCCGGTCGCGCCCGCGCCGCCACTGCTTCTCGTCGTAGGGCTCGTGCACGTCGCGCAGCGCCTCGAGCCGCGTCCCGAGCCCGTGCCGCTCGCGCACGGCGTCCGGGAGCGGGTCCGGGACGTCGTCCTCGCGCAGCGGGTCGAGCACGGTGCGCACCGCAGGCTGGATCTTCCAGCTCGGGATGCTCGCGCTCGCGGGGTAGATCGGGATGGGCCGGCTCGCCTCGAGCACGGCGCTCTCCGCGTCCTCGGCGTCGTCGTCGACCCCGATGATCTTGTAGTCGGGGTGCGTGAGCTGCCGCGTGCCGCGGTACAGCCCGACGACGCCGGTGAAGAGCCCGTGCCGCCCCGGCGCCAGCCGTTGCTCGTGGTAGCGCAGGACGTTCGGGCTCTTGGCGAAGAACGTGAGCGAGAGCTGCTGCGGGCCGTCGGTCACGACCGCCTCGAGGATCGCGCCCGCGCGGTTGCGCATGCGCCGGACGGTCGCGCTGCGGACCTGCGCGACGATCGTCACGTGCTCGCCGAGGGCGAGGCCGCCGAGGTCGGTGAGGCGCCCCGGGTCGCCGTACCGCCGCGGGTAGTGCCGCAGGAGGTCCCCGACGGTCTCGAGGCCCAGCTTCGCGAGCGGACCCGCGCTGCGCGTGCCGACCGCGCGGGTCAGCGGCTCGGCCAGGCGGTCGCTCATCGCTCGTCTCCCCGGATGTCGACGTCCACGGCCCCCGGCCCCTCGGCGGCGAGCGTGACGGCACCGCCGTCGCGGCCCGAGCGCAGGAGCACGACCTCGGCGCCGTCCCCGGTCGCGCGCGCCGCGAGCGCGTCGAGGGCCGCGTCCGGCACGTCGTCGTCGGCGAGCACCGTGACGAGCGTGCCGGCGCGCACACGGAGGGGTTCGAGCCCGTCCGCGAGCCGTCGCGCCAGCTCGGGCACCGGCACGCCCGGGGCGTCGAGCCGAGCCCACCGGGCGGCGGCGAGCGCCGACCGTGCCGCCTCGAGCCGCTGCGCCGCACCGGGCTCCACGAGCTGTGCGGCGGCGAGCGCCACGGCGACGTGCAGGTCGGTCACGGCGGGCAGCACCTCGAGCGTCTCGACCCCGTCCTCGCGCAGGGTCGCGCGCAAGGTCGCGGCGTCGTCCTCCGGCAGGTCCACGCCGGGCAGGAGCGCGACGTGCGACGCGCGGGAGTCGACCGCGACGCGGTGCAGGGCGGTCAGGTCGACGGGACCGGGAGCCTCCCGCAGCAGCACGACGGCGCCTGCGCGGGCGAGGTCCGCGACGAGACCGGGCGCCGTGGTCACGGCGACCAGACCCGGGCCGTCCGCCGCCACGGTCGCGGCGTCGTGCGCCCCGCCGGCAGCGGTGTCCAGGGCGTGGCCCTCCTCGTGGGGCCCCGGGAAGTGCCGGACCCGCACCTGGCGCAGCGCGGCGTCGTCTCCCCCCGTGGTCGACGCGGCCTTCTCGCCGACGCCCCGCGCGGACCGCAGGCCCGCGACCGCGGCACGTCCGACGGCGACCGCGGCCATCGGGTCGTCGGTGTGGACGTGCGCCTGCCAGAGCCCCGAGCCGTGGTCACCCGGCCCGCCCACCACGACGACGGAGTCGCCGATCCGCGCGAGCTCGGCACGGAGCGGCTCGGCGGGGTCCTCGACGGGCGTGCCGGCCGGGTCCACCGCTCCACCCGCGGGGACGTCGACCACGAACATCACCTCGAACGCACCCCCCTCGTGGACGTCCTGCGGACCGGCACCTGCCTCCCGGGGCGAGCCCGCCACCGGAACCATGCCGGCCATCATGCCGAGCACCTCCGACACACCCGCCACTGCCGGCCCCGCGGCGTCGCGTGCGGGGGCCGGTGCCGAGGCGGCCTCCACGGGGTCGACCGCCGGGACGGCACCCGTGCCTCGCGCGTCGAGCGCCGCGACGAGCGCGCCGAGGACCAGCACCAGGCCGAGGGCTCCGGCGTCGAGGACCTGCGCCCGCGCGAGCACGTCGAGCTCGCCGGTGCTGCGCAGCGCCGCGGCGCGCGCCCCGTCCCGGGCCGCGGCCGCGACGACCGCGGGCGAGGAGGCGCCGGGCCCGTCCGCCGCGGTCGCGGCCGCGCGCGCCGCGGCGTCGGCGGCCGTGAGGATCGTGCCGGGTGCGGGGCGGGCCACCGCGCCGCGGGCGGTGCGGGCGGCGCGGTCCAGGCCCCCCGCGAGCGCGGCACCGGTCACGGTCCGGTGCTCGGCGAGCGCGAGGGCGAGCCCGCGGAGGTACTCGCTGAGGATGACGCCCGAGTTGCCGCGCGCCCCGACGAGCGCACCGCGGGCCAGGCGCACGAGCAGGTCGCCGGCGCCGCCCGCGGCCCCCGTCTCCCCGCCTCCCGCCGGGTCGCCGCCGGGCAGCGCGCGGACCGCGTCCAGGAGCGTGAGGTACATGTTGGTGCCCGTGTCCGCGTCCGCGACCGGGAAGACGTTCACGCGGTCGAGCGACTCGCGCGCGTCGGCGAGCGCACGGACGCCACCGTGGCCCCACGCGACGACGACGGCGGCGTCGACCACGTCGGCTCCGGGGCTCACGTCGGACCGGCTCCTCGCGCTCGGGGGACGACCGCGCCGGGTGGCCGGACGGTCGGACGGCACCGCGGGCCGTCGGGACCACGGTAGTCAACCGCGCGCGCCGTGGGGGCGCCCGCCGGGCCACCTCCGGGCGCGCGCGGGTGTGACGAGCGCCCGGTTTGAGCTCGGGCCATCGGATCGGCTACCCTGACGAGGTTGCCCGGGTGCTTCGCGCGCCCTCGACACCGTCGAGGAGCCGCCGAGGAACACCGGGCGAGACACCCTACAGACCATTCAGGACGTCGCCGCTGCGTGCGCGACGTGCACGACGATCAGGAGAAACCGTGGCTGCCAACTGCGACGTCTGCGGCAAGGGCCCGGGCTTCGGGCACAGCATCTCGCACTCCCACATCCGGACGAAGCGCCGCTGGAACCCGAACATCCAGCGCGTGCGCGCCGTGGTCGCGGGGACGCCCAAGCGCCTCAACGTGTGCACCTCCTGCCTCAAGGCCGGGAAGGTCACCCGCCCCGCCTGAGCGTCGCGAGACTCTGTGACGAGAGCGTCTGCCGGTTCCCGGCAGGCGCTCTCGTCGTCTCTGCGGCACGACCGGCCCCGCGACCACGGGCGACGACCCCCGGAGATGCGGAGATCTCCTGAAGATCGGGACAAACCGGTTTGGCGGATCCGGGCCGCGGTGGCAGTCTTTGTGCATGGTGACGGAACTGAGCGAGGTAACCATCCGCCCGGCCGCTCCCGCGGACGCGAGCGCCATCGCGGCCGTGCACATCGCGTCCTGGAGGGGCGCGTACGCGGGCATCGTCCCCGACGAGTACCTGGCCTCGCTCGACCACGACCAGCGCGAGCAGCACTGGGTCCAGAGCCTCGCCACCGCGGGCGCCCGCACGTGGCTCGCCGACGCGGACGGCCGCACGATCGGCTTCGCGACGCTCGGCCCGAGCCGTGACGAGGACGCCGAGCCCGGTGACCTCGAGATCTACGCCATCTATCTCGACCCGGAGTCCTGGGGCCGCGGCGTCGCGCGCGACCTCATGCGCACCATGCTCGGCGAGGTGCGTCCCGGCACGACGGTCACGCTCTGGGTCCTCGAGGACGCGGAGCGCGCGCGCCGCTTCTACCGTCGCCACGGCTTCGTGCCGGACGGCGTCGAGCGACGGGACGACATCGGCGGCAAGGACCTGACCGCCGTCCGCTACCGCCGGGGCTGACCGCCGCGCTCAGGCGCGGAAGTGGTCCCACCCCGTCGCGCGGTGCGCCACGCGGCCGTCGACCCGGACGCCGGGATCGTCGCACCACGCACGTCGGACCGTGCCGATCGCCCGGAACCCGTCGGGCAGGTCGGCGTCGGCGGGGAACGTCGCGAGCAGCGCGTGGTCCTCGCCTCCCGACAGCACCCAGCCCTCGGCGCGGTCGCCGGCGTCCGTCGCGGCGTCGCCGTCCCCGCTCGTGCCGTCGAGCACGACCGCCGCCGCGCGCAGGCGGTCGCGGTCCGCGCCCAGCGCGGCGAGCTCGAGGTCCACGACGACGCCGCTCGCCCGCGCCATCCGGCCCGCGTCACGCAGCAGCCCGTCGGACACGTCCATCATCGCGGTCGCGCCGGCGTCGGCGGCCGCAGGCCCCGCGGCGAGCGGCGGGTCGGGGCGCAGGTGCGCGACGACGAGCGCGTCGTCGAGGTCCGCCCGGTCGGCGTCGAGCAGCGCGAGCCCCGCCGCGGACCGGCCGAGGCCCCCCGCGAGCGCCACGACGTCGCCCGGCCGTGCGCCGGAGCGCAGCACGGGCTCGCGGCCCTCGAGGTCGCCGTGGACGGTGACCGCGACGACGACCTGGTCTCCTCCCGAGAGGTCCCCGCCGACGACCGCGGCGCCGAGGGGCGTGCACGCGTCGGCGAGCCCGCGCGCGAGGCCCGTGACCCAGTCGACGGGCAGGTCGCCCGGCATGACGAGCGAGACGACGAGCGCCGCGGGGCGCGCACCCATGGACACGACGTCGGCGAGGTTCTGCACCGCGGCCCGCCACCCGACGTCGTACCCGGACGACCAGCGCCGACGGAAGTGCCGGTCCTCGACGAGGACGTCGGTCGACACGACGTAGCGGCCGTCGGGCGCCGCGACGACGGCGCAGTCGTCCCCCGGACCGACGAGGGTGGTCGGCGCGGTGGGCAGCAGAGGGAAGATCCGGGCGAGGAGCGCCTCCTCGGGCACGTCGCGGACCAGCAGGGGCGTCTCGCTCACGCCGCCACCCTAGTCGCCGCCCGGGCGGTCACGGGCACCCTCCTCGGGCCGCTACGGTGGTCGCGTGCTCGACGCCGTCCCTCCCGCCTCGCCGTCCACCCACCCCGGTGCGCCCCTGCCCCGCCGCTCGCACCCCCTCGTCCGAGCCCTCGCGGTGCCGGCGCTCCTCGGCGTCGTCGCGGCGACCGCCGCGTGCGCGCCGCGCATCGGCGTCCCGGTCGCGGACGACGCCCAGAACCCGCTGTGCGCGGACGTCGTGCTCGCGCTGCCGGACACCCTGGGCGAGGACCTGGCGAAGGTCGGGACGACGAGCCAGGCCACCGCGGCCTGGGGCGAGCCGGGCGCCGCGGTGACGCTGCGGTGCGGCGTCGAGGTGCCCGGCCCGACGACGACCACGTGCCAGAGCGTCGAGTCCGCCGGCGGCACCGTGGACTGGCTCGTCGTCGAGGACCAGGGCACGTGGACGTTCACGACCTACGGCCGCGACCCCGCGGTGCAGGTCGTCGTGCCGCCGGCCGTGACCGAGAGCCACTCCACGTCGTTCATCGCCGACCTGGGGCGCGCGGTCATGGAGGTCCCGCAGACGCGCGCGTGCGTCGGCGCGGGCGACCTGGGCTGAACCCGCCCGGGTCGGCGCACGGGGTCAGCGCAGGCCGGTGGGCCGCTCGAGCGCGAGCGCGACGAGCTCGTCGATGAGCTCGGGGTAGCTGAGCCCCGACTTCTCCCACATGCGGGGGTACATCGAGAACGGCGTGAAGCCGGGCATGGTGTTGATCTCGTTGACGACGACCTGCTCGTCGGGCGTGACGAACACGTCGACGCGCGAGAGGCCCTCCGCACCGACCGCCTCGAACGTGCGGACCGCGATCTCGCGCACGCGCTCCACGAGGTGCTCGGGGAGGTCGGCGGGGCACGACAGCTCGACCCCGGCCTCGTCGAGGTACTTGGCCTCGAAGTCGTAGAAGTCGTGCGCCTCGCCCGTGACGACGATCTCGCCGGGCAGCGACGCGCGCGGGCGCGCGCCACCGCGCCCGCCGAGGACGGCGCACTCGATCTCGCGACCGACGACGCCCGCCTCGACGATCACCTTGGGGTCGTGCTCCTGCGCGGCGGCGATCGCGGCGGGCAGGTCCGCGAGGTCGTCGACCTTGGAGATGCCGAGGCTCGACCCGGCGCGCGCGGGCTTGACGAACACCGGCAGGCCGAGGGCCGCCACGGTCTGCGTCCACGCCTCGGGGTCGCGCTCGAACGCGCCCGGGCGGATCACGGTGTACGGGGAGACAGGCAGCCCCTCGCCCGCGAGCACGAGCTTCATGAAGTGCTTGTCCATGCCGACGGCGGACGCGAGCACGCCCGCGCCGACGTAGCGGACGTCGGCGAGCTCGAGCATGCCCTGGAGCGTGCCGTCCTCGCCGTAGGGGCCGTGCAGCAGCGGGAAGACGACGTCCACCTCGCCGAGCACGCGCGGGACGTCGCCCGGGGTGAGGACGCGCAGCTCCCGGCGCCCGGTCGACAGCGGCAGGATGACCTCCTCGCCGGTCGGCTCCACCTGCGGCAGGCGCCCCTCCGTGATCTCCCAGCGCGCGGGCTCGTCGGCCGCGAGGACCCACTCGCCCGTCGGCGTGATCCCGACGGGGACCACGTCGTAGCGCGAGCGGTCGATCGCGCGCAGGACGCCGGCGGCGGTCGCGGCGGAGATGGCGTGCTCACCCGAGCGGCCCCCGAACAGCACGAGGACGCGGGGCTTGCGGGGCGCGCCGGTGGGGTGCTCGTCGGTGGACGGCACGGACCGGTCGGGGCTCTGGCTGGACATCGCGGACGACCCTACCGGACGCCTGCTCGCGCGCCCGACGCGCGCAGGTCCGTCGCCCCGGGAACGATCCGGGGGCGTCCCGCGTTGGGGTTGCCGTGGAAGACACGACTCTCGAGGCCCCCGCGGCCGACGACCCCGACCATAGTCCCGGCCGCACCGGCCCCGGCAGCGAGCGGACGCGCGAACGCGTCCCCGACGACCGGAGGGCGGTGCGGGCACGATGACGACCTTCCTCTCCCTCCTGCTCGGGCTCCTCGTGGTTCTCGCGATCACGGCGGCGACGGCGTACTTCGTCGCCCAGGAGTTCGCCTACATGACCGTCGACCGCTCCCGCCTGGGAGCCAAGGCGGAGGCCGGCGACGAGTCGGCCCGGCGCGCGCTCGCCGTCACGAGGCGCACGTCCTTCGTCCTGTCCGGGGCCCAGCTCGGGATCACCGTGACGGGCCTGCTCGTCGGCTACGTGGCCGAGCCGCTCATCGGCGAGTCGCTGGGCACGATGCTCGGCGGCGTGGGAGTACCCACGGGCGTCGGCGTGGCGGTGGGCACCGTGCTCGCCCTCGTGCTCTCGACGATCGTCCAGATGCTCTTCGGCGAGCTGTTCCCCAAGAACCTCGCCATCGCGCGGCCCGAGCCGCTCGCGAAGGGCCTGGCCCGCTCCACGACCGCCTATCTCACGGTGTTCGGCTGGCTCATCGCGGTGTTCGACAAGGCGTCCAACGCCCTGCTGCGCCTCCTGAAGATCGAGCCCGTGCACGACGTCGACAACACCGCGACCGCGCGCGACCTCGAGCACATCGTGGCCGACTCGCGCGAGAGCGGGGACCTGCCCGACGAGCTCTCCGTGCTGCTCGACCGCATCCTCGACTTCCCCCAGCGGGACGTCGAGCACGCGATGATCCCGCGCTCGCGCGTCGGGACGGTCCGCCCCGACGCGACCGTCGCCGAGGTCCGCGAGCTCATGGCCCGCGCCCACACCCGCTACCCCGTGGTCGACGAGACGGACCAGCCGCTCGGCGTCGTCCAGCTCGCCGACGTCCTGGCGACCGACCTGCCCGACGGCGCGCCCGTCACCGCGCTCATGCGCCCGGCCGTCGTGCTGCCCACGCTCATGACGCTGCCCGACGCGCTCGCGCAGCTCAACGCCACGCGCAACCAGCTCGCGTGCGTCATCGACGAGTACGGCGGGTTCACCGGCGTGCTCACGGTCGAGGACCTCGCCGAGGAGCTCGTGGGCGAGATCACCGACGAGCACGACCCGGAGCAGCCCGTCACGGTCACGGCCGAGGACGACGGCGTGTGGGTCATGGGCGGCGACGTCCACGTCGACGAGGCGGAGCGCGCGATCGGGCAGGACCTGCCGCGCGGCGACCACGAGACGGTCTCCGGGCTCCTCATCGCCCAGCACGGCGCCCTGCCGCGCGCGGGCGACACGATCGAGGTCCCGCTGCCGGACGACCCGGCCGACCTCGTCCACGACGTGCCCGTGCACCGCGCGCTCGTCGTCGACGTCCTGTCGGTCGAGCGGCACGTGCCGCGCCTCGTGCGGGTCCGGCTCGTGGAGCAGCGGGGCGACGCCCCCGCCGCCGACGAGACGGGCGAGAGCGCCCGACCGACCACACGCCCGGCGACCGCTGCGGAGGAGTCCCGATGAGCAACCCCTGGGTCGTCGTCGCGGCGACCGTCGCGATCATCGCGCTCAGCGCGTTCTTCGTCGCCGTGGAGTTCGCGCTCCTCGGCGCCAAGCGGCACCGCCTCGAGGACGCCGCCCCGACCAGCCGGGCGGCGCGCGCCGCGCTGCGCAGCTCGAACGAGCTCACGCTCCTCATGGCCGGCGCGCAGCTCGGCATCACGGCGTGCACGCTCGCGCTCGGCGCCATCACCAAGCCGGCCGTCCACCACTGGCTCACGCCCGTCTTCGAGGCGTGGGGCGCGCCCCTGTGGGCCGCGGACGTCGCGGGCTTCGTGCTCGCCCTGATCGTCGTGACGTTCCTCCACCTCGTCATCGGCGAGATGGCGCCGAAGTCGTGGGCGATCGCCCACCCGGAGCGCTCGGCCACCCTGCTGGCGCTCCCGATGCGCGGGTTCATGTGGGCGTTCCGCCCGCTCCTGCGCTGGCTCAACGCGCTCGCGAACCGCTGCGTGCGGGCCGTCGGCGTCGAGCCGGTCGAGCACGTCGAGGGCGGCGGTCAGGACCCCGCGACCCTGCGCCACCTCGTCGAGCACTCGGCGAACGTCGGCGCGCTCGAGGCGTCGTACCGCGTCCAGATCTCCGGTGTCATCGAGCTGGAGACCCTCACTGTCGACGCTCTCGTGCCCGCGGAGGGCCGACCCACGTCGGTCCCGGCGACCGCCACGGCCGCGGACGTGCGCGCCGCGTCCGCCCGGTCGGGCCACCTGCGCATCCTCGTCGAGAACGGGAGCGTCGTACCGAAGGTGGTGCACGTGCGCGACACGCTGCTGGAGCCCGACGACCGGCCCGCCGGGGAGCTCGCGCGCCCCGGGTTCGTCCTCGCGTCCGGGACGACCGCGCACGCCGCGCTCGCGCGCATGCGCGAGTCGAGCGAGCAGCTCGCGGTCGTCATGGACGGCGAGCGGTTCGTCGGGGTCGTGACGCTCGCCGACGTGCTGCGCCGGATCCTGCCGACCCCGGAGGATCCGGTGCCCGCGCTCGTCGGCTGACCGGCCCGGCGTACGGTGGAGGGGCCTCGGCGACGCGCGTCGCCGGGGCCCCTCGCCGTCCGCCCCGACCGAAGGCAGGCCATGCCCACGCCCGTCACCCCGTCGTCCTCCCCGTCCTCCTTCGCTCCCCCGTTCCCGGAGCCCCGCTCCCTCCTGTCCGACGACCTGCTCGACGCGGTCCGTGGCCGCGCCGCGGGCTACGACCGCGACAACGCGTTCTTCGACGAGGACCTCGCGGCGCTCGTCGACGCGGGATACCTGCGCGCGCTCGTCCCCACGTCGTTCGGCGGCGCCGGGCTCGGCCTGCGCGAGGTCGCGCACGAGCAGGCGCGGCTCGCGGGCGCGGCGCCCGCGACGGCGCTCGCGGTGAACATGCACCACGTGTGGACCGGCGTCGCGCGCTACCTGCACGAGCGCGGCGACTCGTCGCTCGACTGGCTGCTCGAGGAGGCTGGCCGCGGCGAGGTGTTCGGCTTCGGGTACTCCGAGGGCGGCAACGACCTGGTCCTGCTCGGTTCGCGCACCGAGGCACGACCGGACGGCGCGGGCGGCTACACGTTCCACGGCCGCAAGATCTTCACGTCCAACTCGCCCGCGTGGACGCGGCTGGGCGTCCTCGGCCTCGACACTGCGTCCGACGACGCCCCGCGCCTCGTGCACGCGTTCGTCCCCCGGGACTCCGGGGTCGAGGTGCTCGACGACTGGGACACGATGGGCATGCGGGCCTCGCAGTCCCGGTCCACGGTGCTCGACGGCGCTCACGCGCCCGCCGACCGCGTCGTCCGGCGCCTCGCGCCCGGCCCCACGCTCGACCCGCTCGTCGTAGGGATCTTCACGACGTTCGAGACCCTCCTCGCGTCCGTCTACACCGGGATCGCGGAGCGCGCGCTCGAGCTCGGCGTCGCCGCGGCGCGCCGCCGCACGTCGATGAAGAACGACGGCGCGTCGCTCGCGCAGGACCCGGACATCCGGTGGCGACTCGCCGACGCCGCGCTCGCGCTCGACGCGGTCTGGCCGCAGATCGACACCGTCGCGGGCGAGCTCGACGCGCTCGTCGACCGCGGCGCGGGCTGGTTCCGCGCGACCGCGGGGCTCAAGGTGCGCGCCACGGAGACCGCGAAGACGGTGGTCGACCAGATGGTGCGCGTCGCCGGCGGGTCGAGCTACTTCGCCGGCAACGAGCTGGGCCGCCTGTACCGCGACGTGCTCGCCGGGATCTTCCACCCGTCCGACGACGAGTCGGCCCACTCGACGGTCGCCCAGTCCCTCCTGGGCCCGCCCGCCTGACCTTCCCTCCCTCCACCCGCCGAGTCGGGTGGTGGTCAGGGGGTGGTTGGTCGGGGCAGCCGTCGCGCAGGCGGGCGTACGCTGCGGCCATGAGCGACCCGCACGTCCCCGCCGCCCTCTCCCCCGCGACCGTCGCCGTCGCTGCCGGGCGGCCCGAGCGCGGGCAGGGCGCGCCCGTGAACCCGCCGATCGTCCTGTCGTCCACGTACGTCTCGCAGGGTGTACAGCAGCCTGGTGAGCTCCTGTACACGCGGATGGACACCGAGACCTGGCACCCGTTCGAGGAGGCGCTCGCCGCGCTCGAGGGCGCGGCGGAACCGGGCGTGGTCTTCGGCTCGGGGATGGCGGCCGTCGCGGCCGTCTTCTCGTTCGTCCCCGCCGGTGGCAAGGTCGTCCTTCCCCGGCACGCCTACCAGGTGACGCTCGGCTTCGCGGACGACCTCGCCGCGCGCGCGGGCGTGGAGGTCGTCCGCGTCGACGTCGCGGACACCGACCAGGTGCTCGCCGCTCTCGACGGCGCCTCGCTCCTGCTCGTCGAGTCGCCGACCAACCCCATGCTCGAGGTCGCCGACCTGCCGGTGCTCCTCGCGGCGGCGCGCGACCGGGGCGTGCTCACCGCCGTCGACAACACGTTCGCGACACCGCTCGGGCAGCAGCCGCTCGCGCACGGGGCCGACGTCGTCGTGCACTCGGTGACGAAGTACCTCGCCGGGCACTCCGACGTGGTCCTCGGCGCCGCGGTGGCCCGGACGCCCGAGCTCGTCGCGGCCCTGCGCGCGTACCGGACCCTGCACGGCTCGATCCCCGGCCCGTTCGAGGTGTGGCTCGCGCTGCGCGGCCTGCGCACCCTCGCGCTGCGCGTCGAGCGCGCCCAGGCGAACGCGGCCGAGCTGGCCAGGCGGCTCGCCGACCACCCGGACGTCGTCGAGGTGCGCCACCCGAGCCTGCCGACGGATCCCGGTCACGAGCGCGCGTCGCGCCTCATGACGGGCTACGGGTCGATCCTCGGGGTCCGCCCGCGCGGCGGAGCGTCGGGGGCTGACGCGGTCGTCGCGGCCGTGCGCCTGTGGGTGCCGGCGACGAGCCTCGGCGGCGTGGAGTCGAGCCTGGAGCGTCGCCGACGGTTCGCGACCGAGTCGCTCACGGTCCCCGAGGACCTGCTGCGGCTCTCCGTGGGCATCGAGGACGTCGAGGACCTCTGGCAGGACCTCGACCGCGCGCTGCGGGCACCCGCCGGCTGACTTCCTCCGACGTGCGCTACCGTGCCTCGACGTCCGGGCGCCCGGGCCGCGACGGGTCGGGCGTGCCCACCGGGCCCGCCGGGACGTAGAAGACGCCGTCGTCGAGGTCGACGTCGAACGGACGCCCCTCCGCGGGGCGCTGCACGATGTCGAGGCGCTGGCGCTCCTTCTCCTCGGTGAGATGCGTGCGGCTCGGCTGGAAGATCTCGACGATCTCGCCGAACATGCCCGACGACGCGCTCTCGCCCCCACCCGCGTCGCGGCGGGCGCGCGCCTCGGCGCCGGAGGTGAACCGCGTGATCCCGACGACGAGCAGCACCGTGAGCGCGACCGCGACGAGCACGCCCACCACGTCTGCGCCGATCCCCTGCAGCATCTCCCGAGCCTAGCGTCGACCACCCCGACCGGACCACGACGGCAAGGCCCCGCGCACACGACCCCGGGACGACGTCGACATCGTGCCGAGACACCGCCGTGACCCGACCGGAACCGGACCGTGCCCTGTCCGCCGCGCGGGCGTGACCTGCGCTTTCTACGATCGAGCCATGAGGACACGACGAGCGGTGCAGACCGGAGGCCGGCGAGGACGGCCCGCCCTGGCGAGGCCGCGACGACGCCCCGCGGCAGCCGCCGCGGCAGCGGGGCTCGTGCTGGCCCTCGCCGCGTGCACGCCGGGCGGCACGGACGACTCCCCGTCGCCGTCGGGCACCGCGACGAGCGACTCGCTCAGCCCCACGGACGCGCCGTCCGACGGGTCGGGCGAGAGCCCGACGGACGACTCGTCGGCACCGGCCGACGACGCGACCGAGGCCCCGCTGCCGTTCCCCGCGAACACCGATCCCGACACCCAGGACCCGTCCGCGGACGCAGCCCTGACCGTGACGGACATCCGGATCGGTCACCACGACGGCTTCGACCGCGTCGTCTTCGAGCTCGGCGGCACGGGGACGCCCGGGTGGCGCGTCGAGTACGTCGACCAGCCGATCGACGACGGCAGCGGCAACGTCGCGACCGTCGACGGCGACGCCTACCTGCAGGTCATGATCTCCGGCTCGGGATATCCCATGGACACGGGCGTCGACGAGTACGCGGGCCCCAACCCGGTGCGCGCCGGCGACGACGGCGAGGTCGAGGAGGTCCTGCTGCGCGGGGTCTTCGAGGGCTACACGCAGGCGTTCGTCGGGGTCGACGACGAGCAGCGACCCTTCCGGGTGTTCTCGCTCGAGGACCCGACGCGCGTGGTGGTCGACGTCCGCGACGACGACTGACGCTCCGCGCCCGGCCCCGCAGCCGTCCTCAGCGCTCCGCCGAGATCCCCTCGGCCTTCTGCGGCCGGGCGAGCAGGCCGCGCGCCATCTCGTCGACGGGCATGCCCTCGTGCAGCACCGCGACGACGCCGGCCGTGATGGGCATCTCGACGCCTACCTTCTGCGCGAGCTCGAGCACCGACCGGCAGGACTTGACGCCCTCGGCCGTGCCGCCGGTGGCGGCGATCGCGTCGTCGAGGCTCAGCCCCTGGCCGACGTGCTTGCCGAGCGTGTGGTTGCGCGAGAGCGGCGACGAGCACGTCGCCACGAGGTCGCCCATGCCCGCGAGGCCGGGGAACGTCTCGGCGTCCGCCCCGAGTGCGAGGCCCAGTCGCGTGATCTCGACGAGCCCGCGGGTGATGACCGTGGCCGTGGTGTTGTAGCCGAACCCCCGCCCCTGGGCGATCCCCACCGCGAGGGCGATGACGTTCTTGACCGCGCCGCACAGCTCGACCCCGACGACGTCGCGGTTCGTGTAGGGACGGAAGTACGACGACGAGCAGGCCCGCGCCACGTACCGCGCCACGTCCTCGTCGACGCACGACACGACGGTCGCCGTCGGCTGGCGGTGCGCGATCTCGCGCGCCAGGTTCGGGCCCGACACCACGGCGACGCGCTCGGGCGGCAGCCCGAGGGACTCGGCGACGACCTCGCTCATGCGGCGGTCGGTGCTCAGCTCGACGCCCTTCATGAGCGAGACCGCGACGGCGTCGGGCTCCAGGTGCGGGCGCAGCTCGGCGAGCGTCGTGCGCGCGACCTGCGAGGGGATCGCGACGACCACCAGGCCCGCCCCGGCGAGCGCGTCGCGCGCGTCGGTCGTCGCCCGGATGCCCGCGGGCAGCTCGATGCCCGGAAGCCGCTTCTCGTTGCGGCGCTCGACGTTCACCTGCGCGGCGACCTCGGGGTCGCGGCCCCACAGGCGGACCTCGCAGCCGGCGTCGGCGAGCACGGCGGCGAACGTCGTGCCCCAGCTCCCCGACCCGAGGACCGCGGCGACGACGCGCTCCGGGGCAGGAGCGTCGTCGGCGCCGAGCGGCGCGGGACTGATCTCGACAGTCTGGTCCCCGCTCACCGACGGCGCTCCGAGCCCGGGTGCTGACGCAGGTCGAAGCGCTCCGCGGGCGCCTTCGCGCCGCGGATCTCCTCGAGCTGGTGCGTGATCGCCGCCATGATGCGCTCGGTCGCCTCGCGCAGCGTCGCGGTGTCCTGCGGGCGGTCGTAGAGGTCGGACAGGTCGACGGGCGGGCCGGCGTGCACCGCCACCCGCTTGGGCGGGATCGGCTTGAACACCTTGCCGTACGGCGCGAGGAGCTGCTCGGCGCCCCACTGCGCGATGGGAACCACAGGGGCGCGGCTCGTCAGGGCCAGCCGCGCGACGCCCGTCTTGCCGACCATGGGCCAGCCGTCGGGGTCGCGCGTCAGCGTCCCCTCGGGGAAGAACACGACGCACTCCCCCTCGTCGAGGCGCGCGGTGGAGTCGACGAGCGACTGCGCGGCGCCCGCGGTACCGCGGTGGACCGGGATCATGCCCGTGCGACGCAGGATGCCGCCCAGGACCGGCACCGTGAACAGCGACGCCTTGGCCGTGATCTTGGGCGCGCGCCCCTGGTCGTAGAGGAAGTGCGCGAGCGTCACGGGGTCGACCTCCGTGACGTGGTTCCCCGCGGCGATGAAGCCGGTCGCGGGAAGGTTCTCCGCGCCGCGCCAGTCACGGCGGGTGATCGCGAAGAGGATCGGGCGCAGGAAGAACGCGAGGGTCTTGTACGCGCGCGGGGTCTCGGGCAGGCTCGGCACGGTCACCGAGCCTACCGGGCGCGGCCCGCCGCTCAGATCCAGCCGTGCCGCCGCGCCACGTGCGCCGCCTCGTGACGGTTCGCCGCCCCGAGCTTCGCGGCAGCCGACGACAGGTAGTTGCGCACCGTTCCTGGGGCGAGGTGGGCGCGCGTCGCGATCTCCTCGACGGGCGCCCCGTCGGCGGCGAGCTCGAGCACGTCCGCCTCGCGCGCGGTGAGCGGGCTCGCGCCCGCGGCGATCGCCTCCGCGGCCAGCTCGGGGTCGACGTAGCGGCCGCCGTCGCGCACCTGCCGCACGACGTCCGCGAGCACGCGCGACGAGACCGTCTTGGGCAGGAACCCGCGCGCGCCCGCCTCCAGCGCGCGCTTGAGATAGCCCGGCCGGCCGTGGCTCGTGACGATCACCACACCGCACGACGGCAGGTCGCGCGCGAGGCGCTGCGCGACCTCGACCCCGTCGAGCCCGGGCATCTGGAGGTCGAGCACCGCGACGTCGGGCTCGAGCTTGAGGGCGGCGGCGACGGCCTCGGGACCCGAGGCCGCCTGCGCCACGACCTCCAGGTCGTCCTCGAGGGCCAGGAGCGACGCGACGGCGTCGCGGATGAGGTTCTCGTCGTCGGCGAGCAGGATGCGGATCACGCGCGCGTGGTCCTCTCGGTGGTGGGGGCGGGAAGGTCGCGAGCGCTGCCCCGCGCCGGTGCCCCCCGGGCCGCGCCGTCGTCGGGCACGCGCGCGACGAGGCGGTACCGGCCGCCGTCGGACCACGTGCGCAGGCTCCCGCCGGCGCCCTCCAGCCGCTCCCGGAGACCGACCAGCCCGGAGCCGCGTCCGTCGCCCGTCCCCGTGGGGGCGCCGTCGTTGACGATCTCGACGACGCTCGACGTCCGGTCCCGGTGCACCGTGATCGTGCACGTGCGGGCGGTCGAGTGCCGCACCACGTTGGTGACGCCCTCGCGCACCGCCCAGGCGAGCGCCTCCTGCGCGGCGGTGCCGACCGGGGTCTCCTCGCCGTGGACGGTCGTCTCGATGCCCGCCGAGCGCAGGACCGAGCGGGCGCCGACGAGCTCGGCGCCGAGGTCGGCGGTGCGGTAGCCGGCGACGACGGCGCGCACCTCGCGCAGCGCGTCCTGCGCGATCCGGCGCACCTCGAGCATCTGCTCCTCCGCGCCGGGGCGGCCCCGGGCGGCCAGCTCCGCGGCGAGCTCGCTCTTCACGGCGACGACGGACAGCGTCCGTCCGAAGACGTCGTGCAGGTCGCGGGAGAACCGCAGCCGCTCCTCCGCGACGGCGAGCCGGGCGTGGAGCACGCGTGTGCGCTCCTGCTCCCACACGATGCCGAGCATCCACACGGACACGCGGTAGGACCCGAACACGGCGACGAGCATGATCGTGCCCGAGAGCCCGAGGCCGAACGCCATGCCCGCGGTCGTCGAGGTGATCGGCCCCGTGCCCACCCACACGGAGCACCCCGTGACCGCGCCGAACAGGACGGCGAGGAGGGCGAGGCGGCGGAAGGTGAGGAGCGGCACGACGGCGAGCGTGCCGAACCCGAACCCCAGCAGGAGCGCGTAGTACCGGGCGCTCCCGGCGACGTCGTCCGCCGAACCGACCGGGAAGGTCCAGAACCCGACCACCGCGACCGCGAGGGACACGGCGCCGTGGAGCGCGAGCAGCCACGGGCGCACGACCGGGCCCCCGAGGAAGTGCACCACCCCCGCCCGGAGCATCGCGAGGCACGTGACCGTGTGCGCGAGGACGAGCAGCAGCCACGCGTTGACGGCCCCCGGCCGGAACGTCTGGTCGACGCCGACGAGCGCGAGCGCGAGGAACGGCTCGAACAGCGAGAGCAGGTACAGCGACCAGCGCGTGTAGGCGTCGAACCGCTCGGGCGCGGTCCGACGGCTCCACACGTCGAGGAACGTGCGTGGTCGGGTGATCACGTCGACCAGCGTCGCACGCACGCGCGCCGCAGCGCCGTGACAGGCGTCATGACCTGCGGTGACGACGCCGCGGGGTCAGTCGCGGCGGACGTCGGCACCGAGCGCGACGAGCTTCTCCTGGAAGTTCTCGTAGCCGCGGTCGATGAGGCTGATGCCGCGCACGGTCGACGTGCCCTTCGCCGCGAGCGCGGCGATGAGGTGGGAGAAGCCGCCGCGCAGGTCGGGGACCTCGATGTCGGCCGCGGCCAGCGGCGTCGGGCCGGAGATCACCGCGGAGTGGTGGAAGTTGCGCTGGCCGAACCGGCAGTCGCGCCCGCCCAGGCACTCCTTGTAGACCTGGATGGTGGCACCCATGCCGCGCAGCGCGTCGGTGAAGCCGAACCGGTTCTCGTAGACCGTCTCGTGCACGATCGACAGGCCCTTGGCCTGGGTGAGCGCGACGACGAGCGGCTGCTGCCAGTCCGTCATGAAGCCGGGGTGCACGTCCGTCTCGAGGACGATCGGCGACAGGTCGCCGCCCGGGTGCCAGAACCGGATGCCGTCGTCCTGGACGTCGAAGCGGCCGCCGACCTTGCGGAACGTGTTGAGGAACGTCATCATCTCGGGCTGCGTCGCGCCCTTGACCGTGATGTCGCCGCCCGTGGCGAGCGCGGCCGACGCCCACGACGCCGCCTCGATGCGGTCGCCGAGCGCCGTGTGCGTGTACCCGTCGAGGCGGTCCACGCCCTCGATGCGGATCACGCGGTCGGTGTCGACCGAGATGATCGCGCCCATCTTCTGGAGCACCGCGATGAGGTCCATGATCTCGGGCTCGATCGCGGCGTTCGCGAGCTCCGTGATCCCCTCGGCGCGCACGGCCGTGAGCAGGAGCTGCTCCGTGGCGCCCACCGACGGGTACGGCAGCGCGATCTTGGTGCCCTGCAGGCGGCGCGGGGCGCGGATGTGGATCCCGTTCTCGCGCTTGTCCACGACGGCGCCGAACTGGCGCAGGATGTCCAGGTGGTAGTTGATCGGCCGGTCGCCGATCCGGCACCCGCCCAGGTCGGGGATGAACGCCTCGCCCAGGCGGTGCAGCAGCGGGCCGCAGAACAGGATCGGTATCCGGCTCGAGCCCGCGTGCGCGTCGATGTCCGCGACGTGCGCCGACTCGACGTTGGAGGGGTCCAGGTCGAGGATCCCCGCGTCCGGGTCGGACTTCACCGCCACGCCGTGCAGCTCCAGCAACCCCGTCACGACGCCGACGTCGCGGATCTGCGGCACGTTGCGCAGCACGCTCGGCGACTCCCCCAGCAACGACGCCACCATCGCCTTGGACACGAAGTTCTTCGCGCCCCGCACGGTGATCGTCCCGTCCAGCGGGGTCCCGCCGTTGACGTACAGCACATCCTTCATGAGCTCTGGTCGCCCTCTCGCCAGCCGATGGTCCGTGGTGCCCCTGCGGGCCCGGTCCCGCGTGTCGTGGCCGCGGACGGCTCGTCCGCGGGCGCGGGGCCCGAGTGCGCCAACATGCGGCACCCGGAGATTATTCACCCCCGCGGGCATGCTCGCCGCCATCCGGACGGCGGCGGCCGTCCCCGACACGTTACTCCCCGGTACGCCTGCGCGGGACGAGCGCCCAGAACCGCGAGGGAGAGCCCTGGTCCCGCGAGGTAGAGCCCTGGTCATGACCATGCCTCTACCTCGGCGGACCAGGGCTCTACCTGGGCGGACCAGGGCTCTCCCTCGGCGGACCGGGGCTCTCCCTCGGTGCAGCCGGAGGCCGGGTCAGACGGCGGTCGGGTCGAACCCCGCGACGTACCGGTCGATCTCGGCGAGGTAGGCGGCCCGCTGGGAGTCGCCGAGCCACGACGCCTCGAACGAGTTCCGCGCGAGCCGCACGACCTCCTCCGTGGTCAGGTCCGCTGCGTCCGCGAGCGCCACGTAGTTGTCGGCCACGTAGCCGCCGAAGTACGCCGGGTCGTCGGAGTTCACGGTGACCCGCACGCCCGAGCGCAGCAGGCCGGCGATCTCGGTCGCCTTCATGTCGTCGGTGACGAACGAGTTCGAGATCGGGCACGTCGTCAGGCCCAGCCCGCGCTCGCGCACGACGTCGACGAGAGCCGGGTCCTCCACGACGTTCGTGCCGTGGTCCACGCGGTCCACGCCGATCTCGTCGAGCACGGTCCGGATGTTGTCGATGCTGCCGACCTGGTCGATGTCGCAGTGCATCGTGAGCCGGTAGCCGAGCTCGCGGGCGCGCGCGAAGACGTCGGCGAACTTCTGCGGCGGGTTGTCGCGCTCGTCCGAGTCGAGCCCGACGCCCAGGATCTTGTCCCGGAACGGCACCGACGCCTCGAGCGTCTCTGCCGCGCTCTGTGCGGAGTGGTCGCGCAGGAAGCACAGGATGAGGTGCGCGTCGATGCCGTGCTTGCTCGGCGCCTCGGCCGCGGCGCGGTGGTAGCCCGTCACGACCGCCTCGAACGGCACGCCCCGCGACGTGTGCGCCTGCGGGTCGAAGAACATCTCGGCGTGCTTCACGCCGTCCGCCGCCGCGCGGGCGAGGTAGGCGTCGGCGAGCTCGTAGAAGTCGTCCGCGGTCTGCAGCACCTCCATCGCCGGGTAGTACACGGCGAGGAAGCTCGTCAGGGAGTCGAACGCGTAGGTCGCGCGCACCTCCTCGACCGTCGTCTGGCCGATGTCGATCCCGTTCTTCTGCGCGAGCCGCAGCTTGAGGTCGGGCTCGAGCGTGCCCTCCAGGTGCAGGTGCAGCTCCGCCTTGGGCAGGCCGGTGACGAACTCGCGGGTGGGCGTCGTGGGCGCGGGCATGGGTCTCCTTCTCGGGTCGGTGTCCCCCCGCCCCCATCCTCCCCCGTGCACGACGCCGGGGCGCACCCGCTCCCGGACGGCCGCACCGGCGTCGGGCTCGCGGGGACGGTGGCGGCCCGAATCGATTAGGCGGCTGACGCCGCGGGCGGGGGCGAGGCATGGTCGTCGCGTTCGACATCCGAGAGCGAAGGAGCTGGAGAGATGCGACGCATCGCAGCGTGGGCCGCCGCCGTGGTCCTCGGCGCGGCCGGGCTCGTGGCGGCCTCGCCACCCGCCCCGGCCGCCGCGCACGGGGCGGAGGTGTTCCCGGGGAGCCGCCAGTACCTGTGCTGGGTGGACGGCCAGACGGGCAACGGGCAGGTCGACCCGCAGAACCCGGCGTGCGCGAACGCCTACGCGGTCAGCGGGACCTCGGCGTTCTACAACTGGTTCGGGAACCTGGACTCGAACGGCGCGGGCCGGACGGTCGGCTACGTCCCCGACGGGCAGATCTGCGACGGCGGGGGGCGCGGCCCGTACGACTTCAGCGGGTTCAACGCCGTGCGCGACGACTGGCCGCGGACGCACCTGACCGCCGGGGAGACCTACCAGTTCCAGCACAACAACTGGGCCGAGCACCCGGGGCGCTTCGACGTGTACGTCACCCGGGAGGGCTGGGACCCGTCGAGCCCGCTCGCCTGGGACGACCTCGAGCTCGTCGACAGCGTGACGAACCCGCCGGACACGGGCGGACCGGGTGCCCTGAACTACTACTACTGGGACGTCACGCTTCCGGCCGACCGCAGCGGCGACCACATGATCTTCACCCACTGGGTCCGCTCGGACAGCAACGAGAACTTCTACTCGTGCTCCGACGTCGCGTTCGACGGCGGTGACGGCGAGGTCACGGGGATCGGCGACGACGGCGGCGAGCCGACCGAGCCCGCGTGCCCCGACGAGGCGCCGGGCGCCCCGGGAACGGTGATGGCCATGTCCGTCACCGCGACCAGCGCGCACGTCATGTGGGGTGCCGCCGAGTCCGGGTGCGTCACCGGGTACGACGTGCTCGACCCCGTCACCGGCCAAGTCCTCGCGAGCACCGACGGGTCGCCCATGGTCGACCTCACCGGTCTCGAGCCCGACACGGCGTACACGGTGGAGGTCCGGTCGCGGAACGACCACACCGGGGCGGTCTCCGGGACCAGGAACGTCACGTTCACGACGCTGGACGACGGCGGCACCCCCGAGCCCACCGGCGCGTGCACCGTCGACTACTCCGCGGCCGCCTGGGGCGGCACGAGCACCGGGTTCACCGCGTCGGTCACGGTGACCAACACGTCCGCCGCGACCGTGGACGACTGGGTCGTCACGTTCGACTACCCCGGAGGTCAGCGGGTCGACGCGCCGGGATGGAGCGCGGCCGTCGCCCAGACGGGCACCACGGTCACGGCGACCCACCCGGCGTGGCAGCCGAGCATCGCGCCGGGGCAGTCGGTCACGTTCGGCTACAACGGCGCGACCACGACGGCCGGCACCCACCCCGATCCCACCGGGTTCACGCTCGACGGGGTCGCCTGCGACTGACGCGCGACGACGGTGGGCCGGCGGGGACCGCCCCGTCGGCCCACCCACCTCTAGTCCGTCGCCGAGACCAGACCCACGCGGTAGGCGAGCACGACCGCCTGCACCCGGTCCCGGAGCCCGAGCTTCGCCAGGATCCGGGACACGTACGTCTTGACGGTCTCGGGGGTGATGACGAGCACGCTCGCGATCTCCGCGTTGGACAGCCCCGCGGCGAGCTGCTCGAGCACCTCGAGCTCGCGCGGGGTCAGGGCACGCACGACGTCGTCCCGCGCGGGGCGGGAGGTGTCGGTCGGCCGCACCCGCTCGGCGTAGCGGCCGACGAGGGCGCGGGTGACGCTCGGGGCCAGCAGGGACTCGCCCCGGGCGATCGTCCGGATGCCCTCGACCAGCTCGGCGGGAGGGGCGTCCTTGAGCAGGAACCCGCTCGCCCCGGCGCGCAGCGCCTCGTAGACGTACTCGTCGACGTTGAACGTGGTGACCATGAGCACCTTCGCCGGCGTCTCGACGTCGGGCCCGGCGATCTGCCGTGTCGCCTCGATGCCGTCGAGCACGGGCATCCGGATGTCCATGACCACGACGTCGGGGCGCAGCCGTCGCGCGGCCTCGACGGCCGCCCGGCCGTCCTGCGCCTCGCCGACGACCTCCATGTCGGCCTGCGCGGAGAAGATCGTGACGTAGCCGACCCGCACCAGCTCCTGGTCCTCGCAGACCAGGACGCGGATCGGGGGCCGCGGCCCCGGCGGCGAGACGGTCATGGGCGGCTCCTGGTCGGAGCGGTGGTCGGGGCGGTGGGGATCCGGGCCCGCACGCGGAATCCCCCGTCAGGTGTGGGGCCGGTCTCCAGGTCCCCGTCGAGGACCCGGACGCGCTCGCGCAGACCGGCGAGCCCGCGACCGGCCGGTGGTGCCGGATCCACGGTGGCAGGGCGGTCCGGTGGCGGGGTCCCCGGCCTGGCGACCGACGAGTCGGGTCCGCCGGTGCTCACCTCGGCCTCGACGTGGTCGGCGCCGTGCCGCACGCGGACCGTGGTCGGGCGCCCGGGCGCGTGCTTGAGCGCGTTGGTCAGGCCCTCCTGCACCACCCGGTAGGCGGCGAGCCCGACGGCGTCGGGCAGGTCGCGCCGTCGACCCTCCTCCGTCCACTCCACCGGCTGGCCGGACCGGCGGGCCTGGTCGACGAGGTCGCCCACGCGGCCGAGGACCGGCGCCCGCTCCGCCGGGGCCGCCTCGCCCGTGGCCTCGAGCACGCCCAGCAGGTGCCGGAGCTCCGTCAGGGCGCGTCGCCCGGTGCCGCTGATCGCGACGAGCCCTTCGGCGGCGCGGTCGGGTGCCGCGGGCAGGAGGTACTGCGCGGCGTCGGCCTGCACGACCATCGCGGTCACGTGGTGCGTCACGACGTCGTGCAGGTCCCTCGCGATCCGGGCGCGCTCCTGAGCGGTCGCGACGGCGGCCGCGAGACGCCGACGCTCGACCTCCTCGGCCCGCCGGCGACGCACTCCCGCGCCGGCCGACCAGATCACCACCAGGACGAGGTAGAACGCGAGGAACACGGGCAGCCGGTTGGGTGAGCCGAGGCCGGACAGCGTGGCCGCGAGGACGACGTAGCCACCGGTCACCACGGCGGCGATGATCCGACGAGACCGCGCCAGGTGGGCCCCGGCGGTGTACAGCGCCACGTAGAGGCCGACGCTCGCGAACGTCGGCGGGCAGGCCAGCACCTGCGCCGCGGCGAAGGCGGTACCGACGACGGCGAGGCAGACCCCGGGTACGCGGCGGCGGAACGCGAGCGGCAGGCACTGCGCGAGGGCGAGCGTCACCGCCAGCGCGTCCGTCGGCCGCTCGGGCAGGTCACCGAGCTCGACGCCGATCGTCGAGAGCGTCGGGACGAACCCGAGCACCGCGAGGGCGACCGCGAGCGACGCGTCCAGCGCGTCCTGCCGTCCCGGTCGCCACCGTCGACGCGGCTCACCGGGGCGTGACGCCCGGTCGAGGACGGGGGTGTCGGGCACGGCCCGAGCCTACGGGCGACGACGGCGGGCCGGGACCCACGTCCCACGCCGGCGCACGAGCACGAGCATCGGGACGGCGATCAGCGCGCCGAGCACCACGGTCACCACCGATCCCTCGATGCCGAACGCTCCGCCCGTCAGCAGGCTCGGCCCCGAGACGTCGGCGACCAGCAGGCCCGCGGAGGCGTGCCCCGAGACGGGGATGCCGAGCAGCGCGATCGTGGCGTTCCAGGCGAGGTGCAGGCCGATGGCGAACCACAGGTTCCGACGCCAGAGGAACGCGGCGCCGAGCAGTCCGCCCGCCTCGATCGCGATCGCCAGCGCGCTCCACGCGGTCGCGGCGGGGTTGAACAGGTGCGTCAGACCGAAGAACAGGGCCGTGATCCCCAGCGCGACCCAGCTCCCGAGCAGACGCTCGAGCGCCTGGAGCGCGAAGCCACGGAACATGAGCTCCTCGGTGACGGCGGCGCCGACGGTCACCGCGACGATCGGTGCCACCACCGCGAGGAGGTCGCCGTCGGCGACGCGGAACGTGTAGCCGCCGAGGGCCGTGACGACGGCCGCGGACACCGCGACGAAGCCGAGCCCGACCGCGGCGCCCCGCAGCGCCTCCAGCACCGCGCGGCGGCCGGCGAGCTCGGGCGTGCGGCGGTGGGCGACGCACCGCATGACCACCCGGTAGACGACGACCGCGAGCGCCGCGCCCAGCACGGGGAGCAGCAGGAACTGTTCGGCCGACGCCGTCAGACCTCCGACGAGGGCGACGCCGACCACGCCGATCAGCATCCACGTCAGGGGGTGCCGCAGGAAGCGGGACATCGGGCCGCCGCCGTCGTCCTCCCGGGTCCGGGGGCGAGGTGTCGTGGTCGTCGTGCTCATGCGGGCCTCCGTCGCTGTGCCTGACCGCCCGGCTGGGCGACCACCGGCAACGCTAGGAATCCGGGCGCTCCGGCGAATCACCCCCGGGTGAGCAGTCCGGATAGCTCTCACGGGGGACCCACGCCGCGGCAGACCCGCCTCGTGACGCCCGGAGCTCAGTTGCGGTTCAGGCCGTGCCTCCGCGAGTCCAGGGCGACCTTGAAGTGGCTCTCTGCCTCGTCGATCACCCGCGTCGGTGTCGACGGGTCGAACACCCGCAGCAGCGAGAAGCGGAAGCCGGTCGGGTCGACGGTGCGCAGCTCGACGTTGCCACCGTGGCCGTTGGTCGCGTACGCGGTCCAGCGCTGCCGGATGCTCTCCGCACCGTCGGCCTTGCCCACGTAGTGCCGACCGTCGCGGGTGTCGGTGATCAGGTAGACACCGACGACGGAGGCCAGCGCCGTGCGCCACGCGGCATAGCGGTGCTCGCGCATCACCGCCTGCAGCTGCGCGTGGTCGAGCACGAGCCGGTCGAAGCCCGGGAACGGCACGGGCCGCGCGTCGGCGATCTCCATGACCGGGTATCCCGCCGCGGTCGGCCCGTTGAGCCGCCACGTGCGCGGCGACCGCCAACCGATCACCAACCGGTCCCTCAGGTCCGCGAGCCGCTCGGACCTGACCAGGTCGAACGTGCGGAGGGCCCCGTCGTTCGAGACCTCACCGCGGTTCTCCAGCACCGACCACAGCCGCGCCCGGTCTCCACCCTCGCGGACGAACACGACCCAGATGCCCGGCGGAGCAGCCGGGAAGATCCGTGGCGACGCCGACTGCCGGCGTGTGTACGCCAGGATCTCGTCATCGGTCGAGTCCGCGTGGATGCCCGGCAGGCCCGTGTCCTCGTGCTCCTTGACGAAGGCGTGCCGGATCACGAGGGCCTCCGCGGGGTCGATGAGCCCGCTGCGCAGGATCGGTTCGAGCGTCAGTGTCATGTGCCGGTCGGTCTCCCGTGTCGTCGTGGCGTCTCGTCCGCCGTCGTCGAGGCCGTCCGGCGCGTTCGTCGGCTGCCGTCGGTCGAGGTCGGCCGGGCAGCCCCCGCGTCGCCGCGAGTACGGCCCCGCGCCGCGTCCAGCGCCGTCACCAGTCGACGACGCGCGCCACGACGCTCCCCGCACCCCGCGCGAGCCAGACGACGCCGCGCCCGACGCTCACGACGACGCTGACGAGGTCGACGAGCTCCAGGACTCTGGCGATGCCGCGCCCGAGGGCTCGGAACGGTCGCCACACCTGGTACCAGAAGCCCCGTCGCGGCCGGCTCGGCGAACTCACGACGGAAGCGTGCCACACACGACCCGTTCTCGGCCGCTCGGCCACGTCCTCGCCACGCCCGCTAGGGTGCTTCGCATGCGAAACGACGACCCTGCGGCGGTGGCCTCCGAGGAGCTGCGGATCCAGATCCCGGCGGGCGGCTGGGTCGTCGGCACGGTGCGCCGGCCCGCCGAGGAGCCGCCCCGCGGCGTCGTGGTGATCCACCCGGCGACGGCGGTCCCCGAGCGCCTGTACACGGGGTTCGCGGAGTTCCTCGCTACCCACGGGTACGTGGCCGTCACCTACGACTACCGCGGCACCGGCCGGTCCGGCAGCCCGCGCTCCCACCGCGGCCTGCGCATGCGCGACTGGATGGCCGACGACGTCCCCGCGGTCGCCGCGTGGGCCCGCCCGCGGTTCGGCGACGTGCCGCAGCTCGCCGTCGGGCACAGCATCGGCGGGCACGCGCTCGCGCTCGGCAGGGGCTCACGGGGCCTGGCCGGGTTCGTCACGGTCGCGTCCCACGTCGCCGCGACGTCCACGGTCCCCGACCGCGCCGAGCGGGCGCGCGTCCGGCTGATCCTGCGGGTGCTCGGCCCTGCGACGGCCCGGGTGCTCGGCTACGTCCCCGGCCGTCGCCTGAGCCTCGGGGAGGACATGCCCGCCGCCGCGATGCTCGAGTGGGGCCGCTGGTCGACCCTGCCGGGCTACTTCTTCGACGACCCGACCATGCGCGCCGCCGCGGACGCGGCACGCGTCACCGGCGACGTCCTCGCCGTCGGGTTCACCGACGACCCGTGGGCCACCCCCGCGCAGATCGATGCGATCACCGACCGCCTCACGGCCGCTCGCGTCGAGCGACGGACGTGGAGCCCCGCCGACGGCGGCGTGCAGGCGATCGGTCACATGGGCTTCTTCCGCCGAGGCCTGCGCGACACGCTCTGGCCCGAGCTCCTCGCCTGGCTCGACGCCCGCGCGGGGGCCGCCCCGGCGCAGGAGGACGGCAACGTCCGCTTTCCTGCCAGGAAGCCGCGACGGTGACGCGTCGCCCGCCGCGGCTGGTGTTCCTCACCACCGCGGCGGAGCGCCAGATGCGGCGCTGGATCGCGCGACGCGGCAGCGCACACGGCACCGGCAACGGCGGCCAGGGATTCGGCGCCCCCGCCGCCGGCGTCCTGCTGCACCTCGCCGACCACCCCGGCGCGACGATCGGCGAGGTGACGGCCGCGCTGCAGGCCTCCCCCGCCGGCACCAGCGGCCTGCTCGCCCGCATGGAGCGCGCCGACCTCGTGCGCCGTCGCACCGACCCCGACGACCGACGCACCGTCCGGCTGGACCTCACGCCCACCGGCACCGCTGCGCTCGACGACGTCCGCGCCGCGCTCGCCGAGCTGAACGACCGCCTCACCGACGGCTTCACCCCCGACGAGCTGGCCACGTCGCCCGCTGGCTCGAGCACGTGACGCGGACGCTCTCGTAACGGTCGCACCCTCTTCGGCTCCGGATGAGCGCCATCATGGGCCTGTACGTAACATCGAAAGTAGGTAACATTCGATGCGACCTACATCGGAGGAAACCATGGTGACCGGCTTCGTCGGTCGGAAGCGCGAGCTCGCCGACCTCGACTACGTCCTGGAGCAGGTGCGGAACCCGACCTCCGACAGGCCGGGGAAGGCGATCGCCCTGCGTGGACGTCGCAGGGTCGGCAAGTCCCGCCTCGTCACCGAGTTCGTCGAGCGTGCAGGGGTGCCGTCGCTGTACTTCCTGGCAGACGGATCGCGCCCCGAGCTCGAACAGCGCCGACTTCTCGAGACCGTCGCCGCCTCCGGTCTGCCCGGTGCGGACGCCGCCGGATACGCCGTCTCCTCTTCCTGGCAGGACGCCCTGACCGTCCTGGCCCTCGCGCTGCCAACGGACCGGGTGTCGATCATCGTGCTGGACGAGGTCTCCTACCTGACCGGCGACCCAGGGTTCGAGGGCGCGCTCCAAGGCGTGTGGGACACCCGGTTCTCGGCGCTGCCCGTGCTCCTCGTCCTCGTGGGGTCGAATCAGTCAGAGATGGAACGGCTCACCAGCCACGGACGCCCGTTCTACGGCCGCAGCGTCGACAAGGAGATCCTCCCGCTCACCCCGCAGGACGTGGCGACGATGACGGGCCTGGACGCGGCACCAGCGATCGATGCCTATCTGGTGACAGGCGGCCTGCCCCCGCTGGTCACGGCGTGGAGACGTGGGCAGTCGGTCGCGGACTACCTCGCCGACGGCCTGTCCACCTCGATCAGCACGCTGGTCGTGTCGGGCGAACGGGTCCTGTCCTCCGAGTTCCCCTCCGAGACCCAGGCGAAAGACGTGCTGCGCGCGATCGGCGCGGACGCCCGGACGTTCACGGCGATCGGCCAGGCTGCCCAGGTCGACCAACGCGCTTCGCTCTCGCGTTCGCTCGACCAGCTGGTCGAGCGGCGCGTCGTCGCCGTCGACGAGCCCCTCTCGACCAAGCCTGCTCACCACAAGCAGTACCGGATCGACGACCCGTACATGCGCTTCTGGCTCGCGTTCCTGCACGACGCCGCCGACCTCATCGATGCAGGCCGTGGCGACATCGTGACGCGGCGCATCGAGCGCGGGTGGTCGACGTGGCGCGGACGAGCCGTCGAGCCCGTCGTCCGGCGGCTCCTCTGGGAGCGAGCGCTCGACGACGACGTCGTGCCGGCGTCCGCCGTCGTCGGCGGCTGGTGGAACCGCAAGGGCGACGTCGAGGTCGACCTGGTCGGCGCCGATCGGCGTCCCGCGAAGACCGTCACCTTCATCGGCTCGATCAAGTGGCGCGAGACCGCGCCCTTCGATCTCCATGACGCCACCGAGCTGGTCAACCAGCGCAGCGTCGTCCCTGGGGCCGACCAGGACGCCCCGCTGATCGCCGCGTCCCGCTCCGGGGGCAGCATCGACGGCATCACGATCCTCACCCCGGCCGACCTGCTCGGCTGAGCTCACCGCTACGGCAGGTGGGCCCTGTCGAAGGCGTCGAGCATGCTGGGACGTCGGCGGTGTCTATCCCGCGGGCAGCCCCCCACCCCGGTCCGCGCCTCGGCCCAGGCGTTGTTCCGCCTCCTGCGTGCCTCTTCGAGTGGCCCGCAGGGGCACGCCTGTCTCAGGTGTGCACGGGCCTCCAGACAGAAAGAGGCCCGGAACCGTGGAACTCCGCGGATCCGGGCCTCTGACCACGCGATCGGACGGCGTCCGACCTGGCCTGCTGCCTAGAAGTTGATCATGTGCCCCGCGAGCCCGTGGATCGACTCCTGGACGGCCTCGGACAGCGTCGGGTGGGTGTGCACGTTGCGCGCGACCTCGTTGACCGTGAGGTCCCACTTCTGCGCGAGCGTGAGCTCGGGCAGCATCTCGGAGACGTCGGGGCCGATGAGGTGGCCGCCGAGCAGCTCGCCGTAGGTCTCGTCGGAGATGAGCTTGACGAAGCCGACCGGGTCACCGAGGCCGTGCGCCTTGCCGTTCGCCATGAACGGGAAGGTCGCGACCTTGACCTGGTAACCCTCGTCGCGCGCCTGCTGCTCGGTGAGGCCGAAGCTCGCGACCTGCGGCTGGCAGAACGTCGCGCGCGGCATCATGCGGTAGTCGCCGAGCGTGAGGGTCTCGGCGCCGCCGATGGTCTCGGCCGCGACGACGCCCTGCGCCTCGGCGACGTGCGCGAGCATGAGCTTCGCGGTGACGTCGCCGATGGCGTAGATGTGCTCGACGTTGGTGCGCATGACGTCGTCGATCGCGATGGCGCCGCGCTCGGTGAGCTGGACGCCGGTGTTCTCGAGGCCGAAGCCCTCGACGTTGGGCGCGAAGCCGACGGCCATGAGGACCTTGTCGACGACGAGCTCGCCCGGCTTGTCGTCCTTGACGCCCTTGTAGGTGACCGTGACGCCGTTCGCGCCGTTGTCGGTGACCGTCTGGACGGCGGTCGACGTGAGCAGGTTGACGCCGAGCTTCTTGTACTGCTTGGCGATCTCCTTCGACACGTCGGCGTCCTCGTTGGGCAGCGCGCGGTCGAGGAACTCGATGATCGTCACGTCCACGCCGTAGTTCTTGAGGACGTAGGCGAACTCCATGCCGATCGCGCCCGCGCCGACGATGGCGATGGAGCGGGGCAGGTCGCGCGTGAGGATCTGCTTCTCGTACGTGACGACGTTCTCGGACAGCTCGACGCCCGGGAGCAGGCGCACCTTCGAGCCGGTCGCGATGATGACGTTGTCGAACGTCACCTGGTCGGTCGAGCCGTCGGCGAGCTTCACGTCGAGCGTGTGCGCGTCGCGGAACGTGCCGCGGCCGTCGTACTCGGTGATCTTGTTCTTCTTCATGAGGAAGTGCACGCCCTTGACGCGCCCCTCCGCGACGGTGCGCGAGCGGTCGAACGCCGCGCCGAAGTCGAAGCTGACCTCTCCGGAGATGCCGAAGGTCTTGGCGTCGTGCTGGAAGATGTGCGCGAGCTCGGCGTTGCGCAGGAGCGCCTTGGACGGGATGCAGCCCACGTTGAGGCACACCCCACCCCAGTACTTCTCCTCCACGACCGCGACCGACAGGCCCAGCTGGGCTGCACGGATCGCGGCCACGTAACCACCGGGACCTGCACCGAGGACGACGACGTCGTAGTGGGATGCCATGGCGTCCAGCCTAATGGCGCGGGATCGGCCGTGGCGCGCCCGCGCGGGCGACGTCCGCCACACCCGCGGGCCCGGGAGGGTTGACCCTGCGCCGTCGGGCAGGTCACGATGTCCGGGATGCGACACCTGCGGCTCCTCCTTCGCCGGCCGCGCTGAGCCCGCCGGGCGGGCACGCTCAGCGCGGCGATGCCCGCGCGTCCCCACGGACCGGGCGAGTGCCCGACGACGAAGCCCACCTTCTCGAGGAGCCTCCCCGTGGACGCCGCACACCCACCCCAACCCTCCGTACCCCCGTCTCCCCCGTCGACCCGCGAGATCGAGGACCGCTGGCAGCGGCACTGGGCCGAGCACGGGACGTTCCGCGCGCGCGACGACGGCGCGCGACCGCGCCGCTACCTGCTGACGATGTTCCCGTACCCCTCGGGCGACCTGCACATGGGTCACGCCGAGGTGTTCGCCCTGGAGGACGTCGTCGCGCGGTACTGGCGCCTGCGCGGGTACGACGTGCTCAACCCGATCGGCTGGGACTCGTTCGGGCTCCCCGCCGAGAACGCGGCGATCCGCCGAGGCGAGAACCCCGCGGTCTTCACCGAGACCAACATCGCGACGCAGGCCGCGACGGCGCACCGGTACGGCGTGTCGTTCGACTGGTCGCGACGCCTGGAGACCCACCGCCCGGAGTACTACCGCTGGACGCAGTGGCTGTTCCTGCGGCTGCTGGAGCGCGGCCTCGCCTACCGCACCACGGCCCCCGTGAACTGGTGCCCCGCGGACCGGACGGTGCTCGCCAACGAGCAGGTCGTGGGCGGGCGGTGCGAGCGGTGCGGGGCGGCCGTCGTGCAGCGCGAGCTCACGCAGTGGTTCGTGCGCGTCACCGCGTACGCCGACCGGCTGCTCGACGACATGGACGCGCTCGAGGGCGCGTGGCCCGCCCGCGTCCTGACGATGCAGCGGAACTGGATCGGGCGCAGCACGGGCGCGCGCGTGCGCTTCGCGGTCGTGCCCGACGGCGGCCCCCGCGCCGCCGCGAGCGCCTCGCCCGGGCCGGGCGCACGCCCCGAGCACGTCGAGGTGTTCACGACGCGCCCCGACACCCTGCCCGGCGCGACGTTCGTCGCCGTCGCGCCGGACGGACCGCTCGCGGCGGTGCTGTGCGCGCCGGAGCACGCGGAGGCGCTCGCGCGGCACCGGGAGGCCGCGCTGGCCTCCGGGGAGATCGAGCGGACGAACGCGCAGCGCACGAGCGCCGGGACGTTCCTGGGTGCGTGGGTGCGCCACCCGGTGACGGACGAGCGGCTGCCCGTCTGGGCGGCGGACCACGTGCTGCCCGGCTACGGGACGGGCGCGGTCATGGGCGTACCCGCGCACGACGACCGCGACGCGCGCTTCGCCGCCGCCCACGGCCTGCCCGCGGGGTCGGGCGAGACGTGGCCCGACGTCGACGACGCGATCACACGGCTGGAGGCCGACGGCGCGGGCGAGCGCGCGACGTCGTACCGGCTGCGGGACTGGCTGGTCTCGCGCCAGCGCTACTGGGGCGCCCCGGTGCCGGTCGTGCACTGCCCGGCGTGCGGCGTCGTGCCGGTCCCCGACGACGCGCTGCCCGTGCGGCTGCCGGACCTGGCCGGCGACGACCTGCTCCCCCGCGGGCGCTCCCCGCTCGCGTCGCCCGCCGCCGCCGCGTGGCGGCGCGTGCCGTGCCCGCGCTGCGGCGCGGACGCGGAGCGGGACCCGGACACGCTCGACACGTTCGTCGACTCGTCCTGGTACTTCCTGCGGTACTGCTCGCCGGGCGACGACGGCCCGCCCGGCGACGTCCCGTTCCGGCCCGGGGACGCACGGCTGTGGATGCCCGCGGCGCAGTACGTGGGCGGCGTCGAGCACGCGATCCTGCACCTGCTGTACAGCAGGTTCGTCACGAAGTTCCTGCACGACGAGGGCTGGGTGGACGTCGTCGAGCCGTTCGCGACGCTGCTCAACCAGGGGCAGGTCCTCAACGGTGGTCGGGCGATGAGCAAGTCGCTCGGCAACGGCGTCGACCTGGGCGAGCAGCTCGACCGGCACGGCGCCGACGCGGTCCGCCTCGCGATGGTGTTCGCGGGGCCGCCCGAGGACGACGTGGACTGGGCGGACGTCGACCCCGGCGCCATGCGACGCTTCTGCGCGCGCGTGCTGCGGCTGGCCGACGCCGTAGGCCCGGCCGTGGGGTCGGCCGGAGGCTCGGTCGTCGGGCCGGGCGCACGGTCGGGCGCGGCGACCCACGACGCCTCGCTCGCCGAGGTGGCGCCCGGGTCGCGCGCGCACGACCTGCGCCGTGCGACCCACACGACCATGCACGAGGCGGAGGACCTGCTCGACCGGAGCCGGTTCAACGTGGTCGTCGCGCGCGTCATGGAGCTCGTCACCGCCGCGCGGCGGGCGTCCGACGCCGGCCCGGCGCCGGGCGAGCCCGACGCGCCGCACCGGGCGGCCGTGCGCGAGGCTGCCGAGGTCGTCGCGGTGCTGCTGAGCCTGTTCGCCCCGCACACCGCCGAGGAGGCCTGGCACCGGCTGGGCCGCGATCCCTCGGTCGCCGACGCGACCTGGCCCGTCGCGGACCCGGCGCTCCTCGTCGCCGACGAGGTCGAGGCGGTCGTCCAGGTCGACGGGAAGGTCCGCGGCCGGGTGCGGGTGCCCGCGGACGTCGACGAGCGCACGCTGCACGACCTCGCGCTCGCGTCGACCGGCGTCGCGCGGGCGACCGCCGGGCGCGAGGTCGTGCGCGTCGTCGTGCGCGCGCCGCACCTCGTGAACGTCGTGACCCGCCCCACGGCACGCTGAGCACGGTCGGCGCCCGCGTCCCGACGGGACCGGGCGCCGACCCCGTGCCGGGCGCCGCCGGGCGACGGTGGGCCAGCGCGACGCCGCGGGGCCCGCACTCGCTACGATGCTGCCGCCGCGTCCACTCGACCAGCGGGCCCGTGCGCGGCGACGCGGGCCGGCGCACGGAGCACCTCCCCATGGCCTTCGGACTCGCTGCCCTCCTGGACGACATCGCGGCGTTCGCCAAGCTCGCCGCCGCGTCGATCGACGACGTCGGCGCCGCGGCCGGGCGCGCGAGCGCCAAGGCGACGGGCGTCGTCATCGACGACACCGCCGTCACGCCGCGCTACGTCGAAGGCCTCGCCGCGAAGCGCGAGCTGCCGGTCGTCAAGCGCATCGCCACCGGGTCGCTGCGCAACAAGCTGCTGTTCATCCTCCCGGCGATCCTGCTGCTGAGCCAGTTCCTGCCCCAGCTGCTCACGCCGCTGCTCATGCTCGGCGGAACCTACCTCGCGTTCGAGGGCGCCGAGAAGGTGTGGGAGCTCGTCTCGGGCAGGCACCACGCCGAGGTCGAGACGAAGGCCGAGAAGAAGGCCGTCGACGAGGACTCCGTGGTGTCGAGCGCGGTGCGCACCGACTTCATCCTCAGCGCGGAGATCATGGTCATCGCGCTCAACGAGGTCGCCTCGGAGGCCTTCTGGTCGCGCCTGATCATCCTCGTGATCGTCGCGGTGCTCATCACGGTCCTCGTGTACGGGGTCGTGGGGCTCATCGTGAAGATGGACGACATCGGCCTGCACCTCGCGCGGCGCGACACGCCCTGGGTCCAGTCGTTCGGTCGCGGGCTCGTCGGCGCGATGCCCAAGGTCATGTCCGTCATCTCGTTCGTCGGCATCATCGCGATGCTCTGGGTCGGTGGCCACATCCTGCTCCAGGGCGCCTACGACCTCGGCTGGCACGGCCCGTACGACGTCGTGCACCACCTCGAGCACGCGGTCACCGGCGTCGCGGGCGTGGGCGGGTTCCTCGGCTGGCTCGTCAACACGGCGTGCTCGGCCGTCGTCGGCATCGTCGTGGGTGGCGTCGTCGTCCTCGTGGCGCACGTCGTCCCGCGCCGCAAGCACGCCGAGCCGGCCACCGCCGAGGGCCCGACCGACGCGACCGGCGACGTGACCGACGACGCGACGGCCGGGACGGCGACCGGGGCCGCCGTACCGGCGGCCGAGCCGCAGGGCTCCGCCCCGGCCGATGCAGACCAGGCCGATCCCGAGCCGAGCGACCCCGAGCCCACGGACCCCGGCCCGAGCCCCACCGACCGCTGATCCCACGTCGGGCCGGGCGGCCTGCTTGGATGGAGCATGGACTCCGGTACCTGGGCCAACATCGGCCTCGTGCTGCTCTTCATCCTCGTCGGCGGTGTGTTCGCCGGCACCGAGATCGCGCTCGTCTCGCTGCGCGAGAGCCAGGTCGCCCGGCTCGAGAAGCAGTCCGCGCGCGGCGCGCGGGTCGCGGAGGTCGCGCGCGACCCCAACCGGTTCCTCGCCGCCGTGCAGATCGGCGTCACCGTCGCGGGGTTCTTCTCGGCCGCGTACGGCGCCTCGACGCTCGCCCCTGACCTCGCGCCGTCGCTCGAGGGCCTCGGGCTGTCGAGCGGGCTCGCGGACACGGTCGCGCTCGTCGGGCTGACGCTCGTCATCGCGTACCTCTCGCTCGTGCTCGGGGAGCTCGTGCCCAAGCGCATCGCGCTCCAGCGCTCGGCGGGCGTCGCGCTCGTCGTCGCCCCTCCCCTGGACCGGTTCGCGACCCTCATGCGGCCCGTCATCTGGCTGCTGTCGCGCTCGACCGACGGCGTCGTGCGCCTGCTCGGCGGCGACCCGTCGGCGCGCAGCGAGGAGATGAGCGAGGAGGAGCTGCGCGAGATCGTGCTCGCGCACGAGTCGCTGCCGGAGGACGAGCGCCGCATCCTCGACGACGTGTTCCAGGCGGGCGACCGGTCGCTCGCCGAGGCCATGACCCCGCGCGGCGAGGTCGCGTTCCTGCGCGCCGACACGACGCTCGCCGACGCCGCGGAGACCGTCGCGGCGGGACCGTACTCGCGCTACCCCGTGACCGGGGACGACTTCGACGACGTCGTCGGGTTCCTCCACGTCCGCGACCTCCTCGGGCGCGACTGCCCCGACCACCCGGCCACCGACCCGGCGACGGGGCGCGCCCTCGCGGTGCGCGACGTCGTCCGCCCGATCCTCGCCCTGCCCGCGACGAACACCGTGCTCCCCGCGATGTCGCAGATGCGCCGCGAGGGCGTGCACATCGCCGTCGTCGTGGACGAGTACGGCGGGACCGACGGGATCGTCACGCTCGAGGACCTCGTCGAGGAGCTCGTGGGCGACATCCGCGACGAGTACGACCCCGACGAGCCCTCCCCGGCGCGCGAGCACGGCACCGCGACGAGCGTCGACGCCGGCCAGACGATCGAGGAGTTCGCGCGGCGCACCGGCGTCGAGCTGCCCGACGGTCCCTACGAGACGGTCGCCGGGTACGTCGTCGCGCAGCTCGGCCGGCTGGCGACGGTGGGCGACCACGTCGACGTCGACGACCGCCGTCTCACCGTGACCGACGTCGCCCGCCGCCGCATCGTCCGCCTCGACGTCACCCCGCTCCCCTGAGTGCTGGGGATTCGTCGTCGCTGGCGCCCGGAGACGACGCCTACCCAGCACTCGACGGGCTCGGGTGTGGGTGGCGGGGCGTAGCGTCCTCGGGATGAGCGCAGCGACGGAGACAGGGTCGGGGATCAAGGTCGGGGTGGTCGGGAGCTTCGGCTCCGCGGCCCAGGTGCTGGACATGGCGGTCGGCGCCGAGGAGTCCGGCTGGGACGGGTTCTTCTCGTGGGACGGGCTGAGCCTGCTGTCGATGCCCGTCGACACGTTCGACCCGTGGGCGGTGCTCGCCGCAGCGGCGGTCCGGACCGAGCGCATCGCGCTCGGGGCGATGGTCTTCGCCCTCCCGCGCCGCCGGCCGTGGGAGGTCGTGCGGCAGGCGCTCACCGTGGACCACCTGTCGGGCGGACGCCTGGTCCTGCCCGTCGGCGTGGGCGTGCTCGACGACGGCGGCTTCTCCGCCGTCCCGGGCCAGCCCCAGTCCCTGCGTGAGCGCGCGGAGCTGCTCGACGACGCGATCGCCTACCTCGACCGCGCCTGGTCGGGCGAGAAGTTCACCTTCGACGGCACGCACGTGCACGCGGGCGAGATGCTGTTCCTCCCCCGACCCGTGGAGCGCCCGGTCGTCGGGCACCACGTGCCGGTGTGGCCCGTGGGCGTCTGGGACGCCGAGCGCCCGCCGCTGCGCTCGCTCGACCGCACGCTGCGCGCGGACGGGATCGTGCTGCAGCTCCGCGGCGAGCGCGGCTTCGACGTCCCCACGCCCGACGACGTCTCCGCCCTGGTCGCCTGGCTCACCACGCGCCGTGCGGAGCTGGGCCTCGACGCGGGCCGCCCGTTCGACGTCGTCGTCCAGGGCGAGCTCCCGTCCGACCGTTCGGCAGCGGCGGACCAGCTCGCCGGCCTCGCCGACGCGGGCGCCACCTGGTGGGTCGAGTCCCGATGGAACCCCGAGACCGCGACCCCGGAGTCCCTCCTCGACGCCATCCACCAGGGCCCACCCCGCCCCTGAGGAGGCGAGGCGCCGACGGTGCGAGTCGCCGTCGTCCCCGATCCGTCCGCGCGAGTGACGTGTCGGCGACACGACCACGGGCGGGGTCTGGGGTGGTGACGACGGGTCGTGGTGGGCCTGGCGGGAGCGGGGCGAGGAACGAGCCCCGCGGATGGTAGACCCGTCGTCACCTCCCCCAGAGCCCGCCCCCGAGCCAGGAAGGTCAGACCGGCCGAGCAGCCTCGATCTCGACCTTCGGCAGCGTCTTCGCGGGCAGCGTCTTGGGCCGCCACGACGCCCGCGTCGCCTCGAACGCGGAGATCTCGTCCTCGTGCTGGAGGGTCAGGCCGATGTCGTCCAGACCCTCCATGAGGCGCCAGCGCGTGTAGTCGTCGATCTGGAACGGCACGGTGACGTCCTGCGCGGACGCGGTGCGGTTGACGAGGTCCACGGTCACCTCGGTGCCGGGGTTGGTCTCGAGGATCTTCCAGAGGAGCTCGATGTCCTCCTGCGCGACGATGCCCGCGACGAGGCCCTGCTTGCCGGAGTTGCCGCGGAAGATGTCGGCGAAGCGCGACGCGAGCACGACGCGGAAGCCGTAGTCCTTGAGCGCCCACACGGCGTGCTCGCGCGACGAGCCGGTACCGAAGTCGGGGCCGGCGACGAGCACGGAGCCCGCGCGGTAGGCGTCCTGGTTGAGGACGAACGTGGGGTCACCGCGCCAGGCGGCGAACAGCGCGTCCTCGAACCCCGTGCGCGTCACGCGCTTGAGGTAGACGGCGGGGATGATCTGGTCGGTGTCGACGTTGCTGCGGCGCAGCGGGACGCCGACGCCGGTGTGGGTCGTGAACTTCTCCATGGCAGGAACCTCTTCGAGTCTTCGGGGCGACGAGTGGGCAGCAGCGCGGCGCGGGGCTCAGACCTGCACGAGGACGCGCGGGTCGAGCGGCGCGAGCGGCGTGCCGTCGAAGGACGTGATGTCGGTGCCCTCGGGCAGGTCGAGGTCGCTCAGCGAGGAGAGCGTCCCGCGCAGCGCGGTGGCGGCGGCGACGAGCGGCGACACGAGGTGCGTGCGGCCGCCCTTGCCCTGGCGCCCCTCGAAGTTGCGGTTCGACGTCGAGGCGGCGCGCTCGCCCGGCTGGAGCTGGTCGGGGTTCATGCCGAGGCACATCGAGCAGCCGGCGTTGCGCCACTCCGCGCCGAAGTCGAGGAAGATCTTGTCGAGGCCCTCGGCCTCGGCCTGGAGGCGCACGCGCGCGGAGGCCGGGACGACGAGGACGCGCACGCCGTCGGCCTTCTGCTTGCCCTGGACGACCTTCGCGACCGAGCGCAGGTCCTCGATGCGGCCGTTGGTGCACGATCCGATGAACACGGTGTCGACGGGGATCTCGCGCAGCGGCTGGCCGGGCGTGAGGCCCATGTACTCGATCGCGCGCTCGGCGGCGACGCGCTCGTTCTCGTCCGCGATCTCCTCGGGGACGGGCACGGTCGCGGAGATGGGCAGGCCCTGGCCAGGGTTGGTGCCCCAGGTGACGAAGGGCTCCAGGTCGGACGCGCGGAGCGTGACCTCGGTGTCGAAGACGGCGTCGTCGTCGGAGCGCAGCGTGCGCCAGTACTCGACGGCCGCGTCCCAGTCGGCGCCCTCGGGCGCGTGCGGGCGGCCCTTGAGGTACTCGAACGTCGTGTCGTCCGGGGCGATCATGCCGGCACGTGCGCCCGCCTCGATCGACATGTTGCAGATCGTCATCCGCGCCTCCATGGAGAGCTTGCGGATGGCCTCGCCGCGGTACTCCAGGACGTAGCCCTGGCCGCCGCCGGTGCCGATCTTGGCGATGATCGCGAGGATGATGTCCTTGCTCGTCGCGCCGGGCGGCAGCTCGCCGTCGACGTTGATCGCCATCGTCTTGAAGGGCGCGAGCGGGAGCGTCTGCGTGGCGAGCACGTGCTCGACCTCGGACGTGCCGATGCCGAACGCGAGTGCGCCGAACGCGCCGTGCGTCGAGGTGTGCGAGTCGCCGCACACGACCGTCAGACCCGGCATGGTGAGGCCGAGCTGCGGCCCGACCTGGTGCACGATGCCCTGGTCGGCGTCGCCGAGCGAGTGGATGCGGACGCCGAACTCGCGCGCGTTGTTGCGCAGCGTGTCGATCTGCGTGCGGCTCGTGAGGTCCGCGATCGGCAGGTCGATGTCGAGCGTCGGGGTGTTGTGGTCCTCGGTCGCGATCGTGAGGTCGGGACGGCGGACCGGGCGGCCCGCGAGGCGCAGCCCCTCGAACGCCTGGGGGCTGGTGACCTCGTGCACGAGGTGGAGGTCGATGTAGAGGAGGTCGGGCGACCCGTCGGTGCCTCGTCGCACCAGGTGCGCGTCCCAGACCTTCTCCGCCAGCGTGCCGGCCATGTAGCTCATCTCCTCGTCGTCTGTCACGGTGCTCCTGGGGGTCTGGAGAACCGTCTGGGTCGATCGTCCGTCGTCCGGCAGCCTGCCGGGGAGAACGTCCAGCGGGTGGAACATCTCCGCCGGACTTGCATCTCAGTGCGTGAGACGTCAATATCGACCTATGGACAATACTAGCGGAGTCGGAGTGCTGGACAAGGCGGCCTCCGTCCTGGGCGCCCTGGAGTCCGGACCAGCCACCCTCGCCCAGCTCGTCACGGCCACGGGCCTGGCTCGCCCGACCGCGCACCGCCTCGCGGTCGCGCTCGAGCACCACCGCATGGTGGCGCGCGACATGCAGGGCCGGTTCGTCCTCGGCCCGCGGCTCAACGAGCTCGCGACGGCCGCCGGCGAGGACCGCCTGCTCGCCGCCGCGAACCCCGTGCTCACCGCCCTGCGCGACCACACGGGCGAGAGCGCCCAGCTCTACCGCCGCCAGGGCGACCACCGCATCTGCGTCGCGGCCGCCGAGCGTCCGGTCGGCCTGCGCGACTCGATCCCGGTCGGCGCCACGCTCACGATGAACGCGGGCTCCGCGGCGCAGATCCTGCTCGCGTGGGAGGAGCCGGACCGCCTCCACCGCGGCCTGCGCGAGGCCGTCTTCACGGCCACGATCCTCTCGGGCGTCCGACGCCGTGGCTGGGCCCAGTCCGTCTCCGAGCGCGAGCTCGGCGTCGCCTCGGTCTCCGCTCCCGTGCGCGGGCCGTCCGGCCGCGTCGTCGCGGCGGTCTCCATCTCCGGTCCGGTCGAGCGCCTGAGCCGTCAGCCCGGCCGCCTGCACTCCGGCTCGGTCGTGGCCGCGGCGAACCGCCTCACCGAGGTGCTGCGTCGCGCGGGCGAGTAGCAGGGACGCGCCGAGCCCGGGGACGCGGCCGGGTTCGGCGACTGATCCGCCGATAGCCCCGGGTTCGGCGCGCCGCGGGCGGCAAACGGGACGTGCCCTGTCAAAATGTCACCGGCTGCTGCCATGCTGTGCGTGCCCCGGCGCCGGACGGTGCGGTGGCGGCAGGGGGCGCACCTGACCGTCCGAACCCGAGACACGAGGAGTCCCGATGCATCCCAAGGTGAAGATGACCCTGATCTGGGTGCTCGTGATCTTCGCCGTCTACGCGGTCATCAGGAGCCCCGACCGCGCCGCCGACATCGTCGAGGGCATCTGGGACGTCATCCTCGGTGCCTTCAGCTCCATCGGCCAGTTCTTCAACTCGCTCCTGGACTGACCGTGGCCCGCGGCCGTCCCCGGAGCCGGATCCTCGACCGCTACGTGCTCAGCGGCGAGCGGGTCGTGGTGGCCACGCGCCACCACTGGGGGATGCTGCTCGAGCCGGTCGTGACCACCGTCGCGGGCGCGTTCCTCGTCGCGTGGCTGGTCGTGCGCGCGGGGCCGGCCGTCGGCGACGGCGTGCTGTTCCTGTGGTGGCTGTGGCTGATCCTCGCCGGGCGCCTGGTGTGGAAGGTCTTCGAGTGGCGCAACGAGTGGTTCGTCGCCACCGACAAGCGCCTGCTCCTGCTGTACGGCCTCATCACGCACAAGGTCGCGATGATGCCGCTCACCAAGGTCACCGACATGAACTACGGGCGCTCGCCCGTCGGGCGCGTCTTCGGTTACGGGCAGTTCCTCCTGGAGTCCGCCGGGCAGGACCAGGCGCTGCGCCAGATCGACTGGGTCTCTCACCCTGACGCGACGTACCGCCTCCTGTGCGACACGCTCTTCACGCCCGGGAGCCGCCCCGGCGCGGGACCGAGCGGCCCCGGAACGGCACAGGGCGGCACCCAGGGAGCCGCCCCGGCGTCGATCCCGCCGCCGGGCCCGCGCCCTCCCCAGCCGGCCGAGCCGGCGCCCGTCGAGCCCGCCCCCGCGTGGGACGGCCGCAGCCCGGCCCAGACCCTGCCGCCCGTCCCCGCGCCCCCACCCGCCGACCAGCACGTGGTCGTCGTCCCCGGGCGCGCGGCGGGCGAGTCGAGCGGGCCGACGCAGCCCATCCCGGTCGCGGGGCCGTCGGAGGCGGCTCAGGGCGCCGCGGGACGCAGGGACGGGTGGCTCGGCGGCGAGCACCCCGCGGAGCCTCATGACGACGAGCCCGGCTGGGCGGTCTCCGGGGAGCACCGGGCGACCTACGTGCCGGTCATCCACCCGCGCCCCACGCCGACGCCGATCCCGAAGCCCTACGAGCCCGGCCCGGGTCGCGACGGCGCGCCCTGACGACACCTCGACGAGCTCACGAGCGCGGGCTGACGATTCCGTCGTGCCCAGCACGGCGATCACGCGTCCCCACCGAGGGCCGCGACCTTCGTCACACGGCGCGTGCGAGCACCACGACACGTCGCGTCGAGCGCTGCTCACGCTTCTCCGAGCATGACAAAGGCCCGGTCACCGTGATGGTGACCGGGCCTTTCTCTGTACCCCCAACGGGATTTGAACCCGTGTTACCGCCGTGAGAGGGCGACGTCCTAGGCCGCTAGACGATGGGGGCCTGTGGATCCTCGTACCGTTTCCGGTCCGTTTCTCCGTCGAGAACTCTACCTCATGTTTCGCGCGGTCTTGACCACGCGATCCGAGCCGGAGCTCTTCGCTGGGGTACCAGGACTCGAACCTAGACTAAGTGAACCAGAATCACTCGTGCTGCCAATTACACCATACCCCAAGGGGGTAACCAGCCACCGTCGAGGAGCCGTTTCGACGAGTCGAGACTCGTCCCCTGGCTCCCTCCCGTGGAGGTCCCACCGGCCGAGAACATTACCGGACATGGGGACGCGGACCAAATGCGACCCGCACCGTGGAGGTCCGGTACGCACGGGCACCTCCGGGTCGACGCGCGGCGCCGCCGTCTGGCACCGTCGGGGCATGAGCACAGGAGACTCCCCCGATCCCGGCTCGCGTGCCGACCGCGCCGCGTCGTTCGAGCAGGGGGCCGCCCAGTACGCGTCCACACGGCCCTCCTACCCGGACGAGGCGGTCGACTGGCTCCTGCCCGACGGCGCGCGGCGCGTCCTCGACCTCGCCGCGGGCACCGGGAAGCTCACCGAGCGGCTCGTCGCCCGCGGGCTGGACGTCGTCGCCGTCGAGCCCTCGGACGCGATGCGCGCGCGCCTCACGGAGTCCGTGCCGGACGCACGGGCGCTGCCCGGCTCGGCCGAGGCGATCCCGCTCCCCGACGCGAGCGTCGACGCCGTGCTCGTCGCGCAGGCCTGGCACTGGTTCTCCCCCGCCGCCCAGCCCGAGATCGCGCGCGTGCTGCGCCCCGGCGGGCGCCTCGGCATCGTGTGGAACGTGCGGGACAGCGCGGTCGACTGGGTCGGCCGGTTCACGGAGATCATCCACCGTGGCGACACCCTCGAGCGCAGCTACCGCGAGCCCGTCCTCGCCGAGCAGCTCTTCACCCCGCCCGACCACCGCACGGTGCCGTGGGCCGACCGTGTCCCGACGTCGTCGCTCCGCCCGCTCGCCGCGTCGCGCAGCTACCTGCTGACGCTCCCCGACGCGCGCCGCGAGGAGCTGCTCGGCGAGATCGACGAGCTCGTCGCGACCCACCCGGACCTCGCGGGGCGCGACCGGGTGGACCTCCCGTACCTCGCCGAGTGCTGGCGGGCCGACGTGCTCGCCGCCCCGGGCAGCGCGTGAGCACGCGCCCGGGCCGCGCCGGCCACCGCACCCCGGAGGCCGTCACCGGCGACGACGTCCGGACGGCGGCGCGCTGGCTCGCGGACCACCTCGTCCGGCACCCCGCCTCGGCGTTCGACGCGCAGGCCGGCCCGGTGCGGTGGTCGTGCTGGACGACGGCGGAGCACGTCGTGGACGACCTGCTCGCCTACGCCCTCCAGCTCGCCGCGCTCCCGCGCCTCGCGTACGTCCCGCTCGTCGGCCCGCGCGGGGAGGACGAGATCGCGCACGTCGACCGTGCGGCCGGGACGGCGGGCCTGGCCGAGGCGCTGCTCGGCGGCGGCGAGCTCCTCGCGACGCTCGCCGAGACCCGTCCGGCGGCAGCGCGCGCCTATCACCCCTACGGGACCTCCGACGCCGCGGGGTTCGCGGCGATGGGGGTCGCCGAGGTCCTCGTGCACGGCCACGACGTCGTGCTCGGGCTCGCGGGCGAGCACGTGCCGTTCCCCGCGGGCCTCGCGCCGCGGGTCCTCGCACGCCTCTTCCCGGACGTCGACCCGGGAGCGGAGGAGGACCCCGACCTCCTGCTCCTGTGGGCGACCGGGCGCGGCGAGCTCCCCGGCAGGCCCCACCGCACGCGCTGGCGCTGGGACGCGTCGGTGCGCTGACGGACCTCGTCGCGCCCGCGGGGCCAGGGTCAGCCCGACGAGACGGCCGCCGCGGCGGCGATGCGGCGCGCGGCGGACGAGAGCGCGGTGCCGTCCTTCCACACCATGCGCAGGCGACGGTCGAGCTCGAGCCCCGGGACGGCGACCCGCACCAGTGCGCCGCGCGCGACGTCGTCGGCGACGGCGAGGCTCGACAGGACCGCGACGGCACCGCCGTGCTGCACGGCGGTCTTCAGCGCCGCCGTCGAGCCGAGGTAGGGCAGGTGGTCGGGCAGGCGCTCGCCGACCGCCGCGAGGCCGCGCTCGAGCGTCTCGCGCGTGCCCGACCCGCGCTCGCGCACGACGAGACCGCCCGTGAGCAGCTCGTCGACCCGCAGCGCGCTCCGCCGTGCCCACCGGTGCGCCGGCCCGACGACCACGACGAGCCGGTCGTGCGCGACGGTGCGGCTGCGCAGCCCGCGGCGCAGCGTCGCGCTCTCGACGAAGCCCAGCTCGACGGCGCCGTCGAGGACGAGGTCGGTCACCTCGCGCGAGTTGCGCACCACGAGCTCGACGTCCGGCGCTCCCCCGCCGGGGCCGGATCCCTCGAGCGCCAGGCGCACGAGCCAGCGGGGAGCCAGGTACTCGGCGACCGTGAGGCTCGCCGCGACGCGGACCCGGGCGGCCGGGGCGTCGCGCAGCGCGGCGACCGACGTCTCGAAGCGGTCCGACGCCTCGATCACCTCGCGCGCCCACGCGGCGGTCGCGCGGCCCGTCTCCGTGAGCCGGGAGCCGCGCGTCGTGCGCTCGAGGAGCTCGAGCCCGAGGCGGCGCTCCAGCGCGCGCAGGCCTGCCGACGCCGTCGGCTGGGCGACCCCGAGCGCCCGCGCCGCAGCGCTGATCGAGCCGTGCGAGTCGGTCGCGACGAGCAGCTCGAGCGCGGAGAGCGAGGTCCGGTCGCGAGAGGTGTGGGCCATAGGACCACTCTATGGGTTGCGAGGCAGATCGCCCTTCCGCGGCGTCGCCGCACGCAGCAGGCTCGTGAGCATGGCACCTCCCGCACCCCGCACGGCCCGCACCGCACCACCTCCCGTCGCGACGGCGAGCGCGTCCCGCCGCGCCGCGGGCTCCCGTGCGCTGCTGCCCGGGCTCGTGCTGGTCGCCGGGGCGACGGTCCTCGTGCTGCTCGGGGCGCGGCTCGTCCCGACGGTCTCCCCGCTCGTCGTCGCGCTCGTGCTCGGCGCGCTCGTCGCACCGGTCCTGGGCCGGGTGGGCAGGACCCGGCGCGGCGGAGCCACCGTCGCGGCGACCCGGCCCGGGGTCGCGTGGACGTCCCGCGTCGTCCTGCGCACCGGCGTCGTGCTGCTCGGCTTCCAGCTCTCGGTCCCCGAGGTCCTCGCGCTGGGCTGGCGCGGGCTCGTGGTCGTCACGACGACCCTCCTCGTCACCTTCACGGGCACGCTCGCCCTCGGTCGCGCGCTGCGGGTTTCGCGAGTCACCTCGCTGCTCGTCGCGACCGGGTTCTCGGTGTGCGGGGCCGCGGCGATCTCGGCGATGCAGGGCGTCGTCGCCGGTCCGGGACGCACCCCCGGGCAGGTCCGCGAGGACGACGACGGCGTCGCCGCGTCCCTCGCGCTCGTCACCGTCTACGGCACGCTCGCGATCGTCGCGCTGCCCTGGCTGGCGTCGGTGGTGGGGCTGAGCGACGACCAGGCCGGGCTCTGGATCGGCGCGAGCGTGCAGGAGGTCGCGCAGGTCGTCACGGCCGCCGGGACCATCTCGGACCCCGCCCTCGCGACCGCCACGGTCGCCAAGCTCGCGCGCGTCGCCCTCCTCGCCCCGCTCGTCACCGTCGCAGGCGTCGTCGTGGCCCGCGGGGCCCGGCGCGCGGCCGTCGCCCGGGTCGGCTCCACCGGCGCCGTCCACGGCGACGCCTCGGGGACGACGGCGCACGCGACCCCACCGCGGGTCGCGCCGGTGCCGTGGTTCGTCGTCGGGTTCGTGGCCGCGGTGGCGCTGCGCAGCCTGGGCGTCGTGCCGGCGCCCCTGCTCGCCGCGCTCGCGACCGCGACGACGCTCGCGTTCGTCGCCGCCATGTTCGCGCTCGGGCTCGGCGTGGACGTCCCGTACCTGCTGCGCACGGGGCGGCGCGCGCTCGTCCTCGGAGGCCTCTCGGCGCTCCTCGTCACGACGACGGCCCTCGTCGGCGTCCTGCTCCTCACCTGACAGGTCCCCGTCGGCGGAGGACCTGGTCACGCGAGCGAGAACCGTGGTGGCGCGAGGTAGAGCCCTGGTCACGCGAGGTAGAGCCCTGGTCATTGACCAGGGCTCTACCTCGGCGGACCAGGGCTCTACCTCGGCGTGGGGGCCTCGGCGCGGGCGTGGACGGCGATGCCGAGGGTCGCGGGCAGGTCGACCAGGGTGTGGACCACGTGCACGCCCGACGCGCGGGCCGACGTCGGGTCCTCCGGGTGCGGGCCGCCGCGGCGCGTGCCGGGTCGGTCGAGCCAGACCCCGACGAGGCCGGCCGCGAGCGCGGCGCGCGCGTCGACGTCGAGCTCGTCGCCTACGTACGCCGTGCGGGCCGGGTCGGTCCCGAGCCGGCGGCACGCCTCGGCGAACACGCGCGGGTCGGGCTTGCCGAACCCGAGCGTGTCCACCCCGACGAGCAGCGGGACGTCGGGCAGGCCCGCGGCCGCGAGCTTGCGGGTCTGCAGCTCGACGCGCGCGTTCGTCAGGGACCCCACGCGGACCCCCGCCGCGACGAGCGCGTCCACGACCGGGCGCGCGTCCTCGAACCCTGCCCACGAGGCCTCGAACGTGCCCCAGAAGAGGTCCTTCCAGTCCACGTACGCGGCGTCGTCGAGCAGCTCGCCGCCGAACGTCGCCTGGAGCTCGTTGGCCCGCGCCATGCGCTGCGCGTCGAAGTCGACCTCGCCGCGCGTGTACGCGCGGTAGTGCCCGTTGGGGTCGGAGCGCCACAGCGCGAGCACCTCGTCGTACCGGCTCTCGGGCAGGTGCGGGAGCCACACGCGCGACGCAGCGGCGATCGCCTCCGAGAACGCGGCGCGCGTGTCGACGAGCGTGTCGTCGACGTCGAACAGGACGCCCTCGACCGCCTCGGGGGCCGCCGAGACGCCGTCCGTCACAGCGCGTCCCGCAGCCGGACGAGGCGCTCCAGCGTGGAGCCCTTGCCGAGCAGCTCCATGGACTCGAACAGCGGCGGGGAGACGCGGCGGCCCGTGAGCGCGACGCGCAGCGGCGTGAACGCGAAGCGCGGCTTGACGCCCATGCCCTCGACGATCGCGTCGCGCAGGCGCTCCTCGATCGCCGCCGTGACGAACTCGCCGTCCTGCAGCACGTCGAGCGCGGCGATCGCGGCGGCGAGGACGTCCTTCGCGTCGTCGCGCAGGGCGCCGCGCGCGTCCTCCTCGACCGTGAGCGCGTCGTCGGCCGTGAAGAGGAAGCCGAGCATCCCGACCGACTCCCCGAGCAGCACCATGCGCTCCTGGACCAAGGGCGCCGCGGCGGTGAGGATCTCCTGGTTGCGCGGCGACAGGTCGGCGAACGAGTCCGCCGGGACGAGCCCGCCCGCGTGCAGGTACGGGACGAGGCGGTCGCGGAAGTCCTCGGGGGCGAGCAGGCGCACGTGCGTCGCGTTGATCGCCTCCGCCTTCTTGAGGTCGAAGCGCGCCGGGTTGGGCAGGACGTCGTGGACGTCGAACGCCTCGACCAGCTCGGTGACGGTGAAGATGTCGTGGTCCGGCGAGATGGACCAGCCGAGCAGCGCGAGGTAGTTGAGCAGGCCCTCGGGCGTGAAGCCGCGCTCGCGGTGCAGGAACAGGTTGGACTCGGGGTCGCGCTTGGAGAGCTTCTTGTTGCCCTCGCCCATGACGTACGGCAGATGACCGAACTCCGGCATCACCTGCGCGACGCCGATCTCCAGCAGCGCTCGGTACAGCGCGATCTGCCGCGGCGTGGAGGACAGCAGGTCCTCGCCGCGCAGCACGTGCGTGATGCCCATGAGCGCGTCGTCGACCGGGTTGACGAGCGTGTAGAGCGGCTGACCGTTGCCGCGCACGAGCGCGTAGTCCGGGACCGAGCCCGCCTTGAACGTGATTTCGCCGCGGACGAGGTCGGTGAACGTGATGTCCTCGTCCGGCATGCGCAGGCGCAGCACGGGCTCGCGGCCCTCGGCACGGAACGCGGCCTTCTGCTCGTCCGTGAGGGTGCGGTCGAAGTTGTCGTACCCCTTGGTCTTGACGCCCGCGGCGGCGTTGCGCGCGTCGGACTCCTCGGGGGTCGAGAACGACTCGTACACGTACCCGCCCTCGACGAGCCGCGCGATGACGTCCTGGTAGATGTCCGCGCGCTGCGACTGCCGGTACGGCTCGTGCGGGCCACCCACCTCGACGCCCTCGTCCCAGTCGAGCCCGAGCCAGCGCAGCGCGTCGAGGAGCTGCTGGTAGCTCTCCTCGCTGTCGCGCGCGGCGTCGGTGTCCTCGATGCGGAACACGAACGTGCCGCCCGTGTGCCGCGCGTAGGCCCAGTTGAACAGGGCGGTGCGGATGAGCCCGACGTGCGGCGTCCCGGTCGGGGACGGGCAGAAGCGGACGCGGACGGGCGAGGAGCCAGGTGCGGGGATCACGGTGCCCAGCGTAGTTGCCCGACGCCGTGCGTCGCCCGGGCGTCCGGCGTCACCCGCGTCGTCGTCTCAGTCCGGCGCGGCGCACGGCACGACGGCGCCCCGGCCCCCTCCGCGCACGACCGTACGACCCGGGGCGCGTCCCAGGGTCAGTGGCGTCGGACGACCGGGTTGCTCAGGACGCCGATGCCCTCGACCTCGCACTCGACGCGGTCGCCCACGTCGACCAGGCCGACGCCGGCGGGCGTGCCGGTGAGGATGACGTCGCCGGGCAGGAGGGTCATCGCCTCGGAGATGTACGACACCAGGAAGGGGACGTCGAAGATCATGTCGCTCGTGCGGCCGTCCTGCTTCACCTCGCCGTTGACGCGGCTGCGCACGCCGACGTCCTCGGGGTTCAGGTCGGTGTCGATCCACGGGCCGAGCGGGCACGCGGAGTCGAAGCCCTTGGCGCGCGCCCACTGCCCGTCGGTGCGCTGCGCGTCGCGCGCGGTGACGTCGTTCGCGACGGTGTACCCGAGCACGTACCCGGGCGCGGCCTCGGGCGAGACGTCCTTGGCGAGCCGGCCGATGACGACCGCGAGCTCGGCCTCGTAGGAGACCTCCTGCGAGAAGTCGGGCAGGACGATCGGGTCGTCCGGGCCGACGACCGAGGTGTTCGGCTTGAGGAACAGCAGCGGGCTCGTCGGGACGTCGTTGCCCATCTCCCTCGCGTGGTCCGCGTAGTTGCGGCCCACGGCGACGACCTTGGAGCGCGGGATCACCGGCGCCAGCAGCCGGACGCCGTCGCCCAGCTCGATGCGCTCGCCCGTCGGCGTGACGGGCATGTAGAGCGGGTCGCCCGTGAGGACCGCGAGGTACGTGCGGTCCCCCTCCTGCTGGACGAGGGCGTAGCGGGGGTCGTCTCCGGTGGTGAATCTCGCGATGCGCACGGGCTTAGGCTATCCGGCCTGCGCCCGCGCGACCGCGCGGGACCGTGGCGCGACCGCGCTCACGCGCGGGCGAGGACCTCGCCGTTGAGGACCGCGAACCAGCCCGCGGGCTCCTCGGCCCAGCGCAGCCAGTCCTGCGCGAGCTGTTCGAGCGCGACGTCGTCCGCGAGCGCCGACTCCTTCGCCTGCACCGCGAAGTTCGACGCGACGCAGCGCTCGGCCCAGAGCCCGCCCCACCAGGTGCGGTCGGCCGGGGTCGCGTAGCACCACGTGCTCGCGCTGGGCACGATGCCGTCGAGGTCGAACCCGGCGTCCTGGACCCAGGAGAACAGGCGACGACCGGCGTCGGCCTCGAACCCGTACGCGTGCGTGACCTCGTGGTAGAGCGTGTTCCACTCGGTCAGGCCAGGGGACTCGGGGTACCAGGTCATGGCGGCATAGTCGGCGTCGCGCACGGCGACGAGCCCGCCGGGCTTGGCGACGCGCTTCATCTCGCGCAGCGCGGCGATCGGGTCGGACAGGTGCTGGAGGAGCTGGTGCGCGTAGACGACGTCGAACGTGCCGTCGGCGAACGGCAGCTCGTACGCGTTCGCGTGCTGGAAGGTGATGTTCGCGGTGCCGCGCTGGGCGGCGAGCTCGCGCGCGCTCTCGAGGACGGCCTCGGACGCGTCGACCCCGACGACGCGTCCCCCGGCCACGCGGTCGGCGAGGTCGACGGTGACCGTCGCCGGGCCGCAGCCGACGTCGAGGACGCTCATGCCCGCGCGCAGGTGCGGCAGGAGGAACCCGGCCGAGTTCTCGGCGGTGCGCCACCGGTGCGAGCGCAGCACGGACTCGTGGTGCCCGTGCGTGTACGACTCGGACTCCTGCGCGGGGTCGCTCCCGGCCCCGGTGGGGGCGTCGGCGTGGTGCTCGGCGGCCGCGTCGGCGCCGTGGGGGGTGTGCGTCATACCCGCACCGTAGGCCGGACGTGCATCGTTCTCGACCCCGTTCTCACACTCTGGGCGCGCGGTCCGCGCGGGGTCGCACCGCCGTCCGCTCCGGCGTGGCGGCCGGGTGGGAGCGCGCCCGCGCGCGGACAATCCCCCCATGACGGCCGCGACCGGCACGACTCCCGCCCCTGGCGAACCCGCTCGCCCCTCCCCCGGGTTCGCGCGGCGGCACGCCGCCCTCCTGCTCGGCGGGCCGGGTCGAGTGGCGGGGGTCGACGTCGCGCGCGGGATCGCGGTCCTCGGGATGTTCACCGCGCACGTCGGGTACACCTCCGACGACTTCGGCGAGGTGGCCGGCTGGCTCTCGCTGTCGCACGGGCGGTCGTCGATCCTCTTCGCGCTCGTCGCCGGGGTGTCGCTCGCGATCGTCTCGGGCGGGCGCACGCCGCTCGACGGGCTGCCCGCGCTGCAGACCCGGACGCGCATCCTCGTGCGCGCCGTGATGCTCCTCGGGCTCGTGGGCCTGCTGGACCTGCTCGGCACGCGCGTGCTGCTCATCCTCGGCTTCTACGCCGCGTACTTCGTGCTCGCGCTGCCGTTCCTGCGCTGGCGCCGCCGCGACCTGCTCGTGCTGGCCGGAGCGGTCGCGGTGGTCGGGCCGGTGCTCGCGTACTGGCTCCCCGAGGTGCTCGCGCGCGCCGGGCTGCACCTGCCCGACGACGGGTCGGGAGCGCTGACCGACTTCTTCGCGTCCGGGCACTACCCCGCGGTCGTGTGGATGGCATACGTGCTGGTCGGGATCGCGATCGGACGCTCCGACCTGTCCTCGACCGCGACGCGCGTCGGGCTCGTGGGCGGCGGGCTGCTCGCCCTGGGCATCGGGTACGGGCTCTCGGCGACGATGACCGGACCCCTCGGCGGGGCACAGGCCGTCGAGGACGCCGCCGCGGCGTGGTCGAGCACGTTCCGGCCCGAACCCCTGGGCTGGTCCGACCCGTGGCCGACGAGCGCGTACCTGTGGCTCGCCGGCCCGCACACCGACACCCTGCCGGAGGTCGTGGGCTCGGGCGGGTTCGCCGTCGCGGTGCTGGGTCTGTGCCTGTTCGCGGGCCGGGTCGGGCGCTGGGTCCTGGCGCCCGTCGCGGCGGTCGGCGCGATGGCGCTCACGGTCTACTCGGCCCAGATCGTCGTGCTGTGGGCGTGGGGCGACGCGGCCTACGAGCAGACGACGAACGGTCCCCTCCTCGCCCTCGTGCTCGCCACGCTCGCGGTCGCGACCCTGTGGCGCTGGGCGCTCGGGCGGGGGCCGCTCGAACGGCTCTTCGCGGCCGTCGCGGCGCGCGCGTCCGCGGTCACGACCGCCCGCGGCGCGTCGTAGGGTCGCCGCATGACGACTGCGAACGACGGAACCGCTCCCCGCCCCGCCCTGCGCCGCCTCGGCCGGTCCGGCCTGGCCGTCTCCGCCGTCGGGCTGGGCTGCAACAACTTCGGCCGCCCGCAGACGGCGACCGAGACGCTCGACGGGACGCGCGCCGTCGTCGACGCCGCGCTCGACGCCGGGGTGACGTTCTTCGACACGGCCGACACGTACGGGGGCCGCCCCGGGCTGAGCGAGGAGCTGCTCGGCCAGGCGCTCGGGTCGCGCCGCGACGACGTCGTGGTCGCGACGAAGTTCGGCATGTCCATGCGCGGCACGGCGGGCGACGACTTCGACGCCCGCGGGTCGCGGCGCTACGTCGTGCGCGCCGTGGAGGACTCGCTGCGCCGCCTGGGCACCGACCGGATCGACCTCTACCAGTTCCACACGCCCGACCCGCGCACCCCGATCGAGGAGACGCTCGCGGCGCTCGACGACCTCGTGCGCGCGGGCAAGGTGCTCTACGTCGGGCACTCCAACCGGGCCGGATGGCAGATCGCGGAGGCGGAGTTCACCGCGCGCAGCGCCGGGACCGTGCGCTTCGTGTCCGCGCAGAACCAGTACAACCTCGTCGACCGCGCGGCCGAGCTCGAGGTGCTGCCCGCCGCGGCCGCGTACGGGCTCGGGGTGCTCCCCTACTTCCCGCTCGCGAACGGCCTGCTCACGGGCAAGTACGCGCACGGCGCGCGGCCCGACGACGGCCGCCTCGTCCGGACCAAGCCGCACCTCCTCGAGTCGGCGCCCTGGGAGGCGCTCGCGCGCCTCGGCGCGTTCTGCCAGGTGCGCGGCATCACCGAGGTCCAGGTCGCGTTCGGGTGGCTCCTGTCGCGCCCGCAGGTGTCGAGCGTCATCGCCGGCGCGACGAAGCCCGAGCAGGTGCGGCAGAACGCCGCGGCCGGGGCCTGGGCGCCCACGGCCGAGGACCTGGCCGAGCTCGACGAGATCTTCCCGCCGCTCGGGAAGGTCGCGCCCTACTGACGCACCCCGGCCCGGCCTGGCCGCCGACCCTCTGGTCCGTCGTCGACCAGCGGCCTACCGTGGAGGCATGGCCTCGTGGGAGGACGTCGCGCGGATCGTGGCGGTGCTGCCGGACACGGACCTCAAGGGTCCGCGGCAGTGGACCGTGCACGGCAAGCTGTTCGTCTGGGAGCGGCCGCTGCGCACGAGGGACCTCGACGAGCTCGGCGACGCCGCACCCGCCGAGCCGCCCGTCGCGTTCCGCGTCGCCGACGAGGGCGAGAAGGCGGCCCTGCTCGGCGACGACCCCGCCGTCTTCCTCACGACGAGCCACTTCGACGGGTACCCGATCGTCCTCGCGCGGCTCGACCAGGTCGCCGTGCCGGAGCTCGAGGAGCTGCTGCAGGACGCCTGGCTCGCGCGCGCCCCGAAGCGCCTCGCGCAGGAGTACCTCGACCGCACGGAGTGACGCACGGCGCACCGCCCCGCGCGCGGGTCACCAGGAGAACACGGCCACCGCGTAGTTCGCCCAGGTCGGTTCGACCCCGACGACGACGTCCTCCGGGTCGTACACGTTGTAGACGAGGTCCCACTCGGCGCTCGTCCCCCGGGCGATCGTGTCCGGCTCGTCGAGCAGGACCTCGGGCGCGTAGTCGTAGACCGTGCGAGCGACGAGGCCGCCCGACACGGGCTGCAGCTCGAGCCCGTCCGGGTCGATCTCCTGCCCGGTGCCGTTGGTGACCCGCACGCGGAGGCGGACCGCGTGCGGGTAGTCGTCCTCCCGCTTGGTGGCGTCCTCGGTCGGGGTGTACGGCTGCGGGGCGGACACCGCGACCACCAGTCCGTCCGCGTAGCGCACCGACTCCCCGTACCAGACCCGGTCCGAGGCAGCGCCGATCTCGGGCCCCTCGTCGTAGCCGCCGCCGAACGGGTACCCGCGCAGCGAGCTGCCAGGACCGTAACCCGGACCGCCGGCCGTCATGACGTCGACCGTCACCCACGCGGTGAGCACCACGGTGCCCGCCAGGAGCGCGACGAGCGCGCGCGTCGCGCCCACCACGCCGCGCGTGCCGCGCCACCACACGACCGCGCCCACCGCGACCACCGCGGCACCCGCGACCGCGTAGAGGCCCCCGACGTGCGCCCAGCCGCGCCGCGCCGTCACCGCCTCGGTGGCGAGCACGGCGACGACGAGGAGGACGCCGAGCGTCGCCGCCACGAGCGCGGCCGTCGTCCACGACCAGCGCCTGCGGTGGCCGGAGCCCGTAGCGGGCTCCCCCGACCCGCCGTCCGTCCCGGCGTGCGGATCGCCACCCGGGGCCGGGCCTGGTGCCGCAGCAGGTGTCGACGCACTCGTCGGGGCGGGTCCGGCCTCGGGCGCGGTCCCCCAGGCCGGCGCGCGGCGCTCGCCAGGGTCGCTGCTCACGGTGAGCCCTTCGGGTGGTTCGGGTCGTCGTGTCGCGGAGCGGGCAGGGTCGTCATCCGAGCGCTGCGAGCACCCCGCCGGAGAAGGCGGAGTCGTGGAGCTCGATGCTGACCGGCGCACCGTCGAGGGGCACGTCGAAGACGACGCGCGGCGAGATCGAGTTGCCCGGGTTCACGGGCTCGATCCACGACTGGACGTCGTCGCCGAGGTAGAGCCCCGCGACGTCGTCCGCCGAGTACTCCTGGCCCGCCGCGTTCACCGTGTACTGGTTGCTCCCGAAGAACGTCTGCGCGGAGTCGCCCACGTTCGTGACGGTCAGGGACACGATGCAGTACTGACCCTGCGGTGTCTCGGAGAAGTAGTCGTCACCCACGCGCATGACCCCGCACTCCATCCCGCCGACGACGAACTCGAAGTCCCCGTCACGGACCGGCGTGCCGACGGCCGGCAGCGCCGGAGTCACCGGCTCCTCGACCGGGAGCGGCTGCGACGCCGCCGGATCGTCGCCCGGCGTCTCCGCGCCGTCAGACGTCACGACGTCGGGCTCCGGAGTCGTCGTCGCGCTCTCGGCGGTGTCGACCCAGGTGACCTCGGCGGGCTGCATCGCGGCGTAGGCGACCGTCGACACGATCGACCCCAGTCCCGCGACGAGACCGAGGCACAGTCCTGCGATCGCCGTGCCGGTCCCTCGGGGCACCCGACCCGCGCGGACGAGCCCGGCGATGCCCAGTCCGATGGCGACGAGGGCGAGGATCCCGGCCACGACGTTGACCACGGGCACGAGGCACAGGAGCAGCGCGACGATCCCGACGACGAGCGCCGCGACCGCGGACCCGTTACCGGCCGGCGGCCGCGGCGGCGGCCCGCTGCTCGGCGCGAACCCCGCCCCGTAGGGAGCAGACGGGTGCGCGGCCTGGGCCGGCCACGTCGGGGCCGGCCCACCGTGCCCCGGCACTCCTGGGCCCGCGCCGGGTGCGGTCGGGGGCGGCGGAGCGAAGGAGCTCGGGTGCTGGGCTCCCTGGTCTCCCCACGTCGGGTAGGTCACGTCGTTTCTCCGCTCTCGTGCCAAGCCGGTCCGGCACCGTGCCGGACCGGGACCGCAGGGTGGATCAGTACGCGCTCGCCTGCGTGACCTCGAACGTGGCCGTCTTCATGGCCTCGAGGTTCTCGGCGTCGATGACGTCGAAGATCTCGACGGTCTCCGAGGCGCCCGGCTCCAGGGTCTCGGAGTAGGCCCAGTCGCTCTCGATCACCGTGCCGTCGGCGGCGACCGCGTCGACGTCGATGTCGAACGTGAGGGGCTCGTCGGACGTGTTGGTGAACGTCACCGGCAGCGCGGACTCGACCCAGCCGTACTCGTCGGCCGTGCCCTCGAAGGTTCCGAACTCGACGCCGAGGTCGTTGGCGAGGACGTCCTCCGTCGCCTCGCCGAACGCCCGGTCAGAGTCCTCCTGGATCTCGGACAGCGTCTGCTCGTACTGCGTCGAGGCCTCGTTCGCCGCGACGACGAAGACCACCCACATGAGGATCGTCGCGAGGACGGACAGCACGCCGAGGACGATCGCCGTGATCGAGAAGCCCTTGCCCGACCTGCCCTGCTTCACCTGGGACAGCCCGACGAACCCGAGCACGACGCCCGTGATGCCGAGCAGCGCGGCGAAGATGTTGACGAACGGGATCCAGCTCCCGAGGAAGCCCAGGATCGCGAGGACGAACCCGACGATCGCGATCGTGCTCGTCGACGGGGCGGGCGCGGTGTACGCCGAGTAGCCGTTCCCGTAGGGGCTGCCGTACGGCTGCTGCGCCGGGTCGCCGTAGGGCTGGCCGTACGCCTGCTGCGCGGGGTCCGGGTACGGCTGCGGGTACGGCTGCTGCGCGGCGTCGCCGTACGGCTGGCCGTACCCGGTCGGCTGGCCGTACGCCTGCTGCTGGTCCGCGCCGTACGCGGGCGCCTGGCCCGCACCGTAGGGAGCCTGCTCGGGCGCCGCGCCGTAGCCCGGGGCGGCGTACGCGTCGTCCGCCGAGCCGTACGGCTGCGTCGGCGCCTCGCCCTGCGGCGCCCAGGCGTCGTGCGACGGCGCCTGCTGCGCGGGGTCCGCGCCGTGCGGGCGGTAGGGGTCGAACTGGTACGGGTCCTGCGGTGCCGTGGGCGGCTGCGACATGGTGCTCCTCCGCGGCCTCGCCGCGCGTATCGGTCGTTCGGGTGGCGGGTCGACGGTGGTCGGCCGCGCGGACGCGCCGGGTCTTCACAGCACGTTCACGAGCATTCTTCCCGGTCCTGCCCACATCGGGAAAATGCCCGCCCGGGTGAAACGCGTCTCGTCGGCGGGCTCGTCGGCGACCCCCGGCGCTCTCGTACCCTGGAACCGTGCCCCCGACCGCCACCGCGACCGCCTCGACGACCCCCGTCGCCGCACCCGTCGTGCTCGTGGCCGAGGACTGGACGGCGCGCGAGCGCGCCCACGCGGAGCGCGCCGACGCGTTCACCGCCGGGTGGCGGGAGCGCAAGCCGCTCGGCGAGAAGCACGCGATCGAGGACTTCCTCTTCACCTACTACCCCACGCGCCCGGCGCAGCTCCGCCGTTGGCACCCGGGCCCCGGCGTCGTGCTCGCCCGGCCGACGGGCCACGTGCGCGCCCCCGGCACCGCACCCCGGCCCGACGACGAGCCCGCCGACCCGTACGCGGCGCGCGCCGCGTGGCGGTGGTACCGCGAGACGCCGGAGGGCCTGACGCTCGACGCCGACGCGTTCGTCGCCGACCGCGGCGACACCGTGCGCTACCTGCGCGCCCTGCTCGCCGCCACCGCCTCGCGGCCCGGCCGGTTCGGGTGCTTCGGGCTGCACGAGTGGGCGATGGTCTACCGCGACCGGGCCACCGGCCGGGACCACCGCCACCCGCTCCCGCTCCGCCTCGGGCACGCCGGCACCGACCGCGTCGTCGAGTCCCACCCGGTGCAGTGCTCGCACTTCGACGCGTTCCGCTTCTTCACGCCCGAGGCCGGCCCGCTCAACCGCCTGCAGCCGACGCGCGAGACCCAGCCCGCCCTGGAGCAGCCCGGGTGCCTCCACGCGACCATGGACCTCTACAAGTGGGCCCTCAAGCTCACCCCCGCCGTCCCCGGCGACCTCGTGCTCGACTGCTTCGAGCTCGCGCGCGACGTCCGCGTCGTCGACATGCAGGCGTCGCCCTACGACGTGTCGTCGTACGGGCTCGACCCCGTCGCGATCGAGACGCCCGAGGGCAAGGCCGAGTACGTGCGCCACCAGCGCGAGTTCGCCGAGCGCGGTGCGGTGCTGCGCGAGCGCCTGCTCGCCGCGTGCGAGGCGCTCCTCGACTGTGCCCAGCCCGAGCCCGAGCCCGAGCCCGCACCGGCGCCCGAGGTCAGTGCGACAGCATCCCGCTGACGAGGCAGCGCCAGGTCACGAGCCCGACCACGCCGTCGACGGCGACCTCCGGAAAGCCCGCGTGCAGCGCGTCCTGGAAGCCGCGCACCCACGCCTCGGTGCGGGGGCCGAGCTGCCCGTCGATGGTGAGCACCGGGTCGGGTCCGCCGGACAGGTCCCGCGCGACGGCCTCGCGCTGCACCGCGCGCACGGCCTCGCCGACGCTCCCCCGGCGCACCACCACGACGAGCGCCGCCCACGTCGCCGCGCCCGCGACGCCGTCGACGTCGAGGCCAGCCACGTCCTGGAAGGCGCGGACGGCGCCCTCGGTGCGCGGCCCGAGCAGCCCGTCGACCGCGAGCTCGTGCCCGCGGTGGCGCAGCAGGTGCTGGAGCGTCTGGACCGGGTGCCCGTTCGCGCCGCGGCGCACGCGGGGCCAGGTCGGCAGTGTCGTGAGGACGGTCGTCATCGTCGTTCCCTCCGTCGTCGCAGGACCGGCAGGGTGCTCCCGCCGTCGGGGTCCCGCGCCCCCGTCCGGAGGGAGTGCGGCGGCCCGGCTCCTGATGCGTCGGCCGGCGTCGTGCGAGGATCGCGCGCATGACCCGTCCCCCGCTCGCCGCCGTCCCGACCGGCCACGTCGTCGTGCCCGACGCCGTCCGCGCGCTCGCGGGCGACGACGTCCTCACTCCCATGTGGCGCAACGAGCTCGGCGGCCTGACCTTCCGGCTCGACGGTGCCGACGGCACCCGGTTCGCCAAGTGGGTCGCGGCCGGGACGCCCGAGATCGACCTCCCGGGCGAGGCGGCGCGTCTCGCCTGGATCGGCGACCGCGCCCCGGTCCCGCGCGTCCTCGCCCAGGGCTCCGACGACGACGGCGCCTGGCTCGTCACGCGCGCCGTCCCAGGACGGTCGGCGGTCGAGCCGCGCTGGGTCGCGGACCCGGCGACCGCCGCGCTCGCGATCGGGCGGGGGCTGCGCGCGCTGCACGACGCGCTGCCCGTCGCCTCGTGCCCGTTCACGTGGGCCGTCGAGGACCGCGTGGCGAACGCCGACGCGCGCCTGGCCCGCGGAGACGGCCCGGACGGGTGGTTCCCGGAGCACCGCGGCCTGGGCGTCGCGGCAGCACGTGCCCGGCTCGGAGCGGCCCCGGCCGTCGACCGTCTCGTCGTGTGCCACGGCGACGCGTGCGTGCCGAACACGCTCCTGCACGACGACGGCTCGTTCGCCGCGCACGTCGACCTCGGCTCGCTCGGGGTCGCGGACCGCTGGGCCGACCTCGCCGTCGCGGCCTGGAGCACGGAGTGGAACTACGGCCCGGGGTACGATGGCCACGTCTACGCGGGCTACGGCGTCGACCCGGACCCCGAGCGCATCGCCTACTACCGGCTGCTCTGGGACCTCTCCTGACGACCCAGACCCCACCGCGAGGGTCTGGCGCAGGAGCTCACCATGGTCCGAGAGCCGGGCCCCTCCTCCAGGACACGTCGGTGGTCGAGGTCCCCGAGGGATCTCGGTTCGCCGACCGGAGCTTCACGCCGGAGGACGGCAACGGCAACTTCGTGCTCCTCGTCGAGGGCCCCGACCTCACCACGGCGCACGTGGGGGTGTCGAGCGTCCCGAGCTGACGGGCGTCAGCGGCGCGGCTGGTGCGCCGCGACGCCCTGCTCGGCCTGCTCGGCGGTCTCCGCGATCCGGCGCGCACGGGTCTCCGGTCGCTTCGCCTCGACGATCCAGCCGAGGATCGAGCGTCGGACGCCCGGCGTGAACGTGTCGAAGCGCTCGCGGGCACCGGGTCGCTCGGCGAGCGCCGCGGCGAGGTCGTCGGGCACCACGAGGGCCTCGGCGTCGTCGTGCCGCGTCCACGACCCGTCGGCCTTCGCCGCATCCACGACGGCGCGGCCGGCGTCGGTCATGCGCCCGTCCGCCTCGACGCGCGCGACGCGCTCCTTGCTGAGCCGGGTCCAGCGGCTGCCGCGCCGGCGGCGCGTGAACCAGAGCGCGTGCCGGTCGGCGTCGACCGTCGCGGCCTGGCCGTCGATCCAGCCGTAGGACAGCGCCTCCTCGATCCACGGCTCGTACCCGTAGGTCGCGCGACCGCTCTCGCGGCGCCAGGTGAGCAGCCACACCCCCGGCTCCGGGTCGTCGTGGTGCGCGGCGAGCCACGCGCGCCACTCCTGCGGCGTCTCCGCGTGCGTCGCCGGCTTGCCCTGGTACTCCTCGGTCACTGCGCCTCCGTCGTCGGTGGGGGCACCAGCGTGCCCGAGACGTCGACGGGACGCCAGGCAGCTTGTCGACCGGGAGACCTGGTCCGGAGGCGCCCGGGACGTGACCCGGGAGGCTCGTCCCGCTGTGTCGCAGGCTGCCTCCCGGGTCGGTGCGTCAGCCGCAGGCCGGGACGACGACGTCCCGCGTGACCGCCTGGGTCGTGCCGCCCGGACCGGTCGCCGTGACGGTCACGGGCACGTCCGCCCCCGTCTCCATGTCCCGCACCGCGAACGACTGGTACGCGTTCGCGCCGGCGGCCACCGCGGCGAAGGTCCTCTCCCCCGCGCCGGTCACGAGCGCGACGGCGAGCACGCCGTCGGACAGGTTGCGGGCGCGGACCGCGACGTAGGGCGCGCCGGCGAGGCAGCGCGCGGACGTCTCGACGTCGACGAGCGGCGCCGTCGGCTCGCCGACGACCTCGCCGTCCACGGTGAGCGTGCCGTCGGCGTTCACGACGACGTCCGCCGCCATGGCGGACGCGAGGTCGAGGCGCTGCCACTCGGCCTCGCCCGCGACGTCGAGCGCGTAGCCCGAGTCGAGCGCGGTCGCGGCGAGCACGAGGCGGCGCTGGTCGCCCGTGAGGTCGGGGAACGCCGTGCGCAGCAGGTCCTCGGCGCCGGCGGGCACCTGGACCTCCCGGCCCGCCTCCCCGACGCGCGGGAACCCGTACGTGAGGCGCTGGTCGTAGACCGCGAGCGCCTGGTCCGTGGGGAGGTAGGGCACCTGGTCCTGCGCGCACACCGCGATCTCGTCGCCGCACGCTCGCTCCAGCACGGTGACGAGCTCGGTCCGGGCCTGCTCGAGGAGCACGCGGAACGCGGGGTCGGACCACCGGAGCTGCGCGATGTTCTGCCCGGTCATGCGGCCGCCCATGACGTCGAGCGGGTAGTGGAAGCCGGTGACCAGGCGGTTGTCGCCGTACTCGGACGCCCGCGCGAGGATCTGCGGCGCGAGCTCCGGCAGGAGCGTGGCGAGCACGGTGCCCTGCGCGTAGCCGTGGTTGGTGTGCCCGCTGGGGAACGAGCCGTTGGTGCGCAGCCCCTCGTAGCTGCCGGAGGACTCGAACGCGTTGACGTGACCGCCGGCGGACGTGAAGCCGAGGCGGACGAACGGGCGCTTGTAGTCGTACGCGGCCTTGGCGGGCTCGTGGTTGCCGACCGACTTCTCGACGCGCCCGGACAGCAGGGCCTTCGTCTTGGGGAGCCGGCCGTCGGCGAGCGCGTCGCGGTAGATCGGCCCGAGCTCGCTGCCGAGCGCGTCCGCCATGGTCTCGTAGGCGGAGCCCCGCCCGTCGGTCAGGGCACGCTGCACCTGCAGGTCCCCGGCGACGTAGGCGTTGTTGCGCGCGAGCGAGCCGAGGTCGTTGGCGCTCGTGGGCTGGCCGGGCTCGTTGGGCGAGAGGATCTCCGGGTGGTTCGCGCGCAGGTCGGCGAACCCGCGCAGCATCCAGGTGAACCAGTCCTGCCCGGTCGGGGCCGACGGCGTCGCGTCGGACGCGTAGGTCCGGTCGAGGACGTCCTGCGGGAACGGCATCGACGGGTCGTCGGTCGTGGAGAGCGCGAGGGAGAAGAAGACGTCCGAGCTCGTCGCGTTGCACTGGTGGATCTCCACCGCGATCGTGTTCTCGCCCGGGACGAGCACGTCGGCGGGGACGACGAGCGTCTCGCGCAGCGGCGCGGTCGCGCCGGCCTTGTCCTGGTACTGCAGGTTTCGGGTGATCATCGAGTCGCCCCACCCGGCGACGCGCTCGCCGTTGACGTACACGGTGGCGGAGTCGTCGTAGACGAGCGTCCCGCGCAGGCCGGTGATCTCGTCGAGCGTCGCCTCGTCGAGGGTCACGGTCGTGCGGAAGAAGTAGGCGGGCACGACGACCTTGGGCGTCTGCGTGATCCAGTAGTCGAGCAGGGTCGTGATGGTGTGGCCGCCGCCGATGCCGCTCGCGGTCCCGTTGACCGCGCCGAAGCCCGGCCGGCCGGTCTTCCACGCCGCGTCGTCGAACGCCGGGTCGGCCCACACGGTCCGGTCCGCGTTCCCCGCAGCGGGGTCGGTGTTGTCGTCCAGGTAGCGCCAGGTCGTGCCGGCGCCGACCACCTCGGTCGGCGTGAATCCCTCGGCGGCGCGCGCTGCGGGCGCCTGGAGCGCCGCGGCGAGCACGAGCGCGAGCGTCGTCAGCGCTGCCAGCAGGGCGAGCGGCGCGGTGGTCCGGCGGTCGCGGGCTCGCGGGGCCGGGTACGTCGTCGTACCGGTCATGGGTCGTCCCTCTCGTCGATGTCGGTGTCGGTCTGCGTGCGTGCACGACGGCGGTGCGGGCCCGGTCCTGCCGGCCCCGCACCGCCGTCGGTCAGGAGCAGGACACGGCGTCGTACGCGGCCGTGACCTGCTGGGGCTCGCCGTCGGGCGTCGTCACGGTGACCGTGACGTCGCCCGCCTCGACGGCGGCGGCCCGGGTGGCGAACGACTGGTACGCGTTCGACCCGGGCGCGACGACGCCGAAGAGCTTCGAGCCGTACGGGGTCGCGAGCTCGACCGCGACGGGCTGCTCGCCGGTGTTGAGCGCGCGCACCGCGACGAACGCCTTGCCGCCGAGGCAGCGCGCCTGCGCCGTGACCTCGACCTGCGGCGCGGGGACGGCCCCCGTCGCGTCGGTCGCGACCGCGAACACGTGGAACCGCGTGTTGCGCGGCAGGGTGAGGCTCGTGAGCACCTTGCCGTCGGGCACGGCGACGGGCGCCGTCGCGTAGAGCCCGCAGCCGAACGCGTCCGTCCCGGTCCCGTTGCCCCGTGCGCCCGGCTTGGCGACGAGGATGTTGCCCGGCTCGGGCGAGCCCGTGCACCAGTCGCTCAGGGCGACCTGGACGGTCTGGCTCGTCCCGTCCGCGAACCCGAGGACGAGGTCGCCGCGCTGGGTGCCGTGCGTCGCCGTCCCGACGACCGAGAGCGTGCGCGCGGCACGCTGCGCCTCGGGCACCTCGAGCACCTGGCCGTCCGCCGCGACGTTGTCGGGCTCGCCCGCGGGCGGGGCGCCGAGCAGGTACGTCAGGTCGGTGCCCGGGACGGTCAGCTCGAGGCCCTGGACCACGCCGAGGTCCGCGAGCAGGTCGCGCAGGAGGTACGCGCCCGAGCCGTCGAGGTTCGCGTTGGCCGCGCCGGGGTCGCCGATGCCGACGTTGTCGAAGGCGTCGGCGATCCACGACTCCCCGGACACGACGACCGAGACCTCGCGGACCGCCTCGATCCCCGCGGCGTCGCGCACGACGAGCCGCACCGTGTGGGTCCCCGGCTCGGCGTCGGCGGGTGCGTCGATCGTCACCGTGCCCTCGACCGTGGCCGGCAGGCCGTCGGACTCGGCGGTCCAGTCCGCCAGGTCGGTCGTCGCGGTCACCGCGCCGTCGGACGTCACCTCGAGCGTGCCGCTCGTCGTCCCCGCGCCCTGCGCGACGACCTGGACCGCGACCTCCGTCCGCCCGCCCGGGGCGACGACCGGCTGCCGCGGCGTCGCGCCGACGAACAGGCGCTCGACCGTGCCGTCCGCGGGCACGACGGCGCCCGGCGAGACCGCGGGGTCGGTCGCCCACGCGGACGGCGCGGTGCCGACGGTCACGTCGAGCGTGCCCGCCGCGGTGAGCTCGTCGCCCGTGACCCAGGCGCGGTCCAGCGGCTCGCCGCCGAGCGACACGGACTGCGTGTAGTGCGCGTCGGGCGCGACGCCGTCGGCCGTGAGGTGCAGCGCGTCGCGACCGAAGACCTCCGGGTCGAGCGTGATCGTCACGTCGTCGAACAGCGGGGTCGTGAGGCCCCAGAGGTCGGTGCCCGGCACGATCGGGTACACGCCGATCGACGACAGCACGTGCCACGCGGACATCGTGCCGAGGTCGTCGTTGCCCGTGACGCCGTCCGGGCCGTCGGTGAAGAGCGTCGCCGCGGCGCGCACGACGTCCGTCGTCTTCCACGGCTGGCCCGTCCACAGGTAGACGTACGGCGCGTGGAGGTTCGGCTCGTTGTTCGGGTTGTAGGTCTCCCAGCCGTAGTAGTCGTACGTGCCGTTGACCCACACCTCGCTCGCGACGCGCGCGGGGTCGGCGACGAGCTCGTCGTACGCGAAGAACGCGTCCAGGCGGTCGACTGCGGCGTCGGTGCCGCCCATGAGGTCGAACAGGCCGGGGACGTCCTGGGGCACGAGCCACTGGTACTGCACCGCCGTGCCCTCGTGGAACCCGTCGGAGTGCGCGGGGTCCGCATCACCCACGAAGAAGCCGTCGGCGTTGCGCGCCCGGAAGTTGCCCGTGCGCGGGTCGAACACGTTGCGGTATCCCTGGCCGCGGGCGGCGTAGCGGTCGGCGTCCTCGTCGTGGCCGAGGCCGCGGGCCATCGTCGAGAGCATGGCGTCGGCGAAGGCGTACTCCATGGTCGCCGAGGCGCCGTGCTGGAGGTCGTAGTCCCCCGGCTTGCCCGAGCGCGCCGGCTCGTGCGGGACGAACCCGTCGCGCAGGTACTCGACGTTCGCCGCGCGCCCGTTGAAGGGCGAGTCGGCGGGCGGGACGCCGTCGGCGTTCTCCCTCAGGACCGCGTACGCCTCCTCCTCGTGGCCCGCGAGCAGGCCCTGGCGCCAGGCGCTGACGAGGAACGGCGTCGCCGGGTCGCCGGTCATGATGTTCGTCTCGACCGTGCCGTACCCCCAGCGCGGGAGCCACCCGCCCTGCTGGCCCTGGCGCACGAGCGAGAGCGCCATGTCGGCCGACTCGTCGGGCGCGAGCAGGTACAGGAGCTGCTGCTGGGTGCGGTACGTGTCCCAGAGCGAGTAGTTCTGGTAGTAGGTGAAGTCCGGTTCCGCGGCGTGGACCTCCTGGTCCCAGCCGCGGTAGCGCCCGTCGACGTCGGAGCCGACGTTCGGCGCGAGGAAGCTGCGGTAGAGCGAGGAGTAGAAGGTGCGCAGGTCGTCCGGGTCGCCCTGCGCGACCCGCACCAGGCCGAGGCGCTCCTCCCAGGCCGAGCGCGCGGCGTCGTGCACGGCGTCGAAGGTGCCGGTCTCTGCGGCGAGGTTCGCCGCGGCGCCGTCGGCGCCCACGTAGCTCATCGCGGTGACGGCCTCGACGTCGAGGTCGCCGCCGGTCGTGTCGAACGTGACGTACGCGCCGCGACGGCCCTCGCCGCCGGACGCGGCGTCCGAGCCCGCGGTGACGGTCGAGCCGTCCCACGTGCCGTGCGCGACGAAGGGGCGGTCGAAGGTCGTGCGGGTCCAGATCGTCTGCGGCTCGGTGTCCTGGCAGAAGCCGCGGACGGTGATGCGTGTCTCGACCGTGCGGTCGTCGACGACGCGCACGTCGGACTCCGTGACCCGGTTGAGCGCCTGGCCCGCGTTGAGCAGGACGTTGGCCTGCGCCGTCGCGGGGAAGGTGTACCGCTGGACGCCCGTGCGCGCGGTCGCGGTGAGCTCGGCCTCGATCGTGCCGGCTGCCGCCTGGAGACCCACGCGGTAGTACCCGGGCGAGGCCTCCTCGTCGTCGTGCGAGAAGCCGAGCGCGTACTGGCCGTAGTCGGTCGAGGTGATGGCGCCCGTCGTCGGCAGGGTCGGGAGGGGACCGCCGAGGCCGCAGCCGACGCCGGAGAGGTGCACGAGCGAGAACCCGCGGACCGACATGCGGTCGTAGTCGTACCCGACGTTGTGCCCGTTGTCCGGGGAGAGCTGCACCATGCCGAAGGGGACGGCGGCGCCCGGGTAGGTGTTGCCGTCGTCCTTGGTCCCGATGAACGGGTTGACGTAGTCGACCAGCGGGCCCTCGACGGCGGCAGCGGCGGCGTCGGACCTCGTCGCTGCCTCCGTCCCGGTGGTGGTCGTGGGCGATGCAAGCCCCGGCGACGCGGACGCGGCCAGCGGGAGCGCGAGGCTCGCCGCAGTAGTCAGGGCGACGACCGCGCCCGCGCGACGCCGACGCGCGCCGCGACGCCGCGGGCGAGAGCGTGACGGTCCGGTACGTCCCGGGAATGGTTCGCGATCGGTGTCGACAGCGCTGTCTGCCCGCATGCGGTGCTCCCCTTGGTCCCACGGCGGCGTGGGGTCGGTGGTCGTCGATGACTCGGAGGCCGGGACCGGCCTCGACGCCGGTCCCGCGCCATACCCTCGCACACGCTGACAGCGCTATCAACCCCCGTGGGTCGATCCACCCGTTCTGCCGAACCCGGGGTCGTTCCCCAGTTCGACGGCGAACCGGGGAACGACCCCGGGTTCGGCACCGCCCGGTCCGCGTCGGCCCCGGGACCGGCGCGACCGGGCTGCCGACGACCCCGGCGCTCCGCACCTGACAGACTCGTCCCGTGACCACCACGACCGGCCGCACCCCGGCTCTCCTCGCGCACGTGCCCGCACCGACGGGCAAGGCCCCCGACCCGGACGCGCTCTACGAGGGGTTCACCACGTGGGCGACCGAGCAGGGCCTCGAGCTGTACCCGCACCAGAGCGAGGCGCTCATCGAGCTGGTCACCGGCTCGCACGTCATCCTCTCGACGCCCACCGGCTCGGGGAAGTCGCTCGTCGCGATGGGCGCGCAGTTCGCGGCGCTCGCCGCGCACCGCTCGGGCCGCGGCGGCCGGACGTACTACACCGCGCCGCTCAAGGCGCTCGTCAGCGAGAAGTTCTTCGCGCTCGTCGCGGCGTTCGGGTCCAAGAACGTCGGCATGACGACGGGCGACTCCGCCGTGAACCCCGACGCCCCGATCATCTGCTGCACGGCGGAGATCCTCGCGAACATCGCGCTGCGCCGCGGCGGCGGTGACGGTGTCGCCGCCGGACCTGTCGACGAGGACGCGATCTCCCAGGTCGTCATGGACGAGTTCCACTTCTACGCCGACCCGCAGCGCGGCTGGGCGTGGCAGGTGCCGCTGCTCGAGCTGCCGAACACCCAGTTCCTGCTCATGTCCGCGACGCTCGGCGACACGACCCGGTTCGTCGAGGAGCTCGAGGAGCGCACCGACCGGCCCGTCGCCGAGGTGACCACGGCCCAGCGGCCGGTCCCCCTGCACTTCAGCTACGTCGTCGAGCCGCTGACCGAGGTCATCGAGGAGCTCGTCAGCACGCGCCGCGCGCCCGTGTACGTCGTGCACTTCACGCAGAAGGACGCGGTCGAGCGCGCGCAGTCGCTGCTGTCCATGAACGTCGCGACGAAGTCCGAGAAGGAGGCGATCGCGGCCGAGCTCGGCGACTTCCGCTTCGGCACCGGGTTCGGCAAGACGCTGAGCAAGTTCCTGCGCCACGGCGTCGGCGTGCACCACGCGGGCATGCTCCCCAAGTACCGGCGCGTCGTCGAGCGCCTCACGCAGGCGGGCCTGCTCAAGGTCGTGTGCGGCACGGACACGCTCGGCGTCGGCATCAACGTGCCGATCCGCACCGTGCTGCTCACGAGCCTCGTGAAGTTCGACGGCGAGCGCATGCGCCACCTCACGGCGCGCGAGTTCCACCAGATCGCGGGGCGCGCGGGCCGCGCCGGCTACGACACCGTGGGCGAGGTCCTCGTCATGGCGCCCGACCACGTCATCGAGAACCGCAAGATGCTCGCCAAGGCCGGCGACGACCCCAAGAAGCTCAAGAAGATCGTCCGCAAGAAGGCGCCGCAGGGCTCGGTCAACTGGACCGACGCGACGTTCGAGCGCCTGCGCGACGCGGAGCCCGAGCCGCTGACGAGCCACTTCACCGTCACGCACGCCATGGTGCTCAACGTCCTCGCGCGCACCGCCCAGCACGGCCGCGGCGGGCACGTCGACGCGTCCGACCCGCGCCGCGACCCGGTCGAGGCCATGCGGCACCTGCTCCTCGCGAACCACGACACCGACACCCAGCGCCGCGAGCACGTGCGCCAGACGTTCCGCATCTACCGCTCGCTGCGGGTCGCGGGGATCGTCGAGCGCGTGCGCGTGCCCGACCCGTCGCGCCCCGCGGGCTACCGCCCGAGCGTGCGCCTCGTCGGCGACCTGCCGCGCGAGTTCGCGCTCAACCAGCCGCTCTCGCCGTTCGCGCTCGCGGCCCTGGACCTGCTCGACGTCGAGGGCGCGACCCACGCGCTCGACGTCGTCTCCGTCATCGAGGCGACGCTCGACGACCCGCGCCAGGTGCTCTACGCCCAGCAGAACGCCGCCAAGGGCGAGGCCGTCGCCGCGATGAAGGCCGAGGGGTACGAGTACGAGGAGCGCATGGCGCTGCTCGAGGAGATCACGTGGCCCCAGCCCCTCGAGGAGCTGCTGGCGCCCGCGTTCGCCATGTACAAGCGGTCCAACCCGTGGGTCGCGGACGCCGAGCTCTCCCCCAAGTCCGTGGTCCGCGACATGGTCGAGCGCGCCATGACGTTCGCCGAGTTCGTGTCCGTCTACGGGCTCGAGCGCACCGAGGGCGTCGTGCTGCGCTACCTCGCGGACGCCTACCGCGCCCTGCGCCAGGTGGTCCCCGAGGAGCACCGCACCGAGGAGGTCCAGGAGATCGTCGAGTGGCTCGGCGAGCTCGTCCGCGGCGTCGACTCGTCGCTCCTCGACGAGTGGGAGCGCCTCGCCCACCCGGTCGACGACGACGCGGACACCGAGGTGGGCGACGGCCCGCTCTCGGGCGCGGGGGCCGAGGCGCCGACCCGGCCGGTCACGGGCAACCCGCGCTCGTTCCGGCGCCTCGTGCGCAACGCGCTGTTCCGCCGCGTCGAGCTCGCGTCCCGCGAGGACTACCGCGCGCTCGGCGCGCTCGACGGCGGCGCGGGCTGGGACGCGGACGCGTGGGGCGACGCGCTCGACCCGCTCTTCGAGGACCAGGGCGACGACGCGATCGGCATCGGGCCCGGGGCCCGCTCCGCGGCGCTGTTCCGCGTCGTCGAGGCGGGCGCCGAGCTGCCGGCCGGCCACGAGGGCCCGACGGCGGAGCACGCCCCGGGCGGCGTCGTCCCCGCGGGCACGTGGCTCGTGCGGCAGGTGCTCGACGACCCGGCGGGCGACCACGACTGGGCGATCACGGCGAGCGTCGACCTCGCGGCGAGCGACGAGGCGGGCGAGCCGGTCGTGACCGTGCTGGCCGTCGGGCCCCTGTAGACCGGTGCCGCGACGAGCGCCGCGGCCGGGCGGCACGGGGTCGGGTACCACCACCAGCCGGGCGTCGCGGGCCGGGTGCACCGGCCGCGCGCCGCGGGTCGGGGCGCCGCCGGGCCCGGCCGCTCAGTCGACGGGGAGCAGCCCGCGCTCGGCGAAGACCTGCTTGGCCACGGCCGTCGCGTTGAGCGCCCGCGGGAACCCGCAGTAGACGGCGGCCTGCAGGAGCGCCTCGACGATCTCCTGCGGCGTCAGCCCGACGTCGAGCGCGGTGCGGACGTGGATCTCGAGCTGCGGCTCGCACCCGCCGAGGGCGCTGAGCATCCCGAGGGTGACGAGCTGCCGGTCGCGCGGCTCCAGGTGCGGCCGCGCGTAGATCTCGCCGTACGCCCAGGCCGAGATCTGGTGCTCGAGCTCGGGCGAGACGCCCGCGAGCGCCTCGGCGATCGCGGCGGGCGCCGTCTCGTTGACGGCGCCGAACACCGCCTGCCCGTGCTCGTAGCGCTCCGCGCGCGTGGTCGGTCGGTCGGTCGTGGAGTTCCCCTGCGTCACGCCGAGCAGCGTAGGGGACGGGACGTGACCTGCGCCGACGGTCTCACCCCCGGCGAGCGGTGCGGTCAGACGGCCTCGCGCCGCCGGTCGAACCGCTCCGGCAGGTGGACGAAGCCCGCGGCGACGTACGTGGCGACGCCCCCGACGTTGGACGCCGGCGTCGCGACGAGCGCGCTCGACGCGCCCAGCGCGCGGAGCGCCGCCAGGCCGGCGAGGGTGACTGCCCGGCCCAGGCCCCGACGACGGTGGTCGGCGTGCACCCCCATCGGCTCGATCAGCCCGGGACGTCCCGGGCCGGCGGACCACACCGCGATCACCGCTGCCGCGGGCTCGTGACCGGCGCGGGCCGGGTCGTCGGGGACCGGCGCGCCGTCGTGCACGAGGAGACACCGCGCGTCGCCGTACGGGAGCCCGGTCGCCAGGGCGTGCCAGCGCTCCGGCGCGGCCCGCGTCCCGCCGAACGACGAGCGCAGCGCCTCGGCCCACGCGGCGGCCTCCGACGGCCCGACCTCGCGCGCCCGGACCCCCGAGTCCTCCACCGGCGCGGCCAGGTCGCGGCGCAGGAGCGCCCACCGCTCGTCGACGCGCCAGCCCGCCGCGGCCAGGTGCTCGTCCACGAGGGCACCCACCGGTGCCTCGACCGACGCTCCGCCCGGCCCCAGCACGCCCCGCTCGGGTCGCCCGGCGTCCTCGGCGAGGCGGCGCGCGAGCTCGTCGTCGCGCTGCAGGTCCGGCGCGATCCCCAGGCGGAGCAGGTCGGGGCCGTCGAGCAGCCCGACGGCGACCACTCGTCCGTCGCGGCGCCACGTCCGCAGCGCGGCGGCGGTCGCCGGAGCGCCGAACCGCCAGTACCAGCCCACGTCGCCGGGATGGAGCTGCAGCGGCGCAGCGTCGTCCTGCCACGAGCGGAGCACGTCGACGACCTCGCCCAGCTCGTCGACCCCGAGGGTGCGCGTCTCGATCGTCACAGGTCGATCAGACACCACGACGCGGGCGCCGGTCGCACCCTTTTCGCCGGGCCGCGCCGCCTCAGCCGTCCGCGGGACGCAGGTCGAGGCGCATGACCCGGCGTCGCGTCGTCGGGCGCGCCACCTCCACCAGGCCCGCCGCACGGAACGCCTGGACGCTGCCGACCGAGTTCTCTCCCCAGGTGATCGGTGCGCCGGCCGGGTCGAGGATCGGGTACCCCTCGACCGCCGTCGCGCCGTGCTCGCGCGCGTACCCGACGGCGGCCCGCGCGAGGTCGTACGTCAGCCCCAGCCCGCGGAAGCCCGCGCGCACCACGAAGCACGCGACGGCCCACACGCCCGCGTCGTCCTTGTCCTGCGCGTCGCCCGCCGCACGCCCCGTCCACGGGACCGGGCTCCCCCGCAGGCGCCGGTAGGTCGGGCGCGGTCCGACCGCGACCCAGCCCGCGGGCTCGCCGTCGAGGAACGCGACGAGGCCGCTCGTGGTCGGCGCTCCCGGGTCGTCGCAGCTCGTCTGCTCGTGCAGGAGCCGGGCCCGCTCCTCGGGCGGCGTCCGGTACCAGACGCGGTCGCCGAGCACCTGGCGCTGGCACCAGCACGTCGCGGGATAGCCGCGCTCGCCGAACACGGTCGCGAGCTCGTCCCACGTCACCGTGCTGGCCGGGCGCACGACGACGGCCCCGGTCGCCCCGGGGAGCGTCGTGCCGCGCGTCGCCACGTCCCGACGCTACGCCGACGCCGCGCTCCCCGCTCCCGGTCGCGGCGCGCGCGCAGGCCCCTACGGTGAACCCATGAGCGACGCACCGCGCACGGGCCGGCACCCCGGCGAGCCCCACCACCCGGAGAGCACCGGGTCACGCCTCAATCGGCTGCGCGCCGGGGTCCTGGGCGCGAACGACGGCATCGTGTCGACGGCGGGCGTCGTCGTCGGCGTCGCGGCGACGAGCACGTCGATCCCCGTCATCGCGACGGCGGGCGGGGCGGCGCTCCTCGCGGGAGCGCTGTCCATGGCGGCTGGCGAGTACGTCTCCGTGAGCACGCAGCGCGACACCGAGAAGGCCCTGCTCGCGACCGAGCGCCGTGAGCTCGCCGAGATGCCGGACGCCGAGCTCGCGGAGCTCGCGGGGATCTACGAGGCGAAAGGGCTCACACCCGACCTCGCGCGCCAGGTCGCGGTCCAGCTCACCGAGCGCGACCCGCTCGCCGCGCACGCCGACGCCGAGCTGCACATCGACCCCGACGAGCTCACCAGCCCGTGGGAGGCCGCGGTCGCGTCCATCGTGTCGTTCACGGTGGGCGGCCTGCTGCCGCTCGCGGCGATCCTGCTCGCCCCGGCGACCATCCGCATCCCGCTCACGTTCGTCGCCGTCGTGCTCGCGCTCGTGCTCACGGGCTGGGGCTCCGCGCGCCTCGGGAACGCGCCGACCCGGCGCGCGACGATCCGGACCGTCGTCGGCGGCGCGGTCGCGATGGGCGTGACCTACGCGATCGGGTCGCTGCTCGACGTCAACGTGTAGCGCGGCGCTGCGGCAGAATCGAGCCGTGGCCAAGAAGTCGAAGTCGTCCGCGCACGCCGGCACGCCCGCGGTCGCGCTCCTCGAGCGCGAGGGCGTCGCCCACACGCTGCACCCGTACGAGCACGACCCGTCGAGCGACCTGTCCTACGGGCTCGAGGCGGCCTCGGCGATCGGGGTGCCCGCGGAGCAGGTGTTCAAGACCCTGCTCGCGGTCGTCGACGGCGCCGCGCTCGTCGTGGGGATCGTGCCCGTCGACCGTCAGCTCGACCTCAAGGCCCTCGCCAAGGCGGCGGGCGGCAAGAAGGCGAGCATGGCCGAGCCCGCCGCGGCCGAGCGCGCGACGGGCTACGTCGTCGGCGGCATCTCGCCCCTGGGCCAGAAGCAGCGCCACCGCACGTTCCTCGACGACACCGCGCGCGCGTTCGACGCCGTCTACGTCTCGGGTGGCCGCCGCGGCCTCGACGTCGGCCTCGCGCCGTCGGACCTCCTGCGCCTCACGGCGGGCACCACGGCCCCGATCGCGAGGTAGAGCCCCGGTCGGCCGAGGTAGAGGCCTGGTCTACCTCGCGGTACCGGGGCTCTACCTCGCGGTCCGTCAGCGCTGGTAGGCGGTGTACGGGGCGTCGGTCGGGACGATGTCCTTGCCGAGCGGCAGGAGCGAGACGGGGATCATCTTGAGGTTCGCGATCCCGAGCGGGATGCCGATGATCGACACGAACAGCGGGATCGCGGTGACGACGTGACCGATCGCGAGCCAGATCCCGGCCACGACCACCCAGATGACGTTGCCGATCGTCGACCACGCGCCCGCGGTCGGCTTGTCCACGACCGTGCGGCCGAACGGCCACAGCGCGTACCCGGCGATGCGGAACGACGCGATGCCGAACGGGATCGTGACGATGAGGATGCAGCAGATGATGCCCGCCAGGACGTAGCCCAGGGCGAGCCACAGCCCGGCGAACACGAGCCAGATGATGTTGAGCAGTGTCTTCACGGCACCGTCCTTTCGCGCACCATTCTCGCCGATCAGGGTGCCGGTGCGGATCCGGGACCACCCTGAGACGACCCGGGTCTCGGGCGACCCGCCCGGCCTAGACTGACCGCATGCCCCTCCCCGACCCGTCGTCCGTGCTGCCCGCGCAGATCGCGCAGAACCTCGCCCGGGTGCGGAGCAGGGTCGACGACGCCGCCCGCGCGGCCGGGCGTGCGCCGTCGGACGTGCGGCTGCTCGTGGCGACCAAGACGCAGCCGGCGGACGCCGTGCGCGCGGTCGTCGAGGCCGGCGCGGACCTGATCGGCGAGAACCGCGTCCAGGAGCTCGTCGCGAAGGCCCCCGACCTCGCCGACCTCGTGGCCGCGGGGCGTGTCGAGGTCCACATGATCGGCCACCTGCAGCGCAACAAGGTCAACCAGGTGCTCGCGACCGCCACGGGCGTCGAGAGCGTGGACTCGCTCGCGCTCGCCGAGGCGCTCGCGGCGCGCTGTGCGCGCGACGGCCGCGTGCTCGACGTCCTGGTCCAGGTCAACGTCTCGGGCGAGGAGTCCAAGTCGGGCGTCCGGCCCGACGACGCCCCCGCCCTCGCGACCGCCGTCGCGGCGCTCGACGGGCTGCGCCTGCGAGGCTTCATGACGATCGGCGCGAACGCCCCCGACGAGACGCTGGTGCGCGCGGGATTCGCGCGCCTGCGCGAGGTGCGCGACGCCGTCGCGGGCTCGGGCGCTCCCGGGACCGGAGACGCGCGCGAGCTGTCGATGGGCATGAGCGGCGACCTCGAGCTCGCGATCGCCGAGGGCGCGACGATCGTCCGCGTCGGCACCGCCGTCTTCGGCCCGCGACCCACGCCGAGGTAGAGCTCGCGGTCGCGACGTAGAACCCCGGGAGCTCTACCTCGCGACCGGCAGCTCTACCTCGCGGGTGACGGCGTCACGGGACGCGCGCGGTCCACTCCGGCGTCGAGAACTTCGTGCGCGCGAGCTCCTGGGCGCGCTCGCGCTCCTCGGGCGTGACCTTGCCCTCGACCGTCCGGTAGCGCGACCGGAAGTGCCGCTTGAACGCCTCGATGACGTCCTCGCGCGCCATGCCCGTCTGCGAGCGCACCGGGTCGACGCGCTTGTTCGCGCTCGTCGTGCCCTTGTCGGAGAGCTTCTCGCGGCCGATGCGCAGCACCTCGGTCATCTTGTCGGCGTCGATGTCGTACGCCATCGTCACGTGGTGGAGCACCGCTCCCCCGCGCAGGCGCTTCTGCGCCGCGCCCGCGATCTTGCCTGCGGGCGACGCGATGTCGTTGAGCGGCTTGTACGTCGCCTCGACACCGACGTCCGCGAGCGCGCCGAGCACCCAGTCGTCGAGGAACGCGTAGGAGCGCTCGAAGCTCAGGCCCTCGACGAGCGACCCGGGCACGTAGAGCGAGTAGGTGATGGTGTTCCCCGGCTCGACGAACATCGCGCCCCCGCCGGAGATGCGGCGCACGACCGTCACGCCGTGGCGCTCGGCGCCCTCCGGGTCCACCTCGTTGCGCAGCGACTGGAACGACCCGATGATCACCGCGGGCGACGCCCACTCCCAGATCCGCAGCGTCGGGCCGCGGCGGCCGGCGTCGAGCTCCTCGGTGAGCACCTGGTCGAGCGCGAGGTGCATCGCCGGCTCCTCCGGGCCCTCGTGCACGATCTCGAAGGTGTGGTCGCCCCAGCCCGTCGCGTGCCCGAGGGCTCGCCGGACGGCGATGGCGACCGCCTCCGGCGAGAAGCCGATCATCGTGACGTCCTCGCCGAGAGCGCCCTGGACGGCGCTCGCGAGCTGCGCGACCGTCGCCGTCTCCGGCATGCCCGTGAGCGCGCCGTCGATGTCCTCGAGCGCGTCGTCCGGCTCGAGGAAGAAGTCGCCGCTCACCGCGACGCGAGCGAGCCGCCCGGCCTCCACCTCGACGTCGACCGCCACGAGCTTGCCACCGGGAACCTTGTACTCACCACGCACCCGTCCACCCTAAGCCCGCGGGGCCCCGGCTCGACGGGAGACGTCGGTCACGGGGGTCCGGTGACGGCTCAGCGCGGGTCGACGCCCGCGTGGACCAGCCCGTAGATCGCGGAGTCGGTCAGCGCCTCCCAGGCGGCCTCGATGAGGTTCGGCCCGACGCCGACCGTCGACCACGAGGTCGAGCCGTCGGTCGTCTCGATGAGGACGCGCGTGATCGCATCGGTCCCCTGCTCGGTGTCGAGGATGCGGACCTTGAAGTCGATGAGCTCGAACACGTCGATCTCGGGGTAGACGCGGCCGAGCGCGAGCCGGAGCGCGTGGTCGAGCGCGTTGACGGGCCCGTTCCCCTCGCCGGTCGTGACGATGCGCTCGCCCCCGGCGTGGAGCTTGACGGTCGCCTCCGCCGTGGCCTCGGTGCCGCGCGACCCGGCCCGCTCGACGATCGTGCGCCAGCTCTCGACGCGGAAGTACGGGGGGCGCTCGCCCGTGATCTCCTCGCGGAGCAGCAGCTCGAACGACGCGTCCGCGGCCTCGTAGGTGTAGCCGTTCGCCTCGTCGTCCTTCACGCGGTTGGTCACGCGCGTGAGGAGCTCGCCCTGGCCCGACAGGTCGAAGCCGAGCTCGCGGCCCTTGAGCTCGATCGACGCGCGACCGGCCATGTCGGAGACGAGCATGCGGATGTCGTTGCCGACCGCCGTCGGGTCGATGTGCTGGTAGAGGTCCGGGTCGACCTTGATCGCGCTCGCGTGCAGCCCCGCCTTGTGCGCGAACGCGCTCGCGCCGACGTACGGCTGGCGCGCGTACGGGGAGATGTTGGTGATCTCGCTGATCGCGTGCGAGATGCGCGTGGACTCCTCGAGCCCCTCTCCGGTCAGGGTCCGCAGCCCGTGCTTGAGCTCGAGGTTCGCGACGACCGTCAGCAGGTCGACGTTGCCCGTGCGCTCCCCGTACCCGTTGACCGTCCCCTGGACGTGGGCCGCGCCGGCCTCGACGGCCGCGAGCGTGTTCGCGACGGCGCACCCCGAGTCGTTGTGCGCGTGCATGCCGAGCAGCGCGTCGCCCGGGAGCGCGTCGCGCCCGTGCGGGAGCCCGACGGCGTCGCGCAGCTCCTCGACGATCTCGACGACCCAGGTCGGCAGCATCCCGCCGTTGGTGTCGCACAGGGCGACGACCTCGGCCCCGGCCTCGAACGCGGCCTGCACGGCGGAGCGCGTGAACGCCGGGTCGTGCCGGTAGCCGTCGAAGAAGTGCTCCGCGTCGACGACGACCCGCCGGCCCTCGCCCACGAGGAACGACACCGTGTCGGTGATCATGGCGAGCCCCTCGTCGGGCGTCGTGCGCAGCGCACGCTCGACGTGCCGCACGTCCGACTTGGCGACGAGCGTCACGACGGGCGCCTCCGAGTCGACGAGCGCCCGGACCTGCGGGTCGTCCCACGCGCGCAGCCCGGCCTTGCGGGTCGAGCCGAACGCCGCGAGCACGGCGTGGCGCAGGTCGAGCTCCTTGGCAGCGCGGCGGAAGAACTCCGTGTCCTTGGGCACCGCGCCCGGCCAGCCGCCCTCGATGAACCCGACGCCGAGCTCGTCGAGCAGCGGGGCGATGGCGAGCTTGTCGGCGACGGAGAGGTTCATGCCCTCCTGCTGCGCGCCGTCGCGCAGGGTCGTGTCGTAGACGTGGAAGACCCGGGCCTCGCGGGGGCCGGTCACGGGGGTCGTCGCCGAGGTCATGGTGCCTCTTCCTGCCGTTCGTCGTGTCGCGGACGCCGCAGCGCCCGCCCCTCTGGTCCGTCTCCCAGGACGCCGGGCGGGGCCCTCGTGAGGCGGGAGGCCCGGCATCCGTGCCGCCGGGCGGGGGTGGTGCCCAGCAACAAAAAAACCCCCCGAGGGTGCGGGAGGTCTGCGCGTCCGGTGAGTGCTACCGGGCGCGCTACTCGATAATGAGCTGGGAGACGAGGTGTGTCACAGGGCACATGGTGCCACAGGTTCGGCGAGGATGGACACGAGCGTCCATCCACCGAGCCGCCCACCGCCCTCGGGCACGGCGGCGACCGACCGAGGAGTGACGATGAGCGACCCGACGCCGGGCGGCTACGACCCGCAGAACCCCCCGACGCGCCGGTACGGGCAGCCCCCCGTGCCGCAGCACGCCCAGCCCCCCGCGATCCCCCCGACGGACCCGCAGGCCGGCTTCCCCGAGCAGAGGCCGCCCGTCAATCCCGCGGACCCGCGCCTCGCGGTCGAGGCGGGCCGGTTCTGGGCGGGCGCCGCGGCGACGGCGCTCGTCGCCGCGCTCATCGGGCTGCTCGGCGTGATCATCTTCGAGCGCATCTTCGCGATCACGCTCGTGCCGCCGCCCGACCTGTTCGGCACGGGGTCGCGCCAGGCCGCGTGGGCGATCGACGGGGCGATCCTCGCCGTCCTCGCGGCGGGCGTCCTGCACCTGCTCATCCTCAGCACGCCGCGCCCGCGCGCGTTCTTCGGCTGGATCATGGCGCTCGTCATCGTCGTGATCGCGGTGCTCCCGTTCGCCTGGTCGAGCGACGTCACGGCGGCGGCCCTGTCCGGGCTCATCAACCTGCTGATCGGCATCGCGGTCTGGTCGCTGCTCGCGGGAGTCGCCGGGCGCACCATCGTCGTGCGGCCGGCGACCGCCGTCTGATTTGCCGGTCGTCGCGCGTCCCACGCGCCGACCGACACGCACGACGACGGGGTGCCCTCCCGCGGGAGGGGCACCCCGTCGTCGTGCCGGGTGCGGACGGGCCGCCCGACTCAGGCGAGGCGGCGCAGCCAGCCGTGGCGGTCGGCCGCGCGCCCGGTCTGGATGTCGGTGAGCTCGGCGCGGATCGCCATGGTGAGCGACCCCGCCTCGCCGCCGCCGATGGTGTGGTCGAAGTCGGACCCCGCGAGGCGCCCGATGGGGGTGATGACGGCGGCCGTGCCGCACGCGAACACCTCGGTCACGGAGCCGTCCTGAATCCCGGCGAGGACGTCGGTGAGCGGGATGCGGCGCTCGACCACGTCGTGCCCGCGGTCGGTGAGAAGGCGGATGATCGACGAGCGCGTCACGCCCTCGAGGATCGAGCCGCTGAGCTCGGGGGTCTCGACCGAGCCGTCCGCCTTGACGACGAACACGTTCATGCCGCCGAGCTCCTCGAGGAACGTCCGCGTGCCGGAGTCGAGGAAGCACACCTGCTCGCACCCGTGCTGCTGCGCGACCACCTGCGGGAGCAGGCTGGAGGCGTAGTTGCCGCCGCACTTCGCGTCACCGGTGCCCCCGGCGCCCGCGCGGCTGTACTCGCGGTCGACCCAGATGGACACGGGCTTCACGCCGCCCGAGAAGTAGGGCCCCACCGGGGAGGCGATCACCAGGTACTCGGCCTCGAGCGACGGACGCACGCCGAGGAACGCCTCCGACGCGTACATGAACGGGCGCAGGTAGAGGCTCGCCTCGTCGCCGCTGGGCACCCAGTCGACGTCCGTGCGCACGAGCGCCGTGATCGACCCGACGAAGTCGTCGACGGACAGGGCCGGGAGCGCGAGGCGGTGGGCCGAGCGGGCGAAGCGCGCCGCGTTCGCCTCGGGGCGGAACGTCCACACGGACCCGTCGGCGTGGCGGTACGCCTTCATGCCCTCGAAGATCTCCTGCGCGTAGTGCAGGACGGCGGTCGCCGGGTCCAGCAGGAGGGGGCCGTACTTCTCGATGCGGCGGTCGACCCACCCGTCCGTCGAGTTCCAGCTGATCCGCGCCATGTGGTCCGTGAAGACCGTGCCGAACTTCGGGGCCGCGATCGCGGCCTCGCGCTCGGCGGGCGGCGTCGGGGCGTCCGTCGGGCGGACGTCGAACAGGGCGATGAGGTCTTCCTCCGAGGAGGACGGCTGGTGCTGCGCTGCGAGGGTGCTCATCATGAGGCCTTTCACCTGGCGACCCGGGTGGTCTCCGCCTAGTTTTCCACGACCGCACGGCTCGTGCGGCGATCCGCGCGAGGGTACGACGACGGCAGGCGTCACCGGGTCAGAACGGGAGGGATCCGGTCCTGGGGCGATGACGACCGAGGTGCGGGGACTGCGGGCGAACCGGTGCCCGGGTCCGTGCGGGACCCGGGCGGCGTGTCAGCCGGCGACGCGAGCGGCGAGCTCGCGGCCCACCTCGGCCGTCGAGCGTACTCGGCTCCCCCGCTCGGCGAGGTCGGCCGCGACGGCCGCCTCGACGCGCTTCGCCTCGTCGCGGAGGCCCAGGTGGTCGAGGAGCAGCGCGACCGACAGCACGGTGGCGGTCGGGTCGGCCTTGCCCTGCCCGGCGATGTCGGGTGCCGAGCCGTGCACGGGCTCGAACATGGACGGCGCCGTGCGGTCGGGGTTGATGTTCGCGGACGCGGCGAGGCCGATCCCGCCCGTGATCGCGGCGGCCTGGTCCGTGAGGATGTCCCCGAACAGGTTGTCCGTGACGATGACGTCGAACCGCGACGGCTTCGTCGTGAGGAAGATGGTCGCCGCGTCGACGTGCAGGTAGTCCGTCGTGACGTCGGGGAACTCGGCGTTGACGGCCTCGACCGTCCGGCGCCACAGGTGGCCCGCGTGCACGAGGACGTTGTGCTTGTGCACGAGCGTGAGGTGCTTGCGCGGGCGCGCCTGGGCACGGGCGAACGCGTCGCGCACGACGCGCTCGACGCCGAACGCCGTGTTGAGGGAGACCTCGGTCGCGATCTCGTGGGGCGTGCCGGTGCGCAGCGAGCCGCCGTTGCCGACGTACGGGCCCTCGGTGCCCTCGCGCACCACGACGAAGTCGATCTCGCCCGGGTCGGCGAGGGGCGAGGTGACGCCCGGGTACAGCTTGCCCGGGCGCAGGTTCACGTAGTGGTCGAGCGCGAAGCGGAGCTTGAGCAGCAAGCCGCGCTCGAGCACGCCCGACGGGACGCTGGGGTCGCCGATCGCGCCCAGGAGGATCGCGTCGTGGCCGCGGATCGCGTCGAGGTCCGCGTCGGTGAGCGTCTCCCCCGTCGCGTGCCAGCGGCGCGCACCCAGGTCGAACGGCGTCGTGGAGACCTTCACGTCCGAGCCGGACACGGCGGCCTCGAGCACGGCGAGGCCCTGCTCGACGACCTCGGTACCGATGCCGTCCCCGGCCACGACTGCCAGATCAATGGTGCGCGTCATGCCGTGAGCCTACGCCGCCGCGCCACCCCTCGGGACGACGGTCTCACGTCTCGGACTGCGCTCGAGTTGCGTGACGGGGCGAGACAGGGCACTATTAGGAAACTTTCCTAAAGCCCGCCCGAAGGAACGCCATGACCGCGCCCACCTCGTCGAGGATCCCCGGCACGCCGGGGCTGCTCCGCACGATCAACGATCGCGCGGCGCTCGAGCTCCTGCTCGACGCCGGGCCGCTCACCCGGTCCCAGATCGGCGACAGCACGGGAGTGTCCCGACCGACGGCCTCGCAGATCGTCGCACGGCTCGAACAGTCCGGACTCATCGAGCCCACCGGCTCCGTGCAGGGGGCGCGCGGGCCCCAGGCGACACAGTACGCCGCGCGTACCGACGTCCTCGTCGGGCTCGCGCTCGACGTCGTGCCCGACGGCGTGCGGGCGAGCGTCGTCGACGCGCTCGGCCGGACGCTCGGCGAGACGACCGTCGCCGCGGGCCCGGACCGCGCCGCCGCGACCGACGTCCGCACGGCGCGCGACGAGGCCTGCGCGGACGCGGGCATCCCGGTCGCGCGCGTGGCGACCGCCGTCGTCGGCGTCCAGGCCGCGGTCGCCCCGCGCACGGGCGACATCGCCCTCGTCGGCGAGCTGCCCGGCTGGCCGCGCGAAGGGCTCCGGGGGCATCTCGAGGGCGCCCTCGGCATCGACGTGCGCGTCGAGAACGACGTGAACCTCGCCGCGATCGCCGAGCGCGACGCGGGTCGCGACGAGCAGAGCTTCGCCCTGCTGTGGCTCGGCGAGGGCATCGGCATGGGGGCGTGGCTCGAGGGCCGCGTCCACCACGGCACCACGGGCGGCGCCGGCGAGATCGGCTACCTCCCCGTCCCCGCCGCCGGGATCGACGACTCCGTCAACGTGCAGGACCTCGTCGGGGGCCTGCGGCTCGTCGAGCTCTGCGCCCGGGCGGGCGTCCCCGGGGTCACGGAGTCCACCCCCTACGCCGCGGCCGTCGCCGCGATCCGCGAGCACGGCGACACGGCCGCCGTCCGCGCGCTCGTGCAGGATCTCGCCCGTCGTGTCGCGATCGTGCTCCAGCCCGTCGTGGCGATCCTCGAGCCCGACGCCGTCGTGCTCGGCGGCCCGACGGGGGTCGCGTGCGGCGCGGGGCTCGCCGAGGCCACCGCCACCGCTCTCCGCGGCACCGACCAGCGGACGGGAGCGGTCGTCGCGACCGCCGTGCCCGAGCTCGCGGTCCTGCGCGGGGCGCGCTCCGTCGTCGCGCAGGACGTGCGCACGCTCCTGCTCGCCGCAGCGGGCCGACCGGACCACCCGGTCGGCCCGTCATCGATCCCGGGGTAGTCCTCTTCACCTGCCCCGCGAGCGGTGGCCGGCCGACCGTGGCACGGCCGGCCACCGCTCATCCCGCCTCAGCGCGGGTAGCGCAGCTCGAACCGCTCGCACACGAGCGGCATGTCGGGAGCGAACTCTCGCTCCAGCACGCGCCGGAAGTACGTCTCGTGACCGTCGCGCCACGACTCGAGGGAGCCGTCGTCCTCCCCTTCCGCCAGGGCGAAGTCCGCGTCGACGTCCTCGAACGCGACGATCTCGACCGACGTCGTCCGGACGAGCGCCCGCGGGTGCCCGGCACCGTCGAGCAGGATCGACAGCTCGCCGACGCGCGGGACGGGCTCCCCCGAGTCCTCGTACTCCCACAGCGCGGACGACGTCGCGGTCTTCTCCCCGCTCAGCACCGCCGCGAGCAGGTCGTCGGCCAGCGCGGGGTTGTCGCCGAACGACCACGCGGGCGGCGGCACCGTCTCGGAGACCGTGGTGCCGGTGACCACGCCCACCCGCGCCATCCCGGCGCTCGGCCGCGCCAGCTCCCAGAACGCGAGGATCTCCGCCGCCCTCTCGTCCACCACCACGTCGTCCGTCACCGGTTCCCCCTCGTCCGCCTGTCGGGTCATGCCCCTATCGTGGCGTACCGAGGGTCGATGTGCCCGATCTCTCGCGGTTCGTCCCGCTCGTGTCGCACCGACCGACGGCCCCGGCCACCGCCGCGACGACGGCCGACGAGGGACGCAGCACGACACCCAGTCCCACGACCTGGGCGAGGCCCTCCTCGGTCGTGCCGGAGACGGCGTCGGGCACGACGACGGCCCGCAGATCCCGCTCGCTCGCGTCGGTGAGCGTCGCGCGCGGACAGTTCGGGAAGTTGCAGCCCGCCACGACGACGGTGTCGACGCCGCGCTCACGCAGGAGATCCTCGAGCGGGGTGCGGTGGAACGCGCTCCACCGAGGCTTCCACACGACGATCTCGCCAGGTCCGAGGTCCTGTGGACGCCCGGCGAGCAGCACGTCGGGATCGAGCGGGGGCGCGCCCGCCGGCACGAGCTCGGGAAGGATCGCGGAACCCGGCGTGCCCGGACGCACCACGGCGGCGCCGTCGCCGATCGCCCGGCGCCGCACCAGGTCCACGTCGTCCCCGTCGTACAGGCGCACGACGTGGACGACAGGCAGGCCCGCTCGCCGGTACGCCTCGACGAGCGAGGTGAGCGCGGGCACGACCGCCCGCGTTCCCGCGACGGGCGTGCTCCCGCCCTCGGCGAAGTCGACTTGCGTGTCGATCACCAGCAGCGCCGACGTCTCCCAGTGCGGAGCCAGGAACGGATCCAGCAGCTCGTCGTGCGCGGCCGGCGGTGTCGTCGTCGTCACAGTGCCTCCTTGGTCGGCACGGTCGCGTGCCTGGTTGCCGCGGCGATGGGGCGGGACGATCCGGGTCGCGCCGCGCGAGCGCGGGGCGGCCCAAGAGCCCGAGGCGGAGCCGACGTCGCGCACGACGCCGGCTCCGCCTCGGGCAGGCAGGACGGCCTGCGTCAGCGTGCGGCGCTGCCCTCGGTGTAGTCGGCGTCCTGCTGCTTCCACGCGAACAGCGAGCGCAGCTCCTTGCCGACCTTCTCGATCGGGTGCTGCGCGGCCTTCTCGCGCAGCGCCGTGAACTCCGGCGCGCCGGCGTCCTGGTCGTCGATGAAGCGCTTGGCGAACGCGCCGGACTGGATGTCCGCGAGGACGCCCTGCATGTTCTCCTTGACGTGCGGGTCGATGACGCGCGGGCCGGAGACGTAGTCGCCGTACTCGGCGGTGTCGGAGACGGACCAGCGCTGCTTGGCGATGCCGCCCTCCCACATGAGGTCCACGATGAGCTTGAGCTCGTGCAGCACCTCGAAGTAGGCGATCTCCGGCTGGTAGCCGGCCTCGGTGAGCGTCTCGAACCCGTACTGGACGAGCTGCGACACGCCACCGCAGAGGACGGCCTGCTCGCCGAACAGGTCGGTCTCGGTCTCCTCGGTGAACGTCGTCTTGATGACGCCGGCGCGCGTGCCGCCGATCGCCTTCGCGTACGACAGCGCGACGTCCCACGCCTGGCCCGACGCGTCCTTCTCGACGGCGATGATGTCCGGGATGCCGCGGCCCGCGACGAACTCGCGGCGCACGGTGTGGCCCGGGGCCTTGGGCGCGACGAGGATGACGTCGACGCCGTCGGGGGCCTCGATGTAGCCGAACCGGATGTTGAAGCCGTGCGCGAAGGCGAGCGTCTTGCCGGCGGCGAGGTTCGGCTTGATCTCGTCGTTGTAGATCGAGCGCTGGTGCTGGTCCGGCGCGAGGATCATGATCAGGTCGGCCCACGCCGCGGCGTCGGCGACGGACTTCACCTCGAAGCCCTCGTCCTGGGCCTTGGCGGTCGACTTCGAGCCCTCGCGGAGGGCGACGACGACCTCGACGCCGGAGTCGCGCAGGTTCTGGGCGTGCGCGTGGCCCTGGCTCCCGTAGCCGACGATCGCGACCTTCTTGGCCTGGATGATGGACAGGTCGGCGTCGTCGTCGTAGAACAGCTCAGCCACGATGGATCTCCTCGGTTCTTCGTTGCGGTGCAGGGGTCTGTTGCGATGTCTCGCGGTGGAACGACGATCGGTGCGCACCGACGCCCGTGCGGGTCTCGGTGCGAGGGTAGGCGATCGTCAGGCGGAGCGGACCACGCGTTCCAGCGCGCGGTCGGTGATCGAGCGGGAGCCGCGGCCGACGGCGACGGTCCCCGACTTCACGATCTCGCGCACGCCGTAGGGCTCGAGCGCGCCGAGCAGGGCGTTCAGCTTCTCGCCGGTGCCCGTCGCCTCGATGGTCACGGCGTCGGGCACGACGTCGACGACCTTCGCTCGGAACAGGTTGACGACCTCGAGCACGCCGGTGCGGTTCGCGCCGTCGGCGCGGACCTTGACGAGCAGGAGCTCGCGCTGCACGGACGCGGCCGCGTCGAGCTCGACGATCTTGATGACGTTGACCAGCTTGTTGAGCTGCTTCGTCACCTGCTCGAGCGGGCGCTCCTCGACGTCGACGACGACGGTGATGCGCGAGATCTCCTCGTGCTCGGTCGGGCCGACCGCGAGCGAGTGGATGTTGAAGGCGCGACGGGCGAACAGGCCCGCGACGCGCGTGAGCACGCCGGGCTTGTTCTCGACGAGCACGGAGAGGGTGTGGCGGGACATGGCGGGTCAGTCCTCTCGGTCCCACGCGGGCGAGATGCCCCGCGCGTACTGGATGTCGTCGTTGCTCACGCCGGCGGCGACCATCGGCCACACCATCGCGTCGCGCGAGACGTTGAAGTCGACGACCACGGGGCGGTCGTCGATCTCCATCGCGCGCTTGATCGCGGCGTCGACCTCGCCCATCGACTCGACGCGGATGCCCTCGCACCCGTACGCGTCGGCGAGCTTGACGAAGTCGGGGACGCGCGCCGTGCCGTGCCCGGTGTGCAGGTCGGTGTTGGAGTAGCGCTTGTCGTAGAACAGCGTCTGCCACTGGCGCACCATGCCGAGCGAGGAGTTGTTGATCAGCGCGACCTTGATCGGGATCTCGTTGATCGTGCAGGTGGCGAGCTCCTGGTTGGTCATCTGGAAGCAGCCGTCGCCGTCGATCGCCCACACCGTGGCGTCCGGACGGCCGACCTTCGCGCCCATCGCCGCGGGGATCGAGAAGCCCATGGTGCCGAGTCCGCCGGAGTTGATCCAGGTGCGCGGGTGCTCGTACCGGATGAACTGCGCGGCCCACATCTGGTGCTGGCCGACGCCCGCGACGTAGACCGACTCGGGACCGGAGATCTCGCCGAGGCGCGAGATGACGTGCTGCGGGGCGAGATGACCGTCGTCGGGCTCGGTGTACCCGAGCGGGTAGGTCTCGCGCCAGTCGTCGATCTGGCGCCACCAGGCCTCGACGTCCGGCTTCCCCTTGGCCTCGTGCTCGCGCTCGAGCTCGGGGAGCAGGTCGGCGATGACCTCCTTGAGGTCGCCGACGATCGGGACGTCCACGTCGCGGTTCTTGCCGATCTCCGCGGGGTCGATGTCCGCGTGCACGACCTGCGCGTGCGGCGCGAAGCTCGAGAGCTTGCCCGTGACGCGGTCGTCGAAGCGCGCGCCGAGGGACACGACGAGGTCGGCCTTCTGCAGCGCCGCCACGGCGGGGACGGTGCCGTGCATACCGGGCATCCCGAGGTTCTGGGGGTGCGTGTCGGGCACGGCGCCGCGCGCCATGAGCGTCGTGACGACCGGCGCGCCCGACAGGTCGACGAGGCGGCGCAGCTCGGCCGACGCGTTCGCGCGGACCACGCCGCCGCCCACGTAGAGCACCGGGCGCCGGGCCGACGCGAGCAGGCGCGCGGCCTCCTTGATCTGCTTGCTGTGCGGCTTCGTCACCGGGTGGTAGCCCGGGAGCTGCACGTCCTGGGGCCACGAGAACGTCGTGCGCGACTGCATCGCCGACTTCGCGATGTCCACGAGCACCGGGCCGGGACGGCCCGTCGAGGCGATGTGGAACGCCTCGGCGATGGTGCGCGGGATGTCGTCGGGGTCGGTGACGAGGAAGTTGTGCTTGGTGATCGGCAGCGTGATGCCGACGATGTCCGCCTCCTGGAAGGCGTCCGTGCCGATCGCCCCCGCGGCGACCTGGCCGGTGATCGCGACGAGCGGGATCGAGTCCATGTTCGCGTCGGCGATGGGGGTGACGAGGTTGGTCGCGCCCGGGCCCGAGGTCGCCATCGTGACGCCGACCTTCCCGGTCGCGTGGGCGTAGCCCTGCGCGGCGTGGCCGCCGCCCTGCTCGTGGCGGACGAGGATGTGGCGCAGCCGCTGGGAGTCCATGAGCGGGTCGTACGTCGGGAGGATCGCGCCACCCGGGATGCCGAAGACGACCTCGGCGCCGACCTCCTCGAGGGAGCGGACGATCGACTGCGCGCCGGTCATCTCCTCACCGGTCGAGGTGCCCTGCGTGCTGCCGGCCGGGCGAGCCGTGGCAGCGCGCCGGACGTCGCCGCGCGGGGCGACCGACGCGGGTGTCGGGGCGGGCTTCGGCGCCGGCGCCGCGGGCGTCGGGGCCCCCGGTCGCGGAGGTGCCGGGGTGGGACCCTGGGCCATGGTGTCTCCTGCGTGTCGTGGCCTCGGCCCGGCGGGCGCCCCGTGGGGCGCTCCGCCGGGAACCGGAGCCGACCGTGGTGGTGCGGTCGTGCTGGTCGCGGTGTGCGGGTGCCGGTCCTCGCGGGTCTCGCGGGTGCGGCGCTCGCGGTGGCCTGGTGAGCCTGCCGCGGTCTGTCTGCCGTGCTGATGGCGTTGTGGTGGCAACAAAAAACCCCTCGGACCCGGGATGCCGGGCTGGACGAGGGGTGAGCGCGCTGACGAAGCCTGGTTGCGTGGCCTCAGCCGGCGCGCTCAGGAAGTACTACAAGGAGGATCGTCTGCACGTCATGGGACTGTACGCCCATGTCTCGGCGATGTCACGTGTCGAGGCGCCCGTCTCACGCACTGGGACGTGCGGCATCCTCGCCCGCCCGGCGGAGCACCCGTCCCTCCCACGGCCGCAGGTGCCCGACGGCGCCCGGCCGGCCCTCGGCGTCGGGCCCGCCCGGGTGCGTGGCCACCAGGGTCGACGCGTCCTCCCAGCCGGCGAGGACGTCGTCCGGCACGTCCTGGGGCTGCCCGCCCACGTTCACGAGGACGAGCAGCTCGTCGCGCACGGCCGTCCCGTCCGCCCGTGTCGTGTCGAGGCCGCGCGTGAACGCGTAGACCGCCTCGTGGTCCGGCAGGAGCATGTGGAAGTCCCCGAGCGCGACGACCGGCTCGTCGCGGCGCAGGGCGACGAGCCGCCGGTAGAAGTGCAGGACCGAGTCCTCGTCGGCCCACGCCGCCTCCGCGTTGATCGCGGTGTGGTTGGGGTTGACCTCGAGCCACGGCGTCCCGGTCGTGAACCCGGCGTTCGCGCTCGCGTCCCACTGCACGGGCGTGCGGGCATGGTCGCGGCTCGCGTGCGCGAGCACGGCGAGCATCTCGCCGTCGGTGCGCAGCCGCGGTCCGCCTGTCCGGCCGGTGAGCTCGCGGAAGTACCCGAGCGACTCGACGTCCTGGTACTGCTCGACGCGCGTGAACGGCGCGTTCGTCATGCCGAGCTCCTCGCCCTGGTAGACGTACGGCGTGCCGCGGTGCAGGTGCAGCAGGAGCGCGAGCGCCTTGGCCGACGCGACGCGGTGCGCGGGTGAGTCGTCGCCGAAGCGCGAGACGACGCGCGGCTGGTCGTGGTTGTCCCAGTAGAGGGCGTTCCAGCCGCGGTCGGCGAGGCCGGCCTGCCACCGGCCGAGCGTCGCCTTGAGGTCGGCGAGCTCCCACCGGACCGGGTCGTAGCGCGTCGCCCCGTGGTCGATGCCCATGTGCTCGAACTGGAACACCATGTCGACCTCGCGACGGTCGGGGTCGGTGTACCGGACGCCGTGCTCGACGGTCACCCCCGGCGTCTCCCCCACCGTGAGGATCTCGCGGCCCTGCGCGAGGTACGGGGCGAACACCTCGCGGTGCATCTCGGCGAGGAACTCGTGCACGCGCGGCCCGTCCGTGTAGTGCGGGCTCCCGTCGCCGTACGTCCCCCAGTGCACCTCGCCGTCGGGCAGCGAGCCGTCCGGGGCGACGTCCTTGGAGATCAGGTTGATGACGTCCATGCGGAACCCGTCGACGCCCCGGTCGAGCCACCTCCGCATCATCGCGTAGACCGCGTGGCGGACCTCCGGGTTCTCCCAGTTGAGGTCCGGCTGCTTGGTGTCGAACAGGTGCAGGTAGTACTCCCCCGAGGCCTCGTCGAACCGCCACGCGCTGCCCCCGAAGAAGGAGCGCCAGTTGGTCGGCTCCGCGCCCGGCGCCCCGGGCTCCATGCCGGTGCGCGCGGGACGCCACCAGTACCAGTCGCGCCGCGGGCTCTCGGCGGACGACCGCGACTGGACGAACCACGGGTGCTCGTCGCTGGTGTGGTTGACGACGAGGTCCATGACGAGCTTCATCCCGCGCGCGTGCAGACCCTCGATGAGGGCGTCGAGGTCCGCGAGCGACCCGAACAGCGGGTCGACGTCCTCGTAGTCGCTGATGTCGTACCCGTTGTCCGCCTGCGGCGACCGGTACACCGGGGACAGCCACACGACGTCCACGCCCAGCCGCTCCAGGTGATCGAGGCGCCGGGTGATCCCGCGGAGGTCCCCGACGCCGTCGCCGTCGGTGTCCTGGAACGAGCGCGGGTACACCTGGTACACGACCGAGCGCGTCCACCACGGCGCGTCGGCGGGCGTCTCGGCGCCGGGCCACCCGCCGCGGGGCCGGGCGTCCGGGGTGGGTGCGGACGAGGTCATCGCACGGCTTCCTCTCGGGTCACGGGGTCGTGGTCCCAGCCTGCCCGACGCCGCGCGCCGCGGCGACGCGACGGCCGGGGTCCGTGAGGACGTCGACGTCGTCGACCCACTGCTCGACCGTCCCGACGCCCGGTGGCAGCGCCCGCACGGCCGGGTCCTGGATCGCGGCCGTCACCGCGTCGGCCACCGGCCCGAGCCCCCGGTACGGCCGGTCGAAGAACGGGACGACGACGTCGGCCACCGTCGGGAGACCCGCCTCGCCCTGGAGGTCGTGCAGGGACGCCAACCCCCGGCACAGCGCCGCCTCGCGCGGGCGCCAGTCGTCGGCCACGAGCGCCGCCGCGAGGTCGGGCCCGGCGGCGGCGGCGGCGCGCGGGAGGGCGGCGAACGCCGTCCCGAACCACTTCGCGTACGGGGGCCAGCACCGCTCGAGCAGGAAGCCGAGGTGCATCGCGACGCGTACGAGCCGGGCCGCGACGACGCGCGACCCGAGGTCGTCGCCGCGCTCCGCCGTCCGGCCGACGAACGGCAGCTCCTGCCCGATCCGCGCCCAGTCGACGGCGACCGCGTACCGCCACAGGTCGTCCGGGTACCAGGCGAGGCGGTCGCGCGCCGCGGTGACCCGACCGTCGGTGTCCGCGAAGACGGGACCCGCGGTGACCTCGAGCACCGCCTGACCGGTGAGCGCGAGCCAGTCGTCCAGGGTGAGCGGGCGCGTCGCGTCGAGTCCCAGGCGGGACGTGGTGAAGCCCGACGGCGACGCGACCTCGACCTGGTGCGGGCCCTCCGGGCTCCACGTGGTCGGGAACCGGGTCGGGTGCCCGGCGAACGTGCCAGGCAGCGCCGCGTCGAGCAGCGCGTCGACCTCGTCGACCATCGGCTCGTCGACCAGCAGCGTCAGGCGCAGGCCCCAGTCGTGGTCGCGCGACGTCGCGTCGTCGAGCCCGAGGACGTCGGACCCGCTCCCGAGGCGTCCGGCCGCGTGCGGCAGCCCGGGCCAGCGTCCCAGCACGAGCGGCCCGACGACCTCGTCGTAGTAGCGCCGCGCGAGGTCGGCCCCGGTCTCCACGCGGGCAACCTAGCGGGTCGGCGTCACGACACCCAGGGCTTTCGCCGCTACCAGCGCTCGGCCCCGACGAAGTTCGTGGGAGCGGGCTCGACCCCGAGCACGTCGCGCAGGACCGTGAGGTCGTAGGTGCGTTCCATCGCGAGGTGGCTCAGCGCGTACCGCGTGAGACGCGGCGGCTCAGGGCGTCGCAGCCGCCGCGCGACCGTCTCGACCGCGCCCGCGAGCGCCCATGCCGGACGGACCGGGACGGCGACGACCCGGACGTCGGTGCCGCGGCCGCGCAGCGCCGCGGTGAGCGCGTCGCGCAGCGCGACCGGCGCGGCGTCGGCGACGTTCGCGACGAGCAGCCCGCGGGGCGGCCCTCCCCCGCGGCCGGCCGCGCGGGCCGCGCCGTCGGGCAGCGCGACGGCGGCCCGCACCGCGGCGAGGAGCGTGTCCACGTGCGTGAGCGACTGGAGCACGCGCCCGCCGCCGGGCAGGACGAGGCGCCCGCACCGCACGGCGGCCTCGACCCGCGGGAGCAGCGTCGTGTCCCCCGGGCCGTAGACGGCGTGCGGGCGCAGCACGACGACCGCGCCCCGGTCGGGGTGGTGCACGACGTCGCGGGCCAGCGCGCGCTCCGCCTCCGCCTTGGTCGTCCCGTAGGCGTCGAGGTACCGGTCGACCGGAGCCTCGTGCTCGCGGGCGCGCACGCTCGGGCGGAACGGGTCGTACACGCTGCCGGACGACACGTGCACGAACCGCGCGCCCGGGAACGTGTCGCGCACCGCGAGCGTCCCGCCGACGTTGGTCGCGCGCGCGACGTCGGGCGCGCACCAGTCGGACACGGCGGCGCCCGCGTGCACGACGGCGTCCACCGCGGGCGGGTCGGGGAGCGGACCGGCGGTGAGGTCCCACGCGAGGTGCCGGGTGCCCGGGAGGCCCGGGTCGCGGCGGGAGGACGTCCAGACGTCGTGGCCGTCGGCGACGAGGCCGCGGGCGACCGCTCCCCCCACGAACCCCGACGCCCCGGTGACGACGACCCTCACGCGACGGCACCGCGCGCGTCGCGGCCGGCGGCGGCCGGCTCGGCGGGCACGAACGGCGCGGCGGCGCGCGAGAGCGCCGCGCGGTCTGGCTTGCGCGAGCGCCCCGCGAGCGGGACGCGGTCGGCGTGCAGCACGACGTCGGGCAGCGCGTCGTGGTCGAGCACGCCCGGCAGCGCCGTGCGCACCCGCGCGACGAGCGGGTGGTCCGGGTCGAGGCCGACGTCGCCGTCGGGCCGCGCACGACGGGTCGGCGCGCCGTCGGTCACCGAACCCGCCGAGGTGCCGGTCGAGGTGCCCGTCGAGGTGCCCGTCGAGCCGACCGACGAGGTGACCACGAGCGCGACGCGCTCGTCCCCGTCCACCTGCGGCACGCCGACGAGGACCGCCTCGCCGACGCCGTCGAGCGCCGCGACACGCGGCTCGAACAGGCCCGGGTAGATGTTGGTCGTCCCGCGGATGATCATGTCCCGCGTGCGGCCGACGAGCACGATCCTCCCCGCGTCGTCGAGCCGCGCGAGGTCGCCGGTGCGGTGCTCCGCGACCCGCGCTCCCCTGCCGCGCGCCGGGGCGTCGAGGTCGTGCAGATAGCCCGCCATGAGTGACGGCCCGGACAGCACGAGCTCGCCGACGACGTCCGCGCCGCCGTCGGCCGGGCGGTCCGCCGGGTCGCCCGGCCCGTCGTCCTCCACCGGGTCGAGGTGCGCGACCGTCCCGGGAAGCGGCAGGCCGACGAGGTCGCCGTCCCCCGGGTGCGCGAGCTTCTCCCGGGCCTCGACCACCGCGACGGGCAGGATCTCCGTCATCCCGTACACCGCGACCCAGCCCGTGCCGGGCAGGACCCGTGTCGCGCGCGCCAGCAGGGCGCGCGTCACGGGGGCTCCGCCGACGAGCGCGACGCGCGGGCCGCGCGGTGGCACCGTCCCGGCCTCGACGGCGTCGAGCAGCGCCGTGACGTCCGCGGGCACGAGGTACGTGCCCGCGGCGCCGTCGAGCTGACGAGCGAACGTCACGACGTCGCGGCTCGGCGGGTCGGCCGGCACGGACCACGTGGCACCCGCGAGCAGTGCCGGGACGCCGAGCAGCATCTGGTCGGTGTGCACGACGTCGCCCGGCGCGAGCGCGAACACGTCCCGCAGCAGGTCGCACCCGGCGAGCAACGACCCGGCCGTGTGCACCACGGCCTTGGGCTGCGCCGTCGTGCCGGACGTGAAGACGGTCAGGGCCTCACGGTCCGGGTCGAGCTCTGGCAGCGCCGCGCGGTCGACCGGGCCGGCGCCGAGGCGACGCGCGGCGCGCGAGCCGCGTGGCACCCCGGGGAGCCACGGCCCCGCGTGCACGTGCCGCAGCGGCAGGCTCGCGTAGTCCGGCAGGAGCAGGCCGCGCGAGCGGGCCAGACGGCGCAGCGGCCCCCGCGACACCGCGTACAGCAGCGACTCGGTCGTCGCGAGCGACGGCCCGGCAGCGCGCACGCGCGCCGTGAACAGCTCGGGCGTCGACCCGGGGTCGACGAACACGATCGTGCCGCCCGCGCGGACGACCCCGAACGCCAGCACGACGCCCTCCGGCCGGGGCCGCACCGAGAACAGCGCCCGGTCGCCGGGCGCGAGCCCGTCCGCCGCGAGCGCCGTCGCCGTCGCCTCGACGCGGCGGGCGAGGTCGGCGTACGTGACTTCCTCGCGCACGCGCGCGCCCCGACGGCCGGGCCGCGTCCAGCGCCGGAGGGCGACGGCGTCCGCGGACGCGTGCCCGGGTGCGCCCCGCTCGAGGATCGGGCCCAGCAGGTGGCGAGCCGCGTCGTCGGCCGCGGTCACGCCGCCTCCCCTGCCGACGCCACGGCCGACCCGGCGCCCGGGCGCGCGGACCCTTCCGGCGCGCCCACCCGGCCGCCGGCCGCACGCACCCCGAGCGATCGGTACGCGGGGATGAGCACCCCGCGCGCGACGGCACGGTCGGTGACCTCGACGCTCCGCCCCGCCGCGGCGACGGGGCGCAGGGCGTCCAGCACCGCGTCGACCTGGGCCATGGCGAGCGGCATGCCGAGGCAGAAGTGCGGGCCGGCACCGAACCACAGGTGCCGCACGGCCGGATCGACGGGTGCGTCGGGGTCGAAGGGGCCCGCGTCCTTGCAGCAGGAGATCGTCGCGATCACGACCCGGTCCCCCGCGCGGACGCGGACGTCGCCCACGGTCGCGTCGGCGCGCACCGACCGCAGCATCGCGGGCGTGGGGGCCGTGACGCGCAGCGCCTCCTCCACGACGCGCCCGCGCAGCGCCGCGCCCTCGGGACCGGGCGGCGCGGCCAGGAGCCGGTCGAGCCAGCCCGTGTCCGCCGTGAGCGCGACGAGGCGCGGCACGAACGACTGGATCGTCTCCGTCCCGGTGAGGACGAACGCGCCGACCGCGCCCATCGCCTCGTCCTCCGAGAGCCCGAGCTCGCGCATGCGCCCCGGCACGGTCGCGGGGTCGCCGTCCCGGTACGCGTCCCGCGCGGGAGCCGAGAGCCGGGCGAGGACGGCGCGCGCGTGCCGCACCTGCGCGGGCGTGAGGCTGCGTCGGTGCAGCCGCACCAGGCCGACCACGGACTGCGCGGCCGTCATCGCCTCGCGCACGGCGACGTCGGTGGGCGGCAGCCCGGTCATGGCGCAGATGACCGTGCCCGCCATGGCCGCGGTCTCCGCGACGAGGTCGACGCGCGCGCCCGCCAGCAGGCGCGGCGCGAGCCCCGCGAGGACGTCCGGGACGCTGACCGCCACGAGGTCCCGCACCGCCCGCGGGGTGAAGAGCCCGGAGAGCGCGCGGCGCAGGCGCGCGTGGTCGGCACCCTCCATGTTGAGCAGCACGGACGGCCCGAGCACGGGCGTCCACAGGTCCGACGGCGACCCCGGGCCCACCTTGGTGAACCGCTCGGTGTCGAGCAGCACGGCACGCGCGGTCGCGGCGTCGGACACGACCACCCCGATGCCGGGGACGCGCACGACCGGGCCGCGGTGGCGCAGCGCCCGGATCGCCGGGTAGACGAGCGGGTGCGCACCGCGCTGGACGCGCTCCTCCCAGCGCATCGCCGCGGCGAGCCCGACCGGGGCCGGCGCGACCGCCGTCGTCCCCGTCACCGGATGTCCACCACCTCGGGCCGGTACCGGTGGTCGGCGTACCAGCCGAGCGTCCGCACGAGCCCCCACGCGTGCGCGCGGCGCGCCGACGCGAGCACGACGACCTCGCGGTGCGCGCCGTACCTCCGGGTCAGGCGCCGCACCGCGTTGACGAGCGCGCGGTCCTCGTGGACGTCCTCGATCGCGGTGCGCGGGAACCCGCCCGCGGCCTCGTAGAGCTCTGCGGTGATCGCCATGTTGCAGCCCGGCGCCATGACGTACGGGCCGAGGTAGGACGGGTCCTGGTTGCCGGGCCGGAAGCGCCCGAACGTGCTCGCCACGCTCACCGCCGCCGACAGCACCCCCTGCTGGACGCGCGAGACCGGCCGGTCGTCCGTCCGCGCCACGAGCCGGCCCGCGACGAGGTCGTGCCCGCTCGCGAACGCCGCACGCACGCGCCGGGTCCAGTCCGGCAGCGGGAGGCAGTCGGCGTCCGTGCGGGCGAGGTGCGTCGCCCCCTGCCCGATCGCCGCGCGCATCCCCGTGTCGGCCGCGGCGCCCGTGCCCTTCTGCGGCTCGTCGACCACGCGCCAGCGCGTCATGCCCCACGCCGCGGCGGTCGCGCGGACGAGGTCGCCCGTCCCGTCCGACGACCCGTTGTCGACGACGACGAGGTCGAAGTCGGTGTCCTGCTGGTCGCGCAGCGCCTCGAGCGTCGCGACGATCCCGTGCGCCTCGTCGCGCGCGGGCACGACGACCGCGAGCCGCTGCGGGCTCGCGACGTGCCGCGTGAACCGGCGCGCGGTCACAGCCGCACCACCGTCGCGCCGATGCTGATGCCGCCGGCGAGCCCGACCAGCACGACGACGTCCCCCGGCCCGACCCGGCCGGTCTCCAGCGCCGTGGCCAGCTGCAGCGGGAGCGTCGCGGAGGCGACGTTGCCGTGGTCGGCGACGGTGACGAGCGTGCGGCCCGTCGGGAGGCCGAGCGCGGCGTGCACGTCGTCGAGGTACGCGACGGCGACCTGGTGGACCGCGACGAGCGCGACGTCGTCCCACCCGAGGCCCGCGCGACCCAACGCGTCGAGGACGACGCCCGGGCCCAGCGCGAGGAACGCGTCACGCAGGCGCGACCCGTCGATCTCGAAGTAGGTCCGCTCGAGGTCGCGCGGGTGCGCGGTGCCGCCGCCCGGGAGCATGCCGACGTCCCAGTGCGTCGACTCCGCGCCGAACGCGCTCGCGAGGATGCCGCGCGGTGCGGGCGCCCCGGCGGCGTCACGCGCGTCGGCCTCCGCCGGCGTGGCGCGGCGCACGAGGACGGCCGCCCCGGCGTCGGACATCGTGTAGCCCGGCGCGGAGAGCAGGTACGTCGCGCGGTCCGGGACGTCCCAGCGCACCGCGCGCGACGGCGCCTCGCCCGACGCGATCAGGACCGTCGCGTAGCGCCCGGTGCCGATGAGCGCCTCCGCGACCTCGATCGCGTTGAGCACCGAGTTGCACGCGTTCTTGACGTCCATCACCGGCGCGCGGACGCCGAGCTTCGCCGCGACGATGTGGCTCGTCGCGGGCTCGACCATGTCCTGGCTCGCCGACGCGAAGAGCAGCAGGTCGACGTCGTCGGTCGCCAGCCCCTCGGTCGCGAGCAGCTTCTCCGCGGCCGCGACCGCGAGGTCGGACGCGTCCCAGTCGTCCGGGAGCACGTGCACCTGCCGCACGCCCGTGAGGCGCGCAACCATCGGCACCCGCGGCGCCGCGCCCGGGTTGCGCTCCGCGAGGGCGCGCTCCGCGTCGCGCACGTCGACCGTGCGCTCGGGCAGGTGCACCCCGACCGCGGCGAGCACCGCCGTCGGGGGTGCGAGGGGCGGGCGGGACGCCGTCCCGGCGGGGTTCACTGGCACGCGCGACACAGTAGCCAAGCAGACCCGCTCCGACGGTGGTCGTCCACAGGATCCGATGGGGTGAACTGCCCATCCCCAGATCGCGGCGTGCCCGCCCGGAGCCGCCGCGTGTGCGCCACACTGACCCGGTGACTGCGACCACGACCGCGCCGGTGACCACCCGCGAGCGACGCCGCGCCCTGCCCACGACCCGGCGCGAGCTGCAGGTGCTGGCCGCCGCGCGGCCCGCGATGGCCGGCGTCCTGCTCGCGGGCGGGGCGCTCGCCGGGGCGCGCGCGGGCGGCGGTCTGCGCAAGTTCCCGGGGCTCGGCTGGGTGACCGCGGACCCGACGGTCGGACGGCGGATCCTCACCGACCACCGGCACTTCACGATCGTCGGGGAGGGCGGGGTCGGGCACCTGTGGGCGCAGATCCTCGGCGACTGGGTGCTCGACCTGTTCGACGGCCCGGGCCACCACGACCTGCGCACGCGCTCGCGCGAGCTCTTCACCGAGGCGAGCGCCGCGGCGCTCGTCGACGGCGCGTGGTCCGTCGCCCTCGACGACGCGAGGCGGACCCTCGCGGCGGGCGGGACGGTCGACGTCGGCCGGCTGGCTCGCGTGCTGGTGGGACGGATGATGATCTCCCTGCTCGGCATCCCGACGCACGGCGGCGCGGCCGCCCCCGACGGCGGGTCCGCCGTCGTCCCGGGCGACGACGACGCGCTCACCGCCTTCGCGACGGGCGAGCGCCTCGCGTCGATCGCGCTCGGCAGCGCGGGCTCGACGTACCTCTCGCCGGAGCAGGTCGCGGCGGCGCAGGAGATCGTCGCCGAGCTGACCCGGGGCGTGCCCGACGGCTGGCGGCACGCCCCCGCCGACCGCCTGCTCGGCCGGTGCCGCGAGCTCGGCCTCGGGCTGGAGGAGACCACGGGGCTCGCGAGCCTGCTCATGGTCGCAGGCACGGAGACGTCGGCGTCCGCGATGGCCCGCACGACCGCGCTCCTCGTCGACACGGGCGAGCAGCACCGCCTGCTGCGCCTCATGGCCGACGAGCGCGCGCACCCCGTCGAGCGCGCCGCGGGCGAGCCCGACGCCGTGGAGAACGCGGTGCGCGAGGGCCTGCGCGTGACCAGCCCGGCGTCGGTCATCGGGCGCGGCGTCTCCGCGGACGTCGAGGTCGCGGGGCGCACGCTGCGCGCCGGGGAGCGCGTCATGATCCTCACGTGGGCCGCGAACGTCGCCGCCGGGCCGTTCCGCGCCGACCGCCCCTATGTGCGCGAGACGCGCCAGCTCTGGTTCGGCGCGGGCCGCCACCTGTGCCTCGGGGCGGCGCTCGCACGCGCCGAGATCGCCGCGCTGCTGCACGCGTTGTGGGACGACGGCGTGCCGCTGCGAGTCGTGTCCCGCCGGGCGAAGCGGCGCGTGCTCGTGCCGGGGTACGACGAGCTTGTCGTCGCGCGCGCCTGACGCGGCGAGGCCGGGCCGCGCCACGCGGCGCCGGGCGTCAGCCCTGGGGCGTCACGCTCCACGTGCCCGCGGTCTTCACGGCCAGGACGCCGGGCAGCACCAGGTCGAACGTCTCGGTGAACGCCTCGGTGTCGCCGAACACGCGCGACGCCTCGCGCGTGACGCCGAAGTACCGGCCCTGGAACGAGTCCTCCGGGCCGGCGGGCGTCCACGCGACCTCGGCGCTCGTCGCGGTGCCGTCCAGCCGCAGGACGGTCGAGCCGGTGCCCGACTGCGCTCCCGTCACGGGCGGCAGGTCGTTCCAGCTCTCGAGCCGCACCGACCAGTCCCCCGGGGTCTCGAGCCAGATCGACTGCTGCGGCGCGGAGTCCTCGAACACGTCCATGAGGTAGGAGCCCGTCGCCTCGCCGAGGGTGCCGGGGTACGGGGTGACGTCCGTGGGCGCCATGAACGCGCGCGCCCCGGCGCAGTCGCCGCAGTCGAGGTGCACGACGACGGCGAACTCGCCGTCGCGCACGAACGACACCGCCGCGCTCCCCGTACCGCTCACGACGGCGGGCGCCCCGGCGGCGACCGTGCCGGCGTCGACCGCCTGCGCGGGCGGCTCCGACGGCCGGTCCGCGAGCGGGTCGTCCGCGTCGGCGGCCGCGTCCGTCGGCTCGTCGGTCGCGCCCGCCGCGTCGTCGGGCTCCGCCGACGGGGTCGGGGTCGCGGCCGACGTCGTCGGTCGCGGGCCCGGCTCGGCACCGGTCGAGCACGCGCCGAGCACAACGACGCAGGCCGCGGCGACGAGGAGCGGCACGACGGCGGGGGCGGGCCTCCGGCGACGCGGGGAGCTCACAGGACCGGTTCTCATGGGACCAGGGTCTCAGGCGCGCCCGGCCCCGGTCGCAGGCGTCTCACCGGTGCGGCGGCACGGGTGGACGGTCAGTCGCGCGCCTGCCACGTGCAGACGCACGCCTCGTTGCCCTCGGCGTCGGCGAGGACCCAGAACGCGGGCGCGCGACGGTCGGACACGAGGTGCCCGCCCGCCGCGATGGCGGCCGTCACGCGCGCCTCGGCGACGTCGTGCGGCACGGTCACGTCCACGTGGATGCGGTTGCGCTGCTCGCGCGGCGCGTCCATCTGCTGGAACCAGAACGCGGGTGCATGAGCCGTCGGGTCGTGGAGGTCGGGCGCGGGCAGCTCCGGGGAGCCCTCGTCGAACCCCAGGACCGCGCGCCAGAACGGCTGGACCGCCGAGCCGACCAGGGTGTCGATCGCGATCTCGAGGTCCTGCACCGCCGTCGGGTCGGCGACGAGGTCGAGCTCGCGCGCCGCGGCGGAGATCTGCCGGGCGAGGTCGACGTCGCGCGTGCTGACGCCGCCGACGTCGTGCGAGGACAGCCGGACCGTCACGGTCCCGTAGCGCAGGTCGACGTCGGGGTGGTGGTTCGCCGCCTCGGCGAGCTCGCCGATCGCGTCGACCAGCTCCACCCCCGCGGTGAACGACCCGGTGCGGAACAGCGTCTGCACCGTCCCGAGGATGTACCGCCAGTCCTCGACGCCGTCGCTGTCGTGGAACTGGCGCGCGGTGATGCGGTCGTCCGCCGTCTGGGTCATGGCCGTCCTCCGGGTGGGCGTCGCTGCGTCGAGGTGCGACACCACGCTAGTGCCCGCGCCCGACGCACGCGCGGCCCGCGCCTACTCGAGGATCGCGCCGCGAGACGCGGACTGGACGAGCTTGGCGTACTTGGCGAGCACGCCGCGCGTGAACGTCGGCGGCAGCGGCGCCCACCCGTCGCGGCGCGCGGCGAGCGTGTCCGCGTCGACGAGCAGGTCGAGCGTCTTGTTCGCGACGTCGAGCCGGATCGGGTCGCCGTCGCGCACGAACGCGATGGGCCCGCCGTCGACCGCCTCGGGCGCGACGTGCCCGACGCACAGCCCGGTCGTCCCGCCGGAGAAGCGGCCGTCGGTGAGCAGCAGGACGGTCTTGCCGAGCCCAGCGCCCTTGATCGCGCCCGTGATCGCCAGCATCTCGCGCATGCCTGGGCCGCCCTTGGGCCCCTCGTACCGGATGACGACGACGTCGCCGTCGGTGATCGTCCCGTCCTCCAGGGCGTCGAGCGCCGCCCGCTCGCGCTCGAAGACGCGGGCCGTCCCCTCGAACACGTCCTCGTCGAACCCGGCGGACTTCACGACGGCGCCCTCCGGCGCGAGCGACCCGTGCAGGATCGTGATGCCCCCGGTGTGGTGGATCGGGTTGTCGAGCGCCCGCAGGATCTTGCCGTCCGGGTCCGGCGGGTCGATGTCGGCGAGGTTCTCCGCGACCGTGCGGCCCGTGACGGTGAGCGCGTCGCCGTGCAGCAGCCCGGCGTCGAGCAGGGCCTTCATCACGACGGGCACGCCGCCGATGCGGTCGACGTCGTTCATCACGTAGCGCCCGAACGGCTTGAGGTCCCCGAGGTGCGGCACGCGGCTCGCGACGCGGTCGAAGTCGGCGAGCGTGAGGTCGACCTCCGCCTCGTGCGCGATGGCCAGCAGGTGCAGCACCGCGTTGGTCGAGCCGCCGAACGCCATGACGACGGCGATCGCGTTCTCGAACGCCTCCTTCGTCATGATGTCGCGCGCCGTGATGCCGAGCCGCAGCAGGTTGACGACGGCCTCGCCCGAGCGGTGCGCGAACGCGTCCCGGCGCCGGTCCGCCGACGGCGGCGCCGCCGACCCGGGCAGCGACATGCCCATCGCCTCCGCGACCGACGCCATCGTGTTCGCCGTGTACATGCCGCCGCACGCGCCCTCGCCGGGGCAGATCGCCCGCTCGATGCGGTCCACGTCCTCGCGGCTCATGAGCCCGCGCGCGCACGCGCCGACCGCCTCGAACGCGTCGATGAGCGTGACGTCCTTCTCCGTGCCGTCGGAGAGCTTGACCCAGCCCGGCATGATCGAGCCCGCGTAGAGGAACACGCTCGCCAGGTTCAGCCGCGCCGCCGCCATGAGCATCCCCGGCAGCGACTTGTCGCACCCCGCGAGCAGCACCGTCCCGTCGAGGCGCTCCGCCTGGACCACCGTCTCGACCGAGTCCGCGATGATGTCGCGGCTCACGAGCGAGAAGTGCATCCCCTCGTGGCCCATGGAGATGCCGTCGGAGACGGAGATCGTCCCGAACTGCAGCGGGTACCCGCCGCCCGCGTGCACGCCCTCCTTCGCGCCCTGCGCCAGCCGGTCGAGCGACAGGTTGCACGGCGTGATCTCGTTCCACGAGCTCGCGATGCCGATCTGCGGCTTGGCGAAGTCCTCGTCGCCCATCCCGACGGCGCGCAGCATCCCGCGCGACGCCGTCGCCTCCAGACCGTCCGTGACCTGGCGGGAACGAGGCTTGAGGTCGGGTCCGGCGTCCGTGCGCGGGGTCTGCCCAGTCATGCCCCCACTCTAGGAACGCGGTCGCCGGACGGCGCGCCGGACGTCCCGAGACACGCCGACCCGGCCAGGGACCGCACGGCATCATGGGCCCGTGCGCACACGATCCCTCGCCACCGCTGCCCTCGTCTCCGCTCTCGCCCTGGTCGTGACGACCGCGTGCACCGCCCCGGGGCCGTCGAGCGCGGACCCCGGCGACACGACGTCGGCGGCGCCCCCCTCGTCGTCAGGCTCCCCGACCGCTGCCCCCGACGACGTCGCGACCGAGGACGAGACCGAGCCGGCACCCGAGGAGGAGCTCGCGGAAGAGCGCAGCGAGACGCCCGAGGAGTCGTTCCGCGCGTGGCTCGCCGCGAGCCGCGCGCCGGACGTGGAGGTCGCGTGCGGCTACCTCACCCCGGAGCTCGCCGAGCGGATGGTCGCCGAGATGACGTCGCAGGGGTGGCCGGGCATCACGGACTGCGCATCGATGATCACGACGACCGCCGGCCTGTACGCGGCCGTCGGCGACGTCCCGGACGTCGAGATCGCGGTCCGCGAGGAGCGCGCCGAGACGACGGTGCTGTCCGTCGTCTACGGCGGCGGCGACTGCGGCAGCGCCGTCATGGCACCCGCGGGGACGCGGTGGGTCGTCACGGAGCAGTCCGAGGAGGAGTGCTGACGCCCGCCGCGGACGCACGCCCCCGGCACGACGACGGGCCCGCACCTCGCGAGGTGCGGGCCCGTCGTCGTCGGGATCAGCGGCTGCGCTTGATGAGCGACACGTCGCGGACGGCGCCGCGGTCGGCGGAGGTCGCCATCGCGGCGTACGCCTGGAGCGCGGGCGAGACGTAGCGGTCGCGGTCGACCGGCTGCCACGGGTTCTCCCGCGCCTCCATCTTGGCGCGGCGCTCGGCGATCACCTCGTCCGGGACGTTGAGGCGGATGAGGCGCGTGTCGACGTCGATCTCGATCTCGTCGCCGTCCTCGACGAGGCCGATGACGCCGCCCGCGGCGGCCTCGGGCGAGACGTGGCCGACGGAGATGCCCGACGACCCGCCGGAGAAGCGGCCGTCGGTGATGAGCGCGGTCACCTTGCCGAGGCCGCGGCCCTTGATGAACGACGTCGGGTACAGCATCTCCTGCATGCCCGGGCCGCCCGCGGGGCCCTCGTAGCGCACGACGACGACGTGCCCCGGCTCGACCTGCTTGGTGAGGATCTTCTCGACCGCCTCGTCCTGCGACTCGCAGACGAGCGCCTTGCCGACGAAGTGGAAGACGTCCGGGTCGACCCCGGCGGTCTTGAACACGGCGCCGTCCTCGGCGAGGTTGCCGCGAAGCACGGCGAGGCCGCCCTCGACGGTGTACGCGTGCTCGAGGTCGCGGATGCAGCCCTCGGCCGCGTCGGTGTCGAGCGACTCCCAGCGGTTCGACGTCGAGAACGCCTGCGTGGTGCGCACTCCCCCGGGTGCCGCGTGGAACAGCTCGATCGCGCGGTCGGTCGCCTTGCCGCCCCGGACGTCCCAGTCGTCGAGCCACTCGCGCAGCGTCGGGGTGTGGACGCTCGTGACGTCGTGGTCGAGCAGGCCCGCGCGGTCGAGCTCGCCCAGGAGGGCGGGGATGCCGCCGGCGCGGTGAACGTCCTCCATGTGGAAGTTCGGGTGGTTCGGCGCGACCTTGGACAGGCACGGCACCTGGCGGCTGATCCGCTCGATGTCGGTGAGGTCGAAGTCGACCTCGCCCTCCTGAGCCGCGGCGAGGATGTGCAGCACGGTGTTCGTCGAGCCGCCCATCGCGACGTCGAGCGCCATGGCGTTGGAGAACGCGGCCTTGGTCGCGATCGAGCGCGGCGCGACCGAGTCGTCCTCGTCCTCGTAGTAGCGCTTGGCGAGGTCGACGATCGTGCGGCCGGCCTCGAGGAACAGCTCCTTGCGCGCGGCGTGCGTCGCGAGGGTCGAGCCGTTGCCCGGGAGCGACAGGCCGAGCGCCTCGGTGAGGCAGTTCATCGAGTTCGCGGTGAACATGCCCGAGCACGACCCGCACGTGGGGCACGCGTTCTCCTCGACCTGCGCGAGCGCGGCGTCGGACACGTCGTCGTCCGCCGAGTAGTTGATCGCGTTGACGAGGTTGAGGTGGGTCTTGGCGACGCCGTCGGCGACGACCGCCTTGCCCGCCTCCATGGGGCCGCCGGACACGAAGATCACCGGGATGTTGAGCCGCAGCGCGGCGTTGAGCATGCCGGGCGTGATCTTGTCGCAGTTCGAGATGCACACGAGCGCGTCGGCGCAGTGCGCGTTGACCATGTACTCGACCGAGTCGGCGATGAGGTCGCGGCTCGGCAGCGAGTAGAGCATGCCGCCGTGGCCCATCGCGATGCCGTCGTCGACGGCGATCGTGTTGAACTCCTTGGAGACGCCACCGGCCTCGCGGATCGCCGACGCGACGAGGTCGCCCATGTCCTTGAGGTGGACGTGGCCGGGGACGAACTGCGTGTACGAGTTCGCGATCGCGATGATCGGCTTGCCGAAGTCCTCCGAGCCCATGCCGGTCGCGCGCCAGAGAGCGCGCGCGCCGGCCATGTTGCGGCCGTGGGTGGACGTCCGGGAGCGCAGGGGGCGGCTCATGTCGGTTCAGCTCCTTCGACGGGTGGCCGCGGCCGATCCTCCGGCCGCCGGGTCACATTACGCCTGTCGGGGACCGGACGAACCGGGCGTCCGTCTCGTGGTCGTCGGGCTACGTACGCGGAGTCCCTACCCCCTGAGGGATCTCCACCTAAACGTTACGTAAGGGTTGAACCGCCGCAGGGCACCCTGCCACCGTGGACGGGCACGGCACGGCCGGGGACCTCGGCGACGCCTCGACGGAGAGCGGCGGCAGGTCAGGTCCCGGCACCGACCCGATCCTCAGATCCCGTTCCCGAGGGGGCACCTCATGTCCACGTCCACCGCACGCACGACCTCACCGCCCGGCGGCGCCTCCCAGACCGCCGCGCGCGCCGCCGCCACCGCGACGACCGCTCCCGTCACCCAGGACGACGTCGTCACGCGCTCCCCCGCCCGGCACGCCCTCGCGCTCGCCCGACTCGGCGCCGCGGTCGTGTTCCTCTGGCCGTTCGCCGACAAGCTCCTCGGCCTCGGGTACGCGACGCCGCGCGACCGCGCGTGGCTCGCGGGTGCCGCCCCGGCCCAGGGGTACCTCGAGCACGGGGTCCAGGGCCCGCTCGCGGGCACCTTCACCGCGATGGCCGGCCCCGTCACGGACTGGCTCTTCATGCTCGGTCTGCTCGGCGTCGGCCTCGCGCTCCTGCTCGGGATCGGCCTGCGGGTGGCCGCGGTGAGCGGCGCCCTGCTCTTCGGCATGCTCTGGCTGTCGCAGTGGCCGCTCGCGGCCGGGTCGAACAACCCGGTCGTCGACCAGCACGTCCTCGTGGTGCTGCTCCTCGTCGTCCTCGCGACGACGCTCGCGGGCGACACCTGGGGGCTCGGCCGCCGCTGGGCCGCGCTGCCCCTCGTCCGCCGGTCGCCCTGGCTGCGCTGACGGCGGCCCGCCCGGCCGGGACCGCGCGAGGTCGCAACGGCGCGGCCTCGCGCGGCCACGGCCCCGGCGCGTGGCCGACCGAGCGCCGTCAGGCGCCGGCCGTGTGCGCGCCCTCGAGCTCGTCGGCGTGGCGGACGTGCCGCGTGACCCACGGGGCCAGCGCGAACAGCGCGATCGCGAACACGAGCGTCACGGCGCCGATACCCCCGAAGTACGCGGTGTCGGACGCCCCCTCGGTGACCTGCACGACCTGCGCCGTGATGGCCTGACCCGCCGCGGGTGCGAGGAACCAGAGCGCCATCGCCTGGGACCGGAACGCCTTCGGCGCCAGCAGCGTCGTCGCCGCGAGGCCGACGGGAGACAGGCACAGCTCCCCCAGCGTCTGGATCACGTACACGAGCACGAGCACCCAGGACGGGGCCTTGCCGTCGCCGACGACCGCGGACGCGACGGCGAGGAAGAGGAACGACACCGACGCGAGGGTGAGACCGATGGCGAACTTGTTGGCCGTCGTCGGGCGGTCCCCGGTCTTGATCCAGATCCACGCGAACACCGGCGCGAGGACGATGATCGACAGCGGGTTGACCGACTGGAAGAACTCGGGACTGATGCCGACGCCGAAGAAGGTGAGGTCGGTCCGGTCCTTCGCGAACGCGGAGAGCGTCGTGGCCGCCTGCTCGAAGATCATCCAGAAGAGCATCGCCGCGACGAACAGCGGGATGTAGGCGATGACGCGCGGGCGCTCGGCGTCGGTCACGCGCGGCGAGCGGTACATGACGACGAAGTACGCGATCGGCGCGAGGAACGCCAGGTAGGACATCGTGTCGATGAACGTCGAGATGTCGAAGCCGCCGGCCACCAGGACCGCGATCAGCCCCACGAGCACGACGCCCGCGGCGATGAGCAGGAAGACGCGCGCGATCGTCGCCCGCTCCTCGGGGCGCACGGGGTTGGGCACGTGCGCGCCCGCCTCGCCGAGGTAGCGGCGGCCCGCGACGAAGAACACGAGCGCGACGGCCATGCCGACCGCCGCCACCGCGAACCCGGCGTGGTACCCGCCCCAGGCGCGCGCGGCCCCGACGAGGAACGGCGCGATGAACGACCCGAGGTTGATGCCCATGTAGAAGATGGAGAAGCCCGAGTCGCGCCGCGGGTCGTCGCGCGCGTAGAGCTCGCCGACCATGGACGACACGTTGGGCTTGAGCAGACCCGTCCCGAGCGCGACCATCGCGATGCCCGCCATCGAGAAGCCCGCGCCCGGGACCGTGAGGCTCACGTGCCCCGCGGCGATGACGATCCCGCCGTACAGGACCGAGCGACGCGAGCCGATCACGCGGTCCGCGAGCCACCCGCCCACGACGGAGAGCAGGTAGACGCTCGTGCCGTAGATCGAGACGAGCGCCAGACCGGTCGTCTCGCCGATCCCGAGCCCGCCGTTCGCCACGGAGTCCGTGAGGTAGAACAGCAGGATCGCGCGCATCCCGTAGTAGCTGAACCGCTCCCACAGCTCCGTGGTGAAGAGCGTCAGCAGGCCGCGCGGGTGGCCGAAGAACGCGTGGTCCCCCTCGATCGCGCCGGCCGCGGGTCCCGGACCGGCTGCTGAGCCCGCCGGGCGCGCGACGGCGCCCGGGCCGGGTGGTGCACCCGGGTCCGGCTCGACCTCGAACTCGCGTTCGCCGCCGCCACCCCGCGTCGCCATGCGTTCGATGCTCCCACCGGCGTGCGCGGCAGGCGACCGTTAGCGTGACCGGGTGCCGACGATCTGGTGGTGCCGCCGCGACCTGCGCCTCGCCGACAACCCGGCCCTCGTCGCCGCGGTGGAGGCCGCTCGGGACGCGGGCGACGACGTCGTCGCGCTCTACGTCCTCGACCCGCATCTGTGGGGCTCCGCGGGCGCACCGCGCCGCGCGTACCTCGCCCGGAGCCTCGCGGCGCTCGACGCCGCGACGGACGGGCGGCTGGTCGTGCGGCGCGGAGACCCGCGGGCCGTCGTCCCCGCGCTCGCACGCGAGGTGGGCGCCGGCGAGGTGCACGTCGCGGCCTCGTTCGAGCCCTACGGTGTCGCGCGGGACGAGGCGGTCGCGCAGGCGCTGACCGACGCCGGGGCGCGCCTCGTGCGCACGGGCTCGCCGTACGCCGTCGCGCCCGGGCGCGTGCTCACGCGCACCGGGACGCCCTTCCAGGTCTTCACGCCGTTCCGCGAGGCGTGGGTCGCGCACGGCTGGCGCGACCCGGTGCCGCGGCCCCGCGACGCGCCGTGGGCCTCGCTGCGGTCCGACGGCGTCCCCGACGACCCCGGGACGGACGCGCGCCTGCCCGCCGCGGGCGAGGCGGCCGCGCGCCGCCGGTGGCGCGACTTCCTCGTGGACCACCTCGCGGGCTACGCGACCGAGCGCGACCGCCCGGACCGGGCGGCGACGTCGGGCATGTCCGTCCCGCTCAAGTGGGGCGAGCTCCACCCGCGCACCCTTCTCGCCGACGTGCGGAGCGCGCTGCACGACGGGCTCGCGCCGTCCGACGACGCGCTCGCCTACCGCTCCGAGCTCGCGTGGCGCGAGTTCCACGCGGACGTCCTGTTCCACCACCCCGGGGCGGCGCGGCGGTCGCTGCGCACGGTCGTGCCCGACGACGCGTGGGCGACCGGCGCGGAGGAGGACCGGCTCCTCGCGGCCTGGGCGGCCGGGCGCACCGGGTACCCGCTCGTCGACGCCGGCATGCGCCAGCTCCTCGGCGAGGCATGGGTGCACAACCGCGTGCGGATGGTCGTCGCGTCGTTCCTCGTCAAGGACCTGCACGTGCGGTGGCAGCGCGGCGCGGCGCACTTCATGGCGCACCTGGCCGACGGCGACGTGTCGCAGAACCAGCTCAACTGGCAGTGGGTCGCCGGCACGGGGCGCGACGCCGCACCGTACTTCCGCATCTTCAACCCGGTGACCCAGGGCAGGACGTTCGACCCCGACGGGGACTACGTGCGGCGCTGGGTGCCGGAGCTCCGCGGCGTGGAGGGCCGGGCCGTCCACGAGCCCTGGAGGCTGCGGGAGCGACCCGCGGAGTACCCCGAGCGGATCGTCGACCACGCCGTGGAGCGGCGGGTCGCGCTCGACGACTTCGAGCGCGCCCGACGGCACTGAGATCATTTATCAACCAAGGGGTTGACGACCGCGGGCGCGAGGCGTAGCGTCGTCGTCAACCGAACAGTTGATGAACGGGACGCCGCACCCGGCGCCCCACGAGGAGGTCCCGTGACGGCCGACCCGCTCTCGCGCGTGTTCTCGGCGCTCGCCGACCCCACGCGCCGCGACATGGTGGCCCGGCTCGCGTCGGGCGACGCCAGCGTCGGCGAGCTCGCCCGGCCGTACGACATGTCCGTCCAGGCGGTGTCCAAGCACCTGCGCGTGCTCGAGGACTCCGGCCTGGTGACCCGCACGACGGACGCCCGACGCGCCCCCGTGCACCTCGAGGCGGAGGTCTTCGACCTCATGACCAAGTGGATCGAGCGATACCGGCGTGAGGCGGAGGACCGCTACCGCCGCCTCGACGACGTCCTGCGCGACCTGCCCGACCGGCCGGCCGCGCCCCCGAACGACCCGACGACAGGAGCAGGATCATGACCACCACCGGCACCCACGAGACCGAGATCGTCGTCCCGGAGGACCTCCCGATCGTCCGCATCGTGCGCGAGTTCGACGCGCCCGCGGCGAAGGTCTTCCGTGCCCACCTCGACCCCGAGCTGTTCGCGCGCTGGAACGGCCCGCGCTACCTCACCCAGCGCAACGAGCACTGGGACGTGCGCACGGGCGGCGCCTACCGCTACGTCCAGGTGGACCCCGACGGCAACGAGTACGCGTTCTTCGGCAGCGTCCACGAGGTGCGCCCGGACGAGCTCATCGTCCAGACGTTCACGTTCGAGGGCTTTCCCGACGGCGTCTCGCTCGACCGTCTCGTGTTCGAGGACCTGCCCGACGGCCGCAGCCGCCTCACCGCGACGTCGCTCGTCGACTCGATCGAGGGTCGCGACAGCTTCGTCGCGAGCGGCATGGAGGTCGGCGTCCGCGAGGGCTACGAGCAGCTCGACGAGCTCCTCGCCGAGTCCTGACCCGACCCGCGCGACGACGGGGCGGCACTCACCAGCGGTGCCGCCCCTCGTCGTGTGCGGGTCAGGTGGTTCCCCGTGCCCGGCCCCCGCGGCCGGGCACGGGAGTCTCAGCGCGTCACGCCTCGCCGCGCGCGAGGAGGCGACCCGTGGGGCGGTCGAAGGTGATCTCCTCGCCCCGCAGGTACGTCGCGACGACGGCGCCCGAGAGCGCGCGGTCGGCGTACGGCGTGATGGGGTTCTTGTGGTGCAGGGCCGTCGGGTCGACGACGAACGCCGTGTCCGGCTCGACGATCGCGAGGTCGGCGTCGAAGCCGAGCGCGATCGAGCCCTTGCGCCGGAGCCCCGCGATGCCGGCCGGGCGCGACGACATCCACTCGACGACGCGCGCGAACGGCACGCCGCGCGTCCGGGCCTCGGTCCACACGATCGCGAGCCCGAGCTGGAGCGACGAGACGCCGCCCCACGCCGTCCCGAAGTCGCCCGTGTCGAGGTCCTTGAGGTCGAGGGTGCTCGGCGAGTGGTCGGACACGACGCAGTCGATCGTGCCGTCGACCAGCCCCTCCCACAGCAGCTCGCGGTTGTCGATCTCTCGGATGGGCGGGCAGCACTTGAACTGCGTCGCGCCGTCGGGGATCTCCTCGGCCGCGAGCGCCAGGTAGTGCGGGCAGGTCTCGACCGTGATCCGTACGCCCTCGCGCTTCGCGCTGCGGATCATCGGCAGCGCGTCGGAGCTCGACAGGTGCAGCACGTGGGCGCGCGCGCCCGTCCAGCGGGCCGCCTCGATCACCGCCGCGATCGCGACGTTCTCCGCGCCGCGCGGGCGCGACGCGAGGAACGTGTCGTAGTGGTCGCCGTGCGGCGTGGGCGCGTGCTCGATGGCGCGCGAGTCCTCGGCGTGCACGAGCATCAGCCCGTCGAAGTCGGCGAGGACGCGCAGGTCCGCCTCGAGCTCGTCGGGCTCGAGGTACCCGAACTCCTCGACCCCCGAGTGCAGCAGGAAGCACTTGAACCCGAACACGCCCGCGTCCCACAGGGGCCGCAGCTCGTCCGCGTTGCCGGGCACGGCGCCGCCCCAGAACCCGACGTCGACGAACGCCTGGTCGCGCGCGACCTTCTGCTTGGTCTCGAGCGCCGCGACGTCGACCGTCGGCGGGATCGAGTTGAGCGGCATGTCGACGATCGTCGTCACCCCGCCCGCGGCGGCGGCCCGCGTCGCGGACGCGAACCCCTCCCACTCGGTGCGCCCGGGCTCGTTGACGTGCACGTGCGTGTCGACGAGGCCGGGGACCAGCACCTGGTGCGGCCCCAGCTCGACGACGCGCGCGCCGTCGAGCCCGGCGCCGAGCGGCTCGATCGCGCGGACCACTCCCCCGACGACGCCCACCTCGCGCGGGTGCTCGCCGCCGGCGACGAGCACGCGCTCGCCGCGCACGACGAGGTCGTACTCGTGCTCCTGCGGGACCGTCGTGCTCATCCCGTCCTCCTTCGCTCCGGGTCGTGACCAGGGTTCTGCCTCGCGGTACCAGCGCTCCCTCTCGCCGTACCGGCGTTCCACCTCGGCGGTGGGCGTCTCAGTCGAGGAGCGCGACGGCGGTCGGCGCGTCCTCGGCCGAGATCGCGAGGTCCTCGAACTCGTTCACGCCCGTGAGCTCGACGCCCATGGCGATGTTCGTGACGCGCTCGAGGATGACCTCGACCACGACCGGCACGCGGAACTCCGCCGCCATGGCCTGCGCCTTCGCGAACGCCTCGCCGAGCCCCTCGGGGTCGGTCACGCGGATCGCCTTGCAGCCCAGGCCCTCGGCCACCTTGACGTGGTCGACGCCGTAGCCGCCCAGCTCGGGCGAGTTGACGTTCTCGAACGAGAGCTGGACGTGGTAGTCCATGTCGAACGCCCGCTGCGACTGCCGGATGAGGCCGAGGTAGGAGTTGTTCACGACCACGTGCACGTACGGCAGGTTGAACTGCGCGCCCACCGCGAGCTCCTCGATCATGAACTGGAAGTCGTAGTCGCCCGAGAGCGCGACGACCGGCTCGTCCGGCGCGGCCTTCGCGACGCCGAGCGCCGCCGGCCCGGTCCAGCCGAGCGGACCCGCCTGGCCCGCGTTGATCCAGTGGCGCGGCTTGTACACGTGGAGGAACTGCGCGCCCGCGATCTGCGAGAGCCCGATCGTCGTGACGTAGCGGGTCTCGGGCCCGAACGCCTTGTTCATCTCCTCGTACACGCGCTGCGGCTTGATGGGGATCTCGGTGAAGTGCGTCTTGCGCTGCAGCGTGCGCTTGCGCTCGGAGCACTCGGCGGCCCAGCCGGAGTAGTCGCGTGCCTGCCCCGCGTCGCGGCGCTCGCGCGCGACCTCGACGAACAGCTCGAGGGCCGCCTTCGCGTCGGACACGATGCCGTAGTCGGGTGCGAACACGCGACCGATCTGCGTCGGCTCGATGTCCACGTGGACGAACGTCCGACCCTCGCGGTACGTGTCGAGGCCCCCCGTGTGGCGGTTGGCCCAGCGGTTGCCGATCCCGAGCACGAAGTCCGAGGCGAGCAGGTTCGCGTTGCCGTAGCGGTGCGACGTCTGGAGGCCGGCCATGCCGGCCATGAGCGCGTGGTCGTCCGGGATGACGCCCCAGCCCATGAGGGTCGGGATCACCGGGACGCCCAGGGTCTCGGCGAGCTCGACGAGCAGGTCCTCGCCGCCCGCGTTGACGATGCCGCCGCCCGCGATCAGCAGGGGTCGCTCGGCCGCCAGGAGCAGGTCGATCGCCTTCTCGGCCTGCGCGCGCGTCGCCGTCGGGCGGTGCACGGGCAGCGGCTGGTACGTCGCCGGGTCGAACTCGATCTCCGTGAGCTGCACGTCGATCGGCAGGTCGATGAGCACCGGCCCCGGGCGGCCCGAGCGCATGAGGTGGAACGCCTGCTGGAACACCTGCGGCACCTGGCCCGCCTCGAGGACGGTCTTGGCCATCTTCGTCACCGGCGCGGCGATGCTCGCGATGTCGACGGCCTGGAAGTCCTCCTTGTCGAGCTTGGCGACCGGCGCCTGGCCCGTGATGCAGAGCATCGGGATCGAGTCGGCCCACGCGGCGTAGAGGCCGGTGATCATGTCGGTGCCCGCGGGGCCCGACGTGCCGATGCAGATGCCGATGTTCCCCGGCTTCGCGCGGGAGTAGCCGTCGGCCATGTGCGACGCGCCCTCGACGTGACGGGCGAGCACGTGGTCGATGCCGCCGTGCGCGCGCATGGCGGAGTAGAAGGGGTTGATTGCGGCGCCGGGCAGGCCGAAGGCCTGGGTCGCGCCCTCGATCTCGAGGATCGCCACTGCGGCGTCCACCGCACGCATACGAGGCATGGTTTCTCTCCTTGCTGGAGGTGACGTCGTCGTCAGGGGGAAGGTCAGGAGCCGTCGCGGCCGGACAGGCGCTCGACGCCGCGGAACAGGCCGGAGTGGTCGAGGCCACCGTCGCCGTTGGCGCGCGCGGAGGCCATGAGCTGGGCGACGAGGCCGCCGAGCGGCGCGACGACGCCCGCCTCGCGGGCCGCGGCGGTCACGATGCCGAGGTCCTTGTGGTGGAGCTCGATCCGGAAGCCGGGGCCGAAGTCGCGGTCGAGCATCTTGCGCGCCTTCTGGTTCAGGACGGCCGAGCCGGCGAGCCCGCCGCCGAGCACCTCGATCGCGGCCTCGGTGTCGACGCCGTAGGCCTCGAGGAAGACGACCGCCTCGGCGAGCGCCTGGATGTTCGCGGCGACGATGAGCTGGTTCGCGGCCTTGACCGTCTGGCCGGAGCCGTTCGGGCCCACGTGCACGACCGTCTTGCCGACGACGTCGAGGAACGGCTTGGCCGCCTCGAAGTCCTCGGGCGTGCCGCCCACCATGATCGACAGCGCGGCGTTGATCGCGCCCGGCTCGCCGCCCGAGACGGGGGCGTCGACGATCCGCAGGCCCGCGTCCTTCGCCTGCTGCGCGAGCGCGACCGTGACGTCCGGGCGGATCGAGGAGAAGTCGACGACGAGCGCGCCGGGCTTCGCGTTCGCGAGGACGCCGTCGTCGCCGGTGAGCACCGCCTCCACGTCGGGCGAGTCCGGGACCATGATCGCGACGACGTCGGCGCCCGAGACCGCGTCGGCGACCGACTCGGCCGAGCGACCGCCCGCCTCGACGAGCGGCGCGGTCTTCTCGGGGCTCCGGTTGTAGCCCGCGACGTCGTGCCCGGCGTTCTGCAGGTGGACGGCCATGGGGCTGCCCATGATGCCGAGTCCGATGAAGGCGATGGAGGCCATGGTGTGCTCCTCTGGGTGGTTCAGGTCGGGGGTCGATGCGGCCGGCGGACGGCCGGAGGTCGCGTCAGCGCTCGGCGGCGGGGAGCCACGCGAACGGGTCGGCGGCCGCGGTCTTGTACTCGAGGCCGATCCAGCCGTCGTAGCCGCCGGCGCGCAGGTCCTTGGTCCAGCGCTCGATCGGCAGGTCGCCCGTGCCGGGCTCGCCGCGACCGGGCGCGTCCGCGATCTGCACGTGCGCGATGCGGCCGCGGTACGTCGACAGGGCCGCGTCGACGTCGTCGCCGTTCACGGCCAGGTGGTAGACGTCGAACAGGAGACCGAGGTTCGTCTCGCCGTGGTCGGCGGCGACCCGGTCGATGACGCGCACGGCGTCGGCCGCCGTCGTCAGCGGGTACGCGGGCGCGCCGCTCACGGGCTCGACGAGCACCGTGCCGCCGATGCGCCCGACGGCCCGCGCCGCGAGCGCGAGGTTCTCGGCGCCGAGCGCGTCCTGCGCCTCGGGCGTCTCGCCCTCCTGGCGGTTGCCGTAGAGCGCGTTGAACGCGCGGCAGCCGGTGCGCTCGCCGATCGCGGTGACGACGTCGAGGTTCGCGCGCAGGTCGGACGACCGCGCGGGCCACGACACGAGGCCGCGGTCGCCGCCGGGCATGTTCCCGGCGTCGAAGTTCAGGCCCGTGAGCTGCACGCCCGCCGCCTCGATCGCGCCGACGAACGCGTCCACCTCGTCGCGGGCGGGCGTGGGCGACGCGAACGGCCACCAGAACTCGACGCCCCGGAACCCCGCCGCCGCGGCGGCGGCCGGCCGCTCGAGCAGCGGCAGGTCCGTGAGCAGGATCGAGCAGTTGACGGTGTACGTCGGTGCGGGGCTCATCGTCGTCTCCCTGGGTCCGTCCGCGTCTCGCTGCGTTGCGATTCCATTCTGCGGAACTTTTCTTCTGCTGTATGGAAGTGTAGGCACGCTCGCCGCGGAGCGTCAACAGCCGCTGCGTCACCCCGTCCCGTGGCGGGCATGGAAAGGGCCCGGTTCCGCGTGCGGAACCGGGCCCTCGTCGTGCCCTCGTCAGGTGTCGCGTCAGCGGCGACGGTCGAGCTTGACCTGCCGGTTGACGTCCTTGTAGAGCAGGTAGCGGAACGGCTTGGGGCCGCCCGCGTAGCAGGCCTGCGGGCAGAACGCCCGGAGCCACATGAAGTCGCCCTCCTGCACCTCGACCCAGTCGCCGTTGAGACGGTAGACGGCCTTGCCCTCGAGCACGTACAGGCCGTGCTCCATGATGTGCGTCTCCGCGAACGGGATGGACCCGCCCGGCTGGAACGTCACGATGTTCACGTGCATGTCGTGCGCGAGGTCGTCGGGGTCGACGAACCGCGTCGTCACCCACACGCCGTCCGTGTCCGGCATCGCGCGCGGCTCGACGTCCTGCTCGCGCGTGACGAACGACGTCGCGGTGTGGCCCGGGATCGGCTCGTACACCTTGCGGATCCACTGGAACGCGGCCTTGGCGTCCGAGCGGTTGTGCAGCGCCCACCGCTCCCCCGCCGCGAGGTACGCGTACCCGCCGGGCTCCAGCACGTGCTCGACCCCGGCGAGCGTGAGCACGAGCATGCCCTCCGTGACGAAGACGACGGACTGCACGGTCTCCTCGTCCTCGCCCTGGTCCGACCCGCCGCCGGGCGAGACCTCCATGACGTACTGCGCGAACGTCGTCGCGAACCCCTCGATCGGTCGGGCGAGCACCCACAACCGGGTCTTCTCCCAGCCCGGCAGGTTGCTCGTGACGATGTCGCGCAGCACGCCGCGCGGGATCACCGTGTACGCCTCGGTGACGATCGCGCGGTCGGTGAGCAGCTCGGTCTGGCCGGGCAGGCCACCCTGCGGGGTGTAGTAGGGGGTGGTCTGGGTCATCGGTTCACTCCTCGGGATGGTGGCCCGGCCGACGTCGGTCGGTCGCGGTGGGCTGGACGGGGGCGGGGTGGGTGAGGGCGCGGAGGGCGTGGGTCGTCAGCCCGCGACGGGCTGCGGGGCGTGGCCCGAGACGCGGACGGCGTCGAGCCCGGAGCGGTCGAGGCCGGTCGCGGCGCGGACCTCGGCCTCGGTGAGCGCGCCGCAGTCGACGCCGCGCCCGAGGAACCAGGCCATCGCCTTGGCCGTGGCGGGCTCGTCGAGCACGCCACCGGCGTCGGGCACGAACCCGACGTACGCGGCGAGGCGCGCGAGCGCCGACGCCGCGCCCTCGCGATAGAACGCGTACGTCGCCGCGAACCGGCTCGGGAGCTGCGCCGGGTGCAGGTCCCAGCCCTGGTAGTAGCCGCGTTCGAGCGACCGGCGCACGAGCCGCCCGTGGAGGCGCCACGCGGCGTCGACGGCCTGAGGGTCACCGACCGGCAGCACGTTCGTCGAGCCGTCGGAGAGCCGCACGCCCGTGCCCGCGACGGCGAGCTGCATGACGGACTTCGCGTGGTCGGCCGCCGGGTGCTCCATCGACTGGTAGGCCGCGGCGATGCCGAGCGACGCCGAGTAGTCGTACGTGCCGTAGTGCAGCGCGGTGACACGTCCGGGCGCGGCGTGCACGAGCCGCGCCACGGTGGCCGTGCCGTCCGCCGCGAGCAGCGCCTGCGGCGTCTCGACCTGCACCTCGAACCGCAGGCTGCCCGGTCCGAGGCCGTTCGCCTGCTCGACGCGCTCGCACGCGACCGCCATCGCCTCGACCTGCTGCGGCGCGGTGACCTTGGCGAGCGTGACGACGAACCCGTCGGGCAGCCCTGCGTGCCCGTGCGCGGCGCGGGCCGCGACGAGCTCGGCCACGAACAGCGCGAGCGTGCGCACCCCGCGCCGGCGTGTGGCGGCCTCGAGGCACTTGATCCGGATGCCGGAGAACGGCGTCGCCGTGCCCTGCGCCTCGGCCCGCGCGAGCTCGCGCGCCGCCGCCGTGACGGCGGCGTCCTCGGCCGCGTCGCCGCGGTCGCCGAACCCGTCCTCGAAGTCGATCCGCAGGTCCTCGATCGCCTCGACGGCGAGCTTGGTGCGCACGCGCTCGGCCACGGCGTCGGCGAGACCGTCCCCGGACCCCGCGCCGATCCCCAGCAGGTCGACGAGCCGACGTACGCCGTCGGCGCCGCCGCCCGCCGCGTCGACCGCCTCGCGCGCCCGGGCCGCCCACTCGGGCACGAGGCCCGCGGTGTACCGGTCACCCGGCACGTAGACGGTGTGCACGGGCTGGCGCGAGCCGTCGTCGCCCGGGTACCGCGCGTCGAGCTCCGCGTCCCACGGGGCGAGCAGGCCGTCGAGCGTCGCGTGCAGCGCGTCGATCCCCTGCTCGCTGAAGGCGCTCCTGGACTCCTCGCCCGCTCCCTCCGGGAACCCCGCCGGCATCAGGAGGCGTCCTGCTCGTGCGCGACGACGTCCTCGTACGCGGGCAGCGTGAGGAAGTCGACGTAGTGCTCGTTGAGCGCGATGTCCTCGACGAGCGCCGCCGCCCGGTCGTACGGCCCGGCGTCGTAGGCCTCGTGCCCGACGTCGTCGCGCAGCCGGGCGGTCTCCTCGCGCAGGAGCGTGCGGACCAGGTCCGCGGTGACCGTCGTGCCCGCGCTCTCGCCCGCGGTGAACGACGCGCCCGAGCGCACCCACTGCCACACCTGCGAGCGCGAGATCTCCGCGGTCGCGGCGTCCTCCATGAGGTTGTGGATCGCGACCGCGCCGTTGCCCGCGAGCCACGCCGCGACGTACGCGACGGACACGTAGAGGTTGTTGCGCAGCCCGGCCTCGGTGACGTCGCCCTGCGCCGACGACACGTCGAGGAGCTGGTCGGCCGTGACGTGGACCTCAGGGCGCTGCTTGTCGAGCTGGTTGGGCCGCTCGCCGAGCACGCCGTCGAACACCTCGCGGCACACGGGCACGAGGTCCGGGTGCGCGACCCACGAGCCGTCGAACCCGTCCCCCGCCTCGCGCTGCTTGTCCGCGCGCACCTTGTCGAACGCCTGGGCCGTGACCTCGGGCTCGCGGCGGTTCGGGATGACGGCCGCCATGCCGCCCATCGCGAAGGCGCCGCGCTTGTGGCACGTCTGGACGAGCAGCTCGGTGTACGCGCGCATGAACGGTGCGGTCATCGTGATCGCGCCGCGGTCCGGGAGCGTGAACGACGGGCCCGAGTCGCGGAAGTACTTGATGACGGAGAACAGGTAGTCCCAGCGGCCCGCGTTGAGGCCCGACGCGTGGTCGCGCAGCTCGTAGAGGATCTCGTCCATCTCGAACGCGGCCGGGATCGTCTCGATGAGGACCGTCGCGCGGATCGTCCCGTGCGGGATCCCGAGGGACTCCTCGGCGTGCGAGAAGACGTCGTCCCACAGGCGCGCCTCGAGGTGCGACTCCATCTTGGGCAGGTAGTAGTACGGTCCCGACCCGCGGGCCAGGAGCTCCGCGGCGTTGTGGAAGAAGTGCAGCCCGAAGTCGACGAGCGCACCCACCGCGGGCGTCCCGTCCACGGTGAGGTGCACCTCGTCGAAGTGCCACCCGCGCGGTCGCACGACCATGACGGCGAGCGGGTCGCCGTCGGTCTCCGGGCGCAGCGCGTACTGCTTGCCCTCGGGCGACGTGAACGCGAGCGTGCGGCGCGTCGCGTCGTGCAGGGCGACCTGACCCCCGACGACGTTGCTCCAGTGCGGCGTCGACGCGTCCTCGAGGTCCGCGAGCCAGACCTTCGCGCCCGAGTTGAGAGCGTTGATCGCCATCTTGGGCGTCGGCGGCCCCGTGATCTCGACGCGGCGGTCCTGGAGGTCGACGGGCGCGCCCGCGACCGTCCAGTCCCCCGCGCGCACGTCGGCGGTCTCGGGCAGGAAGTCGAGGCGCCCCGTGCGGGCGACCTCCTCGCGTCGCGCGGCGCGCGCGGCGAGCAGCTCGTCGCGGCGGGCGCCGAAGCGCCGCTGCAGGTCGGCGACGAAGTCGAGCGCGTCGGGCGTGAGGATCTCGTCGGACCGCTCGACGGCGGGTCCGTGGACGGCGACGGCCGTGGTGGTGGTCATGGTGTGTCCTTTCTGCGGGGCGGCCGGGCTGACGACGGTGCGTCAGGACCGGGGCGCCGACCCGACGTGGTGACCCGACGTGGTGCTCTCCTGAGCCTGCTCCGCACGGGCGCGCTCCGCGACCTCGGCGACGGCGCGCGCGACCGCCTTGGAGACCGCGGGCTCGAACACGCTCGGCACGATGTAGCTCGCGCTGAGCTCCTCGGGCGCGACGGCGTCCGCGATCGCGACGGCCGCGGCGCGGAGCATCTCGTCCGAGATCTCGCTCGCGCCGACGTCGAGCAGGCCGCGGAACAGGCCCGGGAACGCGAGCACGTTGTTGATCTGGTTCGGGTAGTCGCTGCGTCCCGTCGCGACGACGGTCGCGTGCTGCGCGGCGGCGATGGGGTCGACCTCGGGCGTCGGGTTCGCGAGCGCGAAGACGATCGCGTCGTCGGCCATCGTCGCGACGTCGTCCCCCGTGAGGATGTTGGGGCCGGAGACGCCGATGAACACGTCGGCTCCCGCGAGGCCCTCGCGCAGCGTGCCCGTGAAGCCCTCGGCGTTGGTCGTCTCGGCGAGGCGACGGCGGTGCTCGTCGGTGAGGTTCGCACCCGGGTGGATCGCGCCGTGCCGGTCGAACGCGACGATGCGGCGCGCGCCCTGACCCTGGAGCAGCGAGATGATCGCGTTGCCCGCGGCGCCGACGCCCGAGACGACGATGCGCACGTCCTCGATCCGCTTGCCCGCGACGCGCAGCGCGTTCGTCAGCGCGGCGAGCACGACGATCGCGGTGCCGTGCTGGTCGTCGTGGAACACGGGGATGTCGAGCTCCTCGCGCAGGCGGCGCTCGATCTCGAAGCAGCGCGGCGCGGAGATGTCCTCGAGGTTGATCCCGCCGTACACGGGCGCGATCGCCTTGACGGTGCGGATGATCTCCTCGGTGTCGGTCGTGTCCAGGCAGACCGGCCAGGCGTCGACGCCCGCGAACTGCTTGAAGAGCGCCGCCTTGCCCTCCATGACCGGGAGCGCGGCGGCCGGGCCGATGTCACCCAGGCCGAGGACGGCGGTGCCGTCCGTCACGACCGCGACGGTGTTGCGCTTGACCGTCAGACGGCGCGCGTCCTCGGGGCGCTCGGCGATGGCGAGGCACACGCGCGCCACGCCGGGCGTGTAGGCGCGGGCGAGGTCGGCGCGGTGGCGCAGGGGGACCTTGGGGTTGACCTCGAGCTTGCCGCCGAGGTGCATGAGGAACGTCGCGTCGCTCACGTGGCGGACGGTGATGCCGTCGAGCGCCCCGAGCGCGTCGCGGATCTGCTCGACGTGCGCGGCGTCCACGGTGTCCGCCGTGACGTCGACGACGAGGCGGTCCGCGCCCGACTCCGAGACGTCGACGCCCGTGATCGCGGCGCCCGTCGCGCTCACGGCGGCGACGAGGTCGCTCGCAGTGCGGTGCCCGCTCGGGGCCTCGACGCGCAGCGTGATGGAGTAGCTCGGGCTGGTCGCCGCGGCCTTCGCCGTCGTGGCCTGCGTCTCCGGGGCCTTCGTCTCGGACGTCATGTTCGTTCCTTCTTCTCGTATGCTGATGCGTGTCTTCCGTGATGCGGAAGGGAGCGCGGGACGGTCCCGCACTGCTCAGGCGAGGTGCGCCCGCCGTCGGGCGGCACCTGGTGGACAGGAGATGGTGAGATGGCCGAGACCTCGGCGGCGACGGAGCCGACGGAGACCGCCCCGGGCGTGCGCCCGGCGAAGGCGTCCGGGGGCGTGCAGTCGGTCGACCGGGCGATCGAGCTGCTCGAGCTGCTCGCCGACTTCGGCGGCGAGTCCGGGCTCAGCGAGCTCGCGCAGCACGCCGGCCTCCCCCTGCCGACGATCCACCGGCTGCTGCGCACGCTGCTCGCGCAGGGCTACGTGCGCCAGACGCCGTCGCGCCGGTACACGCTCGGCCCGCGCCTCATCCGGCTCGGCGAGTCGGCCGGGCGCCAGCTCGGCGCCGGCGCCCGTCCCTACCTCGAGCGGCTCGCCCACGACCTCGGCGAGTCGGCGAACCTCGCGATGATCGACCGCGACATGGCGGTCTACGTCGCCCAGGCGTCGTCGAGCCACTCGATGCGGATGTTCACCGAGGTCGGCCGGCGCGTCTACACGCACTGCACGGGCGTCGGCAAGGCGGTGCTCGCCCAGCTCCCCGACCAGACGGTGCGGGAGATCATGGGCCGCGTGGGCATGCCGCCCGCGACGGACCAGTCGATCACCGACGTCGACGCGCTCCTCGCCGAGCTCGCCGCCACGCGCGACCGCGGCTACGCGATCGACGACGGCGAGCAGGAGCTCGGCGTGCGCTGCTTCGCCGTCGCGGTGCCCGACGCCCCGACCCCCACCGCCCTGTCCGTCTCGGGCCCCGCGGCCCGCGTGACGTACGAGTTCGGGGAGCGAGCCGTGCCGGTGCTGCACCGCGTCGCGAACGAGCTCACGCGCGAGCTCATCACCGCGGCGCCCTGAGGCGGCGCCGGGGTGCGACGGGCCGGGCGCGCCCTGCCGGACCGCGGGTGCTCCGCGGTCGGGCAGGGCGCGTCCGTCCGTCACGGTCGGCTCAGCAGAACCCGGTGACGGTCGCCCAGGCGCGCGGCTCGGCCGGCTCGCCCTCGCGCTGCACCGTCGCCTCGATGAGCCCGTACGGGCGGTCGGCCGCGTAGAAGACCTCGTTGGGGTTGTCGAGGCCGAACGGCGCCAGGTCCACGAGGAAGTGGTGCTTGTTCGGCATCGAGAACTTGATCTCGGCGATCTCCGGGACGGCCTCCAGGACCGCCTTGCCCATCGCGAACAGCGTCTGCTGCAGCGCGAGCGAGTGGGTCGTCGCGAACGCCTCGAGCTGGATCGCGCGGACCTTCGCGTACACGGCGTCGAAGTCGACGTCCGTCGTCGTGTAGCGCCAGCGCGACGTGACCGACGTCGCGAGGATGCGGTCGTTCGTCTCCACGAGGGTCGTGTAGCGATCGCGCGGGAACCCGTGGAACTCCGAGCCCGTCGACTTGAGCACGACGAGGTCCGTGAGGCCCGAGACGACGAAGACCTCGTCGCCGTCGCGCTGGACGACGGTCGTGCGCGTCTCCTGGTTGTTCCGGACGAACGCGTGGTCGTGCTCGCCGTCCGCGGTCTCGATGCGGTTCCAGGAGTACTGCTCGATCTCCCAGCGGCCGCCTTCGATCCACTCGAAGTCCTCGACGAAGTGCCGGCCGAGGCGGATCGCGAAGTCCTCGATCGCGCCGACGCCGTCGCGGGCGAACGCGTAGATCGTGTTCTTCTGCGTGTCGGTGGCGACGCACTTGGAGTTGTCGCCCTCCAGGTGCGTGGCCTCCTGCCCGCCCCGCAGCTGCGAGGAGACGTTGAGGTCCGTGATCTCGTGGCGAGGCGTGGCGCGGTCGACGCGCACGAGGCGCACCTCCGCCTTGCCCCACTGGTTGTCGCCCAGGACGATGGCCCCGCTGCTCTGCGTGGCCGCCGGCTGCGCGGCGGTCGTGGTGGTGGTGCTCATGTCAGCTCCCTCGATAGGTCGAGTAGGCGAACGGGCTGAGCAGGACGGGGACGTGGTAGTGCTGCTCAGCGCTCGCCACCCGGAAGACGATGACGACCTCCGGGTAGAAGGACACGGTGTCTCGCCGGTCGAAGTACTCGCCCGTGTCGAACACGAGCCGGTACGTACCGGGGACGAGGGTCTCGGGCCCGAGCTGGGGCACGCGACCGTCGTCGTTCGTGCGGGAGGACGCCACCAGGGACCAGCCCTGCCCCGTCGTCCTGTCCGCGATCTCCGGAGCCGCCTCCAGGCGGACGGCGATCCCCTCGGCGGGCCTACCGCTGGCCGCGTCGAGTACGTGCGTGGTGATGTGGCTGGCGTGGGTGCTCATGGTGTCAGCATTCCCTTCAGCCGCAGCGCGGCGATCTCGCGCAGGTTGCGGGCGGCGTTCGCCCGCTCGGTCTCGGCGTCGTTGCCGCGCCGCTCGGTGAGCTGCTCGAGGATCTCCTCGGCGCTGCGTCCGGCGGCCCGGATGAGGAACACGTGCCCGAACCGCTCCTCGTACGCGCGGTTGCCGTCGGCGAGCCGACGCGTCACGTCGTCGTCGGAGGTGTCGACGCCGGACTGCTCGGACCGCGACATGCTCGCGTCCGCGGCGTCCCCCTGCGCACGCTCCCCGATCCGGGGGTGGCGGGAGAGCGCCGCGTCGACCTCGTCGTCCGTCCACGGGTCGGCCGCCGCGAGGGCGGCCTCGGCCGCGTCCTCGACGGTCGCGTAGGGGCGCCCGTCGGCGACGGCGTCGGCCCAGCGCGTCACGTGCGCGCACGCGAGGAGCGCGTCGCGCGCCGCCGACGGCGACAACCGGTTGAACTCGTCCAGCGTCATCGCTGCGTGTCCCTCTCGACGTCCGGCCGGTCGGCGGTGCCCGACCTGACCTGGCCTCTACGATGTCATTCCACATCTCGGAAGTTTGTTTCCGTCTTATGAATGTACGTCGGACGGCTCCGTCATGTCAACCACGGTCCCCCGCCGCCGGGGTCACCGCACGTCGCTCCGAGGCGGCAGGTGCGACCTCCGCTCACGCGACACGGACTCTCCGCCGAGGGACGACACGGACCGGCTCGCGGAGTCGGCCGGGACGAGACAGACCGGGTCGCGGCCTCCCCCGGAGACGACGAAGGGCCCGGCAGCAGCTGCTGCCGGGCCCTCCGGTCGGTCGGACGCGTGGTCTCCCGCCGCTCAGGACGTACCGAGTCCCGCCCGGAACTCGTCCTCGAGGATGCTCATGACGGTGGCGTCGGCCCAGCCGTCGCCGTCGCGGTAGACGTCGCGCAACCGGCCCTCCTCGCGGAAGCCCAGCGACTCGTAGAGCATCTGCGCGCGCGGGTTGATGCTCAGCACGTCCAGGCTCACGCGGTGCAGGCGCGGACCTTCGTGCCGGTTCCCGTCGACGTCGGTCGCGCCCTCGAACGCGAACCGCAGCACCTCGAAGATCGCCTCCCGGCCGTAGCCACGGCCCCGGTAGTTCGGGAGCAGCGCGAGGCGCAGGTTCGCCGAGCGGGCGTCCTCGTCGAGGTCGTTGAGCACGATCTCGCCGATCATCTCGTCGCTCACGGGCTGACCGTCGCGCACGGCGCCCGCCGTGATGGCCCAGTCGTACCGGCCCTCACGGTCGCTGATCGTCGCCGACCACGTGTCGATCTGGTCGCGGGTGAACGTCGCCGTCGTCCCCGTGAGCCGGTTCGACTCCGGGTCCTGCAACGACTCCCACATGCGGTCGGCGTCCCGCGCCTCGATCGGGCGCAGTCGCACCATCTCCCCGAGCAGGACCGGTCCGCGCGTCACGGCGTCAGCCGATCCGCTCGAGGATGAGCTCGCGCACACGACCGGCGTCCGCCTGGCCGCGGGTCGCCTTCATGACCGCACCGATGATCGCGCCGACGGGCCCGAGATTGCCGCCCCGCACCTTCTCGACGACGTCCGGCTGCGCGGCCAGCGCCTCGTCGATCGCGGCCAGGAGCGCGCCGTCGTCCGACACGACCTCCAGGCCGCGCGCCGTGACGACGTCCTCCGGCTCCCCCTCGCCGGCGAGGACGCCGTCGAGGACCTGGCGCGCGAGCTTGTCGTTGATCCTGCCCGCGTCGACGAGCCCCTGCAGCGCCGCGACCTGCGCAGGCGTCACGGGAAGCTGCTCGAGCGCGACCTCGTCCTGCTTCGCGCGACGGGCGAGCTCGCCCATCCACCACTTGCGCGCACCGGCCGGGCTCGTCCCGGCCGCGACCGTCGCCTCGATGAGGTCGGTCGCACCCGCGTTGACGACGTCCCGCATCTCCGCGTCCGCGTAGCCCCACTCGCCCTGCAGCCGACGGCGGCGCGCGACCGGAAGCTCCGGCAGCGCGACGCGGATCTCCTCGACCCACTCGCGCGGCGGCGCGACGGGGACCAGATCGGGCTCCGGGAAGTACCGGTAGTCCTCGGCGTCGGACTTGACGCGCCCCGACGTCGTGATGCCGGTGTCCTCGTGCCAGTGCCGCGTCTCCTGGATCACCGTGCCACCCGCGTCGAGGACGGCGGCCTGGCGCGAGATCTCGTACCGGACCGCGCGCTCCACGGAGCGGAAGGAGTTGACGTTCTTCGTCTCCGTCCGGGTGCCGAGCGGCGACTCGGGCGTCGGACGCAGCGACAGGTTCACGTCCGCGCGGACGTTGCCGCGCTCCATGCGCGCCTCGGACACGTCGAGGGCCCGGAAGATGTCGCGCAGCGTCTGCACGTACGCGCGCGCGACCTCGGGGGCCCGGTCGCCCGCACCCGTGATCGGCCGCGTGACGATCTCCACGAGCGGGATGCCGGCACGGTTGTAGTCGACGAGCGAGTACTCGGCACCGTGGATGCGACCGGTCGCGCCACCCACGTGGGTGTTCTTGCCGGCGTCCTCCTCCATGTGCGCGCGCTCGATCTCGACGCGGAACACGGTCCCGTCCTCGAGTTCGACGTCGATCCACCCGTCGTACGCGATGGGCTCGTCGTACTGCGACGTCTGGAAGTTCTTCGGGACGTCCGGGTAGAAGTAGTTCTTGCGCGCGAACCGGCAGGTCTCGGCGATCTGGCAGTTCAGCGCGAGGCCGATGCGGATCGCGTACTCGACGGCCTTGCCGTTGACGACCGGCAGCGCGCCCGGCAGCCCGAGCGAGACCGGGGTGACCTGGGTGTTCGGCTCGGCGCCGAAGCTCACCTCGGCGGGGCAGAACATCTTGGTCAGCGTGCCGAGCTCGACGTGCACCTCGATCCCGATGACGGGGTCGTAGCGGCGCGTGGCGTCGGCGTAGTCGACGAGGTCGACGGTCGTGGCGGTCATCCGACCTGGCCTTCCTTCTCGATGGTGGCCGTGGGCAGCGCCGGAGCACGGTCGAGCAGCGGCCCGCCCCACGCGGTGAGGAGCGCGGACTCGAGCGCGGCACCCACCCGGTACATGCGGTCGTCCGCCTTGGCCGGCGCGAGGATCTGGAACCCGACGGGCAGGCCGTCGTCCGACAGGCCCGACGGCACCGACATCCCCGGGACCCCCGCGAGGTTCGCGGGGATGGTCGCGACGTCGTTGAGGTACATCGCGAGCGGGTCGTCGAGCTTCTCGCCGAACCGGAACGCCGTGGTCGGCGCCGTCGGCGAGACGAGCACGTCCGCCTGCTCGAAGGCCGCGGCGAAGTCGCGCTGGATGAGCGTGCGGACCTTCTGCGCGCTGCCGTAGTAGGCGTCGTAGTAGCCCGCCGACAGGGCGTACGTGCCGAGGATGATGCGGCGCTTCACCTCGTCGCCGAACCCGGCGCCGCGCGTCGCGGCCATGACGCGCTCTGCGGTCACGGGGCCCTCCTCGGGCTCCACGCGCAGGCCGAAGCGCATCCCGTCGAACTTCGCGAGGTTGCTCGACGCCTCCGACGGCATGATCAGGTAGTACGCGCCGAGCGCGTACTCGAAGTGCGGGCAGGACACCTCGACGATCTCCGCGCCCAGGCCGCGCAGGAGGTCGAGCGACTGCGCGAACCGCGCGCTCACGCCCTCCTGGTAGCCCTCGCCGTTGAGCTCCTTGACGACGCCGACGCGCACTCCCGAGAGGTCGCCCGTCGCACCCTGGACCGCGGCGTCGACGAGCGCCGGCCCACGACCGGGGATCGACGTCGAGTCACGCGGGTCGTAGCCGCCGATGAGCTCGTGGAGCAGCGCGGAGTCGAGCACGGTGCGCGTGACGGGGCCGGCCTGGTCCAGCGACGACGCCATCGCGATGAGGCCGTAGCGCGAGACGCCGCCGTACGTGGGCTTCACGCCGACGGTGCCGGTGACGGCACCCGGCTGGCGGATCGAGCCACCCGTGTCCGTGCCGATCGCGAGCGGCGCCTCGAACGCGGCGACCGCCGCCGCGGAACCGCCACCCGAACCACCGGGGATCCGGTCGAGGTCCCACGGGTTGCGCGTGTTGCCGAAGGCCGAGTGCTCGGTCGACGAGCCCATCGCGAACTCGTCCATGTTCGTCTTGCCGAGGATCGGCAGCCCGGCGGCACGGATCTTCTCGACAAGCGTCGCGTCGTACGGCGGCACCCACCCCTCGAGGATCTTCGAGCCGGCCGTCGTGGGCATGCCCTTCGTGACGACGACGTCCTTCACGGCGATCGGCACGCCCGCCAGCGGGTGCAGCTCCTCACCGGCCACGCGCCGCTCGTCGACGGAGCGCGCCGTCGCGAGCGCCTCCTCCGCGTTCACGTGCAGGAACGCGTTCACCGCACCGTCGACCGCGGCGATCCGGTCCAGGTGCGCCTGCGTCGCCTCGACGCTCGAGAAGTCCCGGGCGGTCAGCCCCTCCGCCAGCTCCGCGGCGGACAGCCTGGTCAGGTCCTCGCTCATCTCACTCCTCCCCGAGGATCTGCGGGACGGCGAAGCGCCCGTCCTCGGCCGACGGCGCCGCGGCGAGGACGTCCTCGACCGGCAGCGGCGGCTCGGGGACGTCGTCCCGGAAGACGTTGGTCATCGGGAGCGGGTGGCTCGTCGCGGGGACGTCGGGCGTCGCGACCTCGCTGACCTTGGCGATGGCGTCGACGATCACGTCGAGCTCGCCGGAGAGCCGGTCCAGCTCCTCGGGTCGCAGATCGATGCGGGCCAGCGCGGCGACGCGCGCGACCTCGTCACGGGAGATGGTGGACATGGTCGCCATTCTAGTGGGGCCCGACGCCCTGCCCACCGCGCCCCCAGCCCTCCCGCCACACGGGCGCGACCGAGCCCGCCCCGCCAAAGAGAGCCCAGCCGCACGAGGCCCGACCGCGGCCCCGAGATGGACCCACGGTCACGCGAGACAGAACAGTGGACGCGCGAGGTAGAGCCATGGACGCGCGAGGCAGAGCCATGGTCACGCGAGGTAGAGCCATAGTCGCGCGAGGCAGAGCCATGGTCATGCGAGATAGATCCGTGGTCCGGATTCATGCTCGCGGAGCCCGCTCCGCGGTGCTGCTCGGCCTCGGGCCCGCCGGGGCCGAGTCTGCGAGCCGGGTCCGCCATGCTCGGGCCGCGGTGCTCGGGGCCGCGAGTCGGCTGCGCGGTGCGGGCGGGCTCGATGCTCGGGTCTGCGGCGCCGTCGCCCCGGCCCTCCGGCCGTGGGCCCTGGAAGCGCCGCTCTGACGCCCCTACGCCTCCGAGCCCACCCCCACCGCTCGGCCGTCGGCCCACGATGGCCCGGGGACCAGCCAACCAGGCGGTCCTGGCAGCCCGACCAGCCGACCAGGCGGTCCTAGCAGTCCGACCAGGCGACCATGGCGCTTCAGAAACCCAAGACGAACCGAGACCGCCTGCTCGCGGAGGCCTCGCGACAAACCCGGTGTGGCCTCGCCGGGATTCGGCGCACGAAGGTCGCGACGACCGGGTTGACTGGCGACCGTGTCGCGACCACAGCCCTGGCCCGACGTCGGGCACCAGCGGCGCCACCGCAACTCGCCGAATGCAGCGTGCGCCGCGCGGACCTGCTGCGGCTTCACGCGGCATGCGTACGCAGCGGCGGGAACGTGCCGGCGACACCGGCACCGCGGGCGGTCGCCCAGGTGAGCGACGACGAAGGCGAGACGACGTCGGGCGGGGTGGGTGGTGGTGCCGCGTCGTGGTCGGGCCTGGCGGGAGCCGCGAGGAACGAGCGGCGGATGGAAGACGCGGCACCACCACCCACCCCGACCACCCCAAGCAACCACACGCCGTCGAACACAGAAGAACCAGGGCTCTACCTCGCGCTACCAGGGCTCTACCTGGAGCGACCAGGGCTCTACCTCGACCGACCAGGGCTCTACCTCGCGTGACCGTGGCTCTACCTGGCGTGGCCGGGTTCTGTCTTGCGGGAGTGGGGTTCGGTCCTTGGGCGTGTTGGGGTCTGGAAATGCCGAAGGCCCACCCCGTGTGGGGTGGGCCTTCGGTGAAGGGTTGTCCGGCGGCGTCCTACTCTCCCACCCCGTCTCCAGGGCAGTACCATCGGCGCTGAAGGGCTTAGCTTCCGGGTTCGGTATGGGACCGGGCGTTTCCCC
>NZ_JAMXST010000002.1 GCF_024124905.1 Cellulosimicrobium cellulans
GCCAAGACCGAGCTCTACCCGAGCTTCGGCTACGACGAGATCGACTTCCCGGCGCTCGGCATGGGCTCCGGCGAGGCGATCCCGCTCGAGGACCTGGACTTCGGCGACTACCGCTGAGAGATCACGCACCGCGCGGGGCGCGCGGCGCACGGCACATCGCCGGCGCCGCGCGCCCCGCGTGCTTGTGCCGCGGGTGGCGACCGGCTTGTCCAGAATGTGAACTCATCAGGGCGGGGTACGGTGCGCGGCTATTTTGGGCTCCGCGTCATCTCAGGGGGTGGTGCATGACTGATGGGGGACAGCCATGCGGAAGTTCGTCACGGCTGCGTGCAGCGTCGCTCTGGCCGTGGGTGTGGGACTCGGCACCGCTGGTCCGGCGGCTGCCGGGCTGGAGTACCGAGACGGCGGCAAGTGGTACTGGCAGTACACGACGATGATCCTGGAGTCGAACTACTACCACGCCAGCAAGACTCACCGGTCGAGCGTGTCGACGCCGTACGAGACCGTGCGGAGCGCGTGGAAGGCCAAGGGCGTGTGGTCCTACGCCAACACCTCTCCGAACCCGGGCGGGGGCAACTCCTGCAACTACGCGCTCGCGTAGGTCCCGTGGCTGCGGGCGGCTACCTCAGCCGCGGCGCCCTCTCCCACCGGACCCTCGGAAAGTGCCGTGCCCGAGTTCACGGGTCCGTTCGCTGCTGAGTTCGAGCAGGCATACCGGGACACCGCATCGGACTTCGCTCGTGGAGTCCTCGCGGACTCCGTGATCACCGATGCCGAGCACGCGGAGATGGTCGAGCTCTTCACGACATGCCTCGCCGGGAAGGGCATCGCGTTCACGGGGTACAACGCCGACGGAGGCTTGACGACGTCGTCCGCCCCGAACCCGGAGGAAACCGACGCTCTGATCGACGAGTGCTCGGCAACCAGCGGCGAGGACGGAGTCGGCTTCCTTCACGACATCATGCGGACCAATCCCGAGAACCGCGACTGGGCGACGATCGGGGCCGAGTGCCTCGTCGAGGCAGGCGTGGTACCTGCCGACTATGGCGCCGAGGACTACTCCCAGGACAACGAGGGCAGGTTCGTCGAGCTCGACACCCTTCCCACCGATCTCCAGGAGGCGCTGCGGTCGTGCTCCGTGGACCCGCTGGGGATCCTGGAACAGCAGCAGTAGCCGATGGCCTCGTGGACCAAGATCGGCCTCGCCGCCGTGGGCGCCTGTCTGTGCGCCGCGCTCGGCGTGGTCGGAACCGTCGTGTACATGAGACCGGTGACGCCGTCGTCGCTCGCCACCCCTGAGCGCTCGCTGGACTTTCCCGTGGGAGAGGCGGAGTTCGACGACCCACGACCGGTCGAGCTGAGGCTGTCGCGCGGCGACGACCTCGCTCTCACGGTGCCGGCGACCGGCAGGGTCACGACGTCCCGCTGCAAGGCCGGTGTGCCGATGGAGTCGGGGAGCTCCGTGCTGACGGTGGACGGCGTCCCGCTCGTCGGCCTCGCGACATCGGTGCCGTTGTGGCGCGACCTGTCCCTCGGGGACGAGGGGGAGGACGTCACCGCACTTCAGACCGAGCTGGCGCGCCTCGGGTACGAGGTCGATACGGAGGGGCCCTTGCGGAGGGCCGCGCTCCGGGCGTTGCGCGACCTCTACGAGCAGGCGGGCGGGAAGCCCGGTGCTCTCGATCGCGTGACGATCGACCGCATCGTGTGGCTCCCCGCGCCGTCGACGTCGGTCAACGAGTGCCTGGCGACGGTCGGGAGCACGGTTGCGGCGGGGGATCCGGTGGCCTCGGTCCCGGGCGCGCTCGAGAGCGTCACCGTCGCCGAGCCACCCGAGGGGCTGGTTCCTGGCGACCGCGTCCTGGTCGTCGACGGGACGAGCGTCCCCGTCGACGCAGCACTCGCGGTCTCCGACCCGGCGGCACTCGTGCAGCTCAGCCCGCTGCCGTCGCTCCAGCCGACCAGCACCGACGGCGACGCCGGCCGCGCCGGTGCGCCGACCGCCCAGCTCGTGCTCGCCGCGCCGCAGGCGGTGTCGGTCGTCCCGCCGTCCGCGCTGTTCGGCGCAGCGGACGGTCGTGGCTGCGTCCTGTCCGACGGCGTGGTGCGCGCGGTCGGCATCGTCGGGTCACAGCTGGGCCAGTCGTTCGTCGTCGTCGACGGGCCGGAGCCCCTCGCGACCGTCGACACGGACCCCGCACCGGGCACGCCGTGCACCTAGAGACGGACGATCTGGGTCATCGGTTCCCTGGCCGCCCGTGGTTGTTCCGGCACCTGGACGCTCGCCTCGAGCCCGGGCGCGTCTACGCGCTGACCGGTCCCTCCGGGTCGGGGAAGAGCACGCTCCTGAGCCTGCTCGCCGGATGGTCCGAACCGACGGAGGGTTCGATCCGTCGTGCGGGGATCAGCCACGTCGGCTGGGTATTCCAGAACCCGCACGGCACCCCGCGTCGGACGGCCCTCGACCATGTCACGCTCCCCCTTCTGGCCACGGGGCTCGGCCCACGCGCCGCCGAGCGCGAGGCGACCGAGATCCTGGAACGGTTCGCGCTGTCGTCCGTCGCGGCCCAGGAGTTCCGGCGGCTGTCCGGCGGCGAGGCGCAGCGGTTGATGCTCGCGCGCGCCATCGCCGGCCGGCCGGGGTTGCTCCTCGTCGACGAGCCGACCGCGCAGCTCGACCTCCCGACGGCGCGGCGTGTCAACGACGCGATCGCACGGCTGGCGACCGACGCGACGATCGTGGTCGTCGCCACGCACGACGAGCACACCCGCGACGCGTGCACCGACCACGTCGACCTCGTGAGGTTCGAGGCCCGGGACGGAGCCACGACGTGAGGCTCCGGTCGATCCTGCGCGAGGTCGGGCGCAACGTCCTCACCGGGACCACCCGGAGCGTGCTGCTCACGTCGGTGCTCGGGGCGGTCTGCCTGGTACTGCTCGGCGCCGACCTCCTCGCCGTGCGCAGCATCGAGAACGCAGCGACGGCCTTCCGGGAGGCAGGAGGGTTGACGATGACGATCGTCGCGAGCGAGCGGGCGGGTCGACGGCGCGCGCTGCGAGGCGCTCGGGCAGATCTCCGGCGTACGAGCAGCAGGGGCCCTGGCGCTCCCGCAGGAGAAGGTGACGGCGGCCAGCCTCCCCGGGGCTCCGCTCCCGGCGGGGTACGCGACGGACGGTTTTCTCTCCGTGGTCCACGCCGACGTCGACCGGGGAGGCGGGGTGGTGCTGTCGGAAGACGCAGCCCGCACCCTGGGGAGGGTCCGGGCAGATGTGCTGGAGACGACGGACGGTCCGACCCGGGTGGCGGGTACCTTTCCCTATCCGGTGGACGGCCGACGGAAGGGGCTCGGGTACCTGGCGTTGCTCCCCGGCGGAGACCGGGCCGTGTTCGACGAGTGCTGGGTGGAGGCGTGGCCGCAGGACGAGCGACTCCGGACGCTCCTGTTCACGACGTTGTTGCCGCCGGCCGACGAGAGCACGGACGACCCGGTCGTCGGCCAGCTCAACGCCTCGCTCGGCGCCGCGTTCGACGGGCACGCCCGGTTCGCGGACCGGATCACACGGTTCGGCGGCGTCGCCGCCGGGGTCTTCGCGCTCCTGCTCGGGATCGTCGCGGTCCGCGCCCGTCGCGTCGAGCTCGCGGCGGCCCTGCACGACAGGGTGCGGGCGGCCGACCTGTGGTCGATGTCGCTCCTCGAGGCGACGGCCTGGGTCGTACCACCCCTCGCGGTGTGCATGGCGACGTCGATGCTCGTGCTCGGAGCTCGGGGCGACCTTCTCCTCGCTGCCGTCCTCGGCGCGCGCGTCGCGATCCCGGCGGGGCTCGGCGCCCTGCTCGGTACCATGTTCGGGCTGGCGCTGACCCGCGAGCGTCATCTCTTCCTCTACGCCAAGGACCGGTGAGACGCGCGGCTCGTCGCGTCCTGATCGCCGACCGCGCGTCTGCCTGCCCGCTGTGGTAGCCTGGTGAACCGTGCCCGCGCCGTCGGGCCCTCCGTGATGTCCCTGGCGGGGCGGTGTCAGCGAGCGATCGCTCCCACCTCCGCGCAGCGGGCTCCGGACGGGCCGATGTGAGTGCCCGGGCACTCCGGATCCCGGTCCTTGCGGCGCCTTCGTGCCCGCGGGCGGGCGACGGACCATCGAGCCGGTGGTAGGTGGCTGCTGCAGCGTGTCTCGCGCTGCGGGTGCCTCGTGCGATCGGCTCCAGCAGCCAGCACGACCACCATCGGGGATAGCCCCGGTAGCTCGAGAAGACACGGAGACGTAGTGCCTACGATCCAGCAGCTCGTCCGCAAGGGGCGGACCTCGAAGGTGGGGAAGTCGAAGACCCCCGCCCTCAAGGGCTCCCCGCAGCGGCGCGGTGTGTGCACGCGCGTGTACACCACCACCCCGAAGAAGCCGAACTCCGCGCTGCGCAAGGTCGCTCGCGTGAAGCTCTCCTCCCAGGTCGAGGTCACGGCCTACATCCCCGGCGTCGGCCACAACCTCCAGGAGCACTCCATCGTGCTCGTGCGCGGCGGTCGTGTGAAGGACCTCCCGGGCGTGCGCTACAAGATCGTGCGCGGCGCGCTCGACACGCAGGGCGTGAAGAACCGCAAGCAGGCCCGCTCCCGCTACGGCGCCAAGAAGGAGAAGAGCTGATGCCTCGCAAGGGCCCGGCCCCGAAGCGGCCGCTCATCGTCGACCCCGTCTACGGGTCGCCCGTCGTCACGCAGCTCATCAACAAGGTGCTGCTCGACGGCAAGAAGTCCACCGCCGAGTCGATCGTCTACGGCGCCCTCGAGGGCGTCCGGGCGAAGACCGACGGCGACCCGGTCGTCGTCCTCAAGCGTGCGCTCGAGAACGTCCGCCCCGCGCTCGAGGTCCGCTCGCGCCGCGTCGGTGGTGCGACCTACCAGGTGCCGGTCGAGGTGCGCCCCGCGCGCGCGACGACGCTCGCGCTGCGCTGGCTCACGGACTACTCGCGCGCACGTCGCGAGAAGTCGATGACGGAGCGCCTCATGAACGAGATCCTCGACGCGAGCAACGGCCTCGGCGCAGCGGTCAAGCGTCGCGAGGACATGCACAAGATGGCGGAGTCCAACAAGGCCTTCGCCCACTACCGCTGGTAGTCCGCACGACGGGCCCCGGGGACCGACGCGTCCCCGGGGCCGTCGGCGGGTCCGAGGCCGGTCACCCCGGTCCGAGCAGCGCCCCCCGACTCAACCCATCTAACGAGGGAAGCAGACCGTGGCACTTGACGTGCTGACCGACCTGAGCAAGGTCCGCAACATCGGCATCATGGCCCACATCGATGCCGGGAAGACCACGACCACCGAGCGCATCCTGTTCTACACGGGTGTGAACTACAAGCTCGGCGAGACGCACGACGGCGCGTCGACGACCGACTGGATGGAGCAGGAGAAGGAGCGCGGCATCACGATCACGTCCGCCGCCGTCTCGTGCTACTGGAACAAGAACCAGATCAACATCATCGACACGCCCGGCCACGTCGACTTCACGGTCGAGGTCGAGCGCTCCCTGCGCGTGCTCGACGGCGCCGTCGCGGTCTTCGACGGCAAGGAGGGCGTGGAGCCCCAGTCCGAGACGGTGTGGCGCCAGGCGGACAAGTACAACGTCCCCCGCATCTGCTTCGTCAACAAGATGGACAAGCTCGGCGCGGACTTCTACTTCACCGTCGACACCATCATCAACCGTCTCAAGGCCAAGCCGCTGGTCATCCAGCTGCCGATCGGCGCCGAGAGCGACTTCACCGGCGTCGTCGACCTCATCGAGATGAAGGCGCTCGTCTGGCACGGGGAGACCCAGCTCGGCGAGGCGTACGACACCGAGGAGATCCCCGCGGACCTGGTCGAGAAGGCCGAGCGGTACCGCAGCGAGCTCGTCGAGGCCGTCGCCGAGGCCGACGAGGAGCTGCTGGAGAAGTACCTCGGCGGCGAGGAGCTGACGGTCGCCGAGATCAAGTCCGGCATCCGCAAGCTCGTCATCGCGGGCGAGGCGTTCCCGGTCCTCTGCGGTTCCGCGTTCAAGAACAAGGGCGTCCAGCCCATGCTCGACGCGGTCATCGACTACCTGCCGTCGCCCCTCGACGTGCCGGCGATCGACGGTCACGACCCCAAGGACGAGGAGAAGGTCGTCCAGCGTCACCCCGACGCCTCGGAGCCGTTCTCCGCGCTCGCCTTCAAGGTCGCGGCGCACCCGTTCTTCGGCAAGCTCACCTACGTGCGCGTGTACTCCGGTCGCGTCGAGCCCGGCCAGCAGGTCGCGAACTCGACCAAGGGCAAGAAGGAGCGCATCGGCAAGATCTTCCAGATGCACTCCAACAAGGAGAACCCGGTCGACGAGGCGAGCGCCGGTCACATCTACGCGGTCATCGGCCTCAAGGACACGACGACCGGTGACACGCTGAGCGACATGGCGAACCCGGTGATCCTCGAGTCGATGAGCTTCCCGGAGCCCGTCATCGACGTCGCGATCGAGCCGAAGACGAAGGCTGACCAGGAGAAGCTCTCCACGGCGATCCAGAAGCTCGCCGAGGAGGACCCGACGTTCCGCGTCAAGCTGGACGACGAGACCGGCCAGACCGTCATCGGCGGCATGGGCGAGCTCCACCTCGACATCCTCGTCGACCGCATGCGTCGCGAGTTCAAGGTCGAGGCCAACGTCGGCAAGCCGCAGGTCGCGTACCGCGAGACCATCCGCCGCAAGGCGGAGAAGATCGAGTACACGCACAAGAAGCAGACCGGTGGGTCCGGGCAGTTCGCGAAGGTCCAGGTGACCTTCGAGCCGCTCGACACGGCCGAGGGCGAGCTCTACGAGTTCTCCAACGCCGTCACCGGTGGTCGCATCCCGCGCGAGTACATCCCGAGCGTCGACGCCGGTATCCAGTCCGCGATGGAGCTCGGCGTGCTCGCCGGCTTCCCGCTGGTCGGGGTGAAGGCGACCCTGCTCGACGGCGCCTACCACGAGGTCGACTCCTCGGAGATGGCGTTCAAGATCGCCGGCTCGATGGTCCTCAAGGAGGGCGTCAAGCGGGCGGACCCGGTTCTGCTGGAGCCGGTGATGGCGGTCGAGGTGCGTACGCCCGAGGAGTACATGGGCGACGTCATCGGCGACCTGAACTCACGTCGTGGAATGATCCAGTCCATGGAGGACGCGACGGGTGTGAAGGTCGTCCGGGCCCAAGTACCGTTGTCAGAGATGTTCGGGTACATCGGTGACCTCCGGTCCAAGACCCAGGGGCGCGCGGTGTACTCGATGCAGTTCGACAGCTACGCCGAGGTTCCTCGGAACGTTGCCGAAGAGATCATCAAGAAGACCCGGGGCGAGTGAGTCCCCACAGGTCGAAGACCCGCACAACCATCAACCTGTAGGAAACCGCAACGCCCCGCGGATGTAAGATCTCTCGGTCGACATTCGCAACGTTCGGCACATCTACCCAAGTCCCAGGAGGACCCCAGTGGCTAAGGCCAAGTTCGAGCGGACCAAGCCGCACGTCAACGTCGGCACCATCGGTCACGTCGACCACGGTAAGACGACGCTCACGGCGGCGATCTCGAAGACGCTCGCGGACACGTACCCGGACCTGCCGGCGAACACGCAGCGCAACTTCGACGAGATCGACGCGGCTCCCGAGGAGAAGCAGCGCGGTATCACGATCAACATCGCGCACATCGAGTACGAGACGCCGAAGCGCCACTACGCGCACGTCGACGCTCCGGGTCACGCCGACTACATCAAGAACATGATCACCGGTGCCGCCCAGATGGACGGCGCGATCCTGGTGGTCGCCGCGACCGACGGCCCGATGGCCCAGACGCGCGAGCACGTCCTGCTCGCCCGCCAGGTCGGCGTGCCGTACCTGCTCGTCGCGCTGAACAAGTCGGACATGGTCGACGACGAGGAGATCCTCGAGCTCGTCGAGATGGAGGTGCGCGAGCTCCTCTCCTCGCAGGAGTTCGACGGCGACAACGCGCCGGTCGTGCGCGTGTCGGGTCTGAAGGCGCTCGAGGGCGACCCCGAGTGGACCGCGAAGATCCTCGAGCTCATGGAGGCCGTGGACGAGAACGTCCCGGAGCCCGTCCGTGAGCTCGACAAGCCGTTCCTCATGCCCGTCGAGGACGTCTTCACGATCACCGGTCGTGGCACCGTCGTCACCGGCAAGGTGGAGCGTGGCACGCTCGACCTCAACTCGGACGTCGAGATCGTCGGCATCCGCGCGCCCCAGAAGACCACGGTCACGGGCATCGAGACGTTCCACAAGCAGATGGACCAGGCTCAGGCCGGCGACAACACCGGTCTGCTCCTGCGCGGCATCAAGCGCGAGGACGTCGAGCGCGGCCAGGTCGTCGTCAAGCCGGGCTCGATCACCCCGCACACCAACTTCGAGGCGCAGGTCTACATCCTGGGCAAGGACGAGGGTGGCCGTCACAACCCGTTCTACTCGAACTACCGTCCGCAGTTCTACTTCCGGACCACCGACGTCACCGGCGTCATCACGCTGCCCGAGGGCACCGAGATGGTCATGCCCGGCGACAACACCGAGATGACGGTCGAGCTCATCCAGCCGATCGCCATGGAGGAGGGCCTCGGCTTCGCCATCCGCGAGGGTGGCCGCACCGTCGGCTCGGGCCGCGTCACCAAGATCCTCAAGTGATCTGACGCTGCCTCCGCAGCACTCGTCGAAGGCCCGGTCCCGTCCGCGGGGCCGGGCCTTCGGCCTGCGGTCCGCCGCCCTGTGCGGTGGCACCGCGGTCACACCTGCGGTCACCGTCACAGCACCCGCCCCGGTCCCGACTTGGCCCGGGCGGGCTTCGTGTGGCAGACTGTTCAGGTTGCCTGTTACGGGTGCGCTCTTTCACGTGTCGAACAGTGTGTTGAACCGGTCCTCCCGAGGAGGACCAGGACCCCGGGATCTCGTCCCGGGTCTGCGGGTTGAGCTCTCTGTCGCCATGGATCGAGTACCCCGCGGAACACACGTTCCGACCAGGCTCGCACAAACGTTGTGGTCTGCTCCGCGGAGCCGTGCGTCAGCACGGTGCGGACGCCGGTCCACATATCCAACGGCCCTGCGTCTCTCGGCGCGTGCGCCCAGGTGCGTCGCGACTACGCGACACGCCCGAGCGCGGGGGTCGGACAGCTAGCGGTTCGAGAGAGAGAGTCAGACGACGCCATGGCGGGACAGAAGATCCGCATCCGGCTCAAGTCCTACGACCACGAGGTCATCGACAGCTCGGCGCGCAAGATCGTCGACACGGTGACGCGCGCTGGTGCAACGGTCGTGGGTCCGGTGCCGCTGCCGACGGAGAAGAACGTCTTCTGCGTCATCCGGTCGCCTCACAAGTACAAGGACAGCCGCGAGCACTTCGAGATGCGCACGCACAAGCGGCTGATCGACATCATCGATCCCACGCCGAAGGCCGTCGACTCGCTCATGCGTCTCGACCTGCCTGCCGACGTGAACATCGAGATCAAGCTCTGAGGCTGGAGGACATCATGACTATTCCCCAGCAGAACGCGCGCCCGGTCACCGCGGTGCTCGGCACGAAGCTCGGGATGACGCAGCTCTGGGACGAGGCCGGTCGCCTCGTGCCCGTGACCGTCGTCGCCGTCGGGACGAACGTCGTGACGCAGGTGCGCACGGCCGACGCCGACGGGTACGCCGCCGTGCAGCTCGCCTACGGCCAGATCGACCCGCGCAAGGTCACGAAGCCGCTCAGGGGCCACTTCGAGAAGGCCGGCGTCACGCCGCGCCGTCACGTCGCCGAGGTCCGTACCACCGACGCCGCCGAGTACTCGCTCGGCCAGGAGATCACCGCGGAGGCCTTCGAGGCCGGCGCCGTGGTCGACGTCGTGGGCACGACCAAGGGCAAGGGCACCGCCGGTGTCATGAAGCGCCACGGCTTCTCCGGCGTGGGCGCCTCGCACGGTGCGCACCGCAACCACCGCAAGCCGGGCTCGATCGGCGGGGCCTCGACCCCGTCGCGCGTGTTCAAGGGCCTGCGCATGGCCGGTCGCATGGGCAACGCCCGCCAGACCACCCAGAACCTGACCGTCCACGCGGTCGACGCCGAGAAGGGTCTGCTGCTCGTCAAGGGCGCGGTTCCCGGCCCCAAGGGCGGCGTCGTCCTCGTGCGCAGCGCCGCGAAGGGAGCGTGAACACCATGTCCGCTCTGACCGTTGACGTGCTGGACCCCAAGGGCAAGAAGGCCGGCACCGCCGAGCTCCCCGCCGAGGTGTTCGACGTCGAGCTCAACGTCCCGCTGATCCACCAGGTCGTCGTCGCCCAGCGTGCCGCTGCACGCCAGGGCACCCACGACACCAAGAGCCGCGGCGAGGTCCGCGGTGGTGGTCGCAAGCCGTACAAGCAGAAGGGCACCGGCCGCGCCCGCCAGGGTTCGACCCGTGCGCCGCAGTTCGCCGGCGGTGGCACCGTCCACGGCCCGACGCCGCGCTCGTACGACCAGCGGACGCCCAAGAAGATGAAGGCCGCCGCGCTCCGCGGTGCCCTCTCGGACCGCGCCCGCAACGGCCGTGTCCACGTCGTGACCGGCTTCGGCGTCGACGGCCTGCCGTCGACCAAGACCGCCGTCTCGACGCTCGCCAAGCTCTCCGAGCGCAAGCACGTCCTCGTGGTCACCGAGCGTGGCGACGAGCTGACGATCAAGTCGCTGCGGAACGTCGAGCAGGTCCACCTCCTGGTGGCCGACCAGCTCAACACCTACGACGTGCTCGTCTCCGACGACGTCGTCTTCACGCAGGGCGCGCTCGACGCGTTCCTGGCGGGCCCGGCCACGGGTCGCTCCGCGAAGGCCGTCGCCACCTCCACCGAGGCGGACGAGACTGCTGCCGAGGAGGCCGCGAAGTGACCACCGTGACCAAGGACCCCCGTGACGTGATCCTCGCGCCGGTCGTCTCCGAGAAGAGCTACGGCCTGCTCGACGAGGGCAAGTACACGTTCGTCGTCGACCCGCGGGCCAACAAGACCGAGATCAAGATCGCCGTCGAGCAGATCTTCTCCGTCAAGGTGGCCTCGGTGAACACGATCAACCGCAAGGGCAAGACGCGTCGCACGCGTTTCGGCCTGGGCAAGCGCAAGGACACCAAGCGTGCGATCGTCACCCTCCGCGAGGGCACGATCGACATCTTCGGCTGAGCCGACGAGAGCAGATTGAGGACAGATCCCCATGGGAATCCGTAAGTACAAGCCGACGACGCCCGGCCGCCGCGGCGCGAGCGTCGCCGACTTCGCCGAGATCACGCGCTCGCAGCCGGAGAAGTCTCTGGTCCGCCCGCTCTCGAAGAGCGGCGGCCGCAACAGCTCCGGCCGGATCACCACCCGTCACAAGGGTGGTGGCCACAAGCGTGCGTACCGCGTGATCGACTTCCGTCGCCACGACAAGGACGGCGTGCCCGCCAAGGTCGCGCACATCGAGTACGACCCCAACCGCACGGCGCGCATCGCGCTCCTGCACTACGCGGACGGCGAGAAGCGCTACATCATCGCGCCGGCCAAGCTCAAGCAGGGCGACGTCGTCGAGAACGGTGCGGGCGCGGACATCAAGCCCGGCAACAACCTGCCGCTGCGCAACATCCCGACCGGTACGGTCATCCACGCCATCGAGCTCAAGCCCGGTGGCGGCGCGAAGATCGCCCGCTCGGCCGGTGCCTCCGTGCAGCTCGTCGCCAAGGACGGGCCGTACGCGCAGCTCCGCATGCCCTCCGGCGAGATCCGCAACGTCGACCTGCGCTGCCGCGCGACGGTCGGCGAGGTGGGCAACGCCGAGCAGTCGAACATCAACTGGGGCAAGGCCGGCCGCATGCGCTGGAAGGGCAAGCGCCCGACCGTCCGCGGTGTCGCCATGAACCCGATCGACCACCCGCACGGTGGTGGTGAGGGCAAGACGTCCGGTGGTCGCCACCCGGTGAGCCCGTGGGGCCAGCCGGAGGGCCGTACCCGCCGTCCGAACAAGCCGAGCGACAAGCTGATCGTGCGTCGTCGCCGTACCGGCAAGAAGCGCTGATAGGAGCCTGGAGACATGCCTCGTAGCCTGAAGAAGGGCCCCTTCGTCGACGGCCACCTGCAGAAGAAGGTGGACGCTCAGAACGAGAAGGGGACCAAGAACGTCATCAAGACCTGGTCCCGTCGGTCGGTCATCACGCCCGACTTCCTCGGTCACACGTTCGCCGTGCACGACGGTCGCAAGCACACGCCGGTGTTCGTCACCGAGTCGATGGTCGGCCACAAGCTCGGCGAGTTCGCTCCCACGCGGACCTTCCGCGGCCACGTGAAGGACGACAAGAAGGGTCGTCGCCGCTGACCCCCGGGTCAGTCTGGTGACGACCTGGACGGTCAAGAGACAAGAAGGCAGGACAGCAATGGAAGCCAAGGCGCAGGCGCGGTTCGTCCGTGTCACGCCCCAGAAGGCCCGGCGCGTCGTGGACCTCATCCGTGGCAAGCAGGCCTCCGAGGCCGTCGCGGTGCTGAAGTTCGCACCGCAGGCGGCGAGCGAGCCCGTCCGCAAGGTCGTGGAGAGCGCCATCGCGAACGCCCGGGTGAAGGCAGACCGTGCGAGCGAGGCGTTCGAGGAGCAGGAGCTCGTCGTGCGTGAGGCGTTCGTCGACGAGGGTCCGACCCTCAAGCGTTTCCGCCCGCGGGCCCAGGGCCGTGCGAACCGCATCCTCAAGCGCACCAGCCACATCACCGTGGTCGTCGCTCCGCGTGAGAACACGAAGGGAAGTGCCCGATAGTGGGACAGAAGGTTCACCCGCACGGGTACCGCCTCGGCATCACCACCGACCACCGGTCGCGCTGGTTCGCCGACAGCACCAAGCCCGGACAGCGGTACCGCGACTACGTCCGCGAGGACGTCCAGATCCGCAAGCTCATGAGCACCGGTCTCGAGCGCGCAGGCATCTCCAAGGTCGAGATCGAGCGCACCCGTGACCGCGTCCGCGTGGACATCCACACGGCGCGCCCCGGAATCGTCATCGGTCGCCGCGGCGCCGAGGCGGACCGCATCCGCGGCGAGCTGGAGAAGCTCACCGGCAAGCAGGTGCAGCTCAACATCCTCGAGGTGAAGAACGCCGAGGTCGACGCGCAGCTCGTCGCCCAGGGCATCGCCGAGCAGCTCGCGAGCCGCGTCTCGTTCCGTCGTGCGATGCGCAAGGGCATCCAGTCGGCGCAGCGCGCCGGTGCCAAGGGCATCCGCGTGCAGGTCTCCGGCCGCCTCGGCGGCGCGGAGATGAGCCGGTCGGAGTTCTACCGCGAGGGTCGTGTGCCGCTGCACACGCTCCGCGCGTACATCGACTACGGCTTCTTCGAGGCCCGCACGACCTTCGGCCGCATCGGCGTGAAGGTCTGGATCTACAAGGGCGACGTCACCGAGAAGGAGTTCGCCGCGCAGCAGGCCACGGCCGCTCCGCGCCAGGGCCGTGGCGGCCCGCGCGGTGAGCGTGGCGGCGACCGTCGTGGTGGTGGCCGTCGTCCCGAGCGTTCGGGCGAGCGGACCTCCGGGTCCGAGGCGCCGGCCGCGGCTGAGCAGTCCGCTCCTGCCGCGGAGGCGAAGGCCCCTGAGACCGGAACGGAGGCCTGAGTCATGCTGATCCCGCGCAGGCTCAAGCACCGCAAGCAGCACCACCCGTCGCGCTCCGGCGCGGCGAAGGGTGGCACGCAGATCGCGTTCGGCGAGTACGGCATCCAGGCTCTCGAGCCGGCGTACGTCACCAACCGTCAGATCGAGGCTGCTCGTATCGCGATGACCCGCCACATCAAGCGTGGCGGCAAGGTCTGGATCAACATCTACCCGGACCGTCCCCTGACCAAGAAGCCTGCCGAGACCCGCATGGGTTCCGGTAAGGGTTCGCCCGAGTGGTGGGTCGCCAATGTCAAGCCCGGCCGCATCGTCTTCGAGCTGGCCGGTGTCCCGGAGGACCTGGCTCGCGAGGCGATGCGTCGCGCGATCCACAAGCTCCCGATGAAGTGCCGTTTCGTGGTGCGCGAGGGTGGTGGCAACTGATGGCAATCGGAACGAAGGGGCTCGCCCCCGTCGACCTCGACGCCATGGACGACGAGACGCTCGTCGCCGAGCTCAAGAAGGTCAAGGAGGAGCTCTTCAACCTCCGCTTCCAGTCGGCCACCGGCCAGCTGGAGAGCCACGGGCGCCTCAAGGCCGTCCGCCGCGACATCGCGCGGATCTACACGATCCTGCGTGAGCGCGAGCTCGGCATCCGTACCGCGCCGAGTGCCGAGTGAGTGAGGCTGGAATGAGCGAGAACGCAACGAACGCGCCCGAGGCGGCCGAGGAGCGCGCGAACCGCAAGACGCGCCGCGGCTACGTCGTGAGCGACAAGATGGACAAGACCGTGGTGGTCGAGGTCGAGGACCGGGTCAAGCACCCGCTCTACGGCAAGGTCATCCGCCGCACGAGCAAGGTCAAGGCGCACGACGAGCAGAACTCTGCCGGCGTGGGCGACCTGGTGCTCATCATGGAGACCCGCCCGCTGTCCGCGACCAAGCGGTGGCGCCTCGCGGAGATCCTCGAGAAGGCCAAGTGATTCACCGGTCGTGACGGGCGGGCCCGCTCGCTCGTCACGACCGCTCTCGTGCCGCACCGCGGTGCGGCAACCAGTGAGGACAGGTCGGGCGGGTCCACCGCCCGGTCCTGGCCGGTTCACCCGCGAGGGACCCGGCACTGACAGCTACCCGTTCGGCAAGGCTCGCCCCGCGCGAGAACCGGCTCGACGACAGGAGTTCATTACATGATCCAGCAGGAGTCGCGACTTCGTGTCGCCGACAACACGGGTGCCAAGGAGATTCTCTGCATCCGCGTTCTCGGTGGCTCGGGCCGTCGCTACGCCGGAATCGGCGACGTCATCGTCGCAACCGTCAAGGACGCGATCCCGGGCGGCAACGTGAAGAAGGGTGACGTGGTCAAGGCCGTCGTCGTCCGTACCGCCAAGGAGCGCCGTCGTCCGGACGGTTCCTACATCAAGTTCGACGAGAACGCCGCCGTGATCCTCAAGAACGACGGCGAGCCGCGCGGGACGCGCATCTTCGGCCCGGTCGGGCGCGAGCTGCGCGACAAGCGGTTCATGAAGATCATCTCGCTGGCTCCGGAGGTGCTCTGACCATGGCCAAGATCAAGAAGGGCGACCTCGTCGTCGTCATCGCCGGCAAGGACAAGGGCAAGCAGGGCCGCGTCCTCGAGGTGCTCACCGACCGTGACCGCGTCATCGTCGAGGGCGTCCAGCGCATCACCAAGCACACCAAGGTCGGCCAGTCGCAGCGCGGCACGCGGACCGGTGGGATCGAGACCGTCGAGGCGCCGATCCACATCAGCAACGTGATGGTCGTCGACCCGGAGACCAAGAAGGGCACCCGCGTCGGGTACCGCACCGAAGAGGTCGAGCGTGACGGCCGCAAGCGCACCGTGCGCGTGCGTGTCGCCAAGCGCTCCGGGAAGGACATCTGATGAGCACCGAGATCGTTGCCCCCGAGGTGCCTCGCCTGAAGCAGCGCTACCGCGAGGAGATCGTCGCCGGTCTGCGCGAGGAGTTCGGGCACGAGAACGTCAACCAGGTCGCCCGCGTCACGAAGATCGTCGTGAACATGGGTGTCGGTGACGCCGCCAAGGACTCGAAGCTCATCGAGGGCGCCATCCGCGACCTGTCCGCGATCACCGGCCAGAAGCCGCAGGTGACCAAGGCCCGCAAGTCCATCGCGCAGTTCAAGTTGCGCGAGGGCATGCCGATCGGCGCGCACGTCACGCTGCGCGGCGACCGCATGTGGGAGTTCCTGGACCGCCTCCTGTCGATCGCCCTGCCGCGCATCCGCGACTTCCGCGGCCTGTCGCCCAAGCAGTTCGACGGGCACGGCAACTACACGTTCGGCCTCACGGAGCAGTCCATGTTCCACGAGATCGACCAGGACAAGATCGACCGTGTCCGCGGTATGGACATCACGATCGTGACCACGGCGACGACCGATGACGAGGGCCGCTCCCTGCTGCGCCGTCTCGGCTTCCCCTTCAAGGAGAACTGACATGGCGAAGAAGGCCCTGATCAACAAGGCGGCCGCCAAGCCGAAGTTCGCGGTCCGCGCCTACACCCGGTGCCAGAAGTGCGGTCGTCCGCACTCGGTGTACCGCAAGTTCGGCCTGTGCCGCATCTGCGTGCGCGAGATGGCCCACCGTGGCGAGCTTCCCGGCGTCACCAAGAGCAGCTGGTAACAACTACGTCGTAGGTCCTGGCGGAGCGCGCCGCACGGCGCGCTCCCGCCCGGATACCACGTCGAGGAAGGGCTAGAGCCCGATGACGATGACCGACCCGATCGCAGACATGCTGACGCGTCTGCGGAACGCGAACTCGGCTTACCACGAGACGGTGACCATGCCGTACTCGAAGCTGAAGTCGCACATTGCCGAGATCCTCCAGGCCGAGGGCTACATCTCCGGCTGGAGCGTCGAGGACGCGACGGTGGGCAAGAACCTCACCATCCAGCTGAAGTTCGGCCCGAACCGTGAGCGCAGCCTCGCCGGCGTGCGCCGCGTGTCCAAGCCGGGCCTGCGCAAGTACGCCAAGTCCACCGAGCTGCCGAAGGTTCTCGGCGGCCTGGGCGTGGCGATCCTGTCCACGTCCTCCGGCCTGCTCACCGACAAGCAGGCCGCCAAGAAGGGCGTGGGCGGCGAAGTCCTCGCCTACGTCTGGTAATCCGGAAAGGAGATACGCCATGTCTCGAATCGGCAAGATCCCCGTTCCGGTTCCCGCCGGAGTGGACGTCACCATCAGCGGTGCGCTCGTGACCGTGAAGGGCCCCAAGGGCTCCCTCGAGCACCACGTGCCCGCCCCCATCCAGGTCGCTCAGGAGGACGGCACCCTCGTGGTGACGCGCCCGAACGACGAGCGCGAGTCCCGCGCGCTGCACGGCCTCACGCGCACCCTCCTGGCGAACATCGTCGAGGGCGTGACGCAGGGCTACGAGAAGAAGCTCGAGATCGTCGGCACCGGTTACCGCGTGACGGCCAAGGGCTCGGACCTCGAGTTCGCCCTCGGCTTCAGCCACCCGGTCGTCGTGACGCCGCCCGCGGGCATCGCGTTCGCGGTCGAGAGCCCGACGAAGTTCTCGGTCTCCGGCATCGACAAGCAGCAGGTCGGCGAGGTCGCAGCGAACATCCGCAAGATCCGCAAGCCCGAGCCGTACAAGGGCAAGGGTGTGCGTTACGCCGGCGAGGTCGTCCGCCGCAAGGTCGGAAAGGCTGGTAAGTAACGATGGCTCTGAAGGTTCTCGGCAAGGGCAAGGCCGTCGCGCGTCAGCGCCGCCACCTCCGCCTGCGCAAGAAGATCAAGGGGACCGCCGCTCGTCCGCGCCTCGTGGTGACGCGCTCCACGCGCCACATCACGGCCCAGGTCGTGGACGACACGATCGGTCAGACGGTCGCGTCGGCCTCGTCGCTCGAGGCGGACCTGCGTGCGCTCGACGGCGACAAGAGCGCCAAGGCCCGCAAGGTCGGCGAGCTCGTCGCCGAGCGTGCGAAGGCCAAGGGCGTCGACGCGGTCGTCTTCGACCGTGGCGGCAACAAGTACCACGGTCGGGTCGCTGCGGTCGCCGACGGCGCCCGCGAGGGCGGTCTGTCCCTGTGACGACGCCGACCATCCCCACACGGAAGCAAAGGATTCTCTGATGGCTGCAGGGCAGCGCAGCAACACCGGCGCCCCCACGGGTGCCGCCAACGAGTCGAGCGACCAGAACGCGCGCGGGGGGCGCCGCGACGACCGTCGTGGTGACCGTCGCGACGGTCGCCGTGGCGACGCAGCCGAGAAGAACGCCTTCGTCGAGCGCGTCGTCACCATCAACCGCGTCGCCAAGGTCGTCAAGGGCGGCCGTCGCTTCAGCTTCACCGCGCTGGTCGTGGTGGGCGACGGCGACGGCACCGTCGGTGTCGGCTACGGCAAGGCGAAGGAGGTGCCCGCGGCGATCGCCAAGGGTGTCGAGGAGGCCAAGAAGAACTTCTTCAAGGTCCCGCGCATCCAGGGCACCATCCCGCACCCCATCCAGGGTGAGGCCGCCGCCGGCGTCGTCTTCCTCCGTCCGGCCGCTCCCGGTACCGGTGTGATCGCCGGTGGTCCGGTGCGCGCCGTGCTGGAGTGCGCCGGCATCCACGACGTGCTGAGCAAGTCGCTCGGCTCGTCGAACGCGATCAACATCGTGCACGCGACCGTCGAGGCCCTGCGCAACCTGGAGCAGCCCGAGGCTGTCGCCGCGCGCCGTGGTCTCCCGCTCGAGGACGTGGCCCCGGCCGCGCTCCTGCGTGCCCGTGCTGCGGGGGTGAACGCCTGATGGCCAGGCTCAAGGTGACCCAGACGAAGTCCGCCATCGGCGGCAAGCAGAACCAGCGCGACACGCTGCGCACTCTGGGCCTCAAGCGGATCGGCGACACCGCCGTGAAGGAGGACCGCCCGGAGATCCGCGGCATGGTCGCGACGGTGGCGCACCTCGTCACCGTTGAGGAGGTCGAGTGACCATGGCTGAGAAGGCCACCAAGGAGACCGCCGAGGCTCCGAAGAAGAAGGCTGCTGCCAAGGCCCCCGCGAAGGCGGAGGCCGCGACTGCCGAGAAGCAGTCGGGCAAGCAGACCGAGGGTGCCGGCGGCACGCTCAAGATCCACCACCTGCGTCCGGCTCCCGGCGCCAAGAAGGCCAAGACCCGCGTGGGTCGTGGTGAGGCGTCGAAGGGTAAGACGGCGGGCCGCGGTACCAAGGGTACGAAGGCTCGTTACCAGGTTCCCGAGCGCTTCGAGGGCGGGCAGATGCCTCTGCACATGCGCCTCCCGAAGCTGCGCGGCTTCAAGAACCCGTTCCGCACCGAGTACCAGGTCGTGAACCTGGACAAGCTCGCGGCGCTGTACCCCGAGGGTGGCCAGGTCACCGTCGAGGACCTCGTCGCGAAGGGCGCGGTCCGCAAGGGCCAGCTCGTCAAGGTGCTCGGCACGGGCGAGATCACCGTCAAGCTCGAGGTCGCGGTCGACGCCCTCTCGGGCGCCGCGCGCGAGAAGATCCTCGCGGCCGGCGGTTCGGTCTCGGAGGACTGACACCCCTGGACAGGGCCGGTGGCGCGCTCGCGCCGTCGGCCCTGTCCGCGTCTGGGGAGGCCCTCCCGCACGACCCGTGGTCCGTCCGGCAGCGCGCCACGGTTAGACTCTCCGACGGTTGTCTCCCCGCACCCCGGGGTGACCGCCGTCACTCGCAGGTCCACGGTCGGTCCGTCCGGTCGTCGGGACCGACTTGCCGTTCGACGCGGCGCTACGGCTAGGGTGCCTCTTGGCGCCCGTGCCGTGCGTCACACCTCGCCGGGCCTCCCGGCGACACGACATCCCGCCTCGGCGGGCCAGGAGGATAGGTGCTCAGCGCATTCGCCCGGGCTTTCCGGACGCCCGACCTGCGGCGCAAGCTGCTGTTCACGATCGCGATCATGGCGATCTTCCGGGTGGGGTCGTTCATCCCCACGCCGGGTGTGGACTACCCCAACGTGCAGCAGTGCATCGCGGAGACCGCCGACGGCAACGACCTGCTCGGCCTCGTCAACCTCTTCAGCGGTGGCGCCCTGCTCCAGCTGTCGATCTTCGCGCTCGGCATCATGCCGTACATCACCGCGAGCATCATCGTCCAGCTGCTGCGCGTCGTGATCCCTCGCTTCGAGGCGCTCCACAAGGAGGGCCAGTCGGGCCAGGCGAAGCTCACGCAGTACACGCGCTACCTGACGATCGCCCTCGCCATCCTCCAGTCGACGACCGTCATCACGACGGCGCGCAACGGCCTGCTCTTCCAGGGCTGCTCGGTGGACGTCATCCCCGACGGCAGCTTCCTGACGATGGCGCTCATGGTCATCACCATGACCGCGGGCACCGGCCTCATCATGTGGCTCGGCGAGCTCATCACCGAGCGCGGCGTCGGCAACGGCATGTCGCTCCTCATCTTCACGTCGATCGCCGCGAGCTTCCCGACCGCCCTGTGGTCGATCGCCGGTGGTGCGAACGGCGCGACGAACTTCATCATCATGATCGCGGTCATCGTGGTCGTCATCGGCCTGGTCGTGTTCGTCGAGCAGTCCCAGCGCCGCGTCCCCGTCCAGTACGCCAAGCGCATGGTCGGGCGCCGCATGTACGGCGGGTCGAGCACCTACATCCCGATCAAGATCAACATGGCCGGCGTCATCCCGGTCATCTTCGCGGCCTCGTTGCTCGCGGTCCCGGGCCTCATCGCGCAGTTCGGCGACCAGAGCGCCGACTGGGTCATCTGGGTCAGCACGAACCTGGCCGACCCGGCCGCGCCGCTGCACATCGTGCTGTACGTGCTGATGATCCTGTTCTTCTGCTTCTTCTACACGTCGATCACGTTCAACCCGGACGAGGTCGCGGACAACATGAAGAAGTACGGCGGCTTCATCCCCGGCATCCGTGCCGGGCGGCCGACCGCCGAGTACCTCGACTACGTCATCACCCGCATCACGTCCGCGGGCTCCATCTACCTCGCGCTCGTCGCCCTGCTGCCGACGCTGGTCCTCATCGGGCTCGGCGTGAGCACGAACATCCCGTTCGGTGGCTCCTCGATCATCATCGTCGTCGGCGTCGGCCTGGAGACGGTCAAGCAGATCAACTCCCAGCTGCAGCAGCGCCACTACGAAGGGTTCCTCCGTTGAGCAACGCCACCGACGGCCAGTCCACCTCGCGTCCCGCGCGCCTCGTCATCATGGGCCCGCAGGGCGCGGGCAAGGGGACGCAGGCCGCCCGGCTCGCCGAGCAGCTCGCCATCCCCGCGATCTCGACCGGAGACATCTTCCGGGCGAACATCAAGGGCGGCACGGAGCTCGGCAGGCTCGCGCAGGAGTACACCGCGAAGGGCGACCTCGTCCCCGACTCGGTGACGAACGCGATGGTGCGCGACCGTCTCGCCCAGGACGATGCGGCGCAGGGGTTCATCCTCGACGGGTACCCCCGCAACGCGGCCCAGGTCGTCGAGCTCGACGCGATCCTCGCCGACCTGGGTGTCGCGCTCGACGGCGTCGTGGAGCTCACGGCCGACCGCGACGAGCTCCTCGCCCGACTGGCGAAGCGCGCGGAGATCGAGGGCCGCGAGGACGACACCGAGGAGGCCATCGCGCGCCGCCTCGACATCTACGCCGAGCAGACGGCGCCGCTCACGTCCGCCTACGACGAGCGCGGCCTGCTCGTGCGTGTCGACGGCATCGGCGACGTCGACGAGATCACCGGACGCATCGTCTCGGCGCTGACCGCGCTCGTCGGCTGAGCGCCGTCCGTTCGTCCGTCAGGTTCTGGGGAGCAGCAGGGTGTTCGGTCGCGAGCGCATCGAGTACAAGACGCACGACCAGGTCCGGTCCATGCGCAGCGCCGGCCTCGTGGTCGCGCGGGCGCTCGAGACGGTCCGTGAGACCGTCCGCCCGGGCATGACGACGGCCGACCTGGACGCGCTCGCCGCCGCGGTGATCGCCGACGCTGGCGCGACGCCGTCGTTCCTCGGCTACGAGGGATACCCGGCGTCGCTGTGCGTGTCCGTGAACGACGAGGTCGTGCACGGCATCCCCGGTCCGCGCGAGCTGCGCCCGGGCGACATCGTCTCCGTCGACTGCGGGGCGATCGTCGACGGCTGGCACGGCGACTCGGCCGTCTCCTTCGTCCTCGGAGAGGGCGAGCCGCGCGACGAGGCGCTCGTCGAGGCCACGCGCCGCGCGATGTGGGCGGGCATCGCCGCGCTCGCCACGCGCGAGCGGCTCGGCGACGTGGGTGCCGCGATCGAGGACTCGGTCCGGGTCTCGGGAGAGTCCGACGGCGTCTCCTACGGGATCGTCGAGGAGTACGTGGGCCACGGCATCGGCTCCGCGATGCACCAGCCGCCCGACGTCCCGAACTACCGCACGCGTGAGAAGGGCCCGCGGCTGCGCCCGGGCATGTGCCTCGCGATCGAGCCGATGCTGACCCTCGGCGACCGGTTCACCGAGGTCTGCGAGGACGACTGGACGGTCGTGACCGACGACGGCGCCCGTGCCGCGCACTGGGAGCACAGCGTCGCGATCCTCGACGAGGGGATCTGGGTCCTCACCGCACCCGACGGCGGCGCGGCCGAGCTCGCGGAGCTCGGCGTCCGCGTCGCGCCCCTGGCGGCCTGACGCCTCGACCCGCCCGGCACCTGACGCCTGCGCGGCCCGGCGTCCGCACGGCACCTGTCTGGTCGGCCCGGCGCACGGCGGGGGAGTGACGCGTCGCACGACCTCCGGCGCCCGCCACGGTTTCGCGACTCTTGCCGAATGCCGTAGGATGGTCCGTCGGGTGTAGTCCGTGCACGTCGTTCGACCGGCCCCCGTCCCTCGGGACCCGGGCGACCGATCCTCGCACGCGGCTCCACGCACCTCCCACGAACGGACGACCCTCGGGTCGGGCGTGCGCGGGAGTACCAGCAGTTCAGACGAGAGTTAGCGGAGGACATGGCAAAGAAGGACGGTGTCATCGAGATCGAGGGCAGCGTGGTCGAGGCCCTGCCGAACGCGATGTTCCGCGTGGAGCTGGCCAACGGTCACAAGGTTCTCGCGCACATCTCGGGCAAGATGCGCCAGCACTACATCCGGATCCTCCCCGAGGACCGGGTCGTGGTCGAGCTGAGCCCGTACGACCTGTCCCGCGGCCGGATCGTCTACCGCTACAAGTAGTCGCCACGCGTCCACCCACTCACCCGCCTCGCCACCCGGATCCCGGGACCGCCCGTCGGTCGCGCCCGGAGCGGGGCACCACTGAGGGAACGAAGATGAAGGTCAAGCCCAGCGTCAAGAAGATCTGCGACAAGTGCAAGGTGATCCGCCGGCACGGTCGCGTCATGGTGATCTGCGACAACCTGCGGCACAAGCAGCGCCAGGGCTGAGCCCGCGCCTGCGCCACGGGTGACGGTCCCTCGGGACCGCGGTCACCTGGCCGCCCGTCACGACGACGGACGACCACCAGCGCACCACCACGAACCTGCTCGGCACCCCGGACACGCGTCCGGGAGGAGAGCGCCACAGGCAGGGGAACCCCCGGCTCGGAGGCCGGGGCCCACGGAGCTCCCCGTGGGAGGGCGGTGCGAGAGACCTCCGACGAAGCACGAGGAGCCGAAAGGCACATGGCACGTCTCATCGGCGTCGACCTCCCCCGCGACAAGCGGCTCGAGGTTGCGCTCACCTACATCTACGGCGTCGGCCGTACCCGCGCCCAGCAGACGCTGGCCGCGACCGGCATCAGCCCGGACGCGCGCGTGAAGGACCTCGGCGACGCCGAGCTCGTCGCGCTCCGCGACTACCTCGAGGGCAACTACAAGCTCGAGGGTGACCTCCGTCGTGAGGTGGCCGCCGACATCCGCCGCAAGGTCGAGATCGGCACCTACCAGGGCCTGCGTCACCGCCGCGGCCTGCCCGTGCGCGGCCAGCGCACCAAGACCAACGCGCGTACGCGCAAGGGACCCAAGCGCACCGTGGCCGGCAAGAAGAAGGCCCGCTGAGCCAGTCCGCAGGGCGGGCCCCGCTCGGGTGCTGACGTCGGCCGCACGGTCCACGTCGTCCCGGTCGGAGATCCCCGCGGTCAGACCACCTCAGACCAGGAGAGAAACGAAAGATGCCTCCCAAGACTCGCGCCGCCGCTGGGCGCAAGCCTCGCCGCAAGGACAAGAAGAACGTCCCCGCCGGCCAGGCGCACATCAAGAGCACGTTCAACAACACGATCGTGTCGATCACGGACCCGTCGGGCGCCGTGATCGCGTGGGCCTCCGGCGGCGACGTCGGCTTCAAGGGCTCGCGCAAGTCGACCCCCTTCGCCGCCGGCCTCGCGGCCGAGGCCGCTGCCCGCAAGGCGCAGGAGCACGGCATGAAGAAGGTCGACGTCTTCGTCAAGGGCCCGGGCTCGGGTCGCGAGACGGCGATCCGCTCGCTGCAGTCGGCCGGCCTCGAGGTCGGCTCGATCCAGGACGTCACGCCGCAGGCGCACAACGGGTGCCGCCCGCCCAAGCGTCGTCGCGTCTGACCCTCGTCGTCGGCGTGCCGTCGACGGGCCGCCCGGTCACCGACCGGCCGAGCCCGTCGACGGCGCCCGTCACGGGGCAGCAGCCTCCTGACGGGGTCGACGCACCCTTCCCGACCGGGTGGACAGAGTCCCGGCCGGGGCCGCGTGCCGCAGGCACGCACCTCGCCTTGAACCGTGCAGCGTCATATGGCGGACGCTCACCGAAAGGAAACCACCAGTGCTGATCGCACAGCGCCCCACCTTGACCGAAGAGGTCATCTCGGAGAACCGTTCGCGCTTCTCCATCGAGCCGCTGGAGCCCGGCTTCGGCTACACGCTCGGCAACTCGCTGCGTCGCACGCTGCTGTCGTCCATCCCGGGCGCGGCGGTCACCTCCATCCGCATCGACGGTGTGCTCCACGAGTTCACCACCGTGCCGGGTGTGAAGGAGGACGTGACCGAGGTCATCCTCAACATCAAGAACCTCGTCGTCTCCTCGGAGAACGACGAGCCCGTCGTGATGTACCTGCGCAAGCAGGGTGCTGGTGCGGTCACCGCGGCGGACATCGTCCCGCCCGCGGGTGTGGAGGTCCACAACCCCGAGCTGCACATCGCCACGCTCAACGACAAGGGCAAGCTCGAGATCGAGCTGACCGTCGAGCGCGGCCGTGGGTACGTCTCGGCCTCGCAGAACAAGTCCTTCGACGCCGAGATCGGGCGCATCCCGGTCGACTCGATCTACTCGCCGGTCCTCAAGGTGACCTACAAGGTCGAGGCGACGCGTGTCGAGCAGCGTACGGACTTCGACAAGCTGGTCGTGGACGTCGAGACGAAGCCGGCCATCTCGCCGCGCGACGCGCTCGCGTCGGCGGGCAAGACGCTGGTGGAGCTCTTCGGCCTGGCCCGTGAGCTCAACGTCGAGGCCGAGGGCATCGAGATCGGCCCGTCGCCGACGGACGCGGCTCTCGCCGCGGACCTGGCGCTGCCGATCGAGGAGCTCAACCTCACGATCCGCTCGTACAACTGCCTCAAGCGCGAGGGCATCCACCAGGTGGGCGAGCTCGTCGCACGCAGCGAGGCGGACCTGCTGGACATCCGCAACTTCGGTGCGAAGTCCATCAACGAGGTGAAGGAGAAGCTCGCCGAGCTCGGCCTGTCCCTCAAGGACTCGCCGCTCGACTTCGACCCGTCGGCCGCCGCGTACTACGACGGCGACGACGAGGCGACGTTCTCGGACACCGAGCAGCAGTACTGAGCCTGCGGCTCTAGACACCTCAGCGCGTCCGGGTCCGCACCTGCGGCGCGAACACTTCCCAAGGAGCACATCCCATGCCTACCCCCGCCAAGGGCCCCCGGCTCGGCAGCGGACCGGCTCACGAGCGCCTGATGCTCGCGAACCTGTCCACCCAGCTCTTCGAGCACGGCCGCATCACGACCACCGAGACCAAGGCGAAGCGTCTGCGCCCGGTGGCCGAGCGCCTCATCACGTTCGCCAAGCGCGGCGACCTGCACGCGCGTCGTCGCGTCCTGCGCGTCGTGCGCGACAAGTCCGTGGTGCACACGCTGTTCACCGAGATCGCCCCGCAGATGGCGGAGCGTGAGGGTGGCTACACGCGCATCACGAAGGTCGGCACGCGCAAGGGCGACAACGCGCCCCTCGCCGTGATCGAGCTCGTGACCGAGCCCGTCAGCCCCAAGCAGGCCGTCGTCCGCGAGGCGGAGAAGGCCGCGGAGAAGGCGAGCAAGAAGAAGGCTGACAAGCCGGCCAAGAAGGCCGACGCGGTCGAGGACGCGCCCGTCGAGGACGCTCCCGTCGCCGTCGAGGACGCTCCCGCCGAGGACGTCCAGGACGCGCCCGTCGAGGACGCCGCCGAGGAGAAGAAGGAGGCCTGAGCCTCCTCGATCGACTCTCGGGGTCTTCCGCGACCCCACGCCGCAGGGCCCGGGACCGTACGGTCCCGGGCCCTGCGGCGTTCTGCCGCCCTGCCGGCGTCGGTGTGCGTGCGGCCGCGAAGGTGGGTGCGAGATCGGCCCGTACGGCCGAGATCGACCTTCGGGAGGTCGACGTCGCGACGTCCGGGTCGATCTCGCGTCGAGGAGGGCCTACGGTCGAGACGTGACGAGTGTCGACTCCTCCCTGGCGGCGTGGCCGCCCGTCGTGCTCGTGCACGGCTCGCGCACGTCGCGGTCGATGTGGCGCGACCAGCTCGCGGCCCTGCGCCGCGCGGGCGTCGACGCGGTGGCCGTGGACCTGCCGGGGCACGGGGCGCGGCGGGGCGAGGCGTTCACCCTGGACGGTGCCGTGGAGGCCGTCGCGTCCGGGATCGACGAGCTCGGCGGGCGTGCGCTCGTCGTCGGGCTGTCGCTCGGCGGCTACGTCGCGATCGAGGCACGGGCTCGTCACCCCGAGCGCGTCGTCGGCCTCGTGGCCGCCGCCTGCTCGACACCGCCCGCCACCCGACTGCGCGGGGGCTGGCTCCTCGTCGCGCGCGGCATCGAGCGCCTGCCCGACGGTGGAGCGGGGCTCAACCAGGCGCTCGTCGACCGGGCGCTGACGCCGCAGGCCGCGGCCGACCTCGCGGCCGGCGGCTTCGCGCTCGACGTGATGAGCGCGATCCTGCGCGAGGTCGAGGCGGTCGACCCGGTGTCCGCGCTCGCCGCCGCGGACTCGCCCGTGTGGGTGGTCAACGGGCGGTGGGACCACTTCCGGTTCGGGGAGCGGGGGTTCGTCGAGGCGGCCCGGCGCGGGGGAGCGCCCGCGCGGCTCGTGGTGATCCCGGGCGCGCGGCACCTCGTGAGCCTCGACGCGCCGGTCGCGTTCAACCGGGCCCTGCTCGACGCCCACCGCGCGGTCGCGGCGGGTCGTCCGGCCCCCGGGGCGGACGGGGCGCCGCCCGCGGGCGTCGCCCCGCGCCGCGCCGTCGAGCGCTGAGGCGGTCAGGCCGGCGGCAGGTCCCAGGCGCGTGCACCGCCGACGAGCGCCGCGGAGTTGGGGACGACCACGACGTCGTCGCCGAGGCGGTCGAGGACGCTCGGGGCGATCTGCCGCGAGTTCCCGCCGCCCAGGTACAGCCGGTCCCACCAGAAGACGGGCCGCAGGCCCTCGACGACCGCGAGGACGCGCCGCGACCACAGCCCGTTGCCGAGCCGGCGGCGTTCCGGCTCGCCGACGTACTCGTCGTAGGTGGTGCCGCGCCGCACCGGGGCGCGCGACCACTCGAGGTGCGGCGAGAGCCGCCCGCCGTGGAAGAGCGCCGACCCCAGCCCCGTCCCGAGCGTCAGCACGAGCTCGAGCCCGGACGCCGCGACGACGCCCGCGCCGTGCACCTCGGCGTCGTTGAGCACGAGCGCGGGCACGCCGAGCCGCCGGGCGACGGCCGCCTGGACGTCGAAGCTCGTCCATGCCTCGACGAGCGCCGGGTCGACGCGCGAGCGGGGTCCGCTGCGGGTGACGTAGTGCGGGGTGTGCACGACGACCCCGCGCCGGATCATGCCGGGCATCCCGACGGTGGCCCGGTCGGCGGGCGGCAGCGTGGCCGCGATCTCCGCGATCGTCTCGACCAGCAGCTCGGGGGGCAGCGGGTAGGGCGTGGGCACGCGGACGGCGGCGGCGTGGGCGGTGCCCGACGCGTCGAGCACGTTGGCCTTGATCCCGCCGCCTCCGCAGTCGACGGCGAGGGTGCGGACGTCTGCGCGGTCGCCGGTCATGGGCGGCAGCGTAGGCACGACGACGCGCGTGCCGCACGGCCGGGCGACTACGGTGAACTCCCGTGAGCGACGCCCCGGCCCCCGACGCCCCCGAGTCCGCCCCTGCCGACGGCACGGGGCGGCACGCGCTGCCCGACGGCGTCGTGCGGGTCCGCCTGGACCTCGCCTACCAGGGGACGGACTTCGCCGGGTGGGCTCGCCAGCCGGCGCTGCGGACGGTCCAGGGCGCGGTCGAGGACGGTCTCGCGACGCTCCTGCGGGGGCCGGCACCGCGCCTCACCGTCGCGGGGCGCACCGACGCGGGGGTGCACGCGCGGGGACAGGTCGCGCACGTCGACCTCACGCGGGACCAGTGGGAGGCGTTGCCCGGGCGCTCCGACCGCTCGCCCGGCGACGCGCTCGTCGCGCGGCTCGGCGGGGTGCTGCCGAGTGACGTCGTCGTCCACCGCGCGGCGCCGGCGCCGGCCGGGTTCGACGCCCGTTTCTCGGCCCTGCACCGCGCGTACACGTACCGGGTCGCGGACGACGCGGCGCAGCGCGACCCGCTGCGGCGCGCCTGGGTCCTGTGGAACCGGCGCCCGCTCGACGTCGCCGCGATGGACGCCGCCGTGCAGCCGCTCCTCGGGGTGCGCGACTTCGCGGCGTTCTGCAAGCCGCGCCCCGGGGCGACGACCATCCGTGAGCTCCAGCACCTGTCGTGGTCGCGGCCGGTCGACGGTCCCGACGCGGGCCTCGTCGTCGCGCACGTCCGCGCGGACGCGTTCTGCCACAACATGGTCCGCGCGCTCGTCGGCGCGTCGCTCGCGGTGGGGGAGGGGCGACGCGACGTCGCCTGGCCCGCGGAGCTCCTCGCGAGCCGACGCCGCGACGCGGGGGCCGGCGTCGTCCCCGCCCACGGGCTCGTGCTCGAGGAGGTCACGTACCCGCCCGAGGACGAGCTCGCCGCCCGCGCCGACCGGATCCGCGCCGTCCGGAACGAGGAGGACGTCTGGGACGAGGGCGCGTCGCGCGACCAGGCCGGACCGCCGAGGGGCTAGCCCGTCACGGCTCCTCGACGACGTGCACCGCGGCCTCCTCGGCGCCCGCGGCGCCCCCGGAGATGCCCTCGTCGTCGGCGTAGGTGTCGTTCTGGCGGCCGTCGAGCGCGTCAGGGTCCGCGACGAGGCGGCCCGACCGGGTGTCGTCGGGGCGCTCGAGCGGGTCGCGCTCCCAGTCCTCGGGCTCCTCCTCGGCGAGACGCTGGTCGAGGGTCTCGCCGTGCACCTCCTCCCACGGCGTCTCGCCGTAGTGGTTCGTGCGGGGGCGGTCGGGCGGGGAGTAGCCCTCGTCGAGCACGTCGTCCACGCCGCGGTCGAGCAGCGTGTCCTCGGCCTGGAGCTGGTCGTTGTCGCCCTCGGCGCCGGTCTCCGGGTCCGGGCTGGTGCCGGTGGTGTCTTCGCTCATGCGTCCACAGTGGCACCTCGCGCGGCCGGACGCAGCATCTGCGCCCGGACCTGCACCGACGTGCCGCGGGCGGTACCGTGGCACGGGTCGCGCGCGCCGTGGCCTCCCCGAACGACCCCGAGAACCGAGGACCACCATGGCCGGCATCGACGACATCCTGTCCACCATCCCGCTCGACCAGCTCGCCGGTCGGCTGGGCGTCGACGAGGCGACGGCGCAGCAGGCCGTCGGCGCGGCGCTCCCCGCCCTGCTGGGCGGGCTCCGGGCGAACGCGCAGGACCCGGCCGGCGCGGCGTCGCTCGGCCAGGCGCTCACGCAGCACGACCCGTCGCTCGTGGAGGGCGGGGTGAACCTCGACGACGTGGACACGGCCGACGGCGAGAAGATCGTCCGCCACGTCTTCGGGTCGAACGAGGAGGCCGTCGTCGCGCAGCTCGCCGACTCGACGGGGACCCAGCAGGGTCTGCTCTCGAAGGTGCTCCCCGCGCTCGCGCCGATCGCGCTGGCGTTCCTCGCGAAGCAGCTCGGCGGCAAGGACGCGGGCGCGGGCTCCTCCACGGCGGCGTCGGAGAGCGCCGGCGGCGGTGGGCTGGGCGACCTGCTCGGCGGGCTGCTGGGCGGCGGCTCGGGCGGGTCCGGGGGCGGCCTCGGGGACCTCCTGGGCGGTCTGGGCGGGCTCCTCGGGGGCGGTCGGCGCTGAGCCCGGTGGCACCCGCGGCCGTCGTGCACGGGGTGCAGCGGTGCCGGCGCGGTCCGGGAGCGCGGAATCCGCGTGACCCGGTGGGCCCGGCCGGGAGACCATGAGGCCGTGGGACACCTCGACCTCAGCGACGTCACGTATCACCTGCCCGACGGACGCACTCTCCTCGACGGCGTGAGCCTGCGCGTCGCGGACGGCGCGCGGGTCGCGCTCGTCGGGCCGAACGGCGTCGGCAAGTCGACGCTCCTGCGCATCGTCACGGGCGACGTCGCTCCGCACGGCGGGGTGGTCGTGCGCAGCGGCGGCCTGGGCGTGATGCGGCAGGACGTCGGGCGGATCGACGACGACCGCACGGTCCGGGACCTGCTCGTCGAGCTCGCGCCCGCCGCGGTCAAGGAGGCGGCGCTCGAGCTCGCCGCGGCGGAGCACGACATCATGACGGTCGACGACGAGCCCGCCCAGCTCCGGTACGCCCAGGCGCTCGTCGACTGGGCCGACGTCGGGGGCTACGACGCCGAGACGGCGTGGGACGAGGTGACCGACGAGGTCCTGTCCGTCCCGTTCGAGAAGGCGCAGTGGCGCGACGTGCGCACGCTGTCCGGCGGCGAGCAGAAGCGCCTGGCGCTCACGGCGCTGCTCCGCGGGCCCGAGGAGGTGCTACTGCTCGACGAGCCGGACAACCACCTCGACGTGCCGACCAAGCGCTGGCTCGAGGAGCGGCTCGTCGCGTCGCCCAAGACGGTGCTCTACGTCTCGCACGACCGCGAGCTGCTGTCGCGCACGGCGACGCAGGTCGCGACGCTCGAGCCGACGCCGGGCGGTGGGACGGTCTGGGTGCACGGCGGCGGGTTCGCGACCTACGCGCAGGCGCGCGCGGACCGGCGCGAGCGCCTGGCGGAGCTTGCGAGGCGGTGGGACGAGGAGCACGCGAAGCTGCGCGAGCTCGTGCAGACGCTCAAGACCAAGGCCGCCTACAACGACGGGATGGCGAGCAGGTACCAGGCGGCGAAGACGCGCCTGCGCAAGTTCGAGGAGGCGGGCCCCCCGGAGGTGCTCGCGCGCGAGCAGCGCGTCACCGTGCGCCTCGCCGGCGGCCGGACCGCCAAGCGCGCCGTGACGTGCCGGTCGCTCGAGCTCACGGGCCTCATGAAGCCGTTCGACCTCGAGGTGTTCTTCGGCGAGCGCGTCGCGGTGCTGGGCTCCAACGGGTCCGGCAAGTCGCACTTCCTGCGGCTCCTCGCCGCCGGCGGGAGCGACCCCGAGCCCGGGGTCGTGCCCGACCCCGCGACGTCCGACGGCGTCCGGCCCGACCCCGTGGCGCACACGGGTCGCGCGGTGCTCGGCTCGCGGGTCCGGCCGGGCTGGTTCGCCCAGAACCACGACCACCCGGAGCTGCGGGGGAGGACCCTCCTGGAGATCCTCCACCGCGGCGACGGGCACCGGGCGGGGATGGGGCGCGAGGGCGCGAGCCGCGCGCTCGACCGGTACGAGCTGGTCGGCCAGGCGGAGCAGCGCTTCGAGACCCTGTCCGGCGGCCAGCAGGCGCGGTTCCAGATCCTCCTGCTCGAGCTCGACGGCGCGACCCTCCTCCTGCTCGACGAGCCGACGGACAACCTCGACCTGCACTCGGCCGAGGCGCTCGAGGCCGGTCTCGCGGCGTTCCAGGGCACGGTGCTCGCCGTGACGCACGACCGCTGGTTCGCGCGCGGGTTCGACCGCTACCTCGTGTTCCGCGGGGACGGGGAGGTCGTCGAGGCCCCGGAGCCGGTCTGGGACGTCGAGCGCGTGCAGCGGGCGCGGTAGCCGCCGCGTACGGGGCTGCCGCCGCGTGCCGGTGGTGGCCGGCGCGGTCCCTATCCTGGTGGGCATGGCCGTCCACAAGATCGTGCTCTTCTACGCCTTCACGCCGCTGCCCGACCCCCGCGCGGTGCAGCTCTGGCAGCGGGCGCTGGGGGAGCGGTGGAACCTCACGGGACGCGTGATCGTCGCCCACCACGGGATCAACGCGACGCTGGGCGGGACGGTCGAGGACCTCAAGCAGTACGTGAAGACGACCCGGCAGTACCCCGGCTTCGAGGGCATCGACGTCAAGTGGTCCGACGGCACCGGACGCGACTTCCCGCGCCTGTCCGTGAAGGTGCGACCCGAGCTCGTGGCGTTCGGCGTCCCCGACGAGGTCGTGGTCGACGCGAGCGGCGTCGTGGGCGGCGGCACGCGGCTGAGCCCGCAGGCCCTGCACGACCTCGTGGCCGAGCGGGGGGACGACGTCGTGATGTTCGACGGCCGCAACGCGTTCGAGGCCGAGATCGGGCGGTTCCGCGGCGCGGTCGTGCCGGACGTCGCCACGACGCGCGACGTCGTCGCCGAGATCGACTCGGGCCGCTACGACGACCTCAAGCAGCGGCCCGTCGTCACGTACTGCACCGGGGGCGTGCGGTGCGAGGTGCTGTCCGCGCTCCTGACCGCCCGCGGCTTCGAGGAGGTCTACCAGCTCGACGGCGGCGTCGTGCGGTACGGCGAGGCGTTCGGGTCGCAGGGACTGTGGGAGGGCTCGCTCTACGTCTTCGACGAGCGCATGCACGTCGAGCTCGGCCCGGGGTCGACCCCGCTGGGGTCCTGCACCGGCTGCGGCGCGGCGACGGCGAAGTACGAGAACTGCGCGGACCCGAGCTGCCGGACGCTGCGCCTGTACTGCCCGGACTGCGTGCACGTCGCACGCTCGGCCCGCTGCGCGACGTGCGTGGGCGAGCGCCCGGATCCCCGTCCGGCCGCTTTGACCGGCGGCCCGACCCGCGGGTAGTCTGGTGAGTCGTTGTGCTCATCTCACGACACCCGTGTCGCTAGCGCGCCCACTCGCTGCCGGCCAAGGAGCGGGTGCCGACCGAGCCCGCCGCGCAACGACCTGCCCTCTCGGCCGCACGCTTCAGCGGCCGAAGAAGACATTCTGAGACAGAAACGAAGGCTACGACCGTGCGTACGTACACCCCGAAGCCCGGCGACGTCCAGCGCGACTGGTACGTCATCGACGCGACCGACGTCGTCCTGGGCCGCCTGGCCACCCACGTGGCCACCCTGCTGCGCGGCAAGCACAAGCCGACCTTCGCTCCGCACGTCGACGGCGGTGACTTCGTCATCGTCATCAACGCCGGCAAGGTCGCCCTGAGCGGCAACAAGCGCGAGCAGAAGATGGCCTACAACCACTCCGGCTACCCGGGTGGTCTGCGTGCCGTCCCCTACGGCGACCTGCTCGACAAGCACCCCGAGCGTGCGGTGGAGAAGGCCGTGCGCGGCATGCTCCCCAAGACCACCCTCGGTCGCGCCCAGTTCGGCAAGCTCAAGGTCTACGCGGGTGCCGAGCACCCGCACGCCGCGCAGCAGCCGAAGCCGTTCGAGATCACCCAGGTCGCGCAGTAATCGCCGCCCAGGCGTAGCGCACAGAGAGACGCGAGGACACCACCCGTGGCCGAGACCACCGTCGACACCGACACCCTGGGCGACGAGACGCCCAGCACCTACACCTCCGAGTCCGCCGCCCCCACGGGCCGCGGCCAGAGCATCACCGCCCCCGGCCAGGCCCTGGGCCGCCGCAAGGAGGCCGTGGCGCGCGTGCGCCTCGTCCCCGGGACCGGGCAGTGGAAGATCAACGGGCGCTCGCTCGAGGACTACTTCCCGAACAAGGTTCACCAGCAGCTCGTGAACTCCCCGCTGAAGCTGGTCGACGTCGAGGGTCGCTTCGACGTCGTCGCCCGCATCAGCGGCGGCGGCACCTCCGGCCAGGCCGGTGCGCTGCGCCTCGGCATCGCGCGTGCGCTCAACGCGATCGACGCCGAGCACAACCGCCCAGCGCTGAAGAAGGCCGGCTTCCTCACCCGCGACGCGCGCGTCGTCGAGCGCAAGAAGGCCGGTCTCAAGAAGGCCCGTAAGGCACCGCAGTACTCCAAGCGCTGATCCGCGCTGTGCGCTCGTCGGCCCCGGTGGACCTCGTCCACCGGGGCCGACGTCGTTTGTGAGGGACGGTGACCAAGCCCGCCGAGGGCGGGGCAGGGCAGGCGGTCGTACGGTCGACGTACGGCCGGTCGAGGAAGGACTTTCCATGGGACGGCTTTTCGGCACCGACGGGGTGCGCGGGCTGGCGAACGGCAACGTGACGGGCGAGCTCGCCCTCGACCTGGGCGTCGCGGCGGCGCGCGTGCTCGGCAGCGGGCAGGAGGAAGGCCACCGGCCGCGCGCGGTCGTGGGGCGCGACACGCGAGTCTCGGGCGAGTTCCTGGGCGCGGCGCTCATCGCCGGGCTCGCGAGCGCGGGCGTCGACGTGAAGGACGTCGGCGTGCTGCCGACGCCCGCCGTCGCCTACCTGACGAGCACCATGGACGTCGACTTCGGCGTCGTGATCTCGGCCTCCCACAACCCGATGCAGGACAACGGGATCAAGTTCCTCGCGCGCGGTGGCGTCAAGCTCGACGACGCGGTCGAGGACCGGATCGAGAGCCTGCTCGGGCAGGAGTGGCAGCGTCCGACGCACGGCGCGGTCGGCCGGATCTCCCCGGACTCGGGGCGCGCGGGCGGCGCGTACGTCGAGCACCTCATGGCGAGCATCGGCGCGGACGAGGACCACAAGCCGCTCGCGGGCCTGCGCATCGCGGTCGACTGCGCGAACGGCGCGGCGAGCGACGTCGGCCCCGCGGCGCTGCGCGCGGCCGGCGCGGACGTCGTGGTCATCAACGCGAGCCCCGACGGCCGCAACATCAACGCCGCGTGCGGCTCGAACCACCCCGAGCAGCTCCAGGCCGTCGTCGTGGCGTCCGAGGCGGACTTCGGCGTCGCGTTCGACGGCGACGCGGACCGGTGCATCGCGGTCGACCACGGGGGCACCGTCGTCGACGGCGACCAGATCATGGGCGTCCTCGCGCTCGCGCTCCAGGACGAGGGCGCGCTCCCGCACGACACGCTCGTCGTGACGGTGATGAGCAACCTGGGCCTCCTGCTCGCGATGCGCGACGCGGGGATCACGACGGTCCAGACCGCGGTCGGCGACCGGTACGTCCTGGAGGAGATGCGCGCGCACGGGTACGGCCTCGGGGGCGAGCAGTCGGGGCACATCGTGCTGTCGCGCTACGCGACCACGGGTGACGGCGTGCTCACGGCGCTCCAGCTCGCCGCGCGCGTGCGGGCCACGGGCCAGAAGCTCGCCGACCTGGCGGGCGTCGTCCAGCGCCTCCCGCAGACCCTCCTCAACGTCCCCGGCGTGGACAAGGCACGGGCGTCGAGCGACGAGGAGCTCCGGGCCGCCGTCGCGGACGCGGAGCGGACCCTCGGCGAGACGGGTCGCGTGCTGCTGCGTCCGTCGGGCACCGAGCCGCTCGTGCGCGTCATGGTCGAGGCGGCGACGCAGCAGCAGGCCGACGCGGTGGCCGCGCGGCTCGCGGGCGTCGTGCGCGAGCGGCTCGCGCTGTGAGCGCGGCGGGGCGGACGACCGACCGGGAGGCGGCAGGCGTGCGGCAGGGGGTCGACGAGGGGCTGCGCGAGCACGTGGTCGGGCTCCTCGACGCGTACGACGACGGCGTGCTGCCGATCGTCCAGGCGGGCCACCCCGTGCTGCGGACGCCGGCCGTGCCGTACGCCGGGCAGCTCGGCGACGTGCTGCCCCGGTTCCTGGACGCGATGCGCGCGACGATGCACGCGGCGCCCGGGGTGGGGCTCGCCGCGCCGCAGGTCGGGATCGGCCTCGCGATCGCCGTCGTGGAGGACCCCGGCGCCCCCGACGCGGACGACGAGCGCGAGCGTCCCCCGCTCGCGTTCCGGGTGCTGGTCAACCCGCGGTACGAGGCCGTCGGCGACGAGACGAGGACGTTCTTCGAGGGCTGCCTCTCGGTGCACGGCTGGCAGGCGGAGCGGACGCGCGCCCGCTCGGTGCGACTCACCGGGCAGGACGAGGCGGGCGAGCCGTTCGACGACGTGCTCACCGGGTGGGCGGCGCGGATCGTCCAGCACGAGACCGACCACCTGCGCGGCGAGCTGTACGTCGACGCCGCGGACCTGCGCACGCTGGCGTCCACGCTCGGGGTCGCGCGGCTCCCGGGTCACCCGGGCTGAGCCCGGGCCGTCGTCCGCGGTTCGGGTCCGGCGGGTCGTCGCGCGAGACTACCGGGATGGACCCGCTCGCCCAGCTCCTCGCCGCACCGCCCGACCTGCCGGTGGGCCGTCACCTGGTCGAGGTGGTCGCCGCCGTGCGCGCGGAGGGGGCCGTCGTCGTCCAGGCACCGCCCGGCACCGGCAAGACGACGCTCGTGCCGCCGGCCCTCGCGGTGGCCCTGGAGGGTGCCTCGGACGGCCGCGTCGTCGTGACGCAGCCGCGGCGGCTCGCCGCCCGGGCGGCCGCCCGCCGGCTCGCGTCGCTGCTCGGCGAGGACCTCGGCGGCACGGTCGGCTACACGGTGCGGGGCGAGTCGCGGACGTCGCGACGGACCCGGGTCGAGGTCGTCACCACCGGCACGCTCGTCCGCCGGCTCCAGCGCGACCCGGAGCTGCCGGGCGTGGCGGGCGTCGTGCTCGACGAGGTGCACGAGCGGCACCTGGACGACGACCTCGCGCTCGCCCTGCTGGCGGACGTGCGCGAGAACCTGCGCGACGACCTCGCGCTCGTCGCGATGTCCGCGACGGTCGAGGCGGGGCGGACGGCGGAGGCGCTCGGCGGGGGAGCGCGGCCCGTCCCCGTGGTGCAGGTCCAGGGCGGCCTCCACCCGGTCGACGTCGTCTGGTGCCCCGCGCGCGGTCCGCGCACCGACGTCCGCGGCACGTCGCCCGCGCTGCTCGACCACGTGGTCGCCACCACGCACCGCGCGCTGCGCGAGCGCACGGGCGACGTGCTCGTGTTCGTCCCCGGCGCGCGCGAGGTGGACACCGTGTCGGGCCTGCTGGCGCGCGGGCTCTCGGACGTCGACGTGCGCCCGCTGCACGGCCGCCTGCCCCCGCACGAGCAGGACCGGGCGCTCGAGCCCGGGCCGCGGCGCCGGGTCGTGGTGTCGACGGCGGTCGCGGAGTCGTCGCTCACGGTCCCGGGCGTCCGGGTCGTCGTGGACGCGGGGCTCGCGCGCGAGCCCCGCACGGACGTCCGCCGAGGGCTGCCCGGGCTCGTGACGGTGGCGGTCAGCCGGGCCGGCGCCGAGCAGCGCGCGGGGCGGGCCGGGCGCGAGGGCCCGGGGGCGGTGTACCGCTGCTGGTCGGAGGGCGACCACGCGCGCCTCGCGCGGCATCCGGAGCCGGAGATCCGCACGGCGGACCTCACCGGCTTCGCGCTCGAGCTCGCGTGCTGGGGGGCTCCCGACGGCGCGGGGCTCGCGCTGCTGGACCCGCCGCCCCCGGCCGCCTGGGCGGCCGCCCGCGAGGTGCTGCAGGGGCTGGGGGCCGTCGGGCCCGACGGCGTGACGCCGCTCGGGCGCCGGATCGCCTCCGTGCCCGCCGACCCGCGTCGCGCCCGCGCCCTGCTCGACGCCGTCCCCGAGGTCGGCCCGCGGCTCGCCGCGGAGGTCGTGGCGCTGCTCTCGGAGGACGTGCGCGTGCCCGGGGCCGACCTGCCGGCGGCGCTGCGCGCGGCGCGGCGCGGTGGCCCGGGGACCGGCGCGTGGGCCGCGCAGCGCGACCGCCTCGAACGGGTGGCACGCACCGCCGCGGCCGAGGACGGCTCCGCCCGGGGAGGGGGGCCCGCCGCACGGTCCCGGCTGACCGACGACGCCGCCGTCGGGCACGTCGTCGCGCTCGCGCACCCCGACCGGCTGGCCCGACTGCGACCCGGCGGAGAGACCTACCTCCTGGTGTCCGGGGCGGGCGCGCGCCTGCCCGCGGGCTCGCCGCTGCAGGGCGCGCCGTGGCTCGCGGTCGCGGACGTGGACCGCACGGCGGGCCGTGCCGACGCCGTCGTGCGGTCCGCCGCGCCCGTCGACGAGGCGACGGCGCGAGCCGCTGCGGCGCCCGCGCTGCGCACGAGCGGCGTCGCCGGGTGGACGGGCGGGCGCGTGCGCGCCGCCCGGGTCACCACGCTCGGCGCGATCGAGCTCGCGCGCGAGCCGTGGCGGGACCCGCCGGCGGACCTGCTCGCGGCGACCGTGCGCGACGGGCTGCGCCGGGACGGTCTGGACGGCCTCCCGTGGTCCGACGGCGCACTCCGGCTCCGGGACCGCCTGCGGTTCCTGCACCGGGTGCTGGGCGACCCGTGGCCCGACGTCGGCGACGAGGCGCTCCTGGACGCCGCCGACGTCTGGCTGGGGCCCGACCTCCCGGCCGTCGCCCGGGGCCGGGGCACGGACCTCGCCGGGGCGCTGCGCCGTCTGCTGCCCTGGCCGGAGGCGGCGCGCCTCGACGCGCTCGCGCCCGAGCGGCTCGAGGTCCCGAGCGGGTCGCGCGTGGCGGTGGGCTACGACCAGGACCAGCCGGTGCTCGCGGTCCGGCTGCAGGAGACGTTCGGCTGGACGAGCACGCCCCGCGTCGCGGACGGCCGCGTGCCCGTCCTGCTGCACCTGCTGTCCCCGGCGGGTCGACCCGCGGCGGTCACGGCGGACCTCGCCTCCTTCTGGGTGCAGGGCTACCCGCAGGTGCGCGCCGAGCTGCGGGGCCGCTACCCCAAGCACGCGTGGCCGGAGGACCCGAGCACCGCCCTGCCGCTGCGGGGCACGCCGCGCCCGCGCCGCCGCGACGCCTGAGTCGGGGAAGGTCCTGGTCCTCACGACGTACGCCCCCGCTGCGGGAAGTCGTTCGTCGGGATGACGACGCCGCGCGCCGCGACGCGGAAGACTCGTCACCGGGCGCGGCGCTGCCGGGCGGGAATCCTCAGGGGCGAACCGGGGGTTTCCCTGATGGTCGACGTCGTCGCGCTCCGTAGGCTTGTCGTGGCGCAGGACGCCCGACCTGCCGCCGCCGCCCGCCTGGCCTCCCCGCCAGCCGACGAACGAGGACGCCGTTGCCCGACGCCGTGTCGACCTTCCTGGAGAATCTGGAGACCTGGATTCTCGCCCTCGCGGCGTCCGCGTGGATCTATCCCGCGCTGTTCGGCTTCGCGACGATCGACGGGTTCTTCCCGCCCATCCCGAGCGAGTCCGTCGTCATCACGCTCGCCGTGTCCGCGCACGCGACCGGCGAGCCGAACCTGCTCCTCGTGCTCCTGGTGGCCGCCGCCGGAGCGTGGACCGGCGACCAGATCGCGTTCTCGATCGGTCGCGCCATCGGCACCGACCGCGTCCGGTTCCTGCGCTCACCACGGGGCCGCAAGGCCGTGGCGTGGGCGGAGCGGGCCCTCGCCCACCGTGGGGCGTCGTTCATCCTGGCCGCGCGCTACATCCCCGTCGGGCGCGTCGCGGTGAACATGACGGCCGGCGCCGTGGGCTACCCGCGCCGCCGGTTCATGGCGTTCTCCGGGATCGCGGCCGTCACCTGGGCGGTGTACTCGGTCCTCATCGGCCTCGTCGCGGCGCAGTGGCTGGGCCACGAACCGCTCCTCGCGATGGTCGTGGGCGTCGTCCTGGGGATCGCGGCGGGGTTCGTCATCGACCGCGTGCTCATGATGCGCGCGCGCCGCAAGGGCGAGCTGCCGCAGGCCGAGGGCCCGGCGTCCCCGGCGCCGGAGACCGCGGACGAGCCGAGCACCTCGGAGAACCGGCCGGGCGCGGCACCGCGCGCCTCGTGAGTCCGCGGGGCACCCGTCGGCCGCGCGTCAGAGCTTGCGCAGCCGGACCCGCTGGACCGAGTGGTCCGAGCCCTTGGTGAGCACGAGCGTCGCGCGACCCCGCGTCGGCAGGATGTTCTGCTCGAGGTTCGGGGCGTTGATCGCGTCCCAGATCGACTTCGCCTTCTCGACCGCCTGCTCGTCCGTGAGGTCGGCGTAGCGGCGGAAGTACGACTCGGGCCGGGCGAAGGCGGTACGGCGCAGGGCGAGGAACCGGTCCACGTACCACTGCCGGATGTTGCGCGTGCGCGCGTCGACGTAGATCGAGAAGTCGAAGAAGTCGGACACCGCGACCGTGGACTCGTCGTGCGCGCTCGGCCGGGCCGGCTGGAGCACGTTCAGCCCCTCGACGACCAGCACGTCGGGCTTGCGCACGACCGCCTCCGCGCCGGGGACGATGTCGTACGTGAGGTGGTCGTAGACGGGCGCCTTGACCTCGGCGTGGCCCGCCTTGACCTTGGACAGGAAGCGGATGAGCGCGCGCCGGTCGTAGGACTCGGGGAAGCCCTTGCGATCCATGAGGCCGCGGCGCGCCAGCTCCGCGTTGGGGTAGAGGAAGCCGTCGGTCGTGATGAGCTCCACGCGCGGCGTCTCGGGCCAGCGGGCCAGCATCTCGCGCAGGACGCGCGCGGTCGTGGACTTGCCCACCGCGACCGAGCCCGCGACGCCGATGACGTACGGCGTGTTCCCGGTCTCCTCGCGGAGGAACGTCGACGTCGCCTCGTGCAGCCCCGACGTCGCGGTCACGTAGAGGTTGAGCAGGCGCGACAGCGGGCGGTAGACGGCGTCGACCTCCGCGAGGTCGATGGGGTCGCCGAGGCCGCGGAGCCGGGTGACGTCGTCGTCCGTGAGCGGGAGCGGCGTCGACTCCGACAGGCGGCTCCACACCGCCCGGTCGAGGTCGACGTACGGGGACGACGACGGCGCCGCGAGGTGGGCCGGCAGGAGGTCGGACGGGTCGTCGACGGGGGAGGACACCCGCCTGATTCTGCCGGATGCGTGCGGGTGCCCGCGCACGGCCCGCCAGCCGGGGACGTCGGGTGCCGCCCGGGCCAGGCGGGCTCCACCCGTGCCGGGACGCGCGCCCCGCGCTCAGCGCGTGGCGTCGCGGGACCGTGCGGGCCGCCGGCCGCGTGCGGGCTCCGGGGTCGGGCCGGTCCCGGGCAGGGCGAGGCCCGGGAGGCGGGACATGAGGGCGAGCGCGTCGGCCGGGGCGTGCGCGTGGACGTCGTTGTCGAGGTAGACCTCGACGTCGTGGCCGGCCTCGCACCAGCCCCGCACCCGCGCGGCCCACGCGTCGAGGACGTGCGGCCGGTAGCCGCTCGTGTACAGCGAGGTGTCGCCGTGCAGGCGCACGTACACGAGGCGGCTCGTGATCGCCTCCACGAGCGGCCAGTGACCCGCGCCGTCCGAGATCGCGAACGCCACCCGGTGGCGTCGGAGCACGTCGAGCGCCTCGGCGCTCGCGAACGACGCGTGGCGCGGCTCGAGCGCATGGACCAGGGGACGGTCGGCGCCCACCTCGGTCCAGGCAGGCGCGCGGAGGCGGTCGTCGTGCTCGCGGGCGAGCCGGGCGGCCTCGGCCGTCGACCGGGGCAGGAGGGCGAGGAACTCGTCGAGCAGCCCGGCGTCGAAGGTCGTGCGTGCGGGGAGCTGCCACAGCACGGGGCCGAGCCGGTCGTCGAGGGCGAGCACGCCGCTCGCGAAGAAGTTGGCGAGGGGCGTGCGCACGTCCCGCAGGCGCTTCATGTGGGTGACGAAGCGCGGGCCCTTGACCGCGAAGGTGAACCCCTCCGGCGTCTGCTCTCGCCACGCGACGAACGAGGACGGCCGCTGCAGCGAGTAGAAGGACCCGTTGAGCTCGACCGCGGGGAACACCGACGCGACGTGCTCGAGCTCGCGGCGCTGGGGCAGGCCGGCGGGGTAGAACGGGCCGCGCCAGTCGGCGTAGCGCCATCCCGAGAGTCCGATCCGCACGGTGGGCACGAGACCCAGCCTCGCCGGACGCGGCGCCGTACGCGCGCGGGGTGCTTTTGGCAGCGGGCCTGACGAAAAACCGCGGGATCGTGCGCCCGCGGAGGGGTCCGCGTCCGTGGATAGACTCGATCACCATGTGCGGAATCGTGGGCTACGTAGGCCCTGGAACCATGGTCGGAGAGGCCTCGGGGCGACCCCTCGACGTCGCTCTCGAAGGACTCGGCAGGCTCGAGTACCGCGGCTACGACTCGGCCGGGGTCGCGCTCGTCGCGCCCGGGATCGACGCCGTCGCGTTCGCCAAGAAGTCGGGCAAGCTCGCGAACCTCGTCGAGGAGATCGACCTGCACCCGCTCCCCGCGGCGACCGCGTCGATCGGCCACACGCGCTGGGCGACGCACGGCGGCCCGACGGACACCAACGCCCACCCGCACCTCGCGGACGACGACCGCCTCGCGGTCATCCACAACGGGATCGTCGAGAACTTCGCCACCCTCAAGTCCGAGCTGCTCGCCGAGGGCGTGCAGTTCCGGTCCGAGACGGACACCGAGGTCGCGGCGCAGCTGCTCGCGCGCGCCTACCGCGAGACCAAGGACCTCACGCTCGCGATGGGGCAGGTGGCCCGGCGCCTCGAGGGCACGTTCACGCTCCTGGCCGTGCACGCCGACTCGCCCGACACGGTGGTGGGCGCGCGGCACGACTCGCCGCTCGTCGTCGGGATCGGCGACGGCGAGAACTTCCTGGGCTCCGACGTCGCGGCGTTCATCTCCCACACCAAGGAGGCGCTCGAGCTCGGGCAGGACCAGATCGTCACGATCACCCCGACGTCGGTCGAGGTGACCGACTTCGACGGCAACCCCGCCGAGGCCAAGCGGTACACGGTCGACTGGGACGCGGCCGCCGCGGAGAAGGGCGGCTTCTCGTCCTTCATGGACAAGGAGATCCACGACCAGCCGCACGCCGTCGCCGACACCCTGCTCGGCCGGACCGACCCGTCGGGCAAGCTCGTGCTCGACGACGTGCGCATCGACGAGGCCGTGCTCCGGTCGGTGGACAAGATCATCGTCGTCGCGTGCGGCACGGCCGCGTACTCGGGGCACGTCGCCAAGTACGCGATCGAGCACTGGTGCCGCATCCCCGTCGAGGTCGAGCTCGCGCACGAGTTCCGCTACCGCGACCCGATCGTCGACGAGAAGACGCTCGTCGTGGCGGTGACGCAGTCGGGCGAGACGATGGACACGCTCATGGCCGTGCGCCACGCGCGCGAGCAGGGCGCCAAGGTCATCTCCATCGTCAACACGCACGGGTCGACCATCCCGCGCGAGTCGGACGCCGTGCTGTACACGCACGCCGGTCCGGAGATCGCGGTCGCCTCGACCAAGGCGTTCCTGTCGCAGATCACCGCCGCCTACCTCCTGGGCCTCTACCTCGCGCAGCTGCGCGGGAACAAGTTCCCGGACGAGATCTCGGCGATCCTCGAGGACCTGCGCGACATGCCGCGCAAGATCCAGACCGTCATCGAGCGCGGCGAGTACGTCCGTGCGACCGCCCGCTCCATGAAGGACGCGACGTCCGTCCTCTTCCTCGGCCGCCACGTCGGGTTCCCGGTCGCGCTCGAGGGCGCGCTCAAGCTCAAGGAGCTCGCGTACATCCACGCCGAGGGCTTCGCCGCGGGCGAGCTCAAGCACGGCCCGATCGCGCTCATCGACGAGGGGCAGCCGGTGTTCGTCGTCGTGCCGTCGCCGAAGGGCCGCGAGGGCCTGCACTCCAAGGTCATCTCGAACATCCAGGAGATCCGGGCGCGCGGCGCCCGCACGCTCGTCATCGCGGAGGACGGGGACGACGCCGTGCGCCCCTACGCGGACGAGATCTTCTGGGTCCCCGAGTCGCCCACGCTGCTCTCGCCGCTGCTGGCCGTCGTCCCGCTCCAGATCTTCGCGATGGCCCTCGCCACGGCCAAGGGCCTCGACGTCGACCAGCCCCGCAACCTCGCGAAGTCGGTCACGGTCGAGTAGTCCTCCACCGCACCTTCTGACGCCGAGCAGGTGGTCCTGGTTCGTCCGGTCTCCCGGACGAGCCAGGACCACCTGCTCGTGGTGGTGAGATCGCCTGGTGGGGGACCGGGAGGGAGGACGGCCCCCGTAGGGTGGGCGCATGATCAAGGGCGTGGGGATCGACGTCGTGGACGTCGCACGGTTCATGGAGACCCTGGAGCGCACGCCCCGGCTCCGCGAGAAGCTGTTCACGGCCGCCGAGCGGGACCTGCCGCCCGCGTCGCTCGCCGCGCGGTTCGCCGCCAAGGAGGCCATCGCCAAGGCGCTGGGCGCCCCGGCGGGCATGCGCTGGCACGACGCGACGGTGCACCGCGTCGTCGGGGGCCCGCCGGAGGTCGAGATCACGGGCACGGTCGCTGCGCGCGCGGACGCGCTGGGCATCACCGCCTGGCACCTGAGCATCTCCCACGACGCCGGCATCGCCTCGGCCATGGTCGTCGCGGAGGGCTGACCGCCCGCCGCGCGCTGCGGGCATGCAAAGGGCCCGGTTCTCGACCGAGAACCGGGCCCTTCTCACGCCCACACGGTGCGGCGGTCAGCGCTGGAGGGCGGGGATGACCTGGCGCTGGAAGAGCTCGAGCTGGTCGCGGTCGGTCGCGGCGAACGGGAAGTAGCCGATCGCGTAGCCGAGGCCCTGGTCGCGCAGGCCGGTGAGGGTCTCGACGATCTGCTCCGGAGTGCCGACGAGCGGGCCGCTGCGCCACGAGGCCACGTTGTCGTCCGCCTTCTCGGGGAAGTACCGGCGCGCGTGCTCCTCGATCCGGTCCAGCCGGTCGGCGACGTCCTGCGCGGTCTCGCCGATGACGACGTTGTAGTTGGCCGACCGGGTGATCTCGCCGAGGTCGCGGCCGAGGTCGCGGCAGTGCTGCGCGAGCACCGCGGACTTGTGCGCGAAGCCCTCGGGCGAGCCGTCGAAGTTGGTGTACTGCGCGTGCTGCGCGGCGATCCGCAGCGTCTTCTTCTCGCCGCCGCCCGCGATCCACAGCGGGATGCTCGGCCTCGCGCCCTCGCCGTCCACCACGACCTGCTGCAGGGGCTGCGGGTAGCACAGCGCGCCGTCCACCTGGTAGCGCTCGCCGTCGAACGTGCCCGACGACCCGGTCCGCCACATGCGGGACATGATCTGGACGCCCTCGTCGAGCGCGCGCAGGCGCTCGCCCGCGCTCGGGAACCCGTACCCGTACGCGCGCCACTCGTGCTCGTACCAGCCCGCGCCGATGCCCATCTCGAGCCGCCCGCCGGAGACGTGGTCGACGGTCGCGGCGACCTTGGCCAGGTACGTCGGGTCGCGGTAGGCCATGCACGTGCACATCTGGCCGAGGCGCACGCGCTGCGACGCCGCCGCGAAGGCGGCCATGAGCGTCCACGCCTCGTGCGTCGCCTCGGTGCTCGGGGTCGGCGTGGTGTGGAAGTGGTCGTAGACCCACACGCCGTCCCACGCGAACTCGCCGCCCGGCAGGGGCTCGCCCGCGGCGGCGTTGTCGGCGTAGTGCAGGAGGGAGAGCATCGTCTTCCAGTGGTCCTCGGGTGCGACGTCGACGAGGTCGTAGCGCCAGCCCTGGGGGATGAAGAGTCCGAATCGCATGGTCGTCACCCTATGCGGGTCCGTGCGACCCGCAGCGCGCCCCCGCGCGTCGTCTCACCGCTCGGTCGCACCGCTGCGCCGGCGCCGCCGCGCAGGCGACGAGGGCGGACGGTGGGCAGGATGAGGTCATGATCGAAGCCTGGTCCGCCGCCGACGTGCGCGTCGCCGAGGAGCCGCTGCTCGCCGCGGGCGTCCCGCTCATGGAGCGCGCCTCGTTCGCGCTCGCGACGATCGTCGCGCGCGACGTCGCACGACGGCGGTCGGTCGCCCTGCCGGACGGCGGCCGTCGGGACGGGCGCGTCACCGGCGCCCGGGCGGTCCTGCTCGTGGGGTCGGGCAACAACGGCGGGGACACCCTCCACGCGGGTGCGTACCTCGCGCGCCGGGGCGTCGAGGTGCTCGCGGTCCTCACCGGAGAGCATGCGCACGCGGGCGGGCTCGCGGCGCTCCGGGACGCGGGCGGGTCCGTCGAGGTGCTCGTCGGCAGCCCCGACGACCCGACGCGCGCGGGCCGGCCGCACGACCACCTGGACCCGCACGTCGCCGACCGGGTCGCCGCGCAGGTCCGGCGGGCCGACGTCGTGATGGACGGCCTCGTCGGCATCGGCGCCCGGGGGCCGTTGCGCGGCGTCGCGGCGGACCTCGTGCGGCGTCTCGCCGCGCTGCTCGACGGCGGCGTGCCCGCCGACGACGCGCTCGGCGGCGACGGTGCGTCCGACGAGGGTGGCGGGCGTCGCGTCGGGCCCCGGGGGCGGCCCTGGGTCGTCGCGGTGGACGCGCCGAGCGGGGTCGGCGTGGACGACGGCACGGTGCCCGGGCCGGTCCTGCGCGCGGACCGCACGGTGACGTTCGGCGCGGCGAAGCCCGGCCTCCTGCTCCCCCCGGCGACGCACCTCGCCGGCCACGGCGCGGTCGTCGACATCGGGCTGCGCCTCGGCGCGCCCGCTCCGGACGGCGGCACCGCGGCGCCGGTCGTCCGCCGGCTCGAGCCCGCGGACGTCGCCGCCCTCTGGTCCGTGCCCGGCGCGACCGACCACAAGTACACGCGCGGCGTCGTCGGCGTCGTCGCGGGCACGCCGACCTTCCCGGGCGCCGCGGTGCTCGTCGCGAGCGCCGCGGTCCGCACCGGCCCGGGGATGGTCCGCTTCCGCGGGCCCGACGACGTCACGCGCGCGGTGCTCGCCGCCCGGCCCGAGGTGGTGCCCGCGGCGGGGCGCGTGCAGTCCTGGGTGCTCGGGCCCGGCGTGCCGCCCGCGCCCGGGCCGGGCGGCGACCCCGTGGACGACGGCGGCCAGCACGAGCGGGTCCGGGACGCGCTCGCGGCCGCGACCGGTGAGCTCGCCGCCGAGGACGAGGGGGAGCGGGTGCCCGTGGTCGTCGACGCCGGGGCGCTGTCCTTGCTGCCCGACCGCTGCCCGCCGTCGGTCGTGCTCACCCCGCACGCGGGGGAGCTCGCGACGCTGCTGCGGTCGCGCGGCGACGACGTGACGCGCGCCGACGTCGAGGCCGAGCCGCTGCGGTGGGCACGGCGCGCGCACTCGGCCACCGGTGCGACGGTGCTGCTCAAGGGGTCGGCGACCGTCGTCGTCGGGCCGGAGGGCGCGTGGTCCCAGGCGGACGCGCCCGCGTGGCTCGCGACCGCCGGCGCGGGGGACGTGCTCGCCGGGATCCTCGGCACCGTGCTCGCGGCGCACGCCCCACGGATCCTCCGGGAGCCGGGGCTGGCCGCGGAGCTCGCGGCCGCGGTCGCCGTCGTGCACGGTCTCGCGGCGGAGCGGGCGAACCCGGGCGGCCCGGTCGCGGCGCTCGACGTCGCCGACGCGGTGCCCGCCGTCGTCGCGGGGCTGCTCGCCGCACGCTGAGCGGCGCGGCTCTCTCCTGGCACCGGCCGGTCACGACGGGTCCGAGGCCCGTGGGCGGCCGACAGGTCCGGGCGCGGCCCGCCGGTACCGTGGTGGGCGTGGTCCCCCTCCCCGTGCGCGACGGCCTCAACCCCACGCGCCTCGTGCTGCCGCACGACGCCGAGAGCGTCGCGCGGTACACGCGCACGCTCGACTACGTGCGCCACCGGTTCCCGGACGACGCCGCACGCCTGGCCGAGAAGGTCGCGGCGGGCGAGGTCGTCGACGGGCGCGGACGGCCGGTCGACGCGACCACCCCGTACGAGCCGCGCGGCTTCGTGTTCCTCTACCGCGACCCGCCGGTCGAGCCCGAGGTGCCGTTCGAGGTCCGCGTGCTGCACCGCGACCGGGACCTGCTGGTCGTCGACAAGCCGCACTTCCTCGCGACGATCCCGCGCGGTGCGTACGTGGCGCGGTCGGTGCTCGTGCGGTTGCGCCGCGACCTCGACCTGCCCGACCTCAGCCCCGCGCACCGGCTCGACCGCGTCACCGCGGGCGTCCTGCTGCTCACGCTGCGACCGCAGGTGCGCGGCGCGTACCAGGAGCTCTTCGCGCGGCGCGAGGTGCGCAAGACCTACGAGGCGGTCGCGCCGTGGGACCCGGCGCTGGACCTGCCCGCGACCGTGCGCAGCCGCATCGTCAAGCACCGCGGCGTCATGCGCGCGGAGGAGGTGGACGGCGAGCCCAACGCCGAGAGCCGCGTCGACGTGATCGAGACCGACCCGGCCCGCGGCCTCGCGCGCTACCGGCTCGAGCCCCACAGCGGCAAGACGCACCAGCTCCGGCTGCACATGGCCCGGCTCGGGGTGCCGATCGTGCACGACAACTTCTACCCCGAGCCGTACGACGTCGCGCCGGACGACTACGCGCGCCCGCTCCAGCTCGTCTCGCGCTCGCTCGCCTTCGCCGACCCGCTGACCGGGCAGCCGCGGCGCTTCGAGACGGACCGGACGCTCGGCGCCTGGTGAGGGTGGCGGCCGGACCGGCGGCGTCCCGGTGACGCGACCCGAGGACCGCGACCCGGCGCCCGCTCCCCGGGCGGCGACGGTGAGAGAATCGTCCACCGTGAGCGACACCCAGCGCACGACCCCGACCGGCCCACCCGCCGGAACCCCGGCCGCACCCGCCCGAACCCCGGCAGCACCCGGCTACCCCGCGCGTGCCGTCGTCGACCTGGCCGCGGTCCGGGACAACGTCCGCGCCCTCGCCGGGCACGCGCCGTCGGCCCAGGTGATGGCCGTCGTGAAGGCCGACGCCTACGGGCACGGCCTGGTGGCGAGCGCGCTCGGGGCGCTCGCGGGCGGTGCGACGTGGCTCGGGACCGCGCAGCCGAGCGAGGCGCTCGCGCTGCGTGCGGCGGGGATCGGGGTGGACCGCGCGCGCGTCCTCACGTGGCTCTACCCGCCGGGCGCGCCGCTGCGCGCGCTCGTGGAGGCGGACGTCGACGTGTCGCTCGCCGCGCGCTGGGCCGTCGACGAGGTGGTCGCCGCCGCCCGTGCCGCCGGCCGGACCGCGCGCGTGCACCTCGCGGTCGACACGGGCCTCGGCCGCAACGGGATCATGCCCGCCGACCTGCCCGACGTGCTCGCCGCCGTCGCGCGCGCCCAGGCCGAGGGCGCGGTCCACGTCGTCGGGCTGTGGTCCCACCTCGCGTTCGCGGACGAGCCCGGGCACCCGAGCGTCGTGGCACAGGCCGACGTGCTCGACGAGGCCGTCCGGCTCGCGGAGCGCGCGGGCGTCGCGCCCGAGCTGCGCCACCTCGCGAACTCCGCCGCGACGCTCACCGCGCCGCGCACCCACTACGACCTGGTCCGTCCGGGGCTCGCGGTGTGGGGCATGACGCCGGTGCCGCAGCTCGGCCCGCCGTCGCGGTACGGGCTCCGGCCCGCGATGACGCTCGAGGCGCGTCTCGCGACGGTCAAGCGCGTGCCGGGCGGGCACGGCGTCTCCTACTCGCACCACTACACGACACCGCGGGACACGACGCTCGGGGTCGTCCCGCTCGGCTACGGCGACGGGATCCCGCGGCACGCGTCGGGTGGCGGCCCCACGGCCGCGCCCGGTGGCCCGGTGCTCGTCGGCGCACGCCCCGGGGCGGACGGCGGCCGCGTCCTGCGCGTCGCGGGGCGCGTGTGCATGGACCAGCTCGTGCTCGACCTCGGCCCCGCCGCGACCGAGCGCGCGGGCGACGTCGTCACGCTGTTCGGCGCGGGCGACGGCGTCGAGCACGACGGCGTCCCCACCGCCGAGGACTGGGCGCGGGCCGCCGGGACCATCAGCTACGAGATCACGACGCGCCTCGGCACGCGCGTGCCGCGCGAGCACGTGGGGACCGACGTGCTCGACGACGGCGCGCGGGCGCTGCTGGCCGACGACCCCAGCCAGGACGAGACCACGGAAAGGACGGTCCGCGCATGAGCGACGACCCGACCCCCTCGACGCCCGCCGCGCCTCCCGCGGACGCGGCGGCGGAGACCGCGACGGGCACGTCGTCGCAGGCGGCGCGCGACGTCGTCGTCCTGCCCGACGCCGAGGCGACGCGCGCGTTCGGCCGCGCCCTCGCCGGCGTGCTCCGCGCGGGCGACCTCGTGATCCTCACCGGCGACCTCGGTGCGGGGAAGACGACGCTCACGCAGGGCATCGGCGCCGGGCTCGGCGTGCGCGGACAGGTCGCGTCGCCGACGTTCATCGTCGCGCGCGAGCACCCGTCGCTCGTGGGCGGCCCGGCGCTCGTGCACGTGGACGCGTACCGCCTCGGCTCGCTCGACGAGGTCGACGCGCTCGACCTCGACTCGAGCCTGGAGGAGTCGGTGACCGTCGTCGAGTGGGGCAGCGGGCTCGTCGAGGCGCTCGCGGGCGACCGGCTCGAGATCGTGCTCGAGCGCCCGCGCGGCGACGCGACCGGGGACGGGCCCGGCGGCGCGTCCGACGACGAGGACGCGCCCGAGGCGGGCGCGCGCCGGGTGACGGTGCGCGGCGTCGGTCCGCGCTGGGCGGACCTCGACGTCGCGGCACTGTCCCGCTAGCCCGCTCGCGAGGAGGACGTCGCGGTCTCGGCCGTAGGCTGGGGCCGTGGCTGTTCTCGCGCTCGACACCTCCGCCTCCGTCACCGTCGCCGTCGTCTCCGACGACGGCGCCCGTCTCGCCCGCCGCGACGCCCCGGAGCGCCGCCGGCACGCCGAGGCGCTCGCCCCGCTCGTCGAGGAGGCGCTCGCCGAGGCCGGGGTCGACCGCCGCGACCTCACGGCCGTCGCCGTCGGCACGGGCCCCGCGCCGTTCACGGGCCTGCGGGTCGGGCTCGTCACCGCCCGGGCGCTGGGCTTCGCGCTCGGCATCCCCGTGCTCGGCGTCCCGAGCCTCGACGCGATCGCCGCCCAGGCGGTGAGCGACCTCGGCCTCGAGCCCGACGACGAGCTGCTCGTCGCGACCGACGCGCGCCGCCGCGAGGTGTACTGGGCGCGGTACCGCGTCGTCGCGCACGAGGGCCCGCACGCCGTGCCGGTCCTGGAGACCGTCGCCGGGCCCGACGTCGGGCCGGCGGCCGCGGTCGCCGAGCACGCCGCGGGCGCCGTCGTCGTGGGGGAGGGCGGCGAGCTCTACCCGGACGCGCTCGACGCCGCCGAGGACGCGCCGCAGCTCCCCGACGCCGCCGTGCTCGCCCGGCTCGCGATCGCGCGCCGGGCCGCGGGGGCCGACCAGCCGACGGAGCCGCTGTACCTGCGCCGCCCGGACGTCCACGAGGCCGCCGCACGCAAGCGCGTGAGCGACACCGCGCCCGCCCCGGCGCCCGAGGCGGCCCGATGAGCGCGCGCCGCTACGAGATCCGCCTGCGCCCGCTCCGGGCGGCCGACCTCGACCGCGTCGTCGAGCTCGAGCGCGAGCTGTTCGGGCGCGGCGCCTGGACGTACGGGATGCTCGCCGACGAGCTCGCGGGCCTCGGACGCTGGTACGTCGCCGCCGAGCCCGTGCGGCTCTACGCCGCCGGCCCGCAGCCCGTGGTCGGCTACGCGGGCCTGTGGTTCGACGGCGACGTCACGCAGGTCATGACCCTGGGCGTCGATCCCGCGTTCCAGCACCAGGGCGTCGGCTCGGCGCTCCTGGAGGCGCTCATCGCGCGGTCCCGCGACCTCGGCGCGAGCGCGGTGCTGCTCGAGGTGCGGGTCGACAACGACCCGGCGCTCGCGCTCTACGCGAAGTACGGGTTCGAGCAGCTCGGCATCCGCAAGCGCTACTACCAGCCGGAGGACGTCGACGCCTACACGATGCGGCTCGAGCTCGGCGCGACCACGACGCCCGACGGACCGGACGCGCCGGACCACGGGACGGCGTCCGAGACGGGCGCCGTCGCGTGAGCGGGCCCGCGCCGCGCGGCCCGGGCCTCGGCACGGACGACCACTGGCCCGACGCCGCGCGCCGCGACCGTGTCCTCGTCACCGCGCCCGCCCTGGCGGCGGCGCTCGCGGGCGACCGCCCGCCCGTCGTGCTCGACGTGCGGTGGGCGCTCGGCGTCACCGACGGGCACGCGCAGCACCGGGCGGGGCACGTCCCGGGCGCGGTCTACGTCGACCTCGAGACCGAGCTCGCCGCGCCGCCCTCGGCCGCGGCGGGCCGGCACCCGCTGCCCGACCCCGCCGACCTCCAGGCCGCGGCGCGGCGCTGGGGCGTGCGCGCGGACCGGCCGGTCGTCGTCTACGACGCCGTGGGCGGCACGTCCGCCGCGCGCGCCTGGTGGCTGCTGCGCTGGGCCGGGCACGAGGACGTCCGCATCCTCGACGGCGGGCTCGCGGCGTGGCGGGCCGCCGGGCACGCGCTCGACGCGGGCGAGGTGCGGCCCGAGCCGGGGGACGTCGTCGTCACGCCGGGCGGGATGCCCGTGCTCGACGCCGACGGCGCGGCCGGCCTCGCGACGTCGGGCGTCCTGCTCGACGCGCGCGCGGGCGAGCGCTACCGCGGCGAGGTGGAGCCGGTCGACCCGCGCGCGGGACACGTCCCCGGCGCGGTGAGCGCGCCGACGACCGACAACCTCGCCGCGGACGGGACGTTCCTGGACCCCGTCGCGCTGCGCGCGCGGTTCGCGGCCCTGGGGGTCGTGGACCCGGGACGGGAACCGGGCGCGGCGCGGCCCGCCGTGGGCGTGTACTGCGGCTCGGGCGTGACCGCGGCGCACGAGGTCGCCGCGCTCGCGACCCTCGGCGTCGACGCGGCCCTGTACGCGGGCTCGTGGTCGCAGTGGTCGAACGACCCCGCGCGGCCCGCCGCGCCCTGACGCCAGGATGCGGACGCGCGCGAGGCGGCACCCGTGGAGGGGTGCCGCCTCGCGCGCGACGGGTGGGACGGTCTCAGAGGATCTCGGCGACCTGGTGGAAGTCGAGCCGGGCCTGGCGCGGGAAGTGCGCGCCCTCCTCGGCGGGGTAGCCCACGTTGATCGCGACGAGCGTGCGCCAGCCGGACTCGCCGAAGAACTCGGCGTCGATCCCCGCCGCGTCGAAGCCGGTCATCGGGCCGACGGACAGGCCGGCGGCGCGCAGCCCGACGATGAGGTAGCCGATCTGGATGAGCGCGTTGGTGCGGGCCATGCCCTCGCGCAGCTCGGTCTGCGGGTCGAGCTGCTCGGTCATGCCCTCGCGGAACGGCGCGAGCGTGCCGAGGTGCTGGTGGAACGACGGGTCGGCGGCGGCGATGACGGTCACGGGCGCGGCGAGCGTCTTGTCGCGGTTGAAGTCCGCCATGTGGGCGCCGAGGCGCTGCTTCGCCTCGGGCGTGCGCACGACGAGCAGGCGCAGCGGGAGCGTGTTCATCGCGGTGGGTGCCCAGCGGACGAGGTCCCAGGCCGCCTGGATCTGCGCGTCGGTGACGGGCTCGTCCGAGAAGGCGTGGGTCGTGTGCGCGTCGCGGAACAGGCGGTCCGCGGCCTGCGCGTCGATCGCGAGCTGGTCGGCGAGCTCGTTCGGCGCGGCAGGGGACTCGATGAGGGTGTCGGTGCTCATGACCGGACCAACGGTTGAGCGTTGAATCATCTTCCCGACAGACGGTGTGACGTGGGCGACACGGCGCGGGCCGGCCCCGCACGCGACTACCCTGGACGCCATGCCTTCCACACTGTCAGTGAGCCGTCCGTGAGCGCCGGCGAGCCCCTGGTGCTCGGCATCGAGACGTCCTGCGACGAGACCGGCGTCGCGCTGGTCCGGGGTCGCGAGCTGCTCGTCGACACGGTGGCGAGCTCGATGGACGAGCACGCGCGCTACGGCGGCATCATCCCCGAGGTCGCGTCGCGCGCCCACCTCGAGGCGATGATCCCGACGATCGAGCGCACGCTCGGCACGGCGGACGTCGACCTGTCCGAGGTCGACGCGATCGCGGTCACGGCCGGGCCGGGGCTGGTCGGGCCCCTGACGATCGGCGCGTCGGCCGCCAAGGCGCTCGCGCTCGCGCTCGGCAAGCCGCTCTACGGCGTCAACCACGTCATCGGCCACGCCGCCGTGGACGAGCTCGTGCACGGCGCCTTCCCGGAGCGCGTCATGGCGCTCGTCGTGTCCGGCGGGCACAGCTCGCTCCTCCTGGTCGACGACGTCGCGACGTCCGTCACCGAGCTCGGCTCGACGCTCGACGACGCCGCGGGCGAGGCGTTCGACAAGGTCGGGCGCCTGCTCGGCCTGCCGTACCCCGGCGGCCCGCACATCGACCGCCTCGCGCGCGAGGGCGACCCCACGGCGATCCGGTTCCCGCGCGGCCTCACCGCGCGCAAGGACCAGGAGAAGCACGCGGACGACTTCTCGTTCTCCGGCCTCAAGACGGCCGTCGCGCGGTGGGTCGAGGCGCGCCAGGACGCGGGGGAGGAGATCCCCGTGCACGACGTCGCGGCCTCCTTCGCCGAGTCCGTCGCCGACGTGCTCACCGCCAAGACCATCGCGGCGTGCGAGCGGCACGGGGTGTCGACGCTCGTCGTCGGCGGCGGGTTCAGCGCGAACTCGCAGCTGCGCGACATGGCCGCGAAGCGCTGCGCGGAGGCCGGGATCGAGCTGCGCATCCCGCCGATCCGCTACTGCACCGACAACGGGGCGATGATCGCCGCGCTGGGGTCCGCCGTCGTGCGGGCGGGCGTGGCGCCGTCGAGCCTCGACATCGGCGTCGACTCGTCGATGCCGCTGACCGTGACCCACGTGTGACCCCGGAGCCCGGTCTCACGCCCGACGAGGCGCTGCGGCGCGCCCACGCGTGGGCGCACGCGGCCGCGTCGGCGCCCCCCGGGCCCGAGCGCGCCCGGGCCGAGCACACCGCCGCGTACTGGGCGGCGCAGCACCGGGCGCTCCTCGCGGCCGTGCCCGCGTACGGGTCCGCCGCCGTGCCCGTCGGCGCGCCGTCCTCCGGGACGGCGGGTGCGACGACCGCTCCGCCGTACGGTCACGCCTCCGCCGCCGCGCTCTCCGGCACCCCCGCGGTCCAGCCGGCCTCCGGGGCGCCGGCGGCGACCGTCCCCGCGTACGGGGCGTCCACCATCTCGTGGGAGGTGCCGCGCCGCCGTCGGGGCCGTGCCGCGCGGGTCGTGACGTTCGTCCTCGTGCTCGCGGTGTCCGTCGTCGCGTACCTCGTCAGCTCCCTCGGCGGGGCGCGGGACGACGGCGCGGTCCTGCCCACCGAGCAGGAGGGCGCGGTGCCGCCCCCCACGGTCTGGGAGGACCCGAGCCCGGACGTGGCCGCGTCGGCCACCGGCGTGGAGGCCGCCTGGAAAGCGGGCGAGTACGCCGAGCCGTTGCCCGACCCCGTGCCGGGCGCGACGCAGACGACGCCGTTCCTGGCCGAGCACCCCGACCCCACGGCGTGGCTGCTCGCGCTCAACCCCGCCAACGACGGCGTGCAGGTCGTGTTCACCGACGACCCGACGCTCAACTGCGGCATGGAGCACGTCGCGGAGCACGACGCGTACGCGACGGGCTCGGCGGGCTGCTTCCAGCCCTCCCACCCGACGGTGCTGTTCGTGTGGTGGGGCGAGGACTCCGACCCGGCGACCAAGCAGGTGCTCCTCGCGCACGAGCTGTCGCACATGCTCCAGTGGTGGCACGAGTTCGACCTGATGCAGTCCGCCGTCGACTCCGGCTTCGCCGAGGACGAGGAGTGGACGCACGCGCTCGAGACCGACGCGACGTGCCGCGTGCTGTCGTGGGGCGGGTACTCGGAGGCGGCGGCCGACCGGACGTCGTCGCCGTGCGACACCGAGGACTGGTCGCCGACGTGGCTCGCCGACAGGGCCGCCGACCTCGGCGTGGTCCTGCGCGACTACTGACCGTCCCGGGCGGACCGTCAGAGCGGGCGGCCCGCCCGCATCTCCGCGACGAGCGAGCGCACGACGGCGTCCAGCTCGCCCCCGTTGCGGCGCGCCACGGCGCGCTGGCGCTGGTAGGAGGCCCCGCGGCGCACGATCGTGCGCACGCCGTCGAGCTCGTCGAGGCACCCGAGGCGCGCGGCGACGGGCTCGAGCTCGACGAGCAGGCGCCCGACGGCGTCGGTCACGAGCTCCTCGTTGCCCTCACGGTCGAGGATGATGATCGCGTCCATGCCGTAGCGCGCGGAGCGCCACTTGTTCTCCTGCGCGAACCACGGCGGGATGCTCGGGAGCTCGCGGCCCTCGTCGAGCATCGTCGAGAAGTGCTCGACGAGGCAGTGCGTGAGCGCGGCGAGCGCGAGCAGCTCGGAGATGTTCGTGACGCCGTCGCAGATGCGCGTCTCGAGCGTGCCGAACTGCGGGGCGGGGCGCAGGTCCCAGCGGATCTCGTCGAACGCGTCGATGACGCCGGTGTGCAGCATGTCCGCGACGTAGCCCTCGAGCTCCTCCCAGGTCGCGAACTGAAACGGGAGCCCCGCCGTGGGGAGCTGCTGGAACATGAGCGCGCGGTTCGACGCGTACCCGGTGTCCTTGCCGCCCCAGAAGGGCGAGCTGGCCGAGAGCGACTGGAGGTGCGCGAACGTCGTGAGCATCGCGCGCTGGATCGGCAGCACCTTGGCGCGGTCCTCGATGCCGACGTGTACGTGCACGCCGTAGATGAGCATCTGCCGTCCCCACCACTGCGTGCGGTCGATGAGGGTGTTGTAGCGCTGCTTGTCGGTGACCTTCTGCTGCGCCCAGCGCGCGAACGGGTGCGTGCCCGCGCTCATGAGCTCCACGCGCAGCGGGTCGGTCACGGCCCGCAGCTCGTCGATCGAGCGCTCGAGGTCCCGGCCGGCCTCCCCGACGGTGCGGCACACGCCGCTCACGACCTCGACCGTGTTGAGCAGCAGCTCCTGCTTGATGGACGGGTGCGCGCCCCCGTCCACCGGGCGCACGGCGTCGAGGACCGTCTGCGCGACCTGGCGCAGGTCGCCCGAGTCCGCGTCGACCAGCGCGAGCTCCCACTCCAGCCCGACGGTCGAGCGCTCCGACCGCGCGAAGGGGATCGCGGTGCGGCGCGGGAGGGCGCTCACCGCGTGCCGTCCGGGGTGGCGCCCCGCACGGCGCCGGCCGGGGGAGCGGCGAGAGGCTCCACGACGAGCACCTGCTGGGACCCGCCGACGCGCGTCAGGACGATCGTCGCGACCGCGTCGCCGGTGAGCGCGAGCTGGCGGCGGAGCTGCTCGGGCGTGACGGCGGTGCCCCGCTTCTTGATCGTCAGTCGCCCCACGCCCCGCTCGCGCAGGTAGGAGCGCAGGCGCTTGAGCCCGAACGGCATCGTGTCGAGCACGCGGTAGCCCCGCGCGAGCCCGTCGGCGAGGCCGGTCGCGTCGAGCGGCGCGGGGGAGTCGGTCGTCACGTACGCGATCGTCCGGTCGAGCAGCCGCCCGCCCAGCCCGCGTGCCGCGTGGGCGACGAGACCCGCGCGGATGACGGCGCCGTCGGGCTCGTAGAGGTACTGCCCGACGGCGCCCACCTCGGGCACCACGTCCTCGTCGCCCGGGCGGTGGGCGACCCGGCGCGTCGTGGTGCGCTCGGTCCCGTCCGGCCCGGTCCACGGGGTGAGGACGAGCGCGGAGCGGCCCGGCCCCTCGGGCGCGAGCGGCCCGAACCAGAGGCCGGCCTCCACGACGTCGCCGTCGACCGAGACCCACTCGGTCTCGGCGTCCGCGGGCAGGCCGTCGTGCGGGATCCCGGGGCCGACCTTGATGCCCACGGCGGGGACGCGCTCGCGCAGCGCCCACACCGCGTCGAGCGGCGGGGCGTAGGCCTTCGGGTCGAACACGCGCCTGCCGCCCCGTGTCCGTCGGGCGGGGTCGGCGTACACGCCCTCGATCCGCTCGCCCTCGAGGTCGAGCGCGAGCCCGTCGCCGTGGCGCACCTCGGCCTCGGGGAAGTGGCGCAGGTTCACGGTCGCGATCGCCGCGGTGAGCTCGTCGACGTCGGTCGCGAGCACCTCGAGCTCCGCCGCGGCGAACGCGAGGGCGTCGACGCCGATCCCGCTCGTGAGGTCGGCGACGCGCCGGATCCCCGCGTCCTGGTACCGCCGCGCGTGCAGGCCCGCGACGACGAGCCGGCTCGCCTGCTCCAGCCCCGCCTGCGTGAACAGCATGCCGTCGGCGAACGCGCCGAGCTTGCCGCGGGCGGCCGCGCGCAGCCGCGACTGCGTGAGCGCCGCGGCGGCCAGGTCCGGGTCGACGCCCTTCGCGCGCAGCCCCGCCGCGAGCACGAGCGCCTGCTGCTCGTCGTACGGGGGGAGCGCGCCGAGCAGCGCCCAGCCCTCGGGGCTGAGCAGCTTGGTCAGCGTGGCGGCGTCCATGGCGTCGATCCTTCCACGGGGGACGGGGACCACGCGCAGCCGGGGCCGCGATCGTCCGAGGGGCGGACGTTGGCACTCGCCTTGACCGAGTGCTAACGGCGACCTAGATTTGAGGACGTGCCGCCACCGCTCGCGGAGGCGGCACCACGTGCGACCAGGCTGTCCGGCACCCGCGACGACGGCCAGCCGGTGCGCTCGACCCATCCGTTGCAGTTCTCACCGCGAAAGGGGAGGTCCGACGTGTCGGTCCCCATCAAGCCGCTCGAGGACCGGATCGTCGTGAAGGCCCTCGAGGCCGAGACCACGACCGCATCCGGCCTGGTCATCCCGGACACCGCCAAGGAGAAGCCCCAGGAGGGCGAGGTCCTGGCCGTCGGTCCGGGCCGTGTCGACGACAACGGCAACCGCGTCCCGCTCGACGTGAGCGTCGGCGACAAGGTCATCTACAGCAAGTACGGCGGCACCGAGGTCAAGTACGGCGGCGTGGACTACCTGGTCCTGTCCGCGCGCGACATCCTCGCCGTGGTGGTCGGCTGACGCCGACCCGTTCCAGCAGCAGGGCCCGCGACCGTCCGGTCGCGGGCCCTGCTGCGTTCCGTGGCCGGTCGCCCCACCGTTCCCACGGGTCGTGCGCACGTGCTCCCGGTACGACGTCGTACCGGTGCCGTGCAGGTCTGCTGGTGGTACTGCTGCTGGTCGTGCTGCCGGTGCTCAGCCGGTGCGGCGGGCGCCCCCGGCGAGGATCGCCGCCCGCTCGTCCTCGCTCAGGCCGCCCCACACCCCGTACGGCTCGCGCACGCGGAGCGACTGCTCGCGGCACTGCATCATGACGGGGCACGAGTGGCAGATCGCCTTCGCGGCCTCCGCGCGACGCCGTCGCGTCGAGCCGCGCTCGCCCTCGGGGTGGAAGAACAACGTGTCGTCCGCGTCGCGGCACGAACCCTGGTACTGCCACTCCCACAGCTCCATGACGGGCCCGGGAAGCCTTGAGATCTCAGCCATGGCGAACAACCTACAAGCGTTTCAGAAGTTGTTCAAGCCCCCTGTGCGAGAAAGGTGAAGGGCCAGGTCACGGCCGTTCGGAGGCGTCACGCGGCTCGTGGAGGCGGCGAGAACGGTGCAGCATTCGCGTCTAGGCTGACGCGATGCGGCCCTGCTGGCGCGTTTGCGCGCATGGTGAACAAACTTCGCACAAGCCTGGCGCGAAGGGTGCAGGACTGTGACCTGGACGAGGTGGCGGGACGGTGGCGCGGTCGGCAGAATCGATCCATGACCTCCGTCCGGTCCGCCCCCGACCCCGAGGGAGCCCGACCGAGCATGTCCACGAACCCCGGCCTCGCCGTCGCCGCCGTCGCGCGTCGGCTCGGCGTCGCGCCCGCGACCCTGCGGACCTGGGACCGCCGCTACGGCCTCGGGCCCTCGCAGCACCGCGCGGGCTCCCACCGGCGCTACACGGACGACGACGTCGCCCGCCTGGTCGTCATGCGGCGCCTCACGCTCGACGGCGTCGCGCCCGCCGACGCGGCCCGCGCGGCCCTGGCCGCCGACGACGACGAGCTCGACGCGCACCGCGGTGCCGTCTCGTTCGACGAGCACGGCGCCGAGGGCGGCACCGACGCCGACGACGACCTCGACGCGGACGACGCGGCCCCCGAGCCCGCTGCGCCGTCGCGCCCGTTCCTGCGCGCGGTGCCGGGCGGAGAAGGCGCGCGGGGGACCGCGCCGCGCGCCCTCGGCGTGCGGGAGGCCCCGCGGCCCACGCGCGTGTCCGACGTCGTCGACGCCGCGATCGCCTACGACCAGCGCACGTGCGACCGGCTCCTGCGGATCCCCGCGGGCGGCGACCCCGCGGCCTGGTGGTCCGACCTCGTCGAGCCGGCGCTCGAGCGGCTCGCCGAGCGCACCGTGCTCGCCGGCCCGGGCGAGGTCCCGGAGGTCGTGCTCGCCAACGCGACGCTGGGCGCGCTGCGCGAGTACACGCAGGCGAGCGAGGACGCGATCGTCGCGGCCGGCGGCCCGCCCCGCAACCACCCGAGCCGCATGCGCCGCATCGTCCTCGTGTTCGCGGCGCCGGACGAGCCGCTGCCCCTGGCCGCGCACGCCCTCGCCGCGTCGCTCGCGTCGCACGGCGCGATGGCCCGCATCGTCACCGGGCCGGCGAACGTCCACCGCACGCTCGAGATCGTCACGATGGTGCGGCCCTCGGCGGTCGCCATGGTGACGACCCAGGCGCGCCCCGACCTGGGGATCGTCCACGCCGCGCACGAGGCGAACCCGAGCCTGCCGTTCTTCGTCGGGCTCCCGAGCGACGAGGCCGCCGGCGACCTCCCGCTCGCCGCGACGGTGCACCGCGTGCGCAGCTTCCCGGGGCTCCTGCACGAGCTCCTCGCGGTCGTCCGCTGAGGTGTCGGGCGGGGCGTCGCGCGGGCGCCGGTGCGCGGACGGTGCGGGAATACGGGAGGGCCCCGCGGCGTAGAATCCTGGTGTGACCGCCTCGCCCGTCCCCGCCGCCGCTCCCGACCGCGACCCCTTCGGTTTCCTGGGTCTCACCTACGACGACGTCCTGTTGCAGCCCGGCTACTCGGACCTGGCGCCGTCGGACATCGACACGACGACGCGCCTGACGCGTGAGATCTCGATCCGCGTCCCGCTCGTCTCGGCGGCCATGGACACCGTCACCGAGTCGCGCATGGCGATCGCGATGGCGCGCCAGGGCGGCATCGGCGTCCTCCACCGCAACCTGTCCATCGAGGACCAGGCGCTCCAGGTGGACCTGGTGAAGCGCACGCAGACGGGGATCATCGACAACCCGGTGACCATCGGCCCGGACGCGACGCTCGAGGAGCTCGACAAGACCGCGGGCGAGTACCGGATCTCCGGCTTCCCGGTCCTCGACGCCGAGCGCCGCCTCATCGGCATGGTGACCAACCGCGACCTGCGCTTCACGCCCGTCGCCGAGTGGGCGACGACGAAGGTCGACGAGGTCATGACGCCCCAGCCGCTCATCACGGGCCCGGCGGGCATCTCCCGCGAGGAGGCGACCGCGCTCCTGCGCAAGCACAAGCTCGAGCGCCTGCCGCTCGTCGACGCGGACGGGCGCCTCACCGGGCTCATCACGGTCAAGGACTTCGTCAAGTCCGAGCAGTTCCCGAACGCGTCGAAGGACGGCCAGGGCCGCCTGCTCGTCGGCGCCGCGATCGGCTACTTCGGCGACGCGTGGCAGCGCGCCACGACGCTCATCGACGCGGGCGTCGACGTGCTCGTCGCGGACACCGCGCACGGCAACGTGCGCATGCTCATCGAGATGGTCGCGCGCCTGAAGTCCGACCCGGCGACGCGCGACGTCCAGGTCATCGGCGGCAACGTCGCGACGCGCGAGGGCGCCCAGGCGTTCGTCGACGCGGGCGCGGACGCGGTCAAGGTCGGCGTCGGCCCGGGCTCCATCTGCACGACGCGCATCGTCACCGGCGTGGGCGTCCCGCAGGTCACGGCGGTCTACGAGGCGTCGCTCGCCGCGCGCCCGGCGGGCGTGCCCGTCATCGCGGACGGCGGCATGCGCCACTCGGGCGAGATCGGCAAGGCCATCGTCGCGGGCGCGGAGTCGGTGATGCTCGGCTCGATGCTCGCGGGCACCGAGGAGTCGCCCGGCGACACGATCCTCGTGAACGGCAAGCAGTACAAGGCGTACCGGGGCATGGGCTCCATGGGCGCCATGTCCTCGCGCGGCAAGAAGTCGTACTCGAAGGACCGCTACTTCCAGGCCGAGGTCACGAGCGACGACATGATCGTCCCCGAGGGCATCGAGGGCCAGGTCGCGTACAAGGGCTCGCTCGGCACCGTCGCGCACCAGCTCGTCGGCGGCCTGCACCAGACGATGTTCTACGTCGGCGCGCGGACCGTCCCGGAGCTCCAGGAGAAGGGCCGCTTCATCCGCATCACGTCGGCGTCGCTCAAGGAGAGCCACCCGCACGACGTCCAGATGACCGTCGAGGCCCCCAACTACACCGGCTTCTGAGGCGGACCACCGCCCGCACGACGACGGCCCGGCGTCCCGCACCCCTCCGGGTGCCGGGTGCCGGGCCGTCGTCGCGCCGCGGACACGTCGTCGTCCGCGTGCCGCGTCAGACGGAGGGTCCGTCCGGTGGGTGCGCCGCCGGGCTCACGACGTCATGACGCGCGTGTGCAGGGCCTGCACGGCGTACCGGGCGGCCCAGAACGCGCCGTGCTGCCACGCCGAGATCTCGGACATCCAGTCGCCCGCGAAGTACACGTTCCCCGCGCCCTGCTGGAGCTGCTTGAAGCGCGACGACTGCGTGTTCGGGTAGGCCCACGCGCCCTCGATGTAGGGCACCTTGTGCCACGCGATGGAGAACGAGCTCTCCAGCTCGGTCCGGTACTTCTCGCCGTGGATCTTCACGCCCTGCTCGACGGCGCGCATCTCGCGCTGCCGCGGCGTCATGTCGGCGTAGGCGCGCGCGTTGGCCCCGGTGTTGTAGTAGCCGACGACGAGTCCACGGCGCTCGCCGTACCCGTAGGAGGGGTACCAGACGTGGGCGAGGTCCATGTCGGTCTCGGTGATGCCGCCGAAGATCCGGTGGTCGTCCTCCCAGAACCGCGAGCGGTACTCGAGCCCGATCTTGCCCGCCGGCGAGCCGATCGCGAACTCGCCGAGGGCGGCGTCGATGTCCGGGCCCCAGTTCGTGTCCCAGCGGCGCATGAGCCCCGCGGGCGCGGCGACGATCGCGAAGTCCGCGTCGACCTGGCGGGTCTTGCCGTTCGGCGCGGTGTAGGTGACCGTGACGCCGCTCGTGGTGTTCTGCACGCCGGTGACCGGCGAGCTGAACAGGACGTTCTGCTTGCCGATGGCCCGCACGAAGTAGTCGTAGGTCGTGTCCATGCCGCCCTTCGGCTGGAACATGAGCATCGACTGCTCCCAGTTGATCTCGAACGGGAAGTACTGGCCCACCTTCGACGCGAGCACCTCCGAGACCGTGCCGGGGCCGGGGAGCGGTGTGCCGTGCTCGTTCCAGGCGGACGGGTAGACCGAGAACCCGCGGTTGTCGCCGCCGCGGTAGCTGCCGTCGGACTGCAGCGACCCCCAGGACCGGAGGAACGCCCGCAGGTTCTCCTTGTCCGCGGCCGTGAGCTTCTGGTCGAGCGCGCCCTGGTCGGTCGCGTAGCTCAGCAGCTCGGACGTGTAGCCGAACACGTCCGCCTTCGCCGTGCGGTACCGGACCGGGTTGCCGGGGGTGGCGCCCGAGCGCTCGTTGTACAGGTAGGCGTCGGCGTTCGCGTTGGTGAACACCTCGTAGGGGACGCCCAGCTCGCGCAGGTAGTCCATGGTGACCATCCACTGCGCGATGCGGCCCGCGCCGGCGTTCATGTACACGCCGTCGGAGAACCGGGCCTTCTGGGTGACGCCGTTGACGTCCGTCTCGGAGTCGCCCCCACGTATCGTCAGCGTCCGGCCGCCGGGCCGGTGGCGCGCCTCGAGCACCGTGACCCGGTACCCCGCCTTCTGCAGCTCGTACGCCGAGGCGAGACCCGCGGGTCCGGCGCCCACGACGACGACCTTCTTGGCGGAGCGACCCGTCAGGCTGAAGTCGCTGCCCTGCGGCGGCGTCCACGACTCGTTCCGTGGCTGCGCGGCGGCCGTCGGCGCGAGCCCGACCGCCCCCATCGTCGCGAACATGACGCCGGCGCTGGAGCCGACCCCGACGGCCTGGAGGAAGCTGCGGCGCGAGACGCCGGACGTCTTCTCGTCAGTGACCATGTGGCTGGAGCCCTCTCGTCCACGGCCTGACGGGCGGACGGCCCGGCCCACGATGCCGGGTGCCGCCGTCAGCACCGCGGCCGACGCTAGGCACGCGTCGTCGCGAACGTGGGTCCGGTGCGTTTCGCGCCCGTCAACACGCGGCGGCTCGCGTAAACGTCTCGTGTCGGCGCCGTCGTGCCTGGTCACGGGGCGGTGCGGCGCGCGCTGCCGGCGCCCGACCGCCGGGCGACGAGCCGACACGCGCCCGTCACGCCCCCGAAACGGTGCGCGTCTAGCGTCACCGCTCCGGCGGCCGTCGCGGCCCGCCGGAGCGGGCGTCAGGGTGGCGCCCGCCGTCCCCGCCAGGAGGCCTGCATGAAGAACCGCACCAAGGTCGTCGTCGCCGTCGCCGTCACCGCCGCCGTCGCCGTGCCCGGGACCGCCGTCGCCGCAGGGAAGCTCTTCGAGCCGAAGCCCACCGAGTCCTTCTCGTTCGTCACCGGCGACACCCCGTCGATCGCCGACGGCGTCGCGTTCGGCAAGAACGTCGCCTGGTACAAGTCCTCGGGCCTCGGGCCCTCCGCGATGAACACGGCGCCGGGGGCCGGCGCCGAGGAGCGCTACATCCCCACCGACGTGTTCCCCGGAGGGGTGCTGCCGGCGGGCGTGACCATCACCGAGGCGCAGGGGATCAACGTCCTCATGCGGATAGGCGAGAACCTCGAGCGGGCCGGGCTGTCCTACGACGACGTCGTGTCCATGCGCGTGTTCCTCCAGAACCCCGCGGGGCAGGAGAAGATGGACTTCGCCGGTTGGAACCGCGCCTACCGGCAGTTCTTCGCGAACACGAACCTCGCGACCGGGAAGCCGATCGACGTCCAGCTCGGCTCCGCCACCACCGCGCCGATGGTCGTCAACGCCGCGCGGCCGTCGCGGTTCGCCCTCGAGATCGAGAACCTTCCCGTGAACGGCTGGCTCGTGGAGGTCGAGGTGGACGCGGTCTACCCGAAGTGACGCACGACGGGCCGGCGCCCCCGAGGGTGCCGGCCCGTCGCGTCGGTCGTCGGCTCAGTCGCGGAAGGTCTCGATGTTGGCGCCGAGCTCGCGCAGGCGCTCCGTGAGGCCCTCGTAGCCGCGCGCGATGATGTCCACCCCGCGCAGGACCGAGGTGCCCTTCGCGGCGAGCATCGCGAGGAGGATCACGACGGCGGGGCGCAGCGCCGGCGGGCAGCTCACCTCGGCGCCCGACCAGCGCGTCGGGCCCGTCACCTGGAGCCGGTGGGCGTCCAGGAGCCGCACGTCCGCCCCGAGGCGCGTGAGGTCGGTGAGGTGGATCGCACGGCCCTCGTAGACCCAGTCGTGGATGAGCGTCGTGCCCTGCGCGTTCGCGGCGATGACCGCGAAGAACGGCAGGTTGTCGATGTTGAGGCCGGGGAACGGCATGGGGTGGATCTTGTCGATCGGGGCGTGCAGCTCGCTCGGGTGCACGGTGACGTCGACGAGGCGCGTCCGGCCGTTGCGGGACAGGTACTCGGTGCTCTGCGTGTAGCGCAGGCCCATCTCGGACAGGGTCGCGAGCTCGATCTCCATGAACTCGATCGGGACGCGCGCGACCGTGATCTCGGAGCCGGTGACGATGCCCGCCGTGAGCAGGCTCATCGCCTCGACCGGGTCCTCCGAGACGGCGTACTCCACGTCCACGTCGATGTCGGTGCGGCCGTGGACGCGCAGCGTCGTCGTGCCGATGCCCTCCACCCGGACGCCGAGCAGCTCGAGGTAGAAGCACAGGTCCTGGACCATGTAGTTGGGGCTGGCGTTGCGGATCGTCGTCACGCCGTCGCGGCGGGCCGCGGCCATGAGCGCGTTCTCGGTGACGGTGTCGCCGCGCTCGGTGAGCACGACCGACAGGTCCGTGCCCGACGCCGGCGCGACCGTCGCGTGGTAGTTGCCGCCCGTCGCCGTGACCGCGAGGCCGAACGGCCGCAGCGCGATCATGTGGGGCTCCACGGTGCGCGTGCCGAGGTCGCAGCCACCGGCGTACGGGAGCTCGAACGCGTCCCGGAGCCCGAGCAGCGGGCCGAGGAACATGATGATCGAGCGGGTGCGTCGCGCGGCGTCGACGTCGATCGCGGCGAGGTCGAGCTGGTCGGGCACGACGATCTCGAGGTCGCGGCCGCCGGTCGTCCAGGTCGCGCGGACGCCGATGGAGCGCAGCACGTCGACGATGCGGTCGACCTCGACGATGCGGGCGACGCCGCGCAGGGTCGTGCGACCCCGGTTGAGCAGCGACGCGCACAGGAGCGCGACCGCGCCGTTCTTCGAGGAGTTGACGTCGATGCGCCCGGACAGGGTGTGGCCGCCCTGGACGCGCAGGTGCGCGTGCTTGGGCCCGCCGAGGCTGATGATCTCGGAGTCGAGCGCGAGGCTGATGCGGTTGAGCATCTCGAGGCTGAGGTTCTGGGCGCCCTGCTCGATGCGGTGCACGGCGCTCTGGCTCGTGCCGAGCCGCTCGGCGAGCTGGGTCTGCGTGAGGCCCCGGTTCTGGCGGGCGCCGCGGATGAGCGTGCCGACCTGCGTGAGGGGGGCGTCGTCGATCGCTGTCATGCGAGCGACGATAACTCATGGATGAGATATTCACGCGCCGACGCGGCGTGGTCGTGCCGAGATCACGCGTTCGTCACAGGATCTCCATCCGTGTCGTGAGATAGGTGCGAACGTGCTCGCGGGCGCGTGGCCCCGTTGCCCGGCTCGTCGTCGCTCGTCCGCTACGAGGGCCAGCGACCGTCCGCGCCGGCCCCGACGTAGGGCGGCTCTCGCTCGGGGTCGAGCGCGTCGACCCAGCGGCGGTGCGCCGCGACCTGCAGGTCGTGGAGGGCGTCGGGGCCCAGGGCGCCGAGGTCCGGGAAGGCGCGCGCGAGGGCGTCGAGGAGGTCCAGCGTGGCGAGGACGTCGGCGTCCGCCGTGTGCAGCGGACCGACGTCGAGCACCTCGTAGCGCGCGCAGAGGTCGACGAGCCGGCGCTTGCCCTCGCGCGCCGGGTCCCACGCCCGGTCGAGCACGAGCGGGTCGAGCACCGGGCGCACGGGCCGGCCGAGCCGGGCGGCGAGGGTCGGCAGGCCGTGCCGGACGAGCTCCGCGTCGAGGAGCGAGAGGTCGAACGCGGCGTTGTACGCGACGAGCGGGACGCCGTCGCGCTGGGCGTCGACGACGAGCGTCGCGATCTCCTCCAGCGCCTCGGCCGGCACCCCACCGCGGGCAGCCGCGTGCGCCGTCGTGACGCCGTGGATCGCCGTCGCCTCGGCGGGGATCTCGACGCCGGGGTCGAGGAGCCACGTCCGCACGTGCGTCGACCCGGGCTCGCGCAGGACGAGGGCCGCGGTGACGATCCGGTCGACGTCCACGTCGACGCCCGTGGTCTCGGTGTCGAGACCGAGGAGCGGTCCCGCCGTCCAGGGCGTCGTCGTCATGGTGCACCTCGGGGTCTCGCTCGGGTCCCGGCGCGCGTCGCGGCCGGTGCCGCCGGACGTCCCGGCGACGAGCGTCACCCTGCCAGCGCCCACCCACACGGCGGTCGTGCAGGTGACGGGCACGGCCCGCCGGTAGGCTGGCCCGGTGAGCAACGAGATCGAGATCGGACGTGGCAAGCGCGGTCGGCGCGCGTTCTCCTTCGACGACGTCGCGGTCGTGCCGTCCCGGCGCACGCGCGACCCGAAGGAGGTGTCGGTCGGCTGGCAGATCGACGCGTACCACTTCGAGCTGCCGATCCTCGCGGCGCCCATGGACTCGGTGATGAGCCCGGCCACGGCCGTCGCGCTCGGCAACCACGGCGGCCTCGGCGTGCTCGACCTCGAGGGCCTCTGGACGCGCTACGACGACCCCACCGCGCTCCTGGAGGAGATCGCGGCGCTCGAGCCGCTCGAGGCGACGCGGCGCATGCAGGAGATCTACGCGGAGCCCATCAAGCCGGACCTCATCACGCAGCGCCTCAAGGAGATCCGCGCCGCGGGCGTCACGGTCGCCGGCGCCCTGTCGCCGCAGCGTACCCAGGAGCACTACCAGACCGTCGTCGACGCGGGCGTCGACCTCTTCGTCATCCGGGGCACGACCGTCTCGGCCGAGCACGTCTCCGGCGTCGCGGAGCCGCTCAACCTCAAGCGGTTCATCTACGAGCTCGACGTCCCGGTCGTCGTCGGCGGCGCGTCCACGTACACCGCGGCGCTGCACCTCATGCGCACGGGCGCCGCGGGCGTCCTCGTCGGCTTCGGGGGCGGCGCGGCGCACACCACGCGCGTCTCGCTCGGGATCCACGCGCCCATGGCGACGGCGGTCGCGGACGTCGCGGCCGCGCGCCGCGACTACCTCGACGAGTCGGGCGGCCGGTACGTGCACGTCATCGCCGACGGCGGCGTCGGCCGCTCGGGCGACCTGGTGAAGGCCGTGGCCTGCGGTGCGGACGCCGTGATGATCGGTGCCGCGCTCGCGCGCGCCGAGGAGGCTCCCGGCCGGGGTTGGCACTGGGGCTCGGAGGCGCACCACGCACAGCTCCCGCGCGGCGAGCGCGTGCGCGTCGGCACCGCCGGCACGCTCGAGGAGATCCTCTTCGGCCCGGGCCGCCAGGCCGACGGCACGCTCAACCTCGTCGGCGCCCTGCGGCGCGCGATGGCCACGACCGGGTACTCCGACCTCAAGGAGTTCCAGCGCGTCGAGGTCGTCGTCTCGCCGTACCAGCCGCGCTGAGCCGCACCGTGACGGGGCGCGTCGCGGACGGACCGCGGCTGACGCGCGCGGGCGCCGCCGTGCCCGGGCGGGCGCGTGAGGAGTCGCCCGACGGCGGCCTCCGCGGTCAGGACGCGGACGTCGCCTTCGCGGACGTCGCGGACGACGACGTCGAGGACGTCGTCGCCCTGTGGCGCGCGTGCGACCTCACCCGGCCGTGGAACGACCCGTACCGCGACCTCGCGGACGCCCGGCTGGGGGAGACGTCCACGGTGCTCGTGGGCCGGGCGACGCGCGACCTCCCGGGACGGGCGTCCGCCGACGGCGACCCCGGCGGCGTCGTCCGCGCGGGCGAGGTCGTCGCGTCGGCGATGGCCGGCGTCGACGGGCACCGCGGCTGGCTGTACTACGTCGCCGTGGACCCGCGCCTGCAGGGCACCGGCACGGGTCGCGCCACGGTCGTCGCGGCGGAGGCGTGGCTCGCCGCGCAGGGCGCGCGCGCCGTGCGCCTCATGGTGCGCTCGACCAACGACGCGGTCCGCGGCTTCTACGAGCGCCTCGGCTACGTCGACCAGGAGTGCGTCGTCCTCGGTCGACCGCTCGGCGCGGCGGACGCGCGCGACGCCGGGCGATGACGACCACGGCCTGGGCGCCGGACGCCGACGACCTGGCCGCGCTCGAGGCCGAGCACCGTGCGCGGGTGCGCGCGCTCGACCCGCTCGTCGCGGTCCCCGACCTGGGCGCCACGCCGGACGACGCGCGGCTGCTCGCGGTCCGGCTGCCCGACGGGTCCCGGGCCGCGGGTCTCCTCACGGCCGGCGACGTCGGCGCCGACTCGTCGACCGCGCTGTTCCGCCCGCTGCGCGAGCACCGGCTGCGCGCACGGGCGGCCGGCCCCGACGTCCCGGGCGCGGTCGCCGCGCTCCTCGCCGCCTGGGCGGCGCGCGTCGCCGGGGACCCGGGCACTCCGCCCGACGGCGACGGCGTGCGCCAGGTGGGACCGGCCCCGCGCGACCACGGCATGGTCCTGCTGTGGCCGAGCCGGGACGTCGAGGCCGTCGCGGCGCTCGCCGCGCACGGGATGCGCCCGACCGTCCACCTGGCGGCGCGGCGCGGGACGGCACCCGCCGCGTCGCGGGGTCGTGCCGGTGCGGTCGTGCGCGACGCGACGGCCGACGACGTCCCGGCGCTCGTGGCGCACCAGCTCGCCGAGCTCGCGTACGACGAGCTCGTGGGCGCGGCCCGGGTGCGCCCCGGAGCCCGGGAGCACCTCGCGACCCAGGTCGCGGGCGCGGTGGCGAACCCGGCCACGACGTTCCTCGTCGCGACGGCGGCCCGGGCCGAGGCTCGCGGGGGCGCGTCCGGGGAGCGAGGCGAGGACGTCCTGGGCGTGGTCGCGGTCGAGCCGCCGGAGCGGTCCGGGGCGGTCGCCGGGACGGTCACGGCCGGACCGGTCTCCTACCTGGTGCTCCTGCACGTGACCGGCGCGGCGCGCGGCGCCGGGGTCGGCGGTGCGCTCGTCGACGCGGCGCTCGCGCGCGTGCGGGAACGCGCCGGGAAGGACGCGGTCGTGCTCCTGCACCACGGCGTCCTCAACCCGCTCTCGGCGCCGTTCTGGGCGCGCCAGGGCTTCCGCCCCGTGCTCACGACCTGGGAGCTGCCCGTCACCGGTCCTGTCGGTCCGACGACGTAGCCTGTCCCCATGACGAGCTCATCCGGCACCCCCGGCAGCGGACCCGGCGAGGGCGCCGCGCTGGACGGCCTGATCGACCCCGAGAACCCCGCGGCGACGTACGTGCTCGAGCCCGACGTCGTCGCACCGCTCGCGCAGCGCGTCGTCACCAGCAACGAGGCGGGCATGCACCGCTCCGTCCTGCCCTTCACGGGCGCGCCGCTCGCCGCGTTCCCGGTGTCCTCCGTCGAGGACGTCGCGCGGGCTGTCGAGCGGGCGCGGGCCGCGCAGCCGGCGTGGGCGGCGCTCCCCGTCCGGGAGCGCGCGGCCGTGCTGCGGCGGTTCGGCGAGCTCGTGCTCGCGCGCCAGTCCGACGGCCTCGACCTCATCCAGATGGAGTCCGGCAAGTCGCGCCGCAGCGCGTTCGAGGAGGTCGCCGACGTCGCGATCCTCACGCGCCACTACGCGCGGCGCGGCCCGCGCTACCTCGCCGACCGGCGGGCGCCGGGGATGCTGCCCGTGCTCACCGGCACGCGCGTGCACCGTCGCCCCGTGGGCGTGGTCGGAGTCGTCGCGCCGTGGAACTACCCGCTGACGCTCGCGTTCGCCGAGGCCGTGCCCGCGCTCGTGGCGGGCAACGCCGTCGTGCTCAAGCCGGACCCGCAGACGACGCTCACCGCGCTGTGGGGCGCGGAGCTGCTCGAGGAGGCGGGCCTGCCCGCGGACCTGTTCCTCGTCGTCGCGGGCGGGGGAGACGTCGGCGCCGCGGTGACCGACCACGTGGACCACATCGCGTTCACCGGCTCGACGGCCACCGGCCGCAAGGTCGCCGCGCGGGCGGGAGAGCGCCTCATCGGCGCGACGCTCGAGCTCGGCGGCAAGAACCCCCTGTACGTCGCGGCCGACGCCGACGTGCGCGCCGCCGCGCGCGGCGCCGTGCGCGCGTGCTTCTCCAACTCCGGCCAGCTCTGCGTCTCGATCGAGCGGCTCGTCCTGCACGAGGACGTCGCGGACGCGTTCCTCGACGAGTTCGTCCCGCTCGTCCGCGAGATGCGCCTCGGCGCCGGGCTCGACTACTCCGCCGACATGGGCTCGCTCACGTCGCAGGCGCAGCTCGACCGCGTGGTCGCGCACGTCGAGGACGCCATCGCGCGCGGCGCGCGCGTCCTCGCGGGCGGCGTGCACCGCGCGGACATCGGGCCGTGGTTCTACGCACCCACGGTGCTGGACGACGTGCCCGACGACGCGGCGTGCGCGCGCGAGGAGACGTTCGGTCCCGTCGTCTCCGTGCGTCGGGTCGCGAGCGACGACGAGGCCGTGCGGGTCATGAACGACTCCGAGTTCGGGCTCAACGCGAGCGTGTGGACGCGCGACGTGGCGCGAGGCCGCCGGATCGCGGCCCGCGTGGAGGCGGGGACCGTCAACGTCAACGACGGGTACTCCGCCGCCTGGGGCTCCGTCGGCGCCCCGATGGGCGGGTTCAAGGCGTCCGGCCTCGGCCGTCGGCACGGCCGCGAGGGGATCGAGGCGCTCACGGAGGCGCAGACCATCTCCGTGCAGCGCGGCGCGAACCAGGGCCTCACGCTCGACACGCTCTACGAGATCGGCGGCGAGCTCCCCAGCAGGGTGCTCACCTCCGCGCTCGACGTCATGCGTCGCCTGCGCCTGCCCTGACCGTCCTCCGCCGCCACGGCTCCCCGACGGTGCCGGGCGCGCGTCGTCAGCGCCGCACGGCGTCGAGCACGGCCTTCGTCGCCGCGGGCACCTCGCGCACGCGGTAGAGCACGGCCTTCCACGGCTCGACGCTCGCCGCGCTGACCCCGATCCCGACCGCGTCGAGACCCGCGACGCGGCACGAGAACAGCGTGCGCGGCAGGTGGTAGCCCTGCGTCACCACGACCGCCGTGCCGACGCCGAACTCCGACACCGCGCGCGTGCACGTGGCGTGCGTGTCGAAGCCCTCCCGGTCCAGCAGGATCGCGTCGTCCGGGACGCCCCGGTCGAGCAGCCACGCGCGCATCGACCCGGGCTCGTCGTAGTCGTCGTGCGCGTCGCCGCTCACGAGGACGACCGGCGCGACGCCCCGGCCGTAGAGCTCCGCGGCCGCGTCGAGCCGACGTCGCAGGTACGTCGACGGCGACCCGTCGGGGCGCAGCCCCGCACCCGGGACGACGATCGCGTCGCTCGGCGGCACGTCCGCCCGGTCGGCGACGTGCGCGCGCCCGACGCCCTGCACGACGGCGAACGGCGCCAGAACGAGCACCGCCAAGCCGGCCGCGACCCAGACCGTCGCGCGCCGACGCCGCGACCGACGGGGGCGGTCGCGCGGGACCCGACGGGAGGCCCCCGACCCGGACGACGTCGACGTCGAGGACTGCGCGGCCGGGCCGGAGGTCGGGTCGTCGCTCACGCCCCGACCCTAGCGCCGCCACAACGCCGACAGGCGACACGGCGCCCCGAACAGGTGGTCCTGACCCGTCCGCCGTCCGGGACGCGCCAGGACCACCTGTTCGGCGGGTTGCCGGGGGCGAGGGTTAGGTGGGGGTGGTGAGGGTCGTGAGCTCGTCGGTGAGGTTGTGGCGGGCCCGGTCCTCCCATCGGGCGGTGCCCTGCGGGGTGCGGAACAGGACGCCGCCACCGAGCAGTCCTCGCAGGACGGCGGCGCGACCGGTACGGAAGGCGTCGTCGGGCACGTGCGCGTACTCGGCGCGGACCTGCCGGACGTACCGCGCGTACCGGTCCGGCGCGGAGCCGAGGATCGCGAGGTCGGCGTCGGACACGAGCGCACCCGCCCGGTCGTCGGCCGTGGGGGAGTGGTCCGTCGTCACGAGCACGAGCCGCACGACCTCGTCGACGACCGCGGTGTCGAGGTGGCCCGCGAGCCGGGTACGCGCGAGCTCGGCGGAGCGCTCCTCGTCGCGTCCCGCCACGCCGTCGTGCACGGCGTCGTGGAACCACAGCGCGAGCTGGGTCGCCGCGGCGTCGCTCGCCGCCGGGCCGACGGGCTCGCGCCCGGGCGGGCTCGCGCCGTCGGGCACTCCGGGGGGTCGCCCCTCCAGGAGCGCGAGCGAGTCGAGCGCGTGGACGAGGTGCTCCGGCCCGTGGTAGACGCGGTGCGGCTCGTGCCAGCGCTCGACGAGGTCGACGCCGACCTCGCGGGCCCCGGGCAGGAGCGCGTCCCACCGGGCGAGCAGCGCGTCGGCCTTCGCCGCGCGCCGCGCCCGGCCCGGCACGCGCAGCCCGGACGCCCCGAGCCGGCGCGCGAGCTCGCGCCCGCCGACGGGGACGGCTCCCGCCGCGACCGCGGCGTCGTACCGCTCGGCGGCGACGTCGTAGTGGTCGAGGTCGAACGCCCGCCGGCTCACGCCGATACCCGCGGCGAACGCGTGCAGCTCGGCCAACGAGTCGTCCGACACCAGGTGGCTGAACAGCGTCCCGTGCGCGGGCCACGCCGGCGGGTCGATGAGAACGGTCACCGACCGAGCATGCCACCTACGACGCGCGCGACGCCGCCTCGACGACCTCGACGGACTGGCGCGCGATCGCGAGCTCCTCCATCGTCGGCACGACCATGACGAGCGTGCTCGTCCAGTCGGGCGAGATGACGCGCGGCTCGCCGGAGCGCACGGCGTTGCGCTCCGGGTCGACGGCGAGGCCGAGCGGCTCGAGCCCCTCGACGACGGCGGCGCGCACGTCCGCGTCGTTCTCGCCGACGCCCGCGGTGAAGGCGACGACGTCGACCCGGCCGAGCACGGCGGTGTAGGCGCCGACGTACTTGCGCAGGCGGTGGATGTAGACGTCGAAGGCGCGGCGCGCGTCCTCGTCGCCGGCGTCGATGAGCCGCCGCAGCTCGCGGAAGTCGTTGACCCCCGACAGGCCCTTGACGCCCGAGCGCTTGTTGAACAGGACGTCGATCTCGTCGATGCTCATGCCCGCGTTGCGCGCGAGGTGGAACACGACGGCCGCGTCGATGTCGCCCGTGCGCGTGCCCATGACGAGGCCCTCGAGCGGGGTCATGCCCATCGACGTGTCGACCGCGACGCCGCCGCGCACGGCCGACGCGGACGCGCCGTTGCCGAGGTGCAGCACGATCGTGTTGAGGCCCTCGATCCGGCGGCCCAGCACGCGCGCGACCTTGCCGGACACGTACTGGTGGCTCGTGCCGTGGAACCCGTACCGGCGCACGCCGTGCTCCTGCGCGACCTCGCGGTCCAGCGCGTACGTGGCCGCGGCGTCGGGCAGCGTGGAGAAGAACGCCGTGTCGAACACCGCGACGTGCGGCACGTCGGGCAGCAGCTCGCGCGCGACCTCGATGCCCTTGACGTTCGGCGGGTTGTGCAGCGGTGCCAGCGGGGAGAGCTCGGAGATCTGGCGGACGACGTCGTCGTCCACCAGGACCGGCGCGGAGAAGACCGCGCCGCCGTGCACCACGCGGTGGCCCACGGCGTACACGTCCGCGTCGGCGAGCGTCGGCCCCACCTCGTCGAACAGGCCCAGCGCGATGCGCAGGGCGACGCCGTGGTCCGCGACGGGCTCCTCGCGCGTCGTCGTGTTCCCGGCGAACCGGTGCTTGATGATGCCGGTGTCCTCGCCGATGCGCTCGATCGTGCCTGCGGCGATCGCCTCGCCGCCGACGGGGTTGACGAGCTGGTACTTGAGCGAGGACGACCCCGAGTTCATGACGAGCACGGACCCGTGCGCCCCGTAGGCGCTGTAGGGGTTGGGGCGCTCGCCCTCGGGCAGGATCGTCATGAGGTGGCTCCTCGGGAGTGGCCGGAGTCGTGGGTGGAGTCGGCGGCCGGCGCAGGGGCCGCGGACCCCTGCGCCTGGATCGCCGTGATCGCGACGGTGTTGACGATGTCCTGCACGAGCGCGCCGCGCGAGAGGTCGTTCACCGGCTTGTTGAGGCCCTGGAGGACCGGGCCCACCGCGACGGCGCCCGCGGAGCGCTGCACCGCCTTGTAGGTGTTGTTGCCCGTGTTGAGGTCCGGGAAGATGAACACCGTCGCGCGGCCCGCGACGTCCGAGCCCGGCATCTTCGACGCCGCGACGGACGCGTCCACGGCGGCGTCGTACTGGATCGGGCCCTCGACGAACAGGTCGGGGCGGCGCTCGCGGACGAGGGCCGTGCCCCGGCGCACCTTGTCGACGTCGGCACCCGACCCCGACTCACCGGTCGAGTACGACAGCATCGCGACGCGCTGGTCGACGCCGAACTGCTGCGCCGTCGCCGCGGAGGAGATCGCGATGTCCGCGAGCTGCTCCGCGGTCGGGTCCGGGATGACCGCGCAGTCCCCGTAGACGAGGACGCGGTCCTGGAGGCACATGAGGAACACCGACGACACGACGGACACGCCCGGCTGCGTCTTGATGATCTCGAACGACGGCTTGATGGTGTGCGCCGTCGTGTGCTTGGCGCCTGAGACCATGCCGTCCGCGAGGCCGAGGTGGACCATCATCGTGCCGAAGTACGAGACGTCCTGGACGCGCTCGCGCGCCTCCTCGAGCCGGATGCCCTTGTGGGCGCGCAGGCGGGCGTACTCCGCCGCGAACCGCTCCACGAGCCCCGGGTCGTGCGGGCTGACGACGTGGGCGGCGTCGATGTCGAGGCCGAGCTCGGCCGCGCGGGCGCGGACCTTGGGCTCCTCTCCGAGGATCGTCAGCTCGGCGACCTGGCGGCCGAGCAGCGTGGACGCGGCGCGCAGGATGCGGTCGTCGTCGCCCTCGGGGAGCACGACGTGCTTGCGGTCCGCGCGGGCGCGCGAGAGCAGCTCGTACTCGAACATGAGCGGCGTGACGACCTCGGGCCGGGGCACGTCGAGGCCGGCGAGGAGCGCCGCGCCGTCGATGTTCTGCTCGAACAGCGCGAGCGCCGTGTCGACCTTGCGCTGCGACTCCTTGGTGACGCGGCCGCGGGCGCTCGCGGCGGCGCTCGCCGAGCGGAACGTCCCCAGGTCGGTGCGGATGATCGGCAGGCTCGGGTCGAGGTCCGCGACGAGGCGCGCCGTGGACTCCGGCGGGAAGAACCCGCCGTTGAGGATGACGCCCGCGAGCGAGGGGAAGCCCGACGCCGAGTGCGCGGCGAGCAGCCCGATGAGGATGTCGACGCGGTCGCCGGGCGTGATGACGACCGCGCCGTCGGTCAGCCGGTCCAGCAGGTGCTCGAACGACATGGCGCCGACGAGCAGGTCCGTCGCCTCGCGGCCCAGGAGCGCCTCCTCCCCGAACGCGAGCGTCCCGCCCACGGCCTCCATGAGCGCGCGCACGGTCGGTGCGTCGAGGAACGGGTCCTCGGGCACCGCCCAGCCGGGCAGGTGCGCGCCCGTGGCCGGCTCGGCCGTCGTGCCCGACGGCGTCCCCGCGGCCCGCGCGAGCGGCTCGCCGTCGGGGCCGAGCGCCCCGAGCAGCGCGCGCACCGCGTCGAGGTCGTCCGGCTGGACGCGGTTCGCGACGACGCCGATCGGCTGCGCGTGCTGGGAGCGCAGCTCGGCGACGCTCACCTCGATGAGGTTGCCCACGGCGTCGGGCGTGCGGTCCTTGCCGGAGACGACGAGGAGGACCGGCGCGCCGAGGTTCGCCGCGACGCGCGCGTTGAACGACAGCTCGGTCGGGCCCGCGACGTCGGTGTAGTCCGTCCCGACCACCACGACGAAGTCGCACTGCCGCGCGACCTCGTGGTACCGGGCCACGATCTGCGAGAGCGCGGCCTCCGGGTCGGCGTGGACGTCCTCGTACGTGACGCCGATCGCCTGCTCGGCGGTGACGTCCACGCCGTCGTGCGCGAGCAGGAGCTCGAGCACGTAGTCCTGCACGTCCGGGCCGGCGGCCCGGGTGACCGGGCGGAAGACCCCCACCCGCTGGACCTTGCGGACCAGCAGGTCGAGGACCCCCAGCGCGATCGTGGACTTGCCCGTCTCGCCCTCGGGCGAGGTGATGTAGATGCTGCGAGCGGTGTCGCTCACTCGTTGTCTCCTCCGGTGTCCTGCACGGCGGCGCTCGCGCCGTTGTACTGCGGGCCACCCTGCTCGGTCGCCGTCTCGCCGACGTCCGGCCACACCCAGTCGCGCACCTCGGGGATGTCCTCCCCGTGCTCGCGGGTGTACTGCCGGGCCGTCAGCCGCGCGTCGACCATCTCCTGGCGCAGACCCGCGTAGGTCGAGCGCAGGGACGGCACGCGGTCGATGACGTCGATCACCAGGTGGTAGCGGTCGATGTCGTTGAGCATGGCCATGTCGAACGGGGTGGTGGTGGTGCCCTCCTCCTTGTAGCCGCGCACGTGGATGTTCGCGTGGTTGGTGCGGCGGTACGTGAGGCGGTGGATCAGCCACGGGTAGCCGTGGTAGTTGAAGATGACGGGCCGGTCCGCGGTGAAGAGCGTGTCGAAGTCCTTGTCCGACAGGCCGTGCGGGTGCTCCTTCTCGTCCTGGAGCCGCATGAGGTCCACGACGTTGACGACCCGGACCTTGAGGTCCGGGATCCGGCGGCGCAGGATGTCCGCCGCGGCGAGCACCTCGAGCGTCGGGACGTCGCCCGCGGCGCCGAGCACGACGTCCGGGTCCTCGCCCTCGACCTCGGTGCCGGCCCACTCCCAGATGCCGAGCCCGCGCGTGCAGTGCGCGACGGCCTGGTCCATGGACAGGAACTGCGGTGCCGGCTGCTTGCCCGCGACGACGACGTTCACGTACTGGCGGGAGCGCAGGCAGTGGTCGTAGGTCGAGAGCAGGGTGTTGGCGTCCGGCGGCAGGTAGACGCGGACGATCTCGGCCTTCTTGTTGACGACGTGGTCGATGAAGCCCGGGTCCTGGTGGCTGAAGCCGTTGTGGTCCTGGCGCCACACGTGGCTCGACAGCAGGTAGTTGAGGCTCGCGATCGGTCGCCGCCACGGGATGTGGTTGGTGACCTTGAGCCACTTCGCGTGCTGGTTGAACATCGAGTCGACGATGTGGATGAAGGCCTCGTAGCTGGTGAACAGGCCGTGCCGCCCGGTGAGCAGGTAGCCCTCGAGCCAGCCCTGGCACTGGTGCTCCGACAACATCTCCATGACCCGGCCGGCACGCGCGAGGTGCTCGTCGACGTCCGGCCCGAAGAAGTCGGCGTTCCACTGCTTGTCCGTGACCTCGTACACGGCCTGGAGCCGGTTCGACGCGGTCTCGTCCGGCCCGAAGATCCGGAAGTTGTCGGGGTTGAGCCGCACCACGTCGGTGAGCCACTGACCCAGCACGCGGGTCGCCTCGGCGACGTTGCCGCCCGGTCCCGAGACGTCGACCGCGTAGTCGCGGAAGTCCGGCAGGCGCAGGTCCTTGAGCAGCAGCCCGCCGTTCGCGTGCGGGTTGTCGCTCATGCGCAGCGTGCCCTCGGGGGCGAGCGCGGCGATGTCGTCGCGCAGGCGACCGCCCTCGTCGAAGAGCTCGTCCGCGCGGTACGACTCGAGCCAGCCGCGCAGCACGTCGAGGTGCTCCGGGGTGTCCCGCGCGCTCGCGAGCGGCACCTGGTGCGCGCGCCACGAGTCCTCGGTCTTCTTGCCGTCGATGACGGGCGGGCAGGTCCAGCCCTTCGGCGTGCGGAACACGATCATCGGCCACGCGGGTCGCTCGTCGTTCCCGGCCGCGGCGTCGGCCTTGATCTGCGCGATGTGGTTGAGCACCTCGTCGAGGAGCCGCGCGAAGCGCTGGTGCACCTCGAAGTGGTCCTCGCCGTCGAACCCGCCCGTGAAGAAGTACGGGGTGTGGCCGTAGCCGATCATGAGGTCGCGCAGCTCGTCGTCGCTGATCCGGGCGAGCACCGTCGGGTTGGCGATCTTGTACCCGTTGAGGTGCAGGATCGGCAGCACGACGCCGTCGTTGCGCGCGTTGACGAACTTGTTGGAGTGCCAGCTCGTCGCGAGCGGGCCCGTCTCCGCCTCGCCGTCGCCCACGACCGCCGCGACCAGCAGGTCCGGGTTGTCGAACGCCGCGCCGTACGCGTGGGAGAGCGCGTAGCCGAGCTCGCCGCCCTCGTGGATCGACCCCGGCGTCTCGGGCGCGACGTGGCTCGGGATCCCGCCCGGGAAGGAGAACTGGCGGAACAGGCGGCGCAGGCCCTCGGTGTCCTGCGTGATGTCCGTGTACGTCTCGGAGTACGTGCCCTCGAGGTAGGCGTTCGCGACGAGGCCGGGGCCGCCGTGACCGGGGCCCGCGACGTAGATCGTCGACTGGCGGCGCTGCGCGATCGCGCGGTTGAGGTGCGCGTAGAGGAAGTTCAGGCCGGGCGTCGTGCCCCAGTGGCCCAGCAGGCGCGGCTTGACGTCCTCGCGGTCCAGCGGCGTGCGCAGCAGCGGGTTGTCGAGCAGGTAGATCTGGCCGACGGACAGGTAGTTCGCTGCACGCCACCACGCGTCGACGCGACGCAGGGTGTCGTCGTCGAGGGGGGCGACCTCGGCGGGTCGCCAGGCGGTGGACTCGGTGGCGGTGGTCGTGCTCATCTCACGCTCCTGCAGGGGGAAGGGTTCGTGAACGACTACGGCTTCATACAACCGCATCGACCGGGGCCCTGCACGGTCCGTGACGGCCCCGGGCGGTGTGACGTCCGTCCAGGACCGCAGAAAAGGTCCTAGGTCCCGGGAGCCGGTCGCGCACGCCACCGCGTCCGACCGCACCGGTGTGAGGTTCGCCCGGTCCGTCGCCCGCGATGCGGGTTCTCGCGCGAGGCCCGGCTACCGTGGGGTCGTGCCCGAGCCCACCGCCCCGCGTTCGTTCTGGGCGGTCGCCCGCCAGCCCCGCGTGGTCGGCCTGCTCGTGCTGTTCCTCCTGGCCGCCGCCGTGTGCGCACGGCTCGGCGTCTGGCAGCTCGACCGCGCGCAGCAGCGGGCCGAGCTCGCGGCCCAGCAGGAGGCCGCGGAGCTCGAGGCCGCCGGGCCCGAGGGCGTCGGGGTGCTGCTCCCGCCGCAGTCCTCCTTCCCGGGCGAGCTCGTCGGTCGGCAGGCCTGGGTCGAGGGGGAGTACGACCCGGAGGGCCAGCTCCTGGTGGAGAACCGTGCGCTCGACGGCCGGGTGGGCTACCTCGTCCTCACGCCGCTGCACGTGACCGACGACGGGACGCAGGGCGCGTCGTGGGCCGGTCTCTCGGGCGCTCCCGTGCTGCCCGTGGTCCGCGGCTGGGTCGAGACGCCCGAGGAGAGTGCCGCGCTCGACCCGCCGGACGGCGTCGTGCGGCTCACGGGCTACCTCCAGGCCTCGGAGGCCGCCGGCCAGGGCGGCTCCGCCCCGGGGCTCACGGACGCCATCTCGACCGGGGCGCTCGTCAACGAGTGGGGCGGACCGATGTACTCGGGGTACCTCGTGCTCCTGTCGTCCGACCCGACGCAGCCGTCCGCGGCCGAGCGTGGCCCCGCCCAGCTCCCGCGCCCGACGATCGAGGGCGGCACCGGGCTCAACCTCCAGAACCTCTTCTACGCGCTGCAGTGGTGGGTGTTCGGCGGCTTCGCCGTGCTGCTGTGGATCCGCCTGGTGCGCGACGAGGCGGCGGGCGGCAAGCGCCGCACCCGCGGTGACGGCGGCGGCATCGCCGGCCTCCCGGACCCCGCCGAGATCGACCCGCCCGGCTCGACGTCGACCTCCTGAGGGTCGATCTCGGACGTACGGGTCGACCTCGCGCCGCGCCTCGACCCCTGACTCCACCTCTGCGGAGCCATTACCGACGAAGAGCCCGCTCGACGCGCCGCACGATCGTCGCCGGGTCGCCCAGGTCCGCCCAGACGACCCGGAGCACGACCCACCCGGCCTCCACGAGCGCGTCGTGCCGCGCCTTCTCCTGCTGCAGGCGCGACCGCGGGTCCCCGAAGTCGCCACCCGAGTACTTGACCGCGCCGTCGAACTCGACCGCGACCCGGTGCTCCGGCCAGCCGAGGTCCACCCACAGGCTCCCGCGCCACGTCGGGACCTCGAGCCCGGGCACGGGAGCGGGCAGCCCGGCGTCGTGCACGACCCACCGCACGACCGACTCCCCGGGCGACTCCGACCGGGCGTCCGCGAGCCCGACGACGGCGCGTGCCCGGCGGACGCCGCGCCGCCCCGCGGCCTCCGCGAGCAGGGCGCCGAGCACCGCCGGGTCGGCCCCCGCGCGCAGCGCCGAGTCGGCGACGACCAGAGCCTGCGCTCCCGGCAGGGAGCGGGCGCAGTCCACGACCGTGCGCTCCAGCGTCGTGACCGGGAGACCTGCGACGAGGGTGCGGTCACGGACGGGGAGCGGGGTCCAGTGCCGGCGGAGCGCCGGCTCGCGGGTCTGCGCCGCCTTGGGCGGGCGGAGCTGGGTGACGTGGACGACGTCGGCCAGCCGCCAGGTCCAGCAGCCGTGCAGCAGCGCGGCGCTCGTGTGGCTGAACCAGTACGCGCTCGACAGCCGCTCGGCGACGGCGCTGACGCGACGCAGCACCAGCTCGCGGCGGAACTGCGCGGGGCTCGCGTCGGCAGGGACCGGCGGGAGGTAGACGCCGCGCCGGACGCGGTCGAGGGTCCCGTCCCGGGTGTGGCGGGCGAGCTCCGTGCGCCGCTCCTCCGAGAAGCGGGTCGCCGTCGGCGGGACGGGGCGCTCGGTCCGGCGGTCGTCGCCGGGGCGCCGGGGCGCGGCGTCGGGAGAGGTGACGTCCGCACGCCCGTCCGACGACGTGCGGCCCGGTGGGGTGTCGCGGGCGGGCGGCTCCACGGGCGCGGCGTCGCGCGCCGGGGTGGCCCGGGGCAGGGTGTCGATCGGCGGGATGTCGTGCGGCATGGTGCCGAGCGTGGCCGACGCGGGCGGGACGCGGGGCGTCACGCCGTGGTCTGTGGACAACCGAACCCGCGAGATCGACCCCAGCGTCCGAGATCGACCCTCTGGAGGTCGATCTCGAGACGGCCGGGTCGATCTCGCGGGCGGCTACTCCTGCTGCCAGGAGTGCCAGAGACGGGCGTAGTCGCCGCCCGCCGCGACGAGCTCGTCGTGCGGGCCGATCTCGCTGATGCGGCCGTCGTCGACCACGGCGACGCGGTCGGCGTCGTGCGCGGTGTGCAGGCGGTGCGCGATCGCGACGACGGTCCGGCCCGCGAGGACGGCGTCGAGCGAGCGTTCGAGGTGGCGGGCCGCGCGCGGGTCGAGGAGCGACGTCGCCTCGTCCAGCACGAGCGTGTGCGGGTCGAGGAGCACGAGCCGCGCGAGCGCGACCTGCTGCGCCTGCGCGGGGGTCAGCACGTGCCCGCCCGACCCGACGGTCGTCTCCAGGCCGTCGGGCAGGGACTCCGCCCAGCCGCGCGCGTCCACGGCGTCGAGCGCGTCGCGGAGCTCGGCGTCGCTCGCGTCGACCTTCGCGAGCCGCAGGTTGTCCGCCAGGGTCCCGACGAACACGTGGTGCTCCTGCGTGACGAGCGCGACCTGACGGCGCAGGTCCTCCAGCGGCAGGTCGACGAGGCGGACGCCGCCGGAGCGCACCGACCCGGCGGTGGGCGGGTGGATGCCCGCGAGCATGCGCCCGAGCGTCGACTTGCCCGCGCCGGACGGACCGACGACGGCGAGCCGCTCGCCCGGCTCGAGGTCCAGCGAGACGCCGTGCAGCACGGGGTGGCCCTCGCGGTACGCGTACTCGACGTCGCGCGCGACGAGCCGGTCGCCGTCGGGCACGTCGCCCGTCGCGGTGCGGTCGCCGGGGACCTGCGCGACGCCGACGATCCGGGCGTAGGACGCCGCGGCGACCTGGATCTCGTCGAGCCAGAAGATGAGGTTCCACACCGGCCCCGCGAGCTGGAACGCGTACGTGGTCACCGTGGCGACCGCGCCGAGCGTCGTCTGGCCCTGCGAGAGCAGCCACGCGCCCCACACGAGCGCCGCGACGGGCGCGATCGCGATCGCGAGGTCGATGCCGGGGAACAGCACGGTGCGCAGCCCGAGCGTGTACTTCTCCGACTCGTACGCCTCGGTGAGGTCGGCGCGCACGCGGGCCTGGCGCCGCTCGGTGAGCGAGAGCGCGTCGACCGTGCGTGCGCCCTCCACGTTCTCCGTGATGGTGCCGTTGAGCGTCGCGTACGCGGCGGCCTCGCGCTGGTAGCCCGCCGACGCGCGCCGGAGGTACCAGCGCGAGACGACGACGAGCAGCGGGACCCCGACGAACAGCGCGATCGCGACCAGCGGCGCGACGACGACCGACGCCACGACCGTGAGCACGAGCGTCACGACGGCGACGAGGAGCTGCGGCACGCCGAAGCGCACCGCGTGCTGGATGCGGTCGACGTCGTTGGTCGTGCGGGCGACGAGGTCGCCCGTGCCCGCGCGCTCGACCGTCGAGAGGGGGAGCGAGGTCACCGTCTCGACGAGGTCCTCGCGCAGCTCGGCGAACACCGTCTCGCCGAACACCATGGACAGGCGCTGCGCGTACCGGCGGAGCACCGCCTGCGCGACGACGGCCCCCGCGCCGACGGCGACGACCGTCGTCACGTAGGACGACGTCGTGCCCTCGGTGACGGCGTCGACGAGCCGGCCGAGCAGCCAGGGCCCGACGAGCCCGGCGACGGCGGCGAGGGTGTGGAGCACGGCGATGAGCACGAACGTGCCGCGGTGGCGGGCGAAGAGCCGCCCCGCGGCGGCGCGGACGGCGGGGCCGTCGGCGACGGGGAGCTTCACGACTCTCCTCCTTCGGGTGCGGTGTGGGCGAGCACGGGGGACTCGTCGAGCGAGCGCCCGACGACGCGCAGGTAGCGGGCCGCGTCGTCGTCCGGCGCGGTGCCGGACGCGTGGGCGCGGTCGACGAGGTCCCGGTGCGTGCCGCGCGCGGTGACGCGGCCGCCCTCGAGGAGCAGCACCTCGTCGACGTGCTCGAGCACGAGCGGCGAGGCGGTGACGACGAGCGTCGTGCGTCCGCGCCGGGCGTCGGCGAGGCGCGCGGCGATCCGTGCCTCCGTGTGGGCGTCGACGGCGCTCGTCGGCTCGACGAGCACGAGGACCTCGGGCTCCGTGAGCAGGGCGCGCGCGAGCGCGACGCGCTGGCGCTGCCCGCCCGACAGCGAGCGACCCTTCTCGGGCAGCTCGCCCGCGAGGCCGTCGGGGACGGAGTCGAGCACGTCGTGGGCGTCGGCGACGGTGACGGCGGCGAGAACGTCGGCCTCGGTCGCGGCACCCCGCGGGTCGAGCTCGTCGCGCAGCGCGCCCGAGAAGAGCTGGGGCGTCGCCTCGGCGACGACGACCCGGCGCCGGAGCGCGTGCTTGTCCAGGTCGGCGAGGAGCGTCCCGCCGAGCCGCACGGGCGTCGCGGCCTCCGCGGCGTCGTCGAACCGGCCCAGGCGTGTCGCCACGGCCGCCGACGCGTCGGGGTCCGCGGACACGAGCGCGACCACGCGGCCCGGCTCGAGGACCAGGCCGCTCGTCTCGTCGACGAGGGGGCTGCCCTCGGGCGGCATGGGCGCGGTGGCCGGCGTCGCGCCTGCGGCGGGCTCGACCGCGAGGACGCGCACGATCTTGCGCGACGCGACGTGGGCGCGCGTCGCGATGTTGAGCATCTGCGTCGCGACCTGCAGCGGCCAGCCGAGGAACGCCGCGTACCCGTAGAACGCGACGAGCTGCCCGGGCGTGATGTCGCCGCGCAGGGCCGCCGTCGCGCCCAGGTAGACGACGAGCACGACGAGGAGGCCCGGCAGGAGCACCTGCAGGGCGTCGAGCGTGGCCTGCGTGTGCGCGACCTTGACCCCCGCCTCGCGCACCTTCTGCGACTGGCGCGCGTAGCGGCCGACGAACACGCCCTCGCCGCCGATGCCGCGCAGGATCCGCAGGCCGGAGACGGTGTCGGCGCCGAGCGTCGTGAGCCGGCCCTGGGCCTCGCGCTGCGCGGCCTGGCGCTGCTGGAGCGGCTTGACGAGCAGCGCGAGCACCGCCGCCACGACCGGCAGGCCCAGCACGACGACGAGCCCGAGCTGGAGCGACGTCGAGAGCATGATGACCGCCACCACGACGTACGCGCCGAGCGCGCCGAGGAACTGGCCCATCATCGAGAAGAGCTGGCCGACGCGCATGGCGTCGCTCGCCACGGTCGACACGACCTCGCCCGTGGGCAGCTCCTCCGTGATCGCGTCGCCGGAGCGCGCGGTGACGTCGCCCACGAGCTGGGACGTCGTGAGCGCGGAGCGCAGCCAGTTCGCGATGTCGAACCGGTGCTGCGTGACCCCGGTGACGACGATCCCGAGGCCGAGCGCGAGCAGGAGACCCGCCCAGCGCCACAGCTCCGGCCCGAACCCCTCCGCGAGCCCCTCGTCGAGCGCGCGGCCGAGCATGTACGGCTGGAACGCCTGGCACGCGAAGTTGGCCAGGCCGAGCAGCACGGAGACGGTGAGCACGGTCCACTGACGCCGGGCCAGCCAGAGCAGGTAGCGCGTCGGTCCGCGCAGGTCGGGGGTCCCCGGGTCGGGGAGGGGGAGGGGTCGCACGGTGTTCTACCCTAGGTTCGGCGTCCGACACGCGGCGACGCATTAACGGCGGCGACCGCGTCACACGCCACCGCGGCGGCACGGACCGCCGCGGCCGTCTCGCCCGGAACGAGGACCCCTCCCATGACCACGCAGGACCCGGCCACCCCCACCGACACGCCCGCCCCCGCCGGCGCGGCGACGCCCAGCACGGAGGCCGCCCGCACCGCGATCCGCAAGGCGCGCGGCGCGCTCGCCCGCTACCGGGTCCTCGCGATCATCACCGGTGTGATGCTCCTCGTCCTGTGCGTCGAGATGCTCGTCAAGTACGGGGTCGGCCAGCTCGTCGACGTCGACGGGGTCATGCGGTACGTCTCGTGGATCCCCTTCGCCCACGGCTGGATCTACGTCGTCTACCTCGTGACGGTCCTCGACCTGTGGACCAAGATGCGGTGGGGCTGGGGCCGCCTCGCGACCATGGTCTTCGCGGGCGTCGTGCCGGTCATGTCGTTCATCCTCGAGAAGAAGGTGCACGCCGAGGCCGAGGCCAAGCTCGCCGTCCTGGAGGAGCAGTACGCGTCATGACGACGCCGCTCGCGCCCCTCGTCGCACCCGGCCCCGAGCTGACCACCGCGGAGCTCGAGCGGTACGCGCGCCACCTCGCGCTGCCCGGCGTCGGTCCCGAGGGGCAGCGCCGTCTCGCCGCCGCGCGCGTGCTCGTCGTCGGCGCGGGCGGCCTCGGCAGCCCCGCCCTGCTCTACCTGGCCGCCGCGGGCGTGGGCACGATCGGCATCGTCGACGACGACGTCGTCGACACCTCCAACCTCCAGCGCCAGGTCATCCACGGCGGTCCTGACGTCGGGCGCCGCAAGGTCGACTCCGCGCGCGACGCCATCGCCGACGTCAACCCGCACGTGCGCGTCGTCGAGCACGCGGTCCGCCTCGACGCGGACACCGCGCTCGACGTGCTGCGCGGCTACGACGTCGTGCTCGACGGCGCCGACAACTTCCCCACGCGCTACCTCGTCTCCGACGCGGCCGAGGTGCTCGGCCTGCCCGTGGTCTGGGGCTCGATCTACCGCTTCCAGGGGCAGGTCAGCGTCTTCTGGGGCGCGCCCCGGTTCGCCCTGCCCGACGACGTCCCGCGCCCGGGCGGCGCGGCTCCCGACGGCCCGGGGGACGGCGAGGCGCGCGGGGTCACCTACCGCGACGTGTTCCCCGTCCCGCCGCCGCCCGGTGCCGCGCCCGACTGCGCGACCGGCGGCGTGTTCGGCGCGATGTGCGGGACCGTCGGCTCCGTCATGGCGACCGAGGCGATCAAGCTCGTCACCGGCGCCGGCACGACGCTGCTCGGCCGCCTCGCCGTCTACGACGCGCTCGACCTCTCGTGGCGCCAGCTCACCGTGCGCGCCGACCCGACGCGGGACCCCGTCACCGCGCTCCTGCCGGGCGACGACGCCTACGCCGCGTTCTGCGGACTGGCCCCGGCGACGTCGGTCGCGCGGCCGGTCACGGGGGAGCGCGACGTCACCGCGCGCGACGCGGCGGCCCTGCTGGGCGACGACGGCACGGCCCCGTACGTGCTCGACGTGCGCGAGGACTGGGAGGCGCAGGTGCGTCCCCTGCCCGGGTCGACCCTCGTGCCGAGCGGCACGTTCCTCACGGGGGACCCCGCCGCGGCGCTCGCGGACCTCCCGACGGACCGACCCGTGCTCGTCCTGTGCGCGGTCGGCGGCCGCTCGGCCCGCGTCGCCGACGTCGCGCGCGCCGCCGGGATCGACGCCCGCTCGGTCGTCGGCGGCGTCCCCGCCCTCCTCGACGCCCTGGAAACGACCCCGGCCACCTAGTCCGCCCCCGCCGAGCAGGTGGACGTCGCGGGTCCTGGTCGGCTGACGAGCCAGGACGGCCTGTTCCGCTGGCGGGACCGGCGTCAGAGGGCGAGGTCGAGGCGGCCCTGGGGGGACGAGCTCGCGAGGGCGCCCTCGCGGCGGGGAATGCGGCCGGCACCGGCGGCGAGGCGGCCCGACTCGACGGCGAGGCGCATCGCGTGCGCCATGCGGACCGGGTCGGCGGCGCGCGTGACGGCGGTCGCGAGCAGGACGCCGGCGCACCCGAGCTCCATGGCCTGCGCGGCGTCGGACGCCGTGCCGATCCCCGCGTCGAGGATCACGGGCACGCGCGCGGCGGCGGCGATCGCCTCGATGTTGCGGGGGTTGAGGATGCCGAGGCCGGTGCCGATCGGCGCGCCGAGCGGCATGACGGCGGCGCACCCGACGTCCTCGAGCCGGCGCGCGAGGATCGGGTCGTCGTTCGTGTAGGGCAGCACGACGAACCCGTCGCGCACGAGCTGCTCGGCCGCCTCGACGAGGCCGACGGGGTCGGGCAGGAGCGTGACGTCGTCGGCGATCACCTCGAGCTTGACCCACTCGGTGCCGCACGCCTCGCGCGCGAGGTGCGCGGTGAGCACGGCCTCGCGCACCGAGAAGCACCCGGCCGTGTTGGGCAGCGCCCGGATGCCGAGGCGCGCGAGGAGCGCCCAGATCCCGGCGTCGGGGGAGGCCACGCCACCAGCGCGCACGGCGACGCGGCGCATCGCGACGGTCGTCAGTGCGGTGCCCGAGGCGACGAGCGCGTCCTCGAGCGTGAGCAGGTTCGCCGCCCCGCCGGTGCCCATGACGAGGCGGGACCCGATCGTCGTGCCGGCGACGACGAGCGGGTCGCCGCCGTCCGACGGTCGGTGCGCGGGCGCGGGGGACATGTCGGTCGTGGTCACGGGTCCTCCTCAGCCGCCCTGGACGGCGGTCACGATCTCGATGCGGTCACCCGGCGCGACGACGGTCGTCGCCCACGAGCCGCGCGGCACGACGGCGTCGTCCACCGCGACGGCGACACCCTGCGGCGTCCCGTCGGCGACGTACGCGGGCACGAGCGCCGCGACGAGCTGCTCGAGGTGCACGGGGGCGTCGAGCGGGTACGGCTCGCCGTTGACGAGCGCGGTCGGAGCAGGTCGGGTCACGGAGATCACCTCGGTGTCGTCAGGGAGAACGCGGCGGACCGGACGGTGCCGAACCCGGGGTCGCTCCCCAGGTCGGGCCTGCCGTGGGGAGCGACCCCGGGTTCGGCGAAGCGGTCGGTGCGGGTGGGGGCGAGGGCGGCCGCGACGGTGGGCGGGAGCGCGGCACCCGTGAGCCCGGCCATCACCGCGTCGGCGGTGAGCGGCGCGAGCAGGATGCCGTTGCGGCCGTGCCCCGTCGCGAGGTGCAGCCCCGGGACGCCGGTCGGACCGACGAGCGGGAGGTTGTCCGGGGTCGCGGGGCGCGCCCGGGGCGTCACGTCGACGAGCGCGGCCTCGTCGATCCCGGGCAGCAGGGCGCGCGCGTCGCGCAGCAGGGCGAAGACGCCGCCCGCGGTCGCGCGGCGGTCGTCGGGGTTCTCCTCGGTGGTCGCGCCGACGACGACCTCCCGGTGACCCGTGACGCCGCGACCCTGCCCGTCCGGGACCGGGTCGCGCGGCACGACGTACACGGGTCGCCCCTGCACGACCCCGCGCACCACGTGCTCCAGCGCGAGGTCCGGCCCGGCGTCGAGCCTCAGCGTCTGCCCCTTGACCGGCCGGGTCGGCACGACGACGCCCGGCACGTCCGCGAGGAGCGCCCCGGACTCCCAGCCCGCCGCGACGACGACCGCACCCGCCGCGTGGAGCCGGCCCGCGTCGTCGTGCACGCCCACGACCCGCCCGGCCCGGCCGAGCGCGAGCCGCGTCGCGGACGCCCGCACGACGACGGCGCCCACCGCGGATCCGGTGCCCGACCCCGCGAGCGTCCCCGGCCCGGAGCCCGCTCCGGTGCCGCCACCGACCAGGCCGCGCAGCCCGCCGAGCAGGGCGGCGTGCACCGCGCGCGGGTCGACCGCGTGGTCGTCCGGCGCCCAGGCGGCGCCCGCGACCCGCGGGCCGAGATACGGCTCGCGCCGACGGGCGTCGGCGACGGTGAGCTCGCGCGACGCGAGGCCGTGCTCCGCGTGGAGGGCGAGGACGCGACGGAGCAGCGCGAGGTCGTCGGCGTCGTAGGCGAGCGTGAGGGTGCCCGCGGTGCGCAGACCGACGTCGGCCCCGGTCGCGGCGCGCAGGTCGGCGGCGAACCCCGGCCACGCCGCGGCGGCGGCGAGGTGCAGGCGCAGCGCCGCGTCCTCGCCGAAGTCGGCCTCCGTGACGGGGGCGAGCATCCCGGCCGCGGCGTGCGTCGCGCCGTCGCCCGGCGCCGGGTCCAGCACCGTGACCGACAGACCGGCGCGCGCGGCGCGCCACGCCACGGCGAGCCCCACGATCCCGCCGCCCACGACGACGACGTCGCGCGCGCCGTCGGGCACGGCAGGGCCGGCTCCCGGCGGGCGGGGCCCGGGACGGACAGGGGTGTGCATGCGCGCTCCCTTCGCTGGCATGACCCAGATCAGGTTCGACGGTCGGCTCCGACGCCCTCTCAGCCCCGTGCGGGGCTCCCGTGCTGTCGGCCACAGTACCCGCGTGCGGGAGCGGGCGCGGCTAGGCTCCGGCGGGTGAGCACCGAGACCTTCGCCACGCCCGCGAACCGCGCCGTGCCGGCTGCGGACGACGCGCGGGCCCGGCTCGCCGACGCACGCCTCTACCTGTGCACCGACGCGCGCGAGGAGCGCGGCGACCTCGAGGACTTCCTGCGGGCGGCGCTCGCGGGCGGGGTCGACGTGGTCCAGCTCCGCGACAAGACGCTCGACGCGGCGCGCGAGCTCGAGCTCCAGGAGCTCGTCGCACGGGTCGCGACGGAGCACGGCGCCCTGTGGGCCGTGAACGACCGGGCCGACGTGGCGGCGCTCACCGGTGCGCCCGTCGTCCACATGGGTCAGGGCGACCTGCCGGCCTCCGCGGTGCGATCCCTGCTCGGGGCCGCGCCGGTGCTCGGCCGGTCCACCCACTCGGCCGACCAGGCGGCCGCGGCCGAGGCGGACCCGGACGTCGACTACTTCTGCGTGGGCCCCCTCTGGGCGACGCCGACGAAGCCGGGGCGCGCCGCGGTCGGGCTCGACCTGCTGCGCGACGTCGCCGCGACCCGGCCCACGACGCCCTGGTTCGCGATCGGCGGGATCGACGCGGAGCGGCTGGACGCGGTCCTCGACGCCGGGGCGACCCGCGTCGTCGTCGTGCGGGCGATCACGCAGGCGCCAGACCCGGAGGCCGCCGCTCGGGCGCTGCGCGGGCGGGTCGCCGAGCGAGCGGCCGAGCGCGCCGCCGAACCCACCGGCGCCTGAGACGCGGGACGGGACCGCGCCGCGCGGCGACTATCCTGGAGCCGTGACGTCACCCGCCACCGCTCCCGACACCCCCACCACCGCCGAGGTCGCCGCGACCCCGCGCCCCGTGCTCGTCGTCGACTTCGGCGCCCAGTACGCGCAGCTCATCGCGCGCCGCGTGCGCGAGGCCAAGGTCTACTCCGAGATCGTGCCGCACACCTTCACGGTCGAGCAGATGCTCGCGAAGGACCCGGTGGCGATCATCCTCTCCGGCGGGCCGTCGTCGGTGTACGCGACCGGCGCGCCGTTCGTCGACCCGGCGCTGTTCGAGGCCGGCGTGCCCGTGATGGGCATCTGCTACGGCTTCCAGGCCATGGCCAAGGCGCTCGGCGGCGAGGTCGCCCAGACGGGCCTGCGCGAGTACGGCGGCACCGAGGTCGAGGTGTGCGCCGCGGGCGTGCTGCTCGACGGCACGCCGGAGCACCAGACCACGTGGATGAGCCACGGCGACGCGGTGCACCGCGCGCCCGAGGGCTTCGAGGTCCTCGCGACGTCGTCGGGCTCGCCGGTCGCCGCGTTCGAGGACCGCGAGCGTCGCCTCTACGGCGTGCAGTGGCACCCCGAGGTCAAGCACTCCGCGCACGGCCAGACCGTGCTGGAGCACTTCCTGTACGACGGCGCCGGGCTGGCCCCGGACTGGACGCCCGGCAACGTCATCGCGGACCAGGTCGCGGCGATCCGCGCCCAGGTCGGCGACGCGCGCGTCATCTGCGCGCTCTCGGGCGGCGTCGACTCCGCCGTCGCCGCGGCGCTCGTGCAGCGCGCGGTGGGCGACCAGCTCACGTGCGTGCACGTCGACCACGGGCTGATGCGCGCGGGCGAGGTCGAGCAGATCGAGCGCGACTTCGTCGCGGCGACGGGCGTCAACCTCGTGATCCGCGACGAGAAGGAGCGGTTCCTCACGGCGCTCGCCGGGCACAGCGACCCGGAGACCAAGCGCAAGATCATCGGCCGCGAGTTCATCCGTGTGTTCGAGGACGCCGCGCGCCAGATCGTCGAGGACGCGGGCGAGCACGGCGCCGAGGTGAAGTTCCTCGTGCAGGGCACGCTCTACCCGGACGTCGTCGAGTCCGGCGGCGGCGAGGGCGCGGCGAACATCAAGAGCCACCACAACGTCGGCGGCCTGCCCGACGACCTCCAGTTCTCGCTCGTCGAGCCGCTGCGGACGCTGTTCAAGGACGAGGTCCGCGCGGTCGGCCGCGAGCTCGGCGTCCCCGAGGAGATCGTCGCCCGTCAGCCGTTCCCCGGTCCCGGCCTCGGCATCCGCATCGTCGGCGAGGTCACGGCGGACCGGCTCGAGACGCTGCGCGCGGCCGACGCGATCGCGCGCGAGGAGCTGACGAAGGCGGGACTCGACGACGAGATCTGGCAGTGCCCCGTCGTGCTGCTCGCCGACGTCCGCTCGGTCGGCGTCCAGGGCGACGGCCGCACCTACGGCCACCCGATCGTGCTGCGCCCCGTCTCGTCCGAGGACGCGATGACGGCCGACTGGACGCGCCTGCCCTACGACGTGCTGTCCGTCATCTCGACGCGCATCACCAACGAGGTCTCCGAGGTCAACCGCGTCGTGCTCGACGTGACGAGCAAGCCCCCGGGCACCATCGAGTGGGAGTGACCCCCTAGCGGGACGGACGGGCCCGACGATCCACGGCGATCGTCGCGGCCCGTTCGTACGCCCGCTCCACGTCGGCGAGGACGCGCGGCCAGCCCGCCGACGACGGCACGTCCCGGTTGTGCGCGACGATCCGGTCGAGCAGGTCGTCCTCGGTCGCGAGCCGCACGAGCGCGTCGGCGAGCTCGGCGTCGTCGTCCGCGAGGAGCGCGTCGACGCCGTCGGTGAGGCGCTCCGCGACGCCCGACTGCGAGCGGGTGAGCACCACCAGCCCGGCGGCCTGGCCCTCGAGCGCGGCGATGCCGAACGCCTCCTCGACGGCGGGCGCGGCGAACACGTCGGCCCGTGCGTAGAGGCGCTTGAGCCCGGTCGCGTCGAGGCGGCCGGGCAGCGACACGACCGACCCCAGCCCGTGCTCCGTGACGAAGCGCCGCGCGTCGGCCAGCTCCGGTCCGTCTCCGGCGAGCGTCACGTGGAGCGCCCCCTCGGGGAGGCGCCCGACGGCGTCCCGCACGACCTCCAGGAACGGCAGCACGCGCTTGCGCGGCGCGAACCGCGTCGCGGCCACGACGTGGAGGGCCGCGCCCTCCATGCGGTCGGCGCGCTCGGTGCGCGGGACGCGCCACGCGTCGAGGTCGAGGCCGTTGTGCAGGACCACGACCTCGCCGTGGTCGCCGACGATGCGGCGCAGGGGAGCGGCGGTCAGCGCGCTCACCGCCGACCAGAGCACGGGCCAGCTCGACCAGCGTGTGACGCGGTCGAGCGCGGCGAACGCCTTCGCGGCCCCGCCCCACACGCTGTGCACGGTGAGCACGGCGGGCAGCCCGGCGCGCACGACCGTGCGCAGCGACGCCTGCGTCGAGGGGGTGAGGACGCCCATGTGCAGGTGCACGACGTCGGGCCGGTCCGCGCCGAGGATCCGCGCCACGTGGTGCGGGGCGCGCGGGTGGACGGGGTAGCCGCCCGGCACGCGCGCCGCGAGCCGGTGCACCGTGACGTCGCCGTCCCGCTCGGTCGACACGCCGTGCGCGCCGGGGCGCGCCGGCGTGGTGCACACGACCGAGACGTCGTGGCCGGCCGCCGCCTGCTGCTGCGCGAGCCGCGCGACCTGGGTCTCGATCCCGCCGAGCAGGGGGAGGTAGCAGTCGGTCAGGTGGGTGATGCGCACGGTCGGCATCCTCCCATCCCGGCGCGGCGCTGAGGTGCGCGTTCGCCGCGCGGGGGACCGCCGTCGTCGCTACCGTGGGTCCCGTATGGGTGGTTCGACCGCCCTGCGGCGGACCCGCGCCCGCGGGTCGCGGACCGCGGTGCGGCAGCAGGTGGGTCCTGACGAAGGGGAGAACGCGCCATGTCGAGCACCGTCACCGTCACGCCGGCCAAGGGGGCCCGAGGCATCGGCCTCGTGTCGATCATCGCCGGCATCGTCCTCCTCCTCGCGGGCATCGGCACCTGGATCGTGGTGGCGAACCAGCTGTCCGCCGAGGAGATCACCGTCTCGGACGACGCGTCGTTCCTGGCGGGCCGCCACGTCAACGGGCCGCTCACCGCGTACGCGCAGGCCGAGGTCATCAACAAGCACGCGCTCGAGGCGAGCGGCGGCCAGACGTACGCCGAGCTCGACCAGGACGACCCCACGCGGCAGACGGTCATGACGGCGTCGTTCCTCCGGGCGTCGCTCTTCACGTCCGTCGTCGCGTTCGGGGTGTGCCTGCTCGTCATGGGGCTCGGCATCCTGTTCATCCTCGTCGGGATCGCGCTCCGGCGGCTCGCGGGCGGCCCCAGCGTCGCGGTCGAGACGCCGGGGGCGTACACGTCGTCGGGCGACCTGTCGGACGCGGGACGCCACGCCGCCCCCGCGCACGCGGAGCCCGCGCCGACCGCCCCGCCCGTCCGTCCGGAGCCGACTCGTCCCGTCGAGGCGCCGGGCCGCACGTCCGCGCTCTCGACGCCCGGCGCCGAGGCCCGCGCGGCCGCGACCCCGGTCGAGCCGACCGGCGCACCGGGCACCGGGACGCCGTCCGCCCCCGGCGCGTCGCCCGCCGCCTCACCGGACACGACGCCGCCCGTGACCGGACCCACGGGCACCTCGCCCGAGCGCCGGGGTGACGAGCCCACCCCCTGATCGTCCCGGCCGTCCGTCCGGACGCCGAGGACCCGTTCCCACCGGGTCGCACCGGGGAGAGCGTGCGGGGCGGCGTCGCTCGGACACGGCGAGGGGCCGTGGCACACGTGCCACGGCCCCTCGGTGTCTCCCGCCCGGGTGCGTCCCTGGTCGCCGGGTCCGCGCGCGACGGGTCCGGGCTCAGCCGCGTCGGCGCCGAGCCCCCGAGACGATCGACCCGACCACGAGCGTGAGGCCCGCCGCGGCGAGCACGACGATCGTGGCCAGCCCGAGGTCGACCCGCGCACCGAGCGCGGCGGCGAGGACGACGACGCCGAACGCGACGAGGACGAATCCCCACACGATCGTGGAGACGCGCGGTCCGCGCCGGCCGGGCGACGGGGGTCCGGCGGGTGCGACGGGCGACGCGGGCGCCGAGGGCGTCGAGGGCGTCGCCGAGGCGGACGGCGCGACCGGTGGCACGGGACCGGCGGCCTGGCCGGACGTCGTCGTGCCGTCCGGAGCAGCACCCGTGTGCGCGGGCACGCCCACGTCCAGGACGGAGGTCTCCCCGTCCCGTGCCTGCGTGGTGGGCAGCGGCTCCGTGGGGTGGACCGCGGGTCGGGGCGACCCGAGCGGCTCCGTGGCCGGAGGCTCGGTGGTCAGCGGGACCGTCGGGTGGGCGTCCGCCTCCGGGGACCCGGCCTGCGGGGTGTGGAACAGCTCGTCGCCGAGCGGCCGCGTCTCGTCGTCGCGGCGTCCGGAGTCGTTCATCAGTCCTCCTCGATCGTGATCTGGCCGGCACCGACCTCGACCTGCAGCACGAGCAGCGGGTCGTCGCCGGACTGGACCTCGTCGTTGTCGAACGTGACCGGCTGCGTGCTGACGCCGCCGATCTCCTGCCGGTCGCCGTCGACGTGCCAGCGGGCGTTCCCGGCGAGCACCTGGACCTGGGCGCGGACGGGGACGCCGTCGGGCACGACGATGGTCGCGTCCCCGGCGCCGAGCTGGATCGGGACCTCCACGGGGGACGCGCCGGACGCGTCGGACAGGTCCAGCCCGGAGAGGTCGATCGTCGGGTCGCCGAAGGTCACGCCGAAGCCCTCCTCGGCGACGTCCGGGTCGGTCACGCGGTGCGTGCTGTCCGTGACGGTCCGCACGGAGTCGTCGAGGAAGAACGTGAACGGGGCGGACCGCCACGCGGACGCGGGGAGCGCGACGACCAGCAGGAGCACCGCGAGCCAGCCGAGGCCGCCGCTGGTGCGCCCGCGCAGGCCGCTCACGACGATCGCCAGGCCCGCGAGGATCCCGGACAAGCCCGCCCAGGTGAGGAACACGGGCCAGGGCAGCTCGCCCTGCCGGTCGACGACGAGCAGGAACGCACCGAGCAGGAGGCTCAGCCCGACCACGACCCCCGTCGTGGTCGCGCCGGGTCCGCGAGGCCGCGGGGGCTTCGGCGGCTGGGGGGCGCGCGGAGGCCTCGGGGGCTGCTGCGCGGACGGGTTCCGCGGTCCCTGGTGGGCCCGCTGCGGTGCCGCGGTCGCGCCGAGCGGTGCGCCCGGGGCGTACGGGGGGAGGGGCGCGGTGGCGCCGGGCGCGGTCGAGGCGTACGGGCTCGCCTCGGCGGACCAGGTCGTGCGGTCCTGCGGACCCGACGGCGCGGTGCCCGACGGCGCTCCCGGGGAGCCCCACGGGGCGTCGGCCGGCGCGGGGTCGCCACCGGCAGCGCCCGGACCGTAGCCCGGCCCGCCCGGACCGAAGGCCGGCCCGCCCGGTCCGTAGGCCGGCCCGCCCGGACCGTAGCCCGGTCCACCTGGGCCGTGGCCGGGTGCGCCGGGGCCACCGGGCCACGGCGGCGCCTGCGGCGGTGCGCCCTGGGGCCCCCGGGGGCCGCGCTGGGTGAGCGCGGAGACCACGACGACCGCCACGGTGACGAACGCCGCGACCCAGAACAGGCCGGTCAGCCACCCGAGGTGGAGCGCGTCCCACCACGACCACCAGCCGCCGCCCCAGGAGAACCCGACGACGACGAACGCGGCCGCGCCGAGCAGCGCGACGTCCACGTTGCCGCGGAACGCCTCCTGGAGGTGGATGCGCCCGTCCCGACGCTCCGGCAGCAGGGCCCAGGCCGCGCCGTAGAGGACGAGCCCGGCGCCCGACAGGAAGAACGTCACGAAGAGGAGCCCGCGCACGACGAGCGGGTCGATCCCGAACCGCTCGGCGACGCCGGACGCGACGCCGCCGATCCACCGGTCGTCCGAGCGGAAGATGCCCACGCGGCGGACGGCGTCGAAGAAGCCGTCGGTGCCGTTCGGGCGGGTCCCGCCAGGGCCCTGCGGAGGGCCCTGGGGGCTGCCCTGCGGAGGGCCCTGGCCGGGGTCGGACGGGCCGGCGGGCCTGGCCCACGCGGGGTCGGGTCCGCTCGGCCCGGGAGGGACGGTGCCGGGCTGCGCGCCGGACGCGTCGGCGGCGCCGCCGGAGGGCCCGGGCTGGGCGCCGGGTCCGGGAAGGTCGGGAGTGCTCATGGCCACCATGCTGGCCCGGGAGCCGGCCCGCCGGTATCGGGTGCCACCCTGACCCGACCCTGAACCGGCTGCGGACCGACCCTGGTTTCCCCGTCCGGGGACGCTCCGGGCGCCCGCGACGTGTGACGATCGGGGGGTGACGACTCCTGCCCGCCCCGGCCCGCGGCCCGGTGCACCCACCGGTGCCGGGCCCGGTTCCCGACCCCGCGGCCTGCCGCTGCGCCGCCCCGAGCGCGGCCGGTGGGTCGCGGGCGTGTGCGCCGGGCTCGCGGCCCACCTGGGCGTGAGCGTCGGGGTGGTGCGCCTCGTGATGGCGCTCCTCGGGCTCGCGGGCGGCGCGGGCGTCGCGCTCTACGTGTTCTGGTGGCTCACGGTCCCGTCCGGCGACCCGGCCGCGGCACGGGACGAGCAGCGCCCGGCGTCGCTGTCGCGGCTCGCCCCCCGGCTCCAGGGCAGCGTGCGCCGCCTGCCCGTGCGCGACGTCGCGATCGGCGTCGTCCTGCTGGGGGGTGCCGCACTGCTCGTGGCGCTGCGCACGGGCGTCGACGTCGAGGTGTCGTGGGTGATCCCGGTCCTCATCGCGCTCGTGGGCGCGGCGCTCGCGTGGAGCCAGCTCGACGCCGTCGAGCGCGGCCGGCTGCTCACCCGGGCCGGCGGGCGCACGCCCGCCGGGGTCCTCCGCATCGCGGGCGGCGTCGTGCTCGTCCTCGTGGGCATCGTCCTCCTCGTGGGGCAGGACGCGCGGCCCACCCAGATCGTCCGCGCGGCGGTCGCGGCGGTCGCGGTGCTCGCCGGCGTCGCGATCGTGCTCGCCCCGTGGTGGCTCAAGCTCGTGCGCGAGCTCGGCGACGAGCGCGCCGCGCGCGCCCGCGAGGCCGAGCGCGCCGACATCGCGGCGCACCTGCACGACTCGGTGCTGCAGACGCTCGCCCTCATCCGCGCCCGGTCGTCCGACGCCGACACCGTCGCGCGCCTCGCGCGTGCCCAGGAGCGCGAGCTGCGCGAGTGGCTGTACGACGACCGCCCCTCGCCCGGGACGTCGCTCGCCGCCGAGCTGCGCGGGCTCGTCGCGGAGGTCGAGGACGGGCGCGTGGGCCGTCGTGCGGAGCCCATCGGCGCGCCCGTCGGGGCGCCCGGCGGGTCGACCGGCGAGACCGACCCCGGGCCGGTCGTGGTCGACGTCGTCGTGGTGGGCGACTGCACGCCCACGCAGGAGACGGCGGCGCTGCTGCAGGCGACCCGCGAGGCGCTCGTCAACGCCGTCGCGCACGGCGGTCCGCCCTACTCGGTCTACCTGGAGGTCAGCGACGCGGCCGTCGAGGTCTTCGTGCGCGACCGCGGCGACGGCTTCGACATGGAGGACGTCGCACCCGACCGGTTCGGCGTCCGCGAGTCGATCCTCGGCCGGGTCCAGCGCCGCGGCGGGAAGGCCGAGATCATCAGCAGGCCCGGATGGGGCACGGAGGTACGGTTGCGCGTGCCGCGCGCCCTGACGGCCGAGCCCGAGCCCGCCCGCCCGCCGTCGAGCGCACCGTCGAACCAGGAGACCCCGTGACGACCATCCCCAGCACGCCGGCCGCCGGCGGACCCGCGACCGGCCCCGTCCCGGTGGTGCTCGTCGACGACCACCACATGTTCCGGGCGGGAGTGCGCGCGAGCCTCGACCCCGCCCTCGTCACCGTGGTGGGGGAGGCGGACGACGTCGAGTCCGCCGTCGCGCGCGTGCACGAGCTGCGCCCCCCGGTCGTGCTCCTCGACGTGCACCTGCCGGGCGGCAGCGGGGGCGGCGGCGCGGAGGTCGTCCAGCGCTGCGCCGACGTGCTCGGCGACGTGCGGTTCCTCGCGCTGTCGGTGTCCGACGCCGCGGAGGACGTCGTCGCGGTCATCCGCGCCGGTGCGCGCGGCTACGTGACGAAGGCGATCTCCGGGCCGGACCTGTCGGCCGCCGTCGGGCAGGTCGCGGGCGGCGACGCGGTGTTCTCGCCGCGCCTCGCGGGCTTCGTGCTCGACGCGTTCGGCACGGGGGCGGGCGACGTCGCGGTGCGCGACGACGAGCTGGACCGGCTGTCCGCGCGCGAGCAGGAGGTCATGCGCCTCATCGCGCGCGGGTACACCTACCGCGAGGTCGCGTCCGAGCTGTTCATCTCGATCAAGACGGTCGAGACCCACGTCTCCGCGGTCCTGCGCAAGCTCCAGCTGTCCTCCCGCCACGAGCTCACCCGCTGGGCGGCCCAGCGCCGCCTCCTCTAGCGGCACCGCCCCGTGTCGCGCGCCCGCCCCGGGCCTGACGCACACTGGCGGGTGTGAGCATGGCAGCCCGTGCCCCGCGCCGCGAGCCCGCTGCCGCTCGGTGGGGGTGGATCGTGGCCGCCGTCGTGGCGGTGCTGGCGTTCGCGGTGCGGTGGCACCTCGTCGGCGGCTCGGCCGGGGTCGGTGCGTACCGCGGGTACGACGACGGCGTGTACTTCTCGGCGGCGGTGGCGTTCGTGCACGGCCGCCTGCCCTACCGGGACTTCCTGCTGCTGCACCCGCCCGGCTCGATGCTCGCCCTGACGCCCTTCGCGGGGCTCACCGCATGGACGAGCGACGACCACGCCCTGGTCGCCGCGCGCGTCGGCCTCATGCTCGTCGGCGCGGCCAACGCCGTGCTCGTGACGCGCGTCGCGCGCCGGTGGGGCGCGACGGCCGCGGTCGTGGGCGGCGTCCTGTACGCGGTGTCCTACGCCGCGGCGTGGGCCGAGCGCCTCACGCTGCTCGAGCCCCTGGGCTCCCTGTGCCTGCTCGGCGGGGTCGTGCTGCTGCTCCGGGGCCTCGACGCACGCCGGGAGGGCACCGGCAACGGGCGTCTCTGGGCGTGGGCGGGCGGCGCCGTCCTCGGGCTCGGCGCGACGGTCAAGATCTGGGGCGTCGTGCCGCTGGCCGTCGTGCTCCTCTGGCTCCTGGCCGTCGCCGGGTGGCGCACCGCCGCCCGCGCCGCCGCGGGCGCCGTCGTCGCGCTGGCGACCGTGCTGCTGCCGTTCCTCCTCGCCGCGGGCCCGGACATGGTCCGCATGGTGGTGCTCTCCCAGCTCGGCCGGCCGCGGGAGCCGAAAGACCTCGAGCAGCGGCTCGTGTGGATCACGGGGACGGGAGGTCTCGAGGAGCTCGTGTCGCACCGGGCCCAGGTCGCGGCCGTCTGGACCGTGCTGGTGCTGCTGACCGTCGCGGCGGTCGTCGCCTGGGCCGGGCGGCGGGGACGGCTCTGGGTCGTGCTGCTCGTGGCGCAGGTCGGCGTGCTGCTGGCCGCGCCGTCCGCGTACGCGCAGTACGCCGCCTTCCCGGCGCCCGCCCTGGTCCTCGTCCTGGCAGCGGCGTGCTCGCTCCTGCCGCGCCCGGGCCGGGTCGTGGCGGGGACGGTCCTGAGCGCCGGGGCGGGAGCCCTCCTGGTGGCGGCCGTGCTGACCGCGCCCCGCTTCGTGCCCCTCCCGACGGCCGAGGTCGCGGCCCGGCTCCCGGACGACGGCTGCGTGCGCGCCGACTCCCCCGGGATGCTGGCCGTCCTCGACGTGCTGAGCCGCGACCTGGAGCGCGGCTGCGAGCTCCCGGTGGACCTCTCGGGGTACACCTACGACCTCGGCGCGCGCGACGCCGACGGGGAGGCCGTCCCGCGCCGTCGGAACCTCGCCTGGCAGGCCGAGGCGCTGCGCTACCTGACCTCGGGGACGTCCGCCGTCCTCGTGCGGACGACCGGCGACGGGTTCAGCGACGAGACGTGGCGGGCTCTCGACGAGGCGACGACGACCGTGCTCGACCGCCCGGGCGTGCGGGTGCTGGTCCCGCACGACGACCCGGCGCGACCGGGAGGCTGAGCCCGCGGCTACCCGGAGCGGCGACGCGCGCCGTGGCCGTCGTGGGCGGCGTCGGCGGGCCAGGCGGGGGAGAGGGTCACCACGTCGCCGACGACGGTCACGGCCGGCGGGCGGACGCCCGCCTCGCGCGCGCGGTCGGCGATGGTCGCGAGGGTGCCGACGGTCGTGCGCTGGCGCGGGCCGTAGCCGTCCTCCACGACCGCGACCGGCGTCTCGGGCGGACGGCCCTGCGCCACGAGCGCGGCGGCCGTCTCCGCGAGGCGAGAGACGCCCATGAGCAGGACGACCGTGTGGTCGGTCGCGGCGGGGACCTTGCCGACGTCCTCGTGCCCGGTGAGCACGGTGAACCCGCGCGACAGGCCGCGGTGCGTGACGGGGATGCCCGCCGCGGCGGGCACGGAGACGGCGCTCGTCACGCCCGGGACGACCTCGACCGGGATGCCGTGCTCGCGGCACGCCTCGGCCTCCTCGCCGCCGCGCCCGAACACGTAGGGGTCGCCGCCCTTGAGGCGCACGACCCGCCGCCCGACGAGCGCATGGTGCACGAGGATCCGGTTGATCTCCGACTGCGGCACCGGGTGGTGGCCCGGCGTCTTGCCGACGTCCACGACCTCGACGTCGTCGCCGAGCTCGGCGAGCAGGCCGCGCGGCCCGAGCCGGTCGACCACGACGACGTCCGCCTCCGCCAGGAGGCGGCGTCCCCGCACCGAGATCAGCCCGGCGTCGCCGGGGCCGCCCCCGACGAGCGCGACCGTCCCCACCGGCCGCACGAGCGGCTCCGAGACGGCCCCGGCGCGGGGGGCGTCGTCGTCGGCCGTGGGGCGCGTGCCCGCCGGGCGGACCGCACGGAGCGGGAGCTCTCCCGTCTCGAGCAGCGCCGCGACGGCGTCGCGGACGCGCTGGGCGCGGCGCGGGTCCCGGCCCGCGTTGACGGACACCGTGACCTCCGCGGCCGGGCCACCGCGGGACGCGCCGCCCGGGACGCGCGTGCGTGCCACGGCGGGCACCCACGCGGTCGCGAGGTCCGCGTCGCCCGCGGCGACGCAGAAGACCCGGTCGGCCTCGGCATCGGCCGCGACCTGGGAGTCCACGCCCGGGTCGCCGGTCGCGGCGTGGACGAGCCACGCGCCGTCGAGGTCCCCGGTGAGGTAGTCGCGCCGCACCCACGACAGCCGCGCACCGTGGTCCGCGGGCAGGGCGACGTGCCCGTGCGCGTCGCCGGCGGGGCCGTGCACCGCGAGCAGCTCCGCGAGGTCCTCGCAGACGAACGGCGCGACGACGGTCACGACGGCGCCCGCGTCGAGGAGCCCGCGCGTGCGGCGCGCCGCGACGGGGCCGCCGCCGACGACGACGGCCCGGCGACCGTCGAGACGCAGGCCCAGGGGGTACGTCTCGTGCTCGGGTGCGGTCACGGCGTCCAGCCTAGATCGCGTACGAGCCGGGCCGGGACGCCGGACGCCGGGCGGCGGCGAGCGCGTCGCCGACCATGCCGGCGGCGAGCGTGCCGCCGTCCTGGGCGTCGACGAGCAGGAACGCGCCCGTGCGGCGGGCCACGACGTACTCCTCGGCCGCGACGGGCGACGCGAGCCGCAGGGTCACGCGGCCGATGTCGTTGAGGTCGAGACGCTCGGCGGGGTCGAGCTCGGCGGTGTCGAGGTCGAGCCGCCCGACGACGTCGCGCACCACCGCCTGCACCGTGCGGGTCGTGTGCTTGAGCAGCACGCGCGCGCCGGGCAGGAGCGGTCGGTCGCTGAGCCACGCGACGGTGCCCTCGACGTCCTGCGTGACCTCGGGGGCCTCCGCGGCGGAGGCGATGAGGTCGCCGCGCGCGACGTCCACGTCGTCGGCGAGGCGGATCGTCACGGACTGCGGCGCGAACGCCTCCCTGAGCACCTCGCCGGACGCGAGCGAGTCGGCCGTGTCGATCCCGACGACGGTCGTGCGGCGACCGGACGGCAGCACGACGACCTCGTCCCCGACCGTCACGACGCCCGACGCCACCTGCCCGGCGTACCCGCGGTAGTCGCGGTAGCGCTCGTCGGCCGCGGCCTGCGGGCGGATGACCACCTGGACGGGGAAGCGGAACGCCTCGGTCTCCGGGTCGTCGCCCGTCGGGAGCTCCTCGAGCAGCTCGAGCAGGCTCGGGCCGTCGTACCAGGGCGTGTTCGCGCTCGCGCGGTCCACCACGTTGTCGCCCACGAGCGCGGACACCGGGATGGTGTGCACGTCGCCGACGCCGAGCGAGGTCGCGGCCGTGCGGATGTCCGCCGCGAGCTCCTCGTACCGGGCCTCGCTGTAGTCGACGAGGTCGATCTTGTTGACCGCGACGACGACGTGGGGCACGCGCAGGAGGCTCGCGACCGCGAGGTGGCGGCGCGTCTGCTCGAGCAGGCCCTTGCGCGCGTCGATGAGCAGCACGACGACGTCCGCCGTCGACGCTCCCGTGACGGTGTTGCGCGTGTACTGCACGTGCCCGGGGCAGTCGGCGAGGATGAACGACCGGCGCGCGGTCGCGAAGTACCGGTACGCCACGTCGATCGTGATGCCCTGCTCGCGCTCGGCGCGCAGTCCGTCCGTGAGGAGCGCGAGGTCGGCCGACTCGAGGCCGCGGTCGCGCGAGACGCGCTCGACGGCGTCGAGCTGGTCCGCGAGCACGGACTTCGAGTCGAAGAGGAGGCGGCCCACGAGCGTGGACTTGCCGTCGTCGACGGAGCCCGCCGTCGCGAGGCGCAGCAGCGTGCCGCGGCGCGCGTCGTCGAGCGGGACGGTCGTGCCCTCGGTGGCGGCGCCGGTGCTGGTCTGGGTGCCCATCAGAAGTACCCCTCCTTCTTGCGGTCCTCCATGGCGGCCTCGGAGAGGCGGTCGTCGGCGCGGGTCGCGCCGCGCTCGGTGATGCGCGTCGCGGCGACCTCGGCGATGACGTCCTCGACGCCCGTCGCGTCCGACCGCACGGCGCCGGTGCACGACATGTCGCCGACGGTCCGGTAGCGCACCGTCTCGGTCCGCCGCGACGCGGCCTCGGCGTCCGTGCGGGGCTCCGAGTACGGCCCGACGGCGAGCAGCATCCCGTCGCGGTCGAACACCTCGCGCTCGTGCGCGTAGTAGAGCTCGGGGAGCTCGATGCGCTCGCGTGCGATGTAGCGCCACACGTCGAGCTCGGTCCAGTTCGACAGCGGGAACACGCGGACGTGCTCGCCGGGCCGGTGGCGCCCGTTGTAGAGGTTCCACAGCTCAGGGCGCTGGTTGCGCGGGTCCCACTGGCCGAACTCGTCGCGCAGCGAGAACACGCGCTCCTTGGCGCGCGCCTTCTCCTCGTCGCGCCGGCCGCCGCCGAACACGGCGTCGAACTTGTGCCCCGAGATCGCGTCGAGCAGCGGCTGCGTCTGCAGGGGGTTGCGCGTCCCGTCCGCGCGCTCGCGCAGGCGGCCGTCGTCGAGGTAGTCCTGGACGCTCGCGACCTCGAGCCGCAGGCCCAGGCGGGCCGCCGTCGCGTCGCGGTAGGCGAGCACCTCGGGGAAGTTGTGGCCCGTGTCCACGTGCAGCACGGGGAACGGCACGGGGCCGGGCGCGAACGCCTTGACCGCGAGGTGCAGCATCACCACGGAGTCCTTGCCGCCGCTGAACAGCAGCACGGGGCGCTCGAACTCGGCCACCACCTCGCGGACGATGTGGATGCCCTCGCTCTCGAGCGCGTCGAGCTGCGCGAGACGGCGCCCGCCGGGCAGCGCCGAGCCGGGGACCGGCGCGTCCGCGCTTGCGCCGGCGGGAGCACCGGCGGGGGAGCCCGGTGCGTCGGTCGTCAGGTCGATGGTCGTCATGCCCGTCCTCATACGTGGAGTCCGCACTCTGTCTTGTCGAGCCCCGCCCAGCGGCCGGCCCTCGGGTCCTCGCCCGGCGCGACGCGCCGGGTGCACGGCTGGCAGCCGATCGACGGGTAGCCGTCGTTCAGCAGGGGGTTGAGGATCACCTGGTGCCGCGCGGCGTACGCGAGCAGGTCGTCGAACGACCAGGCCGCGAGCGGGTTGATCTTCACGAGCCCGTTCTTCTCGTCGAACGTGACGAGGGGCGTGCCCGTCCGGGTCGGCGCCTCGTCACGGCGCACTCCCGTGACCCACACCTCGTAGCCCGCGAGCGTGCGGTGCAGGGGCTCGACCTTGCGCATCTGGCAGCACAGGCCGGGGTCGCGCGAGAACAGGTCCTTGCCGTGCGCGGCGTCCTGCTGGGCGACCGTGAGCTCGGGCCGGACGTCGACGATCGTCACGTCCATCTGCTGCTCGACGGCGTCCCGCGTGCCGACCGTCTCGGCGAAGTGGTACCCCGTGTCGAGGAACAGCACGTCGACCCAGGGGATCTGCGCCGCCACGACGTGGGGGAGCACGGCGTCGGCCATGGAGCACGCCACCGCGACGGACGTCCCGAACTCGCGCGCCGCCCAGGCGATGACCTCCTCCGCGGTCGCCTCGGGGCGCGTGGCGCCCTCGACGCCGGGCGTGCCCGCGCCGTGCAGCAGCCCCGCGCCGCGCCGCGCGATCTCGCGCAGCTCGTCGAGCGACCGCTTCGGCCGGCCGTGCCGTGCGCGCTCCGCGTGGTGCGCGGCCTTCGCGCTCTCGCGCTGCTCGGCCCTGGCCTGCGCCGCGGCGCGCAGCGCGGCCAGCGGGTCGGGAGCGCCCGACGGCGTGGTGCCGGCCGTCGTGGTGGTCACGTCCTGGTCCCCGCTCACTGGAGCGCCTCCTCGTCGGCCCGGTGCGCCCACTCGGCGAACGTCTCGGCGCCGTCCTTGTCCGCCTCGTAGCGGCGCACGACGCGCTCGACGTAGTCGGCGATCTGCGTCGCGGGCACCTTGAGACCGCGCACCGTGCGCCCGAGCCCGCCCTCGTCGCGCCCCGTGCCGACGAGGCCGCCGCCGAGGTGCACCTGGTACCCGGGCATCTGCTCGCCGTCGACGGTGATGATCTGGCCCTTCAGGCCGATGTCCGCCGTCTGGATGCGCGCGCACGAGTTGGGGCAGCCGTTGATGTTGAGGTCGAGCGGCCGCTCGACCAGCGACGGGACGTCCGCGAGGCGCTCCTCGAGCTCGCCGATGACGCGCGCGGCCGTGTCCTTGGTGTCGACGATCGCGAGCTTGCAGAACTCGATGCCCGTGCACGCGATGGTCGAGCGGCGGAACGGGCTCGGCCGGGCGGTGAGCCCGAGCGGCTCGAGGCCCGCGACGAGCTCGTCCACGCCCTCGGGCGGCACCCCCAGGACGACCAGCTTCTGGTGCGCCGTGAGGCGCACCGACCGGGCGCCGACCTTCTCCACCAGGTCCGCGAGACCCGTGAGCGTGCTGCCGCCCACGCGCCCCACGACGGGGGCGGCCCCGACGTAGTAGTCCCCGTCCTTCTGGAGGTGCACGCCCACGTGGTCGCCCGGACCGGTCGCCGGCGCGGGCGCGGGGCCGTCGGCGAGGCGGTACCCGAGGTACTCGCTCTCGAGCACCTCGCGGAACTTCTCCGTGCCCCAGTCGGCGAGGAGGAACTTCAGGCGCGCCTTGTTGCGCAGCCGGCGGTAGCCGTAGTCGCGGAAGATCCGCACGACGCCGTGCCACACGTCGGCCGCCTGCTCCTCGGTGACGAAGGCGCCCAGGCGCTCGCCGAGGCGCGGGGTCGTCGAGAGCGCGCCGCCGACCCAGAGGTCGTAGCCGGGGCCGAGCTCGGGGTGCACGACGCCGACGAGCGACACGTCGTTGATCTCGTGCACGACGTCGAGGCTGGGGTGCCCGGTGATCGCGGTCTTGAACTTGCGCGGGAGGTTCGCGAGCTCGGGGTCGCCGATGTACCGGCGCTTGATCTCGAGGATCACGGGAGTCGGGTCGATGATCTCGTCCGCCGCGATGCCGGCGACCGGGCTGCCGAGGAAGCCGCGCGGGGTGTCGCCGCAGGCCGTCGTCGTCTCGAGGCCGACGGTCGCGAGGCGGTCCCAGATCTCGGGGACGGACTCGATCTCGATCCAGTGGTACTGGATGTTCTGCCGGTCGGTGATGTCGGCCGACCCCCGCGCGAAGTCGCGCGAGATGCCGCCGAGGACGCGCAGCGCGCGGACGTCGAGCTCCTGGCCGTCCGAGCGGACGCGGAGCATGAAGTACCTGTCCTCGAGCTCGTGCGGCTCGAGCGTCGCCGTCTTGCCCCCGTCGATCCCGGGCTTGCGCTGGGTGTAGAGGCCCCACCACCGGAAGCGGCCGTGCAGGTCGTCGCCGGGGATGGAGTCGAAGCCCTCGCGGGCGTAGATCGTCTCGATGCGCTCGCGCACGTCGAGGCCGTTGCCCGCGCGCTTGAGCTCCTCGTTGGCGTTGAGCGGCTCGGTGCCGTCCACCTTCCACTGCCCGTTCGGGCGGGCGGCGCGTGCCGGCCGGGCGGCGCGCTCGCCGGCGGGACGACCAGGTCGCGCGGCGGCGTCCTCGGTGGTCTCCGGCGCAGTCGTGGCCTGCGTCATCGGGGTTCCTCGTGTCCTCGTTCGGGGGCGGGGACGCGCGACGGCGAGCGCTCAGCGAGGGTGCGAGTGGCTGAGGACCGACGGCGCGCGCCGGTTCTCAGGGTTTCTCCGGGGAGAGAGGCGAGCGTGCGGGCTCGCGCTGAGTCGGGCGCGGTTCAGCGACAACAGCTGAGACACGTGTGCGCGCACGCCGGCATCCCGTGACGCGAGGTCACGAGGAGGGTGCGGGCTGCCGTGGTCATGCGCAGAACGATAGCCGCGGTCCAGCGTGGTGGACACCCCTCGTCCGCATGGTGGGAAACCTGAAATACTAGACTGGATGAGTCCAGTTTGTCGAGCCATCCGGCCCCTCGCCGGCTGTCGGGCGAGCGGCGGGCGACGCGACGGGCCACCTTGTGCAAAGTTTCACGACAGGAGCGTCAGCAAATAGGATGGGGTCATGGAGTTCCTCTACAACGTCTTCGTCGCGCTGCACTTCATCGGGTGGGCCATCGTCCTCGGCGGCTACCTCGCGTCCCTGCGCTCGCCGGGCCTGTACAAGGGCGTCTTCCACGGCGCGCTCACCGCGCTCGTCGCGGGGATCGCCATGGTCGGGATCGGCGAGGCGTCCGTCTGGGGTGACGGCGGCCCCGACATGGCCAAGATCGGCGTCAAGCTGGTCATCGCCCTGGTCATCGCCGTCCTGGCGTTCGTCGCCAAGCGCCAGGGGGCCAAGGCGGCCGACGGCGCCGTGGCGCCGGGCGTCAAGCACGCCATCGGTGGCCTGACCCTCGTCAACATCCTCGTCGCGGTCTTCTGGAACTGACCGCAGCGACCCGGCCGGGGCCCGTCGACGGATCGTCCGTCGGCGGGCTTTCGTCGTCCCCCGAGGTGTTGACGCGCGACTAGGTGCATGGTCCACTAGTCGCATGGTCCTTCGATATCTCGTGCTCGGGCTCCTCACGGTGCGGCCCATGACGGGCTACGACCTCAAGCGCGCGTTCGACTCCTCGGTCCGCCACTTCTGGGCGGCCGACCGCTCGCAGCTCTACCGCACCCTCGCCGCGATCGTGGACGCCGGGCTCGCCGAGGTGGAGGTGGTGCCCCAGGAGAGCTACCCGGACCGCAAGGTCCACACGATCACGGACGCCGGCCGCGCGGCGCTGCGCGACTGGCTCGCCTCGCCGCTCCCGCACGAGGACTCGCGCGAGCCCTTCCTCGGGCGGCTGTTCTTCGCCGACCAGCTCGACGACGAGGGCGTCGCGGCGCTGCTCGCGTCCCGGCGCGCGCTGGCCGAGGAGACGGTCGCGACGCTCACCGCCGAGGAGGAGCGGGTCGCGGCGGTCCTCGCGGACGGCGGCCCCGACGCGGACCGCGTCCGCGGCACGCGCGGCCTCGCCCTCCGGCTCGCGACGCTGCGCCACGGTCTCGCGCACGCCCGGACCGAGCTCGCGTGGCTCGACGAGACCGAGCGCGAGGTGCTCCCGTGAGCCTCCCGGACGCCGTCGTGCACCACCCGGCGAGCCGCCCGGGCGCGCCGGGCACCGGCTCCGTCTCCGTCGTCCTGCTGCACGGGGGCACCGTGGCGTCGTGGATGTGGGAGCCGCAGGTCGAGGCGCTCGACGACCTCGACGTGTGGACGCCCGACCTGCTCGGCTTCGGCGGCCGCGGGGACCAGGTCCCGGCGTCGCTCGACGTGGTCGTCGACGACGTCGCCGCGACGGTCTCCGCGATCCCCGCCGGGCAGGAGGTGCACGTCGTCGGCCTGTCGCTCGGCGGGGTCGTCGCGCTGCACCTCGCCGCGCGGCACCCCGGGCTCGTGCGCTCCGTCCTGTCGTCGGGCGCGGTGGTCGACGGCGTGCCCGGGCTCGCCGGCGCGCTCGGCCGCGCGCAGCTCCGGGTCTGGGACCGGCGCTGGTACTGGCGCGGCCAGGCCGTCGCCACCGGGATCCCCGCGGAGTCCCGGGACCTGTTCGTGCGCTCGGGTCTCGCGATCCGCCGCGAGACCATGGCGCGGCTGCTCGCCGACGTCTACGGCGGGCGCTGGCCCGACGGCCTCGCGGAGTCCGGGGCCCGCGTGCTCGCCGTCGCGGGCGGCCGCGACCTCCGCCCCGCCCGCAGCGCGCTGTCGACGATCGAGCGCCGCGTCCCGGGCGCCGTCGTGCGCGTGGCGCCCGGGATGCACCACCAGTGGAGCGCGGAGGACCCGGACCTGTTCGGCGCGATGATCCGGTCCTGGGTGCTCGACGGCGTCGCGCACCCGCGGCTGGTGCCGCTCGCGGGGCGTGCGTAGCGCGCCCGACGTGCGAGGGTTTCCCCCGTGAGCGTCGGTGGAGAGGTCCTCGTCGGGCTGGCGATCCTGGTCGGGCTGGTCGGGATCGTCGTGCAGGTCCTGCCCGGGAACGTGCTCGTGCTCGGCGCGGTCCTCGTGTGGGCGATCGTCACGGGCGGCACCGCCGCGTGGGTGGTCTTCGCGGTCGCCGCCGTGCTCGTGGTCGCCGCCGAGGTGTCGCAGTACGTCCTCGCGGGCCGCCACATGCGCCGGGCGGAGGTCCCCTGGTCGACCCTGGTGTGGGGCGGGATCGCGGGTGTCGTCGGGTTCTTCGTGATCCCCGTGATCGGGCTCTTCATCGGCTTCGTGCTCGCGGTGTTCGTCGCGGAGCTCCTGCGCCGCCGCGACCGCCGCGCCGCGTGGCGCGCGACCGTCGCCGCGATGCAGGCGACCGGCATCACGATCCTGGTCCAGCTCCTGGGTGGCCTCCTCGCGGCGGCGACCTGGGGCGTCGGCCTCGCCCTCACCTGAGGCGCGGTCGGATCAGCCGGGGATCTCCATCACGTAGAGCGTGTTCCCGTCGACGTCCCGCAGCGAGAACATCGGCGGCACGCCCTCCCACGCCAGGAGCTCGCCGGTGCTCGCCCCGGCGGCGGTGAGCGTCGCGTGGTCGCCGGCCGCGTCGGTCGTGGTGAGCCGGATACCGGTGTCGATCCCCGCGGGGAGGCCGTCGCCCGCCGCGACGAGCGCGACGGACGTCGCGGCGCCCGGGGGAGCGACCTCGATCCAGCGGAACCCCTCCTGGAGCTCGCCGTCCATGCGGACCTCGAACCCGAGCGTCCCGGTGTAGTACGCCAGCGCGCGGTCCTGGTCGGTGACCGGGACCGCGACGGTGTGCACGCCGGTGAGGTGGGTCGTCGTCATGGTGTCTCCTTCGTGGTGCGGCACGTGCTGCGGTCGTGACGGGGGAGACCGTCGCGGACGACCGGACTCATCGGCGAGGTCGGCACGGGGTGTGGGCGGGGGCGCCTAGGCTGGAGGGGCTATGGCTTCGCTCTTCGAGAACCTCCCGCTGCCCGGCCTCGACACGCTGTTCGACGGCCCGCGCGTCGACCACGGCGGCGAGTCCCGCCTCCCGCGGACCGCCCCGCGCTGGACCGACGACCCGGCCGTGCCCGACGGCGCCGGGTCGCCCGTCGGGGACGCCGCCCGGGGAGGCACGGGGCCGGGAGGCGACGGCGCGGCGTCGGGCGCGGGGGAGCGTCGTGGCCGGTACGCCCACCTCGACCCCGAGGCCCTGCTCGACGGGCTCAACCCGCAGCAGCGCGAGGCGGTCGTGCACGCGGGCGGACCGCTGCTCATCGTCGCGGGTGCCGGGTCGGGCAAGACGCGCGTGCTCACGCACCGCATCGCCTACCTGCTCGCCACGCGCCGGTCCAACGCCGGGCAGATCCTCGCGATCACGTTCACCAACAAGGCCGCGGCCGAGATGCGCGAGCGCGTCGAGACGCTCGTGGGGCCGGCCGCGCGCAACATGTGGGTCTCCACGTTCCACTCGGCGTGCGTGCGCATCCTGCGCCGCGAGGCCAAGACGCTCGGGCTGCGGTCGAGCTTCTCCATCTACGACGCCGCGGACTCGCAGCGGCTCATCACGCTCGTGACGCGCGAGCTCGACCTGGACCCGAAGAAGTACCCGGCCCGGTCGCTCGCCAACAAGATCTCGGACCTCAAGAACGAGCTCGTCGACCCCGAGACGTACGCGCGGGACTCGGGCGCCCACGCGACGGACGACGGCCTCGCCGCGCGCGGCGGCCCGCACGGCGCGAGCGTCCCCGAGTTCGACCAGGTGCTGGCCGACGTCTACACGCGCTACCAGGCGCGGCTCGTCGCGGCGAGCGCGCTCGACTTCGACGACATCATCATGACCACGGTCAACCTGCTCCAGGCGTTCCCCGCCGTCGCGGAGCACTACCGCCGCCGGTTCCGGCACGTGCTCGTCGACGAGTACCAGGACACCAACCACGCGCAGTACGTGCTCGTGCGCGAGCTCGCGGGCGTGGGCGAGGACTCCGCCGCGACCGACGCCGCGACGAGCGGCACCGGCGAGGCGCAGGTCCCCGCGCTCGACCCCGCCGAGCTCACCGTCGTCGGCGACGCGGACCAGTCGATCTACGCGTTCCGCGGCGCCACGATCCGCAACATCCTCGAGTTCGAGGCCGACTACCCGGACGCCCGGACCATCCTGCTCGAGCAGAACTACCGCTCGACCCAGAACATCCTCTCGGCCGCCAACGCCGTCATCTCGCGCAACCCCGACCGCAAGCCGAAGCGGCTGTGGACCGACTCGGGCGCGGGCGCGAAGGTCATCGGCTACGTCGCCGACAACGAGCACGAGGAGGCGCGGTTCGTCGCGGAGGAGATCGACCGCCTCGGCGACTCCGAGGGCGTGCGCCCCGGCGACGTCGCGGTGTTCTACCGGACCAACGCCCAGTCCCGCGCGCTCGAGGAGGTGCTCATCCGCGTCGGTCTGCCGTACAAGGTCGTCGGCGGCACGCGCTTCTACGAGCGGCGCGAGGTCAAGGACGCGGTGGCCTACCTGCGCGCGATCGACAACCTCGACGACGACGTGAACCTGCGGCGCGTGCTCAACGTGCCCAAGCGCGGGCTCGGCGAGCGCGCCGAGGGGGCGGTCGCGGCGCTCGCGGACCGCGAGCGCATCTCGTTCGGCGCGGCCCTCGCCCGCATCGACGAGATCCCCGGCCTGACCAACCGCACGCTCAACCCCCTGCGTGCGTTCGTCGAGCTCATGACCGGGCTGCGCGAGCTCGCCGACTCCGGCGCGACGCCGTCGGACATCCTCGGCGCCGTCCTCGACCGCACCGGGTACCTCGCCGAGCTCCGCGCGAGCGACGACCCGCAGGACGCCACGCGCGTCGAGAACCTCGCCGAGCTTCACGCCGTCGCGACCGAGTTCACCGAGCTCGACCCCGAGGGCACGCTGTCCGACTTCCTGGAGCGCGTCTCGCTCGTCGCGGACGCGGACCAGATCCCCGCGGAGGACGTGGCCGACGGCGAGAGCGAGGGTGCGGAGAAGGAGGACCCCGGGGTCGTCACCCTCATGACCCTGCACACCGCCAAGGGCCTCGAGTTCCCCGTCGTGTTCCTCACCGGCATGGAGGACGGCACGTTCCCGCACATGCGGTCGCTGCACGACGACGCCGAGCTCGCCGAGGAGCGCCGCCTCGCCTACGTGGGCATCACCCGCGCGCGCGAGCGGCTCTACGTGTCGCGGTCCGCGGTGCGGTCGGCGTGGGGGATGGCGAACGAGTTCCCGCCCAGCCGGTTCCTCGAGGAGATCCCCGAGGAGCTGTGGGACTGGCGGCGGCGCGAGTCGTCGATGGCGACGCTGCGCGCGGGCGGGTCGGTCTGGGGCCGCGGCTCGGGGTCGTGGTCCGGTTCGCGGTCGGGGTTCGGGTCGGGGGCGCGGTCAGGGGCCGACGACGACGGGTCTACCATCCGCGGCCCTCGTTCCTCGGGCCGCTCCCGCCAGACCCGCCACGACCCGTCATCGTCGGCCCCTGCCCGCGCCGCGTTCGGCTCGCCGTCCGGTGGGGCGAAGTTCGGGTCGGCGACGCCGCGGGCCGACGGGGACGTGCCGAACCTCGCAGTCGGGGACAAGGTGACCCACGACGCCTACGGGCTGGGGACCGTCGTCGCGCTCGAGGGCGCTGGCCCGAACGCGGTCGCGAAGATCGACTTCGGGGCCGACGGGACCAAGCGCCTCCTGCTGCGCTACTCGCCGGTGACCAAGCTCTGAGAGCGCCTCGGCGCCGAGACGGCGACCACTGACCGAGGTAGTGACGTACCGGGTGCCGTGCACCGGGCTCTGAGCCGGGGGCCGCTCTCTCGGGGTGCGGGGGCTCGACCGCCGAGTCAGCCGATCGTGCCCAGGGCGCGGTAGGCGAGGACGAACGCTGCTGCCACGACGGCGGTGCCCCCGACGGCGGTCGCGACCGGCAGCGCGCCGCGGAGCCGGCGCGCGAGCATGCCGCCGAGCAGGACGAGCGCGACGACGCCGATCGTGACCCAGTAGGTGGCGCCGGTCGTCTCGACGACGGTCGTGAGCCCGTAGACGGACTCGCCGACCCCGATGCCCGCGAGCACCGCGGTGCCGAGGGCGGCGGGGGTGCCGGTCCGCCACAGCCAGGCCGCCGCGACCCCGACGAACGGGCCGACGACGACGCCGACGACCCCGAACGTCGTCGGGTCGTAGAAGTACCCGCGGAGGTCGGCTGCGACGGCGTAGCCCAGGGTGAGCAGCACGAAGCTCGCGGCGCCGAGCACGGCGGCGTGCCACGTCCGGGAGCGCGGGGCGCGCGCCGACCAGGCGACCAGCAGCGCGGTGAGCAGCGTCCAGCCGCTCGCCGAGTTCGCGAAGGGCGCCGCGGCGTCGGGCAGGAACCCCTGGGCGTACGACGTCAGGCCGCCCAGCAGGAAGCTCGCGGCGAGCACGACCGCACCGCGCCGCCACGGGCGACCGGACGACGTCGTGACCCGGCCGGGTCGGTCCGGTGCCGACGGGCGGTCGTCGGCGCGGTCGGGGAGCGAGGTCGTCTCGGGCACGCCACGACGCTAGGCGGCCCGCGCCGGCCAGGCGTCACCCCGTCGGCGGGCACGGCAGCGGGACGCGTCCTACCGTGGCAGGACGACCGAGCCCCGAGGAGCCTCCCGTGACCCAGCCGGCCGCCCGCCCCGCCCCTGCGCCCGCCCCCTGGCCCGACCTCGACGTGCGGCGGTGGGGGCCGACGCGCCGGCCGCTCCACCTGTTCACGCAGGTGGTCGGCAAGGTCGTGCTCGACCTCACGCCGTTCGTCAACCACTGGTGGAACGTCGCGTTCCACGTGACGTCGCGCGGGTTCGTCACGCCCGTGATGCAGGTCGGCGAGCGCGCGCTCGACGTCGAGATCGACCTGGTGGCGGAGCACGTCGCGTTCCGCACGTCCGACGGGCGCACCGAGACCGTCGGGCTGGGGCCGATGTCCGTCGCCGACTTCTACGCGCGCACCCTCGCGTGCCTCGATCGCCTCGCCGTGCCGGTGCGGGTGTGGTCGACGCCGCGCGAGATCCCCGACCCGGTGCCGTTCGAGCAGGACACCGCGGTCGGGGAGTGGGACGGCGAGCTCACGCGCACGTGGCTCGCGACCGTGCAGCGGGTCGCGGCGGTGATGGAGCGGTTCCGCTCCGGGTTCTACGGCAAGTCGAGCGGTCCGCGCTTCTACTGGGGAGCGTTCGACCTGGGGCTCACGCTGTTCAACGGGCGGCCCTTCCACCAGCCGGACGACGTCGAGCCCATCTACCGCTTCGCGGAGAACGCGGAGAACGTCGCGGTCGGCTACTGGCCCGGCGACCCGACGACGCACGCCGACCAGGTCTACGCGTACGCGTACCCGCAGCCGCCGGGGGTGGCCGACCTCGACCTGGCGCCCGGGTACTGGGACCCCGGCCTGCGCGAGGTGGTGCTCCCGTGCGGGGTGCTGCGCGACGCGGCGGACCCCGACGCCGTCCTGCTCGCGTTCTTCGAGCGCTCCTACCGCGAGCTGGCGACGGCCGCCGGGTGGGACCTCGCCGCGTTCACCGGGCCGGTCCCGCCGGGCTGAGCGCCCGGGGACCGGTCGGCGGTATCGGGTCAGGACGCCTTGCGGTGCCCTGCGGCGAGCGCGGCGCGCAGGCCCGCGACGTCGGACCCCGCCGCGGCGAGCGCGTCGACGAGCGCGCGGTGCGCCGTCGAGCCCTTCGCGCGCGCGACCGCGGCGAGCACGTGGCCCGAGTCGATGGCGCGGGAGCCCGCGTGCACCGCCTCGCGCAGGGAGAGCTCGAGCGACTTCTTCGCCTCGGGCGTGAACGGGATGTGCGAGCGGCGGTTCCGCCGCCCGCGGCGGCGCTCGTCGTCGCCCGCGCGGTCGAGTGCTCCCGGCCCGAAGGCCGCGTCCGTGCGTGCGCGGATCTCGTCGAGGTCGATCCCGAGCGCGGCGAGGGCCTGGCCGTCGAGCGGGTCGTGGCTGCGCGCGGAGTCGACCTGGCGTTCGAGGTCGTCGGCGTCGACGCCGACCGCGGCGAGGGCGACCGCGCCCGCGCCACCGTCCTGGCGGGCGAGAGCGAGGAGCAGGTGCACGGCGTCGATGGCGTCGTCGCCGCGGGAGCGGGCGACCTCCTGGGCGCCGACCACCGTGTCGCGGGCGTCGGCGGCGAAGCGTTCGAACATGTCATGACCTCCTGGTGGTGCGGGACGCGCCGTACTTCTTGTGCACGGCCTGGCGGGTGACGCCGAGGCGGTCGGCGATCTCCTGCCACGACCAGCCGAGCGCTCGGGCGTGCTCGACCTGCAGCGCCTCGAGGCGTTCGGCGAGCACGCGCAGCGACCGCACGGCACGCAGGCCCGTGTCGGGATCGGTGCTGCTCGCGGCGTCCATGTCGACGGGTTCCATGCGTGTCAATCTAGGTTGACGACCTCGCATGTGTCAACCCGAGTTGACGGCGATGGGCGGCTCGTCCGAGCCGGTCGTCCGTCCGCTAGCGTCCACGTCGACCTGTGGGCGTGAGCAGCCCACCGACCCCGTCGACCGACAGGAGAAGTCACCGTGCACCAGTGGACCGGCACACCCAGGACGCGCGTCGTCCCCACGCTCGCGACCGTCGTCGTGGCGGCCGTCGCCCTCGCGGGCTGCGGTGCGGGCGACGGGGCACCCGACCCGGCCGCCACGACGGGGGCCGCCGAGGCGCAGGTGCCGGCGTCCTCGTCGGACGCGACGCCGGTCGTCGTGACGGGGAACGTGCTCGGCCGGGAGATCGAGATGTCGGTCGGGCCCGTGGTGCTCGACGGCGACCTCGCCGTCCTGCGGGTCGAGGCCGAGGCCACGAGCGGTGACGACACCCTGTTCGTCGGGGAGGCGTTCGCGAACCGCACGCTCTCGCAGGAGGACACGTTCGACGGCGTGCGCCTCGTCGACCTCGACGCCGGAGTCGTCCGGGAGCCGGCCCGGGCGGCCGACGGCGTCGCCCTCGCGTCCCTCGAGGACGACCGTTTCGAGCTCGGGCCGGACGAGGAGCCGGTGGTGGGCCACGTCGCGTTCGCCGCCCCCGCGTCCGCCACGACGGCGGTCCTCGTGCCCTACCTCGGGCTCGTCGAGGACGTCCCCGTCGTCGCGGCCGACGACGCCGAGGGCCTCACGGTCCCGGCGGCCGAGCTCGCGCCCGCCGGTCTCGACGACGTCGTCGCGCCGACCGCCGTCCTCGAGACGTTCAGCACCAGCGCGAACGACGCGGTCAGCACCCGCGACACGGACGACCTCGTGAGCGTCGCCATCGACTCCGACGTCCTGTTCGCGGTCGACTCCGCCGAGCTCGGCACCGCGTCGGACGCCGCGCTCCAGGCCGTGGCCGACCAGCTCGCGCTCGCTGCGGACGGCGAGCTCGTCGTCGTCGGGCACACCGACGACCAGGGGGAAGAGGCCGCGAACCAGGAGCTCTCCGAGCGCCGTGCGCACGCGGTCGCGGACCGGCTCGGCGAGATCGCCGACCTGGGCCGGTTCGACGTGCGGGTCGAGGGACGCGGGGAGACCGAACCCGTCGCCACCGACGGCACCGACGAGGCCCGGGCGCTCAACCGTCGCGTGACCGTCGAGTTCGTCCCCGCGGCGGACCGCTCGCCCGCGGAGGTGCCGGCGGCCGGCGAGCTCACGGCGCCGGAGGGTGCGACCGTCGACGGTCTCGGGGGTGCGACCCTCGAGCACGCCGACGGGCTCGGCGGGACCCAGACGCTGCACGTCGAGCTCGTGGAGGTCCGGCGAGCGGGCGGCTATCTGGTGGGGACCCTCGACGTGCGCAACGACGGGACGGACCACGCGGCGTTCGTGAGCGTGCTCGGATCCGTGCTCGACGGTCGCGGCGAGCTGGGAGAAGGCGGGCTCGGGGCGAACAACGTGACCCTGCTCGACGGCGGCGTGCGCGTCTACCCCGTCGACTACCTCGTCGACCCGGCCTTCTACCCGGACTCGGCGCGCAGCGTCCTCGCGGACCTGTCGGTCGGCTCGCTGAGCCCGGGCGTCACGTCGCGCGTGACCGTCGTCTGGCCGGACCGGGGCGGGGAGACGGTCGTCGTGGACGTGCCGGACGGGTCGACGGAGGTCACGGACGGCAGCACGCCGGTGCGGTTCGTGGACGTGCCCGTCGCGGACTGAGCCGGGGTCACCCGGGCGCGGCGCCGCGTGACGAACGGAACACGCGGCGCCCGCGGTCCTCCGCCGCCGAGCGATAGGAGCCCGGGGCTTCCCGGGCTACCCTGTACGGGGATGTCTTGATGTCGAGACATCGGTCATGCCGCACACGGCGCATCAGACGGAAGGACGCAGCAGGGTGGACCTGTTCGAATACCAGGCGCGCGACATCTTCGAGAAGCACGGCGTGCCCGTGCTGGGCGGGGTCGTCGCGACGACGCCCGAGGAGGCCCGCGCGGGCGCCGAGAAGCTCGGCGGCGGCACCGTGGTCGTCAAGGCCCAGGTGAAGACCGGCGGCCGCGGCAAGGCCGGCGGCGTCAAGCTCGCCCACTCGCCCGAGGAGACCGCCGAGAAGGCGTCCGAGATCCTCGGCATGGACATCAAGGGCCACACGGTCCACCGCGTCATGGTCGCCCAGGGCGCCAAGATCGCCGAGGAGTTCTACTTCTCGGTGCTCCTCGACCGGTCGAACCGCAACTACCTCGCCATGTGCTCCGTCGAGGGCGGCATGGAGATCGAGCAGCTCGCGGTGGAGCGCCCCGAGGCGCTCGCCAAGGTCGCCGTCGACCCGATCGTGGGCATCGACGAGGCCACGGCGCAGGAGATCGTCGACGCCGCCGGGTTCGCCGAGGACCTCAAGGCCCCGGTCGCGGCGGTCATCCGCAAGCTCTGGACCGTCTTCACGGCGGAGGACGCGACGCTCGTCGAGGTGAACCCGCTCGTCCGCACCGAGGACGGCTCGATCGTCGCGCTCGACGGCAAGGTCACGCTGGACGACAACGCCTCGGAGGTCCGTCACCCGGACCACGAGGCGCTGGAGGACAAGGAGTCGACCGACCCGCTCGAGGCGAAGGCCAAGGCGAACGGCCTCAACTACGTCAAGCTCGACGGCGAGGTCGGCATCATCGGCAACGGCGCGGGGCTCGTCATGAGCACGCTCGACGTCGTCGCGTACGCGGGCGAGGCCCACGGCGGCGTGAAGCCCGCCAACTTCCTCGACATCGGTGGCGGCGCCAACGCGCAGGTCATGGCGAACGGCCTCGACGTCATCCTCAACGACCCGCAGGTCAAGTCGGTGTTCGTCAACGTCTTCGGCGGCATCACCGCGTGCGACGAGGTCGCCAAGGGCATCGTGGGCGCGCTCGAGATCCTCGGCGACGAGGCCTCCAAGCCGCTCGTCGTGCGCCTCGACGGCAACAACGTGGACCTCGGCCGCGCGATCCTGCGCGAGGCGAACCACCCGCTCGTGACCCTCGCCGAGACCATGGACGGCGGGGCCGACAAGGCTGCCGAGCTGGCCAACGCCTGATCGCCCGAAGACGCGGAAAGCTGAGACAGAGAACACCATGTCGATCTACCTGAACTCCGACTCCAAGATCATCGTCCAGGGCATCACCGGCGGGATGGGTGCCAAGCACACCGCCCTCATGCTCGACTCGGGCGCGCAGATCGTCGGCGGCGTCAACGCCCGCAAGGCCGGCACGACCGTCACGCACAAGGACCACGAGGGCAACGACGTCACGCTCCCCGTGTTCGGCACCGTGGCGGAGGCCATGGCCGAGACGGGCGCGAACGTGTCCGTCCTGTTCGTCCCGCCGGCGTTCACCAAGGACGCCGCGATCGAGGCCGTCGACGCCGAGATGCCGCTCATCGTCGTCATCACCGAGGGCGTCCCCGTCCAGGACACGGCCGAGGTCTGGGCCTACCTGCAGGGCAAGAAGACGCGCATGATCGGCCCGAACTGCCCCGGCATCATCACGCCGGGCGAGTCGCTCGCCGGCATCACCCCGCACACCATCACGGGCAAGGGCCCGGTCGGTCTCGTGTCGAAGTCGGGCACGCTGACCTACCAGATGATGTACGAGCTCAAGGACCTCGGGTTCTCGACCGCCATCGGCATCGGCGGCGACCCGATCGTGGGCACCACGCACATCGACGCGCTCGAGGCGTTCGAGAACGACCCCGAGACCAAGGCGATCGTCATGATCGGCGAGATCGGCGGCGACGCCGAGGAGCGCGCAGCGGCCTACATCAAGGACCACGTCACCAAGCCGGTCGTCGGCTACGTCGCGGGCTTCACCGCCCCCGAGGGCAAGACGATGGGCCACGCCGGCGCGATCGTCTCCGGGTCCGCGGGCACCGCGCAGGCCAAGAAGGAGGCCCTCGAGGCCGTCGGCGTCAAGGTCGGCAAGACGCCGTCCGAGACCGCCGCGCTCCTGCGCGAGGTCCTCGCCTGACGCTGGACCCGCCGGACCCGCGACCCGGGTCCACGCACACGACGCCCCGTGACCGCTCCGCCGGCCGCGGGGCGTCGTGCGTCCGGCGTCGTGGTCCGCGCGCGTGCCGGAGATCGCGCGTCAGGCGGCGGGGTCGCGGTCCGCGCTCGGGACGGTGGGCGCCCCCGACGCCGCGAGCCACGCGTCGAGGCGCACCCACTGCGCGTAGAGCCACGCGGCGCGCTCCTCGTCGCCCGCCGGGAGCGCCTCGCGGGGCGTCGCCCAGATCTTGAGCGTGAGGCGCTTGTCCATCGGCAGCTCGCGCCAGATGTCGCGCACCGTGACCAGGCGCTCGAGGCCCGTGTGCGCGACGACCGCCACGCCCGTCGTCGGCGTCGCGTCGAGCGCGGCGAGGAACCCGCCGACGTGCGGCGCCATGACGTGCGGCATCCCCTCCGCGAGCACGGCGAGGTCCTCCTCGCCGGAGGCGCGCAGCGCGGTGATCCGGGCGTCGCGGCGGCGCGGCGTGACGTTCCCGCCCTCGGGGAAGAGGAGGACGGCGGAGTCCGGCGCGAGGTCCGTCGCGAGCGCGGCGACCGCCTCGCTGCCGGACGGCGCGCCGTGCGGCCGCCGCGAGCGCGGCACCACGAAGTACGCCGGGACGCGGTGGAGCAGGACGTCGATCGCGGGGTCCCACTGGAGCGTGTCCTTGAGCACGACGCGCGGCTCGCGTCCCGCCGCGTTGACGATGCGGTCCATGAGGACGAACGAGTCGCCGGGCCCGGCGTGGCGGCTCACCACGAGCACCGGGGCCCCGTCGAGCCCGTCGGCCTCGCTGAGGTCGACGTCGATCCGCAGGCGCAGCGTCCAGCGCACCTGCCAGAACAGCACCGAGAGCATCCGGCCGGCGAGGCGCACGTGCGCGCGCCGGAAGGCGGGCCGGTGCAGCGCCCAGCCGAAGCCGGAGCCCACCCAGAGCCCGAACAGCGCCAGGACCGCGACCGCGTCCCAGACGACGTAGAAGCTCGCGACCCAGAGGACGCGCGGCGCGCGCAGGCGACCGGGCAGCGCCCAGCTCACGATGCCGCCGACGAGCAGGACGAGCATGAGGCTCGTCGGGACGAGCAGGACCGCGAGGACGACGACGGCCGGCGCGAGCAGCAGCCGGCGGACCCAGCGCGGCGGGGGCGCGACGTTCACGCGTCGCCCCCCAGCTCCTCCAGGTAGCGGCGCGCCGCCGCGTACGACGAGGCGGCGCGCGCTCGGGTCGTGTCGAGCCGGCGCGACGACGAGAGCCGGTCGTCGCCGGGCAGCGGCCCGCCGCTGGGCAGGACGTGGACGGTCACGTCGTCGGGGACCTCGGCGAGCTCGCGCGCGAACCGGTGCCGCCGGGAGATCTCGAACGTCACCTTCGCGACCTCGACCGCGGTCCGCGGCGGCCGCAACGGCTCCTCGATCCGCCCGACCTGGAGCACCCAGACCGTCCGTGCGCCGCGGCGCACCGCCTCGCCCAGCGGGATCGAGGAGACCACCCCGCCGTCCACGTAGTGCTCGTCGCCGATGCGCGTGGGCGGCAGCGCGCCCGGGACGGACGCCGAGGCGAGCACGGCGTCGACCAACGGACCCTCGCTGAACCAGCGCTCCGCCGCGCGCTCGATCGACGCCGCGGCGACGACGAGGGGCACGGCGAGGTCGGCGAACGTCGTGCGCTCGCCGAGCACCTGGCGCAACAGCGCGCGCAGGGGAGCCGGGCTGGCGAGGTGGGTGCGCGTCGTCGCGAGCCGGTGCACCTGCCGGTACCACGCCTCGCCGTAGACCTGCGCGGCTGCGGGCGACGACCAGGCGGACTCGAGGCGAGGGACGACCGCGGGCGTCGGGTCCGCCGCGAGGGCCGCCCCGTTGATCGCACCGATCGACGTCCCGACCACCAGGTCGGGCGTGATGCCGCGTTCCAGCAGCGCACGCAGCATGCCGATCTGGACGGCGCCCCGGACCCCGCCCCCACCCAGGACGAACGCGGTCGGGGCGGGCGGCGTCGTCATGGACCGATCGTAGGCGCGGGTAGGCTGGCGCGCCGGGGCGAATGCCGCAGACCGACCACTCGATCGACGACGATGGGCACCATGAGCACCACCAGCACGACGCGTGGTGCGCGCACGCGCACCGTGGACGGCAGCCCGGCCCCCGCACCGGTCGTGGTCCGGCGCGGGCCCTCGGGAGTGCTCGCCGCGCTCCAGGCGCTCGCGCTGTCGCTCGCCGTCGTGGTGCTCCCCGGCGTCGTCGCCTTCCTCGCGTCGTCCACCGGGTCCCCCGAGGGCTCCGGGTGGGGGCAGTCGGTGACGATCGCCGCGGGATTCTGGCTCCTCGGGCACGGGGTCCCGCTCGTCGCGAGCGGGACGACGGTCACGCTGGTGCCGCTCGGACTCACCGCCCTCGCGCTGTTCTGCTGCTTCGCGTCTGCCCGACGATCCGCGCACACGACCCTGTCCGCCTGGGTCGCGGGCACCGTGACCTATGCCCTCGCGACGCTCGGCGTCGCGCTGCTCGCCGGGTCGACGCCCCCGTGGGGTCTCGGCGTCGCGGTCGTCGGGGGCGCCGTCGTCGGCGGGCTCGGCCTGGGCGCCGGGATCCTCGCACGACCCGACGCGCCCCTCGTCGGCGACCTCACGCAGCGGCTCGACCGGTGGCTCCCGCCGTCGGTACGACTGGGCCTGCGCGGCGGCCTGCTCGGCACGAGCCTGCTGGCCGGAGTCTCCGCCGTCGTCGTCGGGGCGTGGCTGGTGGCCGGGCGTGCGACGTCGGGCGACATCGTCGCCGGGCTCGTGCCCGGGACCGTCGGTGGCATCGTCCTGGCGCTCGCGCAGCTCGCCGTCCTGCCGAACGTCGTGGCCTGGGCCGGGGCGTGGCTCGTCGGGCCGGGCTTCGCCGTCGGCGAGGGCAGCACGTTCGCCCCGACCGGCTCCGAGCCCGGCGCGCTGCCGGCGATCCCGCTGCTCGGCGCCTTGCCCGGCGACGACTGGACCAACCCGCTGACGCCGTGGGTGCCGGCCGTCGTCGTCGCGCTCGGCGTGGTGGTCGGGGCCTTCGTGTGGCGCCGCCTGCGCGACGTGACAGGCACCCACCCGGACGACGACGTCCGGTGGCTCGACGTGGGCCTCGCCCTGGGCGGGGTCGCGCTCGGCGCGGGACTGCTCGTCGGGGCGGTGAGCTGGCTCGCGGGCGGCGCGGTCGGGCCCGGGCGGCTCGAGGTCGTCGGTGCCGACGCGCTCGTCGTCGGAGCCCTCGCGGCGGCGGAGATCGGCGGCGGCGCCGCGCTCGCGGTCCTCTGGGCGCGGCTCAACGTCCTGGGCCGCCACCACGGCGCCCCCCTCGACGACGAGCCCTGACGCCGAGGTAGAGCCCCGGTCCGCCGAGGTAGAGCCATGGTCGGCGAGGTAGAGCTGTGGTCCGGTGAGGTGGCATGGTCGGGTCTCAAGCCCGCGGGGTCAGGTCCGCGGTGGGGGTGGGCTCGGTGCTCGGGGCTGCGGCGCCGTCACCCTGGTCTGTCGGGCGTGGGTTCTAGGAGCGCCGCTCTGACGCCCCTTCGCATCCGAGCCCACCCCCACCGCTCGGCGGTCGGCCCACCGTGGCTCGGTGATCGGCCGACCAGGTGGTCCTGGCAGCCTGACCAGGCGACCTTGGCTCGTCAGCCCCCATGTCGGGCCGAGACGACCTGCTCGGCGTGGCGCCGTGCGGCCCGGGCGACCTCGCGACGGCACGGGGCGACGTCGCGAGGAACAGGTCGAGTCGCGACCCACGACCCACGACCCACGACCCACGACCCGCAGCTGCAGCGGCTGCGCCGCGGCGCAGTCGCGCAGTGGCGCCCGAGAGGCGCGCGACGGACGGTGCTGCGTGGTGTCACGCGGCAAGCGGACGCAGCAACGGGAACGTGTCGGCGAGACCGGCACCGCGGGCGGTCGCCCGGGTGAGGGACGACCAGGGTGAGACGACGTAGGGCGGGGTGGGTGGTGGTGCCGCGTCGTGGTCGGGCCTGGCGGGAGCCGCGAGGAACGAGCGGCGGATGGTAGACGCGGCACCACCACCCACCCCGCCCCCCAAGGTGACCAGACCGCCGTCGGGCACGAAACCAGGCCTCTACCTGGGCTGACCACGCCTCTACCTCGCGTGACCGTGGCTCTACCTCGTGACCACGGTTCTGCCTCGGCCGCGCGAGGGTTCGGGCTCGGGAGGTTCAGGCGGTCGGTGACGTGATCGCGGGCTTGCCCTCGGCGGGGGCTGCGGCGGCGGGGTCGGTGAAGGCCTGGCGCGGGACGACGACGAGCAGGAGGACGGCGGCGACGAGCGCCGTCGTGCCGCACACGACCCAGACGGTGACGTACCCGCCGAACGAGCCGGCCGTGCCCTCCGTGGCGCCGCCCTGGAGCGCGGCGCCCGCGAGCGCGATGCCGAAGACGCACGACGCGATCGCCCCGCCGACGGTCTTCACGGAGTTCGTGAGGCCGGTGGCGACGCCGGTGAGCGTCGGGGGAGCCGCGGCGGCAGCCGCCGCGGGCAGCGCCGCCACGAGCGCGCCGGAGCCGAGCCCGACGATCACCATGTTGGTGAGCACGTTCGCGTACGTCCCGTGGAACGGCAGGAAGAGCAGGAAGCCGACGCCCACGAGGGTGGACGCGCCGACCAGGGTGAGGCGCGGCGTCGCGCGGCGGGCGACGCGGGGATAGGACAGCGCGCCGACGATCATGCCGATCAGGTAGACGCCGATGAGCAGGGACGTCTGGAAGCCGGTCGTGCCGAGCCCGTACCCGTGCTCGGCGGGGTCGGTGCGGGCGAACGTGGACAGCGGCGCCTGGGCGCCCAGCACGGAGACGCCGAACAGGCCGGCGGTGAGGAACACCGGGCCGAGCGCGGGGGAGCGGAACATGCGCACGTCGACGAGCGGGTCGTCCTGGCGCAGCTCCCACCGGGCGAACGGCCACAGCAACGCGGCGCCGAGCAGCACGACCGCCCAGGGTGCGACCGCGGCGACGCCCTCGAGGCGCAGCAGGCTGAGGCCGCCGGTCAGAGCGAGGAGCGCGAGCGAGACGAGCACGAGGCCGACGGTGTCGAAGCGCCCGCCCGCGGGGTCGGGCGACTCCTGCACGCCGAGCAGCACGACGACGAAGCACACGACGACGAGCAGCGCCGGGACGAGGAGCACGACGCGCAGCGGCAGCGCATCGACCAGCGCCCCGCCCGCGAGCGCGCCGACGATCGCGCCGGTCTCCAGCGCCGCGACGAGGACGCCCGCGGCCCGCGCGGTGACGGCCGCGGGGTTCGCCAGGCGTCGGGCGCGCGACCAGACGAGCGCGATCTCCAGCGGCAGCCACACGACGTAGAACCCCTGCACGGCCCACGCCACGAGGAACACCGCGAACGAGTCGGTGAACGGCAGGACGAGCGACGCGGCCGCGGTGACCGCCGTCGACCACAGGAGGATGCGGCGGTGGCCGACCATGTCGCCGAGCTTGGCCAGCGCGGGCACGACGAGTGCGGACAGCATGAGCTGCGAGCCCTCGAGCCAGTTCACGTCGGCGTCGTGCACGCCGAGGTGCCGCGCGATGTCCGTGAGCATCGGCGTGTAGTAGCCCTGGAGGACGCCGCTCGTCAGCTCGACGAAGGCGAGGAACCCGACGACGCCGGCGAGGGTCGAACCCGCGAGGCGCCCGGTGAGCGAGCGAGCCATCGCTGCTCCTTTGCGTGGGGAGGCGCGCGTCGTCGCGCGCTCCGGAGGTGGGGAGCGTCAGGGTAGCCGCTCGAGGAGCGCGCGGTGGAACCGCTCGCCCCGCGCGAGCTCGGCGACCTCGACGCGCTCGTCGACGCCGTGGATGGTGGCGCGCAGCTCGGCGGACATCGCGAGCGGCGCGAACCGGTACACGGCGGGCGAGAACCGGTGGAAGTGCCGCGCGTCGGTCGCCTGCATCGTGATGTACGGGGCGGGGAGCGCGTCGGGGTGCGAGACGCCGACGCACGCCGCGAGGAGCGCGAACCGCTCGTCGTCCACGGGGGACTCCGGGGAGGGCTCGCTGGCCTCGACGACCTCGATCTCGACCTGCGGGTCGGCCACGCGCCGGCGGACGCGCTCGACGGTGCCCGCGACGGTCTCGCCGAGCGCGATCCGCAGGTTGACGGTCGCGGACGCCTGCGACGGCAGGACGTTCGCGGCCGTGCCCCCGGAGAGCATCGTCGGCGCGACGGTCGTGCGGACGATCGCGGCGGCCTCGCCGCCCATCGCGGCGAAGGCCTGCGCCGCGGCGGGCGGTGCCGCGGCGAGGGTGCGCAGGGCCGCCCGCGCGGGGCCGGTCGCGCGGTCCGAGAAGAGGCGGAGCATGCGCGAGATCGCGACCGGCGTGCGGGCGGGGAAGGTGCGCGGACCGAGGCGCTCGACGGCGCGCGCGACCCGCCGGACCGCCGTCGTCGTGGGCGGGGCCGACGCGTGCCCGCCCTCGCCGCGCGCGGTGAGGCGGAGCGTCAGCACGCCCTTCTCGCCGACGCCGATCATCGCCGCGCTCCCGGGGACGAGGGGGAGCGGGGAGTCCGTGACCGCGCCGCCCTCGTCGAGCACGAGCCACGGGACCACGCCGCGGTCGCGCAGCGTCGTCGCGATCGCCGCGGCGGCGGCCCCGTACGACTCCTCGTTGCCGCCGAACGACAGGTAGACGTCCCGCGCGGGCGTGAAGCCCGCGGCCAGCAGGTTCTCGACGGCCTCGAGCACGACGACGAGGGGCCCCTTGTCGTCGAGCGCGCCGCGCCCGTGGACCCAGCCGTCGGCGACGCGCCCCTCGAAGGGCGGGTACGTCCATGCGTCGCTCTCGTCCACCGGGACGACGTCGTAGTGCGCCATGAGCACGAGCGGCGCCTCGTCGGACCGGCCGCGCCACCGGTAGAGCAGCCCGAGGTCGGTGATGCGCTCGCGGTCGAGGTGCTCGTGGACCAGGGGGTAGAGCTCGGGCAGGAGGTCGACGAGCTCGTCGAAGGGCGCGAGCCCTCGCTCCTCCAGCTCGGCGGACACCGTGGGGATCCGGATGAGCCGGGAGAGGCGCTCGTCGGCACCGGGTCGAGGGGTCACGGGCGCGGTCGTCATGGCCCCACCCTAGAGACTCGACGTCACGAGCGGGCGACGGGGGATCTCGTGCGGTGGCCCATGACTCCTGTACCGATTTAGTCAGACGTGGTGACTCTGGGGAGGGGGCAGCTACGGGGCATGCGGCGCATCACACCGAGGCAGAGAGTTCCGGGCGGATTCCTCCTTGCCACGTGTGCCGAAGGGGCAGGTGTCATCTTGACTGCGCTGTCAAGAACCGGTTTACTAGCGCCACGTCACCGTCGGCGCAGGGAGGCGTCACCCGTGGGCGCGCGGCCGGCGACCTCGCCACAGGAGGCGAGGCAGGACGCGGCCCGCCTGGCGCCTCGCCAGGCGGTCGAACCGTCCGTCGGAGGCGGCACGGGCCGCCTCACCGTGAAGGAGCACCTGCGCGATGACGCGTCAGAAGTCCGGCACCGCCGTCGGCGCCCGTGCCGAGAGGCGACCTGTCCCGCGCTGCTCCCGACGGACGACGACCGACGTCGGCCTGCGCCGCCCCGACCGCACCGTGCGCGCGCCACGGACCACCACAAGGGAGCACCCCATGAGAAGCGTCAGAGCCCTGATCTCCGCCTTCCTGGCACTCGTGCTGAGCGCTGTCGGACTCGTCGTCGCGCCCGCGGGCGCGGCGCCGCCCGGCGACGACGTCGACACGATCACGTCGCGCCTCCGGGAGTACTACCTGGGGCAGGGCGACGACGTCATCATCGCGAACGGCATCTACCTGGCACGTACCTCCGAGGCTCTCGACTACGTCGCGTCGCAGGGTGCCGACGGATCGTGGCCGGACGTCGACTACGCGGACCGGACGAGCTCCGCGAACGGTGCGACCTGGTCCGCGTACATCGCGCTCTACCGGATGCTCGCGCTCGCCCAGGCCTACCGCGACCCGGACGCCGCGGGCTTCGAGGACCCCGCCGTCCTCGCCGCGGTCGAGCGCGCACTCGTGCACTGGGACGCGGTCGACCCGGGCAACACGAACTGGTGGGAGACCGAGATCGGCGAGTCCATGGCGATGGGGCGTCTCACCGTCTTCCTCGGCGACGAGCTGAGCCCCGAGGCGAAGGCCGTCGCGCTCGAGCACAACACCGGCAGGCTCGACCCGGTCGGCGCCAACGGTGCGTGGCGCACGACGAACTACCTCTTCGAGGCGCTCGCGACCCGTGACCACGAGAAGATCGTGTCCGGCTTCGACACCATGGTCCAGACCGTCGCCGTCGACCGCTCCGGGGCGACCAACGAGGCGGTGCAGCCCGACGGGAGCTTCTGGGCGCACGGGGCGCAGCTGTACAGCGAGGGGTACGGCATGGCGCTCTTCACCAACGTGGCGCTGTGGGCCGACGCGGCGCGCGGCACGGGTCTCGCGTTCACCCGGGAGCACCTGGACACGATCGCGTTCTACGTCGTCAACGGCACGCGGTGGATGATCCGCGGCGAGGTCGGCATGCTGTACCTCGGCTATCGAGAGCCGAAGACCGTCGGCGGCGTCACGGGGTACGCCGCCGAGTTCCTCGAGCCGCTCACCAAGATGGAGCGCACGGACCCGCTGTACGCGACCGACTACCAGGAGCTGATCGACAGCATCAGGGGCACGACCCGGACCAACGGTGTCACCGGGAACAAGTACTTCTGGCGGTCGGAGTTCTCGTCCCACCTGCGCGACGGGTACGGGATCTTCACGCGGCTCAACTCGAGCCGCACCGTCGGCAGCGAGTACCGCTCCACCTTCCGCCCGGAGGTCGGCAACGAGATCGTGTGGAACGCGGCGGGCGCCACAGCGATCCAGGTGACCAACCGGGAGTACATCGACCTCGGTCCGGCGTTCGACTGGTTCCACTACCCCGGCGTCACCGCTCCGTACGTCAAGGAGCAGACGCGTGGCACGGCCGGCCGGACGGGCAACGGAGGCAGCTTCACGGGCGGCGTCTCGGACGGCACCTACGGAGTGAGCGTGCACAGCCTCGACCGCGCCGACACCCAGGGCAGGAAGAGCTACTTCTACCTCGACGACGAGATGGTCGCGCTCGGCGCCGGTATCCGTTCGGAGTCCGACGCGCCGGTGCACACGACGGTGAACCAGGCCGTGGCGAAGGACAACGCCTCCGCCGACGGCCGACCCGTCGCTCCGGGGACCGTGGGCGCTGCGCTCGAGGGTCCGTCGTGGGCCTACAACGACGAGGTCGGCTACGTCTTCCCGGCCGGTCAGCGAGTGCTCGTCTCGAACACGGCGCAGACGGGGAGCTGGGTCGGTCAGGACCCGGTGAGCCGGGACGCCTTCACGCTCTACGTGGACCACGGCGTGCGTCCGAGCGACGCCGGCTACGAGTACGTGGTGCTCCCCGCCGCCTCCCCGCAGGAGGTCGAGGCCTATGCCGCGGCACCCGCCGTCCAGGTGCTCCGCAACGACGCCGCGGTGCAGGCGGTGCGGCACGCCGGGCTCCGGCGCACGATGGCGACGTTCTACCAGGCCGGGAGCCTCGATCTCGGTGCCGGCCGGACGCTCGAGGTGAACCAGCCCGCGATCGTCCTCGTGGACGAGTCGGGCGAGGTCCCGGTGGCGAGCGTCGCGAACCCCGACCGGCCGGGCCTCGTCGTCTCCGTCGTGCTCGGCGGTCCGGACGGCGAGCACCGCGGCACGTTCGCCCTGGGTTCCGGCGCGAGCCTGGGCAAGACCGTCACGGCGCCCCTCTCGTCGGACGCCGGGACGGACTCGGACCTCACCGCGAGCAGCGCGCTGGAGGGGCACGGCGCGGCGCTCGCGGGCGACGGGGACGACGCCACGGCCTGGCGCTCCGACGGAGACGGGACGGCGTGGCTGACGAGGCGTCTCGCGCCGGGGTCGTTCGTCACCGGCGCCACGGTGTCGTGGGGCGACCAGCACGCGTCGCGCTTCCTGCTGCAGACGTCGCTCGACGGCGCGACCTGGACCGACCACCGGTTCGTGCAGGACGGCGCCGGGGGTCGCACCCGGCTCGAGCTGACCCCGACCGCGGCCGCCTTCGTCCGCCTCGTGCTGCTGGACGGTCCCGGCGACGACGGGTACGCCGTCCGGGAGCTCGACGTCGACTCGAGCGTGAACCTCGCCCTCGGTCGGCCGGCGACCGCCTCCGGCTCGTCGGGCGGGGCCGCCGCGAGCATCACGGACGGCAACATGGACACCCGCTGGAGCGGGAACCTCTCGGACAGCGCCTGGGCGCAGGTCGACCTCGGCTCCGTGCAGCAGATCGGCGCCGTGCGGCTGTGGTGGGAGGCATCCTTCGCCCGCCAGTACCGCATCCAGGTCTCCGACGACGGCACCGCCTGGCGCGACGCCTACGCCACGACGGGCGCGGGCAGCGACGGGGGGACGGACGCCGTCGCGGTCGACGAGCGAGCGCGCTACGTGCGCATGCAGACGGTCCAGCGCAGCACGACCCAGTACGGCGTCTCGCTGTGGGAGCTCGAGGTGTTCGCCGACGACCTGGTCGTCGACGCGCCGACCGTGCCGGCGGGCCGGGAGAACCTGGCCCTCGCCCGGCCGGTCCAGGCCGACTCGACCTACAACGCGACCGCCGGCGCCCGCAACGCCAACGACGGCAACCTCACGACGCGCTGGTCCTCCCAGCGCCAGGACGCGCCGTACACGATCGAGCGCTGGCTCCAGGTCGACCTCGAGGGAACCCGCAGCATCAACCAGGTCGTCGTCACCTGGGAGGCGGCGACGTCGAACGACTTCCGCGTCGAAGGGTCGCTCGACGGCCGGACCTGGGAGCAGCTGGCCCGGGTCGAGAAGACCTCGGCAGAGCTGCGGAACGTCGTGGACCTGCCCGAGTCCGACGTGCGCTACGTCCGGGTGATCGGCCTGCCCGTCACGAAGTACGGGCTCTCGATCTTCGAGCTCGAGGTGTACGGCGGGTACAACCTGCAGTGCGACGCGTCGCCCGTGGCCGCGGATCCCGCGTCCAGCGCGGTGGCGACGGCCAGCGTCACGCCCCTCGAACCGGACGACGAGTTCATCGCCTTCTCGCTCGACGAGTCGGTGGCGTCGGTCGTGGGCGACCCCCGCGTCGGCGACGGGCGCGTGGAGCTCGACCTGGCCACCGGCCAGGCCGGGAGGACCGCCGTCCTGGTCACGCACGCGAAGGGTGACGAGATCGCGTGGTGCGACGTGGTCGTCGCGGTCGACACGGCTGAGCTCGACCGGCTCGTCGCGCAGGCCGACGCGCTGGACAGCAGGCAGTACACGCCCGAGAGCTGGGCGCCTCTGCTGCCCGCGCTCGAGGCGGCGAAGGAGGCGGCCCGCGCGGAGGGCGCGACCCAGGGCGACGTCGACGAGAAGACGGCGGCCCTCGCGGCGGCGCTCGAGGGTCTCGTGGAGCGGGCCCCGGTGACCACGGCGCCGACCGTCGAGGTGACGGCGCGCTGCCTGGCCGGCACGGCCTACGTGGCGGTGCGCGCGACGAACACGGACGAGCAGACAGCGGCGATCGTGCTGTCGACACCGTTCGGCGACCGGACGTACGCCGCGGTCGCGCCGGGAGGGAACGCCTACCAGTCGTTCAGCTCCCGAGCGGCCGTGGTGGACGCCGGAGCGGTGAGCATCACGGCCACCGCACCCGGTCGCGAGCCGGTGACGGTCCAGGCACCGTACGAGGCCAAGCGCTGCGGCTGAGCCGCGGCGGCCGCAGCCGGGCCGTCGTGGGGGTGTCGGAGGACACCGCCACGACGGCCCGGTCCGCTCCGTCAGAGATCCCTGACCGCGTCGTCGCGGTCACCCGTCCCGAGAGGAACCACCGATGCTTCCCCAGCTGACACGACTCCGTCGCCGAGCCACGGCGGCGGTCGCCGGCGCTGCCCTCGTGGCGCTCGCCGTCGCCCCGGCCGCGGCGACGACCGAGCCCTCGCTCCGCCTCGACACGCCACGGATCACGGCCGACGGGTCCGTGACGATCACCTATGCCGCCGGCGCGGCGGTCAGCGCGAAGAACTGGCTCGGCGTCTACCGCGACGGCGTGCTGCCCGGCGGGCCGCCCTCGCTCGACTGGCGCTACGTGCCGGACGCGTCCGGCAGCGTGACCTGGGGCCCGCAGCACCGCGCGGGCTGGACGCGCGGTGCTGCGTCGATCGGTCCGGGTGACTACGACGTCTACCTGCTCGCCGACGACGGGTACGACGTGCTCGCCGGGCCGGTCGACCTGACCGTGGAGGCGGTGCGGCCGGTCGAGCCCGCCGAGCCCAAGCCTGAGGTCGACGGCGTCAGCGAGCTGAACGTGCTCACCTTCAACCTGTGGCACGGTGGCTCGCAGATCCCGGACGGGGCGCGCGAGATCGCCGACGTCCTCCGGGAGACCGATGCGGACGTGACGTTCATGCCGGAACGCAACGACACCCCGGCGGACGTGGCGGCGCTCCTGGGGTACGACCATCTTCTCGCGACCGGCACCGGCATAGTGTCGCGCTACCCGATCCTCGAGACCGGGACGGTCGGCGACCGGTGGTCGAAGGCCGTGCTCGACGTCAACGGCACAGAGGTGGTGGCCTACGGCGGGCACCTCGAGTACCGCTGGTACACGACGTACCTGCCGCGCGGGTACGGCGGAGCGATCCTCGGCGACTGGCCCGCCGGGTGGGGCACGTGGGACCGGCTCGACGCGCCCGTGACGGACGTCGGCGCGATCCTCGCGGCGAACCTCCAGTCGGGTCGCCCGGCGTCCGCGGCCGCGCTCCTCGACGACGTCCGGGCGGAGCGCGCGGCCGGTCGCCTGGTCGTCGTGGGCGGCGACTTCAACGAGCCGTCGGCGCAGGACTGGACCGAGGCGACGGCCGACCTGTTCGACCACCACGGCGTCGTCGTCCCGTGGCAGACGACGCAGACCCTGCTCGACGGCGGTCTCGTGGACGTGTTCCGCGAGGTCCACCCCGACCCCGTGTCGAACCCGGGCTTCACGTGGCCCGCGGACAACACGCTGTTCCCCACGTCGGAGCTGACGTGGGCGCCGGAGGCCGACGAGCGGGACCGGATCGACTACGTCTTCGTGGCACCCGACGACCGTGTGGCCGTTCACGGCGCCCAGGTCGTGGGTCCGCAGTCGACGATCGTGCGCGACGAGCGCGTCGACGACGACAGCGCCGACGTGATCCTCACGCCGGACGCCGTCTGGCCTTCCGACCACAAGGCCGTCCTGGCGTCGCTGCGGGTCTGCGACGAGGCGTGCCTGCCGAGCGGGGCGCCGGAGGTCGAGGCGGTCGTGCGGTGCATGGCCGGAACCGCGCACGTGGCGGTACGGGCGACGAACACGGGCGACGCCGCGGCGGCCGTCGTGCTGTCGACCGCGTTCGGCGAGCGCGCCAGCGCGGACGTCGCGCCGGGACGCCATGCGTACCAGTCGTTCAGCACACGGGCCGCACGGGCCGACGCCGGCACCGCGACGGTCACGGCGACCGTGGCCGGTCGGGCACCGGTGACGGTTCAGGAGGAGTACGCGGCGAAGAGCTGCGGCTGACCCGCGCCCACCGGCGCCCGTCTCAGGACGGGCGCCGGTGCCGCGTCGGCCCGGTGCTGCCCCGCACGACGAACTCGACGGACGGCAACCGGATCTCCGGCGGTTCCTTCCCCTCGACGAGCGCCACCAGCGTCTGGGCCGCGGCCGTGCCCCAGGCGACCACGTTCTGCCGGACCGTCGTCAGCGGCGGCACGATGTACGGGGCGAGCGGGATGTCGTCGAAGCCGACGACCGAGAGGTCCTCCGGGACACGGATGCCGCGGTCGGTGGCCGCGGAGATCCCGGCGATCGCCATGAGGTCGTTGCCGTAGACGATCGCGCTCGGGGGCCGCGGCAGGTCGAGGAGCTCGTGCGTCGCGCGCGCGCCGGAGCTGCCCGTGAAGTCGGCGGTCACGACGGGGCCCACGGGCAGACCGAGCTCGTCGAGCGTGTCCTCCCAGGCTCGGCGCCGCGCCTCGGTGTGGACGTAGCCCGGCACACCCATGACGTGGCCGATGTGCCGGTGGCCGAGCGAGTGCAGGTGGTGGACCGCGCGGCGGACCCCGGCTGCGTCGTCCATCCCGATGACGACGTCCGCCTCGGTGTCCGCTTCCTCGGGCGCGACGACGACGACGCTCAGCCCGAGCGCGCCGACGTCCCGGGGGCGGGTGTCCCCGGCCCGGACGTCGGTGAGGAACACGCCGTCGACGCGCGACTCGCGCGCGAGCCGCTCGTAGGCGTCGCGCTCGCCGTGCTGGTCCTTGACCACCTGGAGGACCAGCGAGTAGTTCTGCTCGGACAGGCCGATCTCGACGCCCGCCATGAAGAGCGGGAAGAAGGGGTCGGTGGCGAGGAGCTCGGGCTCCCGCCGGATCACGAGGCCCACGGCCTGCGTGCGCGACCGGGAGAGAGCGCGCGCACGGGCGCTGGGCTGCCAGCCGAGGTCGTCGGCGGCGCGCAGGATGCGCTCGCGTGCCGCTGCGCTGACGCCGGGTCGGTTGTTGAACACGAACGAGACGGCGCTCTTCGAGACCCCGGCGCGGGCCGCGACGTCACCGATCGTCACGCGCTTGGCGCCGACCGTCCGGGTGGTCCGGTCGCCGGGGGTGAGGGTCGAGTGCTCCGCTGCGTTCACCTCGTCAGGATAGCGCACGGTTTGACCCGGTGTTTAGTAGCCGTCGCGCGCGCTCTCGTCGGGGCGGACGTCGACCGCATCGCGACTGAGAGGCGCGCTGAGCGCTGCAAGTCCAGGCATCCACGGGGATCGACCGCGGGCAGGGGCCCGCCGTGACTGCTTGCGCCGCCCGGTTGTCCGGGTGATCTTGACGCGCGTTGTTCAAACCGGTTTAATCGTCGCGTCGACGCCGTCAGGACGACGGCGTCGGCGGGCCGCCGTGCGGGGGACCGAAGGGCGGGGGCCAGAGCGACGAGCGGGTGACGAGCCCGGATGAGGAGTTGGGCGCAATGAAGCGTGGCGCACGGATGACAGCGCTGGCGACGACGGCTGCGGTGGTCCTGCCGCTCGCGGCGTGCGGATCGGGCGGCGACGGCGGTACCGGCGGGTCCGAGGGAGGTCTCACGAGCGGACCGATCGACGTCTGGTACTCGACCAACGAGCAGGAGGTCGCCTGGGGCGAGCAGGTGGTCGAGGCGTGGAACGCCGAGCACCCGGACCAGAAGGTGAGCGCACAAGCGATCCCCGCGGGCAGCTCGTCCGAGGACGTCATCGCCGCCTCGATCACGGCGGGGAACACGCCGTGCCTCGTGTTCAACACGGCCCCGGCCGCCGTGCCCGCGTTCCAGAAGCAGGGTGGCCTGGTGAACCTGTCGACGACGTTCGACGACGCGGAGGACTACGTCACGGGTCGTTCGGGCGCCGCGGCGGACGGGTTCCGCAGCGCCGACGGGGACCTGTACCAGCTTCCCTGGAAGACGAACCCCTTCATGCTGTACTACAACAAGGACGTGTTCGCGGCCGCCGGCCTGGACGCCGAGGACCCGCAGCTCGAGACGTACGACGACGTGCTGGCGGCGGCGCAGGCGATCAAGGACGCCGGGGCGGCCGACTTCGCGATCTATCCGCCGGCGACCGCGGACTACACGAACGTCAACTTCGACTTCTACCCGTTCTTCCTCGCCAACTCCGGCGGCACGCAGCTCATCGAGGACGGTCGGGCGACGTTCACGAGCGACGAGGGCCTGGAGACTCTCGGCTTCTGGCAGACGCTCTACGCGGAGGGCTTCTCGTCCGCGGAGGCGTACAGCGGGGACATGTGGGCCGGTCCGTTCGCCGACGGTGTCGCCGCCATGGGCGTCGCCGGCCCGTGGGGCAAGGGGCAGTTCGACGGCAAGGTGGACTTCGGCGTCGTCCCGCTCCCGACCGCCGACGGCGTGCCCGCCGACGAGACGTCGACGTTCGCGGACTCGAAGAACGTCGGCCTCTACTCCTCGTGCAAGAACCAGCAGACCGCGTGGGACTTCCTCAAGTTCGCGACGAACGACGAGAACGACCTCGCGCTCCTCGAGATCACCGGCCAGTTCCCGACCCGCACGGACGTGCCCGAGCTCGCGGCCGACTTCCTGGCGGAGAACACCTTCTTCGAGCCGTTCGCGGCGTCCGTGCCGCTCGCCGTCGACGTCCCGACGGTGGACGGGCTCGCCGAGAAGATGCAGGTCTTCCGCGACGCGTGGAGCGGGTCCGTGCAGTCGGGGTCCGGCGACCTCGAGACGACGTTCGGCGAGGCCGCGGCGACGATCGACGGCCTGGCGGGCTGAGCCCAGGACGAGGCGACGCACTCATGGTCACCCTTCACGACGAGGACGTGCAGCCGTCCGCGCGGGCCACGGCGCTCCGTGGCCCGCGCCAGGACCCGCCGCGACCCCGCGGCCGGCGACTCCAGCGCTGGCTCGGGGAGAACCCCCTCGGCATCCTTCTCAGCGCCCCGTACGTGGCGTTCGTCGTCGTGGTGTTCCTCGTGCCGTTCGGATTCGGCGTGTGGATGTCGTTCCACGACTTCTTCTTCACGGCACCCGGCGTGCAGGTCCCGCACCCCTTCGTCGGGCTCGACAACTTCCGGCAGGTCCTCGCGGACCCGGCGGTGCGTCAGGCGTTCGGCAACCTCGCGGTGTTCGGCCTCATCAACGTGCCGCTCACGGTGGTGCTCGGGCTCCTCCTCGCGTCGGGCCTCGATGCCGTCGTGCACTGGAAGGGCTTCTTCCGGGTCTCGTACTACGTCCCGTACGTCACGGCGTCCGTCGCGACGCTCGCGGTGTGGATCTTCATGTTCAACGGCAACGGGGTCGTGAACAGGCTCCTGGGGAGCCTCGCGCCGGAGCCGACCTGGCTCGCGAACCCGAGCCTGATCATGCCCCTGATCGCGGTCTACGTGACGTGGAAGAACCTCGGGTTCTACGTCCTGCTCTACCTCGCCGCGCTGCAGAACGTGCCGAAGGAGCTGCACGAGGCGGCAGCGATGGACGGCGCCGGGCCCTGGCGCCGGTTCCGGGCCGTCACGCTCCCTGCCGTACGGCCGGTGACCTCGCTCGTGGTGCTGCTCTCCGTCATCACCACCGGACAGATCTTCACCGAGCCGTACCTCCTCACCGGGGGAGGACCGAACGGCGCCTCGATGACCCCGGCGCTGCTCATGTACCAGAAGGGCATCCAGCAGGGGCAGCCCGACATCGCCGCGGCGGTCGGCATGATCCTCGTGCTCGCGGTCATGCTCCTGTCGCTGGCCTCGCGCCGTCTCACGGAGAGGAAAGGCTGATGGCCTCCACGACCTCGACCTCGACCACGCGGCGGGACACGACCCGGGCCCGCGGCTCCGGCGGAGGCCGGCTGCTGCGCGTGCTGCGCTTCGCGGTGCTGCTGCTCGGTGCGTTCCTCGCGCTCGTGCCGTTCTACTACATGCTCCTCGGGGCGCTGCAGAGGGAGCGGGACACGAGCGTCCTGGGCCTGCTCCCGCTGCCCGGGAACCTCACCCTCGACAACTTCGTGGGGGTCAACGAGTCGATCGACCTCGCCCGGTCGCTGCTCAACTCGTTGATCATGACGGCGGGCGTCGTGGGCTGCACGCTCGTGTTCGGGCTGCTCGTCGGGTACGCGCTGTCGGTGCTGTCCTTCCGCGGCCAGGGGCTCGTGTTCGCGCTCGTCCTGCTCGTCCAGGCGATCCCGTTCCAGCTGCTCATGATCCCGCTCTACGTCATGGTCGTGCGGTACTTCGACCTCGCGGACAACTACCTCGGCATGATCCTGCCGTTCGCCGTGAACTCGGTCGCCGTCCTGATCTTCCGGCAGTACTTCCTCCAGATCCCGCGCGACGTGTTCGACGCGGCGCGCATCGACGGCGCGAGCGAGCTGCGGATCCTGCGGTCGATCGCCGTGCCGCTGGTCCGCCCGGCGGTCCTCACCGCGATGCTCGTGACGTTCATCGGTCCGTGGAACGAGTTCCTGTGGCCGTTCCTCGTGACGAAGGACGCGTCGATGCAGCCGCTCGCGGTGAGCCTCGCCAACTTCTCGCAGGCGAACTCGTCGTTCCAGGCGAACCCGATGGGCGCGGTCCTGGCGGGCGCGTGCGTGCTCGCGGTGCCCGCCGTCGTCCTGTTCCTGCTGTTCCAGCGGCACTTCACGTCCGCGAACCTCGGCTCGGCCGTCAAGGGCTGACCCGTCACCGTGCGGGGCCGGCGCGAGACCGCGCCGGCCCCGCCCCGACCTCTCAAGGCTAGGAAATGACCCAGGTGAACCACTCTCAGTCCCTCATGACGGTCCCGTACGCCCTGCGTCGTCTCGGGACGATCATGTCGCCCCTGCCCGGGGAGCCCCTCGAGGTCGAGGGCGTGCTCAACCCCGGCACCGCGTGGGGGCCGGACGGCACGCTGTACCTCTACCCCCGCCTCGTGGCCGAGGGGAACGTCTCGCGCATCGGTCGGGCGCGCGTCGTCCTCGAGGACGGGGTGCCCGTGGGCGTGGAGCGGCTCGGGGTGGTGCTCGCCCCCGACGAGGGCTGGGAGCACGGGCGGCAGAACGCGGGGGTCGAGGACCCCCGGATCACGTTCGTCGAGCCCCTGGACCTCCACGTCATGACCTACGTCGCGTACGGGCCGCTGGGACCGAAGCCCGCGCTGGCCGTCTCCCGGGACACCGTGTCGTGGCGCCGGCTCGGGCCCTTGCGGTTCGCCTACCAGCCCGAGCTGGACACCGACCTCAACCTCTTCCCCAACAAGGATGTGGTGTTCTTCCCCGAGGCCGTCCCGGGTCCCGACGGCCGACCCGTGCTCGCGCTCCTGCACCGGCCGATGTGGGACCTCGACTGGCTCCGCCCCGGCGAGGGGGCTCGTCCGCCGGCCGGGGTCGACGACCCGCGGCCGTCCATCTGGATCGGCTACGTCGACCTCGATGCCGTGACGCGCGACCTCGGAGCACTCACGCACGTCGAGAGCTCTGCGCCGGTCGCCACGCCGGAGATGGCGTACGAGTCGTCGAAGATCGGTGGTGGCCCGGCACCCCTGCGCGTTCCCGAGGGCTGGCTCGTCCTCCACCACGGAGTGACGGGCGCCGACTTCTCCGGCTTCGCCCTGGCTCACGGTTCCCGGTACACGGCGGGCGCGATGATCCTGGACCCGGGCGACCCGCGCCGGGTGCTGGCCCGGACGCCCGAGCCGCTGCTCGTCCCGGAGACCGCCGCCGAGCTGGAGGGCACGCTCGGCAACGTCGTGTTCCCCACGGCCGTCGAGGAGATCCAGGGACGCCGGTTCGTCTTCTACGGCATGGCCGACTCCCGGATCGGTGTCGCCGAGCTCGTGCGTCTCGATGGTTGAGGGCCGGGCCACGGACCTCACCGCGCACGAGGCGCTCCGGCGCGTCGTCAAGGCGTACGACGTGCGCGGTGTCGTCCCTGACGAGCTGAACGACGACGTCGTGCGCGCGCTGGGCGCGGCCTTCGTGGAGACGGTCGTCCGGCCGGGCGCCGACGGGGTGCGTCGGGTCGTGGTGGCCCGTGACATGCGCGAGAGCGGCCCCGGGCTGCTGGCCGCGTTCGTCGACGGCGCCCGGGAGGCCGGCGCGCACGTGCTCGACGCCGGTCTGTGCTCGACCGACGAGCTCTACCTCGCGTCGGGTCTCCTCGACGCCGCGGGCGCGATGTTCACCGCGAGCCACAACCCCGCCCGGTACAACGGCATCAAGCTGTGCCTCTCCGGGGCACGCCCGGTCGGCCAGGACACCGGCCTGCGCGCCGTCCGGGACCGGGCCGACGAGCTGCTCGCGGGCGATCCCGTCGACGCCGGGCCGCGCGGCGGCCACGAGGCCGTCGACGTCCTGCGGTCCTACGCCGAACGCCTGCGCTCGCTCGTCGACCTGTCCGGTGGTCGCCGGCTGCGCGTGGTCGTCGACGCCGGCAACGGCATGGCAGGGCTCACGGTCCCGGCCGTCCTCGGGATGGCAGCGGGCCTGCCGCCGCTCCCGCTCGGGATCGTCCCGCTGTTCTTCGAGCTCGACGGGTCGTTCCCTCACCACGAGGCCAACCCGCTCGTGCCGGCGAACACGGCGGTGCTCCAGGCGGAGGTCGTGCGTCGGCGTGCGGACCTCGGGCTGGCGTTCGACGGCGACGCCGACAGGTGCTTCGTCGTCGACGAGCGGGGCCGGAGGGTGGACCCCTCGGTGCTCACGACGCTCGTCGGGCTCCGAGAGGCACGCCGGGTGCGGGGCGAGGGCGGCGTGCCGGTCGTGCTGCACAACGCGATCACGTCGCGCGCGGTGCCCGAGATCCTGGGCGCCGAAGGGGTGCGGACGGTTCGCACGCGCGTGGGCCACTCGTTCATCAAGGCGCTCATGGCGTCCGAGGACGCCGTCTTCGGGGGCGAGCACAGCGGGCACTTCTACTTCCGTGACTTCCTCGGCGCCGACTCGGGCCTCCTGGCCGCGATGCACGTCCTCGCAGCGCTCTCGGAGCAGGACCGTCCGCTCTCGGATCTGGTCGGTGGCCTCGACCCGTACGTGCGCTCGGGGGAGGTCGACGTCGCCGTGGCGGACCCGGAGACCGCGACGGCCGCGGTGCTCGAGGTCCTCGGGGAGGCCTACGACGCCGCGTCGCTCGACGTCGACGAGCTCGACGGCACGACCGTCCGCCGCTGGCACGGCGACGACCCGTGGTGGCTCAACCTGCGGGCGTCGAACACCGAGCCCGTCCTGCGGCTGAACGTCGAGGCCGCCGACGTCGGGACGATGCGCGCGGTCCGCGACCGTGTCCTCGACGCGCTCGCGACGGTGCCCGCAGAGGGCGGCGGGCCGCCGAGCGGCGGCGCGACCGTCGGGGGAGGGCGGCGCTGACGATGTACCTCCTCGACAACCCCGTGCGCCGCTACCCGTGGGGCTCGACCACGCTCGTGCAGCAGCTCCTCGGCCGCCCCGTCGACGGTCGTCCCGTCGCCGAGGTCTGGATGGGAGCCCACCCCGACGACCCGTCCACCGCCGACGGTGGTGGACGCCGGGTCGCTCTCGACGCGCTCGTGGCGTCCCAGCCCGAGGCGATGCTCGGACCCCGCGTGCTGGCCGGGTCCGGCCCGCGCCTGCCGTTCCTCGCCAAGATCCTCGCCGCCGCCCGCGCGCTGTCGGTCCAGGTGCACCCGACGACCGCCCAGGCCGAGGCGGGCTTCACGACCGAGGACGAGCGCGGCGTCCCCCGCACCGACCCGGTGCGGACGTACCGGGACCGCTCCGCGAAGCCGGAGATCGTGTACGCCCTCACGCCCTTCGAGCTCCTCAGCGGGCTCCGGGAGCCGGAGCAGGCGGCGAAGCTCGTCGCCGAGCTCGAGGTGCCCGCGCTCGACCCCCTCGTCGTGCTGCTGCGTGAGCGGCGCGACGACGCCCACCGGGGCGCGCTCACCTGGCTCCTCGGCCAGCGGGAGAGCACGGCGCCGTGGGTGGAGGCCGTCGCCGAGACCGCGCGTGACGCCGTGGGCGCCCGGCCGGAGCTGGCCGTGGTGCACGAGCTCGCGCAGGAGTTCCCCGGCGATCCCGGGCTCCTCGCTCCGCTCCTGCTGAACCACGAGCGGCTCGAGCCCGGCCAGGCCCTCTACACCGCCCCCGGGACGCTGCACGCCTACCTGCGGGGCATGGCCGTCGAGGTGATGGCGGCGTCCGACAACGTCCTGCGCGCCGGCCTGACGACGAAGCACGTGGACGTGGCGGAGCTGCTGGCGATCACGGACTTCACGCCGCGGCTCACCGGCTTCCTGCGTCCGGTGCGCGTGGTGCCCGGTGTCGTGGACTACGTCGCGCCGGCCGCCGACCTGGGCCTGCGCGTCGCCACCCCGCGCGCGGGAGACGAGCTGCCGGGGCCGGAGGACGGCCCGCGGATCGTCGTGTGCGTCGAGGGCGAGGTGCGCGTCGTCGCGGCGGACGCGCGACGCCTCCTGCCCGGCGAGTCCGTCTTCGTCCCGCACGTGGACGGACCGCTCGTCGTCTCAGGGCACGGGACGGCGGTCGTGGCGCGGGCCTGAGGTCAGGCCGTCGTCACGACGACGCGGGGGCCGGCGTGGGGAACCAGCGGGCGAACTTCTCCTCGAGAGCCTGGGTCCGCTCGACGTCGCAGCGCTTCTCGGCCGAGACCGTGATCGCGCCGTCCAGGCACTGCTGGTGCGCCAGCGCGACGTCCCACGTGACGAGCGTCGAGACCATCTGCAGCGCGAGCATCGCGGAGAGCCCGACGCCGATGCCCAGCGCCGGGACGAGCGCACCGCGCACCCGTGCCCGCCACACCGCCACGAGCGCGCGGACGCCCACGACGATCGCCCCGAGCGCGAGCGCGAGGCTCACGGCCTGCCACGGGAACGGCATGGTGCTCACGACGATCACCGCGAGCAGGAGCAGGCCGAAGTGGAGCACGCGCCGCGTCGCCTGCCGCGCGAGCTCGGGGTCCGGCTCCGCGGGCTCGGGCGGTGCCGGAGGACGGCCGCCCCCGGGCGTCAGCGGGTCCGGCCGGCCGGGCGGGGGCGGTGGGAGGGGCGTGCCCGGGCCGGAGCCCGGTGGGACCGGAGCGCCCGGACGCGCGCCCTCCTCCGGCGGCTGCGGCGACTCCGGACGAGGGTGCTGCGGCGCGTCGGGACGGGGCGGTGCGTACGGGTTGCCCACGGGCAGCTCCTCGGTCGGTCGGGCGGCTCGCGGTACATTCTCCCATCGGAGACCGGGTGCCCGGGAGGGCGCCCTCCCTGTTCCGCCGAGCCCGACGCTCGAGCCACCTGAGCCGCCCCGAGCCACCCCGAACCCGCAGGAGCACCGTGCAGACGCCGTCCGGCCACCCCGTCGAGTCCACCTCCGCCGCCCGCGTCGTCGTCCTCGTCTCGGGCGCGGGCTCCAACCTCGCCGCGATCCTCGCCGCGCACGACGACGCCGCCTACGGGGCGCGCGTCGTGGGCGTCGTGTCGGACAAGGCCGACGCGGGCGGCCTCGACCTGGCCCGCGAGGCCGGGATCGCCGCCGTCGTCGTGGCCCCGGGCGACTTCGACGACCGGGCCGCGTGGAACGAGGCGGTCGCGCAGGCCGTCGACGTCTTCCGGCCGGACCTCGTGGTGCTCGCCGGGTTCATGCGCATCCTCGGCCCGGCGTTCGTCGGGCGCTTCGCGGGCCGCACGATCAACACGCACCCGGCGCTCCTGCCGTCGTTCCCGGGCGCGCACGGCGTGCGCGACGCGCTCGCGTACGGCGTCCGCGTCACCGGGTGCACCGTCCACGTGGTCGACGACGGCGTGGACACCGGCCCGATCATCGCCCAGGTCGCCGTCCCGGTCGAGGACGGCGACGACGAGTCGTCGCTCCACGAGCGCATCAAGGTCGCGGAGCGCGCGCTCCTCGTCGAGACGGTCGGCCGCGTCGCGCGCGAGGGCCTGCGCGTCGAGGGCCGCCGGGCCGTCGTCGGGCGGTCGGCGGGCGCCTGAGCCGCCCGCGCGGCACCCGGTAGACTCGTCCCGGACGCGACTGGCGAGGGTGGGAACGACCACCGGGGAGCGGCCGGATCTACCTGCTGGAGCGTCGACCGCCTGGGCGCCTGGGTTCTGCCTCGCGTCGGCGTCCGTCGACGCGGCGACCGCGACCCAGAGGAGCCCCCCGTCATGTCCCACCCGGCCCCGCACGTGCCCTCCGCCCCCGACGTCCAGCTCGCCGACGACGCGCAGCGCCCCGTGCGGCGCGCGCTCCTGAGCGTCTACGACAAGACGGGCCTCGTCGAGCTCGCGACCGCGCTCCACGCGGCGGGCGTCGAGCTGGTCTCCACCGGCTCCACCGCGTCGACGATCGCCGCCGCGGGCGTGCCCGTGACGAAGGTCGAGGACCTCACCGGGTTCCCCGAGTGCCTCGAGGGCCGGGTCAAGACGCTCCACCCGCGCGTGCACGCCGGCATCCTCGCGGACTCGCGCAAGGCCGACCACCTCGCGCAGCTCGACGAGCTCGGCATCGCGCCGTTCGAGCTCGTCGTCGTCAACCTCTACCCGTTCGCCGCGACCGTCGCGTCCGGCGCCGGCCCCGACGAGGTCGTCGAGCAGATCGACATCGGCGGTCCCTCGATGGTCCGCGCGGCCGCGAAGAACCACCCGAGCGTCGCCGTCGTCGTGGACCCGGCCCGGTACGACGACGTCGTCGCCGCCGTGCAGGGGGGCGGCTTCACGTTCGCCCAGCGCAAGCGCCTCGCGGCGCAGGCGTTCGCGCACACCGCGCAGTACGACGTCGCCGTCGCGTCGTGGTTCGCGTCGTCGTACGCGCCCGACGACGTGGCCTTCCCCGCGTTCACGGGCGCCACCTGGGAGCGGGCCGACGTCCTGCGCTACGGCGAGAACCCGCACCAGCAGGCCGCGCTGTACACGCACTGGCGCGGCGGGCTCGCCACGGCGACCCAGCTGCAGGGCAAGGCGATGAGCTACAACAACTACGTGGACGCCGACGCCGCGCGCCGGGCCGCGTACGACCACTCCGGCCCGGCCGTCGCCGTCGTCAAGCACAACAACCCGTGCGGCGTCGCGACCGACGACGACATCGCGGCCGCCTACCGCAAGGCGCACGCCACCGACCCGGTCTCCGCGTACGGCGGCGTGGTGGCGGCGAACCGGGTGGTGACGACCGAGCTCGCGGAGGCGCTCAAGCCCGTGTTCACGGAGGTCGTCGTGGCACCGGGCTACGAGGACGGCGCGCTCGAGATCCTCGCGGCGAAGAAGAACCTGCGCGTCCTCGTGCTCCCGGAGGGCGCGCAGAGCGACCCCGTCGAGTTCCGTCCGATCTCGGGCGGTCTGCTCGTCCAGACGGTCGACCACATCGACGGCGTCGTGACGGCCGAGGACGGCACCGTCACCGGCGGCGACGACCCGCAGCACTGGACCCTCGTGACGGGCGAGGCCGCCGACGACGCGACCCTCGCGGACCTCGCGTTCGCGTGGCGCGCGATCCGCGCCGCCAAGTCCAACGCGATCCTCCTCGCGCGCGACGGGGCCGCCGTCGGGGTCGGGATGGGGCAGGTCAACCGCGTCGACTCGTGCCGTCTCGCGGTCGAGCGCGCCAACACCCTCGCCGACGGTGAGGAGCGTGCGCGTGGCGCCGTCGCGGCGTCCGACGCGTTCTTCCCCTTCGCCGACGGCCTCCAGATCCTGCTCGACGCGGGCGTCCGCGCGGTCGTCGCCCCGGGCGGGTCGATCCGCGACGCCGAGGTGATCGAGGCGGCGCGCGCCGCGGGTGTGACCATGTACTTCACGGGCACGCGACACTTCGCGCACTGACACGGCCCTGCTCGACGGCCCCGCCGGTCTCCGGACCGGTGGGGCCGTCGCGCGCCGGGCGTCAGACCAGGGCGTCGCGGAGGCGGCGGGTCGGGTCGAGCGCGACGTCGAGGTCGACGCCGAGGCGGCCGGCGCGGTTCATCGCCTTGCGGACCGGGCCGACGTCGCGCGGCGAGTCGACCAGGAGGACCGCCCGGACCTCGGTGACCCGACGCTCCGGGCCGCCGTCCGCCGCCGTGCCGCCGTCCGAGGTGGAGCCGGAGGTCGTCCCCGGGGCGAGGTAGAACGCGGCCCAGCCCTCGTGGCCGGTCGGGCCGCCGGACGGGTCGCCGCGGAAGAGCACGTCGTCGGCCTCGTCGGGCACGCCGAGCAGGGCGAGGTCGTGCCCGAGCTGCTGGGAGAACACGTACGGGGCGTGCCCGGGAGCGTCGGGCTCGTCGCCGAGCAGCGCGGCGACGGTCGCGTCCGGGTCGTGGAGGGCGGCGGACCAGTGGCCACCGGGCACCGCGCCGAGCAGCGGGTGCTCGCGCGTCGCGCAGTCGCCGACGGCCCAGAGCCCGGCCAACCCCGGCACGGCGCCGGTGGCGTCCACGGGCACGCTGCCGCGCACGTCGCGCGGGACCGTGCCGTCGAGCCAGTCCGTCGCGGGGCGGGCGCCCACGGCGGCCAGCACGAGGTCGGCCGTCAGCTCGCGCCCGTCGGCGAGCCGGACGCCGTCGGGCCGGACCTCCGCCACCGCGGCACCGGTCACGAGCTCGGCGCCGACGGCCGCGTACCAGGGCGCGAGGTGCGCGCCGACGGCCGGACCGAGCTGGCGCCGGAGCGGGGCGGGAGCGGCCTCGAGGACAGTGACGTGCGCCCCCGCGCCGGCGGCGACCCCTGCCAGCTCGGCGCCGATCCAGCCCGCGCCCACGATCACGAGGCGGAGCCCCGGTCGCAGCGCGCCGCGGAGGGCCTCGGCGTCCCGGACCGTGTGCAGGAGGCGGGCGTGCTCCCAGCCGTCGGGCCGCACGGGCGTGGAGCCGACCGCGAGCACCACGGCCGCCGCGGCCCGGCGCTCGCCCGACCGCGTCGTGATCTCCCAGACGGCGCCGTCGGGCGTCGCCCGGCGCTCCAGCCGCACTGCCGGGTCGGCCAGGCGCACCTCGTCGGCGAGCGCCTCGACGTCGACGCCGAGGTCCTCGGCGAGCCACGCCGGGCCCGGGCGGCTCAGGAGCTCCTTCGAGAGCGGTGGCCGGTCGTAGGGAGGCACGCCCTCCGCGCCGAGCAGCGTCACCCGCCCGGCGTACCCCCGACGCCGGAGCGCGCCGACGGTCTGGGCGCCGGCCAGTCCCGCGCCCACGACCACGACCGACGCGGGCGGTCCCGGGTCTGCCGCGGGAGGGGACGCGCGGTGCGTGGTAGGTGGCGGGAGGACCGGCGGCTCGGCGGACGACATGCACGTCACGCTAGGCCACGACGGTAGGCTTCCGGGCGTGGAAGGTGCAGCAGCGTGACCGACGTCACCGCGGACGGGGGGACGCGGCACCGGCCGCCGGCGACGCTCGTGCCGGCGTGGCACCACGTCGAGGACGAGCCGAGAGACGACGGGCGCCCGGCGGGCGCGCGTCCCGACGACGAGGCCCGGCCCCCGGTCCCGGAACCGCCTGCGAGCCTCGCCCCGTCGCGTCAGCCGGCGATGTGGCTCGTGCTCGCGGGCGTCGCGGTGTCGACGCTCGTCGCGGTGCTCGTCGGCGCGCGCGCCGGCTGCTTCACGCTCGCCGGGCTGCTCGCGGTGGCCGGCGTGTGCCGCGCGGTCGTCCCGGGCCCGGGTCCCGTGGGGATCACCGTGCGCTCCCGCGGGCTGGACGTCTTCTTCTTCCTCGCGCCCGCGGTCGTCATGGCGTTCCTCGCGCTGACCCTCGACCAGGGCGAGATCTGACCCGTCGCGGGCGCCTGCCCACGCCCCCCGGGAGGGGCCGGGGGGCAACCCTCCGGACGCGGTGCCGCGGACGACGACGGGCCCGGACCGCGGTCGCGGTCCGGGCCCGTCGGGGCGTGCGGGACGTCAGGCCTTGGGAGCCTCGTCCGTGCCGGGGGCGTCATCCGTCGCCGGGGCCTCGGGCTCGTCCGCCTCGACGACCTCGACGACCTCCTCGACCGCGACGACGTCGCCGTTCTCGTCCGTGACGACGACCTCCTCCTCGACCACGGCGGCGACCGCGCCCGCACCCGCCGCGCCGGCCGCCGCGGAGTACGCCGGGGCCCCGGCCTCGGTCAGCGTGACGACCTGGTCCTCGCCGAGGAGGTCGTCCTGCTTGGGGGCGAAGGCGAAGGCACGGTAGAACAGGCCCGCGATCGCGGCGCCGAGGAGAGGGGCGACCCAGAAGACCCACTGCTGCTTCCACAGGTCCCCGTCGCCGGCGAAGACCGCCGAGGCCATCGAGCGTGCCGGGTTGATCGACGCGTTGGTGATCGGCGCGGCGACCAGGATGAGGGCGGTCAGCGTGAAGCCGATCACGACGGGCGCGTACTGGACGCTCGCGCGCTTGTCGGTGACGCCGAGGATCACGCCCACGAACACGGCGGTGACGATGGTCTCGATGAGCAGCGCCTGCACGAGGCCGAACTCCGTGCCGCCCTGCGACGCCGTCGAGAGCGAGGAGAAGCTGCCGTAGCCGTTGGCGGTCGCGACGAACACCCCGCCCCGGCCGTCCTGGCCGAGGAGCTGCGGGAGCGTGGAGGGCACGGTCGCGAGCAGGACGAGGCCGGCGAGGAGCGCGCCGACGAGCTGCGCGACCCAGTACGGCAGGACGTCGCGCCACGCGGTGCGGCCGCCGATCGCGGCACCGAGCGTGACGGCCGGGTTGAAGTGGCCACCGGACACGTTGCCCACGGCGGCGGCGCCCGCGACCACCGCGATACCACCGGCCAGGCCGACGGCCAGGGCGTTCTGCTGGCTGACGAAGGTGTACAGCGCCACACCCACGATCGCGAGGACGAGGAAGAACGTGCCGAAGACCTCGGCGCCGAGACGCGCGAGGAGGCTCGGCTGGACGACGGCGACGGCCTCGGTGGGCGCGGGACTCGGGTCCTCGACGAAGCCCTCCGGCGCGCCGGGAGCGGTGGTGTCCTGGGACATGATGATCCTGTCTGGTTCGGTGGGTACTTCGGGCAGTCCCGGGCCCGGCCGCCACGGTGCGGCACCGGGAGGCGGTCGGGACGACGGCACGATGCCTGACCGAGTGCCCGGCCATTCCGGCATCTGGGGGCATCTTGCCACCACCACCCGGGAGAAGTGTGGAAATCGGCGGTGCTCCACCTGAGAACGGACGGTCCGTCTCACGATGCGGTCGGGTGACGGAAGCCCCGAAAGTATCTTGACGTCGAGAAGTCGAGTACCCTGGACCGCGGTCAGCAACGCCCCTGTGTGCGACGGACCGGGCCCGACGGGCCGACGGTCGCCGTCCGGCTCCCGGGGGCACCAGTCCCCGACAGTTGGAGCGATCTGCGCATGGGCAAGATCAAGGTCGTCAACCCGGTCGTCGAGCTCGACGGCGACGAGATGACGCGCATCATCTGGCAGTTCATCAAGGACCGCCTCATCCACCCGTACCTCGACGTGGACCTCAAGTATTACGACCTGTCGATCCAGAACCGCGACGCGACGGACGACCAGGTCACCGTCGACGCCGCGCACGCGATCAAGCAGTACAACGTGGGCGTCAAGTGCGCGACGATCACGCCCGACGAGGCGCGCGTCGAGGAGTTCGGCCTCAAGAAGATGTGGGTCTCGCCGAACGGCACGATCCGCAACATCCTCGGTGGCGTCGTCTTCCGCGAGCCGATCATCATCTCCAACATCCCGCGCCTCGTGCCGGGCTGGAACAAGCCGATCATCATCGGCCGTCACGCCCACGGCGACCAGTACAAGTCGACGAACTTCAAGGTCCCCGGCCCCGGCAAGATCACGATGACGTTCGAGCCGGCCGACGGCTCCGAGCCGCAGAGGTTCGAGGTCGTGACCATGCCCGAGGAGGGCGGCGTCGCGATGGGCATGTACAACTTCAACGAGTCGATCCGCGACTTCGCGCGCGCCTCGTTCGCGTACGGCCTCCAGCGCGAGTACCCCGTGTACCTCTCGACGAAGAACACGATCCTCAAGGCCTACGACGGCGCCTTCAAGGACATCTTCCAGGAGGTGTTCGACGCCGAGTTCGCCGAGGCGTTCGCCGCGAAGGGCCTCACGTACGAGCACCGCCTCATCGACGACATGGTCGCCTCGGCCATGAAGTGGGAGGGCGGCTACGTCTGGGCCTGCAAGAACTACGACGGCGACGTCCAGTCCGACACCGTCGCGCAGGGCTTCGGCTCGCTCGGCCTCATGACGTCGGTCCTCATGACCCCGGACGGCCAGACCGTCGAGGCCGAGGCCGCGCACGGCACGGTGACGCGCCACTACCGCCAGCACCAGCAGGGCAAGCCGACGTCGACGAACCCGATCGCGTCGATCTTCGCCTGGACGCGTGGCCTCATGCACCGCGGCAAGCTGGACGGCACGCCCGAGGTCACCGAGTTCGCGCAGACGCTCGAGGACGTCGTCATCAAGACGGTCGAGTCCGGCAAGATGACGAAGGACCTCGCGCTCCTCATCGGCCCGGACCAGGAGTGGCTGACGACGGAGGAGTTCCTCGCCGCGCTCGACGAGAACCTCAAGGCGCGCCTGGGCTGACCCGGCCCGCACCGCACGCCCGACGGCGGCGCCCCCTCGTGCAGGGGGTGCCGCCGTCGTCGTCCCCGGACCCTGGCGGCGGGGTGCGCCCCGCGGGCGCGCCGCTCCGCGCGTCCGGGCGGGTCGCGTTGTGGGAGAGTGAGCGCATGACTTCCCCCGTGAACGTGACGGTGACCGGCGCGGCCGGTCAGATCGGTTACGCCCTGCTCTTCCGTATCGCGTCGGGCCAGATGCTCGGCCCCGACACCCCCGTGCGCCTGCGCCTCCTGGAGATCCCGCAGGGCGTCAAGGCCGCCGAGGGCACCGCGATGGAGCTCGACGACTGCGCCTTCCCGCTGCTCGCCGGCATCGACATCTTCGACGACCCGACCGCCGCGTTCGAGGGGACGAACGTCGCGCTGCTCGTGGGCGCGCGCCCGCGCGGTCCGGGCATGGAGCGCGGCGACCTGCTGGAGGCCAACGGCGGCATCTTCAAGCCGCAGGGCCAGGCGATCAACGCGGGCGCGGCGGACGACGTGCGCGTCCTGGTCGTCGGCAACCCGGCGAACACGAACGCGCTCATCGCGGCGTCGAACGCGCCGGACGTGCCGAAGGACCGGTTCACCGCGATGACGCGCCTGGACCACAACCGCGCGCTGACGCAGGTGGCGAAGCGGGCGGGCGTGCCGGTGTCCGAGGTGCGCAAGGTGACGATCTGGGGCAACCACTCGGCGACGCAGTACCCGGACATCTTCCAGGCGGACGTCGCGGGGACCCCGGGCGCGCGGCTCGCGGAGGACCGCGAGTGGCTCGAGGGGACGTTCATCCCGACGGTCGCGAAGCGCGGCGCGGCGATCATCGACGCGCGCGGCGCGTCGTCCGCGGCGTCGGCCGCGAACGCGGCGATCGACCACGTGCGCGACTGGGTGCTCGGGACGCCGGAGGGCGACTGGACGAGCGCGGGCGTCGTGTCCGACGGGTCGTACGGCGTCCCGACGGGCCTCATCTCGTCGTTCCCGGTGGTGTCTCGCGGCGGGTCGTGGGAGATCGTCCAGGGGGTCGAGCTGTCGGAGTTCTCGCGCGGGCGCGTCGACGCGTCGGTCGCGGAGCTCCAGGAGGAGCGGCAGGCCGTGGAGCAGCTCGGGCTCGTCTGATCCGGGATCCGGTCCCGTGGTCCGAGGCACGGTCCGGACCGCGGGACCGGACGCTCCGGGGGCCGGAAGGGAGCGGCGGTGCGGGGCGTCCGGGGGTGGGTGACCGAGCGGAAAATCGCTGCGCCGTCGGGGGTGCCGCGCCGTAGGGTCGACGGGCCATGATCGACGCCACCCTGCCGACCGAGCAGCCCCCGAACCCCCCGACCACCCCGGACCCCACCCCGGCGCCGGGTGCGTCGCGCGCGCCCGTCGACCCCGCCCGCCGCCTGGACTGGCGGCGCCTGCGCGGGCCGCTGGCCGTCGTCGCCCTCGTCGCGCTCACGCTCGGAGCGGTCGGTGCCGCGCTCGGGACCGTCATCGCGGGCTGGCTCGCCGACGACCCGACGACGGCGACGCTCCAGCTCCTCGCGCTGTGCGTCGTCGGTGCCGCGCTGCTCGACACCGTCGGCCAGGTCGTGTGGGCCGGCGTCGTCGACCGCGCCGAGGGGCGCCTGCGCGGCGACCTGCTCACGGCCGCGCTCCACCAGCCGCTCGCCACGCTCACGGAGCAGGCGGTGGGCGAGGTGCTCGACCGCGTCGACGACGACACGCACGCCGTGGGCACCCTGGTGCGCCGCCAGCTCTGGGGCGCGGGCCGCACGGTCGTCGGCGTCCTGCCGATGTGGGTCGTCGCGGGCCTGACCTGGTGGCCGGCCTGGATCCTCTTCCCGGTGCTCGGCGCGGTCGCCGCGGTGATCGTGCGCCCCATGCTGGGCGAGATCGCGCGCCGCAAGGTGATCGAGGAGGCCGCGTGGACGGACCACGCCGCGGCGTTCGAGGAGTCGGTCGCCGCGCGCGACGACCTGCGCACGAGCCTCGGCCAGTCGTTCGCGGTCCGGCGCCTCGCCGAGCGCTCGGCCCAGGTGCACCGGAAGTTCCAGGCCGTGCTCGTGATCGAGTCGCGCATGCTGCGGCGTGCCGGGCTCGTCCTCGCGTCGCTGCTCGCGGGCGTGGCCGTCGCGGGCGCCGCGCTCGCCGCCGACGGCGACCTGGGCGTCGACCGCCTCGTCACCCTGTTCCTCGTGACGGCGATGTTCGTGGGGCAGGTGGACAACCTGGTCCACCACCTGCCGGACATCCAGGAGGGCATCGGGGCGCTCACCCGCATCCGGCAGATGCTCGCGGTCGAGCCCGAGCCGACGGGTGGGCGCACGCTACCCGCCGGACCGGTGGGGATCGAGCTGCGCGACCTCCACTTCTCCTACGCCGAGGGCACGTTCGCGCTCGACGGCGTGAGCCTGCGGGTGCCCGCGGGCGAGACGGTCGCGCTCGTGGGGCGTACGGGGTCGGGCAAGTCGACCCTGGCGTCCCTCCTCTCGCGCGCGGTCGAGCCGCCGCGGGGCGCGGTGCTCGTGGGCGGCGTGGACGTGCGCGACCTCGACCTGCAGGCACTGCGCGCCGCGGTGGGGGTCGTGACGCAGCGCACCGAGATCCTCGCGGGCACGCTCGCGGAGAACGTCGCGCTCTTCGCCGACGTGCCGCGCGCCGACGTCGAGGCCGCGGTGCGCGAGCTGCGCCTCGACGACTGGGTCGCGGGCCTCCCCGACGGCCTCGACACGCTGCTCGGGCCCGGTGGCACGTCGCTGTCGGCGGGGGAGGAGCAGCTCGTCGCGTTCGCGCGGCTGCTCGTCCGCGACGTGCAGGTCGTCGTGCTCGACGAGGCGACCGCGCGCATGGACCCGCTGACCGAGGCGCGCGTCGTCGCGGCCTCGGAGCGGCTGCTCGCCGGGCGGACGGGCGTGCTCGTCGCGCACCGTCTCTCGACGATCGAGCGGGCCGGGCTGCTCGCGGTCCTCGACCACGGCCGGGTCGTGCAGCAGGGCGAGCGGGCGGCGCTCGCCCGCGTCGCGGGCCCGTACCGCGACCTGCTCGCCGCGAGCGTCGCCGAGGAGACCGGGACGGGCGTCGTCGGCGCGCACCCCGGTGCGGGCGAGGCCCTGCTCGACGACGACGGCGCGCGCGACGTGTCGCCCGTCCCGGGCGCGTCGGGCCGTCCCGGCGACGCCGACGGCGCGGCTGCGGACCGGGCGGCGGAGTCGGTCGGAGGCCGCCGACGGCGTGGCACGCCGCCGGTCCTCGCGGACCCCGGCGACGGGCCCAGCCTCGCTCGCGGGGTGCTGCACGCGCTGTTCGTGCGCCCCGCGTGGGGCGTCGTCGGCGCCCTGCTGTTCCTCGTGACGAGCCTCGTCTCGGCGCAGGGCGCCGTCACGGGCTTCCTCTGGGGCCGCGCCGTGCAGGACCTGGACGAGGGGTTCCCGGCGCAGCTGCTCGTGCCGCTCGCCGTGCTCCTCGTCCTCGCGCCCCTCTGCCTCGCGTGGGCGCTGTACGTCTACCCGCGCTGGTGGATCGAGGTGCTGCTGCGCGTGCGCATGGCCGTCATGGCCGGCCAGACGCGCCAGCACCGGCTCACCGCGACGCCCCCGGGCGAGGTGGTCGCGCGTGCCATGGACGCCGACCGCTTCGTCCGGTACGCGGACCGGTGGGTCGACTTCGTCAACGGCCTCGTCGTCGCGGGGGTCACGGCGCTGCTCAGCGGGTCGTGGCTCGCGGGCGCGGTGCTGCTCGCCGTGATGGTCGTGTCCGCGGCGGCGTCCGCGCTCGGGCGCCCGATCGCGGGCCGGTCGGCCACGCGGTCGTCGGCGGCGCGCGCCCGGTTCGGGCGGGCGCTGGTCTCGGCGCTCGACTCGGCGCGCACGGTCAAGCTCGCCGCCCGGACGCCGCAGGTGCACGCGCACCTGCGCGAGGTCGACGGGGGGCGCGTGCGGGCCGCGATCTTCGAGCACCGGGTGCAGGCCGCGCTCGACGGCGTCCCGCTCGTGATGATCCAGCTCGGCGTCGTGGCGGCGTGGGCCGGGCTGCTCGCGGGCACGTGGGACCTCGCGACCGCGCTCCTGGTCGCCAACGCGGTGACCGGCTTCGGCTGGTTCGGCGTGGTCGCGGGGGCAGTCGTGACGGAGGCGCCGGGCACGCGCTCGTGGCAGCGCGCCACGAGCCGGTTCGCCGGGGGCACGGATCTCATGGACCTGCCGCCCGGCGTCGACCTCCTCACGGGCGAGGCCCCCGTGCCTGACCCGGGGCCGCGCCAGCCGCTCGAGCGGCTCGAGCTGTCCGACGTCACCGCGCTGCACGACGACGGCACGATCGGCGTCCAGGGCGTCGACCTCGCGGTGCGTCGCGGCGAGCTCGTCCTCCTGCTCGGGCAGGTCGGGGCGGGCAAGTCGAGCCTGCTCTCGGCGTTGTCGGGCCTCATGGAGCACACGGGGCACATCCGGTGGAACGGGACCGACGTCGTCGACGCCCAGACGTTCCTGCGGCCGGGACAGGTCGCCCACGTGGCGCAGGTCCCGCGTGTGCTCTCGGGGACGTTCGCCGACAACGTGCGCCTCGGGCACGAGCGCGACGTGCACGGCCCGGTCGCGGCCGCGCGCCTGGAGCGCGACGTCGTCGAGGCCGGGGGCCACGAGGCGCTGGTGGGCCACCGCGGCGTCCGGCTCTCGGGCGGCCAGGTGCAGCGGCTCGCCCTCGCACGGGCGCTCGCGACCGACGCCGAGCTCCTGCTCGCGGACGACGTCTCGAGCGCGCTCGACGCGGCGACCGAGATCGAGCTGTGGACCTCGCTCCGGGAGCGCGGGACCACGGTGATCGGCGCGACGTCGAAGCGTGCGGCGCTCGCGCGCGCGGACCGCGTCGTCGTGCTCGACGAGGGCCGCGTCGCGGAGGTCGGGCCGTGGCGCGACCTGGCACCGCGCTGGGGTCACCTGGCGGGCTGACCTCCCCTCCCGCTCCCCGCCGAACCCGGGGTCGCTCCTCACCGGACGTGTTCCGAGGGGAGCGACCCCGGGTTCGGCGTCTCCGGGGTTTCTGAGTCTTGCTGCAAGTTTCTGCAACCAGTACAGTTCGGCTCAGCCGTACGCTGAGGAAGCCGCGGTCGACGTCGCCCGCTGCCGGTCTCGTCGTCCGTGGTCTTGCCGGCCCTGCCCGCTCACGCGTGCGGTCCCGCACCAGCCACCGGACGAGGGAGTCCTCATGACCTCCACGCCGCGACGTCGCCGCGTTCCGCGCATCCCGTCGCCCCACCCATCCGACCCGTCGCCCCGCCGTCCGCGCGGGGCCAGGACGACGGCGTCGGTCACCGCCGTCGCGCTCGCCACCTCGGGCCTGGCGGGCGTCACGCTCGCCGCGTTCGCCGCCCCCGCCGCGGGGGCCGACGAGCGCACGCTCGCCCTCGTGGGCGACCTCCAGTCCGAGCTCGGCTGCCCCGCCGACTGGGACCCCGCGTGCGCGGCGACCGAGCTCGCGCCCACCGACGCCGCGGGCGTCTGGTCCGCCGACTTCGAGGTGCCCGCGGGCACCTACCAGTACAAGGTCGCCTACGACGACGCCTGGGACGAGGCGTACGGGCGCGACGGCGGCCAGGACAACGCGCCCCTCGTGCTCGGCGGCGACGCGACCGTGCGCGTCACGTTCGACGAGTCGACCCACCGCATCGCGCTCACGCCGCTCGGGCTCGCGGGCGGCTACGACGAGGCGCAGGACGCCGACCTCGTGGTGCCCCCCGTGCGCCAGCCCGGGTCGGACGAGCGCTTCTACTTCGTCATGACCGACCGGTTCGCGAACGGCGACCCGTCGAACGACACGGCGGGGCTCGGCGACGACCCGCTCGTCTCCGGGTTCGACCCGACGAACAAGGGCTTCTACCAGGGCGGCGACATCGCGGGCCTTCGGCAGAACCTCGACTACGTCGAGGGCCTCGGCACGACGGCGATCTGGCTCACGCCGTCGTTCAAGAACCAGCCGGTCCAGGGCACGGGCGCCGACGCGTCGGCGGGCTACCACGGCTACTGGATCACCGACTTCACGCAGATCGACCCGCACCTCGGCACCAACGCCGAGCTCGAGGCGCTCATCGACGAGGCGCACGACCGCGGGATCAAGGTCTACTTCGACATCATCACGAACCACACGGCCGACGTGATCGACTACGAGGAGAAGCAGTACGCGTACGTCGACCAGGCCACGTCGCCGTACCGCGACGCCGACGGCGCCGTGTTCGACCCGGCGGACCACGCGGGCACCGGCGACTTCCCGGCGCTGGACGCCGCGACGTCGTTCCCGTACACGCCGGTCGTCCCCGCGGGCAAGGAGGACCTCAAGGTCCCGGCCTGGCTCAACGACCCGACGCTCTACCACAACCGCGGCAACTCGACGTGGACCGGGGAGTCCGTGACGTACGGGGACTTCGACGGCCTCGACGACCTCATGACCGAGCACCCGACGGTCGTCGACGGGTTCGTCGACGTCTACCAGGACTGGATCGACCTCGGCATCGACGGCTTCCGCATCGACACCGTCAAGCACGTGAACTTCGAGTTCTGGGAGACGTGGACCACCGAGGTCCTCGACTACGCGCACGCGCAGGGCAAGGACGACTTCTTCATGTTCGGCGAGGTGTACGACGCCGACGCGGCGAAGCTCTCGCCCTACGTGCGCAAGACGGACATGAGCTCGACGCTCGACTTCACGTTCCAGTCCGCCGCGACGAGCTTCGCGAGCGGGAACAGCGCCAAGGGCCTCGCGTCGCTCTTCGCGAGCGACGACATGTACACGACGCCCACGACGAACGCGCAGGCGCTGCCGACGTTCCTCGGCAACCACGACATGGGCCGCGTCGGCTACATGCTCGCGAGCACCGACGACCCGCTCGCGCGCGACGAGCTCGCGCACGACCTCATGTACCTGACCCGCGGGCAGCCGGTCGTGTACTACGGCGACGAGCAGGGCTTCGCGGGCAAGGGCGGCGACAAGGACGCGCGCCAGACCCTGTTCGCGACCCAGGTCGACGAGTACGCCGACCAGCCGCTCGTCACCGGCGAGCAGGCGGGCAGCGTCGACCGCTTCGGCACCGACGCGCCGCTGTACGCGCACATCGCCGGGCTCGCCGCGCTGCGCGAGGCGCACCCGGCGCTGGCCGACGGCGCCCAGGTGGAGCGCTACGTCGAGAACGGCGCGGGCGTGTACGCGTTCAGCCGTGTCGACCGCGAGGAGAGGATCGAGCACCTGGTCGCGCTGAACAACGCGGCGCAGGAGCGGACGGCGACGTTCACGACCCTCACGCCCGGCGCCTCGTACGAGGTGCTCTACGGCGAGCAGGCCGCCCCCGTCACCGCCGACGCCGACGGCGTGGTCGCGCTGACCGTCCCGGCGACGGGGACCGTCGTGCTGCGGGCCGACCGCGAGGTCGGCGCGGACTCGTCGGGCGAGATCGCCGTCACCGTGCCGCGGGCCGGGGGAGCGGTCACGGGCGTCGCCCCCGTGACGGCCACGGTCGACCCGGACGCGTGGGCCGAGACGTCGTTCGCGTGGCGCGAGGTCGGGAGCGCCGAGTGGCACCCGCTCGGCACCGCCGAGGACACGGCGCCGCGCGTCTTCCACGACGTCGCGGGTCTCGCCGACGGCACGCTCGTCGAGTACCGCGCCGTGACGACCGACGCCGACGGCGACCGCGCCGCCGCGTCCACGTTCGCGAGCGTCGGGGTCGACGTGAGCGGGGTCGTGGGCGAGGAGCCCGAGCCCGAGATCGACCTCGTGACCGTGCCCGGCAGCCACAACGCGGCCATGGGCTGCGCGGGCGACTGGGCCCCGGCGTGCGAGGCCGCGCAGCTCACGAAGCGCGCCGACGGCGTCTACGCGGGCACGTTCGACATCCCGGCCGGGACGTACGAGTACAAGGTCGCGCTCAACGGGTCGTGGACCGTGAACTACGGCGTCGGCGGTGTACAGGACGGTGGCAACGCGACGTACACGACGACCGGCGGCCCGGTGACGTTCTACTGGGACCCGGTGAGCAAGGACTTCTCGAGCACCGCGCAGGGGCCGATCGTCACGCTCGCGGGCTCGTTCCAGGACCAGGTCGGCTGCCCCGGCTCGTGGGCGCCCGACTGCCTGGCCTCCTGGCTCAAGGACCCGGACGGCGACGGCGTCTACACCTGGTCGACCGACCGCCTCGCGGCCGGCGCGTACGAGGCCAAGGTCGCGCACGGCCTGAGCTGGGCCGAGAACTACGGCGTCGGCGGCGCGCGCGACGGGGCGAACTACCAGTTCTCCGTCGGCGACGGAGAGCAGGTCACGTTCTCCTACGACCTCGCGTCCCACGTCCTGACGATCGACGTCGCGAACCCGCCGCTCCCCGGCACCGGCCAGCAGGCCGCGCACTGGGTGCGCGAGGGCGTCGTCGCGTGGCCGGGCGACCTCGGCACGGGCGACGAGTGGACCCTGTGGTCCGCCCCGGAGGGCGGGCTCTCGGTCACCCCGGGCGGCGCCGACGGCGAGGTGCAGGCGCCGGAGGGCACGGCGTCGTACACGCTCCAGGTCGACCCGTCGGGCCTGCCCGACGACGTCGCCGCCGAGTTCCCGGCGCTCGCCGGGCACACCGCGCTGCGCGTGCTCGACGACGGCGAGCCGCTCGACCGCGCGGAGGTCGAGGCGGCGCTCACCGGCCAGCTCCTCGTCACCCGGGCCGACGGCGGCGCGCTCACGGCCGCGACCGGGGTCCAGGTGCCGGGCGTCGTCGACGACCTGTTCGCGCAGGACGCGGCCGAGCGCGAGCTCGGCGTCTCGTGGCATGCCAACGGCAAGTGGGCGTCGTTCGCGCTGTGGGCGCCGACGGCGAAGGCCGTCTCGGTGCTCGCGTGGCCCGCGGGGGCGTCGCTCGACGACGACCCGCGCCGGTTCGAGGCCGCCCGCCAGGCCGACGGCACGTGGACCCTCGACGGCAAGGCGGCAGACAAGAAGCTCGGCGGCGCGGCCGTCGGCTGGAAGGGCGCGCGCTACCTCTACGAGGTGCGCGTCTACGTCCCGAGCACGGGGAAGGTCGAGACGAACGTCGTCACCGACCCGTACTCGGTGGGCCTGACGCTCGACTCCACGCACTCGGTGGCCGTCGACCTCGACGACCCCGCGTTCCGCCCGAGCGTCTGGGAGGGCACGCCCGCCCCGGTCGTCGAGCGGGCGGTGGACCAGACGATCTACGAGCTCCACGTCCGGGACTTCTCGATCTCCGACGAGACGGTCCCGGCGGAGCGGCGCGGCACGTACCTCGCGTTCGCGGAGAAGGACTCGGCCGGCATGACGCACCTGCGCGAGCTCGCGGACGCGGGCGTCACCACGGTGCACCTGCTCCCGACGTTCGACATCGCGTCGATCCCCGAGGACCGCGCGGCCCAGGCCACGACCGGCGACCTCACCGGGTTCGCGCCCGACTCGCCCGAGCAGCAGGCCGCGGTCGCGGCGGTGCAGGCGCAGGACGGCTTCAACTGGGGCTACGACCCGTGGCACTTCAGTACGCCGGAGGGGTCGTACGCGGTCGACGCGGACGGCGGCGCGCGCGTGGCCGAGTTCCGCACCATGGTCGGTTCGCTCCACGGTGCCGGGCTGCAGGTCGTGCTCGACCAGGTGTTCAACCACACCGCCGCGAGCGGACAGGACGCGAAGTCCGTCCTCGACAAGGTCGTGCCGGGCTACTACCACCGGCAGAACCCGACCACCGGCTCCGTCGAGACGAGCACGTGCTGCCAGAACGTCGCGACCGAGCACGCGATGGCGGGCAAGCTCATGGTCGACTCGGTCGTCACGTGGGCGAAGGACTACCGCGTCGACGGGTTCCGCTTCGACCTCATGGGCCACCACTCGAAGCAGAACATGCTCGACGTCCGGGCCGCGCTCGACGAGCTCACGCTCGCCGAGGACGGCGTCGACGGGAAGTCCGTCTACCTGTACGGCGAGGGCTGGGACTTCGGCGAGGTCGCGGGCAACGCGCTGTTCGAGCAGGCCACGCAGGGCCAGCTCGGCGGCACGGGCATCGGGACGTTCTCCGACCGGCTGCGCGACGCCGTGCACGGCGGATCGCCCGTCGACGGCGCCTCGACGTTCACGCAGGGCTTCGGCACGGGCCTGGCGACCGACCCGAACGGGCAGCCCGCCCGGGCGGGGGAGCCGGGGACCGTGAACGACGGGTCCGCGGACGAGCTCGCCGACCTCGGTCACCAGACCGACCTCGTGCGTCTCGGCCTCGCGGGCAACCTGCGCGACTACACGCTCGTCACGTCGACGGGCGAGGAGAAGCGCGGCGACGAGATCGACTACCGCGGGGCGCCGGCCGGCTACGCCGACTCGCCCGAGGAGGTCGTGACGTACGTCGACGCGCACGACAACGAGACGTTGTTCGACCTGCTCGCGCTCAAGCTCCCGGCCGACACGCCGATGGACGAGCGCGTGCGCATGAACACGGTCTCGCTCGCGACCGCGGCGCTCTCCCAGACGCCGTCGTTCTGGCACGCGGGCACGGACCTGCTGCGGTCCAAGTCGCTCGACCGCAACAGCTACGACTCGGGCGACTGGTTCAACGCGATCGACTGGACCGGTCAGGACAACGGCTTCGGCAAGGGCCTGCCGATGGCGGCCGACAACGAGGACAAGTGGCCGCTCACGGCGCCGCTCCTCGCGGACCCGGCGCTCAAGCCGTCGCCCGACGACATCGCCACCGCGTCGGCGCAGGCGCAGGACCTCCTGCGGCTGCGGCACTCGACCGAGCTGTTCCGGCTCGGCGACGCGGACCTCATCCGGGAGAAGGTCACCTTCCCGGACGCCGGGACGGACCAGGTCCCGGGGGTCGTGGCGATGTCGGTGGACGACACCGTCGGCACCGACGTCGACCCCGCGCTCGACGGGCTCCTCGCCGTCTTCAACGCCTCGCCGGACGAGGTCACCGTCCCGCTGTCCGCGCTCGCGGGCCGCGAGTACGTGCTCTCGCCGGTCCAGGCCGAGGGGAGCGACGACGCCGTGCGCGGCACCACGTGGGACGCGGCGTCTGGGACCGTCACGGTCCCGGCGCGCACCGTCGCGGTGCTCGTCGAGCCGCAGGCGGGCGGCGACCTGCCCGTCTCCGTCGAGGTGCAGCCCCGCTGCCTCGCGGGCAAGGCGTACGTCGCCGTCCGCGCGACGAACGACGGCGCCGTGCCGGTGGACGTCCGGCTCGCCACGCCGTTCGGCGAGAAGGCCGTCGCGGACGTCGCGCCCGGCAGGAACGCCTACCAGTCGTTCGCGACGCGCCAGAAGGCGGTCGCGGCCGGCGAGGCCACGGTGACCGCCACCGCGGTGGTCGACGGCGAGGAGGTCACCTCGACCTTCACCGTCGAGCACGAGGCGGTCACCTGCTCCTGAGTCGAACGCCGAGGTAGAGCCCTGGTCATCACCAGGGCTCTACCTCGGCGCACCTCGGCTCTACCTCGGCGGGGCCTCGGGTCTCCCTCGGTCGGCCGCGGCCTTCCTCGGGACGTCCTCGTGCTCTCCCGGCGGGGCGGGTGCTACGGTCGCGAGCCGTGACCACCTCGCCCCGGCCCGCCGTCCGCCCGACGGCGGGTCTCGCCTTCCGCGCGGCCGTCGCCGCCGACCTGCCCCGCGTGGTCGAGCTCATCGCCGACGACGCGATCGCACGCGACCGCACCGGCGACGTCGGCCCGGAGCACGAGGCGGCGTTCGCCGCGATCGACGCGGACCCGAACAACGCCCTGGTCGTCGTGGAGCGCGACGGCGAGGTCGTGGGCACCATGCAGCTCACCGTGGTCCCGGGCATCTCCCGCCACGGAGCCTCCCGGCTGCTGGTCGAGGCGGTGCGCGTGGACCGCCGGCTGCGGGGCCAGGGCGTCGGGCGGGCCATGATGGCGTGGGCCCACGCGTGGGGGCGGGACCGCGGCTGCGCCCTCGCGCAGCTCACGTCCGACAAGCAGCGCGACGACGCCCACCGCTTCTACCGGTCGCTCGGCTACGAGCAGTCCCACGAAGGGTTCAAGCTGCCGCTCTGACGGCGGCCGCGTGCGGCCGCCGTCAGGGCATCAGCGGAAGACGACCGTGCGGTGCCCGTCGAGCAGCACGCGGTGCTCGGCATGCCAGCGCACGGCGCGCGCGAGCGTCTGGCGCTCGACGTCCTCGCCGATCGCGACCAGGTCCTCGACGCGGCGCGAGTGGTCCACGCGCTCCACGTCCTGCTCGATGATCGGGCCCTCGTCGAGGTCGCCGGTCACGTAGTGCGACGTCGCGCCGATGAGCTTGACGCCGCGGTCGTGCGCCTGGGCGTAGGGCCGCGCGCCCTTGAAGCTCGGCAGGAACGAGTGGTGGATGTTGATGATGCGGCCGGGCATCTCGCGGCACAGGTCGTCCGAGAGGATCTGCATGTAGCGCGCGAGGACGACGAGCTCGACGTCGAGGTCGCGCACGAGCTCGCGCAGGCGCGCCTCGGCGTCGGCCTTGGTGTCCCTCGTCACGGGGACGTGGTGGAACGGCTTGCCGTAGAACGTCGCGATATCCTCGAGGTCACGGTGGTTGCCGACGACGCCCACGACCTCGATCGGCATGCCCTGGGAGCGCTCGCGGTACAGCAGGTCGACGAGGCAGTGCGGGGCCTTGGAGACCATGAGCAGCGTGCGGACCCGGCGCCCGACGACGTCGAGCTGCCACGTCATGGCGAACCGGGCCGCGACCTCCTCGACCGCCCGCTCCAGCTCGGCGCGCTCCGCGGCCGCGGTGACCTGCACGCGCATGAAGAACAGCCCCGAGAGCGGGTCGCCGAACTGCTGCGACTCCGTGATGTTGCCGCCGAGCCGCGCGAGGGCACCGGCGACGGCGTGCACGATCCCCGGCCCGTCCGGGCACGAGAGCGTGAGGACCCAGTGCGTGGGGTCGCCGATCGGGGTCTGCGCGGTGCGGAGCGCCGAGGTGTCGGGGACGTCGGCGCCACGGGGATCTGTCGTGGACACCCCTCAGAGGGTAGCCGCGTCCCGGCGGTGCCGGGACCGCCGTCCGGCAGCCCGACATCACCCGGACACGCGCGGTCGCGCCGCGCGATGTCTGACACGATGTCTTCATGAACGACGCGCAGATCACGACCCGCCTCGTCGACGACGCCGAGGCCGGTGAGCTCCTGACCCTGCGGCGGGCGGCGTTCGTCACCGAGGCGCAGCTCTACCAGGACCCCAACATCCCCCCGCTGACCCAGACCCTCCACGAGCTGCGCGAGGACCTCGCGCGCGAGGACGTCGTGACGATCGGCGCGTGGCTCGGCCCGCGCCTGGTCGGCTCGGTCCGGGTCGAGATCGAGGACAGCAAGGCGACGCTCGGGCGGCTCGCGGTCGCGCCGGACATGCAGGGCCGGGGCATCGGGACGCAGATGCTCTTCGAGGTGCTGCCCTATCTCCCGGAGCAGACCTCGGAGATCTGGGTCTTCACGGGCAAGGACTCCAAGCAGAACCTCGCGATGTACACCAAGCACGGGTACGAGGAGCAGTACGACAAGGCGGCCGGCGACCTCACCTACACCTACCTGCGCCGCATCCTGGGCGAGGCCGAGGCGCGCAACGAGTCGGACGCCGTCGGGCACGAGTAGTCCCGGGAGGCCTCAGCCGCGCCGTGGGTGCTGCGTTGCCGAGACCGACGGGTCGTGGCGCGGGGACGTGAGGGTCGAGGCGCCGGTGATCGCCGCGATGATCTCCTCGTAGCTGGCGTCGGGGCCGGAGAAGCTCCCGTTGTTCCGGCCGTGCCGCAGCACCTCGACCCGGTCCGCCACCGCGCGGACGTCGGTCATGTTGTGGCTGATGAGGATGACGGCATGGCCCATGTCCCGCAGCCGCAGGATGTGCGTGAGCACCTCGGCGGACTGCGCGACGGACAGCGCCGCGGTCGGTTCGTCGAGCACGACGATGCGGGGGGAGCCCAGGAGGGTGCGGGCGATCGCGACGCTCTGGCGCTGGCCGCCCGAGAGCGACGAGACCGGCACCCGTACCGACGGCACGCGCGCGTTGAGGTCGGCCAGCACGCGCCGCGCGGTCCCCTCCATGGTCGCCTCGTCGAGGCCCCGCCCCCGGCGCAGCTCGCGGCCGAGGTAGAGGTTCGACACGACGTCGAGGTTGTCGCACAGGGCCAGGTCCTGGAAGACGGTCGCGATCCCGAGCGCGTGGGCGGCGGCCGGGGTCGGGATGACGACCGGGACGCCGTCGGACTCGATGAAGCCGGCGTCGGGCGTCAGCACGCCCGCGACGATCTTGGCGAGCGTGGACTTGCCGGCACCGTTGTCGCCCACCAGAGCGACGACCTCGTGGCGGTGGACCTCGAGCTCGACGCCGGTGAGGGCCTGGACGGCGCCGAACGACTTGTCGATCCCGTGCAGGGCGAGCGCCGGGACAGCAGGGCGGGTGGTCACGTCGGGTCACCTTCGGTGGGGGAGGGGGCGACCACCGGGCCGTCGGTGGCCAGGTCGGTCGCGGCGAGCGCGAGGGAGAGCGCGCCGAGGACCTCGGCGCGAGAGCCGAGGTCCGACGCGAGGACCTCGACGGGGGCGATGGTGTTCGGGACGAGGTGGCGGCGCATCGACTCGCGGAACGGGGCCAGCAGGACCTCGCCGGTCTCGGCGAGCTCGCCCCCGACGACGACCGCCTGCGGGTTCAGCGCGGTCGCCAGACCGGCCACCACGGACCCGATCCGGTCCCCCGCGTCGGCGACGACGCGGCGGCACCCCGGATCGCCGTCGAGCGCGCCCTGGACGAGGTCGTGCAGGGTGAGGTCCCCGTGGCTCGTCCGGACGAGGGCGAGCAGCGCATCGGACCCCACGACGGTCTCGAGGCACCCGCGGTTCCCGCAGCGGCAGATCGGGCCGGCCGGGTCGACCTGCATGTGACCGATCTCGCCCGCCGTCCCGGCGTAGCCCCGATGGACTCGGCCCCCGAGCACGATGCCGGCGCCGGTGCCGTAGGAGGCGCGCACGAAGATCGAGTCCCGGTACCCGCGCGTCGCGCCGAGCTCGTGCTCGGCGAGCGCCGCGAGGTTCGCGTCGTTGTCGACCTTGACGGGCCGTGCGAGCCGCTTGGCGAGCACCTGCCCGACGTGGACGTCGTCCCACCCGCGCATCACCCCGCGCACGGAGATCATGCCGGTGTCCTCGTCGACCGGCGCCGGCAGGGCGACGCCGACGGTCAGCAGCTCGTCCGGCGCCGCACCGACGCGGTCCAGCATCTCGACGACGAGCAGGGCGGCCCGGTCCAGCCCGGTGTCGAGGCGGTGGTCGACGGGCAGGGGCATGTGCTGCTCGGCGAGGATCTCGCGCGTCGGGTCGGCGATCGCCACCGTGAGGCGGCGGCGCCCGAACTGGATCGCCGCGACGACGCCGAGCCGGCGCGCGAGCGTCACCATCTGCGCACGCCGCCCGGACCGGGACGCCGGGCGGGTGTCGACGACGCCCGCGCCGGTGAGCTCCTTGACGATCGTCGAGACGGTCGCTGTCGACAGCCCCGTCGCCTCGGCGAGCTCGACCTGGGTGAGACCCCCGAAGCGCCTCACCGCGTCGACGATGCGAAGTCGGTTCGCCTCTCGGAGGGACGCCTGCGACCCGGGGGTGGACCGGTCGCTGTTCACACGCGCAGGCTACACGGTGCGGCGCCGCGGAGGTCGGCCGCAGCGCGGATCCCTCATGGCTTCGATGCTCGAACACAAAATGATTACGGGGTCTCTCGTGCGCTTGACCGGCGAACTCAAGCGCGGCTACGGTCCCTCCCAGCCCGTGGGAGCGTTCCCGTCCGACGACGGACGACCGCCCGGCGGAGCGCCGTGCCACCCGACCTCGGGGGTACGGCCTTTCGACGACGAGAGGGAGACGACGATGACGTCATGGCGCAGCAAGGTCACCGCCTTCGCGGGGACCGCACTCCTGGTCGGTTCGCTCGCCGCGTGCAGCGCGGAGCGGGCGAGCGACTCGGGTGACGGCGCCTCGGAGGCCGCGGACTCGGGCGACACGCTCGTCGGCATCGCGATGCCGACGCGCAGCCTCGAGCGCTGGAACAACGACGGCGCACACCTGGAGGAGCTGCTCCAGGAGGCCGGCTTCGAGACGACCCTGCAGTACGCGGACAACAAGGTCGACCAGCAGATCACGCAGCTCCAGAACATGATCAACCAGGGCGCTGACGTCCTCGTCATCGCCTCCATCGACGGGACCGCGCTGGGCCCGGTCCTCGACCAGGCGGCGGAGAACGACGTCCCCGTCATCGCCTACGACCGCCTGATCAACGGCTCCGAGCACGTCGACTACTACGCGACGTTCGACAACGAGCTCGTCGGCACGCTCCAGGGCGAGTTCATCGTGGAGCAGCTCGGGCTCGCCGACGGCGCGGGCCCGTTCAACCTCGAGCCGTTCGCGGGCTCGCCCGACGACAACAACGCGAAGTTCTTCTTCAAGGGCGCGTGGGACGTGCTGAGCCCGTACATCGAGTCCGGCCAGCTCGTCGTCCCCTCCGGCAAGGCGCCGGCCACGGTCGACGACTGGGCGTCGATCGGCATCCAGGGCTGGGAGTCCGCGAAGGCGCAGTCGGAGATGGAGAACCGGCTCAACTCGTTCTACACGGACAAGAAGGTCGACGTGGTCCTGTCGCCGAACGACTCGCTCGCGCTCGGCATCGAGCAGGCGCTCGAGGGCGCGGCGTACACGTCGGCCGACTGGCCGATCGTCACCGGCCAGGACGCCGACGAGGCCAACGTGAAGAACATGCTCGCGGGCACGCAGTCGATGACCGTCTGGAAGGACACCCGCACGCTCGGCGACCAGGTCGCGACCATGGTCGAGCAGATCGTCGACGGGGCCGAGGTCGAGGTCAACGACACCGAGACCTACGACAACGGGGTCAAGGTCGTCCCCTCGTACCTGCTCCCGCCGGAGGTCGTCACGGCCGACACGGTCCAGCAGAAGCTCGTCGACTCGGGCTTCTACACGGCCGAGCAGCTCGGTCTGTGACCCGGTCGGGGCGGCGCAGGCCGCCCCGACCCGCCCGGCCGCCCCGCGAGCCCGCGGGGCGGCCGGACGATCCGCACGACGCGTCGCGGCGCGCCCGTGACGAGACAGGAGCAGGGATGGTTCTCGAGAACGTGCTCGAGACGAGGAACATCCTCGAGATGCACGCGATCAGCAAGGAGTTCCCCGGGGTCAAGGCGTTGCAGGACGTGACGCTCGAGGTGCGTCGCGGCGAGGTGCACGCGATCTGCGGGGAGAACGGGGCGGGAAAGTCGACCCTCATGAAGGTCCTGTCGGGCGTGTACCCGCACGGCTCGTACACGGGCGACATCGTGCTCGACGGCGAGCCGTGCGAGTTCCGGGGGATCCGCGACAGCGAGGCGCGCGGGATCGTCATCATCCACCAGGAGCTGGCGCTCGTCCCGTTCCTGTCGGTCGCCGAGAACATCTTCCTCGGCAACGAGAAGGCGAGCGGGGGCGTCGTCGACTGGAACCGCACCGCGGCGGAGGCCTCGCAGCTCCTCGAACGCGTAGGACTGCACGAGAACCCCTCGACGCTCGCGATGGACCTCGGCGTCGGCAAGCAGCAGCTCGTCGAGATCGCGAAGGCGCTGTCGAAGCGCGTCGACCTGCTCATCCTCGACGAGCCGACGGCAGCCCTGAACGACGAGGACAGCGCCCACCTGCTCGGTCTCATCGACCAGTTCCGCGAGGCGGGGATCACCTCGATCATCATCTCGCACAAGCTCAACGAGATCGCCGCCATCGCGGACCGCGTCACGATCCTGCGCGACGGCCGCACGATCGAGACGCTCGACCTCCGCGGCGAGGAGCCCGTGAGCGAGGAGCGCATCATCCGCGGCATGGTCGGTCGCGAGCTCGAGAGCCGGTTCCCGGCACGGGAGCCGTCCGTCGGGCGCGAGGTGCTGCGCATCGAGGACTGGACGGCCCACCACCCCGTCGACACCGAGCGCGTCGTCGTCGACCACGCGAACCTCACCGTGCACGCCGGTGAGATCGTCGGGCTCGCCGGTCTCATGGGTGCCGGGCGCACCGAGCTGGCCATGAGCGTGTTCGGGCACGCGTACGGGACGCGGATCTCCGGGCAGGTCTACAAGGACGGCGTGCCCGTCCGCACGCGGACGGTCGCCGAGGCGATCTCGCACGGGCTCGCCTACGCGACGGAGGACCGCAAGCGCTACGGGCTGAACCTCATCCAGACGATCCGCGAGAACATCTCGGCGTCCGCGCTCGGCAAGGTCGCCCGCTGGGGGTTCGTCCAGCGTGAGGAGGAGGCGACGGTCGCGGAGCGCTACCGCCGCGACTTCCGGATCAAGGCGCCCACGGTCGAGTCGCTCGCGGGCAAGCTCTCGGGCGGCAACCAGCAGAAGGTCGTGCTCGGCAAGTGGGTCTTCGCGGACCCCGACGTGCTCATCCTCGACGAGCCCACGCGCGGCATCGACGTCGGGGCGAAGTACGAGATCTACTCGATCGTCAACGCGCTCGCCGACGCGGGCAAGGCCGTCCTCGTGATCTCCTCCGAGCTGCCCGAGCTCCTCGGGATCTGCGACCGCATCTACGCGATGAGCCAGGGACGGATCACGGGCGAGGTGTCCCGCGCCGAGGCGACCCAGGAGACCCTCATGCACTACATGACCATGGACAAGGGAGTCATCGACCGATGAACGCCGTCAGGGAGTACCTCGGCCGCAACGTCCGCCAGTACGGCATCGTCGCGGCGCTGCTCGTCATCGTCCTGCTCTTCCAGGTGCTCACCGACGGGCGCCTGCTCTACCCGAACAACGTCGCGAGCCTCGTGCAGCAGAACGCCTACGTCATGGTGCTCGCCATCGGCATGGTCATGGTGATCGTGGCCGGCCACATCGACCTGTCCGTCGGGTCGGTCGTGGCCTTCGTCGGCGGCCTGTGCGCGATCATGATGACCCAGTGGGACCTGCCGTGGCTGGTCGCGGTCGCGCTGTCGCTCGTCGTCGGTGCGCTCGTCGGCGTCTGGCAGGGCTTCTGGGTCGCGTACGTCGGGATCCCGGCGTTCATCGTCACCCTCGCCGGCATGCTCGTCTTCCGCGGCCTCGCGATCGTCCTCGTCGGGACCACGGTCGCCGGCCTGCCCGAGGGGTTCAAGGAGATCAGCAACGGCTCCGTGCCCAACTGGTTCGGCTTCGTCGGCGACCTCGACGTCGTCACGCTCGGCATCGGCGTGCTCGGCATCCTCGCGTTCGCGGTCGCGCAGTGGCGCTCGCGGACGTCGCTCCGCAAGCACGGGCTGTCGGTCGAGCCGATGGCGGCGTTCGTCGTCAAGATCGTCGTCGCGGCCCTGCTCATCGGCGTGGTCACGTACTGGCTCGCCCTGAGCGCGGGTGGCACGCCGATCGTGCTGCTCATCGTGGGGGCGCTCATCATCGCCTACTCGTTCGTCCTGAACCGCAGCGTGTTCGGGCGGCACGTCTACGCGATCGGCGGGAACCGGCACGCGGCCGTCCTGTCGGGGGTCAGCGCGCGCCGGGTCGACTTCGGCATCTTCGTCAACATGGGCGTGCTCGCGGCGGTCGCCGCCGTCATCACGACCTCCCGCGCCGGGGCAGGCGTGGCGGCGGCGGGCGTCAACTACGAGCTCGACGCCATCGCGGCCTGCTTCATCGGCGGCACCGCCGTGACGGGCGGGATCGGCCGCATCTCGGGGGCCATGATCGGCGCACTCATCATGGGCGTGCTCAACATGGGCCTGTCGATCATGGCGGTCGACGCGGCGTGGCAGCAGGCGATCAAGGGCCTGGTGCTGCTCGCGGCGGTCGCGTTCGACCTCGTGAGCAAGCGCCGGGCGTCCCTGCGCTGACGGGGACGGACGGCGCGTCGTCGGGTGTCGTGCCCGACGGCGCGCCGTCGTCCCCCTCGGCCGCCCGGCACGTGGGTTAGGATCGACGCGTCGCGACTGGCGCCGCCCGGTGGAACTCGCCCGGGCAGGGTGGATCACCACCGGGGAGCGACACGCTGTGCAGACGACGGGTCGTTCGCCTGGGCCCCGGGTCACCCCCTGGTGGGGCGTACCCGGCGAGCCGGGAACGTGACCACCGACGACACACTGCCAAGCACCCGCGGAGGAGACGCCATGAGCGCCCAGCCAGCCGACAACGTCCTCGACACCCCGCTCGCCGAGCTCGACCCCGAGATCGCGGCCGTCCTCGACGGGGAGCTCGCGCGCCAGCGCGACACCCTTGAGATGATCGCGTCCGAGAACTTCGTCCCGCGCGCCGTCCTGCAGGCGCAGGGTTCCGTGCTCACCAACAAGTACGCCGAGGGCTACCCGGGCCGCCGCTACTACGGCGGCTGCGAGCAGGTCGACATCGCGGAGAACCTCGCGATCGCGCGCGCCAAGGAGCTGTTCGGCGCCGAGCACGCCAACGTCCAGCCGCACTCGGGCGCCACGGCGAACGCGGCCGTGCTCCACGCGCTCATCAACAAGGGCGACAAGATCCTCGGCCTCGAGCTGGCGCACGGCGGCCACCTCACGCACGGCATGAAGATCAACTTCTCCGGCAAGCTGTACGACGTCGCGGCGTACGGCGTGGACCCGCAGTCGTACCGCGTCGAGATGGACGAGGTGCGCAAGCAGGCCCTCGAGACGCGCCCCGACGTCATCATCGGCGGCTGGTCCGCCTACCCGCGCCACCTCGACTTCGCCGCGTTCCGCGAGATCGCGGACGAGGTCGGCGCGAAGCTCTGGGTGGACATGGCGCACTTCGCGGGCCTCGTCGCCGCGGGCCTGCACCCGTCCCCGGTGCCCTACGCGGACGTCGTCTCCTCCACGGTGCACAAGACGATCGGCGGCCCCCGTTCCGGCTTCATCCTGAGCAAGGAGGAGTACGCCAAGAAGATCGACTCCGCCGTCTTCCCGGGCCAGCAGGGCGGCCCGCTCATGCACGTCGTCGCCGCCAAGGCCGTCTCGTTCAAGATCGCGGGCTCGGACGACTTCCGCGACCGCCAGGAGCGCACGCTGCGCGGCGCGAGCATCATCGCCGACCGCCTCGCCCAGGCCGACGTGGCCCAGGCCGGCGTCTCCGTCCTCACGGGCGGCACCGACGTCCACCTCGTGCTCGTCGACCTGCGCCACTCCGCGCTCGACGGCCAGCAGGCCGAGGACCTCCTGCACGAGGTCGGCATCACCGTGAACCGCAACGCCGTGCCGTTCGACCCGCGCCCCCCGCGCGTCACGTCCGGCCTGCGCATCGGCACGCCCGCGCTCGCGACCCGCGGCTTCGGCGACGCCGAGTTCACCGAGGTCGCCGAGATCATCGCGACCGCGCTGCGCGAGGGCGCCGCGACCGACGCCGACGCGCTGCGCGCCCGCGTGCAGAAGCTCACGGCCGACTTCCCGCTGTACCCGGGCCTCCACCAGTGACCGCGCAGATCCTCGACGGCAAGGCGACCGCCGCCACCATCAAGGCCGAGCTCAAGGACCGCCTCGCGGTCCTCGCCGGGAAGGGCGTCGTGCCCGGCCTGGGCACGCTCCTCGTCGGTGACGACCCGGGCTCGCAGTGGTACGTCGCGGGCAAGCACCGCGACTGCGCCGAGGTCGGGCTGTCCTCGATCCGCGAGGACCTGCCCGGCGACGCGACGCAGGAGGAGATCGAGGCCGCGGTCCGCCGCCTCAACGAGGACCCGGCCTGCACGGGGTACATCGTGCAGCTCCCGCTCCCGAAGGGCATCGACACCAACCGCGTGCTCGAGCTCATCGACCCGGCCAAGGACGCCGACGGGCTGCACCCGACGAACCTCGGGCGCCTCGTGCTGCGCGTCAACGAGGAGGTGACCTCGCCGCTGCCGTGCACGCCGCGCGGGATCATCGAGCTCATCGAGCGGCACGGGATCTCCCTCGCGGGCAAGGAGGTCGTGGTCGTGGGCCGCGGCGTGACCGTCGGCCGGTCGATCGGCCTGCTGCTCACGCGCCGGGCCGTCAACGCGACCGTGACGCTCACGCACACCGGGACGACGGACCTTGCCGCGCTCGTGCGCCGCGCCGACGTCGTCGTCGCGGCGGCGGGCGTCCGGGGCATCATCACGCGCGACATGGTCAAGCCGGGCGCCGTCGTCATCGACGTCGGCGTCTCGCGCGAGGTCGACCCGGAGACCGGCAAGAGCCGGGTCGTCGGGGACGCCGCGCCCGACGTCGCCGAGGTGGCGGGCTGGATCTCGCCGAACCCCGGCGGGGTCGGGCCCATGACGCGCGCGATGCTCCTCGCGAACGTCGTCGACGCGGCGGAGCGCGCTTCCGCCTGAGCTCGTCCCAGGGCGCGGTCGTGGGTCACCACGGTCGCGCCCTGCGGCGTTCCCGGGCTTGCCCGCAGGCGCTAGTCTGCGCGGGTGACGAGGGCGCGCATCGCGACGACGGCGGCGTACGCCGTGCAGGGCTTCGGGTTCGCGGTGGTGCTCACGAGCATCCCCGGGTACAAGGACCGGCTCGGCATGGGCGACGACGTCGTCACGCTCGTCGTGCTGGGCGTGTGCGTCCTCGCCGGGCTGGGCAGCGCGCTCTCCGGCGTCGTGGCGGCGCGGCGTGGCGCGCGGGCCGTGGTCGTGGGGGGTCTGCTGCTCGCCGCGCTCGCGGTCGCGGGCATCGGGACCGCGCCGTCGTGGCTCGTCTTCTTCGGGGCGATCGGGCTGTACGGGCTCGCGCTCGGCGCCGTCGACGCCGCGATGAACATGCTCGGGATCGACGTCGAGCGCGGGCACGGTCGCAGCCTGCTCGCCTCGTTCTACGCGGCCAACGCCGCCGGGGGCGTGCTGGGTGCGCTCGCCGTCTCGGGCAGCGCGCTCGTCGGGCTCGGTCAGCCGGTCGCGCTCCCGCTCGTCGCGCTGCTCGTCGCCGTGGGCGCCGGCTGGCTCGCGCTGCGGCTGCCCGACGGCGGGGCTGCGGCCCGCGGAGCCGCGCACCCGGACGGGGCGGCAGGCTCCGCGCGGCCGCACGCGGCGCCGTCGGGCACCGGCCGTCCGGAGCCGTCGTCCGTCGGGTCGACGCGCGAGCCCGGTCCTGCGGCGGCGCTCGGGACCGTGCCGTGGGTCGCGGCGGGCACGATCGCGCTGCTCGGCGCGGGGATGCTCGCGTTCCCCGTCGCCGACTCGGCCGTGTCGAGCTGGAGCGCGACGTTCCTGCGCGACGTCCTCGCGGCGAGCGCCGCCGCCGCCCCGCTGGGGTACGCGGCGTACCAGGCAGCCCTCATCGTGTCGCGGCTCGTCGGCGACGGTCTCGTCGAGCGTCTCGGCCGGGTGCGGGTCGTGCGCCTGGGCGGCACGCTCGGCGCCCTCGGGTTCGTCGCGGTCGCCGCGGCCCCCGCCTGGCCGGTCGCGGTGCTCGGGCTGGCGGCGACCGGGCTCGGGCTCGGCGTCGTCGCGCCGCTCGCCTTCTCGGCGATCGGGGACCGGGCCCGCGAGGCGGTGGCGGCGGGCTCGGTGAGCACCGGGCCCGCGACCCCGGGCGGGCACGTCGAGGACGCGGTCGCCCCGGACCGGGTCGTCGAGGACGTGCTCGTCGACGTGGACGCGGGCGTGGCGCCGGTCGAACCTCCCGCCGGGATCGTCGCGACGGTCACGGACCGTGCGGTCGCGCGCCTCAACGTCTTCACCTACGCGGGCGCGGTGCTCGGCGGCGTGCTCACGGGCGTCTTCGCGACCGCCCACCACCTCCGGGTCGGGTTCGTCGTCCTCGCCGTGCTCGCCGCGGTCTCCGCGGTGCTCGCCGGCGCGTTCCGGCCCGCCCGCGTCGCCCTCGTGAGCGTGAGCGAGACCACGCCGCCCGCGTGAGGAGAGGGAGCCGTCCTGTCGGTGGCGTGTGATGGGATGGCCGGCGTGCCGCGGCCGTCCTGGCAGCCGCGCGCGACCGTCATCGAGGGAGGACGAGCCCACTTGCTCACCATCGCCACCGCCAACGTCAACGGGATCCGTGCCGCCTACCGCCGCGGGATGGACGCCTGGATCGCGTCCCGCACGCCCGACGTCCTCCTGCTCCAGGAGGTCCGCGCCCCCGACTCGATCGTGAACGACCTCCTCGACGGGTGGCACGTCGCGCACCAGGCGTGCGACATCAAGGGCCGGGCCGGCGTCGCCGTCGCCTCGCGGCTGCCCGTCTCGGCGGTGCGCGTCGGGCTGGGCGCCGGCGAGCCGGAGCCGCCCGTCGACACGGGCCGCTGGGTGGAGGCGGACCTCGAGCTGCCCGACGGCGGTCGCCTCACCGTGGTCTCCGCGTACATCCACTCCGGCACCGTGAGCCAGCCGGAGACGATGGCGGCCAAGTACGCCTACCTCGAGAAGGTCACCGCGCGCCTGCGCGAGCTCGCGGCCACGGGGGAGAAGGTCCTGCTCGCGGGCGACCTCAACATCGCCCACCACAACGTCGACATCAAGAACTGGAAGGGCAACCTCAAGAGCGCCGGCTTCCTCCCGGAGGAGCGCGCGTACGTCGACACCTGGCTCGACCAGATCGGCCTCGTCGACCTCGGCCGCGTCCACGGCGGCGAGGGCCCCGGCCCGTTCACGTGGTGGTCGTGGCGCGGGCGCGCGTTCGACAACGACTCGGGCTGGCGCATCGACTACCAGCTCGCCACGCCGTCGCTCGCCGAGCGCGCCGTCAAGGTCGAGGTCGACCGCGCGCCGACGCACGACGAGCGCTGGAGCGACCACGCTCCCCTCGTCGCCACGTACGACGTCTGAGACGTTCCGCCCCCGCCGAGCACGACATGAGGGTCGTCATGTGCCGCATTGCGACCCTCACGTCGTGCTCGGCGGCGTGTGACGTCGTGCTCGGGTCAGGCGACGCGCTCGGCCGGTCCGGACGGGGTCGCGAGGAGGAAGCCCGGGGCGCCGAGGCCCTCGCGCTCGAAGGCGGCGCGGACGGCGTCGGCGACGACCTCGACCTGGTCGGCGCGGACGAGCGCGATCGCGGACCCGCCGAAGCCGCCGCCGGTCATGCGCGCGCCGAGGGCGCCGGCGACGCGCGCGGCGTCCACGGCGACGTCGAGCTCGACGCTCGAGACCTCGTAGTCGTCGCGCAGCGACGCGTGCGACGCGTTCATGAGCGGCCCGACCGCGTCGGGGCGGCCGTCGCGCAGGAGCGCGACGAGGTCGCGCACGCGGCCGATCTCCGTGACGACGTGGCGCACGCGGCGGCGCGCGACGTCGTCGGGCAGCTTCTCCAGGGCGACGGCGAGGGTGCCGGTGGGGTCGTCGCTCGCGGCGACGTCGTCCGCGAGCTCGCGCAGGGAGTCCAGCCCGAGCGTGCGGGCGGCGTCCTCGCACGTCGCGCGCCGCGCCGCGTACTGGCCGTCGACGAGCCGGTGCTCGGCGCGCGTGTCGACGACGAGCAGGGCGAGGCCCGCGGCGTCGAGGTCGAACGGGACCTGCTCGGCGGACTCGACCGGGTCGAGCCCGGGCCGGCAGTCGAGGAGCAGCGCGTGCCCGGCGGTCGCGCGCAGGGACGCGGACTGGTCCATGCCGCCCGTCGGGGCGCCCGCGATCTCGTTCTCGGCGCGGACGCTCGCCGCCGCCAGGGCGGCGCGGCCGGCGTCGGTCGCGGCCAGGCCGAGCCCGGCGACGTCGTCGAGCGCGACCGCGACCGCGCACTCGAGCGCGGCCGACGAGGAGAGCCCGGCCCCGAACGGGACGCTCGAGTCGACCGCCGCGTCGAAGCCCCTGATCGCGCCGGGGTCGGTGCCCTGGGCGAGCAGGTGCTCGCGCAGTGCCCAGGCGACGCCCGCGACGTACGAGCCCCAGCCCGCGACCGTGCCCGGCGCCACGTCGTCGAGCGTCGTCGTCCACGTCTCGCCGGGCGCTTGGGCCGACGCGAGCCGGACGACCGAGTCCGTGCGCGGGCGCAGCGCGACGTACGTGCGGTGGGGGAGCGCGACCGGCAGGCACAGGCCCGCGTTGTAGTCGGTGTGCTCGCCGATGAGGTTGACGCGACCGGGCGCCGCCCAGACGTGGACGTCGTCCTCGTGCTCGCCGCCGGTGCCGTCACCGGCGCGGGCGTCGGCCGCGTCGGCGCCGAACGCCGTGGCGAAGACCGCGCGAGCCCGGGCGGCGCCGTCGTCGTCGGACCACGAGCGGACCCACCCGCGCGCCGCGCTCGACGGCGCGAGCTCCTGGAGCCGCGCCGCGATCCGCTCGGGCGTCGTGTCGCTGATCCACGCGCCCATGCCGGACTCCGAGCCGGCGAGGTACTTGAGCTTCCCCGGCGCGCGCAGGACCGAGAAGACCTGGAGGTGCAGCCGCGCGAGGGTGACGCCGTCCGTGCCGCCGTCCGCGACGGAGCGGCCCTCGTGCGCCGGCGCCTGGTGCCACGCGGCGATGTAGGGGAGCGGGATGGGGTCGCCGTCGGCCGTCTCGAAGAACCGGTCGAGGCGGCGCAGGAGCTCGAGGTAGGCGGTCGCGAGGTCGTCGCGCTCGGCGTCGGTGAGGGCCGGCAGGTCGGGCACGTCGCGTCGCGGGACGAGGTGGACCTCGACGGGCCAGCGCGCCGCGAACGGCACGTAGGCGACCCAGTGCTCGGTCTCGAGCACGACGCGGCGCCCGTCCGCGAGCTCGGAGTCGAGCACGTCGCGCAGCAGGTTGCGGCCCGTGCGGCGGTGGTGCTCGCGCGCCTCGTCGAGCAGCGCGCGCGTGCGGGGCGTGACGTACGGGTAGCCGTAGATCTGCCCGTGCGGGTGGTGCAGCGTGACGCCGATCTCCTGCCCGCGGTTCTCGAAGCAGAAGACCTGCTCGACGCCCGGCACGGCCCCCAGGGCGGCCGTGCGGTCGGCCCACGCGTCGATGATCGTGCGCACGCGCTGCGGCGAGAGCGCGCCGAACGACGTGCGGTGGTCGCTCGAGAAGCACACGACCTCGCACCGGCCCGCGGCCGGGGCGTGGATCCGGAGCGGCGCGTCCTCGACGACGGCGTCCTCGACCCCGGGGACGCGCTGCAGCGACGGGAAGCGGTTCTCGAAGACGACGACGTCGTAGTCGGTGTCGGGGACCTCGCCGTCGGAGTACGCCGCACCGGGACGCGCGGGGCACAGCGGGCACGAGTCGGCCGCGGGGAGGAACGTGCGGTTCATCCGGTGCGCGGCGAGCGGGATCCAGTCGCCCGTGAGCGGGTCGCGGCGCATCTCGGGGCCGACGTACGGGCGCGGGGTCCCGTCGGGGCCGGGCACCGGGGCGAACCGGTCGGGCAGCGGCCGCGGGTCGTCGAGCCGACGTGAGCGCTCACCCGAGACGTACGCGGGCGAGTCGTCGAAGTAGACGAGCTCGCGGCCGTCGGCGAGGCGGGTCGAGGTGCGGCGCAGGTGGGGGTTCATGCGTGCGGTGTTCCGATCGCGGTGCGGTGGGGAGGAGGCGGCTGCGGTCCGCCGTCAGGTGACGACGAGCTGCTCGACGAGGTCCTGCACACGCGCGCGCTCGTCCTCGGCGAGACCGGCGTCGGTGATGAGGACGTCCACGTCGGCGAAGGTCGCGAAGACGCGCAGGCCGGTCGTGTGCCACTTCGTGTGGTCGGCGAGGACGACGGTGCGGCCCGCGGACTCGATGAGCGCGCGGTTGGTCGCGGCCTCGTCCAGGTTCGGCGTCGTGAGCCCGATCTCCGGGTCCACGCCGTGCGCGCCGACGAACGCGAGGTCGACGCGCAGGCCCGCGAGCGCGGCCTCCGCGAGCGGGCCGACGAGCGCGTCGGACGGGGTGCGGCTGCCGCCGGTGAGGATGGTCTCCAGGCGCGGGTCGTTCGCCCGGTGCAGGATCTCGGCGACCGGGAGGGAGTTCGTCACGACCGTCAGGGGGCGCAGCGCGGGGTCCGCGGCGATGCGGGCGGCGAGCAGGTGCGTCGTCGTGCCGGCGCTGAGCGCCACCGACGCGTTCGCGGTGATGAGCCGGGCGGCGGCCGTCGCGATGGCCTCCTTCTCCGCGGCCTCGCGCGAGCTCTTGGCGGCGAAGCCGGGCTCGTGCGCGGTCGTGTGGGGGGCGACGGCGCCCCCGTGCACCTTGCGGACGAGGCCCTGGTCGGCGAGCTCGACGAGGTCGCGCCGGATCGTCATGTCCGACACCCCGAGCTCTCGGGTCAGGTCGCCGATGCGGACCGCGCCGTGGTCCCGGATCTCCGCGAGGATGCGCTCCTGGCGCTGTGAGGCGAGCATGCGACCAGTATTGTCCACATCGCCGAGAAATCCAACACGATCGAACACGACCAAACATCGGGTTGCTTGCGCGCAGGCCGACGACGACGGGTCGCCCGGCGGGTCGCCCGGTCGGGAACTCGTCCCGACCGGGCGACCCGCGCGACCCGCGCGGTCAGGTCCCGCCGCGGAGCGCCGCGATCGGCTCGATCGCCGCGGCCTTGAGGGCCGGGTAGGTGCCGGCGAGGAGGCCGACCACGCCGCCGAGGAGCGCCGCACCGAGGGCCATGCGGACGTCGAGGATCGGCGTCCACTCCTGCACCACGGAGACGACGACCACGGCCATCACGCCCAGCGCGGCCCCGACGAGGCCGCCCAGCAGCCCGACGACGACCGACTCCACGACGAACTGCGCACCGATGTCGCGTCGGGTCGCCCCCAGCGCGCGCCGCAGCCCGATCTCGCCGACCCGCTCCATGACCGAGAGCAGCGTGATGTTGGCGATCCCCACCCCGCCGACGAGGAGCGCGATGCCGCCGAGCGCGAGGAAGATCGCGTTGACGTCCGCCTGGACGTTCTCCCGCAGCGCCGAGCCCGACGTGGGCGCCTTGACCACGAAGCCCTCCGGGGCGTTGGGGTCCAGCGCGACGGGCGCCTGCCGCGCCACGACGCTCCCCGCGCCCGTCGCGATCCGCAGCTGCAGCTCCTCCGGGGCGCCGACCCCGAAGTCGGCGCGCGCCGTCCCGGCGGGGAGGATCACGGCGTCCAGCAGGTCGGTGCGACGCTGCACGTCGTCGACGATCCCCATCACCGTGTACGACCGCTCGCCCACGAAGACCGACGGCTGACGGTCCACGCGGTTGATCCCGAGCCGCTCGGCCGCGCGGGCCCCGAGGACCGCGACACGGTCGGCGCGCGCGTCGTGCCCGGCGTCGAAGAACCGACCGGTGACGACCTCGCCCCGCACCGCGCCCAGGAGCCCCGGCGTCGCGGCGACGACGTCCGGGCTCGCCTGGGCGGCGACGGACGGGTCGTTGACGGGCACCGCCGTGACGGACGCCCCCGCGACGTCCACGGCCGCGACCGCCCCTGCTTCCTCGACGCCTGCGAGGCGCAGCACGCGCTCGGGGCCGTCCCACGGGAGCCGCGCGACGGCGCGCTCCTCGCCCGACATGAGCGTCGTCGTCTTCGGCTCGACGACGACCTGCGTCGCCGCGACCGCGTCGAACTGCTTGCTGATCTGCCCGGCGGCGGTCTGCGCGAGGCCGACCGTCACGACGACGGACGCGATCCCCAGGACGGTCCCGAGCACGGTGAGCAGGAGCCGGCCGGGCCGCGCGGCGATCCCGTGCGCCGCCTCGGCGAAGAGGTCGCGCGCCCCGAACCGGTCGCGCCCGCGCACGCGCAGCCGGGCGTCGCGCCCGGGACGCGCGGCGCCCCGCCGACGCGCGTGCCGGACCCGGTCCCACGGCGCCCTCACCGGTCCAGCTCCTCGAGCCGGCCGTCCGCGATCCGCACGCGCCGCTCGGCGCGCGCGGAGACGACCGGGTCGTGCGTGATGACGGCCAGCGTGAGCCCGTCCCCGTGGAGCTCGTCGAACAGGTCCATGACCTCCGCCGAGTTCGTCGAGTCGAGGTTGCCCGTGGGCTCGTCCGCGAGCAGCAGGTGCGGCGCGGCGACGATCGCCCGGGCGACCGCGACCCGCTGGCGCTCGCCCCCCGAGAGGGTGGTCGGGTGGAACGTCGTCCGGTGCGTGAGGTGCACGCGTTCGAGCGCCGTGCGGGCCCGCTCCTCGCGCTCCCCGCGCGGCACGCCGCTGTACAAGGTCGCGAGCAGGACGTTGTCGAGCACCGTGCGCTGCGGCAGCAGGTGGAAGGACTGGAAGACGAAGCCGATCCGACCGCCGCGCAGGCTCGAGCGCACCGACTCCGACGCGCTCCCGGTCGGGACGCCGTCGAGCAGGTACTCGCCCGACGTCGGCCGGTCGAGGAGGCCCAGGATGTTGAGCAGCGTGGACTTGCCCGAGCCCGACGGGCCGATGATCGACACGTACTCGCCGGGGTCCACGCGCAGGCTCACTCCCCGGAGCGCGTCCACCCGGGGCGGACCCGGGAAGCTGCGCGACACGTCGACGAGGTCGACGACGGCCGCGGGGACGCTCCCGCCCCCGGTGCCGTCGGCCGACCCGTCGGTCGACGTCGTGCCGCCGGGCGGTCCCGGGGCCACCGCGTCGGGGCCGCCGCCGGGATCGGTCCCCGGGAGCCCCAGCTCGGTCCAGGTCACTCGCCGACCACCACCAGGTCGCCCTCGTCGAGCTCGCCGTCGGCGGAGACGATCTCGACGAACCCTTGCGCCGCGAGCCCCGTCTCGACGTCCACGAGCTCGGTCGTCGCGTCCGCGCCCGACCCGCGCCGGACCTCGACGCGGGACGCGCCCCCCGGCCCCGCGGTGAGCGCCGCGAGCGGGACGGCGAGCACCTCGCCCCCCGTCGAGCTGACCGGGACGCGGATGCGCACGTTCTGGCCCTGCAGCGCAGTGACCTGCTCGGGCGTGAGGGCGTCGGGGGTCAGCGAGACGGTGAAGCGACCGGCGCCCCCGCCCTTCTCGTCGCCCTCGCCCTCGCCGTCCTTCGCCGCCGACGCCGGCTCGACCGCCGTCACGGTCGCCGTCGCCTCGGAGTCGTCCGGCAGCGTGAGCGTCGCGGCCGCTCCGACCTCGAGCAGCTCGGCGTCGGACGCCGCCGCCGACGCCTCGAGCACGAGCGTCGCCCCGGACACTGACATGACCGGACCCTCGATCGTGCTGCCCCGCTCGACCTGCACCTCGTCGACGCGTCGGGGCAGCCCGGCGAGGAAGAGGACCTCGCTCGCCGGCAGCGCCGTGAGGGTCTGCGTCCGCGCCTCCTCGAGGGCCTCCTGCGCGTCGGCGAGCTGGCGCCGCGCCGACTCGACGCCCGCGCTCTCCGCCGCGGTCTGGCGCGGACGGTCGAGCTCGGCCCGCTGCGCCTGCGCGAGCCGGAGCTCGTCCTGCGCGCCCGCGACGTCGCCGCCCTCGGCCTGCGCCGCCGCCACCGCGCGCTCCGCGGCACGCACGGCGTTGTCGGCCTGCAGCTTCTCCACGTCGGTCGCCCCGGTCTGCGCCGCGGAGAGCGCGGCGCGCGCCCCCTCGAGCGCGTCCTCCGCCGCGCGCACGCCCTCGCGCGCGCTCGACAGCGCGAGCGCGGCCTCCTCCGCGGCCGACGGCGCCGGGTAGCCGACCTGCGCGTAGAGCTTCTCGACGGCGGTGGCCGTCGCGGCGTCGTAGAGGTCGCTGTCGGCGCGCCCGGGGTCGATGCCGACGGCACCGAGCGCCGCCTTGAGCTGGAGCACGTCGGGACCGGAGACCCCCACGCGCAGCGACCGGTACGCCGGGAGCTCGCCCGGGAGCACGATCACGGGGCGCCCCGCGATCTCCAGCGCGACGCCCGCCGCGCCCAGCTCCGCGCCGACCTCGGGGACCTGCCCCGTGACGACCGCGGGACCGCCCAGGTCGCCGGTCTCGATCTTCACCGACACCGCGTCGTCGTACGTCGCGTCCGCGCGCAGCGTCACGTCGTTGGCGAGCGTCCGCCGCTCCACGGGCACGGTGATGAGGCCCGCCTCGGGCGGCTCGGCGTCGGCGGCCGCCTGCGCCGGCGAGACGACGAGCCGGCTGAGCACGATGCCCGCCACCAGGCTGAGGACCGCGACGCCGGCGACGAACCACACCAGGCGGTGCCCCGTCAGCGAGAGCCGGCGGCGCCCGCGGCCGTCCCGCGGGTCCGGCTCCGCGGGGTCCTCCGTCGCCGGGTCGAGGAGCTGGGTGTCGTCCACGCTCACCGCTGGGCCTCCGCCATGAGGTCGCGGATCGTCTCCAGCTCCGCCTGGTGCTCCTCGACGAAGGCCGTCTCGAGGTCGATCTGGACGTCCAGGTGCACCTCCTGGTAGCCGACCTCCTTCTGGCAGGCTGCGTCGGCGACGGCGGTGTCCCGCTCGAGGGTCTTGGCCGCCTCGAGGGTCTCCTCGCTCGGTCCCTCCGGGTCGGCACCCTCCCACAGCGCGTTCGAGCGCTCCATCATGTCGTCCATCGCCTCCTGCGGTGAGGCGTAGCCGGTGAAGCCCGCGTCGGCCATGCACTCGGCCCACGCGGAGTCGACCTCCTTGAGGCGCGGGTCGGCGGCGATGTCCTCGTAGAGCTGGGTCGTCGCCTCGTTGAACGCCGTCATCTCCTCGCTCTCCCAGAGGGCGTTCTGGTCGCCGTAGACCTCCTCCTGCGCGGCACCCTGGCAGCCGGCCGTGGACGGGTCGTACTCCGGCATCTCCTCGTCCTCGTCGTACTCCATGCTCGCCATGTCGCCGTAGAGCGCCTCGTAGTAGGCGGTCTGCTCCGACTCGGACATGGCCTCCACGTACTCCTGGTTCGGGTCGACCCAGGCGTCCATCTCCGCCTGCTCCTCCGCGGACGGCTCCTCGTAGATGGTGAAGCCGTACCCGTACTCCGCCGCGTACTGCTCCGGGTCGCGCTCGGCGTCCTCCTCGGACGTGAAGCTCATCCCGGACTGGTCGACCGGCTGGTACTCGAACCCCTGCTCGGTCATGCAGCGGGCGGTCGCCTCCTCGATCTCCCGCTGCTCCGCCTGCATCTTCTCCTCGTCCCAGTCCCCGTAGACGTCCTCGAAGAAGGCGGTCAGAGGGCTGTCCGCCTCGGAGGTCGACGGTTCTGCGCCCGACGAGCACGCCCCGAGCAGGAGCGCACCCCCCAGCACCATCGCGGTGGTGGTGGCGCGAGCCGTGAGTCGTCGTGTCATGTCGTGCATCCCCTGTCTGGTGTTCCTGGCTGTGGGCGGAGCGGTCGAGTACGTCGGACGTCGTCGTGACGGTCGGTCAGTAGCGGATGGCGTCGATCACCTTGACGCGGACGGCGACGAGCGCCGGGAGGAGACCCGCGAGCGCGCCGATCCCGACGGCGGCGAGCATCCCGGTCACCGCGGCGGAGAACGGGAAGCCGGGGGCGTCCTGGACGGCCGAGCCCATGAGCACGTCGAGCGGGAGGTTGTGCAGCGCGACGACCGCGACGGTCACGCCCAGCACGCCCGCGACGGTCGTCGCGACGACGCTCTCCATCATCACGGAGAAGAAGACGCGGCCCGAGCTCGCCCCGAAGCTCCGGCGGATCCCGATCTCGCGGATCCGGTAGCGCACGGTGACGAGCGCGATGTTGACGAGCCCGAGCCCGCCGAGCAGGAGCGCGATCACGCTGACGCCGAGCACGACCCAGCGGATCGCGCCGTCGACCACGCCGTAGCTCGCCGAGTCGGACCGGTAGACCTCGGCCTGCGTGCCGCTGATCGCGCCCGCGACGTCGCGCTGGATCGCCTCGACGAGCCCGTCGGCGAGCTCGTCGGGGACCCACAGCTCGAGCCGCGGCGGCCCGGTCATCTCCAGCGACTCCGGTGTGACCCAGGCCGACTGGGCGTCCACGAGGACGTAGGCCTGCGGCTCGGCCTGCGGCCAGTCGTCCGGGAACGCCCCGACGACGGTCGCGACCACCGGGTTGTCGCCCCCGATCGTCACGGTCGGGTGCTCGGCCACGGTCACGCCGCCGAGCGCGTCGAGGAACGCCTGGTTGACGACGAGCGCGGGCGCGAGGCGGTCGGCGTCGGCGTCGGTGAACCACCGTCCCGACGTCACCTCGAAGCGGTGCATCGTGGCCCAGTCGGCCTCGACGCCGGTCGTGTAGACCTCGCGCGTGCCGTCGGGGAAGCGGACGGGCGCCGGCGCGTCGCGCAGCATCGACGAGTAGCCGATCGCGTAGCGCTCGACGACCTCGTCGAACACGCGCTCGTACTCCTCGGGCGCGGGCATGACGCTCCCGCTCTCGCCGGTCGGCCAGGCCGACACCTGGAGCGTGGCGGCGCGACCGCCCCAGCGGTCGTTCTGCTCGGCGGAGACCTGGCGCAGCATCTCGCCGGCCGCGGAGATCGCCGTGATCGCGCAGACCGCGACGGCGACGCCGACGAGCGCGAGCAGGACGCGGACCTTGTGGACCCGCAGCTCGTCCCACGCCTCGAGGACGGCGCCGACGACCCCGGTCACGCGGCGTCCCCCGCGCGCGGGGCGGAGCCGTGCGAGGCGACCAGGGGCCGCGCGACGTGCTCCGCCTGGTCGTCGCCGGCCTCCAGCACGGGCGCGACGGCGCCCTCCGCCCCGGGGCCGTAGGGCCCTGCGGCGTCCTGGGTCCCGGGGTGTGCGCCCGGGGCGTCGAGCAACGCGAGCGAGCCGGCGCTGCGCGCGCTGATGGCGATCGGGGTGAGCACGCCGTCGGCGAGCCGGAACTGGCGGGCCGCGCGCGACGCGACCGCGAGGTCGTGCGTGATGGCGATGAGCGCCGACCCGTTCTCGCGCGCGATCGTGTCGAGCAGGTCCATGACCTCGCTGCCCGTGTCGACGTCGAGCGCGCCCGTGGGCTCGTCGGCGAGGATCACGCGGGGCACCCGCACGAGCGCACGGGCGATGGCGACGCGCTGCTGCTCGCCGCCGGAGAGCTTCTCCGGGCGGGTGTCGAGGCGGTCGCCGAGCCCGACGCGGTCGAGCATCTCCGCGGCCAGCGTCCTGCGCTGCCAGAACTGCCGGCCGCGCGCGTACAGCAGCGGCGCGACGACGTTCTCGAGCGCCGTGCGGCCCTGGAGGAGGTTGAACTGCTGGAAGACGAACCCGAAGTCCGTCCCGCGGCGACGTGCCCGGGCGCGTCCGGAGAGCCGGCCGATGGGGACGCCGTCGAGCAGGTACTCGCCGCCGGTCGGGGTGTCGAGGAGCCCGAGGATGTTGAGCAGGGTGGACTTGCCGGTGCCCGACCGCCCGACGATCGAGACGTGCTCTCCGGCATCGACGGTGAGGTCGATGCCGCGCAGGATCTCCAGCTCGCGGTCGTCGGGGAGGAGGACGGAGCGGGCGACCCCGCTCAGCTCCAGGAGGCTCATCCCCCGACCACCTCGCCGGTCAGGGGGTCGACGACCGGCACGACGTCCTGGCCGGGCACGAACTCGAGGACCTCGTCGCCCTCGGCGAGCCCCTCGGTGACCTGGACGACGCTGCCGTCGGTGAGGCCGAGGGTGACGGCGCGCTCCTCGGGCTCGCCGTCGGGGCCGACGACCCACACCTTGCCCTGCTCGACCCGGCCGAGCACCGCGGTCACGGGCACGACGAGCGCGCCCTCGACCGAGCCGGCGGTGATCTCGAGCTCGGCGGCGAGCCCGGCGAAGACGGTGACGTCGCCCGGCACGGCGCACGTGACGCTCGCCGAGGTCGCGCCCGCGGCGGGGTCGGTCGCGCCGTCCTCGGGCGTCCCGGCGGGAGCGGCGGCAGTGCCCATGCGCAGGTTCGTGCAGGTGAACGGTGCAGGCCCACCGGTGACGGTGACCGTCGCCTCGGTCGGGATCTGGAGCAGGCGGAACTGCTGCTCGGCGACCATGCTGCCCGTGACGGAGAGCGTCCCGGGGGAGACCGACGCGAAGTCCTCGCCGACGGCGACCTCCTGGTCCTTCAGCGCGGTGAACGTGGCGACCGTGCCGGCGGTGGTGGCCTTCACGGTCTCCTTCGTCACCTTCGGCCGGCGCTCGGTGACCGTGACCTCGCCGGTCTCGGGGTCGGTCTTCGTCACCGGCTCCTGCGGCTCGGTGAGCGTCACCTCGAGCAGCGGCGCACCGGCCTCGACGACGTCGCCGGGCTGGGCGTGCACCGCCGTCACGACGCCGCGCTGCGTGACCTTCTGCGGCGCGGCCGGGTCCGCGACGATCTGCCCGGTCAGGGTGACGGTGTTGGTGACGTCGCCCGTGGTCACGGTCACGCGCGGCTCGACGAGCTCCGCGGACGGCACGGCCGGGTCCGCGGGGGGCTCGGGCGCCGACCGGAAGGCGATCACGGCGAGCGCGGCGGCGATGACCCCCCAGACGACGATGCGGAGGGCGGGGAAGACGATCCGGCGGGTGATACCCACGTGCGGGCTCCTGGGCGACGGTGACGGGACGACGGTGGCGGTCGGTGAGGGGGTGCTGCGAGGGCGGTCGGGTGGACGCCCGGCCCGAGGCTAGGGGGTGCGGACCGGGGGCGTCGTCATCCCTGGGGAGGAGTTCCGTCGCGTTCTCTCCACCCAGAGGTCACCCATCGGTAACGGGCCGAACGCCCCCCGCGCGGGGCGACGGGGAACGGGCGAGGGTGCGCGAAGGCGTGTGAGGGCGCAAGAGGGCAGCGTGGAGCAGCGACGACGCCACGACACGATCCCCCTCACCGGCCTGACGGCCGTCCCCCTGACGAGATGCGGGCGAGACTATACCGTGGCACGGAGAAAAGACAGGGGCCCTGCCGGACGACGAGGCACGTCGCCCGCCCGGGCCCCCGGGCTCCCCGTTCGGGCGCCCCGGCACGAGGCGTCAGGCGCCCCGGCAGGAGGCGTCAGACGACCGTGACCCCGAGCGAGCGCCCCGCGAGGCCGCGCGGCCTCCGCGCGAGCCCGAGCGCGACGTCGTGCAGCGCGACGGCCGCGGGCGAACCGGGCTCGGCGAGCACCACGGGGGTGCCGCCGTCGCCCGCCTCACGCAGCGACACGTCGAGCGGGACCTGGCCGAGGAGCGGGACGTCGGTCCCGGTGGCGCGGGACAGGTTCGCCGCGACGCGCTCACCCCCGCCGGACCCGAAGACCTCCAGCCGCGACCCGTCGGGCTGCTCGAGCCACGACATGTTCTCGACGACGCCCACCACGCCCTGCTGCGTCTGCGTGGCGACCGAGCCCGCGCGCTCCGCGACCTCGGCGGCCGCGACCTGAGGCGTCGTGACCACGACGATCTCGCTGCCCGGCAGGAGCTGCGCCACGGAGATCGCGATGTCCCCCGTCCCGGGCGGCAGGTCGAGGAGCAGCACGTCGAGGTCGCCCCAGAACACGTCCGCGAGGAACTGCTGGAGCGCCCGGTGCAGCATGGGGCCACGCCACACGACCGGCTGGCCGGGCGGGACGAACATGCCGATCGAGACGACCTTCACCCCGTGCGCGATCGGCGGCAGGAGCATGTTGTCGACCCGCGTGGGCTGCCGGTCGACGCCGAGCATGCGCGGGATCGAGAACCCGTAGATGTCCGCGTCGACGACGCCGACCTCGAGGCCCTGCGCCGCGAGCGCGACCGCGAGGTTCGCCGTGACGGACGACTTGCCCACGCCGCCCTTGCCGGACGCGATCGCGTAGACCCTGGTCAGCGACTCCGGCTTCGCGAACGGGATCTCGGGCTCGCCCACGCCGCCGCGCAGCATCGTGCGCAGCTCGGCGCGCTGCTCCGCGCTCATGACGCCCAGGTCCACGCGCACGTCCGCCACGCCGTCGACCGCGCGCACGGCGGCGGCGACGTCGCGCGAGAGCGTGTCGCGCATCGGGCACGTCGCGACCGTGAGGTCCACGCCCACCGTCACGACGGCGCCCGGCGCCCCGGGCGCGACCGCGACCGAGCGGATCATGCCGAGGTCCGTGACGGGGCGGCGGATCTCCGGGTCGAGGACCGTGGTGAGGGCCTGCCGGACGGCGTGCTCGAGCGGGTCTGCAACAGGGTCGGGCATGGACCCATCGTAGGCGCGCCGGCGCCGCGGTCCGCCGGGCCCTAGGTCCCGGGACGGACGTGAGGCGCATCGCACGCCGTGGTGCGCCGAACGGGTCTACGGTGCACGGATGGACGCCCTGGCCTCCCTCGCACGGGACAGCGAGCTGTTCGGCGACGCCGTGCGCAGCGCGCCCCCGGACGCGCGCGTGCCGTCGTGCCCCGAGTGGACCGGCGCGGACCTGCTCTACCACCTCGCGGAGGTGCAGGACTTCTGGGCGCGCGTCGTCGGGCCCACCCCCGGGCACGGCCTCGACGGCGACGACGTCACCCCGCTCGCGCGGCCGTCGTCGGACGCGGAGCTGCCCGCGCTGCTGCAGCGCTCGACGAGCCGGCTCGTCGCCGCCCTCACGGGTCGCGACCCGGCGGAGCCGTGCTGGTCGTGGCACGACGACGGCCGCCACGTCGGCTGGGTCGTGCGCCGGCAGGCGCACGAGGCGCTGATCCACCGCGCGGACGCCGAGCTCACGGCCGGCCGGGACGTCACGCCCGCCGACCCGGACGTCGCGGCGGACGGCGTCGACGAGGTGCTGTCGGTGATGGTCGACGGCGTGCCCGGCTGGGGCGTGTTCACGCCCGACGGCGCGACGGTGTCGGTCGTCGTGGACGGGTTCGGGGAGCGGCCCCGGAGCTGGGAGCTCGCGTTCGGGCGCTTCACCGGGACGGGCCCCGAGTCGGGCACCGCGTACGACCTCGACGTCGCGCAGCTCGTGGACCTCCCCGGCTCGACCACGACGCAGGTCTCCGGCCCCGCGTGGGCGCTCGACCTGTGGCTGTGGGGCCGGGGCCCGGCCGACGGCCTGGCCGTCGAGGGCGACCCCGCGCTCGTCGAGCGCCTGCGCCGCGTCGCGGCCGAGGGCACGCGGTAGCGGATCCTGAGATCGACCCGAGCGGCCGAGATCGACCCTCGGGGGGTCGATCTGGCGACGGGCGGGTCGATCTCGCGTCAGCGGTCGGAGGGTTCGTCGTCGGGCTGGCGGGCCGACTTCTCCTCCAGCTCCTCCAGCAGGTTGCGGATCTCGGAGCGCACGAAGTCGCGCGTGGCCACCTCGCTCAGCGCGATGCGCAGCGCGGCCATCTCGCGCGCGAGGTACTCGGTGTCGGCGAGGTTGCGCTCCGCGCGCTGCCGGTCCTGCTCGGCGGTGACGCGGTCGCGGTCGTCCTGACGGTTCTGCGCGAGCAGGATGAGCGGCGCCGCGTACGACGCCTGGAGCGAGAGCATGAGGGTGAGCGCGGTGAACCCGAACTCCGCGGAGTCGAACCGCAGGCCCTCCGGCCCCCACGAGTTCCAGATGATCCACACCGCGCAGAACACGGTGAGGTAGACGAGGAACCGGGGCGTGCCCAGGAACCGGGCGATGCCCTCGGTCGCACGGCCGACCGCGTCCTGATCGACCTTGACCCGCGGGATGAGGGAGCGCCGCGCGCTCTTCGGGGTGTCGAGGCGGTCAGCCACGGGTCACCCCCGTCGCGCCGCCGCGGGCCGCGGGACGCGGCAGCGCGCCGGGCGCGAGCGTGGCGCGCGCCTGCTCGGTGTCCACGTCGTCGTCCGTCTCGCGCCAGTCGTCCGGGAGCATGTGGTCGAGCACGTCGTCGACGCTGATCGCGCCGAGCAGGCGCTTCTCCGCGTCGAGCACGGGGACGCACAGGAGGTCGTACGTCGCGAGGATGCGCGTGACGCGCCCCAGGGGAGCGTCGGGAGCGACGCCCTCGACGTCGGAGTCGAGCACCGAGCCGACGGCCGCGTGCGGGGGCTCGCGCAGCAGCCGCTGGAAGTGCGCGACGCCGAGGAACCGGCCCGTCGGCGTCTCGAGCGGCGGGCGCGCGACGAACACCATCGACGCGAGCGCGGGGGCGAGGTCCTTGCGCCGGATCTGCGCGAGCGCGGTGGCGATGGTCGTCTCGGGGCCGAGCACGACCGGCTCGGACGTCATGAGACCGCCCGCGGTGTCCTCCGCGTAGGCGAGCAGGCGGCGCACGTCGCGCGCCTCCTCCGGCTCCATGAGCTCGAGGAGCTGCGCGGCCTGCGCCTCGGGGAGCTCGTGCAGCAGGTCCGCCGCGTCGTCGGGCTGCATCGCCTCGAGGACGTCGGCGGCGCGGTCGGTGTCGAGGCCGGAGAGGATCGCGACCTGGTCGTCCTCGGGCAGCTCCTCGAGGACGTCGGCGAGGCGCTCGTTGTCGAGCGCGCCCGCGACCTCGAGCCGGCGCGTGTCGCCCAGGTCGTGGATGACGTCGGCGAGGTCGGCGGGCTTGAGGTCGTCGTAGGCGGCCAGGAGCATCGCGGCGCCCTGCGCCTCGGTGCTCCCCGCCAGGCCGGTGACCGCCCCCACGTCCACGACGATCGCGTCGCCCCGTCGGCGCAGGCCGAGCGTGCCCTTGTGCTGCGCGCGGCGCCGCACGTACAGCTTGGTGACGAGCCAGTCGCCGGTGCGCTGCCGCTCGATCGCGAGGTCCTCGACCGTCGCCGAGCCCGACCCGTCGACGAGCTCGACCGTGCGCTCCAGCAGCTCGCTGACGGCGAGCGTCTCCATCGCGCGCTGCTCGAACCGCCGCATGTTCACCAGGCCCGTCGAGATGACCTGGCCCGCGTCGATACTCGTGACGCGCGTGAGCGGGAGGAAGACCCGGCGTCTCCCGGGCACCTCGACCACGAGGCCCACGGCGCGGGGCGCGCCCTTGGGCCGGATGAGCACGACGACGTCCCGCACCCGGCCGACCTGGTCGCCGATGGGGTCGAACACGCTGGTCCCGGCCAGGCGCGCGACGAAGACGGTGGTGGCTGCGCTCACGCGGCCAGCCTACGCACGCGCCCCGGTCGCCGCGCGTTCCTTCCGACCTGTGGCGTCGCCCGGCGGCACGGAACGGCGGACGCGCGGGGACGCGGCCCTCGCGCGGTCCGCACGAGTAGGACAGACTGGGCGAATGAGCATGTCACGCCCGGGTGCCGTCCCCCGTGTCCCCACCCCGCCCCGTGGTGAGGAGATCGCGTCGTACGCGACCTACCTCGAGGCGCAGAAGGCGGTCGACTTCCTCTCCGACAACAAGTTCGCGGTCGAGCTCGTGACGATCGTCGGCACCGACCTCAAGATGGTCGAGCGCGTGACGGGCCGGCTCACGTACGGGCGGGTCGCGATCGCGGGCGCGGCGTCCGGCGCGTGGTTCGGTCTCTTCGTCGGCCTGCTGCTCTTCATGTTCTCCGGCCAGGGCGGGTTCGTCCTCACGGCCATCGCGATCGGCGCCGGGTTCGGCCTCCTCTTCTCCGTGCTGTCGTACGCCCTCACGCAGGGCAAGCGCGACTTCACGTCGCAGAGCCAGATCGTCGCCTCGTCGTACGGGATCCTCTGCGCGCCCGAGCGCGCGGGCGACGCGCGCCAGCTCCTCGCGCGGATGCCGGAGGGCGCGGGCGGGGTCCGTGCCCCGGCCGTCCCGGCGAACCCGACGTGGGGCACGCCCGGAGCGACCCCGCCTCCCGCGGCTCCCACGCCGACCGCCCCGGCGCCCGAGCCGACGTCGGGCGCCGGCCCGGCGCCCACGCCCCCGGTCGCGCCGCCCGCCCGGACGCCCGACCCCCGCTGGACCACGCCGACCGGGGAGCCGCGCTACGGCGCCATGCGACCGACGTCGGACCAGCCGGCCGACGCGGAGCCCGGCACCGAGCAGGCCCCGGGAGCGCAGCAGCCGGACCAGCCCGAGCGTCCCGCCTGACGGACGACGAGGGCCAGCCACCTCAGGCGCGCAGGCGCGCCATCCAGGCCTCCACGTCCTCGGGGCGGCGGGGGAGCGCGGCCGAGAGGTTCTCGTTCCCGTCGGCGGTCACGAGCACGTCGTCCTCGATGCGGACGCCGATCCCGCGGTACTCCTCCGGGACCGCCAGGTCGTCCGCCTTGAAGTACAGACCGGGCTCGATCGTGAAGACCATGCCGGGCTCCAGGATCCCGTCGAGGTAGAGCTCGCGGCGCGCCTGCGCGCAGTCGTGCACGTCCAGGCCCAGGTGGTGGCTCGTGCCGTGCACCATCCAGCGACGGTGCTGCTGCCCCTCGGGCGAGAGCGACTCGGTGGCGCTCACCGGGAGCAGGCCCCACTCCTCCAGGCGCGCGGCGACGACCTCCATCGCGGCGGCGTGCACGTCGCGGAAGCGCGCGCCCGGCACGGCGACGGCGAACGCGGCGTCCGCGGCGTCGAGCACCGCCTGGTACACGCGGCGCTGGACCTCGGTGAACTCGCCGTCGACGGGCAGCGTGCGCGTGACGTCCGCCGTGTAGAGCGAGTCGACCTCGACGCCCGCGTCGAGCAGCACGAGCTCGCCCGTGCGCACGACGCCGTCGTTGCGGATCCAGTGCAGCGTCGTCGCGTGCTCGCCGGCCGCGGCGATCGTCTCGTAGCCGACCGTGTTGCCCTCGAGGCGCGCGTGGGCGTCGAACGTCGTCTCGATGACGCGCTCGCCGCGCCGGTGCTCGACGGCGCGCGGGAGGTTCCGCACGACCTCCTCGAAGCCCGCGATCGTGGCGGCGACGGCCTCGCGCATCTGCTCGACCTCGTGGGCGTCCTTGACGAGCCGCAGCTCGGAGACGGCCTCGACGAGCGCGGCGTCGGTGCGCCGGTAGGCGGCCTCCGCCCGGGCGAGCCACTCGGCCTCGGTGAGCTCCTGGTCCTGGGCGCCCTCGACGTCGTCCAGCCCGGCCTCCGCGCGGATCGCCTCGACGAGCGCCTCCACGGCCTCGTCGGCGCCCGCGACGACGAGCAGCGTCACCCCGCCCGGGCCGACGTCCTTGGCGAGCGCGTCGCGCAGCTCGTCGACGTGGCGGGCCTCGACGCCCGTGGCCGCCGCGACGTCGTCGAGCGACGGCCGCGCGCCGACCCAGAACTCGCCGTAGCGCGAGTCGGCGTAGAACTCCTCGGTGTCGCGCGCGGCGAGCGGGCGCACGTAGAGCACGGCGTGGTGGTCCGAGCCGCCGTCGCCGGTCCCGGGCTCCACGGGGTGCAGCACGAGCACCGCGTCGGGCTCCTGGTCCGTGCCGTAGCCGGTGAGGTGCGCGAACGCCGAGTGCGGGCGGAACCGGTAGTCGGTGTCGTTCGAGCGCGTCTTCAGCGGCCCGGCGGGCACCACGAGGCGCGCGCCCGGGAACCGGGCGGACAGCGCGGCGCGGCGGGCGACGGTGTACGGGGCGGCCGGGAGGGGCTCGACGTCGAGCTCCGCGCGCGGCGCCCAGCCGCTCGTGATGAAGGCCTTGAACGCGTCGGAGTCGGGGCGCTGGGAGCGGTTGCTGCCGCGCGCGGCCAGGTCCTGGCCGTCGCCGGCGCTGTCGGGTGCCTGGTCGGGCGTCTCGGACGTGGGCTCGGGCGTGACGGGGGTGGCGTCGGTCATGCCCCCAGTCTCGCACCGCGCACGCGGCCGAAGTCCGCGAGCGCGCGCCCGAGCACGCGGTTGAAGGCCTCGGGGGCCTCGCTGTTGACGTCGTGGCCGGCGCGCGGCACGACGACGAGCGCGGCGTCCGCGGCGGCGGCGAGGTAGCGCTGCTCGTCGAGGCGCATGTGGTCGCGGGCGCCGTTGACGAGCCAGACGGGCACGTCGACGTCGCGCACGTGGGCGAGCCACGAGCGGCCCGCGAGCTGGGTGAGGGCGTCGGTCACGACGTGCCACCCGGGTGCGGCCGGAGCGGGGGCACCCGCGTCGGCCGGACCGGCGAGCGCGTACGACGACGCGGCGCCGCCTGGGAGCGAGCGCCCGCCGCGGGCGATCGTGCTCCACGCCGCCGCGCTCGTGCGCGCCGCCCAGCGCGCTCCGCGCCCGACGGCGCCCCCTCCCGCCACGACGAGGCGCGCGACGTCGCGGTACAGCGCGACGGGCTTGCCCTTGGGGTCCGACGTGCAGGCCGCGGCGACCACGCCCGCGAGGTTCGCGGGGCGGCGGGCCGCCCAGGCGAGCGACGTGTAGCCGCCGAGCGAGAGCCCGACCAGCGCGACCCGACGGTCCGGTCCGAACGAGGCGGCGGCCTCGTCGAGCACCTCGAAGGACCGGTCGAGCGTGAACCGCTCGTGCGCGCGGGCGCCGTGCGCGGGCAGGTCCACGGCGACGGCGTCGTGCCCGAGGGCGCGCACGTGGTCGACCTGGTGGTCCCAGATCGCGCCGGACGTGCGCATGCCGTGCACGAAGACGACGGCGGGCAGGCGCTCCGGGCCGTCGGTGGGCGCGTCGGTGCGGGGGGCGGGCGGGGCGAGCAGGGTGGGGGCGTGCGTCGTGGGGGTCATCGCTCCCGACTGTGGCACCCCAGCCTGGGACGGCCGTGGGGAGGGGTAGCGCCCCGTGTGCACATCGTGTGCGGGTCCCGTGCCGCCGACCTGGTGTCCCGTCACTATCCTGGGACCCGTGCGCATCGACCTCCACACCCACTCGACCGCGTCGGACGGCACGGACGCGCCGGGGGAGGTCGTCGAGGCCGCGGCCGCGGCCGGGCTCGACGTCGTCGCGCTCACGGACCACGACACGACCGCGGGCTGGGCGCAGGCGACGGACGCGGCGCTGCGCCACGGCGTCGCGCTCGTGCGCGGCGCGGAGGTCTCGGCCCGCTCGGGCGGCATCAGCGTGCACCTGCTCTCCTACCTGCACGACCCGGCGCACGAGGCGCTCCTCGCGGAGCTCGACCGCACGCGCGACGCGCGCACGAGCCGGGCGCGGCGGATGGTCGACCTCATCGCCGAGGACTACCCGATCACGTGGGATGATGTGCTCGCGCAGACCGTCGAGGGCACGACGATCGGGCGGCCGCACATCGCGGACGCGCTCGTCGCCGCAGGGCTCTCGCCCGACCGCTCGGCGGCGTTCGCGACGATCCTCGCCACCGACACCCCGTACTACGTGCCCCACTACGCGCCCGACGCCGTCGCGGCGGTGCGGGGCATCCGTGCCGCGGGGGGTGTGCCCGTCTTCGCCCACCCGGGCGCGGACGGCCGAGGGCGCGTCGTGTCCGACGCGGTGATCGAGGAGATGACCGCGGCGGGGCTCGCGGGGCTCGAGGTGTTCCACCGCGACCACGACGAGCGTCAGCGCGCACGGCTCGAGGACCTGGCCCGCACCCTGGGCCTGTTCGTCACCGGGTCGAGCGACTACCACGGGGCCGGCAAACCGAACCGGCTCGGGGAGAACACGACAGCACCGACCGTGCTGGAGCAGATCGAGGAGCTGGGACAGTTGGACGTGATCCGATGATCGGACGATGAGCGAGGTCTTCGACGTCCGGCTCTTCACGGAGGTCTTCGTCACCCTGTTCGTCATCATGGACCCGCCCGGCACGGTGCCGGTGTTCCTGGGCCTGACGAGCGCGATGGGTGCCAAGCAGCGCAACCAGGCGGCACGCACCGCGATCTTCGTCGCGTTCGGCGTGATCGTCGCGTTCGCGGCGTTCGGCCAGCAGATCCTCAGCTACATGCACATCTCGCTGCCCGCCCTGCAGACCGCGGGCGGGCTGCTGCTGCTCCTCGTCGCGATGGAGCTGCTCACGGGCAAGATGGAGGAGCCGCAGCCGTCGGGCAACAAGGGCGTCAACGTCGCGCTCGTGCCCCTCGGCACGCCGCTGCTCGCCGGCCCGGGCGCGATCGTCGCGACCATGGTCTTCGTCCAGCGCGCGGGGGAGCGCGGAGGCGGCGTCGCGGAGTGGGTCGCGATCGTCGCGGGCGTCGTCGCGGTGCACGTGTGCCTCTGGCTCTCCATGCGCTTCGCGAACGTCATCAACCGCGTGCTCGGCGACTCCGGGACCATCCTCGTGACGCGCATCGCCGGTCTGCTGCTCGCCGCCATCGCGGTCCAGCTCGTGGCCGACGCCGTCACGCAGTTCGTCCAGGCCGCCTGACGTCCGCCGCGGGTCGTGCCGCGCCGCGCGAGCCGCGACTCCCGACCCGGCACCTCGTGGTGCCGCGCACGGCCTCGCGGAGCCTGTCGGGGGAGCGCTAGGGTCGGCAGCGGTGCGGACGACGGCCGTCCGCGCGACCAGTTCGGCAGGGGTCCTCATGAATGCTGGCACGCGCTCGGCGCGACGCACGCTCGGCGTGGTCACCGTGATGGGGGTGGGCGGGGTCGTGGCCCTCGCCGGCTGCACGTCCACCCCCGGAGGGGCACCGACGGCGCAGGAGCTCGGGCTCGTCCCGCTCCCGGCGTCGGTCGAGGCCTCGGACGCCGCGCCCTTCGTGCTCCACGGCGGGACCCGGGTCGTCGTCGACGCGGCGGCGGGCAGCGCCGTCGGGCAGGAGGGCGCGGTCCACGTCGGCGAGCTGCTCGCCGCGGAGCTGCGCACGCCCACGGCGCTCGACCTCCCGGTCGAGACGGACCCCGAGGCCGACGGCGGCGCGGTGGTGCTGCGGCTCGAGCCCGGCGGCGAGTCGTGGGACCCCGACGGCCTGCTCGACGACCCGGCGGCCGAGGCGTACACCCTGGAGGCCGGGGAGGACGGCGTCGTGCTCGCCAGCACGACGCCCGCGGGCCTGTACCGCGGCACGCGCACGCTGCTCCAGCTCCTGCCGCCCGAGGTCGAGGCGTCCGTCCCCGTCGACGACGTCGCGTGGGAGGTGCCGGCGGTCGAGATCACCGACGCGCCGCGCTACGCGTACCGCGGCGCGATGCTCGACGTCGCGCGGCGCTTCGCCCCGGTCGAGGACGTCCAGCGGTTCGTCGACCACCTCGCGGACTACCGCCTCAACGTGCTGCACCTGCACCTGTCCGACGACCAGGGCTGGCGGCTGACGGTCGACGGCCTGCCGGAGCTCACCGAGGTGGGCGGCCGGACGCAGGAGGGCTGGCCGCCGGGGACGGGCGGTCCGTGGTTCTACACGCCCGAGGAGTACGCGGAGATCGTCGAGTACGCGGCCGACCGGTACGTCACCGTCGTCCCCGAGATCGACGGACCCGGGCACACGCTCGCCGCGCAGTCCGTCCTGGGGTCGCTGCGCTGCGACGGGACGCCCGGCGAGCCGTACTGGGGGCCGGAGGTGAACAACCCCATGATCTGCTCGAGCGACGAGAACATGCCGGCGGTCCAGGAGTACCTCGACACCGTCCTCGCCGCCGTCGTGGCGCAGAACCCCGGTCCGTACGTGCACCTGGGCGGGGACGAGGCTCCCAGCCCCGCGGAGGGCTGGTACGAGAACTACACGGCGGCGGCGAACCAGATCGTCGCGGAGCACGGGCGCACGGTCGTCGGCTGGCACCAGTGGGCGCAGGGCACGACCCTGCCGGAGGGCAGCCTGATCCAGTACTGGGGCGTGGGCGAGCGCAACCAAGGGCTCATCGGGACCGCGCGGGAGACCGCGGACGTCCAGGAGGTCCGCGCGGCGCTCGCCGCCGGCGCCGACCTCGTCATGTCTCCCGCGGACCGCACGTACCTCGACATGAAGTACGACGACCTCACCCCGTACGGGCTGGAGTGGGCCGCGCGGATCGACCTCGAGCGCGCGTACTCGTGGGACCCCGAGACGGAGCTGACGTCGACCCTCGACCCGGAGCGGAAGGTCGACGTCGCGGGACGCGTCGCCGGGGTCGAGGCGCCCCTGTGGTCGGACCGCTCCTACCCGGACAGCCTCACCCACCTGCCGGCGAGCACCGACGAGTTCGTCGAGGTGGACGTCTACGTGGACTTCATGACCTTCCCCCGCCTGCCCGCGCTCGCCGAGGTGGCCTGGACCGCCCAGGCCGACCGCGACTACGAGGACTTCGAGGCACGGATCGTGCGGCTGGCCCCTCGGTGGGACGCCGCGGGCATCGGGTGGAACCGCGTGCACGACGTGCGCTGGGACGACTGAGGCGGACGGCCGGCGTCCGGGGAGCGCGGCCCCCGGACGCCGGTGCGTCACGGTCGGTGCGTCACGACGGCCGTCAGGGCCAGTAGGCGTCGAAGTTCCGCGAGAACTCCCAGCCGTTGTAGCGGTCCCAGTTGATCGACCACGTCATGAGGCCGCGCAACGCGGGCCACCGCCCGTGCGTCTGGTACGACCCGCAGCCCGTGCCCTTCGTGAGGCAGTCCAGGGCCTGGTTGACCTGGGCGGGCGCGGTGTGGCCGTTGCCCGCCTGCGTGCTCGCCGGCAGGCCGATCGCGACCTGGTCCGGGCGCAGCGCGGGGAACACCTTGGTCGTGTCGCGCGCGACCGGGAAGCCGGTGAGCAGCATGTCCGTCATGGCGATGTGGAAGTCCGCGCCGCCCATGGTGTGGTACTGGTCGTCGAGCCCCATGATCGGGCCCGAGTTGTAGTCCTGGACGTGCAGGAGCGTCAGGTCGTCGCGCAGCGCGTGGATGACGGGCAGGTACGCGCCGCACCGCGGGTCCTGACCGCCCCACGGCCCGGAGCCGTAGAACTGGTAGCCGTTCTGGACGAAGAACGTCTCCGGTGCCATGGTCAGCACGAAGTCGTCGCCGTAGCGCGCCGCGAGCGTCTTGAGCGCGGAGATGAGGTTGACGATCACCGGCGTGGTCGGGTTGCGGAAGTCCGTGTCGCCCGTGTTCAGGTACAGCGAGTGGCCCTCGAAGTCGATGTCGACCCCGTCCAGCCCGTAGGTGTCGATGATCGAGCTCACCGACGCGACGAACGCGTCGCGCGCGGCGGTCGTCGTGAGCTGCACCTGACCGTTCTGCCCGCCGATCGACAGGAGCACCTTCTTGCCCGCCGCGCGCTTCGCGGCGACGGCGGCCTTGAACTCGGCGACCGACTCGACGTTCGGGCACTCGGTCTGCGGGCACAGGCTGAACCGGATGTCCCCGGACGTGACGCTCGTCGGCTCGCCGAACGCGAGGTTGATGACGTCCCACGAGTCGGGGACGTCCGCCATGCGGGTGTAGCCCGAGCCGTTGGCGAACGAGGCGTGCAGGTAGCCGACGAGCGCGTGCGACGGGAGGCCGCCGCCGGTGCCGCCGCCGTCGGCCGTCGTGACGGTGACGGCGGTGGAGCGGGCGGACTCGCCGGCGCTGTTGGTGGCGGTGACCTGGAAGGAGTAGGCGGTGGACGCGGCGAGCCCGGTGACGGTGGCGGACGGGGTCGTGGTGGTGGCGACCTTGGTGCCGTCGCGGTAGACGGCGTACCCGGTGGCGCCGGTCACCGCGCCCCAGGTGAGCGGGACGCTGCTGGCGGTGGGGGTGCCGGCGGCGAGGCCGGTCGGGGTGGCCGGCGGCTGCGTCGTGCCGCCGGCCGTGGTCACGGTGACGGCGGTGGAGCGGGCGGACTCGCCGGCGCCGTTGGTGGCGGTGACCTGGAAGGAGTAGGCGGTCGAGGCGGCGAGCCCGGTGACGGTGGTGGACGGGGTCGTGGTGGTGGCGACCTTCGTGCCGTCGCGGTAGACGGCGTAGCCGGTGGCGCCGGTCACCGCGCCCCAGGTGAGGGCGACGCTGCTGGCGGTGGGGGTGCCGGCGGTGAGCCCGGTGGGCGTGGCGGGCGGCTGCGTCGTGCCGCCGCCCGGGCCGACGAGGCTGACGTCGTCGACGACGTAGGCCGGCTGGCCGTACCAGCCGTGCAGGTAGATCGTCGCCGACGTGGCCGTCGCCGAGGTGGTGAACGTCAGGCTGAGGCGCTGCCAGGTCGAGGCGGACGGCGTCCACGTGGAGACGTCCTGCGCGGTCGCGCCGCTCGCCCCCAGGTAGACGTACGCGCCCTGGACCCACGCGCTGAGCGTGTACGTCGAGGAGGGCTGCACCGGGACGGACTGCGAGCAGCGCGCGTTGTCCGCGCCGGCGGGCGCGGCCCGCAGGGCACCGCTGCCGGTGCGGACCGGGCTCGCGGTCGCCTGTCCGGTCGAGCCGGAGCAGGTCCACCCCGACAGCCCCGACTCGAACCCGCCGTTGACGGCGAGCTCGGTGTCCGCTGCGGTGGCGGTGGTGGTCCCGGTGAGCAGCGTCCCGACGAGCGTCGCCGAGGCGACGAGCGCGAGGATCCTGCGCAGCCGTCGGCGTCGTGGGGTCGTGGGGTCCATGGTGGGTCTCGCTTTCGTCGTCGAGGAGCGGTCCCGCGCAAGGTCCTCCGGGCGCCCCGTGCTGGTCAATCCCCGTACGAGAGACCCCGTACGGCCCGTCCTCGTCGCCGCGACCAAACAGGGGATGTTAGGTTCTTTCGGTGAACCAGCCGATCGTCCCGCCCCGCAAGGTGTCCGAGCTCGTCGTCGAGCGGCTCAGCGAGCGCATCGCTCGCGGGGAGTGGCCGGTCGGCTCCCGGATCCCGCCGGAGCCCGAGCTCGTGGCCGAGCTCGGCGTGGGTCGGAACACGGTCCGCGAGGCCGTGCGGGCCCTCGAGCACGCCGGCGTCCTCGAGCCCCGGCGCGGCGACGGCACCTACGTCCGCGCGGCCGACGGCCTCGACGCCGCCCTGGCGCGCCGCGCGCGGACCACCGACGCCTTCCACGTGCTCGACGTGCGCGGCGTCCTCGAGCGCGGTGCTGCGCGGGCGGCGGCCGTCCGGCACGACGCGGGCGCGCTCGCCCGGCTCGACGCGGCGCTCGCGGCCCAGACCGCGGCCCGCGGTGCGGACGAGGACACGTTCCAGGCCGCCGACGTCGCGTTCCACGCCGAGGTCGTGCGCGCCGCCGGCAACCCGCTGCTCGCGGACCTCTACGACGGCCTCGACCACGCGCTCGTCCGGACGTACCCCTCGGGGGAGCAGCGCCTGCACCACCGCGACGTCCCCGGCCACGAGGAGGTGGTGGCCGCGATCCGGGCCGGCGACGCCGACGCGGCCGAGGACGCGGTGACCGCGACGATCGACGCCGTGCGTGCGCACCTGGTGGAGGCCGCCGCGGAGCGCGCCGGGGCGACGGAGGCCGACGCGTGAGCGGGCTGCGCCGACCGCTGGGGGTGGGGGCGGTCGTCGCGATCGTCCTGGCGTCGCTCAACCTGCGCCCCGCCGTCGTGTCGATCTCGCCGGTGCTCGGGGAGATCCGCGCCGACCTGGGGCTCAGCGCGACGGCAGCCGGCGTGCTCACGACGCTGCCCGTCCTGTGCTTCGGCCTCCTCGCGCCGCTCGCGCCCGTGCTCGCGCGGCGGTGGGGCCTCGAGCGCGCGCTCTTCGTGAGCCTCGTCGCGCTGTGCGTCGGCTTCGCGCTGCGGCTCGTCCCCGAGACGTGGGGCCTGTTCGCCGGGACCGTGGTCGCCGGGTGCGCGATCGGCCTCGGGAACGTCCTGCTCCCCGCGCTCATCAAGCGCGACTTCGCCGACCGCATCGGCCTCATGACGGGGCTGTACTCGATGGCGCTGTCGGGCGGCGCCGCGCTCGCCGCGGGGCTGACGATCCCGGTCGCGACCGCGGCCGGTCTCGACTGGCGCGGCGCGCTCGCGACGTGGGGCGTGCTCGCCGTCCTCGGCGTGCTCGTGTGGGTGCCGCGCGCGCTGCGGCCCGACCCGGCCGGCGCGACGGCGTTCGGCGCGGGCGCGGGGGCCGGGGTCGCGCGCTCCACGGTGTGGCGGAGCCCGCTCGCCTGGGCGGTCACGGTCGTCATGGGCATGCAGTCGCTGTCGTTCTACGCCGTCAACGCGTGGCTCCCGGAGATCATGGTCGCGCTCGGCCGGACGCCGGAGGCGGGCGGCTGGCTCCTCGCGCTGTGCAACCTCGCGGGCATCCTCGGGTCGTTCGTGACCCCGGTCCTCGCCGGGCGCATGCGCCGCCAGCGGGGCATCGGGATCGCGCTCGTCGTGCTCGTCGGGACGGGGCTGCTCGGGCTGGCCCTCGCCCCCGGCGCCGCGGCGCTCTGGGTCGTGCTGGTGGGCCTGGGCCAGGGCGGCGGCATCAGCCTCGCGCTCACGCTCATGGCCCTGCGGGCCCGCGATGCCGCCCACACGTCCGAGCTCTCCGGCATGGCGCAGAGCGCGGGCTACCTGCTCGCGGCGACCGGGCCGCTCGGCCTCGGGCTCGCGCACGACGCCACCGGCGCGTGGACGCTGCCGCTCCTCCTGCTCGTCGCGGCGGCCGCCGTCCAGGGCGTCGCCGTGTGGTTCGCGGGCCGGGACGCGCACGTGCACTGACCGGTCCCGGGCGCGCCGAACCCCGGGTCGCTCCCCACGGCGTGGTGACCGTGGGGAGCGACCCGGGGTTCGTCGTCGGGCTTGCGAGAGCTTCCGGGCTACTCGGCGGGCTGGGCGGTCGCCTCGGCGCCGCCCTGCTGCTCGACCGGACGGCCGCCGCGCGTGCGGCGACGGTTGCGGGACCGACGACGGCGCTCGCCGCCCTCGGACGGTGCGCCCGCGGCGTCGGTCTGCTCGCCCTCGGGACGACCGCCCGAGCGCTCGCCCTCCGCGCGCCGGCCGCCGGAGCGGCCCTGGCCGCCAGACCGTCCGCGGTCACCCTGCTCGCCCCGGCTGCGACCGCCGTCGGACCGGCCGCCCTGGCGTCCCCGCGACCCGCCGGCCGGGGTGTGCCGCTTGCCGGTCTCGCCGAGGTCCTCGATCTCCTCCGCGTCGAGCCCGGCGAGCGTGCGCCGGTCCTTGGGGAGGCGGCCCTTGGTGCCCTCGGGGATGTGCAGGTCGGTGTACAGGTGCGGCGAGCTCGAGTACGTCTCGACCGGCTCGGGGATGCCGAGGCCGAGCGCCTTGTCGATGAGCGACCAGCGCGGGATGTCGTCCCAGTCGACGAACGTGACGGCGGTGCCCTTGTTGCCCGCGCGGCCCGTGCGGCCCGTGCGGTGCAGGTACGTCTTCTCGTCCTCGGGGCACTGGTAGTTCACGACGTGCGTGACGTCCTCGACGTCGATGCCGCGCGCCGCGACGTCCGTCGCGACGAGCACGTCGATCTTGCCGTTGCGGAACGCGCGCAGCGCCTGCTCGCGCGCGCCCTGGCCGAGGTCGCCGTGGATCGAGCCGGCGGCGAAGCCGCGGTCGACGAGCTCGTCCGCGACCTTCGCCGCGGTGCGCTTGGTCCGCGCGAACACGATCGTGCGTCCGCGGCCCTCCGCCTGGAGGATGCGCGCGAGCATCTCGACCTTGTCCAGCGCGTGCGCGCGGTAGACGACCTGCTCGATGTTCTTGACCGTCTGGCCGCCGTCGTCGGGGTCGTTCGCGCGGATGTGCGTCGGCTGCTTCATGTAGCGGCGCGCCATCGACACGACGGCGCCCGGCATGGTCGCCGAGAACAGCATCGTGTGGCGCTGCGCGGGCGTGCGGGCCAGGATCTTCTCGACGTCCGGGAGGAAGCCCAGGTCGAGCATCTCGTCCGCCTCGTCGAGGACCACGATCGCGGCCCGCGTGAGGTTGAGGTGGCCCTGGTTCATCAGGTCGATCATGCGGCCCGGGGTGCCGACGACGACCTCGACGCCGCGCTGCAGCGCCTCGACCTGCGGCTCGTAGGCGCGGCCGCCGTAGAGCTGGACGATGCGCACGGAGCGCCGCTTCGAGGCGGTGCCGAGGTCGTTCGCGACCTGGACCGCGAGCTCGCGCGTCGGGACGACGACGAGCGCCTGCGGCTTGCCGGGCGAGGGCAGCTCGTCGAACCCGGGCTCGCCCGGCGCGACGACGCGGTGCAGCAGCGGCACGCCGAAGCCGAACGTCTTGCCGGTGCCGGTCTTGGCCTGGCCGATGATGTCGTGGCCCGACATCGCGACCGGGAGCGTCATCGCCTGGATGGGGAAGGGCTGGACGATGCCCGCGTCGGAGAGCGCGTCGACGATCTCCTGGCGCACGCCGAAGTCGGCGAAGGTGGTGTTGTCCGCGTGGACGCTGGCGGCGACGGTGGTCGCGTCCGCGCTCACGTCAGGGGTGGCGTCTGTGGTGGTCACTGGTGCCTCTGTCTCGTTCGGGCACGCGCGACCGTCGGCGGGCCCGGCGGGGCCCGGTCCCGGGAGGCTCCCGGTCGCGGTCGTACGCACCTCGTGGCCGGCAGCCGATCGTGGGATGTCGTGGCCAGGACCGCGCTGCGGACCGTGCCGTGCCGTCGTCGTTCCGCGTGACGAGCGTGAGGTCTGGACGACCGGGCAACCGATGTACGTCGGCCATGATATCGGAGAACTATCCTGTCCCGATGAGCGACGCCGAGCACGCGAGCCCCCTGACCCTGCCCACGGCGGACCACGCGGACGCGGTGGAGCTGCTCGGGCTCGTCGCGTACACCGAGCTCGCGAGCTTCGGACGCCTCGCGGGCGATGCCGCGCACGCGCCCACGCTGCGCCAGCGTCGGGCCCTGTCCCGGCTCGCGGCGGCGATGCTCGACCGGCAGGAGCGCGTCCTCGTGCGCGTCGACGAGCTCGGCGGCGACCCCGCCGACTGCATGACGGCGTTCGACGGCCTCTTCGACGACTTCGACGCCCGCACCCGTCCGAGCACCTGGTGGGAGGGGATCCTCAAGGGGTACGTCGGCCAGGGCGTCGCGGACGACTTCTGCCTGCTCGCGGCCCAGGGCCTCGACGAGCGCTCGCGCGACGTCGTCGTGGAGGCGCTCACGCAGGACACGCCCTCGCAGCGCTACGCCCCCGTCATCGCGGACGCCGCCGCCGCGGACCCGGTGCTCGCGTCCCGCCTCGCGCTGTGGGGCCGGCGCCTCGTCGGCGAGGCGCTGGGCGTCGTGGGCGTCGTCCTGTCCGAGCGGCCCGCTCTCGCCCGGCTCGTCGCGGCGGGCGTGGACGCGACGGCCGACGCCGGGTCGGGCGGCCCGGCGCCCGCGACGCAGTCGTGGGTGTTCTCGCGCCTGACGGCGGAGCACTCCCGGCGCATGGACCGCCTGGGTCTGGCGGCATGACGAAGCCGCCGCCGCGCCCGAGGCGCGACGGCGGCACGTGACGGTCAGGTCGTGGCGGTCAGAGAGAGCCGAAACCGACCTTGCGCTGCTCCTCGGTGCCGATCTCGACGTAGCCGAGCGACGCCGTCGGGACGATCACGCGACGACCGCGCGAGTCGGTGAGCTCGAGGGCGGGGGCGCCGCCGAGGGCGTCCGCGACGGCGGTCGCCACGGCGTCGGCGGACAGGTCCGTGTCGACGACGAGCTCACGGGCCAGGTTCTGCACACCGATCGTGACTTCCACGCACATCTCCTCACAGCGGCTGCGCCAGGCGCAGCGACGACGGGTCTCGGGCCGCCCGTGGGCGTCCCACCGGCGACAACGCGTTCGATAGTAGTCAGATTCCCGCGATCGACCCGTCGAGCGCCGCGTCGGGGTCCGGGCCCGGCGCCGGGGCGACGTCGGGCGACGTCGTCCCCGCGGCGTCCGGCGAACCCGCCCGTGAGCGGCGCAGCATCCCGTGCACCCCGCGCCAGACGAGGCGCGGGACGAGCCGGGTGACGTCGTCGGCGGACGCGGTCCCGTCCGGCCGCACGGCCTCGGTCGCCGCCGCCCGACCCACGGCCGTGCACGTCCGCGAGACGACGAGCGCCTCGTCCGCGTCGAGGTCGGTGATCCGGACGAGCACGTCGGCGAACGCCCCCGCGATGCGGGCATCGGGGGCGAGCACGCGCGCCCGCACCACCGGGTCGCGCATGACGTCGGACTCGAAGAGCAGGGCCGCGGACCTGCCCGCGGTGCGCGCGTAGGCGACGTACGCCCGGACGATGCCCTCGATGACGGCGAGCCCGTCGACCGCGAGCGCGTCGAGGTCGCTCGCCGAGATCCCCGGGGCCGGCTCGCGGAACGGGTCGAGCGTCTCGTGGACGGAGCGGACGAGGCGGTCCCCCTGGTCGTCGATGAGCGCGAGGTAGAGGTCGAGCTTCGAGGGGAAGTGTCGGTACAGCACGGGCTTGCCGACCCCGGCGCGGTCCGCGATGTCGTCCATCGAGATGTGGTGGTAGCCGTGGGAGGCGAAGAGCTCCTCGGCGATCGTCAGGAGCTGCGTGCGCCGCTCGTCCCGGGGCATCCGGGTGCGCGCGGGGACGGACGGCCCGGCCGTGCCGCGCGTGCGTCCCTCGCTGGCTCCGGTCATGGGGGGAGGATACGGAAACGGGGGCCGGTGTCGACCGGGCGTCGCGAGGAGTGGGACGATGGGCGGGTGCCCGACAGACATACCCCCTCGAACCGCCCGTCGACGCCGCGCGTGAAGCGCTCCTCGCGGGGCCTGCGGCACGGCGCGGCGGTCGCCGCCTGCCTCGTCGTCGGCTTCGGCGGCGGTGCCGCCACGGCGGAGGTGTGGGACGTCCCGGGCGCTCCGGCACCGGTCTCGGCGGACCGCGAGGACCCGCCCGCGCCCGTCCGTGACGAGCCCGACGCGGCGAGCCGGTCGGGCGTGGAGCGCGCGGACGACGTCGTGCGGGCCCCGGAGCTGCGCGAGCTCGTCGCGCCGCGCCCGGACGTGGTCGCGCCGCTCGCCCCCGCGGACGCGCCGACGGCTCCGGCCGCGGACCCCGTGCCGGACCCCGCGCCCACGACCCTCGAGGCGCCGGTCGCCGACCCCGGCTCGGGCCTCGTGGGCGACGTCGTCGTCGCTCCGGACCTCGGCGGTGCGCTCGACGTCGTCCCCGGGGAGGCGCCCGCACCCGGCACGGGCGTCGTGCGGTCCGTGCGGGTCGAGGTCGAGCAGGGTCTGCCCGTGGACGGCGAGGTCCTCGCGACGGCCGTGCTCGCGACGCTCAACGACCCGCGCGGGTGGTCGGGCCCCGACGGGGTGACGTTCTCCCGCACGGCGGCCGACGACGCGTCGATCCGCGTCGTGCTCGCCAGCCCCGCGACCACCGACCGGATGTGCGCCCCCCTCGCGACCGAGGGGAAGTACTCGTGCGGCAACTCCGTGTCCGGCGTCGCGGTGCTCAACTTCGAGCGCTGGGTGCTCGGCGCCCCCGACTTCGGGGACGACCTCGCGACGTACCGCCAGTACCTGGTGAACCACGAGGTGGGTCATGTGCTCGGGCACGGCCACGAGGACTGCCCGGCCCCGGGCGCGGTCGCGCCGGTGATGGTGCAGCAGTCGATCTCTGCCCAGGGCTGCCTGACCAACGGGTGGCCCGTGCCGTAGTCGCGCCGCGCCGTCGGCGACGCCGGCGGTGTGGGTGGCGCGTGATGGGATCGGGTCCGTGCCCCGGACGACCGCCCCTCGCCTCGTCGCGCGGCCTCGCGACCACGAGGCCGACGTCACGCTCGACGACTCCCAGCGCGCGGCGCTCGCCGCCGCGTCCCGTCCCGGCGTGACGCTCGTCGTCGGGGCGCCGGGCACGGGGAAGACGCTCGTCGCGCAGGAGGTCGTGCTCGCGGCGCTCGCCGACGGCCTCGCCCCCGAGCGCGTCCTGCTCCTCGCCGCGTCGCGTCGGGCGGCGGCGGCGCTCCGAGACCGCCTGTCGGCCCGCGCGCGGCGCACCGTCGGGGCGCCGATGGTGCGCACCGCGGCCTCCGCGGCCTTCGCGGTGCTGCGCGAGCGCGCGGCCGCGCTCGGGGAGCCCGTCCCGACGCTCATCTCCGGCCCCGAGCAGGACCTCGTGCTCTCCGAGCTGCTGGAGGGCCACCTGGGGGGCGACCTCGCGCACCTGGGCTCGCCCCTGGTCCTGCCGCCCGGACTGCCCGAGGAGGCGCTCGGGCTCCGGGGCCTGCGCCAGGAGCTCCGCGACCTCCTCATGCGCGCGGCCGAGCGCGGCCTGACGCCCGCCGACCTCGCCGCGCTCGGCGACCGCTACGAGCGGCCGGAGTGGTCGCTGGGCGCCCAGCTCTTCGCGGAGTACCTCGACGTGACCGCGCTGCGCTCGGGGACCCCGGACGCGGGCGCCCGGTTCGACCCGGCGATCGTGGTCGACGAGGCGGCCGAGGCGCTGCTCGCGTGGGACGACGAGGTGCACGACGCCGCGCGCCCGCGGTGGGACCTCGTCGTCGTCGACGACTACCAGGAGGCGACGGTCGCGACCGCGCGGCTGCTGCACGTGCTGCACGACGACGGCGCCCGGCTCGTGCTGCTCGGCGACCCCGACGCCGCGGTGCAGACCTTCCGCGGCGCGAGCCCGGGCCTCGTCGGCCGCGCCTCGGCGCCCGCCCGCCGGGACGGTGCCCGGCGCGGCGAGCTCGGGGCGCGCGTCGCCGTGCTCGGCACGGCGTGGCGGCAGGACCCCGCGCTGCGCGCCGTGACGCGCCGGGTCGCGGCGCAGGTCGGCACCGTCGCCGGCGCGGTGCACCGCGGTGCCGCCTCCCGGGGGGCCCCGGTCGGCGCGGGCGACGCGGCCGGTTCGCCGGGCGCGTCGTCGGGGACCGGCGGAGGCGGCGAGCCCGGGGCCGCCGTGCCCGTCCAGGTCGCCGTGCTCTCGGCCGTCGCGCAGGAGTCCGCGTTCGTGGCGCGCGAGCTGCGGGCCGAGCACCTGCTGCACGGCACCCCGTGGCACCGGATGGCCGTGATCGCGCGGACCGGGACCCGCCTCGCTGCGCTGCGCCGCGAGCTCGTCGCCGCCTCGGTGCCGGTCACGCTGCTCGGCTCCGACGTCCCGCTGCGCGACGAGCCGGCGGTCGCGCCGCTGCTCGCCGCGGTCCGTGCGTGCGTCGCCGACCCGGAGGACGCCGGCGCGCTGGACCCGTTCACCGCGGCGGCCCTGCTCACGTCGCCCGTCGGCGCGCTGGACGTCGTCGCGCTGCGCCGGCTGCGGCGCGCGCTGCGGGCCGAGGAGCTCGAGGGCGGGGGCGGGCGCTCGTCGGACGCGCTGCTCGTCGAGCTGCTGCAGGACCCGGCGCGCGCGGCGACGCTGCCCCCGACCGTGCGCCGGGGCCCGGTCGCCGTCGCGCGGGCGCTCGCGGCGGGGCGGGCTGCGGCGGCCGAGCCCGGCGCGACGGCGCAGACCGTGCTGTGGGCGGTGTGGGCGGCGACCGGGCTCGCGGAGCGGTGGCGCTCGGCGGCGCTCGACGGCGGCCCGGCCGGGGCGCGTGCGGACCGTGACCTCGACGCGGTGCTCGCCCTGTTCCGCGCGGCGGAGACGTTCGTCGACCGCATGCCCGGTGCGCCGGCCGAGGCGTTCGTCGAGTACCTCGCGTCGCAGGACCTGCCGGCCGACTCGCTCGCGGCGAGCGCGAGCGGCGCCGACGCCGTGGCGGCGCTGACGCCCGCGGGTGCCGCCGGGCGCGAGTGGGACGTCGTCGTGGTCGCGGGCGTGCAGGACGGCGTCTGGCCCGACCTCCGCCTGCGCGACTCGCTGCTCGGGTCGCAGGCGCTCGTCGAGCTCCTCGCGGGCCGCGCGCACGACGCGCACGGCGTGGGGTCGCAGGCGCGGGCGCAGGTTCTCGCGGACGAGCTGCGCGCGTTCGTCGTCGCGACGTCGCGCGCGACCCGGCGGCTCGTGGTGACGGCGGTCCAGGACGCCGAGGAGGCGCCCTCCGTGTTCTGCGACCTGGTCGTCCCGCCCGCCGGGGCCGACGGTCCGGACGAGGGCCCGGACGGCGGCGCGCCGGACGACGGGTCGCCGGGTCCGGCCGCGGCGGGCGGGACCCCCTCCGGCCCCGGCGCCGACCCGGAGGCGCGGCGGCACGTGCGCGTCGGCGCCCCGCTCGACCTGCGCGGGCTCGTGGCCGCGGCCCGCGGCGTCCTCGTCGAGGCCGCCGCGGGCGCGGCGCGGGTGTCCCCGGCAGCCGCGGAGCAGGGACCGGGTCGCGTGCCCGACGACTCCCGCGGTGGCGCCGACCTCCACGGCGGGCGCGTCCCCGAGGGGGGCCCCGACGGCGTCCCGGACGCGCGTGCGGTCGCGGCGGCCACGCTCCTGGCCGACCTGGGCGAGCTCGGGGTCGCGGAGGCGCGACCCGAGACCTGGTACGGGGTCGCCGGCGTGTCGAGCGCCGCGCCGCTGCGTGGCGCGCAGGAGATCGTCACCGTGTCGCCGTCGAAGGTCGAGACCGTCTCGACCTGCCCGCTGCGGTGGTCGCTCGAGGCCGCGGGCGGCACCGCGCCGGACGCGACGCACCAGAGCCTCGGCACGCTCGTGCACTCGATCGCGGAGACCCACCCGTCGGGGTCGCTCGCCGAGCTGCGCGCCGAGCTCGACCGCCGCTGGGCCGAGCTCGCGCTGCCCGGGGGCTGGCCGACGCGCCAGCTCCGCCGTCGTGCGGAGCGCATGATCGAGAAGCTCGCGGCCTACGTGGCGCAGGCGGGCGAGCCGCTCCTCGTCGAGCCGACGTTCGACGTCACCGTCGGTCGCGCGCGCCTGCGCGGGACGATCGACCGGGTCGAGGACGCGGGCGAGGGCACGGTCCGCGTCGTCGACCTCAAGACCGGACGGCGCACCGCGACCAAGGCCGAGGGCGCCGAGCACCCGCAGCTCGGCGCGTACCAGCTCGCGGTCGAGGCGGGCGCCCTCGACGTGCCCGAGGGGACGCGGAGCGCGGGGGCGCAGCTCGTCTACGTGGGCAGCACGCACGTCGGCCCCGCCGTCGTCCCGCAGCCCGCGCTCGACCCGGCAGCCGACGGCTCGAGCTGGGCGCGCGACCTCGTCGAGGAGGCTGCCGGCACGATGTCGGCGGCGACGTTCACGGCCCGCCAGAACGGGCTGTGCGAGATGTGCCCGGTGCGGCGTGCGTGCCCGGTGCAGCCCGAGGGCAGGAGGGTCGTGGCGTGAGCAGCGAGCTGTTCGAGCTCCCGGAACCCGAGGCGACGCGACCGCCGGTCCGGCTGGTCGCGGCCGACGGGGTCGCGGTCGAGGCGACGGCGCCCGGGGGTGGCGCCGACGAGCCGCCCCGCCCGACGCTGTCCGCGACCCGCATCGCGGACCTGCTGGGCCGGCCCCGGCCGACGCCGGAGCAGGTCGAGGTGATCGAGGCGCCGCTCGAGCCGACGCTCGTCGTCGCCGGGGCGGGCTCGGGCAAGACGGAGACGATGGCGGCGCGCGTCGTCTGGCTCATCGCGAACGAGCTCGTCGCGCCCGACGCGGTGCTCGGCCTGACCTTCACGCGCAAGGCGGCAGGCGAGCTGTCCGAGCGCGTCCAGGTGCGGCTCGCACAGCTCGCGCGCGCCCGCGGCGGCGCGTCGTCCGCCCTGTCGCTGCTCGACCGCCCGACGGTCGCGACGTACAACGCGTACGCCGCGTCGCTCGTCGGGGACCACGGCCTGCGCGTCGGCGTCGAGCCCGGCGCGCGGCTGCTGGGCGAGGCGCAGCAGTGGCAGCTCGCGTCCGAGGTCGTGGAGGGCTGGGACGACGACCTCGGCACGGACCGCGCGCTGAGCACCGTCGTCGCGGCGGTGCTCGGGCTGTCGGGCGCGCTCGGCGAGCACCTCCTCGAGCCCGCCGACGCGCGCGACCGCCTGGCCGCCATCGTCGAGCAGCTCGACGCGCTCCCGCTCGGACCGCGGCAGAAGGCCCGGACCAAGGAGGTCGAGAAGCTCGTCGGCGACGTCGCCGAGCGCGTCCGGCTGCTCGACGTCGTCGCGGAGTACCGGCGCCGCAAGCGCGCCACGGACTCCCTCGACTTCGGCGACCAGGTGGCGCTCGCCGCCCGGCTCGCGCGCGAGGTCCCGGTCGTGGGGGAGACGGAGCGCGCCCGGTTCCGCGTCGTCCTGCTCGACGAGTACCAGGACACGTCGCACGCGCAGGTCGAGCTCCTCGCGGGGCTGTTCGGCGGCGGGCACCCCGTGACCGCGGTCGGCGACCCGCACCAGTCGATCTACGGGTGGCGCGGCGCGAGCGCGGGCGGCCTCGCGCGGTTCCCCGAGCGGTTCCCGCGGTCGACGGGCGACCGGTCGGCCGTGCGCTTCCTGTCGACGTCGTGGCGCAACGACGCCGCGGTGCTGGCCGCGGCCAACGTCACCGCGGGCCCGCTGCGGGGGGCGACGGGGGCGGGTGGCGGCGACCGGGTCGAGGTCCCCGCGCTCGCGCTGCGCCCGGGCGCCGGACCGGGCACGGTGTCCGCGCACGTCGCGGCCACCGCCGAGGAGGAGGCCGCGGCCGTCGCGGAGCTCGTCGCCGCGCGCTGGCGGCCGGCGAGCGCCCCGGGCGGGCGCGTCACGGCCGCGGTCCTGTGCCGCAAGCGCAGCCAGTTCGCCGCGGTCGAGGTGGCGCTGCGGCGCCGCGGCCTGCCGGTGGAGGTCGTGGGGCTCGGCGGGCTCCTGACGACGCCGGAGGTCGTCGACGTCGTCGCGCTCCTCGAAGCGGTGCACGACCCCTCGCGCGGCGACGCGCTCGTCCGTCTCCTCACGGGTCCCCGGCTCAACCTCGGGGCGGCGGACCTGCACGCCCTGGGGAGCCGCGCGGCGGACCTCGCGCGGCACGAGGGCGCGCTCGGGTCGCGCCGTCGCGCAGCGGCGCCGGCCGACGGCGACGGCGCCGAGCTCGTGGTCGTGGAGGGCGACGTGGCCGACCACCGCTCGATCGTCGACGCCCTCGACGACCTTCCCGAGCCGGGCGAGCCCGCCGCCGACGGCCGCACGCTCACGCCGCAGGGCCACGCCCGCCTGTCGGCGCTCGCCCGCACCCTGCGCGCGCTGCGCGGGCTCACGTACCTGTCGCTCCCGGAGCTCGTCGTCGAGGCGGAGCGCGCGCTCGGTCTCGACGTCGAGGCCGTCACGACCGAGGCGCTGCTCGCGTCGCGCCGGCTCGTGGACCCGGAGGCCGTGAGCGACCGCGCGCGCGAGCACCTCGACGCGTTCCGCGACGTGGCCGCGACGTTCACCCAGACGGCGGACGTCGTGACGCTGGGCGCGTTCCTCGCGTGGCTCGGGGTCGCGTCGACGCGCGAGAACGGGCTGGACCTGCCCGTGCGCGAGCCCGACCCGGACGCCGTGCAGGTCATCACCGCGCACGCCGCGAAGGGGCTCGAGTGGGACGTCGTCGTCGTCCCGGGGCTCGTCGACGGCGTGTTCCCGACGACGGCGCAGTCGTCCTCGGGAGTGCGCGCGGACAGCGGCTGGCTGACCGACGTGAGCCAGCTCCCGTACCCGCTGCGCGGCGACGCCGCCGACCTGCCGGAGTTCCGCTACGACCTCGCGTCCGACACCAAGGAGCTCGTGGCGCGGCGCGACGAGTTCCGGGCGGCGTGCGGCGAGCACCAGCTCGCGGAGGAGCGTCGGCTCGCGTACGTCGCGTTCACCCGGGCGCGCCGGGAGCTGTACCTCACGGCCTCGTGGTGGCAGACGGGCTCCCGCCCGCGCGTGCTCTCGCCGTTCCTCCTCGAGCTCGTGGAGTCCGGGGTCGTGGCGGCGGACGGCTGGTCGGCCCCGCCCGGGCCCGACGACACCAACCCGCTGGAGGACGTCGAGGTCACGGGGGAGTGGCCCGCACCGGACGACGCCCCCGACGGGTCGGCCCGCGCCGTCCTGCGCGACACCGCGGCGGCGGTCGAGCGTGCCGCCCTCGCCCGCGCGGACGGGAGCGGCCCCGCGGGGCTCACGGCGCCCACGGGCGTGCTCGTCGACGCCGAGGGACGCGACCTCGTCGCGCTCGCCCAGGTCCTGCTCGCGGAGCGGGCCGAGCGCTCGGGCCGGGAGGTCGAGCTGCCCGCGCACGTCTCGGCGTCGAGCCTCGTGCGTCTCGCGGCCGACCGCGACGAGTACGCGCTGCACCTGCGGCGCCCGGTCCCGGTCGAGCCCACGGTGCACGCGCGTCGCGGCACGCGGTTCCACCTGTGGGCCGAGCGCTACTTCACGACGTCGTCGCTCCTGGACGTCGAGGACCTCCCCGGCGCGGACGACGACGACCTCGACCCGGACGCGGACCTCGAGACCCTGCAGCGGACGTTCCTCGCGTCCGAGTGGGCCACCAGGACCCCCGTCGCGGTCGAGGTCGACGTCGAGACCCCGGTCGGCGGCACGGTCCTGCGCTCGCGCATCGACGCGGTGTTCCCCGAGCGGCCCGAGCACGCCGGCGGGGCGCGGGACGCCGTCGTGGTCGTCGACTGGAAGACGGGACGGGCGCCGGCGGACCCCGCGGCGCGCAGCGTGCGCGAGGTGCAGCTCGCGGTCTACCGGCTCGCGTGGTCGCGGTGGACGGGGATCCCGCTCGACAAGGTGAACGCCGCGTTCTACTACGTCGCGTCCGACGAGACCGTGCGCCCACGCCGGCTCCTGGGCGAGGCGGAGATCGAGGCGCTGCTGGCGGGCTGAGCGGCGGACCGGCCCACGGCCGACCCGTCGACGGGCGGGACCGCCTCCGGGCGACCCGTGCCGGGACGCCCGGCCGGGTCAGTCGTCGGCGTCCTGCGTGGCGTCGTCCAGGTCGGCGAGCATGTCGAGCGCGTCGGCGACGACGTCGTCGAGCCCGTGGCGGACGCCGTGCAGGAGCCAGCGTGCGAGCGCGAGCTCGCCGACGAGGAGCGCGCGGTCCACGAGATTCTTGTCGGTGAGCTCGGTCCGGCGCAGCTGGTACGCCTCCATGATCGAGTCGATCGCCTCGGGCGGCGCGGAGACGAGCAGCCACGCGAGGTCGTCCGCCGGGTCCGCGACGCGCGCGCTGGCCCAGTCCGTCACGGCGACGACGCGCCCGCGCGCGACGAGGACCTGCTCCGGGCCGAGGTCCCCGTGCACGACGACCGGCTGGAACCGCCACAGCGACACGTCCTCGAGCGCCGTCTCCCAGCGTCGCAGGAGGGTCGTCGGCACCTTCCCGGTCGCCGCGGCCTCGTCGAGCTCCGCCATCCGCCGGGCGCGGTACTCCTCGACGTCGTACCCGGGCAGCCCCGCGTCGTCCACGATCGTGCGGGGCAGCTCGTGGATCGACGCGAGGACGCGACCGAGGTCGGCGGCGAGCCCCGGCCCGGGGCGCAGCGCGTCGACGTCGAGCGTCGTCCCGTCGAGCGCCGGGTGCACGATCGCGCGGCCGCCCTCCGGCAGGAGCGCGGTCCCGCTGATGCGGGGCACGGCGAACGACAGCACGCCGGTGTCGGCGTAGAGCTGGAGCGAGGTGAGCAGCTCCGCCTCGGCCTCGAGGGCGGCCCCGGCCTGGAGGCTGCGCGGGGCGCGCACGGTCCAACGGGCACCCTCGGCGTCCGTCACGACGGCGGTGTCGTAGTCGCCCGGGTCCTCGACGGCCAGCGCGCTGCGGGCGTCGAGACCCGGCACGGCGGCGGTCGCGAGCGCGGCGAGGGTCAACGGAGAGCGAGGCACCCGACCACGGTAGTCGCTCCCCGCCCGCCGCCCGGGGCACCCACGCCGGTCGCGTGGCCTACGGTCGGAGGGTGACCACCCCCGCCACCCCGCCGTCGTCGGGCACGCTGCCCGTGACCGCCCTCCGCGACCTCCCGCTCCCGCTCGACGGCGCGGTCCTGGACCGCGCGGCCCACCGCCGCGGCGAGCCCGACCTCGTGGGGAGGCTGCGCGGCGAGGACACGACCCGCGTCGTGCTCGTCCACCGCGGCCGCCTCGCGCTCGCCGGTCCGAGCCCGGCGGACGGCGTCGCGCTGCTCGACCCGGCGACCCTGGCCGAGGTCGGTGCCGCCGCCGACGAGGACCAGGCGCGCTGGCTCTTCCTCGGCGAGGGGGACGGCACGACGTACCTGGCGCTCGTCCTGCCCGACGACGCCGACGCGGAGGAGGTCGACATCGAGGGCGTCGACGCCTCCGACCCGTTCGCCGTGCTCGCGCGCGAGCGGTCGTGGTCGGGGCTGCGCGAGCTCGTCGGCGGGCTCGACGCGCCGCTCGCGGGCCTCGCGACCGAGGCGGTCGCGCTCGCGGCGTGGCACGCGAACCACACCCGGTGCCCCCGGTGCGGCGGCCGGACGACGGTCGAGAACGGGGGCTGGACGCGGCGCTGCGTCGCGCAGGGCGTGGAGCTGTACCCGCGCACGGACCCGGCGGTCATCATGACGGTCGTGCACGGGGAGGGCGACGACGAGCGGCTGCTGCTCGGCCACGCGGCGCACTGGCCCGAGCGGCGCTTCTCGACGCTCGCCGGGTACGTCGAGCCGGGGGAGTCGCTCGAGAGCGCGGTGCGGCGCGAGGTCGCGGAGGAGGCGGGCGTCGTCGTCGGCGAGGTCGCCTACCGCGGGAGCCAGCCCTGGCCGTTCCCGGCGTCGCTCATGCTCGGGTTCGCCGCCCGGGCGCTGACGACCGCCCTGCACGTCGACGGCGTCGAGCTCACCGACGCGCGGTGGTTCACGCGCCCCGAGCTCGCCGCCGCCGTGCGCGCGCAGGAGGTGCTGCTCCCGGGCCGCGCGTCCATCGCGCGCGCCCTGGTCGAGGACTGGTTCGGCGACCGTCTCCCCGACGCCTGACCGCCCCAGGCGTTGTGGGCATGGAAGGGGCCCGGTCCGGACGTCCGGACCGGGCCCGTTTCACGCCCACGACGGGGTGGGATCAGACGGCGAGGCGCTGCTTGACCTCCGCGAGCGACGGGTTGGTCGCGGCCGAGCCGTCGGGGAAGACGACGGTCGGGACCGTCTGGTTGCCTCCGTTCACCGACTCCACGAACTCCGCCGTGCCGGGCGTCTCCTCGATGTTCACCTCGGTGTAGCCGATGCCCTCGGAGTCGAGCTGCGTCTTGAGGCGGCGGCAGTACCCGCACCAGCTCGTCGAGTACATGACGATCGAGCCGGCGTCGGGAAGGGTCGGGGCGGTGCTCATCGAGGGCTCTCCTGGTGCGGTTCCGGGCGGCGCGTGCCGCGGGCGGTCGGTCGTGACGGTAACACCGGCGGCCTGCGCGCTGTTCCCGTCCAGAGCCCGTGCCACGCTCCGCCGACACCCCCGCCGACGCCCCCGCCGACGTCCTGGGCCGTGTCCGGCCGGCGCCCGCGTGTCGGCGACGCCTGCGAGAATCGCGGGTGATGTCCACACCACCGGTCTCACGCCCGCCGTCCCTGCGCACCGCCGACGAGATCCTCGACGCGCTCGACCCCGACCAGCGCGACGTCGCGGTCGCGCTGCGCGGCCCGGTCTGCGTGCTCGCGGGCGCGGGGACCGGCAAGACGCGCGCGATCACGCACCGCATCGCCTACGGCGTCCGCACCGGTGTCTACACCCCGACGAGCGTGCTCGCCGTGACCTTCACGGCGCGCGCTGCGGGGGAGATGCGCACCCGACTGCGCGAGCTGGGTGCGACGGGAGTCCAGGCGCGGACGTTCCACGCGGCGGCGCTGCGCCAGCTCGGCTACTTCTGGCCCAAGGTCGTCGGGGGCGCGCCGCCGCGCATCCTGGAGCACAAGGCGCCGGTCATCGCCGAGTCGGCGCGTCGCCTCGGCGTGGGCGTCGACCGCGTCGCGGTGCGGGACCTGTCGTCCGAGGTCGAGTGGGCCAAGGTCTCGCTCGTCACCGCGGACGACTACGTCCGGGCGTGCGAGGCGATCGACCGCGAGCCCCCCGCCGGGTACGACCACCAGACGGTCGCGCGCCTCATCACGGCGTACGAGGACGTGAAGACCGAGCGGTCGGTCATCGACTTCGAGGACGTGCTCCTCATGCTGGGCGACATGCTCGCGACGCAGGGCGGCGTCGCGGACGAGGTGCGTCGTCAGTACCGGCACTTCGTCGTCGACGAGTACCAGGACGTCTCGCCGCTGCAGCAGTTCGTCCTCGACCAGTGGCTCGGGGGGCGCGAGGAGCTGTGCGTCGTCGGGGACCCGTCGCAGACGATCTACTCGTTCACGGGCGCGACGCCGCACCACCTCCTCACGTTCTCGCGCACCTACCCGGGCGCGCAGGTCATCCGGCTGGTGCGGGACTACCGCTCGACGCCGCAGGTCGTGAACCTCGCGAACCAGCTCCTCGCGCGCGCCGGGCGCGCGGGCGGCGCGCACCAGGCGCTCGAGCTCGTCGCCCAGCGGCCCGCCGGCCCGCCGGTCGCGTTCACCACGTACGACGACGACGAGGCGGAGGCTGCCGGCATCGCCCAGCGGATCTCGCGGCTCCTCGCGGCCGGCACGCGCGCGAGCGAGATCGCGGTCCTCTACCGCACCAACGCGCAGTCGGAGGCCTTCGAGTCGGCGCTCGCCGAAGCGGGCATCGGCTACCTCGTCCGGGGCGGCGAGCGCTTCTTCCAGCGCAAGGAGGTGCGCGACGCGATCGTGCTCCTGCGCGGGGCGGCCCGGTCGGCCGACCCCGACGTCCCGATGCCCGAGACGGTGCGCGACGTCCTCGCCGCCGCCGGGTGGGCACCCGAGCCGCCCGCCGCGCGCGGGGCGGCGCGCGAGCGGTGGGAGTCCACGCAGGCGCTCGTCGCGCTCGCCGACGACGTCGCCGCGCTCGCGCAGGCGGCCGAGGGGCCCGCGCCGACGGTCGCGACCTTCGTGGCCGAGCTCGACGAGCGCGCCGCCGCGCAGCACGCTCCGACGGTGGAGGGCGTGACGCTCGCGTCGCTCCACGCGGCCAAGGGCCTCGAGTGGGACGCGGTGTTCCTCGCGGGCACGAGCGAGGGGCTCATGCCGATCTCCCTCGCCGAGACGGACGAGGCGATCGCGGAGGAACGGCGGCTGCTCTACGTGGGCATCACCCGGGCCCGCGAGCACCTGGAGCTGTCCTTCGCCCGGTCGCGGAACCCCGGCGGTCGCGCGACGCGGCGCCGGACCCGGTTCCTCGACGGGCTGTGGCCGGACGAGCCGGGAGCCCACGGCACGCGCCGTCCGCGCTCCGGGCAGGCGAAGCTGCGGCTCACGGGGGAGTACGACCGCGAGCTGTTCGAGAGCCTGCGCGAGTGGCGGCGCCAGGTCGCGCAGGAGACGGACAAGCCGGCGTTCACCGTGCTGGTGGACAGCGCGCTCGCGGCGATCGCCGAGTCCCGGCCCACCAGCACGGCCGCCCTGGCCCGCATCAACGGGCTCGGGCCGGCGAAGATCGAGCGGTACGGCGCGACGATCCTGGACATCGTGGGCCGCGCGGAACGGTGACGCGGAGCCGTTCTCGGGCTCCCAGGAGGGTTCGAGAAACTCGTCGAAGAAATTCCCGTAAATAAGTTGTGCGTCCCGCGACGCGCGACATATGGTCGACGAGTCCTGTTGGAGAGGGGCGCGCCGGGAGGCGGGCCTCGAACGGAGAGAGGGGGTGGGAAAGCTGATGAAGAACCAGATCGCCATGGCGAACCTGCTGGATAACGCGTCCGTCTACACGGGCACGCCAGGAGGACTCCGTCCGCGTGCAGCCGCGCACCGCGGCGGCACCTTCGTCGCCCGCCCCGCTCCCGACTCCGCCTCCAGGACACCTCTGGTCTGACCGACCAGAACCTTCCAGGCCGCGGAGTCCGTCTCGGACCCGTGGCCTTCGTGTTCTCCAGAGCACGTCTGCCGATGAGGATCACCGGTCTCTCCCGTCCTTCCTACGGACGGGGACCGCTGTCCTCAGGTCCTGTGACGACGACGTTCACACCCACGACAGGACATCACTGGAGGACATCGTGCGGCTCACCGCGCTGCTCGACAACATCACTGCCCAGGGCGGATCCGGCCCCTGGGTCCCCCACCAACCGCTGGCCACGCCCCTCGGCGAGCAGGACTCCGCGGAGTTCGACCGCCTCCTCGCGGGCCTGCTGCCCTGCCGCACCAACGACCCGGAGCTCTGGTTCGCCGAGCGGTCCGCCGAGGTCGAGGAGGCCAAGGCCCTGTGCCGCACGTGCCCCCTCGTCGAGGGCTGCCTCGCCGGCGCGATCGAGCGCCGCGAGCCCTGGGGCGTCTGGGGCGGCGAGGTCTTCGTGGACGGCGTCGTCGTCGCGCGCAAGCGCGGCCGCGGCCGTCCGAGCAAGGCCGAGGTGCTCGCCCGTGAGGCCGAGCGCCAGGCGCAGGAGGCGTCGCGCGTCGAGGCCGGGGCGTCAGTCGGCGCCTCGACGGCGGCCTGACATGGTGAGCGACGCCCCGTCCGGGGGCGTGCGCGCCAGCTCGTCGCACCCGCAGCGCGGGTGGCGACCCGTCTCGCGCAGCCGCGGCACCGCATCGGGAGCAGGGATCTCGATGCGGGCCGTGGCTGCGCGGGGCACCAGCCCGTCCAGGGCTGCCAGGACCTGACCGAGCGCGACCGCGGCCGCCGAGGCCGCGAGCGACGACTCCTCGGCCGCGCGCACGCGCCCGTCGCGCAGCTGCCGCGCCAGCTGCGGCCAGCACGGGTCCGCGTCGGCGTGGTGCAGGTCCACGCACGTCAGGCACGGGTCGAGGCCCGGCCGGACGAACGGTCCGACGACGACGTCGGCCTCGCGCACCACGACCGACAGGTGCGCCACCCCCTCTCCCACGAGCCGCCCGACCCGCTCCGGGTCCGCCGCGCCGTGCTCGACCACGACCACGACGTCCGGGACCCGGCCCCGTGCTCCCGTCACCCGGTCGTCCACCGGGGCGCCGGCGCCCGCGCCTGTGCCCGCGGTGACGACGGCCCCGGGCGCCACCTCCTCGACGAGCCGCCGCACCGCGGTCTCGCGGGGCGTCCCGACGTCGCGCAGCCGGTACGCGCCCACCCCGACGTCCGTGGCGAGGACCGTGCCGCGGTCCTCCAGGACGACCGTGCCCACCCCGGCCGTCGCGAGGTGCACGGCGAGCGCGGCCCCGACCCGCCCCAGCCCGACGACGGCGACGGTCGCCCGGGCGCGGGACGCGAGGACGCGATGCCCCGCGCCGTCGGGCCGCAGCGCCGAGAGCACGCCCACGTCCGCCGCGCCGTTCCCCGGGGCGGGCGAGACGGGGCGTCGCCGACGGGCGGGGACGAGCAGGTGCGCCTCCTCGAGGAGCCGGACGAGCGCGGCGCGCCGGCCGGGCGCCGCGGGCGGGCCGGCCGCGCGCCCGTCGGGACGCCGGGCCGCCGGCGACGCGAGCGCGCGCAGCCACTCCTCCTCGCCGGGCTCGAGCCCGGCGAGCCGGACCGACCACCGTGGGTCGGTGCCGACCTGCACCTCGCCCGGGCCGCGCCGCAGCAGCGGGGCCTCGGGCCGTAGCACGCGTCGTCGCTGCACGTGTCCTCCGCGGGTCGTGGGGCGGGCGGCGCGCTCGGCCGCCCGCGGTCAGCGTGGCACGGAGGCGACCCCCGACCCGAGTTGTCCACAGGCAGACCTCGACGACGCTTCGCAGGCAGTTCCTTGACCGGCAGCACAGCTCCCCGCGACGTCTGCTCGACCGTGCGGTGCGGAAATCCGCACCGCACGGCGTGGGCCCCTGCCGTTTCGTGGCGAGAACCACTACGGTCTGAGCGTGGTCCGGGAGACGATCGTGGAGGTTCGGCGCAGCCGCCGACGCAAGAGCACGGTGAGCGCCTACCGCGACGGCGAGCGCACCATCGTGGCGATCCCGGCGCGCTTCACCCGCGCGCAGGAGCGGGAGTGGGTCCAGCGCATGCTCGACCGCCTGGCCGACTCCGAGCGGCGGCGACGCCCCTCCGACGACGAGCTCGAGCGCCGCGCCGTCGAGCTGTCCGAGAAGTACCTCGACGGCCGCGCGCACCCGACGAGCGTGCGCTGGTCCGGGAACCAGGACCGGCGGTGGGGGTCGTGCACCCTCATCGACGGGACGATCCGCATCTCGACCCGCGTGCGGGGGATGCCCTCGTGGGTGCTCGACTACGTGCTGCTGCACGAGCTCGCCCACCTGCTCCACGCCGGCCACGGCCCGGGGTTCTGGAAGCTGCTCGAGTCGTACCCGCGGACGGATCGGGCGCGCGGCTTCCTGGAGGGCTTCTCGTTCGCGCGGGACGCGGAGCTCGAGCCCGACGGCGACGAGCCCGGCGCCCCCGAGGGAGACGCCGGGCTCGCGGCCGACGGGTCGTCCGGCACCCCCTGAGGGGTCGGGCGCCCCTGAGGGCGCCGGAGGCTCAGCGCGCGCCGCTTCCCGCGTCCGTCGGCCCGTCGTCGGTCGTGTCGTCCGTCGACGCGTCGTCCGCCGTGCTGCTCGGGGGCTCGGCGTCCCCCGTCCCCTCGGCGGCGCGGAAGATCTCCTCAAGCGCGCGGTCGACGTCGGCCTCCTCGATGCGGGTCACGGCACGCCGGCTCTCGTAGCCCGCGGGGTCGTCGAGGTCGGTCGCGTCGGGCAGGAGGTCGGGGTGGTCCCAGACGCCGTCGCGGGCGCTCGGGCCGGACTGCGCGGCGATGAGCGCCCACAGGGCCGCCGCGTCGCGCGAGCGACGGGGACGCAGCTCCAGCCCGACCAGGGTCGCGAACGTGTGCTCGGCGGGACCGCCCGCCGCACGCCGGCGGCGCAGCATCTCGCGCAGCGGGACCGCGTGCGGCAGGTGGGGGAGGGCCGCGGCGGCCGTCACCTCGTCGACCCAGCCCTCGACGAGCGCGAGCGTCGTCTCGAGCCGCAGGAGCGTGGCCTGCTGCTCGGGAGTGTTCTGGAGCCCGAAGACGCCGCCGGACAGGGCGCGCTGGAGGGCGCCCGTGTCGGTGAGGTCGACGTCGGAGAGCTGCGACTCGAGCGCGGACAGGTCGATGGTGATGCCGCGCGCGTACGCGTCGACCAGGCTGCGCAGGTGCCCGCGCAGCCACGAGACGTGCGTGAAGAGGCGCGCGTGGGCCGCCTCGCGGAGCGCCAGGAACAGGCGGACCTCGTCCGCGGGGGCGTCCAGCCCCTCGGCGAACGCCTCGACGTTCGTCGGCAGGAGGACCGTCCCGGGCTGGTCGAGCAGCGGCAGCCCGACGTCGGTGGCCCCGAAGACCTCGCGCGACAGCGTCCCCGCCGCCTGGCCCACCTGCATGCCGAAGACGGCCGCGCCGAGGCGCTGCATGAGCGCCGCGGGGTCGCCCGGCATCCCGAGCGCGCCGGCGGGGAGCCCGGGCACCTGGCCCGGGATCGTGAACCCGACCCCGGGCAGCGCCGACGGGTCCTCGCCGAGGCCCTCCGGGAGCTGATCGCGCAGGACCGTCGCGAGCGCGTCGGCCACCGACGCCGCGACGGGCGCGACGAGCTCGTTCCACGCCGGGAGCGTGTGCTCGACCCACTCGGACCGGCTCCAGGCCTGGGCACGTCCGCCCGACGGCGGGAGGTCGGTGACGGCGTCGAGCCACAGCTCGGCGACGGACAACGACTCCGTCACGGCGCGCTGCTGCGCCGCCGTGACGGAGGGGTCGCCCTCGGCGACGGCGACCTGGCGGGCGACGTCGTGCGAGACGTCCGTGTTCACCGGGCCGTCGCTCGGCGTCGACAAGAGCCGCTGGACCTGCGCGAGGACGTGCTGGAAGAGCTGGGGGTCCGCCGCGCCCCCGGCGGCGAGCGCCTGGGGGTCGAGGCCGCGGGCGCGCAGCTCGCGCAGCGCCTCGTCCGCGTCGGGTCCGAGCATCGAGCGGAGCAGCTCCTCGAACCGCGGGTCGAAGGGCGTGTCGTCGTCCGGTCCGGGCGTGCGGTCGGGGGGAAGGCTGCTCATGGCGACTCCTCACGGTAGCGTCGGTGATCACCGTAACCACGATCGACCGCCGAGAACGGGGGCTGGGCCATGTCCGAGGGCCGGGTTCGCTCACGGCGCAGCGACGCGGTCCCGGGCGGGGGACGACCGCCGGGCGACCCGGGGGAGGCCCCCCGGTCCGAGCCCGTGAGTCCGCCGGGAGAGCCCGTCGTGGTCGTCGGCGTCGGGCAGGTCGCCGGCGCGGTACGTCGCGGGCTGGGCGCCGCCGACGCGTCGCCCGTCGACCCCGAGGGGTGGCCCGACGGCGCGCGCCGGCTCGTCGTGGTCGCCCCGGCGGGGGAGTTCGGGGCGCCGCGCGCGAGGACCGACGCCGAGCAGCGCGCCCGGCTGGCGCTCCTCGGGAGGCGCGCGGGCGAGGCCGCGGTCGCGGCGGGGATCGAGCACGTCGTCGCCGTGACGTCGGCCGCGGTGCACGGGGCGACGCCCGGTCGCGCGGTGATCGAGGACGACGACCCGGTCGCCGTCGACGACGGACCGGGGTTCGCGGGGGACGTGGCCGCGTTCGAGGACGCGCTGCGCGAGGCGCTGGGCGGGGTGCCGCTCGGGCTCGTGCGGCCGACCGTCGTCGTCGGGCCGGGGATCGACACGCTCCTCACGCGGCACTTCGAGGCCCCGCGCCTGCTCACCGTCCGCGGCGGGGAGCGCACGTGGCACCTCGTGCACGTCGAGGACGTCGTCGCCGCGGTGCGCGTCGCGGTCGACGGTGGGCTCGTCGGCGGTCTGACGGCCGGCCCGCTGCGCGACGGGCTGCCCGACGCGCTGGACTCCGAGACGGTGGCGGCGGCGGCCGGCCTGCGCACGGTGCAGCTCCCGCCCGCGACCGCGTTCGGCGCCGCCGAGCGGCTGCACCGCGTCGGGGTGCTGCCGTCGCCGGCGAGCGACCTCGCGTTCGTCGTGCACCCGTGGTCGGTCGCGGCCGGGCGCCTGCACGACGCCGGGTGGACGCCGGCCTGGTCGGGCGCGGCGGCGCTGGAGGTGCTGCTCGCGGAGGTGCGCGGCCGGGTGGGCGTCGCGGGGCTCCGGTTCGGCGGTCGTGACGCGGCGGCCCTCGGCGCCGCGGGAGCGGCGGTCGCGGTCCTGGGGACCGCGGCGGTCTGGCGGCAGGCGCGGTCGCGCCGCCTCTGACGGTGCGCCGTCGGGTGCCGGTCGGGAGCGCCTCGGACGAGTGGGCGCGGCCGGCAAGGAGATCCCAGCATCCTCGGGGATGATGTCCCGGTGAGCGACGCCCCCTCCTTCGACGCCCTCCTCACGGAGGACGAGCACGTCCCGCCGCCCGTGACCCGACGGTCCCTGACGTTCGGCATCTCCCTGCTCGCGACGACGCTGCTCGTCGCGGGCCTCGCGATCCTGCCCGCGCCCTACGCGGTGCGGTCGCCGGGGCCCACGGAGGACACGCTCGGCGAGCAGGACGGCACGCCGCTCATCTCCATCACGGGCGCCGAGACGTTCGACTCGACGGGGGAGCTGCGCCTGACGACGGTCTCCGTCGCGGGCGGACCCGGCTACCCGGTGAACCTCGGTCAGGTCGTGCAGGGCTGGTTCGACCGGTCGCGCAGCGTGCGTCCGGTCGAGGAGGTCTTCCCGACGGGCCGCACCAAGGAGGAGACGGAGCAGCAGGGCCAGGCCGAGATGATCTCCTCGCAGGAGAACGCGACGGTCGCGGCGCTCACCGAGCTCGGCTACGAGGTGCCGGCGACGCTCACGGTCGAGGCGGCGGTCCCGGACAGCGGGTCGGACGGGGTCGTCGAGCCGGGCGACGTCATCGTCGCGCTCGACGGCGCCCCGGTCCCGACGTACCAGGACCTCATCGACGGGCTGGCCGCCGTCGACCCGGGCGCCGACGTCACCCTCGGCGTCCTGCGCGACGGCACGGAGACCGACCTCACGGTGACGACGACCGACGGCGGCGACACCGCGCTGCTCGGCGTGTTCATCGACCCGACCTTCGACTTCCCGGTCGACGTGTCGATCCAGATCGAGGACATCGGCGGCCCGAGCGCCGGGACGATGTTCGCGCTCGGCATCGTCGACCAGCTCACGCCCGAGGACGAGGCGAACGGCGTCGTCATCGCGGGCACGGGCACCATGAGCGTCGAGGGGGACGTCGGCCCGATCGGCGGCATCCAGCAGAAGCTGTACGGCGCCCTGCGCGACGGCGCGACGTGGTTCCTCGCGCCGCAGGCCAACTGCCCGGAGGTCGTGGGCAACGTGCCGGACGGCCTGCACGTCGCGGCGGTCTCGACGCTGGCCGACGCCCGCGCGGCCATGGAGGCGATCGGCGCGGGCGAGGGCGACTCCCTCCCGACGTGCGAGGCGCGCGGCTGACGGGCGCCGCTCGCGTCAGTCCTCGAGCGTCGCGCGCAGCGCGGTGACGAGTCCCGGGACGAGGTCCGGGCCGCCCGCGACGTCGGTCGCCGAGTCGTGCGCGCGCGACCGGACCGCGCACCAGGCCGGACCGTCCCGCAGCACCCCGACGGCGAGGCGCACGTCCTGCCGGTCCGGGTGCGACGTGAGGTAGTCGAGCGCGGCGTCCGGGTCGTCGGGCACGCCCTCCTCGGCGGTCGGGGGCAGGACGATCCGCTCGACGACGAGCGCGGCGCCGTCGACCGTCGCGGGCCACGCGACGCGCGCGAGCCCGTCCTCGAGGTCGCCGTCCACGGCGAAGCCCTCCTGCTCGATCGAGAGCAGGTGGTGCGGGTCCGCGGTGGCCGCGGCGACGACGTCGGGCGGCAGGCGGTCCGCGAGCGTCGGGTCCGCCGCGAGCGCGCCGGCCGTGGCGACGAGCGCGAAGAGCCGCGGCGGGGCGTCCCAGCCGGCGTCCGCCGCGTGCACCTCGATCTCGTGGACGGCGAGCGCGAGGGCGTGCTGCGGCGTCGGGCCGCCGGGCGCGACCGGGTCGGGGCCGGAGCCGGGTGCGGGAGCGGGGGAGGGAGCGGCGTCGTCAGGCTGGGGCATGCCCCCATGGTCCCCCATCGCGCCGTCCGGCGGCGGACGGTCGGCGACCGACGTGACGTCCCCCACGAGGCCCCGGACCGTGGGAACCTTGGGGGAGGACCGGGCGTTGACCCCGGTGCACGCCCGAGCCACGACCGAAGAGGTATACCCACCGTGTCATTCGCCGCAGCGCCCCGCCGGCCGTCCCCCGGGGCGCGGCCCGCCCGGCGCCGGAGCCCGATCGGGATCGCGATCGCCGTCGTCGGCGCCCTCGTGGTCCTCCTGCTCCTGCTCGCCCAGTTCTGGACCGAGGTGCTGTGGTTCCGGCAGCTCGACTTCGCGAACGTCCTGTGGACGCAGTGGGGCGCGCGCATCGCCCTGTTCGTCGGCGGGTTCCTCGTCATGGGCGGGCTCGTCTTCCTGTCCTTCTCGATCGCGTACCGGTCCCGGCCGATCTACGCGCCGTCGACGCCCGAGCAGGCGACGCTCGACCAGTACCGCGAGGCGATCGAGCCGCTGCGCAAGGTCGTCATGATCGTGGCGCCCGCGCTCGTCGGCTTCTTCGCCGGCGCGGCGGCGGCGTCGCAGTGGCAGACCGTCCTGCTCGCGCTCAACTCGGTCCCGTTCGGCACGACGGACCCGCAGTGGGGCATCGACCTGTCCTTCTACGTCTTCACGCTGCCGGCGCTCCGGTTCGTCGTGAGCTTCCTCATGGCGGTCGTCATCATCGCGGGCATCGCCGCGGTCGCGACGCACTACCTGTACGGCGGGCTGCGCATCGGCGGCGGCTCCGACGCGGGCCCGCGCACGACGACGGCCGCGCGCGTCCAGCTCTCGGTGACCGCCGCGCTCCTCCTCGTCCTCATCGGGGCCAACTACTGGCTCGACCGGTACTCGATCCTCACCTCGGGCGGCGCCAAGTTCGACGGTGCGTCGTACGCCGACGTGCACGCGGTGATCCCCTCGAAGGCGATCCTCACGGTCGTCGCGCTCTTCGTCGCGGCGCTGTTCGTCGTGACGGCGGTGCGCGGCAACTGGCGCCTCCCGGCGATCGGCGTGGGCCTCATGGTCGTGTCGGCCATCGCCATCGGCGGCATCTACCCGAGCGTCGTCCAGCGCTTCCAGGTCACGCCGAACGCGCAGGACTTCGAGGAGGAGTACATCCAGCGCAACATCGACGCGACGAAGGCCGCGTACGGGATCGACCAGGTCGAGACCGAGCAGTACAACGCCAAGACCGAGGCGGAGGCGGGCGCGCTGCGCGAGGACGCCGACACCACGGCGTCGATCCGCCTGCTCGACCCCGAGATCGTCAGCCCCTCGTTCAGCCAGCTCCAGCAGAACAAGCAGTACTACCAGTTCTCGAGCTCGCTGTCGGTCGACCGCTACACGATCGACGACGAGAGCCGCGACACCGTCATCGCGGTGCGCGAGCTCAACCAGGACGGTCTGGGCGCCGACCAGCGGAACTGGGTCAACGACCACACGGTCTACACGCACGGCTTCGGCGTCGTCGCCGCGTACGGCAACCAGATCGGGCCCGACGGCCGCCCGGCGTTCTACGAGGGCTCGATCCCGTCGACGGGCGCGTTCACCGACGCGGGCGGCTACGAGCCGCGCATCTACTTCTCGCCCGAGGCGCCGCAGTACTCGATCGTCGGCGCCCCCGAGGGCCGCGACGCGTGGGAGCTCGACTACCCCGTCGACGACGAGGGCGGCCAGGTCAACAACACCTTCCCGACGCAGGACGTCCAGGCGGGCCCGAGCGTCGGGTCGTTCATGAACAAGGTGCTGTACGCGCTGAAGTTCGGCTCCGAGCAGATCCTCTTCTCCGACCGCGTCACGGAGGAGTCGCAGATCCTCTACGACCGCAGCCCGCGCGACCGCGTCGCGAAGGTCGCCCCGTACCTCACGCTCGACGGGCGCGTGTACCCGGCGGTCGTGGACGGCCGGGTCAAGTGGATCGTGGACGGCTACACGACGTCGAACGCCTACCCGTACTCGACGTCGGAGTCGCTCGAGGACTCGACGCGCGACTCGCTCGTCGCGGCGAACTCGGTCGAGGCGCTCGCGCCGCAGCAGGTGAACTACATCCGGAACTCGGTCAAGGCGACCGTGGACGCGTACGACGGCTCGGTCGACCTGTACGCGTGGGACGCCGAGGACCCGGTGCTCCAGGCGTGGACCCAGGTCTTCCCGAGCTCGGTCAAGCCGATCACGGAGATCTCCGGCGACCTCATGAGCCACCTGCGCTACCCCGAGGACCTGTTCAAGGTGCAGCGCACGCTGCTCGCGAGCTACCACGTGGACGACGCGAACGAGTTCTTCTCCGGCCAGGACTTCTGGCGCAGCCCGGAGGACCCGACGGCGAGCGGTCAGGTCAAGCCGCTGCAGCCGCCGTACTACCTCACGCTCCAGATGCCGAGCCAGGAGGCGCCGACGTTCTCGCTCATGTCGACGTACATCCCGGGCGGCGGCTCGGACCGCAACATCCTCACGGGATTCCTCGCGGTGGACGCCGAGCCGGGCAACGAGGCGGGAGTGCGGTCGGAGGACTACGGCACGCTGCGTCTCCTCGAGCTGCCGCGCAACGCGACGGTCCCCGGACCGGGTCAGGTGCAGAACAACTTCAACACCGACCCGACCGCCGCCGACGGCCTGCTGGCGCTGCGGCGCGGCGACTCGACCGTCATCAACGGCAACCTCCTCACGCTCCCCGTGGGTGGCGGCCTGCTGTACGTCCAGCCGGTCTACGTGCAGTCGACGGAGGGCACGCGGTTCCCGCTGCTGCGCAAGGTGCTCGTGTCCTTCGGTGACGAGATCGGCTTCGCCGACACGCTCGACGAGGCGCTGGACCAGGTGTTCGGCGGCGACTCGGGCGCGAACGCGGGCGACGCCGACGGCGGGGTCGAGACCGAGGTCCCGGACCAGCCGGCCGACGGCGAGACCACCGACCCGGGGACGACGGACCCCGGCACCGAGCCGCCGGCCACCGAGGAGCCCGCGCCGCCGGCCGACGGCGGCACGGTCGACGGCGGCGCCCGCGCCGAGCTCGACCAGGCGCTGCGCCAGGCGCAGCAGGCCATCGAGGAGGGCCAGGCGGCGCTCGCGGAGGGTGACTTCGCCGCCTACGGCGAGGCGCAGGACCGGCTGCAGCAGGCGCTCGAGGCGGCGCTCGCTGCGGAGCAGTCGCTCGACACGGACTCGTCGGGCGGCTGACGAGGACCTCGCGCCGGCGCGACGCACGACGGGCGGGTCGGGACACCTCTCGGGGGTCCCGGCCCGCCCGTCGTCGTGCCGGAGTTGTCATTTCCTGCGCCGACCGGGAGGATCGCTCCTCGTGACATCTGCAACGGTTTGCAGCAACGCTTTCAGCGTCGCGAGCGACACGACCCCGGCCGTCCCCGCGGCGCGCCTGCACCACCCGTCCGGGGCCGAGCTCGTCGTGGCGCTGCGCGGTGCCGCCGTGCTCGCGTGGCGCGCACCGTGGCGCGGGGCCGACGGGACCGTGCAGGTGGAGGACCTCGTCGACGGGTACGCCGACGAGGCAGAGGTCGCCGCGCACGACGCCGCACGGTCCGCGCTCATGGCGCCGTTCGTCAACCGCCTCTCCGGCGGGGAGTACGTGTTCGACGGCGCACGGCACCGCGTGCCCCCCGTCCTGCCGTGGGAGCCCCTCACCATGCACGGGTTCGCCCGCACGCTCGACTGGACGGTTGTCGACCGGGGCGAGGACCCCGCGCAGCCCGCAGACGGGGACCCGGCACGACCGGTGTCGGTCGTGCTGCGCGCGTCCGTCGCCCGTGACGCGTACGCGGGGTACCCCTTCGCGCTCGCCCTCGAGGTCGAGTACGTGCTCGACTCGGGCTCGCTGGGCGTCGCGCTGCGGGCTCGCAACGTCGGTGCGACCGCCGCACCTGTCGCCCTGGGCTGGCACCCGTACCTGCGCGTCCCGGGCCACGACACGATCGACCGGCTCGAGCTCACGGTCCCGGCGCGCCGCGCCGTCGTGACCGACGCCGGGCTGCTCCCGCTCGCGGGGGCGGACGCGTTCGGTGCGATCGACGGTGTCGGACCGCTGCCGCTCGCCGGCGTGCGGCTCGACCACGCGTTCGGCGGCCTGCGCACCGACGCCGACGGCCGCGCGCGGACCCTCGTGCGCGACCCCGCGACGGGACAGGGGCTCGCCGTGTGGCAGGACCGCGGACTCGTCCACGTCTACACGGGCGACGGCCTGGCGCGCCGCGAGCGGGCCGCCGTCGCGGTCGAGCCCGTCGAGACCCTGACCGACGCGTTCAACCGCCCCGACTGCGCGGCGGACGTGCGGCTGGAGCCGGGGGACGTGCGGGAGTTCGCGTTCGGGGTCGAGGTCCTGGCGTGACCCACGTCTCGTCCACCCGATTTGGCCTGGTCCGGAACCTCACGTAGAGTAGTGATCACCGACGCGGGGTGGAGCAGCTCGGTAGCTCGCTGGGCTCATAACCCAGAGGTCGCAGGTTCAAATCCTGCCCCCGCTACTCAGAAGGCGAAGGCCCTCGATCTGATGATCGAGGGCCTTCGTCGTGCGCGCGGGTCCGTCCGTCGTGCCGCGGTCCGCGCCGACGCCACGTCGCCTGTGACGCGACCCACCCCGCCGCGGAGCGGCCGAGGGAAGCCACGGCCCACGGCCCGGCGTTATCGTCAGTGGCCGGCGCCCACGACTCCCGCGGGCGCCCGACACCCGGAAGGTCACCATGCGCCGTCTGCGTCCCCGTCCCGCCGTCCTCACCGCCGTCACGGCGGTCGCCGCGCTCACGCTGACGGCCTGTTCCTCGGGAGGCTCCGACGGCGGCGACGCCGCGAGCCCGAGCGGCAGCGCCTCGGGCGACGCCGCGCAGTGCGAGCCCGGCGCGCTCCCGACGCTCACCGACGGCGTGCTGACCGTCGGCGCGGGCGAGGCGTACGCGCCGTGGTACATCGGCGAGCACGACTCGGGCGAGGGCTTCGAGTCGGCGCTCATCTACGCGGTCGCGGACCGCCTCGGCTACGCGGCCGACGACGTCGTCTGGGAGACCGTGACGTTCGAGCAGATCATCAGCCCGGCCGTGAAGCCGTTCGACGTCGCCGCCTACCAGACGTCGATCACCGACGAGCGCAAGCAGGCCGTCGACTTCTCCAGCCCGTACCTCACGACGCGCCAGGGCGTCATCGTCATGGAGGACGGCCCCTACGCGGGCGCGACGACGCTCGCCGAGCTCGACGGCGCGCGCATCGGCGTGACGGCCGCGCAGACGAGCCTCACGCTCGCGGAGGCCGCGTGGGGCGAGGACGCGGACATCTCGCCGTACAACGCGGCGGGCGACGGCATGCAGGCGCTCCAGTCCGGCACGATCGACGCGATGGTCATGGACGTCGACCAGGGCGTCGCGGCCTCGACCGAGTACTTCCCGGACTCCGTGGTCATCGGCACGCTGCCGGACCAGGGCGTCGTCGAGCAGTACGGGCTCGTGCTCGACCTCGACTCCGCGCTGACCGACTGCGTGACCCAGGCCGTGGACGAGCTCGAGGCCGACGGCACGCTCGCCGAGTTGCGCACGACGTGGCTCAAGTCGGACGACATCCCCGTCCTCGAGTGACCCGGCCGTGACCGTGCCCGACGACGCGCGCCCGCCCGGGCGGGCCGGGACGCCCGACGGCGGCCCGGGGGTCGCGTGGACGCCGTCGCCGCTCGCGCTCGACCGCGCGGCGTTCCGGCGCGCCCAGCGCCGCCGCTCGCTCCTCGTGGCGCTCGCGAGCACGGTGCTCGTCGTCGCGGCGGTCGTGCTCGTCGTCGTCAACGCGCCCGGCTGGGAGCGCGCGCGGACCGCGTTCTTCGACCCGGCGATGGCGTGGGAGTCGCTGCCCGCGATCCTCGAGGGGCTGTGGCTCAACCTGCGCGTGTGGGTCGTCGCGGGCGTCGTCGGCACGCTGCTGGGGCTCGGGCTGGCGATCGCGCGCACGAGCCGCATCCCCGCGCTCTTCCCGCTGCGGGCGTTCGCGATCGGCTACGTCGACCTGTTCCGCGGGGTGCCGCTCCTGCTCGTCCTGCTGCTCGTGGGCTTCGGGCTGCCCGCGCTGCGGCTGGAGTGGCTGCCGACGTCGGGCGCGTTCCTCGGGGCGCTCGCGATCGTCCTCACCTACACCGCCTACCTCGCCGAGGTGTTCCGCGCGGGCATCGAGTCGGTGCACCCGTCGCAGGTCGCGGCGGCGCGCTCGCTCGGCCTCACCCGCGCGCAGACGACCCGCCGCGTCGTGCTGCCGCAGGCCGTGCGCAACGTCACCGCGCCGCTCGCGAACAACCTCGTCTCGCTGCAGAAGGACTCGGGCCTCATCTCGGTGCTCGGCGCGGTCGACGCGATCCGCGCGGCGCAGATCGCCACGACGGGGAGCTACAACTTCACGCCGTACGTCGTCGCGGGGATCCTGTTCTTCCTCGTGTCGTTCCCGCTGACGCGGGCGGTCGACGCCTACCAGGCGCGCCGCGGCTGGGGCTGGTCGCTCGCGACCGTGAGCGGGGCGGGGGACATCCGATGAGCGCGTCCGTCCCGGCGTCCGGCGCGATCCCGCAGGACGCGGGCGCGCACCACCTGCTCTCCCTGCGCGGTGTCCGCAAGACCTTCCCCGCCGCGGGGGCCCCGGGCGGGCGCCGAGTCGTGCTCGACGGGATCGACCTCGACGTCGACGCGCACCGGTGCGTCGTGCTCGTGGGGTCGTCGGGCTCCGGCAAGTCGACGCTCCTGCGCGTCGTCAACCTTCTCGACGAGGTCGACGACGGGCAGATCCTGCTCGACGGCGAGGACGTCGCCGACCCGCGCCTCGACGCCAACCGGGTCCGCGCGCGCATGGGCATGGTCTTCCAGGCGTACAACCTCTTCCCGCACCTCACGGTGCTCGACAACGTGACGCTCGCGCCGCGCCTCGTGCACCGGCGGGCGCGCGCGGAGGCGGAGGCGGCGGCCGTCGAGATGCTGGGTCGGGTCGGCCTGGGGCACAAGGTGAGGGCGTACCCCGACCAGCTCTCGGGCGGTGAGCAGCAGCGGGCGGCCATCGCGCGCGCCCTCGTCAACGGGCCGGAGCTCCTCCTGCTCGACGAGGTGACCTCGGCGCTCGACCCCGAGCTCGTCGGCGAGGTGCTCGACCTCCTCGCCGAGCTGCGGGCGGAGGGGCGCACGATGGTCGTCGCGACGCACGAGATGGGCTTCGCCCGCCGCGTCGCCGACGAGGTCTGCTTCCTCCACGAGGGCCGCGTCCACGAGCGCGGCACCCCGGATCAGGTGCTCGGCGACCCACAGCGCGAGCGCACCCGCACATTCCTCCGCCGCCTCCACGCATGACCCGTCCCCCCGGGGCCGCCGAACACGACATGAGGGTCGTTCTGAGCGTCTTCGCGGCCTTCAGGTCGTGTTCGACGGCGCGTGGTGTCGTTCTCGTCGACCAGTGCGCCCGGGGCAGGGCGACCCTGCGGGCGGCTGGTAGGGTCGCGCGCAGCGTCGCGTGCTGGTGGCGGACCACGTCAGGCATGGAGGCGTCGAACCCGGAAGGGGGAGCCGTGACGGCACGGACCCTTTCCTCGTTCCTCACCGGTGAGTGAGGGCGAGAAGACCAGGCTCGTGGCCTGGTACGACGAGATGCAGACGGTGCACGGGCGGCTGCGGCGCGCGTTGGCGCTGGTGCGCGAGGCGGTAGCCGAGGCGGACGAACCGCCCGGCTCTCGGCGACCCGGAGCAGACCCGCCCCCTGGGGCGCGACCCGGCGCCGGGACGAGGGTCGCAGCGCACGACCGCCCGGCACGGGACGGCGGGGCGCAGGGGGCCGGGCACGACCCGGCGCCCGCCACGGACCTGCTCGTGTGGTGCCGCGGGTTCTGCACCGCGCTCACCCGGCACCACACCGCCGAGGACGCCGTGCTCTTCCCCGAGCTGGAGCGTCGCCATCCCGACCTGGCCGACGTGCTGCGGCGCCTGCGCCAGGACCACGGGATGATCGCGTACCTCGTCGCCGACCTCGAGCACGCGCTCGACCGGACGACGGACCCCGAGGCGTCGCGCGACGCCGTCGGGCGTCACCTCGACGGCGTGGGCGCGATCATGGAGTCGCACTTCCGGTACGAGGAGCGCGCGCTCGGCGGCGTCCTCGCCGCGCTCGACCTCGTGGCGTCGCGCGACGACGTGCTCGGTCCGCTCTGACGGGCACGGTCGGGCGGCACCGCGCGGTGCCGCCCGACGCCGGCCTGACGCCAGCCCGACGCCGGCCTGACGCCAGCCCGACGCCGGCCTGACGCCAGGCCGACGCTGGCCTGACGCCAGCCCGACGGCGGCCAGACGGCGGCCCGAGGGTGGCCCGACGGCCGCCTGGTACCGGCCGTCTCGCGACGGCAGCTCAGCCGCGCAGGACGAGCACCGCCGTGGCGACGACGGACGCGGACGCGAGGAGCGCGTACGGCCAGACCCACGTCCGCCGCCCGGCGACGCGCAGCACCACGGCCACCGCGAGCGCCGCCAGGGCGAGCACGGGGCCGTCGACGAGCGGGGCCAGGTCGACCGAGACGCGCAGGGTCTCCAGGAGCTGCGGCGGCAGCGGGATGAACGGCTCGCTCTGCCGGGCCGCGCCGTCGGGCACGAGCCACAGCGTGCGCAGCACGGCCAGGACTGCGAGCAGGGGCGGCAGCGCGCGCAGGAGCGCGCCCCCGATCCGGGACCGGGCCACGGGCGACGACGCCGCGGACCGCGAGGACGCTGCCGACCGCGACGACGCTCTCGACCGTGACGACGCCCCGGCCGTCGGCGCCGCGGGCTGCTGCGGCGGCGCCGGGAACGCGGGAGCGGTCTGCTGCGCGACGGAGGGCGGCGGGGCCGGGGCGCTCGTGACGGCCGCGCCCGTGACGCGCGGCCGAGCCGACCGCGGTGTGGGACCCAGGTGCTGGACCGGGCTCCGGCGCGGCGGGACCGACGGCGGGACCGGGCGCCCGACCTGCGTGGCGACGAGGTCGGGGGAGTCCATCACCCGGGTCCCCGCGACGGCCGCGGGCGCAGGCTCCGCGGGGGCCGCCCCCGACGGCGGTCGGCCCAGCGTGGAGACCCGCCGGACGGCTACCGGCCAGGCACGTCCGCCTGCCGCGCCGCGCGCCGGGACGCCGTCGGGCTCGTCGGTGCGCAGCCGGGCGACGCGGACCACGGGCGCGGGCCGGGCCGGCGTCACGTGCGGCGGGCGACGGTACGCCCGCCACCCGCGCAGGGTGTCCGGGTGCCCGGCAGGAGGGGTGGCGGCCTGCCACTGCATCGCCTGCCAGAGCCAGTCCTTGAGCTCGGCGGGGGTCCGCCCGTCGGCGACGTGCGCCCCGATGCTCGCCACGTGGTCGGCGATGACCTCCGAGGCCGCGCCGTCGAACCCGTCGCCGTGCACCTCGGCGAGCACGCTCATGAGCGTGGCGTCGTACACGAGGGCGTGCCACGGCTCCCGGGTCCGACCCACGACGGCGTCGGTCCCGGTCGGCGCGTCCTCCGCGGGCGGCCCGGGCCGGACGGGTGCTCCGGTCGCGGCGGACAGCCCGGCGACGGGGCCGAGCGCCCGCTCGGCCGCGGTGGCGCCGTCCGCCACGATCCGCTGCGTGAGGAGCAGGGTGTCGTCGGCGACCTGCCCGGCGAGCCGGGCGCGGAGCACCGCGGCGACGCTCTCGAGCGCGGGACGGTGGTTCGGCTGGTACCGCGTCATCGACAGGATCAGGTCCTGCAGGTGCGGGTCGATCTCGGGCAGCTCGGCCGGGGACGGGGCGAGCTCCATCCCGGCCGGCATCCCGACGAGGTCGTCCGGCACCTCGCGCACGAGGTCCTCGGCCTCGAGGTCGCGGCCGAGGAAGTTCAGGTCGGCCGGGACGACGCCCGTGCTCGCGAAGATCAGCAGCAGCCCGAGCGCGTAGACGTCCGAGCGGGGGTGCACGCGCCGGGCGAACAGCTCCGGCGCCATGTACGCGAGCGTCCCGACGGGCTGGGTGGACGTCGCGGTGTCGAACAGCTTGGCGATGCCGAGGTCGATGAGGACGGCGCGGTCGCCGTCGACCATGATGTTGGCGGGCTTCAGGTCGCGGTGCACGCAGTGCTGCTCCTGCAGCACGAGCAGCGCCTCCGCGACCTGCGAGGCCAGCCGCAGCGCCTGCCGCCCGTCCAGCGGGCCCGACGCGCGGACCTGCTCGCGCAGCGTGGTGCCCGGTACCAGCTCCATGGCGAACCACGGCTGGTCGTCGTCCAGACCCGAGCGCACGAACGCGGGGAAGCCGCGTCCGCCCACGGCCTCCAGCAGGCGCGCCTCCTGCGTGAAGCGCTCGCGCGAGCCCTCCTGCAGGCCCGTGAGCACCTTCACGGCCACCTCCGCGCCGCCCGCGTCCGTGGCACGGTAGACGTGCGCGAACCCGCCGTGCCCGAGCACCTCGCCGAGGGTGAACGGGCCCCGGCGGTCGCCGCTCGCCGGCACCTGCCGGACGGGTCGCCGGGGCAGCGGCGCGGGCGACGACGGGCTCGGGTGGGTGTCGTCGTCGGTCGCCGCCGGGAGGACGGACTGCTCGGGGCCGGGCATGGGCGCAACGTTACAAGCGCGCACGTCCTGGACGTAGCAGACAAACCCGTTCTGGACTCCGCTCGCCGCGGCGCCGCCACCTGGCAGGCTGGGACGCATGGTCAACCGCCTCGCCGACGCCGTGAGCCCGTACCTGCGTCAGCACGCCGACAACCCCGTCGACTGGTACCCGTGGGGCGCCGAGGCGTTCGGGGAGGCGCGGCGCCGCGACGTGCCGGTCATGGTGTCGGTCGGGTACGCGACGTGCCACTGGTGCCACGTCATGGCGCGCGAGAGCTTCTCCGACCCCGCGGTCGGCGCGCAGCTCGCGCGCGGCTTCGTGGCGGTGAAGGTCGACCGGGAGGAGCACCCCGACGTCGACGCGAGCCTCCTCGCCGCCGCGAGCGCGTTCACGTCGGACCTCGGCTGGCCGCTCACCGTGTTCACGACGCCGGACGGCGCCCCGTTCTACGCGGGCACCTACTGGCCGCCGGTCCCCGTGGCGGGGCGGCCCGCGTTCCGGGACGTGCTCGACGCCGTCGCGCAGGCGTGGGAGCTGCGGCGCGACCAGGCCGTCGAGACGGGGGAGACGATCCGCGCCGCGCTCCGGGACGCGGCCGCGGGGCGGCGGACGGGGGTGCCGCGCGCCGCGGCGACGACGGTCGCCGCTCCGGGGGAGCCCGGCGCACCCTCCGGGGCCGACGCTGGACCGGTCGGCCGGCTCGCCGACCATGCGCGGACGGTCGTCGACCGGCTCGAGGCCGCGGAGGACCGCGTGCACGGCGGGTTCGGCGGCGCGCCGAAGTTCCCCGTCGCGCCGACGCTCGAGCTCCTGCTCGACCTGGCGGCGTCGTCCGTCGTGGACCCCGAGGTCGCGCGGCGCGCCCTCGTCCTCGCCGGCCGCACGCTCGATGCCATGGCGTCGAGCCCGCTGCGCGACGTCGACGGCGGGTTCTTCCGGTACGCGACCCGGCCCGACTGGTCGGAGCCGCACTACGAGCGGATGCTCTACGACAACGCCCAGCTCCTCTCGGCCGCGACGACGCTCGCCGTGCTCCGGCGCACCGGGCCGGTGGACGGCCCGCTCCGCACGCCCGCGCCCGCTCCCGGGACGCCGGACCCGGGCGAGGGCGCCGCGCGGGTCGCGGCCGACGTCGGGCGCTTCCTGCTGCGCGTGCTGCGCCTCGCCGACGGCGCGTTCGCGAGCGCGCAGGACTCCGAGTCCGTCGTCGACGGCGAGCGCGTCGAGGGTGGCTACTACCTGCTCCCGCCCGCCGAGCGGGCGCGTCACGAGCCGCCCCGGCTCGACACCAAGGTGCTCACCGGCTGGAACGGTCTCGCGATCGAGGCGCTCGCGCGCGCCGGCCACCACCTCGACCTGCCCGACCTCACCGACGCGGCGCGCGCCGCCGCCGACCGGCTCCTCGCGACGCACGTGCGGTCCGACGGGACGCTCGTGCGGGCCTCGGAGGGGGGCGTCGCGTCGCGCGCCGTCGCGACGCTCGAGGACCACGGCGCGCTCGCGACCGCGCTCCTCGTCCTCGGCGGCCTGACGGGAGAGGCCCGGTACGTGCGCGAGGCCGTGCGCCTCGTCGACGCGACCCTCGGCGCAGACGGCGAGCTGCGGGCCCCGCAGGGCACCGACCCCGTGCTCACCGGCCTCGGGCTCGCGGCGGGCGCCGCCGCGGACGCGTCGGAGGGCGCGGTGCCGTCGGGCACGACGGCGGCCGCGCGGGCCGCGCTGCTCGCCCACCTCGCGACGGGCGAGCCCCGCTACCGGGACGCCGCCCGCGCGCACGTCGCCGCGTCGCCGACGGCGAGCGAGCACCCGCTCGGCGCGGCCGGGGTGCTGCGCGTCGCCGTCGGGCTCGCCGAGCCGCCCCACCAGCTCGTGCTCGTCGCGGACCCGGACCTCCGCGAGGCGTACCGGCAGGTCGCGCGGGACTGGTACCACCCGGGCGCGCTGCTCCTCGGCGCGACGCCCGGCGACGCCGCGGCGCTCGCGGTCGACGGCGTCGGGCTGCTCGCCGGCCGCGGACCGGGCGCGTACCTGTGCGCCGACTTCGTGTGCCGGCTCCCGGCGTCGGACCCCGACGCGCTGCGGGCCCAGCTCCGCGGCTGACGTCCGGCTCCCGGGGGTGCAGGGGTCCCACCGCGGTCGCATGATGGAAGAGCGGTGCGGCACGAGGAGGAGCCATGAGGGCATCGGTCGGGGACAGGATCGTGACCGCCTCGGGGGTCGTCGGCGGAGCGGTGCGCGACGGGGTGGTGGTCGAGCTGCGGCACGAGGACGGGTCGCCCCCGTACCTCGTCGAGTGGACCGACACGGGGGAGCGCACGCTCGTCTACCCGGGGTCGGACAGCTACGTCGAGCACGTGCCCGGCGCGGAGGCCGGGAGCGGGGCCGGCTCGACCAAGGTGTGGCGCGTGCAGGTGAGCGTCGTCGAGTCGGAAGGTCGCACGACGGCGGAGGCCGTGCTGGTCGCGGAGGTGCCCGGTCACGTGCGGACGGTCGGGCGCGCGCGGCGGGACCCGCACGACCTGGACGTCCCGCTCATCGGTGACGAGATCGCCGTCGGGCGCGCGCTGCGGCGGCTCGCGGACCGGCTGCTGGACGACGCCGAGTCCGACATCGAGTCGTCGACGGGCGTCCCGGCGCACGTGCACCTGTGACGCGGTCGCCCGACGCGCCGGTCGCCCTGCGAGCCGTCGTGCACGGGCGCGTGCAGGGCGTCGGGTTCCGCTGGGCGACGCGCGAGCGGCTCACCGTGCTGGGCCTCGACGGGGCGGCGACGAACCGTCCCGACGGCACGGTGGAGGTCGTCGCCACCGGGCCGCGGGACGCCGTCGACCGGCTCGTGGCGTGGCTGCGCGACGGCCCGACGCCGGGGCACGTCACCCGGGTCGACGTCGACGCGCGCGAGGGGTGACGCCGTCGCGCGGGGCGCGGACCGACGCGGGCGCGGGGTCGGGCGACCGCTCAGGAGTCCGCGCGGGCCAGGACCGACTCCCAGTGCCACGGCTCGGGCACGCGGCCGTCCGGCTCGGCGAAGTCGGGGTGCGTCCAGCCGAAGGTCTCGGCGTTCTGCTTGAGCCACTCGTACTGAGGCGTGCCGAACGCCTGGACGCCGCCGCCCAGGTCGACGGCGAACCCCAGACCGTGGTTGGAGCAGCCGGGCGGCGCGGCGATCGGCGACGACGGGTCGTAGAGGCCCGCCTGCTCCTCGTACGTGCGGTAGGAGGAGTTGATCGTCAGGTGCACGCCGAACCGCTCGAGGTACGCCGCGTCGAGCGCGACGAGGCCGTCGAGCACGTCGGCCCGCACGCGGTCCGACGGCGACCACGGGATCGCGGCCAGGGCGGAGTCCGGCACGCGTCCGCCGTCGGGGTCCCACACCTGGTCCGGCGCGGGGCAGGAGACGGCGTCCTGCGCGGTCGACATCTCCTCGGTCGACGTGGCGACGGACGCCAGGTCGGCCTCCAGGTCGAGCACGGCCTGCTCCAGGGCGGCGAGGTCGTCGGCGGCCGCACCCGCCCCGGCGGTCTCCGCCGTCGCCGCGGCCGCGTCGAGCGCCTCCCGGAGCCGGGCGCGCACCGCCTCGTCGGCGCCCAGGCCCTCCGTGGCGGCGTAGATCTTCTCGCCCTGCTCCTGGACGGGCGCGAGGCTCGTGCGGGCCGCCTCGACCTGGGCCCGCGCGTGCTCCAGCATCGAGGCGTGCACGGCCTGCGACGCCTGCTCCAGGGACGCGGTCGCGCCCGTCGTGCCGGTCGTCATCCGGTCGACGAACGATGCCCCGAGCAGGGCGCGCGCGTCGTCGACCTCGACCGCGAGGGCGTCCCGGACCGCAGGGTCGGCGACCTTGCCGTCGGACGTCGTGAGCAGGGTCTGCGCCGTGGTGGCCTGCGCGGCCAGGTCGTCGTAGGTCGACCCCCGGTACCAGACCAGCCCGCCGCCGGCGGCACCGAGGAGGAGCGCCAGCGTCACGACGACCGCGACCCACACGCCGCGGCGCCGGCCCGTCCCCCGGGCATGCCGCCGCTCCCGCCCGGTCGGGTAGCCCGAGGGGCCGGTGGAGGGTGGGGTGCTCGTGACGGTCACACCGCCAGAACCTACGCCACCCCGCGGGTGCCCCCGGACCGTTCGCCGGGTGTGCGGGGACACGCTCACCGAAGTATCACGATCCCCGCCGGACCCTCCCCAGATGGTGTCCCCGGCGACGGTGCCGGGGCGAGGTGGGGAGGGGCCATGAAGCGGCTGGTGCTGTGCTGCGACGGCACGTGGAACTCGCCGGTGAACGCGAGCGTGTCGAACATCGAGAAGATCGCGCGCTCGGTCCGCACCGGCATCGGACCGGACGGCGTCCAGCAGATGGTGTTCTCCGTCGAGGGGGTCGGGGCGCAGGGCTACCTCGTCGACCGCCTGCTCGGCGGGGCCTTCGGGTGCGGGCTGACGCGCAACGTCGTCGCCGGCTACCGCCATCTCGCGCTCAACTACGAGCCCGGCGACGAGATCTACGTGTTCGGGTTCAGCCGCGGCGCGTACACCGCCCGCAGCGTCGTCGGCATGGTCGCGACCGTCGGGCTGCTCACCCAGGACTCCCTCGCGCGCGATCACCTGTGCGACGCCGAACGGATCTACCGCGTGCGCGACGCCGCCCAGCGGGCGGAGCAGGCCGCGGCCTTCCGCGCCCAGCACTGCCACGACCACGTCCCCGTCGCGTTCCTCGGGGTGTTCGACACCGTCGGCGCGCTCGGGGTCCCCGGTCTGTCGCGCCGGCGCAGCCGGTTCCACGACCTGCGCCTGTCGACCGACGTCGAGTGCGCCCGGCAGGCCCTCGCGATCGACGACCGCCGCATCACGTTCGAGCCGTGCCTGTGGGACGTCCCCGTCTCCATGGCGGCCCGGGTCAAGCAGGTGTGGTTCCCCGGCGGGCACAGCGACGTCGGCGGCGGGGCCCGCGCCCGCGCGCTCTCCGACACCGCGCTCCTGTGGATGGTCGGCGAGGCGATCGCGCGCGGGCTCACGTTCGACGAGCACCGGCTGTTCGCCCAGCTCCACCACGAGGACGAGTTCGTGTGCCGGTTCCGCCCCGGCCTGCTCTTCGGTGCGCTCAACCTCCTCAAGCGCCTGCACCCGCGCCCGCGCTTCCGCGGCGACCGACGCGTGCTCGCCGGTGTCCCGACCCCGCCGGACACCGTCGACGCCGTGTACCTCGCCCAGACCGCGGCGTCCCTCACGGCGGACCCCGACTCCGAGTACGCCCGCCACGCCCGGAACGTCACGTGGTGGCGCGAGAGCGCCGGGCCTGGCCTGGACCGCCTGGTCGAGCCGGTCCCCGGCGGCGCCCGGGAGGACCGGCCGCTCGTCCTCGCGTGACGGAACGGCCGGACACGCACGGTCGACGGGCGATCGCTGATCGGCGACGGCCCGGACGTGGACGCACCGCCGCGCCTGCCCGGGGTGCGGGGACGACGCCGTCCGCTCGCCGGGTGCGACGCGCCCGCCCCGTGCCATGCTGGGCGGCGTGAGCGAGCAGACCGCAGCACCCGTCCCGGCCGAGCAGCTCGTCCCCGCCGACGCGCACGTGCTCGGCGACCCGGACGCGCCCGTGACGATCGTCGAGTTCGGCGACCTGGAGTGCCCGTACTGCGCCGCCGCCGCGCCCGTGCTGCGGCAGGTCGTCGAGTCGTCGGGCGGCGAGGTGCGCCTCGTGTTCCGGCACTTCCCGCTCTTCGAGATCCACCCGCACGCGCTCTCCGCGGCGCTCGCGGTCGAGGCCGCTGCGGCGCAGGGTCGGTTCTGGGAGATGCAGGCCGCGCTGTTCGAGCACCAGGACCAGCTCGGCGAGGCCGGCCTCGCCGACCGGGCCGAGGAGCTCGGCCTCGACGGCGCCTCGGTCGTGGGGGACGCCGCCCAGCAGTACGCCGCCCCCGTGCAGCGCGACTACGCCGACGCCCTCACCCTGGGAGTCCAAGGCACCCCGACCTTGTTCGTCAACGGCGTCCGCTACCGCGGCCGCGTCACCGCCGACGGCCTCCGCACCGCGATCGAGGCCACCGCCCCGCCGAGGTAGAGCCGCGGTCGCGCGAGGTAGAGCCAGGGTTGCGCGAGGTAGAGCCCTGGTAGGCCGAGGTAGAGGCGTGGTCAGCCCAGGTAGAGGCCTGGTTTCGTGCCCGATGGCGGTCTGGTCACCTTGGGTGGCGGGGTGGGTGGTGGTGCCGCGTCTACCATCCGCCGCTCGTTCCTCGCGGCTCCCGCCAGGCCCGACCACGACGCGGCACCACCACCCACCCCGCCCGGCTCTGTCTCGCCCTGGTCGGCCCTCACCTCGGGTGACCGCCCGCGGGGCTGGGTTCGGCCCGTGCCGCGCGGCCAGCCGCGGCGCGCGGCCGGCCGTGCCGCGTCGCCAGCCGGGCCGCCGCACCGCCGCGCCCGGAACGGGCGGCCGGTCACGGCACCGTCGTCGAGCAGGTGGTTCGGGCGGGTCCGGCGCGGGACGAACCCACCTCGCCTGCTCGACCCACCAGGACCGCCTGGTCGGGCTCATGCCGAGCCGATACGGGGACCCGGCCTCGGCGGGCCACCGATGGTCGCGAGCGGCGACCGGCGTCTCCGGGCGAGACGATCGCCGAGCGGTGGGGGTGGGCTCGGATGCGAAGGGGCGTCAGAGCGGCGCTCCTCGAAACCACGGCCGAGTGACCGGGGTGACGGCGCCGCAGCCCCGAGCACCGAGGCCACCCGCGCCGCGGACCCGACCTCGCGGGCCTGCGACCAGACCAGGGTTCCCCTCGCCCGACCAGGGTTCTCCCTCGCGGGGTGGGGTGCTCAGGTGGTCGCCGGTGGGCGCCAGGGGAGGGGTGGGAGCTCGGGCGGGGGGCCGTCGGCGCCGGGGGAGCACAGGGGCCAGCGCTCGCCGACGAACCGGAGGGCGAGGGAGCCGAGCACGGCGGCGACGAGCGAGCCGGCGAGGATGCCGATCTTGGCCTGCTCGATGAGCGCCTCGTCGTCGAACGCGAGCTCGGCGATGAAGAGCGAGATGGTGAAGCCGATGCCGGCGAGGATCGCGCCGCCGAGCAGGTGCGAGTAGCGCACCCTGCCCGGGAGGTCGCCGAGCCCGAGGCGCAGGGCGAGCGTCGCGGCGCCGAAGATGCCGACGGCGTTGCCCACGACGAGCGCGACGGCGACGCCGATCGTCACGGGCGACGTCGCCGCGGTCCGCAGCGACTCGGCGTCGAGCTGCACGCCCGCGTTGGCGAGGCCGAACACGGGCACGACGACGTACGCGCTCCACGGGTGCAGGACGCGCTGGAGGCGTTCGCTCGTGGGCACCGCCGCGCGCGCGGCGAGCTCGGTGAGGTGCTCGCGCTCCGCCGTCGTCTCCTGGGCGAGACGCTTGGCGTACTTGGGCACGACCGCGACGTCGACGGGACGCGACGAGCGCGACGGGACGAGCAGCCCCACGAGGACGCCGGCGAGCGTCGCGTGGACGCCGGACGCGTAGACCGCGCCCCACAGCGCGATCCCGACGAGGACGTACGGCGCCAGACGCCACACGCCGAGCCACCGCAGCACGACGATCACGACGACGAGCACGGCGGCGACGAGGAGCCCGGGGAGCCAGAGGTCGTCGGTGTAGAAGAGCGCCATGACGGTGATGGCGCCGATGTCGTCCACGACGGCGAGCGTGAGGAGGAACAGCCGGAGCTGGTCGGGGCAGCGCGGTCCGAACAGGGCGAGGATGCCCACGAGGAACGCCGTGTCGGTCGACATGACGATGCCCCATCCGTGCTGCGCGGGCGACCCGGCGTTGAAGGCGACGTAGATGAGCGCCGGCACGGCGAGGCCGCCGAGCGCACCGAGCGCAGGCACTGCGACGGTCCGCCGGTTGCGCAGCTCCCCGCTCGTCACCTCGCGGTTGATCTCGAGCCCGATGACGAGGAAGAACACGGCCATCGCGGCGTCGTTGACCCAGTGGTGCAGGTCCATCTCGAACGACCAGGGCCCGACGTGCCAGCCCGCGGTCGCCGACCACAGGTCGTCGTAGGCGCCCGACCAGGCGGAGTTGGCCCACACGAGCGCGACGACGGTCGCGACGAGCAGCAGCACCGCGCCGCCCGCCTCTGTCGCGAGGAACGACCGCAGGGAGGGCGCGACGGGGCGCAGCTGGAAGCGCAGCGGCGGGCCCGGCCGGGCGGGGACGCGGACGATCGGGAACGAGGACGGCGGAGCGGGCTCGGTCACGGGGCCTCCGGGTGGTCGGGGACGGGCGACGCCCCCGGGCGTCGGACGTGCGAGCGGGGATCTTCGGGCCTTCGGGCCAGCCCTGGGCCGGCCCTGCGCTGGGACAACTCTTCCGGGCGGGAGTTCCTTCCGCAACGGGCCGGGTGCGGCGGAGTTCTCCACCGCCCTGTCCACAGTGTGGAAAAATTCTTCCGAATCTCTTGTGTCCTCGGTCACGCGCTGCTAGCGTCGTGCGTGCCAACGGCGGGCCCGGGCCGAGCGACACGCTCGGTGGTCGACGCGATCGATCCGACACCGGCAGCTACCTACCAGGCGGAAGTGACAACTCGCCTGCAGCGGCCCGCCGGCCGCCTCCTCCCGGCTCACCGACGAGCCGGACAGCCGGAGGCGGAGCACCCGGCGTCGCTGCCCGAACCGTGGAGACTCACCATGGACACTCTTGTCGTGGACGCAGCACACCTGGACCGAGCCGTCGCCCTCGCGGTCGACAGCGTCGCGAACGCCGGAGGACCCTTCGGCGCCGTGATCGTCACCGCCGACGGGCAGGTGTTCGAGGGCAACAACCGGGTCACGCAGGACAACGACCCCACCGCGCACGCCGAGGTCACCGCGATCCGGCGCGCGTGCGCCGCACTCGGCACGTTCGACCTCACCGGCGCGACGCTCTACTCGAGCTGCGAGCCCTGCCCCATGTGCCTCGCGTCCGCCCTCTGGGCGCGCGTGCAGACCGTGTACTTCGCCGCCGACCGCCACGACGCCGCGAGCGCCGGGTTCGACGACGCCGAGTTCTACGACTTCTTCGCCGCGGACCCGGCCGACCGGAGCATGCGGGTCGTGCACGAGCGCACGGCCACCGCCACCGCGCCGTTCGACGCGTGGCGCGTCCTCGAGTCCCGGATCGAGTACTGAGCGGCCGCGCGGCCGATCAGCACCGCGATCTCGCACCGAAAGGACACAAGGACGTGACCCTCCTCGGCACGCGGCGGGAGACCGCCGAGAACGACGACGCACGCGGCACCGGCCCGGCCACCGGCCGGCTGGACCGCTTCTTCAGGATCACCGAGCGCGGCTCGACCACGGGGCGCGAGCTCCGCGGCGGCCTGGTGACCTTCTTCGCGATGGCGTACATCGTCATCCTCAACCCCCTCATCCTCGGCGGGACGAGCGCCGAGAACGCACCCGTCGACGTCGCGGGCGGGTGGCTCCAGACGGCGCAGGTCGGCGCGATGACCGGCCTCGCCGCCGGCGGCCTGACCATCCTGTTCGGCCTCGTCGCGAACCTCCCGTTCGCGCTCGCGGCCGGGCTGGGCATCAACTCGTTCCTCGCGGTCGCCGTCATCGGCGACGTGACATGGCCCGAGGCGATGGGGCTCGTGCTCGTCAACGGCCTGCTCATCGTGCTGCTCGCCGTGACCGGCGCGCGGTCGGCGATCTTCAACGCCGTCCCGCGCCAGCTCAAGGCGGCGATCACCGTCGGCATCGGCCTGTTCATCGCGTTCATCGGGTTCGTCGACGCGGGGTTCGTCACGCGCACCCCGGGCGGGCCGCCGGTCCAGCTCGGCGACGGCGGCTCGATCACGTCGGTCCCGACGCTCGTGTTCGTCGTCGGCCTGCTCACCATGGGCATCCTCGTGGCGCGCAAGGTCAAGGGCGGTCTGCTCATCGGTCTCGTCGCGACGACCGTCGTCGCGATCGTCGCCGAGTCCGTGCTGCACCTCGGCCCGGCGTCCGACGACAACCCCGGCGGCTGGCACCTCACGGTGCCGACGCTGCCGAGCTCGCTCGTCTCCGTGCCGGACCTCAGCCTGCTGGGGCAGTTCTCGTTCGGCGCGTTCGACCGGATCGGGGCGCTCGCGGCGACGATGCTCGTGTTCACGCTGTTCTTCACGAACTTCTTCGACGCGATGGGCACGATGACGGGGCTCGCCAAGCAGGGCGGCCTCGCCGACGCGGACGGCAACTTCCCGCGCATCAAGTCGGCGCTCGTCGTCGAGGGCGTGGGCGCGGTCGTCGGCGGCGCGACGTCGTCGTCGTCGAACACGGTGTTCGTCGACTCGGCCGCGGGCGTGGGCGAGGGCGCGCGGACGGGCCTCGCATCCGTCGTCACCGGCGGGCTGTTCCTCGTCGCGATGTTCCTCACGCCGCTCACGGCCGTGGTCCCGATCGAGGTCGCGAGCGCGGTGCTCGTGGTCGTCGGCGCGATGATGATGGGCCAGATCAAGGAGATCGACCTGACCGACTTCACGGTCACCCTCCCGGTCTTCCTCACGATCGTGACCATGCCGCTCACGTACTCGATCGCCAACGGCATCGGGATCGGGTTCGTCACGTGGGTCCTGCTGCGGTTCGCGTGCGGCAAGGCGCGCGACGTCCACCCCCTGCTGTGGGTGGTCGCGGCCGGGTTCGTCGTGTACTTCGTGCGCGGTCCCCTGACCGCGGTCGTGGGAGGCTGAGCCTCGACATCGACCGCACGGCCGACGGGTCGCCCGCTCCTCCGGGTGGCCCGTCGGCGTGCACGGGAACGTGGGAGGGCAGGCATGGCCGGGACTGCGCGCGTGAGCGTCGACGAGCACCGCGCGGACGTCGCGGCGCTCCTCGCCCCCCTCGTCGAGGCGGCCCGACGGCGCACGCGCACCGAGACCGTCGTCCTCGCCGACGCGCTCGGCCGGGTCCTCGCGGGCGACCTCGTCGCGCCCGTCGCCGTCCCGCTGTTCCGCAACTCCCAGATGGACGGCTACGCCGTGCGGGCCGCGGACGTCGTCGGGGCGAGCGCGGACGCGCCCGTCCGGCTCCGCGTCGCGGCCGAGATCCCCGCGGCCCCGGGCGTCCCTGCGCGCCTCGCGCCGGGCACCGCGGCCCGCATCATGACGGGTGCGCCCGTGCCCGACGGCGCGGACGCCGTCGTCCCCGTCGAGGACACCGTCGCGGGGACCTTCGCGGGCACGTCGCGACCCGACGTCGGCGGTCCCACGGGGGCCGACCCGACCGTCCCCGGCGCGAGCCACGCGGTCGAGGTACGGGTGCCACGGTCGGCGGGAGACTTCGTGCGGGAGGCGGGCTCCGACGTCCGGCCCGGCGACGTGCTCCTCGCGGACGGCACCGTCCTCGCGCCGCACCACCTCGCCGCCGCGGCGGCGTGCGGGGTGGGGGTCGTGCGGGTGGTCGCCCGGCCGCGCGTCGCCGTCCTGTCGACGGGGTCGGAGCTCGTCGGGCCGGGCGAGACGCCGGGGCCGGGCCAGGTCTTCGACGCCAACGCCGACGCGCTGGGCGCCGCCGTGCGGCGCGCGGGCGGGGAGGTCGTGCGCACGGCACGCTGCGGCGACGACGCCGCGCGGTTCGCCGCCGTGCTCGCCGAGGCGACCGCGGTCGCAGACCTCGTCGTCACGTCGGGCGGCGTGTCGCAGGGCGCGTACGAGGTGGTCAAGGACGTGCTCGGGGGCCCCGGTGCCGTCGCCGGTCAGGACGCCGGTCGGGAGGTCGGCCGGGCGACGTCGCCGGGCGTCACGTTCCGGTCGGTCGCGATGCAGCCCGGCGGGCCGCAGGGGTTCGGCACCGTGCACGGGACGCCCGTGCTCACGTTCCCCGGCAACCCGGTGAGCGCCCAGGTGTCGTTCGCGATGTTCCTGCGCGAGCCGCTCGAGCGGGCGGCGGGTCTGCCCGGGGCCGAGCGCGTGCGCACGGCGGTCCTCGCCGAGCCGCTGACCTCGCCCGCGGGGAAGCGACAGCTCCTGCGCGGCGCGACCGGCCCCGACGGCACGGTCCGGGTCGTCGGGGGAGCGGGGTCGCACCTCGTCGCGTCGATGGCGCGGGCGGACGTGCTCGTGGACGTGCCCGCCGACGTGACAGAGTGGGCCGCCGGGACCGAGGTGGAGGTACGAGAGCTGTGAGCGAGACGCAGGGCGAGTCCCCGGGGGCGGCCCAGGGCGGGGCGTCCGAGGACGTGAGCCGCGTGACGACGGACGTGCTCGACGACGCGGTGTCGCGCGCCGTCGAGGACGCGGTCGCGGGCCCCGAGTGCGGCGCCGTCGTGACGTTCCGCGGCGTGGTCCGCGACGTCGACGGCGGCCGTGGCGTGACCCGGCTCGACTACGAGGCGCACCCCGACGCGACCGCGGTGATCCGACGGTGCGTGGCCGGTGTGGCGGCCGAGACCGGGCTGCGCGTCGCCGCCGTCCACCGGTACGGGACCCTGGGGATCGGCGACGTGGCGCTCGTCGCGTCGGCGGCCGCGGGTCACCGCCGTGAGGCGTTCGAGGCGTGCTCGCTGCTCGTCGAGCGCATCAAGGCGGAGGTGCCGATCTGGAAGCGGCAGCACTTCGACGACGGCGTCTCGGAGTGGGTCGGGCTGTAGCGGACCGCGCTCCGGCCACGCCGCCGAACGGGCCGGCGAACGACGAGAGGCGAGAAGTGGCCCCCGGCTCGGGCCGGGGAGGGACCACTTCTCGCCTCTCGTGCGTCGGGCTGCGGATCCGCCATGCGACGACGATGTCGGGCGGGACGCTCCCGGTCTCGCGCTCGTCGCGCGGACCGTGGGTGGGTCGGGTCGGGTCAGCGCGTGGTGGGGCGGTTGTCGAGCAGCATGCCGATGCCCAGACCGACGGCGGTGCCGAGGACGAGGCCGAACCAGCTCAGCACGACGGTCCCGACGACGGCGCCGATCGCCGCGCCGAGGACGCTCTTGGTCCCGGCCTTCCAGCTCCCGGAGCGCTCGTCGGTGCGGTAGATCGGCAGCGCGGAGGTGGTGTTGTCCGGCGTCGCCGTGGGCGCGTCGGAGGGTGAGTTCGCGGGGCGATTGAGGGGTGCAGGGGAGATCGTCGTCACGGCATCCATGGTAGGAAGGCCCGTCCCGCGTGACCTGGGCAGACGCGTCGCGGTGACCGGCTTCACCCTATGATCTGCGCCACCGTCGCGACGCTCAGCCGCCGATCGCGCCCATGCTGCGCGACGTCGGCGCGAACGCGTCGGCGGCGAGCGTCGGGGCGTCGCTGCCGTGGGCGAGCGGCTTGCGCCACATGGCGCCCTGCCACGCGCGGGCGAGGGCGTCGTCGCGCTCGTCCTCGGCGAGGTCCGTGGAGCGCAGGATCGCGCGCAGGTCGGTCTCGTCGTCGCCGAAGAGGCACGACCGGACCGTGCCCTCGGCGGTGAGGCGCGTGCGGTCGCACGCGCCGCAGAACGAGCGCGTGACGGACGCGATGATCCCGACGGTCTGGGGTCCGCCGTCGACGAGCCACTCCTCGGCGGGTGCGGACGGGTCGTCGCGGCCGACCTCGAGCAGGTCGAAGCGCGTGCCGATTACCGCGAGCAGGTCCGTCGCGGAGACGAGGTCGTCGCGCGTCCAGTGCCCGTCGGCGTCGAGCGGCATCTGCTCGATGAAGCGCAGGTGGCACCCGTGGTCGACCGCCCAGGCGAGCAGGTCGGCGGCGCCCGCGAGCGTCTCGGGCATGAGGACCGCGTTGAGCTTGACGGGCGCGAGCCCGGCGGCGAGCGCGGCCCGGATGCCGGCGAGCACGTCGGGCAGCCGGTCACGGCGTGTGAGCCGCGCGAAGTCCTCGCGGTCCACGGAGTCGAGGGAGATGTTCACGCGGTCGAGGCCGGCGGCGACGAGCTCGTGGACGCGCTTGTCGAGCCCGATCGCGTTGGTCGTCAGCGAGAGCGACACGTCGGGCGCGGCCGCGCGCGTGGCGCGCAGGATGTCCGCGAGGTCGCGGCGCATGAGCGGCTCCCCGCCCGTGAACCGGACGTCGGTGATCCCGAGCCGGCCGACGGCCACGCGCACGACCCGGCCGATCTCGGCAGGTGTGAGGAGGTCGTCGCGCGGGATCGCGGGGAGGCCCTCGGCGGGCATGCAGTAGGTGCAGCGCAGCGAGCACTTCTCGGTGATCGAGATCCGCAGGTCGCGTGCGACGCGGCCGTAGCGGTCGACGAGCGCCTCGGTCGCGGGGCGGCCCGGGGCGAGGTCGGTCGAGGCGTCCGTGGGCGCGCCCGACCGCAGCCTGGGCATCCCGAGCGAGACCGCGGTCATGGCCCGATCGTAGACGTTCCCGGTGCGCGACCCGTGACCCGGGCGACACCGCGTGCTAGCGTGGAGTCCGTCGAGTGGAAGTGAACTTCCATTCAGCGGAACACCTCTCCTCCCGTGGGAGAGCAGTCCAAGGGCGGATTCAAGCCCTGTGTTTCCGGCGCGTCACGGCCGACGCGACCTCGGACACGCAGGGGACTCACCGCAAGGGTTCACTGGAAGGACGCCGGTTCGCCGGCACCCTGGCGGAAGCGAGGCCCACGATGCTCCAGATCGTCGACCAGCTCGCCCCGTGGCTCGGCCCGGGGCAGCCCCCGTTCGCCGTCGCGACGGTGGTCGCGGCGTCCGGCTCCGTGCCGCGACCGGTCGGCACCGCGATGGCCGTGCGCGCCGACGGCGCGGTCCTCGGCAGCCTGTCCGGCGGGTGCGTCGAGGGCGCGGTGCACGCCGCCGCGCTCGACGCGATCACCTCGGGCGCGAGCCACCGCGAGACGTTCGGCTACAGCGACGACGACGCGTTCGCCGTCGGGCTGAGCTGCGGCGGCACGCTCGACGTCCACGTCCAGCCCGTCTTCCCGGGGGACGACGCCGCCCGGGTGCTCGCCGCGCTGGCGGCCCCGTCCGACGGCGGAGCGCGCGCGGGCGCGGACGCCCTGCCGCGTCCTGGCACGGGTTCGTCCGACGGCGACGCCGAGGCCGCCGGGCGCGGGGGCGCGGCGCTCGTGCGCCGGATCGACGGCGCGCAGCGCACCGCGGTCCTCGTCGACGACCCCGGCGCCGCGGACGAGCGGAGCGTCGCCCGGGCGCTGCGGGACCTGGTGGGTCCGGCCGCGCTCGACGCCGCGGCGGCGCAGGTGGTCGCCGTGCTGCGCGCGGGCGGCACGGCGACGGTCCACGCGGCGCACGGAGCGCCGCGGGTCTCGGCGCCCGGCGCGGCGCCCGACCCGGTGAACGGCGCAGCGACGCCAGGCGGCGGGGCCGCGTGCGACGAGACCGAGCCCGTCACGCTGCTCGTCGAGACCCGCCTTCCCGCGCCGCGCTTCCTCGTGTGCGGGGCCAACGACTTCGCCGGCGCGCTCGTGCGGCACGTGCGGCTCCTCGGCTACCGCGTGACCCTCGTCGACGCGCGCGAGGTGTTCGCGGACCCCCGGCGCTTCCCGGAGGCGGAGGTCGTCGTCGAGTGGCCGGACCGGTACCTCGCCGCCGAGGCCGCCGCCGGTCGCGTCGACGCGCGGACGGCCGTCGCGGTCCTCACGCACGACGCCAAGTTCGACGTGCCGCTGCTGCGCCTCGCGCTCGACCTGCCGCTCGCGTACGTCGGGGCGATGGGCTCGCGCCGCTCGCACGCGCAGCGCGTCGCCGCGCTGCGCACGGAGGGCGTGACCGAGGCGGCGCTCGCGCGGCTCCGCTCGCCCATCGGCCTCGACCTCGGGGCAGTGACCCCCGAGGAGGTCGCCGTCTCGATCACCGCGGAGCTCGTCGCGACCCGGCACGGCCGGGCCGCCGTCGTCCCGCTGAGCGGCACCGACGGACCGATCCACGCCGACCCTCCCGTCGCGTCGTCCGACCCCCACCCCGCGGCCGTGGCCGCGCCGATCCCCGAGGAGGCCTCCTGATGGACCTGAGCACCGTCACCGACCTCGTCCCGACCGTCGACCCCGGTGAGTGGCGCGAGGGCGACGCCTGGCTCGCGGGCGGCACCGTCCTGTTCTCCTACGGCAGCCAGACGCTGCGGCGCCTGCTCGACGTGACGAGCGCCGGCTGGCCCGCGCTCGTGGTCACCGACGACGGTCTCGAGATCGCCGCGACGTGCACGGTCGCCGAGCTGTGGGCGTTCGAGGAGAGCCCGCAGGCCGCGCCCGTGCGCGAGCGCTGGACCGCGCTCGACCTGGTGCGCCCGTGCTGCGACAGCTTCGTCGCGTCCTTCAAGATCTGGAACACCTCGACGGTCGGCGGCAACGTCTGCACGTCCCTCCCGGCCGGGCCGATGATCTCCCTCACGGCCGCGCTCGACGGCGTCGCCGAGGTCTGGGGTCCGGGCGGCACCCGCCGGGAGCAGCCGGTCGCCGAGCTCGTCACGGGAGAGCTGACCAACACGCTCGCGCCGGGCGAGCTCCTGCGCGCGATCCGTGTGCCCGACCACGCGCTGCGGTCGCGCACCGCGTTCCGGCGCCTGTCCCTCTCGAACCTCGGGCGCTCGGGCGTCCTGCTGATCGGGCGGGTCGACCCGCCCGACGCCGGGGGCGGGCTCGTCCTCACCGTCACCGCCTCGACGCGGCGGCCCGTGCAGCTCCGGTTCGCCGCCGACACCCTGCCCACGGCGGCCGGGCTCGCCGCGGCGCTCGACGCCGCGATCCCGACCGACCTCTACCACGACGACATCCACGGCCTGCCCGCGTGGCGGCGGGACATGACCTACCGCCTCGGCGAGGAGATCCGCTCCGAGCTCCTCTCCGAGCTCGGCGGCGGCACGGACGGAGACCCCCGATGACCGCGATCGACCCTCGCCCGACCCCGCCCGTCTCGATCGACGGCCGTACGGCGTCGACCGAGCCGCGCGCGGGCCAGTGCCTGCGCACGTACCTGCGCGAGCAGGGGGCGCTCGGCGTCAAGAAGGGCTGCGACGGCGGCGACTGCGGCGCGTGCACGGTCCACGTCGACGGCGTCCCCGTGCACTCGTGCGTCTACCCCGCGCGGCGCGCGGCCGGTCACGAGGTGACGACGATCCAGGGGCTCGCGGCGACGTCGTGCCCGGGCGGTGCCGGAGGGGACGAGGCGGCGGGCGCGTGCGACCACGACCCCCACGGCCCGCAGGAGGCGCTGCACCCGGTGCAGCAGCAGTTCCTCGACGCGCAGGGGTTCCAGTGCGGTTTCTGCACGGCGGGGATGATCATGACCGCCGCGACGTTCGACGACGCGCAGCGCGCGAACCTGCCGCGCAACCTCAAGGGGAACCTGTGCCGCTGCACCGGCTACCGCGCGATCGAGGACGCCGTCCTCGGCCGCGGCGACACGACCGGGACCGCCCGGGGCACGGGGGAGCGCACGCCGTCGGGCGGTGACCACGCCTCTACCTCGGTGGACCACGCCTCTACCTCGGCGGACCAGGGTTCTCCCTCGCGTGACCAGGTCTCTCCCTCGGCGTTCGGGCGGGACGTGCCCGCGCCGGCCGGGCGCGGGGTCGTCACCGGGACGGTGCGGTACACGCTCGACGTGGACCCGGCCGACTACCCGGGCCTGCTCCACCTCAAGCTCGTGCGGTCGCCGCACGCGCACGCGCGGGTCGTCGCGATCGACGCGTCGGCGGCGCTCGCGGTGCCGGGCGTGCACGCCGTGCTCACGCACGAGGACGCGCCCACGACCCGGTTCTCGACCGCGCAGCACGAGCTGTTCACCGACGACCCCGACGACACGCGGGTCCTCGACGACGTCGTGCGGCACGTCGGGCAGCGCGTCGCGGCCGTCGTCGCGGACACGGTCGCGGCGGCCGAGGAGGGCGTGCGGCGGGTGCGCGTCGAGTACGAGGTGCTGCCCGCCGTCGTCGATCCCGAGGACGCGATGACGCCCGGCGCGCCGCTCGTCCACCCCGAGCTCGACGCCGCCGACGCGCGCGTCTCGCGGCCCGAGGCGAACGTCGTCGCCGAGGTGCACTCCGAGCTCGGCGACGTCGAGCGCGGCCTCGCGGAGGCCGACGTCGTGCACGAGGCCACCTACCGCACCCATCGCGTGCAGCACGCGGCGCTCGAGACGCACTGCGCCATCGCGTCGCTCGACGACGACGGCCGGCTCGTCGTGCGGTCGTCCACCCAGGTCCCGTTCCTCGCGCGGCGCCACCTCGCGCGCGTGCTCGACCTCGACCCGGAGCGCGTGCGCGTGCACTGCGAGCGCGTGGGCGGCGGGTTCGGCGGCAAGCAGGAGGTGCTCACCGAGGACGTCGCGGCGCTCGCGACGCTGCGGCTCGGGCGGCCCGTCCAGCTCGAGCTGACCCGCACCGAGCAGTTCGTGGGCACGACGACGCGCCACCCGTTCCGCATCCGGGTGCGCGCGGGCGCGCGACGGGACGGGACGCTCACGGCGCTGCACCTCGACGTGCTCAGCAACACGGGCGCGTACGGGAACCACGGCCCGGGCGTCATGTTCCACGGGTGCGGCGAGTCGCTCGCGGTGTACCGGTGCGAGAACAAGAAGGTCGACGCCCACTGCGTCTACACGAACACGGTGCCCGCGGGAGCGTTCCGCGGGTACGGGCTGTCGCAGATGATCTTCGCCGTCGAGTCCGCCGTCGACGAGCTCGCGCGGCAGCTCGGCATGGACCCGCTCGAGCTGCGGCGCCGCAACGTCGTGCGCGACGGCGACCCCATGCTCTCCACGCACCCGACGCCCGAGGAGGACGTGCTCTACGGCAGCTACGGGCTCGACCAGTGCCTCGACCTGGCCGCCGACGCGCTCGCGCGCGGCCGGGCGCGCGACGTCGCCGCGTACGGGGCAGGTGCGGGGTCGGGGCCGGGCACGCTCCCGGACCTCGGCCCCGAGTGGGGCGTCGGCGAGGGCACCGCGCTGTCCATGATCGACACCGTCCCGCCCCGCGGGCACTACTCCCACGCGCGTGTGCGGCTGCGGCCGGACGGGGTCGTCGAGGCCGAGGTCGGGACCGCCGAGTTCGGCAACGGCACGACGACCGTCCACGCGCAGCTCGTCGCGAGCGCGCTCGGGCAGGACGCCGCCGACGTCGTCGTGCGGCAGTCCGACACCGACCTCGTCGAGCACGACACCGGCGCGTTCGGGTCGACCGGGACCGTCGTCGCGGGCAAGGCGTCGCTCGCCGCCGCGCAGGACCTCGCGGAGGCCGTGCTCAAGGTCGCGGCCGGGATGGCGGGCGCGGCGCCGGGGGACTGCCGGCTCGTGCCCGGAGGCGTCGACTGCGCCGGGACGCTCCTGCCCCTCGCCGACGTCGCGCGGGCCGCGGCCGACGCCGGGATCGAGCTCGTCGCCGAGGGCCGCTGGGGCGGCACGCCGCGCTCCGTCGCGTTCAACGTCCACGGCTTCCGGGTCGCGGTGCACCGCGGGACGGGCGAGATCCGCATCCTCCAGTCCGTCCAGGCCGCCGACGCCGGCGAGGTCGTCAACCCGCGCCAGTGCCGCGGCCAGGTCGAGGGCGGCATCGCGCAGGCCCTCGGCGCCGCGCTCTACGAGAACGTGATCGTCGACGACACCGGTCGCGTGACGACCGACATCTTCCGCCAGTACCACCTGCCCACCTTCGCGGACACCCCGCGCAGCGAGGTCTACTTCGCGCGGACGTCGGACACGGTCGGGCCGATGGGCGCGAAGTCGATGAGCGAGAGCCCGTTCAACCCGGTGGCCCCCGCGCTCGCCAACGCGATCCGTGCCGCGACGGGCGTGCGCTTCACGGAGCTCCCGCTCGCCCGCGACCGCGTCTACCTGGGCATCAAGGCCGCCACCACCCCCTGAGCGCGGAGAACAGTCGCGTCCGACGCCGGTCGGCGCGACCGTCTCCCGCGCTCAGCGGGGCGTGGGGTCGTCCAGGAGGTCGAGGTCGGCCGCGGTGTCGAGGTCGCGGCCGTCGCCGGGGTGGTCGACGACGTCGACCAGGTCGGCGTGGGCGCGCAGGAAGTCGCGCGCGCCGCGGTCGCCGCGGGCGCTCGCGGCGGCGGGCCGCGCGAGCGCGGCATCGAGGACGAGCGGGTGCGCCCACCGAGGACGGTCCGCCTCCGCCGCGCGCTCCGCCCCCGCAGCGTCGTCCGCAGCGACCTCCGACCCCACCGCGCCGTGCGCCCCTGCTGCGCCCTCGGGGTCGGCCCGCCACCGCGACGCGGTCACGCGCCCGGGGCGGTGCGCGGCGAGCAGGCGCGCGACGTCGTCGGGCCCGACGCCGGGCTGGTCCACGTGCGCGACGACGACCCGGGCGGGGGCGAGGTCGAGGGCGGCGGCGACGCCGACGCGCAGGGACGACGCCATCCCGGTGGCCCAGCCGGGGTTGTCGACGACGTGCACCCTGGGCCCGTCGAGCGACGAGCCGGCTCGCACGCGCGCGGCCTCGGCGCCGAGGACCACGACGACGGCGTCGCACCCGCCCGCGAGGAGGACGGCGGTCGCGTGCTCGACGAGCGTGCCGCCGCGGTCGGGGAGCAGCGCCTTGGGCCCGCGCCCGAGCCGGGTCCCGGCCCCGGCCGCGAGCAGGACGGCGACGGTGGGCGTCGCGGTCGCGGTCGTGGTCGCGGTCGTGGGCGGGGTCGGCACCCGGCCAGGATAGGTCGCCGCCGAACCCGGGGTCTCTCCCCGGACGGCCGCGCCGGTGAGGAGCGACCCCGGGTTCGGCGGCTGTGCGCGAACCTGCGGCCACCAGTCGGTTTTACCAACCCTTGGGGGTTTCATCGGCGGGGCAGGATGCCGCTATGCTCGGCGCGCCAGGGCGGGCGACGCTCCCGCAGCGTGCGGGCGCCCGCGGTCGTTCCGCACGACGAGCGAAGGAGTCCGGATGAGCTTCATGGAGAAGCTGCGCGGCCAGCTGATCGACATCATCGAGTTCCTCGACGAGAGCCGGGACACGATCGTCTGGCGCTTCCCGCGCCAGGGCAACGAGATCAAGAACCAGGCGCAGCTCGTCGTGCGCGAGGGGCAGAGCGCCGTCTTCGTGAGCGAGGGCCGGCTCGCCGACGTGTTCGGGCCGGGCACGTACACGCTCGAGACCAAGAACCTGCCGATCCTGTCGACGATCCTGGGCTGGAAGTACGGGTTCAACTCTCCGTTCAAGGCGGAGGTCTACTTCGTCGCGACGCGCCAGTTCACCGACCTCACGTGGGGCACGCAGAACCCGGTGATCCTGCGTGACCCCGAGCTCGGCGCGGTCCGCATCCGGGCGTTCGGGACGTACGCGCTCCAGGTCGTGGACCCGTCGGCGCTGCTGCGTCAGCTCGTGGGGACCGACCCGCAGTTCCGCACCGACGAGATCGGCGACTACTTCCGCCGCCTCGTGGTCGGCCAGCTCGGCCCGGCGCTCGCAGAGGCGGGCGTCGCCGCGATCGACCTCGCCGCGAACCAGCGCGAGATCGCCACGCGGCTCGCGGGCCAGCTCTCGGAGGACCTGTCCGAGTACGGCATCGCCGTGCCGCGCTTCGTCCTCGAGAACGTCTCCTTCCCGCCCGAGGTCGAGGCGGCGCTCGACAAGCGGACGCAGATGGCCGTGGTCGGGAACCTCGACCAGTACACCAAGTTCCAGGCGGCGAACGCGATCGAGACGGCCGCCGCCAACCCCGGGGGTGCGGGCGACGGGCTGGGGCTCGGCGCCGGGATGGGCCTCGGGGCGGCCATGGGGCAGCAGCTCGCGCAGTCGCTCGGGACGACGGCGGCCCAGCCGACCCCGGCCCCGGCGCCGCCCGCGGGGCCGCCGCCCCTGCCTGGCGCTGAGTCGCCCTGGTACTGGGCGGTCGGCGGCGCGCAGGCCGGGCCCGGCACGACGGCGGACCTCGCCGGCCGCGTCCGTTCCGGCGAGGTGACGCGCGCGTCGCTCGTGTGGCAGGAGGGCATGGCCGCGTGGACCGCCGCGGGCGAGGTGCCCGCGCTCGCGCCGTTGTTCGCGGCGACCCCGCCGCCCTTGCCTCCGACAGGCGCCCCGACCGGCGGCCCGACCGGCCCGCAGGCGGGCTGACGGTGAGCGACACCCAGGACGAGCTCGTCCGCACGCGCTGCGACGCGTGCGGGTCGCAGCTCGCGTACGCGCCGGGCACGCAGCACCTGCGCTGCGTGGCGTGCGGCGGGACCGTCGCGATCGTGCACGCGCCGGGCGACGCGGTCGACGAGCACTCGTTCGACGCGTGGGCCGCGGCGCAGGGCGGGGTGCGCGCCGGGATCCTCGACGCGCGGGTCCTCACGTGCGACGGCTGCGGCGCGACGACGCAGGGGACCGACCTGTCCGTCGCGTGCCGGTTCTGCGGCGGGCACCTCGTCGCGGCGGCCGAGACGGACGGCCTGGTGCAGCCGGAGGCGGTCGTGCCGTTCGGCGTCGAGCAGGCGCAGGCGCGCGACGCGTTCCGGCGCTGGGTGCGCTCGCGCTGGTTCGCGCCGGGCGAGCTGAAGAAGGTCGGCGACACGGAGTCCCTGCACGGCTCCTACGTGCCGCACTGGACGTTCGACGCCCACACGTCGTCGGCGTACTCGGGGCAGCGCGGGGACGCCTACTACGTGACCGTCAAGAACGGGGACGAGGAGCGCCAGGAGCGGAGGGTCAGCTGGACGCCCGTCTCCGGGCACGTCGCGCGCGACTTCGACGACGTGCTCGTCCCCGCGTCGTCGCAGGTCACCGAGCGCGACCTGTCGAAGCTCGGCCCGTGGCCGCTGTCGCACGCGGTGCCGTTCCGCGCCGAGTACCTCGCGGGGTTCTCGGCAGCGCGCTACGACGTCGAGCCCCCGGTCGGCCTCGACCGCGCGAAGCAGAAGATGGCGCCGGTGATCAAGGGCGACGTCGAGCGCGACATCGGGGGCGACGAGCAGCGCGTCGGCTCGATCCGCACCGCCTACGCGGACGTGATGTTCAAGCTCGTGCTGCTGCCGCTGTGGATCGCGACGTACGTCTACGCGGGCAAGCAGTGGCAGGTCATGGTCAACGCGAACACCGGCCAGGTGATCGGGCGGCGCCCCTACAGCGTGGGCAAGATCGTCCTCGCCGTGCTGGTGGGCCTGCTGGTCGTCGGCGCGCTCGTGTTCTGGTACGTGCGCTCGCAGTCGTGAGCGTCAGGCGTCCCGGCGCGCGTCGTACGCGTGCTGGGACGCCGTCACCTCCGCGACCGAGCCCTCGAGGACGTCGAGCAGCCCCGTGAGGCTGTCGGCGACGCGGCGCCCGAGGTCGGTGAGGGAGTACTCGACGTGCGGCGGGATGGTCGCGCGCACCTCGCGCACGACGATGCCGTCGCGCTCGAGGGACTGGAGGGTCTGGGCGAGCATCTTCTCGCTGACGCCGTCGATGCGGCGCCGCAGCGCGTTGAAGCGCACCGCGCCGTCGCGCAGGCCGGCGACCGTGAGCACGCCCCAGCGTCCGGTGACGGTCTCGAGGACGTGTCGCGACGTGCAGCCGCGCTGGAAGACGTCGGCCACCATCGCGTCGGTGGGTCCGGTGTCCTCCGCGGGGCGGGCGTCGGTCGTCATCGACCCAGGATACGGCGGCCACCCCGAGAACGGCACTGTGAGATAGAACGCGCGCTCTAAGGGTTGGCACTTACGAAAAGTAAGTGCATCCTGGGAGGGCGCGGCCGACCGGTCGTGCCCACGCACCGAAGGAGCCCTCGCATGTCCATCGCCGTCACCGGAGCCAGCGGCCACCTCGGCCGCCTCGTCGTCGAGTCCCTCCTCGCCCACGGCGCGGACCCGTCCCAGGTGGTCGCCGCCGCGCGGACCACCACCAAGGTCGCCGACCTCGCCGACCGTGGTGTCCAGGTACGCGAGGCCGACTACGCGCGCCCGGAGACGCTCGCCGCGGCGCTCGCGGGCGTCGACGTGCTCGTGCTGGTGTCGGGTTCCGAGGTGGGGCAGCGGGTGCCGCAGCACCGCAACGTCGTCGAGGCGGCCGTCGCGGCCGGCGTCTCCCGCGTGATCTACACCAGCGCCCCGCACGCGACGACCTCGGCGCTCGTCCTCGCGCCCGAGCACAAGGCCACGGAGGAGATCCTGGCCGCCTCGGGCCTGGCGACCACGATCCTGCGGAACAACTGGTACACGGAGAACTACGTCGGCGACGTCGTGGGCGCCCGCGAGTCCGGCGAGATCGTGTCGAGCGTCGGCGACGGTCGGGTCGCGAGCGCGACCCGTGCGGACTACGCCGAGGCCGCGGCAGTCGTCGCCCTCGCCGCGCAGGCGGACGCCTCCGCGCACGCGGGGGCCGTCTACGAGCTGAGCGGCGACGTCGCGTGGACGTTCGACGACCTCGCCGCCGCAGCCGCCGAGGTGCTCGGGCGCCCCGTCACCTACCGGCGCGTGAGCCCCGACGAGCACCGGGCGCTCCTGCTGGGGGCTGGACTGGACGAGGGCACCGCCGGGTTCGTCGTCGCGCTGGACGGCAACATCCGCGACGGGCTGCTCGCCGAGACGTCGGAAGAGCTCGCGCGCCTGCTGGGCCGCTCGACGACCCCGCTGGTCGACGGGCTGCGCGCCGCCGTCGAGCAGGACTGAGAGGTCGCGACGTGGCCGTCCGGGGTGCCGGGAGGCCACGTCGCGGCACCCGTCAGGAGGGCGTCAGTGCGACGCCTTGACGACGAGCACCGGGACGGGCGAGTCGAGGAGCACGCGCTGCGTGGTGCTGCCGAGGAGGAACTTGCCGACCGGCGACCGCTTGCGCGCGCCCACGACGACGAGGTCGGGGCCGGTGCGCTCGGCCGCGTCGATGATCGCCTCGGCGGGGTCGAGGTGCTCCGAGCGGTAGGAGATCTCGGGGCGGGCGACCTCGGCGGGAAGCGTGTCGAGCAGGTGCGCGAGGGTCGCGGGGACCCCCGCGTCGGCGTCCTGCGGGGTGAGGACGAGGACCGCGAGGGCGGTCGAGCGGTGGACCGCCTCGGCGACGGCCGCCCGGAACGCGGTCTCGCCCTGCGGGGAGTCGTTGTACGCCACGAGGACGGTCATCGCGGGCCCTTCCGTCATTCCGTCGTGCTGCGGTTGAACTCTCTCACAGCCCTGCGGGCGTCGCCGGTCGACGCGGTCCCCCCGCGACGGGACCTCCGGGTCGACCGGGCCGACCGAGCACGGCGTCCGGCACGGTGAGCGTCGGCGGCAGCAGCGGCGGCACGACCTCGCGCAGGACCGCCTCGATCTCCCGGCGCCGACGCGCCCCGAGCCGCTCGGCGGGCGCGGTGACGCTCACCGCGGCGACGGACTGGCCGTCGCGCAGCACGGGCAGGGCGACGCAGCTGATGCCCGGCTCGTTCTCCTCCGTCTCGGTTGCGAACCCGCTCGCACGGGTCGCGTCGCACGTCGCGCGGAGCGCGGCCGCGGTGACGGGGTGCTCGTCGGGGGCTGCCGCCGCGTACCAGGCGAGGGCGGCGTCGTCCAGGGGGCGGTGGGCCAGCAGCGCGCGCCCCAGGGCCGTGGTGGCCGCGGGGCGACGTCGGCCGACGGCCGACCAGACGCGCACGGCGCGCGCGGGCTCGACCTTGTCGAGGTAGACGATCTCGGTCCCGGCGAGGGCACCGAGGTGCACGAGCTCGTCCGTCGCCCGGCAGACCGCGACGAGCACCGGGTGCAGGAGCGCGGGCAGGTTCTCCTCGCCGAGGTACACCGTCGCGAGCGCGGTCGCCGCGGGGCCCAGGCGGTAGTCGCCCGTCGTGGCGTCCTGCTCGGCGTAGCCCCGGTGGCGCAGCGCCGCGAGCGTGCGGTGCAGCGAGGCCTTGTGCAGCCCGAGCGAGCGTGCGAGGTCGCCGAGGGCCACCCCGCCGGGGCCGGCCGCGGCGAGCGCCTCGAGCGCGGTCAGCGCCTTGTCGACGCTCCCGAGCGGGCTCGCGGCGTGCCCGCCCGCCGCGAGCCCGCTGCCCTCCGGCAGGGGGGACGCCGTGCTCCCGGCTTCCATCGTCGTGGCTCCTTCGCCTAGAGTGCGTTCCGTAGTGAACAACAGGCGTTCACCATAGCGAAACGGAGCGAGGATGTCATCCCACGGACCCATCGAGACGATCGCGCGTGCCCGCGTCGTGCCGGTCGTCGTCGTCGACGACGCGGCGCAGGGCGTGCTCGTCGCGACCGCGCTGCGCGACGGCGGGCTGCCGGTCGCGGAGGTCACCTTCCGCACCGCCGGCGCGCGCGCCGCGATCGAGGCGGTCGCGCGCGAGGTGCCGGACGTGCTCGTCGGCGCGGGGACCGTGGTCAACGCGGCCCAGGTCGACGAGGCCGTCGAGGCCGGGGCGCGGTTCCTCGTCTCGCCCGGGCTCTCGGCCGCCGTCGTGCGTCGTGCGCAGGAGCTCGGGGTGCCGGTCCTGCCCGGGGTCGCGACGCCGTCGGACGTCATCGCCGCGCTCGACCTCGGCCTCGACGCCGTGAAGCTCTTCCCGGCGAACGTGGTCGGCGGCCCCGCGGCCGTCAAGGCGTTCTCCGCGCCCTTCCCGGGCCTGCGCTTCGTCCCGACCGGCGGCGTGAGCGCCGCCAACCTGCTCGACTACCTCGCGCTGCCGTCGGTGCTCGCGGCCGGCGGCTCCTGGATGGTCGACGCCGCGCTCGTGCGCGCGGGGGACACCGCCGAGATCACCCGCCGCACGCGCGAGGCCGTCGAGCTCGCCGCGACGGCCCCCCACCCCGCCGAAGGAGCCTGACCCGTGCCCGACACGACCCGGAACCAGCCCCCGCTCGCTCTCCGACCCGCGGACGAGTGCGCCTACGACGTCGTCGCCCTCGGCGAGGTCATGCTCCGCCTCGACCCGGGCGAGCGCCGCATCAAGACCGCCCGCAGCTTCGACGCGTGGGAGGGCGGCGGCGAGTACAACGTCGCGCGCGGGCTGCGCCGTGCCTTCGGCCTGCGCGGCGCCGTCGTCACCGCGCTCGCGGACAACGAGGTCGGCCGCCTCGTCGAGGACCTCATGCTCACCGGCGGCCTCGACACGCGCTGGGTGCAGTGGCGCGAGTACGACGGCATCGGCCGCACCGTGCGGAACGGGCTCAACTTCACCGAGCGCGGTTTCGGCGTGCGCGGCGCGGTCGGCGTCTCCGACCGCGGCAACACGGCGATCGCCCAGCTCCGGCCCGACGACGTCGACTGGGACGACGTGTTCGGCAGCGGCGTCCGTTGGTTCCACACGGGCGGCATCTTCGCCGCGCTGTCCGAGTCGTCCGCGGACGTCGCGGAGGCGGCCATGGCCGCCGCGCGTCGGCACGGCACGATCGTGTCCTACGACCTCAACTACCGCCCCTCGCTCTGGACGGGCATCGGGGGCGTCGAGCGCGCGCAGGAGGTCAACCGCCGCCTGGCCCGCTACGTCGACGTGATGATCGGCAACGAGGAGGACTTCACGGCCTCGCTGGGCTTCGAGGTGGAGGGCGTCGACGAGAACCTCACCGACCTCGACACCGGAGCCTTCCGCGTGATGATCGCGCGGGCCGCCGAGGAGTACCCCAACTTCCAGGTCGTCGCGACGACGCTGCGCGGCGTGAGGACCGCGACCGTCAACGACTGGGGTGCCGTCGCGTGGTCGCGCGTCCAGGGCTTCGCCGAGGCGACGCACCGCCCCGGCCTGGAGATCCTCGACCGCGTGGGCGGCGGCGACTCGTTCGCGTCGGGCCTCGCGTACGGGCTCATGGAGCTCGGCTCGATCCACGAGGCGGTCGAGTACGGCGCCGCGCACGGCGCCCTCGCCATGACGACGCCGGGCGACACGTCGACGGCGTCGCTCGCCGAGGTGCGCAAGCTGGCCTCGGGCGGCAGCGCGCGCGTCCAGCGCTGACCGGGGTCGCGAGAGCGCGGCACGGGCGTCGGCCGGTCGGTCGATGCCCCGTGCCGCGTCCGCGGTCTCCGGCGTGGGGCGCCAGGTCGCCCGTTCTCCGCGTTCGGGGCATCTCGGGCAGTGCGCGCGGGCCGGGGTTAGGGTGGTCGAGAGGTCGTGGGGGCAGCTCGGGAGGTGGACGTGTCGGGACGCGAGTCGTTCGCGCCGAACCTGCCTCGGCGGCGCGTCGATCCCGCTCCCGACCTGGCCCGAGCCGTCGAGCACGCGCGGATCCTGCGGGGCGCGGGGGACGCCGCCGGGGCCGCCCGGGTGCTCGACCGCGCGTTCGACGCCGAGGGCGTCCGTGCCCGCACCGTCTCGGAGCCCCTCCGGTTCCGCGCGCTCGTCCTGCGCGCCGAGCTCGCGCTGCGGCTGCACGACGACGCCGGTGCGGCCCGGTTCCTCGCGGGCGCCGAGGCGCTGCCCCTGCTCGCGGACGCGCTCGCGGCCCTCGACGACGAGCGGCACCTCGTCGAGGAGCTGCGCGAGCAGCTCGCGGCGGACGAGGGCTGAGGCGCGGCGCCGCCGCCCGGCAGCCCGGGCGGTCCGCGCGCGCACCCCGGCCGCGGGAACCCTCCGAGTAGGTGGCGCGTTGGACTGCCAGCACCCGTGCCGCGAGTCGGACGGACGACGCCCACCCGAGCGGAGGACCTCATGCTGTGCCCCACCGACCAGACCGTGCTCGTCATGACGGAGCGCAAGGGCGTGGAGATCGACTACTGCCCGACGTGCCGCGGCGTGTGGCTCGACCGCGGGGAGCTCGACAAGATCATCGACCGCTCGCTGGAGAGCGAGATCGCCGCCGAGGCCGCGGGTCCGGCCGCTGCGGCGGCCCCGGTCGGGTCCCCGGCCGCCCCCGCCCCGACGTCGTACCCGCCGGCGCCCGCCGCGGACTACGGCACGCCCGGCTACGGCGAGCGCCGCGACGACCGCCGGTATGACGACCGCGACCGCTACCGGAACGACCAGTACGGCGACGACCGCTACCGCGACGACCGCTACCGCGACGACCGCGACCGGCGCTACGACGGGCGCGACGGCTACGACCCTCGCTACCGCAAGCGGAAGAAGAAGGAGTCGTGGCTCGAGGACCTCTTCGACTTCTGACGCGGCCCGTGGTCGACTGTCCCGCGTGACCGTCCTCGACTCGTTCTCGCTCGTCGGCCGCACGGCCCTGCTCACCGGCGGGAGCCGGGGGATCGGGCGTGCCGTCGCCCACGCGCTCGGCGAGGCCGGGGCGCGGGTCGCGCTCACCGCGACCACGACGCGGGCCGCGCAGGACGCGGCCGCCGCGCTGCGGGCGGACGGGATCGACGCGCGCGGGTACGCGCTCGACGTGACGGACCGCGCGCAGGTCGACGACGTCGTCAGGCGCGCGGCCGCGGACCTCGGGACGGTCGACGTGCTCGTCAACAACGCGGGGATCTCGATCGGCGGGGCGGCGCTCGAGATCGACGACGACGTGTGGCACCGCACGCTCGCGACGAACCTCGACGGCGTCTGGTACTGCTCGCGCGCGGTGGCCCGCGCCCTGGTCGCCGACGGGCGTCCGGGGACGATCGTCAACGTCGGCTCGATGTCGGCGTCGATCGTCAACCGGCCGCGCTGGCAGCCCGCCTACCTCGCGTCCAAGGCGGCGGTGCACCAGCTCACCAAGGGCCTCGCCGCCGAGTGGGCGCCGCACGGCATCCGCGTCAACGCCGTCGCGCCCGGGTACGTGCGCACCGAGGCGTCGCCCGTCGACCAGCCCGAGTACTACGACGACTGCGTCGCGCCCGCCGCCATGCGGCGCTGGGCCGAGCCCGAGGAGATCGGCCCGCCCGTCGTGTTCCTCGCGAGCGCGGCCTCGAGCTTCATGACCGGCGCGGTCGTGACGGTCGACGGCGGCTACACCCTGTTCTGACCCGGGCTAGGCTCGGTCCCCGTGCGTGCAGTCCTGAGCAGGTGGGTCGACCCGTTCGTCGTCACGCTGCTCGTCGTGCTCGTGCTCGGGCTCGTCGTGCCGGTGGGGCCGGGCGCGCAGCGCGTGGTCGACGTCGTCGCGGACGTCGCGGTCACGGTCCTCTTCCTCGTCTACGGCATGCGCCTGTCCACGCGCGAGGTGTGGGCGGGACTGCGGAACTGGCGCCTCCAGGGCGGGATCCTCGCGGCGACGTACGTCGTCTTCCCGGTGCTCGGGCTCGTCACGGCGTGGGCGATCGAGCCGCTCGTCGGGGCGCCGCTCGCCGCGGGCGTGCTCTACCTGTCCCTGCTGCCCTCGACCGTGCAGTCGTCCGTCGCGTTCACGTCGGTCGCGCGCGGCAACGTCGCCGGGGCGATCTGCGGGGCGACCGTCTCGAACGTCGCCGGGATGATCGTCACGCCGCTGCTCGTGCTCTGGCTCATGAGCGGTCCCGGCGGCGCGGCCGGGGGCGCCGACGGTCCCACGGGCGGGCTCGGCGGCCTGCGCACGGTGCTGCTCCAGCTCCTGCTGCCGTTCGTCGTCGGGCAGCTCCTGCAACCGTGGGTCGGGGACTGGGTCCGCGCGCGGCGCTGGCTCACGCTCGGCGTCGACCGCGGCACGATCCTCGTCGTCGTGTTCGGCGCCGTCGCCGCCGCGTCCTCGGCGGGCGTGTGGTCGAGCGTGTCCGGCTGGTCGATCGTCGCGCTGCTCGTCGTGAGCGCGCTCGTCCTCGCCGCGATGCTCGCGCTCACCTGGTGGGGTGGGGCGGCCCTGCGGCTCTCGACCGAGGACCGGGTCGCGCTCCTCATGTGCGGGTCCAAGAAGTCGCTCGCCACGGGCCTGCCGATGGCGAGCGTGCTGTTCCCGGTCGCCGTGGCCGGCGTCGTCGCCGTCCCGGTGATCGTGTTCCACCAGCTCCAGCTCGTCGTCTGCGCCGTCCTCGCGCGGCGCCTCGCGCTCCGCGACTGACCGCCGGTGCCGGCGGGACCCCGGATCAGGGGCGCGCGGCGACCTGCTCGCGCACCTGGCGCTTGGCGCGCGTGAGCATGCCGTTCATGCCGCCGATGCGCAGCGGGCTCACGGCCCGCGTGAGGCCGATCGACATGGGGAAGTCGTCCGGCACGTCGAGCACCTCCTGCACCGTCAGGCCCGACAGCCCCTGCGCGAGGATCGACGCGAACCCGCGCGTCGTCGGCGCCTCGGCGGGCGCGGTCGCGAAGAAGTGCACGACGCCGTCGTCGTCGACCTCCGCGAACGCGCGCACGGGCGACTGGCACTCCTCGATGCGCTCGAGCAGACCGGGCGCGCTCGCGTAGCGCTCCGGGAGGTCGGGCAGCTCGTTCGCGAACTCGAGCAGGAGCTGGAGGCGCTCGCGCTCCGGCAGCGCGAGGAAGTCAGCGCGGATCTCCGCGAGGGCCGCGGGCAGGGACGAGGCGTCGGACGAGGAGCTCATGGTGTCGATCCTTGCATCGGGGGCGGGCGGCCGGGACCTGGTCCCACCGTGCGGAACGCCCGACGCGCTCGCCGTATGCCCGGCGGCAGACGCCGTCGGCGCGCGGCGGGCCCACGAGGGGCCGGCCGCGCGCCGTCGGGCACGCCGGGCGTGAGGTGCGAGCGGTGCGTCAGTTGAGCGACGCGGGAGCCTCGCCGGCCTCCTCGCCCTTGACGATCGGGACGCGCACGGCGTTGCCCCACTCGGTCCACGAGCCGTCGTAGTTGCGCACCTTGTCGAACCCGAGCAGGTAGGTCAGCGCGAACCACGTGTGGCTCGAGCGCTCGCCGATGCGGCAGTACGTGACGACCTCGTCGTCCGTCGCGAGGCCGAGGCCGCCCTCCTGGTAGATCGCCTCGAGCTGCTCGCGCGACTTGTACGTGCCGTCCTCCGCGACCGCCGTCGCCCACGGGACGTTGCGCGCCGTCGGGATGTGCCCGCCGCGCAGCACGCCCTCCTCCGGGTAGTCGGGGATGTGCAGGCGCTCGCCCGTGTACTCCTGCGGAGAGCGGATGTCGACGAGCGGACCGTTGCCGATGTGCGCGAGGACGTCCTCCTTGAACGCGCGGATCGTCACGTCGTCGCGCTCGACGACGGGGTACTCGACGGCCTCCGGCGCGGGGACGTCGGTCGTGACCTCGCGGCCCTCCGCGATCCACTTGCCGCGGCCGCCGTCGAGCAGGCGCACGTCCTCGTGGCCGAACAGCGTGAAGACCCACGCGGCGTACGCGGCCCACCAGTTGTTCTTGTCGCCGTAGACGACGATCGTCGTGTCGCGGCCGATGCCCTTGTCGCCGAGGAGCTGCGCGAAGCCCTTGCCGTCGATGTAGTCGCGCGTGTCGGGGTCGTTGAGGTCCGTGTGCCAGTCGATCTTCACCGCGCCCGGGATGTGGCCCGTCTCGTACAGCAGCACGTCCTCGTCGGACTCGACGACGACGATGCCCGGCTGACCGAGGTGCTCGGCGAGCCAGTCCGTGCTCACGAGGCGGTCGGGGTGGGCGTACTGGGTGATCTTCTCGGTGGTGTCGAGCGGTGCGGGCATGGTGTCCTCCGTGCGGCGGGAGCTGGGGTGTCCGAGGTGGTGGTCCGTCCGATCGTCAGGCTAGGTCGGCTGTCCGCATCACGGAAGGCCCGTCGCGCATGCTGAGACGGTGTAAACGCAGGCTGCCGACGGGCTCGCACCCCGTCAGACTGGACCCGTGGTCGGCGTCGTCCCGGACCGGGTCCAGCGTGCCGTCGCGCTGCTCGACCTGCGCGGCGACGAGGTCGTGCTCGAGATCGGGCCGGGGCCCGGCGCGGCCGCCGAGCTGGTCCTCGCGCGCCACCCCGGTGTGCGCTACGTCGCGGTCGACCGGTCCGCGACGGCCGTCGCTCGCACGACCGCCCGCAACCGCGCCGCGGTCGACCGCGGCCGGCTCGTCGTGCGGCAGGGGGACGTCACGGACCCTGACCTCGCCGACACCGTCGGTGGCCCGTTCGACGTCGTCCTCGCGGTGAACGTCAACGTCTTCTGGACCCGCGCGGCATGCACGGAGGCGAGCGCGCTCGCGGCCCTGCTCGTCCCGGGCGGCGCGCTCTGGCTGGTCTACGAGACGCCGGGTGGAGACGACGGCCGTGTCCTCGACGGCGTCTGCGCGTCGCTCGCCGTCCCCGGGCTGGGCGCGCCGGTCGTCGTGCGCGAGGGCGTGGTGGCCGTCGGGGCCCGACGCTCGCGCGCCGGGTGGTGACCCGGGAGCGGCTCAGCCGAGCAGCTCGCGCTCCGCCTCGCCGAGCGCGCGGTCGAGGAGGTCGAGCCCGAGGTCGAGCTCCTCCTCGCTCACCGTGAGCGGCGGCGCGATGCGGAACACGCCGCCCATGCCCCGGAGCTGCACGACGTTCATGTGGAGCCCGAGGTCCAGCGCCCGCCGGGTGACGAGGGCGCCGAGCGCGTCGGCGCCCTCCTTCGTCTCGCGGTCGAGCACGAGCTCGATGCCCTGGAGCAGGCCCCGCCCGCGCACGTCGCCGACCGTGGCGTGGCGCTCCTGGAGGTCGAGCAGCCCGGCGCGCAGGCGGTCGCCGAGCACGCGCACGCGGGCGTCCATCTGCTCCGCCTCGAGCACGTCGAGGACGGTGTTCCCGACCGCCGCGACCAGGGGGTCGGAGACGTGCGTCGTGAAGAACAGGAAGCCGCGCTCGTGCGCGCGCTCCTCGATCTCGGCGCTCGTGACGACGGCCGCGAGCGGCAGACCCGCGCCGAGCGTCTTCGAGACCGTGAGGATGTCCGGCACCACCGGCTCCTCGCCGTCGCGGCCCTCGAACGCGTACCAGGAGCCGGTCCGGCACAGCGCGGTCTGCGCCTCGTCGAGGACGAGCAGCATCCCGCGCTCGTGGCACTTGTCGCGCAGCGCCGCCAGGTAGCCCGCCGGCAGCTCGACGATCCCGCCCGAGCTGAGGATCGGCTCGACGATGCACGCCGCGAGGCTGCCCGTGGACTGCACGTCCACGAGGTCGAACGCGAGGTCGAGCTGGCGGCGCCAGTCGTGGCCGCCGTCGGGGGTGACGTGGTCGGGGCGGTACGCGTTGGGCACGGGGATGACGAGGTTGCCGGGCGCCGTCGGGCCGTACCCGCGGCGCCCCGCGCTGTACGTCGCCGCGGCGGCGGCGTGCGTCATGCCGTGCCACGACCCGGCGAGCGAGACGACCTCGTGCCGGCCCGTGACGAGCTTCGCCATGCGGATCGCCGCCTCGTTGGACTCGGCGCCGGTCGTGAGGAGCAGGACCTTCTCGAGCGGGTCGGGCAGCGTGGCCGCCAGCCGGCGGGCGAGGTCGACGACCGGGCGCGAGAGCATCCCGGAGAAGAGGTGGTCGAGCGTCCCGACCTGGTTCCGCACCGTCTCGACGATCGCCGGGTGGCTGTGCCCGAGGATCGCGCTCATCTGGCCCGACGTGAAGTCGAGGACCCGGCGGCCGTCGGCCGTCGTGACGAAGCTGCCCGACGCGCTCTCCACGATCTCCGGCGTGAAGGGCCCTCCGTACCGCACGAGGTGCCGGTCGGCGTCAGCCCAGAACGTCGCGGCGTCGAGCGCCGCGGACGGGGTCAGGGACGGGACCGAGGGGGTCGACGAGGTGACGGCGGGGGACGGGACGGCAGCCATGTCCCGAGCGTAGGGACGTCGCCCTGTGCACGTACAGCACGAGTTCTCGTACAGTCTGTGCGGAGAAGACGCACAACGGGAGCCGACCGGGACGGAGGACCGCGTGCTCAACGCCGCCCGGCTGCAGATCCTCGCCCGGCTCGAGAGTCTCGGGACCGTGCGCGCGGTCGGCGCGTCCCTGCACCTCAGCCCGTCCGCGGTCTCCGCGCAGCTCGCGGCGCTCGAGGCGGAGACCGGGGCGCGCCTCGTCGAGCGGACCGGGCGGCGCGTGCGCCTCACGCCCGCCGGCCGCACCCTCGCCCGGCACGCACGCGTGATCCTCGACCAGATGGCGCTCGCGGAGGCGGAGCTCGCCCACCCCGACGGGCAGCCCGCCGGGGTCGTCCGGGTCGCGGCGTTCTCGAGCGCCGTGCGCGCCCTCGTGATCCCGCTCGCGCGACGGCTGGCCGCCGAGCACCCCCGGGTCCAGGTCGAGGTCGTCGAGCTCGACCCGCGCGAGAGCGGTCCGGCCCTGCGCCGCGCGGACGTCGACGTCGCGGTGACCGCCGACCTGCTCGACGGCGCGCGGCTCGCGGGTCCCGACGTCGCGACCGTCCCGCTGCACGAGGACCCGGTCGTCCTCGTCACGCCGACCGACGCGTCGGCGGACGCCCCGGCGGGGACGGTGGTGGGGGAGGGCCCGGTCGACCTCGCCGACCTCGCCGACGCGCGCTGGGCCGCGGACCTGCCCGGCCGGTACCTCTCGACCCTCGTCGAGAGCGCCTGCCGCGACGCCGGTTTCGAGCCGCGCGTCGTCGCACGGCTCCCCAGCTACGAGCTGCTGCTCGCCCACGTCGAGGCGGGCCTGTCCGTCGCGCTGCTGCCGGGCCTCGCCGTCGACCCGCGCTACGACGTCGTCGCGCGCCCGCTGCGGGTGCCCCGGACGCGACCGGTCTACGCCGCCGTGCGCCGGGGTGCCCCGCCCACCGCGGCGACGAGCGTCGTCCTCGCCGGGCTGCGCCGCGTCGCGGCCGCCGCGACCGCGGGCGGCGGGGCGCCCGCGGTCGCGCGGTAGCGGGCCGACGGGCGCGCCCTACACTGGGCCCCAGCACCGCACGACGACGTGGGAGGTCCCGTGCCGCGCACTCTCGCACCGCCGCTGCGCTCGGACGCGCACCCGCGCCGCCCCGGCGCGCGCCGCGACGCCCGCTCGGTCCGTGCCGCCTACCGTTCCTTCCTCGTCGACGGCGTGCTCCCGCCCGGCATCCACCCCGTGGTGGCCGACTCGTGGCGCCGGTCCGTGCACAGCGGCGTCGACCCCGAGGGTCCGCGCACCGGCTCCGGGCTCGCCCACGACGACCTCGTCGCCTACCGCGACGCCCACCCGCTGGCGTCCGTCATGCCGGTGGTGCGCGAGCTCGTCGTCGACGCCGCGGCCGACGACGGCCTGGCCGTCGCGGTGTCCGACGACGCGGGCCGGCTCCTGTGGGTCGAGGGCAGCCGCTCCCTGCGGGACGCCGTCGAGCGCGTCGGGTTCGTCGAGGGGTCGGTGTGGCGCGAGGAGCGCGTCGGGACGAACGCGCCCGGCACCGCGCTCGCCGCACGCCGCGCCGTGCAGGTCCTCGGCGCCGAGCACTTCTCGCGCCCCGTCCAGGCGTTCAGCTGCACGGCGGTCCCCATCCACGAGCCCGGGACCGGCCGCGTCCTCGGCGTCCTCGACGTCACGGGCCGGCAGTCGGCCGCCTCGGGCGTCGTGCTCTCGCTCGTGCGCGCCACGGTGCTGAGCCTCGAGCGTGAGCTGGCCCAGCGCGCGGCGGCGCCGACGACCGACGGCACCGGGGCCGTCCCCGCGCCACCGCACGACGGCGCGCCCGAGCTGCTCGTGCTCGGGTCGTCGCCCGTCCTCCGCGCCCCGGACGGCCTCGGGCACCGCCTCTCCCTGCGGCACGCCGAGATCCTCGCGCTGCTCGCGGTGCACCCGCGCGGCCTGTCCGCGGACGAGCTCGCCGTGCTCCTGCACCCGGGCCACCTCTCCGACGTCACGGTGCGCGCCGAGGTCTCGCGCCTGCGCCGCGTCGCCGGCCCGCTCCTCGCCGGGTCCCGCCCGTACCGCCTCGCGCGCCCGCTGCGCACGGACGCGGACGACGTGCGCGACCTGCTCGCCGTCGGCGACGTCCGGGGAGCGATCGCCGCCTATCGCGCGCCGCTCCTCCCGCGCTCCGGCGCGCCCGCCGTCGAGCGGCTGCGTGCCGAGCTCGCGGCCGAGCTCCGCACGGCCGCCGTCTCCGCGCGCGACGCCGACGTCCTCGACGCCTGGACCCGCACCGACGACGGCGCCGAGGACCACACGGCGTGGACCCTCCTCCAGGGCCTCGCCGACCCCGGGAGCCCGCGCTGGGTCCGCGCGCGCGCCCACCTCGACCTCCTCGACGACGACCTGGGCTGACCGCCCGCAGCGCTGCAACGGTCGTGCAACCCTCCGGCGCCTAGCGTCGTGCCACGGCGCGACGAGGCGCCGTGCCGCGCACCGCCGTCGGGCATCTCCCGCCCGGCCTCCCTGGGGGCGCGGCGAGCCAGCACTGCGAGGAGGCAGACGATGACGGTCTACGCAGCCCCCGGCACGGACGGGGCGATCGCCGAGTACAAGGCCCGGTACGACCACTGGATCGGCGGCGAGTACGTCGCGCCGGCCGGCGGGCAGTACTTCGAGAACCCGAGCCCCGTGACGGGCCGGACCTTCACCGAGGTCGCCCGCGGGAACTCCGACGACGTCGAGCGCGCGCTCGACGCCGCGCACGGCGCCGCCCGGTCGTGGGGCCGCACGAGCGCGACCGAGCGCGCCAACATCCTCAACAAGATCGCCGACCGCATGGAGGAGAACCTCGAGCGGATCGCCGTCGCCGAGACGTGGGAGAACGGCAAGCCCGTCCGCGAGACGCTCGCCGCCGACATCCCGCTCGCGATCGACCACTTCCGCTACTTCGCCGGCGCGATCCGCGCGCAGGAGGGGTCGATCTCCGAGATCGACGAGGACACCATCGCGTACCACTTCCACGAGCCGCTCGGCGTCGTCGGCCAGATCATCCCGTGGAACTTCCCGATCCTCATGGCCGTGTGGAAGCTCGCCCCGGCGCTCGCGGCGGGCAACTGCGTCGTGCTCAAGCCCGCCGAGCAGACGCCCGCGTCGATCCTCTTCCTCATGGACATCGTCGGGGACCTGCTGCCGCCCGGGGTGGTGAACGTCGTCAACGGGTTCGGCGTCGAGGCCGGCAAGCCGCTCGCGTCCAGCCCGCGCATCCGCAAGATCGCGTTCACGGGCGAGACGACGACCGGCCGCCTGATCATGCAGTACGCGAGCCAGAACATCATCCCGGTCACGCTCGAGCTCGGCGGCAAGTCGCCGAACATCTTCTTCTCCGACGTCGCCGACGCGCGGGACGACTTCTACGACAAGGCCCTCGAGGGGTTCACGATGTTCGCCCTCAACCAGGGCGAGGTGTGCACGTGCCCGTCGCGCGCCCTCATCCAGTCGTCGATCTACGACACGTTCCTCGGTGACGCGATCGAGCGCACGCAGGCGGTGAAGCAGGGCAACCCGCTCGACACCGAGACGATGATCGGCGCGCAGGCGTCGAACGACCAGCTCGAGAAGATCCTGTCGTACATCGAGATCGGCAAGGCGGAGGGCGCGAAGGTCCTCACGGGCGGGACGCGCGCCGAGCTGGGCGGCGACCTCGCGGGCGGGTACTACGTGGCGCCCACGATCTTCGAGGGCAAGAACTCGATGCGGATCTTCCAGGAGGAGATCTTCGGGCCCGTCGTCGCCGTGACCGACTTCTCCGACTTCGACGACGCCATGACGATCGCCAACGACACCCTGTACGGGCTCGGGGCCGGCGTCTGGTCGCGGTCGGGCAACACGGCCTACCGCGCGGGCCGCACCATCGAGGCCGGGCGCGTGTGGACCAACTGCTACCACGCGTACCCGGCGGCCGCCGCGTTCGGCGGGTACAAGGGCTCCGGCGTCGGGCGCGAGAACCACAAGATGATGCTCGACCACTACCAGCAGACGAAGAACCTCCTGGTCTCCTACTCGGCCCAGAAGCTCGGCTTCTTCTAGCCCTCGCTCCCTACCCCGCCGAACACGGGGTTGCTGTCGCTCTGATGTCCGGAAAGACAGCAACCCCGTTCTCGGCGGCGCGCATTCTCGTTCTCGTCCCGTGCCCAGGAGGTCCTCGTGCCCGACGACGTCCCCTCGCCTCACTCGGACCGCTCACCTGCGGGGCGAGTCGCGCTCACCGACGACGCCGCGGCGCTGCTCGCGCGGCTGCGGCCGGTCCACGGCGAGCTCATGTTCCACCAGTCCGGCGGGTGCTGCGACGGGTCGTCGCCCATGTGCTACCCGCAGGGCGACTTCCTGCTCGGCGACGCCGACGTGCACCTCGGCGACCTCGCCGTCGTCCCGGACGACGGCGGACCGGGCGAGCCCGGCGGCGCGTGCGCGTTCACGGTGCCCGTGTGGATGAGCCGTGCGCAGTTCGAGTACTGGAAGCACACCCACCTGACGATCGACGTCGTGCCCGGCCGCGGCGCGGGGTTCAGCGTGGAGGCGCCGGAGGGCGTGCGGTTCATCATCCGGTCGCGTCTCCTCACCGACGACGAGTGGTCGGCGCTCCACGTGTCCTAGGCTGGGCCACGGCCGCCCAGGACCGGAGAGGAGGGGCGCGATGAACGACCTTCTCGTCGTCGCGCGCGACGTCGCGTCGGCGCTCGCGCTCCTGCTCGGCACGTCGACCCTCACGGCCACGCTCTTCCTCCTCGGTGCCACCGCCCTCGTCGCGGCCGTGGCCGTGGTGACCGCACGCTGGGGCGCCCCGCTCGCGCTCGGCGTGGCAGCGCGCCCGGCGGGCCGGCTCCGCGACACGGTCGACGTCGGGCCGGTCGTCACCCAGAGCGACCCGGACGCACCCGGCCGCGCCCGGCCACGGGCGCCCGGCCGTCTCCTCGGCTGATCACCCGGCCGAGGCCTCCCGCACCCGTACCCCGCGCGCACGACGCCGCGGGCGTGCTCCTGCCTGCCGGCGCAGGGTGATCGGCGAACGCGTACCCCGCACGTTCGACCGAGGACACCACCATGAACCTGCTCGACCTCCCGCTCGTCTCCACCGTGCTCGACGCGGCCTACCGTGCCCTGATGGGCCTGTCCCACCTGCTGGAACCCGTCGCCGGAGGAGCGGCCGCCGCCGGGGCCGTCGTGCTCCTGACGCTCGCCGTCCGCGCCGTGCTCGTCCCCGTGGGCGTGTCGCAGGCGAAGGCGGAGCGTGACCGTGCACGACTCGCGCCCCGGCTCGCGGAGCTCCAGCGCCGCCACCGCCACGACCCGCAGAAGCTGCAGCGCGCGACGCTCGACCTCTACGCCGCGGAGGGCACGACGCCGTTCGCCGGCTGCCTGCCGATGCTCGCCCAGGCACCGGTGGTCGGCGTGGTCTACGCGCTGTTCCTCCATGCGCAGATCGCCGGGCACGGCAACGCGCTGCTGGGCCACACGCTGTGGGGCGCACCCCTCGGTTCGAGCCTCGTCGGCTCGCTCGGTGCGGGTGCGGCGGCCCTCCCGACCCTCGCTGTCGCCGGCGCGGTCGTGCTCCTGATCGCGCTCGTCGGGGAGCTGACGCGTCGGGCCAGCCTGCCCGGCGGGCGCCTCGCCGTGCCCCGGACGCCGACCGGCCCCGGCGCGTCGGGAACCCCTGGCGCCCCGGCGGGACCCGCCCTGCAGAACGCGCTCGGCGCTCTGCAGTTCATGACCGCGGTGATCGCGTGCTTCGTCCCGCTCGCCGCGGGGGTGTACCTGCTCGTGACGGTGACGTGGACGCTCGTGCAGCGGCTCGTCCTGCGTCGGCGGTACCCGTTCGAGGCGGTCGCCTAGAGCGACGGCGCGGCGGGCCTGGTCACGGGCCCGCCGCGCGTGCGAGGGTGTCGGGTATGACCGATATGCTCCCGTACCGCGACGACGCGGACGACGTCGAGGTCCCGCTGCTGGGCGGTGACGTGTCGGACGGGATCGTCCGGCGCGGCGACACGGTCCGCCGTCCGCGCGGCCCGCACAGCCCTGCCGTCGAGGCGTACCTGCTGCACCTGGAGCGCGCGGGCTTCGAGCGCGCGCCGCGGTTCCTCGGTGTCGACGACGACGGTCGGGAGGTCGTGACGTTCCTGCCGGGCGAGATGGGCGGTCGGCCGCCGCACGCGTGGGCGGCCGACGAGGACGTGCTCGTCCAGCTCGGGGAGTGGCAGCGCGACCTGCACGCGGTGTCGCGCGACGTCGTCCTGCCCGACGGCGTCGCGTGGCCCGAGCGGGTGCAGTTCCCGGAGGTGCCGGACGTGTTCGACGTGCCGGACGTCGTCGGGCACAACGACCTGACGGTCGAGAACGCGCTGTTCGTCCCGGCGGGCGAGGACCCGCAGGGTCCGCGCCGGCTCGTCGGCGTGGTCGACTTCGACCTCGCCGCGCCGACCACGCGCCTGCTCGACGTGGCGACGACCCTGCGCTACTGGGCGCCGGTGAGCGCGCCCGAGAGGCGGCCGGAGGCCCTGCGGGGCCTCGACGCGCCGCGGCGCGCGCGCATCCTCACCGAGGCGTACGGGCTGGACCGGTCGGAGCGGCTCGCGCTGCTCGACGTGCTGGCGCAGCGTTTCGCGCGGAGCTGGTACGCGATGCGGCACGCGGCGCAGACGCGGGGCGGCGGCTGGCAGCGCATGTGGGACGACGGCGTCGGGGACGCCATCCGCGAGGACGAGGCGTGGTTCGCGGCCCAGCGGGTCGACTTCGTGCACGCGCTGGGCTGAGCGTGCCCCTCGCGCGGCGGGGCACGCTCGTGCGCGAGTCCCGCGTGGAGCAGGCGCCGCCCATGGGCGGCACGGGGCTCAGAGCGCGGCGAACCGTCCCACGGCGACGAACACCGACAGGGCGAGCAGCACGACGTTCGCCGGCACGGCCTTGGCCTCGCCGAGGCGCACGTGCAGCGGGATCGCGCCGACCTGCGTGAGCGCGAGCCCGACCGCCGCGACCGGCGTGAGGACCGGCGCGACGCCGAGCGCCCAGGGCAGGATCACGCCGACGGCGCCCGCGACCTCGAGCCAGCCGATCGCACGCACGCCCGCGGTGCGCTCCGGCGTCACCCACCGCATCTGCTCCTGGAGCACGGGGATCGGGCGCAGGGCCTTCATGAGGCCGGCGCCGAGGAAGGCGAGGGCGAGGAGACCGGAGGCGATCCACAGGGCGACGTTCATGCGCGAGTCCTTCGAGGGGAGGCGGCGACGGCCCAGGGCGGCCGGTCACTCTTTGTGCCTGGGCACATGATGGGTAACCATGGGTGGCGCTACAAAAGGCACACCCGTGTGCGAGAGGCACACGGAGCCGCACGCCCTGGAGACGGAGACCCCCCATGACCACGACGCCGAGCACCCACGTGCCCGTGGTGCGCGAGCTCGCGGAGCGGCACGGCATCCCGGCGGACGGCGGGTGCGCGGCGGCCGAGGCCACGAGCGAGGTGCGTTCGGTGCTCGACCGGGTCGGGGACAAGTGGAGCGTCCTCATCCTGGGCATGCTGTCGGGCGGGCCGCAGCGGTTCACCGAGCTCCTGCACGGCATCGACGGGATCTCGCAGCGCATGCTCACGCTCAACCTGCGACAGCTCGAGCGGGACGGGCTCGTGAGTCGCACGGTGCACGCCGTCGTGCCACCGCGCGTCGACTACGCGCTGACCGACCTCGGCGCGACCCTCCTGCCGCCTGTGCTCGCGCTCGTCGAGTGGGCGCTGGAGAACACGACCACCATCCGCGACCACCGCGACCGGTTCGACGCGCGGGGTGCCGCGGCGGGCTGACGCGAGCGGTCCGTCGTCGGACGCCCTCCGGTCGTCGACGCCGCGGTCACCCGCGGTGCAGCATCGACCGCACGCGCGACCACAGGCGCTTCACGGGACCGTCCGTCCGCACCACTGGGATCTGCGCCGTCTCGACGCCGCGCACGAGCCACGCCTCGGCGTGCGCCATCGCGTCCGCGGTCGACTCGCCGAGCACGGGTCGAGCCGGGTACACCGCGATCCGCTCGTGCAGGCGCACGTCGATGACGTGCTCGAACTTCTCCGCCAGGTCCGGGTCCACGCCGCTCACGTACAGCCGCCCGCCGCGCTCGCCGAGCCGGTCGGCGTAGTGCGCGAGCACGGTGAACGCGGTCGCGCCGAGGCTCGCCCGGCCGCGCAGGCGCAGCACGACGACGGCGTCGTGGGCGTGCGCGGGCTCCGGGAGCGCGGCCTCGAGCGAGCGGGCACCGGCGTAGAACAGGCTGCCGTAGACGTCGAGCACCGTGACCGTCGCGTCGTCGAGCCGCCGCGGCGCGGGCTCCTCGCGGTAGCGCCCGTCCTCGAGGGGGACGAGGCGGACGATCCGCAGGTCCTGCGACTCCCGGTTCGCCTGGAGGAGGATCGAGAGCGCGGCGCCGATCCCCACCGCGGCCGCGACCGGCAGGAGGAGCGTGGCGAGGAACGTCGTCGCCATCGCGACCTGGGACTGGCTGCCCGTGCGCCACGCGGTGGCCATGGCCGAGAGCCGGATCGACCCGACCGACGCGACGGCGAGCAGCGCCGCGAGCGTCGCCGACGGGACGGCCCCGACCGGCCCGGACAGCGCGACGAGGACGACGAGCACCCAGACGCCCGACATGATCCCCGCCCAGCGGTCGCGCGCCCCCGCGGCGGTGCTGATCGCCGTCTGGCCGACCGAGCCGCCGACCGGGATCCCGCGGAAGAACCCCACCGCGAGGTTGGCGACGCCCTGACCGACGAAGTTGCGGTTCGGGTCGGCGCGACGCCCGCCGGGGTTCGGGACGGACTCCGCGACCCCCGCGCCCTGGACGAGCACGATCGCCGCCACCGCGAGCGCCCCCACGGCGACGTCGACCGACACGAGCCCCAGGTCGGGCAGCGCGAGGGACGGCAGGCCGGCAGGGATCTCGCCCGCGTCCCCGACGAGCTGGACGGACGTCGCCCCGAGGGCCCACACCGCGACGGCGGAGACCACCAGCGCCACGACCGCGGCGTACGGGGCGACCCGCGTCCGGCCGAGGGCGAGGAGCAGGACGACCGACCCCAGACCCACGACGAGCGTCGGCAGGTCCCACGTCCCGGGAGACCGGAGCACCTGGTACGCCTGGCCGACGGCGAGCGACGCGGTCGGGTCGGCCCCGGTGAGGTCGTCGAGCTGGCCGAGCAGGATGTTGACGGAGACGCCGGTGAGGAACCCCGTCATCACGGAGTGCGACACGAAGCCGGTGAGACGACCGAGGCCCACGAGCCCCGCGACGATCATGACCGCCCCGGCGAGCGTCGTGAGGAGGATGAGCGCCGCGAGCCGGTCCTCGCCGGCGACCCCCGCGAGCGCCGAGCCGGCGGCGAGGGCGGCGGCGCTCGTCGTCGTGACGATCATGAGCCGCGAGTCGACGGTGAGACCGCCCGCGATGCGGCCGATCGCCGTCGCGTACAGGCCGTGGATCGGGTTGACGCCGACGAGCGTCGCGGTCGCCATGCCGTCGGGGACGCCGCCGACGGCGCCCGGCACGCCGGCCCCGGCCGAGCGCCAGAACGTCCCCGGGGCGGGCCGGACGCCGTCCCACCAGGCGCGGACGGCCCGCACCGGCCGCGGGCTCATCGGGTCTCCCACGGGTGCGCCATGGGGAGACTCTGGCACGGCAGAGGCAGGGCGACCACAGCAACGCCGCGGCGCCCGCGCCCCGGTGGCGGTCAGCTCGCGAGCGGGTCGTCCGCCGTGAGGTACCAGGGCTCGTAGCCCTCGAGCGAGAGCGTCCACAGCCCGGCGGCGCCCGCCGGGACCGCGAGGCAGACGTTGCCCGACACGGTGTCGTCGGTGCCGATGATGCCCGTGCCGACGAGCGGGTCGGGCACCGCGCCGCACTGGCCGTCGGCGACGACGCCGTCGTCGCCGACGAAGCCGAGGTCGACCGCGCCCGACGCGGTGACCTGGGAGCTCGGGCCGAAGTAGGTCGCGGTGACCGGCACGATCCAGTACTCCGTGCCCTCCGGCGGCGCGGCGTTGACGTCGCTGTGCGCGAGGACCTCGGCGGTCGCCTCGTACGGTGGGTCGAGCAGGACCTCCCACTCCTCCCCGCCGATGGTGTAGCCGTCGAAGAACCACGGGTCGTCGGGCGTGCCGGAGCCCTCCCACTCGCCCTCGGGCCAGTCCTCGTCCGACCAGTCCTCGTCCGACCACTCGTCGGTCGGCGCGGTGTACCACGCGGCGATCTGCCCGCCCGCGTCGCTCGCCACACCGGCCGCGAAGCCGACCCCTCCGCCCACGGCGAGGCACGCCGCGCCGACGATCAGCCCGACGGCGGTGCGCGACAGCCCGCGGCGCGCGGCCGCGGGGGGCGGGGCGGGGAGCCCGGCGACGGGGTACGTCGGGCCCGTGCCCGGGGCGCCCGACGGGACGGGGCCGTAGCCGGGTACGGGACCGTGCCCGGGAGGGGGTTGCAGGGGAGGAGTGTGCGCGAGAGGAGAGGGTCCGGGGGCGGGCGGGGCGCTCGCGGACCCGGGCACCGGGACCGGTGGCAGCGGCGTCCCGGGCGCCGGCGGGGGTGGACCGGACGGGCCCGACGTCGACTGGTTCGGCGGCGCGAAGGGGTTGCTCATGGTGCTCCGGGCTCGTGCGGGCGAGCGCCCGGACGACGGGTGTGTCGCCGCGCGTGGCCGGATGCTCCCACACCGCGACCTCCCCGCGCCACCACGTGACCCGGGGGCCCCACGGCCGACCACGCCGCCGCTCGCCCCCGAGAACGACCTTGGTGTCGTTATCGCGCGGATAACGACACCAAGGTCGTGTTCGGCGGAGCCCGAGTTACGGCTGGTCGGGGTCCGAGCCCACCAGGAACTGCGAGTACGCACCGATGGTGAGGAACGTCGGGAAGTCCTCGGCCAGCGCGACGGCGCGGAAGACGTTCGCCGCGTCGTCGATGCGGTTGCCCGGGGTGCGCGGCAGGTCGTCGACGATCTCGGCGAGGAGCGCCTCGACGCGGTCGCGCGTGATCGGCACGCCGTTCTCCGTGCGCGTGCCCGACGCGATCCACTGCCACACCTGCGACCGCGAGATCTCGGCCGTCGCGGCGTCCTCCATGAGGTGGTCGATCGCGGCGGCGCCGACGCCCCGCAGCCACGACTCGAGGTAGCGCACCCCGACCGACACGTTGGACCGCAGGCCCGCGGCGGTCACCGTCGCCCCGGCGCGTCGTGCCGAGCCGATGTCGAGCAGCTCGTGCTGACCCACCTCGACGTCGTCCCGCAGGCGGGACACCTGGTGCGGCCGGTCGCCCAGCACGGCGTCGAACTCGGCACGCGCGACCTCGATGAGGTCGGGGTGCGCGACCCACGTGCCGTCGAACCCGTCCGTCGCCTCGCGGCGCTTGTCGGCGCGCACCTGCTCGAACGCGCGCTCGGTGACGTCGGGCCGGCGTCGGTCGGGGATGAACGCGCTCATGCCGCCGATCGCGTGCGCGCCGCGCTTGTGGCACGTCGCGACGAGCAGCTCGGTGTACGCCCGCATGAACGGGGCGGTCATGGTGACCTGCGCGCGGTCGGGCAGCACGTACGAGTCGCCGCGCGTGCGGAACGCCTTGATGACGGAGAACAGGTAGTCCCACCGCCCGGCGTTGAGCCCCGCGCAGTGCTCGCGCAGCTCGTGGAGGATCTCCTCCATCTCGAACGCCGCGGGCAGGGTCTCGATGAGCACCGTGGCGCGGATCGTGCCCTGCGGCAGCCCCAGGTACTCCTGGGCGAGCACGAACACGTCGTTCCACAGCCGCGCCTCGCGGTAGCCCTCGAGCTTGGGCAGGTAGAAGTACGGTCCGCGACCGCGCTCGACGAGCTCGCGGGCGTTGTGGAACGCGTAGAGCCCGAAGTCCACGAGCGACGCCGACGCCGACACGCTGACCCCGGCCCGGTCGACGTACCGCATGTGCTTCTCGATGAGGTGCCACCCGCGCGGGCGGAACACGATCGTCGGGAGGTCGGTGAGCGTCGTCGAGCGCAGGCGGTACTCCTTGCGGTGGTCGCCCGCGCCGGTCGTGTGCGTCAGCGTCCCGCGGATCGCGTCGTGCAGCGCGAGCTGGCCCTCGACGACGTTGCGCCACGTGGGGCTGGAGGCGTCCTCGGCGTCGGCGAGCCACACCTTCGCGCCCGAGTTGAGCGCGTTGATCGTCATCTTGGGGTCGGTCGGGCCGGTGATCTCGACGCGTCGGTCCTCGAGCCCCGGCGCGCCGTCCGAGCCCGCGACGCGCCACGACGGGTCGTCGCGCACGGGCCGCGTCGCGGCGCGGAAGTCGGGGTCGATCCCGTCCGCGACGTCCTGACGGCGCTGCTGGCGGTCCATGAGGAGCTCGTGGCGGCGGGCCACGAACCGGTCGTGCAGCAGCGTGAGGAAGTCGAGCGCCTCGGGCGTGAGGATCTCGCGGTAGCGCTCGCCCAGCGTCCCGGTGACGCGCAGCGTGCCGGTGACGCGGAAGGCCCCCGACGGCGTCGGCGCGCCCGGGCGCTCGGCGTGCGGGCCGCCGTCGGGCCCGGTCCCGGACGGACCGGAGGCCGGGGGAGAGGTGGTCGTGGTGAGGGTGCTCATGGCGTGCTCCGAAGGTCGATGTCGCGAGGTAGAGCTCTGGTAGGCCGAGGTAGAGCCCTGGTCCCGCGAGGTAGAGGCCTGGGCATGACCAGGCCTCTACCTCGCGGGACCGGGCCTCTACCTCGCGAGAAAGGGTTAGTGGAACTGGGCGGTCTCGGTGGACCCGGCGAGCGCGAGGGTGGCGGCGTCGGGGTTGAGAGCCGTGGCGACCCGGTCGAAGTAGCCGGTGCCGACCTCCCGCTGGTGGCGGGTGGCGGTGTAGCCGTCGGCCTCGGAGGCGAACTCGGCCTCCTGCAGCTCTACGTAGGCGGACATCGCGCGCTCGTTGTAGCCGCGCGCGAGCTCGAACATGGAGTGCGAGACGGCGTGGAAGCCGGCCAGCGTGATGAACTGGAACGCGTAGCCCATGGCGGCGAGCTCCTTCTGGAAGCTCGCGATCTGCGCGTCGTCGAGGTGCTTCTTCCAGTTGAACGACGGCGAGCAGTTGTAGGCGAGCTTCTTGTCCGGGTGCTGCGCGTGGATCGTCTCGGCGAACGTGCGCGCGAGCTCGAGGTCGGGCTCGCCCGTCTCGACCCAGATGAGGTCGGAGTACGGCGCGTACGCGAGGCCCCGCGCGACGACCGCGTCGAGCCCCGGGCGCACCCGGTAGAAGCCCTCGGACGTGCGCTCGCCCGTGAGGAACGGGCGGTCGCGCTCGTCGACGTCGGACGTGAGCAGGTCCGCGGCGAGCGAGTCGGTGCGGGCGATGATGACCGACGGCACGCCCGCGACGTCGGCCGCGAGGCGCGCGGCGTTGAGCGTGCGGATGTGCTGGCTCGTGGGGACCAGCACCTTGCCGCCGAGGTGGCCGCACTTCTTCTCCGACGCGAGCTGGTCCTCCCAGTGCACGCCCGCGGCGCCCGCGGCGATCATCGAGTGCATGAGCTCGTACGCGTTGAGCGGGCCGCCGAACCCGGCCTCGGCGTCGGCCACGACCGGGGCGAGCCAGTCGCGGCTCGGCGCACCGGACTCCGCCGTCTCGATCTGGTCCGCGCGCAGGAGCGCGTTGTTGATGCGGCGCACGACGGCGGGCACGGAGTTGGCGGGGTAGAGCGACTGGTCGGGGTACGTCTGGCCGGACAGGTTGGCGTCGGCCGCGACCTGCCACCCGGACAGGTAGATGGCCTGGAGGCCCGCGCGCACCTGCTGCACGGCCTGGTTGCCGGTGAACGCGCCGAGCGCGGCGACCCACTCCTCGGTGTGGACGAGGTCCCACAGCTTCTCGGCGCCGCGACGGGCCAGCGTGTGCTCCTCGCGCACCGAGCCGCGGAGCGCGACCACGTCCTCCGCGGTGTAGTCGCGCTGGAGGCCGGCCCAGCGGGGGTCGGTCGCCCACTGCTCGGCGATCTCGGCCGCGGTCTGGGTCTGGTCGCCGGGCCGGGAGCCGGAGCGGTCCGGGGTGCGGCCCGCGACGTCCGCCGTCGTCGCGACGGCGCCGAGCGGACGGGCGCCGCCCGCGTACTCGGACGGGGAGCGGCGGCTGACGATGGTGGGCCTGTTCACGGGTGCCTCCTGGTGGTGCGCCGGTCCGCGCTGCGCGGACCGGACGGGCCGGTCGGTGGACCTCGGCGAGGTCCGTGCTTCGACCTTCCTCCCGCTGACAACCCCGTCTCAAGCCAGATCGAGCGAAAGAATCGCACTTCTTCTCTTGTGCGGAAGGAGTGGCGCGTGTCACTCTCAGTCATGGCTATCCCGACGACGCGACCGGCCGGAATCGCGGAACATGCGGAAATCCCGCTCGAGAGCGAGCCCGACGCCCTGACGATCGGCCGCCGGATCCGGCACCTGCGCACCGCGCGGGGCATGACGCTCGACGAGCTCGGCGCGGCGATCGGCCGCGCGCCGTCCCAGGTGTCGCTCCTGGAGAACGGCAAGCGCGAGCCCAAGTTCGCCCTGCTCCAGGCCGTCGCGCGGGCGCTCGGCGCGAGCCTCGACGACCTGCTGTCGCCCGAGGCGCCGTCGCGCCGGGACGCCCTGGAGATCGAGCTGGAGCGCGCGCAGCGCGGTCCGCTCTTCGACGCGCTCGGGCTGCGCCCGGTCCGGGTCGGCAAGTCGCTGCCGACGGACGCGCTCGAGACGATCGTGGCGCTGGAGCGCGAGCTCCAGCGCCTGCACACCGAGCGCGCAGCGACGCCCGAGGAGGCGCGCCGCGCCAACGCGGAGCTCCGCGCGACCATGCGCGCGCAGGACAACTACTTCCCGGAGCTCGAGGACGCGGCGGCCGAGCTGCTCGACGGCGTCGGGCACGCGGGCGGCCCGCTGCCCCAGCGGGTCGCGGCGGACATCGCGGCCCACCTCGGGTTCACGCTGCACTACGTGGGCGACCTGCCGCACTCGACGCGCTCGGTGCTCGACCTGCGCCACCGCCGCGTCTACCTGCCGAGCAACGGGATGCGCGGGCGGTCCAACGCGACGTCGGCGCTCCTCCAAGCGCTCGCGCCGCACGTGCTCGGCCACGCGGAGCCGCGCGACTACCGCGAGTTCCTGCGCCAGCGCGTCGAGGCCAACTACCTCGCGGCGGCGCTCCTGCTGCCGGAGCGTCACGCGGTCAAGGCGCTGCGCGCCGCGAAGGACGCGCGCGAGATCTCGATCGAGGACCTGCGGGACGCGTTCGCGGTGTCGTACGAGACGGCCGCGCACCGGTTCACGAACCTCGCGACGAAGCACCTCGGCATCCCGGTGCACTTCATGAAGGTCCACGAGTCGGGTGTCATCCACAAGGCGTACGAGAACGACGGCGTGCGTTTCCCGGCGGACCCGCTCGGCGCCGTCGAGGGGCAGTACGTCTGCCGCAGCTGGACCGCGCGCACGGTGTTCGCCGTGGAGGACCGGCTCAGCCCGTTCAGCCAGTACACGGACACCCCGAGCGGCACGTACTGGTGCACGTCGCGCGTCCAGGCGTCGGCGGACGGCGAGTTCTCGGTGAGCGTCGGCGTCCCGTTCGCGCACGTGAAGTGGTTCCTCGGTCGCGACACGACCGAGCGCCTCGTCTCCCGGTGCCCCGACGGCGCGTGCTGCCGCCGCCCGCCCGACGCGCTCTCCGACCGCTGGGCCGGGCAGTCGTGGCCGAGCGCCCGCCCGCACGCGTCGATGCTCGCCGCGATGCCGACCGGCGCGTTCCCCGGCGTCGACACCACGGAGGTGTACGCGTTCCTCGAGTCCCACGCCCCACGGTGAGTGCGGGCGTCAGCCGATCGAGCCGCCCTGGGTCGGCGCGTCCATCGCGTCCTTGAGGCGCGCGGTGTCGGCCTCCGACCAGCCGTCGGGGGCGTGCAGCGCGGCGAAACCGTCGGCGTACTCGAGCTTGTAGACGTGGCCGTGGCCGGGCGGGATGTCCGACGCCGCGGCGACGAACAGGTCGCCCGTGAGCTGCCAGAACGTGACGAACGGGTACCATCGCACGTCGCCCAGGACGTCGGGGCCGCGGGGCTCGCGCAGCCAGTCGGGCTCGGACCACAGCGTCTCCGGGCCCCACCAGGTGACGCCGTCGGACGCGTGCTGCAGGTAGACGACGCGCGGCTCGTCCCACCGGGGACCGGGACCCCACAGGTCCGCGACCCCGGTCTCGACGGGCGCGCCCCACCGGACCTGGCGGCCGTCGTCGAGCACGGGCGCGTACTCCAGCGACCCCGGGTCGCGCGCGTCGGTGAGCTCGCGCCACATCGGCGTGAAGCCGGGCGTCCCCGTGAACATCGCGCCGTCGGAGCGGGCCTCGACGTCCTGCACGCCGCTGAACGCGCCCTGCATGCCGAACGACCCGAGCGAGATGCCGAACGCGAGCAGGCGCGGGCGGTCGTCCTCGGGGAGCTGCGACCACCGCGCGTACACCGCCTCGAACAGCGCCTTGCCGGCCGCGGGCGGGGTCGCGCGGTCGCCGACGAAGCTGATCCAGCTCGGCAGGTACGAGTACTGCATGCTCGCGATCGCGGTGTCGCCGCCGTGCATGAGCTCGAGCGCCTCGACCATGCCGGGGTCCACCCAGCCCGTCCCGGTGGTCGTCGCGACGACCAGGACCGACCGGTCCCACGCGTCGGTGCGGTCGAGCTCGTCGACGACGCGCGCCGCCGTGGCGTCGAGGTCGCCGTCGGGGTCGAGGCCCGCGTAGGCGTGGATCGGCTCGCGCACGTCCGCGGGGTCGACGACGTCGCCCGCCTGGGCGAACGCGGTCAGCTCGTCGAGGGTCGGCCCGGAGACGACGAACTTGCGGCCCTCCGCGCCGAGCGAGTCCCACGTCTCGGGAGACGCCGCCGACCCGGACCGCTCGGGCTGGGCCGGGGGCGTCAGGCGGGGGTCGACGTCGGCGTTCGCGGCCGAGTAGATCGAGTTGAGCGCGCTCATCGCGCCCGACCAGACGACGCCGTTGAACACGAGCACCACGACGACCGCGACCGCCACGCCGCTCACGAACCGCGCGACCGGGGCGGGTACGACCCGGCCGACGAGCCGCGCGACCCAGCGTGCGACGCGGCGCAGCCCTCGCCCGGTCTGGAGCACGAGCAGCGCGACGACCAGCGCCAGCGCGAGCGTGGCGACCTCGCGCCCCGGGACGTCCTCGGACATGCCGAACAGGTGCCGCAGCTCGATCTGGCGGCGGGCGCCGAGGATCAGCGAGAGCGGGACGAGCACGACGGTCGCCCCGGCGAGCACCCACCACGCGACCCGGCTCGCGCGCGCCGTCCACCGGATGCGCAGCCCGACCTTGACCGCGAACCACTCGACGAACGCCCCGACGCCGTACCCGCCGACCGCGCTCACGCCCGAGATCACGGCCTGGTAGTACCAGGCCCGGGGGATGAGGGAGGGCGTGAACGACAGGCAGAACCAGAGCAGCGCGAGCACCAGCCCGGTCGCCGAGAACCGCCGCAGCCACCGCCCCCACGCACCGTGCCGCACGGGCTCCTCGTCGACGGGCTCGGGGGCACGGGTCTCCGTCACGGTGGGCTGCACGTCGCGAGCGTAGGCGAGGCGCTCCACGCCGTCCTGTCGAACCGCTCCGCTCCCGCGGCTCGGTCGGCGGAGGGCGGTTCCACGATGTGAACCCCGGGCGCCCGGACCCGCGGACCGCGCCAGTCTTTCCGCAGCACCCGGCCGGTCGCCCGGCCCGAGGGTGCGGCTGCCACACGAACCAGGGGGAAACCGTCGTGCGCGAGGGGATCAAGCAGTCAGGCCGCGGAGCGGTGCGAGCGCTCCGGAGCGCGCTCCTGGCGGGGGTGGTGCTCCTGCTGTCCGCCTGCGGCGCGGTCATCAGCACGACGCTGACCGTGAACGACGACGGCTCGGGGGTCCGGACCATCACCACGACCCTCTCCGCGAGCGACATCGCGGACCACGTCACGGGCGGTGTCGCCGCGATCGAGGGCGCGATCACGGCGTCCCTGCCGAGCGCGATGACCTACGAAGGGCGCACGGAAGGGCCGGAGGGCGAGTCGATCTTCACCTTCACCGTGCCGTTCGAGGATCCTGAGGACTACCAGGAGAAGGTGGTGTCGATCCTCGGCGCCGGCGGGGTCGTCGACCTCGACACCGGGACGCGGATCGTCCTGGCCGACAGCGTCTTTCGCCAGGGGCTGGAGGTGGAGGAGAACTTCACGTCGCAGGACCTGCTCGCCTGGCTCGTGAACTCGCTCGTCGAGACGGGGGCCGTGCCCGCGGACTCGAGCTCGAACGCCTCGGAGATCGGGACGACCGCGGTGACGGTGGGCGGCGTCGCGTTCGAGACGACGGCGGCCATCGACTTCACGTCCATGAAGGACTTCGGCGTCCGGGGCCTGAGCGTCGAGACCCGGGGGCTCGAGGGCGAGAGCTTCGTCCGCTCGATCAGCTACGACCTCGCCCGGGAGGCGTACAGCCGTTCGCCGGAGGGCTACGACGCCTTCTTCGACGAGGCGACGCCCGAGGGCGGCGAGCTCACCGAACCGGGCGAGGCCGGGACCACCTGGGTCGTGACGTTCCCGGAGGGGACGAGCTCCGACGTCGCCGCGTGGACCGACGTCGCGCTCGCGTCCTCGACGACGGAGTTCGGGGTCGAGCACGCCGTCTCCCCGGACCAGGCGGGAGTGCTGACCACGACCGTCGTCGACGCGGTCGACTGCTCCGCGATCTGCGCCGAGGACGTCTTCGCGACCAGCCACCTCGTCACCCCCGCCGGCTGGTCGTCCAGCACCCTGTACGCCGGGGAGCCGGGGGACGGCGGCGACCGCTGGGACGCGTCCGGGGTCGTAGGGCCCGTCGTCTTCGAGCACGCGGTCCCGTTCGAGTCCGTCGTCGTCGAGGCGAGCCTGCCCGAGTCCGGCGACGGCTCCGTCACCGTCGCGCTGACCCTGACGGCCGAGCACCACGCCGCGGTGGGGGAGCAGCTCGTCGAGGCGCTCCGCCCGACCTCGACCTACGGGACCCTCGCGGTGGACGAGGCGGACGACGCCGTCACGTATCGCGTCGAGCTCACCGGCGACACCGCGACGGGGGAGCTCGACGCGGCGCTCGCCGACTACCTTCCCGGCTCTCGGCTCGCCGTGTACCCGCTGCCCGGCGGCGCGTTCACCCGGTCCTACGGTGCGGACCTCGACCTGGTGCTCCGCCCGGAGTGGACGCAGGGCGGGGCGGCCGCGGCCCCGACCTACGTCGTGACGCTGCCGGGAGTCGACATCGACGGCACGTCGGTGCTCCCGCAGGGGAGCCAGGTCGAGGGCGGGACCGTCTCGGCGTCGCCGGGCGCCGAGCCCGCGACGTTCGGTCTCCAGGGCACCGGCCCCAAGGTGGCCGCGCTCGTCGTGGTGATCGGTGTCGGGCTGGTCGTCCTCGCCGGGCTCGCCGGTGGCGCGTGGTGGTTCCTCCGGCGGCGGCGACCGGTGCCGGACCCCGACACGCAGGTGCTGCCGGCGGTCCCGCCGCCGCCGGCGCCGCCGCGCGTCGGCGGGTAGTGCGCCCGGCCCGCCCGGCCCGCCGGGTCGGGCCGGCCGGGCCGGCGGCTCACGCCTCCAGCAGCAGCGCCTCTCCCTGGCCGCCCCCGCCGCACAGCCCGACGGCGACGCGCCCGCCGCCGCGTCGCGCGAGCTCGTGCGCCGCGTGGACGGCGAGGCGGGCGCCGGAAGCGCCGATGGGGTGCCCGAGCGAGATGCCGCCGCCGTGCACGTTGACGACGTCCGGCGAGACGCCGAGCACGCGCGTGGAGACCGCGACGACGGTCGCGAATGCCTCGTTGATCTCGACGAGGTCGAGGTCGTCGACCGTCCACCCGGCCCGGTCGAGGGCCTGCCGGATCGCGCGCGCCGGCTGGGAGTGCAGCGACGTGTCGGGGCCGGCGACCTGACCCCAGGCGCGCACGGTCGCGAGCACGGGCGCGCCAGCGGACTCGGCCCGGGCGCGGGTGGTCAGCACGAGCGCGGCGGCGCCGTCGGAGATCTGCGACGCGTTGCCCGCGGTGATGGTGCCCTCGGGGTCGAACGCGGGGCGCAGGCGCGCGAGGCCCTCGACCGTCGTGTCGGGGCGCACGCCCTCGTCGTCGCGCACCTCGACCGGCTCGCCCCGGCGCTGCGGGACGCTCACGGGGGCGAGCTCGGCGTCGAACAGGCCGTCCTTCGCCGCGGCGGCGGCGCGCTGGTGCGACGCCGCCGCGACGGCGTCCTGCTCCTCGCGCGAGACGAACACGTCGCCGACGTTGGTGCGCTCGGTCGAGACGCCCATGGAGGCGCGGTCGAACGCGTCGGTGAGCCCGTCGCGCGCGACGGCGTCGACGAGCGTCGCGTCGCCGAACGCGAACCCGGCGCGCGACCCGGGGAGCAGGTGCGGCGCGTTGGTCATGGACTCCTGGCCGCCGACGAGCACGACCTCGGCCTCGCCGGAGCGGATCATCCGCGTGCCGTCGATGACGGCGGTGAGCCCCGAGAGGCACACCTTGTTCACCGTCACGGCGGGCACGTCCCAGCCCACGCCGGCGCCTGCGGCGGTCTGGCGCGCGGGGTTCTGCCCCGCCCCGGCCTGGAGCACCTGGCCGAACACCACGGCGTCGACGGCGTCCGCGCCGAGTCCCGAGCGCTCGATCGCGGCGCGCGCGGCGACGGCGCCGAGCTCGACCGCGGTCAGCGCGGAGAGCGAGCCCTTGAGCCGCCCCTGCGGGGTGCGGGCGGCGGCGACGACCACGACGTCGTCGGGGGAGTGCGGGGTGGTGGTGCTCACGGCTGGACCTCCAGGGGTGCGGACGGCGGTGTCTGCGCGGGCGCCGGGGGTGTGGCGCCCGCTCGTGCGGCGGCGGCGTCGACGTCGGCAACGGCAGTGTCGACCAGCCCGAGCAGGAGCCCGAGGAACACGTCCGGCTCCTCGAGGTGGGGGCTGTGCCCGACGCCGGGCCGCACCTCTTCACGGTACCGCCCGCCGGCGGCCGCGTAGGCGTCGAGGACGGCCCGCGTCTGGGCGACCATCGGCTGCGGCGGGTGCGTCTCGGCCCCGGGCCAGCCGGGGACGGCGCCGATCGCGCCGAGCTGCGCGAGGTCGAACAGCGACGTGTCCGAGACGATCGCGTCGGCGTCGCCCCGCACCCACAGCACGGGCGCCGTCGCGCCGGACGTCGCGAAGCCGGACAGGTCGCAGTACTTCGCGCTGATCGCGTTGTTCATGCCGCGCGTCCCCGGCGCGACGCCGGGCCACGTGCCCGACGCCGTCCGGTCGCCCGGGTAGTTGTCGTCGCCCGTGCGCGTCGAGAGCACGGAGTCGAGCAGGAGCTCCTCCAGCGCGCCGAGCGGCTCGCCGAGCGAGGCCGGGTCGGCGACGTAGAACCGGCGCAGCACGTCCCGGGGCGACCCCGCGTCCTCGCTGCGGTCGCCCACCGCGAGCGCCGCGACGAACGCGGGGTTCGCGGTGCCGCCGCCGGACCCGGCGAAGTCGGGGGAGAGCGGCGTGCCGTCGACGTCGCGCGTGCCGCCGAACCCGTACGGCGACATGGGCGCCTCGAGGAGGACCGCGTCGAAGAGGTCGGGCCGGTCCGTCGCGAGCTGGAGCACCACCCCCACCCCCGCGGAGTGCGCGACCGCGACGAGCGGGTGCGCGAGGTCGAGCGCGTCGACGACGGCGGCGACGTCGTCCGCGTAGTCCCGCACGCCCCGCGTCGCGTCGACGGGACGGGTCTCGGCGTCGCCGTACCCGCGCAGGTCGACCGCGACGCCGCGCACGTCGGCGGGCAGCGCGCGCAGCAGCGGGTCGAAGAACGCCGACGACGAGCAGTTGCCGTGCACGAGCAGGACCGTGGCCCGCACGTCGCCGTCGGCCAGCACCTCGCGCACGTGCTCGCGACCGCGCGGGGTCGGGACGTCGCGGCGCAGCACGTCGCGCGTCACGACGGCGTCCCCGCGGCCTGCGTGGACGGTCCCGGCCCGGCGTCGGTGACGTCGAGCGGCGCGTCGTCGAGCGCGACGGCGAGGTCGGGCTCGGTCGCGGCGCGCACGTCGTCGACGCTCACGCCGGGCGCGGTCTCGCGCAGCACGAGGCCGTCGGGCGTCACGTCGATCACCGCGAGGTCGGTGATGATCCGGTGCACGACCCCACGCCCGGTGAGGGGCAGCGAGCACGCGCGCAGGATCTTGGGCGACCCGTCGCGCGCCACGTGCTCCATGAGGACGATGACGCGGCCGGCGCCGTGCACGAGGTCCATCGCGCCACCGGGCCCCTTGACCATCTTCCCGGGGATCATCCAGTTGGCGAGGTCCCCGGACTCGGAGACCTGCATCCCACCGAGGATGGCGGCGTCGATCTTGCCGCCGCGGATCATGCCGAAGCTCAGCGCGGAGTCGAAGAACGCGGCGCCCGGCAGGACGGTGACGGTCTCCTTGCCGGCGTTGATGAGGTCGGGGTCGACCGCGTCCTCGGTGGGGTACGGCCCGACGCCGAGGATGCCGTTCTCCGACTGGAGCACGAGGTGCTTGTCCTCCGGCACGTAGTTGGGCACGAGCGTCGGCAGGCCGATGCCGAGGTTGACGTACCAGCCGTCCTGGAGCTCGCGCGCGGCGCGCGCGGCCATCTCGTCACGGGTGAGCGCCATGTCTCAGCCCTCCTTCACGCTGGTCGCGGTGCCCGACGGCGCGGGCGCGGGCTGGTCGGTCGCGGCGGCCGGGCGCACCGTGCGGCGCTCGATGCGCTTGGGCACGTCGGGGCCGACCTCGACGACGCGGTGCACGAACACGCCGGGCAGGTGGACCTCGTCGGGGTCGATCTCGCCGGGCTCGACGAGCTCCTCGACCTGTGCGACGCACACGCGGCCCGCCATCGCGGCGAGCGGGGAGAAGTTGCGGGCCGACCGGTGGAACACGAGGTTGCCGTGCCGGTCGCCGCGCAGCGCGTGCACGAGCGCGAAGTCCGTGGTGATCGCGTCCTCGAGCACGAACTCGGCCTCGTCGGGGAACGACCCGTCGCGACCGCGCGGCCCGACGCCGAACGTGCGTACCTCCTTGGGCGCGCTGGCCTGCGCGACGCCGCCCGCGCCGTCGTACCGCTGGGGCAGGCCGCCCTCGGCGACCTGCGTGCCGACCCCCGTGCGGGTCCAGAACCCGGCGATGCCCGCACCCCCGGCGCGCAGCTTCTCCGCGAGCGTGCCCTGCGGCGTGAGCTCCAGCTCGAGCTCGCCCGAGAGGAACTGCCGCTCGAACTCCTTGTTCTCCCCGACGTACGAGCTCGTCATCTTCCGGATGCGGCCCGCCCCGAGCAGCACGCCGAGGCCCCAGTCGTCGACGCCGCAGTTGTTGCTCACGACCCACAGGTCGCGCGTGCCCTGGGCGAGCAGCGCCTCGATGAGCGCGATCGGGTTGCCGCACAGGCCGAACCCGCCGACGGCGAGCGACGCGCCGTCGGGCACGTCGGCGACGGCCTCGGCCGCGGACGCGACCACCTTGTCCAGCCCGGTCCCTCGTGGGGACGCGATCGTGGGGCTCATGCCGTGACCTCCTCGTCACACGCCGACCCGGTTCCACCGCTCGTGACGGCGGCCAGGGCCCGCAGGGTCTCGCCCGCGACGGCCTCGACGCCGGGCGGGCTCATGATGATCGTGTAGTGATTGATACCCGCTACGTCGCGGGTGCGCAGCCCCGGCAGTCGCGCGCGCCACGCGGCGAGGTGCTCGGGGGAGTAGAGGGCCTCGGGCTCGTCGAGCAGGCCGCGCGGCGCGCGCAGGAGCACGAGCGGCACGGCGAGCGGGTGGTCGCCCGCGAGCGCGTCCGCGAGCGGCCCGCCCTCGTAGAGCTCGAGCGAGTCGGCGGAGACCGCCGCCCCCGACGACGCCGGGCGCAGCGCGGGCGCCTCGCCGACGAGGTCGTAGTCGACGTACCCCGCGACGACGTCGCCCCACGGCTCCTCCCACGCGCTCGCGAACGCGGGGTGCGCGCGCCAGAAGCCGCGGTACTCCTCGCGGTCGGCGAACGTCCGCTCGAGCCGCTCGACGGCCGGCCCGAGCAGCGCGCGCAGGACCTGGTCGTGGTCGGCGTCGGGGGGCAGGCCCGCGGGCGGCGGGAGCGGGATCCCGCCGTCGACGAGCACGAGCCGCGACACGCGGCCGGGGTGGCGGTGCGCGAGCACGACGGACACGAACGCGCCCATCGAGTGCCCGAGCGCGACGACGCTCTCGATCCCCAGCACGTCGAGCACCGCCGCGAGGTCGTCGGCGTGCGCCCCCATGCCGTACGGGCCGGGGAGCCCGTTGCTGCGCCCGCGCCCGCGCAGGTCCGGCGCGATCACGCGCACGCCCGGCAGCGCGGCGACGACGGCCGGCCACGCGCGGTGCGACGCCGTGATGCCGTGCACCGCGAGGACGGTCGGGACGGTCATCGCATCCGGCCTCGCATGCGGCCGCGCGTCGGGCCCCGCGTCGGGCCCCGCGTCGTCGAGCCGCGCGTGCTCGCGGCGGCGCGCACCGTCGTCGAGCCGTGCGCCGGGTGCGGGGACCGGGTCCCACACGCCGACGCGCAGCCGCCCGCCCGCGACGGGCACGTCGAGCGTCGCGTAGGTGTGGGTCGCGGCGGTCACGTCGTGCGGTGCGGGTGCGGCGTCCGCCGTCGGGTGTGCGGACGTGGGGGCCGCCGTCGTGCCCGCCATCACCGCGCGCTCCAGCCGCCGTCGATCGTCCACGAGGCGCCCGAGACCATCGACGCGTCCGGGCCGGTGAGCCAGCCGACGAGCGACGCGACCTCCTCGGGCTCGACGAGCCGCTTCACCGCGGACTCGGCGAGGAGCACGGTCGCGAGCACCTCGGACTCAGGGATGCCGTGCACGCGCGCCTGGTCCGCGATCTGCTTCTCCACGAGCGGCGTGCGCACGTACCCGGGGTTGACGCACACGCTCGTCACGCCGTGCGGCCCGCCCTCGAGCGCCGTCACCTTGGACAGCCCCTCGAGCCCGTGCTTCGCGGACACGTACGCCGACTTGAACGGCGACGCGACGAGCCCGTGCACCGAGGAGATGTTGACCACGCGGCCGAACCCGCGCGCGTACATCCCCGGCAGCGCCGCGCGGATTAGCAGGAACGGCGCCTCGAGCATGATCGCGTGGAGCAGGCGGAAGTCGTCGGGGCGGAACTCCTCGATGGGGCTCACGCGCTGCACGCCCGCGTTGTTGACGAGGACGTCGACGTCGAGGCTCAGGTGGTCGAGGGCACGCGTGTCGGCGAGGTCGACGACCCACGCCTCGCCGCCCAGCTCGTCCGCGAGACGCTGCGCGCCGTCGGGGTCGACGTCGGCGACGGTCACGTGCGCGCCGCGCGCGGCGAGCTCGCGCGCGCACGCCGCGCCGATGCCGCTCGCGCCGCCCGTGACGAGCGCGCGCCGCCCGGCGAGCGGGGGGGCCGCGGGCGTGGACGCGGCGTGGACGGTGGCGGGGACGGTCACTGCGCGTCTCCTTCGGTCGTGGTTCCGGTCTGGGTCATGGTCCCGGCCTCGGCAGCGGGTCGCGGTGCGGCGAGCGCGCGCTCGATGAACTGCATGGTCTGCTCGAAGACGTGCGGGGGGACCTCGGCCGCCGCGGTGTCGTACGACGGCGGCTCCGCGCCCTCGTCCCAGCGCCCGCCCCACAGGACCCAGCGCATGCCGACGATCTCGCCGATCCCCATGAGCGCCCACGCGGCGACCTCCGGGTCGACGTCGTGGCCGACCTCGCCGTTGGCACGCGCCTTGTCGAGCCCGGTCATGTAGCCCTCGACGATGCGCGAGTAGTGCCGGCGCAGGGCCCCGGGCGAGACGAACTCGGCCTGCCGCACGATCCGGTAGAGCGCCGGGTGCTCGGCGGTGAAGCGGAAGAACGCCTCGAAGCCCGCGCGCTCGGCGGCCAGCCGCGAGCCTGCCTGCGAGCTCGCCTCGATCATCGCGTGCCGCACGCGGCGGTTGAGGTCGTCGACGAGCTCGTCGAACACGTCGATCTTCGACTCGAAGTACAGGTAGAACGTGCCCTGCCCGACGCCCGCCGCCTCCGTGATCTTCACGATCGACGCGTCGTGGTACCCGACCTCGGCGAACACCTGCTCGGCCGCGGCGAGGATCTTGGCCCGCGTGCGGTTGCCGCGGGCGGTGCGGGGCTGGGTGCTCATGAGTCCTCCGGGACGGTCACGCGCTCGGCGAGCGAGCGGCGCGACACCTTGTGCAGCGACGTGCGGGGCAGGGACGGGACGAGGTCGAAGCGGCGCGGGACCTTGAAGTGCGCGAGCTCGCGGCGGCAGAACGCCTCGAGATCCTCGGCGTCGGTGGGGAAGCCCTGGCGCGGGACGACGAAGGCCGCGCCGACCTCGCCCCACCGGTCGTCCGGGACGCCCACGACCGCGACGTCCGCGACGCCGGGGTGGCGCCGGAGCACGGCCTCCACCTCGGACGGCGTGACGTTCTCGCCTCCGACGATGAAGACGTCCTTGATCCGGTCCACCACGCGGTAGTACCCGTCGGCGTCGCGCTCGACGAGGTCCCCGGTGCGCAGCCAGCCGTCGTGCAGGACGGCGGCCGTCGCGGCCTCGTCGCGGAAGTACCCGGCGAACACCCCGGGCCCGCGGACCAGCAGCTCGCCCGCCGCGGGCCCGTCGAGGTGGCGCCCGGTCACCGGGTCCGCGACGGCGACCTCGACGTGGGGATACGGCGTCCCGGCCGACCCGAGGCGCTCGCGCGCCTGGTCGTCCGGCAGGCACAGCACGTTGGGCCCGGCCTCGGTGAGCCCGTACCCCTGCGAGAGCGCGACGCCGCGCCGGTGCCACGTGCGCAGCAGCGGCTCGGGCATGGGCGCGCCGCCCACGACGGCGTGGCGCAGCGACGACAGGTCGGCGTCCGCGAAGCCTGGGTGCTCCGCGAGGAGCAGGTAGTTCGTCGGGACGCCCATCATCGTCGTGACGCGGCGCTCGGCGACGAGCTGCAGCACGCGCTCCGGCTCGAACGTGCGCTCCAGGACGACCGTCGCGCCGGTCCACCACGCGAGCAGCGGCTGGATGTTCCAGCCGCCCGCGTGGAACTGCGGCAGCACGCTCAGCACGACGTCGTGGCTCGTCAGCTCGACCGTGCGCGAGAGCGAGAGGTTGGTCCAGAAGCAGTTCGCGTGCGTGAGCAGCGCGCCCTTGGGCGTGCCCTGGGTGCCGGACGTGAACACGAGCAGGAGCGGGTCGTCGTCGCGCACGACGCGGCGCTCGGGGACGGGCGCCCCCGTGGCCCGGCCTGCGCCGTCCGCGTCCCGCGCGCCGTCGGCCAGGCACGGGCGGCGCGACGGTGCGGGGACCCGCGCCTCGACGCCGCTGCGGCCGAGCTCGGTACGCCGCGGGGGGAGGACGAGCCGGTCCAGCCGGTCGAACGCCGCGTCGGCCAGCGCGGAGAACTCCTGCTCCACGAGCACGAGCGCCGGGTCGGCCTGCTCGATCTGGGCGGCGAGCTCGCCCGGCGACAGCCGCCACGACAGCGGCGCGAGGATCAGCCCGGCCTGCGCGCACGCGAAGAACAGCACGACCTGGTCGGCGCTGTTGCCGGTCACCGTGGCCACGCGGTCGCCGACGCCGTAGCCCGCCTCGCGGAACGCCGTCGCCAGGGCGCTCGCGCGCTCGTGCAGGTCGCGGTAGCGCAGGGTCACGCCGCGGTCGTCGACCGCGACGCGGTCCGGCGTCGTGAGCGCGCGGTCGCGCGTCCAGCGGCCGAGGGTGTGCAGGCCGTCCTGGGCGTCCTGGTGCTGCGTCGTCATGCCACCTCCTCCAGGCGCTCGCGGGCCTCCTCCCGATCCTCCCGCGGGCGGCGGCGCGCGGCGAGGCGCGACGCGGCGCCGGCGATGCCGCCGGGCAGGAACATCACGACGAGGATGAAGAGGGTCCCGAGGAGGAACAGCGGCTCGCTGAGCGGCACGCGCAGCACGGCCGGGAGGTCCGCGACGGCCGCGGAGCTCGCGAGCGTCCCGAGCCGCTGGTCGAGGATCGTGTAGAGCACGCCGCCGACGATCGCGCCCCACCGTGAGCCCACGCCGCCGAGCACGACCATGACGAGCAGCGTGAGCGTGAAGTCGGCCGACGTCGCGCGCGGCACGGCGCCGGACTGGAGCAGGAGGTACGCCATGCCGACGACGGTCGCGAGCGTCGCCGCGAGGACGAACACGAGGAGCTTGACGAGGTAGGGGCGCCCGCCGATGACGCGCACGCGCATCTCGTTCTCGCGCGTCGCCGCCGCGACGTGCCCCGCGCGCGACCGCTCGATCCACAGCACGACGAGGTAGACCACGACGAGCACGGCGAGCGCGAGCCAGTAGAGGTTGCGCGTGTTGAGGACGCCCACGAACGCGTCGGGGACGTTGCCGGTCGCGAGCGCGAGGCCCTCCTCGCCGCCCGTGGCGCCGCCGGGGTTGCGGCGCACGAGCACGTTGCCCGCCTGGGCGAACGCGAGCGTGACCATGGCGAACGAGATGCCCGTGACGCGCAGCGAGATCGCGCCGACGACGTGCGCGAGGACGATCCCGCCGACGAGCACGAGCGCCGCGGCGGGCAGGAGCGGGATCTCGGTCGTGTCGAGCACGATCGCGAGCCCGTACACGCCCGCCGCGAAGTACAGCGCGTGGCCGAAGCTCAGCAGCCCCGCGACGCCGAACAGCAGGTGGTAGCTCAGGGCGAGCGCACCGATGAGCCAGCACAGCGCCATCATCTGCAGCGCGCCCGGCGTGTAGGTCGGACCAGGCAGCACGCCGGGCACGTGGATGGCGAGCAGCGGCAGGCACGCGAGCAGCGCGACGAGCGCGACACCCGCGAGCGTGCGGACCACGGTGCCCGACGGCGTCCGGCGCGCCGGGCGCGCAGCGTCGCCAGGGTGCGGGGCGCCCGGCACGGACCCGGCGGGAGCGGAGGTGGGGTCGGCGGCCGCGCGCGTGCCGCCGTCGGGCCGGCTGCCAGGAGCGGTCTGGGTGGTCATGCGGCTGCCCTCCCGAGGAGGCCGGTGGGACGGACGAGGAGCACGAGCGCGAGCAGCAGCACGACGATGAGGTCGCCGTAGCCGAGGTAGTAGTTCGCGAACTGCTGGAGGACCGCGACGAGCACGGAGGCGACCGCGGCGCCGGTCAGCGAGCCGAGCCCGCCGATGACCGTGACGATGAACGCGAAGATGAGCAGCGACCCGCCGAGGTGCGGCGAGACGTAGCCGAAGTACTGCGAGGCGAGGACCCCGCCGAGGCCCGCGGCGGCGCCGCCGAGGGCGAACACGAGCGTGAACGCCTTGCGCACGTCGATGCCGAGCGCCGTGACCATGGACCGGTTCTCGACGCCCGCGCGGATGATGAGGCCGTAACGCGTGCGCTGGAGGAAGAGCACGATCGCGCCGAGCACGAGAACCGCGGCGCCGATCGCGACGAAGCGGTCGTTGGGGATCGGCGCGCCCGCGAGGTCGGTCGTGCCCTTGAGCCACGCGGGACCGGAGATGAATTCGGGGTCCGAGCCCCACATGCCCTCGAACAGCGCGACGGAGGCGAGCGAGAGCCCGACCGTGACGAGCACCTGCTCGATGTGCCGCTCGTAGAGCGGGCGGATGAGCAGGAGCTCGGTGAGCGCCGCGGCCCCCGCCCCGACGACGGCCCCGGCGAGCAGCGAGAGCGCGAAGACGCCCCACGAGTCCGCGCCGAGCGAGCGCGCGACGAACCAGCCGCCGAACGCGCCGAGCGTGAGGAACGACCCGTGCGCGAAGTTGAGGACGCCCATGAGCCCGTAGATGAGCGACAGGCCCGACGCGACGAGGAAGTACAGCGCCCCGAGGCCGAGCCCCGTGACGAGGAGGAGGACGATCGTGCTCATCGGGCCGCAGCCCCTTCGTTCTCGTGGTGGTCGACCTCGGCGTGCACGCCGAGGAGCTGCTGGACGCGGTCGGGGTCGTCGAGGAGCTCGCGCGCCGGGCCCGTGTGCACGACGCGGCCCGCGTCGATCACGACGACGCGCTCGGCGAGCCGCTCGATGACCTCGAGGTTCTGCTCGACGAGCAGGATCGGGACCGTGCGGGCCGCCTCGGCGAGCGCGTCCGACACCTCGCCGACGATCCGGGGCGCGAGGCCCTTGGTGGGCTCGTCGACGAGGAGCAGGCGGTTGGCGTTGAGCAGGGCGCGCGCGAGCGACACCATCTGCTGCTGACCGCCCGAGAGGGTGCCCGCGCGCTGGGCGGCGCGCTGGACGAGGTCCGGGAAGAGCTCCGCGACGAGCTCGCGCCGCGGGTGCGCGTCGCGCTCCGCGAGCCGCAGGTTCTCCGCGACCGTGAGCCCGGCGAACACCTCGCGGTCCTCGGGCACGTACCCGACGCCGCGGCGCACGATCCGGTCCGTGCGCTCGCCGTCGACCCGCTCGCCCGCGAGCCGCACCTCGCCCCGGCGCTCGATGAGGCCGAGCACGGCCTTGAGGGTCGACGTCTTGCCGACGCCGTTGCGGCCCAGCACGGCGGTGACGCCCGTGGCCGGGACGGAGAACGTCACGTCCTCGACGACCTGCTGCCCCGCGATGCGCGCGGACAGCCCGCGCACCTCGAGGACGGGCACGTCGGCCGTCGCTCCGGTCCGGTCCGTGAGGTTCCTGCCGGCGCTCATGCTGCCTCTCCTGCCGTGACGCCGAGGTAGGCGCTCTGCACCGTCGGGTCCGCCATGACGGCGTCGGGGGTGTCGCACGCGAGCAGCTCGCCGTGGTGCATGACGGCGACGCGGTCCACGAGCCCGAGCACGACGTCCATGTGGTGCTCGACCATGAGGACGGTGCAGCCGGTCGCGTGCAGGTCGCGGATGACCTCGACGAGCCCGGGCACGTCGGCCGACGACACGCCCGCCATGGGCTCGTCGAGCAGCACGACCCGCGGCTCCGTCGCGAGGAGCACCGCGATCTCGAGCTTGCGCTTGTCGCCGTGCGACAGGTCCCCGGCCGCGACGTCGGCGCGGCGCGTGAGCCCCACGGTCTCGAGGTGCCGGTTCGCCTCCCGCGTCGCGGCGTCGCCGCGGCGCGGGAAGCGCAGCACGGACAGGGCGCCGCCGAGGCGCCCCTGCGCGGCGAGCCGCACGTTCTCCCGGACGCTCAGGCGCGGGAACAGGCTCGACGTCTGGAACGTGCGGCCCAGCCCGGCGCGGGCGCGCGCCGCCACCGAGGTGGTCGTCACGTCCGTTCCCGCGAGGAGCACCGACCCGCTCGTCGGGCGGTGGATCCCCGACACCAGGTTGAAGAGCGTCGTCTTGCCCGCGCCGTTCGGCCCGATCACCCCGAGCATCTCGCCCTGCCCGACGGCGAGGCTCACGCCCTGGAGGATGCGCGCGCCGCCGATCTGGAGGCCGAGGCCGCGGACCTCGAGCGCGGGGAGGGCGTGCGGCTCGCCCACGTCAGCCCGCCTCGGCCGGCGCGACGTCGTCGCCCGGCACCTCGGTGACGAGCTCGGGGATCCAGGCGTCGCCGTCGGCCACGAGCTTGACCTGGTACATCGGCTGGATCAGCGCGTGGTCGGACGCGCGGACCGTCGTCGTGCCCTTGGGGCCGTCGAAGCTCCAGCCCTCGAGCGCGTCGACCATGGCGTCGACGTCGTCGCCGCCCTCCTCGATCGCGTGGACGATCATCTGGGCCGCGACGAAGCCGTCGGGCGTGAAGAGGTCCGCCTGCTTGCCGGTTGCCTCGACCGACGCGAGCATCGCGGCCTCGACCTCGGTGCCCGCCGCGCCGGGGAAGTAGTGGTTGAGGAAGTCGACCTTGCTCGCCGCGGCGCCGTACGCGCCGTAGGTGGCGACGTCGCCGAGGCCGGTGACGACCGTCGTCGAGTCGAGCACGCCCTGCTGGTCGAGGCCCTGCCACATCGCGCCCGACGTCGCCCCGGCCCACGCGACGAACACGAGGTCGGGCGCGGCGTCGACGATCTGGTGCGCGAACGGCGTGAACTCCGTCGCGTCCTCGGGCACGAGCACGCTCGTCACCTCGGCGCCCTGCGCGCCGAGGACCGCCTCGACCGCGGCGAGGTTGCCCTGGCCGAACGCGTTGTCCTGCGCGAACACGACGACCTTCGCGCCGTCGGGGTCGACGAACGTCCCCGCCGTCGCGACGTCCTGGAGCGACTGGCGTCCCGAGCGGAACGTGTAGTCGTTGATGCCCGTGAGCGCGTCGACCGCGGCGGGGCCGGAGATGTAGAGCACCTTGTTCTGCTCCGCCTGCTCGGCGAGCTTAAGCGCCACGCCGGACACGACCGTGCCGCCGAGGATCTGGTAGCCCTTGCCGATGAGGTCCTTGGCCTGGCCGACCGCCTTGTCGGGGTCGCCTCCGTCGTCGTGGAACGTCACGTTGACGGGCCGGCCGTCGACCTCGCCCGTGCCGTCGGTCGCGTAGTCGAGGCCGGCCTGGAAGCCCTCGTAGTAGGCCTCGCCGTAGGCGGCGAGCGGCCCGGTCTTGGAGTAGATGATGCCGACGTCGACGGGGTCGGCGCTCGCGCTGCTCTCGCCTCCGGTGCTGGTGCCTCCGCCGGTCGCGTCGGTCGGCGCGCACGCGGCGAGCACGAGGCTCGCGGCCGCGAGCGCGGCGACGGCGAGTGCCGGCCGCTGGGACTTCTTCGTCCGCATGACTTCGCCCTTCGTTGGGTGGTCCTGGGGGAGCGCCACTCAAACATGAGAGGCGATTCAGGTTGCGGGAATCATGGATCCACGACCGACGCGGTGTCAACCCGCGGCGGTCACGATCCGGCCACGGCGTCGACGAAGGAGCCCGACATCCGATGACGCGACGGACACGACGCTGCGTGAGGTCGCACCCGGCCGCACCGACCTGCTGAGCGGGACCTCCAGGTGCCGAACCCGGGGATACGGGCGAGCTGGGCCGCTCTCTCGCCCACAACCCCGGGTTCGGCGGCCCGGGGTGGCCCGGGAACCGGGCTCGGCGAACCGCGACGGGTCGCGTCAGTGCTCGAGGCGGTCCTTCTCGTCGCCGATGTGGTCGACGACGTCGTCCGGGAGGTCGTCGAGGTTCATGTCGTTCGTGCGAGCGCGCCGGGCGTCCCAGCGCAGCGCGACCGCCGCGAGGGCGGCGGCGATCGTCGACGCGGCGAGGACGGCGATCTTCGCCGCGTCGGTGTGCGTCGAGTCCGGGAACGACAGCTCTGCGATGAGGAGCGACACCGTGAACCCGATCCCGCCCAGCAGGCCGACGGGCAGCAGGTCGCGCACCCCGATGCCGGGCGCCAGGCGCAGCGGGGTGAACCGCGTGACGAGCGCCGTCACCCCGAGCACGCCCACGAGCTTGCCCAGCACGAGGCCGAGCACGATCGCGAGGACGACCGGCTGGCCGAGGACGTCGCCCCCGCCCCCGACGAACGTCACGCCCGCGGCGAAGAACGCGAACACGGGCAGGGCGATCCCCTGGGAGAACGGGCGCAGGGCGTGCTCGAACCGGTGCGTGCGCGACTCGGTCTCGCCGTGCATCACGAGCGCCGGGACGGTGAAGCCGAGCAGGACGCCCGCGATCGTCGCGTGCACGCCGGACTCGTGGACCAGCACCCACGCGACCACCGCGACGGGAACGAGGAGCCACCAGCGCGTGCGCCACGCCCGGACCAGCACGGCGAACAGCGCGACCGCGACGAGCGCGAGACCGAGGAACCCGATGCGCAGGTCGGCCGTGTAGAAGACCGCGATGACGACGATCGCGAGGAGGTCGTCCACCACCGCGAGCGTCAGCAGGAACGTGCGGATCGCAGCGGGCAGGCCGCGCCCGAAGACGGCGAGCACGCCGAGCGCGAACGCGATGTCCGTCGCCGTCGGGATCGCCCAGCCGTGCAGCGCGCCGTCGTCGCCCGCGAGCAGCACGACCGCCGTGAAGATCACCGCCGGCACCGCCATGCCGCCGACCGCGGCCAGCATCGGGACCCCGGCCTGGCGCGGGCTCCGCAGGCTGCCCGCCACGAACTCCTGCTTGAGCTCGACGCCCACGACGAAGAAGAAGATCGCGAGCAGGCCGTCGGCCGCCCAGGTCTCGAGGCTCAGATCGAGGTGCAGGGGCAGGGAGCCGATCGAGGCCGGCCCGACGACCGTCTCCGAGAGGGTCGTGTACGCGTCCCGCCACGGGGAGTTCGCCCACAGCAGCGCGAGCAGCGCCGCGCCGATGAGCAGCGCGCCGCCCGTCGTCTCCCGGCTCACCCACCGGCGGAGGCGCACGCGGGTCGACGGGCGGTCGGTGGGGTGGGTGCCGGAGGGCGGGGTGGCGTGGGTCATCGTGCTCCCGGGGTCGCTGTCGCGTCGCACGGCCCGCGGACGCGACACCGTGGCCGACCAGACTTCCCGGCACACCGTCCTCGATTCTACGGGGCATACCCCGCGCGGCCGACGTGCCCGGCTCGCGATCATCCTCCCGGGCGACGTCGCGTGCGGCCAGCGCACGTGAGGATCGGCGGGTGCCCGACGCCGTCCCTCGCCCCGCGCCCGACCCCACCCCGGCAGAGCCCACCCCCGCAGAGCTCACCGACTCCGCCCTGACCCCGGCACCTGCCCCGACCCCGATCCCGTCCCCGGACCGGACGGCGTCGTCGGACGCGCCGACGGTCGTCGGGCCCACGGCGCTCGACCGCCGGCTCCTGTGGGGCGGGTCGCCGGTCCTCGGGGCGCTGCTCGCGTACGGGGCGCTCCACCTCGCCGGATGGATGGCGGGGCTGCCGTGGGCGCCGTTCCAGGGTCTCGCGCGCGTCATCGACGAGCTCCTCGGCGAGCGGGGGACCCTCGGCGTCGCGATCTGCCTCGTCCTCGGGGCCGGTGCCGGGCTCGTGTTCGCCGCGCACGCGGTGCGCGACATCGCGGTCCTGACGCTCGACGCCGAGCACGCGACGGTGGCCCTGCGCGACGAGCGCGTCACGCTCGACCGGGACCGCGTCACCGCCGTGCTCGTCGACCGCAAGGACCTCGTCGTGCTCGGCCGTCGGGCGCCGAGCGCCACCGACCGTCGCGCGTCCACCGCGGTACGTCTCTCGCCCCGCGGTGCCGGCGACGGCACCGGCACCGGCAACCGGGAGGATCACGAGACACCGGTCGTCGAGCTGCTTCACGTCCGCACGGAGCTCGCGACGGCCCGTCTCGCCGCCGCGTTCCGTGCGCACGGCTGGCCGTGGCACGACGGCGACCCGTGGGCACAGGAGTTCCGGCGCTGGGTCCCCGGCGACCCCGAGCTCCCGCCGAGCGCCGACGCCGTCCTGCGCGCCCGCGCGGCGATGCTCCAGGCCGACAAGACGTCCGACGCCGCCGACCTGCGCCGCGAGCTCGCTCGCCTCGACGTCGTCGTGCGCGACGTCGACAAGATCCAGCACTGGCGCCGAGCCACCGCCCCGAGAGAGGACCCTGGTCCCGTGAGCGAGAGCTCCGGCAGCGCGAGGTAGGGCCGTGGCAGCGCGAGGTAGAGCCCTGGTCGCGCGAGGTAGAGCCCTGGTAGCGCGAGGTAGAGCCGTGGTCCTGCCCGACGGCGGTCTGGTCACCTTGGGTGGTCGGGGTGGGTGGTGGTGCCGCGTCTACCATCCGCCGCTCGTTCCTCGCGGCTCCCGCCAGGCCCGCCACGACGCGGCACCACCACCCACCCCGCCCGACTCCGACTCACCCTGGTCGTCCCTCACCCGGGCGACCGCCCGCGGTGCCGGTCTCGCCGACACGTTCCCGTTGCTGCGTCCGCTTGCCGCGTGGCACCGCACACCTCCGCCCGTCGCGCGCCTCGCGGCTGCGGCTGCGGCTGCAGCCGCGGCCGCAGCCGCAGGTCAGGGTCGTGGGTCGTGGGTCGCGACTCGACCTGTTCCTCGCGACGTCGCCCCGTGCCGTCGCGAGGTCGCCCGGGCCGCACGACGCCACGCCGAGCAGGTCGTCTCGGCCCGTCATCGGTGCCGGACGAGCCAAGGTCGCCTGGTCGGGCTGCCAGGGCCGCCTGGTCGGCCGGTCGCCGAGCCAGGGTGAGCCGACGGCCGAGCGGTGGGGGTGGGCTCGGATGCGAAGGGGCGTCAGAGCGGCGCTCCTAGAACCCACGCCCGACAGACCAGGGTGACGGCGCCGCAGCCCCGAGCACCGAGCCCACCCCCACCGCGGACCCAGCCCTGCGCGTCTGAGACCCGACCATGCCCACCTCGGCGGACCACAGCTCTACCTCGCGTGACCATGGCTCTACCTCGCGTGACCATGGCTCTACCTCGCGTGACCATGGCTCTACCTCGGCCGACCACGGCTCTACCTCGGCGGGAGCGGTCAGGTGGGGGTGTCCTCGGCGAGGGCGAGGAGGCGGGTCAGGGTGTTCCAGTTGCGGCCCGTCACCGGGGTCCCGGCGGCCTTGGTCAGGACCGACGTCGTGAGCTTCGAGCGGCCGATCCCGTCGGGGTAGGCGACGTAGAGGACGCCGTTCGCGACGACGGCTCGCTCGGTCCCGCCCCGGGCCTGGATCGTGGTCGCGCCGTCCGGGTCGACCGGTGTCTCGCCCACGAGGACGAGGAGCGCGGCGGGGCGTTCCTCCGCGTCGTCGGGGAGGGGGTTGCCGCGGACGATCTTGCGGAGCCGCTCGGTCGTGAGCACGGCGACGGCGGCATCGACGCCGAAGCGTTCGGCGACGGCGTCGTGGAGGAGACGCGCGACGTCGTCGGGCCGGGACGCGCCGGAGGTCCCGGGCGCGACGACGAGGTTGCCGCTGTTGACGACCGTGCGGGCGTGCGCGAACCCGAGCTCGCCCGCGAGCTCGCGCAGCGCGGTGGACGGGACCTTGCGCCCGCCCACGTTCACGGCGAACAGCAGCGCGACGTAGGCGGTCACGACGACGCCCCCGGTCGTCGGTGGGACCACGGCGCGGCCTCCTCGAGGTGGGCGGCGAGGTCGAGGAGGAGCGCGTCGTCGCCGTGGTCGGCGCCGAGCATCACGCCCACGGGGACCGTCGCCGTGGACCCGTCGGGGTCGGTCACGCGTGCCTCGCCGAGCGGGAGCGAGATCGCGGGCCGGCCGGTGAGGTTCCACACGCTCGTCCAGGGGGTGAACGCGGTCTGCGCGGCGAAGTCGGCGGCCGGGTCGTCGTCCATCCGCTGGCTGCCGACGAGCGCGGGTGGCTGAGCGAGCGTGGGGGAGAGCACGACGTCGACCCCGGCCCAGGCGGCGGCGACCTCCCGGGTGAGCTGCTGCACCCCGGCGAGCGCGGTCGCGTACGCGAGCCCGCTCACGCCTCGCCCGCGCTCGCGGAGCCACCGCGTGAGCGGGACGAGCAGGTGCTCGCGGTCCGGCGGGACGGGGGCCTGGAGCGCGCCGACCGACCACAGGGCGGCGAACGCGTCCCAGCGCTCGGGGCCGAACGGCGGGGGGATCTCGACGACGTCGTGCCCGAGCCCGGCGAGGAGCGCCGCGGTCGCGCGGGCGGCGTCGGCGCACGCCGGGTGCACGGGGGCGTCGGCGGCGATCACGGGGTCGAGCAGGAGCCCGACCCGGAGCCGCCGCGCGCCGGGCGCGGCCGCGAGGCGCGCCGTGAAGGTGTCGCCCGGCCACGGGCGCGCGAGCACGTCGAGGAACGCCGCGGCGTCGCGGACGGACCGGGTGAGGACGCCGTGCGTGGCGAGCCCCGCGCCGTCGACCCCGTACGGCCCGGGGCTCACGAGCCCGCGCGACGGCTTGAGCCCGACTAGCCCGCACGCGCTGGCGGGGATGCGCAGCGATCCGCCGCCGTCGCTCCCGTGCGCGACGGCGACGACGCGTGCCGCGACCGCGGCCGCGGCGCCGCCGCTCGACCCGCCCGCGGACCGCGCGAGGTCCCACGGCGTGCGGGCCGTGGGCCCGACGTCGGGCTCGGTGTAGCAGGGGAGCCCGAGCTCGGGAGTGGTCGTCTTGCCGACCATGACGGTGCCCGCGGCGCGCAGGAGGGTCGCCACGCCGTCGTCATGAGGCGCCGGGAACGGGTCGATCGCGGCCGACCCGGCGCGGAGAGGCACGCCCTCCACCATGGTGAGGTCCTTGACCGGGCACGGGACGCCGAGGAACGGCGGCAGCGCGCCCGGCTCCGCGGACCCGGCGACGGGCGCGCCCGCGCGGCGTGCCGCGACGAGCGCGGACTCCGCGGCGAGCGCCTGCGTGCGCGCGAGGTCCGGGGTGAGCACGGTGAAGGCGCCGACCTCCGCGCCGACGCCCGCGGCGGCGTCGAGCGTCGCGTCGAGCACCTCGGTGGGGGACGCGTCGCCGGTCCGGAGCGCGTGGGCGAGGGCGGTCGCGTCGAGGTCGAGCAGGTCGAGGACGCTCATGTGTCGTGAACCTACGCGGCGGGTCACGACTGCGCGAACCGTCCCGGGTCGACACGCCGCCGCGTCGAGGCGTATATTCCATGCGGAATATTCCTTACGGACTTCTTGGCCCGGGGCCGACGTCGCGCGACGCACGACGCACGCAGCCCCGCCTGCGAACCCCCCCCGTGCTACCCGTCCCGGAGACGACCGTGCCCGCACCGCGCCTCAGCCCGACGGCGACCCTCGTGCTCGCCGTGCTGCTCGACCAGCCCATGCACCCGTACGAGATGCTCGTGCGCCTGCGCAAGCGGCGCGACGACCGGCTCGTCCGGCTCAACCCGGGCGCCGTCTACCACGCGGTCGACCGGCTCGAGCGCGACGGCCTCGTCGAGCGCGCGGGCGTCGACCGCGACGGCAACCGGCCCGAGCGCACCGTCTACGCCATCACCGACGCGGGCGTCGCCGCGCACCACGACCGCACGCGCGACCTCGTCCGCGAGACGCCGCCCGAGTACCCGGCGTTCCCGGTGGGGCTCGCGCTCGTGCACGACCTCCCGCTCGACGACGCCCTCGCCCTCCTGCGGGAGCGCCGGGCAGCGCTCGCGGCCGCGACGGACGGGGTGCGCGAGCACCTCGACGGCGTCGTCGCGCGCGGGCTGCCCCGGCGCTACCTGCTCGACGCGTCGTTCCAGCTCCACCAGGTCGCGGCCGAGATCGCGTGGCTCGACGCGACGGTCGCCGACCTCGAGTCGGGCGCGCTGAGCTGGACCGACCAGCCCGCGCCCACGTTCCGCTTCCCCCGCACGACCTCACCTCAGGAGACCTCGTGACCACTCCCGCCCCGGGCAGCAGCCCGAGCACGGCCCCGGCGCCCGCCGACGCCGGCTCGCGCGTCGTGCCCCTCGTCGACCTCCACGGCCGCAGCGCCTGGAGCATCCTGCCGCCGCTCATCCTCGGCTTCTTCATGATCATGGTCGACACCACGATCGTGAACATCGCCGTCCCGACGCTCCAGACCGAGCTCGACGCGTCGCTCGTCGCGGTCGGCTGGGTGAACAGCGCCTACCTGCTCTCCTACGCCGTGCTGCTCCTGCTCGCCGGGCGGCTCGGGGACCGCTACGGCCCCAAGCCCGTGTTCGTCGTCGGGCTCGCGGTCTTCACGCTCGCGTCCGCGTGGTGCGGACTCTCGGGCTCGATCGGCATGCTCATCGCCGCGCGCGTGGTCCAGGGCGTCGGCGCGGCGCTCATGACGCCGCAGACCATGGCGATGATCACGCGCGTCTTCCCGCCGCGGCAGCGCGGTGCGGCCATGGGCCTGTGGGGCGCGACCGCCGGCGTCGCGACGATCGCCGGACCGCTGCTCGGCGGCGTGTTCGTCGAGTCGTGGGGCTGGGAGTGGATCTTCTTCGTCAACGTGCCGGTCGGCGTCGTCGCGCTGTGGTTCGCGCTCACGCGCCTGCCGCGCCTCGCGACGAACAAGCGCTCGTTCGACGTCCTCGGCGTCGTGCTCTCGGTCGTCGGCCTGTTCGCGGTCGTCTTCGGCCTCCAGGAGGGCGAGACGTACGACTGGGGCACCATCACCGGGCCGATCACGGTCTGGGGCGTCATCGGTGCCGGGCTGCTCGTGCTCGTGGGCTTCGTCCTGTGGCAGCGCCACCTCGGCGACGGCGCGCTGCTGCCCCTCAAGCTCTTCCGCTCCCGCAACTTCTCGCTCGCGAACGTCGCGGGCATGTCCGTCTCGTTCGCGATGATCGGGAGCTTCTTCCCGCTGACGATCTTCCTGCAGTCCATCCTCGGGCTCTCGCCGCTGCACGCCGCCCTCGTCAACCTGCCCGGGTCGCTCGTCTCCGGGATCGTGGCCCCGCTCGCCGGTCGCCTGTCGGACAAGGTGCCCGCCAAGTGGGTCGTGGCGACCGGGTTCGGCGTCCTCGCGGTCGCGATCGGGTGGCTCGCCGCCGTCGTCGGGCCGGGGGTGTCGGTCGCGACGATCGTGCTCCCGATGACGCTGTTCGGCATCGGTACCGGCTGCGTGTTCTCGCCGCTCGCCAACCTCGCGACGTCGGGCCTCGACCACCGCACCGCGGGCGCCGGGGCGGGCGCGTTCAACACCACGCGCCAGGTGGGCGGCGTCATCGGCTCGGCGGCGATCGTCGCGACGCTCACCGCGCGCCTCGCCGTCACCCTCCCTGCCGCCGCGCAGGACGCGGCGGCCTCCCTCCCCGAGCAGTTCCGCCAGCAGTTCGTCGACGGGTTCGCGAACGACGGATCCCTGCAGGGCGGCGCGGGCGGGTCGTTCGACCTCCCGCCCGGGGTGCCCGACGACGTCGCGCGCCAGGTGACCGCCACCGCCACCGCCGCCTTCCACCAGGGGTTCGCGACCGCCGTCGGGCAGACGCTCGCGGTCACGGCCGCGGTCCTGGTCCTCGGCTTCGTGTGCGCGATCGCGATGGCGCCGAAGCACGTCGAGCACTGACCCGCGAGATCGGCCCGTGCGTCGCGAGATCGGCCCTCCGAGGGTCGATCTCGGACGCACGGGCCGATCTCGCGGAGCACGCACCCGGACGATCCCGTGAACGGAGGGTTAAACCTTGCCCCGGAGGTGTGTCGGGGGTGGTGAGCCGAATCACACGGGCGTAGTTTCGAGGGGACGGACGGCACCACCGCCGTCCTCCGGGAGGCCAGCCGATGGGGTTCACGCTCCGCTCAGGAGGGCCGGCACCGGCGCTGCTGAGCCGTGGCACCCACGGCCCGACGGCCGGTCGCCTGCCTCGCCCAGAGAGAGAACGGCGCCCGCGCGCCGGAGGGGAGCCCTCGTGGTCCGCACCTCACCCACCACCCCCACCCCGCAGGACGACGCGCGAGACGACGCGCGTCGCACGTTCGTCGTCGACACCTCGGTCCTGCTGAGCGACCCCCGCGCGATCGGGCGGTTCGCCGAGCACGACGTCGTCCTCCCGGTCGTCGTCATCACCGAGCTGGAGGCGAAGCGCCACCACGCGGAGCTGGGGTACTTCGCCCGCAGCGCGCTGCGCATGCTCGACGACCTGCGCGTCAGGCACGGCCGTCTCGACGCCCCGATCCCGGTCGGCGACGTGGGCGGGACCCTGCGCGTCGAGCTCAACCACACCGACCCGGACGTCCTCCCCGCCGGCTTCCGGCTGGGCGACAACGACACGCGCATCCTGTCCGTCGCCGCGAACCTCGCGGCGGAGGGGCACGACGTGACGGTCGTGTCCAAGGACCTGCCGATGCGGGTCAAGGCGTCGGCGGTCGGGCTGCGCGCGGAGGAGTACCGCCACGAGCTCGCCGTGGACTCGGGCTGGACGGGCATGGGGGAGATCTCCTTCACGGATGCCGAGGCGGCGTCGCTCTGGGAGCACGAGTCCGTCGAGCTCACGAGCCTCGACCCGGAGGTCGTCGAGGCCGCCGGGCCGCTGCACTGCCACACGGGGCTCGTCGTGCACTCCCCGCGCGGGTCCGCGCTCGGGCGCGTCACCGCCGACAAGCACGTGCAGCTCGTGCGCGGGGACCGCGAGCTCTTCGGGCTGCACGGCCGCTCGGCCGAGCAGCGCGTCGCGATCGACCTGCTCCTCGACGAGTCCGTCGGGATCGTGTCGCTCGGTGGCCGGGCGGGGACGGGCAAGTCGGCGCTCGCGCTGTGCGCGGGTCTCGAGGCGGTGATGGAGCGCCGGCAGCACCGCAAGGTCATGGTGTTCCGCCCGCTCTACGCGGTGGGCGGCCAGGAGCTCGGCTACCTCCCCGGCTCCGAGGCCGAGAAGATGAACCCGTGGGCGCAGGCCGTCTACGACACGCTCGGCGCGCTCGTCTCGCCCCAGGTGCTCGACGAGGTGATCGACCGCGAGATGCTCGAGGTGCTCCCGCTCACGCACATCCGCGGGCGCTCGCTCCACGACGCGTTCGTCATCGTCGACGAGGCCCAGTCGCTCGAGCGCAACGTGCTCCTCACCGTGCTCTCGCGCATCGGGCAGTCGTCGCGCGTCGTCCTCACGCACGACGTCGCGCAGCGCGACAACCTGCGCGTCGGACGGCACGACGGCGTCGCCGCGGTCATCGAGGCGCTCAAGGGCCACCCGCTGTTCGCGCACGTGACGCTCACGCGCTCCGAGCGCTCGCCCGTCGCCGCCCTGGTCACGGAGATGCTCGAGTCGATCGAGGTCTGACCCGCCGCGAGGTAGAGGCCTGGTCATGACCGGGCCTCTACCTCGCGGTACCGGAGCTCTACCTCGCGGTACCGGGGTTCTCTCTCGCGCGGGGGCGGGTGCGCGGGTGGACGAGGACCACCGCGAGGACTCCGACGGCGGCGCCCAGGACCGTGTCCAGAGCGCGGTCGAGCGCGAGCCCGGCCGGGTCGGCCGGGTGTGCGAGCGACGTCATGAGGAGCGCCATGGGCGTGATGGTGAGCATCGCGAGACCGTAGTGGCGTCCCACGATCGTCTCGGTCACGGTCTGGAGCACCACGACGACCGCGGCCGTCCCCCAGAACCCGAGCGGCGCGGCGAGCAGCGGCCACGCGAGCAGCGCGCCCGCGACGGTGCCGGCCCCGCGCTGGAGCGCCCGCACGACGGCGTGGCGCGCCGACTCGCCCTGGAGGACGGCGGTCGAGCCCATGGTCGCCCAGGCGGCGTGCCCGAGGCCGGCGCCCGCGGCGACACCGCCGGCGACGAGCCCGGAGATCCCGACGCGCGCCGTCGCGAGCCGCCACGGGCCTCGGACGCGGGACCGCGCCTGGGCGGTGAGCGAGGTACGGACGGGTGCCGCGGTGTCGTCCCGCGGGACGCCCAGGGCGTCGAGCGCCCGCTCGATCTCGTCGAGCTCGCGGGCGAGAGCCGGGACGGCGCCCCGGGGCAGACGCCACGACGCGTCGTCGGCGAGCACGTCGCGCGCCCGGGCGACCGCGAGCCGTGCCGCGCGGGCGGCGTGCCGGCTCGGCACGGGGGGCGCGGCGTCGGTCGGCCGCGCGCCGGGGGCGGCGTCCCGACCGTGAGAGGCCTCCCGCGCGACGGCCGCCGACGCGCCCGCCCCGCGTGAGGCCTGCCGTGCGACGGCCGCCGACGTGCCCGCCCCGGGCGGGGCCTCTCGCGCGGCGACCGTGACGGCGTCGGCGGCGCGCCGGACGGCGAGATGCGCGGGCGCTGTGGGCCGTACGAGCGCACCGGCCATGCAGACGAGCCACGCGAGGAGCGCGCCGGACGCGCCGGCGAGCACGCGGGGAACGAGGTCGCCGAGATCCGGGGATCCCGCGAGGCCCGCTCCGGCGGCGAAGACGACGATCGTCGCGCCCGGGGGGCCGGTGCGGACGAGGAGGCAGAACGCCGTCGCGCTCGCAGCGAGCGCCGCGACGGCCGCGGTCGTCGCGAGCGGGGGCGCGCCGACGACGGCCAGGAGCGTGAACAGGGCGATCGTCCCCGTCATCAGAGCCCCCACCGTGGCGAGGAGGGCGGCGCGGCGACGATAGGGGTCGTAGCGCCCGTACAGCGAGGTCAGGGCGCCGAGCGAGGCGAACGCGGCGAGGTCGGGACGGCCGAGCAGGCCCGGCACCGCGATCGCGAGCGCGACGGCGGCGCCGCACCGCAGCGCGGCGGCGAGCGTCGCGTCGGCAGGGTTCACGTGGAGGGCGGCACGCAGGTGGGCGGGGTCGAGGACGTCCTGCGCCGCGGCGCGCACGGGTGCGAGCGCGGCGACCGCGGGGGACGGGAGAGGCGGGAGGAGAGGCATGTCCGTCCCAGGGTAGCGGTCGTTCCAGAATGTTTCACCAGTGAAATACTGTGATGCCCGCCCTATCCTGGTCCTGTGGACTACGTGGACCGTGTGCGAGCGGAGTGGGCCGAGCAGCGCCCGGACCTCGACACCTCGACCTCCGCCGTCGGGGCGCGGCTGCGCCGCGTCGCGGGCCTCCTCGAGGGCGCGCTCGAACGCTCGGCGGCGCGCCACGACGTCTCGCGCGCGGAGTTCGACGTGCTCGCCGCGCTGCGGCGCGCCGGGCGTCCGCTGCGCGCGGGGGAGGTGACCACGATGACCGGCGCCCCCGGTGCGTCCATCACCAAGCGCCTCGACCGGCTCGAGCGCGCCGGGCTCGTCGAGCGCACCGTCGCCGAGCGCGACCGGCGCGGCGTGCTCGTCGCCCTCACGGGGGACGGGGTCGCGCTCGTCGACGAGGTCTTCCCGCAGCAGCTCGACCGGGAGCGCGCGGCGCTCGCGGACCTCGACGCGGACGAGCGTGCCGAGCTCGCACGGCTGCTCGGCGTCGTCCTGCGCCGCCTCGACCCGGTCGACTACTGACCGCGGGTCGCGGCGCTCGACCGCTGCGGAGCCCGGACGGCGAGAGCCGGGCGGGGTGCGCGCGCACCCCGCCCGGCTCGCGGGCGGAACGGTCGGTCCGGCGGGTCAGGCCTGCGGCGGGCGCGTCATCGACAGCACGTCGAGCGCCTCGTCGAGCTGCGCCTCGGTGACCTCGCCGCGCTCGACGAAGCCGAGGTCGATCACGGCCTGGCGGACGGTGAGGCCCTCCTTGACGGAGTGCTTCGCGACCTTGGCGGCCGCCTCGTAGCCGATCACGCGGTTGAGCGGCGTGACGATCGACGGCGAGGACTCGGCGAGCGCGAGCGCGCGCTCGACGTTCGCCGTGATGCCCGCGACGGTCTTGTCCGCGAGCACGCGCGACGCGTTCGCGAGGAGGCGGATCGACTCGAGGACGCCCTGGGCGATGACGGGGATCTGCACGTTGAGCTCGAACGAGCCCGACGCACCGGCCCACGCCACGGTCGCGTCGTTGCCGATCACGCGCGCGGCGACCATGAGCACGGCCTCGGGGACCACCGGGTTCACCTTGCCCGGCATGATCGAGCTGCCCGGCTGGAGGTCGGGGATGAAGATCTCGCCGAGGCCCGTGTTGGGGCCGGAGCCCATCCAGCGCAGGTCGTTGCAGATCTTGGTGAGCGACACCGCGATGGTGCGCAGCGCGCCCGAGAGCTCGACGAGGCCGTCGCGCGAGGACTGCGCCTCGAAGTGGTCGCGGGCCTCCGTGAGGGGCAGGCCCGTGTCCTCGACCAGCAGCGCGATGACGCGCTGGGGGAACCCGGCGGGCGTGTTGATGCCGGTGCCGACGGCGGTGCCGCCGAGCGGGACCTCCGCGGCGCGGGGGAGCGCCGACTCCAGCCGCTCGACGCCGTAGCGGATCGCCGCGGCGTAGCCGCCGAACTCCTGCCCGAGCGTGACGGGCGTCGCGTCCATGAGGTGCGTCCGGCCCGACTTCACGACGGTCGCGAACTCCGCCGACTTCGCCTCGAGCGCGTCGGCCAGGTGGCCGAGCGCGGGCACGAGGTCCCGCACGACCCCGGCGGTCGCGGCGACGTGCACCGACGTCGGGAACACGTCGTTGGAGGACTGCGAGGCGTTCACGTGGTCGTTCGGGTGCACGTCGCGCCCGAGCGAGCGCGTGGCGAGCGTCGCGAGGACCTCGTTCGTGTTCATGTTCGACGACGTCCCGGACCCGGTCTGGTAGACGTCCACCGGGAAGTGCGCGTCGTGCGCGCCCGACGCGACCTCGTCGGCCGCGGCGACGATGGCGGCGGCGACGTCCTCGTCGAGCACGCCGAGCTCGGCGTTCGCCCGGGCCGCGGCCTTCTTCACGCGTGCGAGGGCCTCGATGTGGCCGCGCTCGAGCGGGGTGCCGGAGATCGGGAAGTTCTCCACGGCGCGCTGCGTCTGTGCGCGGTAGAGAGCCTGCGCGGGGACGCGCACCTCGCCCATGGTGTCGTGCTCGATGCGGTACTCGGTCGTCGGTGCGGTCTCGCCGGCGACGCCGCCGGAGGCCTCGGGAGATGCAGTCATGGGGCCATCCTGCCGCACCGCGCGCGGGCACCCGCAACCCGCGTGACCGAGGTCACGCGGGCCGCGGGGCGGGCCGGTCACGCGCCGGCGTCGCCGCCTCAGGCGTCGGCGAGGGGTGCCTCGCCGACGTCGCCCACGACGTCGACCAGGTGGGCACGACCCTCCGCGAAGTCGTACTCGACGCCGACGATCGCGCAGCGCCCCTCCGCGACCGCGGCCGCGAGCCCGGCGGAGTACGAGTGGAGCATGTCGACCGTGTTGCGCACGTGCTCGCGGCGCAGCGCGGCCGGGTCGAGGTTCTCCAGCGAGCCGTTCCCGGCACCCGTGATCTTCGCGATCGACGGGATGACCCGGTCGACGACGGCCCGGACGAACCCGTCCGCCTGGGCGCCGGTCGTGAGCGTCTCCACCGCGGCGCCCACCGCGCCGCACGAGTCGTGCCCGAGCACCACGACGAGCGGCGCGGACAGGATCTCCACGCCGTACTCGATCGACCCGAGCACGGTCGTGTCGACGACGTGCCCCGCGGTCCGCACGACGAACATGTCGCCGAGCCCCTGGTCGAAGATGATCTCCGCCGCGACACGCGAGTCCGAGCACCCGAACAGCACCGTGTGCGGATGCTGCGCCGCGGAGGTCTCCCGTCGTCGGTCCGCGCCCTGCGAGGGATGGATCGGAGCGTCGGCGACGAAACGGTCGTTGCCCGCGCGCAGCGTCGCCCACGCCTCGGCGGGGGTGAGCGAACGGGCCGGCGGCGCGGAGGTGGGAGAGGTCATGGCCCCCATCATCGCGCACCCGGAGGCCCTCATGACGTGCCCGTTCGCATGGCGGGCCGCGCCCGGGAGGTGTAGCCATGGAGGGTGACACCCCGGAGACGGGGAAGCCGCGACCGAGGGGAGCTGACGTGCGTCGACGCACCCGAGCGCTCGCCGTCCTGGTCGCCGTGGGGCTCGTGGCGCCGCTCGCCGCGTGCGGCCCGGGCGACGACGGGACGCCGGTGCTCACGTGGTACATCAACCCGGACAACGGCGGCCAGGCCGACATCGCCGCCTCCTGCACGGAGGCCGCCGGGGGCGCGTACCGGATCCAGACCGAGCTCCTGCCGCGCGACGCCGCGTCGCAGCGCGAGCAGCTCGCCCGCCGCCTCGCGGCGAAGGACTCGTCGATCGACATCATGAGCCTCGACCCGGTGTTCATCGCCGAGTTCGCGGAGGCCGACTTCCTGGCTCCCGTCCCCGACGACGTCGCCGACGCGACGACGCAGGACGTCGTGCAGGGCGCGATCGACGCGTCGACGTGGAAGGACGAGCTGGTCGCCATCCCGTTCTGGGCCAACACCCAGCTCCTCTGGTACCGCAAGTCGGTCGCCGAGGCCGCGGGGCTCGACATGTCGCAGCCCGTCACGTGGGACCAGATCATGCAGGCCGCGCAGGACCAGGACAAGCTCCTCGCGGTCCAGGGTGCCAAGGCCGAGTCGCTGACGGTGTGGATCAACGCGCTCGTCGAGGGCGCCGGTGGGCACATCCTCGAGAACCCGGAGGCACCGGCGGACGAGGTGAAGCTCGGCCTCGACTCCGACGCGGGCAAGGCGGCCGCGACCATCATCGGCGACATCGGCACGTCGGGCGTCGGCGGACCGGGACTCCCGAGCGAGGACGAGCCCGCGTCCCTCACCAAGTTCCAGGGCGACCGCGGCTCGTTCATGGTCAACTGGCCGTTCGTCTGGTCCTCCACCCAGGGCGCGGTCGACGCCGGGTCGCTCGACCAGTCGCTGCTCGACGACATCGGCTGGGCCCTCTACCCGCAGACCACCGAGGGCGAGGACGCCCGCCCGCCCTACGGCGGCATCTCGCTCGGCATCGGGGCGTTCGGCAAGCACACCGACCTCGCGTACGAGGCGGCGCAGTGCATCGTCAGCCCGGAGAACCAGGCCGAGTACTTCGTCACCAACGGCAACCCCGCGGCGAGCACCAAGGCCTACGACGACCCCGACGTCCAGAAGGCGTTCCCCATGTACGACGTCATCCGCGACTCGCTCGACCAGGCCGCGCCGCGACCGCAGACGCCGTTCTACAACGAGGTCTCCACGGGCCTGCAGCAGACGTGGTACCCGCCGGCGTCCGTCGACCCCGACACGACCCCGCAGCAGTCCACCGAGTTCATCACCGCCGTCCTGCGAGGGGAGCGACTCCTGTGAACGCCGGACCTCCTGCCGAGCCCGCACCCCGCGGCCGGCACGCCTCCACTCCCTCGACCGCCACCGAGGACGCGCCGACCCGCCGCGGCGACGCGTCCCGTCGTGAGTCCCGGGCGGACTCCCGCGGCGCGCCCGACGCCGCCGCGAAGGCCGCGCGCAGCGACCGCGCCCGCGCCGAGGCACGCCTCGGGTGGTACCTCGCCGGGCCGGCGTTCGTCGTCATGCTCGCCGTGACGCTGTACCCGATCCTCCAGGCCGTCTACGACTCGCTCTTCAACTACAAGCTCACGGCTCCGGACGACCGGGCGTTCGTCGGGATCAACAACTACGTCGTGATCCTCACGGACCCCGTCTGGTGGAAGGCCCTGTGGGTCACCCTTCTCATCACCGTCATCACCGTCGCCATCGAGCTCGTCCTCGGCTTCGCGCTCGCGCTCGTCATGCACCGCGCGATCAAGCGCCTGCGCGGGCTCCTGCGCACCGCGATCCTCGTGCCGTACGGGATCATCACGGTCGTCTCGGCGTTCGCGTGGTTCTACGCGTTCGACATCACGTCCGGGTACGTCAACCACTGGTTCGACTGGGTGCCCGGCATCGGACCGGACCTCAACTGGTTCGCGCAGCAGGGCACGAGCCTGTTCGTCATCATCGCGTCCGAGGTGTGGAAGACGACGCCGTTCATCTCCCTCCTGCTGCTCGCCGGCCTGGCGCAGGTCCCGGGCGACCTCGAGGAGGCCGCGAAGGTCGACGGGGCGACCGCGTGGCAGCGGTTCACGCGGGTCATCGTGCCGAACATGAAGGCCGCGATCATGGTCGCCGTCCTGTTCCGCGCGCTCGACGCGTTCCGCATCTTCGACAACGTCTTCATCATGACGAACGGTGCCAACGGCACCGAGGTGCTCTCGCTGCTCGCGTACCGCACCTCGATCGGCCAGCTCCAGATCGGCATGGGCTCGGCGATCTCCGTGCTGCTGTTCCTGTGCGTCGTGCTCATCTGCTTCATCGCGATCAAGCTCTTCAAGGTGGATCTCGCCGGCGCGAGGGGGGAGAAGTGATGGGCAGCGTCCTCAGCACCCGGGCCAAGATCTGGTGGGCCGTCATCACGGTCGTCGTCCTCGTCGGGGCGCTGTTCCCCGTGCTGTCGATCTTCATGACGAGCTTCAAGGGTCCCAGCGACATCAACTCCGGGACGTTCCTGCCGCCGCAGTGGAGCACCGACAACTACGAGCAGATCCTCGCCACGGGCGGCTCGGCGCAGGAGCTGTTCCTCTCCGCGCTGCGCAACTCGATCGGCATCTCGCTCATCGCGACGGTCATCGCCGTCGTGCTCGCCACGCTGTGCGCCTACGCCATCGCGCGCCTGAACTTCCCGGGCAAGCGCCTCATCCTCACGACGGCGCTCGGTGTGTCGATCTTCCCGGTCGTCTCGATCGTCACGCCGCTGTTCAACCTGTGGCGCAACATCGGCCTCTACGACACGTGGCTCGGTCTCATCATCCCGTACCTGTCGCTCACGCTCCCGATCTCCATCTGGACGCTCGCGGCGTTCTTCCGCCAGATCCCGTGGGAGCTGGAGCAGGCAGCCCAGGTCGACGGTGCGACGCCGTGGCAGGCGTTCCGCAAGGCGATCGTCCCGCTCGCGGCGCCGGGCGTCTTCACGACGGCGCTCATCGCCTTCTTCATCGCCTGGAACGACTTCGTCTACGGCATCTCGCTCACGTCGACGAGCGCGGCCCGTCCCGTCCCGGCGGCGCTCGCGTTCTTCACGGGGGCGTCGTACTTCGAGGAGCCGACCGGCGCGATCTCCGCGGCGGCCGTCGTGGTGACGATCCCGGTCGTCGTCCTCGTCGTGCTCTTCCAGCGTCAGATCGTCTCCGGCCTGACCCAGGGGGCGGTGAAGGGATGAGCACGACCGATCGCCGGGGGACCACCCGGCAGCCGACCCCGCTGCCCGCCGCGGCACCGCCGCGCCCCGCCCGCGTCGTCGGGCACCGTGCCGCACGCCGAACCCGAGGAGAGAGCTGATGGCGTCGATCACCCTCAAGGACATCGTCAAGCGCTACGGCGACGGGTTCCTCGCGGTGGACCGCGTGAACCTCGACATCGCCGACGGCGAGTTCGTCATCCTCGTCGGCCCGTCCGGCTCGGGGAAGTCGACGGTCCTGCGCATGATCGTCGGGCTCGAGGACATCACCTCGGGCGAGCTCGACATCGACGGCACGCGCGTCAACGAGAAGGCGCCGCGCGAGCGCGACCTCGCGATGGTGTTCCAGAACTACGCGCTGTACCCGCACCTCACGGTCGCGGAGAACATCGCCTTCCCGCTGCGCCTCGCCAAGGGCAAGCACAGCGAGGAGGAGATCCGCGAGAAGGTCGAGCGCGCGGCCGACATGCTCGACCTCCGCGAGCACCTGGACCGCAAGCCCGCGAACCTGTCCGGCGGCCAGCGCCAGCGCGTCGCGATGGGGCGCGCGATCGTGCGCGACGCGAAGGCGTTCCTCTTCGACGAGCCCCTGTCCAACCTCGACGCCAAGCTGCGCGGGCAGACACGCACGGAGATCGCCCGGCTCCAGCGGCGCCTCGGCACGACGACCGTCTACGTCACCCACGACCAGACCGAGGCCATGACGCTCGGCGACCGCGTCGCCGTGCTGCGCCGCGGCGTGCTCCAGCAGGTCGCGAGCCCGCGCGGGCTCTACGAGCAGCCGGTCAACCTGTTCGTCGCGGGCTTCATCGGGACGCCGCCCATGAACTTCCTCCCCGGCGAGGTGTCGGGCGGGCGGATCACGCTGCCGTTCGGCGAGTTCGACATGCCGGAGAACGTCGCGTCCGTCGTGGGCGACCGGAGCCTCGTCATCGTGGGGCTGCGGCCCGAGCACTTCGAGGACGCGCGGCTCGTGGACCCGTCCAAGAAGGACCGCGGCCACACGTTCGAGATCCAGATCGACGTCACGGAGTGGCTCGGGGCGGAGCTCTACGCGTACGTGCCGTTCGACATGCACGAGTCCGTGAAGGGCCAGCTCGAGGAGCTGGACCGCGAGCTCGACGGCGAGGGCCTGCGCAGCCAGTTCGTCGTCGCCCTGGACTCCGCGTCGCGCGTGCGCGACGGCGACACGACGGAGCTGTGGTTCGACCCGACGAAGATGATGATCTTCGACCCCGAGACGAGCGAGAACCTCACGCGCGACGACGCCGAGGCGGACCGCATCGAGGAGGAGAACGCCGAGGACCGCAAGCGGTCGCTGGAGCGAGCCCAGAAGCAGGACGCCCAGGTCTGAGGTGCCGTGTCGGCCGCCCGGGCGACCCGCCCGGGCGGCCGACACGCGCCGGGACCGGCTCAGGCGGTCGTGAGCTCGGTGCGGCGCGGTGGGTTGGCGCCGGCGCGCGAGACGGTGACGGCGGCGACGGCGGCGCAGCGCTCGAGGAGGCGGGTGAGCGTGGCGGTGTCGACGGCGCGCAGGGCGTCGCGGCGGTCGGCGCCGAGCAGGCCGGCGTCCCAGAGCCCGTCCAGGAGCGCGCCCATGAAGGAGTCGCCCGCGCCGACGGTGTCCACGACCTCGACCCGCGGGGCCGTGACGCGCTGCTCGCCTGCCGCGGTCAGGGCGAGGGCGCCCTCGCCGCCGTAGGTGACGACGACGAGCGCGGGGCCGAGCGCGAGCCAGTCGCGCGCGACCGCGACGGGGTCCGTCCCGGGCACGAGCCAGGCGAGGTCCTCGTCGCTGACCTTGACGACGTCGGCGAGCGCGACGAGCGCCTCGATCCGGGCGCGGGCGTCGGCGGGGTCGCCCATGAGCGCGGGGCGGGCGTTGGGGTCGTAGGTGATCGTGGCGGTGTCGCGCGCGGCGGCGACCAGGGCGCGCACGTCGGACGCGCCGGGCTCCAGGACGGCGGCGATCGAGCCGGTGTGCACGGCGAGCGTGCCGGTGCCCGGGGCGGTGCCGGCCGGGACGCGCCACTCCAGGTCGAACTCGTAGCTGGCCGCGCCCTGGGCGTCGAGGTGGGCGGTGGCGACGCTCGTGGAACCGGCCCCGGTGCTGCCGGGGGTGAGGGTCACGGCGGAGTCGTCGAGCCAGGCCCGGATCGCGTCCCCGTGCGCGTCCGGCGCGACCCACGTGGCCAGACGCGCGTCGCGCCCGAGGCGCCCGAGGGTGAGCGCGACGTTCGCCAGGCTGCCACCGGGGTGCTCGTCGACGCTGCCGTCGGCGCGGTGCACCACGTCGATCAACGCCTCACCCACCACGAGCACGTGCTCGTGGCGCTCCGGGGCGCCGTCGGTCGCGGGGGCGGCGGGGGAGGTGCTCATCAGTCGTCTCCGGTGGTGTCGTCGGGGGTCTCGTCGGACTCGTCGTGCGTGCCTCCCGCGTCCTGGGAGCGTGCGGCGTCGAGCCGGGCCCGCGCACCGTCGAGCCACTCCTGGCAGCGCGCGGCCAGCGCCTCGCCGCGCTCCCAGAGCGCGAGCGAGGCCTCGAGGGGTTCGCCGCCGGCCTCGAGCCGCGCGACGACCTGCACGAGCTCGTCGCGCGCCTGCTCGTACGAGAGCGTCGCGACGTCGGTCGTGACAGCGTTGTCAAAGGAACTCACGGCAGTATTCAACCCCATCTGTGCGTCGTGGTCGGAACGGGCGTCCGGGAACCGGCCGCCGCGGGGCGCGGGAGGCGCCTCACGGCGCGCCCCGGGGGACGTCGGGCGAGGGCCCGCCGGTGTGCGGGGGGTCGCCGTCGTGCATGGCGGCCACCGCCGCGTCGAGCCCGCCACGTGCGAGCCGCACGCGGACCACGTCTCCCACCGCGACGTCGTCGGGGGAGCGGACCACGTGTCCGTCCGCCCGCTGCACGACGGCGTACCCCCGCTCGAGCGTCGACGCCGGCGACAGGGCGCGGACCTGGGCCTCCAACCGGCCCACCTCGCCCGAGGCGCGCACGAGCCGCGTGTCGAGAGCTCGTCGTGCGCGGTCGCGCAGCGCGGCCACGCGCTCGGCGTGGTCGGCGAGCATCGTGTGGGGCGCGGCCAGGACCGGGCGGGACCGGAGGCCGTCGAGCAGGGCCTGCTCGCGTGCCACGCGCCCCGCGATCGCCGTACGCAGCCGGTGGCGCCCCTGGGCCAGGCGGGCCCGCTCCTCCGCGACGTCCGGGACGACGCGCCGCGCGGCGGCCGTCGGCGTGGACGCGCGGTAGTCCGCCACGAGGTCGAGGAGCGGGCTGTCCGTCTCGTGCCCGATCGCGCTGACGAGCGGGGTCCGGCACGCCGCCGCGAGCCGGACGAGGGCCTCGTTCGAGAACGGCAGCAGGTCCTCCACCGCGCCGCCGCCGCGCGCGACGACGATCACCTCGACGTCCGGGTCGGCGTCCAGCGCGCGGATCGCGTCGCCCACCTGCTGGACGGCGTGCGCCCCCTGGACCGCGACCTCCCGGATCTCGAACCGGACCCGGGGCCAGCGGGCGCGCGCGTTGACCACCACGTCGTGCTCGGCCTTGGACTCCCGGCCGCACACCAGCCCGACGACCTTCGGCAGGAACGGCAGCGGCCGCTTGCGGTCGGCGTCGAACAGCCCCTCGGCGGCGAGGACGCGCTTGAGGTGCTCGATGCGCGCGAGCAGGTCGCCGACGCCCACCGGGCGGATCTCGCGCGCCTGGAGCTGGAGCGAGCCGCGTCGCGCCCAGAAGACCGGCTTGGCGTGCACGACGACGTGCGCGCCCTCCGCGAGCGGCGTGCCGTCCAGCACGCGCGTGGCCGCGGACACGGGCAGCGACATGTCCAGGTCCGTGTCGCGCAGCGTGAGGAAGGCGGTCGACGTCCCCGGCCTCCGGTTGAGCTGCACGACCTGGCCCTCGACCCACACAGGGGCCATCCGCTCCACGTACTGCTCGATCTTGCGGGCGAGGAGACGCACCGGCCACGGGTGCTCCGCGCTCGTCTCGAGCGCGCGCGCCGGGAGCGGGCCACGGTCCCCGGGCCGGGAGCCCCGCGCGGACGCGCCCGACCGGGGGACGTCGTCGGGCGGGGGGAGCGAGGCGGTCACGGGTCCAGCCTGCCGTACCCCACCCACGTCCACCCGGCGCGCCCACCGGTCGACGCGTGCGGCGCGGGGGACGCGCGGTCGCTCACGGGGCGAGCAGGTCGACCGTCACGAGCCGGTACCCCTGGGCGCGCAGGTCGTCGATGATGCCGGGCACGGCGTCGACCGTCGTGGCGTGGATGTCGTGCATGAGGACGACGCTCCCCGGCCGGGCGCCCTCGACGGCGCGCCGTCGGGTCTCGGCGGCGTCCTTGGTCTTCCAGTCGAGCGTGTCCAGGTTCCAGAGGATCACCTGCAGCCCCGTGCGGGTCGCGATCGACCGGACGCGGTCGTCGACGTCGCCGTAGGGCGGGCGCAAGAACGTCGGCGTCGCCCCGGACGCCGTGGTGATCGCCTCCTGGGTGCGCTCGAGCTCGGCGCGCACCTCGTCGTCGTCGAGCGTCGTGAGCTGGGGGTGGTCCCACGTGTGGTTCGCGAGCAGGTGCCCCGCGGCGGCCGTGTCCCGCACCACGTCGGGGCGCTTCTCGACGTTGGTCCCGACGAGGAAGAACGTCGCGGTGACGTGCTTCTCGGCGAGCGTCCGCAGCAGGCGCTCGGTGTCCGCGCCGGGCCCGTCGTCGAACGTCAGCGCGACGCACCGGTCGACCGCGCAGTCCACGCCCTGCGCGCGTCCCAGCTCGCGGCGCTGCTGCAGCGTCAGCGCCAGCCGGTCGCTCCACACCGCCTCCGTGGCGGCGAGCACGGCGTCCCGCTGTGCCACCGTCTCGGCGACGGGTGCGCCGCCCACCCCGGCGTCGAGCGTCGTGCCGGCGGCGGCGAGCGCGGTGTCGAGCGCCGTCCGGTGCGCCTCGTCCGAGACGAGCCCGGCCGACTCCGCGAGCACCGGTCGCCCCTCGGCGACCGCGCCCTCGAGCCCGTCGTACGCCCACTGCTGCCACGCCGTCGCGACGTCCTGCGTCGCCACGGCGACCGCGGACGTCGCGTCGTCGAGCGCCTCCGGCGACGGCGTGGATCCGGTGACGACCTCGGACCGCCGCTCCGGCAGGTCGCGGGGGAAGAACGGGTTCGGGCGCGAGAGCGCGTCGACCGTGCGGACCTCGACCGGGTACTCGACGGGCGTCCCGAGGAGAGCCGCGGCGTCCGGCAGCGCCGCCGCCAGCGGGTCCCGCACGGCGGCGTCCGCGACCTGGCCGTCGCTCTGCGTCAGCACGGCGCCGCCGACCACGTCCGCGACGGCGAGCGCGGCGAGGCGGGGCACGTACGCCGCCTCCGCCGCGGCACGGGCGGTCGCGGCGTCGTGCTCGGCCCGCTCGACGTCGGCGTGGTACCGGTCGACGGACGCGACCCACCGGTCGTGCTCCACGGACGCCGCGAGGACCAGCGCGCCTGCCACCACGACCGCGACGCCGGGCACGAGCCACCACCACGTGCGCCGCCTCCTCCGCCCGGGCTCGGCAGGTCCGGCGGGGTCGGTGGTTCCCGCGGACTCGCCCGGGTCGGCGGCGGCGGGAGTCTCGGGGTCGGTCGGGTCGAGGTCGTCGGCCATCCCTCGATCCTCACGGCCGCCCGGAGGTCCGGCGACCGGGAGGGCCGTCCCGCGCGGGTGAGATCCGTCTCGGCGCTCCGGCGTCCTCGCGCGGACGCGGGGGAGGGACGGTGGAGCACCGGCGGCGGTGCTGTGACGAGGGCGGGAGGAGTGCGGGCACGGGCGACGGGTGACGGGCCTCACCGGGGTCGGCGCGCGGGCGCTCGCCTAGACTCGAGGCGTGAGCGACCTTCCCGCCGGCTCGTCCGCGCACCCGTCCGACCGCCCCGCCGTCCTGTCGGAGGCGGTCCTGCCGAGCGTCGCGCCGCGCAAGCGCGTCCTGCTCGCCGCGCCCCGCGGCTACTGCGCGGGCGTGGACCGTGCCGTCGTCGCGGTCGAGAAGGCGCTCGAGCACTACGGCGCTCCGGTGTACGTGCGCAAGGAGATCGTGCACAACAAGTTCGTCGTCGAGACGCTGAGCGAGCGCGGCGCGGTCTTCGTCGACGAGACCGACGAGGTGCCGGAGGGCGCGCGCGTCGTGTTCTCGGCGCACGGCGTCTCGCCCGCGGTCAAGGCGGCCGCGGCGGCGCGCAACCTCGACACGATCGACGCCACGTGCCCGCTCGTGACCAAGGTCCACAAGGAGGCCGTGCGCTTCGCCAAGGACGACTACGACATCCTCCTCATCGGCCACACGGGGCACGAGGAGGTCGAGGGCACGGCCGGCGAGGCGCCCGACCACGTCCAGGTCGTCGACTCGCCCGACCACGTCGACGACGTCGTGGTCCGCGACCCCGACAAGGTCGTGTGGATCTCGCAGACCACGCTGTCGGTCGACGAGACCATGGAGACGGTCCGCCGGCTGCGGGAGAGGTTCCCGACGCTCCAGGACCCGCCGAGCGACGACATCTGCTACGCGACGCAGAACCGCCAGGTCGCGGTGAAGAAGCTCGCACCGGACGCCGACGTCGTCATCGTCGTCGGCTCGGCGAACTCGTCGAACTCGGTGCGCCTCGTCGAGGTCGCGCTCCAGGCGGGTGCCGGTGCGTCCTACCGCGTCGACCGGGCGAAGGAGATCGACCCCGCCTGGCTCGACGGCGCGACGACCGTCGGGGTGACGTCGGGCGCGTCGGTGCCCGAGATCCTCGTGGACGACGTGCTCGCATACCTCGCGGAGCGCGGGTTCGGCGAGGTCGAGGAGGTCCGCACCGCGACGGAGGACCTCATGTTCTCGCTGCCGCGCGAGCTGCGCGCGGACCTCACGTCGTCGGGGTCCGACGGCGGTCGTCCGGCCCGCGGGGGCCGCACCTCGCTCTCCGTCCAGCCCGTCTGACGGTCGGGTCGTCCGTGGCCGCCGGCTCCGGACGGGCGGTCAGGCGCTCGCCCCGCCGGCTGACGGCTCCCGGCGGGAGTCCTCACGGTCCTCAGGGCGCTCGTCGATCGCGACCACGGACTCGTTCACGGACGCGAGCAGCTCGGGCGCGCTCACGGCGCTGAGCCGCGGGTTCACCGTCGGCGGCGTCGTGAGGTCGTCGTCCACGACGTGCAGGTCCGCGAACCGGCGCGCGCTGACGAGCACGCGCGTCTCGAGCGAGCCGACCGTCCGGTTGTAGGAGTCCGCGGCGCTCTGGAGCTGGCGCCCGAGCTTCGCGAGGTGCGACCCCATGACGGCGAGGCGACCGTGCAGCTCCTTGCCGAGCGTGAGCACCTGCTGGGCGTTGGTGGCGAGCGCGTCCTGGCGCCACGCGTACGCGATGGTCCGCAGCATGGCGACCATCGTCATGGGCGTGGCGATGACGACGTTCTTCGACACCGCGTGCTCGAGGAGCGACGGGTCCTGCTCGACGGCCGCCGAGAGGAACGACTCCGCGGGCACGAACATGACGACGAACTCGGGCGCCGGGCCGAACTGGTCCCAGTAGCGCTTGGCCCCGAGGTCGTCGACGTGCTTGCGCATGTGGCGAGCGTGCGCGGCGAGCCGGTCGGCGCGCACCGCGGGGTCGGTGGCGCCCTGCGCGTCGAGATAGCCGAGGAACGCGACCTTGGCGTCGACGACGACCTGCTTGCCCCCGGCGAGGCGCACCACCATGTCGGGGCGCAGCGCGCCGTCGTCCGTCGCGACCTGGTCCTGCTCCACGAAGTCGACGTGGGGAAGCATGCCGGCCGCCTCGACCACGCGGCGGAGCTGCAGCTCGCCCCACGCGCCGCGCACCTGCGACGACCGCAGCGCGGTGACGAGCTGCGACGTCTCGGCGCGCAGCAGCTCCGACGCGTCGCGGACCCCCCGCACCTGCTCGGCGAGGCTGCCGTGCGCCGCGAGCCGCGCACGCTCGGCCTCCGCGACCTCGGCGCGCACCTTCTCGAGCGCACCCGCGAGCGGCTCCACGAGGTGGCGCACCGCCTCCTCGCGGCGCTCCAGCTCCGCCGCGCCCTGCTCCTGGCTCCGGCGCAGGCGCTCCTCCGCCTGGACGAGGAACTGCTCCGTGCCCGCGGCCAGCACCTTGCGCGAGAGCGCCTCGAACTGCGCCTCGAGCCGGCGGCGGTCGCCCTGGACCTCCTCGACGCGGCGCTCGGCCGCGGCCCGCAGCTCGGCGAGCTGCTGCTCGTGCGTCGCCCGCGCGAGGTCGAGGCGCTCGTCCGCGCTGCGCTGCGCCGCGCCGAGCTGGCGCACGAAGCCCTCGCGCTCGGCCTCGAGCCGCTCCGCCAGCCCCGCGCCGCGCGCGGCCTCCTGCTGCGCCTGGCCCAGGAGCTGGGTGAGGCGGCGGACCTCCGCCGCGGCGGCGTCGGGCGACGCGCGCCGCACGGTGAGGACGAGCGCGGCACCGCCGACGAGCCCCAGCACGAGGCCGACCGCGAAGAGCAACCATCCCGAGGTGTCCATGGCGGCACCCTCCCACGGGGGACCGACACGACGGGTCCGACACGTCGCGCGCCCCGCCCCGGCGGACACCTCGTGACAAAAGGCACCGCACGGCGTCGGGACCCTCCGCTACGTTGGCGGCATGGTCGATCCCACGCCCCTACCACCCGTCGCCCCGGCCGGCGTGCCCGGCGCCGTGCCCGGACCGGTGACCGGGCCCGTCCCCGGGACGCAGCCCGGCCCCCCCACGCCGCCCGACCCGACCGCCGCGCTCTCCCTGCGCGGGCTCTGGAAGCGGTTCGGCGAGAAGATCGCGGTCGCCGGCATCGACCTGGACGTCCCCGCGGGCTCCTTCTACGGGCTCGTCGGGCCCAACGGCGCCGGCAAGACGACGACGCTCTCCATGGCGACCGGGCTCCTGCGCCCCGACGCGGGCTCCGCGCACGTGCACGGCACCGACCTCTGGGCCGACCCGGTCGCGGGCAAGCGGCAGCTCGGCGTCCTGCCCGACGGGGTCCGGCTCTTCGACCGGCTCACCGGCGCGCAGCTCCTCACGTACGCGGGCCTGCTGCGCGGCATGGACCGGGACACCGTGGCCGAGCGCACGGCGGAGCTCCTCGCCGCGCTCGACCTCGCGAAGGACGCCACGACGTTCGTCGTCGACTACTCGGCCGGCATGACCAAGAAGATCGCGCTCGCGACCGCGCTCATCCACGCCCCCCGCACGCTCGTCCTCGACGAGCCGTTCGAGGCCGTCGACCCGGTCTCGGCCGCCAACATCCGCGACATCCTCGCGGGCTACGTCGCCAGCGGCGGGACCGTCGTCGTGTCCTCGCACGTCATGGACCTGGTGCAGCGCATGTGCGACCACGTCGCCGTCGTCGCGGGCGGCCACGTCCTCGCGGCGGGCACGGTCGACGCGGTGCGCGGCGACCAGAGCCTCGAGGACCGGTTCGTCGACCTCGTCGGCGGGCGGCAGAGCACGGAGGGCCTCGCGTGGTTGCGCAGTTCGTAAGGCTCAAGCTCACCCTGATGGGCAACACGTTCCGGCGGAGCGTGTGGCAGACCATCGGGTTCCTCGTCGCGGCGCTCTACGGGGTGTTCGTCGTGGGGCTGCTCGTCGTCGGGATGGTGGTCCTCGGCACGGACGACCCCGCGCTCGCCGGGTCGATCATGATCCTCGTCGGGACGCTCGCCGTCCTCGGGTGGTGGGTGATCCCGCTCTTCGCGTTCGGCGTCGACGCCACCCTCGACCCGCAGCGCTTCGTCCTGTTCGGCATCCCGCAGCGCCGGCTCCTCGCCGGGCTCGCGGTCGCGGGCGTGGTGTCGGTCCCCGGGATCGTCACGGCCCTCGCCGCGCTCGGCGTCTCCTTCGCGTGGTGGCGCACGCCCCTCGCGGTGCTCGCCGCGCTGGTCGGCGCCGTCCTCGCGGTGGCGCTCTGCGTCGTCGGCTCACGGGCGACGACGACGGCCCTCGCCCCGCTGCTCGAGTCGCGCCGCTACCGCGAGGTCGTGACGATCGCCGCGTTCGTGCCGCTCGTCCTCGTCGGCCCGGCCTTCGCCTGGGTCGGCTCGCAGCTCGGGGAGGGCCCCGTCGACGGCGACGCGGTGCGGGGCATGGTGACGCGCCTCGCCGAGATCGCGGCCTGGACGCCGTTCGGTGCCCCGTGGGGCCTGGGCGCCGCGGTGCACGACGGCGCGTGGGGCCTCGCGCTCGCGCGGCTCGTCGTCGCGCTGGCGACCCTCGCGGTGGCGTGGGTCGTGTGGGACAAGGCCCTCGCCCGTGCGCTCGTGACGCCGCCCACCTCCGGGTCGGGCGGGCGTGCCAAGGGGCTGGGCTTCTTCTCCCGGTTCCCCGCGACGCCGACGGGGGCGGTCGCGGCGCGCACCGCGACGTACTGGCTCCGCGACCCGCGCTACTCGGGGTCCATCGCGGTCGTCCCGCTCATCCCGGTCGTGCTGCTCGTGGTGGGCGGGGGGTCGGGCTCCGAGATCTTCCTCGCCCTCGCGCCGTTCACGGCATGGATCCTCGGCTTCTCGATCTCGGCCGACATCGCGTACGACCACACGGCGTTCGCGCTGCACGTGTCGACGGGAGTCTCCGGGCGCGCGGACAGATGGGGACGGGCCCTCCCGGTGCTGGTCGCGGGTGGCGTCGTGACGCTCGTCTTCGCGGTGGTCTCGGTCGCGGTAGCCGGACGCTGGGACGCGCTGCCGGCGTTGCTCGGCCTGACCGTCGGCACGCTCCTGGTCGCGACCGGCGTCTCGAGCGCGACGTCGGCCCGGCTGCTGTACCCGGTGCCGAAGCCCGGCGACAGCCCGTTCAAGCAGCCGCAGGGCGCCGCGATGGCGACGCTCGTCGCGCAGTCGGTCGCGATGCTGCTCGTGCTCGCGCTGTCGCTCCCGTTCCTCGTGCCCGGTCTCGTCGCGATCCTGGCCGACCTGCCGGTCGTGGGCTGGGTGACGCTCGTCGTGGGGGCCGCGGTCGGGGTCCTCGTGCTGCTCCTCGGCGTCCGCTGGGGCGCCCGTGCGTACGACCGGCGCGCGCCCGAGCTGCTGCAGAAGGTGATGTCCGCGGCCTGACCTCCGGGCCGGGGTCCGCGCACCGCGGCCCCGGCCCGTAGACTCGGGCGACGTGGCACTCACTATCGGCATCGTCGGCCTGCCCAACGTCGGCAAGTCCACCCTGTTCAACGCCCTGACGCGCAACCAGGTCCTCGCGGCGAACTACCCGTTCGCGACGATCGACCCGAACGTCGGCGTCGTCTCGCTCCCCGATCCGCGGCTCGACAAGCTCGCCGAGATCTTCGGCAGCCAGCGCATCCTGCCCGCGACCGTGTCGTTCGTCGACATCGCCGGGATCGTCAAGGGCGCGAGCGAGGGGGAGGGGCTCGGCAACAAGTTCCTCGCCAACATCCGCGAGGCCGACGCGATCTGCCAGGTGACCCGCGCTTTCGCCGACCCGGACGTCGTCCGCGTCGAGGGCTCGACGGACGCCGAGGGCGACATCGAGACCATCAGCACCGAGCTGATCCTGGCCGACCTCCAGACGCTCGAGAAGACGGTCCCTCGCCTCGAGAAGGAGGTGAAGATCAAGAAGGGCGACGCCGCCCTCCTCGACGCCGCGCAGAAGGCACAGGCCATCCTCGAGGCCGGCACGACGCTCTTCCAGGGCGCGGCCGCCGCCGGGCTCGACCTCGCCGACGTCGCGAGCCTCCAGCTCCTCACGGCCAAGCCGTTCATCTACGTCTTCAACACCGACGACGCCGGTCTCGCGGACGACGACCTCCAGGACCGCCTGCGCGCGCTCGTCGCACCCGCCCAGGCGATCTTCCTCGACGCGAAGTTCGAGTCCGAGCTCGTCGAGCTCGAGCCGGACGAGGCGAAGGAGATGCTCGCCGAGTCGGGGCAGGACGAGGCCGGGCTCGACCAGCTCGCGCGCGTCGGGTTCGACACCCTCGGGCTGCAGACCTACCTCACCGCAGGCCCCAAGGAGGCGCGAGCCTGGACCATCCGCAAGGGCTGGACCGCGCCGCAGGCCGCGGGCGTCATCCACACCGACTTCGAGCGCGGCTTCATCAAGGCCGAGGTCGTCTCGTTCGACGACCTCGTCGCGACGGGGTCCGTCGCCGCCGCGCGCGCCGCGGGCAAGGCGCGCGTCGAGGGCAAGGACTACGTCATGGTCGACGGAGACGTCGTGGAGTTCAGATTTAATGTATAGCGGTGCAGCGCACTCACGCACTCATCGTCCAAGTGCCACAATCTCCTTTGTGCTCAAGGGGCGAGGTTGAAAGCAAATTTCACGCCATATCCGCCGGACAGCGATTGCCCCTGTGGTTCGCAGTTGAGGTATCGTTCCTGCTGTTCTTCAAAGCAGTTTCAATTCGGACGTGACGACGAGGGAAATCTTATCCGTCGCGTGCCGCTGGCTGACGAGGTCACCAAGGAGCTGAAGGATGCGGCAAAGTCCTTCGAGGTGTTGTATGGGCGTGAGCCATCCAAAAGCGACCTCGTGTTTGGCCATCTTTCAGACCCTACCGATTCGGTGTACGAATCAGCGCGCATGTTGATTTCGGCTGGACTCAATCCTGCCTTTGCTTATGCCTACGTACGTTCCGACGGCCTATTGCCGACCGAATTCAACGCTGATTACATTTCCGACGCAGACTTGAACCTATTCGAAAGGTTTGCGAACGAGTACGATGAGCCCATCGTGGACTTGGATAATGGGCAGGTTCCAAGTTTCGTATTCGTGTCCCTTGGGAACGAACTGATTGGCGAGATGGTCGAGAAGGCGTTCACTCAGATGCGTATGGTGTTGGTTGATTTTCTTTCACGACACATGAGTGCCGAACAGCGGCGGGCGCGAATGGAGCCAAGTCGTACTAGGAAAGTGGAATTCCTGGTGCGATCCCCGTCCGACTACGCCTTATTCTCGGCACTGAAGACGAAGCAAACTCTAGATAGTCTTAGAGTCTTGTCCACGGGAAGAGATGCGGCGAGTATCTACTCGCTGGCTCGCAGTATTTTTGAGAACACTGTGTATTTGGATTCAATAGCTGACGATGCATCTGTTTTTTGGGAAGGCATCTCTCCTAAGACCGACGCTGAGAACTTTGAATTCGGCCGTTACGCCGATGGGCGAGTGAACTTCAATCACGTCGTCCATAAGCAGACAGGGGCGCGAGCCCCTACTTCCATGCGATTCAGTGACCTTGCACAGGGCAAGCAGCGTTCGTCGCAAACTCGCGATCTTTATGCGCTCTTCTATGTGACGGCAAGTCAGTACATCCACGTGGATGTTTTGAGTGCTCGCGGCTATTTTTACGACGCGGATCCATTTGATGAGTTGGACGAGGTTCTTCTCGCGTCCTTGCTCGCCATTGTCCTGGTCGGTGATCTGCTCCGTGCGCTACAACGCAGCGAAGGAGTGCAGGAGGGTTACGCACGCGACGTGCGATCATTCCTTGCCTCGATGGTGGATGGACTACTCGAAGCCATTGCCTATGTGAACAGCGATCCGGAACATGTCAACGAAGTGTTCGATGCTCTCGGTGAGCTCGTTGCTGGATGGGGGCCGTCGCGAGTGACGTGCGTAGTTCGTGACAAGTAGCTGGCGGTTTCGCGGTCTCCCACTGTCGCTCCAGCATCTTGCGCCGAGTGATGGTTGTCTCTGTCGGAACTCGGTGGAGTTCCGCTGCAACGTCTGACCCTGAACGGTCGTGAGCGAGCGGAGCGAGACGAGACGCGCACGTCGGCTCACCCGGTCAGTCGATGCCTTCGACGATACGGAAGTCGCGCTGGAAGGCTGGAGGGAGGGCCGCCAGCGCATCCTGGTACGTCTCGCTCTCGTACGCCGCGGTCGCATGTTCGAAGCTGTCGAACTCGATCAGGACGACGCGTTCGGCGATTCCGGCCTCGTGGGCGACGACTCGACCGAAGTTCGACAGGACGCGCCCGCCTCCGGCCCGGACGGCCAGACCAGCCAGCCCGTTGTAGCGAGTCAGCCGTTCGCGGTCGGAGATGGCGGGGTAGACGCTGACCCAGTAACCCTTGGTCATGGACGCTCCGGTGTTGAGAGAGGTGGATCTGGCAGACGAGCAGGTGCGGACGGGCGTCGGCGTGCGAGAGCGAGGCAGGTCAGCGTGGTGACCACCATGATGCCGATGCCGACCAGTGCCGCGGTGGTGTAGGCGTTCTCCTCGGGGACGAGAGCGCCGGGGTCGGTGCCCACGCTGAGGACCAGGCCGCCGAGGGCGCTGCCCAGGGAGTTTCCGATGCTGCGGACGACGAAGTTGACGCTCATGGCGCTGGACGTCTCGCTGCGAGGCGTGACAGCCAGGATGACGCCCGGCATCGCGGCCGAGAATCCGCCGACGCCGAGGCCGAGCACCCCCATGGCTGCGAACAGCTCGGCCGGGTCCGACCGGGCGGCCCCGAACAGGGCGAACCCGCCGCAGACGACGAGGGCGCTGCCGGCCAGGAGAACGGGGTCGGCGACCCGCCTCCGGAGCCGGGGGATGACCTTGCCCGCGACGAACCCCAGTGCCGAGAACGGGACGACGACCAGCCCGGCGACGAAGGGCGTCAGCGCGAAGCCGTAGCCGGCACCGGGCGGCGTCTGCGCGTACCGGGCGACGAGGGTGAGCAGGAGGTACATGCCGACTCCGCCGACGAACATGGCGAGGTTCGCCCCCGCGACCGCAGGCTGCCCGAGGCTGCGCCGCCCTTCCGATCGTTAACCCAGGACGCAGGGGACGTTGCTCGACCCGTCGTTGTTCGAGGTCGGGCCGGCTGCGAGGCTCGAGACGTACCGAGCAGCCACCAGGCAAGGAGAACTGAGATGACCTCGACGACCCCCCTCGCGACACCCCGGATGTCGAACCCGGCCACGCTCCTCGACGGCGCCTCGGGTGCGATCTTCGCGCTCATGAAGGCAGCCCGCCAGACGGACCTGCCGCACTCGACGCTCGAGCTGGTGCACCTCCGGGTCAGCCAGATCAACGGCTGCAGCGTCTGCGTCGACTCGGGCGTGCGGTCCGCGAAGCAGGCGGGCGAGACCGACGAGCGCCTCCACGCGGTGGTCGCGTGGCGCGAGACGCCGTACTTCACCGACGAGGAGCGCGCCGCGCTCGCGCTGGCGGAGAGCGTCACCCGGCTGGCCGACCGCCCGGACCCCGTCCCGGACGACGTGTGGGACGAGGCGGCGAGCTTCTTCGACGAGCGCCAGCTGGCGGCCCTGGTCGTCTACGTCGCGACGACCAACCTGTTCAACCGGCTCAACGCCACGACGCGTCAGCTCGCCGGCGCTTCCTGGGGCTGAGCGCTCCCGACCCGATCAGACGACCTGCCCCGACACTCGAGAGGCACGACGATGGCAGCTGTGCGAGACCAGAGATCCGTGAACGCCGACGAGGCGTCCGCAGGGAAGGAGATCGATGCGATCGTCGCCCACGCCGGCGGGTGGCGTGCGGAGACGCTCGCGCGTGTACGTCGGGTGATCCTCGACGCCGACCCGGGGATCGTGGAGGAGATCAAGTGGCGCAAGCCCTCGAAGCCGGAGGGCGTCCCCACGTGGGTGTGCCAGGGGAACGTCTGCATGGCGGACCTCCTGAAGCGAGCCGTGCGGCTGACCTTTCCCGCGGGGGCCCGGCTGGACGACCCGGCTCGCCTCTTCAACGCCCGGCTGGACGGCGCCACGGTCCGGGCGATCGACCTCGTCGAGGACGCGGAGATCGACGACGACGCGCTCCGCGAGCTCGTGCGTCGCGCGGTCGCCGAGAACCGGCGAGGGTGATCCAGAGCCTCAGTGCACACCTCTGGTGAAGTACTTGAATGATCGTTGAGTACATGATTCCATGGCAAGCATGAGCTCGTCTCGTGCAGACACCCGTTCCCGAGCTGGAGGCATCGTGTCGACACCGGAGGACACCAGCGGTTCGTGGCCGTCGACAGCGGCGGAGGCCCTCGCCGCGGCCGACCAGGTCGGTCGCCGGATCCGCTCGCGCCGGCGGTGGTACGTCGTCGGCGCGCTCGTCATGGCGACCACCCTGACCGCGTTCACCGTCGCGCTGGCGTCGTGGCCGGAGCGTCTGGCCGAGGTGATCGTCCCCGGCCTCGTCGTCGTCGGCGCGACCCTCGCCCTCCTCGCGTGGTGCGGACGGACCGTCCCGGCCGCCGCCACGGCGGCGACGCAGCGCGCGCTCTTCCTCGGCGCCCTGCTCCTCGTCGTCGCGCTGCTCGTGATCCGGCTGGTCCTCCCCGAGGGCTTCTCCGGATGGGTCCTGCTCGTCGGTCTGCTGCCCGGCCTGCCCTTCCTCGAGCTCGCACGGCGGGTGAGCCGAGCGTGACGCACCCGCGTCATCGCCTCGACGACCTCATCCACTCGCCGGTCCGGCTCTCGGTCATGGCCGCGCTCCGCGCCGCGGACGCCGTCCACTTCGGGCTGCTCCGGGACACGCTGGAGGTCAGCGACTCCCTGCTGTCCAAGCACCTCGCCGCGCTGGAGTCGGCCGGCTACATCGAGGTCACGAAGGGCTATGCCGGACGTCGGCCCCGCACGTGGTACTCCCTCTCGTCGGAGGGCCGGGCCGCGTTCGACGCGTACGTCGTGGCGCTGCGCGAGATCGTCGACGCGTCCGACCCCTCGGACCCGCTTCCTCGTTCCCCGGCGTGAGGCGGCGCATGCCTGTCGTGCCCCGGACCGCGGAGCGCCCCGTCGTCGCCCGGCGCGGCGGTCCGCCGTGCGCGGCGCTGCGGGCGATGCGCTCCGGCCGATCCGAAGACCGGTGAACGCCCGCCGCATCGTGAGACGCGGCGGGCGTCGTCGCCTCGCTCGGCGGCGCGTTTCACGCGTGTTTCTCTGCCGTCTCGGGGTGGCGACGCGCCCGTACCAGCCAGTATCAACTCGATAACGATCGACCGCAGCAACCGGGCAAGGGGGAGAAGCGTCGCAACTTGCTGGGTAGCGTTGCCTCAAACCGTGGTGGGCATTCCCGTCCACGCGCACCGACACCAACCGGGCGCGCGGGAGACGGGGCGGCCGGGGGGCGAACGACGCCCGTCCGTCCGCGCCCACCATCCCTTGGAGGAGGAACATTGAAGATCAGGCGCACGAGTGCCGCCCTTGCGGTGACGGTCACCGGGGCACTGCTGTTCTCGGCGTGCAGCGGCACGTCGGGTGACGGCAACACCGAGACCGACGACTCCGGCATCAACACCGAGTCCGCCGTCACCGTCGCGTGGGAGGCGCCCCTCAACGAGCTCAACCTGAGCTCCGCGAACGGCAACGCGACGCAGAACGCGGTCATCAACTACATGCTCAACGCGGGCTTCAACTACTACGACGCCGACCTGAACCTCGTCCAGGACGAGTCGTTCGGCACGTACAAGAAGGTGTCCGACGACCCGCTGACGATCGAGTACACCGTCGGGGACGACACGAAGTGGTCTGACGGCACCCCGTTCGACGCGACCGACATCCTCCTCGAGTGGGCCGGTTCCGGGACCAACCTCAACACGGTCCAGGCGGAGACCGACGAAGAGGGCAACGTCACCAACCAGGACGCGGTGGACGCCGGTGTCTACTTCGACGGCAGCTCGCCGGGCGTGGCGCTCATCCAGGACACCCCGACGATCAGCGACGACGGCAAGACCATCACGATGGTCTACTCGAAGCCGTTCGGTGACTGGGAGCTGAACTTCACCAACCAGTTCGTCCCCGCGCACGTCGTCGGCCAGAAGGCCCTCGGCATCGAGGACGCGCAGGAGGCCAAGGACGCCGTCCGCGACGCCATCGTCAACAACGACGTCGCCGCGCTGTCGAAGATCTCGGCGTTCTGGAACTCGGGCTTCGAGTTCGTCAAGATGCCGGACGACCCGGCGCTGACGGTCTCGACGGGCCCGTACACGCTCGACGCGTACGAGGAGAACCAGTTCCTCACGCTCAAGGCGAACCCCGACTTCGCGGGCCAGAACAAGGCCTCGATCGACACGGTCACGGTCCGCTACATCGACGACCCGATGGCCCAGGTCCAGGCGCTGCAGAACGGTGAGGTCGACCTCATCGGCCCGCAGGCGTCCGCCGACGTCCGCACGGCGCTCGAGGCGCTCGACGGCATCGAGACCCGCTCGGGCATCGAGGGCACGTACGAGCACGTCGACCTGGTCTTCCAGAACGGCGGTCCGTTCGACCCGGCGACCTACGGTGGCGACGCGGAGAAGGCCAAGGCCGTCCGCCAGGCGTTCCTGCTGACGATCCCGCGCCAGACGATCGTCGACAACCTCATCAAGCCGCTCAACCCGGACGCCGAGGTGCGCAACTCGAACATCCTCATCCCCGGCTCGCCGAACTACGACCAGATGGTCGCGGAGAACGGCTCGGCGGAGTACCCGAACGAGGGTGACATCGCCAAGGCGCAGCAGCTGCTCGCCGACGCGGGCGTCGCGACGCCGATCAACGTGCGCTTCGCCTACAACAACGAGAACACGCGCCGTGTGAACGAGCTCGCGCTCATCACGGACACCGCCACCCAGGCCGGGTTCACGATCGTCGACACGGGCCGCCCGGCCGCCGAGTGGGGCACGCTGCTCCAGTCCGGCCAGGACCAGTACGACGCCTCGCTCTTCGGCTGGCAGTCGACCTCGACCGCCGTCACCGAGTCGGACGCCAACTTCCGCTGGTCGCCGACGCCGGGCATCAACAACTACGGCCAGTACAACAACCCGGCCGTGGACGCCGCGCTGGACAAGCTCCAGGTCTCGACCGACCCCGAGGAGCAGTTCCAGCTCCAGCTCGAGGTCGAGAAGAACCTGTGGGCGGACGCCTTCGGTGTGACGATCTTCCAGTTCCCGGCCATCCAGGGCTGGAACGACGGCCTGAAGGGTGTCGAGCCGATCACGATCAGCCCGACCATCTTCCACGGCTTCTGGAACTGGTCGTTCGAGGGCTGACAGCCCTGACCGCCTGACGTGGCCCGTCGTCGTCCGCGAGGACGACGGCGGGCCCGTCCGGACGTGAGAGACCGGGGGTCTCGACGGCCCGCCCGTCGAGGCCCCCGGTCCTCGCGTGCTCCCGTCCCCGACGTCCTGACACCGCGGCGTCCCGTGCCCCTCGGTTCACGATCACGCGAGACCCACGCGTAGAATCGACCGGCCCCAGACCCGGGGTCCCTACCGACCAGCGAGGTAAGACCTCCGATGTTCTCCTTCATCTCGCGGCGTGTGCTGGCAGGGTTGGCGACCCTCCTCGTGTCCACGTTCGCGATGTTCCTGCTCGTCAGCGCCGCGATCCGGCCGTACATCTTCATGGATCTCGAGGGCAGCACCAACCCCAACAAGGCGCAGCTGATCGAACAGCGCACGATCGACCTCGACCTGCACACGAACGTCGTCATCCGCTACTTCAAGTGGCTCGGCGACTTCGTGCAGGGGGATCTCGGCGTCGCGTGGCGCTCCGGCCAGCAGGTCACGGCCCTGCTCCAGGGCGCCGTGATCTCGACCATCCAGCTCGTCGCCGCAGCAACGGTGCTCGCGGTCGTCTTCGGCGTCATGGTCGGCATCGTCAGCGCGCTGCGTCAGTACAGCACCTTCGACTACCTGACGATCTTCGTCTCGTTCGTCCTGTACTCGCTCCCGGCCTTCTGGGTCGCCGTCCTGCTCAAGCAGTGGGGCGCGATCGGCTTCAACGACTTCCTCCGGGACCCCAACCTCTCGATCCTCGCGATCGCCGTGGTCGGCGTGATCATCGGTCTGCTGTGGTCGCTCGCGTTCGGGGGGACCGCACGACGCCGTGCGACGGTCTTCGGCATGGGCTTCGCCGCGAGCGCGCTCGCGCTGCTCTACCTCCAGCTCTCGGGCTGGTGGGCCGAGCCGAACCTCGGTCCCGTGATCATCGTCGTCACCGGCACCGCCCTCGCGTTCGCGATCACCGCGCTCGTCTCGGGCCTGCAGAACCGTCGCGCGCTCTACGCCGCTCTCACCACGGTCGTCGTCGGGGTCGTCGTCTACTTCCCGATCCAGTCCGTGCTCCGCCAGGTCGACAACTGGTGGCTCGTCCTCGTCCTCGCCGTCGTCACGGTCGCCGTCGGCATCGGGATCGGGTTCGCGTGGGGCGGCCCGGACAAGGGCGTGTCGGCGCGTGCTGCGGCGATCACGGCGTTCCTCGTGGGGTCGATGATCTTCGTCGACAAGGTGATGTCCGTGTGGCCCGCCTACTTCGCCGCCCCGGCGATCAACGGCCGGCCCATCCCGACGATCGGCAACAGCACGCCGAACCTCGGCGGCAACTTCTGGGTGCAGGTCCTGGACCAGTACACGCACCTGCTGCTCCCGACGATCGCGCTCGTGCTCATCCAGTTCGCCGGCTACACGCGGTACTCGCGCGCGAGCATGCTCGAGGTGATGAGCCAGGACTACATCCGCACGGCGCGCGCCAAGGGCCTGCCCGAGCGGACCGTCGTCATGCGGCACGGGTTCCGCAACACGCTCATCCCGCTCGCGACGATCGTCCCGATCGACGTCATCACGCTGCTGGGCGGCGCGATCATCACCGAGAAGGTCTTCGGCCGGCCCGGCATGGGCCTGCTCTTCCTGAACTCGCTGCAACGAGGCGAGATCGATCCCGTCATGGCCTATCTCGTCATCGTCGCGGCCCTCGCCATCATCGCCAACATCGTGGCTGACCTCATCTACGCAGCCCTCGACCCGCGGATCCGGGTGAACGCATGAGCAACACACCGAACGACGCGTCGCAGAGCGGCGCGCTCGAGAACCAGATCGAGCTGCTCGAGGTGGAGGGCCTGTCGCAGGGCCAGATCGTCCGGCGGCGCTTCTTCCACCACAAGGGCGCGGTCGTCGCGCTCGTCGTCCTCGTCGGCATCGTGCTGCTCGCGGTGACGTCGATCGGCGTCGCGGGCTGGAACGGCTGGTACGCCTACAAGGCGACCGGCCAGGGCTCGACGTACCCGCTCGTCAACGGCGGTGCGCCGTCGGCCGAGCACATCTTCGGCCAGGACGAGGCGGGCCGCGACGTGTTCGCGCGCGTCATGCTGGGTACCCAGACGTCGCTCCTCGTGGTGCTCTCCGTCGGCGTCATCTCGACCGTGGCGGGCATCCTCTTCGGGGCGCTCTCCGGGTTCTTCCGCGGCCGCGTGGACTCCTGGCTCATGCGGTTCACCGACCTCATCATCACGATGCCGGTCATCGTCATCGGCGCGGTGCTCGCCCTGCTCTCCGGGGGGAGCAACCCGCTCATCCTGGGTGCGTTCCTCGGTCTGGTGCTGTGGCCGCCGCTCGCGCGTCTGGTGCGCGGCGAGTTCCTCTCGCTGCGCGAGCGCGAGTTCGTCGACGCCGCGCGCGTCGCGGGGGCGAGCAGCAGCCGGATCATCTTCAAGCACATGCTGCCCAACGCCGTCGGCGTGATCATCGTCAACGTGACGCTGCTCATGAGCTCGGCGATCCTCCTGGAGACGGCGCTCAGCTACCTGGGCGTCGGCATCCAGAACCCGGCGACCTCGCTCGGCAAGCTCATCAGCGACTACCAGGAGGCGTTCGCGACGCGACCGTGGCTGTTCTGGTGGCCGGGCCTGTTCATCGTCGCGATCGCGCTGTGCGTCAACTTCATCGGCGACGGCCTGCGCGACGCGTTCGACCCGCGCCAGAAGCGCATCCCGTCGGAGCGCAAGATGGCCCGTGCGCAGCGCGTCGCACGTCCGACCGCCACCGCCACGCCGGGCGCGACCGGTGAGGCCGGGGCGAGCTGATGACCGCCGTCGTCGCCGCCCGCCCGAGAGGTCGTGGACCTCTCGGGCAGGGCGGCGCGCCGCGGTCAGGCGGTGAGCACCACGACCGTCCCCGCGACGAGCGCGCACAGAACGGCGAGCTGCACGACGTGCCACATCGTGCGCGCGCCGGGTGCGCCCGGCACCGCACGGTCGAGGTGGCCGGCGGCCACGAGCAGGCCGTGCCGCTGCGTCACGGCCTCGGCGACGGTCTCGGCGTTCGCGCCGGTGACCACCCGCTCGCGGTCCACGGGGTGTCTCCGAGAGCTGCGCAGCCAGCGGGCCGACCCGCTCGACCGGGGCGCCGCCCAGGCGGTCACGCGACCGCCGGTGTAGCGCACCTCGAGCGAGTAGCGAGTCTCGACGCCCTCGTACGCGGTCCACGGCACGTGGACGGTGCGGGTGACGTTGCGGACCTCGACCCCGCCGTCGGACACCTCGACGGCGGGACGCCAGAACAGCATCCAGACGAGGTACGTCACGAGCGCGGCGGGCACGAGAGCTCCCACGACCGCGCCGACGTCCCCCGTCAGGGCCGTGCTCACGCCCAGCGCGACGGCGACGGCGCCCGTCGCCACCGTGAGGACTCGGCCGTACGTCGAACGGAAGACCAGCGTGGGACCCATGCGCCCATGCTCGCAGAGTCGCGGCGCCACGAGCGCCGGCTCCAGCAGGAAGGACACTGATCAGCGTGGCCATCGAGACGTCTCCCGCGGCCCCGGCCGCGCGCCAGGGCAGCCCCGTGCTGACCGTGCGCAACCTCGGCGTGGACTTCTACGTCGACAAGGCCTGGTACCCCGCGGCCACGGACGTGAGCTACGACCTCCACTCCGGTGAGGTCCTCGCGATCGTCGGCGAGTCCGGCTCGGGCAAGTCCCAGTCGTCGCTCGCGCTGCTGGGCCTGCTCCCGCCGAACGGTCGCGCGCGCGGTTCCGCCAAGCTCGGCGACCGCGAGCTCATCGGCATGTCGCACGGCTCGCTGCGGCACGTCCGCGGCAAGGAGATCTCCATGATCTTCCAGGAGCCGATGACGGCGCTGAACCCCGTGTACACGGTGGGCTTCCAGATCGTCGAGACCATCCGGACGCACTTCAACGTCGGCCCGGCCGACGCGAAGAAGCGTGCGATCGAGCTCTTGCGGCTCGTGGAGATCCCGGAGCCCGAGCGTCGCTTCGACGCCTACCCGCACCAGCTCTCCGGCGGCCAGCGCCAGCGCGCGATGATCGCCCAGGCGCTCGCGTGCGACCCCAAGCTGCTCGTCGCCGACGAGCCGACCACGGCGCTCGACGTCACGGTCCAGGCCGAGATCCTCAAGCTCCTGCGCGACCTGCGCTACCGCGTCGACGCGGCGATCATCCTCATCACGCACGACATGGGCGTGGTCGCGGACATGGCCGACTCGATCATGGTCATGAAGGACGGCCAGGTCGTCGAGCGCGGGACGTCGGCGGAGATCTTCGGCAGCCCGCAGCACCCCTACACGGTGCGTCTCCTCGAGGCGGTCCCGCACCTCGGCTCGAAGCGCGACACGACCACGGTCACGGACCGCGCGCCGTCCGGTGCGGCGACGCAGGACCGCGCGCTCGTCCTCGACGCGCAGGACATGGTCATCGAGTACCCGGGGCGTCGCCGCCAGGCGGCGTTCCGCGCCGTCGACGAGGTCTCGCTGCAGATCCACCAGGGCGAGGTCGTCGGGCTGGTCGGCGAGTCGGGCTCGGGCAAGACGACGATCGGCCGTGCGGCCGTGGGACTCCTGCCCGTCACGGGCGGGTCGCTCCGGATCGTCGGCAGGGACATGGTCGGCGCCAAGCCCAAGGACCTCAAGCCGCTGCGCACCGAGGTGGGCATCGTCTTCCAGGACCCGGGGTCGTCGCTCAACCCGCGTCTGCCGATCGGCGAGTCGATCGGCGAGCCGCTCATGCTCCACCGCGGGGTGAAGGGCAAGGAGCTCAGCCGCGAGGTCGAGCGCCTGCTCGACCAGGTCGAGCTCCCGCGCGCGATGCGCAACCGCTACCCGCACGAGCTCTCGGGCGGTCAGCGCCAGCGCGTCGGCATCGCGCGCGCGCTCTCGCTCGAGCCCAAGCTGCTGGTGGCGGACGAGCCGACGTCGGCGCTCGACGTGTCGGTGCAGGCCAAGGTCCTCGACCTGTTCACGGACCTGCAGCGCGAGCACGGCTTCGCGTGCCTGTTCATCTCGCACGACCTCGCTGTCGTCGAGCTCCTGTCCGACCGCATCGCCGTCATGCACAAGGGCAAGCTCGTCGAGGTGGGCGAGACGTCGCAGATCGTGCACGCCCCGAAGCACCCGTACACGCAGCGGCTCCTCGCCGCGGTGCCCGTGCCGGACCCGGCGGCGCAGCGCGAGCGCCGTGCGGCCCGGGACGCGCTGCTCGAGGCCGCGGCGCGCGACATCGCGAACGACGAGCTGTCGTCGCTGGTGGACGAGGAGCGCTCGCTCGCCGAGGCGCGCGACGACATCGACCACGAGCGCAGCGCACCCCCCACGGCGGGCGCGGGGTTCTGACGGCGCTACCCACCTCCGGTGGCGCGGCGGATGCCGCGCGACCGACGACACCGACGCCCCGGCGCGGCCACGTTCGTGGCCCGCGCCGGGGCGTTCCGGTTGCCGGGCGCGGGGTGCGCGGCAAGCCTGGGACGCATGACACCAGCGGAGGACGACGTCCCCGGGACGCCGAGCGCGGACCGGCCCGGGCCGGGTGACGCGGGCGCCCCCGCCCGCGGGGCCACGGCCGCCGACGACCTCGACAGCCCGCGGACCGGACGTCCGGACCCCCGGGTCTTCTACCCGGCGGCCGGCCTCATCCTGCTGTTCGTGCTGGCGACCATTCTGTTCACCGACACGGTGACGGCGCTCATGAACACGCTCCAGCGCGACGTCATCGGCGTCTTCGGCTGGTACTACGTGATCGTCGTCGCCGGGTTCGTCGTGTTCTCGCTCTGGATGGGCATGAGCCGCTTCGGCGACATCGTGCTCGGCAAGGACGAGGACGAGCCCCTGTTCCGGCTGCCCGTCTGGTTCGCGATGCTCTTCGCGACGGGCATGGGGATCGGGCTCGTGTACTGGGGGGTGGCGGAGCCCCTGTCGCACTACGTGAGCCCCAAGCCGGGCGTCGAGGGGAGCGACCCGGCCCTTGCTCAGGCCGCCATGGGGCAGAGCTACCTCCACTGGGGCGTCCACGCGTGGGCGATCTACGTCGTCGCGGGCCTCGCGCTCGCGTACGCGATCCACCGCAAGGGGCGGCCGGTGTCGATCCGGTGGGCCCTCGAGCCGCTGTTCGGCGACCGGGTCCGGGGCCGGCTCGGGGACGTCATCGACGTCGTCGCGATCATCGGCACGGTCTTCGGCGTGGCGACGTCGCTGGGCTTCGGCGTCCTCCAGATCGCGGCCGGGCTCGGCTACCTCGACGTGGTGCAGCCGAGCACGGCGCTCGAGATCGGGCTCATCGCGGCGATCTCCGCGCTCGCGACGATCTCGGTCGTGTCGGGGCTGGGCAAGGGGATCAAGTGGCTGTCCAACGGCAACATGATCCTGGCCGGGGTCGTCCTGGTCCTGGTGCTGGCCCTCGGGCCGACCCTCTTCCTCCTGCGCGAGTGGGTCCAGTCGCTCGGCTACTACGTCCAGAACATCGTGCGGCTGTCCTTCGACACCACGGCCTTCCAGGGCGAGGCCGGGCTCGAGTGGCAGTCGTCGTGGACGATCTTCTACTGGGGCTGGTGGATCTCCTGGGCGCCGTTCGTCGGCGTCTTCATCGCCCGGATCTCGCGCGGGCGGACCGTGCGGGAGTTCGTCCTCGGGACGCTCCTCGTCCCGACGGTCGTCACGACCCTGTGGTTCTCCGTCTTCGGCGGGTCGGCCCTCTACCGCGAGCTGACGGAGCCGGGGAGCATGCTCGTCGACGGCGAGGTCGACACCGACACGACGCTGTTCCAGCTCTTCGACGGGTTGCCCCTCGGCAACGTCCTCTCGGTGGTGGGCATCCTCCTGATCGTCGTGTTCTTCGTGACGTCCTCGGACTCCGGCTCGCTCGTCGTGGACATGCTCGCGAGCGGGGGCAACCCGAACCCGCCCACGTGGAGCCGCATCTTCTGGGCCGGCGTCTCGGGCCTGCTGGCCATCGCGCTCCTCCTCGCCGGTGGGCTGCAGGCGCTCCAGACCGCGGCGATCCTCATCGCGCTGCCGTTCTCGGTCGTCATGATCGGGATGGCCGTCTCGACCGTCCGCGCCCTGCGCGCGGAGCACGCCGCGATCCTGCGCGCCGAGCGGAGGGCGGCGCGCGCGGCGCTGACGGAGCACGTGACCACGCGCGTCTCGGAGAGCATCTCGGAGCAGTGGGAGGAGCTCTACCCCGACCGGCCGGAGCGGTGGCGCGCGCTGACCCGGCGCCCGCGCAAGGGTTCGCCGCCGTGACGTCTCTGCCCGGTCGACGGGTCGCGGAGCGACGGTGCGGCGCCGGGGTGACGTGGGTCATGGTGGCGGGGAGCGCGACCCGGTAGGATAGCCGTGCCCGGGTGACGGCCCGTGCTCCGTGATGCCGCGGCGGGCTGCTCCCGCGCCGTGCGCGCAGAGGTGGCCGGCCGTCGTCGCCCCTCGAACCCCACGAAATGAGAACCGTAGATGTCTGTGCGCTCCGACCTGCGCAACGTGGCGATCGTCGCCCACGTCGACCACGGCAAGACCACGCTCGTCGACGCGATGCTGCGCCAGTCCGGCGCCTTCTCCGCGCACCAGCACGTGGACGACCGCGTCATGGACTCCGGTGACCTCGAGCGCGAGAAGGGCATCACGATCCTCGCGAAGAACACCGCGGTCCGCTACGCCGGCCCGGCCGCCGCCGCGGTGGGGGAGCCCGACGGCATCACGATCAACGTCATCGACACCCCTGGTCACGCCGACTTCGGCGGCGAGGTCGAGCGCGGCCTGTCGATGGTCGACGGCGTCGTCCTCCTCGTCGACGCGAGCGAGGGCCCGCTCCCGCAGACCCGGTTCGTGCTGCGCAAGGCGCTCGCCGCGAAGCTCCCCGTGATCATCGTGGTCAACAAGGTCGACCGCCCGGACTCGCGCATCACCGAGGTCGTCGCCGAGGCGACGGACCTGCTGCTGGGCCTCGCGTCCGACCTCGCGGACGAGGTCCCGGACCTCGACCTCGACGCCATCCTGGACGTCCCGGTCGTCTACGCGTCGGCCAAGGCCGGCCGTGCGTCGCTCGACCAGCCCGTGGACGGCCAGCTCCCCTCGAACGAGGACCTCGAGCCGCTCTTCACGACCATCCTCGAGAAGATCCCCGCGCCGACGTACGACGAGGGCGCGCCGCTCCAGGCGCACGTCACGAACCTCGACGCGTCGCCGTTCCTCGGCCGCCTCGCGCTGCTGCGCATCTTCAACGGCGAGCTCCGCAAGGGGCAGGTCGTCGCCTGGGCCCGGCACGACGGCACGCTCCAGAACGTCAAGATCACCGAGCTCCTCGAGACCAAGGCCCTCGACCGCGTCCCGACCGAGTCGGCCGCGCCCGGCGACATCGTCGCCGTCGCGGGCATCGCGGACATCACGATCGGCGAGACCCTCACCGACCCCGAGGACCCGCGCCCGCTGCCGCTCATCACGGTCGACGACCCGGCGATCTCGATGACCATCGGGATCAACACCTCGCCGCTCGCGGGCAAGGGCGGCAAGGGCCACAAGGTCACGGCGCGCCAGGTCAAGGACCGCCTCGACTCCGAGCTCGTCGGCAACGTGTCGTTGCGCGTCCTGCCGACCGAGCGCCCCGACGCGTGGGAGGTCCAGGGTCGCGGCGAGCTCGCGCTGGCGATCCTGGTCGAGCAGATGCGCCGCGAGGGCTTCGAGCTCACGGTCGGCAAGCCGCAGGTCGTCACGCGCACGATCGACGGCAAGACGCACGAGCCGATGGAGCGCATGACGATCGACGTCCCCGAGGAGTACCTCGGCAACGTCACGCAGCTCCTCGCGCAGCGCAAGGGCCGCATGGAGACCATGTCCAACCACGGCACGGGCTGGATCCGCATGGAGTTCATGGTCCCGGCCCGCGGGCTCATCGGCTTCCGCACGCGCTTCCTCACGGAGACGCGCGGCACGGGCATCGCGGCCTCGATCTCCGAGGGCTACGAGCCGTGGGCCGGGCACATCGAGACCCGCACGACGGGCTCGCTCGTGGCCGACCGCGCCGGCAAGGTGACGCCGTTCGCCATGATCAACCTCCAGGAGCGCGGCTCGTTCTTCGTCGACCCCACGCAGGAGGTCTACGAGGGCATGATCGTCGGCGAGAACTCGCGCAACGAGGACATGGACGTGAACATCACCAAGGAGAAGAAGCTCACGAACATGCGGTCCTCGACGGCCGACAACTTCGAGAACCTCGTCCCCCCGCGCCACCTCACGCTCGAGGAGTCGCTCGAGTTCGCGCGCGAGGACGAGTGCGTCGAGGTCACGCCCGAGGTCGTGCGCATCCGCAAGGTGATCCTCGACCAGACCGAGCGCGCCCGCGCGGTCTCGCGCGCCAAGCGCGCCTGACGTCGCCGCACGGGTGACCGTCCCCCCGGTCCCGCAGGCCGCCGTCGTGCCCGACGGCGGCCTGCTGGCCGTGCACGCCCACCCCGACGACGAGACGCTCGCCACGGGCGCGCTCCTCGCGACGTGGGCGCGCGCCGCGCAGCCGGTCACCGTGGTGACGTGCACGCGCGGCGAGCGGGGCGAGGTGATCGACACCTCGGCGCACTCGACCGGCGTCGGGCACCTGGAGGGCGACGGCCCCGCCCTCGCGGCGCACCGCGAGGGCGAGCTCGCCCGCGCGCTCGGCGCCCTCGGCGTCACGGACCACGTCTTCCTCGACACGGTCGCGCCGCCGACGGTGGGTGCGGTGCCCGACGGCGGAGCCGGCCCCCGGTTCGAGGACTCCGGCATGGCGTGGGTCGCCCCCGGGGTCGCGAGCGCGGTCGCCACGGAGCAGCTCCCGCCCCGCGCGTTCGTCGCCGTCCCGCTCGACGAGGCGGCCGCCCGGCTGGCCGCCGTCGTGCGCGACCGCCGTCCCGCGGTCGTCGCGACGTACGAGCCCGGCGGCGGCTACGGGCACCCCGACCACGTGCGCGCGCACGACGTGACGGTCCGGGCGCTGGAGCTGCTCGAGACCGCCGGCGATCCCGTCCCGGCGCTGTGGCTCGCCGTCGCCCCCGAGAGCACGGTGCGCGCGGCGCGGCGGACGCTCGCCGCGCAGCCCGCGGTCCGCGCGCTCCTCGCCGCGGGCGCGGGCCTCACCCTGCCCGACCCGGACGAGGCCCTCCCGCCCGTCGCGCGCCCCGACGCCTCGCTGCCGCCGCTCGTGGCGGTGCCCGTGGCGCCCGTCCTCGACGAGCTCCTCGCGGCGATGCGCGCGCACGCGACGCAGGTGCAGCACGTGACCGCCGCCGCGACCGCGGGGTCCACCGCGGAGGAGGAGCCCACGGGCATCCTAGGCTGGTACGCCCTCAGCAACGACGTGCTGGCGCCCGTTCCTTCACACGAGTTCTACGCTCCCTCCGGCGCCGCTCTCCCGCGCGGCCAGGTCCGGCGCGGGCCCACGCGTTAGCCTGGGGCCCGTGGAGACCGGTATGGGGCGGCTCATCGGCCGCGGGGTGGCGAGCGCGCTCGTCGGCGTGCTCGTCGGGCTCGTCGGCACCGTCGCGCACCGGGCGCACCTGCTCGGCGTGGACCTCCCCGGAGGCGGCGGGCTGGGGATCGTCCTCGCCCTGCTGAGCGTGCTCGCGGCGGGGACCCTCGCGCGCGCCTGGGGCGGCATGGCCGGCCTGCTGGGCTACGGCATCGGATGGGTCGTCGTCGTCCAGCTCCTCTCGCTCGAAGGGCCGGGCGGCGACGTCCTCGTGCCGAGCGAGCCCGTCGGGTACGTGTGGATCTACGGGGGTCTCCTCGTGGTCGCGGCGGTCGCCTTCCTGCCGCGCTCGTGGTTCAGCGACCGCCCCGTCCGCCCGGCGCTGCACGGGCGTCCCACCAGGTACGACGGACCCGAGGACCCCCTCGCGTCCCGCTAGAATTCGCGGTGCGGGTCCCCGCACACCCCTCGTCGTCGCGCGCTCGACCGCGCGCCTTTCGTCACGGAGACAGTGGATGGGTCAGCCGACCGACCGAGACGCCGAACTCGACTCCCCGCAGGACGCCGTGCCCGAGCCCGCTGCGTCCGGTGAGGAGCCCGCGCCCGTCGGTCAGACCGGTGACGACGCGCCCGCGACGGTCGACGACGTGGCGGAGCGCGAGGACGACGCGGTCCGCGGCGCCGAGACGGTCGACGAGGCGGTGCCCGGCGCGCAGGACGAGGTGTCCACGGCGCCGGAGCGGGGCGACGCGCCTGCGGCACCGGCCGGCCCGGTCGAGGACCCCACGGAGCCGGTGACGGCGGCCGCGGAAGGCCAGGCGGCGGAGACTCCCACCGACCCGGTCCGGGAGCCGGACGCCGTGGCGGACGAGACCCCCGGGCACGGCACCGACGAGGCGGTGACGGATCCCGTCGGACCGGCCGAGCCCGTCGGACCTGTCGCGCCCGTGACGGAGCCCGCCGAGCCGACCGAGCCCGAGGTCGCGGAGCGACCGACGGCCGAGGCGCCGCCCGCGGGCGAGGACGTGTCGGCGGTGGCCACGGACCCCGAGGGCGACCCGGCCGGGGACGGCAGCGCCGAGGCGGGCGCGACGACCGACGACGCCGCGACGACCGACGACGCCGCGACGACCGACGACGCCGCGACGGTCGAGGGGCCGGCCGACGTACCCGCACCTGCCTCCGCACCGGGACCGGAGGTGCCGACCGCGACCGAGGGCGTCGCCACGTCCGCGCACGACGACGACGAGGACGAGCCCTACGTCCCGCGCGTGTTCGCGTTCGACCCCGACGTCCCGGCCGTGCTCGTCCCCCCGCCCGGCTCCGACGCGCAGCCCGCCGCGGTGACGGGTGACCCGTCCGTCGCTCCTGTCGACCCGCCCGCTGCGACGCCGGAGGCGGTGGGCCGAGCCGCGGCGGACGAGCCCGACGCCGACCCGACGGCCGTCGTGCCCGTCGTGCCGCCGCAGGCGCCCGCCTCGCCCGCACCCGGCGCCGCGGAGCCGACGTCGGCGGCCGACGCCACGCAGGTGATCCCGCCCGTCGACCCGTGGTCGCGGCCGGCCCCCGTCGTCCGCACGTCCGTCCGTCCGGCCCCGCAGGCTGCCACGGAGGCCGCGGCGGCCCCGACGGTGACCCCCGCGGCCGCCCCGGCGGCGGGCCTGGGCAGCGCCTTCGGCCCCGTCCCGCCCGACGAGTCGCGGGAGACCTCGCCCTTCGACGGCTTCGAGGAGGAGGCGCCGGGGCGCGGCTGGGTGCGCGGGCTGCTGTGGACCGGCGTCGGGGTGCTCGTGCTCGGCGGCCTCTACACCGGTGCGCAGTGGTTCTTCTCGGACAAGGTCCCGAGCGGGACGAGCGTCGCCGGCGTGGACGTCGGGGGACAGACCCGGACGGCGGCGCAGGACACGCTCGAGGCCGAGCTCGGGCCGCGCGCGGCCGAGCCGGTCACGCTCACGGCGGGCGAGGCGAGCACGACCCTCGACCCGGCCGCCGCCGGGCTGACCTTCGACGCCGCGGCCACCGCCGAGGAGCTCACGGCCTTCTCGATGAGCCCGGCCAGGCTCTGGCAGCACCTCTTCGGCGGCCAGGACGAGGCGCCGGTCCTCGCGGTCGACGAGGCGGCGCTCGACGCCCAGGTCGAGGCGCTGCGGGGGAGCCTCGAGATCGAGCCGGTCGACGGCACGGTGCAGTTCGTGGACGGCGCGCCGACGAGCACCCCGGCGGCCGACGGCTCGGCCCTCGTGACCGACGAGGTCCCGGCCGTCATCACCGGGAGCTGGCTCGTCACGGACGGCCCGGTCGCGCTGCCGACCGAACCCGTGGAGCCCGCGATCACGCAGGAGGAGACCGACGCCGCGCTCGCGCAGGCGCAGAAGGCCGTCTCCGCGCCCGTCGTCGTGTCCGTCGGCGGCCAGAGCCCCGAGCTGCCGCCGGAGGCTCTCGCGGCCGCCGCGTCCTTCCAGGCTGCCGACGGCGTGCTCACCCTGACCTTCGACGGGGCTCTGCTCGTCCAGTCGGTGGTGGACCGGACGAACGACCTGCTCACCGCCGCGGACGACGCCCACTTCGTCTTCCAGGACGGCGTCCCCGTGATCGAGGGCGGGGAGCCGGGCACGACGATCGACCCCGCGGCCATCGCGACGGCCGTCACGACGGCGGCCTCCGGTGACGAGCGGACCGCGACCGTCGAGCTCGTGGAGTCCGACCCGGCGCAGTCGGTCGCCGCGCTCGAAGCCCTCGGGATCACGGAGAAGGTCTCGGAGTTCTCGACCCCGGTGCCCAACGTCCCGGTCCGCACCGCGAACCTGCGCCGCGGGGCGGAGAAGGTGACGGGGACCCTCGTCAAGCCGGGCGAGACGTTCTCGCTCGTCGACACGCTGTCGCCGATCACGCTCGAGGGCGGCTACTTCGCCGCGGGCATCGTCGAGAGCGGCCGGCACACCGAGGGGGTCGGCGGCGGGCTGTCCCAGATGGCGACGACCACGTACAACGCGGGCTTCTTCGCGGGGCTCGAGGACGTCGAGCACCGGCCGCACAGCTACTGGTTCGACCGGTACCCCGCGGGGCGCGAGGCGACGATCTTCGTCGGCTCGATCGACATGAAGTTCAAGAACGACACGCCGTACGGCGTCCTCATGCAGTCGTGGGTCGGCGGCGGCGAGCTGCACGTCGCGATCTGGAGCACCAAGTACTACGACGTGGAGACGTCGTCGAGCGGCAAGACGAACGTGGTCCAGCCGACGACGGTCACGCACTCGGGCGCGGACTGCGCGCCGACGCCCGCGGGCAGCCCGGGCTTCTCCATCACGAACTACCGCAAGGTCTACCACGAGGGGGAGCTCGTCAAGGACGAGTCCTACCGGTGGACGTACAAGCCGGACAACGCGGTCGTCTGCGAGTAGACGACCCGGTCCACCACACACACGGAGGTCCCATGCTCGGACGCAGCGAACGGGAGTCGGGCGCGCAGGCGCTGCTCGCCGCCACGGCGGCAGGCTGGGTCGCCGGCGACCCCGCCGAGGCGGACGCGCTGCTCGACCTCGGGTCGACGACGGCGACGCTGTCGACCGTCGCGAGCATCGACGGGCTGTCGGCCGTCGTGCACCTGGGGCACCCTGCGCAGCCGTCGCACGAGCTCGAGCGGGCGCTGCTCGCCGCGCCGCCCTCGCTCGTGCTCACGGGTGCGTCGGCCGTGCCCGCGCAGTGGGTCTGGGTGGGGCGCTCGGCCTCCGCGCGGGACCTGACGGGGCACGTCGTCGTGGACGAGGTGGGCATGCGCGACCGCCGCCACGTGCTGCGCACGATGGGCGTGAGCCCGTCCCTCGTCCCGACGCGGACGAGCCTGGAGGAGCGCGTCGCGCTCGCCGGCCCGGACGGCAGCCTCGTCGTGGAGCGCTCCGTGGCGGCGGGCCCGCTCGCCGCGCTCGGGTACGCGGAGCTCTCCGGGAGCGAGGTCCTCGGGGAGGGTGCGCCCGTCTGGTACGGGCTCCTGGAGAGCCGGGACGTGGTGCCGCGGGTCGACGGCGTGGCGCAGGTCTGGCTCGCGTTCGGGCCCCGGGACGACCACCGCGGCTCGTTGCAGCAGACGCTCGGGCTCGTCGCCCAGGCCGGCATCGACCTCCAGCACCTGCGCAGCCACCGTTCGCAGACCGGGACGCACATCTTCTTCTGCGCGTTCTCCTGCCCGGACGCGGCGACGCTGGACGCCCTCGTCGCCGGGTTCGCGGAGCGCGGCGTCGCGCACCGCCTGCTCGCCGTCCTGCCCGGGCAGGAGTTCGTGCCCGGCCCGGACGCGCTCGCGCCGCGCTGGGCGTCGGCGTCGGCGCCGGACGCCGTGCGCGCGTGAGCGTCGTCGGCTACCTCGGCCCGGAGGGGTCGTTCACGCACCAGGCGGCCGCCGCGTGGTGCGCCGACCGCGGGGACGACCCGGCGTACCGGTCGGCCCGCCTCGCGGCGCGCACGACGGTGGCGGACGTGTTCGCCGGGGTCGCCGCGGGAGACCTCGCGCGCGGGGTCGTGGCGATCGAGAACACCGTCGAGGGCTACGTGGTCCCGTCGCTCGACGCGATCGTCGGGAGCGCGACGGTCGTCGCGGTCGACGAGGTCGTGCTCGACATCTCGTTCGACGCGTTCGTGCGGCCCGGCCACGGCGAGCTGACGGAGGTCACCGCCCACCCGCACGGCCTCGCGCAGTGCCAGGAGTTCGTCCGCCGGACGGGCCTCGCCCCGCTCGCCGCGTCGTCGAACGCGGCGGCGTGCCGGGACGCCGGGCCGCACCAGGTCGCGCTCGGGCCGACGATCTGCGGCGAGCTCTACGGGCTGGAGACGTTCGAGCGCGCGGTCGAGGACTTCGCCGGTGCCCGGACGCGCTTCCTCGTGCTCGCCCCGCGGGCGGAGGCGTCGGCGACGCTGGAGGGCGCGCGCACGCGCGGGGACGGGCCGTGGCGCACCATGCTCGCGGTGACCCCGGTCGTCACGGGGCCGGGCGTGCTCGCCCGGATCACACGGTCGTTCGGCGAGCGCGGCGTCAACCTGTCGAGTCTCATCACGCGACCGCTCAAGGCGGTGGCCGGCACGTACGTGTTCGTCCTGACCGTCGACGGCGCCCCGTGGGACGCGCCGGTCCGCGCCGTGCTCGACGACCTGGTCCGCGCGGGCGACTCGCTCAAGACGCTCGGGGTCGTGCCCGCGCGCGGCGAGCTGGACGAGTCGGTGCACGCCGACGTCGACGTCGCGCACGTCCCGGTGGGCAGCGTGGATGCCTCGGCGGACCCGTCCGCGCTCGCGGCGGGGCTGCTGTGGTGACGGTCGACGCCGCGCTGGCGGCGGGCACCGGGCTGCGGGTCGGGGTCGTCGGGCTCGGGCTGGTCGGCGGCTCGGTCGCGCGGCTCCTGCACGAGCAGGGCGTCGACGTGACCGCCCACGACACGACGGCCACCACGCGCGCCGCGGCCCGCGCCGCGGGCCTCCGGGTCGTCGGCGACGTGGCCGACGTGTGCGCGGCGGAGCCCGACGTCCTCGTGCTCGCGGTCCCGCTGCGGGCCATGCGGTCCGTCGCGACCGAGGTCGCGCGGCACGTGCGCGGCGCGACCGTCGTCACCGACGTCGGGAGCGTCAAGGGCGCGGTGCGCGACGCCGTCCGCTCGGCGGGTCTCGACGCGCGCTACGTCGGGGCGCACCCGATGGCCGGTACGGAGCACTCGGGGTTCGCGGCGTCGGACCCGGCGATGCTCGACGGCGCACGCTGGGCCGTCACGGTCGACGGGACGACGCGGCGCGAGGCTCTCGTGACGCTGCTCCGGCTCGTGACCGGACCGCTGGGCGGGACCGTCCACGTCCTCACCGACGAGGTCCACGACGAGTCGACGGCGCTCGTCAGCCACGTCCCGCACGTCCTCGCCACGGAGCTCCTCGGCGTCGTCGCCGACGCGCCCGTGCGGGACGTCGCGCTCGGGCTCGCCGCGGGCAGCTTCCGGGACGCGACGCGGGTGGGGCGCACCGACCCGCGGCGCACCGAGGCGATGGTCACGGACAACGCCGCCTGGGTCGCGTCCGCCCTGCGCGTGGTCGTGCGCGACCTCGAGCAGCTCGTCGCGGCGCTCGAGTCCAACGCGCCCGTGGGGGAGTTCTTCGACCGGCCCGAGCCGGTCCGCGGTCCTGCCCCCGCGCCGGGCAGCGGGGAGCGGCGGCGGATCGACCTCGACGAGGCGGGGGAGTGGCGCACGGCGCTGAGCGACGCCGGCGCCCGGGGCGCGGTCGTCGTGGACGTCGCGGACGACGCGGTCGTCGTCGCCTGACGGCGCTATCTCGGGGACGCCGGGCGCCGCGGGGGACGGGGCGGCACCGGCTTGCCCGCCACGATCGCGTCGAGCGGGACCGTCACCAGGGGCGGGACGTCGTCGTGCGTCCCGTGACCGCGGTGCGGCGGGGCGGCGCTCCCGCCCGCGTCCTCGCGCAGGACCAGCTCCGTGGGGGTGGTCCGGACGACCACGCCGATCACGTCCGTGAGCGGCTTGCCCGCCGCGGCGGCCTCGTCGGGGGCGAGGCGACGGCGCACGACCACCCGGGTGCCCGGCGCCCACGTCGTCCAGGGCGCGTCGTCGGGCACGGGAGCGCTCCTCGGGTCTGTGACGTTCGTCCACGGGCTGGTCAGGGAGGGTCGGGCACGGTCCGACCTGAGCGATACTAGTCCTGCGTCTCCCTGTCGTGACCTCGCCCCTCGCCGGGTCGGGGTCCGGACGAATCCAGAAAGGTACTCGGTCGTGACTTACGTGATCGCTCAGCCGTGCGTGGACGTCAAGGACAAGGCGTGCATCGAGGAGTGTCCTGTCGACTGCATCTACGAGGGCAAGCGGTCGCTGTACATCCACCCGGACGAGTGCGTGGACTGCGGTGCCTGCGAGCCGGTCTGCCCGGTCGAGGCGATCTACTACGAGGACGACGTCCCGACGGAGTGGAGCGACTACTACCGCGCCAACGTCGAGTTCTTCGACGACCTCGGCTCGCCCGGCGGCGCCGCGAAGATGGGTCTCATCGAGAAGGACGACCCGATGATCGCCGCCCTGCCGCCGCAGGCCTGAGCACCCGGCACCGCCGCACGTGGGACTCGCCGACCTCTCCGGTCTCGCCTATCCCTGGGACACGCTGACCCCCTACGTCGAGCGCGCCCGCGCGCACCCGCGCGGCGTCGTCGACCTCTCGATCGGGACGCCCGTCGACCCGACGCCGGCCGTCGTGCGCGACGCCCTCGCCGCCGCCTCGGACGCGCACGGCTACCCGACGACCCACGGCACGCCGGCGCTGCGCGAGGCGGTCGCCGCATGGTTCGCGCGGCGACGCGGCGTGCCGGGCCTCGACCCGGACGCCGTGCTCCCCACGGTCGGCAGCAAGGAGCTCGTCGGGCTCCTGCCCGCGCTCCTGCGTCTCGGGCCGGGCGACGTCGTCGTGCACCCGCGCACCGCCTACCCCACGTACGACGTGGGCGCGCGCCTCGCCGGCGCGACGCCGCTCGCGACCGACGACGTCGACGAGTGGGCGGGGCGGGCCGACGTCCGGCTGGTGTGGGTGAACTCCCCGAGCAACCCGACCGGCCGCGTGCTCGACGCCGCCCACCTCGCGCGCGTCGTCGCGGCGGCCCGCGAGATCGGTGCGGTCGTGGCGAGCGACGAGTGCTACGCCGAGCTCGCCTGGGTCGAGCCGTACGCGTCGCGGGGCGTGCCGAGCCTGCTCGACCCAGCCGTCGCGGGGGGCTCGCACGAGGGGCTCCTCGTCGCCTACTCGCTCTCGAAGCAGTCGAGCATGGCCGGCTACCGCGGCGCGTTCGTCGCCGGCGACCCGGCCCTCGTGGCGGACCTGCTCGGCACCCGCAAGCACCTCGGGATGATCGTCCCCGCGCCCGTCCAGGCGGCGATGGTGGCCGCGCTGTCCGACGACGCCCACGTCGCCGCGCAGCGCGACGTGTACGCGCGGCGCCGCGAGGTGCTCGTCGGGGCGCTCGGCGACGCCGGGCTGCAGGTCGACCACTCCGAGGCGGGCCTCTACCTCTGGTCGAGGCCGGCCGGTGACCGCGCGGGCGACTGCTGGCGGACCGTGTCCGACCTCGCCGATCTCGGCATACTCGTCGGGCCGGGAGCGTTCTACGGACCGGAGGGCGCGGGCCACGTGCGCGTCGCGCTCACCGCGACCGACGAGCGCGTCCACGAGGCCGCCGCTCGACTCTCCGGAGCCTGAACTCTGACGTGACCTGCCTCACAGAGGCGTGGTGTTCTCGTGACGGTTCAGGATTGGTCACGTGCGGGTGAAGCGGGGTACGGTCGACCGCGCGGCAACGGCGCGAGCAGCAGCAGGAAGGGAACCATGACCACCACTCAGCAGGCGAAGGTCCGCCTCCTCGTCGACGACCAGGCGCAGGACCTGCCCGTGGTCGCGGCGACCGAGGGCAACGACGGCATCGTCGTGTCCTCCTTGCTCAAGTCGACCGGCCTCGTGACGGTGGACCCGGGCTTCATGAACACGGCGTCGTGCGAGTCGAGCATCACCTACATCGACGGTGACGCCGGCATCCTGCGGTACCGCGGGTACCCCATCGAGCAGCTCGCGGAGCAGTCGACCTTCCTCGAGGTCGCGTACCTGCTCATCCACGGCGAGCTCCCCGACACCCCGACGCTCGAGGCGTTCGTCGAGCGCGTGAACCGCCACACGCTGGTGCACGAGGACTTCCGCACCTTCATGGGGACGTTCCCCCGCGACGCCCACCCGATGGCCGTGCTCTCATCCGCGATCAACGCGTTGTCGACGTTCTACCCCGAGTCGCTCGACCCCTTCGACGACGAGACGGTCGAGCTCGCGACGGTCCTGCTCCTCGCGAAGTCCCGCACCATCACGTCCTACCTGCACCGCCGCCGCGTCGGCGAGCCGCTGCTCTACCCGGACTACTCGCGCGGCTACGTCGACGACTTCCTGCGCATGACGTTCGCGACGCCGTACCAGCAGTACGAGGCGGACCCGGTCGTCGTCGACGCCCTCGACAAGCTGCTCATCCTGCACGCCGACCACGAGCAGAACTGCTCGACGTCGACCGTCCGCGTCGTCGGGTCCTCGCACGCGAACCTCTACGCGTCCGTCGCCGCGGGCGTCAACGCGCTCTCCGGCCCGCTGCACGGTGGGGCCAACGAGTCGGTGCTCACGATGCTCGACAAGATCGCGGGCGCGGAGTACGACGTCGACACCTTCATGAAGAAGGTGAAGAACAAGGAGGACGGCGTCCGCCTCATGGGCTTCGGCCACCGGGTCTACAAGAACTACGACCCGCGTGCCGCCATCGTGAAGAAGTCCGCCGACGCCGTGCTCTCGACCCTCGGCAAGAAGGACCAGCTCCTCGACATCGCCATGGGCCTCGAGGAGATCGCGCTCAACGACGACTACTTCATCGAGCGCAAGCTCTACCCCAACGTGGACTTCTACACGGGCCTCATCTACAAGGCCATGGGCTTCTCGCCCGCGATGTTCACGCCGCTCTTCGCGCTCGGCCGCATGCCCGGCTGGATCGCGCAGTGGCGCGAGATGATGAAGGACCCGCAGACCAAGATCGGCCGCCCGCGCCAGGTCTACGTCGGCGAGACCGAGCGCGACTACGTCCCGGTCTCCGACCGCTGACACCCGCACCCCGGACGCCGCGTCGCTCACCCCGGTGAGCGGCGCGGCGTCTCGTCGTTCTGGCACTCGGGTCTGCCGTCCGGTATCCCCGCTGTGGCTGGGTCCGCGGCGGGTACGGCGTCGGTGCTCGGGGCTGCCGCGCCGTCACCTCGGTCTGTCAGGCGTGGGTCTGAGGAGCGCGGCTCTGACGCCCCTTCGCATCCGACGCCGCACCCGCCGCTCGGCAGTCGTCGTACGGTTCGTCGGTGGTCGCCGCCGTACCGGGGCGACCACACGACCGCGCGACCAGGGCGCCGTCAGGACTCGTCGGGGACGGCGACGTGGACGCGGACGCGGCCCGGGTCGAGCGGGGCGAGGTCGTCGGGGTCGAGCGGGCTCCACGTCGAGTCGTCGCGAGACCACCGGCGGTCCGCGACCTCGACGGCGACGACGTTCGTCGCGTCCGCGGTAGCGACGGCCCACTGTGCGACGGCCCATGCCGCACGGTCGAGACCGCCGTCCTCGGCCGCGGTGGGCAGACCCGAGGCGTCGACCTTGAGCGTGCTCCCGTCGCCGCCGTCGAAGGGCTCGACGCGGGCGCCGTCGCCGAGGTCGCGGGCCAGGCGGTCCTCGAACGGCTGCGTGGCGGCGCCGTCGGTCGGGAGCTCGGTCGTGGCCACGGGGCCCAGGTCGCACGTGAGGGACGTGGGGGACCAGCCGGTGAGCGCGGAGGCCCAGGCGCGCGACCGGGGCTCGTGCTGCGCGTAGGCGTCGGGGAACGCGGAGCGCTGGACGGTCTGCGCGGCGACCGTGACCTCCATGCCCTCGTAGCCCTCGACCGTCTCGAGCACGTCGTAGAACGCGTTGGTCGAGTACACGGGGTCCATGATCTGCTCGACGCTGCCCCAGCCCTGGGACGGGCGCTGCTGGAACAGGCCGACGGAGTCGCGGTCGCCGTAGTCGATGTTGACGAGGCGGGACTCCTGGAGCGCGGTCGCGAGCCCGATCGTCGCGGCGCGGGCGGGGAGGCCGCGGCGCACGGCCGTGCCCGCCACGAGCGCGGCGTTGTCCGCCTGCGTGACGGACAGGTACCAGGTACGGCCGTCGGCGGTGGCCGCGCACCGCTCGGCGACGGGCGTCTCGTCGTCGAGCCGGTTGAGGGCGACGACGACGCCGCCCACCCCGACCGCGGCCACCGTGAGGAGGGTGACCGCGGCGCGGAGCGGGCGGCGCCGGCGGCGCGCCCGACCGACGTCCGGGAGGTCCCGGGGACGGGATGGTCGGGTCGCGGTCATGCGGGGCGCCGTCGTGCTCGTCGGCGGGTCAGTTGGCGTGCAGCGCGGCGTTGAGCTCGACGCCGGCGCCGGTGCGGGACACGGCCTCGACACCACCGGTCAGCGAGTTGCGGCGGAACAGGATGCCGGAGCGACCGGAGAGCTCGCGCGCCTTGACGACGAGCGGCTCGCCCGTGGCGTCGGTCTGCCCGACGACGGTCACCTTGGTCCCCGCGGTGACGTACAGGCCGGACTCGACGACGCAGTCGTCGCCCAGGGGGATGCCCAGACCCGCGTTGGCGCCGAGGAGCGAGCGCTGCCCGACGGAGATGACCTCGCGACCGCCCCCGGAGAGGGTGCCCATGATCGACGCGCCGCCCCCGACGTCGGAGCCGTCGCCGACGACGACGCCGGCCGAGATGCGACCCTCGACCATCGACGTGCCGAGCGTCCCGGCGTTGAAGTTGACGAAGCCCTCGTGCATGACGGTGGTGCCCGGGGCGAGGTGCGCGCCGAGGCGGACACGGTCGGCGTCGGCGATGCGGACGCCGGCGGGGACGACGTAGTCGACCATGCGCGGGAACTTGTCCACGCCGTACACGGTCACCGGCTGGCCGGTCGCGCGCAGGCGGAGGCGCGTCTCCTCGAAGCCGTCGACGGCGCAGGCGCCGTGGTTGGTCCACACGACGTTCGTGAGGACGCCGAAGAGGCCGTCGAGGTTCTGGCCGTGCGGGGCGACGAGGCGGTGGGAGAGCAGGTGGAGTCGCAGGTACGCGTCGGCGGTGTCGGCGGGGGCGGCGTCGAGGTCGATCTCGGTCCGGACCACGACCACGTCCACGCCGCGCAGCTCGTCGCGCTCGGCGAGCGCGTCGAGCGAGGCGGGGACGGTCGTGTCCGCCGGTGCGGCGCCGAGCGCCGGGGCCGGGTACCAGACGTCGAGGGTCGTGCCGTCGTCGGTGACGGTCGCCAGGCCGTAGCCCCACGCCGTACGCGGCTCGGACGCGGCCGCCGAGGGGGCGGTCGCGGGGGTCGCAGAAGTCATGCGCCCCACCCTATCCGCCGCCGGTAGGGTGCTGGCGTGACCTCTCCCACCACCGGTACCACGCCCGTGCTCGACCTCCGCGGCGATCTCGTCGCGCTCTTCCGCGCGGTGTGCGACACCCCGTCGGTGAGCGGCGACGAGCGCGGGCTCGCGGACGCGGTCGAGGCGGCGCTGCGTGCGTACCCGCACATGGAGGTCGTGCGCGACGGCGACACGGTCGTCGCGCGGACGTCTCTCGGCCGGGAGCGGCGCGTCGTCGTCGCGGGCCACCTCGACACCGTGCCGCTCACGGACCCGCCGAACCTCCCGACGCGCGTCGTCGGCGAGGGCCTGCGCGCGGAGGTCTGGGGCCGGGGGACCGTCGACATGAAGGGCGGGGTAGCCGTCGCCCTGGCGCTCGCGGCCGAGCTCGACGCCCCGGCGCAGGACGTGACGTGGGTGTTCTACGACAACGAGGAGGTCGCGTCCCACCTCAACGGGCTCGGGCGCCTCGCGCGGAACCGCCCCGACCTGCTCGTGGCCGACTTCGCCGTCCTGGGCGAGCCGACCTCGGCGGGCCTCGAGGGCGGGTGCAACGGGACCCTGCGGGTCGACGTGCGGGTGCCGGGCGTGACGGCGCACTCGGCGCGCGCGTGGACGGGTTCCAACGCGATCCACGCCGCGCACGAGGTGCTCGACCGTCTGGCGGCGTACGTGCCGCAGGAGATCGAGGTCGACGGCCTCGTGTACCGCGAGGGCATGAACGCCGTGGGGATCCGCGGAGGGATCGCGGGCAACGTGATCCCGGACGAGTGCGTGGTCACCGTGAACTTCCGGTTCGCGCCGTCGCGCACCGTCGCCGCGGCGGAGCAGCACGTGCGCGAGCTGTTCGACGGCTTCGAGGTCGTGCTCACGGACGCCGCCCCGGGCGCGCGCCCGGGGCTGGACGACCCGCTCGCGGCGGACTTCGCCGCCGCGGTGCTGGGCGTCACCGGCGGCGCGCCGGCGCCGAAGTACGGCTGGACCGACGTCGCGCGCTTCGCCGAGCTGGGCGTCCCGGCGGTGAACTTCGGGCCCGGCGACCCGCTGCTCGCGCACAAGGACGACGAGCGCTGCCCGGTCGGCGAGCTCGCGCTGTGCCGCGACGCGCTGCGTGCGTGGCTCACGGCCGCCCCCGCGGCATAGGCTCGTGACCATGAGCGACACGGTGCGTGACCAGGGTTCCGACGACGGCCTGCCCCAGGCGGGGACGGGGTACCGCAAGGGGCCGGTCCTGCTGCGCGGGGACCAGATCCCGCGCCAGACGACGGACCAGCGCCTCCTCGACACGGGGGGCAGCGCGGACTGGGTCCACTCCGACCCGTGGCGCGTGATGCGGATCCAGAGCGAGTTCGTCGAGGGCTTCGGCGCGCTGGCCGAGGTCGGCCCGGCCGTGTCCGTGTTCGGGTCGGCCCGGACCAAGCCGGACCACCCGGACTACGCGCTCGCCGAGGACGTCGGCCGTCGCCTCGTCGACGAGGGCTTTGCCGTCATCACGGGCGGCGGCCCGGGCATCATGGAGGCGGCCAACAAGGGCGCGTCCGAGGCGGGCGGGCTCTCGATCGGCCTCGGCATCGAGCTCCCGTTCGAGCAGGGCATGAACCGGTACGTCAACCTCGGCGTGAACTTCCGCTACTTCTTCGCCCGCAAGACGATGTTCGTCAAGTACGCGCAGGGCTTCGTCGTCCTGCCCGGGGGCTTCGGCACGTTCGACGAGCTGTTCGAGGCGCTCACGCTCGTCCAGACGCACAAGATCACCGAGTTCCCGGTGGCGCTCGTCGGCACGGACTACTGGAGCGGTCTGCTCGAGTGGGCCCGCACGGCGGTCGCGGGACGCGGCATGATCAGCGCGCACGACCTCGACCTCGTCCACCTGTGCGACGACCCGGCCGAGGCCGTCGAGTACGTCTGCGACCGCGGCGCCGAGCTGCGCGCCGAGGAGCTCGAGGCGACCGAGGAGCTCGCCCGGGCGCAGGCCGGCGACGCGAGCTGACGGTCGCGGCGCGATGACGTCACCTGGCTCGGCCGCGCCCACCGGGCCGGGGTCCGTGCGCCGCGACGACGGTCCTCTGTCCCTGCCGCCGCTCGGTGTGCCGCCTCGCGGCACGTCGCTCGTCCTGCGCGGGCGGACCCTCGCCCGGCCCGCGGTGATGGCGATCCTCAACCGGACCGACGACTCGTTCTACGCGGGAGCGCGCCAGCTCGACGACCGCGCGGCCCTCGCCGCGGTCGAGCGCGCGGTGGTCGAGGGCGCGGAGATCCTCGACGTGGGCGGCGTCCGGGCCGGCGTGGGGCCCGAGGTGACGCCCGAGGAGGAGGCCCGGCGCGTCGTGCCGTTCGTCGCGCGGGTGCGTGCGGAGTTCCCGGACCTGCTCGTGAGCGTCGACACGTGGCGGGCCGAGGTGGCGCACGAGGCGGCGCTCGCGGGTGCCGACCTCATCAACGACACCTGGGCGGGTCACGACCCACGCCTGGTCGAGGTCGCGGGCGAGCACGGCGTCGGCGTCGTGTGCTCGCACACCGGGGGAGCGACGCCGCGCACCGACCCGTTCCGCGTCGCGTATCCCGCCCGGCCGGGAGCCGCCGACCCGCGCGACGGCGTCGTCCAGGACGTCGTGGCGACCCTCCGTGCGGCGGCGGAGCGCGCGGTCGCCTGCGGAGTCCCGCCGGCGTCGGTCCTCGTCGACCCCACGCACGACTTCGGCAAGAACACGTGGCACTCCCTGCACCTCCTGCGGCGGACCGAGGTCCTCTCGGGTCTCGGGTTCCCGTTGCTCATGGCCTTGTCCCGCAAGGACTTCGTCGGAGAGACGCTCGACCTGCCGGCCGACGAGCGGCTCGAGGGCACGCTCGCCGCGACGGCCGTCGCGGCGTGGCTCGGCGCGCGCGTCTTCCGCGCGCACGACGTGGCCGCGACCCGGCGCGTGCTGGACCTCGTCGCGGCGGTGCGCGACGAGGCGGCCCCGGCAGCCGCGCTGCGGGGCCTCGCGTGACCACGCCGCGCGCCGTGGTCGGCCCGGGCGGGAGCCCACGGCTGCTGCGTCCGGCCACCTGGCCGTGGTGGGCGCAGGTCCTCGCGGTGTTCGCCCTCGCGCGCGGGGTGAGCGCGGTGATCCTCCTCGTCGTCGCGAGGTCCCAGGAGGCGAACCCCTGGACGGACGCCGCGCCGTCGTACCTGCCGTACGTCGCGCGCATGTGGGACGCGAGCTGGTACGAGCAGATCTACGCGTCCGGCTACCCCGACACGCTCCCCGTGGGTCCCGACGGCGCCGTCGAGCAGAACGTCTGGGCGTTCTTCCCCCTGTTCCCGGCGCTCGTCCGCGCGCTCGACGCCGTGACCGGCCTCGGGTGGGACGTGCTCGCGCCCACAATCGCGCTCGTGTGCGGCGCCGGTGCCGTGCTCGTGATCCACCGCCTCGTCACGACGGCGGGCGCCGCGGCGGTCGAGCGCAGGCCGGGCCTGCCGCTGGCGACGGTCCTGCTCGTGAGCGTGTTCCCCTCCAGCCCCGTGCTCCAGGTCGCGTACACGGAGTCGCTCGCCCTGCTCCTCGTCGCCTCCGCGCTCCTGCTGCTGGCCCGGCGCCGCTACGGGTGGGCGGCGCTCGTGATCGGCCTCCTCGGCTTCTCGCGCGCCGTCGCGCTGCCCATGGCGGCCGTCGTCCTGTGGCACGGTCTCGTCCGGTGGCGCCGGGGCGACCTGCGCGCCCCCGACGCCGCGCGCCTCGGCGGGCTGCTCGCGGTCGCCGTGGCCAGCGGTCTCGTGTGGCCGTGGGCGTGCAGCGTCGTCACGGGCGTGCACCAGGGGTACTTCCGCACGCAGGAGGCGTGGCGCGGGGGCGCGGAGGTCGTGCCGTTCGTCCCGTGGGTCGACGTGTCGCGGTGGCTCCTGGGCGACGGCGGTCCGTGGGTCCTCGCCCTCGTGCTGCTCGCGACGGCCGCCCTCGTGCTCAACCCGGTCGCGGCGCGGCTCGGCCCGGAGATGCAGGCCTGGTCCGGTGCGTACCTCGCCTACCTGGTCGCGGCGATCCAGCCGGGCACGTCGCTGGTGCGGTTCCTGCTGCTCGCCTTCCCGCTCGCGGCGGTCACCGTCGGGTGGACACGGTCGCGCCTGTGGCTGGCCGCCGTGACCGTCGCCGGCGTCGCGGGCCAGGTGTGGTGGGTGTGGTCGCTCTGGCGGCTCGTCCCGCCGTCCGGCTGGCCGCCGTGACCCGGACGCCCGGGATGTCGGCACGGGTGAACTAGACTGTCCTCGGGCGTCGTCCGAGGTCGGACGCCCCTCCTCGCGCGCGCGGGGTGGACTCGGGACAACGGAAATGGAGTGCCATCGATGGCTGCGATGAAGCCGCGGACGGGTGACGGGCCGCTGGAGGTCACCAAGGAAGGGCGAGGCATCGTCATGCGGGTCCCGCTCGAGGGTGGCGGACGCCTGGTGGTCGAGCTCAACGCGACCGAGGCCAGCGAGCTGGGTGAGGCGCTCCAGGCCGTGGTGGGCTGATTGCCCGCACGTGAGCGCCGGGCGGCCCGTCTCCCCGGGCTGCCACGCGCGCTGCCCGAGGTGGTCGGCGCCCGGGGTGCCCTGAGCGACGCGGCGCTCCTCGACGACACGCAGGTCGACGCGGTCGTCGTGGCCGTCGCGCCTCCGCGCGAGGCCGAGGACGGTCTGCAACCGCGCGCGGGGACCGTCGACGCCACTGTGCGGTACGGCGTCGACCTGGCGGAGCTCGCCGAGCGCGCGGGCGGGCGTGCCTTCCGCGGCGCCTCCGGAGAGGTCGTGCGCGTCGACCTGCCGCGCGCGCACGCCGGGTCCGCGACGCGGCTCCCGTGGGTCGGCCTGCCTCCCCGGATCCTGCTGCTCGGGGTGGGGACCGGGACGACGACGGACCTCCGGCGCGCCGGCGCCGCGCTCGCTCGCGCGTCGCGCGGCCTGGAGCGCGTCGTCAGCGCCGCCACCGCCGACGCGGGCCCCGACGAGGTCCGGGCGTTCGTCGAGGGCTACCTGCTCGCCGCGTACGACCAGCCCCGCCAGAGCGGGTCACCACGGCCCGCGGCGGAGGCACCCGCGGAGCAGCTCGTCCTGCTCACGCCCGAGGACCGGCCCGACGTCACGACGCCGATCGAGGCCGCGCACCGCGCGGCGGCGGCGACCTGGCTGGTGCGCGACCTCGCCAACATCCCGTCCGACGTGAAGGACCCGGCGTGGTTCGCCGACCGCGCGGTCGAGCTGGCCGACGCGCTCGGGCTCGACACGACGGTCCGCGGCCCCGCCGAGCTCGGTGCCGAGGGCTTCGGGGCGACCCTGGCGGTCGGGGCGGGCTCCGCGCGCCCACCGCGCCTCGTGACGGTCACCTACGACCCCGCCGACCACGGCGTCCTCCCGGTGGAGGCGGGCTCCGCCGCGCGGCACGTCGTCGTCGTCGGCAAGGGCATCACGTACGACACGGGCGGGCTCTCCATCAAGCCGCGCGAGGCGATGGTGCCGATGAAGACCGACATGGCGGGCGCCGCCGTCGCCCTGGCGGTCGTGCTCGGCGCCGCGCGCGCACGCTCCGACCGGCGGGTCACCGCGGTGCTCCCGCTGGCCGAGAACCACGTGGGCGCCGCCTCGTACCGCCCGGGGGACGTCCTGCGCACCTGGTCGGGTCGGACGGTCGAGGTGGCGAACACCGACGCGGAGGGCCGGCTCGTCCTCGCCGACGCGATCGCGTACGCCGTGGCCGAGCTCGCGCCCGACGTGCTCGTCGACGTCGCGACCCTGACCGGAGCGGCGAGCCTCGGGCTCGGCCGCGGGCACGGCGCGCTGTTCGCCACGGACGACACCGTGGCCGGGGCGCTGGAGGACGCGGCGCTCGCCACCGGCGAGCGCGTGTGGCGGCTGCCGCTCGTCGAGGACTACGCGGGCGCCCTGCGCTCGGACGTCGCCGACCTCCGCCACGTCCCCGTCGAGAGCCCGGGCGGCGGGTCGATCACGGCCGCGCTGTTCCTGCGCGAGTTCGTCGGGGACGTGCCCTGGGCGCACCTCGACGTCGCCGGTCCGGCGCGGGCGACGGCCGACCGGCACGAGGTCGTCGCCGGGGCCACCGGGTACGGCGCGAGGCTCCTGCTCGAGGCGATCGACCGGCTCTGACCGTCGCCGGCGTCAGCGGCGCACGGCGAGCAGGAGGCCGTCGCCGCTCGGGAGCAGCGCCGGCAGGACGCGCTCGTCCGAGCGCAGCGACCGGCCCACCTCGCGGACGATCGTCGTCACCTCGTCGCGCCGCGCCGGGTCGGCGACCCGGTCGTGCGACAGCGCGCCGTCGACCGCGAGCACGCCGCCCGGGCGGAGCAGGCGCAGGCCCTGCTCGACGTACTCGGGATAGCTGTGCTTGTCCGCCCCCACGAGCACGAGGTCGTAGGCGCCGTCGGTGAGGCGGGGGAGGACCTCGCTCGCACGACCCGGGATGGTGCGGGTCCGTGCCGAGGGCACGCCCTCCTCCGCGAAGGCCTCCTTCGCGGCGCGCTGGTGCTCGACCTCGACGTCGATCGTCGTGAGCACGCCGTCCGCCGGCATGCCGCGCAGGAGCCAGAGCGACGCCACGCCGGTACCGGTGCCGATCTCGACCACCGCGCGGGCGGCCAGCGAGGCCGCGAGCACCTGGAGCACCGCCCCCACGCCGGGGAGGACCGTCGGGCAGCCGAGCTCGGCGGCGCGGTCGCGCGCACGCAGGAGGACCTCGTCCTCGGGGACGAACTCCTCGCTGTACACCCAGCTCGCCGCCTTGGCGCTGCGGTGGGTGCCGACGTCGCTGGTGATCGGTGCCTCCTGGTGGTCCGTCGTCCGCGCGTGCGGCCCGGGACGGGACGTCCCCGGCGGGTGCGCTGCCTCGGATCGTACCCGCCCCCTCCCACGGCGGCCCGCTCCCGCGCCGCGCGTGTGTGCACGGGCCGTGGACGTCGCGCGCACGTCCCGCGCGGGAGGGGGAACACCGGGAGGATGCCGGACGTTCTTCTGGGACGATGGACGACGTGGACGACGCACGACCAGGGACGAGCACGCACGGGACGCAGGACGGGAGCGCGTGGGTGCCGCCGTCGTGGGACCAGATCGTCCGCGAGCACTCGGCACGCGTCTACCGGCTCGCGTACCGCCTCACCGGCAACCGGCACGACGCCGAGGACCTCACGCAGGAGACGTTCGTCCGGGTGTTCCGCTCGCTGTCGAGCTACACGCCCGGCACGTTCGAGGGCTGGCTGCACCGGATCACGACGAACCTCTTCCTCGACCAGGTGCGGCGCAAGCAGCGGATCCGCATGGAGGCCATGGGCGACGACGACGGCCAGTACCCGGCCCGCTCCGAGGCCCAGCCGGAGCGCGGCTTCGAGCACGCCAACCTCGACCACGACGTGCAGCGCGCGCTCGACGCGCTCTCGCCCGAGTACCGGGCCGCCGTCGTGCTGCGCGACATCGAGGGCCTGTCCTACGAGGAGATCGCCGTGACGCTCGGGATCAAGCTCGGCACGGTCCGCTCCCGCATCCACCGCGCACGGTCCCAGCTCCGCGCCGCCCTCCCGCACCGCGACCCCGCGGACCGCCCGGCGTCGGACGACGTGCCGACGCCCGTGGTCGCCCGGGGGGTGGCGTGACGCACCTCGGCTCCCGCCTCTCCGCGCTCGTCGACGGGCAGCTCACGCCCGCCGAGGCGGAGCGTGCGCTCGAGCACGTGGCGTGCTGCCCGCGGTGCGCCGCCGAGCTGTCGGCGGCGCGCGCCGCGCGCCGGGCGCTGAGCTCCGCCGGGCCGGTCGAGCCCGCGCCCGACCTCGCGGCCCGTCTGCTCGCGCTGTCCGCCCAGATCCCCTCGACCGACGGCGACCCGCTGCGCTCCGCGCCCGTCGCAGGCGACCCCTGGACGCAGCCCGTCCCCCTCCCGCGCGGCGCCTGGAGCGGCGAGGTGCGCCGGGGGGCGGTGCGCCGACGGGTCGTCGGGCTGGTCGTGGGCGGTGTCGGCGTGGCCGCGATCGGCCTCTTCGCGCTCGGGGAGAGCCCGGTCGTCACCCCCGACCTCCATCGCAGCGACCCCCTCAACGTGCTGGCGCAGGCCGCGCCCCGGGCCACCGGGGCGCTCGTGGTGGGCGGGGCGCGCGCCTCGGACCGGTCCGCGGGCGGCGAGGCGTCCGACGGCGACGGCGCCGCGGCGCTCGCGGCGCTCGACGCCCAGGGCTGGACCTGCCCGACGGCGCTCCCGGCGGGCTTCAGCGTGGTCGACGTGCGGGACGACGCCGCGCGGGGCGTCGTCGAGATCGACCTCGAGGCGCCGGGCGGCGAGGCCGTCGTGCGCGAGCAGTCGGGTCTCCTGGACACCGCCGCGCTCGCGGGCGGGGAGACCTGGGACGTCGACGGCCGCCGGGTGCACGTGCTGTCCGAGGCGCCGTGGCACGTCGTCTGGCAGTCCGGCGACACGGTGATCGACGTCGTCGCCGACACCGAGCAGGAGACGGTCGCCGCCCTCGTGGCGGCCTTCCCGGCCCGTGACTACGATGCCGGGGTCCCGGCGCGCATCTCCCGGGGCTGGACGACCATGACAGGAGCGCTCGGCACCTCATGACCGACCCCCAGACGGGCCCTCAGCCCGGCCGTCAGACCGGCACCGAGCACCCCGGGGCGCCCGACGCCGCACGGAACCCGTTCGCGCCGCCGTCCGCGTACCGCAGCGTGCCGCCCGTCCCGCCGTCCGCGCCGGTCGGCCCCGGTCCGGTCCCGCCCCCGCCGGGCGCGGCCGTCCCGCCCCCGAGCGGGCCCCCGCCGGTCCCTGCTCCGGACGTCGCGCAGCCCGTCGCGCAGGATCCCGCGGACCCGTGGCAGACCCTGCGCTCGTTCGGCGAGCCCGAGCCGCCGTCGGCGCCGACGCGACCCGGCGGCTCGGTGGACCCGACGCTCGTCGGGGTGCCGCGGGGTCCCGCGTCGCCGTCGCCGGGGCGCGGGCTGCGACCCGCCGTGGTGGCGGGCGTCGCCGTGCTGGCGCTCGTCGCGGGAGCGCTCGGCGGCGTCGCCGCCGACCGGCTCCTCGGGCAGGACACGCCCGGGGCGTACTCGTCGGCCCTGCCGCCGGCGAGCGTCGAGCCGGGCGCCGACCGCCCTGCGGGCTCGGTGGCGGACATCGCGGCCACGGTGCTGCCGAGCGTTGTCTCGCTCCAGGTCCGCGGGTCCGACGGCGTCGCCACGGGGTCCGGCTTCGTCCTCCGCGAGGACGGGTACATCCTCACGAACAACCACGTGGTCGCGGGGGCCGCCGACGGCGGGGACGTCGTCGTGCTGTTCTCGGACGGGCACGAGAGCCCGGCCGAGCTGGTCGGCCGGACCGTCGACTACGACCTGGCCGTCGTGAAGGTCGACGACTCAGGTCTGACACCGCTCGCGCTCGGCGACTCCGACGCCGTCGTCGTCGGGGACCCCGTGGTCGCGGTCGGAGCTCCGCTCGGTCTCAACGGGACCGTCACCACGGGCATCATCAGCGCGCTCAACCGCCCGGTCCAGGCCGGCGCCGCGGCCGAGACGGCGTTCATCAACGCGATCCAGACCGACGCGGCGATCAACCCCGGCAACTCCGGAGGCCCGCTCGTCAACGGACGCGGCGAGGTCGTGGGCATCAACTCCGCCATCGCGCAGCCGCCGGGCAGCGCCTCGGCGACGGGGAGCATCGGTCTCGGCTTCGCCATCCCGTCCAACCAGGCGCGCCGGACCGCGGAGCAGCTCATCGCCGACGGCGTCGCGACCTACCCCGTGATCGGCGTGCTGCTCGACCAGCGGTACCAGGGCGAGGGCGTCCAGGTGTCGACCGACTCGCAGTCCGGGACGCCCGCGGTCACGCCCGACGGCCCGGCCGACGCCGCCGGGATCCGGCCCGGAGACGTGATCCTCTCGATCGACGGCCGGCCCGTCACCGAGTCGGACGAGCTCATCGTCGCGATCCGGGCGAAGGCCCCGGGAGACGCCGTGACGCTGCGGGTCCGCACGGGGGACCAGGAGCGCGACGTCCGCGTCGTCCTCGACGAGGCCACGAGCGAGTAGTCTGTCGGCGTGTTCGGGATCAACGGAGCCGAGTTCATCGTGCTCCTCGTCGTGGCGGTCGTCGTCATCGGTCCTGAGCGTCTGCCGCGCTACGCGGAACAGCTCGGGTCGTTCGTCCGCTCGGCCCGAGGGTATCTGCGGGACGCCAAGGCCCGCGTGGACGCCGAGATCGGGGACGAGATCGCGGACGTCGACTGGTCGAAGCTCGACCCCCGCCAGTACGACCCGCGCCGGATCGTGCGCGAGGCGCTCCTCGACGACGAGCCCGTGCGCGAGCGGGTCGCGCCGCCCCCGCCACCTGCCCCCTCGCCGGTGCCGCCGGGCAGCCCCGCACCGTTCGACGACGAGGCCACCTGAGGCCGTCGCCGACCGTCCGCGCGACGGGAGGCGATTCGTTCCGGCACGGCACCACCTGTCAGAATGGGGCAATGTCCATCGAGGCGACGCACACCGGTCCGGCACCGGTCCCGGAGACCGCGCAGGCGACCGGGAACCCGACCAGCACCCAGCCCCGGATCCTCTCCGGCATGCAGCCCACGGAGGACTCGCTGCAGCTCGGGAACTACATCGGCGCCCTGCGCCAGTGGGTCGCCCTCCAGGACTCCTACGACGCGCTGTACTGCGTCGTCGACCTCCACGCCCTGACGGTCAACCCCGACCCGGAGCGCCTGCGCGAGCGGACGCGTCGCACGGCGGCGCAGTACCTCGCCGGCGGCGTCGACCCGGAGCGGTCCGCGCTCTTCGTGCAGTCGCACGTGCCGCAGCACGCGGAGCTCTCCTGGGTCCTGTCCTGCCAGACGGGCTTCGGCGAGGCCGGCCGCATGACCCAGTTCAAGGACAAGTCCGCGAAGCAGGGCGCCGACGGCACGACCGTGGGGCTCTTCACCTACCCCGTCCTCATGGCGGCCGACATCCTGCTCTACGACGCCGCCCTCGTGCCGGTCGGGGAGGACCAGCGCCAGCACCTCGAGCTCACCCGTGACCTCGCCGAGCGGCTCAACGCCCGCTTCGGCGACGGGACGGCCGTCGTGCCGGAGGCGCACATCGTCCGCTCGGTGGCCAAGATCTACGACCTCCAGGAACCGACGGCGAAGATGAGCAAGTCCTCGTCGAACGGCAAGGGCGTCATCTGGCTCCTCGACGACCCGAAGGTCGCCGCGAAGCGGATCCGGTCCGCCGCGACGGACTCGGACTCCGAGATCCGGTACGACCCGGTCGCCAAGCCCGGCGTGTCCAACCTCCTCACCATCTACTCCGCGCTCACCGGCCGGGACGTCGAGGCGATCGCCGCCGAGTACGACGGCCAGGGGTACGGACGGCTCAAGGTCGACCTCGCCGACGTCGTGGTCGACTTCCTCGTGCCGTTCCAGGAGCGGGCCAACACCTACCTCGCGGACCCCGCCGAGCTCGACGCGGTGCTCGCACGCGGTGCCCAGAAGGCGCGCGAGATCGCTGCCGGGACGCTCGCGCGCATCTACGACCGCGTCGGCCTCCTGCCCGTCGGGGGGCCGACCGCGTGAACCTCCCGGAGCGTGGGCCGGACCAGGTACGGATCGGCATCGCGATCGAGGTGCCCGAGCCCTTCGCGACGCAGCTCCAGGACGCGCGCGCACGGTTCGGCGACCCGCTCGCGCGGTCGATCCCGCCGCACGTCACGCTCCTCGGGCCCACCGTGCTCGACCCGGCCGAGCTCGACGCGGCGCGCGCCCACCTCGCCGCCGTCGCCTCGACCGCGGCGCCGTTCCAGGTCCACCTGCGCGGCAGCGCGACGTTCCGGCCGATCTCGCCGGTCGTGTTCATCCAGGTGGTCGAGGGCATCGCCGAGTGCGAGCACCTCGAGAGCGCCATCCGCACCGGTCCGCTCGCCCAAGAGCTCCGGTTCAACTACCACCCGCACGTGACCGTCGCGCACGAGGTCCCGGACGCCGCGCTCGACGCCGCGTTCGAGGAGATGGCCACCTACGAGGCGCGGTTCGAGGTCGCCGGGTTCTCCCTCTACGAGCACGGCGACGACGGCGTGTGGCGCCCCGGACAGGTCTTCCCGCTCACCGCGGATGCCGGGACCGCGCCCTCCTCGTAGGGTTCGGGGCGTGACGCTGCCTCCCTCCGCCGCTCCCAGCGCCGTCCGGCGCACGAGGGAACGCGTGGAGGCGCTCGTCGAGTGGTGGAAGGACAGCCGTCCCGGGCGCGCGACCTACCGCTACCTGTACGCACGCGGTGCCCTGCTGTGCGGCGGCATCGCCTACTCGGCCCTGTTCTCCCTCTTCGCCGCGCTGACCATCGGCTACACCGTCTTCATGCAGGTCCTCGGCGGGAGCCAAGAGCTCATGGACGCCGTGTTCGGCGAGATCAACGAGCTCGTCCCCGGCCTCATCGCGGTCGACGGGGAGAAAGGCGTGATCGACCCGGACGACCTCCTCCTCCCGCCCGGCCTCAGCGTCACGAGCATCGTCGCCGGGGTCGTGCTGCTCTTCTCGGTCGTCTCCTTCTTGTACCACCTGCGCGGCGCCGTCCGGACGATGTTCGGCGTCAGCGACATCGGGCAGAGCCCCCTCCTCGCCCGCGCACGCGCCCTCCTCGGCTTCTTCCTCCTGGCGCTGAGCATGCTCGTCTCCGCCGTCGCGAGCATCGCCGTCTCCTCGATCGGCTACCAGCTCCTGGAGGCGCTCGGGCTCTCCGGAGGGCCCGCGATCCTCGTCACCGGCGCCGGGCTCGTGGTGAGCGTCCTGCTCGACGCGCTCGTCGTCGTCGTGGTGGTCACGCTGCTGGCCGGCGTCCACGTGCGCCGCCGCGACCTCCTCGTCGGGTCGCTCACCGCCGCCGTCGCGTTCGGCGTCCTGCGCTACCTCGGGTCGTCGTTCGTCGCGGGCAGCGCGAGCAGGAACGCGCTCCTCGCGTCGTTCGCCGTCCTCGTGACGCTCCTCATCCTGGTCAACTTCACCGCGCGCATCCTCCTCGCGGTGTGCGCCTGGATGGCGAACCCGCCCCGCCCGCCCGACCCGGAGCCCGACGGCCCCCGGCACGCCCGCGAGGGTCGCCCGGAGCTCCCCGTCGTCGACGGCACCCCCACGACCGACGCCCGGCACGCGCGCGTCGCCCGGCACGCGGCGTCCGCGGACGTCGGGGTCTCCGTCGTGGCCGTGTCGACGGAGGAGCGTCTCCGCGCCGGGCAAGGGTCCGGCCGACCCTGGAGCCCGATCGTCCGCGGTGTACGCCGCGCTCGCCTCCCGCGCGGCGCGTAGCGGTCGGCGTCTGCGCCGGGTACGCGGTCAGGGTTTCGTGCCTGCGGGGTCGGGTCCGCGGTGGCGGGCGGTTCCTGGTCGAGATGCGAGTAGTGGCCCCTGCGGGCCTCGTTCTCGGGGCGATTTCTCGCTTCTCGTCAGCACGCGTGCGGCTCGTGGTGGCGCGTGGCGTCGTCGGCCGTGGGGCGGGCCGAGTGCGACGGGTCGACGTGTCGGCGGGTCAGGGATCTGGCCTGGGTCTGGAGGCTCGGGGGAGCGCTGACAGGTGCGGGCACGGCTCGACCACGCGGACCGCGAAGCCCGTGCGGACGACGCAGGGCGCCGACCGTGGCGGTCGGCGCCCTGCGTGCGGGACGTGCGGGGGATCAGAAGGCGCGCGTGATCATCGCGCGCTTGACCTCCTGGATCGCCTTCGTGACCTCGATGCCGCGGGGGCAGGCCTCGGTGCAGTTGAAGGTCGTGCGGCAGCGCCACACGCCCTCCTTGTCGTTGAGGATCTCGAGGCGCTGCGTGGCGCCCTCGTCGCGGCTGTCGAAGATGAACCGGTGCGCGTTGACGATCGCGGCGGGGCCGAAGTACTGGCCGTCGGTCCAGAACACCGGGCACGACGACGTGCACGCCGCGCACAGGATGCACTTGGTGGTGTCGTCGAAGCGCTCGCGCTGCTCCGCGGACTGGAGGCGCTCCTTGCTGGGCTCGTTCCCGGACGTGATGAGGAACGGCATGATCTCGCGGTAGGACGCGAAGAACGGCTCCATGTCCACGACGAGGTCCTTGACCACGGGCAGGCCCTTGATGGGCTCGACCGTGATGGGCTTGTCGGGGTTGACGTCCTTGAGCAGCGTCTTGCACGCGAGACGGTTGCGGCCGTTGATGCGCATCGCGTCGGACCCGCACACCCCGTGCGCGCACGAGCGGCGGAACGTGAGCGAGCCGTCGTGCTCCCACTTGATCTTGTGGAGCGCGTCGAGCACGCGGTCGGTGCCGTGCGCGAGGACGGTGAACTCGTCCCAGTACGCCTCCTCGCCGTGCTCCGACTCGGGGGAGTAGCGGCGGACGCGGAGCGTGACCTCGAACGAGGGGATCTCTCCGGCCTTGGCCTCGGCGGCCGGGCTCTCGAGTGTGGCAGTCATCAGTACTTCCGCTCCATGGGCTCGTACCGGGTCTGGGTGACGGGCTTGGAGCCCAGGGCGACCTTGTAGCCGTCGAACTCCTCGACGTGGTCGAAGTAGCCGGCGACGTGCCCGTCGGCGACGTCGCTGGCCGAGGTGGGACGGCGGTACGCCATCGTGTGCAGCATGTAGTTGGCGTCGTCGCGGTCGGGGTAGTCCTCGCGGTAGTGACCGCCGCGCGACTCCTTGCGGTTGATCGCCGCGACGACGGTGACCTCGGCGATGTCGAGGAGGAACCCGAGCTCGATGGCCTCGAGCAGATCCGTGTTGAACAGCCGACCCTTGTCCTGGACCGAGACGTTCTTGTACCGCTTCTGCAGGTCGCGGATGTCCGCGAGGGCCTGGTTGAGCGACTCGCCGGTGCGGAACACCTGGGCGTTGGCGTCCATGGTCTCCTGGAGCGCCTTGCGGACGTCGGCGACGCGCTCGCCGTCGGGACGGTTGCGCATCTCCTCGAGCTGCGCGATCACGGCCGCGGCGGGGTTCTCCGGGAGCTCGGTGTAGGAGGCCGTCGCGGCGTACGCGGCGGCGGTGCGGCCCGCGCGCTTGCCGAAGACGTTGATGTCGAGCAGCGAGTTGGTCCCGAGGCGGTTCGAGCCGTGGACGCTCACGCACGCGACCTCGCCGGCGGCGTAGAGGCCCTTGACGACGTTGTGGCTGTCGCGCAGGACCTCGGCCTCGACGTTGGTCGGGATGCCGCCCATCGCGTAGTGCGCCGTCGGGTACACGGGCACGGGCTCGGTGTAGGGCTCGATGCCGAGGTACGTGCGGGCGAACTCGGTGATGTCGGGGAGCTTCGCGTCGATGTGCGCGGGCTCGAGGTGCGTGAGGTCGAGCAGGACGTAGTCCTTGTTCGGCCCGGCGCCGCGGCCCTCGCGGACCTCGTTCGCCATGGACCGGGCGACGATGTCGCGCGGCGCGAGGTCCTTGATGGTGGGGGCGTAGCGCTCCATGAAGCGTTCGCCGTCCGCGTTGCGCAGGATGCCGCCCTCGCCGCGGGCGGCCTCCGACAGGAGGATGCCGAGGCCAGCCAGGCCGGTCGGGTGGAACTGGAAGAACTCCATGTCCTCGAGCGGCAGGCCGCGACGGTACGCCAGCGCCATGCCGTCGCCCGTGAGCGTGTGCGCGTTGGACGTCGTCTTGAAGATCTTGCCCGCGCCACCGGTGGCGAAGATGATCGCCTTCGCCTGGAAGACGTGGATCTCGCCGGTCGCCAGGTCGTAGGCGACGACGCCGGTCGCGGTGACCGTCTCGCCGTCGGGGATCTCGCCCGTGGAGAGGTCGTGGTCGGTGATGAGGTCGAGCACGTAGAACTCGTTGAAGAACTCCACGTCCTGCTTGACGCACTGCTGGTAGAGCGTCTGGAGGATCATGTGGCCGGTGCGGTCCGCGGCGTAGCAGGAGCGGCGCACCGCGGCTTCGCCGTGGTTGCGGGTGTGCCCGCCGAACCGGCGCTGGTCGATGCGGCCCTCGGGCGTGCGGTTGAAGGGCAGGCCCATGCGCTCGAGGTCGAGGACCGCGTCGATGGCCTCCTTGGCCATGATCTCCGCGGCGTCCTGGTCGACGAGGTAGTCGCCGCCCTTGACCGTGTCGAACGTGTGCCACTCCCAGTTGTCCTCCTCCACGTTCGCGAGGGCGGCGCACATGCCGCCCTGCGCGGCGCCCGTGTGCGAGCGCGTGGGGTACAGCTTGGAGATGACGGCCGTGCGGACCTTGCCGGACGACTCCAGCGCCGCGCGCATCCCGGCGCCGCCTGCGCCGACGATGACGACGTCGTACTGATGGGTTTGCATCGGGGTCGATGCCTCCTGGGAGAGAGCCGGGTGGAGCGAGAAGACGGGGGCGAGCTGCGGGAGGTGCTCAGGCCGTGCAGAACGACGCGAGCAGCTCGGCCGGAGCGTTCGCGGGGCACGGGTCGAACGTGAAGATCACGAGCGTGCCGAGGACCGTGACGATCGTGAACGCGAGGTACAGCGCGAGCTTGAGGACGAGGCGAGTGCCGTCACGCTCGGCGTAGTCGTTGATGATCGTGCGCACGCCGTTGGTGCCGTGGAACATGGCCAGCCACAGCATGAGCAGGTCCCAGATCTGCCAGAACGGCGAGGCCCACTTGCCGGCGACGAAGCCGAAGTCGATCGCGTGCACGCCCTCGCCGACCATGAGGTTGACGAAGAGGTGACCGAAGATCAGCACGATCAGCACGACGCCGGAGGCGCGCATGAAGATCCAGCTGTACAGCTCGTAGTTGCTGCGCGTGGCCTTGCGGCGCTTGTACGGGTCGCGCGGGCTCGCGACCGCCGAGGCCGTGGTCGTGGTCGACATCAGTGCCCCCCTCCGAAGACGTTCATGAGGTGACGCGGCAGGAAGCCCGCCATCGTCACGACGAAGAGGCCGACGACGATCCAGAGCATGGTGCGCTGGTACCGCGGGCCCTTGGCCCAGAAGTCGATGAGGATGATGCGGATGCCGTTGAAGGCGTGGAAGACGATGGCCGCGACCAGTCCCGCCTCGCCCAGGCCCATGATCGGCGTCTGGTACGTCCCGATGACGGCGTTGTAGGCCTCGGGCGACACCCGGACGAGCGCCGTGTCGAGCACGTGGACGAGCAGGAAGAAGAAGATGAGCACGCCGGTCACGCGATGCGCGACCCACGACCACATGCCTTCACGGCCGCGGTAGAGCGTGCCAGCTGGTGCACTGGGCACTTTGGGGGCCTCCTGTGGCGAGATCAGGGGGGAGATGTCAGGTTCCGGCCCTGGCCCGGAACTCCCTCAGTCCGGACCGCGGGACCGTCGTCGGCATCGGTCTCTGGGCTTCCACCATAGTGACATCGGCGTCATGATGCGGACCGTCGGAGGCGGCGGAACGCCCCTGCGCGGGGGGTTTGTGACTGATCCCACAGCCCGCGGGGGAACTGTGCGGCTCACTATGCTGCCCTCATGGCCTCCTCGTCCGCCGGGCCGATCCCCGGCTTCCACGCCGTCGTCCCGGCAGGAGGCGCGGGCACGCGGCTGTGGCCGCTCTCGCGCGCCGGCTCGCCCAAGTTCCTCCTCGACCTCACCGGCTCGGGCCGCTCGCTCCTGCAGGCGACGGTGGACCGGCTCGTCCCGCTCGCGGGAGAGCAGGGCGTCGTGCTCGTCACGGGGGACCGGCACGTCGCCGCCGCACGCACCCAGCTCCCCGGCCTGCCGGCCGAGAACGTGCTCGCGGAGCCGTCGCCCCGGGACTCGATGGCGGCCATCGGCCTCGCCGCGGCGGTGCTCGAGGCGCGGCACGGCGACGTCGTCGTCGGCTCGTTCGCCGCGGACCAGGTGATCACGGGGCGCGACTCCTTCGAGTCGTCGGTGCGCGAGGCGGTGGAGGCGGCCCGCGCGGGCTACGTGGTGACGATCGGCATCGCGGCGTCGCGGCCGTCGACGGCGTTCGGGTACGTCCACAGCGGCGCGCCGCTCGGCGTCGCGGGGGCGCCGAGCGCGCAGCACGTGCGCGGCTTCACGGAGAAGCCGGACTCCGCGACCGCGCAGCGCTACCTCGCGTCCGGCGAGTACCGGTGGAACGCCGGCATGTTCATCGTCCGGTCGTCGGTCCTCCTGGGGCACCTCGCGGACCAGCGCCCGGAGCTGCACGACGGCCTGCGCGCGATCGCCGCGGCGTGGGACGGCCCCGACCGCGACCGCGTGCTCGCGGAGCGCTGGCCCGCGCTCGAGCGGATCGCGATCGACCACGCGGTCGCCGAGCCCGTCGCGGCCGTGGGCGGCGTGGCCGTCGTCCCCGGCACGTTCGGCTGGGACGACGTGGGGGACTTCAACTCGCTCGCCGCGCTGCTGCCCTCGGTCGACGGCGCCGGCTCGAAGGTCCTCGGTGACACGGGTCGGGTCGTCCGTCGCGAGAGCGCAGGGTCCGTGGTCGTGCCGGCGAGCGACCGGGTCGTCACGGTGCTGGGCCTCGACGACGTCGTGGTCGTCGACACCCCCGACGCGCTGCTCGTCACCACGCGTGCGCGGGCCCAGCAGGTGAAGTCGATGGTCGACACGGTGCGCGAGCTCGGGATGGACGAGCTCCTGTGACCGCCGACGTGACCCTCGCCGCCCGCATCGCCGCCGCCGCGGCCCGCCACGTGGACGAGGTCGTGGCGATCCGCCGCGACCTCCACGCCCACCCGGAGGTCTCGCGCGCCGAGACGCGGACGACGGCGCTGCTCGCCGACCGGTTGCGCGCCGCGGGGCTCGAGCCGCGGCTCCTGCCGGGCACGGGCCTCGTGTGCGACGTCGGCCCGCAGCCCGGGGACGGGGCGGCCACGGGGTCGCCCGTCCCGGGCCGCGTCGCCCTGCGGGCCGACATCGACGCGCTGCCGCTCCAGGACCGGTGCGACCTCCCGTGGGCCTCGACCGTCCCGGGCGTCGCCCACGCCTGCGGCCACGACGTGCACACCGCGGTGGTGCTGGGTGCCGGCCTCGTCCTCGCCGACCTCCACGCGCAGGGCGAGCTGCGCCGCGGCGTGCGGCTCGTCTTCCAGCCCGCGGAGGAGGTCCAGCCCGGCGGGTCGCTCGACGTCCTCGCCGCGGGCGCGATGGACGGCGTCGACGAGATCTACGCGGTGCACTGCGACCCCAAGGTCGACGTGGGCCGCATCGGGACGCGCATCGGTCCGATCACGTCGGCGTCCGACGAGGTCTCCGTGACCATCGCCTCGCCCGGGGGACACACGTCGCGTCCGCACCTCACGGGTGACGTCGTCTACGCGCTGGGTCAGGTCATCACGCAGGTCCCCGCGGTGCTGGGCCGGCGGCTGGACCCGCGCTCGGGCGTGAACCTCACGTGGGGCGCCGTGCACGCGGGGTCGGCGCACAACGCGATCCCGAGCACCGGGACGGTGCGCGGCACGCTGCGCTGCCTCGACGTGCGCGCGTGGGAGTTCGCGGGTCAGGTGCTGCACGACGCGGTCGAGCAGGTCGTCGCGCCGTACGAGGTCGAGGTGACCGTGCACCACACGCGCGGCGTGCCGCCGGTGGAGAACGACGAGCGCTGCACGGGTCTGCTCGAGGCAGCCGCGCGCGACGTCCTCGGCCCGGACTCCGTGCTGCTCACGGAGCAGTCGCTCGGCGGGGAGGACTTCGCCTGGTACCTCACGAAGGTCCCCGGCGCGATGGCGCGGCTCGGCACGCGGACGCCCGGCGGGCGCAGCTACGACATCCACCAGGGCGACCTGCAGGTCGACGAGCGCGCGGTGGACGCCGGGATGCGCCTGCTCGCCCGTGTCGCCGCCGGTCAGGACGGGTGAAGCGGTCCCGACTCGTGGACAGGGGTGTGTCACGCCTCAGACGCAAAGTGACGCTTGCATAACGAAGCAGCGGCGTTACCGACAAGTAACGTGCAAGACCCGTCGGGCTGATTAGTGTTCGGTCCTATAGAGGCCGACGGACCGGTCCTCCCGTGCAACGGCGCTCGGGAGGGCCCAGGGGTCCTTCCCTGCGCGGCCCTGCTACGAGAACGACAGGAGCTATCAGGTGAAGAGAGCGACTCAGGTCACCGCGCTCGCGGCGGTCGCCGCGCTCGCGCTGGCCGCGTGCGGCGCCGCGCCCGAGGACGACGAGACGACCGGCGGCGGCGAGAACACCGCGGGAGGCAACTCCGACTTCTCCGCGTGCATGGTGTCCGACGCCGGCGGGTTCGACGACCAGTCCTTCAACCAGTCGGGCTACGAGGGCCTCATGCAGGCCAAGGACGAGCTCGGCATCACGACCCACGAGGTCGAGTCGCAGGCGGACACGGACTACGCGCCCAACATCGACAGCCTGGTGCAGCAGGGCTGCAACCTCATCATCGGCGTCGGCTTCCTCCTCGAGGACCCGATCCAGACCGCCGCCGAGGCCAACCCCGACACGCACTTCGCGCTGATCGACTCCTCGTTCTCCGACGCGGACTTCAACCCCGTCGAGATCGACAACGCCAAGCCGATCCTCTTCAACACCGCCGAGGCCGCGTTCCTCGCCGGGTACCTCGCGGCGGGCATGACGGAGTCCGGCACGGTCGCCACGTTCGGCGGCATCCAGATCCCGTCGGTCGCGATCTTCATGGACGGCTACGTCGACGGCGTCGCGAAGTACAACGCGGACAACGGCACCGACGTCAAGGTCCTCGGCTGGGACAAGGCGGCCCAGACGGGCACGTTCACCGGCGACTTCGACAACCAGGCCAACGGCCAGAACGTCACGCAGGGCTTCATCGACCAGGGTGCGGACATCATCATGCCCGTCGCCGGTCCGGTGGGCCTGGGCGCGGCGGCCGCGGCCGAGGGCGCGGGCGCCAAGATCATCTGGGTCGACTCGGACGGCTTCCTCACGACGGACTACGGGAGCCTCATCCTCACGTCGGTCATGAAGCAGATCGGCCCGGCCGTGTTCGACACGGTGAAGGAGTCGGCGGACGGCAACTTCACCAACGAGCCGTACGTCGGCACGCTGGAGAACGAGGGCGTCGGCCTCGCGCCGTTCCACGACTTCGAGGACGCCGTCCCGGCGGAGCTCCAGGACCAGCTCGCGCAGTACCAGGAGCAGATCATCGCGGGCGACCTCGTCATCGAGTCGCCGAACGCGCCGTGACGCGACGCTGAACCCGCCGACCGCCCCCGGGCGGTCGGCACCGGTGGCCCGGGCACCGCGCCCGGGCCACCGTCATGACGACGACGGGGTCGTCGGTACCTGCGACGACGCCCACGGTGCCCACGACGCGACGCGCTCGGGCGAGTGCGGTTCGATGGAGTACCGCGACGTGCGCGGGGTCGGCACCGCGAAGAACGCTGCGAAGCACGAGGAGAGGCAGACCGGTGAAGCTGGAGCTGCGCGGGATCACGAAGGTCTTCGGGTCCCTGGTCGCCAACGACCACATCGACCTGGTCATCGAGCCCGGCGAGATCCATGCCCTGCTCGGGGAGAACGGTGCGGGCAAGAGCACGCTCATGAACGTGCTCTACGGGCTGTACGACCCGGACGACGGGCAGATCCTCGTCGACGACGTCCCGGTCCAGTTCACCGGACCCGGCGACGCGATGGCCGCCGGCATCGGCATGGTGCACCAGCACTTCATGCTCGTGCCGGTCTTCTCCGTCGCGGAGAACGTCGCGCTCGGCCACGAGCCCGTCAAGGGCGCCGGCCTCATCGACGCGCGCCGCGCGCGCCGTCTGGTCCAGGAGATCTCCGACCGCTTCGGGTTCGAGGTCAACCCGGACGCGATGGTCGAGGACATCCCGGTCGGCGTGCAGCAGCGCGTCGAGATCATCAAGGCGCTCTCGCGCGACGCGCGCGTGCTCATCCTCGACGAGCCGACGGCCGTGCTCACCCCGCAGGAGACGGACGAGCTCATCGCGATCATGCGCCAGCTCAAGGCGGCGGGGACGTCGATCGTGTTCATCACGCACAAGCTGCGCGAGGTGCGTGCGGTCGCGGACCGCATCACCGTCATCCGCCGCGGCAAGGTCGTGGGCACGGCCGACCCCAGCGCGAGCGAGACCGAGCTCGCGTCCCTCATGGTCGGCCGCTCCGTCTCCCTCGGGGTCGACAAGGCGCCCGCGGCGGCGGGCGACGCCACGTTCCGCGTGGACGACCTCACGGTCATGGACGACGCGGGGACCGCGGTGGTCGACCGGGTGAGCCTGGACGTCGCGCGCGGCGAGATCCTCGTGGTCGCGGGGGTCCAGGGCAACGGGCAGACCGAGCTCACCGAGACGATCGTGGGCCTGCGCAAGCCGGTCGCGGGCTCGATCCGCCTCGACGACAGGGAGCTCGTGGGCCGCAGCGTCTCCCAGGTGCTCGAGGCGGGCGTGGGCTACGTGCCCGAGGACCGCAGCACCGACGGGATCATCGGGACGTTCTCCGTCGAGGAGAACCTCGTCCTGGACCTCGTGACGTCGCCGCCGTACTCGCGGGGCGGGGCGCTCGCCCGCGGGACCATCCGCGACAACGCGGAGCAGCGCATCGTCGAGTTCGACGTGCGCACGCAGTCCGTCGAGACGCCCGCCGGGACGCTCTCGGGCGGCAACCAGCAGAAGGTCGTCCTGGCGCGCGAGATGTCCCGCCCCCTGCGCCTGCTCATCGCGTCGCAGCCGACGCGCGGGCTCGACGTGGGCTCGATCGAGTTCGTCCACCAGCGCATCGTCTCGGAGCGCGACAACGGGACGCCCGTGATCATCGTGTCGACCGAGCTCGACGAGGTGCTCGCGCTCGCCGACCGGATCGCCGTCATGTACCGCGGTCGCGTCGTCGGGGTCGTCCCCGGCGACACGGACCGCGACGTCCTCGGCCTCATGATGGCCGGGGTCCCGCTCGAGGAGGCCGTCGTGCAGGCCGCCGAGCACCACACGACCCTCGGCGAGGCGGACGCCCTCGCCGAGGACGCGCCGTCGGACGTCGCGCAGGCCGCGGACGCCGCCCGCGAGGAGGAGATCCAGTGACCCAGCAGGCAACGCCCGACGACGCGGCGGCGCTCCCGCCGACGCCGGCGCCTCCCAGCGACACCCCGACGGCGGAGACGCCCGCGGGCCAGAACGTCCTGCGCGAGATGCTCGAGAGCAGCTGGCTGGTCTCGCTGCTCGCGATCGTGGCCGCGCTGGTCCTCGGTGGCGTCCTCATCGCGGCGGCCGACCCGGCGGTCCAGGAGGCGGCGACCTACTTCTTCGCCCGCCCCTCGGACTTCTTCGCCGCGGTGTGGAACGCCGTGTTCGGCGCGTACAGCGCCCTGTTCCAGGGCGCCGTCATCAACTTCCAGGCACCCGACCTCGCCCGCGCGCTGCGGCCCCTCACCGAGACCATGACCGTGGCGACGCCGCTCATCCTCGCGGGCCTCGGCCTCGGCATCGGCTTCCGCGCGGGCCTGTTCAACATCGGTGCCCAGGGGCAGATCATCCTCGGCGGCATCTTCGCCGGCTTCATCGGCTTCACGTTCGCGCTGCCCCCGGGTCTGCACCTCTTGCTCGCCGTGCTCGGGGCGGCGCTCGGCGGGGCGATCTGGGCGAGCATCGCCGGCGTGCTCAAGGCCCGCACCGGGGCGCACGAGGTGATCGTCACGATCATGCTCAACAACATCGCGATCTACCTCGTCGCGTACCTGCTCACCACCCCGGCGTTCCAGCGCCCGGGGAGCAGCAACCCGATCAGCCCGCCGATCCCCGGCACCGCGACGTTCCCGCTGCTGCTCGGCGAGGGCTTCCGCCTCCACCTGGGTTTCGTCCTCGCGCTCCTCATGGCCGTGGGCGTCTGGTGGCTCATGGAGCGCTCGACGCTCGGCTTCCGCTTCCGCGCGGTCGGCGAGAACCCCCACGCCGCGCGCACCGCGGGCATGTCCGTGCCGTGGACGACCGTCTGGGTCATGGCCATCGCGGGCGCGCTCGCCGGCCTCGCGGGCAGCGCCCAGGTGCTCGGCACGGAGAAGGTGCTCACCGCGGGCGTCGCGGCGAGCTTCGGCTTCGACGCGATCACGGTCGCCCTGCTCGGCCGGTCCCGCCCGCTCGGCACGGTCCTCGCGGGTCTCCTCTTCGGTGCGCTGCGCGCGGGCGGCTTCGCGATGCAGGCGCGGACCGGGACGCCGATCGACATCGTGCTCGTCGTCCAGTCCCTCATCGTGCTCTTCATCGCCGCCCCGCCGCTCGTGCGGGCGATCTTCCGCCTGCCGACGCCGGGCGGCCCGACGCGGGCCGAGCGCCACGCCGCGAGGCAGCGCGCGAAGGCGGCCACGACCACCACGACGACGCAGGAGGCCGGAGCATGAGCACCGCGACCACCACCCCGGCGCCGGCCGCCGCGCCGGAGCGCGCGGCCAAGCCGCTGCCGCCCATCAGCTGGAAGGCTCCGATCGCCTACGCGGTCATCGGCCTGCTGTCGCTGGTCTTCTTCGCGCTGCTGCCCGCCGGTGGGCACCAGACGACGTTCCGCCTCTCCACGGCGAACGACTTCTTCCAGATCGAGCCGGTCACGGTGAGCTCGACCGGGGCGGCGCTGTTCCTGTCGATCCTCGCGCTCCTCCTGGCGGGCCTGTCGTTCTGGGCCGCGCGCGACCGCCGCAAGGTCGGCATCTGGCTGCCGATCGTGTTCGGCGTCGCCGTCGTCTTCGCGTTCCTGTGCTGGGCCGGCGCGGGCAAGTCCGCGATCCCGCTCACGGGCCTGCTCCAGGGCTCGCTGTTCCTCGCGGTCCCCCTCGTGTTCGGCGCGCTCTCGGGCGTGCTGTGCGAGCGCGTCGGCATCATCAACATCGCGATCGAGGGGCAGCTCCTCGCCGGGGCGTTCCTGGCCGCGGTCGTCGCCTCGCTCACGTCCTCCGCGTACGCGGGCCTCATCGCGGCACCGATCGCGGGCGCCCTCGTGGGCGTGCTGCTCGTGATCTTCTCGGTGAAGTACTGGGTGAACCAGATCATCGTCGGCGTCGTGCTCAACGTGCTCGTGGTCGGCGTGACGAGCTACCTGTACTCGACGGTCCTCACCGAGGACTCGGCGACGTGGAACTCGCGCCACCCGCTGCCGGTCATCGAGATCCCGGTGCTGTCGCAGATCCCGGTCGTGGGCCCGGTGCTCTTCCGCCAGACCCTGCTCGTCTACATCATGTACGTCGTCGTGATCCTGCTCCAGATCTTCCTCTTCCGGAGCCGGTGGGGCCTGCGCCTGCGCGCCGTCGGCGAGCACCCCAAGGCCGCCGACACCGTGGGCATCAAGGTCAACGCGACCCGCGTGCGCAACACGATCCTCGGCGGAGCGGTCGCCGGCCTCGGCGGCGCGTTCTTCACGGTCGCGGCAGGTCTTGCGTTCGGCAAGGAGATGACGGGCGGCAAGGGCTTCATCGCCCTCGCGGCCATGATCCTCGGGCGGTGGAACCCGGTCGGCGCGCTCGTCGCGGCGCTCCTGTTCGGGTTCTCGGACAACCTCCAGACGGTGCTCGGCATCGTGGGCACGCCGATCCCCAGCCAGATCATGCTCATGACGCCCTACGTCGTGACGATCTTCGCCGTCGCCGGTCTCGTCGGGCGCGTGCGCCCGCCGGCCGCCGAGGGCATCCCCTACGTGAAGTGAGGTCACGGTGCCGATGACAGACCTGCCGCACGTGCACCACTCCGTGCCCCGGCCGGGTGAGGGGACGGACCAGGGCGGGACCGGCGTCGGGCCGGACGTCGACTGGGACGCGCTGCGTGACGCCGCGCGCGGGATCATGACTCGCGCGTACGCCCCCTACTCCGGCTTCCCGGTGGGCGCCGCCGCGCTCGTGGACGACGGGCGCGTCGTCGTCGGGTGCAACGTCGAGAACGCCGCGTACGGCGTGACGCTGTGCGCCGAGTGCTCGCTCGTGAGCTCGCTCGTCGGGACGGGCGGAGGCCGCCTCGTGGCGTTCGCGTGCGTGGACCGGCACGGGGCGACGCTCATGCCGTGCGGGCGCTGCCGGCAGCTCCTGTGGGAGCACGGGGGGCCCGACCTGCTGGTCGACACCGTGCGTGGTATCAAGACGATGAGGGACGTGCTGCCCGACGCCTTCGGGCCCGAGGATCTGGAGGAGCGGTCGTGACCAGCGACGACGTGACCCCGCAGGGTGGCGGGACCGAGGACCAGGACGCGACGGCGGAGGCGCTCGTCGGGGCCGGGGCCGGGGGCGAGGACGCGGGCGCAGACGGCGAGGGGCCGGCTCCCGAGCCGTTCGACGCCGTCGACGTCATCCGGACCAAGCGCGACGGCGCGCGGCTCGACGCCGCGCAGATCGACTGGGTGATCGACGCCTACACGCGCGGCGTCGTCGCCGAGGAGCAGATGGCCGCTCTCGCGATGGCGATCTACCTCAACGGCATGGACCGGACCGAGATCGGCCGCTGGACGCAGGCGATGATCGCCTCGGGCGAGCGGATGGACTTCTCGGGGCTCTCGCGCCCGACGGCGGACAAGCACTCGACCGGGGGCGTGGGGGACAAGATCACGCTGCCGCTCGCACCGCTCGTCGCGGTGTACGGCGTCGCGGTGCCGCAGCTCTCCGGTCGCGGCCTCGGGCACACGGGCGGCACGCTCGACAAGCTCGAGGCGATCCCGGGGTGGCGCGCGGCGCTCACCAACGAGCAGATGATGAACGCGCTCGAGCACGTCGGCGCGGTGATCTGCCAGGCGGGCTCCGGTCTCGCGCCCGCGGACCGTCTCCTGTACGCGCTCCGCGACGTCACGGGGACGGTCGAGTCCATCCCGCTCATCGCGAGCTCGATCATGAGCAAGAAGATCGCGGAGGGCACGGGCGCGCTCGTCCTCGACGTCAAGGTCGGCTCCGGCGCGTTCATGAAGGAGCTCGACTCGGCGCGCGAGCTCGCCCGGACCATGGTCGACCTCGGGACCGACGCCGGCGTCCGCACGGTCGCGCTGCTCACGGACATGTCGACGCCGCTCGGCCTCACCGCGGGCAACGCGCTGGAGGTGCGCGAGTCCGTCGAGGTGATGCAGGGCGCCGGACCCCAGGACGTCGTCGACCTCACGGTCGCGCTCGCGCTGGAGATGCTCGCCGGGGCGGGCCGGCCGCAGGACGAGGACGACGTGCGGCACGCGCTCGTGGGCGGTCGCGCGCTCGACAAGTGGCGCGAGATGATCGCCGAGCAGGGCGGCGACTCGCGGGCCCCGCTGCCGGTCGCGCGCGAGCGCGAGCACGTCGTCGCCGACCGCGACGGCGTGCTCGAACGGCTCGACGCGTACGCCGTCGGGGTCGCCGCGTGGCGGCTGGGCGCGGGCCGTGCGCGCAAGGAGGACCCGGTGCAGGCGGGCGCGGGCGTCGAGCTGTTCGCCAAGCCCGGCGACCCGGTGCGCAAGGGTCAGCACCTCATGACGCTGCACACCGACACCCCGGAGCGCTTCGAGCGGGCCGTTCAGGCGCTCGAGGGGGCGTGGGGGATCGCGGACCCGGGGACCGTCGTCGAGCGCCGGCCCGTCGTCCTGGACCGCGTCGACTGAGCGTGGCACCCGACGAGCCGAGCGCCGACGAGCCGGCGGACACGCGTCGGCCGCGCTCCGTCTACGGGGTCGGGTCCGAGCCCGACGCGCGGTTCAGCCTCGCCAACGAGCGGACGGCGCTCGCGTGGGTGCGCACGGGCCTCGGCCTGGTCGCGGGCGGCGTCGCGCTGACGTCCTTCGCGACGTTCGCCGACATGCCGGGCGTCCTCGACGTCGTCGCCGGCGTCGCGTGCCTCGTGGGTGCCGGGTTCGCGGGCTACGCGCTCGTCTCCTGGCGCCGCAACGAGCGCGCGCTGCGCCTGCGTCGGCGGCTGCCCGCCCCGAGCGGGCTGCCCGTGCTCGTGGTGGGGGTCGTGGTCCTCGCGCTGCTGCTCGCGGGCTACGCCGTGGGTTCGGCGAGCGGGCCGTGAGCACGCCGCCGGGGGAGGTGCCCTCGCCGCCGGTCCGGGACGAGGGGATGCAGCCGGAGCGCACGGCGCTCGCGTGGCAGCGGACGGTGCTCGGCGTGGTCGTGGGAGCGCTGCTGCTCGCGGGCGCGGGGCTCCGCTCCGGGTCGACGGTCACGGTGTGCGCGGCGGTCGCCGTCGGCGTGCTGGCGCTCGTGCCCGCCGTCCTGCGGCCCCCGACCGGCGGGCTGCCCGGCCACGGGCGGCTGTACTCGTGGTCCTTCTTGGTGCGCGTCGCGAGCCTCGTCGTCGTGCTGGCCGTCGTGGGTGCCGCCTGGGCGCTCGGCCGGGCGCTGGGAGCGGCATGACCCTCCGGGGTGCGCTCGGCGCGCTGCGGGTCACGGACCTCGCGCGGCTCGTTCCCGCGCGGGCGGTGCCGCAACCACCGCCCGGCGGCGTCTACCGGCCCGACGGCGGGACGGACCGTGCGCTCGACCGCGCCCGGCGCGCGGGCCACCCCGAGCACCGGGTGCGCGCGCTCGCCGGCACGCTCGGTGCGCTCGACCCGAGGACGCGGCGCGCCGTCGTCGACCCGTTGGGCCGCGCCGACCCCGGGCCGAGCGGTCCACGCGACCGCCGGTCCCGGCCGCTCGAGCTCGGCGGGGAGCCGGCGCGCCAGACCGACGCGACGACGTGCGGCTCGGCCGTGCTCGGGCTGCTCGCCGCGGCGGGCGACCCGGTGCTCGCGCTGTGGCTCGTCACGGGGCTGCGCCCGGGTGACGACGGCGGGCCGGGCGGCCGGCCCCGTGCGGGAGGCGCGTCGCGGTTCGGGGAGCTGCAGCGGGTACTGAAGCGCCGGACCAACCGCGCCGCTCTCGGCCCCCTGCCGTGGCCAGCGTCCCTCGGGACGCCGCCGTGGGGCGCCGCGCGGACCGCGCGGCACGCGGACGTGCGGTACGTCGAGCGCGTCGTCGCGGGAGACCCCGACGACGACCCCGTGGTCCGGGCCGCCCTCGCCGCGGCGGCGCGCGGCGTCCCCGTCCCGCTCTTCACCGGGGGCGACCTCGCCCTCGGCGTCGCGACCGCCGTGCCGCGCCACGTCGTGCTGCTCACCGACGCCGACGACGGCACCGACGCCGACGCGCGGGCGCGGCGGTGCCGGGTCTACGAGCCGTCGTCGGGCACCGTGCACGACCTCGACGCGGCCGCCCTGCTCGACGGCGCGCGGTCGCCCGAGGTGCGTCGTGCCCTCGGGGGCTGGCCGCACCTCTGTTGGGCGCTCCTGCCCGCCGTCGGCCGGGCTGGCGAGGCCCCGCACCCGGCGAGAGGATGAAGACGGCCGCCACGGCCGTGGCGCGCCGAGTCGTCAGGTGAGGAGTCGCGATGAGCACCGTGCCCGGGAACGACGCGTGGCGGGACGCCGGCCTGGTCGAGCAGGACGAGGAGGTCGTGAGCCTGGTCGAGGAGTCGGAGGACGACGGCCCGGGCGTCGACGACGCCGAGCACGAGAGCGACGAGTACCGTCCGCGCACCGCGCGACCCGACCTCGAGGGGGAGGCGAACGAGGCCGACGTCGTCGAGCAGGCGTCCGCCGTGCCGGGCGAGGAGGACGACTACGCCTGACCGGGCCGGGGCGCCCGGCCGTTCGGCGCGAGCGGGGGCGTACCGGCCGGTACCGTGAGCGCATGACCACCGAGAACGCCCCCCTGACGGTCGACGTCATCCGCTCGCTGCCCAAGGTCGTGCTCCACGACCACCTCGACGGGGGGCTGCGCCCCGCCACGATCCTCGAGCTCGCCGCCGACGTCGGGCACCAGCTCCCCGCGGGCGACGCCGAGTCTCTCGGCGCGTGGTTCGCCGAGTCGGCCGACTCGGGCTCCCTCGTGCGCTACCTCGAGACGTTCGACCACACGATCGCCGTGATGCAGACGCGCGACGCGCTCGCGCGGGTGGCGCGTGAGGCGGTGCTCGACCTCGCCCGCGACGGCGTCGTGTACGCCGAGCAGCGGTGGGCGCCCGAGCAGCACCTCCAGCGTGGGCTGACCCTCCAGGAGACGGTGGACGCCGTGCAGTCCGGCATCGAGCAGGGCGTCGCCGAGGCCGCCGCGGAGGGCCGGACGATCCGCGTCGGGCAGCTCGTCACCGCGATGCGCCACGCCGACCGGTGGCAGGAGATCGCCGAGCTCGCCGTCGCGAACCGCGCGAACGGCGTCGTCGGGTTCGACATCGCGGGTGCCGAGGACGGCTTCCCGCCGTCGCGCCACCCCGAGATCTGGCGCTACCTCGCCGACCAGAACTTCCCCGTCACCATCCACGCGGGCGAGGCCGCCGGTCCGGCGTCGATCGCCGAGGCCGTGCACCTCGGGCAGGCGAGCCGCATCGGTCACGGCGTGCGCATCGTCGAGGACATCACGTTCGACCCGGAGTTCCCGCACAGCACCGAGGGCGAGCCGGGTACGGCCGCGCTCGGCCTGCTCGCGCACTGGGTGCGCGACCACCAGATCCCGCTCGAGCTGTGCCCGTCGTCCAACGTGCAGACCGGGGCGGCGACGTCGGTCGCGGACCACCCGATCACCCGGCTCAAGGAGCTCGACTTCGCCGTCACGCTCAACACCGACAACCGGCTCATGTCGCGCACGACGATGACGCAGGAGATGGCGCTCCTCGTCGAGCACGCCGGGTGGACGATCGACGACCTCGCCGACGTCACGATGACCGCCGCGTGGAGCGCGTTCGTCCACCACGACGAGCGCCGCGCGCTCGTCGACGACGTGATCCTGCCGGGCTACCAGGAGGTCCAGGGCGCGCAGCTCTGAGCAGACCTGCCGACCCGCCCGGGTCGCCGAAACATGACGGTGGTGCCGTGATCGACGCGATCACGGCACCACCGTCGTGCTCGGCCGGGGGTCAGACGCCCTTCGGGTGCCAGACCGTCTTGGTCTCGGTGAACGCGAGGATGCGCTGGGGGCGCGGCGCCTCGGTCCAGTCGGGCACGGCGTCGTCGCCGCGGCGGCCGACGGCGGGGCGCAGGACGCGCTTGACCGAGTCCGCGGCGGCGGCCTCGAGCTCGCCCCACGCGACGCCCTCGGCACCCACGGCGCCCGCGAGGTCGATCGCGTTGACGTCGAGGTGCGACGCGAGCGGGGGAGCGAGCTCCTGGGTGAAGCCCGTGAGGACGTTCACGACGCCGCCCGGGACGTCCGACGTCGCGAGGACCTCGGACAGCGTGACCGCCGGGATCGGGCGCTGCTCGCTCGCGACGACGATCACGGCGTTGCCCGTGACGAGCGGCGGCACGATCGTCGAGACGAGGCCGAGCAGCGACGAGCGCTGCGGCGCGAGGACGACGACGACGCCCGTCGGCTCGGGCGACGACAGGTTGAAGTACGGCCCGGCGACCGGGTTGGCGGAGCCGGCGACCTGCGCGACCTTGTCCGTCCAGCCCGCGTACCAGACCCAGCGGTCGATCGCCTCGGAGACGGCGACCTCGGCCTGGCGCGCGGTGAGGCCCTCGCCCGCGACGACCTCCGCGACGAACTGCTCGCGGCGCCCCTCCAGCATCTCCGCGACGCGGTAGAGCACCTGACCGCGGTTGTAGGCCGTCGCCCCGGCCCACTTCGCCTGCGCGGCGCGTGCGGCCACGACGGCCTCGCGCGCGTCCTTGCGCGAGCCCTGCGCGACGTTCGCGAGGAACCGGCCCTTGGTGTCCGTCACCTCGTACGTGCGGCCCGACTCGCTGCGGGGGAACTTTCCGCCGACGTAGAGCTTGTACGTCTTGCGCACGCCCAGGCGCTCGGGCGCCGTGCGGGTCGCGGTGGGCGCCTTGCTCGTGCGGGCCATCAGTAGGTGCTCCCCTCGATCAGGTAGGGCGCCAGGCCGTGCCGGCCACCCTCGCGTCCGTAGCCCGACTCCTTGTAGCCGCCGAACGGGCTGGTCGGGTCGAACCGGTTGAACGTGTTGGACCACACGACGCCCGCACGGAGCTGGTCGGCCATCCAGAGGATGCGCGACCCCTTCTCGGTCCAGATCCCCGCGGACAGGCCGTACGGGGTGTTGTTCGCCTTGGCCACGGCCTCGGCGGGGGTGCGGAAGGTCAGGACGCTCAGCACCGGGCCGAAGATCTCCTCGCGCGCGATGCGGTGCGCGGCGGAGACGCCCGTGAACAGGGTCGGCGCGAACCAGTACCCCGACGACGGCAGCTCGCAGTCCGGGCTCCAGCGCGTGGCGCCCTCCGCGGTGCCGGCGTCGGTGAGCTCGGTGATCCGCGCGAGCTGCTGGGGCGAGTTGATCGCACCGACGTCGGTGTTCTTGTCCATCGGGTCGCCGACGCGCAGCGTGCCGAGGCGGGCCTTGAGCCGGTCCACGAGCTCCTCGGCGATCGACTCCTGCACGAGCAGGCGCGACCCGGCGCAGCACACCTGGCCCTGGTTGAAGAAGATGCCGTTGACGATGCCCTCGATCGCCTGGTCGATCGGCGCGTCGTCGAACACGATGTTCGCGGCCTTGCCGCCGAGCTCGAGCGTCGCGTGCTTGCGCGTGCCCGCGATCTCCTGCGCGATGCGCTTGCCGACCGGGGTCGAGCCCGTGAACGCGATCTTGTCGACGTCCGGGTGGTTGACCAGGGCCGAGCCCGTGGCACGCGCGCCGGTCACGATGTTGACGACGCCGGCCGGCAGCTCGGCCTGGCGGAGCAGGTCCGCGAACAGGAGCGCGGTGAGCGGCGTGGTCTCCGCGGGCTTGAGGACCACCGTGTTCCCCGTCGCGAGCGCGGGGGCGATCTTCCACGCGAGCATGAGCAGCGGGAAGTTCCACGGGATCACCTGCGCGGCGACGCCGTGCGGGCGCGGGTCGGGGCCGTAACCCGCGTGCTCGAGCTTGTCGGCCCAGCCCGCGTAGTAGAAGAAGTGCGCCGCCGCCGTCGGGACGTCGACGTCGCGCGACTCGCGGATCGGCTTGCCGTTGTCGAGCGTCTCGAGCACCGCGAACTCGCGCGAACGCTCGGCGAGCAGGCGCGCGATGCGGAACAGGTACTTCGCGCGCTCGCGGCCCGGCATGGGGCCCCACACCTTCTCCTGCGCGCGGCGCGCGGCGCGGACGGCGCGGTCGACGTCCTCCTCGGTCGCCTCCGCGACCTCGGCGAGGACCTCCTCCGTGGCGGGGTTGACGGTCTTGAACGAGCCGGAGTCCGACGCCGGCGTGAACTCGCCGTCGATGAAGAGGCCGTACGACGACGCGATGTCGACGACGGCGCGCGACTCGGGGGCCGGCGCGTACTCGAACGGCGAGCCGGCCGTGCTAGCTGTGGTGGTCATGGTGTCCTTCAGTCCGGCTCAGTCGACGGTCACGTAGTCGGGGCCCCAGTAGGTGCCGGTGGCGAGCTTGTTGCGCTGCATGAGCACGTCGTTGAGCAGCGACGACGCCCCGAACCGGAACCAGTCGGGGTCGAGCCAGTCGCCGCCCGCGGTCTCGTTGACCGCGACGAGGTACTTGATGGCGTCCTTCGACGTGCGGATGCCGCCCGCGGGCTTGACCCCGATCGGGACGCCGGTGAGGGCACGGAAGTCGCGCACGGCCTCGAGCATGACGATCGTCACCGGCAGCGTCGCGGCGGGGGAGACCTTGCCGGTGCTCGTCTTGATGAAGTCGGCGCCCGCGAGCATCGCGAGCCACGACGCGCGGCGCACGTTGTCGTACGTGGCGAGCTCGCCCGTCTCGAGGATGACCTTGAGGTGCGCGTGGTGGCCGTTCGCCCGGCACTCCTCGCGCACGGCGACGATGTCCTCGTAGACCTGGGCGTAGCGTCCCGAGAGGAAGGCGCCGCGGTCGATGACCATGTCGATCTCGTCCGCGCCGGCCTCGACGGCGTCGCGCGTGTCCGCGAGGCGCACCGCGCGGCTCGCGCGGCCCGACGGGAACGCGGTCGAGACGGCGGCGACCTTGACGCCGGTCCCGGCGAGGGCCTCCACGGCGACGGGGACGAGGTCGTTGTACACGCACACGGCGGCCGCCGACGGGCACGTCGGGTCGGCGGGCTCGGGGCGCACGGCCTTCGCGGCGAGCGCCCGTACCTTGCCGGGCGTGTCCGCGCCCTCGAGCGTCGTGAGGTCGACCATGCGGATGATCGTGTCGAGCGCCCAGGCCTTGGACGTCGTCTTGATCGACCGGGTGCCCAGGGCGGCCGCGCGGCCGTCGGCGCCGACCTTGTCGACGCCCGGCAGCCCGTGCAGGTAGCGGCGCCAGGCGGTGTCGTCGAGGAGGGCGGAACCCGTCACGGAGCGCGCGAGATCGGCGATCTCGGCAGCGGACCGGTCGGCCGAACCCGGGGTCGCCGGGGCCGCTCCGGTACCCGCCCGGCCCGTCTGCGCGACCGACGTCGGTGTCGTTGTGCTCATCGCCCCAGGTTACCCGCCGGTACGCCTCGGTGAGCCGACCGGGCGGAGGCTCCGGTGCCGGCCCCGGAGTCAGGCGACGGGTTCGGCGCTGTCGAGGAACCACCAGTGCTTGTCGCTGCGCTCGCACTCCGCGACCATCGCGCGCTCGATCACCTTGCCTCGGGACCCGTCAGCGTGAACGAGCCACTGCAGGGGCTTGTTGTAGAAGCGAAGGCCGCCTCGGCAGGTCGGGCACTCCCCGGTGAACCGCGCGAGCCCGAGCCGATGGTTCCATCCCGTCAGAGCGGGAAGGAAAGATGGCCCGACGTGCTGAGTCTCGTGTTTCGCGACCCGTCGTAGCGCGAGGGCGACGATCGCACCGGCGGTGCACACGACGAACACTGCTAGTGCCCACGGTTCGGTCGAGGGAGCCAGGCGACCAGCGTTCAGCGACCGGATCAGCGGCGCGAACACCGATGCCCCGCCGGCGAGCGAGACGATCCCGAGCACGAGGCTGGCCCAGCCCAGAACCGACTGGGTGAGCGGGCTCGCCCAGTGCCACTTGACGGTGTACCTCGCCGACGGCTCGTCAGGAACTGACGGGGCAACGGTGATGTCGCCGCCCGCCTGATAGATCGAACCGGTGACCCGGGCCTCGTGGACGCTGTTCGCCGTCCCGGCCGGCCCTGTGACGAGCGGGGTACCGCAGCTGTTGCAGAACCGCGCCTGCTCGTCCTGCGCCTGTCCGCACGATCGGCATGTCATCATCTCGTCCCCCTACGACGGCATCGTGAACTCGCAGAGGATTCTGTCGTGCGGCACTGACATCGCCTCGACGGCAAGGCTCTGCCCCGCCATCGTGGCCGGTCGCACGCTGGAGCGGGCGAACGCTCGTGGGCAGGACCTCTCTAGATACCCAGCGCCTTCTGCATGTCGGCCTTGACGCGGTCGAGGCGGTCGCGCGCGGCGGCGCGAGCCGCCGTGAGGTCGGCGTGCGACGCGTCGGGGGCGACGGGCAGCACGACCTCGAGGTAGCACTTCACCTTGGGCTCGGTGCCGCTCGGGCGGACGATGACGCGCGTGCCGTCGGCGGTGAGGATCCGCACGCCGTCGGTGGGCGGCAGGCCGTCGAGGCCGGCGGACAGGTCGGCGACGTCCGAGACGCCCGCACCCGCGAGCGTGCGCGGGGGAGCGGCGCGCAGGTGCGTCATCGTCTCGCCGATGCGGTCGAGGTCGGTGAACCGCGCGGAGAGCTGGTCGCTCACGTGGAGGCCGTGCCGGCGCGCCAGGTCGTCGAGCGCGTCGACGAGCGAGCGGCCCTCCGCCTTGAGGCGGTTGGCGAGCTGCGCGACGAGCAGCGCGGCGCTGATCCCGTCCTTGTCCCGGACGTGCGCGGGGTCGACGCAGTAGCCGAGCGCCTCCTCGTACCCGAAGACGAGCCCGTCGACGCGCGAGATCCACTTGAAGCCGGTGAGCGTCGTCGCGAAGCCGAGGCCGTGCGCGGCCGCGATCTTCCCGAGCAGTCGCGAGGACACGACCGAGCACGCGAGCACCCCGCCGGCGGCGCCGGACGCCGCGACGCGCCTCGCGACGTCGTCGCCGAGCAGCGCGCCGACCTCGTCGCCGTGCAGCGTGCGCCACCCGTTGGAGCGGGCGGTCTCCGCGCCCTGGTACGTCCCGACGCGCGGGTCGAACACCGCGACCGCGCAGCGGTCGGCGTCGGGGTCGTTGGCGAGCACGACGTCGGCCGCGGAGTCCTGCGCGACGGCGAGCGCGAGGTCCATCGCGCCCGGCTCCTCGGGGTTGGGGAACGCGACGGACGGGAAGTCGGGGTTCGGGTCGAGCTGCTCCTCGACCGGGACCACGGTCGTGAAGCCCGCGTCGCGCAGCACGTGCGCGACCGTCTCGCCGCCCACGCCGTGCAGCGCGGTGGTGACGACCTTGAGCCGGCGAGGGGCGCCGTCCGACAGCGCGAGGACCGCGCGGACGTAGGCGCCGACGACCTCCTGGTCCAGGACGGTCCAGCCCCCGCTCGCGCGCGGGACCGACCGTGCCGGGCTGACGGCCGCGATCGCGGCGGCGATGCGCGCGTCGTAGGGAGGGACGATCTGGGCGCCCTGGCCCGAGTCCGTGACGACCCGTCCGCCGAGGTAGACCTTGTACCCGTTGTCGGCCGGCGGGTTGTGGCTCGCGGTGACCATGACGCCCGCGTCCGCGCCGAGGTGGCGCACGGCGAACGCGAGGACCGGCGTCGGGAGCGCCGAGGGCAGGACGAGGACGTCCAGGCCCGCCGCGGTGAGCACGGCCGCGCTGTCGACGGCGAACGTGCGCGAGCGGTGCCGGGCGTCGAACCCGACGACGACGCGCGGGCGGGCCGCGCCACCAGCGCCCGCGGGGCCGAGCGCGTCGAGCAGGTAGGCCCCGAGCCCCGCCGCCGCGCGGATCACGACGGCGCGGTTCATGCGGTGCGGGCCGGCGGCCATGCGCCCGCGCAGCCCGGCGGTCCCGAACTCCAGCGGGCCGGAGAACCGGTCCTGCAGCTCGGTGAGGGCCGCGACGCGCACGTCGTGCTGGCGCGGGTCGGGCGAGTCGGCCAGGTCGAGGAGGTGCCGGAGCTCGTCCTGGTCGCCTGCGTCGACGTCGTCGTCGATCCACGCGGCGACGCGCTCGAGGAACGCGCCGCGGTCGGTCCCCGGGTCGAACGTCGGGTCGTCGGCAGGGTCGGTCCGGTACCCGGCGGTGCGGTCCGTCATGTCACACCAGCTTCGCGATGTCGGCCAGAAGTGCGCTGATCCGGGGCCCCGCGGCCTGGCCGGCCTCGATGACCTCGGCGTGGGAGAGCGGCGTCGGGCTGATCCCGGCGGCGAGGTTCGTCACGAGCGAGACGCCGAGCACCTCCAGGCCGCAGTGGCGGGCGGCGATGGCCTCGAGCGTCGTGGACATGCCGACCAGGTCGGCGCCGAGGATCCCCGCCATCCGCACCTCGGCGGGAGTCTCGTAGTGCGGCCCGGGGAACTGCGCGTACACGCCCTCCGGGAGGGTCGGGTCGACGCGGTGCGCGAGCTCGCGCAGGCGCGGCGAGTAGACGTCGGTGAGGTCCACGAACGTCGGGCCCTCCAGCGGGCTGCGGGCCGTGAGGTTGATGTGGTCGGAGAGCAGCACCGGCGTGCCCGCTCCCCAGTCCTGGTTCAGTCCGCCGCACCCGTTCGTGAGGATGAGCGTCTCCGCGCCCGTCGCGGCGGCCGTGCGCACGCCGTGCACGACGGCGCGCACGCCCTTGCCCTCGTACAGGTGCGTGCGCGAGCCGAGCACGAGCGCGTGCCGGACGGAGCCGTCCGCCCGCTCGACCCGGATCGACCGCGTCACCGAGAGGTGGCCCGCGACGGCAGGGGCGGAGAAGCCCGGGATCTCGTGCGTGGGGACCTCCGCGACGACGTCGCCCAGGAGCTCCGCGGCCCCGCCCCACCCCGAGCCCAGCACGAGCGCCATGTCGTGGCCCTCGACCCCCGTGGCCTCGGCGATGTGGTCGGCGGCGGCCCGCGCCACGAGGAACGGGTCGGTGGCGGGGTCGTCGAGCGGGGGTGTGCTCGCAGGCGTCGTCGTCATGGACGCAAGGCTAGTCCGTCCCCGGGCGCCCGACCCGACGAGCGGCGACGCCGCCGCACGGCCCTGACCGGCGCCGTCGTCTCGCATGCTGACACCGCGGGACGCGACGGCCTGACAGAATGTCCGGCGTGACGCACGCGAGCATCGACCATCAGGCCACCCGCATCGTCGTCCTCGGAGGCGGGCCCGGCGGCTACGAGGCCGCTCTCGTCGCCCGCCGGCTCGGCGCCGACGTGACCGTCGTCGAACGCCAGGGCCTGGGCGGCGCGGCCGTGCTCACGGACGTCGTCCCCTCCAAGACCCTCATCGCGACCGCCGACTGGATGACCATCGCGGAGCGCGCCGCCGAGCTCGGGATCCGCCTGCCCGTCGACACCGCCAAGGCCCAGCACCCCGCCATGCGCCGGCACATCGTCGACCTCGAGGCCGTGAACACGCGCGTCATGGCGCTCGCGGCGGCGCAGTCCGCGGACATCCACGCGCGCCTCGAGCGCGAGGGCGTGCGCGTCGTCATCGGCGAGGGTCGCCTCGACGGCCCCGAGCGCGTCGTCGTCGACGCGCCCGACGGCGCCGACGGCCCCCTCGAGCTCGACGCCGACGTGATCCTCCTCGCGGTCGGTGCGACGCCACGCGTCCTGCCGACGGCGCAGCCCGACGGCGAGCGCATCCTCACCTGGACCCAGCTCTACAACCTGTCCGAGCTGCCGGAGCGGCTCATCGTCGTCGGGTCCGGCGTCACCGGCGCCGAGTTCGCGGGCGCCTACAACGCGCTGGGCTCGGACGTCGTGCTCGTGTCGAGCCGCGACCGCGTGCTCCCGGGCGAGGACGCCGACGCGGCCGAGCTGCTCGAGGGCGTGTTCCGCTCGCGCGGCATGACCGTCATGTCGCGGTCGCGCGCCGAGTCGGCCGAGCGGACCGAGGACGGCGTGCGCGTGACCCTCGCCGACGGTCGCGTCGTCGAGGGCTCGCACGTCCTCATCGCCGTCGGCGCCGTCCCCTCGACGAGCGGCCTCGGCCTCGAGGAGGCCGGGGTCCGGCTCACCCCGAGCGGGCACGTCGAGGTCGACAAGGTGTCGCGCACGTCGGTGCGCGGGATCTACGCGGCGGGCGACTGCACCGGCGTGCTTCCCCTCGCGTCCGTCGCGGCGATGCAGGGCCGCGTCGCCATGTCGCACGCGCTCGGCGACGCCGTCGTGCCGATCAAGCTGCGCACCGTCGCGGCGAACATCTTCACCGCGCCCGAGATCGCGACCGTCGGGTACAGCGAGGAGCAGCTCAAGGCGCAGAGCAGCAAGTACGTCACGACGGTCCTGCCGCTCGCGCGCAACCCGCGCGCCAAGATGCTCGGCATGCGCGACGGCTTCGTCAAGCTCTTCGCGCACCCCGAGGCGGGGGTCGTCCTCGGCGGCGTCGTCGTCGCGCCGCGCGCGAGCGAGCTCGTGTTCCCCATCACGCTCGCGGTCTCGCACCGGCTCACGGTCGACGACGTCGCGTCGGCCTTCACGGTCTACCCGTCGCTCAGCGGCTCCATCGCCGAGGTGGCGCGCATGCTGCACCACCGGGAGGACTGAGCACCCGTCCACGCGGGCCGGCGGGCGCGGCGCCTCAGCCGAGCGTGGCGCCCAGCCGGCGGGCGCTCGCGGCGGGATCCTCGGTGCCCGTGACGAACGTGCGGTGCGCGAGGTTCCGCGTCCCCGGGTCGTCGAACCACTCGGCGAGGAAGTCGTGGCCGTCGCGGACCCAGTCCGTGCCCTTCGACGCGACCGACCGCGCCCGGAGCACCGTCAGGGCGTGCTCGCGGTCGGTGTCGGGCAGGACGAGGACGACGTGCGGCACGGGCGCGAGCGCCGCACGGACGCGGTCCCGGCACGCCGGGTCCGTGTACGACGCGTGCCCCGCACCGAGCGCGAGCACGACGCCGGGGTGCTCGGCGACCGCACGCTCGACGGCGTGCGCCCGCGCGGGCTCCCACTCCCGCTCCGCCGCGCCCCGGCCGACCACCGCGATGCGCTCGACGAGCCGGTCGACGCTCCACCCGACCTCCGGGTAGTAGCGGTCGGCGACGGCGTCGAGGTCGACGAACGCGACCCCGAGCAGCCCCGACACGAGCTCGCCGACCGTGGACTTGCCGGTGGCCGCAGGGCCGAGCAGGACGAGGACCGGTGCGACGGCCCGGCCGTCCGACCGCGGCCGCGACACCCTCAGAGCCGACCGTCCAGCCGCAGCGTCCCCTCCGCGAACGCCAGCTCGGTGAGCTGGAACCCCGGGAAGGTGTGCTCGAGCACGCCGCCGAGCAGCGCCTGCACGTCGACCGCGACCCGCGCGTCGGGCAGCACGCGCACCGCCTCGGGCGGCAGCCCGTGCGCACGCAGCGCGCCCTGGAGCGGGGCCTCGACGAAGCCGAGCAGCTTGTGCGCGGGCAGGCCGGCGGCGTTGGCCTCGACCGCGAGCACGGCGGTGCCGGCCACGACCGACTCCACGTGCAGCGTCGCCCGGACCACGGGGACCAGCCGAGCCGCGAGCCGCAGCGCCGACGGTGGGTCGGGCACCTCGCGCAGGTCGACGACGACCCGCACGTCGTCGCCTTCGCTCGACACCGAGCGCACGTACGGCGGCAGCCCGCCCGTCGCGCGCGCGATCTCGACGGCCTCGGTCACGGTCAGCTCGATGCGCACCCGCCGACCCTAACGCGGCCAGGCGAGCGCCGAGTCGCGCGAGGTAGAGCCGTGGTTCGGCGAGGTAGAGCCGTGGTAGCGCGAGGTAGAGCCCTGGTTGGGCGAGGTAGAGCCGTGGTTCTTGTTTTCGACGGCGTGTGGCTGGGTGGGGTGGGCGGGGTGGGTGGTGGTGCCGCGTCTACCATCCGCCGCTCGTTCCTCGCGGCTCCCGCCAGGCCCGACCACGACGCGGCACCACCACCCACCCCGCCCGGCGTCGTCTCGCCCTGGTCGTCCCTCACGCGGGCGACTGCCCGCGGTGTCGGTCCCGCTCGTGCCGTGGTCAGTCGCGGGTGCGGAGCTCGGTGAGCAGGGGGCGGTGGTCGGAGGCGGTGACGTCGAGGACCTCGAAGGAGCGGAAGGTCACGGGGTCGGAGCCGAAGACCCAGTCGATGCGGTGTGCCGGGGCGACGGCGGGCGACGTGAGCGCGTCGGGGTCGCCGGCGGCGTCCTGGTCGCTCTCGAGCCCGTGCTCCTCCACCAGGGTGATCTCGTCCCAGCCGGGCTCGGCGTTGAGGTCGCCCGCGAGGACGTAGGCGCCCTCCACCGGCTCGTCGGCGAGGAGCGTCCCCAGCTGGTCGAGCCGGGTCGGGGTGTTCTCCTCGCGGTGCTGCAGGTGCACGGACGTCACGCGCACCGGGACGCCCGCGGCGTCGAGGGTCGCGGAGACCGCCGAGCGCTCCTGCGGTCCGGCGCCGTAGGGCAGGGCGTGGCGCGCGACGTCGGCGAGGTCACCCCGCAGCGGGTCCCAGAGGATCGCGTTGCCGAACTGCCGGTCCGCCGCGGGGACGAAGACGACACGCATCCCCGTCTCGCGCGCGAGGAACGTCGCCATGTCGGCGCCGCCGCCGAGCACCCAGCCGCGGGACACCTCCTGCAGGGTGACGACGTCCGCACCTGAGTCCTCGATGGTCGCGACCATCTCGTCGAGCCGGACCGACGGGTCGGCGCTCACGCCGTAGTGCAGGTTCCAGTCGAGCAGGCGCAGGTCGCCGACGGGCTGGTCGGCGACGGCGGACGTCGTGGTCGGGACGTGGACCTGCGTGACCCCGACGAGCGCGAGCACCGCGACCGCCCCGCCGACGGCGAGCGCCGGGAGCCCGGGGAGTCCGGCGGCGGTCGTCGTGCCCGACGCCGCGGGGTCGCCCAGGGGGGCCACGGCGCCTCGCGCGCGGAGCCCGGCGACGACGGCGGGCACGGCGAGTGCGAGCGCCGCAGCGACGGGGACGAGGGTGTGCGGGAAGGGGAGCGGGACGTCGTACTCGAGCTGGTACCCGAGCAGGGGCACCGCGATCCCGAGCCCGGCGACGCTCGCGGCACCGGCGAGGCGCAGCCAGGTGAGCGGGCGCGCCCCGCGCGTCAGGGCGAGCGCGAGCGTGCGGGCGGCGGCGGGGACGAGGAGCACGAGCAGGACGAGGAGCGCCCAGCCCCCGACGGTCCCCGGCCCGTCCAGGCGCGGCACGGCGAGGAACACGACGGCGACTCCCACGACGAGCAGCGCGGGGGACACCCACGGTGAACCCCGCCGGGTCGCGCGGCCCGCCCACGGGACGAACCACGCGGCGAGCACGGCGGCGACGGCGAGCGCGGTGACGGCGAACGGCAGCGCGACGCCCGTCTGGGACGCGGCGAACGCCGGGTTGGCGAGCGCCTGCACCAGGAGCGCGACGAACGGGCCGAGCACCCACAGCCCGCGCGACCCCGGCCAGGCCGCGCGCCCTCGCAGCGCCCACGCGCACGCGACGGCACCGGCGGCGACGACGGCCGTCACGACCCACCCCGCGACGTCGGCCCGCCAGTACGCGTCCCAGGTGCCGAGCACCGCGCTCAGCGCCCCGGCGAGCAGCGCGCCGAGCACGACGCCGACGGCGACGAGCGACCCGCGCGCGAGCGGGGCGCCGGAGCGGGACGGCGTCCGGCCCGACGCGCCGTCGACCTCGGGCGCCGGGTCCGCACCGCCCGCCGGGCTCCCGCTCGCGAACGCGGCGACGAGCACGAGCACGCCGATCCCGAGGGCGACCGTCGCGAGCCCGACGCCGTAGCGCACGAGGCCGAGGTCCGCGCCTGCGGCGATCGCCGCGCCGAGGCCCTGGAGCACGAGGCGCGCCACGACGAGGGACGCCACCGCGAGCAGCACGACCTTGCCCGTGAGCTCGAGGCGCGCCGCGATCATCACGACGAGGACGCCGGGGGCGGCGTACGTCGCGAGCGCCGTGAGGGCCACGGTGACGACGCCCGCGGAGAACGCGTGGTCGAGCAGCGGTCCGCTCGACCGCACGAGCTCGACGACGATCGCGGTGACCGCCACGACGAGCAGGAGCGGCACGACGGTCGCCCGGTCGAACCGGGCGGCAGACCGTGACACGGGCCGCGGGGACGGGGGCTGCGCTGCGCTCACGAGGCACGACGGTACCGGGCGGGCGCTGTGATCCGCACCACACGATCGGGCCTTCCGTGCCAGACTGAGGGATCGGCTGCGACGGCGCGCCACCACCTCGGCGCGCGAGGAGGCGAGGACGTGGAGACGACCGCTGGGATCTCCCGGCACGCGCAGGGCGCCACGAGCGCCCGGACCGCGACGGACGGCGGGCAGGCGCGCATCGGGCACTGGGTCGCGGGACGCGTGCGGCCCGACGCGGAGCGGTACGGCCCGGTCCACGACCCGGCGTCGGGCACGGTGACGGGACAGGTCGCGCTCGCGTCCGCGGGGGACGTCGACGCCGCGGTCGCGGCGGCGCGGGACGCGTTCCCCGCGTGGCGCGCGACGAGCGTCTCGCGCCGCGTCGAGATCCTCTTCGCGTTCCACCAGCTGCTCGTGGAGCACCGCGACGAGATCGCCGCGGTGGTGAGCGCCGAGCACGGCAAGGTGCTCGCCGACGCGGCGGGCGAGGTCGCCCGCGCGCTCGAGTGCGTCGAGTTCGCGTGCGGGATCGGCCAGCTCCTCAAGGGCGGGTACACCGAGCAGGCGTCGTCGGGCGTGGACGTGCACGAGGTGAAGCAGGCCCTCGGCGTCGTCGCCTGCATCACGCCGTTCAACTTCCCGGCCATGGTGCCGCTGTGGATGATCCCCAACGCGATCGCGTGCGGGAACACGGTCGTGCTCAAGCCGAGCGAGCGCGACCCGTCGGCGTCGCTCGTCGTCGCGCGGCTGCTCCAGGAGGCGGGCCTGCCGGACGGCGTCGTGAACGTCGTGCAGGGCGACCGGGTCGCGGTCGAGCGGCTGCTGGAGCACCCCGACGTGGAGGCCGTGAGCTTCGTCGGCTCGACGCCCGTCGCCCGCCACGTGTACGAGACGGGGACGCGGCACGGCAAGCGGGTCCAGGCCCTCGGCGGCGCGAAGAACCACATGGTGGTCCTGCCCGACGCCGACGTGGACGTCGCGGCGGACGCGGCGGTCTCCGCGGCGTACGGGTCGGCGGGCGAGCGGTGCATGGCGGTCTCCGTGCTCGTCGCCGTGGGCGCGGTGGCCGACCCGCTCGTCGAGGCGATCCGCGAGCGCGTGGCGCGCCTCGTCGTCGGGCCGGGCTCCGACCCCGCGTCGCAGATGGGGCCGCTCATCACGGCCGAGCATCGCGACCGGGTCGCGGCACGCGTGGGCACGGCGGCCGAGGAGGGCGCGACGCTCGTCGTCGACGGCCGCCGGGCGCCCGACGGCACCCCCGACCTGGGGGAGGGGTTCTTCCTGCACCCCACGCTCGTCGACCACGTGCGCCCCGAGCACACGGTGTACCGCGAGGAGATCTTCGGGCCCGTGCTGTCGGTCGTCCGCGCCGAGTCCTACGAGGAGGCCGTCGGGCTCGTGAACGACAACCCGTACGGCAACGGTGCCGCGATCTTCACGCGCGACGGCGGCGCCGCGCGCGCGTTCGAGGTCGACGCCCGGGCGGGCATGATCGGCGTCAACGTCCCCATCCCCGTACCGGTCGGCTACTACTCGTTCGGCGGCTGGAAGAGCTCGCTGTTCGGGGACCTGCACGTCTACGGGCCCCAGAGCGTGCAGTTCTACACGCGCACCAAGGTCGTCACGACGCGCTGGCCCGACCCGTCCACGGCGGGCGTCGACCTCGGCTTCCCCCGGACCCGGTGAGCGACCGATGACGACGGAGGAGCTCGCCCGGCGCACGTCGCGCACGCGCGCCGACGACCGGTACGTCTTCCACTCCTGGTCCGCGCAGGGCGCGATCGACCCGCTGCCCGTCGCGGGCGGCGAGGGCGCGTGGTTCTGGGACGAGGACGGCAACCGCTACCTCGACTTCGCGTCGCAGCTCGTCAACCTCAACCTGGGCCACCAGCACCCGCGCCTCGTCGCCGCGCTCCAGGCCCAGGCCGGGCGCCTCGCGACGGTCGGGCCGACCTTCGCCAACGACGTGCGCGGCGAGCTCGCCCGGCTCATCGCGGAGCGCGCGCCGGGAGCGGCGGGCGACGAGCGACGCTGGCGGGTCTTCTTCACGAACGGCGGCGCGGACGCCGTCGAGAACGCCGTGCGGCTCGCGCGCCTGCACACGGGGCGCGCCAAGGTGCTCGCCGCGTACCGGTCGTACCACGGCAACACCACGACGGCGATCTCCCTCACGGGCGACCCGCGTCGGTGGCCCAACGAGGTCTCGCCCGACCCGCACGTGCGCCACTTCCTCGGGCCGTACACGTACCGGTCGTCGTTCGGGGCGGCCGACGACGCGCAGGAGGGGGAGCGTGCGCTCGCCCACCTGCGGGACGTCGTGCAGCTCGAGGGGCCGGGGACGATCGCGGCGATCCTGCTCGAGACGATCGTCGGGACCAACGGCGTGCTGGTCCCGCCCGACGGCTACCTCGCGGGCGTGCGCGCGCTGTGCGACGAGCACGGGATCCTCCTCGTCACCGACGAGGTCATGGTCGGGTTCGGACGCGTGGGCGAGTGGTTCGCGGTGGACCGGTGGGGCGTCGTGCCGGACCTCGTGACCTTCGCCAAGGGCGTGAACTCGGGCTACGTGCCGCTCGGCGGCGTCGTGATCGGCGAGCACGTCGCGCGGACCTTCGACGACCGCGTGTTCCCCGGCGGGCTCACCTACTCCGGCCACCCGCTCGCGTGCGCCGTCGGGGTCGAGTCGGTCCGCACGTTCGAGGACGAGCGGATCCTGGAGCGGGTGCGCACGCTCGGCGCCGACGTGATCGGGCCGCGGATGCGCGAGATCGCCGCCCGGCACCCGAGCGTCGGGGAGGTTCGCGGGCTCGGGTTCTTCTGGGCGGTCGAGCTCGTGCGCGACCGGGAGACCCGCGAGCCCCTCGTCCCGTTCAACGCGAGCGGGCCCGCAGCCGCGCCGATGGCCGCCGTCGTCGCCGCGGTCAAGGAGCGCGGCGTGTGGCCGTTCGTGCACGTCAACCGTCTGCACGTCGCGCCGCCGCTCGTCACGTCCGCCGCCGACCTCGAGCACGGCCTCGCGGCGATCGACGCGGCGCTCGACGTCGCCGACGAGCAGGCCGAGGCGGTGCGGGCATGAGATGGGCCCGGTTCGCGTCCCCAGACCAGGCCCATCTCATGCCCACAACCGAGGAGGGGTCATGACGACCGTGCGAGCCGCGCTCACCCAGGTCCGCTGGACGGGCGACAAGGAGTCGATGATCGACGCCCACGAGAAGCACCTGCGCGACGCCGCCGACCAGGGCGCGAGGCTCGTGTGCTTCCAGGAGCTGTTCTACGGGCCGTACTTCTGCCAGGTGCAGGACGCCGCGTACTACGCGTACGCCGAGTCCGTCCCGGGGCCCACGGTCGAGCGGTTCTCGGCGCTCGCGGCCGAGCTCGGGACCGTCGTCGTGCTGCCCGTGTACGAGGAGGAGCAGCCGGGCGTGCTCTACAACACGGCGGCCGTGATCGACGCGGACGGGCGCTACCTCGGCAAGTACCGCAAGACGCACATCCCGCACGTGCGCGGGTTCTGGGAGAAGTTCTACTTCCGCCCCGGGAACCTCGGCTACCCGGTGTTCGACACCGCCGTGGGGCGCGTGGGCGTCTACATCTGCTACGACCGGCACTTCCCCGAGGGCTGGCGCGCGCTCGGCCTGAACGGGGCGGAGATCGTGCTCAACCCCAGCGCGACGAGCCGCGGGCTGTCGAACTACCTGTGGAAGCTCGAGCAGCCGGCGGCGGCGGTCGCGAACGAGTACTACGTCGGCGCGATCAACCGGGTGGGCGTCGAGGACCTGGGCGACGACGACTTCTACGGCACGTCGTACTTCGTCGACCCCGAGGGCGCGTTCGTCGGGGACCCCGCGGACGACCACGAGGAGGAGCTCGTGGTGCGCGACCTCGACCTGGACCTCCTGCGCGTCGTGCGCGACCGGTGGCAGTTCTACCGCGACCGCCGTCCCGACGCCTACGACGACCTCACCCGGCCGTGACCCGAGGATTCCGAGAGGGGAGCACGCGATGCCGCACACGCTGATCCGGGGCGGGACCGTCGTCGGGCCCACGGGCTCGACGCTCGCCGACGTGCTGGTCGACGGCGAGCAGGTCGCCGCGCTGCTGCGCCCCGGGGACCAGAGCCTGGGCGCCGACCTGGCCGCGACGGCCGAGCGCGTGATCGACGCGACCGGCAAGTACGTCATCCCGGGCGCCGTCGACTGCCACACGCACATGGAGCTGCCGTTCGGCGGGACGAACGCGTCGGACACGTTCGAGACCGGGACGCGCGCCGCAGCGTGGGGCGGGACGACGACGATCGTCGACTTCGCCGTCCAGCGCACCGGCGAGCGCGTCCAGGACGGGCTCGCCGCGTGGCACGCCAAGGCGGACGGGAAGTGCGCCATCGACTACGGGTTCCACCAGATCCTCGGCGGCGTCGACGACGACTCGCTCAAGGCCATGGACGAGCTCGTGGGCGAGGGCATCACGAGCTTCAAGCTCTTCATGGCCTACCCGGGCGTGTTCTACAGCGACGACGGGCAGATCCTGCGCGCGATGCAGAAGGCGCGCGACAACGGGTCGGTGATCATGATGCACGCCGAGAACGGCATCGCGATCGACGTGCTCGTGCGCGAGGCGCTCGACCGCGGCGACACCGCTCCGTACTTCCACGGCACGAGCCGCCCGTGGGAGACGGAGGAGGAGGCGACGCACCGCGCGATCATGCTCGCGCGCCTGACCGGGGCGCCGCTGTACGTCGTGCACATGTCGGCCAAGCAGGCCGTGGCGACGCTCGCCCGCGCGCGCGACGAGGGCTGGAACGTGTTCGGCGAGACGTGCCCGCAGTACCTCTACCTCTCGCTCGAGGAGCAGCTCGGCGCGCGCAGCGACGAGTGGGGCGACTTCGAGGGCGCCAAGTGGGTGTGCTCGACGCCGCTGCGCTCGCGCGCCGAGGGCCACCAGGACGAGCTGTGGCGGTACCTGCGCACGGGGGACCTGTCCGTCGTGAGCACCGACCACTGCCCGTTCTGCATGAAGGAGCAGAAGGAGCTCGGCCTCGGCGACTTCTCGAAGATCCCCAACGGGATCGGGGGCGTCGAGCACCGCCTCGACCTGCTCTACCAGGGCGTCGTCGACGGGCGGATCTCGCGCGAGCGGTGGGTCGAGCTGTGCTGCACGACGCCGGCCCGCATGTTCGGGCTCGACGGCCGCAAGGGCGTGCTCGCCCCGGGCGCGGACGCCGACGTCGTCGTCTACGACCCCGCCGGGCGCACCTCGATCGGGTACGGGAAGACGCACCACATGAGCATGGACCACTCGGCGTGGGAGGGGTTCGAGGTCGACGGGCACGTCGACCTCGTCATGTCCCGCGGGCGCGTCGTCGTCGAGGACGGCACGTACCACGGCAGCCCCGGGCACGGGCGGTTCCTGCGCCGCGGGCTGTCGGCGTACCTGCGCTGAGCGCGGTCCGGATCGGAGGCGGGCATGGACCTCGGGGTGGTGCTGCAGAACGACCCGCCCGCGTGGCGGGTCGTCGACCTCGCGCGGCAGGCGGAGACGTACGGCTTCTCGCACGTGTGGACGTTCGACTCGCACCTGCTGTGGGAGGAGCCGTTCGTCGTCTACTCCCAGATCCTCGCGGCCACGCACCGGGTGACGGTCGGCCCCATGGTCACCAACCCCGCCACGCGCGACGTCACCGTCACCGCCTCGCTCTTCGCGACCCTCAACGAGATGTTCGGCAACCGGACGATCTGCGGGATCGGCCGGGGGGACTCCGCCGTGCGCGTCATCAACGGGCGGCCCGTCACGCTCGCCGAGCTCCGCGAGGCCATCGGCGTGATCCGCGGCCTCGCGTCCGGGGAGGCGGTCCAGTACCGCGGCTCGACGCTGCGCCTGCCGTGGAACCCGGGCTCCCGGCTTCCCGTGTGGGTCGCGGCGTACGGGCCCAAGGCGCTCGCCCTCGCCGGGGAGGTGGGCGACGGGTTCATCCTCCAGCTCGCGGACCCCGACGTCGTCGCGTGGTCGGTCGCCGCCGTGCGGGCCGCGGCCGAGCGCGCGGGGCGCGACCCGGACGCGGTGCGCGTCTGCGTGGCCGCGCCCGCCTACGTGACCAGCACGGCGCCGTCGAACGGGGAAGGGCGGCGGGCGCTCGCGCACGCCTACGACCAGTGCCGGTGGTTCGGCGGGATGGTCGGCAACCACGTCGCGGAGATCGTCGCGCGCTACGGACCGGGCGGGTCCGAGGAGGGCGCCGGCGTGACGATCCCGCACGCGCTCACCGACTTCGTGGCCGGGCGCGAGGGCTACGACTACAACGAGCACGGGCGCGCGGGCAACACGCACACCGCGTTCGTGACGGACGAGATCGTCGACCGGTTCTGCCTCGTCGGTCCGGCGGAACGGCACGTCGAGCGGCTGCGGGAGCTCGCCGCGCTCGGGGTCGACCAGTTCGCCCTCTACCTCCAGCACGACGCCAAGGACGAGACCCTGCGCGCGTACGGCGAGACGGTCGGCCCCACCGTGCGCGACCTCGTCCGCGCGCGCGAGTGAACGTGCGGGGACGCCCCGCGCGACGTCCCGCCCGACGGCCCGCGTGACCGGACCCACGTGACTGCCCGAGCGCGACGGGACCTTCGGCCCTGTCCGGGCCCACCGCCGTATTCCTACGGTCGGGACCGTGCAAAACCCTCGGGGCGTGACGAGCAGGACGCCGTTCCGCGCGCTCCTCGTGCTGCCCGCCGGTGTCGCGCTGCTCACGGGGCTCGCGACCGGGCTCGCCCTGCTCGGGCTCCCGTCGCCCGTCCCCGCCGCGCGGGTCCAGGACGCGCACGGCCTGCTCATGGTCCTCGGGTTCGTCGGCACGCTCGTCGCGCTCGAGCGCGCCGTCGCCGTGCGGCGACCGGTCGCCTACCTCGCGCCCGCCGCGCTCGGCCTCGGAGCGCTCGCGCTCCTCGCGCCCCTGCCCCGCGCGGTCGGCCAGGGGCTCCTCGTCGCGGGGACGCTGGGGCTCGTCGCGATCTACGCCGTCGTGTGGCGACGGCAGCCCGCCGTCGCGACGGCGGTCCAGGCCGCCGGCGCCGTGCTCGCCGTGGGCGGCGCCGCGCTCTGGGGCGCGGGGCTCGCCGTGCCGGACCTGCTGCCGTGGCTCGTCGGGTTCGTCGCCTGGACCGTGCTCGGCGAGCGCGTCGAGCTCGCGCGGCTCGAGATCGACGCCCGCGCCGAGCGCACGGTCCTCGCCGGGGCGCTGGTCTTTCTCGGCGCCGCGTGCCTCGCCCTGCTCGCGCCCGCACCCGGGTATGCCGTCGCCGGGGCGGCGCTCGCGGCGTCGGCCGTCACGCTGCTGCGGCACGACGTCGCACGTCGCACCGTCCGCGGTCGCGGGCTGCCGCGCTTCGCCGCGGCGGCGATGCTCGCGGGCTACGCGTGGCTCGTGCTCGCCGGTGCCGCCTGGGTGTTCCTCGCGGCCGGTGCCGGGCCCTCGGGCCTCGGCCCCGCGGTGACGCTGCGGTCCGGGCCGACGTACGACGCCGTCGTGCACGCGGTGTTCCTCGGGTTCGGGCTGTCGATGATCGTGGCGCACGCGCCCCTCATCCTCCCGGCCGTCCTGCGCCGTCCGCTCCCGTACCGCGCCGCGATGTGGGCGCCGCTCGTCCTGCTGCACGCCTCGCTCGCCGTCCGGGTCGCCGGTGACCTCGCGGGCGACGGACCGGGCGCGGTCGCGGCCGTCCGCGTCGGCGGCGTCGGGAACGTCGTCGCCGTCCTCGCGTTCGTCGGCGTCGCGATGTGGTCGGCACTGCTCCGCGACCAGAGCTCTACCTCGCGTGACCAGAGCTCTACCTCGGCCGACCGGGCCTCTACCTCGCGTGACCAGGGCTCTACCTCGGCTGACCGGGGCTCTACCTCGTGCGACCAGGGTTCTGCCTCGGAACCGTCCGCCGTGCTGCCGATCGTCTCCGGAAGGTGACCGTGCCCGCGTCGCCCGAGCGGCCCTCGCTCCTGACCGCCCGACCCGCCGGACCGCTGCCCGGCACGCGGAAGGTCGGGGGAACCGGCCGGAACCTGTGGCTCCACGCGCTCGTCCTCGGCTGGTTCGTCGCCGAGGCGGTGCTCGTCGTGGTGCACCGGTTCGTGCCCGACGCGCTGTGGCTCATGGTCCACGTGCTCATGCTCGGTGCGGTGAGCACGGCGATCCTCGTGTGGAGCCAGCACTTCGCCGACACGATGCTGCGCCGCCAGGCGCCGGGCGGGCGCCCGCTGCACGTCGCGCGGCTCGCCGCGCACACGGTCGGCGCGCTGCTCGTCGTCGCGGGGCTGCTCACTGACGTGTGGTCCCTCGTCGTCGCGGGCGGGGTGCTCGTGGGCACGGGCGCGGTGACGCACGCGACGGTGCTCGTGCTCCAGGGCCGCGGCGCGCTGCCGTCGCGCTTCGGCCGGCTCGTCCGCTACTACGTGGTCGCCGCGGCGTGCCTCCCGGTCGGCGTGACGCTCGGCGTCCTCCTGGCCCGTGGCGGCGCGGGGACGGAGGCGTACGGCCGCCTCTATGTGGCGCACGTGACGCTCAACGTCCTCGGGTGGGTGGGGCTCACCGTGCTCGGCACGCTCGTGCTCCTGTGGCCCACGGTGCTGCGCACCCGCATCGAGCCCGACGCCGATGTCGCGGCCCGCCGCGCGCTCCCGGTGCTCACCGCGGGGATCCTGCTCGTCGTCGCGGCGTGCGCGGTCGGTTGGCGACCCCTCGTCGCCGCCGGGGCGACCGTGGTGCTGGGTGGCACGGTGACCGTCGGGCGGCACCTCGCGGCCCAGGGCCGGGCCGCGCAGCGCGGCGCGTGGGGGTTCGCCGCGTGGAGCCTCGCCGCGTCGGTCGTGTGGTTCGCCGGGAGCGTGGCCGCGTTCGGGGCCCGGGTCGCGACGGCGCCGTCGTGGGCCGCCGCGCAGGACGCGATCGGCGGGCTGCTGCTCCCGTTCGTCGTCGGGTTCGCCGCGCAGGTGCTCCTCGGCGCGCTCACGTACCTCGTCCCCGTCGTGCTCGGCGGCGGCCCCGCACGACGGCGGCGCACCGAGGCCGTCGTCGGCGCCGGAGGCGCGTACCGCGTGCTCGTCGCGAACGGCGGGCTCGCGCTGTACCTCCTGCCGCTGCCGTCGTGGGTGCGCGTCGGTCTGTCGCTCGTCGTCTTCGCGACCTTCCTCGCGTTCCTCGTGCTCGCGCTGCGCGCCGTGTTCGTCTCGCGGGGCGGCCCGGTCCCCGCGGGAGAGACGGTCCCGCGGGGCCGCCCGGACCCGGCGGGCGAGACGGTCCAGCGCCCGGAAGCGTCCCGGCCGACGGCGGCACCGTCCCCGGCCCAGCCGCCCGGACGGGGTGCGGCGAGCCCCGCGGCGGACGCTCCGGCGTCGGGCACGCGCCGCGGCGAGGCCGCCCGTGCCGTCGCCGCCCGCCGGGACGCGCAGGCGCGCAGGCCGCTCGCGGGCGCGGTGACGGCCGCCGTCGCGACGCTCGCGCTCGCGGTCGTGGGCGGCGTCGCGGCCGACCCGGTCGCGGCCGGCGTGGGGTCGGGGGTCGTGGGCGGCGGTGCCGTCGCCGGGACCGGAGGGGCCGGCGTGCCGGTCGCGGCGACCGGCCGCACGACGACCGTGCAGGTCGACGCCGCCGACATGCGCTTCGTCCCGGACACGATCAGCGTGCCCGCGGGCGACCGGCTGGTCATCGAGCTGACGAACACCGACGACGACGTGCACGACCTGGTCCTCGCCGACGGCGCGACGACCGGTCGTGTCGCACCGGGCGCGACCGCGACCCTCGACGCGGGCGTCGTGAGCGGCGACCTCGACGGGTGGTGCTCCGTGGCCGGCCACCGGCTCATGGGCATGACGCTCACGGTGGAGGTCACAGGAGGCGCGGCGCTCGCCGACCCACCCGGCCCTGAGGAGGCGCCTGCGGCCGAGGGGGCGCACGCGGGGCACGGGACGTCCTCGGGGACGGACTCGCTCGGCGTGGCGGACGCCGAACTCCTGGGCGGGCCCGGGGACGGGTTCGTCGCGCGCGACGCGACCCTTGCGCCGGCCGAGACGGACCCGTCCGGCGGGCCCGTCGTGCACCGGCGGACCCTCATCGTGACGGAGGTGGCGCAGGAGGTGGCGCCCGGCGTCGAGCAGACCGTGTGGACGTTCGGCGGGACCGCGCCCGGGCCCGTGCTGCGGGGGAAGGTCGGCGACGTCTTCGAGATCACCCTCGTCAACGACGGGACGATCGGGCACTCGATCGACTTCCACGCGGGCGCGCTCGCGCCGGACGAGCCGATGCGGACCATCGCGCCGGGGGAGTCGCTCACCTACCGCTTCACGGCGACCCGGGCGGGGATCTGGATGTACCACTGCTCGACCATGCCCATGTCGCTGCACATCGCGAACGGCATGTTCGGCGCGGTGATCGTCGACCCGCCGGACCTCGGCCCCGTGGACCGCGAGTACGTCGTCGTGCAGTCCGAGCTCTACCTCGGCGCGCAGGGCGCGTCCGCCGACGACGCGAAGGTCGCCGCCGCCGAGCCCGACCTCCTCACGTTCAACGGGTACGCGAACCAATACCGCTATGACCCGCTCGGTGCCCGGGTGGGCGAGCGCGTGCGCGTCTGGGTGCTCGACGCCGGTCCGAACCGCCCGAGCGCGTTCCACGTCGTCGGCGGCCAGTTCGACACCGTCTACCACGAGGGCGCTTACGCGCTCCCGCCGGGCACGTCCGGCGGCAGCCAGGTGCTCGGCCTGCTGCCCGCGCAGGGCGGGTTCGTCGAGCTCACGTTCCCCGAGGCCGGGACCTACCCGTTCGTCACGCACGCCATGTCCGACGCCGAGCGCGGCGCGTCCGGGACGTTCGCCGTGACGCCCTGACCGGCCCGCCCGCCGGCGGCGTCGTCCACGCCGGCAGCACCGCAGACCCAACACCCCACCCGGCGCTCGCGCCACGACCAGGAGGACCACCATGGCAGCAGAACCGATCGAGATCACCGAGCCCCCGCAGCACGCGGCAGTGCGCGGCGACGGGGACGAGGAGGGGCACGCCTGCGGGTGCGCGCACGACGACGCCGAGATCGTCCTCGACGTCCGCACGATCCCGCACGCCGTGCGCCACGGCGTCGTCTTCGGGGCGCTCGAGGCGCTCACGCCCGGGGACGGGCTCGTCCTCGTCGCGCCGCACGACCCGCTCCCGCTGCTCGCGCAGCTCGAGGGACGCGAGCCCGGCGCGTTCGACCGCGAGTACCTGTCGCGCGAGGCGACCGAGGTGAGGATCCGCCTCACGCGCCGCCCTGTGCCCGCACAGGCCTGAGCGGCCGGGCCGACACGGTCCCGACACGACGCCCGGCGGCACGGGGATGGCCGCCGGGCGTCGCCGTGCGCGCACGAGGTGCGCACGACGTGCTTGACGAACGTGATGCGGCGGTCCGGCAGCCGTCCCCATCCAACGCGAGCGGCGGACGTCGACTCGTCAGAGCATCCGTTCGCGGCGGGTGTTCACCTGGACGCACCGCGGGCACACGTGCATCGTCGAGATGCGGGCCCGTTCCCGATCACTCATCTCCTCCGGTAGTAGCACGGCCGCTCCGCACAGTGCCTGTGGCAAGTGAGCGACGACGATGTGTGCCCAATGAGATGGCCACCGGTAGGTCCACCGGAACCCGGACAGGCGCAGCGGTGATTGGTCGACCGTCGGGAGATCGCTCCGCTGCGCGATCGCGTCGCCGACCCGGATCGTGGGGATGCTGTTCGCCGTGTCCTCGCCGATACCGACGCGCGTGCGCAGGCACAGGTGAACGGTGAGGAACGGCGTACCGGGAGGCGTGATGGTGTCGGCTCCACTGACCGCGCCGCGACCGCGGGAGTAGTACCAGCGCTGGGCCGCGTCGACGTCGGAGTTCGTCGATTCTCGGGCGTGGAAGAGGCGCACGGCACCGTCGAACGACGGCAGCCGCACGACGTCGACCCCGCACCTCCTGCATGCCTCGGTGGCGACCATGGTGTCCCCTTCTTCTTGGTCGAGGACAGGGTAGAGCCCGCTCCCTACAGTCCACAGAGGGAGCCTTCAGACTGCCGCCGGCTACGGGGCCATCGGGGGCTCCCAGCCCCGGCGCGGTGCGCGCGACGTCGTCGCGACGGCGCGGCGCCGGTAGACGACGTACGGCCGCGTGAGGTAGCCGAGCGGCGCGGAGAACACGTGCACGAGGCGCGTGAACGGCCACAGGGCGAACAGCGCCAGGCCGCACAGGACGTGGAGCTGGAACGCGAGCGGGACGTCGGCCATGAGCGACGGGTCGGGCTGGAACGTGAGCAGCGAGCGGAACCACGGCGAGATCGAGCCGCGGTAGTCGTACCCGCCGCCGAAGATCTGGTGCTGGACCGTCGCGAGCGTGCCGAACCCGATCGCGGCGCCGAGCACGACGTACATGAGCTTGTCGGTGCGCGTGGTCACGCGGAAGACCGCGCCGGAGAGCCTCCGGCGCAGGACGAGGATCACGAGCCCGACGACCGTGAGGACGGCCGCGAACGTCCCGGCGATCGTCGCGACGAGGTGGTAGGCGTGCTCGCCCACGCCGACGGCCTCCAGCCACGGGCGCGGCACGAGGATCCCGACGACGTGCCCGCCGATCACCATGAGGATGCCGACGTGGAACAGCGGCGAGCCGAGGCGCAGCCAGCGGTTCTCGTAGAGCTGCGACGAGCGCGTGGTCCAGCCGAACTGGTCGTAGCGGTACCGCCACACGTGCCCGACGACGAACACCGCCGCCACCGCGTACGGGACGGCGACCCACAGCAGGACGTCGAGCGGGCTCATCGTCGGGTCTCCTCGGTCAGGCTCGGGATCGTGGCGAACGGCGTGAGGTGGGACAGGTCGCTCAGGCCGACGAGCTCGGTGGGCGGTCCCGCGGCGACCAGGTCGCGGAAGCGTGCCGCCGTCTCCGACTGCATCGCCGGCAGCGTCGCGACGAGCGCCGCGACGACGTGCGCGTAGGGGCTGCGCAGCGTCTCGAGCGCGGCGCGCAGGACCTCGATGCCGTCGCGGTGCGCGTCGAGCACCATGCCGGCGATCGCGCCGTCCGTGCGCGCGGAGAGCTCGAGCACCGTGGGCAGGTGGTCGGGCAGCTCCGAGCCGTCCGTCTCCCAGCCCGCCGCGCGGAACGCCTCCACGAACGTGACGAGCGCGGCGCCGCGCTTCCGGGTGTCCCCGGCCGCGTAGTACGACAGGTACAGGGAGCACCGGCGCTTGAGGTCGAACGTCGCGACGTAGGCGGCCTGGAGCTCGCGGAGGGGCACGGACACCGTGGCGTCGAGGAACGCGCGCAGGGGTTGCCGCACGTCCGGGGGCAGCCCGGCGACGACGTCCTCGACGTCCGCCCGGTGGGCGGCGGCCTCCGCGGTGGGGTAGTCGAGCAGGAGCGAGATCACGGTGTGCGCGGCGCGGCGCTGGTCGTCCGGCAGGGGACCGGGCGACGACGCGCTCGTCGAGGACACCGGCCGGGAGCGGGTCGCGCGCCTCATGCCGCACCCCCCGAGGCCTCCGGGCCCGCCGGTCGCGGCGGCGGGAAGAGCCCGCCCGGGGTCCCGTCGCCGTCCCAGGTGAGCAGGTTGACCCGACCCGTGGTGGAGGGGGTGTACGGGCTGGTGGCCCGTTCCTTCTCGCCGACCGCGTGGAACGACTCGCCCGTCGTCGGTCCCGCGCCCCCCATGCCCGGGCCGCCGTCGTAGTCGAGCGAGCACGCCATGTCGCTCAGCTCGCGGGCGATCTCGGTGTGGGCGGTGGGGATGACGTACCGGTCTTCGTACTTCGCGATCGCGAGGAGGCGGTACATCTCCTGGACCTGTTGTCCGGTCATGCCGACGGCGGTGGCGGTGTGTTCGTCGGGTTCGTGGCCGAGGTTGAGGTCGCGCATGTAGGAGCGCATGGCGGCCAGGCGGCGCAGGACCTTCTCGACGGGGGCGGTGTCGCCGGCGGTGAAGAGTCCGGCGAGGTATTCCAGGGGGATGCGCAGCTTCGAGATGGCGGCGAACAGGGTGCGTCCGTCTTCTCCGTCGTTGCCCGACGCGGTGATGACGTCGACGACGGGGGACAGGGGTGGGATGTACCAGACCATGGGCAGGGTGCGGTACTCGGGGTGCAGGGGGAGGGCGACCTCGTACTTCGTGATGAGGTCCCAGATGGGGGAGTGTTGGGCGGCGGTGATCCAGTCCTCGGGGATGCCCTCTTGTCGTGCGGCGGCGATGACGGCGGGGTCGTTCGGGTCGAGGAAGACGGCGCGTTGGGCGGCGAGGAGGTCGTGCTCGTCCTGGACGGCGGCGGCGTGGGTGACCTTGTCGGCGTCGTAGAGGACGAGGCCGAGGTAGCGCAGGCGTCCGACGCAGGTCTCGGAGCACACGGTGGGCAGGCCGACCTCGATGCGGGGGTAGCACAGGGTGCATTTCTCGGCTTTGCCGGTCTTGTGGTTGAAGTAGACCTTCTTGTAGGGGCAGCCGGTGACGCACATGCGCCACCCGCGGCACTGGTCCTGGTCCACGAGGACGATGCCGTCCTCGGCCCGCTTGTACATGGCCCCCGACGGGCAGGACGCGACGCAGGCGGGGTTGAGGCAGTGCTCGCAGATGCGGGGCAGGTAGAACATGAACGTCTTGTCGAACTCGGTCGCGACGTGCTCGGACATGTGCTGCAGGACCGGGTCCTGGTCCATGGTGGTGGTGGAGCCGGCGAGGTCGTCGTCCCAGTTCGCCGACCAGGAGATGGTCATGTCCTTGCCCGTCAGCAGCGACGTGGGGCGGGCGACGGGGGTGTGGGGGCCCTGGGGGGCCGACAGGAGCATGTCGTACTCATACGTCCACGGTTCGTAGTAGTCGTGGATCGAGGGCAGGACGGGGTTGGAGAAGATCGTGGCGAGCTTCTTCAACCGGCCCCCGGCGCGCAGCTTCAGCTTGCCCTTCGTGGTGCGGACCCAGCCGCCCTGCCAGCGGTCCTGGTCCTGGTAGGTGCGGGGGTACCCCAGTCCGGGGCGGGTCTCGACGTTGTTGAACCACACGTACTCGACCCCGGTGCGGTTCGTCCAGGCCTGCTTGCACGTGACCGAGCACGTGTGACACCCGATGCACTTGTCCAGGTTCATCACCATCGACATCTGCGCCATGACCTTCACCGGACGTCACGCTCCACTCCGGTACCCAGGTCACGCTCCGCTGCGGACTCGTTCCTCGCCCTTCGCGTCGCCGTTCCGCACTCGTCCGTGCCGATGCGTGTCGCCGTTCCAGACATCAGTAGGTCACCTCCTGACTCCGTCGCCGGATCACCGTGACCTCGTCACGCTGGTTGCCCGTCGGGCCGATGTAGTTGAAGCCGTACGAGAGCTGCGCGTAGCCGCCGATGAGGTGGGTGGGCTTGAGCAGCACGCGGGTCAGCGAGTTGTGGATCCCGCCGCGCAGGCCGGACGTCTCCGACCGCGGCACGTCCACGGTCCGGTCCTTCGCGTGGTACATGAAGACCGTGCCCTCGGGCATGCGGTGCGAGACGACGGCCCGCGCGACCACGACGCCGTTGCGGTTGTACGCCTCGATCCACTCGTTGTCCGCGACGCCGATCTTCTCCGCGTCCTGCGGGCTCATCCAGATCGTGGGGCCGCCGCGCGAGAGCGAGAGCATGAAGAGGTTGTCCTGGTACTCGGAGTGGATCGACCACTTCGAGTGCGGCGTGAGGTACCGCACGGCGACCTCCGCGTAGCCCTCCGACCCCTGCGCACCCGTGGGGGACGTGTCGCCGACCCGCGAGTCGCCGAACAGGCGGTGCATGTCCAGCGGCGGCCGGTAGACCGGGAGCTGCTCGCCGAGCTCTGCCATCCAGTCATGGTCGAGGAAGAAGTGCTGGCGGCCCGTGAGCGTGTGCCAGGGCTTGAGCCGCTCCACGTTGATGACGAAGGCGCTGTAGCGGCGCCCGCCGTGCTCCGACCCGGACCACTCGGGAGAGGTGATGACCGCCGTCGGGCGCGACTGCACGTCCGGGAAGGTGATCCTCTTGCCCTGCTCGTCCCGCGCCAGGTCGGCCAGACGCTGCCCGGTGCGCCGCTCCAGGTCCTCGAACCCCTGCACCGCGAGCCGCCCGTTCGTCGTCCCCGACAGCGCGAGGATCATCTCGCAGACGTGCGTGTCGCGGTCCAGGCGCGGGCGCCCCGCCGCCGGGCCGTCGGCGACGACGCCGTTCGCGACGGCGAGCCGCTCGACCTCCGGCGTCGGGTCGAACGTGACGCCCTTGGTGACCATGCCCACCGTCTGCGTGAGCGGACCGAGGGCGGCGAGCCGCGCCGCGAGGGCGGGGTAGTCCCGCTCGACGACGACGAGCCTCGCCATCGTGACCCCGGGCACGAGCTCGTCCTGGGGCAGGACCTCGCCGTGCGGCGTCGCCATGGCGTCCGGGGTGTCGTGCGCGAGCGGGACGGCCACGACGTCCTTGCGCACGCCCAGGTGGGTCTCCGACAGCTCGGAGACGTGCCGGGCGAGCGTGTGGAAGATGTCGAAGTCGGTGCGCGTCTGCCACGGCGGGCTGATCGCCGGGTTGAACGAGTGCACGAACGGGTGCATGTCCGTCGAGGACAGGTCGTGCTTCTCGTACCAGGTGGCCGCCGGGAGCACGACGTCCGAGAACAGCGTCGTCGACGTCATCCGGAAGTCGGCCGTGACGAGCAGGTCGAGCTTCCCCTGCGGCGCCTCGTCGTGCCACGCGATGTCCCGCGGCCGCCGGTCCGGCCCCGACTCCGGTGCGCGCACCGCGGCGTCGGTCCCGAGCAGGTGCTTGAGGAAGTACTCGTTGCCCTTGCCCGACGACCCCAGCAGGTTCGCGCGCCAGACGGTGAGCACGCGCGGGAAGTTCGCCGGGTCGTCGGGGTCCGCGCACGCGTAGTCCAGCTCGCCCGAGGAGAGCTGGTCGACGACGTGGCGCACCGGGTCCTTGCCCGCCGCCTCGGCCTCGTCCACGAGGTCGAGCGGGTTGCGGTCGAACGTCGGGTAGCTGGGCGTCCAGCCGCGACGGACGGACTCCACCAGCGTGTCCGCCGTCGTGCGGCCTGCGAGCTTCCCGGTGGCGAGCGGGGAGGCGAGCGCGTCCGCGGGCAGGCCGTCGTAGCGCCACTGGTCCGTCGCGAGGTACCAGAAGGCCGTGCTGATCATGAGGCGCGGGGGGCGGGCCCAGTCCGCCGCGTTGGCGTACTGCTGGAACCCCGTGATCGGGCGAACCTTCTCCTGCCCGACGTAGTGCGCCCAGCCGCCGCCGTTCACGCCCTGGCAGCCGGTCATCGTCACGAGCGCGAGGAACGTGCGGTAGATCGTGTCGGAGTGGAACCAGTGGTTGGTGCCCGCGCCCATGATGATCATCGAGCGGCCGCCCGAGTCGAGCGCGTTCTGCGCGAACTCCCGCCCGATGCGCGCCGCGGCGGTCGCGGGGACGCCGGTGATCTCCTCCTGCCACGCCGGGGTGCCCGGGGTCGCCGGGTCGTCGTACCCCGTCGGCCACGTGCCCGGCAGGTCGAGGTCGGGGCGGTCCACGCCGTACTGCGCGAGCAGCAGGTCGTAGACCGTCGTCACCAGGTGCTCGCCCACGCGGTGCGTCGGCACGCCGCGCCGGACGGCGCCCGCGCCGCCCTGGTGCTCGGCGCCCTCCTCGGGGGCGAGGTCGAAGCGGGGGAGGTCGACGGCGACCGGCTCGTCCGACGCGCCGCCCGCCAGGTCCGCGACCGACAGCGCGGGCTCGACGCCCTCGAGGTCGAGGTTCCACCTCCCGGGGTCGCCGTAGCGGTGCCCGAGCGATCCGTTGGGGACGACGACGTCGCCCTCGCGGGACAGGATCACCGTCTTCGACGCGGCGTTCGTGGCGCCGGCCTGGTCGGCGGCGGGCGTGCCCGCGAGCCGGTCCGCCGTGAGGAAGCGCCCGGGCACGTACGCGTCTCCGCGCCGGTCGAGCGTCACGAGGTACGGAGCGTCGGTGAACCGCGCCATGTAGTCGAGGAACCGGGGAGCGCGATCGCGCACGTGGAACTCGGTGAGGATGACGTGGCCCATGGCCTGCGCGAGGGCGCCGTCGGTACCGGGATGGGGAGCGAGCCACTCGTCCGCGAACTTGGTGTTGTCCGCGTAGTCGGGCGACACGGTCACGACCTTCTGGCCTCGGTACCGAGCCTCCGCCATGAAGTGGGCGTCCGGGGTGCGCGTGACCGGGACGTTGGAGCCCCACATGATGCAGTAGGTGGAGTTCCACCAGTCGGCGGACTCCGGGACGTCGGTCTGGTCGCCGAACACCTGCGGGGACGCGACGGGCAGGTCGGCGTACCAGTCGTAGAACGACAGCATGCTCCCGCCCAGGAGCTGCACGAACCGCGAACCCACCCCGTGCGACACCATCGACATCGCGGGGATGGGGGAGAACCCGGCGACGCGGTCGGGTCCGTAGGTCTTGATGGTGTGGACGTGGGCGGCGGCGACGATCTCGGCGGCCTCGTCCCAGGTGGCGCGCACGAGCCCGCCCTTGCCGCGCGCCGACTTGTAGGCGCGGGCCGACTCCGGGTCGGACGTGACCTTCTCCCACGCGAGCACGGGGTCGCCGCCCACCTCGTCCTTCGCCCGCCGGTACAGGTCGAGCAGGGTGCCGCGGACGTAGGGGTAGCGCACGCGGGTGGGGGAGTAGGTGTACCAGGAGAACGCGGCGCCGCGGGGGCAGCCGCGGGGTTCGTACTCGGGGGAGTCGGGGCCGACGGAGGGGTAGTCGGTCTGCTGGGTCTCCCAGGTGATGATGCCGTCCTTGACGTAGACCTTCCAGGAGCAGGACCCGGTGCAGTTCACGCCGTGGGTGGAGCGCACGACCTTGTCGTGGGACCAGCGGTCGCGGTAGAACACGTCGCCCTGGCGTCCGCCGGTCAGGAACACCTGCCGCAGGTCGTCGGACACCTGCCCGCGCCGCAGGCGGCTGCCCAGGCGCAGCAGGGTGTCGGCCGGGTCACGGGGGGTGCGCTCGTCGAGTGGGGGCACGACAGCTCCTCGGGTTCTCTGGGGGCGGGGACGGCGGACGCGTCGCCGGCGTTCCCGGTCGGGGTCAGGAGGGGTTCGGGGCGCCCGGCCGGGCGTAGTAGTGCCACGTGAGCCACGTGCACAGGGCGAAGAACACGGCGCACCCGACGAAGAACGACCGCGCGGGGACGAGCGAGAGCCCGATGCCGACGAGGAACGGGCCGAACGCGGCGATCGAGGCGGTCCAGCCGATCACCCCGCCCGCCTGGCGGCGCGGGAAGATCATCGGCATCTGCTTGAACGTCCCTGCGTTGCCGATCCCGGCGAAGGTGAACACCGCGAGCATCCCCGCGAGGAACCAGCCGAACTGCCCGACGTCGTGCGGGTCGAGGAAGAACAGCGAGAACACCGTCGAGACCGTCATGCCGATCCCGGCGACGAGGGTCCAGACCGCACCGCCGAACCGGTCGCACAGCGGCCCGAACCCGGCGCGCGCGGCCGAGCCGAGCAGCGGGCCGAGGAACGCGTAGCGCAGCGGGTCGGGCGCGTTCTCGAACCCGCCGTACTCCGCGACGATGAGCAGCCCGAGCTGGGCCGCGAACCCGCTGAACGCGCCGAAGGTCATGAGGTAGATCGCCGTCATGATCCACGTGTGCTTGTTGCCGAAGATGTCGAGCTGCTCGCGGAAGTTCGCGCTCACCGGGACCCGGCGCAGGTACAGGGCGGCGAGCACCGCGCCGAGCACGGTCCACGGCACGAGGACGAGGCCTGCGTTGTGCAGCCAGAGATGGCTGCCCGTCGCCGTCTGCTGCGGCGTGAGGGCCGCCGTGCCGAGGAGGCCGAAGCCGACGACCCACGGCGTGAGGAACTGGATGAGGCTCACGCCGAAGTTGCCGATCCCGGCCTGCAGCCCCAGCGCCGTCCCCGCCATGCGCCGGGGGAAGAAGTAGCTCGTCGAGGGCATGAACCCGGAGAACGCGCCGCCGCCGATCCCCGCCGCGACCGCGAGCAGCATGAGCACCGCGTACGGCGTGCTCGCGTCGCGCACGGCGAAGGTCCAGCCGAGCATCGGCAGGAGGACGAGCGTCGCCGTGCCGCCCACGAGCGTGCGCGTGCCGACGACGGGCGGGAGGAACATGTAGACCATGCGGAACAGCCCGCCGGCGAGGCCGGGGACGGCCGTGAGCCAGTAGAGCTGTGCCGTCGTGAGGTCGAAGCCGACGTCGTTGAGCCGGGGCGCGACCGCGCTCACGAGGTACCACGCGCAGAACGCGAGCGTGAGGTTGTACGTCGTGATCCACAGCGTGCGCCACGCGAACCGGCGGTCCCAGCGGGACTCGTCCTCGGGGTCCCACGTCGACAGGTCCACGCTCGACGGCGTGCGCACCGCCCGCAGCAGCGAGGGCGGCCTGGTGGTGGCAGGGGCGGTCATGTCGTCCTCCCGTCGTCGCAGGTCACGACCACACCGACGTCGTGACGCCGGGTCCGTACCCGGTGCGCCGTCAGCATGACCCGGCGGACGGGAGCCGCGGCGGGCCGCGGACCGTGAATAATCAGCTCGCGCGCGAGAGCTGCAGCACGCAGTGGTGGGGCTCGACGAAGGGCAGCAGCGCCTCCGCGCGGACGGGCCCGCCGACGCCCGCGAGCACGCCCTGGACGAGGCCGAGGTGGACGGCGCAGACCACGTCCTCGCGGTCCGCCGCGAGCGCGAGGAACGGGCACCGGTAGAGATGGAACCGCAGCCGCTCCTCCTCGAGCTCGGGGTCGAGACCGAGCTGGTGCAGGTGGTCGTCGAGCGCGGCGAGCTGGTTCTCCGGCGTGGGCTCGGGCGCGTCGCGGCCCGAGGAACGGAGCACGTCGACGAGCCGCCGGCCCGCCACGCGCGCGGTCCCGGCGAGGTCGTCGCGCGTGCCGTGCGCGGCGTCGTCGTGCGCGGCGCCCTGGGCGGCGTCGCCGTGACCGAGCACCGTGCGGGTCAGCGCGGCCCGGACGAGCGACTCGCCGAGGCGCCGCGCCGCGCCGTCGTCCCGCGGCGGGTCCTCGCCCGCGATCGCCTCGTAGAGGATGCGCGGGCGTCCACGCGTCGTGCGCACTTCGGGGGCGCTGCGCACGAACCCCGCGTCCGCGAGCCGCTGGAGGTGCTCACGCGTCGCGCTCGGGCAGAGCGACGCCTCGCGCGACAGGTCCGCGACCGTCATCGGGCCGCGTTCCTGGAGCGCGTGCAGCAGCGTCAGCCGGCTCGACGACGCGAGCGCGCGGTACGTGGTCGACGTGTCCTCGGGCACGACGCCATCGTGCCCCGGACCGACGCCGGCGGACCGGCCGCGAGGCGGGTCCACCACCGATCGGTGACGAAGGTCCCGCGCGGGCAGGCCGTCAGGCCTCGGGAGCCCCCTGGTCGAGCGCCGCGCGCAGGCTCGGCCACGCGTCCGCGAACGCGGGCAGCAGGTCGAGGGTCGCGACGTCGTCGACCGGGACCCAGCGGACCTCGACGCTCTCCGCGTCCGTCGCGCGCGGGTCGACCTCCGCGCCGTCCGCGATCTCCCCGAGGACCGTCGTGTAGCGCCACGGACCGTGGTCGAGCACACGCTCGCCCACGACGTCCACGTGCGCGGGGTCGATGCCCGCCTCCTCCTCGGCCTCGCGCAGGGCTCCCTGGGCCGGGGTCTCGTCCGGCCCGACGGCGCCGCCCGGCACTCCCCATGTCCCGCCCTGGTCGGACCAGGGCGCGCGGTGCTGCAGGACGACGTCGGTCAGGCGGCCCGCGCGGTCGCGCCGCCCGAGCAGGAGCCCGGCGGCGCCGAAGAGACCCCAGTGCCGACGGCCGCACTCGCACTCCACCCAGCCGTCGCCCGGCTGCAGGTGGCGAGGGAGCCGCGGGGGCGGGTCGCCGGGATCGCGGGGCGCGGTCGGGATGGTCACGGGGCCCATGCTGCCAGGCCGGCGCGCCGCGCGGCGCCGGATCCCACCGCGGAACGCCCCGGAAAAAGGTTGCCCGGGTGGACCACCGCGCGGCGTACGCTGGTCCGCTTGTGAGCAGGATCGGAGAGGTCGTCGCACCGCGACGCATGGGCACCGGCTTCCGCTGGTTGCTGTCGTCGTCGTGGACGAGCAACGTCGGCGACGGCATCGCCCTGGCGGCGGGGCCGCTGCTCGTCGCGTCCCAGACCGACTCCGCGTTCCTCGTCGCGCTCGCCGCCCTGCTGCAGCGGCTGCCCTGGCTCCTGTTCGGCCTCTGGGCCGGGGCGCTGGCCGACCGCCTCGACCGGCGCGTCGTCGTCATGGTGGCCAACGCGCTGCGTGCGGTCGTCGTCGTGGCGCTGTGCGTCCTCATCGCGACCGGGCACGTGAGCATCGGCGTCGTCCTCGCCGTGATGTTCCTGTACGGCGTCGCCGAGGTGTTCGCGGACTCGGCGTCCCAGACCCTGCTCCCGATGCTCGTCGAGCCGCGCGACCTCGGCACGGGCAACGCCCGGCTCCAGGCCGGGTTCCTCACCGCCAACCAGCTGCTGGGACCGCCGGTCGGCGCGTTCCTCTTCGCGCTCGGGATGGTCTGGCCGTTCGTCGTCCAGGTCGTGTGCGTCGCGCTCGCCGTCGTGCTAGTGGGGCGGATCGCGACCACACCGGGCGGTGTGCGCGAGACGCAGACCCACCTCCGCCAGGACATCGCCGAGGGCGTGCGGTGGATCCTCGGGAACGCCCCGGTGCGGACGCTCGCGCTCGTCATCCTCGCCTTCAACGTGACCTGGGCCGCGCCGTGGGGCGTCCTCGTCAAGTACGCGCTCGACCACCTCGACATGGGTGAGGTCGGGTTCGGGCTCCTCACGACGGCGTCGGCCGTCGGCGGCGTCGTGGGCATCGCGTCGTTCGGGTGGCTCGAGCGGCACGTGCGCCTGTCGACCCTCATGCGCGTGTGCCTCTCGCTCGAGGTCCTCATGCACCTCGCGCTCGCCCTTACCACGACCGGCTGGGTCGCGCTCGCGATCATGGTCGTCTTCGGTGCGTACGCGTTCGTGTGGGGCACCGTGTCCAACACGATCCGGCAGCGTGCCGTCCCCACGGAGTTCCAGGGACGCGTCGGCTCGGTCTACATGGTCTGCGTGTTCGGCGGCAGCGTCGTCGGGCAGGCGCTGGGCGGCGTCCTCGCCCAGGCGTGGGGGATCACCGCACCGTTCTGGTTCGCGTTCGTCGGCGCGGGCGTCACGCTCGCGCTCGTGTGGCGCCAGCTCGGGCACATCGCGCACGTGGGCGAGGTCCCCGCGGCCGACTGACCGTCCGCCGACGGCGAATTCCGTGGACCGTGTGGGTGGCGGCCGTCAGGATGTGCGGGTGAGCCATACGCCGTACGAGAACACCGACGCCCCCACCGCCGACGACCTCTCCGACGGTGTGGAGAACGACGCCCCGGTCGACGACACGCTCGCGAAGCCCCGGTGGCGACGGGACACCGCGATCTTCCTCTCCGGGCAGACCGTCTCCCTGTTCGGCTCGATGCTCGTCCAGTACGCCGTGATGTGGCACCTGACGATCGAGACCAAGTCCGGGGCCGTGCTCGCGCTGAGCACCCTCTTCGGGTTCCTGCCGCAGGCGGTCGTCTCGATCTTCGGCGGCGTGTGGGCCGACCGGGTGAACCGCAAGGCGCTCGTCATCGCCGCCGACGGCACGATCGCCGTGACGACCCTCGCGCTCGCGCTCCTCATGCTCGGCGGCGCGGACGACCTCTGGCTCATCTACGCCGCGCTCGCGATCCGCTCCACGGGCGCCGGGATCCAGACCCCCGCGGTCGCGGCCCTGCTCCCGCAGATCGTCCCGACCAGCAAGCTGCTGCGCGTCAACGGGATCAACCAGTCGATCCAGTCCGCGATGATGCTCCTCGCCCCCGCGGTCGCCGCGGCCGTCTACGCCAGCACGTCCATCGTCTCCGTGTTCTTCGTCGACGTCGTCACCGCCGTGATCGGGATCGGCCTCCTCCTGCTCGTGCCCGTCCCGACGCTCGCGCACGCCGCCGCCGGCGAGCGAGCAGGGTACTTCGACGACCTCGTCGAGGGCTTCCGCTACCTCGGCTCGCACCCGTTCGTCCGGTGGGTGCTCGGCCTCTACGCCGTCGTGTTCCTGCTCATCGTCGCGCCGTCGTACCTCACCCCGCTCATGGTCGCGCGGACCTTCGGCGAGGAGGTCTGGAAGCTCACCGTCAACGAGGTCGCATTCTCCGTCGGCATGCTGCTCGGCGGCGTGCTCCTCGCCACCTGGGGCGGGCTCAAGAACCGCATCGCCATGATCGTCGGGTCGACGTTCGTGTTCGGCGTCCTGTCCGTCGCCATGGGTCTCTCGACGAACATGTGGGTGTTCTTCGTCTTCATGTTCCTGCTCGGCCTCTCCGTGCCGCCGTTCTCGACGACGTCCATGACCGTCCTGCAGGAGACCGTCGAGCCCGAGCGCCAGGGCCGCGTCTTCGGCTTCGTCGGCATCGTCATGGCCGTCTCGATGCCGCTCGGCATGGTCGTGTTCGGCCCGCTCGCCGACCGCTTCACCGTGGAGTCGCTCCTCGTCGTCTCCGGGATCCTCATGTTCCTCGTCATCACCGTCGCCGTCGCCCTGCCCTCCGGTCGCCGCGCGATCCGCGCCGCGGCCCAGCACGACTAGCACCCGCCTCGTCGCGGTCGGGGTCGGGTCTACGGCCCGCAGGGTCGGGTCCGCGGTGGGGTCGGACCGTGTGCTCGGACTGGCGCACCGTCACCCTGGTCTGTCTGGCGGGAGTTCTGGGAGTGCGCCTCTGACGTCCTTCGCACACGGTCCGACCCCACCGCTCGTCCTGGCCGTCACCGCACGAACCTCGGCCCGGTCCGGCGGTCCCGTTCGGTCCGGGCGGAGGCCGGCGCGTACCAGTGCTGGACGCCTCGCCGTCATGCGCCGGGCGGCCGGAAGACCAACGGCCAGGGCTAGCGCGGGCTCGTCGCATGACCCACGAGCGTGGTGCGCCGACAGCGCGGCGGGCGCGACGGTCGTCGGGCAAGGGGCTGCACGACGTGGGCCGAAGCCGGGCCGGGGTGGGTGGGGTGTGAAGGGCGTCAGAGCCGCGCTCCGAGAAGTGCCACCCGACAGACCCAGGCGACGGCGCGGCAGCCCGAACGCGCCATCCACCCCGGCCACCCAACCCGACCACGCGGGTCGTGAAGCCGGCGCAGCCCGGCGCCCCGAGCACGCGGGTCGTGCACCGAGCCCGACGGTGGCCCGGAGGGTCAGTCGACGATCTCGCAGATGGCGGTGCCGGAGCTGACGCTCGCGCCGGCGGTGGCGGAGAGCGAGCGGACCGTGCCGGCGCGGTGGGCGAGGAGCGGCTGCTCCATCTTCATCGCCTCGAGCACGACGACGAGGTCGCCCTCGGCGACCTGGGTGCCGTCGGCGACGGCGACCTTGACGATGGTGCCCTGCATGGGGGAGGCGAGCGTCGTGCCGGAGGCGCCGCCGTTGGCCTTGCCGGTGCTCCGCCGCGCGGGCCGACGCGCGGCGTTCGCCGTGCGGGCACGGCCCGCGGCCATGCCGAGGCCGGCGGGGAGGACGACCTCCAGGCGCTTGCCGCCGACCTCGACGACGACGCGCTCGGTCGCGAGGGGCTCGTCGTCCTCGTCGGCGGAGGCGGCCGGGGCGGGCGCGAGCGCGGCGAGCTGGTCCGCGAACTCGGTCTCGATCCAGCGGGTGTGCACACGGAACGGCGCGTCGTCCGTGGGGACGAACGCCTCGGCGTCGAGCACGGCGCGGTGGAACGGCACGACCGTGGGGATGCCCTCGACCTCGAGCTCGCGCAGCGCGCGGCGGGCCCGCTGGACAGCCTGCTCGCGCGTGGCGCCGGTGACGATGACCTTGGCGATCATGGAGTCGAACGCGCCGGAGATCGTGTCGCCCTCGACGACGCCGGAGTCGACGCGCACGCCGGGCCCGGACGGGAAGCGCAGGCGCGAGATGCGGCCGGGGGCGGGGAGGAAGTTCGCGGCGGGGTCCTCGCCGTTGATGCGGAACTCGATCGAGTGGCCGCGCACCTGCGTCGACGTGTAGCCGAGGGGCTCGCCCGCGGCGATGCGCAGCTGCTCGCGGACGAGGTCGATGCCGGTGACCTCCTCGGACACCGGGTGCTCGACCTGGAGGCGCGTGTTGACCTCGAGGAAGGAGATGGTGCCGTCGGCCCCGACGAGGAACTCGCACGTGCCCGCGCCGACGTAGCCGGCCTCGCGCAGGATCGCCTCGGACGCCTTGTAGAGCTCGGCCTCCTGGGCGGCGCTGAGGTAGGGCGCGGGGGCCTCCTCGACGAGCTTCTGGTGGCGGCGCTGGAGGGAGCAGTCGCGCGTGGACACGACGACGACGGTGCCGTGCTCGTCCGCGAGGCACTGGGTCTCGACGTGGCGGGGCGTGTCGAGGTAGCGCTCGACGAAGCACTCGCCGCGCCCGAACGCGGCCGTGGCCTCGCGGACCGCGGACTCGTAGAGCTCGTCGATCTCGTCCGCGGTGCGGGCGACCTTGAGGCCGCGCCCGCCGCCGCCGAACGCCGCCTTGATCGCGATGGGCAGCCCGTGCTCGGCGGCGAAGGCGTGCACCTCGCTCGCGTCGGCGACGGGGTCGGGCGTGCCGGGGACCAGCGGAGCGCCGGCGCGCTGCGCGATGTGGCGTGCGCTCACCTTGTCACCGAGAGCGTCGATCGCGGCCGGCGGGGGCCCGATCCAGACGAGGCCGGCGTCGAGGACGGCCTGGGCGAACTCCGCGTTCTCGGCGAGGAAGCCGTACCCGGGATGCACCGCGTCGGCGCCGGAGCGGCGTGCGACGTCGAGCAGCTTCGCGATGTCGAGGTAGGTCTCGGCCGCCCGGGCGCCGCCGAGCGCGAACGCCTCGTCGGCGAGGTGCACGTGCAGGGCCTGCCGGTCCGGGTCGGCGTAGACCGCGACGGACGCGATGCCGGCGTCGGCGCAGGCACGGACGATCCGGACGGCGATCTCGCCACGGTTGGCGACGAGGACCTTGCTCAGGGGGCGGGTGGGGTTCGCGGGCACGGCTCACGGTAACGCGTGCGCGGGGCGCCGTTCACGCTCCCGGGCCGGGTACCGGACAAGATTGGAGAAGAAGCCAAGGCGCGCGGAGGGTGGTTGGAGGAAACCTCCATAGCGGCGCGCCCCTGGGCCTCGCCCGGCGCCTGGGGTTGTCCGGCACCCACAACGGCACCACGGCGAGCGCCGACGACGGACGGCGGCCCCGTCGGGTCAGGACCGCAGCTCGTGCCAGGCGACCCCGGCCTCGCCGAGCAGCGTCCGCAGCAGCGGGAGGCTGATCCCGACGACGCCGTGGTGGTCGCCCTCGATGCGCTCGACGTAGGGCCCGCCGAGGCCGTCGACCGTGAACGCGCCCGCGACGTGCAGGGGCTCGCCCGTCGCGACGTACGCGTCGATCTCGTCGTCCGTGAGGTCGGCGAAGTGCACCGTCGTGGAGCTGGTGGCCCCGGTCGCGGTGCCCGTCCCGCCGTCGGGCAGCGAACGCAGGTCGACGAGCCAGTGGCCCGTGTGCAGGACGCCGGCCCGGCCGCGCATCGCGCGCCAGCGCGCACGGGCGTCGTCGGCGTCGACGGGCTTGCCGAGCACCTCGCCGTCGAGCTCGAGCATCGAGTCGCACCCGACGAGGAGCGCGGGGTCGTCGACCGGCGCGCCGGTCCCGTCGTCGGCGAGCGTGCGCACGATCTCCTCGGCCTTGGCGCGGGCGAGGACGAGCACCGCGTCCACGGGGTCGAGCCCGCCGCGCTCCGCGGCGGCGGCCTGCAGGACCGCGTCCTCGTCGACCCCCGAGACGCGCACGAGGGGTTCGACGCCGGCCGCGCGCAGCGTCGCGAGGCGGGCGGGGGAGCGGGAGGCGAGGACGAGTCGGAGCACCCGCGCAGACTACCCGTCGAGCACCGGCGCGACCGGCGAGCCGGACGGCGCGCGCCGAGCGGTCCTACGCGACCAGCAGCGCCGCGACGAGCAGCACGACGGGCGAGCCGAGGGTCGTGACGAGGATCGTGTCGCGCGCGAGGATCTCGCCCCGCCCGAACCGTGCCGCGTAGTTGTAGACGTTCTGGGCCGTGGGCAGCGCGGCGAGCGTGACGGCCGAGGCGACCGCGGCGTCGTCGAGCCCGAGGACGTGCCGGGAGACGACGAACGCGACGACGGGCATGACGAGCAGCTTCGCGACGCTCGCCACCCCGACGGCCGCGCGGGGCTCGCCGCGCCGCAGCGGCCTGGTGCCGTGCAACGACATGCCGAACGCGAGCAGGATCATGGGGATGGCGGCACCCCCGAGGATCTCGAGCGGAGCCATGACCGCGACGGGCGGGGTCCAACCGGTCACCGAGACGACGGCGCCCGCGAACGACCCGAGGATGATCGGGTTGCGCACGGGCTGGGCGAGGACGAAGCGCCAGGACAGGCGCCCGCTCGTCGTCGCGTCGAGGACGAGCAGCGCGACGGGTGCGAGCACGAGGAGCTGGAGCAGGATCACCGGCACGACGGCGGTCGCGTCGCCCAGCACGTACACCGCGACGGGCAGGCCGATGTTGTTCGCGTTCACGTAGCCGGAGCCCACGGCCCCGATGGTCGCCTCGGGGGCGGGGAGCCGCAGCCACAGCCGGTCGACGAGCACGAACGCGCCCGCGGTCACGACGGCGGAGACCGCCGCGACCGCGAGCGGGGCCTGGAAGAGCGCGCCGACGTCCGCCCGCGCGAGCACGGTGAACAGCAGCGCGGGGCTCGCGACGAAGAACCCGATGCGGTTGAGCGCGGTCCTCGCGTCGGGGCCCCCGATGCCGAGCCGCGCGGTGACGTACCCGGCCGCCACGACCACGGCGATGATGGCGAAGCCGGTGAGGACGGCGCCCACGCGTCAGCTCCCCAGGGCGGGCCCGCCCCGCCCGGGCCGGCGCGAGGCCGACCCGGGCCGGGCGGACGACCGGGTCACGAGGAGAGCGCGTCGCGCAGCACGTCCAGACCGACCGAGCCGAGGTTCAGCGCGCGCGCGTGGAACGCCTTGGCGTCGAACGCCTCGCCGCGGGCCGCGGCTGCCGCACGCGCGTCGTCGCGCGTGGCCTCCCACAGGCGCTGGCCGACCTTGTACGACGGCGCCTGACCCGGCCAGCCGAGGTAGCGGTCGAGCTCGAACCGGACGAACGAGTCGGGCATGTTGACGTTCGCGCGCAGGAACGTGAGCGCCTTGTCCGCGTCCCAGGTCCCGCCGCCCCACTGCTCGGGCGCGGGCAGGCCGAGGTGCACGCCGATGTCGAGCACGACGCGCGCCGCACGCATGCGCTGCGCGTCGAGCATGCCGAGTCGATCGCCGTCGTCATCGAGGAACCCGAGGTCCGCCATGAGGCGCTCCGCGTACAGGGCCCAGCCCTCGCCGTGGCCCGAGACCCAGCACGCGAGCCGGCGCCACGTGTTGAGCGTCGCGCGCGCGTACACGGCCTGGCCGCACTGCAGGTGGTGGCCGGGGACGCCCTCGTGGTAGACCGTCGTCTTCTCGCGCCACGTGTTGAACTCGGTGACGTCCGACGGCACGGACCACCACATGCGGCCCGGGCGGGAGAAGTCGTCGCTCGGCGGCGTGTAGTAGATCCCGCCCGTCTGCGTCGGCGCGATCATGCACTCGAGGTCGAGCACCGGCGTCGGGACGTCGAAGTGGACGCCGTTCAGCGCGCTGATCGCGGCGTCCGACGTCTCCTGCATCCACGACCTCAGCGCGTCCGTGCCGTGCAGCGTGCGCGCCGGGTCGGCGTCGAGCGCGGCGACGGCGTCCTCGACGCTCGCGCCCGGCCCGGCGATGCGGCGCGCGATCTCCTCCTGCTCCGCGACGACGCGCGCGAGCTCCTCGAGCCCCCACGCGTACGTCTCGTCGAGGTCGACCTGCGCGCCGAGGAACGTGCGCGAGAAGAGCCCGTAGCGCTCGCGGCCCACGGCGTCCTGCTCGCGCGCCTGCGGCGCGAGCGTCGTCTCGAGGAAGTCCGCGAGGCGGCCGTAGGCCTCGCGCGCCGCGGCGGCGCCGTGCTCGAGCTCCTTGCGCACGAGCGAGCACGCCGAGGAGTCGTCGAGGACGGCGTTCGCCTCGGGGCCGGCGACGAACGTCGTGAAGAACGAGCCCTTCGCGTCGGCGAGCTTGCGCGACTGCTGCACGCCGATCCGCACCTGGCGGATCGCGGCGACGTTGCCACGCGCGGCCGCCTCGGTGAGGGAGGCCATGTATCCGTCGATCGCCGTGGGCAGGGCGTTGAGGCGGGAGGCGATGTTCTCCCACGCCTCGACCGTCCCGGTCGGCATGATGTCGAAGACGTCGCGCAGCTCCTGCACCGGCGACGCGATGTTGTTGAGGCTCGCGAGCGGCTCGCCCGCCTCGTGCAGCTCGAGCTGCAGGCCGACGCGCTCGCGCATCGCGGCGAGGGTGACGCGGTCGACGTCGTCGACGGGCTCCAGGCCCTCGAGCTCGCGCAGCACCGCGCGGTCGGCGTCGGCCCGCGCGTCGTGCCCGGCGGGCGAGAGGTCGGAGACGAGGTGGTCGTAGCCGGACAGGCCCATCGCGGTCGCGGCGATCGGGTCGAGCTCGGCGATCCGCGTGACGTAGGCCTCGGCGACGGCGTCGATCGGCGTGGGTGTGCGGTCGGGGGTCCCGGCGGATGCGCCGGCGGGTGTGGTGGTGGTGTCGCTCACCCGGACGAGCCTACTCGGCGCCCGGACGCGGGTCTGCCGGATTCTCCGGGCTCTCGCCGCGGTCCTCCTCGGTCGGCGCGCCGGGCGTGTCTCCGGGCGGTCCCGCGTCGGGAGCGGCGCCGGCGCGGCCGCGCAGCGCCGCCACGAGGTCGTCCGCCCAGGCGCGGTGGTAGCGCAGCAGGAGCACCCCCGACGCGTCCGCGTCGCCCGCGGCGTGCCAGACGGCGACCGGGTCGCCCGGGCGCGGGCCCGCCACGCCGTCGGGCACGACGACGCGCGCCGGTCGTGCGGTCCGCGCGCCGGACGCGGTGGTCACGACCAGGGTCGTCGGGACGACCGTGGGCCCGTTCGTCCGCGTGCTCGTGGCGGTGTCCTCCGTGGAGCCCTCCGCCGTGCCCGCCGCGAGGTCCGCGGCACCGACGCCGGGAAGCACGAGCGTCCCGGTCGCCCGGACCGGCGCGGCGAGCAGCGCGTCCCGCCCGCGCGCGAGCCCGGCCACGACGCGGTCGTCGAGGTAGCGCACGAGCGCGAGCAGCGCGGTGACGAGCAGCCCGAGGGTCGCCACGACCACGACGGCGTCCGGCACGGACCACCCGCGCCCCGACGCGACGCGCTGGTAGACGAGCAGCGCGACGGTCGGCACGAACGCCACGGCCCACGCCCAGCGGCGCCAGCCCGGCACGGGCTCCACGCCCGGCAGGCTCGTCGGGTCGGTCTCGACCTCGTCGGCGGACGCGGGGAGCTCGACGAGCACGCCTCGCTCGGGCAGGCGGCGCGTGCGGGGCGACGCGCTCGGCGTCGTCACGACCGCAGGCTCCAGCGCCACGAGTCGGCGTTGTGCCGGCCCGAGCGCCCGCCGAAGCTCTTCGCGGTCGCGCCGTCCCCGGTCCCGCGCAGCCCGCGCGCCCGGTTGGTCCACTCGTCGACGGGCGCGACGTCGTCGGGCAGCCCGCTCGCGGCGGCCGCCGCGGCGAGGCCGGCGACGAGCGCGGCGACCTCCAGCTCGTCCGGCGCGCCGCGCACGACGCGGACGCTCGGAGCGCCGGACCCCGCCGTGCTCACTCGTCGTCCTCGTCGTGGTCGTGGTCGTCGTCCGCCCCCCGCCCCACGCCCCACTCGGGGACGGCGTAGCCCGCCTCGACGAGCCGCTCGCGCGCCTCGTGGCCCCACCGGTCCAGGAGCCCGACGACGTCGTCGAGGTCCGGGCCGCCGGGGTGCGTCATGACGACGTAGTCGAGCGTGAAGGTGTCGTCCTGCACGTCGGCCGGCGAGGCGTCGTCGTCGACCTCCTCGTCGGCGCCCGGGTCCCACACCGACGTCGTGAGGTCGGCGTGGATGCCGAGCGCGCCGTGCAGCTCGTCGAACAGCCGCGCGTTGAGCGTGCCGATGCGGCCCTCGAGCGCGAGCACGCGCGGGTCCTCGTCCGCCTCGGACGCCCCGAACTCGGCCCGCACCCCGACCGCGGTCTCGACGTACTCGTGCAGCGCCGCCGTGAGCGCGTCGACCGCGGCGTGCAGCGGCGCCGGGTCCACGGACCCGAGCGGCACGGGTCCGTGCGTGGCGTCGTCGTGGCTCATGCGTGGTCCTCCCTCGCGAGGTTCGTCGGGTGCTGGGGCTCGCTCGCGGTCACAGCGGGATGTTGCCGTGCTTCTTGGGCGGCAGGGTCGCGCGCTTGGTGCGCAGCGCCCGCAGCGCCCGCACCACCTGCACGCGCGTCTCGGACGGGCGGATCACCGCGTCCACGTAGCCGCGCTCGGCGGCGTCCCACGGGTTGACGATCGCGTCCTCGTACTCCGCGACGAGCCGGGCGCGCTCCGCCTCGACGTCGTCGCCCGCGTCGGCCGCGCGCTTGAGCGCCGCCCGCTGGAGGATGTTCACCGCGCCGCCCGCGCCCATGACCGCGACCTGCGCCGTCGGCCACGCGAGGTTGACGTCGGCACCGAGCTGCTTGGATCCCATGACGATGTACGCCCCGCCGTACGCCTTGCGCGTGATGACGGTGACGAGCGGGACCGTGGCCTCGGCGTACGCGTAGATGAGCTTGGCCCCGCGCCGGATGATGCCCTGGTGCTCCTGGTCGACGCCCGGCAGGAAGCCGGGGACGTCCACGAGCGTGAGCACCGGGATGTTGAACGCGTCGCACGTGCGCACGAACCGCGCCGCCTTCTCCGCGGCGTCGATGTCGAGCGTGCCCGCCATGGCGAGCGGCTGGTTCGCCACGACGCCCACCGACTGGCCCTCCACGTGCCCGAACCCGACGAGCACGTTCTTCGCGAACAGCGGCTGGACCTCGAGGAACGCGCCCTCGTCGAGCACGTGCTCGATCACGGTGCGCATGTCGTACGGCTGCGAGTCCGAGTCGGGCACGAGCGCGTCCAGCTCGAGGTCCTCCTCCGTGACGTCGAGGTCGACGTCGTCGGGCGGGAAGGACGGCGCGTCCGAGAGGTTGTTCTGCGGCAGGTAGGACACGAGGTGGCGCACGTAGTCGATCGCGTCGTCCTCGTCCGCGCCGAGGTAGTGCGCGACGCCGGACTTCTCGTTGTGCGTCAGGCCGCCGCCGAGCTCCTCGAAGCCCACGTCCTCGCCCGTCACCGCGCGGATCACGTCCGGGCCGGTGATGAACATGTTCGACGTCTTGTCCGCCATGACGATGAAGTCGGTCAGCGCGGGGGAGTACACCGCGCCGCCCGCGCTGGGACCGAGGATGAGCGAGATCTGCGGGATCACGCCCGACGACGCGACGTTGCGGCGGAAGATCTCCGCGAACTGCGTGAGCGCCGCGACACCCTCCTGGATGCGCGCGCCGCCGCCGTCGGAGATGCCGATCAACGGCACGCCCGTGCGCAGCGCGAGGTCCTGCACCTTGGTGATCTTCTGCCCGTGGACCTCGCCGAGGCTGCCCCCGAACACCGTGAAGTCCTGGGAGTACACGCACACCTGGCGGCCGTCGATCGTGCCGTGCCCGACGACGACGCCGTCGCCCGCCAGGCGCTTCTTCTCGAGCCCGAAGTTGTGCGAGCGGTGCTTCGCGAACGCGTCGAGCTCGACGAAGCTGCCCTCGTCGAGCAGCGCCTCGATGCGCTCGCGCGCCGTCTTCTTGCCGCGCGCGTGCTGCTTGGTCCGCGCCGCCTCCTCGGGCAGCTCGGTCGCCTCGGCGCGGCGACGGTCGAGGTCGGCGAGCTTGGCCGCGGTGCCCACGAGGTGGGGCGCGTCGGGCGATGTCGGGGGTGCCTCGGGCGTCGCGGGCGAGGTGGTCGCAGAGTCCGTCACGGACCCGAGCCTAGTTGGCGGGTGGCGCCAACTCGATGCGGGCGACGCCAGCACGCCCGGGGCGGGTCTTGGTGGGTGTCGACAAACCCGGCGGCGCGCCGGTGATGTCCGTCCGCGGCGTCCGACCGGCGGTGCGTCCCTCGTGCCGGGCCGTCGGCGTGCGGGAGGATGGCGGGCATGGCGAGCGCGCGCGACGACGAGACCAGGCCCGACGGCGACGGGCGGCCCCCGCTGCGGGCGGAGTTCCTGCGCGAGCTGCTCGTGGCGCCCGCAGGGCCCCTCGCCCGGATCGAGGTCGTCCCCGAGTCGGCGTCGACGAACGCCGAGCTCGCGCGCGCGGTCGCGGCCGACCCGGACGCCTGGCCGGCGCCGGCGCTCCTCGTCGCCGAGCACCAGCCCGGGGGTCGCGGCCGGCTGGGGCGCTCGTGGACGACGCCGCCGCGCGCCGCGCTCCTCGGCTCGCTCCTCCTGCGCCCCGAGGTGCCGCGCGAGGCGCTGAGCTGGCTCCCGCTCCTCGCGGGGCTCGCGACCGCCCGCGCCCTGCGTGCGACCGCCGGGGTCGACGCCGTCGTCAAGTGGCCGAACGACGTCCTCGTGCCGGACCCGGGCGCCGCGCCCGTTCCGCAGGACGTCGCGACGCCGGCGGTCGGCGGCCACCCGCCCCTGCGCAAGGTCGCCGGCATCCTCGCGGAGGTGCTGCCCGACGGCGGCGTCGTCGTCGGCGTCGGGCTCAACGTCTCCCAGGAGCGCGCGGAGCTGCCCGTCCCCACGGCCTCCTCGCTCGCCCTGGCGGGTGCCGCGACGACCGACCGCGAGGTCCTGCTCGTCGCCCTCCACGAGGCGTTCGGCGAGGTCCTCGCGCGCTGGCAGGACGCCGGCGGCGACGCGCACGCCGCCGGGCTCGACGCCGACTGCGCGCAGGTCAGCGCCACGCTCGGCACGCGCGTGCGGGTCGAGCGCGTCGCGGGCGGCGACGTCGTCGGGCTCGCCACCGCGCTCGCACCCGACGGCGGACTGGTGGTACGCGAGGACGACGGCACGACGAGCGTCCACCACAGCGGCGACGTCCACCACCTGCGCCCGCACGGGTGACGGTCTGCGGCCGAGATCGGCAGTCCGGGACGACGTCGGCGGTCACGACCGCCGATCTCGCGCCCCACTGCCGATCTCGGTCACGACCGCCGACCTCACCGGCCCGGGCCGAGGAATAGGATCGCCGGGTGCCCGTGGACCCTGAGCAGAACGAGCCCGTCCCCACCACCCCGTCTCCGGACGGCGGGGAGGGCGGCGAGCCGGCCCCGGACACCGAGGCGACGGAGGCGGTGCTCGACGAGGCGCTCCTCGGCGGGCCCCGCACCCTGACCGTCGAGCGGCTCGCCGAGCGCGCGGGCGTCGGGACGGACCGCGTGCGCGCCTACTGGCAGGCGCTCGGCCTCCCCCTGACCGAGGGCGAGGAGCACGCGTTCACGGAGAAGGACGCGCAGGCGCTCGCGGACGTGTTCGCGTTCGCCGCGACCGAGCGGCTCGACGAGCGCGCGCTGACGACGCTCATCCGGTCCACCGGTCACACCACGGAGCGGCTCGTGCTCTGGCAGGTCGAGGCGCTCGTCGAGCACCTGACGCGCCGGTTCGACCTCGACGACACGAGCGCGCGCCTGCTCGTCCTCGACCGGCTCCCCGAGCTCGCCCCGGTCCTCGAGGAGCAGCTCCTGCACGCGTGGCGCCGCCAGCTCGCCGCGGTCGCGGGGAGGTTCGCGGTCGAGTTCTCCGACGCGCGGGCCACCGCGGTCGACGAGCACGAGCTCCCGCTCCCGCGGGCCGTCGGGTTCGCGGACATCGTCTCGTTCACGCAGCGCACGCGCGGGCTGGGGTCGAGCGAGCTCGCCGAGTTCGTGCAGCTCTTCGAGACCAGCGCGCGCGACGTCATCACCGCCGCGGGCGGGCGCGTCGTCAAGACGATCGGCGACGCGGTGCTCTACGTCGCCGACGACGTCGCGACCGGGGCGCGGGTCGCGCTCGGCCTGGCCGAGGCCGGCGGGCGCGAGGAGGACGTCGACGTCCCGCCCGTCCGGGTCAGCCTCGTGTGGGGCCGGGTCCTCTCGCGGTTCGGCGACGTGTTCGGGCCGAGCGTCAACCTCGCCGCCCGCCTCGTCGACATCGCGGAGCCGACGACGGTCCTCGTCGACCGCGAGACCGCGGGCCTGCTCGCGGGCGACCAGCGCTTCGCGCTCACGGCGCAGCCCGAGACGGAGGTCCAGGGGCTCGGCACGATCGAGCCCGTGCGTCTGCAGTGGGCCTACCGCGGCTGACCGCCGCGCTCGCGTCCCGAGGCCGGGTCGTCAGACGGCCTCGAGCAGTCCGGGCCCGTCGTTCGTCACGGAGTTGACCAGGGTCGAGATCTCGCGCGCGACCAGGGGGACGTCGTCGTGCGGGCCGCCGAGGCCGAGCAGGTCGGCCGCCCCGCGCGCGTCGACCGCCGGGTCGAGCCACGCGTCCCACGCGTCGGCGGGGAGGACCAGCGGCATGCGGTCGTGGATCTCGGCGAGGTACGGCGCGGCGTCGGTCGTGACGATCGTCGTCGAGACGAGCCAGCGGTCGGGGTCGTCGTCGGCCTTGGTCCGGTCGCGCCAGAACTCGTAGAGCCCGGCGAACGCGGCGCTCTCGCCGCCGCTCGGCGTGATCCAGTACGGCTGCTTGGGGACCTTCCCCCGGCGCGGCGACGCGCCCGCGGACGCTGCCGGCGACGCGCCGTCGGGCAGGACGCGCCACTCGTAGTACCCGTCCGCCGGGACCAGGCAGCGCCGCACGCCGAACGGCTTGGCGAACGCCGGCTTGTCGAGGATCGACTCCGCGCGCGCGTTGATCATGCGCGCGCCGCCCTTCGGGTCCTTGGACCACGACGGCACGAGGCCCCAGCGCGCCACCCGCAGCGAGCGCCGGACCTCGCCCGTGTCCTTCGCGGCGCGCTCGACGACGATCCGCACCGGGTCCGTGGGCGCGAGGTTCCACGACGGCGGGAGGAGCCGCGCGTCGTCGGCGACGTCCGCGATCGCGAACTCGTCCGCGAGGTCCTGCGCGTCCCGGAAGGAGGCATAGCGTCCGCACATGCCTCCAGCCTGCCGCACGCCACCCACACGCGGGGCGCGGGCGTCGCGGGGGTCGGCAGCGGCCGTGCGCGGGCCGCAGCGGGGAGAGGAGGCTCACTCCCGCGCGGCCGGGCCCGGCCCGATCGAATCGATACGATGGACAGATGTCCTCGTCCTCGGTCGACCCCGCCCTGCCCCGACCGAGGTCGTCCGCCCGCTGGGTGCTGCTCCTCGGCGCGCTCGCCACGCTCCCCGCGCTCACGGTCGACATGTACCTCCCGCTGCTGCCGGAGGTGGGCGCCGAGCTCGGGGCGCCCGACTCGCTCGCGCAGCTCACGTTGTCCGGGATGCTCCTCGGCGGCGCGGTCGGCCAGCTCGTCATCGGGCCGCTCTCCGACCGCTACGGCCGGCGCCTCCCGGTCCTCGTCGGGCTCTCGCTGCACGTCGTGACCTCGCTCCTGTGCGCGCTCGCGCCCAACATCGGCATCCTCATCGGGCTGCGCGTGCTGCAGGGGTTCTTCAACGCCTCCGCCTCCGTCGTCGCGATCGCCGCGATCCGGGACCGCTTCACCGGCTCGGACGCCGCCCGCATCCTGTCGCGCCTCATGCTCGTCATCGGGCTCGCCCCCCTCCTGGCACCGTCGATCGGCTCGTTCATCGGCGCCCACGCGACGTGGCGCGCGGTGTTCTGGGTGCTGGCGCTGGGTGGCATCGCGCTCGGGGCGATCGTGCTGTTCTGGATGCCCGAGTCCCTGCCCGTCGAGCGGCGGCGGCCCGCCGGTGCGCGCACCGTCCTGCGCGGCTACGCGAGCCTCCTGCGCGACCGCCACTTCGTCGCGCTCGCCGTCCTGCCCGGCCTCGGCCAGGCCGTGCTCATGAGCTACGTCGTGGGGTCGCCGTTCGTGCTCCAGGAGGGGTACGGGCTCAGCCACGGGCAGTTCGCGCTCCTCTTCGCGGTCAACGGCATCGGCCTCGTCCTGTCCGCGCAGGCCAACGCCGCCCTCGTCCGGCGCGTCGCGCCCGTGCGCCTGCTCCGGACCGCGCTCGTCGTGCAGGGGGTGTTCGCCGCCGGGCTGCTCGTGGTGGCCGTGACCGGCGCCGGCGGGATCGTCGGGATCGTCGCCGCCCTGTTCCTCGTCCTGTCGATGCAGGGCATGATCCCCGCGAACGCCTCCGCGCTCGCGCTCACCCGGCACGGCGAGATCGCCGGGACCGCGGCCGCCGTCATCGGGGCGTTCCAGTCCGGGGTCGCCGGGCTCGTGAGCCCGCTCGTCGGCGTCCTCGGGGGCGACGCCGTCGCGATGGCGACCGTGATGCTCGGCGCGGTCGTCGCGTCCCTGCTCGTGCTCGCCCTCGCCACGCCGGCGTTCCGCCGCGGCGGCTGGCACACGCCGGTCTGACGCTACGGCCGGCCTTCGCCGCCCTTTCACACGTCCTCCTGCTGGTTCTGCGCACGCGTCCACGCCGGACCCCTTACCCTCGGACCGTGCCAACGACCGCTCCCGCCTCGTCGTCCCCGCGTTCGCGGCCCCGCGCGACACCGACGACGCCCTCCCGGAAGGGCGGGGAGGACAAGCCCTCCGGCGGCCCGCACCATGCGCGCGCGCTGCGCACGCACCGCGTCGCACGGGCCGTCGGGCTCGTCCTCACCGGCGCCCTCGTGTTCGTCGCCGTCGGCGCGGGAGCCGTCTACCTCGATCTCAAGTCGAAGATCACCGTGAGCGACGTGTCGGGACTCGTCGTCGGCGGCCCGACGGTCGAGCCGCCGAAGGACCCGTCCGACCCGTTCGCGGGCAAGTCGCTCAACATCCTCGTCATGGGCACGGACTACCGCGACGCCGAGAACGCCGCGATCGCCGGCGAGGAGGAGGGCATGCGCTCGGACACGACGTTCATCGTGCACGTGTCCGGTGATCGCACGCGCATGGAGGTCGTGTCCATCCCCCGCGACTCGCTCGTCGACCTGCCGGCGTGCAACCTGCCCGACGGGTCGATGTCGGGCCCGCGGCGCAACACGATGTTCAACGAGGCGTTCCAGATCGGGTCGGGCGGCGTCGACGACATGACCTACGCCGCCGCGTGCACGATCACCGCGGTGCAGGACCTCACGGGCGTCCCGATCACCAACCACGTCGTCGTGAAGATGACCGGGGTCATCGGTGTCGTCGACGCCATCAACGGCGTCACCATGTGCTTCCCGGAGCCCGTCAAGGAGAGCCCGCGGTACGGCACCCTCGACCTGCCGGCCGGGGAGTACACGCTCAACGGCCACGAGGCGATCAGCTTCCTCCGGGCGCGCCACGGGACGGGCATGGGGCTCGAGATGGGGTCCGACCTCACGCGCATCGCGCGCCAGCAGGCGTTCATCGACTCGGCCGTGCGCGAGCTGCTCTCCCAGAACATCATCACCAACTCGCCCCAGCTCTACGGCGTCATCGAGGCGGTGCTCGGCTCGATCAGCGCCGACCCCACGATCGCGGACCCGACGGCGCTCGCGGGACTCGCGTTCAGCCTCCGCGCCATCAAGCCCTCCGAGGTCGTCTTCACGCAGGTCCCCGTCGTGGAGGCGGCGAGCGACCGCAACCGCGTCGAGTGGACGTCGGAGGCGGACGCCATCTGGCAGCGGCTCATCGACGACGCGCCCCCGCCCGGCCACGAGGCCGTCGCCGACCCGCGCGACGACGCGACGGCGCCCGCGGGCGGGACGACCGACCCGGGGACCGGGACCGACCCCGGCGCGACCGACCCCGGCGCGACCGACCCGGGGGCGGGCACGACGGACCCTGGCACCACGGACCCCGGCACGACGCCGGAGACCCCGGTCGAGGAGCTGCAGCCCGGCGTCTGCGGCTGAGCCGGTCCGGCAGCCGCCCCGGTGACGGGTCGGGGCGCGGTCAGGAGCGACGCGTGGCGCCGAGGCGGGCGAGCCGGCCCACCGCCTGGCGGAGCACGTCCTCGCGCTTGACGAAGGTGAACCGCACGCGCGAGGCCAGCGCGCGGGCCGTCGTCGACCCCGGCGTGCAGAACGCGCTCACGGGGACGGCGACGACGCCCGCGAGGGCGGGCAGCTCACGGCACAGGGCGACGCCGTCCTCGACGCCGAGCGGGGCGCCGTCGGCGATGACGAAGTACGTGCCCTGGGGGACGACGACGTCGAACCCGGCCCGGACGAGGCCCTCGCACAGCAGGTCCCGACGCGCGGCGAGCGAGTCGGCGAGCGCGCGCGGGGTCTCGTCGTCGGACAGGGCGTCGGCGATGGCGGGCTGGAACGGCGCGCCGGACGTGTAGGTGAGGAACTGCTTGACCGTGCGCACCGCGGTGACGAGCGGCTCCGGCCCGTGCAGCCAGCCGATCTTCCAGCCGGTGAACGAGAACGTCTTGCCCGCCGAGGAGATCGTGACCGTGCGCTGCCGCATCCCGGGGAGGGTGGCGATCGGCACGTGCCGGGCGTCGTCGAACGTCAGGTGCTCGTAGACCTCGTCCGTCACGACGACCGCGTCGTGGCGGCGCGCGACGGAGGCGATCGCGTCGAGCTCGTCGAGGTCGAGCACCGTTCCCGTCGGGTTGTGGGGCGAGTTCACGAGGATGAGCCGCGTGCGGTCGGTGACGGCCGCGCGCAGGGCGTCGAGGTCGAGGCGGAAGCGGTCCGGGCCGGGCACGAGCGGGACGGTGACGTGGTTCGCCCCCGCGAGCGCGATGCACGCGGCGTGGGAGTCGTAGAACGGCTCGAGCGTCACGACGTCGTCCCCCGGGCCGGCGAGCGCGAGGATCGTCGCGGCGAGGGCCTCCGTCGCGCCCGTCGTCACGAGGACCTCGGTCTCCGGGTCGGGGTCGAGCCCGTAGTGCCGGTACTGGTGGCTCGCGACCGCGTTGCGCAGCTCGAGGATCCCCGGGCCGGGCGGGTACTGGTTGTGGCCCTCCTCGATCGCGCGGACCGCGGCGTGCTTGACCGTCGCCGGGCCGTCGACGTCGGGGAACCCCTGCCCCAGGTTGATCGCCCCGGTGCGGTGCGCGAGGGCCGTCATCTCGGCGAAGACCGTCGCCGCCACCGCGCCGTCCGCGCCGAGGAGGCCGGTGGCACGGGCGGCGGCCTGCCAGCGGCCGGGCGGGAGGTCGGTCATGACCCGACCCTATCGGCGCCCGCGCCCACGATGTGGGACGGCGCGGGCGGGTTTCACCGAGGGGTACGGCCCAGATCCCGAGGCTCCGGGCACGGGTGTCCACAGGGCACTCCCGCGAGCCGCGCGGATGCCCTACTCTCTCGGTCAGGTCTTTCGGTCCGGCGGGGCAGCCGGCCAGCAGAGCAGGGGGAATGCTCGACATGTCTACGGACACGCACGCCGTCGGCGTGCTCGAGGGCGAGGTGCGGGAGCTCGTCCGACGCCGCGGGGTGGACCCCGCGCGCGACCGGGCGGCGGTCGACGAGCTCGTCCGCGAGGTGGTCGCCGACTACGAGACGCGGAGCGCGCTCGGAGCCGTCGCGCCGCTCGCCGACCCGACGGCCGCCGGTCGCGCGGTGGTCGACTCCGTGGCCGGCCTCGGGCCGCTCCAGCCCTACCTCGACGACCCGGAGATCGAGGAGATCTGGATCAACGCGCCCTCGCAGGTCTTCGTCGCGCGGGGCGGCCGGTCCGAGCTCACGACGACGATCCTCACCGCGGAGCAGGTGCGCGACCTCGTCGAGCAGATGCTGCGTTCGTCCGGACGCCGGCTGGACCTGTCCAGCCCGTTCGTCGACGCCTCGCTTCCCGGGGGCGAGCGGCTCCACGTGGTCATCCCTGACGTCACGCGCAGCGCATGGGCGGTCAACATCCGCAAGCACGTCGTCCGTGCGTCGCACCTCGACGACCTCGTCCGGCTCGGGTCGCTCACCCCGCAGGCGGCGACGTTCCTCGACGCCTCCGTCCGCGCGGGGCTGAACATCCTCGTCGCGGGCGCCACCCAGGCGGGCAAGACGACGATGCTCAACGCCCTCGCAGGCTCGGTGCCGCCCACGCAGCGCGTCGTGACGTGCGAGGAGGTGTTCGAGCTCCGGTTCGCCGTGCGGGACGTCGTCTCCATGCAGTGTCGGCAGCCGAGCCTCGAGGGGACCGGCGAGATCCCGCTGCGCCGCCTGGTCAAGGAGGCGCTGCGCATGCGCCCGGACCGGATCGTCATCGGGGAGGTCCGCGAGGCGGAGAGCTTCGACCTGCTCGTGGCCCTCAACGCGGGCGTCCCCGGGATGTGCACCCTGCACGCCAACTCGGCCCGCGAGGCGATCACCAAGATGTGCACGCTGCCGCTGCTCGCCGGCGAGAACGTCTCCGACCGCTTCGTGGTGCCCACCGTCGCGTCCTCGATCGACCTGGTCGTCCACCTCGGCGTCGACGCCGACGGGCGGCGCGTCGTGCGCGAGGTCCTGGGAGTCACGGGCCGGGTCGAGCAGGGCGTGGTGGAGGCCGCGGAGATCTTCGTCCGGACGGGGGACCGGCTGGTGCGGGCGGACGGGTTCCCGCCCGGCGCGGACCGGTTCGCGCGCGCGGGGATCGACCTGGCGGCCGTGCTGCACCCGGAGCGTTCGCGCGTCCCCGCCACGGCGGCGGGCACCTCGGTGAGCACGGCCTGGTCGGGAGCGAGCTGACGTGGGCGTCGTCGTGGGGTTCCTGCTCGGCGCGGGCCTGTTCTGCGTGTGGTGGTCGTTCTGGACGCCGGGCCCGCGCCGGGAGCGCCGGTCGGACGGCTGGACGGCGCGCACCCAGGACCTCCTCGTGCAGGCGGGTGCGCCGTCAGTGACGCCGGGCGCGCTCGTCGCGACGAGCGTGGGCGTGGGGCTCGTGGTTCTTCTCGTCGCGACGGTCCTCGCCGGGTCGGTCACGATCGCCACCTGCTTCGGTGCGATCGCCGCGTCGGTGCCGGTGCTCGTCGTGCGCTCCCGTGCCCGACGCCGGAGGGCGCGGCTGCGCGACGTCTGGCCCGAGGTGCTGGACCACCTCGCTTCCGGCGTCCGTGCGGGCCTGTCGCTCCCCGAGGCCGTGGGCCAGCTGGGCGAGCGCGGCCCCGCGGACCTGCGGGAGCCGTTCGTCCGGTTCGCGGTCGACTACCGGGCGTCGGGGCGCTTCGGGGAGTGCCTGGACCGGCTCAAGGAACGGCTCGCGGACCCGGTGGCGGACCGCATCGTGGAGGCGCTCCGGCTGACGCGCGACGTCGGCGGGACGGACCTCGGACGGCTCCTGCGCACCCTCTCGACGTTCCTGCGCGAGGACGCGCGGACCCGCGGCGAGCTCGAGGCACGCCAGTCCTGGACGGTCAACGGTGCGCGGCTCGCCGTCGCGGGCCCGTGGGTGGTGCTCGGCTTCCTCGCGACCCGGCCCGAGACGGCGGCGGCGTACAACTCGCTGTCGGGTGCGCTCGTCCTCGGCGTCGGCGCAGCCTGCTCGGCCGCGGCGTACCAGCTCATGCTGCGGATCGGGCGGCTGCCCGAGGAGGAGAGGGTGCTCCGATGAACGCGCTCGACGTGTCGCTGACGGGAGCCGCGATCGGAGCGCTCGGCGCCGTGGGGCTGCTGCTCGTCGTCGCGGGCGTCCGCGGCCGCGCGATCCGGCTCGACGAGCGCCTCGCGCCCTACCTGCGGACGCACGACCGGACGTCGGTGCTGCTCCGCGACCAGCCGACCCGGACGCCGTTCCCGACGGTCGAGCGTCTGGTCGCCCCGGTGCTCGCGGACGCGGGTCGGGCGCTCGAGCGGCTCGGCTCGACGTCCTCCGACGTCCGCCGTCGGCTCGAGCGCGCGGGCCGGCGTCAGAGCGTCGAGCAGTTCCGTGCCCGCCAGCTGGTGTGGGGCGTCGTCGGGCTCGCGCTGGGCACGTTCGTCGCGGTGGTCCTCGCCGCGACGCGGGGCTCGTCCGTCGTACTGCTCGTGCTGCTCGCGCTGCTGTGCGGGGTGGGTGGCGTCCTCGCCTGCGACCACGCCCTGACGCGCGCCGTGCGACGCCGCGAGGAACGCATGCTCGCGGAGTTCCCGACCGTCGCGGAGCTGCTCGCCCTCGCGGTGAACGCCGGCGAGGGCCCGGTGGCGGCGCTCGAACGGGTCGCCACGACGGCCCACGGAGAGCTTTCGGGCGAGCTCCGCGCGATGCTCGCGTCCGTGCGCGCCGGCACGCCGCTCGCGCGGGCGCTCGAGCAGCTCGCCGACCGGACGGGCCTGCCGAGCCTGACCCGCTTCGCGGAGGGGGTCGCCGTCGCCGTCGAGCGCGGGACTCCGCTCGCCGACGTCCTGCGCGCCCAGGCGCAGGACGTGCGCGAGTCCGGGCGTCGCGCACTCATGGAGGCGGGCGGAAAGAAGGAGGTGGCGATGATGATCCCGGTCGTCTTCCTCATCCTCCCGGTGACGGTCGTCTTCGCCGTCTTTCCGTCGCTCGCCACGCTGCGGCTCGGGTTCTGAGCGCGCGGCTCCTAGGGCGCGTCCGGCGCCCCCACAGCTCACGTACGACACGACTCACGACGGACGAACGAGGGGAAACCATGCAGGGGTCGGGACGCAGGACGACGGATGCACGGCGAGCGGGGCGCGAGGCGCTCGGACGCCTGGTGGGCGGGGACGCGGAACGCGGCGACGTCCCGGGGTGGGTGCTCATCACCTTGATGACCGCGGGCCTCGTCATCGCGTTGTGGGCTGTCGCAGGTCCGGCGCTGACGCAGGCCTTCAGCAACGCGATCTCGAGCGTGGGCGCGCCCTGAGGTGGCGCACGGAGTCGGTCGCGGCACGGTGACGACGGACCCCGAGCGCGGGTCGGCGGTGGTCGACTTCACCCTCGTGTCCGTCCTGGTGCTCGTGCTGTTCCTCGGCGTCGTCCAGGTAGCGCTCGCCGTCCACGTGCGGGCGACGCTCGTGGACTGTGCCGCCGAGGGTGCTCGGGTCGCAGGCCGTGCCGACCGTGGCCCGCAGGACGGAGCTGCCCGAACGCGCGACCTGATCACGGCCGCGCTCTCGTCCCGGTACGCGCAGGACGTCGTGGCGCGTCAGACGGTCGTCGACGGCCTCCCGGTCGTCGAGGTGACGGTCTCCGCGCCGCTCCCGGTGGTGGGTCTCCTCGGTCCGGCGGGCGTGGTGACCGTCGACGGGCACGCGCTCGAGGAAGCGCCGTGAGCCGCTGGCTGCGGGCGCTGCTCGCTCGCCTCACCGGGGGCGAGCGGAGGGCGGAGCGGGGGAGCGCCGTCGTGGAGTTCCTCGGCGTCGCGCTCGTGCTGCTGCTGCCGGTGACGTACCTCGTGCTGACGGTCGGGCGGCTGCAGGCGGCCACGTTCGCGGTCGAGGGCGCCTCGCGGGAGGCGGCGCGCGCGTTCGTGACCGCGCCGTCCGTGGCCGACGGTGCGCGGCTCGCCGAAGCGGCCGTCAGGCTCGCGCTCGACGACCAGGGCTTCGAGCCCGGTGCCGACGTGCTGACGATCTCGTGCTCGGCCACGCCCTGTCTCGAGCCCGGGGCGGAGGTGGTCGCGCGGGTGAAGTTCGAGGTGCCGTTGCCGCTCGTCCCGCCGTTCGTCCGGGCAGCGGTGCCCCTCGCGGTCCCCGTCGAGGCCCAGCACGTCGCGCCCGTCGACGAGTACGCCGCGAGGCGGCCGTGAGGCGCGCGCGCCTCGATCCGTGGCGACGGTGCACGTCCTGCGACGGTCCGGAGGACGGTCGGATCATGCTCCTCACGACGGCCTTCGTCGCGTTCGCGCTGCTGCTGGTCACGGTCGTGGTCAGCGCGACGCAGGTGCACCTCGAGCGCAAGCGGCTGTACGCGCTCGCGGACGCGCTCGCGCTCACGGCAGCAGACTCGATGACGCCCGAGTCGTTCTACACGGGCGCCGCGACCGCACCCGTCGAGAGCGGCGTCCTGACGCTCACGGATTCCTCGATCCGGTCGGACGTCCAGGACTACCTGGACCGGAATCCCGGTGCGCTCGACGGCCTGCACGACGTCGTGGTGACCGAGGCGTCGACCGCCGACGGCCGCACCGCGACGGTGCGTCTCGCCGCTCGGGCACGACCCGCGATGATCAGCTGGGTGACCCAGGCGTGGAGTGATGGCATCATCGTGCGTGCAGAGTCACGTGCCAGAGCGTGGTGAGCACCTGTTGCTGTTCGACGACGAGCATCCAGGAAGGGACGGTACGCAACGACGCGCGAGCATGCTCCCGCGCCTTTGTTTACTTTCTTAACTTTGGATGGCCACTTCTGGTTCCTCTCTGTCAAAACCCCAGGTTCGCCGCTATGGTGATCCGGTCCGACAACAACTCCAACGATGGAGAGCTACAACATGAACGCACGAGCAACGAAGAAGCTCGTCGCCGGGGGTGCCCTCGGCGCGATGCTCATCGGCACGGTCGCCCTCGCGTCCGCTGCCACCGCAGACCAGGTGGGCGACGACCAGGGTGTCAACGTCTCCGTGGAGATCGAGTCGAACGTCGAGCCGGGCAACCTCGCGCTCTCGGTCGCCTCGAACGCGACCACGCTCACCGAGGTCGACTCGACGGTCGAGAACACCCGCGAGTTCACGGGTGACCTCCCCAACGTCACCGTGACCGACACGCGTACCGAGGCGCCTTCGGGCACCGGCTGGTACGTCGTGGGCAGCGCCTCGGACTTCACCGGTGACGCTGGCATCATCGAGGCAGCGAACCTCGGGTGGGCCCCGACTCTCGTGAGCGAGAGCGAGAGCGGCCTCGTTCAGGCGGGCGAGGGCGTCGACCCCGCGCTCGAGAACGGCCCTGGCCTCGAGGAGCAGGACCTCCTGGTCTCGGCGTGGGACTCGGCCGAGGTCAACCCGGAGGGCTCGTGGACCGCGTCCGCGGGCCTCACGCTCCGCACCGCCGAGGACGTCGCCGCCGGCGCCTACTCCTCGACGATCACGCTCTCCCTCTTCGAGGACTGAGCACACGGTCCTCGTGACCTGACGGCCGGCCGCGGTCGGCCGTCGACCGAGCAGTCCACGGCGGGCCGCTCCACTCGTCCGACAGAGGTCGGATCGGGTGGGCGGCCCGCCGTCGTACGGAGAGAGCACCTGCGTGAACCCTGCATCACACCTGAGCCACGGACTGCGCCGCCCGGCCCGCTGGGTCGCCGCGGCCGGAGCGGCGCTCGTCGCAGCGCTCGCGCCCGCGCTGCCGGCGGGCGCGGCGTCCAGCGGCGTCCTGCCGCTCGACACCGAGGACGTCATCACCTGGGGCGTCAAGCCCGCCGACGCGGACGGCCCGGACGGGCGGTCCCGCGTCGAGCTGGTGCTCGACCCCGGGGCATCCGCGTCCGAGCATCTCGCCGTGTCGAACTTCAGCGACGTGCCCGTGACCTTCTCGATCCAGGCCGCGGACGGGTACATCAACCCCAAGGGCCGGTTCAACATGCTGCCGTCGGACCGGGAGTCGACCGGGGCCGGGACCTGGATCGAGGTCCAGGACTCGGTCGAGGTCGCGCCCGACGCGACGGTCGTCGTGCCGTTCACGGTGGCCGTCCCGGACAACGCCACGCCCGGCGACCACGTCGCCGGTATCGCCGCGACGATGACGAGCACCGGTGCGGGGGAGGGCGGGACGAGCGTCGGCGTGGAGAGCCGCGTCGGCTTCCGTGTCTCCACGCGCGTCACAGGAGACGTGGAGCCGGTCCTGACGGTCGAGAACGTCAAGGCGTCCTACACCCCGTCGTGGAACCCGTTCGCCGCGGGTGACATGACCGTCTCCTACGACGTGACGAACGACGGCAACGTCCGTCTCGGTGCCGATGGCGACGTCGCGACGTCGGGGTTCTTCGGGCTGCTGTCCACGGACCGCTCGGCGACGCAGATCCCCGAGGTCCTGCCCGGCGGCTCGCAGCGGTCCCGCGTCGAGACGCCGAACGTCTGGCCGCTCGGCCCGGTCCGGTCGACGATCACCGTCACCCCGACGGTGGTGGACGACGACCAGGTCGACGCGCCGCTCGAGCCCGTCACGGTCACCGTGACGACCTGGGCCGTCCCGTGGCCGCAGCTCCTGCTGATCGCGATCGTCGTGGTCCTGATCGTCGGCGTCCGCGACGACCGCCGACGCCGGCGCCAGCGTCTCGAGGCGATGCTCGCCCGGGCGCGCGACGAGGGCCGCCAGCAGGCAGCCGGGAGCGAGCCCGCGACGTCGGGCACGGGTGCGCCCGCCGCGAAGGGCGAGCCGAAGGCCTGACCTTCCGCGCCGCCGGGCACGGGTCTGCCGGCCCGGCGGCGCGGAGCGCGCGCGGTGTCGCGTAACCTTGAACCTCGTGGCCACCATCGACTTTCCGACCGAGATCAAGGCGCTGCGCAGCACGCTCGAGTCCATCGAGAGCGTGAGCGACCCGGAGGTGCTGCGCGCGAAGATCGCGGACCTCTCGGAGAAGGCGTCGGCCCCCGACCTGTGGGACGACCCGGACGCCGCGCAGAAGGTGACGTCGGCACTCTCCGCGGCGCAGTCCGAGCTGGACCGGGTGAAGAAGCTCGGCCAGCGCATCGACGACGTCGAGACCCTGGTCGAGATGGGCCAGGAGATGGAGGACGAGGACACCCTCGTCGAGGCGGAGGCCGAGGTCGCGGCGATCCGCAAGGACCTCGACCAGCTCGAGGTCCGCACGCTCCTCGCCGGCGAGTACGACGCGCGCGAGGCCGTCGTCACGATCCGCGCGGGCGCGGGTGGCGTGGACGCGGCCGACTTCGCGGAGATGCTCCTGCGCATGTACCTGCGCTGGGCGGAGCGCCACGGCTACCCGACCACCGTGCTCGACACGTCCTACGCCGAGGAGGCGGGCCTCAAGTCCGCCACGTTCGAGGTGAAGGCTCCGTACGCCTTCGGCCACCTGTCCGTCGAGGCGGGCACGCACCGTCTCGTGCGCATCTCGCCCTTCGACAACCAGGGGCGTCGCCAGACGTCGTTCGCGGCCGTCGAGGTCATCCCGCTCATCGAGCAGACCGACTCGATCGAGATCCCGGAGTCGGAGATCAAGGTCGACGTCTTCCGGTCCTCGGGCCCGGGCGGGCAGTCCGTCAACACGACGGACTCCGCGGTGCGCATGACGCACATCCCGACCGGCATCGTCGTGTCGATGCAGAACGAGAAGTCGCAGATCCAGAACCGCGCCGCCGCGCTGCGCGTCCTCCAGTCCCGCCTGCTGCTCGTGCGCCAGGAGGAGGAGAACGCGAAGAAGAAGGAGCTCGCGGGCGACATCAAGGCGAGCTGGGGCGACCAGATGCGCTCCTACGTGCTGCAGCCGTACCAGATGGTCAAGGACCTGCGGACCGAGCACGAGGTCGGCAACCCGTCGGCGGTCTTCGACGGCGACATCGACGACTTCATCGAGGCCGGGATCCGCTGGCGCCGCGGGGTGCAGAAGGAGGCATGACCCTCTGCGCCTGCCCCGGGGCCGATTGATCCGAGCAACGGATCGATGCGCCCGGGTGCGGCGTGTCCGCCCCGCCGGGCCGGAGGCGCGTGCCTACCCTCGGGATCGTGCGACGAACCTCGTTCGTCCACGGATCGACCCCCGACCCGAGGAACGTGCCGCTGTGATCCGCTTCGAGAACGTCACCAAGGTCTACGCGCGCGGCGCGAGGCCGGCCGTCGACGACGTGTCGATGGAGGTTCGCCGCGGCGAGTTCGTCTTCCTCGTCGGCGCGTCGGGCTCCGGCAAGTCGACGTGCCTGCACCTCGTCCTGCGCGAGGAGCGCCCGACCAAGGGAAAGGTCTTCGTCGCGGGGCGGGACCTCGGGTCGCTGTCGAGCTGGAACGTGCCCAAGCTGCGGCGCCAGATCGGGGTCGTCTTCCAGGACTTCCGCCTCCTGCCGAACAAGACGGTGTTCGAGAACGTCGCGTTCGCGCTCCAGGTCATCGGCAAGCCGCGGCACACGATCGCGATCACGGTCCCCGAGACGCTCGAGATGGTGGGGCTCGCGGGCAAGGAGAAGCGCCGCCCGCACGAGCTCTCCGGCGGCGAGCAGCAGCGCGTCGCCATCGCGCGCGCCATGGTCAACCGCCCGCCGATCCTGCTCGCCGACGAGCCCACCGGGAACCTCGACCCCACGACGTCGCTCGGGATCATGCGCCTGCTCGACCGCATCAACCGCACCGGGACCACCGTCGTCATGGCGACGCACGACGAGGAGATCGTCAACCAGATGCGGCGTCGCGTCATCGAGCTCGACACCGGGACGCTCGTGCGTGACCAGGCGCACGGCGCCTACGGCGCGCGCGGGCAGGTCATCCCGGACCCTGACCGGGACGACCCGGGCACCGCGCACGGCGCGGCGCCCGAGTCGGCGCCGACGACGGCCGTCCCGCGCGTGCCACCGGCTGCGGCTCGGTCGGCTGCCGAGGAGGAGCCGGCCGAGCCGCCGTCGCGACGCTCGGTGCGCCGCCACGTCGAGGCGACGGCGGGGGAGTGATCGGCGTGCGACTCCAGTTCATCCTCGCGGAGCTCGGTCAGGGCTTGCGCCGCAACGTCTCGATGACGGTCTCCGTCGTCCTCGTCACCTTCGTCTCGCTGACGTTCGTCGGCGCGTCGATGCTCCTGCAGGCGCAGATCGGGAAGCTCAAGGACGACTGGTACGACAAGGTCGAGGTCTCCGTCTTCCTGTGCCCCACCGGCTCGCCGTCACCGACCTGCGCCGCGGGCGAGGCGACCCCGGACCAGATCGCCGCCCTCGAGGACGTCTTCGAGTCCGAGCTCGCCGACGAGATCCAGACCGTGTACTTCGAGTCCAAGGACGACGCGTTCGCCGCGTTCCAGGAGCGGTACCCGGACGGCTACCTCGGCACGCAGCTCACCGTCGACGACATGCAGGCGTCCTTCCGCCTCAAGCTCACCAACCCGGAGAACTACGAGGTCGTCAACGACGTCGTCACCGGGCGCCCGGGCGTGGAGGTCGTCGAGGACCAGCGCCGCATCTTCGACTCGCTCTTCCTCGCGCTCAACCGCGCGTCGCTCCTCGCCGCCGGCCTCGCCGCGGTCATGCTCCTCGCCGCGGTGCTGCTCATCACGACGACGATCCGGCTGTCGGCGCTGAGCCGGCGCCGTGAGACCGGCATCATGCGGCTCGTCGGGGCGTCGAACCTCTTCATCCAGCTCCCGTTCCTGCTGGAAGGGGCGATCGCGGCCGTGCTCGGTGCGCTCCTCGCGGTCGGCGGGCTGTGGGTGGGGGTGAAGTACCTCGTCACCGACTGGTTGTCGCAGTCCGTGACGTGGGTGGCCTACGTCGACGAGTCGGACGTGCTGCGCATCGCGCCCGTCCTCGTCGGTATCGCGTTCCTCCTGGCGGCCGTCTCCTCGGTCGTCACGCTCAACCGCCACACGAGGGTGTGAGATGACCCGGGACCTCCGCCGCGCGACCGCGGCCCTGATCGCCACGACGATGCTCCTCGTGGGGAGTGTCGCGTCGGCCACCGCCGACGACATCGACGACCGCCGAGCAGCCGCGGAACGCCGCCAGTCCGAGATCCTCGGCAACCGCGAGCAGCTCCAGTCCCAGCTCGAGGACACCGACGCCGAGCTCGCGCAGGCGGTGGTCGACCTCCAGGCGATCGAGGCGCGCCTGCCGGTCGCCCAGGCCGAGCTGGACGCCGCCGAGGCCGAGGTCGAGCGGACCCAGCGCGAGGCGGAGCTGCTCGCGCAGCGGCTCGAGGACGCGCTCGGACAGGAGGCCGCGATCAGCGCCGAGATCGAGCGCGGCGCGACCGAGGTCGCCGACGCGAAGTCCAGCATCGCGGAGATGGCGCGCCAGGCGTACCGCGGTCAGGGCGACGTCTCGAGCCTCGGCATCGTCACGGGTGCGCAGAGCACCGAGGAGTTCATCGAGGAGTACGCGGTCTCGTCGACGGCGGCGCGCAGCCAGTCTCGGTCCCTCCAGGACCTCCTCGAGGCCGAGTCGGTCGCGCGCAACCGCGAGGCGCGCCTGCAGGCGGTGCGGGAGACGGTCGCCGACCTGAAGAAGCAGGCGGACGAGAACGTCGTCGCCGCCGAGGCCGCGCGCAAGGCGGCGGCGGACCGCAAGGCCGAGGTCGAGCAGCTCATCGTCGACCAGCAGGCGAAGAAGGCGACGATCGAGGCGCGCAAGGCCGCGGCCGAGGCGAAGGTCGCCGAGAACGAGGCCGCCCAGCAGTCGCTGCAGCAGGAGATCAAGGGGATCATCGCCGAGCAGGCGGAGCGCGACCGCAAGGCCGCGGAGGAGGAGGCCCGGCGTCAGCAGCAGGGGCAGTCCTCCGGTGGGGGCGGCTCGTCGGGCGGCGGTGGTGGTGGCGGCGGCTCCTCCTCGGGGGGAGACCGCGGCAGCATCTCGAGCTTCCTCTCGTTCCCGACCGCCGTGCCGTACGTGACGTCGAGCTACGGGATGCGGCTGCACCCGATCCTCGGGTACTACCGCCTGCACGCGGGGACCGACCTGCGCGCCTACTGCGGGACCCCGATCATGGCCGCGGGTCCGGGCACGGTGGTGCACGCCCAGTGGCGCAACGGCTTCGGCAACCAGGTCCTGATCAACCACGGGACCGTCGGCGGCTCGAACCTCATGACGAGCTACAACCACCTCACCCGGTTCGCGGTCTCCTCCGGGCAGGCGGTCAACAAGGGCGACGTCATCGGCTACTCGGGCAACACCGGGCTGTCCGGGGCGTGCCATCTCCACTTCGAGGTGTACGTCAACGGGTCCACCATCGACCCGATGTCGGTCCTGGGCTGATCCGGCCCGCCTCGTCGTGCGCTGCGTGCCCGACCCCCCGCCGCCCCGCGCGCGGGGGATAATCGGTACCGGGCGTCGTCGGGCACCCGTACGCTGGTGCGCCGGCGACGACACGACAGCGAAGGACGGTAGGACACGGATGGCGAAGGACACCGGCCGCAAGGTCGTCGCCAGCAACCGCAAGGCACGCCACGACTACGTGATCGAGGACGTGTACGAGGCGGGGATCGTCCTGTCGGGCACGGAGGTCAAGGCGCTGCGCATGGGGCGCGCCTCGCTCGTCGACGGCTACGTCGCCGTCGACCGCGGCGAGGCCTGGCTCGAGAACGTCCACATCCCCGAGTACACCGAGGGCACCTGGAACAACCACGCGCCGCGGCGCAAGCGCAAGCTGCTCCTGCACAAGGAGGAGATCCTGCGCCTGGAGTCCAAGACGCGCGAGAAGGGGCACACGATCGTGCCCCTGGCGCTGTACTTCCTCGACGGCCGGGCCAAGGTCGAGATCGCGCTCGCGCGCGGCAAGAAGGAGTACGACAAGCGCCAGGCGCTGCGCGAGAAGCAGGACAACCGCGAGGCGCAGCGCGCGATGCGGCAGCGCGAGCTGCGCTGACCCGGGCGCGTCGGGTCCGACGACGGCCTCACCCGCTGGTGGCGTCGCCGCCCTCGACGTACGGTCGAGGACGAGACGTCGACCACGAACCAGGAGGCCCCATGGTCAAGCTCCGCCAGTACATCCCGCGCCTCGCGGCGGGTGCGTACATCCTCAACTCCGGCCTGAACAAGCGCGGCGCGGACGAGGCGACCGCGCAGGGGATCCACGGCATGGCGGCGGGGACGTACTCGTTCCTGGGGGACGTCGAGCCGAGGCAGTTCACCAAGGCGCTCTCGACCACGGAGATCGCGCTCGGCGCGGCGCTCGTCGCCCCGTTCGTCCCTACCGGGCTCGTGGCCGTGGGCCTGGGCGTGTTCTCGGCCGGGCTCGTGGGCATGTACCTGAAGACCCCGGGCATGACGCGCGAGGACGGCGTGCGCCCGACCGAGCAGGGCACCGGGCTCGCGAAGGACGTGTTCCTCCTCGGGATCGCGGGCGGTCTGCTCGTGGACGCGCTGAGCCGCAAGAAGTAGGCGCCGGCGACGCGCACCGAGCCTCGTCCGGGAGGTGCGGAAATATCGGTGCGGCGGCCGGCGTTCATCCCGTAGGCTTGTCCCGCTGAGCGAGGACCGGGGCCGCCCGGGAGCCGCGCAGTGTTTGACAACTCCACAGGGGGTGATCGGTTTCGACGGTGGTCGTGCTTCGAGGAGAAGCGGGCCGAGGATGCAGGCTTATCTCGTTAACGATGTCTGCAAACCACAGGTGCCGATAACAAGCGCACCGACTTCGCCCTCGCCGCCTGAGCGAGCCCCGAAGTCCGTCAGCCCGAGCTAGCTCTCGACTCGGATCCTGGCGTCATCTAGAGAGCCACTGCTCGTAGTCCTCGTCATCGGGGCTGCGGGGACTTTCAGGTGACTGAGCCCGTCCGCACCTTGTCTGCGTGAGTGCGGGGGCCGAGAAAAACGACAGCAGACTGCGCCCGGAGAAGTCCTCGATCGGCGTCACCGGACCGGGGTTCGATTCCCCGCACCTCCACCCCTGCGGCAACGGCCCGCACCCCTCGAGGGTGCGGGCCGTCGTCGTCCAGCGGGTCCTTTCGTGGCCCGGAGCGGGGCGCCCGTCACCACCCGTGCTGCGCCCAGGCGGCGGCCGCCTCCTCGCCGTCGAGCCACTCGAGCCGCAGCCGCCGTCCCCGCACGACGAGGCCGTCGTCGTCCTCGCGGGGGAGCGGCGGCGCCTCGGGGTCGTCGCTGTACAGGTCCTCGGCCAGGGCCGGGTCGGCGTCGTCGAGGTGGGCACGCCACTGGACGCGCGGCTCGGGGTTGACGTGCCGCGGAAAGGCGGACGGGCCGACGGTGTCCCAGTGCGTGCACACGCGCGTCACGAGGTGCCCGACCAGCCGCGGCTCGCCGTCGTCCGTGTCGTGCCAGAGGCGGGCGACGCGCCCGGTCGGCGGGGTCTCGGCGATCGTCGGGTCAGTCATGGGTGGACGCACCGACGAGCGGCCCGCGGCTCGCCGCGGGAGCGTCGGGGCCGTCGTCGGGCCCCGGGCGGTCGGCGTCTTCCGGCGGCGTGCCGCCGTCCTGGGCTCGCCGCCGCAACCGGCGCAGGACCCAGCGCACGACGAGCAGCACCGCTCCGGCGACCACGAGCCACGGGAGCAGGGCACCGAGGACGACGACGAGCCCGTTGAGCGTGGCGAGCAGGGCGTTCCAGCCGTTCTGCAGGCCCCCGAGGAAGCCGCCGGGGGCGAGCTGCTCGGCAGGCGCGACCTGCACGAGCGTGACGTGCAGGGTCGACATCGAGACCTGGTCCGTGAGCGCCGCCCGCTGCGACTGGAGCGACTCCAGCTCGGCCTGGCGCGTCGTGAGCTCCTGCTCCGCGGCGAGCAGGTCCGCGGTCGTGGCGGCGTCGCCCATGAGCGTGCGCAGCCGTTCGACGGACGTCGTCAGGGCGTCGACGCGGGCGTCCAGGTCGCGCGCGGTCCCGGTCACGTCGACCGCCTCGATCGACAGGTCGCGCACCTCGCCCACCTGGTCGAGCGCGTCGACGGTGGCGGTCGTCTGCGCCGACGGCACGCGGATCGTGAGCTCGGCCGACGCGCGCGCGTCGCCCTCGGGCTCCGACTGCCGCCTGCCCTCGACCCGGCCGCCCGCGCTCTCCGCGAGGTCGGCGACCGCGTCGGCCGCCGCCGACGGGTCGGCGGCCACGACCGTGACCGACCCCGTGGTGACGATCTCCCGGTCGGCCGCGGCGACGGCGCCCTCGTCCCCGGGAGCGATCCCCGAGGACGCGTCGCCGGGGCCGTCGGCCGCGCCGCTCTCCGCGACCTCCGAGACCGCGCCGCCGTCGTCCACGGAGTACGACGCCATGTCGCCCGAGGCGGCGGAGCAGCCCGCCAGGAGGGCGCCGCCGAGCAGGAGCGCCACGACGACGGCGAAGGGGCGAGTGGTCCGCATGCTGCGAGAGTAGGGGGCCAAGCGCGCGAACCGGACACCGGGCGCGACATCGTGACCGTCTTGTGAACTGGCCGTGATCCAACCGCAGCGCGACGTCCCCGACCGTGGACGGCGGCGCGCTCCGGAGCCCCGGCACGGCAGGATGGTCGCGTGCTCGTGTGCTGCGGTCTCGTGACCCTCGACGTCGTCCAGGTGGTCGACGCGCTGCCGCGTCCCGACGAGAAGGTCGTCGCGCGGTCGCTGTCCGCGACCTTCGGCGGGCCTGCCGCCAACGCCGCCGCGACGGCCGTCGCGCTCGGAGTCCCCACGCGGCTCGTCACCGCGGTCGGGGGCGGGCCGTTCGCCGCGGTCGTGCGGCGCGAGCTCGCGGACTGCGGGGTCGACCTGGTCGACGCCGCGGGGGAGGCGGCCGGCGGGCGCCTCGCCGTCTCGACCGTGCTCGTCACGGAAGGCACGGGCGAGCGCGCCGTCGTGAGCACCAACGCGTCCGGGTTCGGCGATCTCGCCGCCCGCGCCACGGTCGACGGCCCGGGGCTCCTCGACGGCGTCGGGCCGGGTGACGTCCTGCTGCTGGACGGGCACCTGCCGGGCCTCGCGCTCGAGATGGCTCGGCAGGCGCGCGAGCGGGGCGCGGCCGTCGTGCTCGACGGCGGGTCGTGGAAGCCGGACGCGGCCCGGATGATCGGACTGTGCGACGCGGTGGTGGTGTCGGCGGACTTCCGGTCTCCGGGGGGCGGGGCGGGGGAGGTGCTCGCCGCGGTCGCGGCGCTCGGCCCGCGGTTCGTCGCCCGGACGCGCGGCCCGCGTCCCGTCGAGGTGCTCGACGCGGGGGAGCGCTACGAGCTCGCGGTCCCCGAGCCGGAGCGCGTCGTCGACACCCTCGGTGCGGGTGACGTGGTCCACGGCGCGTTCGCGGCGGCGGTGTCGCGCGGTGCGTCGTGGCGGGCCGCGCTCGAGCAGGCGGTCGTCGTGGCCTCGCGCTCGGTGGAGCATCCGGGCGCGCGGGGCTGGGTCGACGCGGCGACGTCCTGAGGGGACGGGCGGGTCTACGGGCCACCTGGGGCGGGACCCAGGTCCCGCAGCGCGGGCCGATCGGCAACGTTTCGGTCACGAAGCCGCGAGAAAGTTGACAGCCACTTAGTAAAGGCAGTCTACTAACAAACATGACAACGGCAGTCACCGGGACCGGAGCACCGAGGAGGCGTCTGAGCACAGGGCTCAGGCCGACCTCGAAGGTGCTGCCCGAGCACGCTCGGGCCCACAACCGGTCCCTCGTGCTGCAGCACCTGTTCCACGAGGGACCCACCTCGCGCGCCGACCTGGCGCGCGCCACGTCCCTCACCCGGGTGACGATCTCGGACCTCGTGTCCGTGCTCATCGCGGAGGGCCTCGTCGAGGAGCTCGGCGTCCGCCCGGGCCAGCGCGTCGGCAAGCCCGCGATCCTCGTCGGGATGCGCACCAGCGCGTACCAGATCGTCTCCGTGGACCTCACCGACGACGAGGTGCTGCGCGGCGCCGTCCTCACGCTCACGGGCGACTTCGTCGTCCGGCAGAGCCTGGCGGTCGACGGCCGCACCGGCACCGAGCTGGTCGACCTCCTCACACGCTTCTGCCGCGGCCTCATCGCGTCCGCCACCCAGCCGGTCATCGGCGTGGGGATCGGCTCGCCCGGCGTCGTCGACGCCGAGGGTCGCGTCATCGAGGCGCCCAACCGCCGCTGGTACGACGTCCCGCTCGCCGCGCAGCTCACCGAGCGGCTCGGCCTCGCGGTCCACGTGGCCAACGACGCGAACATCGCCGCGCTCGGCGAGTTCACGTTCGGCGGCGCGGCCGGTGACGGCCTGCTCGTCCTCACTGTGGGCGAGGGCGTGGGCGCCGGGATCATGGTCGACGGCGCACGGGTGCGCGGGCACGCGGACGCGGCCGGCGAGCTGGGTCACGTGACCGTCGTCGACGACGGCGAGCCGTGCGCCTGCGGGCGCCGCGGCTGCCTGGAGACCGTCCTGTCCGTGCCGGCGCTGCGCCGCGCGGTGGACGGGCTCGACACCGAGGCTTCCGACGCCGTCCTGGCGTCGGTGGGCAGGACGCTGGGCATCGCTCTGGCACCTGTCGTCAGTGCGCTCAACCTCGCGGAGGTGCTCGTCAGCGGTCCTGCGGACCTGCTCGACGGGCCTCTGCGCGAGGCGGCGTTCGAGACCATCCGCTCCCGCACGATGCCGGTCATCGGCAGCGGGCTCCAGGTGCGGATGGCCACGCTCGACGAAGACGTCGTCCTTGCCGGGGCAGCCGTCCTCGTCCTGTCCGGACAGCTGGGGGTCTCATGAGCCGACGACGCTCGGACTGACCCCCACCGCCCGACCGGGGCCGGGCCCGCCCCAGCCCCTCAGACCTCCTGGGGAACCCCAGAGCAGCACCCCCAGGAACGCAGTACCCCTGCATGCGCTCGATTACGCAGGACTCCTGCCACACCTCCGGTGGCGTCACCGACGCCGCCACCAAGAATCACCGAGAGGAAGCACCCAGTGAAGAGGAACCGTCTCGTCGTCGCCTCCGTGGCGTCGACGATCACCCTGGCGCTCGCGCTGACCGCCTGCAGCACCGGCGGCGGCAGCGACGACAACGGCTCCGGCGAGACCGAGGCTGCGACCGGCGACATCCGCGTCTGGCTCAACGGCTCGGACACGCCCGACGCCGCCCGTGACTACCTGAAGACGACCTTCGAGAAGGAGAACCCGGGCAGCACCCTCACGATCGAGGAGCAGTCCTGGACCGGTCTCGTCGACAAGCTCACCACGTCGCTCTCCGGGTCGGACAGCCCGGACGTCGTCGAGGTCGGCAACACGCAGTCCCCGGCGTTCACGTCCGCGGGCTACTTCCGTGAGATCACCGCGGAGGAGTTCGAGTCCCTGGGCGGCGACGACCTGCTCCCCGGCTTCGTCGAGGCCGGCGACTGGGACGGCAAGCACTACGCCCTGCCGTACTACGCGGGCTCGCGTGCGGTGTTCTACACGCCGCAGGTGACCGGCGGCGCGGAGATCCCGGCGACGCTCGACGACTACGTCGCGAGCGCGAAGGCGCTGACCACGGACACCGTCTCGGGCGTGTACTGGCCCGGCCAGGACTGGTACAACGCTCTCCCGTTCATCTGGGAGAACGGTGGCTTCATCGCCGAGCAGAACGCCGACTCGGGCGAGTGGGAGGCGGGCTTCTCGACCGAGGGCGGCCTCGCCGGCCTGGCTCAGGTCCAGGACCTCATGACCACGGCGTCGCACGCCCCGAAGGACGGTCAGGAGACCGACCTCCAGGTGCCGTTCTGCGAGGGCACGGTCGCGTACGTGTCGGCTCCGACCTGGATCGCCGGAACGATCAAGTCCCCGCAGGCGCCGGAGGACCCGAACGCGACGCCTGGCTGCGTCGAGACCTACGGCTCCGACCTCGCGGCGTTCCCGCTCCCGGGCAAGACCGCCGGTGAGCCGGCGGCCGTCTTCGCCGGTGGCTCGAACATCGCCGTGGCCCAGAAGTCGAACAACCCCGAGCTCGCGTACAAGGCGTTCGAGATCATGATGAGCGACGAGTACCAGACGATCCTCGCCCAGGCGAACATGATCCCGGCGAAGAAGTCCCTCGCGAGCGAGGTGCCGCAGGAGGACCCGATCGCCCAGGCCGGTGTCGCGGCCGCGCAGAACGCGCGCCTCACCCCGCCGTCGCCCAAGTGGGCCGACGTCGAGGCGCAGAACGTGCTCCAGACCGCCTTCACGCGGATCGCCAACGGTGACGACGTGAACACCGTCGCCAAGGACCTGGACGCGAAGATCGAGGAGATCCTCAACAGCTGAGCCCGTCCGGTGGCGCCCGGCTCGTCCGGGCGCCACCGGAGGCTCGAGCCGTCAGGGGTGGGGTCTCCTCGTGGGAGCCCCCACCCCTTCCCATGACGGGCCGTCGGCACGTCCCCGCGCACCACCGCGCACCCCTGACGGAGTGAGGAAATGAGCTCAACCACCCTCGAACCCCGCACCGAGCGCCCCGGCGCGCCCGTGCGCCCCCCCAAGAAGCGGCGTCCACCGGTCCTGCCCTGGACGCTCCTCGTCCCCAGCCTCGTCGTGCTGGGGGTGCTGGTCGGGTACCCGATCGTCCGACTGATCGTCATGTCGTTCCAGGAGTACGAGCGGGCCCAGCTCATGGGCCAGCCCGCCGAGTGGGTCGGCTTCGACAACTACGTCCAGGTCCTCACGGACGTCGACGGCTTCTGGACCGTGCTGCTGCGCAGCTTCTTCTTCATGGTCGTCTGCGTCGCGCTCACGATGCTCCTGGGCACGCTCATCGCTCTGCTCATGATGCGGCTCGGCAAGGGCTTCCGCCTGCTGGTCTCGGTCGGCCTGCTCCTCGCCTGGGCCATGCCCGCTCTCGCCGCGACGATCGTCTGGGGCTGGATCTTCGACACCCAGTACGGCGTGATCAACAACCTCCTGACGAAGATCACCGGCGACAACTGGATGGGCCACTCGTGGCTCCTCAACCCGCTCCAGTTCTTCCTCATCGCCACGATCGTCATCGTCTGGGGAGCGGTCCCGTTCGTCGCCTTCACGATGTACGCGGGCCTGACGCAGATCCCCGGCGAGGTGCTCGAGGCCGCGCAGCTCGACGGCGCGGGTCCGGTCCAGCGCTTCCGTCTCATCATGATCCCCTACGTGCGCAGCATCATCACGGTGCTCATCGTGCTGTCGATCATCTGGGACCTGCGGGTGTTCACACAGATCTACGCACTCCAGGGCGTGGGCGGTGACCGCGAGAAGACGAACACCATCGGCGTGTACATCTACCAGATGGGTATGGCGCAGGGGCACTACGGGCTGGCCAGCGCGATCTCGGTGATCTTCGTCTTCATCATGCTCGCCATCTCCTTCTACTACGTGCGTCAGACGATCCGGGAGGAAGAACTGTGAGCACCATCTCGACCACCCCCCGGGCCGCGGTACGTCACGCCTCGGTCGCGGGCAAGCCGACGCAGCGCAAGAACCGCGAGACGCAGCGCAAGAAGGCCGCCAACGTCGGCTTCGCGATCATCGCGATCATCGTCTTCGTGGCCTCGATCTTCCCGGTCTACTGGATGATCAACACCTCGTTCCTGCCGTCGAGCCTCATCCGCGGCACGGACCTCCACTTCTTCCCGACGCCGGACGTCTTCACCCTGAACAACTACGTGTCGGCGTGGACCGACACCTCGCGCGCCCCGCTGCCGCCGGCGATGGGGAACTCGATCATGGTGACGTTCTTCACCCTCGTCATCGCGATGGTGCTCGGCTTCCTCGCGTCGCTCGCGGTCACGCGGTTCCGGTTCAAGGGTCGTCGCGCCTTCATCATCGCGGTCCTCGTGGTCCAGATGATCCCGGGCGAGGCGATGATGATCTCGATCTTCCGGATCATCGACGGCTGGCAGATGCTCAACACGATCGTCGGTCTGGGCATCGTGTACGTGTCCGGCGTGCTGCCGTTCACGATCTGGACGCTGCGCGGGTTCGTCAACGGCGTGCCCGCCGAGCTCGAGGAGGCCGCCATGATCGACGGCTGCTCGCGCGGCAGGGCGTTCTGGAAGATCACGTTCCCGCTCCTCGCCCCGGGCCTCGTCGCGACGGGCGTGTTCGCCTTCATCCAGGCGTGGAACGAGTTCGTCATGGCGCTGATCATCATGAACCGCCCCGAGTCGATGACGCTGCCCGTGTGGCTGCGGACGTTCCAGCAGGCGACCCAGGCGACCAACTGGGGAGCCCTCATGGCAGGTTCGGTGATCATCGCCGTTCCCGTGGTGGTCTTCTTCCTCATCGTCCAGGGTCGGATGACCGGTGGTCTCGTCTCGGGTGCGGTGAAGGGCTGACGTGAGCGACCTGAGCACGGCTGCCTCGCTGAACGGCGAGGCAGCCGCAGCCCTGGCCGGACGCTCCGGCCCCGAGGACACGTCGCGGTGCGACGGCTCGGGGACCGGGAGCGCGGTCGGTCTCGACATCGGCGGGACCAAGGTGCTCGCCGCCTTCCTCGGGCCCGACGGCGTCGCGCGGGAGACCCTGCGCCTGCCGACGGTGCGCGGGCCGCAGGGCGTCGTGTCCAGCGCGGCCCGTGCCGTCCGCGAGGTGGTGCGCCGCGCGGGTGCCGAGCTCGAGGACGTCGACGGCGTCGGCGTCGGCGTGCCGGGACTGGTGGACCCCGAGGACGGCTCGGTCATGCACGCCGTCAACCTCGGCATCGAGGGTGGGCGCTTCGCGCTCGCCGAGGCGCTGTCGGCGGAGCTCGGTGGTGTCCCGGTCCAGGTCGACAACGACCTCAACGTCGCCGCGCTCGGTGCGTCGCACCTGCGCGGGGACGACGGGTCGGACCTCGCGTTCCTCGCGCTGGGGACCGGTCTCGCTGCCGGGATCGTGCTGGGTGGTGAGCTGCGGCGGGGCGTGAGCGGCGCGGCGGGCGAGATCGGGCACATCCCGATCGACCCGCACGGGCCCGAGTGCGCGTGCGGCCAGCGGGGGTGCGTCGAGGTCTACGCCTCCGGCTCCGCGGTGTCCGCGCGGTGGCCGTCGCGCCACGGTCGACCCGCGCCGGCGGAGCTCTTCGAGGCGGCCGCCGCGGGCGACCCGGAGGCGATCCGGATCAAGGACGAGTTCGCGTCCGCCGTCGCCTCGGCGGTGCGGATCCTCGAGCTGACGGTCGACGTCCGTCACGTCGTGCTCGGCGGCGGCGTGTCCGCCCTGGGGCAGCCGCTCCTCGACGCCGTGCGCGCTGCGCTCGACGCGCAGTCGAGCACGTCCCCGTTCCTGTCCTCGTTGCGTCTCGCCGAGCGGGTCTCGCTCGCTCCGGCGGACGTCCCCGTCGCCGCGGTGGGCGCTGCCCTCGTCGGCCGTCGAAAGGTGAAGTGATGGAGGTCGTGATCGCTCCGGCGGAGCGGTTGGCGGTGCTGGCTGCGGACGCGATCGAGAAGGTGGTGCGGTCGCGGCCGGAGTCGGTGCTGGGGCTGGCGACGGGTTCGTCGCCGCTGAAGGTGTACGACGAGCTGGCGCGGCGCCATCGTGAGGGCGGGTTGTCGTTCGCGGGTGTCAAGGCGTTCATGCTGGACGAGTACGTGGGCCTGCCGGTGGAGCATCCGGAGCGGTACCGGAACGTGATCGAGACGGAGATCGCCTCGCGGGTGGACTTCGCCCCGGGCGCGGTGCAGGGACCGGACGGCAACGCCGAGGACCTGGTCGCGGCGTGCGCGGCGTACGAGGAGGCGATCGCGGGGGCCGGGGGCGTGGACCTGCAGATCCTGGGGATCGGGACGGACGGCCACATCGCGTTCAACGAGCCGGGGTCGTCGCTGGCGTCGCGGACGCGGATCAAGACGTTGACGGCGCAGACCCGCGAGGACAACGCGCGGTTCTTCGGCGACGACGTGGAGCGGGTGCCGCGGCACTGCCTGACGCAGGGGCTGGCGACGATCATGTCGGCGCGGCACCTGGTGCTGCTGGCGACGGGCAAGGGCAAGGCGGAGGCGGTGCACCAGCTCGTGGAGGGTCCGATCTCGGCGTTGTGGCCCGCGACGATCATGCAGATGCACCCGCACGCGACGGTCCTGGTCGACGACGCGGCGGCCTCGCGCCTGCAGCTCGGGGACTACTACCGCCAGACGTACGCGTCCAAGCCGGACTGGCAGGGCCTGTAGACCCTCCGCCGATGAACTCTCGTGGGCCGTGGCCCGCGAGGCACAGCCGCCCGCCGGCGCGCGGTCCACGCCCCTGGACCGCCGCGCCGGCGGGCTCTCTCGTCTTTCGTGCCCGGGTTCCGTGCGTGCCGACCGATGACGTGGTGCCACCCGGGTGTCGGCGCCCCGACGTAGACTTCCCTCCATGATCGAACTCCGCGCGAGCACTCCCCCCGGAGGTCCTGAGGACCCGTTCCGGAACCCTGCGACCGAGCCGACGACCGGCACGTCGACCGGGGTGCTCGAGCGCGAGGAGACGCGCGAGCAGACCGAGCCGGGCGACCACGAGCGCTTCGCGCACTACGTGCGCAAGGAGAAGATCATGGAGTCCGCGCTCTCCGGCAAGCCGGTGATCGCGCTGTGCGGCAAGGTCTGGGTTCCCGGCCGCGACCCGAACAAGTTCCCCGTGTGCCCCACGTGCAAGGAGATCTACGAGGGACTGCGAGACCCGCAGGACGGCGAGGGTGACTCCGGCAAGTGAGCGGGGAGCACCACACGACGTCCACCGGTCACTCCGCCTCCGACACCCGTAGCAGGACCACCCCGCCCGCGCCGCAGAGCCCTTCGTCCGCGGCGGCGTCGCACCTCTCGCCCGCGTTCCCGCGTCGCGCCCCGTGGGGCTCGGCGTCGAAGCTGCGTGCGTGGCAGGCCGAGGCCCTCGAGCTGTACCGCACGCGTGCGCCGCGGGACTTCCTCGCCGTCGCGACCCCCGGGGCGGGCAAGACCACGTTCGCCCTGCGCGTCGCGACCGAGCTGCTCGAGCAGGGGATCGTGCGCCGGGTGACGGTCGTCGCGCCGACCGAGCACCTCAAGCACCAGTGGGCGGACGCCGCGGCGCGCGTCGGCATCCGGATCGACCCGAACTTCCGCAACAGCCAGGGGCGGCACGGCGCCCACTACGACGGCGTCGCGCTGACCTACGCGCAGATCGCCGCCAAGCCCGCGCTGCATGCGGCACGGACGACCGCCGACCGGACGCTCGTCATCCTCGACGAGGTGCACCACGGCGGCGACGCGCTGTCGTGGGGCGACGCGGTGCGCGAGGCGTTCGAGGACGCGACGCGTCGTCTCGCGCTCACGGGGACGCCCTTCCGCTCCGACACCGCGGCGATCCCGTTCGTCGAGTACGAGCGCGGCCCCGACGGCATCCGCCGCTCGCGCGCGGACTACACGTACGGCTACGGCGACGCGCTGCGCGACCACGTCGTGCGACCCGTGCTCTTCCTGTCGTACTCGGGGAACATGCGCTGGCGGACGAAGGCCGGCGACGAGGTGAGCGCGCGCCTCGGCGAGGCGCTCACCAAGGACATGACCGGCCAGGCGTGGCGCACGGCGCTCGACCCGAACGGCGAGTGGATCCCGTCGGTCCTCGCGGCGGCCGACAAGCGGCTGACGGAGGTGCGTCGCGCGATCCCCGACGCCGGGGGACTGGTCATCGCCACCGACCAGACCGACGCGCGCGCCTACGCGGGTCACCTCGCGCGCATCACCGGGAAGTCCCCGACCGTCGTCCTCTCCGACGACGACGGGGCGAGCAGCCGGATCGAGGAGTTCTCCGACGGCGACGGCCGGTGGATGGTCGCCGTGCGCATGGTGTCGGAGGGCGTGGACGTCCCGCGCCTCGCCGTCGGCGTGTACGCGACCTCGACGGCGACCCCGCTGTTCTTCGCGCAGGCCGTCGGGCGGTTCGTGCGGGCGCGCAAGCGGGGCGAGACGGCGTCGGTGTTCCTGCCGAGCGTCCCGCACCTGCTGGAGCTCGCGAACGGGCTCGAGATCGAGCGCGACCACGCGCTCGACCGGCCGCTCACCGCGGAGGAGCAGGGAGAGGGGTTCAACCCCGAGGACGCGCTCCTGGCGGAGGCGAACCGCGAGGACAAGGCGTCGGGCGAGCTCGTCCAGGGCTCGTTCGAGGCGCTCGAGGCGCAGGCCTCGTTCGACCGCGTGCTGTTCGACGGCGGCGAGTTCGGCACGGGCGCGGACGTCGGGTCGGACGAGGAGCTCGACTTCCTCGGCCTGCCGGGCCTCCTCGACGCCGACCAGGTCACCACGCTGCTGCGTCAGCGCCAGGCGGACCAGATGAGCGCCCGCTCGAAGTCCAGCCAGTCGGCGGAGCGGGAGCGGTCCGAGATGGACCACCGTCGGGCCGCGGAGCTCCGCAAGGAGCTCCAGCAGCTCGTCTCCGCGTGGTCCCGCCGGAGCGGGCAGCCGCACGGATCGGTGCACACCGAGCTGCGCCGCCGCTGCGGCGGACCCGAGGTCCCGCTCGCGACGGTCGAACAGCTCGACGCCCGTGTCGCGACCGTCCGCGGCTGGTTCGTCGGCAAGCGGTAGTCGACACCGTCCCCGCGCGTCAGGGGAGCGTGTGCACGACCGTCGGGATCGCGGGGTCGCCGGCGGACAGGCGTCGTGCGCCGCGGGGCAGCTCGGCGCGGGCCTCGCGGTGGCGGTGCGCCGCGTTCTGGACGCCGTAGGACCCGACCCAGCGGGAGTCGACCGCGCCGTCGACGACGAGCGGGACCTGGAGCGGGCGCAGGTCGCCGTCGTCGGGCTCCCACTCCTGGACCGGGAGGTCGGCGCCCGTGACGACGACCTCCTCGACCGCGCGCCCGTCGACGTCGAACCGGCGCGCGGCGACCTTGCGCCCGCCGGTGCTGGTCTTGGCCGTGGACGCCTTGGCGACGGGCTGGAGCACGCCGGTGGAGTCGGCGCGCGCGACGAGCTTGTAGACCATGCCGCACGTCGGCGCGCCGGAGCCGGTGACGAGCGAGGTGCCGACGCCGTAGGAGTCCACGGGGGCGGCGGCGAGCGACGCGATGGCGTACTCGTCGAGGTCGGACGTGACGGTGATCTTCGTGTCGTGCGCACCGAGCGAGTCGAGCTGGCGCCGCACCTCGACGGCGAGGACACCGAGGTCGCCCGAGTCGAGACGGACGGCGCCGAGGCGCCCGCCGGCGGCCCGGACCGCGTTCTGGACCCCCTTGCGCACGTCGTAGGTGTCGACGAGGAGCGTGGTCTCGGGCCCGAGGGAGGCGACCTGCGACGCGAAGGCGGACTCCTCGTCGTCGTGCAGGAGCGTGAAGGCGTGCGCGGCCGTGCCGATGGTCGCGAGCCCGTAGCGGCGTCCTGCCTCGAGGTTCGAGGTCCCGGCGAACCCGCCGACGACGGCGGCACGCGCCGCGGCGACGGCGGCCTGCTCGTGCGCTCGCCGCGCGCCCATCTCGAGGCAGGGGCGCTCGACGGCGGCGCTCGTCATGCGCGACGCGGCGGACGCGACCGCGGAGTCGTAGTTGAGGATCGACAGCACGAGCGTCTCGAGCAGGACCGCCTCGGCGAACGTGCCCTCGACGGTCATCACGGGGGAGTGCGGGAAGAAGACCTCGCCCTCGGCGTACCCGGTGATCGTCCCGGTGAACCGATACCCGGCGAGGAACTCGAGGGTGCGGTCGTCGACGACGGACTGCGCGTGCAGCCAGTCGAGCTCCTCGGCCCCGAAGCGGAACGACGAGAGCGCCTCGAGGACGCGTCCGGTCCCCGCGAGGACCCCGTAACGCCGCCCGGGGGGCAGGCGGCGCGTGAAGACCTCGAACAGGCAGTGCCGGTCGGCGGTGCCGTCCGCGAGCGCGGCCTGGAGCATCGTCAGCTCGTAGCGGTCGGTGAGCAGGGCGGTCGACGCGACCGGCCGGTACGGCGGGCGCTGCGGGACCGGGCCGGCCTGTCCCGGCGAGGCAGCGCTGTCGGTCGGGGAGAGGGCGACGCTGCCCGGATCGGCGAGGCTCATGCGGAATACGGTAGGGCAGCGACGGGCACGACGGGTGTCGACAGGCCCACGAATACAGTGGTGGCGTGAGCCCCCAGCCGATCTTCACCCGCGCCGTCGGCGCGCGGGCGTCCGTGACCGTGCCCGAGGAGGCGACCCGGGTCGACGAGTCCGTCCTCCCCGACAGCCCGTGGGTCACCCTCGTGTGGAACGACCCGGTCAACCTCATGAGCTACGTCGCGTACGTGTTCGAGTCCTACTTCGGGTACGCCGCGGAGCGCGCCCACGAGCTCATGCTCCAGGTGCACCAGGAGGGTCGTGCCGTCGTGTCGACGGGCGACCGCGAGCGCATGGAGGTCGACGTGCAGGCGATGCACTCGTACGGGCTGTGGGCGACGCTCCAGAAGGACGGCGAGCAGTGAGGCCGTTCCGCGCGGAGGCGCACGGGTACGTCGCAGAGCTCGAGCCGTCGGAACGGATCGTGCTGGCCCAGCTCGCGGGCGACGTCGCGCAGATGCTCCAGGAGGGCGTGCCCGGTCGGGTGCCGGGGGAGCCCGGGCCGTCCGGGCCCGGCGACGGGTGGTCGCCCCCCGGCTGGACGGGCCCGGTGCCCGGTGGGCACGGGTCGGACGCGACGCCCCCGCCCGACCCGGCGGTGCGTCGTCTGCTCCCGGACGCGTCGGACGACGTCGAGGTGGCTGCCGAGTTCCGGCGGTTCACGCAGGACGACCTCGCGGCGCGCAAGGTCGGGCGGCTGGTGCGGCTGGCGCGCCTGCTCGTGGACGCGGAGCCCGCCGAGGTGGCCCCGTTCACGGTCGCGCGCGACGAGGCCGAGGACGTGGCGGGGGCACTGACGGACGTCCGCCTCGTGCTCGCGGAGCGGCTCGGCCTGCGGACCGACGAGCAGGTCGAGGGCTTGTACGACGAGCTGGACCGCGAGGGCGACGACGGCCCGGACGACGGCGAGGTGGGCGGCGCGCCGCGCCGCTTCCTCGTGAGCGTGTTCCTGCTCACGGGACTGCTCCAGGAGTCGCTCGTGGACGGCATGCTCGCCGACCTGCGCGCGGGGCGCGGCCGGCCCTGAGGGTCGTGCCGCGCGTCGGGCCGGACGAGCGACCGCCCTGTGGGCGCTGCCACAGGCGGCAGCCGCGGTTCGGTGCGCCCCGCGCGTGGGCGCGCCAGTAGGCTCGGGCGGGTGAACGACGCTCCCATCGGGATCTTCGACTCGGGCGTGGGCGGCCTGACCGTCGCGCGCTCGATCCTGGACCAGCTCCCGAACGAGTCCCTCCTCTACATCGGGGACACCGCGAACGGCCCCTACGGGCCCAAGCCGCTCGCGGCGGTCCGGGCGATGGCGCTGGCGATCATGGACCAGCTCGTCGACGACGGCGTGAAGATGCTCGTCATCGCGTGCAACTCGGCCTCCTCGGCGGTCCTGCGCGACGCCCGCGAGCGGTACACGCAGCGTCACGGCCTGCCGGTCGTCGAGGTGATCCTCCCGGCGGCGCGGCGCGCGGTCGCGGCGACGCGCTCGGGGCGGATCGGGGTCATCGGGACGCGCGCCACCATCACGTCGAGGTCCTACGAGGACGCGTTCGCCGTCACGCCGGGCCTGCACCTGACGACCCAGGCGTGCCCGGACTTCGTGCCCCTCGTCGAGCAGGGCGTGACGTCGGGGCCCGAGGTGCTGGAGGTCGCGCACCGCTACCTCGACCCGGTCAAGGCGGCGGGCGTCGACACCCTCGTGCTCGGGTGCACCCACTACCCCCTCCTGACGGGCGCGATCTCCTACGTCATGGGCGAGGAGGTCACGCTCGTGTCGAGCGCGGAGGAGACCGCCAAGGACGTCTACCGCACGCTCGTCGCGCACGACCTCGAGCGCTCGCGCGACGCGGGGCCGCCGCAGCACCGCTTCCTCGCGACGGGCAGCGCGGAGCCGTTCGAGCACCTGGCCCGCCGCTTCCTCGGCCCCGAGGTGCTCCGCGTGGAGGCGGCCTGATGCGCCTCGTCACGGTCGGGTGCTCGGGGTCGTTCGCCGGGCCGGAGTCGCCCGCGTCGTCGTACCTCGTCCAGGTCCCGGCCGCCGAGGCCGCGGCCGCGGGCTTCGAGGCGCGCGAGTGGAACGTCGTGCTCGACCTCGGGAACGGGTCGCTGGGTGCGCTCCAGCGGTTCGTGGACCCGCTCGACCTCGACGCGGTCGCGCTGTCGCACCTGCACCCCGACCACTTCGTCGATGTCTGCGGGCTGTACGTCTACCTGCGCTACCACCCCGAGCGCGGCTCGACCCGGACCGGCGTGCCGAGCCGGTTGACGGTGCTCGGTCCGTCGGGGACGGCCGCGCGCATCGAGGCGGCGTACGGCGCCGAGCCGGGCGACGGGATGGCCGAGGAGCTCGACGTGCGGGTCTGGGACCCCGGCGCGCCCGTCCAGGTCGGGCCGCTCACGCTGGAGCCCTACCGCGTGTTCCACCCCGTCGAGGCGTACGGCGTGCGGGTCACCGGGCCCTCGTCCGCGCGGCCCGGCGAGCGGGCCGTGCTCGCGTACACGGGCGACACCGACGCGTGCGGCGGCGTCGTCGAGCTCGCGCGGGACGCCGACCTGCTGCTGTCGGAGGCCGCGTTCCACGAGGGCCGCGACGACGGCGTCGAGCGCGGCATCCACCTCACGGGGCGTCGCGCGGGCGAGGTCGCGACGGCGGCCGGCGCGCACCGCCTGGTGCTGACGCACCTCCCGGCGTGGAACGACCCCGAACGCTCCCGCGCGGAGGCGCGCGAATCGTACGCGGGTCCGGTCGACGTCGCGACGACGGGCGCGGTGTTCGACCTCTAGTCCCTGAGTGCGGGGGACCTGTCGCCCGCCCGGCGTCGTGACGACAGACACCCCGCACTCAGCGGGTGCCGGGCGGTCGGTAGGGTGGCGGCATGACCATCCCCGCATCGTCCTCGGACACGGGCGCGCGCCTGCGCGCCGACGGCCGCACGCCCGACCAGCTCCGCCCCGTGACCATCACCCGCCACTGGCTCGACCAGGCCGAGGGCAGCGTGCTCGTCGAGTTCGGTCGCACGCGCGTGCTGTGCGCGGCGTCGTTCACGGAGGGCGTGCCGCGCTGGCGCAAGGGGTCGGGCGAGGGCTGGGTCACCGCCGAGTACGCGATGCTGCCGCGCGCGACGAACGAGCGCAGCCAGCGCGAGTCGGTCAAGGGCAGGATCGGCGGGCGCACGCACGAGATCTCGCGTCTCATCGGCCGGTCCCTGCGCGCGATCATCGACGTCTCGGCGCTCGGCGAGAACACGATCGTGCTCGACTGCGACGTCCTCCAGGCCGACGGCGGCACGCGCACCGCGGCGATCACCGGCGCCTACGTCGCGCTCGCCGACGCCGTCGCGTGGGGCCAGCGGCACGGCCACATCACGGGCGGCAAGCCCGTGCTGACCGACTCCGTCGCGGCGGTGAGCGTCGGGATCATCGACGGCACGCCCATGCTCGACCTCCCGTACGTCGAGGACGTGCGCGCCGAGACGGACATGAACGTCGTCGTCACGGGCTCCGGGACGTTCGTCGAGGTGCAGGGCACGGCGGAGCACGCGCCGTTCGACCGTGCCGAGCTCGACGCGCTGCTCGACCTCGCGGTGGCAGGCACGGCCGACCTCACCGCGATCCAGCGCGCGGCGCTCGCGGCGGACGCGCGGTGAGCGGCGCGCCCGCGGCGACGGGCGTCGTCGTGCCCGACGGCGCGCGCCTCGTCCTCGCGACGCACAACCCGGGCAAGATCGCCGAGCTGCGCGCCATCCTGGCCGCTGAGCTCGACGCGCACCCGGGGCTCGAGCTCGCGCCCGAGGCGATCGTCGGCGCGGGCGACGTGGGCGCGCCCGAGCCGGTCGAGGACGGCGTGACGTTCGCGGAGAACGCGCTCATCAAGGCGCGCGCGCTCGTCGCGGCCACGGGGCTGCCCGCCGTCGCGGACGACTCGGGCCTCGCCGTCGACGTGCTCGGCGGCGCCCCCGGGATCTTCTCGGCGCGCTGGGCCGGGCGGCACGGCGACGACGTCGCGAACCTCGAGCTCCTGCTCGCCCAGCTCGGCGACGTGCCCGCCGAGCACCGGGCCGCGGGCTTCGTGTGCGCGGCGGCGCTCGTCACGCCGGACGGCACCGAGGTGGTGCGCACCGGCGAGATGCGCGGGACCCTGCTCACCGCACCGCGCGGTGAGAACGGGTTCGGGTACGACCCGATCCTCCTGCCGGACGAGCAGCCGGACCCCGGCGCGCCCGACCGCTCCGCGGCCGAGCTCAGCCCCGCGGAGAAGAACGCCGTCAGCCACCGGGGCAAGGCGTTCCGCGCGCTCGCCCCCGAGATCGTGACCGTGCTCTCGGCGAGGTAGAGGCCCGGTCCGGAGAGGGAGAGGCCCGGTACGGCGAGGGAGAGGCCCGGTCCCCGACCACGCCTCTCCCTCGGGCGACCACGCCTCTCCCTCGGGCGACCACGCCTCTACCTCGGGGCGCGGGCCGCGCGGAGGCGCGTGACGAGCGTGGCGACGAGGCGCCACCCGACGAGCGTCGCGAGCAGGAACAGCGCGGAGACCACGAGGAACGGCACGGCGAGGCCCTCGCCCGTCAGGGCCCGCAGGGCCATGCCGACGGCCCACGTCAGCGCCCACGCGCCGACACCGACGGGCCAGGGCGCGAGCGGGCGTCGCCACGCGCGCAGCACGACCCACGCGACCGCGAGGCCGACGAGGAACGGCCATGCGATGCCGGCGACGGCGGTGAGAGGACTGTCCGCGGAGTGGGTCGCGCGGCCACCGGCGGCGAAGGCGAGGACGCTCACGACGTCGAGCACGACGGCGAGCGTCACGGCCCCGGCCGTGGCCCGGGCCGTCGGGGGCGCCGACGTCGTCCCGGGGGTACCGGCGGCGGGAGACGGGACGTTCGCGTGGTCCGGTCCGGAGGGCGCGGTGCTCATGGGCTCGACCGTACCCCGCTCGCGAGATCGGCCCGTACGGTCGAGATCGACCCTCGGGAGGTCGATCTCGCGCCGCGGGGGCCGATCTCGCGGACCATAAGGTAGTCCCCGTGCATCTTGCCGCCGACGACCTCGCCTTCGCCTACCCCGGACGACCCGTCCTCGACGGGGTCGGGGTGCGCGTCGCGGCGGGGACGCGGCTCGGGGTGGTGGGGGAGAACGGCACGGGCAAGTCGACGCTGCTGCACGTGCTCTCGGGGGACCTCGCGCCGAGCCGCGGGGAGGTCCGGCGCGCGGGCTCGCTCGCGCTCGTCGAGCAGGAGCTCGCGATCGCGCCGGGCCAGACGGTCGGCACGCTCGTCGCCGCGACGCTCCGCGGGCTGCGGGCGGTCGCGGCGGAGCTCGAGGCGGCAGCACGCGACTTCGACCACGAGGCCGGCGATCTCGCCGAGCTCACGGAGATCCTCGGGCGGGCCGAGCACCTCGCCGTGTGGGACGCGGACCGGCGCGTCGACGTCGCGCTCTCGCGGCTCGGCGCGTGCCGCGACCGGGACCGCGAGCTCGCGACCCTGTCCGTCGGCGAGCGCTACCGCGTGCGGCTCGCGTGCCGGCTCGCCGAGCGTGCCGACCTGCTCCTCCTCGACGAGCCGACCAACCACCTCGACACCGGCGGGATCGACTTCCTCACGGGCGAGCTCGTCGCGTGGCGCGGCGGCGTGGTGATGGTCACGCACGACCGGCAGCTCCTCGACGACGTCGCGACCGAGATCCTCGACCTCGACCCGGCCATGGACGGGAAGCCGGTGCTCTACGGGCAGCCGGGCTACCTGTCCTACCGGTTCGCCAAGAACCAGGCGCTGCACCGCTGGCGCCAGCGGTTCCGTGCGGAGCAGAAGCGCGCGGAGAAGCTCGCGGCGGTGCTCGACGCGTCGTACGAGGGGCTGTCCGACGAGTGGCGCCCGCCCAAGGGCAGCCAGAAGCACCGTCGCGCGACGCGGGCCCGCATCCACGTCAAGGCCGCGGACCGGCGCCTCCAGCAGCTCGAGGCGGAGGCCGTCGAGGTCCCGGTGCCGCCGCTCCAGCTCGTCTTCCCCGAGCTGCCCGCGATGTCGCCGGGCTGGGACCCGGGCGACCCGGTCCTCGAGCTGCGCAGCCCGCGCGTCGGGCCCGACGGCGGCGCGCGCCTCGACCTGCCCGGGACCCGGGTCGCGCTCCCGCCCTCGGGCCGGCTCCTCGTCACCGGGCCGAACGGCAGCGGCAAGTCGACGTTCCTCGCGGCGCTCGCGGGACTGGTGCCCCTCGACCGCGGGGCACGGTCCGTGGTCGACGGCGCACGGCTGGGCGTGGTCGCGCAGGAGGGCCCGGCGCTGCCCCCCGAGGCCGAGGACCGCACCGGGTTCGACGAGTACGCGCGCGAGGCCCTCGAGCTGCTCGACGCGGGACGCCTGGACCCGGACCACCTCGTGCCGGTCGCGTTCCTCGGCCTGCTGACCGAGGAGGACCTGGAGCGCCCGCTGCGCGAGCTGTCCGCGGGGCAGCGGCGCCGATTCGACCTCGCCCGGGCGCTCCTGGCGGCGCCGCACGTGCTGATCCTCGACGAGCCGACCAACCACCTCTCGATCGACCTCGTCGACGAGCTCACGCAGGCGCTGCGGGTCACGCCCGCGGCCGTGGTCGTCGCGACGCACGACCGTCGGATGCGCGAGGACCTCGACGACTGGCCGCGGCTCGAGCTCGGGGGCTGACCCCGGCGGCGAGACCGGCACGACCTGCGACGGCACCGACGCGCGACGGCACGGATCCGCGGCGGCACCGACCCCGATCCCTACCAACCGCGGGAGCCTCAGCGGCCCTCGGCCGGGCTCGCCGCGGGCACGAGCACCTTGCCCAGCGCGCGGCCCCACGCCCGGGCGCGGTCCAGCTCGCCGTCGTCGAGCGGCCCCTCGACGTCCCCGACGTAGAACGACGCCGGGGGAGTGACCAGGCGGAAGCCGGCGCGGCGCAGCACCTTGGCCGCGCCGCGCGCGGCGGAGCCGGGCAGGGGCTTGACCTTGGTGACGCGCGTGTCGAACGTCGCGGCCAGGCGCGTCTCGTCCTGGCGCGGGACGGCCTCGACCCACTCGCGCAGTCCCGTCGCGCGGTCGGACACGTCGCCGCTCGCGCGCTGCACGGCCTCGGCGCGAGTCGTGGGCCGGGTCATGCCGAAGGCGTGGGTCGGGCCGCCGGCGACGACGAGGCCCATGTGCCGGAGCGCCTCGGGGCTCGCCGCGGGGTCGGTCACGTCGACCACCGTCACGCGGACCGTCTCGCTCAGCCCCTCGGCGACGGCCTGCGCGACCCGTTCGCTGTTCCCGTACATCGACTCGTAGACCACTGCGGCATCCATGGCGCGCCCCTTCGTCGAACGCCCGTCCGGACCGGACGGGTCCCCTCCCTCCAGCGTCCGGGCGGGGGCCCGCCCGGCCCAGGGCCGAGCGGACGGAGCGCGGGGGTCGTTGGTCCCTGGCTCGCCGTCGTCCGGTGGACGAGGCGTCAGGGGGCCGGGCGCAGCCGCGCGTCGACGAGGCGCACGACCCACGCCAGCGCGAGGAAGACGACCGCGACGACCGCCGTGTTGACCAGCGCCCGGCCCAGGCCGAGCTCGCCCACGTCGAGGAACGGGTACGGGTACCAGTCCACGACAGCGCCCCGGACGAACGTGTACGCGATCCACACGAGGGGGTAGACGACGGACCACCACACCGTCGCGGCGTCGACCCGGGGGCGCGGACCGACGAGGAGCCACGCCGCGACGGCGAGCACGGGCGCGAGCAGGTGCAGGAGCAGGTTCGAGACCTGGCCGGCGGCGCTCAGCTCGGCGAGACCGCGCAGGACGGTGTTGTAGACGAGGCCGGTGACGGCGATGCACAGCAGCGCGTCGAGGTGCGCGACGCGGAGCACCGGGCCGTCGCGCTCGGGCCGCACCGCGAGGAGGACCGAGACGATCCCGACGAGCAGGTTCGACTGGATCGTGAAGTAGGAGAAGAGGCGCACGAGCCGCTCGGCCTGGCTCGGGGCCGTGCCGGGCCCGTCGACCAGCGCGATGACGAGCTCCATGGCGACGCCCGTGAGTGCGGCGAGCGCCACGAGCGCGTGGAGCACCCGCGCGGCGGCGATCCGGCGTCCGGCCGCCGGGACGCGCGGTGCGCCCGTCACGGGAGGCGGCCCACGTACGCCATCGCCTGGCGCAGCAGCACCCCCTGGCCGCCCCGCATCTCGAGCTGCACCTCGTCGCTGCACGCCTGCTCGGGCGTGAGCCACGCGAGCTCGAGCGCGTTCTGCTGCGGGCGGCAGTCGCCCGTCACCGGCACCACGTACGCGAGCGACACCGCGTGCTGGCGGGGGTCGTGGTAGGAGGTGATGCCCGGCGTCGGGAAGTACTCGGCGACCGTGAACGGCTGCGGCGACGCGGGGACCTGGGGGAGCGCGACCGGCCCCAGGTCCTTCTCGATGTGCCGCAGCAGGGCGTCGCGGATGCGCTCGTGGAACATCACACGGCCGGAGACCAGGGCGCGCGTCATCATGCCCTCCGGCGTGACGCGCAGCAGGAGCCCGACCGCGACGACGTCGCCCGAGTCGTCGACCCGCACCGGGACGGCGTCGACGTAGACGAGCGGGAGCTGCGCACGGGCGACCGCGATCTCCTCCGGGCTGAGCCAGCCCGCGGGCTGCGGGTTCTCGTGGGAGAAGTCGTCGGGCACGAAGTCGGCGGTGTCGGTCACGCGACTGTTCTACCCCGTGCGGTGCGCCGGGGCGAGTCCGCTCACGGCACGGCGGGACTGGCGGGCGGCTCGGCGACCCGCGCGACGATCTCGACGAGCGCCCGTTCCGCCACGGCCGCAGGCAGCACCTCCATGACGGCCATGAGCGGCGCGAGCCGGTCGGGAAGGACGGAGCGTGCCGTCCCGTCGCGCTCACCCCCGTCCGCGGCGAGCGCCACGAGCAGCGCCTGCCAGACGGCGTCGGCGGCGGGTTCCGGCGCAGCGGCGTCGACGCTCGGGGCGAACGCACCGGCGAGCGCCCCGAGGACGGCGCTCACGTCGGGGCGCGGCTCGCCGCGGACGGCGTCGGCCCCCTGGACGAGCGCCGCCACGAGGCCCTCGACGCCCGCCTCCGTCACGGGGGTGACCGTCAGGTGGGTCGTGTGCGGCAGGTGGGTCCCGTCGTCCTGCGCGAGCCCGGGCTGGGGCTGGAGGACCCAGCCGAGCGACCGGACGGCGTCGGCCCACAGGTGCGGGTCGACCTGCCGCGCGGCCGGGACGGACTCGTCGCAGGCCACCGCGACGAGGGGGCCGGTCGGGTGGCCGACGACGCGCAGCCCGTCGATCCCCTCGATCGCCGCGCGCAGCGCCCGGGTCGCGCGCACGCACCGTGCGGTGAGGGCCGTGTACCCGGGCGTCCCGAGGGCCTGGCTCACGGCCCACGCCGCGGCGAGCGGGGCCGCCGAGCGCGAGCCGGACGTCGTCGGGTTGACCACCGGGTAGCCGGGCCAGCCCGTCGTCGCGAAGAACTGGCGGCGCTGCCGGTCGCGGCCGCGCACGAGCAGGACCGACGTGCCCTTGGGGGCGTAGCCGTACTTGTGCACGTCCGCGGAGATGCTCGTCACGCCGGGCACGGAGAAGTCGAACGCGGGCACCTGCTCGCCGCCCGCGCCCTCCCAGAACGGCAGGACCCACCCACCGACGCACGCGTCCACGTGCACCGGCACGCCGCGCGCGGCGGCCGCGGCGGCGACCTCGGCCACCGGGTCGACGACGCCGTGCGGGTACGACGGCGCGGACACGACGACCAGCGCGACGTCGTCGCCGTCGGGCCCGCCGTCGAGCGCCGCGACGAGGTCGGCGGCGGCGAGCGTGCCGGTCGCGGGGTCGACCGGCACGAGCGTGAGGTCGACGTCGAGGTACTGCGCGGCCTTGCGGAACGCCGCGTGCACGCTCACCGGGGCGACGACGCGCGGGCGCACGCCGGGCCGGGCCGCGCGCGCGGCGTCGCGGGCGATCTTCACGGCGAGGAGGCAGCTCTCGGTCCCGCCCGACGTCACCGAGCCCACGACGGCGTCCGGCCCCGCAGCGGGCCCACGGAGCATGGCCCGGGCGAAGGCGACGAGCTCGGACTCCATGACGGCCACCGAGGTGAACGTGGTCGGGTCGAGGCCGTTGACGGGCTGGACCGCGCGGGCGGCCGCGGCGGCGAGCTCGTCGAGCTCGGCGAGACCCGGGTCGTAGACGTAGGACAGGACGCGGCCCCCGTGCGTGGGGGCGTCGGCGGCGCGGAGCGCGGCGAGCCGGTCGAGGATCCCGTCCGTGCGCAGCGGGACGTCGCCCGGCGCGCCCCCGGAGTGCTCCGAGGAGGGGTCAGTCGTGCGCTCGGTCGGTGGAGGCGTGGTCACGCGGCAGCTCCGGTGCTGTGTCGTCGATGTCCCCCTTGCGCAGACCGTACCGTACGAGCGGTACGAGGCTTGTCAGCACCAGGACCGCGGGGACGACCGAGAACGCCAGGGCGATGCCGTCGACGGCCGCGGTCGGCTGCGCCACGGTCTCCCCGGCGCGCGACGACACGTAGCCCGTGATGCCGAGGACGAGCGAGAGCACCGCGGCGCCGAGCGCCATGCCCGTGGTCTCGCCCGCCGTCCAGACGCCGCTGAACGCCCCGCCGCGCCCCTCGCCGTGCGTGCGCGCGTCGTGGGCGATGACGTCCGGGAGCATCGCGAGCGGCAGCGCCTGCATGCCGGCGTAGGCGATCCCGGCGAGGGCCGTCGGGCCGTACACCCACGCGCCGGGCGCCCACAGGAGCGGGACCATCCCCAGTGCGGCGACGGCGAAGAGCACCGTGGCGACGACGAAGCCGCGCTCCTTCCCGTCGCGGCGCGCGAGCCGGGTCCACAGGGGCATGCAGAGCAGGGCGGGGGCGATGAGGGCGGCGAAGAGGTAGCTCACCGCGGCCTCGTCGTGGAGGACGTACCGGGCGACGTACGCCGCCCCCGCGAGCATGAGGCCGGTGGCGACCGCCTGGAGGAAGAACGCGGCGAGCAGCGTGCGGAACGGCCGCGAGCTGCGCAGCGCGTCGAACGCCTCGCGGACCGCGAGGGTCCACGCGCGCGAGGCGGACGTCGAGGCGGCGGGGGCGAGCGGCGTCGTCGTCCCGACGGGCGAGCCCGCGTCCCGGGCGCCCGGCGTGCGTGGGGCGACGCGGGTGGCGACGAGCATCCCGGCGCCGATGACGAGGCCGGACACGACGCCCATGACGAGGTAGCCCGAGGTCGAGTCGCCGCCCCCGCGCAGCGCGGGGCCGCCCGCGCCGAACAGCAGGATCGCGAACGCGAGCGCCGCGACGCGCCACGCGAGCAGCCGCGTGCGGCCGTCGTAGGTGGGGTCGAGCTCGGCCGGCAGGGCGATGTACGGGACCTGGAAGAGCGAGAACGCCGTCGCGGCGAGAAGGAACGCGACGAGCACCCAGATCGCCGCCGCGGTGGGCCCGGCCGCGGCGGGGACGGCGAACGTCAGCGCGAAGAAGACGGGCAGCGTGAGGGCGCCGATCGTCATGAAGCGCCGGCGCGAGCCGGTGCGGGCGAGGTCGCGGTCGGAGCCGTACCCGATGAACGGGTCGATGACGACGTCCCAGACCTTCGCGCCGGTGACGATGAGCCCCGCGACCGCGGCGGGCACCGCGAGCGCGTCGGTCAGGTACACGAGCAGCACGAGGCCGGGCAGGGTGCCGAAGCCCCCGGTGCCGACGGAGCCGGCGGCGTAGCCGGCGATGGTGGCGCGCGAGAGCCGGGGGGAAGCGGTGGCGTTCGTCACAGGGGCAGCGTAGAGGCTGGTCGCGCCCGGGGCGGGTCGAGGTCCACGCCGTGCCGGGAGAGCGAGGGGAATACGTGGGGGAGGATCGTTGCTCTACGAGGCAGACACCCCCACCGTCCCAGGAGGATCATCCATGGCCACGCAGACGCTCACCGAGTCCACCTTCGAGCAGACGATCACCGAGAACGACATCGTCCTCGTCGACTTCTGGGCCGACTGGTGCGGACCGTGCAAGATGTTCGCCCCGGTGTTCGAGGCGTCGTCGGAGGAGAACCCGGACGTGGTGCACGGCAAGATCGACACCGAGGCCGAGCGCGGCCTCGCGGCGGCCGCGAACATCACGTCGATCCCGACGCTCATGGCCTTCCGCGAGGGCATCCTCGTCTTCTCCCAGCCGGGTGCGCTCCCCGCGCCCGCGCTCAAGCAGGTCGTGGACGCCGTCAAGGGCCTCGACATGGACGACGTGCGTCGCCAGATCGCCGCGGCGAACGACGGGACCCCGGCGCAGGACGCCTGACCCGTCCCCGCGCACGCGAACGGCCCGGCACCTGGAGGTGCCGGGCCGTTCGCGTCTCGGTCAGAGGCCGTCGTGCGCGCGCAGGGTGCGCCTCGACGGAAGAAGCCGGTGCCCGCACCGGCAGGGGGCAATGGTGCGGACACCGGCTCTGGCGTCAGGCTAGCCGCCCAACTGGACGGGCGTCCAGTTGGTGGGTGGGTGAAAGAACAGGGTGTCGCTCAGGGTGCGCGAGGCGGGACTCGAACCCGCACGTCCGAGGACACCAGGACCTAAACCTGGCGCGGCTGCCAGTTACGCCACTCGCGCGCGGTGGTCAGTCTACGGCGCGAGCGCTGCGCTCCCGGTCGGGCGACGCGTCCGAGGACGCCGCGCTCGTGCGGGGACGCAGCGCTCGCGCCGCGACGGCTACTTCGGGTCGATGCCCAGGTCGCGGCGCAGCTTGGCCACGTGGCCCGTCGCCTTGACGTTGTACTGCGCGAGCTCGACCGTGCCGTCGGGGTCGACGACGACCGTCGAGCGGATGACGCCCACGACGGTCTTGCCGTAGAGCTTCTTCTCGCCCCACGCGCCGTACGCCTCGAGGACCGTCTTGTCGACGTCGGAGACGAGCGGGAACGTGAGGTGCTCGGCCTCGACGAACGCCGCGATCTTGTCCACGGGGTCGGGGGAGACGCCGACGACCGAGTACCCCGCGCCCTGGAGCGAGGCGAGGCTGTCGCGGAAGTCGCACGCCTCGGTCGTGCAGCCGGGGGTGCCGGCGGCCGGGTAGAAGTAGACGACGACGTGCTTGCCGCGCAGGTCGGAGAGCGTGACGGTGCTGCCGTCGGCGGCGGGCAGGGTGAAGTCGGGAGCGGTGTCGCCGACGGTGAGGCGCGTGGACATGGATCTCCTTCGGTCCGGCCAGGGTGTGGGTTCGAGCGTAGGTGAGGCGTCGCGGCACCGGTAGCGTTGTGGCTGTGAGCAAGACGACGTCCGCGCCCTCCCCCTCCTCGCCCCGTTCGTCCTCCGCCCGGCCGGCGGCCCGTGACCTGCCGATCCGGATGCTGCACGACCGGCTCCTCGTCGACCCGGAGGTCGACGCGAGCGAGCGCCAGAGCTCGGCGGGCCTCGTCATCCCCGCGACGGCCGTGGGCCCGAAGCGCCTGGCGTGGGCCGTCGTCGTCGCCGCTGGTGAGCACGTGCGCCAGGTGGCCGTGGGCGACCGCGTCCTGTTTGACCCGGACGACCGCGCGGAGGTCGAGCTCGGGGGTCGGGACCTCGTGCTGCTGCGCGAGCGCGACGTGCACGCCGTGTCCCAGGAGGTCGAGGAGGACGGCCCGACGGGCCTCTACCTCTAGGCGCGCCTCTCGACGTCGCCACGACGCGCCCCGTCGGAGGCTGTCGCCGACGTCACACGGGGACGGGCGGAACGGATTTTCCCGGCGCGCCCGCGGCTGCTAGTGTTTTCTCTCGCGCGCCATTAGCTCAATTGGCAGAGCAGCTGACTCTTAATCAGCGGGTTCGGGGTTCGAGTCCCTGATGGCGCACCACCACCGATCGGGCCGTCCGCACGCGGGCGGCCTGAGCCGTGCCGGTCGAGGGACCGGGGCGGCGGCGGGTGCGGGACCCTCGTGCAGGACGACCCGTGGCCGCTGGTAGTGTTCCCTCTCGCGCGCCATTAGCTCAATTGGCAGAGCAGCTGACTCTTAATCAGCGGGTTCGGGGTTCGAGTCCCTGATGGCGCACCCTTCCTGACCAGGCCGTCCACCCTCCGGGTGGGCGGCCTGCGTCGTCCCCGGGGTCCGCCGCACCCGTGCCGGTGCCGGAGTCGTCGCGCGCTCCCCGCCGGGCGCTCTGTCCTCCGTCCCTGTCCCTGTCCCTGTCCCTGTCCTTGTCCCTCTCCCGTCACCGTGCCGGGCACCGGACCGTCTCCCGGCGTTCGGATCGCGTTCGTCCCGTCTCGTCCGAGAGTTCACCCGTGCCCGGAATGGTCCGGTACGGGTGCGCTCGCCGCGGACGTCGGACGGTCGTGCCCTTGCCTGTCGACGACGAAAGGACACACCGATGCGCACGCCCGTGCACACGCCCCGCACCCGGAGAAGACGCCGAGGGCTCGCCGCCGTGGTCGGAGCGAGCCTCGCCGTGGGGGCCGCGCTCCCCGTGACGGCGGCCGTGGCCGCCGACCGCGCGCCCACGCAACGCGCCGCCGCGGCGGCCGAGGAGCCGAGCGGGACCCCGGTGCTCCACCCGACGCCCGGGACGTACCTGGACGGCACGGTGACCGTCACGGCGCAGCCCGTCCAGGCCGGTGACCCGGTCCGCGAGCTGGCGGTCGACGGCCGGCCGCTCGCGGGCGCCACGGCGACCCCCGCCACGTCGCACCTCCTCTTCGACGTGGGCAGCAACTCGATCGAGAAGCGCTACGGCAGCTACGTGCTCGTCAACGGCACGCGACTCGACCTCGACCGGGACATGGTCTCCGAGCGCGTCGCGCTCGACGTGCCGAACGACCTGCTGGTCCAGGGGGAGAACGCGGTGCGGTTCGTCGTGGGCGCCGTCCCCACGTCGTGCGGCTCGAACTATGACGACTTCGACCTCACCGAGGTCTCGCTCGAGCTGCTCGGCGAGGTCGCCGACGGCTCCGGCAACCGTTTCACCTACCAGTTCGGCGACGGCTCGTGCGGGACGAACACGTCCCGCGTCCTGACGGCCGACCTGACGTTCACGGTCGCCCAGGACCCGGCCGCGACGACCGGCCTCGCGGCCGAGCTCGACACGACGACGCTCGAGAACGGTGCGCACACCCTCACGGCCACGACCGCGTCGGGCCAGACCGCGACGAGCGGCGTGACCGTGAACAACTCCGCGCCCGGCGCGCCGGCCCTGACCCCGGCGGACGGCGAGCTCCTCAACGGCACGCGGACCGTCCTCGCGACCCCGCCCGCCGGGGGCGACGCCCCGACGGGGATCGAGGTCGACGGCGCGCCGCTCACCACCACGGCGACCCTCGGCGCCGGCTCGTCGCAGTTCGTCTTCACCGTGGGCTCGAACTCGATCGAGGCGCGCTACGCCAACCACCTGCTCGTCAACGGCCAGCGCATCGACCTCGTCGACCGCGACTACGTGAGCGAGACCGTGCGCGTCGACGTGCCCAACGCGTACCTGGGAGCCGGCCGCAACACCGTCCGGTTCGTCACGGGCACCTACCCGACCTCGTGCGGCGACAACCGGGACGACTTCGCGATCTCGGGCATCGGCCTCGTGCCGAGCCACGGCACCGCGACCCCGGTCGACGTCGCGTCGTCGTACTCGCTCGGTGACGGCGACTGCGGCTCGAGCGCGACCAAGCCGCGCGAGGCCGTCCTCACGTTCGACGTCGCCCCCGCCGCCGACGCCCCGGCGCCCGGCCTGCGCGCGGACCTCGACACCGCCGCCCTCGCCGACGGCGAGCACGTCCTGACCTCCTCGACCGCCGCGGGGGCCACGGCCCGGCGCACGGTCACGACCGACAACACGGGCCCCGCCGTCGCGTCGAGCACGCCCGCCGCCGGGGCCGAGCTCGCCACGGCGACCAGCCTCGCCGTCGAGCTCACGGACGCGTCGGGCGTGCTCGAGGGCCCGTCCGTCACGCTCGACGGCGACGCCGTCGAGGCGGGCGCGCTCGTCGGCCCGGGCCTCGAGCCCGGGGCGCACACCCTCGTCGTCACGGCGACGGACGTGCTCGGCAACGCGAGCACGCACGAGATCGGCTTCACGAGCCTCGGCGTCCCGGACGTCCCGACCGACCTGACCCCCGCGACCGGCACGACCGGCGTCGAGGGCTCCGTCGAGCTGGGCGCGCGCGTGAGCGCCCCTGGCGGCGGTGACGTCACGGCGACGTTCGCACGCGCCGACGTGCGCTCGCCCGTGGCCGCGGCGCAGGGCGAGACCGCCGCGGTGCCCACCGACGTGCTGCACGTCGAGGGCGAGAGCCCGGCCGACGTCGACGCGCTCGTCCCGGGCGACGGCGCGACGCTCGACGCGGCGCCCGCCGCCGACGTCGCGTTCCAGCGCTTCGAGATCGCGGCGGAGGGCGACGTGGCGGGGCAGACCGTCCGGTGGGACGGCGTCATCGACCCGCAGCGCCTCGCGACGCTCCACGTCTGGGACGGTGCGGCCTGGGAGGCGCTGGCTTCCGCGCGCGGCGCCGTCGAGGGGCCGACGAGCCTGACGGCCACGCTGTCCGCGCGGCACGCGACCCAGGGGACGGTCCACGTCCTCGTCACCGGCACCGACCCGTTCGCCGACGACATCGACGACGGCGTCGGCACCGAGGAGCCGACGTCGTTCGCGGACCGCGACGCGTACGACTTCTCGATGGTCCACTTCACCGACACGCAGTACCTGTCCGAGGGTGCCGTCGAGCAGGAGACCGCCGAGGAGCGTGCGGTCTGGGCGAAGTCCTACACCGACCTCGTGCAGTGGGTCGTCGACAACGCGGACGAGCGCGGCATCGAGTACGTCGCGCACACGGGCGACATCGTCGAGAACTACACGCGCACGCCGGCGGACGACGCGATGGCGGCCCAGGTCCGCGGCGAGTACGAGTTCTCGTCGTCCGCGCAGCGGCTGCTCGACGACGCGGGCATCCCCAACGGCGTCCTGGCGGGCAACCACGACAACCTCACGGGCGCCGACAACGGACCCGGCGCGCTCTACAACGCCTACTACGGGCCCGAGCGGTACGAGGCGCTGTCGGCCGGCTGGCAGGACGCGTCCTACGGCGGCCCGTGGCGCGAGGGCGACAACCAGAACCACTACGACCTGTTCACGGCCGGCGGCCTGGACTTCGTCGCCGTGTACCTCTCGTACGGCGTGACCGACGAGGAGGCCGCCTGGGCAGACGGCGTGCTCGAGCAGTTCGCCGACCGCAACGCGATCCTGCTCGCGCACGACTACCTCGCGCCGAGCACCAACCCCGACGGCCGTGGAGCGCCGTTCTCCACCCCGGACGGGCGCCTGCTGTACTCGAAGGTCGTCGAGCCGAACCCGAACGTCTTCCTCGTGCTCTCCGGCCACGAGCACGGCGTGGGGATCAACGTGAAGCGCGACGTCGGCACGCCCGGCAACGGCGTCGTCGAGCTGCTCGCGGACTACCAGTTCTACGAGGTCACCGCCGAGGAGGCCGGTCTCACCGAGATCGGTGGCTACGCGCCCGACCAGGGCCTGCGGCTCGGGTCGAGCTACCTGCGCCTGCTCCAGTTCGACGTCGACCGCTCCGAGCTCGTCGTCGACACGTACTCGCCGTGGCTCGAGAACTTCGGGGCCACGGAGTACGACGACCGCCAGCGCTACAACGGGCTCGAGGACGACTTCACGGTGCCGGTCGACCTCACGACCCGCACGACCACGCTCGTGACGGATGCCGTGGCGCTCTACGCCCCGGCCGAGGAGATCGGGAGCACGACCGTGCCCTCGGGCGAGGTCGCGACCGTCACCTGGGACGGCCTCGAGGCGGGCGCGCTGCACGCGTGGGTCGTCACCGCGACGAGCGCCGGCGGGGGAACGGCGGTCTCGCCGGTCACGACGTTCACGACGGCACCCGCCCAGGACGGCCTCGTCGTCTCGACGACGGCGCGCAGCCAGTGCATGGCGGGCACGGCGTACGTCGCGGTCCGCGCGACCAACGCCGACACCGTGCCGGTCGACGTCACGCTGAGCACGCCGTACGGCGAGCGCACCGTGACGGACGTGCAGCCGGGCGCGTCGGCGTACCAGGCGTTCGCGGTCCGCTCGGCGCAGGTCGCGGCGGGCAGCGCGCACGTGGCCGCGAGCGGAGGCGACCGCACGTTCGCGGGCGACGTCGCGTTCGACGCGCTGTCGTGCGGCTGACCCGTGCACCGCGCGGTTGACCGGGGCGACCCGGTGACGCGCGGCGGCGAGAGGTGAGACGTGGCCCCCGAGCACTCGCGCTCGGGGGCCACGTCTCCGTTCTCGGCCCGGGAGCCGCCGTGTCAGACGGCGGCCCAGCCCCCGTCGCTGTGCAGGACCGCACCGGAGACGTTGGCCGAGTCGTCCGACAGCAGCCACGTGATCGCCGCGGCGAGCTCGTCGGCGCTCGCGGCGGGCGGGACGGTCGTCGCCATGACCGGTCCGAGCCGCTCGCCGGCGTACTGCGAGCGGAAGGGCGCCTCGATGCTCGTCGCGACGGCGCCCGGCGCGACGACGTTCGCCCGCACGCCCTGCGGGGTGTAGAAGAACGCCGTGCTCTGGGTGAAGCCGACGATCGCGTGCTTCGACGTGGCGTACGCGGTGCCCGAGGCCGAGGCGCGCGAGCCCGCCTCGGACCCGACGTTGACGATCGCGCCCTTGCCCGCGGCGAGCATGAGGGGCAGCACCGCGCGCGTGAGCCGCATGACGGCCGTGACGTTGACGGCCAGGACGAGGTCCCACGTGGAGTCGTCGACCTCGGCCGTCGGCAGGAACCCGTCCATGATGCCCGCGACGTTGGCGAGCGCGTCCACGCGGCCGTCCGCCGCCGCGACCACCGCGTCCACGGTGGTCTGCGCGCTCACGTCGCCCGCGACCGTCACGAGGGCGTCGGTCCCGACGTCCGCGACGAGCTTGTCCAGCCGGTCCTCCCGGACGTCCGTCGCGACGACGCGCGCGCCCTCCGCGAGCAACCGCTCGACCGTGGCGCGCCCGATCCCGGCGCCCGCGCCGGTGACGATCGCGGTGCGGCCCTCGAACCTCCCCGGTACGTGGTTGCTGACCATGACGGCTCCTTCCGTCCGCGCCGGCACTGCCGTCGTCCGGCGTCCTGGCCCCATCCCACCGCCCGGCTCCCCGCGCGCGCGAGAGCCGATCGTCCCGAGGCCGGTGCCGGTGGTCCTCCGTCGCCCGCGGGCTCGTCCGGCGGTGTCCGGACCGCGCGCGGCGGGGTAGGGTCGGCCTCGTGACGCACCCGTCCGTGACCCCTTGGTGGCCGGCCGCCTGACGGCCGGTGACCTCATCCGGCCGTGCCCCGACGACGTGGGCGGCCTCGGCGGACCCCGGTGCACGCGTCGTCGGCCCAGCGGCCTGTACCTCCCGAGTACCCCCGAGCTGGAGCCCCAGAATGACGACACAGCAGTCTCCCGTCCCCGTCCGGTCCCTCGAGCCGACCGGAGCGGAGGTGCCCTCGACCGTCCCGACGCACTGGTACAACCTGGCCGCGGACCTGCCCGAGCCCGTGCCCCCGCACCTGCACCCCGGCACGCGCGAGCCCCTCACGCCCGACGACCTCGCGCCGCTGTTCCCGCTCGCGCTCGTCCAGCAGGAGGTGACGACGGAGCGCTACGTCGAGATCCCGCAGACGGTCCGCGAGATCTACGCGCTGTGGCGGCCGTCGCCGCTCGTGCGCGCACGGCGTCTCGAGCGGGCCCTGGGCACCCCGGCCCGGATCTACTACAAGTACGAGGGCGTGAGCCCGGTCGGCTCGCACAAGCCGAACACCGCCGTCGCGCAGGCGTACTACAACGCGCTCGAGGGCACGACGAAGCTCACGACCGAGACGGGTGCGGGCCAGTGGGGCGCGTCGCTGTCGTTCGCGGGCGCACTGCTCGGGCTCGACGTCGAGGTGTGGCAGGTGCGCGCGTCGTTCGACGCCAAGCCGTACCGCCGGGCGCAGATGGAGGTCTACGGCGGGGTCTGCCACCCGTCGCCGTCGGACCTCACCGAGGCGGGGCGGGCGATGCTCGCCGCGGACCCGGAGACGACCGGCTCCCTGGGCATGGCGATCAGCGAGGCCGTCGAGACGGCCGCGAAGGACCCCGCGGCGCACTACGCGCTGGGGAGCGTGCTCAACCACGTCATGCTGCACCAGAGCGTCATCGGCCAGGAGGCGCTCGTCCAGCTCGACGAGGCGGGCGAGGGCGCGCCGGACGTGGTGTTCGGCTGCGCGGGCGGCGGGTCGAACCTCGCGGGCCTGACGTTCCCGTTCCTGGGCCGCAACCTGCGCGAGGGCACGACGACGCGGCTCGTCGCGTGCGAGCCGGCCGCGTGCCCGTCGCTCACCCAGGGCGAGTACCGGTACGACTTCGGCGACGTCGCGGGCCTCACGCCGCTGCTCAAGATGCACACGCTCGGCAAGGACTTCGTCCCGCCGGCGATCCACGCGGGCGGCCTGCGGTACCACGGCATGTCGCCGATGGTGTCGCACGCGGTGAACCTCGGGCTCATGGACGCGGTCGCCGTCGAGCAGGACGACGCGTTCGTCGCGGGCACGCTCTTCGCGCGCAGCGAGGGCATCATCCCGGCGCCCGAGTCGACGCACGCCGTGGCGGCCGCGATCGCGCACGCGCGCGCCGCGACGGAGCCGGAGGTTATCGTGCTCGGGCTGTCGGGCAACGGCGTCCTCGACCTGCCGGCGTACGCGGCGTACGTCTGACGGACGGCCCCGGGCGCCCCGCGCGGTAGGTCCTCGCGCGGGGCGCCCGTACCCTGGTGCGGTGCCCGACCCGACCCCCGAGACCCTCGACGAGCCCGTGACCGGCGCGCCCTCCGTGGCCCCGGTCGCCGGCGACGACCGCCCGCGCTACCGGACCCAGCCCGTGTCGTTCGTGCGGCGCAGCGGGCGCCTCGCGCCGCGCCAGCAGCGCGCGTGGGACGCCCACCGGGACCGCTACGTCGTGGACGTGCCGCGGGACGTCGCGCGGACCTCGGTCGACCCGGAGTTCGTGCTGGACGTCGCGGGCACGTTCGGGCGCGACGCGCGTCTCGTGGTGGAGATCGGCTCCGGCCAGGGCGAGGCCGTGGTGGCCGCGGCCGAGAACGACCCGGGCACCGACTTCCTCGCCGTCGAGGTGTACGCCCCGGGCCTCGCCCAGACCGTGCTGCGCGCGTCCCAGCGCGGCCTGACGAACGTGCGGCTGGTCCAGGCGAACGCGGCCGAGCTGCTGGCCACGACGCTGCCCGCGGGGAGCGTCGACGAGCTGTGGGTCTTCTTCCCGGACCCGTGGCACAAGTCCCGCCACCACAAGCGGCGCCTCGTGGCGCCGTCGTTCGCGCCGCTCGCCGAGCGGGTGCTGCGGGCTCCGGGCGAGGGCGACGACGCGCGGCCGGGCGGCACGCTGCGGCTCGCCACGGACTGGGCGGAGTACGCGGTGCAGATGCTCGACGTGCTCGACGCCGCGCCGGGGCTGCGCAACGTCCATGGCCCGCGCGGGGTGGCGCCGCGCTTCGAGGGGCGCGTGCTGACGGGGTTCGAGCGCAAGGGCCAGACGGCAGGCCGCGTCATCACCGACCTGGAGTACGCGCGCGTCTGACGCCGTGGTGCCCGTCGGCCGACCGACCGCGTCAGGTTCTTGCGGACAGAAGTGATCTACGGCACATTGTGCCGGGGGTGGAACGTCGCCCCGGGCACGCAGTGTCGCGTGCGGTCGCGTCGACAGGTGGCCGTCTGCGGGGTGCGGGCTCTCTGTCAGTCCACGGAATGAGCCAACGGAGGCGTCATGACCGACGTGACGGCCGACCCCGGACCGGGGTCCGTCGACGAGACCGACTACCAGCGCGTGCAACGCTCGCCCGAGTTCCAGGACCTGCGCAGACGGTTCCGGAACTTCGTCTTCCCGATGACCGCGCTCTTCCTCGTGTGGTACTTCGCCTACGTCCTGCTCGCGAACTACGCGCACGACTTCATGAGCACCACGGTCTGGGGGAACATCACCGTCGGGCTGCTCTTCGGCCTGGGGCAGTTCGTGTCCACGTTCGCGATCACCATGATCTACGCGCGCTGGGCCAACAGGCGGTTCGACGCCGCGGCCGACGAGCTGCGCCGCGAGATCGAGGAGGACGAGCTGTGAGCGCGCAGGTGCTGGCCGCGGAGGCCACGGACGTCGGCAACCCGGTCGTCAACATCGCGATCTTCGGCGTGTTCGTCGCGGTGACGCTCGTGATCGTGCTGCGCGCGTCGCGGCAGAACAAGTCCGCGGCCGACTACTACGCGGGCGGGCGGTCGTTCACCGGCCCGCAGAACGGCACGGCCATCGCGGGCGACTACCTCTCCGCGGCGAGCTTCCTCGGGATCTGCGGCGCCATCGCGATCAACGGGTACGACGGGTTCCTCTACTCGATCGGCTTCCTCGTGGCGTGGCTCGTCGCGCTCCTGCTCGTGGCCGAACTGCTGCGCAACACGGGCAAGTTCACGATGGCCGACGTGCTGTCGTTCCGGCTCAGGCAGCGGCCCGTGCGGATGGCGGCGGCGCTGGCGACCCTGGCCGTCGTGTTCTTCTACCTGCTCGCCCAGATGGCCGGCGCGGGCGGGCTCGTGGCGCTGCTGCTCGGCATCGACACCACGGCCGGCCAGAGCGTCGTGGTCGCGGTCGTGGGTGCGCTGATGATCCTCTACGTGCTGGTCGGCGGCATGAAGGGCACCACGTGGGTCCAGATCATCAAGGCCGTGCTGCTCATCGCGGGCGCCGCCGTCATGACGGTGTGGGTCCTCGCGAAGTTCGGCTTCAACCTGTCCGACCTGCTCCAGGGCGCGATCGACAAGGCCGGTCCGGGCGGCGAGGCGCTCATCGAGCCGGGCAAGCAGTACGGCGCGACCGGTACGACGAAGCTCGACTTCCTCTCGCTCGCCCTGGCCCTCGTGCTCGGGACCGCCGGCCTGCCGCACGTGCTCATGCGGTTCTACACCGTGCCGTCGGCCAAGGAGGCCCGCCGCTCGGTCGTCTGGGCGATCTGGCTCATCGGCATCTTCTACCTGTTCACGCTCGTGCTCGGGTACGGCGCCGGGGCGCTCGTGGGGCCGGAGACGATCAGCGCCGCACCAGGCGGCGTGAACTCGGCGGCACCGCTGCTCGCGTTCGCGCTCGGTGGGGAGATCCTGCTCGGGTTCATCTCCGCCGTCGCGTTCGCGACGATCCTCGCCGTCGTGGCGGGCCTGACGATCACCGCGGCGGCGAGCTTCGCCCACGACATCTACGCCAACGTCATCAAGCGGGGCGAGGTGAAGCCCGACGGCGAGGTCAAGGTCGCGCGGATCACCGTCGTCGTCATCGGGATCCTCGCGATCCTCGGCGGCATCTTCGCGCAGGGCCAGAACGTGGCGTTCCTCGTGGCGCTCGCGTTCGCGGTCGCGGCGAGCGCGAACCTGCCGACCATCCTCTACTCGCTGTTCTGGAAGCGGTTCAACACGTCCGGGGCGCTGTGGAGCATGTACGGCGGGCTCGTCTCGTGCATCGTGCTCATCGCGTTCTCGCCCGTCGTGTCCGGCAAGGTCGACCCGGTGACGGGCGCGAGCCTGTCGATGATCAAGAACACCGACATCGACTTCGCGATCTTCCCGCTGAGCAACCCGGGCATCATCTCCATCCCGCTCGCGTTCCTGCTCGGGATCGTCGGGACGCTGCTCAGCAAGGAGAAGCCGCACCCGGAGAAGTTCGCCGAGATGGAGGTCCGCTCGCTCACGGGCGCGGGGGCCGAGAAGGCGGTCGTGCACTAGCGGGACGCCCCTGCCCTCCGCGCGAGGACGCCCCCGGTCCGACCGGACCGGGGGCGTCCCGCGTCCGGTGGACCGGTCGACGCGCGCGCCGCCCGTCCCGCCGCACCGACGTCCCGTCGCGCCGCAATCCCGTCGCCGCGGGCCCGGCCCGCGACGTACGGTCGCGCCATGACCTCTCCGATCCCACCCGACGCGGTCGCCCCCGCGGGGATCCCGGCGCCTGTCCTCGTCGTCACAGGGGCGATGGCCTCGGGCAAGTCGACGGTCGCCGACGCGCTCGCCCGGACGTTCCCCCTCGCCGCGCACGTGCGCGGCGACATGTTCCGCCGGTTCGTGGTGAGCGGGCAGGCGTCGATGGCGCCACCCCTCTCGGCCGCGGCGCGCGCCCAGCTCGACCTGCGGCAGGTGCTCGCGGCGCAGGCGGCGGACGCCTACGCCGCGGCGGGAGTGGTCGCGGTCATCCAGGACATCCTGCTCGGGCCCGACCTCGAGCGGTTCACGGCGCGCGTCCGCACCCGGCCGTGCTACGCCGTGGTGCTCACCCCGGACGCCGCGACCCTCGCCGCGCGCGACGCCGCACGGCACAAGCAGGCGTACGGGGAGTGGACACCGGACGAGTTCGCCGCGGCGGCCCGGGCCACGCCGGGCGGTCTGCACCTCGACACCACGGGACGGTCCGTCGCCGAGACGGTGCGGCAGGTCCTCGACCGGCTCGACGAGGCGCGCGTCGCCTGACGCGTCTCCGAGCTCGCCGACGTCCCGCTGGGCGACGAGCGCGAGGGCGCGTGAGGATGGGCCCATGACGAGCGACCCGCAGCAGGAGACCGCGCCCGACGAGACCTACGACGTGATCGTGATCGGCGGCGGACCCGTCGGGGAGAACGCCGCCGACCGTGCCGGGCGCACGGGCCTGAGCGTCGCGCTCGTCGAGGCCGAGCTGGTGGGGGGCGAGTGCTCCTACTGGGCGTGCATCCCCTCCAAGACGCTCCTACGGCCCGGCGCGGCGCGCGCCGAGGCGCGGGGCGTGCCGGGGGTGGGCGTGGACGACGCGCTCGACGTCCCCGCGGTCCTCGCGCGCCGCGACGCGATGGTCGCGGACTGGGACGACGGCGGCCAGGTCTCCTGGGTCGAGGGCGCGGGGATCGCGCTCGTGCGCGGGCTGGGACGGATCGTCGGACCGCGCCTCGTGGAGGTCGTGGCCGAGGAGCCCGACGCCGACCCGGACGACCTCCCGCGGACGCGGCGGCTCGCGGCCCGGCACGCGGTGATCGTCGCGACCGGGAGCGTCCCCGTGCTCCCGGACGTGCCCGGCCTCGCCGACGCGAACCCCTGGACGAGCCGTGAGGCGACGGCGGTCGAGGACGTCCCCGCGTCGCTCGCGATCGTGGGCGGCGGAGTGGTCGCGGCGGAGATGGCCGTCGCGTTCGCCGACCTCGGCGCGCGCGTCACGGTCCTCTCGCGCGGGGGGCTGCTGGGCCGGACCGAGCCCTGGGCGGGCGAGGCGGTTGCGGCGTCGCTGCGCGAGCTGGGCGTGGACGTGCGCCTCGGCGTCGCCACCGAGTCGGTAAAGGCGCTGCCCGACGGCGGGGCGCGCCTCACTCTCTCGTCCGTCGGGTCGCGCCGGGGTGGGGACGACGCCGGCGAGGCGCCGGACGTGTCGCCCGTGACGGCGGAGCGCGTGCTCGTCGCCACCGGTCGCGCCCCCCGGACGCAGGACCTCGGCGTCGACAGCGTCGGCCTCACCCCGGGACGCGCGCTCGACGTCGACGACACGATGCTCGTCCAGGGGGTGGTGCGGAGTGGCCCCGAGGACGCCGACGGCTGGCTGTACGCCGCGGGCGACGTCACGGGCCGGGTCGCGACGACCCACCAGGGCAAGTACCAGGGCCGGGTCGTGGGTGACGTCGTCGCCGCGCGCTTCGGCGACCCGGACGCCGACGGGGCGCCGACCGCGGGGGAGCGCGCACCTGCGGTCGGCGCGGCGCCCGAGCCGTGGTCGCGGTTCGCGGCGACGGCCGACGGCGTCGCGTCCCCGCAGGTCGTCTTCACGCGCCCCGAGGTCGCGGCAGTCGGGCACACCGAGGCGTCCGCCCGGGAGGCGGGGATCGACGTGCGGGTCGTGCGGTACGACCTCGCGAACGTCTCCGGCGCCGCCGTGCGCGCCGAGGACTACGCCGGCAGCGCCCAGCTCGTGGTCGACGCCGCGCGCGAGGTCGTGGTCGGCGCCACCTTCGTCGGCCCCGACGCGGCGGAGATGCTGCACGCCGCGACGATCGCCGTCGTGGGCGAGGTCCCGCTGCGTCGGCTGTGGCACGCCGTCCCGTCGTACCCGACGGTGAGCGAGGTCTGGCTGCGCTTCCTCGAGGAGTACGGGCTGTAGGCGCGCGCACGCGGCGGCGTGCGCGCGCCGCCCGGGGTGGGCGCGTCACGAGGTGCGGGCGCCCGCGCGGCGGTCCCGTCCCCTAGGCTCGGGGCGTGACGACCGAGACCTCAGCCCCGCGCGTCGCCCTCGCGACGTGCTCCGTCCTGCCGCACCTGGACCCCGACGACGCACCGCTCGTGCGCGCGCTCGACGCCCGTGGCGTCGCCGCGCAGCCCGCCGTCTGGGACGACCCGGACGTCGACTGGGCCGCGTTCGACGCCGTCGTCGTGCGCTCGACGTGGGACTACTCGGCCCGGCGCGACGAGTTCGTCGCGTGGGCGGCGCGCGTCCCGCGCATCCTCAACGCGGAGGCCGTGCTGCGCTGGAACACCGACAAGGGCTACCTGCGCGAGCTGGAGGGCGCGGGCATCCCCGTGATCCCGACGCTGTGGCTCGACCCCGCGCGCAACCTCTCCTCGCGTGCGATCCACACGCGCCTGCCCGCGCAGGGCGACTTCGTCATCAAGCCGGTCGTCAGCGCCGGGGCCAAGGACACGGGCCGCTACCAGGCGGGTGAGGCGCACTCGCGCGGGCTCGCGATCCAGCACGCGAAGAACCTGCTGGTCTCGGGGCGCGAGGTCATGGTGCAGCCGTACGTGACGAGCGTCGACACCGCGGGCGAGACGGGCCTCGTCTTCGTCGACGGCGAGTTCTCCCACGCCGTGCGCAAGAACGCGCTCCTCACCGGCCCGCACCGCCCGACCCGCGGCCTGTACCAGCAGGAGGAGATGAGCCCGTTCACCGCGACCGAGGAGCAGCTCGACGTCGCGCGACGGGCGCTCGCGGTGGCGGCCGACGCCGTCGGCGGCGGGGACGTGGCGAGCTTCCTGTACGCGCGCGTCGACGTCGTGACGGGCAACGACGGCGGCGTCGTCGTCATCGAGCTCGAGCTCACCGAGCCGTCGCTCTTCCTCGCCCTCGCGCCGGGGTCGCTCGACCGGTTCGCCGACGCGATCACCGCGCGCGTCGCGCACTGACGCTGCACCGGGACGCCGCCGCACCGACGTCGCGCGCTTCGTCACGGACCGGCGGTCGGCCGGCCCGCGACCGTGGCCCGTCCCGGGGCGGGGCGGGCCACGATCACGTCGGACGCGAGGTCAGGCCAGGCCGTTCTCGGACAGCCAGTCTGCGGCGATGTCCTCGGGGGAGCGCTGGTCGACCCGGGACTCCACGTTCAGGGCGATCAGGCCCTCCGGGGTGAGCGCCGCGCTCACCGGGTTGATGACGTCCGCGATCTCGTCGGCGACGTCCGCGTCGACGAGCGGCACCACGTGGGACGCGAGGAACAGGCCCTCGGGGTCGTCGAGGGTGACGAGGTTCTCGGTCTGGATGCTCGGGTCGGCGCTGAACACGTTGGCGATGTTCACCGTGCCGGCCACGAGGTCCTGCACGGTGGTGTCGCCCGTGGCGACGAAGGAGACGTCCACGCCGTACACGTCCTTGAGGCCCTGCGGGCCGTAGGGGCGCTGCTCGAGCTCCGCTGGGCCGCCGAGCGTGAGCGGCACGTCGAGCCCGGCGAGGTCCGCGAGGCTCGTGAGGTCGTGCTCCGTGGCGAAGGCCTCGGTCACGTTGTAGGAGTCCTGGTCCGTCGCGGTCGACTGGTCGAGGACCGTGAGCCCGTCGGGCAGGGCCTCCTGGAGCGCGGCGTAGACGTCCTCGGGGGACGTCGCGGTGGTCTCCGGGTCGAAGAACTGCAGCAGGTTTCCCGTGTACTCCGGGAAGAGCTGGATCTCGCCGTCCTCGAGCGCGGGCATGTAGGCGTCGCGCTGGCCGATCGAGAAGTTCCGCTCGACCGTGAAGCCCTTGGCCTCGAGAGCCTGGGCGTAGATCTCGGCGATGATCTCGTTCGAGTCGTAGGCCTGGGAGCCGATGACGATGGCGTCGGACGAGGCGTCCCCGGTGTCGGCGTCGAGCGGGTCGGACCCGCCGCCGCAGGCGGTGAGCGTGAGGACGGCGGTCGCCGCGGCGGCGACGAGGGCGGCGGTGCGTCGGGTGCTGCGCATGTGTCTGCCTTTCTGAGGGCCGTCCCGGGGACCGGGAGGGGCTGGGAGGGGTCGGTCGGGCGACGTGCGGTGCGGGGGTCTCGCCCGCGCGTCAGGCGGTGGTCGGGGCGGGGGCCGGGCGACGCCTCCGCCGGGCGGGCGCGTCGTCCGGCGAGCGACCGGCGGTCACGCCGCGCGGGACGACGACCCGCTGGAGGATCGCGAACAGCGCGTCGAGCACGACGGCGAGGACGACGACGAGGAGAGAGGCCCCGAGGATCTGGGAGAAGTCGCGGATCTGGATGCCCTGGACGATGTAGAAGCCGAGGCCCCAGTTGCCGATGTAGCCCGCGAGCGTGACGGTCGCGACCACCTGGAGGGTCGCGGAGCGGAGACCGCCGATGAGCAGCGGGAGACCGAGCGGCACCTCGGCCCGGAAGAGCACCTGCCAGCCGGTCATGCCGACGGACCGGGCGCCGTCGACGACGCGCCGCTCGACGGCCTCCACACCGGCGTAGGCGCCGGCGAGGATCGGCGGGATGGCGAGGAGGACGAACGCGGTGACGGACGCGGTGACCTTGTGTGTCACCCCGAAGACGAGCACGAGGAGCAGGACGAGCCCGAAGGACGGCACAGCACGGGCCGCGCCCGAGAGCGCGACCGCGAACTCCCGCCCGCGTCCGGTGTGGCCGATGGCCCAGCCCGCCGGGATCGCGATCGCCGCGGCGACGAGCACGGAGACGAACGTGAACGCGAGGTGGGTCCAGATCGCCTCCGGGAGGGGGAGCGCGCCGGTCAGCCGGGCGGGCGAGAAGATCCAGGCGATGGCGTCGGAGAAGAGGTTCATGCGCGCACCTTCCGGGACCAGGGCATGACCGCTCGCCCGGCGAGCACGAGCAGCAGGTCGACGAGCAGGGCGATGACGACGACCGCGACGACGCCCGAGAGGATCTCGGCGACGATCTGCCGCTGGTAGCCGTTCGTGAAGAGGTAGCCGAGGTTGTCGATCCCGATGAGGATGCCGACCGTCGCGAGCGAGATGGTCGACACCGCCGTGACGCGGAGCCCGGCGAGCACGACCGGGCCCGCGAGCGGGAGGTCGACCTGCCAGAAGCGGCGCCACGGCCCGTAGCCGACCGCGAGGGCCGCCTGCCGGACCGTCGGGTCGACCGACGCCAGGGCGTCGGCGACGAACCGGGTCATGATGGCCACGGCGTAGACCGTCAGCGCGACGACCAGGTTGAGCTCGGAGAGGAAGCTGATGCCGAGGAGCGGCGGGAGCAGCGCGAAGAGCGCGAGCGACGGGATCGTGTAGAGCAGGCCGACGAGCGTCAGGACGAGGCCCCGCGTGAGGCGGAACCGGAAGGCGAGCCAGCCCAGCGGGATCGAGACGAGGAACCCGAGCACGATCGGCACCACGCACTGGCTCAGGTGCTCGACCGTGAGGCGGCCGATGAGGTCGAGGTTGTCCAGGACCCAGGTCATGCGCCGCCCTCGACGTGGTCGTCGACCAGGACGCCCTGCGTGCGTCCTCTCCCGTCCACGAGCACGGTCCCGTGCTCCGTGTGCTTCGTGTGCAGCGCGCGGGTGCCGCGCTCCGCCCCGATGAAGCTCGCGACGAACTCGCTCGCCGGGTTCTCGAGGATCTCGCTCGGCGACCCGATCTGGGCCACCTGCGCCCCCTTCTCGAGGATCACGACCTGGTCGCCGAGCAGGAACGCCTCGTCGATGTCGTGCGTGACGAAGACGACCGTCTTGTCCAGCTCGCGCTGCAGCCGGATGGTCTCCGCCTGGAGCTCGGCGCGCACGATCGGGTCGACGGCCCCGAACGGCTCGTCCATGAGCAGGATGTTGGGGTCCGCGGCGAGCGCGCGCGCCACCCCGACGCGCTGCTGCTGGCCCCCCGAGAGCTGGCTCGGGTAGCGGTCCGCGAGCCCGCGGTCGAGTCCCACGGTGTCGAGCAGCTCGAGCGCACGGTCGCGCGCCTGCCGGCGTGACGTGCCCTCGAGGCGCAGGACCGTCGTCACGTTGTCGACGACCTTGTAATGGGGGAGCAGGCCGCCGTTCTGCAGGACGTACCCGATGCTGCGTCGCAGCTTCACGGGGTCCCGGGCGAGGACGGAGGCGCCGTCGATCTCGATCGTGCCCGACGTGGGCTCCACCATGCGGTTGATCATGCGCAGGAGCGTCGTCTTGCCGCTCCCGGACGACCCGACGAGCACCGTCGTGCGGTGGGGCGGGATCACCAGGTCGAAGTCCGCGACCGCCGCCGTGCCGTCCGGGTACGTCTTGGTGACCGATCGGAACTCGATCATGGGGCGCTGCCTCCCGACAGTCGGTGAACCGGCCTCCCACCCAACCACGACCGTGGCCGGCGAGCCGAGCGCATTGCCACGCGTCCACCGACCGTACGTCGAACCACCGACACGTCGCACTCGCACCGGTACGTCGGCTTCGCGCCGTCCCAGGCCTCGTGAGTCGTCGCGGGCCGCTCGGGGGTCGCGGGGGATTCTCCCGTGACGCACGTCATGTCGGGTCCTATCGTGGCGCTGTGCCGCACCTCGACTCCCTGCTCGCCTTCTCCCTCGCCTCGCTCGTGCTCGTCGTGATCCCCGGCCCGAGCGTGCTCTTCGTCGTCGGCCGGTCGCTCACGCTCGGGCACCGCGGCGGGGTGCTGAGCGTCCTCGGCAACGAGCTCGGCGCGCTGACGCTCGTCACCGCCGTGGCGCTCGGCGTCGGCGCGGTCGTCGCGACATCCGTCGCCGTCTTCACGGTCGTCAAGCTCGTCGGCGCGGCCTACCTCGCCTACCTCGGCGTCCAGGCGATCCGGCACCGGCGCGACGGGAGCGTCGACGTCGACGTCGCGCCCGTGCGCGAGCCGTGGTGGCGCGTCGTGCGGCAGGGCTACGTCGTCGGCGTGACGAACCCGAAGACCATCGTGTTCTTCGTGGCCGTCCTGCCCCAGTTCACGGACTTCCACGCCGGTCGCGTGCCCGCCCAGATGATGGTGCTCGGGCTGGTCTTCACGGTGATCGCGTTCGTCTGCGACAGCGCGTGGGCGCTCGCCGCCGGCGCGGCGCGGACGTGGTTCGCCTCGTCGCCCCGGCGCCTGAGCGCGGTCCGCGCGACGGGCGGCGGCATGATGATCGGCCTGGGCGGCGTGCTCGCCGTCGCCTCGCACCGCGCCGCCTGACGCGCGGTCGGACGGGGAGACGCAGCGAGGGCCGGTCTCCCTGCGGAGACCGGCCCTCGCCGTCTGGGGTGAGTAACGGGACTTGAACCCGCGACCCCCTGGACCACAACCAGGTGCTCTACCAGCTGAGCTATACCCACCATGACCGGGCGTGAAGCACCGGCCGTCGAAAAGTGTACCCGGTCCGCGAGGTGCTCCCGGACCGCTTTTCGAGGTCAGGCGTCGGCGGATCCTGTGACGGTGGCCACGGACGTCTCGACCCCGTCGTCGGAGGGTCGGGTCCGGCCGCGCGTGACGCTCGTCGCCACGACCTGCTCGGCGACCTTGCGCGCCGTCGCGGAGTCGGGACCGGGCTGCGGGACGAACACGGCGGCGCGGTAGTAGCGCAGCTCGTCGATGCTCTCGAGGATGTCCGCGAGCGCGCGGTGCCCGCCGTGCTTCTCCGGCGAGGAGAAGTACGCGCGCGGGTACCAGCGGCGCGCGAGCTCCTTGACGGAGGACACGTCGATGATGCGGTAGTGCAGGTGGCCCATGAGAGCGGGCATGTCGCGGTCCAGGAACCCCTTGTCCGTGCCGACGGAGTTGCCGGCCAGCGGTGCCTTGCCGGGCTCGGGGACCCACGTGCGGACGTAGTCGAGGACGCGCTGCTCGGCCTCGGCGAGCGTCAGGCCCTCGTCGAGCTCGTCGAGCAGCCCGGAGGTCGTGTGCATCTGGCGGACGAAGTCGCCCATCTGCTCGAGCGCCTCGGCCGGGGGCCGGACGAGGACGTCGACCCCGTCGCCGAGCACGTTGAGCTCGGAGTCGGTCACGACGGCGGCGACCTCGACGAGGGCGTCGGCGCCCAGGTCTAGCCCGGTCATCTCGCAGTCGATCCAGACGATGCGTTCGTTCGCGTTCACAGGACTCACGGGCGACAGCCTAGCCGCGGCACGCACGACGAAGGCCCCGGCTGTCCGGTCCACCAGGGTCCGGACGGTCGGGGCCTTCGACGAGGGGTGCCGCCGCCTGTCGGGGAGGGTCCCCGGTCCGGCGAGCGGTCGGTGCGCGTCATGCGGTGCGGCGCGGCAGGCGGGCCTGCCGGGTGTTCGCCGGGACGCGGGTCGTGGTGCGGCGCAGCTGCGACCGGCGCAGGGTCTGCTCCTGCAGCTGCTCGCGACGGCTGAGGGCCGCCACGTCGTACGTGATCAAGGGATGCATGGTTCTGCTCTCGTGACGCTGGGTTCGTGGGTCTGGCCGGACCCTCCACCGCCCGGTACGGACCGGACGGACGTCACCGCGGTGTGGGTACATCCGACCACGGTCGTCGGGGGCGCTGCATCCCTTTTTCGCCACGAGCGTCGGGTGCCGGTGCACGACGGCGGTCGGCCGCGCTGCGCGGTCGGCTCGCCGTGCGTAGCCTCCGGGGATGAGCGCGGGGGACGGGCAGCCAGGCGGCAGGGCGGGCGAACGGCGCGGCGTGCCCGCGCGCGCGGTCCTCGCGAGCGTGTGGCCGGGCGTGCTCCTGGTGCTCGCGGGGGTCGCGGGCTTCGCCCTCCTCCTGGACGCGGTGCGCGAGCAGGACGACCTGTGGCGGCTCGACGAGCCGCTGCTCGCGTGGATGGTCGCGCACCGCACGCCGGTCGTGACGGGCGTCCTCACGGTGGTCACGACAGTGTCCGGGCCGTTCGTGCTGCCCGTCCTCGTCGCGGTCGGGTGCGTGGTGTGGGCGCGGCGCACGGGGACGTGGTGGGAGCCCGGCCTGCTCGCGGGCGCCATGGTGCTCGCGACGCTGGTCTCGACCGTGCTCAAGGCCGTGATCGCCCGGCCGAGGCCGCCCGACGTGTCGATGGTCGTCGCCGGGGTCGAGCGGTCGTTCTCCTTCCCGTCCGGGCACACGATCGGCGCGGCGACGCTCGTCCTGGTGGGCGGCTACCTGGTGTGGCACCGCCACCACGACCCAGGGGTCCTGGCGGTCTGGGCGGTCGCCTCCGTGCTCGTGATCGGGTCCGTGGCGCTGAGCCGGCTCTACCTCGGGTACCACTTCCTCACCGACGTCCTGGCAGGCCTGTCGCTCGCCGTGGCGGTTCTGGGGGTCGTGGTCGCGGTGAGCCGCGTCCACGACCTCGTGGTCGCGCGTCGCGCGGCTCCCGGAGCGACGGGCGACTCTCGCTAAAGAACTCTTGCGCAAGAACTCTTTCGTGAACTAGCGTGGCGGGCATGAGCACGCCAGCCGACTCCCATTCCAGCCCGCCGGCCGTCCCTACCGGCCCCGGCCCGGCGTCGTCGGACCGCCTCCCGCGCGGCCCGAGGCCCGAGCCGGGGCAGGTCGTCGCGACCGACCCGGCGACCATCCGGGCGCTCGCCCACCCGCTGCGCCTGCGGATCCTCGCGCTGCTCGACGACGAGGGCGAGGTCACCGCGACACGGTGCGCCGAGGTTACGGGCGAGTCCGTCGCGAGCTGTTCCTTCCACCTGCGGATGCTCGCCAAGTACGGGTACGTCGAGCCCGCGGAGCGTCGCGGCAAGGAACGCCCGTGGCGCTCCGTCGGGCGCGGCCGCCAGACGAAGTTCGACCCCGACGTCCCGGAGTCTCTGCACGCCGCGGGCGCGGTGGCGACCCTCATGCTGGACCAGGAGACGGCGCGTGTCCGGGCCTGGCTCGCCGGGTCCGCTGCCGACGACCCGCAGTGGCTCCTCGCCTCGACGATGACCGGCGCGTCCTTCTACGCGACGCGCGAGGAGCTCGACGCGCTCGCTCGCGAGGTCGAGGCGCTCACGGACCGCTTCCGGGGGCGCTGGGACGACCCGTCGCTCCGTCCCGCGGGGGCACGTCGCGCGCGCCTCTTCTCGATCGTCAACGCCGACCTGCCGGAGGCCCCCCGATGAGCGCGACGCCCGAGCCGACCGCCACCACCCGGCCCGCTCCCGCCGACGCGCCCGGGGTGGCGCCGGAGTCCCGCACCGCGACCGCCCCCGCCGCCGGTCGCGACGACGCCCCGGACCCTCGTGCCGCGCTGCGGTCCCGCCCGTTCCGTCTCCTGTCGGTCGCGTGGGGGTTCACGAACTTCGCCGACTCGGTCCTCGCGATCATCCTCGCCGTCTGGGTGAAGGACCTCACCGGCTCGAACGGCGCCGCCGGCCTCGTGTTCGCGGCGCTCGGTCTGCCGGCGCTCGCGTCGCCGCTCCTCGGGCAGCTCGCCGACCGCGTGTCGCGCCGACGGATGCTCGTCGTCACGTACCTCGTCGGTGCCGTGAGCCTCCTCGCCCTCCTCGCCGTGCGCGGGCCCGAGCAGGTCTGGCTCGTGTTCGTGGTGACGGTGATCTACTCGGCCGTCGGCTTCGCGACCGCGGCGGCCCAGGCGGGCCTCGTGCGGGACATGCTGCCGGACGAGGCGATCGCGCCCGCGAACGGCCGGCTCACGACGATCGACCAGGTCTTCCGCCTCCTCATGCCGGTCGTCGGCGCGGGCGCGTACGCGCTCGCCGGCGCGTGGCCGCTCGTGGTCGCCGCCTCCGTGGCGTTCGCCGTCTCGGGCACCGTCATCGGCCGGATCCGAATCGTCGAGACGCCCCCGACCCCGGCCGCCGAGCGCGAGCCGTACCTGGACGAGATGACCGCGGGCTTCCGCCACCTCGTGCGGACGGCCCCGCTCGGCGTGCTCACGCTCGCCATGCTCGTCGCGTTCGCGGGGGTCGGGCTGCTCAACGCGGTCAGCCTCGCGATCATCGAGGACGGGCTCGGGCTGGCCCCGGAGCTGCTGGGCCCCGTCTCCTCGGTCCAGGCGCTCACCGCGATCGTCGCAGGGCTCACGGCCGCCCGTCTCGTCGCCCGCTGGGGCGCGCAGCGGCTCGTCGCCCTCGGGCTGCTGGTGCTCGCGCTCGGGATCGTGCCCGCGACGGGGACGAACGTCGTGGCGATCGTCCTCGGCATGGGCGCGGTCGGGCTCGGCGCCACCTGGTCGATCGTCGGCTTCGTCACCGAGCGGCAGCTCCGCACGCCCCCGGGTCTCCAGGGGCGCGTCGCCGCGGCGAGCCTGCTGCTGGTCAACGTCCCGCAGCTCGTGCTGACCGTGGTCGGCGCGGCCCTCGTGGGCGCCGTCGACTACCGCGCCCTGCTCGTCGTGACCGTGGTCGGCATCCTCGTCGCGGCGGTCGTCTCCCTCCGCGGCCACCGCGCCACGGGCGAGCCGGCGGCCCGATGAGAGCCCCCTCTCCGCGAGGTAGAGGCCTGGTACGGCGAGGTAGAGGTCTGGTACGGCGGGGTAGAGGTCTGGTCCTGACCACGGCTCTACCTCGTGAGACCACGGGTCTATCTCGCGGGACCACGGCTCTCTCGGCATGGCGGTGGGGCGGGCCGTCAGTCGTCGAGGCCGCGGGCGCGCAGCGCGTCGCCCAGGGCGTCGGCCTGGCGCAGCGCGCCGACGACGAGCGGGACGGCGTAGGCGCGGACGTCGTGCTCGCGGCCCCGGGCGCGGCACGCGTCGCGCACGCGTTGAGCCAGTGCGGAGACGACGGGTACGCAGCGCACGGCGAGCGACAGGACGAGGGCCGCGCGGTCGACGTCGACGCCGAGTCGGTGCAGCGGCCGCAGCCCCCGCTCGATCGCGGCGAGGACGGCCGCCGTCCGGGTCGTGAGCAGGACGAGCCCCGCGAGCGCGACGAGCGCGACGAGCCGGGTCGTGAGCACCACCGCCGGCACCGGCCCGAGGGCGAGCCACTGGACGGCCAGCAGCACGGGCACGACCAGGCGCAGGGGGCGTACCTGCTCCCACGCCGCGCACCATCCCACGCCGGCGACCGCGTAGAGCGCGCCGACGGCGAGGACCACCGCGCCGACCCCCGCCGGCGAGGACACCAGCAGCACGACGGCCGACGCCGCCGCCAGTCCCACGAGCTTGGCCCCGGCCGGGGCGCGGTGCAGGACCGACGACCCCGGCCGGTAGGTGCCCGGGGTCACGACGACGCCCCGTCGACGAGGCGCAGGTAGCGCGCGACGGCGGGCCCCGGCGCGTCGTCGGCGACGACCCGCCCGCCGTCCACCACGAGCACGCGGTCCATCGCGTCCATGAGCGACAGGTCGTGCGAGACGAGCACGACCTGCTGGGGGAGCGCCGCGAGCTCGGCGGCGAACCGCCGTGTGTTGCGCAGGTCGAGGAGCGTCGTGGGCTCGTCGGCGACGACGAGCCGCGGCCCCGCGGCGAGCACCGACGTGAGCGCGAGGAGCTGCTTCTGCCCGCCCGAGAGCAGGTGGGCGGGATGGTCCGCGTGGTCCGCCAGGCCGCGCGCGGCGAGCGCGGCACGCACGAGCGCGTCGCGCTCGGCCGGAGCGTGGCGACGCAGCGAGTACGCGACGTCCTCCGCGACGGTCGGCATGACGATCTGGGCGTCCGGGTCCGTGAAGACGAACCCCACGCGCCGCCGGACCGCGGGGCCGTCGCGGCGCGTGTCGAGGCCGTCGACCAGGACCCGGCCCGACGTCGGCACGACGAGCCCGTTGAGCAGGCGCGCGAGCGTGCTCTTGCCCGAGCCGTTGGCCCCGACGATCCCCACGCGCCGTTCGCGCAGCTCGAGGTCGACGCCGCGCAGCACGTCGCGCTCGCCGAGGCGCACGCGGACGTCCTCGAGCCGGACCGTGCAGCCCGACCCGGAGGACTCGTGCACGAGGGAGGCCCCGGACCCGGGGGACGCCCCGGGCGTCTCGGGCGTCCCAGCCGTCGCGGCCGGAGCGTCCCCGACGGCGCGCGGTCGCCCCAGGCCGGCCCGGGCTCTCGCGATCACCGGACGACCTCCAGGACCGCCGCGACGCCCAGCCCGCCGCCGACGGCGGCCGTCGCGAGGCCGAGCGTCCCGGCCGGAGCGCCCGTGCGCACGAGCCGGGAGAACAGCCGCACGACCGACACTGCGCCGCTCGCGCCCCACGGGTGCCCGAGCGCGAGCGCGCCGCCGTCGGCGCAGACCCGCGCGTCGTCGGCGGGGTCGCCGAGGGGGTCGAGCCCGAGCGCGTCGGTCACCGCGAGGACCTGCGCGGCGAACGCCTCGACGACCTCGACCGCCGCGACGTCGTCGAGCCGCGCGCCCGCCCGGTCGAGCGCGGCGCGCACCGCCGGGACCGGGCCCCACCCCGGCAGCGCGGGGTCGCAGCCGACCGTCGCCGACGCGAGCACGCGCAGGCCCGGGACCCCGAGCTCGCGCCGGACGCGCTCGGGCACGACCGCGACCGCCGCCGCGCCGTCGCTCACCGGGCTCGCGGTGGCGGCGGTGACGGTGCCGCCGGGCGTGAAGGCCGGCGAGAGGCGGGCGAGCACCGCGGGGTCGAGGCGTCGCGCCCGTTCGTCGCGCGCGAGCGACCGCGCCGGCGCGCCGAGCCGGACCGTCTCGGCCGCGAACCGCCCGCCCGCGTGCGCAGCGAGGGCGCGCGCGTGGCTGCGCACCGCGTACGCCTCCTGGCGTTCGCGGGTCACGCCGCGGCGGCGCGCGAGCGCGTCGGCGGCGGCCCCCATGCCCGGGTCGGCCCACGGCGTCGGCGCGAACGCGGCGCGCGCGTAGGGCACGTCGCCCCACGGCGTGCGGTGGGAGCGCCTGGGAGCGAGGGACGCGCTCTCCGTCCCGCCCGCCAGGACGAGGCGCGCCTCGCCCGCCCGGACCTGCTGCGCGGCGAGCAGCACCGCCGCGAGACCGGACGCGCACTGCCGGTCGACGGTGAGCCCGGGCACCACGACGCCGAGTCCCGCGGCGAGCGCCGCGGCCCGCGCGACGTTCCCGCCGGGCCCGGTGCAGCACCCCAGCAGGACGTCGGCGACGTCGTCCTCCACCCCGAGGGCCCGCGCGTCGCCGAGCGTCGCGCCGAGCGCACCCGCCGCGAGGTCGACCTCGGACGACGACCGGTGCCCGTGCCCGGCGGTCCCGACCCAGGTGCGGCGCGCGGCCACGACCGCGGGCGCGTCCGCCCCCGCACCCGACGCGGTCATCGCAGCGGCTCCATCCCCGAGCGCGCGGGGTCGGTCCCCAGCAGGGCCTCGCTCACGGCCCCGCGCGCGGGCTTGCCCGACGGGGTCCGGGGGAGGGCGCGCGTGCCGTACCAGCGCCGCGGCCGCTGGGCGGGGGCGAGCGCCCCGCGCGCGACGCGCTCCAGGTGGGCGCGCATCCCGGGCCGGTCGTCGCACTCGACGACGGCGCTCACGACCGCCCCGAGGCGCCGGTGCGCCGTGCCGAGCACGACGACGTCCCGGACCCCCGGCACGGCGCGCAGCACGACCTCGACGTCCTCGGGCACGACCGTCGACCCGCCGGTGAGGATCGCCCCGTCGCCGCGGCCGCGCAGCACGAGCGTGCCGGGCGGGGCGCCGGGCGCGGACGGCGACGTCGACGGGTCGGGCAGGGGGTCGGCGAGGTCGCCCACGGTGCTCCACGCGCCGTCGCGCCGCAGCGGTCCGGTGGCGCGCGCGAGGTAGCCGCTAGACACCCAGGGCGAACGGACCCAGACCTCGCCGACGCTCGCCTGCGGCAGCGGCCGGACCTCGAGGTCGACCCCCGGGAACGCACGCAGCCCCGACCCGTCGGGGTCGTAGGCGACGAACGAGAGCTCGACCGCGCCGTAGTAGGCGAGCACGTCGATGCCGAGCGCCGCCGCGCGCGACCGCGCCCCGGCGGCGAGGGACGCCCCGCCGACGACCGCGTGCCGCAGCCGGGACGGCGCCCCCGCGGCCACGGCGTCGAGCACGTCGTCGAGGACCTGCGGGACGAGGTGCACGACGTCGCTGCTCGCGAGCGCGGAGGTCGTGGCGGCCGGGGTGCGCGTGAGGTAGGCGCACGCGCCGACGGCGAGCGTGTGCACGGCGGCGAAGCAGTAGAGCGACGACGCGAGCGGGCCGGGGACGAGCACGGTGTCGGTGGGGCGCAGCCCGAGGAGCCGCGTGACGTCGTCGAACGACCCCGCCCACGACGCGCGCGTGCGCACGACCGCGCGCGGCCGGCCCGTGCTGCCCGAGGAGAACCCCGCCCACGCGAGGTCGTCCGGACCGGGCTCGTGGCCCGTGCCGGGGCCCGCACCCCCCTGCGGGGCGAGCCCCGGCACGAGGTCGGGGAGGGTGCCGGCCCCGCGCGGCAGGGGCACCTCGACGAACGTGCGCGGGGCGAGGGTGCGCAGGACCTCCGCGCGGTGCGCGCGCGGCCACGCCGGGTCGCACACGAGCGGCGTCGCGCCGGCGTGGTCGGCGGCGAGGACCGCCGTGAGCAGGTCCAGCGGGTCGGGCAGGGACACGGCGACGACGTCGCCGGGGCGCGTGCCCGTCGCGCCGAGGTGCGTCGCGCCCGCGCGCACGTCCGCGGCGAGCGCGGCGTAGGTGCGCGACCGCTCGGGGGTGCGCAGGGCGGGACGGTCGCGCACCGCCGGGTCGGCGGCGTGCGTCAGGACCTGGTGGGCGACGGGCACGCGGACACTCTCGCAGGTGTCAGGAGGCGGTGCGGCCGACGGCCATGGGACGGCCCGCAGAACGGCCCGACCGGCGAGCGGCCGGGTAGGCGCGCACGACGCCGACGGTGATCGCCGCGGCCGCCAGCGCCTTGAGGACGTCGCCCGGGAGGAACACGAGGGAGAGCTGCGCCGTCGTCGCGAGCGGTACCCCCGTGACGGCCGACTGGACCGGCACGCCGCACGCGTAGACGACCGCGACCCCGCCGACGAGGCACGCGACGAGCACACCGCCGAACGTCGCCCGGCGCAGCCGGTCGACGAGCCAGCCCACGACCGCCGCCCCCGCGAGGAACCCGAGCAGGTAGCCCGCGGACGGGCCGACGAACGCCCCGAGGCCGCCGCGCCCGCCCGCGAGCACCGGGAGGCCGGCCGCCGCGAGCGCGAGGAACGTCGCGACCGCGAGCGTGCCGCGCCACGCGCCGAGGATCGTGCCGGCGAGCATGACACCGAGCGTCTGGAGCGTGATCGGGACCGCGTTCCCGAACAGCGCGATCGACCCCGGCATCCCGAGCGCGGCGATCAGCGCCGCGAAGGTCGCGACGCGCGCGGCGTCGCCCGCGTCGAGCGCGAGCGGCCCGCGGCGCCCCGCTCCCGGACCGGTGTTCTGCGTGGCGGGCGCGGGCGTCCCGGGGGTCGCCGTGGTCGGTGCGTCGGTCATGGTGCTCCCTGCGTCGTCGTGACGGGTCGGTGCCCGACCCGTCGTGGCCAGGTCCACTCTCCCGGCCCTGCGCGGTGCGCGCCGACGGGGACGCGGACGACGACGGTGTCGCCGCGTGCACGGATCGCACAACGGGTTGGAGGGTTCCACCAACTATGCTGTCGTCGCGGGATCCGGTCTCGGAGGAAGTCGACAACCGCCCCTCCGCCCCGCCCCCGGAAGGCGCGCGCCGGCTCTTGGCACTCTCCGGGGGAGAGTGCTAGAACAGAGACGTAGCCGCCCGCGAGGTGCCTACCTCGCGGGACCACCGACCGGTCCCGGACGGTCCGGGACCGACCGACGAGGAGGTGAGAGGTGTGGCTGCGATGATCGACCCGTTCACGACCACCTTCGACGCGATGGACCGCCTGGTCGGCCAGCTCGCGTCCGGGGCGCGCGCGACCGCGGCGTCGGCGTCGGGCGGCATGCCGCTCGACCTGTTCCGGGCGGGCGACCACTACGTCCTGACGATGGACCTTCCCGGTGTCGACCCGGGGACGATCGACGTGTCCGTCGAGGACCGCACGCTGACGATCCGCGCCGAGCGCAGCCCGCGGACCGATCCCGACGTCCAGTGGCTCGCGCGCGAGCGGCCCTCGGGAACCTACGCGCGCCAGCTCACGGTGGGGCGCGGTCTGGCGCTCGACCAGATCTCGGCGTCGTACGAGGACGGGGTGCTGTCGCTGACGATCCCCGTGGCCGAGGAGGCCCGGCCGCGCCGGATCGAGGTCGCGCACCGCGCGGGCAGCAGCGGTGCGGCGACCCAGATCACGGCCGAGGCCGAGCCTCGGACGACCGAGGGCTGAGCCGGCTCAGACCTCGCCCGGGAGCGCCTTGCGGACGACGAGCCGCGTCCACGCGCCGAGGTAGACCCGGTCCCCGTCGGACAGCTCGCGTCGCTGTCCGGCGGGGATCGGGTCGGTCGGCAGCGGTTCGCCCGCCGGGCTCACGTAGGTCCCGTTCGACGACTGCAGGTCCTCGACCCACCACCGCTGGCCGTCCGTGCTGAGCTGGCAGTGCCGGCGGGAGACGCCCGTGTCCGCGCCGCAGTCGACCTGCGGGTGGATGCCGCGGGACACCGACGGGCGGCCGACGAGCACGCTGCGCTCGCGCAGCACGACGAGGCCCGGCAGTCCCGCGGAGGGCATCGGGTCCTCGGGCTGCTGCGCCTGGTACCAGTCGGGGTCGATCCAGATCTCCACGACCCACTGGTCCGGCCCCGGGACCGGGGGCGTCGGGAGGTGGCTGCCCGACGCCCCCGCCTCGCTCGCCTCGGGGGCGACGGCGGTGCTCGGGGCGGGCAGCGGGGGCGGGGTCGACGACGACGGGGGCGTCGCCGCGGATCCCGCCGCGGAGGTCGGCAGCGGGGGCGGGGTGGACCCCGAGGGCGTGCCCGCCGGCGCGGGCGCGGGCGTCGGACGCGACGGCGGGTCGAGCGAGAGCGCCGACGGCGGCTCGACCGGGTCGGGCAGCGCGCCCGTCGTGAAGTCGTAGCCGCAGTTCTCGCAGAACAGCGCCCCGCCGGGCGCCGGCGACCCGCAGTTCGGGCACGTCGTCGCGGGGGCGGCCGCCGGGGCGGCGCCCGCGGGCGTCGCACCGCTCGCCACGGGCGTGGACGGGGCCGACGCCGCGCCGATCGGCTCGCCGCACACGTCGCAGTAGTCGGTCGACTCCGACGGGTGCCCGTTGGGGCAGACGACGGCGCTCACCGGCGGACTCGCGTCGTCTTCGTCGAGGCGGTGTCGAGGGCCATCTCGTCGAGGGTCGAGGTGTTCCGCTTGAGCCGCACGGTGCCCTGCTCCTCGTTGTCGATGTCGACGACCTTGCGCAGGCGCGACGTCGCCTCCTCGTTGCCCGTCTGCTGCGCGAGCTGCACGGCGCGCCCGAGCTTGACGGTCGCGGTCGCCTCGTCGCCCGAGGCCTTGGCCGCGAGGCCCTCCTGGATCGCCGCGGCGAGCTCGGTCTGGCCCGTGTAGTGCGCGACCTCGGGATTGATGCGCGTGGTGAGCGACTCGTCGTCGGACCACTTGGCCTTGACCAGACCGGAGGAGACGACCTCGCCGTTCACCGCGAGCTGGACGCGCGCCGCGAGCTGCTCGGAGCCGACCGGCTTCGACGCGACGCGGACCGCGACGTGGTAGTCGCGCGACTCGTCGCCCCACGAGCCGGTCGGGTAGGCCCCGGTGAGGGGGTTCACCTCGGCGCGGCGGTGCGTGAGGTCCTCGACGGTCGGCGCGACCTGCCGCACGAACAGGACCTGCGAGCCCTGCGGGGCCCACACGCGCAGGTCCGCGGAGGCCACGCCACGCGCCATGGACGCCTGCATGAGGCTCTCGAAGTCGGCCGCGATCTCGTTCGGGTCCGCGATGAGGCCGACCGAGCCGAGCAGCGCCGTCGAGATCTCGCGCAGCTCGTCGACCTGCCAGCGCGAGCCGACGCCGCGCGCGTCGCACTGGAAGTGGCCCGTGACGTCGCGGACCGCGGCGGAGAGGTTCGCGCGCGGCTCCGACTCGTTCTTGCCGTCCGTGAGGAGGATCGCGTGCCGCTGGGTGGCCTGCGGCACCGTCGCGAAGAGTTGGTCCGCGAGGCGCAGCCACGTGCTCATCGCCGTGCCGCCGCCGGGCGTGAGCATCGAGACCGCGCGCTTCGCCTCGGCGCGCGCGCCCGGCTCCATCTGGACCATCGCCATCCGCGCGTTCGGGTACGGGAAGACGCGGTTGGCGACATGGCTGCCGCCGACGATCGCGAACCACGTGCCGTCGAGGATCTGGTCCACGGCGACCTGGGCGGCGTGCTTCGCGGCCTCCATGTTCCGGCCCGACATCGATCCGGACGTGTCGACCATGATGATCTCGGCGACCCCGCCCGCGCCGCCGACGCTCCCCGCGCTCCCGGCCCCCGTGCACGTCACGGTGACGATCGCGTGGACGTCCGTGGCGCCCTCGGACAGGAACTCGTTCTGGTAGACCTCGGCGGCGAACTCGGCCATGGGGGCTCCTTCGGTGGTGCGGGTGTTCGTGCAGGCTATCGGGTCGGGGTGGGTGGTGGCGGGTCGTGCGGGGGTCGGGCCGGACGGCGGCGCGCGGCCCGTCAGGTCGTGGGGACGGTCGTCTCGAGGTCGGGGTCGAGCTCGGGGGAGGCCGCGTCCGACGACCTGTCGAACCGCGCGAGCGTCGCCGTGATGTTGTCCCGGCCGCCCTGGGCGTTCGCCCAGTCCACGAGCGCGCCCGCCACCGTCTGCGGGTCGTGACCGACCCGTTCCTGGGTGGCGTGGAGCAGCGCCGCGAGGTCGCCGGCGGGGGAGCAGTAGTTCCACAGGCCGTCCGAGCACACCAGCACCCAGCCGTCGCGGTCGGGGAAGGTGGCAGCCGTCCGGGCGACGGGGTCCGGGGCGTCGGGGCCGAGCCAGCGCGTGATGGCGTGGGCCTGCGGGGAGCTCTCCGCCTGGACGCGGGGGATGCCCTGCGACATCATCTCCTGCGCCCAGGAGTCGTCGACGCTGAGCTGGTGCGCCTCGCCGTCGTCCGGGATCCAGTAGGCGCGCGAGTCGCCCACCCAGCCCGTGACGACGAGCGGGCCGTCGACGACCGCCGCGACGAACGTGCACGACGGCGGATTCTCGCGGTCGGCCATCGCGCCGACGGTCGCCAGGATCGCGTCCTGCGCGGCCCGCGAGGCGTCCGCGACGAGCGCCGACCAGGCGGCGACCCGCGCCGTCGGCTCGCCGACCACGGGGGAGGTGCCCTCCGGGGCGCCCGCGGCGAGCACGTCGCGCGCCGCCCGCGCCGCCGCGAGGCTCGCGACGTCGGAGTCGGGCGCGGAGGAGACGCCGTCGCACACGACGAGCGCGGCGAACGCGCGGTCCGCGGCGGCGGACGGGCTCGCGGCGAGGGCCATCGCGTCCTCGTTGCGGGAGTGCCGCACGCCGCGGTCGCACACGCCGGCGACCCACGTCGCGGGGCGCTCGGCCCAGTGGTCCCGCTCGGACGCGGCCGGCTCGCCGCACTCCGTGCAGTACCCGTCCTCGGCCACGCGGCCCCCGCACCGCACGCACGGCCGGGCGTCGGGCTCGGGGGTGCCGTCGTCCGGGGCGGACGCCGCCTCCCCGGACGCGTGCTGCGACGTCGCGGGCCCGGCAGGTCCTCCGTCCGCCGCGTCGAGGTCCGCCGCGTCGCGGCGCGCCTCGTCGTCCGAGCCGCCCGCCGGGGGGAGCGGGGCGAGCGGCGTGCCGCACGCCTCGCAGAACCGCGCGCCCTCGGGCGACGGCTCGCCGCAGGCGGGGCACGCGAGCACCGGCGCCGGGACGGCGTCGTCGGGCACGGCCAGGTCGGGGACGGCCTGGTCGGGCGCGGGTGTCGGGGCGTCGCTCATCGGACCGTCCACCGTCGCACCTCGTTCGCGCGGTCGACGAGCGTGATGCGCTCGTCGCGCGAGTCCGTGAGCGACGCGAGCTCGCGGTACGCACCCTCGAGCGCGTCGCGCAGCGCGGGCTCGTCGGCGGGCACCCCCGCGATCCGCGTCGTCGGCTCGGGCCCGGACCGCGTGACGGTCTCGAGCGCGGAGCGCAGCACGCCGACGGAGAGCTCGGCGCGCTCGCGCGGCGCGATCGACACCGCGGCGACGCTCGCCATCGCGTCGGCGAGCGCGGGCAGGCCGCGGCCCGACTCGGCGAGCAGGTGCGCGCGCAGGGTGCGGGACTCGACGTACGAGCCGCGCGTCGGACCCACGAGGTCGAGCGCGTGGAGGGCGCCGTCGAGGTCGCCGCGCGCCTCGCGGATGCGCATGAGACCGAATGCGGCGGGTGCCGTGTAGTTGGCGTCGGTGCGGGCACAGATCACGTAGAGCGACTCCGCGATGTCCGGCTCGCCGCTCAGCTCGCAGGCCGCCGCGAGCGCGAGCTTCGGCGCGAGCTCGCCGGGCACCTGGCCGTAGACCGCGTTGAACGACGCGCGCGCGGCGACCGGGTCGCCCTGCGCGAGCTCGCCGAGGCCCCCGAGCCACGCCGCGCGCCACTCCCACGGGTCGTCGGCGAGGATCGTGCCGATGGTGCCGCGCAGGACGTCGAAGCGGCCCGCCTCGATGGCCGCGCGGGCGCGCGCGAGGTGCACCTCGACCGTGTCCTCGGGCGCGTCCGCGAGCGCGGCGAGCCGCGCGTCCGGGTCGACGACGTTGACGCCGGCGAGCCAGCTCGCCATCGGGTCGTGGTCGTCGCGGCGCAGCGTGGGGAGCTCGTCCCAGGCGAGCGGCCGGGCCGCCACGTCGGCGACCGGCGCCTCGAAGAGCACCGACGCCGCCGAGTGCAGCGCCGGGTTGCCCGGGCCGGCGTCGGCGGCCACGACCTCGCGCAGCACCCCGAGGAGCTGGGTGCGCATCTCGTCGGCGGTCGCGAAGCGGTCCGCGGGGTCGAGCGCGCACGCCTTGGCGAGCAGGCGGTAGAACGAGTCGTACTGCTGGAACACGGGCGTGTCGGCGACCGGCGGGAGCGACGCGACGTACGTCGTCGTGTTGCCCCGGAAGTCGAGGACGAGCGTCGCGAGCGTGCGGCCGATCGTGTAGATGTCGGAGGCGATCGACGGGCCGACCTCGGCGACCTCGGGCGCCTGGTACCCGACCGTCCCGAAGATCGCTGACGTCATGTCGTCGGCGCGCCGCACGCCGCCGAGGTCGATGAGCTTGACGCCGTCGCCCTGCTGGATGACGTTCTCCGGCTTGAAGTCGCAGAACAGCAGGTTGTGGTCGTGCAGGTAGGCGAACGCGGGAAGGATCGCGAGCACGTAGGCGAGCGCCTGGTCGACCGGCATCGGGTCGATCACGCCGTTGTTGGCGTCCCGGCGGTCCTGGAGGATCTCCTTGAGCGACTCGCCGCCCACGTACTCCATGACGGTGTAGCCCGCGCCGTCGTGCATGGCGAAGTTGTAGATCTCGACGATGAGCGGGTGCTCCACCTCCGCGAGGAACTGCCGCTCCGAGATCGCGGCCGCGTAGGCGTCCGGGTCGCCCGAGTTGAGCAGGCCCTTGAGCACGACCCACCGGCCCGACACGTTCTGGTCGCGGGCCAGGTAGATCCAGCCGAGGCCGCCGTGCGCGAGGCAGCCCACGACCTCGTACTGCCCGCCGACCAGGTCGCCCGGGGAGAGCTGGGGCGTGAAGTCGAAGCGGTTGCCGCAGTGGGGGCAGAAGCCGGACGTCCGACCGGGCTGCCCGTCGCGGCCGCGGCCGACCTTCTCGCCGCACGCGGGGCAGTAGCGCTTGCGCTCCGCGACCTCGGGCACCGCCATCACGGACTGCAGCGGGTCGCGCGCGGGGACGGACGGGACGGTCGTCAGTCCCGCGCCGAGGCCGCGACCGCGCAGGCGCGTCGACGACGTGCCGACGCGGCGCGTGGCCTTCGATCCGGTCGCGGCGGTGCGTGCCGAGCCGAGCGCGGCCGTCGCGAGGCGGCTCGAGCTCGTGCGGCCCGTGCGCGTCGAGCGCTCGGCGTCGGGGTCCGCGCCCCCGGACGGCCCGGTCCCGGGACGGCCCTGGACGAACCCGGTGCCGAGCATCGCGGACGGCGACGCGGCGGCGGCCGTGCCCGGTGCCGGCGCGCCGGAGGTCCCGGTCGCGGCCCCCGTCGGCGTGCCGCCGGAGCCGCCGGCGGGTGCGCCGCAGACGTTGCAGTAGCCGTCCTCGATGGTGCCCGGGCAGCCGGGCTCCGAGCACGGGACGGTCGCGGTGGTGGTCACGACGACGCTCCTTCTGGGGTGGGCAGGTCGCGGGTGAGGAACTGGTACTGCTCGACGAGGAAGCGGGCGAGCGTCACGTCGCACGGCACGGCCTCGACGGCCGCGCGCGCCTCGGCGTGGCCGGAGCGCACCGTGGGTGACGCGGACCGCCCGTTGGCCTCGGCCTTCTCGGCGAGCCGCTCCAGGCTGTAGCGCAGCTCGGCGCGCTCGCGCAGCGGGCGGGTGTAGGCGTCCTCGACGGTCTCGACGGCGCGCGCGACGGTCGCCAGTCGCGCCGTGTAGGCGTCGAGCTCGAAGCGGGAGTCGGGGACCGGGCCGAGCCGCGAGACGTCGGGGACGGCGAGCCGCGGCGGGTGCGCGATCTCGCGACGGCACCGTGCGACGAGCTCGCGCAGCGCGGGCTCGCGCGCCTCCAGCGCGTCGCGCTGCTCCTCGGTGCGGGCACGGTCGCGGCGCAGCTCGCGGCGCTGCGCCGACGCGACGATGAGGTCGCGCTCGGCGCGCGCCACCTCGGTCTCGAGCTCCGCGAGCGGGCCCGCGACGTCGGCCCCGCGCGCGGCCTGGGCGACGAGGTGGTCGAGACGCCCGCGCAGGGTCTCGACGCGTCCCCGCGCGTCCGCGTCGGAGCCCGCCAGGTCCTCGCAGCGCACGAGCTCGGCGCGCACGCCGCGCAGCCGCGCGACCTGGTCGGCCGTGTGCGGGTCGAACGACAGGCGGGTGCGGAGCTGGACGACGAGCGCGTCGCACAGCTTCACCGCCTCGACGAGCGAGACGAGCGCGGCGCCCGAGCCGGAGTCGAGGCGCCCCCAGACGAGCTGGGAAATCTTCTCGCGCGCGACGGCGTCGGCCCGGCCCGAGTCCCACACGGGCCGGATCTCGTCCGCGCGCGTGCGGATCGCCTGCCAGAGCGACAGCGCGAGCACGAGGTCGGCGGTGTAGACGTCGGGCGTCGCGGCGGCCTGCGCGGCGGCGTCGAGCCGGTCGAGCTCGGTGCGACGCTCGTCGAGCCACGTCTCGAGCGCGGCGAGGTACGCCAGGAGGTCGGCGGCGGGGATCGCCTCGCCGAGCCGTCCCGGCGCCTCGGGTGCGGTCGTGCGGGTCACGGCGTGCGGCCGTACACCGCGGTCGGCGGGGCCGGGGCGGGGCCGAGGCCCCCGAGCCACTCGCCGTAGATCGCGGCCCAGCGCCCGTCCGACTTCATCTGCTCCAGCACGCCGTTGACGAACCGGACCATGTCCACGTTCTGCGCCGGGACGCCGATGCCGTAGGGCTCGTCGCTGATCGCCTCGCCGACGACCTTCGCGTACGGGTCCTGGGCCGCGAAGCCCGCGAGGATCGTGTCGTCGCCCGTGATCGCGTCGACCTTGCCCTGCTGGAACAGCACGAGGCACTGGGTGTGGGTCGTGGCCGGGACGGGCTCGATGCCGGAGAACTGCTCGAGGCGCGTGAGCGTCGTCGTGCCCTCCGGGGCGCACACGCGCTGGCCCTCGAGGTCCGCGATCCCGCCGGCCGTCGAGTCCCGCGTGACGAGCACCTTCTGGCCCGCGTGGTAGTACTCGGCCGAGAACGCGATGGACTCCCACCGCTCGCAGGTGATGGTGAACGCGCGGGCGACGAGGTCGACCTCCCCGTTCTCGAGCACCTCCAGGCGCTGGCCGGAGGTGATGACCCGGAACTGGAGGCGGTCGGGGTCGCCGAAGATCGCGCGCGAGATCTCGTGGAGCACGTCGATGTCGAAGCCCTCGATCTGGCCCGACAGCGGGTTGCGCGCGCCCATGAGCAGCGTGTCGGCGGAGACGCCCACGACCAGCGACCCCCGGTCGCGGATCGCGGCCATCGTGCTCCCGCCGGGCAGCGCGTCCGGACCGGGCAGCGCACCCTCGGGCGTGTAGGACGCGAGCGGGTCCGCGCACTCGGCGGGAGCCGCGGGGGCGGCGGGGGCCTCCTCGGTGGCCTCGTCCTGGGGTGCCGCCGTGAGGCGGAGGTCGTCCGCGCCGGACGGGCCCGAGCACGCGGTCAGCGCGAGCGCCGCGGCGAGCGCGGCACCGACGACGCCGGTGCGGCGGCGCCGTGCGGCGCGCCGGCTCCGGGCGGACCGGTCGGGGGTGGCGAGCGTCGTGGTCACCGGTACTCCTCCAGTCGTGCGGTCACGCCGCGCCACGCGAGCAGGGCGGCGACCAGGCCGGCGGCGAGCAGGAGCCAGCCCGCGACGGTCGCGGTCGTCGCCGCCCCGTCGAGCCGCTGGCTCGTCGCGGCCGCGTTGGTCTCGATGTCGTCGCGCGCGGACGTGGAGAACGCGTCGAAGGCGGCGTTGGGGCTCTCGGGGTCCGTCGCGGTGGCGAGCGCGACGGCGTCGTCCCACTGTCCCGCGTCGTCGAGCGCGCGGATGTCCGCGTGCCGGGTCACCCACGCGTCGAGCGCCTGGGCCGTCGTCCCGTCGAGGATCCCCTCGGACGCCGCGGTGTCGAGACGCGCGGTGGCGTCGTCGGTCGCCGTGACGAACGCCTCCTCGTACGCCTGCCCGGACCCGCGCTTGATGAGCGTGAACGCCTCCATCGACTTCGCGTCGTTGGCGAGCGAGTACGCCTGGGACGCGGCGAGCGTCGCGGCGTACGGCCCCGTGCGCACGTCCTGCGCGCGCGAGCTCGCCTGGGCCAGCAGGACCGTCGACACGATGCCGACCACGAGCACGACGGCGGTGGCGACCGCGAGGCCGACGTTGAGCACGCGGTGCGTGCGGCGCGCGAGCCACACCTGGCTCACGACGAGCACCGCGAGCGCCACGAGCCCGCCCGCGAGCACCCACAGCGCGTTGCGGACGCCCGAGAAGTCGGCGGCGACGCGGTCCGCGTCGTCGAGCACGACCTCGTCGAGCGCCGGGAGCATCTGCTCGCGCAGGATCGTCGACGCCTGGTCGAGGTACGCCGAGCCGACGGGGAAGCCCTGCCGGTTGTTCGCGCGCGCCTGCTCGACGAGGCCGGTGTAGACCGTGAGGTCGGCCGCGACCCGGCCGAGCAGCTCCGCGTCGCCCTCGTTGCTCCCGGAGAGCGTGGCGAGGCCGGTCGCGGCCTGGTCGACGAGGTCGTCGTACCGGGCGCGCTGGTCCGCGGGCTCGAGGCCCCCGACGAGGAACGCGCCGGTCGCCGTCGCGTCGGCCGCGACGAGCGCGTTGCGGACCTCCTGGACGCCGACGAGCTGCGCGGTGTCCTCGCCGGCGGCCTCGAGCGCCCGGGACTGGACGCTCCCCGCCTGGAAGCCGAGCGCACCGAGCGCGACGGCGGCGAGCACGCACAGCGCCATGACGAGCCGCAGCTTGCCGGGCGTGCGGCGCAGCGCGCCCCGGGCGCGGGACACGCCGGCGCTCGGTGCTCCGCTCGGGGCGCCGGCCGGGCCGGGCGCGCCCGGCGCGGGGCCGCCCGCGGGGACGATCTGCTGGCCCGCAGGGCGGACCGGGGTGGTCGTCATGCGTTCTCCTCGGCGGTGGAGGGGGCGGTCTCGGACGCGTCGTGGGACGCGACGTCGTGGGACGCGACGTCGGGGGACGGCGCGTCGTCGGTGGGCGCGGCCGCGGTCGGGGCGTCGTCCGGGGCGCCGTCGGGCTCAGGCGGGTCGAGCGTGGCGAGGAGCGCGGGGGCGCCCTCGCCGTCGACGACGTCGACCGGCAGCAGGAGGCGGAGCTCGTCGATCGTCGGCGCGTCGGTGTCCTTGAGGCGCCACGCGTGGCGCGCGATCGCGCCGTCGAGCACGTTGCGCGCCCAGCGCGCGTTGCCGAAGCCCTCGGTGCGCGGCTGGGCCGCGGCGAGGCGCGTGAACACGTCGAGCGCCTCGGGCGTCGGCTCGAAGTCCGACTTCGCCGCCATGCCCGCGAAGATGTCGCGCAGCTCGGCGTCGGCGTAGTCCTCGAACGTGATGGTCGTGGAGAACCGCGACTCGAGGCCGGGGTTCGTGGCGAGAAAGTCCGCCATCGGGCCCGGGTAGCCCGCCACGATGACGACGAGCTCGTCGCGGTGGTCCTCCATGTCCTTGACGAGCGTGTTGATCGCCTCGGCGCCGTACTGGTCCTCCGCGAGGCCGTACGCCTCGTCGACGAACAGCACGCCGCCGAGCGCGGTGGCGACGACCTCGGAGGTCTTCACCGCGGTCTGGCCGAGGTACCCGGCGACGAGCTCGGAGCGGTCGACCTCGACGAGGTGGCCCTTCTCGAGCAGCCCCAGGGCGCGGTAGATGCCCGCGACGAGGCGCGCGACCGTCGTCTTGCCCGTGCCGGGGTTGCCGAGGAACACGAGGTGGCGCGTGAGCGTCGGGCGGGTGAGGCCGGCCTCGGTGCGCAGCTTCTCGACGCGCAGCAGCTCGGTCTGGCGGTGGATCTCGTCCTTCACGCGGGAGAGACCGGTGAGCGCGTCGAGCTCGGCCAGCAGCTCCTCGATCGAGCGGGGAGGCTCCTCCTCGGCCGCGGCCTCGGCCGTCGTCGCCGCCTCGGACCGGGTGGCCGTGGCGTCGGCGCCGCCCGTGGGCGCGCCGACCGGCGTCGTGCCCGACGGCGCGGCGGGCGTGGCACCGGACGGTGCTGCGGCCGGGCGCGCGCCGAGCGCGTCGAGGATGGACTCGACCGAGGGGACCTCGGGCGCCGGGCGCCGCAGGGCGTCGAGCGAGCCCTGCGCGGCGAGCAGGTCGCCGAGGTCGAACGGGTCCGCCCCGCCGGTCGACGGGCGCGTGGCGAGCGGCCCGCCCGCGGCGGGCAGCGGCGTCGGGCCCGACGGCGTGCGACCGGCGGCCGGGGTGACGACCGGGGCCGGCGGCGGGGCGCCGCCCGACTGCTGCACCGCGGCGGTGGCCGCGGCGGCCCCGGCCACGTGCGGGCCCGGGGAGCCGAGGTGCGCGGCGGCGCGTGCGACGTCGGCGAGCGCCTGCCCGTACGCAGCGGCGTGCTTCGAGCGGGCCGCCCCGAGCGCGGCGAGGACGTCCGTCGGCGACGTGCGCCAGCGCCGCGCGCTCGACGCGGCCGTGAAGAACGCGCCCGTCGCGGCGGGGTCGTGCCCGAGCGCCGCGAGCCACGCGGCGGGGGCACCGGGGGAGGACTCGGCGACGGCCGCCGCGAGGCGGGCGCCCTCGTCGCGCGCGGCCTCCTCGTCCACGCCCGCGGCGCGCGCCGCGGCGTCCAGCGCGTCGAGAGCCGCCGCGAGGCTCGGGGTCACCGGGCCGGTCATGGTGCCTCCAGTCGTCCGGGCTCCGACGCCGGGCCGCTCGGCGGCGGTGGCGTGCCCTGGCCGGCCCCGGGGTCGAGCGCGATCGACGAGTCGCGGAACTTCTCCGCGAGGAACGCGCCGTGCGCGACGAGCGCCGCCGCGTCGGCGCGCGAGACCGCGTCGGAGATCTTGTCGAGCGTCACGCCGAGCAGGTCGAGCTGGTCGCACAGCAGCATGAGGGACGTCTTGCCCTGCGCGACGACCCGCCGGTCGGCGAAGTCGCGCGGCAGGCGCAGGTACGCGCCGACGGCCTCGGGCAGGTAGCTCGTGGCCGTCGCGACGACGGTGTGCGCCTGCTGCGACCCGCCGCCGAGGCGGTCGAGGCGCGGCACCATCTCCTCGACCGTCCCGGTGATGCGGTGCACGCGCGCCGTGACGGCGGGCGGCACCCGCCCCTCGATCTGCTGCTCCACGCGCTCGACCGAGGCGAGGATCTCGGTCGACGTCGGCGGGGCGGGCAGCTCGAGCGCGGGCTCGGGCGCGGGGGACCGGCCGCCGAGGCGGCCGATCACGTCGGAGAACCAGCCCATCTAGCTCGGGGTCCGATCTGTGGTGCGGGGAGCGGCGGTCAGGCCGCGGGAGGACGGAGGGCGGGCGTCGCCAGGGGTCACAGGCGCCCGATGTCGAGCGAGCCGTTGCCGACCTGGGACTGGTCCGAGCGGCGTGCGCGGTCCAGGTACTCGTTCGCCTTCGTCGTCTCGGTCTCCAGCACGCCGATGGTCTGCGCCATCGAGTCGAGCGCCTGCGTCTTGAACGTCGAGATCGAGTCGAGCGTCGCGTAGATGTTGGCGAACGCCTGCTGGAGCTGGGGGAGGCCGACCGTCGCGCTCGCGGCCTGCTGCTGGATGCTCGCCGACTGGTCGGCCAGCATCTTCGAGGTCGAGGCGATCATGTTCGACGTCGTCGTGTTGAGCGCGGTGATCTGGTCCAGCACGAGCTTCTGGTTCGCGAGCGCCTGCGCCACGATGACGGCCGTGCGCAGGGCGGAGATCGTCGTGGTCGTCGCGCGGTCGACGCCCTTGATGAGCTCGACGTTGTTCTTCATGATGATGTCCATCGCGAGGTAGCCCTGGATGGACACCGCGAGCTGGGTCAGCAGGTCCTGGTGCTTCTGGCGGACGTAGAACAGCACGTCCTCGCGCAGGGCTTGGGCGCGCTCGGGGTCGCTCGCCTCCAGCTCGGCGACCTTCGTCGAGAGCTCGGTGTCGAGGCGCTCGGCGATGAAGATGTACTGGTTGAGGCGCGCCATCGAGTCCCAGAGGTTCTGCTTCTCGAGGTTGAGCGCGGCGTTGTCCTTGCGGAGCTCGTCCTGGCCGTTGTAGAGCGACTGGACGATCGCGTTGAGCTGCTTCTGCGAGCTCTCGTAGCGGCGGAAGTAGTCCTGGAGCTTCCCGCCGAACGGGATGAGGCCCAGGAACTTCTTGCCCATGCTCGCCTCGCTCGGGTCGAGGTCCTCGACCGTGCGGCGCAGCTCGAGCAGCGACTTGCTCACCTTGGAGCTGTCGGAGACGCCGCCCTCGCGCAGCTCCTTGACCGGCATCTCGAGCATGCGGTTGGACACGTCGGCCGCGGCACGGATGTCCTTGTCGCCCATCTTGCGGATGTCGTCGGCCTTCGCCGCGAAGTCGGGCGAGCGCGTGTCCGTCGCGAGGAGCTGGTCGAGGTAGGTGGAGACCTTCGACTCGAGGCCCGGGATCGCGGCCTCGTCGACGCGCGGCGCGAGCGACGGCGCCTGCGTGGCGGCGACCGGCTTGACGGGCTCCGGGGCGCTGAGCGTGAGCGTCTCCGTCGGGGCGGGGGGCTGGAGCGGTGCTGCCTCGGTCATGTCTGTCCTTCGCTCGTGCGTGCCGTCGGACGCCGTCGGTGGCGGGTGGGGCGGCCCTCGCGACCTCCCCCTCGACCCGGGCGAACCGGGCGGAACCGGCCTGCGCCGGTCGGCCGAGTATATCTACGACGGGTGGCCTGATCTTTACCCTTTCCGGGGATCGGGAGGGTGAGAACTCCCCATGCCAGACCCAACGTCCGGGGGGCCGATGAGTTCCGCCCGCGCGCGCCGTCGTCCGTGTGCGAGAGTTCGCCGCGCCCACCGTCCGTGGACGAGCGCGCCACCACCGGGGAAAGGACCGAGAGATGCAGCTGGCCGGGAAGAACGCCGTGGTCTACGGCGCCGCGGGGTCGATGGGGTCGGCGGTGAGCCGCGCGTTCGCCGCCGCGGGCGCGCGCGTCTTCCTCGCGGGACGCACGGCCGCCACGCTCGACGCGCTCGCGGACGAGGTCCGCGCCGCCGGCGGGCAGGCGCACCCCGCCGTCGTCGACGCGACGGACAAGGAGTCGGTCGACGCGCACGCGGTCGCGGTGGTCGAGCAGGCGGGGAGTCTCGACGTGTCGTTCAACGCCGTCGCGTACGACGCGCTGCAGGACGTCCCGCTCGTCGACATGTCCCTCGAGGACTTCGTGGCGCCGGTCGTGTCCGCGACGACGACCCACTTCCTCACCGCGACCGCCGCGGCGCGGCACATGATCGCCCAGGGGTCCGGGGCGATCGTCATGCTCTCTTCGACGGCGGCGCGCGAGTCGCGGCACGAGATGGGCGGGTTCAGCCTCGCGTGCGCGTCGATCGAGACGCTCGTGCGCAGCCTCGCCGGCGAGGTCGGCCGCCACGGCGTGCGCGTCGTCGGGCTGCGGCCCAACTTCACGCCCGAGACCGTCGGCGCGTCGGACGACGACCTTCCCGCGCTCGTGCAGGACACGCTGCTCGGCCGCCTGCCCCGCCTCTCCGAGGTCGCCGGCACGGCCGTGTACCTCGCGTCCGACGCCGCGGGCGCGACGACGGGGGTCGTCGTCGACCTCTCGTGCGGGGCGATCGTGTGAGCGCCGACTTCGTCCCCGGGCCTGCCCATGTCCCCGAGGTCGCCCGCACGCTCGTCGCCGGACCGCACGTCGCGCACCTCGCGACCGTCCTGCCCGACGGCGGCCCGCACGTCGTGCCGCTCTGGGTCGGCTGGGAGGGGGACCGGCTCGCGTTCCTCACGGGACCCGGCTCGCGCAAGGCGCGCAACCTCGCGCGCGACCCGCGCGTCGCGGTGTCCGTGACGGAGACCGGGAACCCCTACGTCATGGCGACCCTGCGCGGACGCGTCGTCGAGGTGCTCGACGGCGACGTGGGCTGGGCGGTCGTCGACAGGCTCTCCGTCCTCTACACCGGCAACCCCTACCCGCGCGGGGAGGAGCGGCACGCCTACCTGGTCGAGATCGACCACGCGACGGCGCCGTCGTTCGGCTGAGCGCGGGCAGCCGGGCCCTACCGTGGACCCGTGGGCGACGCGAGGACGGACGGGACGGTGCCGCGGTACCGCGTCCTGCGGGACGGGCGGGTCGTGCTCGTCGTGCGCGGCGAGCCGGGCGTGCTCGTGAGCGCCTCCGTGCCGCCCCCGCTGCCCGGAACCGCGCCGGTCACGCACCCCTTCGCGACGGCGACGTTCACCGCCACGCTGCACGAGGGCACGCTCGGGTCGCTCCTGCGGGAGGCGCCCGACCTCGCGGCGTTCCTCGCCGCCGTCGAGCGCGCGGGCTACGTCGTCGAACCGGACGGGTGACCGGTGCCGCGACGTCGGCCCGGACCGCGTCCCGGACGAGCGCCCCCGCCCCTCGACGTGGAGGAGCAGGGACGCCTTCGAGCACTCCGGCGGGCGGTGGCCCGTCGAAGAGGTGCACCGGCCGCGGGCTTCTTCACCGACCGGTGCCCCCTGCGGCACCTCGGCCGCCCGTCCACCGTAGGAGGTGGGTCCGAGTCCTCGCCACCTCTCGCCACCGCCGCTCCGGGGCGTACGGTCGAGAGATCGGGCTTGGGACCGAGCGCCGCGTTCTCGGAGGACGGCAGAGGACGGACCCTCCGAGGACGACGACGCCCACGGAGCCCTGCGGCGCGGAACGAACGGGGCTCCTGCCCAGGTGCGTTCGCATCGGTCGCGTGTGGTGCCCCGAGCAGGACTCGAACCTGCAACCTACGGATTAGAAGGCCGTTGCTCTATCCATTGAGCTATCGAGGCGCGCGCCCATCGTAGTGGGCGCGGGGCGTGCTCGGGAGGTGGGCCGTGATGACGGACGTGCAGGTGGGGTGGTCGCGCGTCGTGCGGCGCGTGCGTTTGGCGGGGCCCCCGGCAGCCGTCACTATGAACCAGTGAGAACCCCAGACGCCGCCACGAGCGACGCGAGCCCCGCCGCGCCCGGCCGGTCGCCGGGCTCGTGGAGGCCCGCGCAGGCGACCGAGGAGCTCGGTGTCACGGTCTACGACGTCGCGCGCGACCTGCGCCGCGACGTGGCGGACGTGCGCCTCCCGCTCGCGATCGACGGCGCGGCGGAGTCGGACGCGTCACGGCGCCGCCTCCTCACGCAGCTCGACGAGCACCTGCTGCCGCGGCTGCGCGAGCTGTCCTCCCCGGCGATCGTCGTCATCGCGGGGTCGACGGGCGCGGGCAAGTCGACGCTGTACAACTCGCTGCTCGGCGAGGAGGTGTCGCAGGCGGGCGTGCTGCGGCCCACGACGCGCGAGCCGGTCCTCGCGTTCAACCCGCTCGACGCGGACGTGATCGTCGAGGGCCCGGTGACGCGTGTCGCGCGCGTCGTCGACCACGACGGCGTCCCGCGCGGCACGGGCCTGCTCGACGCCCCGGACCTGGACTCGCTCCTGTCCGAGAACCGCGACACGGCGAGCCTGCTGCTCGAGGCGGCGGACCTGTGGCTGTTCGTCACGACCGCCTCGCGCTACGGCGACGCGCTGCCGTGGCAGGCGCTGTCGCGCGCGAAGGAGCGTGGCGCGAGCGTCGCGATGGTGCTCAACCGCGTCCCGCGCGAGACCCTCACGACGATCCGCGGCGACCTGCTGCAGCGCCTGCGCGACCACGGCATGGACGGGACCCCGCTCTTCGTCGTGCCCGACGTCGGCCCGCACGAGGGACTGCTCGACCGCTCCGTCGTGGCGCCGGTCGCGCGCTGGCTCACGATGCTCGCGGGACCGGACCGGTCGCGCGCGGTGATCGTGCGCACGCTCAAGGGGGCGCTCGGCGCGCTGCCCGCCTGGGTCACGGGCGTCTCGGACGCGGTGGAGCAGCAGGTGGAGGCCGCGGCGGACCTGCGCTCGGCGGCGGAGAAGGCGGTCCCGCCCGTGCGGGACGCCGCGCGCCGGGCCGCGCTGGACGGCGCCGTCGCGCACGGGTCGCTCGAGGCGCGGTGGGCCCAGGTGACGGGCGCGGAGCGCGTGGACCGCGTCAAGGTGCGCGGCGGCGTGGTCCGGTCGTCCAAGCGCCGCGGGCGCGCGCGCGACCTCGTGCTCGCCCCGCTGCTCGACGAGACGCGCGACGCCGCGCACCGCACGCTCGCCGCGAACGGCGTCCTGGCCCACGAGGCGCTGCGCGCCGCGCTCGACGGGGACCGGCCGCTGCCAGGAGCCTCCGACGTCCTGCCGACCGAGGAGGACGCCGCCGCGCGGCGCGAGGCCTCGGCCACGACCCAGGTGCTCCAGTGGTCCCGGCGGGCCGAGCAGGTCGTCACCGAGCTTGCCGCCCCGGTGGCGGGCGAGCCCGCCCGGGCGGCGGTCAAGGCGTTCGGCGAGACCGGTCTCGCCGCCCTGCTGCTCGCGGGCGCCGCCGGGAGCGACGACGCGGCCCGCCTCGTGCGGACCGTGCTCGCCGACACGGGCGACGACGCGCTCGCGGCGCTGCGCGAGGACCTCGCCGACCGGGCCGCCACCATGGTCGAGCGCGAGGCGGAGCCCGTCCTCACCGCGCTCGCCGACCCCGCGCTCGCCGCGGACGCCGCCGTCGGGCTGCGCCTACGACTCGCCGAGCTGAGGAGGCTCATGTGACGTCCCACGACGCCCAGCTGCGTGCCCGGGTCGACGACCTCGCGCGCGCGGTGGACCTCGCGGGGGACCGCCTCGACCCCGCGGTCGCGGCCCAGGTGCGCGACGCGATCGGGGGCGTGCGCGAGCGCCTCGCGCTCGGCGTCGACCACACGGTCGTCGCGCTCGCGGGCGGCACCGGGTCGGGCAAGTCGAGCCTGTTCAACCGCGTGTCCCGGCTCGACTTCGCGGACGTCGGCGTGAAGCGCCCGACGACGGCGCGCGTCACCGCGTGCTCGTGGAGCGGCGCGGCGACGGCCCTGCTCGACTGGCTCGAGGTGGACCCGGAGCGCCGCATCACGCGCGACGGCGAGCTCGACGCCGAGGACGAGGCGGCGCTCGGCGGACTCGTCCTGCTCGACCTCCCGGACCACGACTCGATCGAGCCCGCGCACCGCGACGTCGTCGACCGGGTGCTCCCGCTCGTCGACCTGCTCGTGTGGGTCGTGGACCCGCAGAAGTACGCGGACGACGCGCTGCACTCGGGCTACCTGCAGAAGTCGGCGGGGCTCGAGGGGTCGATGGTCGTCGCGCTCAACCAGATCGACACCGTCCCCGAGGCGCGCCGTGCTTCGCTCGTCGAGGACATGGGGCGGCTGCTCGAGGAGGACGGGCTCGACGGCGTCTACGTCACGACCGTCTCCGCCCGCACGGGCGAGGGCCTGGACGAGCTGCGCTCGCTGCTGGAGCAGGCGGTCGCGCGGCGCAGCGTCGCCGCGAGCCGCGTCGCGGGCGAGCTCGACCGGGCGGGTGCGCTCCTGCTGGAGCAGCTCCCGGGCGACGTGCCGTGGACCATGAGCACGGCCGTCGAGGAGGAGGTCGACGCGCTCGCCGACGCGACGGGCCTCGCCGCCGTCGCCGGGCAGGTCGGCGCGGCGGTGCGCAACGGCTACGGCCGACCCGAGTTCTCGCCGCCGCAGCCCGACGCCGTCGCGCTCTCGCGCTCGCGCTGGCTCGCGCGCGCCGGACGGTCCCTGCGACCGGGGTGGCAGAGGGCGCTCGACGCCGCCGTCGCGCCGTCGGGGAAGGTCGCGGAGGCGACGCGGTCGGCGCTCGCGAAGATCCCTCTCGACACGCGCGGGCCCTCGTCGTCGCGCCCGACGCGGCGCGCGGCCTGGACGGCGCTCGGCCTCGGGGTCGTCGCGGGCGTCCTCGCCGTGCTCGGCTCGCTGCGCGTGCTCGACCTCGGGCGGACGCTCGTCACCGTGTGCGCGGTCGTCGCGGCGGTCGCCGTGCTCGGCGCCGTGGTCGCGTTCCTCGTCGCGCTCCAGGTGCGCCGCACGCTCGCGCGACGGCGCGAGCAGCAGGTGCTCGCGTCCGGCCGGGGAGCGATCGAGCGGGTCGTGCAGGACGCCATGGGCAAGCCGACCCAGGCGCTCCTCGACACCCACCGTCAGGTCCGCGAGCTGGCGCAGTCCGCCCGGGACAAGGCGCCCGCGGCGCCGCTCACGGGGGCGCTACGGCTACCCACAGGCCCGGAGGTCGCGGGCCCGTCCACAGGCGACGGCACGACGACGGACGGCACCGCCGCTCCCACCGCACCCTGAGGCGGTGGCCGGGACCAGCCCGGCCGCCGACCTCAGGAGGAACCATGCCCGGTGACGTCACGGTCACGCTGTCCGGCTTCGTCGCGACCACGCCCACGCTGTTCCGCTCGCAGTCCGGCAACGACTTCACGAGCTTCCGCATCGCCCAGACGCGCCGCTACCTCGACCGCGAGCGCGGCGAGTGGGTCGACGGCCGCACGCTGTGGTTCACCGTCAAGGCGTGGAAGCACGTCGCGCGCAACGTCGCGCTGTCCCTGCACAAGGGCGACCCCGTGGTCGTCACGGGGCGGCTCTCGCTCGACGAGTGGGACGGCCCGGACGGCCCGCGCACCAGCCTCGTCGTGGAGGCCACCGCGCTCGGCCCCGACCTGACGCTCGGCGAGGCCCGCTTCGCCCGCACGGTCCACCGGCGCGAGGACGACGGCGCGCGCCGGGGCGATGCGGCCGGTGCCGTGGCGGTCGGCACCGCGGGTGGCCCGGACGGGGCGGACCGGTCGTCCGGCCGACCGGGCGCCGCGCCGCACGACGGCGCCGCGTTCGAGGGCGCGCCGCTCGACGACCCGTGGACCCTCGCGGACGCCGGCGCGGCGCTCGCGGGCGAGCCCGGCGAGCCGTCCGACGACGACGCACCCGCCGACGGCGCCGCCGAGCCGGTGGCCGACGCCGAGACCGACGCGCTGGCGTCCGTCTGAGCGACGCCTGCGGGCGGTGCCGCGGCCCGCGGGGGTCGCGGCGCCGTCGGGCGCGCCCCGGTGGCCCGACCGCGTAGGCTGAGTGGTCGACGAATCCCGTACCTCTCCCGACCGAAACGGTGGAACGACAGGCTGTGGCTGAGTTCATCTACTCCATGTACAAGGCGCGCAAGGCGCACGGAGACAAGGTCATCCTCGACGACGTCTCCCTGAACTTCCTGCCCGGCGCCAAGATCGGCGTCGTGGGCCCCAACGGCGCCGGGAAGTCCACGATCCTCAAGATCATGGCCGGCCTGGACACGCCGTCGAACGGCGAGGCGCGCCTCTCCCCGGGCTACAGCGTCGGCATCCTGCTCCAGGAGCCGCCGCTCAACGAGGAGAAGACGGTCCTCGGCAACGTGCAGGAGGCCGTCGCGGACATCCTCGCCAAGAAGCAGCGCTTCGACGAGATCTCCGCGCTCATGGCGGAGCCCGACGCGGACTTCGACGCGCTCCTCGCCGAGATGGGCACGCTGCAGGAGGCCATCGACGCCGCGGACGCGTGGGACCTCGACTCGCAGCTCGAGCAGGCGATGGACGCGCTGCGCTGCCCGCCGCCGGACGCCGACGTGTCGGTGCTCTCCGGTGGTGAGCGTCGCCGCGTCGCGCTGTGCAAGCTCCTGCTCGAGAAGCCGGACCTGCTGCTGCTCGACGAGCCCACGAACCACCTGGACGCCGAGTCCGTGCTGTGGCTCGAGCAGCACCTCGCGACGTACCCCGGCGCGATCCTCGCCGTCACGCACGACCGGTACTTCCTCGACCACGTCGCGGAGTGGATCTGCGAGGTCGACCGCGGCCGCCTGTACCCCTACGAGGGCAACTACTCGACCTACCTCGAGAAGAAGGGCGAGCGCCTCCAGGTCCAGGGCAAGAAGGACGCCAAGCTCGCCAAGCGCCTCAAGGAGGAGCTGGAGTGGGTCCGGTCCAACGCGAAGGGCCGCCAGACCAAGTCGAAGGCCCGCCTCGCCCGGTACGAGGAGATGGCGGCCGAGGCCGAGCGCACGAGGAAGCTCGACTTCGAGGAGATCCAGATCCCGCCGGGCCCGCGCCTGGGCAACGTGGTCCTCGAGGCGTCGAACCTCCAGAAGGGCTTCGACGGGCGCCAGCTCATCGACGGCCTGAGCTTCACGCTGCCGCGCAACGGCATCGTGGGAGTCATCGGCCCGAACGGCGTCGGCAAGACGACGTTGTTCAAGACGATCGTCGGGCTCGAGCCGCTGGACGGCGGCGACCTCAAGGTCGGTGAGACCGTGTCGATCTCCTACGTCGACCAGTCGCGCGGCGGCATCGACCCGAAGAAGACGCTGTGGGAGGTCGTGTCCGACGGTCTCGACTTCATCAAGGTCGGCAACGTCGAGATCCCGTCGCGCGCCTACGTCGCGTCGTTCGGTTTCAAGGGCCCGGACCAGCAGAAGCCCGCGGGCGTGCTGTCGGGCGGTGAGCGCAACCGTCTCAATCTCGCGCTCACGCTCAAGCAGGGCGGCAACCTCCTGCTGCTCGACGAGCCGACGAACGACCTCGACGTCGAGACCCTGGGCTCGCTCGAGAACGCGCTGCTCGAGTTCCCGGGCTGCGCCGTCGTGGTGTCCCACGACCGGTGGTTCCTCGACCGGGTCGCGACGCACATCCTCGCGTACGAGGGCACGGAGGAGGACCCGGCGAACTGGTACTGGTTCGAGGGCAACTTCGCGTCCTACGAGGAGAACAAGGTCGAGCGCCTCGGTGCCGACGCTGCGCGCCCGCACCGCGTGACGTACCGCAAGCTCACGCGCGACTGACGCCGCGACTCGAGCGACCACGACGCCGGGCGGGACTCGTTCCCGTCCGGCGTCTGTGCGTCTGTGTCCGGGTGTCCGGGAGCTCGCGGGTTCCGCGCCCGCTTGCTCCCGCGCCGCTGCGGGCGCGGAAACCCGTTGACGCCGCCGTCGGCACCTCGGCAGGATCGCGCGGCATGACCCTCGACCTCGCTCCCTCGCGTGTACGCCCCGTCTGGCCCGACCTCCCGCGGGCGGTGCGCGCCGCCGTCGAGGCCCGGCTGGGCGCCGTCGTCTCTGGGTGGACGAGCCACGACGGCGGCTACTCGCAAGGGCTCGCGTCCACGCTGCGGACGAGCGGCGGGGACGTGTTCGTCAAGGCGGTCGGGCCCGAGCACGCGTTCACCCGCGACCTGTACCGGCTCGAGGCGCGCGTCGCCGCGGCGCTGCCGGCGGGGACGCCGGCACCCGCGCTCCGGTGGGTCCTCGACGACGACCTCGACGGCGTCGGCGAGTGGGTCGCGCTGGCGTTCGACGCCGTCCCCGGCCGGTCCGTGGCCACGCCGTGGCGGGACGACGAGCTCGCCGCGGTGGCCGACCTCGCACGCCGCGTCGCGGAGGTCGAGATCCCCAGGGACGCTCCGCTCCCGCGCTTCGCGGAGACCGTCGGGTGGCGCGAGTGGGAGGACCTCGCGGACCGCCGTCCGCCGGGTCTGAGCACGTACGACCCGTGGGTCGCGGCCCGGCTCGACCGGCTCGCCGCGCTCGCCGAGCCGTGGCCCAAAGCCACTGCGGGCGACCACCTCGTCCACGGCGACCTCCGGGGCGACAACACCCTGCTCGTGAACCGGGCGGCGCTCGGCACCGCGAACGGCAGTGGCACCGCGCCCGGCGGTGGCACCACGTCCCGCGGTGGGCGCGCCACGGACGGGCACGTCGCCGTCGCCGTCGACTGGCCGTACGCCGCGCGCGGCGCCGCGTTCTGCGACGCGGTCGGCATGCTCCCGGCCGTGCAGGTCGAGGGCGGCCCGCCGCCGGAAGAGGTGCTCCGGCGGCACCCGCTGCCGCGCGACGTCGAGCCCGACGCCGTGACCTGCTACCTCGCGGCGCTCACGGGCTACTTCCTCGCGTCCTCGCTCGACCCCGCGCCGCCGGGGATCCCGCACGTGCGGGCGTTCCAGCGCGCGCAGGCCGAGGTGGGGGTCGCGTGGCTCCGGCGCCGCCTGGGGGAGTGAGCCACGACCGCGAGATCGACCCGAGCGTCCGAGATCGGCCCTCGGAGGGCCGATCTGATGCCTGGCGGGTCGACCTCGCGTGCGGAGAGGGTGGGGCCCGCACCGTGTCACACCGGGCCTGACCAGCGGCGTTCCGGCAGACTGGCGGGATGACGGCCAGCGGTGACCCCGGAGACGACGTCCGCACGGACGTGGCCGCAGGGGGCGGCGCGGGGCCGGGCGGCGCGGCGACCGGCGGGGCCGTCGCCGCGGGCGCCGCGGCGACGGCGGGGCTCGTCGAGTCCCTGGAGATCCTGCGCGGCCGGCTCGCGGCCGCGCGGCTGCCGCTCGACCTGCCGGGCTCGGCGGCGGCGCGCGAGGACCTCGACCTGGCGGTGCACCAGCTCGACGACTACCTGCTGCCGCGCCTGCGCTCGCACGCCGCGCCGCTGCTCGTCGTCGTCGGCGGGTCCACCGGCGCGGGGAAGTCGACGCTCGTGAACTCGCTGCTGGGCGAGCACGTGTCCGCGCCCGGCGTGCTGCGGCCGACCACCCGCGCTCCCGTCCTCGTGCACCACCCGCTGGACGAGCGCTGGTTCTCCACCGACCGCGTGCTCCCTGGCCTCGCGCGCGTGAGCGAGCACGGGCGGGACCCCGTCGCGGTCGCGCGCGACGCCACCGCCGTGCCCGGCCGAGCCGCGGGAACCTCGACCGCGAGCCCGGCCGACCCGACGCGCACGCTCCGGCTCGTCGCGAGCGACGCGCTGCCGCAGGGTCTCGCGCTCGTGGACGCGCCCGACGTCGACTCCGTGGAGACGGCGAACCGCGAGCTCGCGGCCCAGCTCCTCGCCGCGGCGGACCTGTGGCTCTTCGTCACGACGGCCGCGCGCTACGCCGACGCGGTCCCGTGGGACCTCCTGCACCGTGCGGCCGAGCGGCGCGCGCAGGTCGCGATCGTGCTCGACCGGGTCGACCCGGGAGCCGAGGCGGTGGCCGACGACCTCCGCCGCATGATGGACGAGAACGGGCTGGACACGGCGCCGCTGTTCGTCGTGGGGGAGTCCGAGCTGGTCGACGGCTTCCTCCCGGAGCGGTCCGTCGCGGAGGTCGCCTCGTGGCTGTCCGCGCTGGGGGCCGACGGCGCCGCGCGCGACCGGGTCGCGACCGCGACGCGGGACGGCGTCGTGGACGACCTCGTGCGCCGGGCCGTGCTCGTGGCCGGAGCCGCAGACGCCCAGGCGACGTCCGACGCGCGTCTGCGGGCCGTCGTCGGGCGCGCGTACGACGAGGCTGCGGCCACCGTCGACGCCGCCACGAGCGACGGCGCGCTGCTGCGCGGCGAGGTGCTCGCGCGCTGGCAGGACTTCGTCGGGACGAGCGAGCTGTTCCGCTCCGTCGAGCAGGGCGTCGGGCGCGTGCGCGACGCCGTCGCGGCGTTCTTCCGCGGCCGTCCGGCGCAGGCGCCGCAGGTCGAGCAGGCCATCGCGCACGGGCTGGAGGCCGTCGTGCTCGACGCGACGGACGCGGCCGCCGAGCGCGCGTACGGCGGGTGGCGCGCCGACCCGGCGGGCACGGCGCTCCTGGACGGGCTCGACCTCTCGCGCTCGTCGGCGGGCGTGCGGGCGCGGGTCGCGGAGGAGATCCGGGGGTGGCAGTCCGACGTCCTCGACCTCGTGCGCGAGCAGGGTGCGGGCAAGCGCGGGGCGGCACGCGCGCTGTCGTTCGGGATCAACGGGCTCGGGCTGAGCCTCATGGTCGTCGTGTTCGCGTCCACGGGCGGTCTCACCGGCGCGGAGGTCGGCATCGCGGGCGGGACGGCGATCCTCGCGCAGAAGCTCCTCGAGGCCGTGTTCGGCGACGACGCGGTCCGGCGCCTCACCCGGACGGCGCGCGATCGCCTCGCCGAGCGGGTGCGTGCCGTGCTCGACGACGAGGCGCGGCGCTACACGGCTCAGCTCGACGCGCTCGGCACCGCGGAGGCGGACGAGACGGCGCGTACCGTGCGCGAGGCCGCGCGCGCGGTCGAGGCGGCGGCGCGGGTCGAGCGCCGGGCGCGCGGGCGGGACCAGGACACGGCTCGACCGACCACCGGGCGGCACGTCGCGCGGCTCCTGCGGGGCGCGGGCCGGCGCGGTGCGGAGGACGACGAGCCTGCGAGCGTGCCCGAGGCCGACGACGAGCCGCGCCGCAGACCCGGGTTCTGGCGACGGCTCCTGGGCGGTGAGCGCGCATGACGATCGACCTCGCGGCGCGCACGACCGCGCTCGAGACCGCCGTCCGCGCGGGCGAGGGGCGCCTCGACGCCGACCTGCTCGCCGACGCGCGCACCGTCGTCGCCCGGGCGCGCGAGCGTGCGGGCCTCTCGGCCGACCACACCGTCGTCGCGCTCGCCGGTGCGACGGGATCGGGCAAGTCGTCGGTCTTCAACGCGCTCGTCGGGGACGAGCTCGCGGCGGTCGGGGTCCAGCGCCCGACGACGTCGCACCCGCTGGCTGCCGTGTGGGGGTCGGGTGGGGCGGGGCACCCGACGGGCGGCGTGGCGCCTGGTGGCACTCCCGGTGCGGCGGGCGCGGGGGCCCTCCTCGAATGGCTCGAGGTGCGGCGCCGGCACGAGATGGGCACGCCCCTCACGTCGGGCGACCCGGACGACGCGCGCGCGGGCGGCGGGCTGCGCGGCCTCCTGCGCGGCCGACGCGCGGGTGACGTCACGAGCGGCCTCGTGCTGCTCGACCTGCCCGACCACGACTCGGTGGTCGTCGAGCACCGCGTGCGCGCGGAGCGCCTCGTCGAGCGCGCCGACCTGCTCGTGTGGGTCGTGGACCCGCAGAAGTACGCGGACGCCGCGCTGCACGAGCGCTATTTGCGCCCGCTCGCGGGGCACGACTCGGTCGTCGTGCTCGTGCTCAACCAGGTCGACCGGCTCTCGCCCGCCGACGCCGACGCGTGCCTCGCGGACCTGCGCCGGCTCGCCGTGGAGGACGGGCTCGGCGACGCGCGCGTCCTCGGGGTCTCCGCGCGCACGGGACAGGGTCTCGACGAGCTCCGGGGTCTGCTCGCGGACGCCGCGGCCCGGCGGCGGGCGGCGAACGACCGGCTCGCGGCCGACGTGCGCGCCGTCGCCCGTCGGGTCGCGGCCGCGTGCGGCGAGCCCGTGCCGGAGCGCGCCGCGCGACGGGCGCGCGACGGGCTCGTCGACGCGCTCGAGGCCGCCGCGGGCGTGCCGACGGTCGTCGCGGCCGTGCGGGGCTCGGCGGTCCGGGACGCGCGCGCGGCGACCGGCTGGCCCGTCACGCGCTGGGTCGGGCGGTTCCGGCCCGACCCCCTGCGCCGCATCGGGCTCCGGACGGGACCCGCTCCCGGCTCGTCCCGGGCGCGCGCGGCGAAGGCGCTGGGAGCGGGCGAGACGGAGCTCCGGCCGGAGCTCGCCCGGACGTCGCTCCCCGCGGTCGGGGCGGCGCTGCGCGCCGGTGCGCAGACCGCCGTGCGCGACTACGCGGCCGAGGCCACCGCGGGGGTGCCGGACGACTGGGCGCTCGCCGTGCGGCGTCGGGCCTCCGAGGGCGCGAGCGACCTCGCCGATGCGCTCGACCAGGCGGTCGCCGGGACGGAGCTCGAGGCGTCGCGCCGCCCGGTGTGGTGGCGCGTCGTCGGCGCGTTGCAGTGGCTCGTGCTCGCGGCGCTCGTGGTGGGGCTGCTGTGGCTCGCCGCGCTGTTGGGGTTCACCTACCTGCGCCTGCCCGAGCCGCCGACGCCCGTGCTCACGCTCGGCGGGCCCGGCGCACCCGAGCTCCCGTGGCCGACCCTGCTCGCGCTCGGCGGCATCGTCGTCGGCATCGTCGTCGCCGTGCTCTCGCGCGCCGCCGCGTCCGTGGGCGGGCGCCGCCGGGCGGCCCGTGCCCGACGCCGCCTGCGCGAGGCCGTCGGCCAGGTCGCCGACCGCATGGTGCGGCTCCCGGTCGGCGAGGAGCTGTCCGCGCTGGCGAGCTGTCGCGCCGCTGCCCTGGTCGCGGCCTCCTGACGACCCGCCTCCCCGCCGAACACGACATGAGGGTCGTCAACCGGCCCATGACGACCCTCATGTCGTGCTCGGCGCGGGGTGGTGTCGTGCTCGGCGGCGGGCCCCCGGGGCCGGTGGCGGCGCGGGGGTAGGGCGGGGTGTGCGGGAGGGGAGAATGGGTCGCGCCACCGTCGAACGAGAGGACCCTCCATGACCCGCCTGCACGTCCCCGTCTCCCTGCGGTGGTCCGACCTCGACGCGTACGCCCACGTCAACAACGTCGAGATGTTCCGGCTGCTCGAGGACGCGCGCATCACGGCGTTCTGGACCCACCCGGACGCCGGCGAGGACGCCTGGCCGACGGCGGTCCTGGAGACCGGGCCGGCCGCGACGAGCCACACGCTCGTGGCGCGGCAGGAGATCGAGTACCTGCGCCCCCTCGGCTTCACGCGCACGCCCGTGCGGGTGGAGCTGTGGATCGGGCACCTCGGCGGTGCGAGCCTGGAGGTCTGCTACGAGGTGCACGACGGCGCCGCGCGCTTCGAGCGCACCGGCCCCACCTCGGGCGGTGCCCCCTACGCGAAGGCCGTGACGACGATCGTCGTGGTCGACGCGGCGACGGGGGCGCCCCGCCGCATCACCGAGGCCGAGCGTGCGGCCTGGGAGCCGTTCGTCGAGGACCCGCTGACCTTCCGCCGCCGCAGGTGACCGTCGCTCGCGCCGGGGAGCAGCGTCCCGGCGCGAGCGACGCACCCGGGCGAGGGCTCACCCGACGGTGCACTCCGTCTCGCCCGACCGGCCGACCAGCGTGAACCGTGCAGGCGGCGTGTTCGTCCCGCCGTGCGCGACGTTCGCGCCGACCTCCACGGACGCCCCCGGGGCGAGGCCGCCGTTCCAGGCGGCGGACCGCACGGTGACGTCGGCGCCGGACTGCGTCCAGGTGGCGCTCCAGCCGTTCGTCACGGTCTGCCCGGACGGGAGGGCGAACGCGAGCGCCCACCCGTCGAGCGCCGTCGTGCCCGTGTTCGTGAGCCGGAGGGTCACCGTCCCGCCGGAGCCCCAGTCGCTCGACGACCAGCGGACGGCGCAGGCGCCGGGCGCGGGACCCGTCGACGCGGCCGGGGTCGTGAACGTCGCCGCCGGCCCGGGCGCGGACGCGTTCCCGGCCCGGTCGGTCGCGACGAGGGCGACGCGGTAGGTCGTCTCGGGGGCGAGTCCCGTCAGGGCCAGCGTCGTGCCCGGCGTGGTCGCGACCCGCACGCCGTCGAGCAGGACGTCGTACCCGGAGACGCCGCTGCCCGCGTCCGTGGACGGCGCCCACGCGACGGTCGCCCCGGCCGCGGTGACAGCCGAGACCGTCGGCGCCCCCGGGGTCGACGGCGGCGTGGTGTCCGGCTCGACGGGCCCCGCCGACGGCTCGTCGCCCCACAGCAGCCCGTCGCCCTCGTAGAGGGTGATGCGCGCGTTCTTCGCCAGGGCGTCGCCCGTCGCGACCTGCGCGAAGGACCAGTCGTCCGCGGCGTCCCAGACGTCCGCCGTGACGCGGAACTGCACCTCGCGGCGGTGCTGGGACTGGCCGCCGGGGGAGACGACCGAGCCCGAGCAGTCGATCTCGACGAAGTACTGGTCGCCGCCCGCGTGGCCGACGCTCGCCGTCGCGCCGGGGCACTCGGAGTAGTTCGTCGTGGCGCGCAGGGTCGCCGGGTCGGCGCCGTCGTCGAGCGTGAACCAGTACCGCAGGCGCACGTCGTCCAGCACGCGCGCCGGGAACGCCGACCGGTTGCGCAGGACGGCCTTGATCTCCGTGAACGCGGTGCCGGGCTGGTTGAGGCGCGACTCGACGAAGAACTCGTCCTGGTCGGGCGTCTCGGGCTGGGGGAAGTCCGCGAGCGGGGAGCCCCCGTGCTCGGCGACGAGGAAGGCGAGAGCCGACGTGAAGCCTGCGTTGTAGTCCGTGGCGACCTCGTTCGCGACGTAGTCGGAGCGGCTGTCCGTGTAGGCGTCGTCCGGCGCGCCCGGGCCGCCGACGAGCGCGCCGTACAGCACGTGCCGCGTCGCCGCAGGCTCGGCGAGCGAGTCGAGCCACGAGCCGTGCGCGGTGCGGTGGTGCGGGTTCTGCGGCGAGTCCTCGCCGTACCCGACGACGTACGACGCGCCGCGCGGGTTGTCGCCGAGCGCGTAGCCGATCTGGCGCTCGCCGAAGTCCTGGTACGTCTGCGCACGGGTCGCGTCGCCGCGGCCCCGCAGCCAGTCGCCGTACGTCAGCGCGACGAACGCGGTGTTCGCGGCGTAGCGCAGCGAGCCCCAGGAGTCGAGGAAGGCCTGCCCGCCGGGGGAGTAGCGCACGCGCGCCCCCTGGTACCCGGTGGTCCAGTAGTCGAGCCACCGGTTCGCGTCGTCGACGTACTGCTGCTTGCCCGTCGCCTGCGCGAGCAGCACGTACGTGCCGTAGGTCTTGTCGTCCCACGCGATCGTCCAGCGGTACGAGGGCGTGCTCGTCTGGTTCTCCCGCGAGAGCCCGGCGTACTCCTGCTCCGCCTTGGCGAGGTACGACGCGTCGCCCGTCGCCTCGTAGAGCCAGTACGCGCCCCACACGAGCTCGTCCTGGTAGCCCGACCACGAGTTGTAGAAGGCGCCCGCGGGCACGCAGTCGGAGTACTTCCCGCGGTACGTGTCGGCGAAGTCGTAGAGCTGCTCGGCGTGCTCAACGAGCTCGGCCGCGTAGGCCGGGTCGGAGTCCGCGAAGACGATCGACGACGCGGCCATGGCTGCCGCGGTCTCGCCCGCGACGTCGCTCCCGGGGCACGACGGGTCGACCTTGTACGCCGGGCGGGCCATCTGCATCGCCTCGGCGGGTCCCCACCACGTGTGGTCCGCGTCGCCGTCGCCCACCTGCGCGTAGAGCACGTCCGGCTCGGGGTGGGCCTTGACGAAGTAGTCGTTGACCCAGCGCAGCGAGTCGAGCAGCTCGTCGCGCTGCCCCGACGCCGCGTACCCGTCGGGGCTCGCGATCGCTCCCCAGGCGAGCATCGTCGTGGTGAACGCCATCGGCAGCCCGAACTTCACGTGGTCGCCCGCGTCGTACCAGCCGCCCGTGAGGTCGAGCCCGACGTCGGCGCCGTCGTCGAGCGCGGAGTCGCCGCGCCAGCTCACGCGGAAGTCGTCGGGGAGGTCGCCCGAGCGCTGGGCGTCGTAGAAGAACAGCGACTTCTGGAGGGCCTCGGCGTAGTTCGGCGCGGTGGCGGCAGCGGCGGCCGCCGCGGGGGCCGGCGTCGGACCCGGCGCGGCCGAGGCCGGGGTCGCGGCAGCGAGGCTCGCGACGAGCAGGGCGCCCGCGGCGAGGGCCGCGGTGGGTCGTGGGTGCATGGCTGCCTCTCGGTCCGGCTGCGTCCGCGTCGACGCAGGTCGACGCCACTGTCCGGACGCGGCGGAGCCGGGGTCAAGGACGCGCGCGACCCTGAAACGTTTCGCCGGCGCGAGCGGCGCGCTCCGCGGCGGCGGCGACGTTGCGCTGCATCCCGCCGAACACGACGCCGTGGAACGGCTTGACCGCCCACCAGTAGAGCTGGCCCGCGAGGCCGTGCGGGTAGAACAGCGCGCGCTGGGCAAAGTAGGTCCGGCCCGGACCGCTCGCGTCCTCGGGCGAGGGCCCGGGCGCGGCGGGGTCGGTCGCGTCGGGCAGCTCCGCGGCCGCCTCGTCGACGCGCAGCTCGAGCCACGCGAGCCCTGGGAGGCGCATCTCCGCCCGGAGCAGCAGCCGACGGCCGGGTTCGATCGCCTCGACCCGCCACCAGTCGAGCTCGTCGTCCACGCGCAGGTGCCGCTCGTCGCGCCGACCGCGGCGCAGCCCCGGCCCGCCGACCGCGCGGTCCAGGAGCCCGCGCACGCGCCACGCGAGCGACCACGAGTACCAGCCGCCCTGCCCGCCGATCTCCTCGACGACGCGCCAGAGCACGTCGCGCGGCGCGTCGACGACGGTCCGCCGCTCGTCGACGTACAGCGAGCCGCCGGCCCAGTCGGGATCGCTCGGCAGCGGGTCCGACGGCGCTCCCGGGACCGACGCGGACGACCAGCGCGTCGTCACCTCGCCGTCGTGGACGCGCTCCAGGGCCAGCGCGACGGCGCGGTCGAACCCGACGAGGCCCTCGGGCGGGTCGGGCACGTACCGCGCGATGTCGTGCTCGCGGCACACGACCTCGTGCTGGAGCGACTCGACGAGCGGGCGTGCGATGCCCGACGGCACGGGCGTGACGAGCCCGACCCACAGGCTCGACAGCCTCGGGGTGAGCACCGGGACGCTGACGATCGCGCGGCGGGGGAGCCCGGCCACCCGCGCGTAGCGCTGCATCATGTCGCGGTACGTGAGGACGTCGGGCCCGCCGACGTCGAACGCGCGCGAGACGTCGGGCGGCATGGTCGCGGACCCCACGAGGTAGCGCAGCACGTCCCGCACCGCGATGGGCTGGATGCGGTTGTCGACCCACCTCGGCGTCGTCATGGCGGGGAGCCGCTCGGTGAGGTAGCGCATCATCTCGAACGACGCGGACCCGGAGCCGAGGATCACTGCCGCCTGGAGGACCGTCGTCGGGACGCCCGAGGCGAGCAGGATCTCGCCGACCTCCTTGCGCGAGGCGAGGTGGCGCGAGAGCGTGCCCTCCGGGACGTCGGGGAACATCCCGCCGAGGTACACGATCCGCCCGACCCCCGCCTCGCGCGCCGCCTGGGCGAACGTCAGCGCGGTGCGGCGGTCGCGCGCCTCGAACGTGCTCCCGGTCCCGAGCGAGTGCACGAGGTAGTACGCGACGTCGGCGCCCTCGAGCGCGGCCCGGATCTGCCCGAGGTCGGCGGCGTCGGCGGACACCGTCTCGACGTCGTGCACCCACTCGCGCCCCGCGAGCCGCTCGGGGTGCCGCGCGAGCGCGCGCACCTCGAACCCCGCGCGCAGCAGCTCGGGCACGAGCCGCCCGCCCACGTAGCCGGTGACGCCGGTGACCGCGGCCCTCACGAGAGCAGCTCCAGGAGCTCGCGCTCGGCTCGCGCCTGCGACCGGGTGGACCCGATGGTCTCGCCGCGCTCCCACAGGTCGAACAGGCGCGGGTCGATGTACGACGACCGCGCGACGGCGGGCGTGTTCCCCAGCTCCTCCGCGACGTCCTTGACGATCCCCGTGACGACCCGTCGCCGCGCCCGCTCCGAGGCCGGCGCGGCCCCGGCGTCGGCGAGCGCGCGCGCCGCGAGGACGGTGGCGTGCCACGTGCGGAAGTCCTTGGGCGTCGCGTCCTCGCCGAGCCGTTCCTTGATGCCCGCCTGGACGTCGGCGCTCGTGACGTCGTGCCACGCGGCCCGGCCGTCGGGCCCGTCCTCGCGCCACGCGAGCAGCTCGACGCCGCCGCGGCGCCGCTTGAGCGTCGTGACGAGCTCGGCGACCACCGGGTCGTCCACGACGACGTCGCGGACCTGGCCCGACTTCGCGGGGTAGCGGAAGTGCACGCTCCCGTCGCGCCGCACCCGCGCGTGCTCCTTGCGGATCGTCGCCAGGCCGTAGCTGGCGTTCTGCTTCGCGTAGATCTCGCCGCCGGCGCGGAAGTACGCGAGGTCGAGAAGCCGGAACGCCAGGGCGAGCACCTTCTCGCGACCCATGCCGGGCTGCGCGAGCTCGCGCGCGACCCGACGCCGGGCCGCGGGCAGGCGCCGGCCGACGTCGAGCACGTGGTCGTGCTTGCGCCGCGCACGGCGCACCTGCCACTGCTCGTGGTACAGGTACTGGCCGCGACCGGCGACGTCGCGCCCGAACGCCTGGATGTGCCCGTTTGGGTACCGGCAGATCCAGACGTCGGTCCAGGCGGGAGGGACAGCGAGGCGCGTGCACCGCGCGACCTCGTCCTCGTCGGCGAGCGGAGTGCCCTCGACGTCGAGGAACACCCAGGAGTCGCCCTTCGGGCGGCGGGAGTACCCGGGGGAGGTCACGGACACCCGACGCAGTCGCACCCGGTCATGGTGCGGGACGCGACGCCCGCTCGCGCGGCAGGGGCACCGGGGCCGTGCGGCGCATGGGGAGCGGTCCCCATGGCCCGAGCCTCCGGCGGCGCCCCGTCACGGCTAGCGTGGCGGGCGCGGACGAGGGAGGGGACATGACGACGTCGGAGAGCCCGTGGTGGCGGACCCGCAGGGGGCGCGTGCTGGTCGGCGGGGCGGTGGCGCTCGTGCTCGCCGGGGCGCTGACCCTCTGGCTGGTCGCGCGGGGTGGCACCGATCCCGTCGACGAGCCGGTGAGCACGTCGACCCTCGAGGGCTACCCGACCCGGGGCGGTCTCACCGTGGACGGCGCGCCGTTCGAGGACGTCGAGGCCGCCGCCGACGCCTGGCGGCGCGAGGACGTCGGGGGGCAGGAGGAGCCGCCCGCCGCCGACGAGCCCATCGAGGTGCTGTGGGCCGGGGACGTCCCCGCGGCCGATCTCGCGTTCGAGAGCCGTTACGAGCTCCGCCTCGACGACGCGCCCACCGGCCGCCTCGTCGCGCTCCGCTCGGACGACCACGTCGCGACCTTCCTCGCGCCGGTCGACGCCGAGGGCGAACGGACCGACGCCTACCGGATCCTCGCGGACAGCGACGAGCAGCGGTGGGCCCCGCGCGCGGCCGTCGAGCTCGACGACGGTCTGCTGCTGCTCGCCGAGTCGCTCGCCCGCGGTGCGGAGCCGGACGGCCTCGAGGTCGTGCATCCCCGGGGCGAGGGCGACGACGCGCCGGTCGTCGTGACCGTTCCCGTCGACGAGGGCCTGCTCGTCGGCCAGCGCGGTGGCGCGATCCGGGCGGCCTCGGTGAGCGCGGTCCCCGACGGCGACGACCCGGGTCTGCTGTTCACCGACGGAGGCGCGGTGACCACGGCCGACCTCGACACGCTGTGGGACCGGCTCCTCGACCCCGCCGCGGGTGCTCCGACCTGGAGCGCGCTCCTCGGCGCGTACCGCGGCACGGAGGAGCGGCGCCGCGCCGACCCGCCGGTCGCCGCGCTCTGGGACGGGGTCGCGCTGCGGGACGGGACGCCCCTGGCGGTCGTCGCGGTCACAACGAGCGCGTGGGACCCCCGGGCGTGGTGGGAGGTCTACGCCTCCCGGCCGGCGTCGGCGCCCGCCGACGGCGAGGAGCCGGGCGACCCCCGGACCGACCGGCTCGGGGGCGGCGAGGTCGCGCCGGGGTCGCCGGCGACGACGCGGATCCCGCCGCTCGTCGCGCAGTGGATCGACGGCGGTCCCGGCGGTGACGCCGAGCCGCGGCCCGAGCTCGTGGTGGTCGGGCCGGGCGAGGTCGTGTCCGTCGAGGTCCTCGCGTCGACGGACGGCAAGCGCGTCGAGGGGTCGACGCTCACGTGGCCGCGCCCCGACCCGGCGACCTGGGCCCGCGAGGGCGCCGACCTCGAGCGGGTGGTGCCCACCGACGTGCCCCCGACGGTCGTGGTGGGGCGCACCGCGGACGGCACCCCCGTCCCCGTCCTCGAGGACTGATCCCGCGCGAGCGCCGCCCGGGGCGGCCCCTGCACGCCCCGGACGGCGCCCGCGCTCGCTCAGGCGACCTCGCAGGCGGCACCGTCGAGCGTGAAGGAGGTCGGCTCGGTGTTGATCCCGGAGTGGGCGCCGTTGAAGCCGATGTCCACGCTCGCGCCCGCGCCGAGCGTGGTGTTCCACGGCGCCGGGGTGACGGTGACGGTCGAGCCCTGCTGCGCGTACTGCGCCGACCAGCCCTGCTGGACGGTCTGCCCGTCCGGGAACGCGAACCTCAGGGTCCAGCCGTGCAGCGCGGTCGTCGAGTCGTTGGTGATCCGGATCGAGCCGGTGAATCCCGTGTTCCAGGAACTCGCCGTGTAGGCGACGGTGCAGGTCCCGGCGGGTTCGCCGCCACCCTCCTCGGTCTCGCCGGTCACGGTGCCGGACGTGGCCGAGAGGTTGCCCGCCCCGTCGACCGCGCGCACCGCGTAGACGTGCGCGGTGCCCGCGGTGAGGCCGGTGTCGGTGAACGACGTCGCGGCGACCTCGGCGACCTGGGTCCCGTCGCGGAACACGCGGTACCCCGCGACGCCGACGTCGTCGGTGGAGGCGTTCCACGCGAGCGAGATCGAGGAGGTCGTGGTGCCGGTGACCCGCAGGCCGGTCGGGGCGGACGGCGCCTGCTCGTCGCCGCCCGGTCCATCGTCCCGTGCGCCGAGGACCTCGGCGATCGCCGCGTACGCGGGCTTGGGCGCGTACGCGTCGTCCCAGACGAGCGCGGCGCCCTGCCCCGGGAACACGCCCGGGATCCACGAGTACCTGTCGGTGATGCCCCACAGCGTGACGCCCGTGCAGCGGTCGACGTCGAGGCAGGCCTGGAAGACCTTCGCGTAGTCCGACGCCTGCTGCGCCAGCTTCTGCGCGTCGGCGGGAGAGTTCATGCGGATGTCGAGCTCGGTGATGCGCACGTCCACGCCGAGGTCGGCGAACCGCCGGAGGTTCTGGGTCAGGGTCGACGGGACCTGGCCCACGATCAGGTGCGCCTGGAACCCGACGCAGTCGATCGGCACACCGCGGGCCTTGAAGTCGGCGACGAGGTCGTAGATCGCCGTGCTCTTCGCGTTGATCCCGTCGGTGCTGTAGTCGTTGAGGCACAGGTCCGCGTCCGGGTCGGCCGCCCGTGCGGCGCGGAAGGCGTCCTCGATGTAGCCGTCTCCGAGGCGCTGCTGGAATACGCTCTGCCGGCGGGAGCCGTCGTCCTCGAACGCCTCGTTGACGACGTCCCACGCCTCGACGTCGCCGGCGAAGTGCCCGGCGACGGCGCTGACGTGGTCCGTCATGGCGGTGCGCAGCTCCGTGCCCGTCAGGCCCTGGACCCAGCCGGGGAGCTGTTGGTGCCACACGAGCGTGTGGCCGTAGAGGTCCGCGCCCTGCGCGGCCGCGTAGCTCGCGACCTGGTCGGCTGCCCCCCAGGAGAACGAGCCCCGGGCGGGTTCGGTCGCGTCCCACTTCATCGCGTTCTCCCCGACGACGAGCGAGAACTCGCGGTCGGCGACCGCCCGGTAGCCGCTCTCCGAGAGGCGGCCGGGGTCGAGCGCGAAGCCGACGGTCTTGCCGTGCCTCGCGGCGGCGTCGCCGAGCGGCTCGGTGGCGGCGGTCGCGGTCGTGGCGACCGGGAGGACGGTCGCGGCGACGAGCGCCGTGGTCGCGAGCGTCGTCGCGAGAGGTCGTCTCCAGATGGTCCTGGTCATGGGTGCACCCTTCGGGTCGATATCGATATCGAACGTCGCACAGGACCGGCGGTCGAGGCGTGGGGCCCCGACCGCCGGTCGTCTCAGGTCAGCCGACGGTGCAGGACGCGCCGTTCAGCGTGAAGGCCGTCGGCTCGTCGTTGGTCCCCGAGTGGGAGCCGTTGAAGCCGATCTCGACGCTCGCGCCCGCGCCCAGCGTGGTGTTCCACGCCGCCGGGGTCACGGTCACCGTCGAGCCGGTCTGCGCGTACTGCGCGGACCAGCCCTGGGTGATGCTCTGACCGTCCGGGAAGTCGAAGGTCAGGGTCCAGCTCTGCAGCGCCTGGGCCGAGTCGTTGGTGATCCGGATCGAGCCGGTGAATCCCGTGTTCCAGGAGCTCGCCGTGTAGGCGACGGTGCAGGTCCCGGCGGGCTGGCCGCCGTCCTCGTCCGTCTCGCCGGTCACGGTGCCGGACGTGGCCGAGAGGTTGCCCGCCGCGTCGACCGCGCGCACCGCGTAGACGTGCGCGGTGCCCGCGGTGAGGCCGGTGTCGGTGAACGACGTCGCGGCGACCTCGGCGACCTGGGTCCCGTCGCGGAACACGCGGTAGCCGGTCACGCCGGTGTCGTCCGTGGACGCGTTCCACGCGAGCGCGACCGTGGACGTCGTGGTGCCGGTGACCCGCAGCCCGGTCGGGGCGGACGGCGGCTGGTCGTCACCGCCCGAGCCGTCGTCCTCGTCCGTGGTCACGGTGAGCGGCGCGGACGCGGCGGAGACGTTGCCCGCGGCGTCGCGCGCCCGGACCGTCACGGCGTAGGACGTGCCCGCCTCGAGACCGGTGACGGTGAACGAGGTCGTGGAGGTCGTGCCCACGGCCGCGCCGTCGACGAGCACGGTGTATCCCGTGACGCCACGGTCGTCGGTGGACGCGGTCCAGCTCACGCTCGCCGACGTGGTCGTGGTCGCGCCCGCCGTGAGGCCCGTCGGCACCGACGGCGCGGTGGTGTCCGCGGGGCCGCCGGTCCCGTCGCCCTCGATGGCCGGGTAGGCGTTCTCGACGAGCATCCGGAACTGGGACTCGAACCACTGGCCCGCGAGCGGGGCGTCGGGCAGGGCGCCGGTGAGCTGGTTGGAGAGCTTGGGCGAGACGAACGTCGGGTCGCACATGCGGTCGAACCGCTTGCCCTGGTCGTTCGGGATGTCGGACGACGCGCCGTCGGACTCGCCCGGAGGCTTGACCCACACGTACGCGTGCAGGTGCGACTCGGGGAAGCCCGCGGGCGAGGCCTGCGGGCGCTCGCCGATCCCGGCGCCGGCCGGGTTGCACCAGGCGCCACGGTGGATCCGCCGGTCGACGCGCGACTCGTCCACGTAGGTGTTGAGGTTCGTCGACGTGCTCACCGCCGTCGGGCGGTCGGCGCCGCCCCAGCCGTTGCGCGAGGTGTCGATGAGCATGCCGATCGACGTCGGGAAGCCCTCCGCCACGAGCAGGTCGTAGAGGTGCGCGGTCCAGTCGGCCTCGTCGAAGTCGGCGTTCCACTCGTAGAAGCTCGCCGAGCGCACGGGCGTGCTGCCGAGCTGGACGTCCTCGAGGAACGGCTCGTGCAGCGGCGTGGAGTTGGCCGTGTTCGTGACGAAGCCCGCGACCGACGCGTAGCCCGCCTCCGTCGACAGCACGACCTCCTTGAAGAGCTTCGCCGCCGGGCCTCCGTTGCTCGGCCAGCCGAGCCAGCCGGCGTGCGCCGCGTCGATGTAGGAGTAGACGTTGCCGACGGCGTGGAGAGCGTCCAGCGCGTACGCCACGCCCTCGCGGTAGTACGGCGCGGACGCCTGGCAGTCGGGCGTGCTGATGTTGGTGACGAGGTTCGGCAGCGAGTCCGGCTCGATCGTCGCGACGACGCGCAGGTCCTCGTAGGCCGGGTCGTCGAGGATGTCGGCGATGACGTCGATGTACTCGGTCTTGTACCGCGCCATGTCCGTGGCGTTCGGCTTGAGCTCGCCGTTGGACGCGAGCGCGTAGCAGTCGCGACCGGGCAGGTCGTAGATCACGAGGTTGAAGACCATCGGCACGCCGGGCTGCTTCTGCTCGATCGCGGCGTCGAGGTGGTGCCGCAGGCCCGGGCCGTCGGCGTTGCCCTCGATCGCGCTGATGCGGTCCATCCAGACCGCGGTGGGCTCGTCGGCGATCGCCCGCATGCGGGACCCGAGGTCGCCGCCGGCGCGGTCGGCGGCGGCCTCGACGTTGGCGGACCAGAAGTCGTTGACGTACTGCGTGGCACCGGCGAACGGGTTGCTCACGCGTGGCTCGGCGGCGTTCGCCGGCGCGGCGGTCGCGACCAGCGGGGCGGCGAGCAGCACGAGCGACGCGGCGACGGCCGCGCCCCTGCGCGGTCGGCTGGATCGGGATGGCACGTGGTCCTCCAAGGGTCCGGGAGCGCGGACGGGTCCGCGCACCGGGCGGCTCTGCCCGGCGGGGACAACGTGACGAACGAGGGCCGTCGTCGGCTACCGCCTGAAACGTTTAGGCGCTCCGGGGTGGCGCCGTCGTGCCCCGCAGGAGGAGGCGGGCGGCGGGGCGCTCGCGGTCGACGGCCGGACGGGTCGCGGCCGGGTCGGCGTCGGGGCGTGCGACCGGGCGTCCGAGGCCCAGGCGCGCGACGACGACATCGGCGACGTGCGCACCGAGCCGCTCGAACGGCCGGTGCACGGCGGTGAGCGCGGGGGCGACGAGCCGGCACGTCGCGGAGTCCTCGCCGGACAGCACCGACAGGTCCCACGGCACCTCGAGCCCCTGGCTCCGGCCCGCCTCGAGCACGGCGAGCGCGGTGACGTCCGTGTCGGTGAGCACGGCGGTGGGGCGCGCGTCGTGCGCCACCAGCCGCGCCGCACGCGTGCGGGTCTCCTCCCACGTGCGGCACTCGACGACGTCGACCCGGGTCTCCGGGCCGCCCGCGTCGCGCGCCGCCGCGACCACGGCGCGGGCCTGCTCGTCCTGCGCGTCCGAGACGAGGACCGCGATCCGGCGGTGGCCGAGCTCGACGAGGTAGCGGGCCGCGCGCGCGTCCGCGTCGCCCGCGAACCAGGTCCGCGCGCCCGGCGCGTCGGCGTCGGCCGGGCCGGGAGCGACCTGGACGAGCGGGATCGAGGCCTCGCGGGCCACCCGGACCCGCGGGTCGCGCGCGTGGGCGTCGACCACGACGTACGCCGCGTGCCGCCGCTCGGACCAGCCCGTCTCGAGCTCCCGGGCACCCTCGTCGCGGTCGCCCGTGACCTCGATGCCGAGGGCGAGGTCGTGCTCCGCGAGGACGGTGCGCATGCCCGCGGCGAGCGCGAGGGCGCGGGTCGGACCGGCGGCTCCCTCGGTCGCGTGCACGACCTGGAGCGCCACGCTGCGCGCGCTCGTGCGCAGCGAGCGGGCGGCCACGCTCGGCCGCCAACCGAGGTCGGCAGCGGTGCGCAGGACGTGCCGGCGGGTGCGCTCGGACACTCCGGGGCGGCCGTTGAGGGCGTAGGAGACGACGGCGATCGACACCCCTGCCGCGCGCGCGACGTCGGTGATCGTGGTGCGCCGTGCACCCGGGTCGGCGCCACGGTGCGAGGCCGGGTGTGCGGACGAGTTGGTGGTCACGCTCCCACACTGTGCCCGGTTTGGGTGCATGATGCCTACCAGGACTCGGTGACGATGACGTGACGAGGACGGTGACGAGGATGTCGACGGACGCGACGAGGCGCCCGAGACAGGCGGGGGAGCACCTGACGTTCGGTGTGCTGTGCCCCGTGGTCGGAGGGTTCTACTTCGGGAGGTCCCTGGCGGGGATCGCCCGGGTCCTGCGGGCGCACGGGCACCGGGTGGTCGCTCTCCAGACCTACCCGGCGGACCTCGACCGCGACGAGTTCCCGGGCCCACCGGGCCGCAGGCCCCTGCTCGGGCGCTCGTCGTTCGACGGGTTCGTCGTGATGACCACGGCGCTCGCGGACGCCGAGCTGCGCGAGCTCGACGCGTCGGGCGTCCCGCTGGTGCTCCTGGGGGTGCGCGCGGACGGGCTGCGCGCGCCGGCGGTGTCGCCCGACAACGCCGGAGGCGTGCGCGCCGCCGTCGACCACCTCGTGGAGCACGGCCACACCCGCATCGGCTTCGTCGGCAACACCGAGCAGCGCGACACGCTCGAGCGCTACGACGCGTACCGCGCGGCGCTGGCCGCGCACGACCTGGCCTTCTCGCCCTCGTGGGTCTACCGCACGCGCGACAACCAGGAGGCGAGCGCCGAGGCCGCCGCGCGGCGGCTCGCCTCCCGGGGCCTGCCGACGACGGCGACGCTCGCCGCGACCGACCGCAACGCGATCGGCTTCATGCGGGGCCTGCAGGCCAGCGGGTTCGAGCTGCCCGCGGAGCAGGCCGTGGTGGGGTTCGACCACGCCGACTCGGGAGCGCGGTCGCGGCCCCGGCTGTCGACCGTCGACCCGCTGCACGACCAGGTCGGCGAGCGGGTCGCCGAGCTGCTTGTCGCGCGGGCGCGCGGGGAGAACGTCGGCCGGGAGCACCGGCTGGGTCGGGCGGCCCTGATCCGGCGCGAGTCGTGCGGGTGCCTGGAGGGCACGCAGGGCGAGCTCATCGGCGCTCCGGCCGCGCGGGCCGCCCTGGCGGCGCCCGCGGACCCGGCCCGGCCCCTCGACGAGGTGGCCCGGGTGGTCTTCGCGTCCGTCCTGGAGCGGTCCGAGGTGCGCGGGGTCCTGCGGCGGCGCGGGTCGGACGGCGGCCAGCGCCCGGCCCCGGTCGACGCCTGGCTCCTGGTGCTGCGGCACCTGCTCCGGGGGGCCGCCGACACGGGCGTGGTCCCGCCGGCGGCGGCCCTGCGCTCGCTCGCGGACCGCACCGCGGCGCTGCGCCCGTCGCAGGAGGCGCTCGAGCAGATCGTGCCCGCGCTGGAGGCCGAGGTCGCCGCGCTCGTGCGGGACGTGCGACGGCGTCGCCCGGGGTCGCGCGCGTCCCAGCTCGGTCGCACGGTGCTGTCGCGCGGGGCCCACCGAGACCTCCCGGCGGGCTCCGCGGTCGCGCGGGCCGACGCCGTCCGGGCGACCGCGGCCGAGGTGGTGGTCGCCGTCGCCCGCGGGTGCGCGCACGGGGCCGTGGCGCGCACGGGGCGGCTCGAGCAGGACCTGGTGGACCTCTACGAGGTCGACCTGGGCCTGCTGCGGGGCGACGGCGAGGGCCTGCGGCGCCTCGACTGGCTGCCGCGCGGGGTGGGCGGCACGGCGGCGCTCGCGCTGTGGGAGGACCTCGACGGCGACCCGGGGCGCCGCGTGCTGCGGGTCGTGGGTGCGCGCGGCGGGGGGACGGCCGTGGAGCGGCTCGTGGGGTCGGTCCTCCCGACCGCGCAGTTCCCTCCCCGCGAGCTCCTCGACCCGCGCTCGCTCACGGTCGTCGCGCCGGTCGCGTTCGGTCGCTCCGACTGGGGGTTCCTCGTGGTGGGCGGCCTCGTGGACACGCGCACGACGAGCACCCGTGAGCGGTACAACCACTGGGCGGCCATGCTCGCCGTCGCGCTGGACCGCGAGGCCCTGGTCACGTCGCTGCAGGAGCAGCGGCACGCGCTCGCGGACTCGGCCGAGCGCGTGCGCGAGCTGGCGCTCGAGGTCGAGGCGGGCGCCGAGCGCGCCGCGCTCGTGTCCATCGCGTCCCACGACGGCACGTGGGACTGGGACGTCGAGACGGGCACCGTGCGCTGGTCGCCGGCGTGGGCGCGCATCGTCGGCTGCGACGTGGCCGACCTCAGGGACGACCCCGAGGAGTGGCTCGGCCGCGTGCACCCGGACGACCGTCAGGCGGTGCACGCCGCCGTCGCCGCGCAGCTCGCGGGCACGACCGAGCCCCTCGACGTCGAGCACCGGCTGCGGTGCGCCGACGGCGAGCACGTGCGGGTCCGGTGCCGTGCGGTGACCGTGCACGACGCCGGCGGGCGCCCGGCTCGCATGGTCGGCGCGCTCGCCGTGCTGTCCGACGTCGAGCGCTACCGCAGCGAGCTGCGCGAGCGGGCGCTCGTCGACCCCGACTCGGGCGTGCTGCACCGCACCCTCTTCGTCGACCGGCTCGAGCAGGCGATCGCACGCGGCGCGCGGGTCCCGGGGTACGGCGCGCACGTGCTCGCCGTCGGGCTCGACACGCCGCCGACGGTCCCCGCGCTGCACCGGCTCGGCGGCGTGCTGGGCGCGGCGGGCTCGCTGTGCGCGCTGGCGCCGACGGACCTCGTCGTGCTCCTCGATGGCGTGTCCGACGACGCCGCGCGCCACGCGGCGGTGCGCGCGGCCGGGGCGTGCGGGTCGGCCGTCGTCGAGCACCTGGGGGACGTCACGGGGGCGCCGGACGCGCTCGAGGTGCTGCGGCGCGCCGGGGTGGCGCTCGCGCGTCGGCGGGCGCGCGCGCACGGCGCGGTCGTCCCGTGGTCGGCACAGGCCGAAACGTTTCGTGCGTTGTGAGAGCCCGGCGCTCCCGCCGAGAGTCGATCGACCCGCGGAGGTGGGGCGCCGACGACGGCGCTCCCGTGACGCCGCCGCGGGGCTCGACGACGAGAGGGAGCACGATGCCACGCACGTCCCGGCGCGCAGCGCCACCACCCACCGCCCCGCACGCTCGGGCCGCACGGCGCCGCGCGACGGCGGCGGCGATCGCCGCGGGCGTCGCGCTCGCGGCCCTCGCCGCGGTCCCGCCGGCGAGCGCGGACCCGGCCCCGTCCACGTCGGCCGACGCGGTCGCGGCGCCCGGCGACGGCGAGTACACCCAGCGGTTCCTCGAGCTGTACGCGAAGATCCACGACCCGGCGAACGGGTACTTCTCGCCCCAGGGCATCCCGTACCACGCGGTCGAGACGCTCATGGTCGAGGCGCCGGACTACGGCCACGAGACGACGTCGGAGGCGTACTCCTTCTGGCTGTGGCTCGAGACGTCGTACGGCCAGGTGACCGGCGACTGGGAGCCGTTCAACCACGCGTGGGACACGCTCGAGGCGTACATGATCCCCACCACGGAGAACCAGCCCACCAACGGCGCGTACGACCCGGCCAAGCCCGCGACGTACGCGCCGGAGTTCAACCACCCGAGCCAGTACCCGTCGCAGCTCGACTCCTCGGTGTCCGTCGGCTCCGACCCGATCGGTGCCGAGCTGCGCTCGACCTACGGCACGCCCGAGGTCTACGGCATGCACTGGCTCGCCGACGTCGACAACGTCTACGGGTTCGGCGCCGCACCCGGCTCGTCGGCGCTGCTCGGGCCGGACCACGAGGGCACGTCGTACATCAACACGTTCCAGCGCGGGCCGCAGGAGTCCGTCTGGGAGACGGTGCCCCAGCCGTCGATCGACGACTTCTCCTACGGCGGCGAGAACGGCTACCTCGACCTCTTCACGGGCGACGCGTCGTACGCGAAGCAGTGGAAGTACACCAACGCGCCCGACGCCGACGCGCGCGCGGTCGAGGCGGCCTACTGGGCCAACAAATTCGCGACCGAGCAGGGCCAGCCCGAGGCCGTCGCGGACACGGTCGGCAAGGCCTCGAAGATGGGCGACTACCTGCGCTACGCGCTGTTCGACAAGTACTTCAAGACGCCGGGCTGCGAGTCCACGTCGTGCGCCGCGGGGTCGGGCCGGAGCAGCGCGCACTACCTGCTGTCCTGGTACTACGCGTGGGGCGGGGCGCTCGACACGTCCGGCCCGTGGGCCTGGCGCATCGGGTCGAGCCACGCCCACTTCGGGTACCAGAACCCGATGGCGGCCTGGGCGCTCGCGAACGACCCCGCGCTCCAGCCGGCCTCGCCCACGGCGAGCGACGACTGGGGCACGAGCCTCGACCGCCAGATCGAGCTCTTCCAGTGGCTCCAGTCGCCCGAGGGCGGGATCGCGGGCGGCAGCACGAACTCGTGGGACGGCCACTACGCCGACCGCCCCGACGACGTCGCGACCTTCTACGGCATGGCGTACACCGAGGCGCCCGTCTACCACGACCCGCCGTCCAACTCGTGGATGGGCATGCAGGGCTGGGGCGTCGAGCGCATCGCGCAGCTCTACGAGGAGACCGGCGACGAGCGCGCCGAGGCGATCCTCGACAAGTGGGTGCCGTGGGTGATCGACCACGTCACCGTCACGGACGACTCCTGGCAGATCCCGTCCAACCTCGCGTGGTCGGGCCAGCCCGACGACTGGGACCCCCAGAACCCGGGGGACAACGCGGGCCTGAGCGTCGAGGTGACGGGCTACGGCCAGGACGTCGGCGTCGCCGGCGCGCTCGCCCGCTCGCTCATGTACTACGCGGCCGGCGGCGAGGGGCCGCAGCACGACGCGGCGCAGCAGGTCGCGCGCGACCTGCTCGACGCGATCTGGGAGCAGAACAGCGACCCGGTCGGCGTCGCGACGACCGAGACGCGCGCCGACTACGCGCGCTTCGACGACGTCCTGACGTCGACCACGGGCGACGGGACCTACGTGCCGGCCGGGTGGACGGGGACCATGCCGAACGGCGACGTCATCGAGCCCGGTGCGTCGTTCCTCGACCTGCGGTCGTTCTACCTCGACGACCCGGACTGGTCGAAGGTCCAGGCGCACCTCGACGGCGGGCCGGCGCCCGAGTTCACCTACCACCGGTTCTGGGCCCAGACCGCCGTCGCGACGGCGCTCGCCGACTACGACCGCCTGTTCGGCGAGGACGTCCCCACCGAGCCGGACACCGAGTCGCCCACGACGCCGACCGACCTCGCCGTGACGGGGACGACGGCGACGACCGCGTCGCTGTCGTGGACGGCCTCGACGGACGACGTCCGCGTCGTCGCGTACGACGTGCTGCGCGACGGGGAGGTCGTCGGCTCCACGGCGCGCACGACCTACACGGACGAGGACCTCGCGCCCGAGACCACGTACCGGTACACGGTGCGGGCACGCGACGCGGCCGGGAACATCTCGCCGGTGTCGGTCGCCGCCGAGGCGACGACGCTCGCGGACGACGGCGGGCCCGAGCCCGGCGCCTGCACCGCGACCTTTGCGACGCGCGGGTCGTGGCAGGGCGGGTACCAGGGCGAGGTCACGGTCACGGCGGGCCCGTCCGGGCTCTCCGGCTGGACCGTGTCGCTCGACCTCGCGCCCGGCGGCCTCTCGCAGGCGTGGAACGCGACGACGAGCGTGAGCGGGAGCGTCCTGACCGCGACGGACGTCGGCTGGAACGGCACGCTCGCCGCCGGTGCGACGACGTCGTTCGGGTTCATCGGCACGGGCGCGCCGCCGTCGTCAGCGACGGTCGCGTGCGGCTGATACCCGGCTGACACAGCGGTGAGGCGGTCCGCCTCCCGGTGCTCACAGCGCCGGGAGGCGGACCATGCCCTCCTGCGCGATGGACGCGACGAGCGTCCCGTCCTGCGCGAACACGCGCGCCGCGCCGAGCCCGCGGCCGCCCTGGGCGCTCGACGCCGACTGCACGTAGAGCAGCCACTCGTCGACCCGTGCGTCGCGGTGCCACCACATGGCGTGGTCGAGGCTCGCGATCGACAGGTCCGGCGTGACCCAGCTAGTGCCCGACTCGCGCAGGATCGGCTCGAGCATCACCTGGTCGCACGCGTACGCCATGAGCGCGCGGTGCAGCAGCTGGTCGTCCCCCACGTCGCCGCGCGCCCGCATCCAGACCATCTGGTGGTCCTTGGGCTCGTGGTCGGGGCCGAGGTAGAGCGAACCGCCCACGTGCCGCAGCTCGAACGCCGAGTGGTGGGACCAGAAGCGCGCGATCGGATGGTCGATGCCGCCGAGCACGTCGAGCGCGGACGGCACGTCCTCCGGGGCGGGGGCGTCGGGCATCGGCGACGAGTGCTCGATGCCGCCCTGGTCCTCCTGGAACGACGCGATCATCGAGAGGATCGGCTTGCCGTGCTGGATCGCGTGCGTCCGGCGCGCGCTGAACGACCGTCCGTCGCGCAGCCGCTCGACCGCGAAGTCGATCGGCACGTCGAGGCCGCCGGGCCGCAGGAAGTAGCCGTGCAGCGAGTGGGGGAGGCGCCCGTCCGGCACCGTGCGCCCTGCGGCGAGGACGGCCTGCGCGAGCACCTGGCCGCCGTAGACCCGGCCCGTCGGCTGGTGCACGCTCTCGCCGCGGAAGTGCTCGGGGTCGGCGGCCGACCCGTCGCCGTCGCCGACGCGCTCGAGGCGCAGGACGTCGAGGAGGTGGTTCAGCGGGTTGGGGACCTGCTCGCGCGGGGCGGCGTCCGACGTCGGGCCGGGGGAGGTCGGGGAGGTCGACGGCGGCGTGGGCTCGGGGGTCACGGGTGGGGCTCCTTCGCTCGGGCGGCGGGTCGGTCAGTCCTCGAAGGTGTTGAGGAGCGAGTGCGCCGCGCGCTCCAGATAGTCCCACAGCGTCGCCTCGTGGATGGGCGCGAGGTCGAGGGTGTCGACGGCGGCGCGCATGTGCGCGAGCCAGCGGTCCCGCGCCTCGGGGTTGACCTTGAACGGCGCGTGCCGCATCCGCAGCCGCGGGTGCCCGCGCTGCTCGCTGTAGGTCGTCGGGCCGCCCCAGTACTGCTCGAGGAAGGCGGTGAGGCGCCAGCGCGCCGGTCCCAGGTCCTCCTCGGGGTACATCGGGCGCATGACGGGGTCGTCGGCGACCCCCTCGTAGAACGCGTCGACGAGGCGCACGAACGTCTCGTGGCCGCCGACCTCGTCGTAGAACGTGCGGCTCGGGCGTACCGGCGCGGCGTCGGTCGCGGGTCCGGATGCCGGGCCGGTCGTCGGGCCGTTCGACAGGCCGGCGACGGGCAGCGACGTGCGGGGGCTGGGCTCGGTCGTCACCGGCCCATCATCGCACCGGGCGCGGCCGTGTCCGGCCCGAGCTCGGGGACCGGGGCGCACGTCACACGGACGTCCCGCGCGCCCGCCGTGACGAGCGCCGCGCCTCCCGCGTCAGAGGCCGAGCTCGGCGAGCACCGGGAGGTTCTCGCGGACGACGGCGCGGGCCTCGGCGGCGCTCTCGGCCTCGACCGCGAGCCGCGCGAGCCGTCGGCACTCGTCGAGGTCCACCTCGCGCAGCAGCGCGGCGACGTCCGGGATCGCCCGGGCCGTCATCGACAGCGACGACACCCCGAGGCCCACGAGCACGACGGCGAGCACCGGCTGCGAGGCCGCCTCGCCGCACACGCCCACGGGCCGGCCCTGCTGCGCACCACCGGCGCACGTCGCCTCGACGAGCCGCAGCACCGCGGGCTGCCACGGGTCGCTCAGCTCGGCGAGCGACCCGAGGAGGCGGTCGGCCGCCATCGTGTACTGGGTGAGGTCGTTCGTGCCGATCGACGCGAAGGACGCGCGTGCGAGGATCGGCCCGGCGAGCAGCGCGGCGCTCGGGACCTCGACCATGACGCCGGCGACGTCGAGCCCGTGGGCACGGCAGCGCTCGACGAACCACTCCGTCTCGCCGACGGTCGAGACCATGGGCGCCATGACCCAGACCTCGGCCTCCTCGGCCGCGGCGGCCTGCGCGATCGCGTCGAGCTGCTGCTCGAGCAGCTCGGGCCACCGCGCGGCGGTCCGCAGGCCGCGCACGCCGAGCGCGGGGTTCTCCTCGTCGTCGACCGTGAGGAAGTGCAGCGGCTTGTCCGCGCCGGAGTCGAGCGTGCGGATGACGACCTTGCGCCCGCCGAACTCGTGGAAGACGGTCCGGTAGGCGGCGACCTGCTCCTCGACGGTCGGCGGCTGCTCGCGGTCGAGGAAGCAGAACTCGGAGCGGAACAGCCCCACGCCCTCCGCGCCGGCCGCAGCCGCGGGCGCGGCGCCCGCGGGGTCGCCGACGTTCGCGAGGAGCTGGACGCGGTGCCCGTCGCGCGTGCGGCCGGTGCCGTCGAACGTGCGCACCCGCAGCGACCGTGCCCGCGCCGCGGCGACCTGCTCCTCGGACGGGTGCACGACGACGGTCCCGGCGGCGCCGTCGACGAGCACGACGTCCTCGGGCGCGAGAGCGGCGCTCGCCCCGGTCGCCGCGACGACCGCGGGGATGCCCTTGGCGTTGGCGACGATGGCGGTGTGCGACGTCGGGCCCGCGCCGTCGGTGACGATCGCGAGCACGCGCGCCGGGTCGAGCGCGGCGGTGGCCGACGGCGCGAGGTCGGGCGCGACGAGCACGAACGGCTCGGCGTGCTCCGGCACGCCGGGCGCGGGGCGGTCCGTGAGCGCCGCGACGAGCCGGTCGCGCACGTCGGCGACGTCGCGGGCGCGCTCGGCGAAGTACCCGCCGAGCTCCGTGAACTGCCGCACGACCTCCTCCGCGGCCTCCCACACGGCGCGCTCCGGCACCAGGTGCTCGTCGAGGACGCGGCGCCGCGCGTCGGCCGCCAGGGTGGGGTCGCCCGCCATCGCGGCGGTCGCCTCGAGCACGTCGCGCGTCTCGCCGTCGGCGGCGTCCGCGGCGCGCTGGAGGTCGGCGGCGACCTGGGCGGCCGCGGCGTCGACGCGCCGGGCCTGCGCCTCGTGGTCTTCGCGCGGGCCCATCCGCAGCCCGGGTGCGGGCTCCGCGATCGGCTCCGGCATGAGCACCACCGGTCCGACCACCGTCCCGGGGCACACGCCGATGCCCGTGATGACCTGCCGTGCCTCGTCCTGGGTTCCGCCCGTCACGACCTCGCTCCTGTCCGCCTCGGGCGTGCGACCCGGGTGCCCGGGCCGGTGCGCACGCGTGCCCGTCGCCGTCCGACGAGGGGAGCCGCCTGCGGCACATCGTCGTTGCGGTGCCGTTGCGCTCCTGCGTCGATCCGGTGACAACCTCGCCAGGAGACTAGGCTGTTGCCAGGTGCACGGCACCCCGACACCCCGGATCCCCCGCGCGGATCCCACCCGCGACTCGCCTCAGGAGACACTTTCGATGAGCACCCCCTCGGACCAGAAGGCACAGCAGATCCTCGAAGCCCTCGGGGGCCAGGGCAACGTCGTCGACCTGGAGCCGTGCATCACGCGCCTGCGCGTCGAGGTGACCGACCCCCAGCTCGTCGACGAGGCGCGCCTCAAGGCGACCGGCGCGTTCGGCGTCGTGCGCTCGGGCCGCGTCGTGCAGGTCATCGTCGGCCCGGAGGCCGACAACCTCGCCGCGGAGCTCGACGGCCTGCGCTGACCCCGTCCGGCCCTCCCGTGCGGCGGGCCGGCGCCCCCGGGGCGCGGGCGCGCGACGGCGCCAACCGGCTCAGGCGGAGGGGCCCGCCGGGCCTCCGGTCCGGTCCTGCACCGCGGCGGCCGCCGCGGCACCGCGCCGGTCGCGCGCCGCCTGCTCGTCCGGGGACGCGGCGCTCGGGCCGTCCTCGGTCCGGTCGTCCGGCCGGTCGTCGGGCACCGACGGCGAGTGGTCGAGGACGACCACCTGCTGCGCCCCCGCGAGGGGGATCCGCGCGTCGGACAGCCCCTGCCGGACGCGGGCGCGCAGCGCGCGCGCCACCTCCCACTGCATCGCCGCCTGCGTCTTGACCTGCACCTTGAGCTGGAGGGCCTCGGCCGTCATCGACTCGATGCCCGTGACCTCCGGGGGCTCCAGGAAGTACGTCCCGAGCACGGGGTCCGCCCCGACGTCCTCGGCCGCCGCGAGCAGCGTCGCGCGCACCGCGTCGACGTCCGCCCAGTACGCCACGCGCACGTCGACCACGGCGCGGCCCCACTCCTGCGTCTTGTTGCCCGTGCGCAGGATCTCCCCGTTGCGCACGAACCACAGGGTCCCGTTGCCGTCGCGGACCTTGGTGACGCGCAGCGCGACCTCCTCGACGGTGCCCGTCACCTCGCCGAAGTCCACGGTGTCGCCCACGCCGTACTGGTCCTCGAGCAGCATGAACGTCCCCGAGAGGAAGTCCTTGACGAGGCTCTGCGCGCCGAAGCCGAGGGCGACGCCCGCGATGCCCGCCGAGGCGAGGAACGGTGCGATGTTCACGCCCAGCTCGGTGAGCACCAGGAGCACGATCGTCGCCCCGATGAGGATGTTGGCGACGGACCGCAGCACCGAGCCCACGGTCCGCGCGCGCTGGGCCCGTCGCGCGGACGCGAGCGGGTTCGCCCGCAGCAGGACGCTCCCGACCCCGGAGTCGGCGACGCCCCGCAGACGCTTGCTGCGCAGGGCGGGCGTCCCCTCGGCGATGTGCTCGGTGATCCTGCGGATGACGCGGCGCACGAGCGCGAGGGCGATCGCGCCGATGCCGATGATGAGGAGCACGCGCAGCGGGACCCCGACGAACCACTCGAACCAGTCGTCGGGGTTGCTCGGGTCGAAGCCGTTCCGGACCTCTTCCGGGACCTCCGCGGGCACGCGCAGGACGGGGGCGAGAAGGGGGTGGGACATGAGCGCAGGGTACCCGGGCCCGGTGGGTGGTCCCTGGGCGCGCCGGGCGAACGCGCTGCTCGCGGGCCCGCGTTCTGGCAGGATGCAGGCGTGAGCGAACCCCCGCAGACGGACCTGCCCGAGCCGTTGGTGCAGCTGGCCGACGCCCACGGCGTCGCGTCCGACTTCTGGGACTTCGACGGGTCGCGCCGCCAGGTCCGCGCCTCGACGCTCGTCGCCGTGCTCGAGGCCCTCGGCGTCCCGGCCTCGTCGCCCGAGAAGGTGGCGGTCAGCCTCGAGCACTCGCGTGACGACGCGTGGCGCCAGATGCTGCCGCCGACCGTCGTCGTGCGGCAGGGCGACGCCGTCCCGCTGCCCGTGCACGTCGCCGACGGGTCCGCCGTCAGGGTGTGGGTCGAGCTCGAGGCGGAGCCGACTCGCCACGGTGGTCAGCCCGTCGGGCAGCACGCGGCCCGGGCCGCGCGCGAGCGCCGCGACCTCGGCCAGCTCGACGTGTTCGTCGAGCCGCGCACGGTCGACGGCCGGCGCGTGGGGCGCGCGACGTTCGAGCTGCCCGCCGACCTGCCCCTCGGATGGCACGACCTGCACGCCGAGAGCGACGGGACGCAGGCGCGCGCGACGCTCGTCGTGACGCCGCAGCGCCTCGAGCTCCCCGCCGCGGTCGTCGAGCGCCGCGCCTGGGGCTTCATGGCCCAGCTCTACTCGGTGCGCTCGCGCGCCTCGTGGGGCGTCGGCGACCTCTCCGACCTCGCCGACCTCGCGTGGCTGTCCGCGCGCGAGGCCGGGGCGGACTTCGTGCTCGTCAACCCGCTGCACGCCGCCGAGCCGCGCACGCCGATGACGCCGTCGCCCTACCTGCCGACGAGCCGGCGCTTCGTCAACCCGATCTACGTGCGGGTCGAGGACATCCGCGAGACGGGCTACCTGTCGGCCGCGGACCGCTCGCTCGTCGAGTGGGCGTTCGACCCGGTGCGCGACCTCGACACCGACCCCGGGCCGATCGACCGCGACGCCGCGTGGGACGCCAAGAAGGCCGCGCTCGAGGTCGTGTTCGCCGCGCCGCGCTCGACCGCACGCCAGGCGTCGCTCGACGCGTTCCGCGCCGAGCAGGGCCGGGGCCTCGAGGACTTCGCGACCTGGTGCGCGCTCGCCGACCACTACGGCGACCGCGACTGGCCGCCCGGCGCGTACGACCCGAACGGGCCGACCGTCGCGGCCCTGCGGGAGCAGCTCGCCGACCGGGTCGAGTTCTACTGCTGGCTCCAGTGGGTCGCCGACGAGCAGCTCCGGGCCGCTCAGCGCACCGCGCGCGAGGCGGGCATGTCCGTCGGGATCATGCACGACCTCGCCGTCGGGGTGCACCCCGAGGGCGCCGACGTGTGGGCGCACCGTGGCGTGCTCGCCACCGGGGTCTCCGTCGGGGCACCACCGGACATGTACAACCAGCAGGGGCAGAACTGGTCCCAGCCGCCGTGGCACCCGCGCGCCCTCGCGCGCGCCGGGTACGCGCCCTACCGGGACATGCTGCGGACGGTCCTGCGGCACGCGGGCGCGATCCGCATCGACCACGTCATCGGGCTCTTCCGCCTGTGGTGGATCCCCGGCGGGGCCCGGGCCGACGCCGGTGCCTACGTCCGCTACGACCACGAGGCCCTCATCGGCATCCTGTGCCTCGAGGCGCAGCGCGCCGGGGCGATCGTCATCGGCGAGGACCTCGGGGTCTTCGAGCCGTGGGTCCGCGACTACCTCGCCGACCGCGGCGTGCTCGGCACGTCCGTCCTCTGGTTCGAGAAGACGGGGGACGGCGCGCCGCTGCCCCCGGAGGACTACCGCCGCCTCGCGCTCGCCACGGTCACGACCCACGACCTGCCGCCGTCCGCCGGGTACCTCGCGGGCGAGCACGTCGAGCTGCGGGACCGGCTCGGCGTCCTCACCGAGGACGTCGCCGACGTGCGCCGCGCCGCCCGTGCGGAGCGCGACGCCATGGTCGCGTTCCTGCGCGAGCGCGGGCTCGTCGACGACGACCCGTCCGAGCGCGAGCTCGTCGAGGCCCTGCACCGCCTGATCCGCCGCACGCCCGCCGTCCTGCTCGGCGTCTCGCTCGCCGACGCGGTGGGGGAGCGCCGCTCGCAGAACCAGCCCGGCACGGACCAGGAGTACCCCAACTGGAAGGTCCCGCTCGGCGACGCGTCGGGCAACGTCGTCCTGCTGGAGGACCTGTTCGACTCCGCCCGCCTGCGCTCCCTCGCGAAGGCCATGAACGACGCCCTCTGACCCGCCGAGGGAGAACCCTGGTCGGCCGAGGTTGAGCCGTGGTCCGCCGAGGTAGAGGCGTGGTTCGTCCAGGTAGAGGTGTGGTCGGTTTGTCCGACGGCGGTCCGTCGCCTGGGGTGGCGGGGTCTCTCACCCGGGTCCGTGCTCACCCCTGAGGACTGCCCGCGCGGTGACGTTCGTCCGACGCGCCGGGCCGCTCCGACGGGGGAGCGACCCGGCGCGTCTGGGCTGGTCAGGCGTCGGCGGCCTGGGCGGTGAGGGCGCGCTCGACGCCGGCGAGGTTCTCGACGACGAGGCGACGCAGCGCGGGGGCGGCGTCGGCGTTCGCGTCGAGCCACTCCTGCGTCGCGTCGCGGAGCACGGTGCTCGCGAGCGGCGCGGGGTAGAGCCCCGTGACCAGAGCCTCGGCGATGTGGTATGACCGCTGGTCCCACAGCGGCAGGAGCGCGTCGAAGTACGCGCCCACGAGGGGGGCGAGCGACTCGGGGTCGTTGACGTGCTGGAACCCGAGCGTCGTGGCGCGGACGATCGCGTTGGGCGCGTCGTCCGAGCCGACGAGGCGGTCGAACGCCGCGCGCTTCGCCTCGGCCGTGGGCACGGTCGCGCGGGCTCGGGCAGCGGACTGCTGGCCGGTCGCGGTCGAGTCGGCGGCGAGGGTCGCCTCGATCTCGGCGTCGTCCGCGAGGTCGAGCAGGACCAGGCCCTCGAGGATCTCCCAGCGCAGGTCGGTGTCGATCTCGAGCCCGGCGAGGGCGGCCGAGCCGTCGAGCAGCGAGCGGAGCGCCTCACCGTGCGTCGGCGTCGAGGCGAGGTGCGCGAAGAACTTGACGAGCTGGAACTGCAGGTCGGAGCCCGGGGCGGCGTCCTGCGCGAGCGACCAGAGGACGTCTCCGACGTGCGCGAGGGTCTCGGCGCGGCGTTCGGGCGCGACGTACGTCTTCGCCGCGAGCGCGAGCTGGTTCAGGGTCGTGCGGATCGTCGTCGACTCGGTCTCGTGGGCGATGTTGCCGAGCACGAGGCGCACGTAGTCGCCCGCGGGGGTCTCGCCGTCGCGCGTCGCGTCCCACGCGGAGCCCCAGACGAGGGAGCGCGCCAGCGGGTCGGCCAGGTCGGCGAGGTGCTCGGTCGCGACCTGGAGCGACGCGGCGTCGAGGCGGATCTTGGCGTAGGCGAGGTCGTCGTCGTTGAGCAGCACGAGCTGGGGACGGTCGAGACCGAGGAGCTCGGGGATCTCGGTGCGTGCGCCGTCCACGTCCACCTCGACCCGGTGCACCCGCGTGAGGACGCCGTCGACGAGGTCGTAGAGGCCGATGCCCAGACGGTGCGGGCGCAGCGTCGGGTGGTCGGGAGCGGCGGTCTGCAGCACGGAGAAGGTCGTGAAGCGGCCGTGCGCGTCGAGCTCGAACTCGGGGCGCAGCGTGTTGACGCCCGCCGTCTCGAGCCAGAGGGCGGACCACTGCGTGAGGTCGCGGCCGCTCGTGGTCTCGAGCTCGACGAGCAGGTCGCGCAGCTCGGTGTTGCCCCACGCGTGCTTGCGGAAGTAGGCGGCGACGCCGGCGAGGAACTGCTCCTTGCCGACCCACGCGACGAGCTGCTTGAGCACCGACGCGCCCTTGGCGTAGGTGATGCCGTCGAAGTTGACGAACACGTCCTCGAGGTCGTTGATCGTCGCGACGATCGGGTGGGTCGAGGGGAGCTGGTCCTGGCGGTACGCCCACGACTTCTCCATCGCGGCGAAGGTCGTCCAGGCCTCGTGCCACTCGGTCGCCTCGGCGGTCGCGAGCGTGGAGGCGTACTCGGCGAACGACTCGTTGAGCCACAGGTCGTTCCACCACTTCATGGTCACGAGGTCGCCGAACCACATGTGCGCGAGCTCGTGGAGGATCGTCACGACGCGCCGCTCCTTGACGGCGTCGGTGACCTTGGACCGGAAGACGTACGTCTCGGTGAACGTCACGCACCCGGCGTTCTCCATCGCGCCCATGTTGTACTCGGGCACGAAGAGCTGGTCGTACTTGTCGAACGGGTACGGGTGCTCGAACGCCGACTCGAAGAACGCGAAGCCCTCACGGGTCTTGTCGAACACGTAGTCGGCGTCCATGTGGTCGGCGAGCGACGCGCGGCAGAAGACCCCGAGCGGGATCGTGCGGCCGTCGGACGACGTGAGCTCGCTGCGCTCCACGACGTACGGCCCCGCGACGAGCGCGGTGATGTACGACGAGATGCGCGGCGTCGGCTCGAACGCCCAGCGTGCGACCTCGACGTCGCCGGCGCCGGTGCCGGTCGGGTCGGCCTTCGTGCCGAGCGCCTCGGGCGCGGGCGTCGGCTGGTTGCTCACGACCTGCCACGCCGCGGGGGCCGTGACGGTGAACGCGAACGTCGCCTTGAGGTCGGGCTGCTCGAAGACGGCGAACACGCGCCGCGAGTCCGGGACCTCGAACTGCGTGTAGAGGTAGACCTCGCCGTCGACCGGGTCGACGAACCGGTGCAGGCCCTCGCCGGTGTTCGTGTACGCGCAGTCGGCGACGACGCGCAGCTCGTTGTCGGCCGCGAGCCCGTCGAGGACGATGCGCGAGTCGGCGAACACCTGCGCCGGGTCGAGCGAGCGGCCGTTGAGCACGACCTCGCGCACGGTCGGGGCGACGAGGTCGACGAAGGTGCTCGCCCCCTCGGTCGCGGTGAACCGCACCACGGTCGTCGACGCGAACGTCGTCGCCCCCGTCGTGAGGTCGAGGTCGACCTCGTAGGACTGGACGTCGACGATCGCCGCGCGCTCGCTCGCCTCGGCGCGGGTGAGGTTCTCTCCGGGCACTGCATCTCCTCGGTCTCGGGTCGGGCCGGGCGGCCTCGACGGCGGCCTGTGGGCCACGGAGATCATCCCACGGGTGCCCGCGCCCGCCCCCGGGAATACCGTCCGGGAATACGCTGCGCCCGCCCGGTGTCGAGACTGGGTGGGCGACGGCGTCGGCCGTCCGCGCGCGCCGCCCTGCCGCTCCGGCGACCCGGGTCCACCGGGCGCCGCCCACGACGAAGGAGACCCGTCCCGTGACCCTCACCGCGACGACCGACACCACCGCGACCGAGGACGCCGTGCGCGTCGCCGACTTCTGGTTCGACCCCGTGTGCCCGTGGGCGTGGATGACGAGCCGCTGGATGGGTGAGGTCGAGCAGGTGCGCGACGTCACGGTCCGCTGGCACGTCATGAGCCTCGCCGTCCTCAACGAGGGCCGAGACCTGCCGGAGGAGTACCGCGAGCTCATGGAGAAGGCGTGGGGTCCGGTGCGCGTGGTCACCGCCGCGCGCGTCGAGCACGGCGAGGAGGTCGTGAAGCCCCTGTACGACGCGATCGGGACCCGCCTGCACCCGGGCGGCCGCGACGACTACGACGCGGTGCTGGCGGAGGCGCTGGCCGAGGTCGGGCTGCCCGCGTCGCTGGTCGACGCCGCGGGCTCCGACGCGTACGACGCGCAGCTCCGGGCGTCGCACGCCGAGGGGATCGGGCGCGTCGGGGAGGACGTCGGGACGCCGGTCGTCGCGTTCGGCGACACCGCGTTCTTCGGCCCGGTCGTGACGCCTGCCCCGAAGGGCGAAGCCGCAGGTCGGCTGTGGGACGGGTGCGTGCTCGTCGCGAGCACGCCCGGCTTCTTCGAGCTGAAGCGCACCCGGACCCAGGGTCCCGTCTTCGACTGACCTCGTCGGCCCCGGGACCTCGACGGCAGGACGGTCGGGCCGCCGGCGGGGTTCGACCCGCACGGGTGCGTCGTGCCATGCTTCGTCAGGTTGCGGGCGGTGTCAGGAGCGCCCGCCGCCCGGTCGTGCCGGGCGAGACCGACGAGGAGCCCGCGAGGAGCCGCATGTCCCCGAACGCACCCGTGCCACCGCCGCCGCCGCCCCCTGGCGGCGTGCCGGGGCCCGCGGGCGGTCGGGACGACGCGCAGCCGACCCAGGCGTTCTCCGGCCCGCTGCCGGGCGCCACGGCGGCGCCGCCGTCCTTCGCGCCGACGACCGGGCCGACGGCCCAGGCGCCCCGCGCGACGCCCGCGGACGGGCAGCCGACCGTCGTCGCGTCGTCGTTCCAGCCGACGAGCGTCCAGCACGTCACGCCGATCACGCAGCTCCCGACGGCGGCCCAGCCCGCGGTCCCCGCGCCGTCGCCGGTGCCCCCGCAGCGGGTGCGCTACGCGACCGAGCAGAACGGGTTCGGCGTCGCCGCACCCGTCGGGACCGCCGCGAGCCGACCGGCGTACGCGCCGGCGGACGCCGCGCCGGCCGGCTATGCGCCGACGGGCGCGTACGCGGCGTCCGGCGCCCCGGCGTACGAGCCCGCGGCGCAGGCGGGCTACGCCTCGGCCGCACCCCAGCCGCCCCAGCCGGCCTACCACCCGCCGACGTCGGTCGCGCCGACCGCGGCCGCGCCCCGTGCGGGCGCGGGCGGGTCGGGCGCGACGCCGCGACCGCCCGCCGGGCGCGGCGGGGGCAACGGTGGCGGCGGCCGCCGGTCGGACCGCCTGAGCCCCGGGTGGATCGCGTTCATCGTGGTCGACGCGCTGCTCGTCATCGGGGCGATCGTCTTCGCGATCTCCCTGCTCGGGGGCGGGGGCGACGATCCGGCGGGCGACGCGACGCCGCCTCCGTCCGCGACCGCGACGGAGGGGACCGCGGAGACGCCCGCCGCCGAGCCCACCGTGTCCGAGACGTTCGCGTCGGAGTCGCGCAACATCACCTGCGAGGTGACCGACGTCAGCGCGACGTGCGTGATCGCCCAGCTCGGCACCCAGCCGGCCCCCGTGGCGGGCTGCGACGGCACGGTCGGGTACAAGGTGGTCCTCGGCGCCGACGGCAGCGTCGAGCAGCCCTGCGTGCCGACGGCCGAGCAGCCGCAGCCCGCGCCGGGCGACACCGCGGTCCTCGACTACGGCACGTCCAAGACGGTCGGCCCGTTCACGTGCGACAGCGCCGAGACGGGCATGACGTGCCGTGACGACGCGACGGGCAAGGGCTTCACGATCGCCCGCGCCGGCATCCGGACGCTCTGAGCCGCCGAGAGCGGCTCCGACCGAGCGAGAGACTGGACGGTCCCGGCATGCACGAAGGGCCCGCGGCGGGTGAACCGCCGCGGGCCCTTCGTGCTCCCTCACGTCACCAGATGCGCACGCGCTCCTCCGGAGCGAGGTACAGCGCGTCACCGGGCTGCACGTCGTAGGCCGCGTAGAACTCGTCGACGTTGCGGACGACGCCGTTGCAGCGGAACTCGTTGGGGGAGTGCGGGTCGGTCGCGATCCGCCGCACGACCTCCTCGTCGCGGCCCTTGGACTGCCACACCTGCGCCCAGCCGAGGAACACGCGCTCGATGCCCGTGAGCCCGTCGACGACGGGCGCCTCCTCGAGCGGCCGGCCGAGCGCGATCCGGTAGGCCTTGAGCGCGATCGACAGACCTCCGAGGTCGCCGATGTTCTCGCCGATGGTCAGCGCGCCGTTGACGTGCGGCCCGTCCTCGCCGAGCTGGGCGGGGCGGAACGCGTCGTACTGGGCGATGAGCGCCTTGGTGCGCTTCTCGAACTCCTCGCGGTCCGTCGTCGTCCACCAGTCCTCGAGGCGGCCGGCGCCGTCGTACTTGGAGCCCTGGTCGTCGAAGCCGTGGCCGATCTCGTGGCCGATGACCGCGCCGATCCCGCCGTAGTTCACCGCGTCCTCGGCCTCCGGGTCGAAGAACGGGGGCTGGAGGATCGCCGCGGGGAAGACGATCTCGTTCATGCCGGGGTTGTAGTACGCGTTGACGGTCTGCGGGGTCATGAACCACTCGTCGCGGTCCAGCGGCCTGCCGATCTTGCCGAGCTCGCGGTCCTGCTCGAACGCGTGGGCGCGACGCACGTTGCCGACGAGGTCGTCGGCCTCGACGACGAGCGCGGAGTAGTCGCGCCACCTCACGGGGTAGCCGATCTTCGGCGTGAACGCCTCGAGCTTGGCGAGCGCCTTCTCCTTGGTCTCCTCCGTCATCCAGTCGAGCGTGGCGATGGACTCGCGGTACGCGGCGACGAGGTAGGCGACGAGCTCCTCCATGCGCGCCTTGTGGGCGGGCGGGAAGTGCCGGGCGACGTACTGCGCGCCCACGGCCTCGCCGAGCGCGCCCTCGACGACGGAGACGCCGCGCTTCCAGCGCTCGCGCACCTCCTGCGCCCCCGAGAGCGTGCGGCCGTAGAAGTCGAAGTTGGCCTCGACGAGCTCGTCCGTGAGGTACGGTGCGCGGGCGGTGACCAGGTGGTACACCATCCACAGCTTCCAGTCCTCGAGCGGCTCGCTCGCCCAGAGCTCGGCGAACCCGGTCGCGAAGTCCGGCTCGCGCACGACGACGTCGTCGAGCGACCCCTCCGGCGCCCCGAGGGCGAGGACCCAGGCACGCCAGTCGAAGCCGGGGGCCTCGTCGACGAGCGCCGCGAGCGTCCGCGGGTTGTAGGTGAGGTCGGCGTCGCGGTCGCGGACGACGTCCCAGTGCTTCGCGGCCAGCCTCGTCTCGAGCGCCAGGACCCGCTCGGCGGCGTCCTCGGGCGTCGCGCCCCAGGTCTCGGCGGTGACGCCCGCGAGGGCGAGCATGCGTGCGACGTGCGGCACGTACTTCTCGCGCACCGGCGCGTACTGGTCCTCCCGGTAGTACGCCTCGTCGGGCAGCCCGAGCCCGGACTGGTAGAGGTAGGCGACGTAGCGCTCGGGGTCCTTGGCGTCGTTGTCCACCCAGAAGCCGACGGCGCCCGCGCCCCCGGTGCGCTGGAGCGCGCCGAGCACGCCGGTGAGCTCCGCCTGCGTCGTCGCGGACGCCACGAGCGCGAGGTCCGACTGGAGCGGGATCGTGCCGAGCGCCTCGATCCGGTCGGTGTCCATGAAGCTCGCGTACAGCGCGCCGACCTTCGCGGCGTCCGCGCCGACGTCCGCCGCGCCCGAGGCCACCTGCGCCCCGAGATCGGTGATGATCTCGCGCACGTGGACCTCGGCCTGGTCGTGCAGCGCGCGGAACGCGCCGTCCATGGCGCGGTCGGCGGGGATCTCGTGCGTCGCGAGCCAGCGCCCGTTGACGTGGCGGTACAGGTCGTCCTGCGGTCGGACGGCGGGGTCCAGCGCGCCCAGGTCGATGCCGGAGCGCGCCGCAGCGGACGTGCCGGAGGCGGACGCGGGCGTGGACGTCGGGGAGGTCTGTGTCATGCGTCTCAGGCTACGGCCTCCCCCCGACGTCCAGAGGTCCCGCTGGGGCATGATGGGGCCATGCGCGTTCACATCGCCGCGGACCACGCGGGCTACGAGCTCAAGACCCATCTCGTCGAGCACCTCGAGGCCGCGGGGCACGACGTCGTCGACCACGGGGCCCACACGTACGACGCGCAGGACGACTACCCGTCCTTCTGCTTCGCCGCGGGCGAGGCCGTCGCGGCGGAGCCGGGCTCGCTCGGCGTCGTCATCGGCGGGTCGGGCAACGGCGAGCAGATCGCCGCGAACAAGGTCGTCGGGGTGCGCGCCGCGCTCGCGTGGAACCTCGAGACCGCGCGCCTCGGCCGCCAGCACAACGACGCGAACGTCGTCGCGGTGGGCGCTCGCCAGCACTCGGTCGACGAGGCCGTCGAGCTCGTCGACGCGTTCCTCGCGGAGCCGTTCAGCGGGGACCCGCGCCACCAGCGCCGGATCGACCAGCTCGCGGCGTACGAGACGACGCGCGGCGCCTCCGCCTGACGTGCCGGAGGGTCATACCGTCCACCGGCTCGCGCGCGCGTTCGGGGAGCTCTTCACGGGCGAGACGCTCGCGGTGAGCAGCCCCCAGGGCCGGTTCGCCGCGGGCGCGGCCGTGCTCGACGGGCACGTGCTCGTCGCGAGCGAGGCGTGGGGCAAGCAGCTCTTCCTCGGCTTCGCCGACCCGGCGCGCGCCGCGGTCGGGACCGCCGGCCGGCCCGACGACGTGCGCTGGCTCCGCGTCCACCTCGGCCTCTACGGGGCGTGGACGTTCGCGGGCGACGGCAGCACGGCCGTCGTGCACGCGATCGGGGCGCCGCGGCGCCGCATCGGCGAGCGCGAGACCGTCCCGGCAGGCCCGGGTGCGGTCGCCGCGGCCGGGCCCGACGACGCGTGGTCGCCCCCGCCGCCGCGCGGGGCCGTGCGGGTCCGGCTCGTCGGCGCGCACGCCGTCGCGGACCTCACCGGGCCGACGGCGTGCGAGGTGATCACGGGCGAGGAGAAGCGGGCCGTCGAGGACCGGCTCGGTCCCGACCCGATCCGCGATGCCGCGCCCGCCGAGGGCGACCCGCGCGAGGAGTTCGTGGCCGCGGTGCGGCGCTCGCGCAGCGCCGTCGGGCTGCTGCTCATGAACCAGGACGTCGTCGCGGGCGTCGGCAACATCTACCGCGCGGAGTCGCTGTTCCGCGCGCGGCTCGACCCGATGCGGCCGGGTCGTGACGTGCCCGCCGAGGACCTGCGCGCCCTGTGGGACGACCTCGTCGTCCTCCTGCGCGACGGCACCCGGACGGGCGCCATCGTCACGACCCGGCCGGAGGACCGCGACGGCCCCGGCGTCGAGCCGCCGGACGGCGCCGACGGGTCGCCCGGGCGCCGCCGCGTCCGGCAGAACACCGACGAGGCGCCCGACGCCGTCCCGGCGGAGGACGCGTTCTACGTCTACCACCGGGACGGGCTGCCGTGCCGCGTGTGCGGCACGCCCGTGCTGCTCAAGGAGCTCGCCGGCCGCAACCTCTACTGGTGCGGCGCCTGCCAGGCCTGACGTTCAGAAGACCCAGCTGCACACCGGGGCGACCGGCCAGCCGAACGCCGCGCTCGCGCGGGCGAGCGCGCCGGGGGAGTGCTCGGTGACGAGCCCCGCCGCCGCGAGGGCCGCGAGCGAGGTCCCACCGAGGTAGGCGGCGCCGAGCTCGCGCACGTCGAGCGAGAGGTCCGCGGCGTCCTCCGTCCGCTCGGCCACCGCGTCGCCGAACGCCGGCGCGCGCAGCCGCCAGCGGCCCGCGTTGTCCGGCAGGCGGTCGTCCGTCACGTGCACGACCAGGTCCACGTCCGCGGCGTAGCGGCGCGCGGCAAGCGCGGCCGGCACGTCCACCACCCGCACCCAGAGGTTGTCCGCGAGGCGCGGCGACGCCGAGCGCGGGTCCACGAGGAGGCTCGTCACGACGTCGTCCACGGGCAGCATGAAGGGCGTCACCTCGTGCGTGAGGTCGAGGTCCGTGAGCACGCCCCACAGCGCGCGCGCCGCCGCGGCGTCCAGCGCGACGACCTCGCCCGTGCTCACCGGGCCGCGCGGGCCCGTGACCTCCCAGGACAGCTTGCGGTGGAACCGCGCGTACCCGCGCGGCTCGCCGTCGAGCTCGACGATCGCGATCCGCGTCGGCTCGCGGTCCTTGCGCCACACCTTCGCGTCGTCCCAGAACGTGGCCTGGAGCTCGGGCGTCTCGCGCGTCGCCCAGCCCGGCCGGTTGATCCCCGCGCCCTGGCCCGTCGGGTCCGTGCCGGCGAGCTCGTGGAGCGTCGCGACGAGCTCCTCGTGCCGCGACCGGTCGGCGCGCTCGATGCGCACGGTGTGGCGGTCGGCGCCGGGGACGTCGCGCAGCGCGACCCCGCGCGGGACGGTGAGCCGGACGTCGTCCGCGGCCTTGCCGTAGCCGAAGCGCCCGTAGATCGCCGCCTCCGCGGCGAAGAGCGCCGAGAGGGGCTCGCCGCGCTCGCGGCACCGCGCGAGGTGCGTGTCGATCATCGCGCTGAGGATCCCGCGGCGGCGGTGCGCGGGGTGGACCCCCACCCACGTCAGTCCCGCGACCGGTGCGGTCGCCCCCGGCACCGGGAACCGCGCGAACGGGTACGACGCGTGCATCGCGACGAGGTCGCGGCGCACGGGGCGCGCGCCGTCGACGGGCGGCGCGTCGTCGACCTCGTGCTCGACCGTCACGCCGAGCGTGCGCTCCCACGTGAGCGGGAACGGGAGGTCGACGAGCTCGTCGACCTCGACCGGGGACGGGAACGTCGTCGTGTCCAGCTCCAGCACGTCGCGCAGGTCGGACGCGGAGAGAGGGACGAGCTCGTAGCCGTCGGGGAGGCGTGCGGGGCGGTGGTCGCTCATGGCCTCGATCCTCCTGTCTCGGCACGCGTCGCGCCAGGACAAATGCGGCGGCTAGGGTCGGGGACCATGGCAGGGCTCGAGGCGGGACGCACGCACGGCCGGACGACGGGGCGCACCGCCGGCGCGGGCACGGAGACCGACCGCACGGCGCTCGCGGCCGAGTACGCGGGCGCCGTGCTCGCGCTCGTCCGGCGCATCCCGCCCGCGCGTGCCATGACGTACGGGCTCGTCGCGGAGATCGTCGCCGAGGCGCTGCACCGCGGTGGCCCGCGCCAGGTCGGGCAGGTCCTCGCGGGATCGTCCGGCGTGGACGACGACGGCGCACCGGTCCCGTGGTGGCGCGTCGTCAACGCGGCCGGCTCCCCGCCGGCGCACCACCTCGACGCGGCGCTCACGGAGCTGCGCGCCGAGGGGTGCCCGCTGTCGCGCGACGGTCGCCGCGTCGACCTGCGCCGCGCGGTCTGGTTCCCCGAGGACGACACCCCCGGCCGTTGAGCGCTGGGTATCTGTCGTCCGAGGCTCCGAGGGACGAGAGATACCCCGCGCTCATCGCCGGGGCGGGGCCGCGAGGAGCGGGGCGAGCGTCTGCACGGCCGTCGCGTCACCCTGGACGAGGAGCGTCGTGACCGCGGTCTCCCGCCACGCGGCGAGGTCCCGGGCGATCTTCTCCGGCGGGCCGACGAGCGCGACGTCCTCGACCATCGCCGTCGGGACGGCGGCGGCCGCGAGGTCCTTGCGCCCGGCGAGGTAGTGCGCCTGGATCTCGTCGCACGCCTCGGCGTACCCGAGGCGGTCGAGCGCGTCGCGGTGGAAGTTCGCGCCCTTGGCGCCCATGCCGCCCACGTAGAGCGCGAGGAACGGGCGCACCTGGTCCGCGGCCTGCTCGACGTGCTCGCGCACGACGACGGGCACCGTCGCGCTCACCTCGAACGCGGCCTCGGGGGAGCGCTCGGGGGCGCGGCGCGCGAAGCCGTCGGCGAGGAGCTCGCGGAACGTCGCGTCCATGCGGGGCGAGTAGAAGAGCGGGAGCCACCCGTCGGCGATCTCGGCCGCGAGCGCGACGTTCTTGGGGCCCTCCGCGGCGAGGTGGATCGGGAGGTCCGCGCGCAGCGGGTGCACGGTCGAGCGCAGGGGCTTGCCGAGTCCCGTGCCCGCGCCCTCGGGCAGGGGGAGCGGGTAGTGCGGTCCGGACGAGGTCACGGGTGCCTCGCGGCGCAGCACGTCGCGCACGACCTGCACGTACTCGCGCGTGCGGGCGAGCGGGCGGGCGTACGGCTGCCCGTACCAGCCCTCCACGACCTGCGGGCCCGAGACGCCGAGCCCGAGGACGAACCGGCCACCGGAGAGGTGGTCCATCGTCAGGGCGGCCATCGCGGTGGCCGTCGGGGTGCGGGCGGAGAGCTGCGCGACGGCGGTCCCCAGCCGGATCCGGGAGGTGCGCGAGCCCCACCACGCGAGCGGCGTGAAGGCGTCGGAGCCGTAGGCCTCCGCCGTCCACACCGAGTCGACCCCGAGGCGGTCCGCCGCGACGATCGCGTCCTGGATGCCGTCCGGGGGACCGGCCGACCAGTAGCCGGTGTGGATGCCGAGACGCATGCGGGCTCCTCCTCGTCGAGGGTCGTCGTACGGGTGCGACCGCGTACCGGGCACCGGCAGCGTGCCGGGGCGTCGAGCGCGGGGACGGGACGCGGGCGGTACCCGGTCGCGTGCCGGGCAGGGGTATCCGATACGCGGAGTCTCGGGTACCGCCCGGCTCCAGACTAGCCGATCCGCCGCCGGTCGCGGGTGCGCCCGGCCGCGGCCGCACCGGCCGCCGGGCCGACGCGACAGCGCGGCACGTCGGGACCGAGGGTCAGCGGCGTGCGCGGTCGGCGAGGGTGTTGAGGAGCGCCGCCGCGGTCCCGGCGTCGTCGACCGTGACGACGAGCGCGCGGCCTCCCGTGCGCTCGACGCGCAGCGACTCGCCGGCCCGGACGACGACGCCGACCGCGCCGCCCCGACCGGCGCGCCAGCCCCAGCCGCCGAAGTCGCGCAGCGGAGAGACGTCGACGACGTCGGCCCGCACGACCTCGTCCGCGGGGACGCGCGTGCGAGGGAACCCCAGGGTCGACCGGACCGACAGCCCGCCCTCGTCCACGCGCACGACCCACGACATCATCGCGGCGAGCAGCAGCCCCAGGACGACCGGCACGAGGAGGAGCGCCCACTCGCGCAGGACGAGCGCCAGGACCGTGGTGAGGACGATCGCGCCCATCGCGACGAGCACCGTCGGCCCACCGCTCACGCGCCCGACCCACGCGGCCCGCTCGCCCGGTCGGAGCGCGACCCGGGGCGCGTCAGCGGGGACCCCGGCGTCGGTCGGGGCCGGGCGGTCGCCCGGCACCAGCGCCCCGACCGCGACGCCCACGAGGAGCCCGACGCCCAGCGCGATCGCCGTGACGGGGCCCAGGCCGCCGACGTCGCGCGCGTCGGCGAGGCCGCGCTGGATCCAGAGCGACCCGAGGCTGAGGGCCGCGAGCATGACCGGCAGCCCGACGGTGACTCCCGCGGCGACCCGCCGGTTCGCGGCCGACCGCCCGAGGAACGCCGTCATCGCGGCGAACCCCGCGGAGGCGACGAGTCCCAGGGCCGCGCTCCCCGCGACGGCCGCACCGAGCGACGCGAAGCCGTCGGCGCCGCTCGTGCCCCAGTGGATCGCCACGGGGTCCGGGAGGTCCGCCGACCAGCTCAGCGCGACGATCGCCGCGACCACGGTGACGACCGCCCCCGCGGCGCCGACGAGGAGCGCGAGGGCACGGTGGTCGTCCAGGCGCGGGCGACCGTCCTCGGTCGGTCGTCCGGGGGAGCGGCGCGGGGCGGCTCGGGTCATCGGAGGGCCTCCTTCACGAGGGTCAGGACGGTCTCGGGCGGCAGGGCGAGCGCACGGGCCTCGGCCGCGACGCGGTCCACCGCCGACCGCAGCGACGCGAGGTCGACGGCGGGCGGCGCGTTGACGACGGCGCCGCGCCCGCGGCGGAGGTCGACGAGGCCCTCGTCGCGCAGCTCCTGGTAGGCGCGCAGCACGGTGTGCACGTTGACGTCCAGCGCCTCTGCGAGCTCGCGGGCCGCGGGGAGCCGCTCGCCCGGGGCGAGCCGCCCCTGGACGACACCGAGGCGCACCTGGGCGACGAGCTGCGCGAACAGCGGCTCGTCGGCCTGCGGGTCGATGCGGAACATCACGGGCCCAGTCTAGTTGTTCTAGCGAAACTAGAACAACATGGTCCGACGAGAGGGCCGCCGTCGTGCCCGACGGCGGCCCCGTGCCCGTGTGCTCAGATGACGTACTCGATGAGGAGCGACGGGTCCTCGACGGCGTCCCGCGCCGCGGGCGCCCCCGCGGGCATCCGGACCGTCGCCGGGACCCCGACCGCGACCGCCCCGGCCGGCACGTCCTTGACGACGACGGCGTTGGCCCCCACCTGCACGTCGTCGCCGACCCACACCGGCCCGAGGATCTTCGCCCCCGCCCCGACGACGACGCGGTCCCCGAGCGTCGGGTGCCGCTTGCCGCGCTTCATCGACCGCCCGCCGAGCGTCGACGTGTGGAAGAGCACGACGTCGTCGCCGACGACGGCCGTCTCGCCCACGACGACCCCCATGCCGTGGTCGATGAACAGGCGTCGGCCGATGCGCGCGCCGGGATGGATCTCCACGCCGGTCAGTGCGCGCGCCACCTGCGACACGAGACGCGCCGGCAGGCGCAGCAGGGGCTCGCGCCACATGCGGTGCGCGAGCCGGTAGGCCCACACGGCGTGCACGCCCGGGTACGCCAGCGCGACCTCGAGGCGGCTGCGGGCGGCGGGGTCCCGCCGTCGGGCCGCCTCGAGGTCCTCGCCGAGCACGCGCGCGAACCGGCGCAGCCGGTAGCCGACCGCGCGGTGGTGGGGTCGAGGGTCGGTCACGTCAGTCCAGCAGGTCGGAGTACAGGATCGTCGAGAGGTAGCGCTCGCCGAAGTCCGGCACGACAGTGACGATGAGCTTGCCCTTGTTCTCGGGGCGCTTGGCGAGCTGGATCGCGGCCTCGATGGCCGCACCCGACGAGATGCCCACGAGCAGGCCCTCCTCCTTGGCCGCGGCGCGCGCGGTCGCGACCGCGGTCTCGGCGTCGATGTCGATGACCTCGTCGTAGACCTCGCGGTCCAGGATGTCGGGCACGAAGTTCGCACCGAGACCCTGGATCTTGTGCGGCCCGGGCTGGCCGCCGTTGAGGATGGGGGACTCGGCCGGCTCGACCGCGACGATCCTCACCTCGGGCTTGCGCTCCTTGAGCACCTGCCCGACGCCGGAGATCGTGCCGCCGGTGCCGATGCCGGACACGACGATGTCGACCTCGCCGTCCGTGTCGGCCCAGATCTCCTCGGCGGTCGTGCGGCGGTGGACGTCCACGTTCGCCGGGTTGGCGAACTGGCGCGCCAGGATGGCGCCCGGGCGCTCCGCGGCGATCCGCTCGGCGGCCGCGACGGCCCCCTTCATGCCCTCCGAGCCCGGGGTGAGGACGAGCTCGGCGCCGTAGGCGCGCAGGAGCGCGCGGCGCTCCTTCGACATGGTCTCCGGCATGGCGAGCACGACGTTGTAGCCGCGGGCCGCGCCGACCCACGCCAGCGCGATGCCGGTGTTGCCCGACGTGCCCTCGACGATCGTCCCACCCGGCTGGAGCTCGCCCGACGCCTCGGCGGCATCGATGATCGAGACGCCGATGCGGTCCTTGACCGAGTTCGCCGGGTTGTAGAACTCGAGCTTCGCGACGACCGTGGCCTCGAGGCCCTCGGTGAGCCGGTTCAGGCGCACGAGGGGCGTGTTGCCGATGAGCTTCGTGGCGTCGTCGTAGATGCGTGCCATGTCTTCCTCTTCTGTCGACGGCTCGGGGTGAGCCGGGGTGGGGGTACCGATCAGGGGACGTGGGCCGACGCGGTCCGTGACCAGGATGCCCAGCGTCTCGCGGGGACGCTGCGGGCGCACGGGCGCGACGGCGGGGGTGGGCTCGTGCGGACGGGGCGGCCTGATGCGGCGCGGAGCTGCGCGGGTTCGGCGGCGGGTCGTCAGCGACAGCCGAGACAGCGACAACAGGAGACGCGCGACACGGCGCGGTGCAGCGGTGCGGGACGCGCGATCGTCGCGGTCATTCCTCGCTCCTCCTGGTCGGTCGCGCCGCGGGTGCCCGACGGTCCGGGCGTGCGGGCAGCGCGTGTGCCCCGAGGCTATCGGTCCGCGTCGGGACCCTGCAACGCCGTCCACGAGACGGTCGTCCGGCCCGTGGACGGTCGTGTGCGGGCGAGACGACGACGGGCGCCCCGCCGGCCTGGCGGGACGCCCGTCGTGACGTGCGGGAGCGACGGTCGGGACGGAGCCCGAGCAGTCCGGAGCGGGCGACGGGAATCGAACCCGCGTAGCCAGTTTGGAAGACTGGGGCTCTACCATTGAGCTACGCCCGCGCGGGCCGTGGAACCGCGGCCCGGGCTCCTCGGCAGGAGGAGCGAGGGCCGGCGCGGCGCCGACCTGCGGCCGCAACCTTAGCAAACGTCGGTGGCGCGGACGTGCCGCCCACCTGCGGAAGCGGTCGCGCGCCGACGAGGACGACCCGCTCCCGCCAGTACACTTGCCCTGGCCCGCCGCCGCAGCGGGCGACGGGGTGTGGCGCAGGTTGGTAGCGCGTCCGCTTTGGGAGCGGAAGGTCGCAGGTTCAAATCCTGTCACCCCGACCTTCGCGCGGCGCCCCTCCGGGGGCGTCGTGGGGCGTCGACGACGTCCGGGCCGCGTCGACGGCCTCGTCCTCGAGAGGTGCCCGTGACCTTGTCCACGCCCGCGGCCGGACCCGCGACCCGCGTCACCCTCGCGGCGCTGGTCGCCGCGGGCAGCGGCGCCGTGCTGTCGCTCCAGGGGCGCCTCAACGGCGACCTCGCCGCGGCGGGGACCGGCCCCGTCGTCGCCGCCTGGCTCTCCTACGTCGGGACCCTCCTCGCGACCGTGCTCGTCGTGCTCGTCCGCCGGCGCGCCCGGTCCACGCTCGACGTCCTGCGCGCCTCCGCGTCCTGGTGGTGGTTCGCGGTCGGGCTGTGCAGCGTCCCGATCGTCGTCGCCATGGCCGCGGGGGTCCCGCTCGTCGGCGTCGCGGTCGCGTCGGTGTGCTCGGTCGCGGGCCAGACGGTCGCGGGTCTCGCGCTCGACGCGCGCGGCGTCGGCCTCCCCGCGCCGCTGCGGCTCACGCCGCGCCGGGCCGCCGCCGGCGTCGCGGCGCTCGTGGGTCTGGGGGTCGCGGTGCTCGGCGGCGCGACGACCGACGCGGGGTGGGGCGCCGTCCTCGCCGGGGTCGCGCTCTTCGTCGGCGGCGCGGTCCTGTGCGGGCAGCAGGCCGGGAACGGCCGGGTCACGCAGCTCACCGGCGACCCGGTCGTCGCGACGCTCACCTCGGTCACGGGCGGGCTCGTGGGCATCTCCGTCGTCTGCGCGCTGGCCGCCGTCCTCGGCGGGCTCGACGGCGTCACGCTCCCCGGGCGGTGGTGGCTCTACCTGGGCGGCCCGCTGGGGACGCTCGTCACCGTGGCGGCCGCGTACGCGGTGCGCCACCTCGGCACGTTCGTCCTCACGCTGACGGTCGTCGGCGGCCAGATGGTCATGGCCGTGCTGCTCGACGTGCTCGGCGTCGTCGGGCTGCGGTGGCAGACCGTCGTCGCGACCGCCGTCGTCGGGCTCGCGGTCCTGCTGGTGGTCCAGCGTCGCCCGGGTGCTCGCTCGTCGGCCTGACCACGACGCTTGACCGCTCGCGTACGATAGGACGGTTGCCCGTACGTCCGCGTGCGGAGCCGTCCCCGGCCGCACGCCGGCCCGCCCCGATCAGTTGGAGACCATCGAAGTGAAGAGCGCCGTCGAGACCCTGGACCCCACCAAGGTCAAGCTGACCGTCGAGGTGGAGTACGACGAGCTCAAGCCGAGCATCGAGCACGCCTACAAGCACATCGCGGAGCAGGTGAACATCCCCGGCTTCCGCAAGGGCAAGGTCCCGCCGCGCGTGATCGACCAGCGCGTCGGCTGGGGCGCCGTCATCGAGCACGCCGTCAACGACGGCCTTTCGGGCTTCTACCGCCAGGCCGCCAGCGAGGAGAGCCTGCGCCCGCTCGGCCAGCCCGAGGTCGAGGTCACCGAGATCCCGGCGAAGGCCGGCGAGGGCCAGCTGGTCTTCACCGCCGAGGTCGAGGTGCGCCCCGAGATCACGCTGCCCGCCCTCGACTCGCTCGCCATCACGGTGGAGCCCGCCGAGGTCACGGACGAGGACGTCACCGAGCGCCTCGACGCGCTCCGCGAGCGCTTCGGCACCCTCGTCGGCGTCGACCGCCCCGCGGCCGAGGGCGACTTCGTCGTGCTCGACCTCAAGGCCGAGATCGACGGCGAGGAGGTCGACTCCGTCTCCGGCGTCAGCTACCAGATCGGCTCGGGCAACATGCTCGAGGGCCTGGACGAGGCGCTCACCGGCCTCTCGGCCGACGAGACGACCACGTTCACCGCGCCCCTGGCCGGTGGCGAGCACGAGGGCAAGGAGGCGTCGGTCACCGTCACGGCCACCTCGGTCAAGCAGCGCGACCTGCCCGAGGCGGACGACGACTTCGCCCAGCTCGCGTCCGAGTTCGACACGCTCGAGGAGCTCACCGCGGACCTGCGCGAGCAGGTCGCGAGCATCAAGACGTCGAACCAGGCCGTCGCCGCCCGTGACGAGCTCCTCAAGGCGCTCAACGACGCCGTCGAGATCCCCGTGCCGTCGGGCGTCGTCGAGGCCGAGGTGCACCGCCACCTCGAGTCCGAGGGCCGCCTGGAGGACGAGACGCACCGCGCCGAGGTCACCGTCGAGGCGACCGACGCCATCCGCAACCAGATCCTGCTCGACACCCTCGCCGAGCAGCTCGAGATCAAGGTCGCGCAGAACGAGCTCCTCGAGTACCTCGTGAGCGCGTCGCGCCAGTACGGGATGGACCCGAACCAGTTCATCCAGTCGCTCGACCAGGGCGGGCAGATCCCCGCGATGGTCGGCGAGGTCGCGCGCTCCAAGTCGCTCGCCGTCGCGCTGCGCCAGATCGAGGTCAAGGACACCGCCGGCGACGTCGTCGACCTCACCGAGTTCATCGGCTCGGACGACGAGGACGCCGCCGCGGACGAGTCGGTCGAGGACGTCGCCGCCGAGCCCGTCGAGGAGGCGCTCGTCGACGACTCCGCCGACGCCGCCGCCGAGGCGCCGGTCGCGGACGACGAGAAGGACGCGACGAAGGCCTGACACGTCGCCGGCCGGTCGGCCGGAGCAGGTCCCACGACGGCCCGCACCCTCCGCGCGAGGGGGCGGGCCGTCGTCGTGCCCGTGCCGCGCCGGCGCGCGCCGGCCACCTGGTGCGCCGTCAGCGAAAACGCGCGCTGTCGGGACGAACGCCGGGCACGGACCGCGTTAGGGTCACTGCAGCACGGCCGGACCGGGACACGCTCCCGGCACCGGCCAGGGCAGCGCAGGCGGGGGCGACCCGCGGGAGCGACGAAGGAGATGGAAGTGAACGAGCTGTACCTGCCGTCCGACGCGACGGCCCCGGTCAACCGCGCCGAGGGTCCGGGCTTCGGACTCAACGACTCCATCTACAACCGGCTCCTCAAGGAGCGCATCATCTGGCTCGGCTCGGAGGTGCGCGACGAGAACGCGAACGCCATCTGCGCCCAGATGATGCTGCTCGCCGCGGAGGACCCGGAGAAGGACATCTGGCTCTACATCAACTCGCCCGGCGGGTCGATCACGGCCGGCATGGCGATCTACGACACCATGCAGTACATCCAGCCCGACGTCGCGACGATCGCGATGGGCATGGCGGCCTCGATGGGCCAGTTCCTGCTCTCGTCCGGCACCAAGGGCAAGCGGTACGCGACGCCGCACGCGCGCGTCATGATGCACCAGCCCTCGGGCGGCATCGGCGGCACCGCGACCGACGTGCGCATCAACGCGCAGCTCATCATGCACATGAAGCAGGTGCTCTCCGAGCTGACGGCCGAGCAGACGGGCAAGCCGCTCGAGCAGATCCTCAAGGACAACGACCGCGACAGCTGGTTCACGGCCGAGGAGGCGCTGGAGTACGGCTTCATCGACCACGTCGTCACCAACGCGTCGTCCGTGACCGGCGGCGGCGGCACCACGGGTTCCTGACCCCGCACCGGACACCAGACTTCACCGAGGAGAACCCGTGAGCTTCAGCGCCGAGTCCCAGTACCTGTCCACCGCGCAGCGCCTCGCCGGCGCGCCGTCGGCGCGGTACGTCCTCCCGCAGTTCGAGGAGCGCACCGCGTACGGCTTCAAGCGGCAGGACCCCTACACCAAGCTGTTCGAGGACCGCATCATCTTCCTGGGCGTCCAGGTCGACGACGCGTCCGCCGACGACGTCATGGCCCAGCTCCTCGTGCTCGAGAGCCAGGACCCCGACCGCGACATCATCCTCTACATCAACTCGCCGGGCGGGTCGTTCACCGCGATGACCGCGCTCTACGACACGATGCAGTACATCAAGCCGCAGATCCAGACGGTCTGCCTGGGCCAGGCGGCGTCGGCCGCAGCGGTCCTGCTCGCCGCCGGCCAGCCGGGCAAGCGCCTCGCGCTGCCGAACGCGCGCGTGCTCATCCACCAGCCCGCGATGGAGGGCGGCGGCTACGCGCAGGCGTCCGACATCGAGATCCACGCGAACGAGCTCATCCGCATGCGCGAGTGGCTCGAGGACACGCTGGCCCTGCACTCGGGCAAGTCGGTCGAGCAGGTCCGTCAGGACATCGAGCGCGACAAGATCCTCACCGCCGAGCAGGCGAAGGAGTACGGCCTCGTGGACCAGGTCCTCGAGAGCCGCAAGGCCGTCGCGGTCAACAAGCCCTGACCTGACCGCCCGGACCGCTCGACCCTCACGCCGCGCCGCCGTCCCCCGCCCGGGGCGGCGGCGCGACACGTTGCACCCCGTCCGGGGAGCCCACCTGACAACGGGGGCCCCGTGGTGTGGAATGGGGAGCAGGACTCGCTCGGCCGTGCCCGGGCCCCGCGCCGTCGATCCCGACGGCGGGAGGCCCCGGGCACCCGGACAAGGAGACGCGTAGTGGCTCGTATCTCAGACGGCGCCGACCTGCTGAAGTGCTCGTTCTGCGGCAAGTCGCAGAAGCAGGTCAAGAAGCTCATCGCGGGCCCCGGTGTGTACATCTGCGACGAGTGCATCGACCTGTGCAACGAGATCATCGAGGAGGAGCTCGCCGAGGCGACGGAGCTCGGCCTCACGGAGCTGCCCAAGCCCAAGGAGATCTTCGAGTTCCTCGAGCAGTACGTCATCGGCCAGGACGCCGCGAAGCGGGCCCTGGCCGTCGCCGTCTACAACCACTACAAGCGCGTCCAGGCGGGCGAGCAGTCCAAGCCGTCGAGCCCGGACGACCCGGACTACGTGGAGCTGGCGAAGTCGAACATTCTGTTGATCGGTCCGACGGGGACGGGTAAGACGTATCTGGCGCAGACGTTGGCGCGGATGTTGAACGTGCCGTTCGCGATCGCGGACGCGACGGCGCTCACCGAGGCGGGGTATGTCGGTGAGGACGTCGAGAACATTCTGTTGAAGCTGGTGCAGGCGGCGGACTTCGACGTGAAGAAGGCTGAGACCGGGATCATCTATATCGATGAGATCGACAAGGTGGCGCGCAAGGCGGAGAACCCGTCGATCACGCGTGATGTGTCGGGTGAGGGTGTGCAGCAGGCGTTGTTGAAGATCATCGAGGGCACGAGCGCGTCGGTGCCGCCGCAGGGTGGTCGTAAGCATCCGCATCAGGAGTTCATCCAGGTGGACACGTCGAACGTGTTGTTCATCGTGGCGGGGGCGTTTGCGGGGTTGGACGACATCGTGGCGGCGCGGGCGCGTAAGCGGGGTGTGGGGTTTGGTGCGTCGATCGAGACGGGTGCGGGGGAGGATCTGTTCGCGCAGGTGCGTCCGGAGGATCTGCACCGGTTCGGGTTGATCCCGGAGTTCATCGGGCGTCTTCCGGTGATCGCGTCGGTGTCGGCGCTGGACTCCGAGGCGTTGGTGCGGATCTTGACGCAGCCGCGCAATGCGTTGGTGAAGCAGTATCAGCGGATGTTCGCGATCGACGGGGTGGAGCTGGAGTTCACCGAGGGTGCGGTGGAGGCGGTCGCGGAGCAGGCGTTGTTGCGGGGGACGGGGGCGCGGGGGTTGCGGGCGATCATGGAGGAGGTGTTGCAGCAGGTGATGTTCGACGTGCCGTCGCGTGATGACGTGGAGCGGGTGGTGATCACGCGGGAGGTCGTGCTGGACAACGTGAATCCCACGATCGTGCCGCGCACGTCGACTGCGCGGTCGCGCACCCCGCGGGAGAAGTCCGCCTGACGCCCGCGGACCCCCCGGTCCCGCGAGGTAGACCCGTGGTCGGCCGAGGTAGAGCCCCGGTCGGCCGGGGTAGAGCCGTGGTTGGTCGAGGTAGAGCTGTGGTCGGATCTCAGACGCGCAGGGCTGGGTCCGCGGTGCGGGTGGGCTCGGTGCTCGGGGCTGCGGCGCCGTCACCTTGGTCTGTCGGGCGTGGGTTCTAGGAGCGCCGCTCTGACGCCCCTTCGCATCCGAGCCCACCCCCACCGCTCGGCGGTCGGCCCACCATGGCCCGGCGACCGGCGACCGGCGACCGGGGACCGGCGACCGGCCGACCAGGCGACCTTGGCTCGTCCGGCACTCATGACGAGCCGAGACCACCTGCTCGGCGTGGCGTCGTGCGGGCCGGGCGACCTCGCGACGGCACGGGGCGACGTCGCGAGGAACAGGTCGAGTCGCGACCCACGACCCTGACCTGCAGCTGCAGCCGCAGCCACGGCCGCTGCGCAGCGGCGCAGTGGCGCAGTGGCGCCCGCGAGGCGCGCGACGGGCGGAGGTGTGCGGTGTCACGCGGCAAGCGGACGCAGCAACGGGAACGTGTCGGCGAGACCGGCACCGCGGGCGGTCGCCCGGGTGAGGGACGACCAGGGTGAGACGACGTCGGGCGGGGTGGGTGGTGGTGCCGCGTCGTGGTCGGGCCTGGCGGGAGCCGCGAGGAACGAGCGGCGGATGGTAGACGCGGCACCACCACCCACCCCGCCACCCAAGGTGACCAGACCGCCGTCGAACACAAGAACCACGGCTCCACCTCGCGCGACCACGGCTCTACCTCGCGTGACCAGGGCTCTACCTCGGCCGACCAGGGCTCTACCTCGGCGGACCAGGGCTCTACCTCGCGCGGTCTCGGGTCTGCTTCGGCCGGCCAGGGTTCTGCCTCGGTGGATGGCAGGCCTTGCCTGGTCAGGCGTCGGCGCCCACCTTCGCGCCGTAGAGGGTGTCGATCGTGTCGGCGAAGTCCTTGATGACGAGGCCGCGCTTCACCTTGAGGGACGGCGTGAGGTAGCCGTTCTGCTCGGTGAAGTCCGAGGTCAGCACGGTGATCTTCCGGATCGACTCGGCGCGGGAGACGGCCTCGTTCGCGTGCGCGACGGCGCGGTCGAGCGCGGCGAGGACGTCGGGGTTCGTGGCGGCGGCGTCGACGTCCATGGGCGGCAGGCCGTGGGTCGCGAGCCAGCCCGGGAGCATCTCGGCGTCGAGCGTGACGAGGGCGCCGATGAAGGGGCGCTGGTCGCCCACGACGACGACCTGGCTCACGAGCGGGTGGGCGCGCAGGCGGTCCTCCAGCACCGCCGGGGCGACGTTCTTGCCGCCGGCGGTGACGATGATCTCCTTCTTGCGGCCGGTGATGCGCAGGTAGCCGTCGTCGTCGAACGCGCCGAGGTCGCCGGTGCGGAACCAGCCGTCCTGGAGCGCCTCGGCGGTGAGCTCGGGCTGGTTGCGGTAGCCGCGGAAGACGTGGTCGCCCTTGACGAGCAGCTCGCCGTTGTCGTCGATCCGCAGCGAGGTGCCGGGGAACGCGGGCCCGACGGTGCCGATCTTGGTGAGGCCGGGCAGGTTCACGGCGGTGGGGGCCGTCGTCTCGGTGAGGCCGTAGCCCTCGAGGATGCGCAGCCCGACGCCGCGGTAGAAGTGGCCCAGCCGCTCGCCGAGGGGAGCGCCGCCGGAGATCGAGTACGTGAGCTGCCCGCCCATCGCGGCCCGGAGCGTCGAGTAGACGAGCCGGTCGGCGACGGCGTGCTGCGCGCGCAGCCCGAACGACGGTCCGCCCGCGGTGTCGAGCGCGCGCGACCACGTGATCGCGACCTTCGCGGCCCAGTGGAAGACCTTGCGCTTGGCGCCCGTCCCGGTCTTCTGCTCGGCCGTGTTGTAGACCTTCTCGAAGACGCGCGGCACGGCGAGCAGGAACGTGGGGCGGAACGTCCCGAGGTCGGCGACGAGGTTCTTGGTGTCCCACGAGTGCGCGAGCACGGCGTTCGACGCGACGACGACGACCTGGATGAAGCGCGCGAAGACGTGGGCGAGCGGCAGGAACAGCAGGGTGCGCGCGCCGTCGGAGTCGAGGATCTCGGCGAGGCCGGCGCGGCCGTTCAGCGCGAGGTGGACGAAGTTCCGGTGCGTGAGCTCGACGCCCTTGGGGCGCCCGGTCGAGCCGGAGGTGTAGATGACCGTCGCGAGGTCGTCGACCCGCTGGGCGGCGCGACGGCGGTCGACCTCCTCGGCGGGGACGTCGGCGCCTGCGGCGCGCAGGGCGTCCACGGCGCCGTCCTCGACGACGAGCACGTCCTCCAGGGCGGGCAGGCGGTCTCGCACGGACGCGACCTCGGCGGCGTGGGAGGCGGTCTCCACGACGGCGAGCCGTACGGCGGCGTCCGACAGGATCCAGTGCACCTGCTCGGCCGACGACGTCTCGTAGACGGGCACGGGGACGGCGCCCACGGCCCACGCCGCGAAGTCGAGGAGGGTCCACTCGTAGCGCGTGCGCGACATGATCGCGACGTGGTCTCCCGGCTCGACGCCGCGGGCCACGAGGCCGCGCGCGACGGCGACGACGTCCGCCTCGAACTCCTGCGCGGTGACGGGCTCCCACGGGCCGTCCGCGGTGGTCCGGCGCTCGACGAGCGTCGCGTGGGGACCACGGGCGACACGGTCGGTGAGGAGGGTGCTGATGGTCGCCGTGGGGGAGACCTCGACGAGGCTCGGCGACGCGTGTTCCGTCATGGGACTCTCCGCTGAGTGGGACGGCAGGTAGGGACGGCGTGACACTTTACTCCGTACTCCGAGTATCGCGTTCCTCGGGTCGCCGGGCGCGCCTAGGATCAGTGGGTGACGAACCCGCCCGGCCCCGCTGCCGTCCCCGCCGAGATCCTCATGCTGCGCGACAGCATCGACAACATCGACGCCGCGCTCATGCACCTGCTCGCGGAGCGGTTCAAGTTCACGCGCCGGGTCGGGGAGCTCAAGGCGCAGGGAGGGTTGCCGCCGGCCGACCCCGACCGGGACCGGCAGCAGATCGCGCGCCTCACCGGGATCGCCGACGCCGCGGGCCTCGACCCCCAGTTCGCGGAGCAGTTCCGCGAGTTCATCGTCCGCGAGGTCATCCGCCACCACGAGCGGATCGCCGCGGAGCACGCCGCGTCGGGCGAGGGCACGCCCGTCCTCGACACCTACTCCTGACGGCGTCGTGACCGTCGGCGTCCGCCGGGTCCTGCCCGACGCGCGGTGGCGACGCGGGTCGATCTGACCGACCCTGGAGGGGTCCCAGGGTGGGCCCCGGCGTCGGCACGACCTGCGCGCCGGGCGGCCTGCCCGCCACGCCGACGGACGCTAGAGGTGTTCGCATGAAGATCGATTGGCTCAAGCCCCTCCTCGGCCACCCGGGCCCCTTCGCGACGGTGTACATCGACGCGACGCGGGCCAACGAGGCAGGGGACCGCGAGGTCGAGAACCGCTGGAAGGGCGTGCGGCGCACGCTGCGCCAGGAGGGCGCGCCCGACGCCGTCCTCGACGACCTCGAGGAGGTGGTGCTGCGGCCGACGCGGGTCGGGGGCACCCACGGGCGCGTGCTGATCGCGGACGACACGGGCGTGCTGGTCGACCGCGTCGTCAAGGACCCGCCGGCGCTCACGAAGGGGTCGTGGGGCCCCGTCCCCGCGCTGCTCCAGGCGGCGCGCGCGGCGGACGAGTCGGTGGACTACGTGCGGGTCGTCGTCGACCGCCAGGGCGCGGACCTCACGTGGTCCGTCGCGGGGGGACACCTGCCGTACGCGGAGCCGGAGTCGGTCGAGGGCGGCCACGACGTCATCAACAAGGTCCGGACCGGCGGCCTGTCCCACAAGCGCATCGAGTCGCGCGCGGAGGACTCGTGGGAGCGCAACGCCGAGGCGGTGGCCGCCGAGCTGGAGCGCCAGGCGGCGGAGTACCGCCCCGAGCTCGTGCTCCTCACCGGGGACGTGCGCGCGGTCCCCCTCGTGCGCGGGGCGCTCGGCCGTGCGACGGCGGAGCTCGTCGTCGAGGTCCCGGGCGGCGGTCGAGGCCCGGGCATCAACGAGGCCGCGTTCGAGGCGAACGTCGCCGACGCGCTCGACAGCTTCCGCGAACGACGGCGCGAGAAGGTCCTCGCGGAGTTCCGTCAGGAGCAGGGGCGCGAGTCGGGTGCCGTGACGTCCGTCGAGGACGTCGTGGCGGTCCTCGCGCGCGGGCAGGTCAAGGAGCTCGTCCTGGCCGACGAGTACGGCCAGGACGCGGCGCTCGACGGCCGCTCGCTCTGGATCGGGCCGAGCCCGATGCACATCGCCGCGTCCAAGGAGGAGATCCAGGACCTGGGCGTCACCGAGGGCCTCGAGAAGCTCCCCGCGACGGTCGCGCTCGTCCGTGCCGCGGTGGGCCAGGACGCCGGCCTGACGTTCGCGCCCGAGGGCAGCGTCGAGCTCATCGAGGGCGTCGGCGCGACCCTGCGGTGGGCCGACGAGGGCACGCCGCGCGAGGTCGCGGCGACGATGTCCGGCGACGACGCCAGGCTGCGCGGCGAGATCATCTGACCCGCCGGCCGCTGTGGGCATGGAACGGGCCCGGTTCTGACCGCAGAACCGGGCCCGTTCCATGCCCACGACAGGTGGGGGAGTCAGGACTTCTTGCGGGCCTCGGGCTCGCCGAGCTCGGAGGAGACGACGACGATCCCGCCCTGGACGGCCGGGTCGCCCTGGCCCTCCGTGGCCGCGACGAGGTCGAGCGTGCCGGTGACGCGCCCGCCGTTGCGGACGTCGACGACCGACGCCTCGACGCCGGCGAGCGACGCGGCCGGGACGGCGACCTGCGCCGCGAGGATCGGCGTGCGCATCGAGACCTTCGCCTCGGACTTGACCTTGCGCAGCGCGGCGAGCGCGTGGCCCGCGGCCGTGAGCACGGCCGGGTCGGCGTCGCCGGCCGCCGAGCGCGCGACGTCGGACGTCGGCCACGGCGCGCGGTGGATCGATCCCTCCGACGCGCGCCACCACGACCAGACCTCCTCGGTCGCGAACGGCACGAACGGCGCGAAGAGACGCAGGAGCGTGTCGAGCGCGATCGCGAGCGCGACGCGCGCGGACCGGGTCTCGGCCGAGACGTCGGACGCCGCGGCGCCGGCGCCGTACGCGCGGTCCTTGACGAGCTCGAGGTAGTCGTCGCAGAACGTCCAGAAGAACGTCTCCGTGGTCTCGAGGGCGCGCGTGTGGTCGTACGCCTCGAACGCCTCGGTCGCCTTCTCGACGACGGACGCGAGGCCGGCGAGCATCGCGCGGTCGAGCGTCTCGGTGACGAGCGCGGGGTCGAGGACGATCTCGCCCGTCCCGGTCTCGGCGTCCACGCCGAACGACAGCGCGAACTTCGACGCGTTGAGGATCTTGATGGCGAGGCGGCGACCGATCTTCATCTGCCCGACCTCGAACGCCGCGTCGGTGCCCAGGCGGGCCGAGGCGGCCCAGTACCGCACCGCGTCGGAGCCGTGCTCCTCCAGCAGGCCCATGGGCGTGACGACGTTGCCCTTGGACTTCGACATCTTCTTGCGGTCGGGGTCGAGGATCCAGCCCGAGATCGCGGCGTTCTTCCACGGCAGCGAGCCGAACTCGAGGTGCGAGCGCACGACGGTCGAGAAGAGCCAGGTCCGGATGATGTCCTGGCCCTGCGGGCGCAGGTCCATGGGGAACACGCGCTCGAACAGGTCGGGGTCGACCTCCCAGCCACCGGCGATCTGCGGCGTGAGCGACGACGTCGCCCAGGTGTCCATGATGTCGTTCTCGCCGACGAACCCGCCCGGCACGCCACGCTGGTCCTCCGTGTACCCGGCGGGCACGTCGGACGACGGGTCGACGGGCAGGACGTCCTCGGACGGGACGATGGGGTGGTCGTGGTCGACCTCGCCCGACTCCAGCACCGGGTACCACAGCGGGATCGCGACGCCGAAGAAGCGCTGGCGCGAGATGAGCCAGTCGCCGTTGAGGCCGCCGACCCAGTTCTCGTAGCGCACGCGCATGAAGTCGGGGTGGAACGCCAGCTCCTTGCCGCGGGTCAGCAGCTCCTGGCGCAGGTCGCGCGTCGTGCCGTCGGCCGTCGTCCAGTCGCGGCCGCCGTTGCGGATGTACCACTGGCGCGACGTGACGATCTCGAGGGGCTTGTCGCCCTTCTCGAAGAAGTTCGCCTTGCGCTGGGTCGGCACGGGCTCGCCGTCGAGGTCGCCCGCGTCGCGCAGCGCGTCGACGACGACCTGGCGCGCCGAGAACGTCGTCTTGCCCGCGAGCTCGGCGAACACGCCCTGGCCGGCGTGCGACGTGATCCAGTCCGGCGTCTCGCGCGTGATGCGGCCGTCGCGCGTGATGATCGACCGCGTCGGGAGCTGCAGCTCGCGCCACCACTGCACGTCGGTGAGGTCGCCGAACGTGCAGCACATCGCGATGCCCGCGCCCTTGTCGCGCTCGGCGGCGGGGTGGGCGAGGACGGGCAGCTCGACGTCGAACAGCGGCGAGCGCACCGTCGTGCCGAACAGGTGCTGGTACCGCTCGTCGTCCGGGTGCGCGACGAGCGCCACGCACGCCGCGAGGAGCTCGGGGCGCGTCGTCTCGATGTGGACCGGAGCGCCGTCGTCGGGCGTGCCGGGCGCGACGCGGTGGAACGCGACCTTGTGGAAGTGCCCGGGGTAGTCGCGCGCCTCGAGCTCGGCCTGCGCGACCGCCGTCTGGAACGTCACGTCCCACAGCCCGGGGGCCTCCGCCTGGTACGCCTCGCCGCGTGCGAGGTTGCGCAGGAACGCGCGCTGCGCCGCGGTGCGGGACCGCGCGTCGATCGTCTGGTAGTGCTGCGCCCAGTCGACCGAGAGCCCGAGCCGGCGCCACAGCGCCTCGAACTGCTTCTCGTCCTCGGCGGTCAGTCGCTCGCACAGCTCGATGAAGTTGCGGCGGCTCACCGGCACCTGGTCGGCGGCCTTGACCGACTTGCCCTCGCCGCCCTCGTGCGGGGGCTCGAAGCCCTCGACGTAGGGGAGCGTCGGGTCGCAGCGCACGCCGTAGTAGTTCTGCACGCGGCGCTCGGTGGGCAGGCCGTTGTCGTCCCAGCCCATCGGGTAGAACACCTCGAGGCCGCGCATGCGCTGGAAGCGCGCGACGACGTCGGTGTGGGTGTAGGAGAAGACGTGGCCCACGTGCAGGGAGCCGGAGACCGTCGGCGGCGGGGTGTCGATGGAGAAGACCTGCTCGCGGGTCCTGGAGCGGTCGAACGCGTACGTCCCCTGCTCGGCCCAGCGGGCGTCGTAGGTCTCCTCGAGCCCGTCGAGGCTCACCCGGTCGGGTACTCCCGCGACCACCGCGCGGACGACGTCGCCGGCTACGTGGCCGGCGGAGGAGGTCGTTGCTGCCGTGGCATCGGCCGCGCCCGTCGGCGCGTTCGTCGGGAAGTCGCTCATGGTCGTCCATTCTCCCAGATCTCGGGGCCGCTCCCGACGGCGTCTCGCGTCCCGGCCGCCGTCGTCACCGGGTGCGGGAGGCGGCGCCCGGGGCGCCGGTCCCGTCCGCGCCGGACAGGCGTGCGGCCAGGTCCGTGGCCGTCCCCAGGAGGCGTTCCCAGACCGCCGGGTCGAGGAGGTCGAGCGGGCGTTCGCTGTACAGGAAGAGCCGGTCGCCGGACACCTCCGCCGCGAGCGGCAGGGGTCCGCGGACGAGCGTCTCGACGACCTCCGAGGTGAAGACGGCGCGCGCGGTGCCCGTCGGGGACCGCACGGGCCCGTAGGCGCGGTGGCGGTCGCCGAACGGGCCGTCGACCGGCAGCTCCCACACGCGCTCGACGCCCCGCGGAGCCCGGGCGCCCCGCAGGCCCCGGGCGGGTGCCGTCTCCACGACGACGTGGGGGAGGGCGCGGTCGAGGCCGACCATGGCATAGGTGAACTCGAACGGCTCGCCGTTGCGGTAGCCGGCGCTGTAGGTGTAGGTCGCGACCTCGACGGGGTGGTGACCGCGGGTGCGGACGACGTTCCAGGCGACGCGGAGGATGCCCAGCCGGAACGCCCCGCTGGGCAGCTCCGGATCGTCGACCCGCGCCTCGAGGTCGAACCCGTTCGCCGCGGCGAACCGGCTCAGGCGGTAGGCCCGCTCGTGGTCCCGGGCGGACGAGCGCCGCACGCCCCGGGCGACGAGGAGCCCGACGGCGACGAGGCCGACCGCCACGAGCCCGACGGCGATCCCGGCGGCGACTCCGGCGGCGACGAGCCCGACCACGACGAGGGCGAGGACGGCGCCGACGACGAACACCGCGAGGGCGAGGAGGAGAGCGAGGAAGGCGGTTCCGAGCACCCTGGCGAGCACCCGGGACGTCACCGAGGATCGCGTGAGCGCTCGCGCCGCGCGCGCCCGGCGCCGGACCTCCCGGTGGTGCGCGCGCACCGCCGCGCGGTCCACGGGCTCCACGAGGGCTCGCGTGTCGAGGGTCGCGCGGGGCGGGGGAGAGGTGCTCACCGGCGAGAGGCTATCGGGGGTCCGCGCGGCGCGGGGGGCCGCGGCCGGATCGGCGGGGCACGTCACAACGGGTCCAAGGTCCCTGGGGGTGATTGGTCATCGGCTCGTAACCTGCACGCAAAGACACGGGTGCTCGTGGGCGCACCTCGATCTCGTCCCTCGCGCCGACCACCGGGAGCAACCATGACCCTCACGACCACCGACCGCGCGCGCACGACCGGCGCCCTGCCACCGGGCGTCGTCCTCTCACCCGCGCTCGAGGGGGCGCTCGCGGCGTGCCCGGACCTCGTCGTGCCGTCCTCGCGCGAGGAGCTCTACCGCCTCGCGCTCGGCCCTGACGGCGGTCCGCGGTTCGTCGTGGAGTACGACGCCGACGGCACCCTCGTCCCCGAGGCCGAGGTGGTGCGCTGCCGGAACGGCGTCGCGGTGAACTACCCCGAGGACTACATGCGCCGTCGCGACCCGGACTGCATGCGCATCGCCGACGACCTGCCCACCGACAAGCCGCGCTACCGCGACGTCTTCGGTGCGGAGTTCGCCCCGGTCAAGGACGAGACGCTCGCGTGGCTCGCGACCCAGGAGCTGGTGGTCGTGCCGTTCCGCGCGGGGGGACGCACCCACGGCTACCCGTCCCTCGCCGTCTGCCCGGCCAACGCGGCGTTCTTCGCCCTCGCGCTCGTCGACCTGCAGGGCTGGACCACGTTCGACGAGCTCGGGCCGTTCGAGCCGCGCTCGATCCTCTACGTCGCCCCGCCGTTCCGCCACACGCGGTTCGGCGGGCGCCAGGTCGTCGTGCACGACCGCTCCGAGACGCTGCACGAGGTGTTCGCCTACAACCTGTACCCCGGTCCGAGCGCGAAGAAGGGCGTGTTCTCGGTGCTGCTCGACGTGGGCGAGCGCGAGGGCTGGGTCACCGCGCACGCGTCGTCGGTCCGCGTCACCACGCCGTACGAGAACGAGACCGTCGTCATGCACGAGGGCGCGTCGGGCGGCGGCAAGTCCGAGATGTGCCAGGAGATCCGGCGTCAGGAGGACGGCCGGATCCTGCTGGGCACGAACGTCGTGACCGACGAGCCGTACGTCATCACGCTCGGGGAGACGAGCGCGCTCGACCCCGTCACCGACGACATGACCCTGTGCCACGCCGGGCTCCAGACCGGCGACGGTCGCCTCGTCGTCACGGACGCGGAGGAGGGGTGGTTCGTGCGGGTCGACAACCTCACCGGCTACGGCCAGGACGCCCACCTGGAGCGTGCGTGCATCCACCCGGACGTCCCGCTCGTGTTCTTCAACATCGACGGCGTCCCCGACGCCACGGTGCTGCCCTGGGAGCACACGCTCGACTCGGACGGCCGGCGCTGCCCCAACCCGCGCGTCGTCGTGCCCCGCCACCTGCTCACCGGCGTCGCCGGGCCGGCCGAGGTCGACGTCCGCACGTTCGGCGCCCGCATGCCGGCCTGCACCCGGGACCACCCGACCTACGGGATCATGGGCATGACCCACGTCGTCCCCGCCTCCCTCGCGTGGATCTGGCGGCTCGTCGCGCCGCGCGGGGACAAGAACCCGTCGATCGGCGAGTCGCGCTCGGCGACGGAGGCGCTGGCCCACGGCGGCATGGTCGCGGAGGGCGTCGGGTCGTACTGGCCGTTCGCGACCGGGACCAAGGTCGCGGCCGCGAACCTCCTGCTGCGCCAGCTCGTGGAGACGGACCGGACCCGGTACGTCCTGACGCCCAACCAGCACATCGGCGCGTACAAGGTCGACTTCGCCGCGGAGTGGCTGACCCGCGAGTACCTCGCCCGTCGCGGGGGCGGGCGCCTGCGCCCCGAGGAGCTCACCCCGGCCCGCTGCCCGCTGTTCGGGTACACGCTCACCGAGATGAAGATCGACGGCCAGCTCGTGCGGCCGACGTTCCTGCGGCCCGAGCTGCAGTCCCAGGTGGGGATCGAGGCCTACGACACCGGGGCGCGGATCATCACCGACTTCTTCGCGAGCGAGCTCCGGCAGTTCCTCACCGACGGCCTCGACCCGCTGGGACGGCAGATCATCGAGGTGTGCCTGCGCAACGGCTCCGTCGAGGAGTACGAGGCGCTGACCCCGCTGTACGTCTGACCCGGGCGCTCCGGAGGGCCGTGGGAGCGCCGGGCGCGGACGTCGTCGTGAGGCGGCGGCCGCGCCCGGCGCGACCGGCGGCCCGGGCGGGCTCGAGGGGGGTTAGGGTCGGCTCATGGGTCTGACGATCGGCTATGCCGCGATGCTGGAGCAGTTCCACCCGACCGAGGCCGTCGCGCTCTCGGCCTACGCGGAGGAGCACGGCTTCTCCGGCACCATGGCGGCCGACCACTTCCAGCCGTGGGTCCCCGCGCAGGGCGAGTCGTCGTTCGTCTGGAACGTGCTCACCGCGCTCGGCGAGCGCACGAGGGGCGACCTCGGCCCGGGCGTCACGGCGCCGACGTTCCGCTGGCACCCCGCGATGGTGGCCCAGGCGTCGGCGACGCTCGCCGCGATGTACCCCGGGCGGCACTGGCTCGGCCTGGGCTCGGGCGAGGCGCTCAACGAGCACGTGGTCGCGGGCTACTGGCCGGAGGCGCCCGAGCGCATCAACCGCATGTTCGAGGCGATCGACGTCATCAAGAAGCTGTTCCAGTCCGGGCTCGACAACAAGGACGTCAAGCACTCCGGGCAGTTCTACAAGATGGAGTCCACGCGGCTGTGGACCATGCCCGAGGTCCCGCCGGAGATCCTCGTGGCCACGGCGGGCCCGGTGACGGCGAAGCGCGCCGGGCGGCACGCGGACGGCCTCATCACGGTCGGTGCGCCGCTGGAGAAGATCTCCATGCTGTTCGGCAAGTTCGACGACGGCGTCCGTGAGTCCGGCCGGGACCCGCAGGCGATGCCCAAGGTGCTGCAGCTCCACCTGTCCTGGGCGGCGACCGACGAGGAGGCGCTCGCGAACGCGATGACCGAGTGGCCCAACGGCGGCATGAAGTTCCCCAAGGCCGACATCCGCTCGCCGCACGACTTCGAGCAGATGGCCAAGCTCGTGCGCCCCGAGGACTTCGAGGGCCGCATGGTCATCTCGGCCGACCCCGACGAGCACCGCGCGTACATCCAGAAGTTCGTCGACCTCGGCTTCGACCGGATCTACCTCCACAACGTGGGCCGCAACCAGCGGGAGTGGATCGAGGTCTTCGGTCGCGAGGTCCTTCCGAAGCTGGCGCGATGACCTCCGGCGGAACGGGCGCGGTCGTGCCCGACGGCGGCGCGCGCGAGGGCGACGACGCGCGCCTGTCCGTGTGGGCGCCCTCGGGCCTGGGCGAGGTGCGCCCGGGCGACGACCTCGCCGCGCTCGTCGGCGACCTGCTCGCCGGGGCGCCGCCGGGCGACGCGCTCGCCGAGGGCGACGTCGTCGTGGTGACGAGCAAGGTCGTGTCCAAGGCAGAGGGCCGCGTGGTCGCCGCCGCCGACCGCGAGCAGGCGATCACCGACGAGACGGTGCGCGTGGTCGCGACGCGCGAGCGCCCGGGCCAGCCTCCGCTGCGCATCGTCGAGAACCACCTGGGCCTGGTCATGGCCGCGGCCGGGGTCGACGCCTCCAACACCCCCGACGGGACGGTGCTCCTGCTCCCGCTCGACCCGGACGCCTCGGCCCGGGCGCTGCGGGCCGCGCTGCGCGACCGGTTCGGGCTCGACCGTCTGGGCGTCGTCGTCACCGACACCGCGGGTCGTGCGTGGCGCGACGGGCTGGTCGACGTCGCGATCGGTGCGGCGGGGATCGTCGTGGCCGAGGACCTGCGCGGCGGGACGGACGCGCACGGCCGTCCCCTCTCCGTGACGGTCACGGCCGTCGCCGACGAGGTGGCCTCCGCGAGCGAGCTGGTGCGCGGCAAGACGGCGGGCCGTCCGGTCGCCGTCGTGCGAGGGCTGGGCCGGTACGTGGGCGACGACGACGGCCCGGGTGCGCGCGCGCTCGTCCGGCCCTCCGCCGACGACCTCTTCCGGGAGGGGAGCGCCGAGGCCTACGACCGCGGCTATCGCGACGGGTTCGGCGAGGGCTTCCGCGAGGGGTCGGGGAACGAGCCCCTCCCCGCCCGCTGAGCGGCGGCACCCGGAGGGCGGCAATGTGCTGGCTCGCGGACGGCCGGCGGGCTAGCCTGCCGGGATGCTGCCCGCCGAGTGGATCCCGCACCGCCGCCCCGACGACCGCGAGCACGTGGGCTGGATCCGTCCCGAGGGCGATGCCTGGGTCGCGGTGTCGCTCCTCGGGCGCGAGCTGACCGGCCCGGTGGGCTGGCTCGAGGCGGAGGAGGCGCTGGACGGGCTCAGCCTCGCGTGGCTGGCCGACGTGTGGATGCTCGAGCGGGAGGACGCGCCGCCCCTGCGCGTCCGGCTCGTGGAGGTCACGCCGGACGGCGTGGTCGTGCAGACCGACGACTTCGGCGCGATCGACGTCCCCGTGGAGCGCTACGACCTCCCGTGGCCGCCCCCGCCCACGCTCCGGCCCCGACGGCCGGGCGACCCGGACGGTCGCGTGCTGTCGCTCTGACCGCGACGACCGCCCGGGTGGGGACGCCCGGCGTGGTCAGCCCGCGTCCGTCGTGCCCTCGTAGAGGCCGATCTGGTTCCCGTCGGCGTCCTCGAACGCCGCCCACCACGACGTCGGGCTGATCTCGGACTTCTCCAGGACCACACGGCCCCCGAGCTCGCGCACCTTCGCGAGCGTGTCCTCGATCGAGTCGACCTCGACGTAGCTGCGCGGGGTGGTGAACCCCTCGGACCGCGGGGCGAGACCGCCGCCGCTGATCTTGTTCGGCGCCTGCCACATGGGGTAGCCCTCGAAGCCCGGGACCTCCGCGATCTGCCAGCCGAAGAGCTCGCCGTAGAACTGCGTGGCCCGGCCGCTGTCGCTCACCGGGATGTCGATGTGCGTGATGTCTCCGTGCGCCATGGTTCCTCCCCGTGCCGGTGACGGGCGGACACCCGCCGTCTGCCAGCCTAGGGACCGTGGACGGGGTCGCAACAGGGTGCGCGGCTACGCCGTCTCCGGGGCAGGCGCGTCGTCTGCCGCCGAACCCTCAGGCTGGACCTGAGGGTCACGCTCGGTCCCCGCGTCCCGGGGCGAGGGCGCCTCGACACGCTCCGCCGCGGTCGGACCGTCGATTTCCGCCGCGCCGGGCGCCGGGTCCGTCCCACGGGCGCGGGACACGTCGTCGCCGGAGAGCCAGCGCAGCCAGCCCGAGCCGGGGTCGGGCTCCAGGACGAGCGCGCGCACGAGGAGCGTGAGCGGGATCGCGAGGATCGCGCCGAGCGGACCGATGACGAACGTCCAGAACACGACGGAGACGAAGCTGAGGGTCAGGCTGAGGTTCACGGCGTCCGCCACGAACTTGGGCTGAACGAGCACCTGGAGCACGACGTTCACGACGCAGTAGACCGCGACGACGGCGAGCGCGAGCTGCCACCCCCCGACGACGAACGCCATGATCGCGGGCGGCACGAGGCCGAGCACGAAGCCGATGTTGGGGATGAAGTTCGTGACGAACGCGAGGATCGCCCACACCGTCGGCGCGGGGACGGAGAGCAGCCAGAGCGCGACGCCGTCGACGATCGCGACGACCGCGCCGAACGACGCGTTGACGACGAAGTAGCGCCGCACGCCGCCGCTGAACCGGGCCGCGCGGTCGATCGTCGCGGCGCGCTCGGTGCCGAACACCGTGGTCGCGGTCGAGTACCGCGCTGCGTCCGCCGCCATGAAGATCGCGTAGGCGAGCACGAAGAAGAAGGCCGTCGCGATGCCGAGCGCCATGCCCGACACGTTCCCGGCGAGGCTGAGGACCCGGGCGGGCTCCAGCCACGACGTCGCCGCCTCCGCGACGTCCGTGTCGATCCCGACGGCGGAGAGCTGGTCGACGACGTCCTCGACCGAGCGCACGAGCGCCGGCAGGTACTCGCGCACCAGGTCGGCGAACCGGAAGCCCGCGAACACCAGCATCGCGACGAGCACGGCGAGGATGAGGTAGGCGACCACGACGACCGCCGTCGTCGCGGCCCACCGCGGCCAGCCCCGGCGCTCGAGCGGGAACCGCACGGGGTGGCAGATGATGACGATCACGGCCGCGAGGAGCAGCGGCGCGAGCACCTCCCGCGCCGTGTGGACGCCGGCGAGCACGACGACGCCCGCCGCGAGAGCCAGCAGCGTGCGGGTGGAGGGTGGCAGCGCCGGGGCGCGCGACGTCGTCGTGGTCACGCGCCGACGATAGCGGCCGGGCGTCGCCGCGCACGCGGGCGTCCGTCGCGGTGCTGCCGGTGGTGGGGCCCGCGAACGTGCCCGCCGGGTCAGGCCTTCGCGGCCTTCGCCGCGGCCTTCTGCGCCTTCTTGAACGTGCGGACCTCCGCGAGCGACTCCGCGCTCGTGACGTCGGCGATGGACCGGCGCGACCCCTCGTCGCCGTAGTGGCCCGCCGCCTCCCGCCATCCCGCCGGCTGCACGCCGCGCTGCTTGCCGAGCAGCGCGAGGAAGATCCGGGCCTTCTGGTCGCCGTACCCGGGCAGCGCGCGCAGCCGGGCGAGGACCTCCGCGCCGGTCGGCGCCGCCGTGCCGTCGTCGCCGGCGCCGGGCGCGGTCCAGATCCGGGTCGCGTCGCCGTCGTACTCGTCGACGACGACGCGCGCCAGGTCCTGCACCCGGGCCGCCATGGAGCGCCCGTACCGGTGGATGGCCGGGGGCGTCGTCGCGAGCGTGACGAACGCGTCGGGGTCCGCCTCCGCGACGGCGCGCGGGTCGATGGAGCCGAGGCGGTCGCGGATCTTGCGCGGTCCCGCGAACGCGTGCTCCATGGGGTACTGCTGGTCGAGGAGCATGCCGACGAGGAGGGCGAAGGCGTCGTCGCTGAGGAGCGCGTCCGCGTCGGGGTCGCCGGTGATCCAGAGCTGGTCGGTCATGCCGTCCATCATGGCAGGACGGCGGCGCCTCCGTCCGGTCGCGGGTCCCGCGGAGCCGCGCAGGGTCGTCGCCCGGGGCATCCGTATACGGGGTGCTACGGACGCGTAGATCGCGAAAGATACGCAATCGCACCGATGGGCGCGGGTCGCGGACGCCGTAGCGTCGATCCGTCGGTCGCCCGCTGCGCCGACGTCTCCCGCACCCGGCGCCACGGACGACGCCGGCCTGGACCGGAGGTTCCCATGTTCCGAAGGAAGCTGCTCACGCTCGCGACCACGACGGCGCTCGCCGTCGGCGCGGCCGTCGGCCTCGCCGCGCAGCCGGCGTCCGCCGCGACGCCGATCCCCGACCACGTGTTCTCGCCGTACTACGAGATGTGGCTGGGCGACGACATCAGCGCGGTGTCCCAGCAGGCCGGCGCCGACCACATCACGCTGGCGTTCGCCCAGACCGAGCGGCAGGGGTCGTGCACGCTCTACTGGAACGGCGACACGTCGCTGCCGATCGCGCCGTCGAGCTTCGGCGCCCAGGTGGACGCGATCCAGGCGCGCGGCGGCAACGTGATCCCGTCCCTCGGCGGCTGGACCGCGGACGACGCGACCGAGGACGGGCAGCTCACGGAGCTGGCGGACTCGTGCACGGACGTCAACGCGATCGCGGCGCAGATCCAGAAGCTGATCACGACCTACGACGTCGAGCGCATCGACTTCGACATCGAGGCGGACTCGATCAACAGCAGCGCCGGGGTGGACCGTCGCAACAAGGCGCTGAAGATCGTCCAGGACTGGGCCAAGGCCAACGGCCGGACGTTCGAGGTGCAGTACACGCTGCCGACCACGACGCAGGGCCTGGCCGCGTCGGGCAAGAACCTGCTGCGCAACGCCGTGACGAACGGCGTCGAGGTCTCGGTCGTCAACGTCATGACGTTCGACTACTGGGAGGGCGACCGCGCGAACATGGCGCAGGACACCGTCACCGCGACGACCGGCCTGGTGAGCTTCCTCAAGACGATCTACCCGTCGAAGACGGACGCGCAGCTCTGGAACATGGTCGGCATCACGGAGATGATCGGCGTCTCCGACTGGGGCGTGGGGGAGACGTTCTCCCTCGCGAACGCGGACTCGGTGCTCGCCTTCGCGCGGCAGAAGGGCGTCGCCTACCTGTCGTTCTGGGCACTGCACCGCGACACCGGCGGCTGTGCCGGCGCGCAGACGACGCAGGACGACTGCTCCGGGCTGGCGCAGCAGAAGTTCGAGTTCTCGAAGAAGTTCGCGCCGTTCACCTCCGGCGCGACGGACCCGACAGACCCGACGGACCCCACCGACCCGACGGACCCCACCGACCCGACCGACCCGACCTGCACGGCGGCGCCGTGGAGCGCGTCGCAGGTGTACGTGGCCGGGACGACGGCGTCCTTCGAGGGGCACACGTGGAAGGCCAAGTGGTGGACGCTCGGGGAGAAGCCCGGCGCCGCGACCTGGGGCCCGTGGGCCGACCTCGGCGCGTGCTGATCCGCTGGCGCTCGCGGACGCCCGGCCGGACGTCCGGCCGGGCGTCCGCCGTCACGTGGCGCGCGACCGTCGGCCGGACGCCGCGGCACGGGCGCAGTGCTACGCGGACGTCGTGGCCGGCACCCGCAGGAGCCTCCCGGTCCGGAACTGGTCCACCCCCGTGCGACGCAGGACGGCGCTCGTCCAGCCGGGCACGAGCCGCAGGCCGTCCTCGCCCGTGACGCGTCGCACGTCCACGACGCGGAACTCCTCGCCTCGCCGCTCCAGCACGAACTCGCCCGCGGCGTCGACGTTGCGCACCCAGTCGACGTCCGGCCCGTACGTGAGCGCGAGGACGACGCGGACCGGCTCGCCCGGCGCGTCGCGGTACGCGAACGCGAAGACGGGCGTGCGGTAGACGCGGCCGCTGCGTCGGCCCACGTGGCGCACGACCGCCATCGGCCCGACGCCGGTCGCGACGCGCAGCATCACGGGGTTGAGGAAGCGCTTGTTGCTGCGGGTCACCCAGCGAGGGATCGGCATGCCCCATCGTGGCCCGGCGCGGCCCGTCCGCGCGACCTATCGTGAGACCCGTGCCGACCCGCCTGCTCCTGCTGAGCGACACCCACGTCCCCGTCCGGGCGCGGGCGCTCCCGGACCAGGTGTGGCGCGCGGTCGACGACGCCGACGTCGTGGTGCACGCGGGCGACTGGGTGAGCGCCGACCTGCTGGACGCGCTGGAGGCGCGGGCGTCCCGGCTGGTCGGGGTCGCCGGCAACAACGACGGCCCCGCGCTGCACGCGCGCCTGCCCGAGGTGGCGCGCGCGACGATCGACGGGCTGCGGCTCGCCGTCGTGCACGAGACGGGGACGAAGCAGGGGCGCGAGCGGCGCGCCGACGCCGCGTTCCCGGGCACGGACCTCCTGGTCTTCGGGCACAGCCACGTCCCGTGGGACACGACCTCGCCGGGCGGGCTGCGGCTCCTCAACCCCGGGTCGCCGACGGACCGCCGTCGTCAGCCGGTCGGGACGTACCTCACGGCCGTCGTCGACGACGGCGTGCTCCGGGAGGTCGCACTCGTGCCGGTGCCGCGGTGAGCCGCCTCAGGCGGCGCCCGCGCGCGCCCGGTGCGCGGCGGGGCTCACGCCGCGCACGCGCTTGAAGGCGGCGCTCAGCGCGAACGGCGTCGCGTACCCGACCGCGCGTGCGACCGACGTCAGGGTGGCGTCGGGCTCCAGCAGGAGGTCCGCCGCGAGGTCGAGGCGCCAGCCGGTGAGGTAGCTCATCGGCGGCTCGCCGACGAGCGTGGTGAAGCGCCGCGAGAACGCCGCGCGCGACAGCCCGACCTCGCGCGCGAGCGCGTCCACGGTCCAGGCGCGGGCCGGGTCGTGGTGGATGAGGCGCAGCGCAGCGCCGACCACCGGATCCGCGTCGGCGCGGTACCAGCCGGGTGCGTCGTCGCGCGAGAGCCACGTGCGCAGGCACGAGATGAGGAGGAGGTCGAGCAGGCGGTCGAGCACCGCCTCCTGCCCGGGCAGGTCCTGGACGACCTCGCGCGCGAGCATCTCCACGAGCGTCCCGTCGACGTCGCCGCTGCGCAGCACCACGCGCTGCGGCAGGACGCGCAGGACGCGACGGCCCACCTCGCCGTCGAGCGGGTAGGTGCCCGTGATGATGACGGTCTCGCCACCGGGGTCGTTGCCCCACGACCGCACGCCGAGCACCGTCATGGGGGAGGGCCCGCCGTCGACCGCGCGGCACATGTCGGACTCGGGCCCGATGACCACCTGGGGCGCGGTCGTCGGCGCGTCCGCCACGACGTAGTGGTCGGGGCCGCGCAGCAGGACGACGTCCCCCGCCCCGACGTGCTCGCCCGGGTCCGCGCCGTCGTCGCCCACGACCGGCCCGACCCAGCCCGAGCCGCGCAGCACGGGCACGATCGTCAGCGGCGCCTCGTCCTCGATGCGCATGCCCCACGGGGCGCGGAGGTGGCTGCGCAGGAGGAAGGCGCCGCGGGCGCGCGGCCCGTCGAGGAGCCCGGCGACGACGTCCATCCGGTCAGGGTACGCACCGTCCCGGAGCCGCGGCCAGGGGTCGAGGCGCCGCGGGGACGTGAGACGGTCGCGTATGGAGACGAGCGTCAGGGCCATGTCACGTCTCGCCGGTGCCCGGTTGACTGGCATTCGTCCCCGCACCGACGCTCGACAGGAGAGACGCCATGAGCGCTACGACACCGAACCCGGTTCCCGCCTCGACCGACACCCCGACCGCTGCCCCGGCCCCCGGTCCGGTCCTGGTCCTCGGCGCGACGGGCAAGACCGGCCGCCGGGTCGCCGACCGCCTCGACGCCCTCGGGCTCCCCGTGCGGCGCGCGTCCCGCTCCGGGGCCGTCCGCTTCGACTGGGAGGACGAGACCACGTGGCGCCCCGCGGTCGCCGGGGCCGAGGCGGTGTACGCGGTCTACGTGCCCGACCTCGCGATCCCGGGCTCCCCGGAGACCGTCGCCCGGTTCGCGGCGCTCGCCCGGGAGGCGGGGGTGCGCCGCCTCGTCCTGCTCTCCGGTCGCGGCGAGGTCGAGGCGCAGCGCGCGGAGGTGCTGGTCGCCGAGGCGTTCCCCGGCCGCACCGTGGTCCGGTGCGCGTTCTTCGACCAGAACTTCAGCGAGAGCTTCCTGCTCGATCCCGTGCTCGACGGCGTCCTCGCGCTCCCGGTGGACCGGGTCGCCGAGCCGTTCGTCGACCTCGAGGACGTCGCCGACGTCGCGGTCGCTGCTCTCGTCGACGACGCGCACGCCGGCCGGGTCTACGAACTCACCGGGCCGCGTGCGATCACGTTCGCCGAGGCGGTGGCGGAGATCGCGAGGGCGAGCGGGCACGACGTGCGGTTCGCGCCGATCACCATGGACGAGTTCGTCGCGGGGCTGCGGGCGATCGGGCTGCCCGACGACGTCGTGGGCCTCATGCGCTACCTCTTCGCCGAGGTGCTCGACGGCCGCGGGACCCCGGTCGCCGACGGCGTCCGGCAGGCGTTGGGCCGCGAGCCTCGCGACTTCCGCGAGTTCGCGGTGCGCGAGGCCGCGACCTGGCCGGCGACGGTCACGTCGACGTCCGGGCAGCCCTCGTGAGCGCCTTCGCGGTGCTCGTCGTCGCGGGTGCGGTCGCGACGGGGCTCGCGGGCGGGGTGCTCTTCGCGTTCTCCACGTTCGTGATGGGCGGGCTGCGCCGCCTCCCCGCCGCCGACGGGGCCGCGGCCATGGTCGCGATCAACAAGGACGCGCTGCGCCCGCCGCTGATGCTCCTGCTCGCGGCCAGCGTGCTCGTGCCCGCCGCGGCGGCCGTCGTCGGCCTGGTCGGCGGGTCGCCCGGCGCGGTGCGGGCGCTCGCGGGCGCGGTGGTCTCCGCCGTCGGGATCCTCGGCGTCACGGCCGTGGGCAACGTCCCGCTCAACGAGCGTCTCGACGCGGCGGCGGAGCGGCCCGCGGACCTCGCCGCCGCGTGGGCCGCGTTCCTCCCGCGCTGGCTCGCGTGGAACCACGTGCGGACCGTCGCCGGCGCGGTGGCGACCGCGCTGCTGGCGGTCGCGCTCGTCTGAGGTGCCCGCGCGCCGGGCCTCCGTCGCGGAATAGCCACGGCGGGGGGCCGGTTGCGCACGACATGAGCGACGTCGCAGCGGCCGCGCCGGCCGACGAGCAGGAGACCATCCGTCGGGTGCTCGAGGGCACCGAGACCTGGGCCGTCGTCGGCCTGTCGAACAACACGTCGCGCGCCGCGTACGGCGTGGCGCGCGTGCTCCAGCAGCACGGCAAGCGCATCGTCCCCGTCCACCCGTCCGCGGAGACCGTGCATGGCGAGCAGGGCTACGCCACGCTCGCGGACGTCCCGTTCCCGGTCGACGTCGTCGACGTGTTCGTGCGCTCCGAGCTCGCGGGCGACGTCGCCGACCAGGCCGTCGCGATCGGCGCGAAGGCGGTCTGGTTCCAGCTCGACGTGATCGACGAGGACGCCGCGCAGCGCGTGCGCGACGCCGGGCTCGACATGGTCATGGACCGCTGCCCCGCGATCGAGCTGCCGCGCCTGGCCGCGACCACCACGAAGGAGGCGTGACCGTGCCCGCGATCGACACCACGTCCGACCTGGGCTCGCGCGCCGCGACCCGTCTCGCCGCCGAGCCGGTCCTGTGGTTCGTGACCGTCGACCCGCACGACGCCCCCCAGCCGACCCCCGTGTGGTTCGTGTGGGACGGTGCGGACGAGGTCGTGGTCAAGTCCCAGCCCCGCACCGCGAAGCTGCGCAACGTCCGCGGGAACCACCGCGTCGCGGTGCACCTCAACAGCACCCGGTCGGGGGACGACGTCGTCGTCCTCACCGGCACCGCCGCGATCGACGACGCCGGCCTCTCACCCGACGAGCGCGTCGCGTACGACGCGAAGTACGGCGAGGGGATCCGCGGCCTCGGCATGACTCCCGACGGCTTCCACGAGGACTACTCCGTCACCGTGCGCGTCCGTCTGGCGCGCCTCCGCGGCTACTGAGCGAGCACCGCGCCTCGGCCCGGCCGGTCAGGTGAAGACACGACCCGGAAGGCCGCGGTCAGCGGTCGAGGCGGGCGACCGCCAGCTCGAGCGCCGTGTCGAGCTCGTCCTTCGGGACGTGCACCTCGCCGATCGACATCGAGAGGGGAGGCTCGTCCAGTCCGAGGGCACGGGCCGCGGGCTCGAGGTCGAGGCCCGCGCCGTCCTCGGAGACCCCGGTCCTGACGTACACGGGCATGCCCGACACCTCGGGCAGCACGACCACGAGCACCGCGGCCAGCGCGTCCGGGTGCAGGTCGGGGCGTGGCGCGTCCTCGGCCGGCAGCAGGCTCACCCCGACACCCAGGTCGCACGCGCCCTCGCAGTTGCTCGAACCGGTGTACAGGCTCACCTCGACGGGGAGGCCCGCCTCGTCCAGCGCGTCCTGGACCCCGGGCAGGGCCCGTTCGACGTCCGCGTACGAGACGTTCGAGGTGTCGAACGGGGACCGGCCGTCGAGCAGCGCGCAGCCGGAGAGAGACACGGCGCAGGCCACGGCGAGCCCGGCCGCGGCGAGCGTCGGCGCACGACGGGGAACCAGGGAGAGGCGCACCCGCCGAGGGTACGCGAGCGGGTTGCTCAGTCCCGCGGCGCGAACGTGAGGACGGGTCGGCCCGTGCGGGGGTGGGTGAGCACCTCGCACCGCACGCCGTAGACCGGGTCGAGCACCTCGGGGACCAGGACCTCGCGCACGTCGCCCGCGGCGACGACCCGCCCGTCCGCCAGCACGACGACGTGGTCGCACGTCTGCGCCGCGAGGTTGAGGTCGTGGAGCGCGGCGAGGACGGTCACCCCGTCGTCGGCGAGGTCGCGCAGGACGCGCATCGTGTCGAGCTGCGCGGCGATGTCGAGGTGGTTGGTCGGCTCGTCGAGCAGGAGCAGCGCGGGCTCCTGCGCGAGCGCGCGCGCCAGGTGCACGCGCTGGCGCTCGCCGCCGGAGAGCGTCGCGACCTCCCGCTCGGCGAAGCCGGACATCCCGGCGCGGGCGAGCGCCGCAGCCGCCACCTCCCGGTCGTGCGCGGAGTCGCCCGCGAGGAGCGATCGGTGGGGGATGCGGCCCAGCAGGACGGCGTCGAGCACGGAGAGCGGGAGGTCGGTCGTCGCGTCCTGCTCGACGAGCGCGAGCACGCGCGCGCGCCGCCGCCGCGGCATCGTGAGCAGGTCCGCGCCGTCGAAGCGCGCTCGCGCGGCGTCGTCGGGCCCCGTGGACGGGGCGCGCACCCCCGCGAGCACGCGCAGGAGGGTCGACTTGCCGGAGCCGTTGGGCCCGAGCAGCCCGCTCACCGCGCCGGCCGGGGCGGTGCAGTCGACGCCGTCGAGGATCAGGCGACCGTCGACGGACCAGGACACGCGCGCGGCGTCGAGCCCGTCCGTGCCGTCGCGACCGGACGGGCTGGTCCCGTCGCCGAGGCGGTCCGGCACGGCGTCGGCGCCGACCGGGGGAGCCGCGTGCGCCGTCGTGCGCGTCGTCCCGCTCATGCGGCCTTCCTCCCTCGCCACAGGAGCAGCGCGAACACCGGCGCGCCGATCGCGGCCGTGACGATCCCGACAGGCAGCTCGCGCGGCGCGAACACCGTGCGCGCGAGCGTGTCCGCCCAGACGAGGAACGTCGCCCCGAACAGCGCGGAGAGCGGCAGGAGCAGCCGGTGCCGCGCGCCCGTGAGGAGCCGCACGGCGTGCGGCAGGATCAGGCCGACGAACCCGATGGACCCCGACTGGGAGACGAGCGCCCCGGTGAGCAGCGCGACGCCCACGAGCAGCGTCCAGCGCACGCGCGCGACGTCGACCCCGAGCGTGGACGCGGCGGTGTCGCCGAACGTGAAGGCGTCCAGCACGGAACCGGTCGACGCGAGCAGGGTCCCGAGCACGAGGGTCGCGCCGCCCGCGACCGCCACGGAGGTCCACGTCGCTCCGGCGACGGACCCCATGAGCCACGAGAGGATCTCGCGGTAGGAGTCGCCGGTCGCGGACCAGAAGATGACGAAGCTCGTCGCGGCCGCCGCGAGCTGGCTCACCGCGAGGCCCGCGAGCACGGTCCGCGTCGGCGTGAGCGCGCCGAGCGCGCCCGCGAGGCCGAGCGCCGCGACGAGCGCGAGCACGGCGCCCCCGAACGCCGCGACCGGCAGGAGCACGGTCCACCCGGCGACGAGCACGAGCACCGCGCCGAGCGACGCGCCCGACGACAGCCCGAGGAGGTACGGGTCCGCGAGGGGGTTGCGCGTGAGCGACTGCATGACGACGCCGCACACGGCGAGACCCGCGCCCACGGCCGCCGCGGTGAGCACGCGGGGGAGGCGGAGCTGCCACACCATGCCGTCCTGGAGGGCCCCGAGCGGCTCGAGGCCGAGCAGCCCGCCGAGCCCGAGGTGCGTCGCGACGGAGCGCCACACGTCCCCGACCGCGAGGTCCGCCGGGCCGATCGTCACCGTGACGAGCACCGTCACGACGAGGGCGCCGACGGCGACCGGCACCCACCAGCCCGCGCCCCGGCGCGCGCCGGTCCCCGCGCCGTCCCGTCGGCCGGGCGGCGCGGGGGCGGGCCGGGTGCGCAGCGTGGTCACAGGTCGAGCGCCTCCAGCTGTGCCGCGAGGTCCACGACGGCGTCGACGTTGCGCACGCCGGCCTCGGTCGCCGGGAACGGGATCGTCAGGTAGCGGCCCTCGCGCACGGCCGTCATCTCGGCCGTCGCCGGGTTGGACTCGAGCCGCTCGATCTTCGCCTCGGCGGTGTTCCACGCGGCGTCGACGAGGACGAGGACGTCGGGGTCGGCGGCGATCGCCTCCTCCCACGCGTACGACGTCCAGGTGTCGTGCACGTCGCCCGCGACGTTCTCGAGGCCGACCGCGTCGAGGATCATCTGCGGCGCGCCGATGCCCGCGCCGACGTACGGGATGTCGTCGCCCGACGAGTACCACAGGGCGGTCAGGCCGCGGTCGTCGCGGACGACGCCGTCGAGCGTCGCGCGCTGCTCGGCGACGAGGTCGGCGGCCGCGTCCTGCGCGTCGAAGATCGTGCCGACCTCGGTGATCTCGGCGAACACGTCGTCGAACGTCAGCGGGTCGGGCATGTACTCCGGCGCCTTGCACGCGGCGGGGGAGACGTACGTCGCGACGCCGAGCTGCGCGAGCGTCTCGCGGTCGCCCGCGCCCTCCGCCGTGAGGTTGGACTCCCAGCCCGCGTAGACGAGGTCGGGTTCGGTCTCCAGGACCGCCTCGGCGCCGGGGACCTGGTCCGAGAGCGGCTCTGCCACCGCGGGGACGTCCGCCGCGGCGTCGGCCAAGGACTCGGGGACCGGGCCGTCGGCGAACGCGCTCGCGACGATCCGGTCGCCCAGCCCGAGCGCGAGCAGCATCTCCGTCGTGCTCGACTTGATCGTGACCACGCGCTCCGGTGCCGCGTCGAACGTCACCTCGAACCCGCAGTCGTCGAGCGTGAGGGGGTAGGTGGTCGCCCTCGCGTCGCCCGTCGGCGTGGCGTCGCCGTCCGCGGTCGGGTCGTCGCCCGGTGCGGTGCCCGACGAGCAGGCGGCGAGCAGCAGGGCGAGCGTGGCGGTCGGGAGCGCGAGGACGGCGCGGCGGACGGGCTGGCGGTGCACGGTGCGGGACGAGGGCACGGGCGAGGTCTCCGGGGGTCGGGCGCGGTGCGGCGTGCTCTCGGTGGGCACGCCGCTGCGGCGGTGCGTTCTCGATGCCGACCGGCGAGCGCCGGCCGGGACCGACGCGTCATCTCGCGTCGCGCGGACCCGCGGCACAGATCCGTGCCGCCCGGACGGGCCAGTGCGGGGCCCGTGGTCCTCCGTCAGCCTAGTCCCTCCGGCGGTCCGTCGTGGCAGAGTGTCCGTCGTGACGGAGCCATCGAACCTGCCTGCCCAGAACCCCTCGACCGCACCGCTGCGCGCGGTGGTGACCGGCGCGTCGTCGGGCATCGGGGAGGCGTGCGTGCGGTACCTGCGCGCTCGCGGCTGGGACGTCGTCGCGTTCGCGCGGCGCGCGGACCGGCTCACGGAGGTCGCGGAGCGCACGGGCGCCCACCCGGTCGTCGGGGACGTCACGTCCGACGAGGACGTCGCGCGCCTCGTCGCGGAGGCGGGCGCGCGCGGGCCGGTGCACGCGCTGCTCAACATCGCCGGGTTCGGGCTCGGCGTCGACCACGTGGACGAGGCGAAGATCGACGAGTGGCGCGCGATGTACGAGACGAACGTGCTCGGCACCGTGCGCGTGACGAAGGCGTTCCTGCCCCTCCTGCGCGCGTCGCGGCGGGGCGACATCGTGCTCATGACGTCGACCGCGGGTCACGACACCTACGTCGGCGGGTCCGGCTACGTCGCGTCGAAGCACGCGCTGCTCGGGGTCGCCAAGACGCTCCGCCTCGAGCTGGTCGGCGAGCCGATCCGCGTCATCGAGATCGCGCCCGGCCTCGTGCACACGCCGGAGTTCTCGCTCAACCGCTACCACGGGGACCAGGCCGGGGCCGACGCCGTGTACGCCGGGGTCGTGGACCCGCTCACCGCCGACGACGTCGCCGACGTCGTGACCTTCGCCGTCACGCGCCCGCACCACGTCAACATCGACTCGCTGGTCCTGCGCCCCGTCGCCCAGGCGTCGACGTACTCCCTGTGGCGCGCCCCGCTCGTCCCCAAGGGCGTCGAGACCGCCTGAGCGACGACCCGCGGAGACGGCGCGAGGCCGAGGCCGTAGCGCGGAGCCCGTGACGGGCGTTCACTGGGAGCGACAGGAGGTCGGCGGATGGGCGGCGGTCGGAACGGTCGGGCGGGAGCGTGGGCCGCGCTCGCGGGGGTCGTGTGCGCGGCCGTCGGGTTCGCGGTCGCCGAGCTCGTCGCGGCGCTCGTCGGGCCGGGGTCCAGCCCGCTCTTCGCCGCGGGCGCCGGGGTGGTCGACGCCGTCCCCGGCCCGGTCAAGGACTGGGCGGTCGCGACGTTCGGGACCGCCGACAAGGCGGTGCTGCTCGGCGGCATGGGGGTCGTCCTCGCCGCGGGCGCGGCGCTCGCGGGCGGGCTCGAGCTGCGCCGTCCGCCGTGGGGTTCCCTGCTGCTGGGCGCCGTGGGAGCGGTCGGCGCCGTCGTGGCCGCGACGCGGCCCGGCGCGAGCGTCGCGTGGGCGCTGCCGTCGCTCGTCGGGGTCGGGGTCGCGGTCCTGCTGCTCCGGGCGTCCCTCGCGCCGCTGCGCGGCCCGTCGGACGCGGGGCTCCTCGCCGAGAGCGTCGCCGACGACGGCCGGGCGGTCACCGGGGTCCGTGGCCCGATGGACCGGCGCCGCTTCCTCCTCGTCACCGGCCTCGCCGCCGCGGCGGGCGTCGTCGCGCTCGCGACGTCCCGGGCGGTGTCGGCCGGGTCGCGCGCCGTCACGGCCGCGCGCGAGGCGCTGCGGCTGCCCTCCCCGGCGACGCCCGCCCCGGCCGTCCCCGCCGGGGCGGACCTGCGGGTGCCAGGCCTCGCGCCGTACGTGACGCCCAACGGCGACTTCTACCGGATCGACACCGCGCTGCGCGTGCCCCAGGTCGACCCCGCCTCGTGGACGCTGCGCGTGACCGGTCTCGTCGACGAGCCGTTCGAGCTCACGCTCGACGATCTGCTCGCGCTCCCGCTCACGGAGCACCACGTGACGCTCACGTGCGTGTCGAACGAGGTCGGCGGCGACCTCGTCGGCAACGCGCGGTGGCTCGGCTACCCCGTGCGCGAGCTGCTCGCGCGCGCCGGGGTGCGCGACGGCGCCGACATGGTCCTGTCCACGAGCGCCGACGGCTGGACCGCGAGCACCCCGCTCGACGTGCTCACCGACCCCGACCGCGCGTGCCTGCTCGCCGTCGGGATGAACGGCGAGCCGCTGCCCGCGGAGCACGGGTTCCCCGCGCGGCTCGTCGTCCCGGGGCTCTACGGCTACGTGTCCGCGACCAAGTGGGTCACCGAGCTCAAGGTCACGACGTTCGCCGACGACGTCGCGTACTGGTCCACGCGCGGCTGGTCCGAGCGCGGCCCGATCAAGCTCGCGTCGCGCGTCGACACGCCGCGCGCGGGGGCGCCGGTCCCGGCGGGCGTCGTGACCGTCGCGGGCGTCGCGTGGGCGCAGCACACGGGGATCGCGGGCGTGGAGGTCCGGGTCGACGACGGCACGTGGCGCACCGCGACGCTCGCCGAGACGGTGGGCCCCGACACGTGGCGGCAGTGGTCGTACGCGTGGGACGCCACGCCGGGCGAGCACCGCCTGACGGTCCGCGCGACCGACGCCGACGGCCGGACGCAGACCGCCGACGTCGCCCCGCCCGCGCCCGACGGCGCGTCGGGGTGGCACGAGGTCACGGTCCGCGTCGACTGACGGGACCGCGTCCGGCCCGTGGACGCGGGGTTGTCCGCCCGGGTCCGCCCTGGCACCATGTCCGCGTGACCTCCCCGCGCCCCACGAGCCGCACGCTCGTCGACGCGCGCCCGCAGGTCTCCTCCGCCACCTGTTGTTGAGGGCTCGCGGCGCCCTGCGCAGCCTCGACCTGGTGTCCGCGAGCAGCCTCCCGCCCCTCCCTCCAGACGAAGGGGCGTGACGGTCGCCGGTCTCGTGCCACGGGCTCATCGATGAGTCCCGCGCGACGCCCGGGTCTGCACCTCCGGACGCCCGCCGAGCACAGGACGCGAGACCACCATGTACGTTCCCCGGAGCTTTCCCCGCTACCGCCCGACGACGTCGCTCGCCGCCCAGTCGCGCGAGGCCGCCCGCCCGCCCGCCGCGACGACCGCCGTCGGGCACGACGCCCGCCCGCCGCTCACGCTCGAGTGGCTCGTCGCGCGGGACATCGACGCCTACACCGCGCGCCGCCGCGCGGCGGCTACCATGGACGCACAGGCGTCGACCCGGCCATCACCGGCGAGCCTCCGGAAGAACGGGACCCGCGCCGTCGGGCAGGCCTGACGGCCCCGCGGCCAGGTCCTCACTAGACCCGGACGGGTGGGCCCGTCACAGCCTGCGACGAGCGGTCGGCGACCGCCCGCCGGGCCCGACGGCGTCGGGCACCGGAGGACGACGCCGGCAAGCGAGGTGGTACCGCGGCGAGCCCGCCCCTGGGTGGGGGAGTCGTCCTCGCAGGAGAGCACGACCGACCCGTACCACCACGGCGGACACCCCGCCGGCCGCTACCCTCCGGAGTCCTCGAGACCATGGCCTATCCGCTGCACCGCGCCCCCTCGTCCGCCGCCTCTGCCGCCGACTCGCACCCCGGAGCCGCGTTCGGCGTGCCCGCCTCTCCCGACCTGCCCGCGATCGAGCGCGAGGTGCTCGCCTACTGGGACGCGGACGACACGTTCCGCGCCTCGGTCGAGCGCAACCCCGCCGGCGAGAACGGCAGCAACGAGTTCGTCTTCTACGACGGCCCGCCGTTCGCCAACGGCCTGCCCCACTACGGGCACCTGCTCACGGGGTACGCGAAGGACGTCGTCCCGCGCTACCAGACGATGCGCGGCAAGCACGTCGAGCGCCGCTTCGGGTGGGACACGCACGGCCTGCCCGCCGAGCTCGAGGCGATGGACCAGCTCGGGATCAAGACCAAGGAGGAGATCCTCGAGCTGGGGATCGAGCGGTTCAATGACGCGTGCCGCGCGTCGGTGCTGAAGTACACGAGCGAGTGGCAGGACTACGTGACCCGGCAGGCGCGCTGGGTCGACTTCGAGCACGACTACAAGACGCTCGACCCGACGTTCATGGAGTCGGTCCTGTGGGCGTTCAAGCAGCTCTACGACAAGGGCCTCGTCTACGAGGGCTTCCGCGTGCTGCCCTACTGCTGGAACGACCAGACGCCGCTGTCCAACCACGAGCTGCGCATGGACGAGGACGTGTACCAGGTCCGCCAGGACCCGGCGGTCACCGTGGGCTTCCGGCTCGAGACGGGCGAGCTCGCGCTCATCTGGACGACGACGCCCTGGACCCTGCCGTCCAACCTGTTCGTCATGGTCGGGCCGGACGTCGAGTACGTCGTCGTGGAGTCGTCGTTCACGGGCGTCACGGAGCGCTACGTGATCGCGGCCGAGCGCCTCGGTGCGTACGCGCGCGAGCTCGCCGACGAGGGCGTCGAGGACGTGACGACGCAGGTCGTCGAGCGCCTCACGGGCGCCGACCTCGTCGGGCGCTCCTACACGCCGCCGTTCTCCTACTTCGCCGGCCACCCCGGTGCGCACCGCGTCGTCGAGGCGGACTTCGTCACGACGACGGACGGTACCGGCCTCGTGCACAACGCCGGCGCGTTCGGCGAGGAGGACAAGGTCGTCTCCGACCGCGAGGGGGTCGAGCCGGTCCTCCCGGTCGCGTCCGACGGCAAGTTCGTCTTCCCCGTCGTCGACTACGAGAGCCTGCAGGTCTTCGACGCGAACGCGCTCATCATCGACCACCTCAAGGGCCGGACGCGGCACGACGCCGCGGTGGCGGCGGGCGAGGCGGCTCCGGACCTCGCGCTCGGCGCCACCAGCGCCGGGACGGTGCTGCTGCGCCGCGAGTCGTACGCGCACTCCTACCCGCACTGCTGGCGCTGCCGGCAGCCGCTCATCTACATGGGCGTGTCGTCGTGGTTCGTCGCGGTGTCGACGTTCAAGGACCGCATGGTCGAGCTGAACGAGCAGATCTCCTGGACGCCCGAGCACATCCAGCACGGCCAGTTCGGCAAGTGGCTCGAGAACGCGCGCGACTGGTCGATCACGCGCAACCGGTTCTGGGGGAGCCCCGTCCCGGTGTGGCGCTCCGACGACCCGCAGTACCCGCGCGTCGACGTCTACGGGTCGTTCGCCGAGCTCGAGCGCGACTTCGGCACGCTGCCGCGCAACGAGAAGGGCGAGCCGGACCTGCACCGCCCGTTCGTCGACCGCCTCACCCGGCCCAACCCCGACGACCCGACGGGCCGCTCGACCATGCGCCGCGTCGAGGACGTCATGGACGTCTGGTTCGACTCGGGGTCCATGCCCTACGCGCAGGTGCACTACCCGTTCGAGAACACGGACTGGTTCGAGCACCACAACCCGGGCGACTTCATCGTCGAGTACATCGGCCAGACGCGCGGCTGGTTCTACACGCTGCACGTGCTCGCGACCGCGCTGTTCGACCGCCCCGCGTTCCGCTCGGCCGTCTCGCACGGCATCGTGCTGGGCTCCGACGGCCGCAAGATGAGCAAGTCCCTGCGCAACTACCCGGACGTCAACGAGGTCTTCGACCGCGACGGCTCCGACGCGATGCGCTGGTTCCTCATGAGCTCGCCGATCCTGCGCGGCGGCAACCTCGTCGTCACCGAGGACGGGATCCGCGACGCGGTGCGCCAGGTGCTCCTCCCGCTGTGGAGCACGTACTACTTCTTCACCCTGTACGCGAACACGTCGAAGGCGCAGGCGCGCGCGGGCGAGCCGGGCGGCGCGGCGGGATACGTCGCGCAGAAGGTCGCACCCGAGCGCGTGGCCGGGCTCCCGGCGCTCGACCGCTACCTGCTCGCGCGCACGCACGACCTCGTCGTGCGCGTCACCGAGCAGCTCGACGCCTACGACATCGCCGGCGCGTGCGAGACCGTGCGCGAGCACCTCGACGTCCTGACGAACTGGTACGTGCGCACCCAGCGCGACCGGTTCTGGGCCGAGGACGCCGACGCGTTCGACACGCTGTACACGGCGCTCGAGACGCTCACGCGCGTCATGGCGCCGCTCGCCCCGCTGCTCGCGGAGGAGGTGTGGCGCGGCCTGACGGGCGGGCGCTCGGTCCACCTCACCGACTGGCCGGCGTCCACCGAAGAGGTCGGCGAGCGGTTCGTCGGCGAGGACGGCTCGTCCGCCGTGGCCGTGCGCCACGTCCCGGACGCGTCCCTCGTCGCCGACCCGGCGCTCGTCGCCGCGATGGACGAGGTCCGCGCCGTCGCGTCGGCCGCGCTCGGCCTGCGCAAGGCGCACCAGCTCCGCGTGCGCCAGCCGCTCGCGCGCCTCACGGTCGTCGTGGACGACCCCGAGGCGCTCGCGCCGTACACGGACCTGCTGGCGCGCGAGCTCAACGTCAAGGCCGTCGAGCTCGAGTCGACCGACTCGGACGCCGCCGAGCGCTTCGGTATCACGCAGCGCCTCGCCGTGAACGCGCGCGCCGCGGGACCGCGCCTGGGCCGCGGGGTCCAGGCCGTCATCAAGGCCGCCAAGGCCGGTGCGTGGCGCGTGGACGACGCCGGGGAGGTCGTCGTGACGACGGACGACGGCGACGTCGCGCTCCTGCCCGCGGAGTACGAGCTGACGACGGTGGTCGCCGCCACCCGGGCCGGCGGCCCGGAGCCCGACGCGGAGGCACCGAGCGTCGCCGCCGCGGTGCTCGCGAGCGGCGGGTTCGCCGTCCTCGACCTCGCGCTCGACGACGCGCTGCTCGCCGAGGGCTACGCACGCGACGTGATCCGCGACGTGCAGGACGCGCGCAAGGCCGCCGGCCTCGACGTGGCCGACCGCATCCGGCTGTCGCTCGACGTGCCCGGCGAGTGGCTCGTCGCGGTCGAGGAGCACCGCGACCTCGTCGCGCGCGAGACCCTCGCGGTCGAGGTCGTCCTCGAGACGTCGCCGACCGACGTGCGCTCCGTGCGCGTCGAGAAGGCCGACGGCACCGTTCCGGACACGGCGGTGATCCTGTGAGCGCCGCCCGCAAGGACCCCGGCGCCGCACGCCGGCAGAGCGCGAAGGACGCCCGCGCGGCCGCGGAGGACGCCGCCGCGCAGGCGGACCTGGAGCGCGTCTACCAGCACATCGTGTCCCGTGCTCCCGAGCACGACTTCGACCCGACGATCGACCGGGTGCGGCGGCTGTTCGAGCTGCTGGGCGACCCGCAGCACGCCTTCCGGACGATCCACCTCACCGGGACCAACGGCAAGACGAGCACCGCGCGCGTCGCGGAGCGCCTCGTGCGCGAGCACGGGCTGCGCACGGGGATGTTCACGAGCCCGCACCTGACGAGCGTCACCGAGCGGATCGTCGTCGACGGCGAGCCGCTCTCGGCGCGCCGGTTCGTCGAGGTCTGGGAGGACGTCTACCCGTACGTGCAGGTCGTCGACGCCGAGCTCGCCGAGGCCGGGCAGTCGCAGCTCAGCTTCTTCGAGGTGCTCACGGGCGTGGCGTTCGCGGCGTTCGCCGACACGCCCGTCGACGTCGCGATCGTCGAGGTCGGCATGGGCGGCGAGTGGGACTCGACCAACGTGGTCGACGCGGAGGTCGCCGTCGTGACGCCCGTCGCGCTCGACCACGAGCGCTGGCTCGGCAGCACGCTCGAGGAGATCGCGACGGTCAAGTCGGGCATCGTCAAGGAGGGCGCGACCGTCGTCTCGGCGGCGCAGCGGCCCGAGGTCGAGGAGGTGCTGCGGGCGCGGGCGGAGCGCGTTGGGGCGCGCCTGCTGCGCGAGGGCGTCGACCTCGACGTGGCGGCACGGCAGGTCGCGGTCGGGGGGCAGCTCCTCGACCTGCGCACGCCCGCCGCGCTCTACACCGAGGTGTTCCTCCCGCTGCACGGCGAGCACCAGGCGCACAACGCGCTGCTCGCGCTCGGCGCGGTGGAGGCGTTCCTCGGCGGCCGGGCGCTCGACGGCACGCTCGTCGAGGCGGCCTTCGCGGACGTCACCTCGCCGGGCCGGCTCGAGGTCGTGCGGTCGAGCCCGACCGTCCTCGTCGACGCGGCGCACAACGCCGCGGGCGCGGAGGCGCTCGCGACCGCGCTCGGCGAGGCGTTCGACCTGCGCCACCTCGTCGGGGTCGTCGCGATCATGGCGGACAAGGACGCCGAGCCGCTGCTCGCGGCGCTCGAGCCGGTGCTGTCCGAGGTCGTCGTGACGCGCAACAGCTCCGAGCGGTCGGCCGATCCCGCCGACCTCGCCGAGCTCGCCGCGGACGTGTTCGGCGAGGACCGCGTGCACAGCACCGAGCGGCTCGACGAGGCGCTCCAGGTGGCCGTCGACCTCGCCGAGCGGGACGACGCGGTGGGCGTGGGGACCGGCTCGGGCGTGCTCGTCACGGGCTCGGTCGTCACGGTCGCCGACGCGCGCATCCTCCTCGGGCGCGGCTGACGCCCCGTCCCGCGCGGCACTGCTCCTCCGCGCACGAGGCGCGCCACCGGGTGGCGCGCCTCGTCGCGTCGGGGACGCCTCGCGGCCCGCCGCACCCGGGTGTTTGATGGAGGCGACGACGGCGACGGACACGCCGGGCGGGGGTCGTCGGCGTCCGGAGCACCGGGCGCACGGACCGATGGAGGGATGACCGGTGAAGAAGCTGCTCAACGATCCCCAGGACGCGGTGTCGGAGTCCCTGGAGGGGTTCGGCCAGGCGCACGCCGACCTCGTGGAGGTGCACCTCGCGCCGCCCTACGTCTCGCGGGCCGGGGGTGCGGTCCCCGGGAAGGTCGGGCTGGTCTCCGGCGGTGGGTCCGGGCACGAGCCGCTGCACGCGGGCTTCGTCGGCTTGGGGATGCTCGACGCCGCGGTCCCGGGCGCGGTCTTCACCTCGCCGACGCCGGACCAGATCGTCCCGGCGATCCTCGGCGCCGACTCGGGCGCGGGCGTCCTCGCGATCGTGAAGAACTACACGGGCGACGTGCTGAACTTCGAGACGGCGGTCGAGCTCGTCGAGGCGGAGGGCACCCAGGTCACGAGCATCCTCGTCAACGACGACGTCGCGGTCGAGGACTCGCTCTACACCGCCGGCCGGCGCGGCGTCGCGGGGACGGTCGCGGTCGAGAAGATCGCGGGCGCCGCGGCCGAGCGCGGCGACGACCTCGGCGCGGTGACGGAGATCGCGGGCCGCGTCGTCGCGAACGTGCGCTCGATGGGCGTCGCGCTCACCGCCTGCACGGTCCCGCACGTCGGCAAGCCGAGCTTCGACCTCGGCGACGACGAGGTCGAGATCGGGATCGGCATCCACGGCGAGCCGGGCCGGCACCGCATCCCGCTGGCCTCGGCGGACGAGATCACGCAGCGGCTCGTGGACCCCGTCGCCGACGACCTGGGCCTGTCGGACGGCGAGGACGTGTTGCTGTTCGTTAACGGAATGGGCGGTACGCCGCTGTCTGAGCTGTACGTCGTCTATCGTCAGGCGAGGAGGCTGCTCGAGGGGCGCGGCGTACGGGTGACGCGCTCGCTCGTCGGCAACTACGTCACGTCGCTGGAGATGCAGGGTGCGTCGGTCACCGTGCTGCGCCTGGACGACGAGCTCACCGCCCTGTGGGACGCTCCCGTCCACACGGCTGCGCTGCGCTGGTGAGGCGGCGCCCGTGCGTGCAGTCTCCGAGGGGCCGGCGGACCGCCGGCTCGACGGCGAGGAGAGGTGGGGCATGACGCTGGACGTGGCCTGGGCGGACCGGTGGACGCGGCTGAGCGCGGAGCGCATCGCGGCGGCACGGGACGAGCTGACCGAGCTGGACCGCCAGATCGGTGACGGCGACCACGGGGAGAACCTCGACCGGGGGTTCCGCGCGGTGGTCGCCAAGCTCGACGGGACGGCCGCCGGGGACCAGCCGCCGGGTCAGATCGGCGACGTGCTCAAGCTCGTGGCCACGACCCTCATGTCGTCCGTCGGCGGCGCCTCGGGGCCGCTCTACGGCACCGCCTACCTGCGTGCGGCGAAGGTGACGGGCCTGTCCGAGCTCGACGCCCACGGCGTGGTGGCCCTCCTCGAGGGCGCGCTGGAGGGCATCACCGCCCGTGGCAAGGCGCAGGTCGGGGAGAAGACGATGGTGGACGCCTGGCAGCCGGCGGTGGACGCCGCGGAGGCCGCCGCGGACGCCGGGGCGTCGACCGGCGACGTCCTCGCCGCCGCCGCGCAGGCGGCGCGCGCGGGCGCCGAGGCGACGGTCCCGCTCGTCGCGACGAAGGGCCGCGCGAGCTACCTGGGTGAGCGCAGCGCCGGGCACCAGGACCCGGGGGCGACCTCGACCGCGATCCTCCTCGAGGCCGCGCGCGACGCGGCGACGGCGTGAGCGGCGCCGCCGGGCCGGTCGGGGCGCGAGCGCGCGTCGCGCTCGTCCTCGTCTCGCACTCGCAGCGGCTCGCCGAGGGTGCCGTCGAGCTGTCCGCGCAGATGGCTCCCGGTGTGCTGCTGCTCGCCGCGGGAGGGACCGACGACGGCGGGCTCGGCACGAGCTACGACCGGGTGTCCGCGGCGCTCGACGAGGCGCTGGCCGTCGCGGAGGGCGTGGTCGTGCTCGCCGACCTGGGCTCCGCCGTCATGACCGTCGAGTCGGTGCTGGACATGGAGGACGGGTTCGACGGGAGGGTCCGGCTCGCCGACGCCCCGTTCGTCGAGGGCGCGGTGGCGGCGGCGGTGACCGCGCACGGTGGCGGCGACGTCACGGAGGTGCTCGCGTCGGCCGAGCACGCGGGCGGCACGTTCGCGGTCGCTGGCGGAGCTCCCGCCGAGGAGGCGTCGGCGACCCGGGCGGAGCCTCCCGCGGACGGTGCGACGCGCGCCGTCGTCGCGCTGCGCAACCCGCTCGGCCTGCACGCGCGCCCCGCCGCGGTGCTCGCGCGCCTCGTCGCCGGGTTCGACGCGACGGTGGCGATCGACGGGGTCAACGGCGCGAGCGTCCTCGAGCTCATGAAGCTGGGGGCCACGGGCGGGCAGGAGCTCACCGTGACGGGGGAGGGGCCCCAGGCCGCCGACGCCGTGCGCGCGGTCGTCGAGGCCGTGGAGGGCGGATTCGGGGAGGTCTGACCGGCACCCCGGTGTGACGGGCGTCACGCCATCTTGCAGTTGATGCAAAATTGCAGAGGGTGCAAGAATACACGGGTGCCCCTGACTCTCCCTGACGTGCCCGCTCGCCCCTCGTTGGTCGAGCGGGCCGCGACGTGCCTCGCGCCGTCTCCCGGCGGTCTGCGAGAGCGCAAGAAGCGCGCCCGACGGGAGGCGCTCGTCGAGGCCGCGCAGACGCTCGTGCTGGAGCGCGGCTTCGACGCGGTGACGGTCGAGGACATCTGTGCCGAGGTCGGGGTCTCGCCGCGCACGTTCTTCAACTACTTCCCCTCCAAGGACGACGCCGTGCTCGGCCTGGAGGACTTCTCCGTGCGCCCGGAGGTCGTCGCGGCCTTCGTCGAGGGCGGCCCGACGGGCGCCCTGCTCGACGACCTCGAGGTGGTCGTCGCCGACGTGCTCGGGCACCAGGTCGTCACGCCCGAGCGCATGGCGCGCACGCTCGAGCTCGTCCAGCGCGAGCCGCAGCTCGTCGCGCGGCACGTCGCGTGGGTCGACGGCCATCGCGCGGAGCTCGTCGACATGTTCGTCGCACGCCGCGCCGCCCGTCCCTTCGTCCCCGATCCCGAGCTCCTGGCCCTCGTGGTCATGAGCCTGCTGCGCGCGAGCACCCTCGAGTGGCAGCAGCGCGACCGCGAGGGCGAGCCGGTGGACCACCTGCCGACCGTCGTCGCCCAGCTCCGCGCGCTCCTGGCCGACACGCGCGCCCCTGATCCCGTGGCCCGCTAGCCGCACGCCCTGCGGGCCACCGCACCACCACCGCTCCACCGCCTCACCAGCTCCCCACCCGACGACGGGCCGCGCCCGTCGGCGCGCGCCCGCCCGTCCTGACTGAACCGGATCCTCATGGCCTCCTCCACCGCAGCACCCCCCGTCGACGGCGCCAAGCCGCTCGTCGTGCTCACCCCGCGCACCGTGTGGGTGATCTTCGGCGCGCTCATGGCGTCGATGTTCCTGTCCTCCCTCGACCAGTCGATCGTCGGCACCGCGATGCCGACCATCGTCGGCGAGCTCCACGGCGTCGAGCACCAGGGCTGGGTCATCACGGCCTACATCCTGGCCATCGCGATCGTCATGCCCCTGTACGGCAAGTTCGGCGACCTCTGGGGTCGTCGGTGGCCGTTCCTCGTCGCGATCGGGCTCTTCACCATCGCGTCGGCCGGTGCCGGGTTCGCGCAGTCGTTCCCCGAGCTCGTCGCCTGGCGCGGCGTGCAGGGCCTCGGCGGCGGCGGTCTGATGATCCTGTCGCAGGCGATCATCGCGGACATCGTGCCCGCGAAGGACCGCGGCAAGTACATGGGTCCCATGGGCGCCCTGTTCGGCATCGCGGCCGTGATCGGGCCGCTCCTGGGCGGCTGGTTCACCGAGGGGCCGGGCTGGCGCTGGGCGTTCTGGATCAACGTGCCGATCGGCGTCGCGGCCTTCGTCGTCGCGTGGGTCGCGCTCAAGCTCCCGTCGCACCGCTCGGGCCGCAAGATCGACGTCGCCGGGATCTTCCTCATGGTCGTCGCCACGTCCGGCATCGTGCTCGTCACGAGCTGGGAGTCCCTCACCAGCTCGCGCGGCTACGACTGGTCGGACCCGTGGCTCCTGGGCCTCGTCACGGTCGTGATCGTGTCGATCGCCGCGTTCGTCGTGGTGGAGAACCGTGCCGAGGAGCCGCTGCTCCCGCTGCACCTCTTCAAGAACCGGACGTTCACGATCGCGACGCTCATCGGCCTCGTGCTGGGCATGGGCATGTTCTCGGCGCTCGCGTTCCTGCCGACGTTCCTCCAGATGTCGACCGGCGCCGGGGTCACCGAGTCCGGCTTCCTCCTGCTGCCCATGATGGCGGGCGTCATGCTCACGGCGATCGGGTCCGGTATCGCGATCACCAAGACCGGCCGCTACAAGGTGTTCCCGGTCGTCGGGCTCGCGATCACCGCCGCGGGCATGATCTGGCTCACGCGCATCACCGGGGACATGTCGATGTGGCTCTTCGGCGCCATGATCTTCGTCATGGGCGCCGGCATGGGCCTCGTCATGCAGACGATCGTCCTCGCGGTCCAGAACGCCGTCGACCCGCACGAGCTGGGGACCGCGACGAGCGCGAACAACTTCTTCCGCGAGATCGGCGCGGCCGTCGGCACGGCGCTGTTCAGCACGATCTTCACGTCGCGCCTCGCGGACAACCTCGAGGGCGTCTTCGCGGGCCTGCCCGCGGGCTCGGCCCCCGCCGGTGCCGAGGGGGCCTCGCTCACGCCCGAGATGGTGCAGCAGCTCCCCGAGCCGATCCACACGGGCGTCGTCGACGCGTTCACGGACGCGCTCGCCCCGGCCTTCTGGTACCTCGTCCCGCTCGTGCTCGTCGGGTTCGTCCTCGCGCTCTTCCTGCGCGAGGTCAAGCTCTCCGACGTCGCGGGGATGGTCGCGCGCGGCGAGGCCGTCGCGGACCACGGCGACCTCGTCGAGGACGCCCCGGTGCCGGTCGAGGACGGCGCGGGCGAGGCCCCGGCCGTCGTGACCGCGGGAGCCGCGGGGGCGGGCGGCGACCACCCGGAGGACCGGGGCCGCGACGCCACGCCGGTATCCTGACCGGGTGAGCACCTCGCCGTCGCAGCCCGCCGCGCAGCCGTCCCGCTACGGCCGCGCGGCGGGCCCGGTGCGCCCCTCGCCGGGCGACCGGATCAAGCCCAAGAAGCCCGCGAAGGTCCAGTTCGCGTCCACCACGCTGCTGCTCGAGGCGTTCCTCGTGGTGTTCGCCACGCTCGTCGCCTACGGGCTGCGGGACGTGCCCTACTCGCGCGGGCCGCTCGAGCTGCCGAGCGCGACGTCGATCTGGCTCGTAGGCGGCGCCCTCGCGGTCGTGCTCGTCGTCCTCTCGCGCATGGTCGGCACGCCGGGCGGCTACGTCGCCGGGTCGGTCGTCCAGGTGCCGGTCCTGGCGTTCGGCCTCGTCGTGCCGATGATGTTCGTCGTCGGCGGGCTCTTCGTCGTGCTGTGGGTCGTCTCGATCCGGCTCGGCGGGCGCATCGACCGGGAGCGCGCCGCGTACGACGCCGAGCACCCCGAGACCGCGCCCAACGCCGACTGAGGCGCGCCTCACGGGCCCGGTGGTCACGGCGTCCCGCACGCCCGCGCGGCCGGTAGGCTCGGCGACCATGACCGACGTCGCACCCGCACTGACCGAGACCATCGAGCGCACCCTCATCCTCGTCAAGCCCGACGGCGTCCGCCGCGGCCTGTCCGGCGAGATCCTGCGGCGCGTCGAGGCCAAGGGCTACACGCTCGCCGCCGTGCGCCTGCTCGACGCGACGCCCGAGCTGCTCGCCGCGCACTACGCCGAGCACGAGGGCAAGCCGTTCTACCAGCCGCTCGTCGACTTCATGCTCTCGGGCAAGATCCTCGCGGTCGTGGCCGAGGGCCAGGGCGTCATCCCCGGCTTCCGCTCCCTCGCGGGCGCGACGAACCCGACCGAGGCCCTGCCCGGCACCGTCCGCGGCGACCTCGGTCGCGACTGGGGCCTCAAGGTCCAGCAGAACCTCGTCCACGGCTCCGACTCGCCCGAGTCCGCCGCGCGCGAGATCGCGCTCTGGTTCCCCGAGCTCGGCTGACGCACCGTCACGCGGCACCGCGCCCCGTCCCGGCCGCACCGGCCGGGGCGGGGCGTCTCGCGTCCCGGCGCCCCGCCGACGGCGTCCGGCCGCGCGGGGCGCAGATCCGCGGGTTCGTCGGGGGCCGCCACTAGGCTCGGGTCCGTGCACCTCAAGACCCTGACGCTGCGCGGCTTCAAGTCGTTCGCGTCCGCGACGACGCTGAGCTTCGAGCCCGGGGTCACGTGCGTCGTCGGGCCGAACGGCTCGGGCAAGTCCAACGTCGTCGACGCGCTCGCGTGGGTCATGGGGGAGCAGGGCGCCAAGACGCTGCGCGGCGGCAAGATGGAGGACGTCATCTTCGCCGGGACGTCCGGGCGGCCGCCGCTCGGGCGCGCCGAGGTCTCCCTGACGATCGACAACACCGACGGCGCGCTGCCGATCGACTACACCGAGGTGACGATCTCCCGCACGCTGTTCCGCAGCGGTGGCTCCGAGTACGCGATCAACGGCGCCGCGTGCCGCCTCCTCGACATCCAGGACCTCCTCTCGGACTCCGGCCTCGGCCGGGAGATGCACGTGATCGTCGGGCAGGGACAGCTCGACGCGGTCCTGCGCGCGACCCCCGAGGACCGCCGCGGCTTCGTCGAGGAGGCCGCGGGCGTCCTCAAGCACCGCAAGCGCAAGGAGAAGGCGCTCCGCAAGCTCGACGCGATGCAGGCCAACCTCACCCGCCTCGCCGACCTCACGACCGAGATCCGCCGCCAGCTCGGCCCGCTGGGACGCCAGGCCGAGATCGCCCGCAAGGCGGCGACGATCCAGGCGGACCTGCGCGACGCCAAGGCCCGCCTGCTCGCGGACGACCTCGCGCAGCTCACCGCGACCCTGGAGCAGGAGATCGCGGACGAGGCGGCGCTGCGCGCGCAGCAGGCGGAGGTCGAGCGGGCGCTCGCCACGGCCCGCGACGGGCTCGGCCGGCTCGAGCGCGAGGCCGCGGAGGCGGCGCCCGCGCTCGGTGCCGCGACCGACGTCTGGTTCCGGCTGTCGTCCCTGCGCGAGCGCCTGCGCGGCACGCAGACGCTCGCGGAGGAGCGGGTCCGCCTGCTCGGTCGCCCGGAGCCCGCCCAGCGGGGCCAGGACCCCGACGAGATCGAGGCCCAGGCGGAGCGCGTGCGCGCGACCGAGGCCGAGCTCGAGGCGGAGGTCGTCCGGGCGCGCGACGCGCTCGCGGCGGCCGTCGTGGACCGCGAGGACGCCGAGCGGTCGGCGGGCGAGGCCGAGCGCGCGGTCGCGACGCTGCTCCGCGGTGCCGCCGACCGGCGGGAGGGCCTCGCGCGCCTCGCGGGCCAGGTCGCCGCGCAGCGCACGCGGGTCGAGGCCGCGGAGGCGGAGATCGGGCGCCTCCGCGAGTCGCTGGCGGAGGCCGAGCACCGGGGCACCCAGGCGCGCACGGACTTCGCGGTGCTGGAGACCCAGGTGGTCGGCGCCGAGGAGGGCGAGGAAGGCCTCGACGCCGAGCACGAGGCCGCAGCGGACGAGGTCGAGCGGACGACGACGGTCGTGCGGGAGCTCGAGGACGAGGCCTCCGTGGCGGACCAGGAGCGTGCCACGTGGAGCGCGCGGATCGAGGCCCTGGAGCTGAGCCTGGACCGCAAGGACGGCGCCGGCGCGCTGCTCGCAGCCGACGGCGTCGGGGTGGTGGGGTCTCTCGCGGCGCTGCTCGGCGTCGAGGCCGGGTACGAGGACGCCGTGGCTGCGGCGCTCGGCCCCGCCGCGGACGCCGTCGCCGTCGAGTCGGTCGACGCCGCCGTCGACGCGCTGCGCTACCTGCGCACCGAGGACGCCGGACGGGCGGGCCTGGTCGTGGCGGCCGACGGGGCGGACGGGAGCGTGCACGGCGACGTCGCCCTGCCGGACGGCGCGCGCTGGGTCGTCGACGTCGTGACGGCCGGCGGGGGCGTCGGCGGCGCCGTGCGCGCGCTGCTCTCCGACGTCGCGGTCGTCGAGGACCTCGCGGACGCGCGCGCCCTCGTGGCGCGGCACCCGGGCATCTCCGTCGTGACGCGCGGCGGCGATCTCCTCGCGACGACCCGCGCGTGGGGCGGGTCGGCCTCCGCTCCGAGCGTGCTGCACCTGCAGGCCGCCCTCGACGAGGCGCGCGCCGCCCACGACGACGCCGCGGCCCGGGGGGAGCGCGCGCGGTTCGCCCTCGTGGGCGCGCGCGACGCCGCGCAGGAGGCCCGAGCTCGGTACGACGACACCCTCGACCGGCTCAACGAGTCGGACGCCCAGCTCGCGGCCGTCGCGGAACAGCTCGGACACCTCGGCGCGACGGCGCGCTCGGCCGCGGCGGAGGCGGAGCGCGTGCGTACCTCGCTCGAGCGCGCGTCGCAGGGGCTCGACGACGCGCGCGAGGCGCTCGCGGACCTCGTCGACCGGCTCGACGTCGCGGAGGCGGCCCCGGAGCAGTCCGAGGAGGCGGTCGCCGACGCGACGACCGAGCGCGACCGTCTCCTCGCGCTCGCGTCGGCGGCGCGCACCACCGAGACCGAGGCGCGTCTCGCGCTGCGGACCAGCGAGGAACGCGCGCGCGCCGTGGCCGGCCGGGCGCAGTCGCTCGCCCGGGCCGCCGCGGCGGAGCGCGAGGCGCGCGAGCGGGCCGCGCGGCGCGAGGCCGCCCGGGTGCGCCAGGCTGAGCGCGCGTCGGCCGTGCGCGACGGCGCGGCGCGCGCCCTCGGCGCGGTCGACCGCTCCCTCGCCCGCGCGGGCGAGGAGCGCGCGGCCGCCGAGGCGGCGCGCGCGGAGCGCGACGCCGCCGTGACCGCTGCCCGGCGCGAGGTCGACGACCTCGCCTCCCGCCTGCACGAGCTGACCGACGTCGCGCACCGCGACGAGGTGGCGCGCGCGCAGCAGCAGCTGCGCATCGAGCAGCTCCAGGCGCGCAGCGTCGACGAGCTCGGCCTCGACCCGGCGGTCCTCGTCGAGGAGCTCGGCCCGCACCGCGACGTCCCGGTCGCGTCGGACGACGACGAGCCGCGCACCGTGCCCTACGACCGCGCGGCCCAGGAGAAGCGGCTCCGGGCCGCCGAGCGGGACCTCGGTCGGCTCGGCAAGGTGAACCCGCTCGCGCTCGAGGAGTTCGCGGCGCTCGAGGAACGGCACAAGTTCCTCGCGGACCAGCTCGCCGACCTCAAGAAGTCGCGTGCCGACCTCCTGGAGATCGTCAAGGAGATCGACGAGCGCGTCGAGCGCGTGTTCGCCGACGCGTACCGCGACACCGCCGAGCAGTTCGAGCGGGTGTTCGCGCGCATGTTCCCCGGCGGCGAGGGACGGCTGGTACTCACGGACCCGGACGACATGCTCACGACCGGGATCGAGGTCGAGGCGCGGCCGGCGGGCAAGAAGGTCAAGCGGCTCTCGCTCCTGTCCGGGGGCGAGCGCTCGCTCACCGCGGTCGCGCTGCTCGTCGCGATCTTCAAGGCCCGGCCCTCGCCGTTCTACGTCATGGACGAGGTCGAGGCCGCGCTGGACGACGTCAACCTCGGCCGGCTCCTCGAGATCTTCCGGGAGCTCCAGGAGGACTCGCAGCTCATCGTCATCACGCACCAGAAGCGCACGATGGAGATCGCCGACGCCCTCTACGGGGTGACGATGCGCGGCGACGGCGTGACGACCGTCATCAGCCAGCGGATGAACGAGACGCGCGAGGAGGTCCCCGTGTGAGCGGGCTCACGCCGCCGCACGGCACGTGCGCGACCTGGGCGGACGCTGGGGAAACGTTGGAATTCCGGGCCTTGTGAAGATGTGGTGCCGATCGGACGGCACGGCGTGGCACGGGTCGCGCCGCGTGCGTCGACCCGGATACTGGACCTCATGGTCTGGATGTTCGTGTGGCTGGGGCTCACGCTCGGCGTCGCCGCCGTCGTGTTCCTGTTCGCGAGCGTCGTCGCGCGCTCGGAGGCCCAGGCCACGGGCGCGGCGGGGGACCGGTCCGGTGAGCAGGGGATGCGCGCGTTCTGGCGCGACTTCCGCTCGGGGCTGCGTCGGCGGCGTCGCCGCGGGAACCTGGACGCCCACCACGTCGGGACCGTGCGCATGCCTCGGCCGGTCGACACGAGCATCGACGACTTCTTCACCGCGACCGAGGTGACGTCGAACGCGTACGTCGACGCGGAGGAGCTCACCGACGTCCTGCACCGCGCGCGGGAGCGCGTGCGGCCGCTGCACACGGGAGAGCGTCCCCCTCAGGCGTGACCACCGCGGGACCACGGGCGTGACCGCCGCGTGGCCTCCGCCCTCGTCTGAGAGACTTCCGGGGTGAACGACCTCCTCCCGCTCTGGATCGTCCTCGGCGTCCTGCTCCTCGTCGGCCTCGTCACCTTCGGGACCGTGTCGGTCCGTCGGCGTCGCCGCGACGTCGTCGAGCCCCCGCCCACCGCACCCGCCGAGCCGCCGGCGACCCGCGAGCCCGTGACGGCGCCCCCGGGCGCCGAGGTGCAGGCCCCGCCCGTGGAGGAGGCGCCTCCCGCGCCGACGGTCGAGCGGCCGGAGCCCGTCGGCGGTCGCCTCGTCCGGCTCCGTGAGCGCCTCGCGCGCTCCGGCTCGCCGCTCGGCGCCCGGCTCCTCTCCGTGCTCTCGCGCGACCACCTCGCGGAGGACGACTGGGACGAGCTCGAGGAGACGCTCCTGCTCGCGGACGTGGGCGCCGGTCCTGCCGGCGAGCTCATCGACGCGCTGCGCACCAAGGTCCGCGTCCTCGGCGTCCGGGACGCCGCGAGCGTGCGCGACCTGCTCCGCACGGAGCTCGTCGCGCTCGTCGACCCGTCGCTCGACCGGTCGCTCGCGACGTCGCCCCACGCCGGCGAGGACGGGAACCCGGTGCCGGCCGTGGTGCTCGTCGTCGGCGTGAACGGCACGGGGAAGACGACGACGGTCGGCAAGCTCGCGCGCGTGCTCGTCGCGGAGGACCGCAGCGTCGTGCTCGGCGCGGCGGACACGTTCCGGGCCGCGGCGGCGGACCAGCTCGAGACCTGGGGCTCGCGCGTCGGCGTCCCGACCGTGCGCTCGGACCGCGACGGCGCCGACCCCGCCGCCGTGGCGTTCGACGCCGTGCGCCGGGGCCGCGCCGAGGGCGTGGACGTCGTGCTCGTCGACACCGCCGGCCGGCTCCAGAACAAGCAGGGCCTCATGGACGAGCTGGGCAAGATCCGGCGCGTCATCACCAAGGAGGCGCCGCTCTCCGAGGTCCTCCTCGTCCTCGACGCGACCACGGGGCAGAACGGTCTCAACCAGGCGCGCGTGTTCGGCGAGGTCGCCGGTGTGACGGGCATCGTCCTGACGAAGCTCGACGGGACGGCACGAGGAGGCATCGTCGTCGCGGTGCAGCGCGAGCTGGGCGTCCCCGTGAAGCTCGTCGGGCTGGGGGAGGGGCCCGACGACCTCGCCCCGTTCGACCCGGAGCAGTTCGTCGACGGGCTCCTCGGCGACTGACGGGCGACGTCCACGGGTCACGGTCGTGTCACGCTCCGATCACGAGCGTGTCGCGATCCGGACGCGGTGCGACGTCCCCGGAGGTGTGAAGGGGCGGTGAAACGGAACGTTTACGTCCGAGGAACGCTTGTCACACCCGCGTAACACGGCGACACCGCGGGGGAAACCCGCCCGCACCACCGTAGTCCCCGACCGGCCGCCCGGCTGGCGAGGGGAGATGATCCGATGGAGTGGGACACCGGGGCAACCGCGTGGATGCTGACCTCAGCATCCCTCGTGCTCCTGATGACGCCCGGACTGGCGTTCTTCTACGGCGGCATGGTCCGCGCCAAGTCCGTGCTGAACATGATGATGATGTCGTTCGGCGCGATGGCCGTCGTGGGCGTCGTCTACGTGCTGTGGGGCTGGTCGATGTCCTACGGCGAGGCCGGGACGGGCGGCCTCGTCGCCAGCCCGTTCGCGCAGTTCGGCCTCTCGGGGGCGATCACGGACGCCGACGGCAGCGCCGTGGCGAGCACGCTCGGCAACTACCCGAACGTGGTGGACATCGCGTTCCAGGTGACGTTCGCGATCATCACGGTCGCGCTCATCTCGGGTGCGCTGGCCGACCGCGTGAAGTTCGGCACCTGGCTCACCTTCACGGCGATCTGGGTCACCGTCACCTACTTCCCGCTCGCCCACATGGTCTGGGGCGGCGGCTTCCTCTCGGGCAACGAGAACGGCCTCGCGGCACGCGTCTTCGGGGTGACGGACGGCGCCGCCACGGTCGCGCCGATCGACTTCGCGGGCGGCACCGTCGTCCACATCAACGCCGGCGTCGCGGCCCTCGTGCTCGCGATCCTCATCGGCAAGCGCAAGGGCTTCGGCAAGGAGCCGATGCGCCCGCACAACCTGCCGTTCGTCATGCTCGGCGCGGCCCTCCTGTGGTTCGGCTGGTTCGGGTTCAACGCGGGCTCGGCCTTCGGGGCGAACGAGACCGCCGGCCTCGCCTGGGTCAACACGACGAGCGCCACCGCGGCGGGCATCATCGGGTGGCTCCTCACGGAGAAGATCCGCGACGGCCACGCGACGTCGCTCGGTGCTGCGTCGGGCGTCGTGGCGGGTCTCGTCGCGATCACCCCGGCCGCGGGCGCCCTCAACCCCGTGACGTCGATCGTCCTGGGCCTCGTCGCCGGCGCGCTCTCCGCGCTCGCGGTCGGTCTCAAGTACCGCTTCGGCTACGACGACTCGCTCGACGTCGTCGGCGTCCACCTGGTCTCGGGCCTCTGGGGTACCGTCGCGATCGGCTTCCTCGCCACCGACACGGGCCTCTTCTTCGGGGGCGGCGCGCAGCAGCTCGTCGTGCAGATCCTCATCGCCCTCGTCGCCATCGTGTTCTCGGCGGCCACGACGCTCGTCATCGGCCTGATCCTCAAGGCGACGATGGGCTGGCGGGTCAGCGAGGACGCCGAGGTCGGCGGCATCGACCTCGCGGTCCACGGCGAGACGGCGTACGAGTCCATCCAGCAGGGCAGCGTCATCAAGGAGGTGCGGGCATGAAGCTCGTCACGGGAATCATCCAGCCGCACCGGCTCGACGACGTGAAGTCGGGGCTCGAGGCCGCGGGCGTGCGGGGCATGACGGTCAGCGAGGCCAGCGGCTACGGGCGCCAGAAGGGCCACACCGAGGTCTACCGCGGTGCGGAGTACACGGTCGACCTGGTGCCCAAGGTCCGCGTCGAGGTCCTCGTCGACGACGCCGACGCGACCGCGGTCACCGAGGTGATCGTCAAGGCGGCGCAGACCGGCAAGATCGGCGACGGCAAGGTCTGGACGGTCCCGGTGGACGACGTCGCCCGCGTGCGCACGGGCGAGCACGGCCCCGGCGCCCTGTGAGGCGACGGGCCATCGGATGACCGACCACGCCGACACCCCGACCACGGGCGGGGTCGCAGGGGGATCGGCGGGGCGCCTCGGGCAGCAGCCGGGCGAGCACGACGCGGAGGTCCCGCACCCCGACGGGGTGCGGGACCTCCGCGCGCGGATGCTCGACGTCGCGCGGTCCAGGAGCGGCCCCGGCCGGGGCGGGGTCGCGCGCCGGGCCGCCGTCGTCGACCTCGTGACCTCGTCCCTGCAGGGCCTGTGGCGCGAGGCGACCGACGGCGTCGCGCCGGACGGCATCGCGCTCGCCGCGGTGGGCAGCCTGGGCCGGGGCGACATGGGGCCGGCGAGCGACCTCGACCTCGTCCTGGTCCACGACGGGCGCAGCCACACGGCGGACGACGTCGCCCGCGTCGCCGAGCGCCTGTGGTACCCGCTCTGGGACGCCGGGGTCGACCTCGACCACTCCGTGCGCTCGCTCTCGCAGTGCCGCCAGGTGGCGTCCAAGGACGTGCCCGCGGCCGTCGGCTGGCTCGACGTGCGTGCCGTGGCCGGCGACGCGGTCGTCGTGCACCGGGCGTCGTCCGCCGTCCTCACCGACTGGCGCTCCGCGTCGCGCCGCCGCCTGCCCGACCTGCTCGCGTCCACGCGCGAGCGCGCCGAGCGGTCCGGCGAGCTGGCCTACCTCATCGAGCCCGACCTCAAGGAGTCGCGCGGGGGCATCCGGGACGCCGTCGTGCTCTCGGCACTGGCCGCGACGTGGCTCACGGACCGCCCTCACGGGTCGGTCGACCGCGCGCACGCGCACCTGCTCGACGTACGGGACACCCTGCAGGTCGTCACGGGGCGGCACACGAGCCGGCTCCTGCTGGCCGACCTCGACGAGGTCGCCGCGCTGTCCGGTTTCGACGACCCCGACGAGCTGCTCGCGAGCCTCGCGGCGGCGGGCCGTGAGGTCTCCTACGCGCTCGACACGACGGTCCGGCGCGCCCGCCAGGCGCTCCAGCGGCCGTCGGTCACGCGGCGTCCGGTGCTCGTCCGGGGCCGTCGGACGGCACCCCGCCTGCGGTCCGTCGGCGACGGGCTCGTCGAGCACGACGGCGAGCTCGTGCTCGCCGTGGACGCCCACCCCGCGTCCGACCCGCTCCTGTCCCTGCGCGCCGCCGCCACCGCCGCGCGGACGGGCCTCACGCTCTCGCCGGTCTCCGTCGCGAGCCTCGCCCAGTGCCCGCCCCTGCCCGAGCCGTGGCCGCGTGCCGCGCGCGCCGCGTTCCTCTCCCTCCTCGGGTCGGGGCAGGCCCAGGTGGCCGTGTGGGAGGCGCTCGACCTAGCCGGGGTCGTGACCACGTGGATCCCCGAGTGGGCGGGCGTGCGGAACCGCCCGCAGCGCGCCGCCGTGCACCGGCACACCGTCGACCGGCACCTCGTGGAGGTCGTCGCGCGTGCCGCGCGCGTCCGCAAGGACGTCGAGCGGCCGGAGCTGCTCCTGCTGTCCGCGGTGCTGCACGACATCGGCAAGCGCGCGGGCGCCGTCGACCACTCGGTCGAGGGCGCGCGCCTCGTGCCCGCGATCCTCGGCCGGATGGGGTTCGAGCCGGACGTCGTGTCCGACGTCGAGCGGCTCGTGCGCCACCACCTGACGCTGTCCCGCCTCGCCGTGAGCGAGGACCCCGACGACCCGGCGACGGTGGCCGAGCTCGCCGCCGCCGTCGACCACCGCGCCGACCTGCTCGAGGTGCTGCGGGCGCTCACCGAGGCCGACGCGTCCTCGCTCGGCCCGAGCGCGTGGACCGCCTGGCGTGCTCGCCTCGTCGACGACCTCGTGGGGGAGACGCTCCGGGTGCTGCGGGCTGCGCCGAGAGACGTGCCGGGAGAACCGGACGCCGCCGGGTAGGCTGGTCCCTCGCGGACGGCGCGTCCTCTGCCAGCCCGCGCCCGACCTCGGGCGACGGCGGGCGGGAGCGCCGACGCGGACGAGACTTCCGACGACTGGTGAGGATGACGCGGTGTTCAACACGCTGTCGGACCGACTGACTTCGACCTTCAAGAACCTGCGTGCGAAGGGCCGGCTGTCCGAGGCGGACATCGACGCGACGATCCGGGAGATCCGGCGCGCGCTGCTCGACGCCGACGTGGCGGTCCCCGTCGTGCGCGAGTTCAGCGCGACCGTGCGCGAGCGCGCGCTCTCGGCCGAGGTCTCGGGCGCGCTCAACCCGGCGCAGCAGGTCGTCAAGATCGTCAACGAGGAGCTCGTCGGCATCCTCGGCGGCGAGAGCCGCGGGCTGCGCTTCTCCAAGACGCCTCCGACCGTCATCATGCTCGCGGGCCTCCAGGGTGCGGGAAAGACGACCCTGGCCGGGAAGCTGGCCCTGCACCTGCGCGAGCAGGGGCACACCCCGCTCCTCGTCGCCGCGGACCTCCAGCGCCCGAACGCGGTCACCCAGCTCACCGTCGTCGCGGAGCGCGCCGGGGTCCCGGTGTTCGCCCCGCACCCGGGCAACCAGAGCGGGGTGGAGGTCGACGACGTCATCGGCGACCCCGTCGCCGTCGCGCGCGAGGGCGTCGAGACGGCCCGCCAGCGTCAGCACGACGTCGTCATCGTCGACACCGCAGGCCGCCTCGGCCTGGACGCGGTCCTCATGCAGCAGGCGTCGGACATCCGCGACGCCGTGCAGCCCGACGAGGTCCTGTTCGTCATCGACGCGATGATCGGTCAGGACGCCGTCGCGACCGCGAAGGCGTTCGAGGAGGGCGTCGACTTCACGGGCGTCGTGCTCACCAAGCTCGACGGCGACGCGCGCGGCGGTGCCGCGCTGTCCGTGCGAGGCGTCACCGGGCGCCCGATCCTCTTCGCCTCGACGGGCGAGAAGCTCACCGACTTCGAGGCGTTCCACCCGGACCGCATGGCGTCGCGCATCCTCGACATGGGCGACGTCCTCACGCTCATCGAGCAGGCCGAGAAGGCGTTCGACGCCGAGCAGGCCGCGAAGATGGCGGAGAAGGTCGCCACGGGGCAGGACTTCACGCTCGCGGACTTCCTGGTGCAGATGCAGCAGATGAAGAACATGGGCTCGATGAAGAAGATGCTCGGGATGCTCCCGGGCATGGGCCAGATGCGCGAGGCGCTCGACAACTTCGACGAGCGCGAGGTCGACCGCATCGAGGCGATCATCCGCTCGATGACCCCCGCGGAGCGCGACAACCCGAAGATCATCAACGGGTCGCGCCGCGCGCGCATCGCGCGCGGGTCCGGCGTGACGACCAGCGACGTCAACCAGCTCCTCGAGCGGTTCGCCGGGGCGCAGAAGATGATGCGGCAGATGAGCCGGGGCGGCGGCATGCCGGGGATGCCCGGCATGGGCAACCTGCCGGGCATGGGCGGCAAGAAGGCGCGCGGGCGCCAGGCGCCGCAGCGCAAGGTCAAGGGTAAGTCGGGCAACCCGGCGAAGCGCGCCGCGCAGGAGCGCGCGGCCGCCGCCCGCGCGGCGGGGGAGACCCCCGGACCGTCCGCGCCCGCCGGGTCGGCGTTCGGCGTCGGCAGCCCCGCCGAGCCGGCCCGGACGACGCCCGACGACCTCCAGCTCCCGCCCGGGTTCGAGAAGCTGCTCGGCCGCTGACCGACCACCGCCCTCGGGCGCCGCGTCGTGCCCCGGGTGCGTCCCGCAGCCGCCTGGTCGCCAGGTGGCGCTAGGTTATGTCCGTGGCACCCTCCGATGCCGCCCCGTGCCCGCGAACCGGGCCGACCGTCCTGACCGTCCTCACCCAGGAGCCGCATGTCCGCGCTGGAAGGCCCCACGCTGCACGTCCGCGGCCACGTCATCGTCGGCGACGACCGCGAGGTGGGCGACCTGTGGGTCAAGGACGGGCGGATCAGCCTCACGCGGCCGTCCGCCCAGGGCACCAACATGGTGGAGCTCGAGGGCTGGGCCCTGCCCGGCCTCGTCGACGTGCACTGCCACGTCGGCCTGGGTGCGCAGGGCGCGGTCGACGCGGCGACGGCCCAGGACCAAGCCGTCACGGACCGCGACAGCGGCGTCCTCCTCGTGCGCGACGCCGGCTCGCCGCTCGACACGCGGTGGGTCCACGGGCGGCGCGACCTGCCGCGGCTCGTGCGGGCCGGTCGGCACCTCGCGCGTCCCAAGCGCTACCTGCGGCACTACGGGCTCGAGCTCGACGACGTCGCGCAGCTCCCCGAGGCCGTCCGCCGCGAGGCGCGCCAGGGCGACGGCTGGGTGAAGATCGTCGGTGACTGGATCGACCGCGACCTCGGGTCCGAGGGCGACCTGCGACCGCTGTGGCCCGACGACGTCCTCGCGGAGGCCGTCGCGGCCGCGCACGCCGAGGCCGCGCGCGTCACCGTGCACGCGTTCTCCGAGGAGGTGATCCCGTCGCTGCTCGCCGCCGGCGTCGACGGGATCGAGCACGGCACGGGGATCGACCCGGACCTGATGTACGAGATCTCCGAGCGGGGGATCGCCGTCACGCCGACGCTGCTGCAGGTCGGGCAGTTCGAGGCGATCGCCCGGCAGGCCGACGGGAAGTACCCGGTGTTCGCGGCGCGCATGCGACGGCTCCACGAGCGACGGTACGAGCAGGCCCGGGCGCTGTACGAGGCGGGCATCCAGATCCTCGTGGGGACCGACGCGGGCGGGACGATCGGGCACGGCCGCCTCGCGGACGAGTGCGCCGAGCTCGTGGCCGCCGGCATCCCCGACGCGGCGGTCGTCGCGGCGGCGAGCTGGCAGGGCCGGGAGTACCTCGGCTACACGTCGCTCGTCGAGGGCGCGTCGGCGGACTTCGTCGTGTACCCGCAGGACCCGCGCGAGGACGTCGGCGTCCTGCGCGCCCCGACCGCCGTCGTGCTTCGCGGTGAGATCGTCGCCCCGCACGCCGGCTGAGAGGTTCGCGCGCAGGTTGGTCCCGGCCGGTCCGGTCTGGCACAATGTCCCGGTACTCGGCGTGCCCCGGCCCCTCTCTCCGGCGCGTGCCGTGTCCTGAACCCCTTCCTCGTCCTGTCCCCACGGGACGGGTCCGGGTTCGCCCGAACCAGAACCAGGAGAGACCACCACTGTGGCCGTCAAGATTCGTCTGAAGCGTCTCGGCAAGATCCGTGCGCCGTACTACCGTGTCGTCGTCGCGGACTCGCGCACCAAGCGCGACGGTCGCGTGATCGAGGAGATCGGCAAGTACCACCCGACCGAGGAGCCCTCGTTCATCGAGATCACCTCGGACCGCGCCCAGTACTGGCTCGGCGTCGGCGCGCAGCCGACCGAGCAGGTGCTCGCGCTCCTCAAGATCACGGGCGACTGGCAGAAGTTCAAGGGCCTGCCCGGGGCCGAGGGCACGCTCAAGGTCAAGGGCGAGAAGGTCGACCCGGCCGCCGCGATCGAGGCCGCCGCCGCCGACGCGGAGAAGGTCAAGGCCAAGGCCGCCGAGAAGAAGGCCGAGGCTCCGGCCGAGGAGCCCGCCGACGCGGCCGACGAGGCCGCTGCCGACGAGCAGGCCTGATGATCGCCGAGGCGCTCGAGCACCTCGTGCGCGGCATCGTGGACAACCCGGACGACGTCCGGGTGAACGCGAAGACGCTGCGTCGCGGTGACCTGCTCGAGGTCCGGGTGCACCCGGACGACCTCGGCCGCGTGATCGGTCGTGGCGGGCGCACCGCCCGTGCCCTGCGCACGGTGATCGGCGCGCTCGCGACCGACGGGCCGGTCCGCGTCGACGTCGTGGACGTCGACCGCCGCTGAGGCCCGCACCATCGTGCCCCGTGAGGGGCCACGGGCTAGGCCCGGCCCGCCGATCGGCGGGCCGGGCCTTCCTGTACCCGCTGCGAGACCCGGTGCCGACCCGGCACCACCCCGACCAGGACCACCGGAGGAGTGACGACCATGGAGCTGACCGTCGCGCGCGTCGGCAAGGCGCACGGACTGCGTGGCGAGGTCGTGCTCGACCTGCGCACCGACGAGCCCGAGGAGCGCCTCGCGGTGGGCGAGCGCCTGGAGACGCGTCCCGCTGCGACGGGCCCGCTGACCGTGGCGACCGTGCGGGTGCACCAGGGACGCTGGCTCGTCGGGTTCGAGGGGGTCCGCGACCGCACGGCCGCGGAAGCCCTCCGCGGCGTCGAGCTCGTCGTCGAGGTCGAGGCGTCCGACGAGGAGGACGCGTGGTACCCGCACGAGCTCGTCGGGCTCCGCGCGGAGGACCTAGACGGCCGGACGCTCGGACGCATCGACGGCCTCGAGCACCTGCCCGCGCACGACGTCCTCGTGCTCCGCGAGACGGGAGGGGCCCGCACGCTCGTCCCGTTCGTCCGGCAGATCGTCCCGCTCGTCGACGTGGCGGGCGGGCGGGTCGTGCTCGACCCGCCGGGTGGGCTGCTCGCGTCGGACGCGGACCGGCTCGAGGTCGCGGCGCCGGACGGCGCCGACACGTCGGGCTCCACCGCGAGCGAGACCGACGACCAGCACGACGGCGAGGCCTGACGTGCGGATCGACGTCGTCACGATCTTCCCCGGCTACCTCGCCGCGCTCGACCTGTCGCTCGTCGGCAAGGCGCGCGCCGCGGGGATCCTCGACCTGCGCGTGCACGACCTGCGGGACTGGACGACCGACCGGCACCGCACCGTCGACGACACGCCGTTCGGCGGCGGAGCGGGCATGGTCATGCGGCCCGACGTGTGGGGCCGCGCGATCGACGACGTGGCGGGCCTCTCGGCGGGGACGCCGGACGCGGCGGGCGCGGTGCACCTGGTCGTGCCGACGCCGTCGGGCGAGACCTTCACGCAGCGCACGGCGGAGGCGCTCGCGACCGAGGAGCACCTCGTCGTCGCCTGCGGACGCTACGAGGGGATCGACGCGCGCGTCGCCGAGCACTACCGGTCGGCCGGGATGCGGGTCAGCGAGCTGTCGATCGGCGACTACGTCCTCAACGGGGGAGAGGTCGCCGCGCTCGTCATGGTCGAGGCGGTCGGGCGGCTGCTGCCGGGCGTCGTGGGCAACCCCGAGTCGCTGGTCGAGGAGTCGCACGGCGCCGCGGGCCTGCTCGAGTACCCCGTGTACACGAAGCCGCCCGCCTGGGGCGACCTCGAGGTGCCCGACGTGCTCCTGTCGGGTCATCACGCGCGAATCCATCGCTGGCGCCGCGACCAGGCCCTGCGCCGGACCGCCGCGCGACGGCCGGACATGGTGCGTGCGCTGGCCGTCGACGGGCTCGACCGGCACGACCTGGAGGTCCTCGCGGAGGTGGGGTGGGCCGTCGTCGACGGTCGCCTCGTGCCCGCCGCGCACGGCGCTCCCTGAGGTCGCGTCGACCCCGCGAGACGCCGGCTGCCGGCAGACCCTCCGGGTGTGGCAGAATGGTCGATCGGTGTGTGCCGCCCCGGAACCTCTGCCACAGGGGAGCCCGCGCCCGGATCCTCGGGCGGACTGGCACGACGGACGACGACCGCGAGGTGGTCGACCGTCCACGCGCAGCACGGCACACCCCAACCGACAGACGACGACGGCCCGGCGCGCCCGGGCCACGAGCACGCGTCCGACCTGTGGCGGACGAGGAGAAGCACATGCACACGCTGGACAGCGTCGACGCAGCATCGCTGCGCAGCGACGTCCCGGAGTTCCGCCCCGGCGACACGCTCAAGGTCAACGTCAAGGTCGTCGAGGGCACCCGCTCCCGCGTCCAGGCGTTCCAGGGCGTCGTGATCGCCCGTCAGGGCAGCGGGATCCGTGAGACGTTCACGGTCCGCAAGATCAGCTTCGGCGTGGGTGTCGAGCGCACGTTCCCCGTGCACTCGCCGTCCATCGACTCGGTCGAGGTCGTGACGCGCGGTGACGTGCGCCGCGCCAAGCTGTACTACCTGCGCGCGCTCCGCGGCAAGAAGGCGAAGATCAAGGAGAAGCGCGACACCGCGCCTGCTCGCTGATCGGCTGCCGGCGGGCCGTCGACGGACCGTCGACAGACGGCCGACACGCGCTGCCGCTCCGCTCGTCCGACGGCGGCCGTCCCCTCGGGACGGCCGCCGTCGTCGTCCCCGGACCCGCGGTCCGAGGGCCGGTCCGTTTCTCGGAAGTCGCCGGAAGGTGGCATTGTGAACGCGTGACCGACAGCGCCCCGCCCCGCGGCCCGCAGCCCGACGCCGGCACCGAGCGCGCGGCGCTCGGTCCCGAGGACGACGGGGCGGGCCCGCACGGCCAGCACCTCGCCGCCGACGGGGCGGGCGGCTCGTCGCGCGGCTCGCGCGAGCGCCCGGCCCGGAAGTCGTCGTTGCTGCGCGAGACGGCCATCATCGTGGTCAGCGCGCTCGTGCTGTCGCTGCTCATCAAGACGTTCCTCGTGCAGGCGTTCTTCATCCCGAGCGCGTCCATGGAGGACACGCTGGTCGAGGGCGACCGGGTGATGGTGTCCCGGCTCGTGCCGGGGGCGTTCGACGTGCACCGCGGAGACATCGTGGTGTTCAAGGACCCGGGCGGGTGGCTGCCGCCGCCGGTGCCGCAGGCCGAGAGCCCGGTGTCGGAGGCGCTGCGCGCGGCGCTGACCTTCGTCGGCCTGCTGCCGCAGGACACGGGCGAGCACCTCATCAAGCGGGTGATCGGCACGCCGGGCGACCACGTGGTGTGCTGCGACGCGGAGGGGCGCGTGAGCGTCAACGGCGTCTCGATCGACGAGACGTACATCAAGCCCGGCTCGATCCCCAGCCAGGACCCGTTCGACCGGACCGTGCCCGAGGACATGCTGTTCGTCATGGGCGACAACCGGCAGAACTCGGCGGACTCGCGCTACAACACGGGCAAGCCCGGCGGCGGGTTCGTGCCGATGGGCAACGTGGTCGGGACGGCGTTCGTCAAGGTCTGGCCGCTCTCCCACCTCGGCCTGCTGCGCAACCCCGGTGACGTGTTCGCCGACGTGCCCGAGGTGGAGCCGTGACGCTCGACGCCGTCGCGCCTCCCGCCGTTCCCGCGCTCGCCGAGGCGCCCGTCGCTCCGCCGCCGGCGGCACCCTCGCGCGGTCGCCGCGCGTCCGCGCGGCGTCGTCCGGACCTGCGCCAGGAGCGCGCGATGCTGCGCGACGGCGCCCGGCTCGTCGCAGGCATGGACGAGGTCGGCCGCGGCGCGCTCGCGGGCCCGGTCTCGGTGGGCGTCGTGGTCGTCGACCTCACCACGAAGCCGTGCCCGCCCGGTCTCACCGACTCCAAGCTCCTCACCGCGGCCGCGCGCGAGGCCCTCGTGCCGCTCGCGCGCTCGTGGTCGGTCGCGTGGGCCGTGGGCCACGCGGGTCCGGCCGAGATCGACGCGCACGGCATCGTCGGTGCGTTGCGCCTCGCGGGCCGCCGCGCGCTCGCCCAGGTGCGCCGCACGGTCGGCGACGTCGACGCGGTCCTCCTGGACGGCAAGCACGACTGGCTCAGCCGCCCCTCGGCGGTCGACCTCTTCGAGGCGTTCGACCTCGACCCGCACGACGACGAGCGGATCGTCGACCCGCGCGTGCGCACGCTGGTCAAGGCCGACCTCCAGTGCGCCTCCGTCGCCGCGGCGAGCGTGCTCGCGAAGACCGAGCGCGACGGTCTCATGACCAGCCTCGCGCGGCAGTACCCGGCCTTCGGGTGGGACCAGAACAAGGGCTACGGCGCGGCGGCCCACGTCGAGGCTCTGCGCGAGCACGGCCCGACGCCGCAGCACCGCCGGTCCTGGCGCCTGCCCGAGCGCGGGGACGAGGGTCTCGGCGCCCCCGCGTACGGCGAGCCCGTGGACGTCCTCGAGCTCGACCCCGACGCCGGGCTGCCCACGAGCTGAGGCGGGCGCGGAGCGCTCGATGGTCCATGATGGAGGCGTGAGCGCCGAAGACCTCGAGAACTACGAGACCGAGATGGAGCTCGCGCTGTACCGCGAGTACCGCGACGTGGTGGGCCTCTTCTCGTACGTGGTGGAGACCGAACGCCGCTTCTACCTGGCGAACCAGGTGGACCTCCAGGTGCGTTCCGCCGCGGGCGAGGTGTACTTCGAGCTGCGGCTCGCCGACGCGTGGGTGTGGGACGTGTACCGGTCGGCGCGGTTCGTGAAGTCGGTCCGGGTGGTGACCTTCAAGGACGTCAACGTCGAGGAGCTCGCGAAGGCTGAGCTCCAGCTCTGACCACGGTCGTGGCCGTCCACACGGCCGCTTCCCGAGGGTCCCGTCCACAGGCGGTCGCGAGTCGCTGGCGCCGCGTCCTCCCCGTCGCCCACGGTGGGCGGCGGAGGTGAGCCCATGGGAGCGAAGGACGCCGTCGGGCGGTACGGGGAGAGGGTGGCCGCGGCCCACCTGGTCGAGGCCGGCTGGACCGTGCTCGACCGCAACTGGCGCGGGACGCGCGGCGAGCTCGACGTCGTCGCGCTGGACGGGGACGTGCTGGTCGCCGTCGAGGTGAAGACGCGTCGCGGCACCGGGTTCGGGCACCCTGCCCAGGCCGTGACGCCCGCGAAGCTCGGTCGCCTGCGCCGGCTCACGGGGGAGTGGCTCGCGACCCACGACGTGCGCGCACGGTCGGTCCGCATCGACGTCGTCGCCGTGCTCGTGGCGCGCGCGGGCGCGGCGCAGGTGGAGCACCTCGTCGGGGTGAGCGCCTGATGGGCCTGGGGACGACCCGCGCCGTCGCGCTCGTCGGGCTGTCGGGCCACGTCGTCGAGGTGCAGGCGCACCTGGCTGCCTCGGTGCCCGGCTTCGTGCTCGTCGGGCTGCCGGACGCGGCGCTCAGCGAGTCGCGGGACCGCGTGCGTGCGGCGGTCACCTCGTCGGGCATCCCGTGGCCCCAGCGCAAGGTCACGATCAACCTCTCGCCCGCGGCGCTCCCCAAGTCCGGCACGGGTTTCGACCTCGCGATCGCGGTCGCGCTGCTCGCGGGCGCCCAGGTCGTCCCGGCGCGCGCCGTGGAGGACGTCGTGCACCTCGGGGAGCTCGGCCTGGACGGCCGCCTGCAGCCCGTGCGCGGCGTCCTGCCCGCGGTGGCCGCGGCCGTCGCCGCCGGGTTCCCCGACGTCGTCGTGCCCGCGGCGGACGCCGAGGAGGCCCGGCTGGTGCCGGGAGCGCACGTCGTGGGGGCCACGACCCTCGCCGACGTCGCCCGGTTCCACGGGGCGTCGCTCGACGACCCGGGCGGTGCCGTGCCACCGGTCGTGGTGCCCCGTCCGGCCGCCGCGCGGCCGCAGCCGGGCGACCTCGCGGACGTCGTCGGGCAGCACGAGGCTCGGCACGCGCTCGAGGTCGCCGCGGCGGGCGGGCACCACCTGCTGCTGGTCGGTGCGCCGGGCGCGGGCAAGACGATGCTCGCGTCACGGCTGCCCGGGATCCTGCCCGACCTCACGGAGGGAGAGGCCGTCGAGGTGACCGCCGTCCACTCGGTGGCCGGGGTGTTCGACCCGGGCTCCGGGCTCGTCCGCCGCCCGCCGTACGAGGACCCCCACCACACGGCCACCCCGGCGGCGATCGTCGGGGGCGGCAGCGGCCTGCCTCGGCCCGGTGCCGCGTCGCGCGCGCACCGCGGGGTCCTCTTCCTGGACGAGGCACCGGAGTTCGGGGCGCGCGTGCTGCAGACCCTGCGGCAGCCGCTCGAGCACGGCGAGCTCGTGATCCACCGGGCCGGGGGGACGGCGCGCTACCCCGCGCGCTTCCAGCTCGTCCTGGCGGCGAACCCGTGCCCGTGCGGCAAGGGCGTCGGGAAGGGGCTCGAGTGCACGTGCTCGCCCGTCGCGCAGCGCCGCTACTTCGGCCGGCTGTCCGGTCCGCTGCTCGACCGGGTCGACGTCCAGGTCGAGGTCCGACCCGTCACCCGGGTCGAGCGCGCGGACGCCGGGCGGCCGGAGCCGAGCGCGGCGGTCGCACGACGGGTCGCCGCCGCCCGGGAGACGGCGTCAGCGCGCCTGGCCGGGACGCCGTGGCGGACGAACGCCGAGGTGCCCGGCACGTGGCTGCGCGACCGGCTGGGGCCCGACCCCGGCCTGCTGACGGACGTCGACGCCGCGCTCGACCGCGGCACGCTGAGCCTGCGCGGCGCGGACCGTGTGCTGCGCCTCGCCTGGACGGTCGCCGACCTCGCCGGGCACGCCGCACCCACGCGCGCCGACGTCGGGGCCGGGCTCGCGCTCCGGACGCGGGGCTACCGTGGCTGAGCGCCGGGCCGCCCCGACGGCTCCCGTGCGGCCGGTCTTCGACGTCGCCGACGACCGGCTCGCGCGGGCGGCGTGGTCGCGCCTGGCGGAGCCCGGGGACGAGGTCGCGGTCGCGCTCGTCGAGCAGCTCGGCGCCCCGGGCGCGCTGGCCTGGCTCGTCGAGGCGGTGAACGACCCGGCGCAGGCCCGCCGCGAGCTCGTCCGGCTCGCGGAGGTCGCCGACGACGGCGGGTCGGGGCTGGGGCCGCTGCTCGGAGGGGCCGGGCCGGGCACTGCGGCAGCCGGCGACGACCGGCCCGCGCCCGGTCGCGACCCGCGGAGCGGGCCCGTCGCGCGGCTCCTGCGCGCCGTCGCGCGCTGGGCACCGCGGCTGGAGGGCCTCGACCCACGCCGCGAGCTCCACGTGCTCGACCGGCTCGACGGCTCCCTCGTCGTCCCGGGCGACCCGGGCTGGCCGACGCCCCTCGACGACCTGGGTCCGGGCCGTCCGCTCGCGCTCTGGGTCCGTGGCTCGGACGGCCTGGCGGCGCTGGCGGCGCGATCCGTCGCGGTCGTCGGGGCACGCGCGTGCACGGACTACGGGCGCCACGTGACCGGGGAGATCGCGTCCGGTCTCGCGGCGCGCGGGTTCACGGTCGTCTCGGGCGGTGCCTACGGCATCGACGCCGCGGCCCACCGCGCGGCGCTCGTGTCCGGCGGCCCGACGGTCGCGTTCCTCGCGGGCGGGGTGGACCGGCTGTACCCCGTCGGCAACACGGAGCTCCTCCGGGCCGTCGTCGGGACCGGGGGTGCCGTCGTGTCGGAGGTGCCGCCGGGATCCGTGCCCAGCCGGGTCCGCTTCCTGCTGCGCAACCGGCTCATCGCGGCGTTCGCGGGCGCGACCGTGGTCGTGGAGGCGGCCTGGCGCTCGGGATCGCTCAGCACGGCGGTCCGGGCCGCCGAGCTCTCGCGGCCCGTCGGCGCCGTCCCTGGACCCGTGACCTCGATGGCGTCGACCGGCTGCCACCGGCTCCTGCGCGACGGTGCCGCCGTGTGCGTCACCGACGCCGACGAGGTGGCGGAGCTGGCCGGAGCGCTGGCACGGGACGCGGCGCCGGGAGCACCGGCCGCGGGGACGCGCAGGGCGCCCCGCGACGCCGTGTACGACGGGCTCGACGCCGTCGAGACCCGGACGTGGGACGCCCTGCCGCTGCGGTCAGGGGTGCCGACGGACGCCGTCGCGCGGTCGGCGGGGCTCGCCGTCCCCGAGACCGTCGGTGCCCTCGGCCGGCTCGAGATCCGCGGCCTGGCCGAGCGGACGTCCGGCGGGTGGCGGCGCGTGCGCGCGAGCTGACCCCGGAGAGCACACCGGACGGCGCGTCTCCGGAAGGGCACCCGGACGGAGCGCCTCCGCGAGGCGCGCAGGCGCACGCGCCAGACTGGTCGCGTGACCCCGTCCGACCTCCCCGACGACCCGGCGGCCGAGCAGGGCGCCGACCGGGCGCCCGCGTCGGCCGACGCGCTGCCGGCGGCCCTGCGCGCGGCGCTCGCAGACTTCGCCGTGCACCTCGAGCTCGCCCAGGGCTCGTCCGCGCACACGGTGCGCGCGTACAAGGGCGACGTCGAGGCGCTGCTGGGTCATGCGGCACGCCACGGCGCGGCGTCGCCGAGCGACGTCGACCTCGCCGCCCTGCGCGCATGGCTGACGGAGCAGTCGGAACGCGGGCTCGCCCGCGCGACGCTCGCGCGCCGGGGCGCCGCCGCGCGGGCGTTCTTCGACTGGGCGCGGCGGACCGGTCGCGTCGCGGCGGACCCGGCGGCACGGCTCGCGAGCCCGCGCGTCCCGCGCACCCTGCCGACCGTGCTCACGGCCGACGCGGCCGGTCGCATGCTCGACTGCGCGCGGGAGGCGGCCGCGTCGGGCGAGCCGGCCCGGCTGCGCGAGTGGGCCGCCGCGGAGCTCCTCTACGGGGCCGGCATCCGCGTGGGCGAGCTCGCGGGGATCGACGTGGACGACGTGGACCTGTCGCAGCGAGTCGTCCGGGTGCTCGGCAAGGGCGACAAGGAGCGCGTCGTCCCGTTCGGCGTCCCGGCGGCGCGGGCCGTGACCCGCTGGCTGGACGCGGGTCGGCCGGCGCTCGTGACGGAGCGGTCGGGTGCGGCGCTCCTCGTCGGGGACCGGGGCGGTCGGTGGGGGCAGCGACAGGTGCGCGACGCGGTGCACCGGCTCGCGCAGGCGGCCGGGGTCGACGACGTCGCTCCGCACGACCTGCGGCACAGCGCCGCGACGCACCTCCTCGCGGGCGGCTCGGACCTGCGCAGCGTCCAGGAGATCCTCGGGCACTCCTCGCTCGCGACGACGCAGCGCTACACCCACGTGACGGCCGAGCGGCTCCGCAGCTCGTTCGAGCAGGCCTTCCCGCGCGCCTGAGGCTCCGGGCGCGCAGGTCTTCCGGTCACGGCTCCCCGAGCGGGAGGAGCACGATCGGCGGCCGCTCGCCGAGCAGCGCGAGCGGGTCGACGTAGCGCTCGCCCCGCCGCACGCCCCAGTGCACGCAGGTGGCCGCGCAGTGGCTCGCGATGGCCCCGCCGCCTCCCGGTCCTTGCACGGTCCCGAGGACGCTCCCTGCGGCGACGCGCGTCCCCCGCGGTGCCACGGCGGTGACCGGCTCGAGCGACGTGCGCAGGCCGTCGTCGTGCGTGACGACCACCACGTCGCGGCCCGCGACCGGGCCGGCGAACGTGACGACCCCGGGTGCGGGGGCGAGGACGGTCTCCCCGGCGGCGGCGGCGAGGTCGACGCCCCGGTGGCCGGGCAGCCAGTCGTGCGGCGGAGGGTCGAACGGCGCGAGCACGCCGAGCGCGCCCGGAGCGCGGTCGAGCGGCGGCACCCACCCGGGGGAGGGGGCGGAGGCGGCGACCAGGAGCCCGCCCGGCGCCGCGGTCGCCCCCGGGACCAGGACGAGCAGGAGCGCGGTCAGCGCGAGGGCGACCGCACGTCGTCGGACGGTCGCAGGGGTACGGTCGAGAGCCATCGCGCCAGGGTGCCCGACGCGGGCCGTGGCCGGGCGGCGGGAGCCGGCGGCCTGTGGACGGCGGGTCGCGACGGCGCCCGGGACCGGCGGCTGTGGTCGGCCCTGCCGTCGGGTAGACTTGCCGCTGCGACCGGCGCGTTCGCCGTGCCCGGCCCGAGGTGATCACCTCGGCCGAGGACGGAGCCGGTCGACTTCGCGCGTCACGTCCTCGCCCATCCTCCCGGCCCCGCCGGACCGGGCGGGGCCGCGTCCGGCGTCGGTCCTGCCCGCACCTGCTCGAACGGTGCGTTGCAGGCGTCGGCACGGGTGACGCCAGGGGTGCGACTACCAGGGTCGTCACCGACAACCGCACCGCGGTCCGTCCCACGGGAGGGGCCGCCAGAAGCGTGCGCGCACCGGGTGGATCCCGGGCCGCACGGCGAAAGGACGTGTCATGGCCGTCGTGACCATGCGCCAGCTCCTCGAGAGCGGTGTCCACTTCGGACACCAGACCCGCCGTTGGAACCCGAAGATGAAGCGCTTCATCTTCACGGAGCGCAACGGCATCTACATCGTCGACCTCCAGCAGTCGCTGTCGTACATCGACCGCGCGTACGAGTTCGTCAAGGAGACCGTCGCGCACGGCGGCTCCATCCTCTTCGTCGGCACCAAGAAGCAGGCCCAGGAGCCCGTGGCCGAGCAGGCCGCGCGCGTCGGGATGCCCTACGTGAACCACCGCTGGCTCGGCGGCATGCTCACCAACTTCACCACGGTGCACAAGCGTCTCCAGCGCCTCAAGGAGCTCGAGGAGATCGACTTCGACGACGTCGCCGGCTCGTCGCTCACCAAGAAGGAGCTCCTCGTCCTGCGTCGCGAGAAGGACAAGCTCGCCCGCACGCTCGGCGGCATCCGCGACATGGCGAAGGTCCCCTCCGCCGTGTGGATCGTCGACACGAACAAGGAGCACCTCGCGGTCGACGAGGCGCGCAAGCTCCACATCCCGATCGTCGCGATCCTGGACACCAACTGCGACCCCGACGTCGTGGACTACAAGATCCCGGGCAACGACGACGCGATCCGCTCCGTGACGCTGCTCACGCGCGTCATCGCGGACGCGGTCGCCGAGGGTCTGCTCCAGCGCCACTCCGGCCGTTCCGGTGCCGAGGCCGAGGCGGGCGCCGAGGCCGAGCCGCTGGCCGAGTGGGAGCGCGAGCTCCTCGCCGGTGCCGAGAAGCAGCTCGCGGCCGACGAGACCGCCGCCGAGGCGAACGTCGAGGCCGCCGCGGCCGAGGAGGTCGCCGAGGCCGCTGCCGAGGTCGCCGCCGAGGAGCCGGGCGACGCCGCTGCCGAGGTCGTGGCCGAGGCTGCTGCCGAGGTCGCCGCCGTCGCCGACGCGGAGGCCGTGGTCGCCGACGCCGAGGCCGACGAGACCAAGTGACGTCCCGGGGTGCGCGGCGGTCGCCCGCCGCGCACCCCGTGCCGTCCCACCGGCGCACCGGGCACCGGCACGGTGCCCCAGCACGTACCCGTGACGAAGAACCCGTGACGAACCACGAGTGAGGAACCACCATGGCGAACTACACCGCCGCTGACATCAAGGCCCTGCGCGAGCGCACCGGCGCCGGCATGCTCGACGTCAAGAAGGCTCTGGACGAGGCGGACGGCGACGCGGAGAAGGCGCTCGAGATCATCCGCGTCAAGGGTCTGAAGGGCGTCGCCAAGCGCGAGGGCCGCTCGACCTCCGAGGGCCTCATCGCCGTCGACATCCGCGACACCGAGGGTGGCCAGGTCGCGACGCTCATCGAGCTCAACTCCGAGACGGACTTCGTCGCCAAGAACGACACGTTCATCTCGCTCGCGGACCGCGTCCTCAAGGCTGCCGCCGAGGCCGGCGCGCGCGACGCGGACGCGGCCCTCGCCGCGGACTCGGACGGCGAGACCGTCCAGGAGGTCATCGACAACCAGGCCGCGACGCTCGGCGAGAAGATCGTCCTGCGCCGCGTGACCCGCGTCGCCGGCGAGCGCGTCACGGCGTACCTGCACCGCACGGCGCGTGACCTGCCGCCGTCGATCGGCGTCGTCGTCGCCACGGACGCCGCGGGCGAGGCCGTCGCGAAGGACGTCGCGCAGCACGTCGCCGCGATGTCCCCGACGTACCTGTCGCGCGACGAGGTCCCGGCCGAGACGGTCGAGAACGAGCGTCGCATCGCCGAGGAGACCTCGCGCAACGAGGGCAAGCCCGAGGCCGCGCTGCCGAAGATCGTCGAGGGTCGTCTCAACGGCTACTTCAAGGACGTCGTCCTCGTCGACCAGCCGCTCGCGAAGGACCCGAAGAAGACGGTCGGCCAGGTCGTCTCCGAGGTCGGTGGCACCATCACCGAGTTCGTGCGGTACCGCGTCGGCGCCTGACGCCCCCGTCGGCCCGGTCCCGCCGCCCCCGAGGCGGCGGGACCGGGCCGACCGCGCACCCGGCTCCGGGCGCGCGACGACCGGCGTCGTGCCGCACCATCGGGTGGGGCGACGGCGGAGCAGGACCACCCCCCCACCCCACCGGGCCAGGACGAAGGACAGGTGTCGACAGTGACGGCAGGCGAGCAGACCACGCCCCGCGAGGGTTCCGAGCACCGGCGGGTGCTCCTCAAGCTGTCGGGCGAGACGTTCGGCGGCGGGCAGATCGGTCTGGCGCCCGACGTCGTCCAGCGCGTCGCCCAGGAGATCGCGGACGCGGTCGCCCAGGGCGTGCAGGTCGCCATCGTCGTCGGCGGCGGGAACTTCTTCCGCGGCGCCGAGCTCTCCCAGCGCGGGCTCGACCGCGCGCGTGCCGACTACATGGGCATGCTCGGCACCGTCATGAACTGCCTCGCCCTCCAGGACTTCCTCGAGCAGGCGGGGGTGAAGACGCGCGTGCAGACCGCCATCACGATGGGCCAGGTCGCCGAGCCGTACATCCCGCTGCGGGCGATCCGCCACCTCGAGAAGGGCCGCGTCGTCATCTTCGGCGCCGGCGCCGGCATGCCCTACTTCTCCACCGACACGGTCTCCGTGCAGCGCGCCCTCGAGACGCACTGCCAGGAGGTCCTCATGGGCAAGAACGGCGTCGACGGCGTCTACACCGCCGACCCGCGCAAGGACCCGTCGGCGACGAAGCTCGACCACCTCACGTACACCGACGCGCTCGTCAACGACCTCGGGGTCATGGACGCGACGGCGCTGAGCCTGTGCCGGGACAACGACGTGCGGATGCGCGTCTTCGGCATGAGCGAGCCGGGGAACGTCACGCGTGCCCTGGTCGGCGAGAATATTGGCACACTGGTCACGACCGACTGACGACGGACACCGCACGACCCCACCGACGAACGACGAAGGAGCACTGGTGATCGACGAGACCCTCCTCGAGGCCGAGGAGAAGATGGACAAGGCCGTCGAGGTGGCCAAGGAGGACTTCGCCGCGATCCGCACGGGCCGTGCGAACGCCGCGATGTTCAACAAGATCACGGTCGACTACTACGGCGCGCCGACGCCGCTGCAGCAGCTCGCGTCGTTCACGGTGACCGAGGCGCGCACGATCCTCGTCTCCCCGTTCGACAAGAGCTCGATCACGGCGGTCGAGAAGTCGCTGCGCGACTCCGACCTCGGCGTGAACCCCTCCAACGACGGCAACGTCATCCGGGTCGTGCTGCCCGCCCTCACGGAGGAGCGCCGCCGTGACTTCGTGAAGCTCGCCAAGGCGAAGGCCGAGGACTCGCGCGTCGCGATCCGCAACGTGCGCCGTCGCGCCAAGGAGGAGCTGGACCGCATCGCGCGCGACGGCGAGGCCGGCGAGGACGAGGTCGGGCGCGCCGAGAAGGAGCTCGAGGCCCTCACCAAGGCGCACGTGGACCAGGTGGACGCGCTCCTCGCGGGCAAGGAGAGCGAGCTGCTCGAGGTCTGAGCACCTCGTCCGGCGAGCTCTTCCACGCACCGATGACCGACACCTCCTCGACGGCCGCCGGCGACAGCACCTCCGCGGCGCGCGCTCCCAAGGCGGGCCGCAACCTCCCCGTGGCGATCGCGGTGGGCCTCGGCCTGCTCGCGCTCGTCGCGGCGAGCCTCGCCTTCCGGCCCGAGTTCTTCGTGCTGCTCGCGACCGTGGCGGTCGGCGCCGCGCTGTGGGAGCTCGCCCAGGCGTTCAAGCGCCGCGAGCTGCACCTCCCGCTCCTCCCGCTCCTCGTGGGCACGGTCGGCATCCTCGTGTCCTCGTACTACTCGGGGCCCGAGGCCCTGCTCGTCTCCTTCATGCTCACGGTCGCGGGCGCGGTCGTGTGGCGGGTCATCGACGGGTCGGGGACGGCGGCGGTGCGCGACGCCGCGGCGGCCACGTTCGCGGCGGCGTACCTGCCGTTCATGGCGGGCTTCGTGATGCTCATGCTGGCCGCTCCCGACGGGCGCGTGCGGGTCCTGATCTTCATCCTGCTCGCCGTCGCGAACGACGTCGGCGGGTACGTCGCCGGCGTCCTGTTCGGGCGCCACCCGCTGGCCCCCTCCGTGAGCCCCAAGAAGTCCTGGGAGGGGCTGGCGGGCTCGTTCGTGCTCGCGACGGCGGTCGGCGTGGTCGGGGCCGTGGTGGGCCTCGGGGCGAGCCCGCTCGTGGGCGTCGCGCTGGGCATCCTCGCCCCGCTCACGGCGACGGTCGGCGACCTCGCCGAGTCGATGATCAAGCGCGACCTAGAATTGAAGGACATGGGGTCGCTCCTGCCCGGTCACGGAGGCATCCTGGACCGGCTCGACTCCATGCTCCTCACCGCCCCGTTCGTGTACGTGCTCCTCGCGCTGGCCGTCTGACAGCCGTCCGACGACCTGCTCGCACCGCGGTGCGAACCGTCCGCACGACCCCCCACGCTTGGACCTCCTCATGACCGTCCGTTCCGTCCGCCCGTCCGCGGAGTCGAAGCCGCTCCCGCTCGTCATGACCGCGCCTCGGCGCGGCAAGCCGCCGCGCCACTTCGCCGACCTCGCGCCCGAGGAGGTGCGCGACGTCGTCGTCGAGCTCGGGGAGAAGCCGTTCCGCGCCAAGCAGCTCGCGACGCACTACTACGCGCACCTCACGCGCGACCCCGAGGCGATGACGGACCTGCCGAAGGCGACGCGCGACGTGCTCACGGACGCGCTCTTCCCGCCGCTGCTCACCGCGGCGCGCCGGATGGAGGCCGACGGCGGGACGACCGTCAAGACGCTGTGGCACCTCTTCGACGGCGCCAAGGTCGAGTCGGTGCTCATGCGGTACCCGCAGCGCTCCACGCTGTGCGTGTCGAGCCAGGCGGGCTGCGGCATGGCGTGCCCGTTCTGCGCGACGGGGCAGCTCGGCCTCACGCGCAACCTCTCCGTCGCCGAGATCGTCGAGCAGGTGCGCTCCGCCGCCCGGTCGCTCGCGGACGGGGAGATCCCCGGCGGCCCGACCCGGCTCAACAACCTCGTGTTCATGGGCATGGGGGAGCCGCTCGCCAACTACAAGGCCGTCATGGGCACGGTCCGACGCCTCGTGGCGCCGGCCCCGGACGGGCTCGGCATGTCGGCGCGCAACATCACGGTGTCGACGGTCGGCCTCGTCCCGGCGATGCGCAAGCTCGCCGACGAGGGGATCCCGGTGACGCTCGCGCTGTCGCTGCACGCCCCCGACGACGACCTGCGCAGCGAGCTCGTGCCGATCAACACGCGGTGGAGCGTCGACGAGACGCTCGACGCGGCGCGGCACTACTTCGAGGTCACCGGACGGCGCGTGAGCATCGAGTACGCGCTCATCAAGGACATGAACGACCACGCGTGGCGTGCCGACCTGCTCGGCGAGAAGCTCAACGCCCGGGGCCGCGGCTGGGTGCACGTCAACCCGATCCCGCTCAACCCGACGCCCGGCTCGATCTGGACGGCCAGCGACCCTGCCGTCGAGGCGGAGTTCGTGGCACGATTGCGCGGTCACGGGATCCCGACGACGATCCGTGACACCCGCGGCAGCGACATCGACGGTGCCTGCGGGCAGCTCGCGGCAGAGGAGGACGAGTGAGTTCGCTGTTCACCACGGTCGGCAAGACCCGGAACGGGTACGACCCCGAGGAGGTCGACGACTTCTTCGAGCACGCCCGCGACGTGTACGAGGGCCGGGTGCAGGAGCGGCTGACCAGCACCGAGATCCAGGCCTCGGTCTTCGACCTGGTCCGTGGGGGGTACGACACGCACGAGGTCGATGCGGCGCTGGACCGCCTCGAGGGTGCGTTCATCGCGCGCCAGCGTGCCGAGTACGTCGCCGCCCACGGCCAGCAGGCCTGGATGAACGCGCTCGCCGAGCGCGCCCGGTCGCTCTACGGACGCCTGGGCCGCCCGGACGGTGAGAAGTTCGCGCTCGCGGAGCGCGGCAAGCCCGCGTACGACATCGACGACGTGGACGACCTGTGCGACCGGCTCGTCGCCTACTTCGACCGTCAGGTGCCGATCACCGCGGCGGAGATCCGCTCCGCGACGTTCGGCCGTGCGCGGGGTCGCGACGGGTACGCGGAGGGTCCGGTCGACGCGTTCTTCGCCCGCGCCATCGAGGTCCTGCTCGGCGTCGAGTGACGACGCATCAGGACCCGACGCGCGTGAGCCTCGATCCGCGGACGTCCGCGAACCCGCTGGTGCGCCGCGCCGCCTCGTGGCTGAGGGCGGCCAACGACCGGCACCCGTGGAACCACAACGAGCACTTCCACGGCTGGGTCGTGCGCCGGGTGCCGCGCGGCGCCCGGGTCGTGCTCGACGTGGGCTGCGGGGCCGGCGTGCTGCTCGGCCGGCTGCGCCGCCGGGCTCCCGAGGTCCACGGGATCGACGCCGACGCGGGCATGGTCGCCCAGGCTCGGGCGCGCCTCGCCGCCGACCCCGCCGTCACCGTCCGGCAGCTCGGGTTCGACGACGTCCGCTCGCCCGACGACGTCCGCTCACCCGGCGAGCCCGGTCCTCCGGGACGCCCCACCGGCCCGGACGCCCGGGTGGGCGGGGGCTACGACGCGGTGACGATGGTCGCGGTGCTGCACCATCTCGACCTCGACGACGGACTCGCGCACGCCCGCAGCCTCCTCGCCCCGGGCGGGCGGTTGCTCGTCGTCGGCCTCGCGCGCGTGGTGTCGGCGCGCGACCTCGCGGTCGACGTCCCGTCGGCGCTCCTCAACCCCCTCGTGGGCCTCGTCAAGCACCCGCGCCGAGCCCGGCCCGGGGATCCCGGGACGGACGCTCCGGGCATGCCGGTCCGGGACCCGCGGCACACCGTCGACGAGATTGCGCGCACGGCCCGGGCGCACCTGCCCGGGGTGCGCGTGCGCCGTCGGCTCTTCTTCCGGTACACGCTCGAGTGGACGGCCCCGCGCTGACGCGTCGGGACACGCCGTGCGCACGCACCGCCCGCGGCCTGGGAGGATGGGAACCATGCCCGACGGACCCGCCCCCGCCCTCCGCACCGTGACGATCCTCGGCTCGACCGGGTCGATCGGCACGCAGGCGATCGACGTCGTCCAGGCCCACCCCGACCGGTTCCGCGTCGACGCGCTCTCGGCGGGCGGCGGAGACGTGCAGCTGCTCGCGCGCCAGGCCGCGACGCTGGGCGTGCGCGCGGTCGGCGTCGCCGACGCGTCGCGCGCCACGGCGCTGGGCGAGGCGCTGGCGCGCGCCTTCGCCGGACGTGCGGACGTCCCCGAGGTGCTCGCCGGGCCCGACGCCGCCGCTGCGCTCGCCGCCCGGGGGAGCGACGTCGTCCTCAACGGCGTCACGGGTTCCGTCGGGCTCGGCCCGACGCTCGCCGCGCTGCGCGCCGGGTCCACGCTGGCCCTCGCGAACAAGGAGTCGCTCGTCGCCGGGGGTGCCCTGGTGCGCGCGGCGCAGCAGCACGCCGACCAGATCGTGCCCGTCGACTCCGAGCACTCGGCCATCGCGCAGTGCCTGCGGTCCGGGACGCGGGCCGAGGTGCGCCGCCTGATCCTGACCGCCTCCGGCGGGCCCTTCCGCGGGTGGGACGCGGACGCGGTCAAGGCGGCGACGGTCGAGCAGGCGCTCGCGCACCCCACCTGGGCCATGGGCCCGGTCGTCACGGTGAACTCCGCGAGCCTCATGAACAAGGGCCTCGAGCTCATCGAGGCGCACCTGCTGTTCGACGTCCCGGCCGACGACATCACCGTCGTCGTGCACCCGCAGTCCGTGGTGCACTCGATGGTCGAGTTCGTCGACGGCTCGACGATCGCGCAGGCGTCGCCCCCGGACATGCGCCTGCCCATCGCGCTCGGGCTGTCGTGGCCCGAGCGGCTCGACCCCGTGACCCCGCCGTGCGACTGGACGGCCGCGACGTCGTGGACGTTCGAGCCCCTCGACGACGCCGCGTTCCCCGCGGTGAGCCTCGCGCGCGCCGCCGTCGCGGCGAGCGCGACCCACCCGGCGGTCTACAACGCCGCCAACGAGGAGGCCGTCGCGGCCTTCCTCAGCGGACGCGCAGGTTTCGGTGACATCGTGACGACCGTCGAGCGTGTGCTCGCGGCGCACGACGGAACCTCCGCGGACGCCGTGACGTTGGACGACGTGGCGGAGGCCGAGGCCTGGGCGCGCGCCCGCGCGCGCGAGATCCTGGACCGCCGGTGACGAGCAAGCGTCCGGTCGCGTCGAGCGCCCGGGCCGAGAAGGAGCAGAGGGACAGATGGCGACGCTGATCGGCATCCTCGTGATCGTGGTCGGGATCGTCGTCTCGATCGCGCTGCACGAGGTCGGGCACATGGTGCCCGCCAAGAGGTTCGGCGTCCGCGTGAGCCAGTACATGGTCGGGTTCGGCCCGACCCTGTGGTCGCGCACCCGGGGCGAGACCGAGTACGGGTTCAAGGCGATCCCGCTCGGCGGCTACGTCCGCCTCGTCGGCATGTACCCGCCCGCGCCCGCCGGTGCGCGCCCGCGGGGGAACGGCTTCTTCTCGCAGGTCGTCGCCGACGCCCGCGACGCGAGCACCGAGGAGATCCGGCCCGGCGAGGAGCACCGGGCCTTCTACAACCTCTCCGCCCCCAAGAAGGTCGTCGTCATGCTCGGCGGCCCCTTCATGAACCTCCTCATCGCGTTCGTGCTCATGGCGATCGTGTGCGTCGGCATCGGCCTGCCCGCCGTCACGACGACGGTCGGGTCCGTGTCCGCGTGCGTCCCGTCGGTCGTCGCGACCGAGCAGGAGGAGTGCGCGGCCACGGCCGACCCGTCGCCGGCGGCCGCCGCCGGACTGGAGCCGGGCGACACCGTGGTGTCGTTCGACGGCACGGAGGTCACCTCCTGGGACCAGCTCTCGGGGATGATCCGCGGCTCCGCCGGCCAGGCGACGCCCGTCGTCGTCGAGCGCGACGGCGAGCAGGTCGACCTCACCATCACGCCGGTCGACGTGGAGCGCCAGGTCGTCGCCGAGGACGGGACGCCCGTCGTGGACGAGTCCGGCGACCCGGTGACCGAGCCCGCCGGCTTCGTCGGCTTCACCCCGACGGTGGAGCGGCAGCCCACGGGGATCGGCGTCGCGGCCGAGGCCACGTGGCAGCAGGTGAGCGGCACGGCGGGGATCATCGTCACCCTGCCCGTGAAGGTCTACGAGGCCGCCCAGGCCGCGTTCACCGACGCGCCCCGCGGTCAGGACTCCGTGATGAGCGTCGTCGGCGTCGGCCGTGTCGCCGTGGACGTGGCAGGTGCCGAGAGCCCGGTCCTCGACCGCGTCGTCACGATGCTCATGCTGCTCGCCGCGCTCAACGTGGCCCTGTTCGTCTTCAACCTCATCCCGCTGCTGCCGCTCGACGGCGGGCACGTCGTCAACGCCCTCTACGAGGGGGCCAAGCGCACGGTCGCGCGCGTCCGCGGACTCCCGCGCCCGGGCCCGGCGGACCTCGCCCGCATGATGCCCGTCGCGTACGTCATGTTCGTCGTCCTCGTCGGCGTCGGCGCCCTCCTCATCCTCGCCGACATCATCGACCCGGTCCGCCTCACGTGACGCCGTCCCTGTCGGAGTCGTCGGGTTCGCTGCCCGCGGCGTCGCGCGTGGGCACCCGCGCGTCGTCCTGAGGTCGGCGCGCGGGTGCCGAGGTGCGAGAAGCGGCCCCTGCGGGCGGCGTGCCAGGGACCACTTCCCGCATCTCGCGACCACGGACGCGAGAGCGCGGACCCGACCCGGCGGCGTGGAGGGGCCGCGAAGATGTGCTGGACCGAGCGGGAAGGTGACGTCCCGGACAGGTCCGACGTGCGGCGTCGGACGGCGGGCGGGGGATACTAGGGGCGTGAGCGTACCCATCAGTCTCGGAATGCCTGCCGCCCCGCCGCCCGTCCTCGCGCCGCGACGCAAGAGCCGCAAGATCAAGGTCGGCAAGGTGGACGTCGGCGGCGACGCGCCGATCAGCGTCCAGTCGATGACGACGACGCCGACGACGGACATCAACGCGACGCTCCAGCAGATCGCGGAGCTCACGGCGTCGGGCTGCGACATCGTGCGCGTGGCGGTCCCGAGCGCGGACGACGCGCTCGCGCTGCCGGCGATCGCGAAGAAGTCGCAGATCCCCGTGATCGCGGACATCCACTTCCAGCCCAAGTACGTGTTCGCCGCGATCGACGCGGGCTGCGCCGCGGTGCGCGTGAACCCGGGCAACATCCGCAAGTTCGACGACCAGGTCAAGGAGATCGCGAAGGCGGCGTCCGACGCGGGCGTGTCGCTGCGCATCGGCGTGAACGCCGGGTCTCTCGACCCGCGACTGCTCGCCAAGTACGGCAAGGCGACGCCCGAGGCGCTGGTCGAGTCGGCGGTGTGGGAGGCGTCGCTCTTCGAGGAGCACGGGTTCCACGACTTCAAGATCTCGGTGAAGCACAACGACCCGGTCGTCATGGTGCGGGCGTACGAGCTGCTCGCGGAGGCGGGGGACTGGCCGCTGCACCTCGGCGTGACCGAGGCCGGACCGGCGTTCCAGGGCACGATCAAGTCGGCCACGGCGTTCGGCGCGCTGCTGAGCAAGGGCATCGGCGACACGATCCGCGTCTCGCTGTCCGCGCCTCCGGTCGAGGAGGTCAAGGTCGGCAACCAGATCCTCCAGGCGCTCAACCTGCGGCCCCGCAAGCTCGAGATCGTCTCGTGCCCGTCGTGCGGGCGCGCCCAGGTGGACGTCTACACGCTCGCGGAGAAGGTCACGGCCGGGCTCGAGGGCATGGAGGTGCCGCTGCGCGTCGCCGTCATGGGCTGCGTCGTCAACGGCCCGGGCGAGGCGCGCGAGGCGGACCTCGGCGTCGCGTCGGGCAACGGCAAGGGCCAGATCTTCGTCAAGGGCGAGGTCGTCAAGACGGTGCCGGAGGCGCTGATCGTGGAGACGCTCATCGAGGAGGCGCTGCGCATCGCGGAGACCATGACGCCGGAGAACGACGCGCAGGCCGGTCCGCCGGTCGTCACGGTCGGCTGACGGTCCGGTGGCCCGCTGGCGTCCGACCGTCCCGGCCCTGAGGCCGCGGTCGCGCGGGGAGGCTGGTGCCGGCGAGCACGCCCGGGCGCGCGTCCTCGTCGACGCGGACGTCCCGGAGGCGCTGGCGGTCTGTGCGGGCGACCCGGTCGCGTCGACGCTCGCGGCGGCGCGGCTCGCGGTCGCCCAGCACGCGGGTCTGCACGCGGCGGGCGGGCAGGCCTGGGGGTTCCCGGCCGTCGGGCCGCTCGAGGCGGTGTGCTGGGCCGGTGCCAACCTCGTGCCGGTCGTCCCGGCGTCGCTCGACCCCGACCGGGCCCGCGCGGCGGTCGCGGCGTTCGCCGTGCTCGCGCGGCACGCCGGACGACGGTCGTCGTCGGTGGTGGGGGAGCGTGACGCCGTCCTCGCGCTGTGGGAGCAGCTCGCGCCCCACTGGCCGTCGCCGCGCGAGATCCGGGCGAACCAGCCGTCGCTCGCGATCGACCGCGACCCCGACGTCGAGCCCGACCCGGGCGTGCGTCGCTCCGTCGCGGCCGAGGTGCCCGTGGTCCTGCCCGCGTGCGTGCGCATGTTCACCGAGGAGGTCGGCTACTCGCCCGTCGAGGGCGGCGGGCGCGCCTACGAGGAGCGGGTGCGGTCGCTCGTGCTCGCGGGCCGGTCGTTCGTCCGGATCGCGGGGGGCGACGGCGCGCCGCACGTCGTCTTCAAGGCGGAGCTCGGCGCGGTGACGCCGCTCGTCGCGCAGGTCCAGGGCGTGTGGGTCGACCCGCGGTACCGCGGCCAGGGCCTGGCCGCGCCGGGGATGGCCGCCGTCGTGCACCTCGCCCGCCGGGGGACCCCGGCCGAGGCCGCCCGCCGCGTCGCGCCGCCGGTGGTGTCGCTGTACGTCAACGACTACAACGCGCGCGCGCTCGCGACGTACCGGCGCGTCGGGTTCGAGCAGGTCGGCACGTACGCCACGGTCCTCTTCTGACGGTCCGCGACCCGCGCGCTACTTGAGCAGCCGCGACATCCGGCGGTCGGCGAGGACCTGGCCCCCCGTCTGGCACGTCGCGCAGTACTGCAGGCTGCGGTCGGCGAAGCTCACCTCGCGCACGACGTCCCCGCACACGGGGCACGGCAGCCCGGTGCGTCCGTGCACGCGCATGCCCGCGCGCTTGGCGTCCTTGAGCTCCGCGGCGGGCTTGCCCGACGACGCCGCCACGGCCTCCGCGAGCACCTCGCCGACGGCGGCGTGCACCCGGGCGACCTCGTCCGGCGTGAACGAGCGCGTGAGCTTGAACGGGCTCGTGCGGGCCGCGTGGAGGATGTCGTCGGAGTAGGCGTTGCCGATCCCCGCGATCGACGACTGGTCGCGCAGGAGCCCCTTGACCTGCTGGTTGCGCGCGGCCATGAGCGCCCCGAGCGCCTCGGGGGTGAAGCCCGGGTCGAGCGGCTCGATCCCGAGCGTCTCGATCGCCCGGACCTCCTCGGGGTGCCGGACGACGTGCACCGCGAGCCGCTTGCGCGTCCCCGCCTCGGTGAGGTCGAACCCCGAGCCGTCGTCGAACCGCACGCGCAGCGCGAGCACCGCGGCCTTCCCGCCCCCGCTGCCGCCGAGCCGGGGCCGCACGGGCGTCGTCGGTGCCTTCTCCGACCACCGCAGCCACCCGGCGCGGGCGAGGTGGAAGACGAGGTGGACCTCGTCGTCGGGCCCCGGCGCGGGCGGGCCGTCCACGGGCTGCGCGAGGACGAGGTCGAGCCACTTGCCGTGGCGGCGGGCACCGGTCACGACGCGCCCGACGAGCGCCCCGACGGGCGGGTCGAACGTCTTGAGCGCGGCGATCTGGGCGACGTCGGCGGCGACGACGGTGCGTCCGGTCGCGCGGTCGTCGAGGAACCGGACGAGGGCCTCGACCTCGGGCAGCTCGGGCATGGGGACATCCTCCCCGCCGGTAGGGTGGGGCGCATGTCTTCCGTCACGTCCGGCGCGCCCGCCGCGGCCTCCACCCGCGTCCGGGGCGCCGACCTCCTGCGCCTGTCCACCCTGTTCGTCCGGACGCTGCGCGAGGACCCGGCCGACGCCGAGGTCGCGAGCCACAAGCTCCTCGTGCGAGCGGGCTACATCCGCCGCGCCGCGCCTGGCATCTACACCTGGCTCCCGCTCGGCCTGCGCGTGCTGCGCAAGGTCGAGGACGTGGTCCGCGAGGAGATGGCCGCGGCGGGCGCGCAGGAGGTGCACTTCCCGGCGCTGCTGCCCAAGGAGCCGTACGAGGCGACGGGCCGCTGGACGGAGTACGGGCCCAACATCTTCCGGCTCAAGGACCGCAAGGAGGGCGACTACCTCCTCGCGCCGACGCACGAGGAGATGTTCACGCTCCTCGTCAAGGACCTGTACTCGTCGTACAAGGACCTGCCGCTGACGATCTACCAGATCCAGACCAAGTACCGCGACGAGGCGCGTCCTCGCGCCGGCCTCATCCGCGGCCGCGAGTTCGTCATGAAGGACGCCTACTCGTTCGACACCACGGACGAGGGTCTGGAGCGCTCCTACGAGGCGCAGCGCGCGGCGTACCGGCGCATCTTCGACCGGCTCGGGCTCGAGTACGTGATCGTGGCCGCGACGTCGGGCGCCATGGGCGGCTCGCGCTCCGAGGAGTTCCTCACCCCGACGCCGATCGGCGAGGACACGTTCGTGCGCTCGCCCGGCGGGTACGCGGCCAACGTCGAGGCGGTCGTGACGCCCGTCCCGGAGGACGTCGACTACGCCGACGCGCCCGCGGCGCACGTCGAGGACACGCCCGACACCCCGACGATCGACTCGCTCGTCGCCCTCGCCAACGCCCGCTTCCCGCGCCCCGACCGCGCGTGGACGGCGGCGGACACGCTGAAGAACGTCGTGCTCGCCCTCACGCACCCCGACGGCCGCCGCGAGGTCGTCGTCGTCGGGCTGCCCGGCGACCGCGAGGTCGACCTCAAGCGCGTCGGCGCGGCGTTCGAGCCGGCCGAGGTCGAGCCGGCGACGGACGCGGACTTCGCCGCGCACCCCGAGCTCGTCAAGGGCTACATCGGCCCGCAGGTGCTCGGCCCGAACGTCCGGCGCGACGTGCCCGCGGAGGTCGTGGAGAGCGAGGTGCCCGAGCGGCACTCCGTGCGCTACCTGCTCGACCCGCGCGTCGTCGCCGGCACGCGCTGGATCACCGGCGCGAACGAACCGGGGCGGCACGTGTTCGACCTCGTCGCCGAGCGCGACTTCGCCGCCGACGGCACGGTCGAGGCGGCCGAGGTCCGCGCGGGCGACCTCGCGCCCGACGGCTCGGGCCCGCTCGAGCTGGCCCGCGGTATCGAGATCGGCCACATCTTCGCGCTCGGGCGCAAGTACGCCCAGGCGCTCGGCCTCACCGTGCTCGACGAGAACGGCAAGCAGGTCGTCGTGACCATGGGGTCGTACGGCATCGGCGTGACGCGCGTGCTCGCGGCGCTCGCGGAGGCGAACCACGACGACGCCGGGCTCGCGTGGCCCGCGCACGTCGCGCCCGCGCACGTGCACGTCGTCGCGACGGGCAAGGACGCGAGCGTGTTCGACGAGGCCGAGCGCCTCGCGACCGAGCTCACGGCCCGGGGCATCGAGGTGGTCTACGACGACCGTCCGAAGGTCTCGCCGGGCGTGAAGTTCAAGGACGCCGAGCTCCTCGGCGTGCCGCTCCTCCTCGTCGTGGGCCGCGGCCTGGCCGACGGCGTCGTCGAGGTCCGCCCCCGCGCGGGCGAGGCCGTGCAGGTCGCCGTCGCGGACGCCGTCGAGCACGTGGCGGCGCAGGTGGCCGAGCTCCTGGGCTGACACGTCGCAGCGTCGGAGGCGCCCCCGGTCCGGTCTCACGGGCCGGGGGCGCCTCCGTCGTCCCCGGAGGAGAGCGGGAGGAGCGGCGGTCCCGCGCGGGTCGCGTGCCGCTCCCGCACCGAGCCGGGTGGCGCCCGTCCGACGCCGGGGCGCGGCCGGGCTCAGCCGGCGGCCTGCTCCGGGAGCCCGGGGAAGGCGACGGGCGGCTCGCCCCACGCGACCGCGCCCGCCCACGAGTCGACGAGGAGGGCCACCGCCTCGGCCCGGGAGGTGGCCGGGGCGGTCGCGACGAGGCTCGCGTACGACTGCGCGAGGCCCGACTCGACCTGGCGCGCCAGGGAGGCGAGGTCCGCGTCGTCCGGCAGCGCGTAGGCGACGCGCCGGGGGTCCTGCGCGGTGCCGTCCGTCCCGGCTGCGAGGGCCCACGCCTGGCCGCGCGCACGGTGCTCGGCGGCGCGCGCGACCGCAGCCGTGCGGGCGTCGCCCTCGGACTGCGCGGCGCGCACCTCGTACGCGTACCCCGCGGCGTCCTCCGACTCGACGAGCGTCGCGAGGTCCGGCGCGCCGACGCCGGCGGGCGACTCCTCGACGGGTGGGGCCGTCGTCGCGAGCCCGTCGGCCGCGGCGGACCCGGTGAGCGCGGCGAGGCGTCGCGCCGAGACGTGGTCCGACGCCGCGACCGACGCGAGGAGCCGGGCGAGCCCGGCGTCCGTCGACGCGTCGGCCGAGGCGCCCGCGCGCTGCGCGGCCTCCACGAGCGCGACGACGACGTCGTCGGTCGTGGCGAGGTCGCCGCCGGTGCCGGGGGCGTCGGACGAGCCGTCGTCGGTGCCCTCGCCGCCGGCCGGCGTCTCGTCGCCGGCGGCCTCGTCGTCGCCCCCCGGCGGGGGACCCTGTGGGGGGGTGTCGCCACCGGGGAGGTCGAGGTCGCCCAGCCCGGAGTCGTAGACCCCGCCGAGGGCGTCGACGTGCTGCCCGGCGAACGTCGCGACGTCCTCGAGGGCTGCGAGGGTGGCCGGGTCGGTCACGCCCGGCGTGACGTCCGCCACGAGGTCGGCGATCGCGAGGGCCTCGTCCACCGCGCCGGCGCGGAGCACCTCGACGGCGTCGGGCGACGGCTCGGTGGGGGGCGGCGTCTCCAGCCGGAGGCCGCACCCGGCCGCCAGGACGCCGGTCGCGAGCACCGTCACGGCGGCGAGCAGGCGGCCCCCGGGCCGGGGCGTCCGGCCCGGGCGGGAACGGGTCGCCGCGGGTGCCGCGGTCGCGTGGGGAGTCATCGGGGGCGATGATGTCACGTCCGGGGCCCGCGAGTCGTTAGGCTGGTCCCCGGTCGAACGTCCCGACGAGCGGATCGTCGGGAGATCCCGAGACAACAACACACCGGTCGTCTTCCGTACCCGGCGTGGGACACGGACAGGAGCTGAGTCATGGCAGGGCAGGCGGGCGGTCAGTCCGGCAAGGCACCCGGGGGCGACGCGACGTCGCACGCGCTCCGCGAGAGCGTGCGCGCGGCGATCGAGCCCGCGGTCCGGGACGCGGGACTCTTCCTCGAGGACGTCACGGTGTCGCGCGCCGGAGCCCGCTCCGTGGTGCGCGTCGTGCTCGATCTCCCGGACGACGTCGAGGGGAACCTCGACCTCGACACCGTGGCGGAGGCGACCCGCCCCATCTCCACGGCGCTGGACGCGGTGGACCCGCTCCGCGGCGCGTACACGCTCGAGGTCTCGACGCCCGGCACCGACCGTCCGCTCACCGAGCCGCGCCACTTCCGGCGCGCCCGCGGTCGCCTCGTACGCCTCGTGCTCGCCGACGGCGGCACGGTCGAGGGGCGCCTGCGGGCCGGGTCCGAGGTCGGCCCGGACCTGCTGCTCGACGTACCCGGCGCGCGCGGGGTCGTGACGGAGCGCGTCGTGCCGTTGGCCGACGTGGTCCGTGGGCAGGTGCAGGTGGAGCTCAGGCGCGCCCTGGAGGCCGACCTGCCCGAGCTCGACGACGCTGCCGACGATCCGGCGCCCGGCTCGACCGACGACACGACCGCCCACGACGAGGAGGCCTGACGATGGACGTGGACATGAGCGCGCTGCGCCTGCTGGAGCGCGAGAGGGACATCAGCCTCGACGTCCTGGTGGCCGCGATCGAGCAGGCCCTGCTCTCGGCGTACCACCGCACCCCGGACGCGTACTCCCGCGCGCGCGTCGAGCTCGACCGCAAGACGGGGCACGTCACCGTGTGGGCGCGCGAGGAGCTGCCGGCTCCCCAGACCGACGACGAGGACGCCCCGCGCGGCCCGGTCGAGTACGGGCCGGAGTTCGACCACACGCCCGCCGACTTCGGCCGGATCGCGACGTCGACCGCGCGCCAGGTCATCGTCCAGCGCCTGCGCGACGCCGAGGACGACCAGATCCTCGGCACGTTCCGCGGCAAGGAGGGCGAGGTCCTCGCGGGCGTCATCCAGCAGGGCCGCGACCCGCGCGTGGTGCTGGTCGACGTCGGCGGCACCGAGGCGGTCCTCCCGCCGCACGAGCAGGTGCCCACGGAGGAGTACGTGCACGGCGAGCGCCTGCGCGCGTACGTGCTCGAGGTGGCCCGGGGAATGAAGGGCGCGCAGATCACGTTGAGCCGCACGCACCCGAACCTCGTGCGCAAGCTGTTCGAGCTCGAGGTGCCCGAGGTCGCGGACGGGTCGGTGGAGATCACCGCCATCGCCCGCGAGGCCGGGCACCGGACGAAGGTCGCCGTGCGCTCCCGGGTCCCCGGTCTCGGGGCCAAGGGCGCCTGCATCGGCCCGATGGGCTCCCGGGTGCGCGCCGTCATGGCGGAGCTGCACGGCGAGAAGATCGACATCGTCGACCACAGCGACGACCCGGCGCAGTTCGTGGCCAACGCCCTGTCACCGGCTCGTGTGTCGTCCGTCACGGTCGTCGACGAGGTGGCCCGCGCCGCGCGCGTCGTCGTCCCGGACTTCCAGCTCTCCCTGGCGATCGGCAAGGAGGGGCAGAACGCCCGCCTGGCCGCGAAGCTCACGGGGTGGCGCATCGACATCCGCTCGGACGAGGGCGGCGCCCCGGCGGAGCGGTCCGGCGACGACGCTCCCGCAGGTCCTCGCACCGGAGACCGGTAGTCGACAGGGGTGGGACGGTCACGGATGACGGGACGGCGCGGTAGACTGTCCTCGACCGGGCCGCGCGCCCGCACCTCGACCATGCCCCAGGACACCACGACCCGCCCCGTACCCACGGGCTCGGGTCCTGTCCGTACGTGCGTCGGATGCCGGGAGCGCGACCTGCGGTCAGCTCTCCTCCGTCTGGTCCTCGACCGGTCCGGTGCGAGCGCCGACGAGCCCCGGCTCGTGGTGGACGCCGGACGGTCGCTGCCGGGTCGCGGTGCGTGGCTCCACGCGTCGGCCCGGTGCCTCGAGACGGCGGAACGCCGGCGGGCCTTCCCGCGGGCCCTGCGCGTCGCCGGGCCCCTCGACCTCGCCGCGGTCCGCACCGTGATCGAGGCGCGGCCGGGAGAGCACGTCTGAGCCATGCGTCACGGCCCCGTCCCCGGGGCCGCACTGCACGACACGTCGACAAGGAAGCGGGTTAGAAGCCGATGGGCACCCGATGAGTACCCAGCGATGAGCACCCAGCACTAACGACGGTCCTCCCTGTCCGGGGCGGGCCGAGACAGGAGAGTTGTGGCAAAGGTCCGCGTCTACGAGCTCGCGAAGGAGCTCGGGGTGGAGAGCAAGACCATCATGACCAAGCTGACGGAGCTCGGTGAGTTCGTCCGCTCGGCATCCTCGACCATCGAGCCACCGGTGGTCCGCAAGCTGCGCGACGCCTTCCCCGCCGGGGGCGGCGCCGCGAGCAAGCCCGCGGCGGCACCCGCCGCGCGCCCGGCCGCGCCGAAGCCGGCCCCCAAGCCCGAGGCGAAGGCCGAGCCGGCCGCGCCGAAGGCGGAGGCTCCCGCGCCCCGGTCGGCGGCCCCGGCCCCGGCCGAGCCCGCGAAGGCACCTCAGGCCCCGGCGCCCGCCGCACCGGCACCGAAGGCTCCGGCGCCCCAGGCCCCCGCGGCCGAGCGCCCGGCGCCCCAGAAGCCCACCGCCACGCCCAAGCCGGGCGGCGGCACGAACGCGCCCGCCCCCCGTCCGGGTGGCTCGGGCGCGCGCCCCGGTGCCCCGCGCCCGGGCAACAACCCGTTCGCCTCCAGCCAGGGCATGCCCCGGCAGGGTGGCGGCCCGCGTCCGGGCGCCCCGCGCCCGGGCAACAACCCCTTCGCGTCCAGCCAGGGCATGCCCCGGCCCGGCGCGCGTCCCGAGCGCGCCGAGGGTGCCGCGGCGGCGTCGGGCGAGCGTCCGGGCGGCCCCCGCCCGGGTGGCCCCCGTCCCGCTCCGCGTCCCGGTGGCCCGCGCCCGAACCCGGGCATGATGCCCGGCCGCACCTCGATCGGTCGCCCCGGCGAGCGTCCCGCTCCCGGCGGTCGTCCCGGCGGTGGCGGCGGCGGTCGTGGCGGCGGTGGCGGCTTCGGCGGTCGCCCCGGTGGTGGCGGCGCGCCCGGTGGCGGCGGCGGCTTCGCCGGTCGTCCCGGTGGCGGCGGTCGCGGTGGTGCGGGTCGCGGCTCCACGCAGGGCGCCTTCGGGCGCGCCGGCGGCCGTCCCGTGCGCGGGCGCAAGTCGAAGCGCGCGAAGCGCCAGGAGTTCGAGCAGATGCAGGCGCCGTCGCTCGGCGGCGTGCAGGTTCCCCGCGGGAACGGCTCGACCGTCGTGCGACTGCGGCACGGCTCGTCCCTGAACGACTTCGCGGACAAGATCGACGCGAACCCCGCGAGCCTCGTCACGGTCCTCTTCCACCTCGGTGAGATGGCGACCGCGACGCAGTCGCTCGACGAGGACACGTTCGGCACCCTCGCGGCCGAGCTCGGCTACGTCATCGAGATGGTCTCGGCGGAGGAGGAGGACCGCGAGCTGCTCGGGTCCTTCGACATCGACCTGGACGCGGAGCTCGAGGCCGAGGGCGACGACGAGCTCATGGCTCGTCCGCCGGTCGTCACCGTCATGGGTCACGTCGACCACGGAAAGACCAAGCTCCTCGACGCGATCCGCCAGACGGACGTCGTCGCGGGCGAGGCCGGTGGCATCACCCAGCACATCGGTGCCTACCAGGTGCGCCACGAGCACGAGGGCACCGACCGCGCCATCACCTTCATCGACACCCCGGGTCACGAGGCGTTCACCGCCATGCGTGCCCGTGGTGCCCAGGTGACGGACATCGCGATCCTGGTCGTGGCCGCGGACGACGGCGTGATGCCGCAGACCATCGAGGCGCTCAACCACGCCCAGGCGGCGAACGTGCCGATCGTCGTCGCGGTGAACAAGGTGGACAAGGAGTCGGCCAACCCGGCCAAGATCCGCCAGCAGCTCACCGAGTACAACCTGGTGGCCGAGGAGTACGGCGGCGACACCATGTTCGTCGACGTGTCGGCCAAGCAGAACATGGGCATCGACGACCTCCTCGAGGCCGTCCTGCTCACGGCCGACGCCTCGCTCGACCTGCGCGCGAACCCCGACAAGGACGCTCGCGGCGTCGCCATCGAGGCGAACCTGGACAAGGGCCGCGGCGCCGTCGCGACCGTCCTCGTCCAGTCCGGCACGCTGCGCGTCGGTGACGCGATCGTCGCCGGAACGGCCCACGGCCGCGTCCGCGCGATGTTCGACGAGCACGGCAACGCCGTGACCGAGGCGGGCCCCGCCCGTCCGGTCCTCGTGCTGGGTCTCGCGTCCGTGCCGAGCGCGGGCGACACGTTCCTCGTGGCGCCGGACGAGCGCACGGCGCGCCAGATCGCCGAGAAGCGCGAGGCCGCCGAGCGCGCCGCCCTCCTGGCCAAGCGCCGCAAGCGCATCAGCCTCGAGGACTTCACGCAGGCGCTCCAGCAGGGCAAGGTCGAGACCCTCAACCTCGTCCTCAAGGGTGACGTGTCCGGTGCCGTCGAGGCTCTCGAGGACGCGCTGCTCAAGATCGACGTGGGCGACGAGGTCGAGCTGCGCGTCATCCACCGCGGTGTCGGTGCGATCACGCAGAACGACGTCAACCTCGCGACGGTCGACAACGCGATCATCATCGGCTTCAACGTGAAGTACGGCGAGCGCGTCGAGGACCTGGCCGAGCGCGAGGGCGTCGACGTCCGCTTCTACTCGATCATCTACCAGGCGATCGAGGACGTGGAGGCCGCGCTCAAGGGCATGCTCAAGCCGGAGTACGAGGAGGCCCAGCTGGGCACGGCGGAGATCCGCGAGATCTTCCGCTCCTCCAAGTTCGGCAACATCGCCGGTTCGATCGTCCGGTCGGGCGAGATCCGCCGCAACGCCAAGGCGCGCGTCCTGCGCGACGGCAAGGTCGTGGGGGACAACCTCACGGTCGAGTCGCTCAAGCGGTTCAAGGACGACGCCACCGAGGTCCGCGAGGGCTTCGAGTGCGGTATCGGACTGGGCTCGTTCAACGACCTCCAGGTCGGCGACACGATCGAGACGTTCGAGATGCGGGAGAAGCCGCGTTCCTGACGCTCGTCACGCCCGGCCGACGGGGACCGTTCGGCGTACGGTCGTCGGGACCGTCGCCGGAACGCTCGGCACGAAAGGAAGAAGCCATGGTCGACCACCCCCGGGCGAGGAAGCTCGCCGACCGCATCAAGGAGATCGTCGCGCAGCTGCTCGACACGCGGATCAAGGACCCGCGGCTCGGGTTCGTCACGGTGACGGACGTGCGCGTCACCGGTGACCTGCAGAACGCGTCCGTGTTCTACACCGTGTACGGCACGGACGAGGAGCGGGCCGGGACGGCCGCCGCGCTGGAGAGCGCCAAGGGGCTCATCCGGTCCGAGGTCGGCAAGCAGACGGGGATCCGTCTCACGCCGACGATCGAGTTCCACCTCGACTCCGTCCCCGAGACGGCCGCGCACCTCGACGCCGCGCTCGTCGAGGCGCGCCGTCGCGACGCGGAGCTCGCGGCCCTGCGCGAGGGCAAGGCCTTCGCCGGGGACGCGGACCCGTACCGGACGAGCGAGGAGGACGGCGCCACCGAGGCGTAGCGTCCTGCGCCACAGGACATCGATGCCCGGTCGGGGAGCGGCGGACACGCGCTCCCCGGCCGGGCACCGTCGTCTCGCGGGGAGGGTCCCGTCGTCGTGCGCCGCCGGTCAGCGACCTGTGCCGCGCGGGATGGCGAGGCCCGCCACGACGGCGACGACGAGGACCGCCGCGCCCAGGGCCAGCGCAGGAGCGAGGCCCGTGGCGAAGGCGGCAGGGGTGAGCGCACCTCCCGCGCCGAGGAAGACGGCGGTGAGGACGGCGACGCCGAGCGCGACGCCGATCTCCCGCACGGTGGCGTTGACGCCGCTCGCCGTCGCGTGGTCGGCGTCCCCCACCCCGGCGAGCGCCGCCGTCGAGACCGGGGCGAACGTCAGGCCCATGCCCACCCCGGCGAGGACGAACGCCGGGACGAGCGCGGCGTAGGACGTCCCGGACCCGACGAGCACGGCCATCCAGCCGAGCGCCGCCGCCTGGAGCACGAGGCCGCCGACGACGAGCGGACGGGTGCCGAGGCGGCCCGCGAGAGCGCCCGCGAGCGGTGCCACGACCATCGGTGCGGCCGTCCAGGGGAGGGTGCGGACGCCGGCCTCGAGGGGGGAGAAGCCCAGCCCGACCTGCAGAAACTGCGTGAGCAGGAAGACGGCGCCGAACATCCCGACCGCGAACGCGAGGCTCGCGACGTTCGCCGCGCTGAAGCTCCGCGAGCGGAACAGCCGCAGCGGCACGAGCGGGTGCGCCGTGCGCGACTCGTGGACGACGAAGAGCACGAGGAGGGCCGTCGCGAGGGAGAGCGTGGCGACCGTGGCCCCCGAGCCCCAGCCGCGCCGCTCGGCGTCGACGATGCCCCACACCGCGAGGAGGATCCCGCTGCCCGCGAGCAGCAGCCCGGGCACGTCGAACGGCTGGCGCCGCCCGAAGGTCTCGCGCAGCCCGGCGAGGACGAGCGGGACGGCGACGAGCGCGACCGGGACGTTGAGCCAGAAGATCGCCTCCCAGCTCAGTCCCTCGACGACGGCGCCGCCGACGAGCGGGCCGAGCGCGACGCCGAGGCCGGAGACGCCGCTCCAGACGCCGATCGCGAGGGCGCGTCGCGCCGGCGGCACCGCGCCCACCAGCAGGGCCAGGGAGAGTGGGAGGATCGCGGCGGCTCCTGCGCCCTGCACCGCGCGGGCCGCGACGAGCGCGCCCGGGGTGGACGCCAGGGCTGCCCCCGCCGACGCGAGCGTGAAGAGCGCGATCCCGGCCACGAACACCCGGCGGCGACCGAACCGGTCTCCGAGCGCGGCCGCGGGCAGCATGAGCGCGGCGAAGGTGAGCGTGTACGCGTTGACGAACCACTGCAGCTCCTCGACCGTCGGGCGCAGCGCCGCGGAGATCACGGGGAGCGCGCCGGTGACGACGAGGTTGTCGAGCGTCGCCATGAACATCGGGAGCGAGGCGGCGACGAGTGCGAGCGCGACCGGCCGCGCGCGCCGCGGGCCCGCCTCGGGCGGGGCGTGCGCGGCGGACGGCGACGGCTCCGCGACGGCGGCGAGGTGCTCGTCGTCGCGGGCGACGGCGTCGGGCGGGGAGACGGACATGGCATCCTCCGGCTAGTAAGCATTGATTGATTACTGCCCGAGCGACGCTAGTTATCGACTGATAACCTGTCAACCATGAGTCCCGACGTCCCGACCCGGCGCATGACGCGCGACGAACGTCGCGAGCAGATCCTCGACGCCGCGACGGCGGTGTTCGCCGAGGGCGGCTACGCGGGCACGAGCACCGACCAGGTGGCGCGTGCCGCGAACGTCTCCCAGCCGTACGTGGTCCGGCTGTTCGGGACCAAGGAGGAGCTGTTCCGCGAGGTGTTCGACCGCATCGCGACGGAGGTCCTCGCGCGGTTCGAGGCCGTTCGGCCCGGTCCTGACGCGAAGGCCGCGATGGTCGAGGCCTACACGCGCCTCGTCGCCGACCCCGACCAGCTCCGGGTCCTCATGCACGGCTTCGTCCTCGGCTCGGACCCCGTGCTCGGATCACGGGGGCGCGAGGTGCTGGCGCGGTCGTTCGACCTCTACCGCGCGCGCACCGGTGCGAGCGACGTCGAGGCACGCGACTTCGTGGCGCAGGGCATGCTCCTCAACACGCTCTTCGCGCTCCAGGCCGACGCGCACGCCGACGACGACCCGTCGCTGGCGATGCTCGTGCGGTGCACGATCGACCCCTCGGCCGCGCTGCGGCGGGTCGCGACGGAGCAGGCACGATGACCGAGTCGCGCTCGGGACGACCCCGCACGACGGCCCCGCGCCGGCCCACCGCACCCGACGGTCTCGTCGTCGTCGACAAGCCGGGCGGCTGGACGAGCCACGACGTCGTCGGTCGAGGCCGCCGGCTCGCCGGCACGCGCAAGGTCGGGCACGCGGGCACGCTCGACCCGATGGCGACGGGCGTCCTCGTGCTCGGGGTCGGCCGGGCGACGAAGCTCCTCACGTACGTCGTCGGCGCGGACAAGGACTACGACGCGACGATCCGGCTCGGCGCGAGCACGACGACCGACGACGCCGAGGGCGAGCTCGTCGCGCGCGCCGACGCGTCGGGCGTCGGGCGCGCGGACCTCGACCGCGCGATCGCGGGCCTCACGGGCGAGATCCTCCAGGTGCCGAGCACGGTGAGCGCGATCAAGGTCGACGGGAAGCGGGCGTACGCGCGCGCCCGGGCGGGCGAGGACGTCGCCCTCGCGGCGCGGCCCGTCGTCGTCTCGCGCTTCGAGGTCCTCGACGTGCGCCCGGTGGGCCCGGGGGAGGCGTCCGACGGCGCGCCCCCCGCCCTGGACGTGGACGTCGCCGTGACCGTCTCGTCCGGCACCTACGTCCGGGCGCTCGCCCGCGACCTCGGTGCCGCGCTCGGCGTGGGCGGGCACCTCACGGCCCTGCGGCGCACGCGCGTCGGCGGGTACGGGCTCGACGTCGCCTCCACGCTCGAGGAGCTCGAGGCTCAGGCCGACCGCGACGGCGTCCTCGCGACCCTGCCGCTCGCCGAGGCGGCGCGCGCGACGTTCCCCGTGCGCGACCTCACGGCGCAGGAGGCCACGGCCCTGTCGTACGGGCAGTGGATCCCGGCGACGGGGACGCGGGGCACGGCGGCGGCGATCTCCCCGGCGGGCGAGCTCGTCGCGCTCGTCGAGGACACACGCCGCGGCGGCGCCGACCTCGCGAAGCCCGTGCTGGTCCTGGCGCCCGCCTGACGTCCTCGGTTCGGCGTCGGGGCCGGGGCGTGGCAGTCTTGTCCAGCGGCGCCGACGACTCCCTGCCGGCGCGCCCGACCCGCCCCCTCACCGGAGGAGTTCTCGCGTGCACCTGTGGACGGACCTGAGCCAGGTTCCCCCGGGTTTCGGCCCGTCCGTCGTGACGATCGGCAACTTCGACGGCGTCCACCGCGGCCACGCCCAGGTGCTCGGGCGGATCGTCGACCTCGCCCGCTCGCGCGACGCGCGGGCGGTCGCCGTGACCTTCCACCCGCACCCCGCGGTCGTGCACCGCCCCGAGAGCGCGCCGGAGCTCATCACGGGCATCGCCGACCGGGTCGAGCTGCTCGCGGCGACGGGCCTGGACGCCGTCCTCCTCGTCGAGTACACGCTCGAGTTCGCGCGCCAGACCCCGGAGGAGTTCGTGCGCACGTACCTCGTCGACGGGCTCCGGGTCGGGACGGTCGTCGTGGGGCACGACGTGCGCTTCGGCCGCGACAACGCGGGGACGATCGAGACGATGGTCGAGCTCGGGTCGCGGTTCGGGTTCGAGGTCGTGGCGATCGACGACGTCGGGCAGCACCAGGGCGTGCCCGTCACGGACGAGGCGACGCCGGGCGACTCGCAGGTGCGCTGGTCCTCCACGGGCGTGCGGGCGCTGCTCGCGGCGGGCGACGTGCGCGAGGCGGCCCGCATCCTCGGCCGAGCGCACCGCGTGCGGGGCACGGTCGTGCACGGCGACGCCCGGGGCCGCGAGCTCGGCTTCCCGACGGCGAACCTCGGCGCGATCAGCGGCATGGTCCCGGCCGACGGCGTGTACGCGGGCTGGCTGGAGCGCCCGCAGCTCGCGGGTGCCGACCCCCGGCACGCCGACGTCCGGCTCCCGGCCGCGATCTCCATCGGCACCAACCCGACGTTCGACGGCGTCGAACGTCGCGTGGAGGCCTACGTCCTCGACCGGGCCGACCTCGACCTGTACGACGAGGACGTCGTCCTCGAGCTGGTCGAGCGCCTGCGCCCGACGCTGCGCTTCGACGGGATCGAGCCGCTCGTCGCCCAGATGCACGACGACGTCGCCCGCGCCCGCGAGATCCTCGCCGGCACGGGCGGGGAGCCGGCCGCGCCGACGTCGGGGGCCTGACCGTGGTGGCTCCCGCACCGGCGCCCGCCCCCGTGCTGGAGGCGCGCGCCCTGCGCGTCGGCTACGCCGACGTGGCCGTGTGCGCGCCGGTCGACCTCACGGTGCACCCCGGCGAGCTGGTCGTCGTCATCGGCGCGAACGGCAGCGGGAAGTCGACGCTCCTGCGCACGGTGATCGGCCTGCAGCCACCGCTCGGCGGCACGGTGCGCGCCTTCGGTCGGGACGTGGACGAGCGCGAGCGGGGCTTCCGCGCCCGCGTCGCGGGCGTGCTCGACGACGACGCGTTCTTCCCCGCGCTCACGGTGCGCGAGCACCTCGTCCTCGTCGCGCGCGGCCACGGCGTGGTGGGCGCGGGGGCGGCCGTGGACGGGCTCCTGGAGCGGTTCGGGATCGCGGAGCAGGCGGCGTCGCTGCCGTCGGCGCTCTCGTCGGGCCAGCGGCGCCGCTTCCTCCTCGCGTCCGGGCTGGTGCGGCCCCGCGAGCTGCTCGTGCTCGACGAGCCCGAGCAGCGCCTCGACCCCGGGATGCGCGAGCGTCTCGCGGGCCTGCTCGTGGACGACGCGCGCAGCGGCGTCGCGGTCGTCCTCGCCACGCACGACCCGGACCTCGTCGCGCGGACCGGCGCCCGCGGCCTCCTCGTCGGCGACGACGCGTGCGTCGCGCTCGACCCGTCGGACACCCACGACGCGCTCCTGGCGGTGCGCTGACGGTGACCGACGCGCGCCCCGGCGGACTCCCCGGAGAGGCCCGCCGCACGAACCGCGACGATGCCGACGCGGCGAACGCGCTGCGCACGGACCCCGACGAGCTGCTCACCGGACGCGAGCTGCGCCGTCTGACCGCGCGCGCCGCGGCGGCGCGCGCCGACGCGGGCCCGGGGGAGATCGTCGTCGACGCCGCCTACGCCGTCGTGTCCGTCGCGCTCGCGACCGGCTGGGTGATCGGACTCGCCTCGATGCTGCGCTCGACCCTCGACCCCGGCTCGGCGGCCGGAGCGCCGGTGCTCGGGCCGGGCGCGGTCCAGGCGCTCGGGACCGCCGCGCTGCTCGCGCTCCTCACGGGCACGGCCGTGCGGCTCGGACCCGTGGGGGCGGGCAGCGCGGGTGTGCGCTGGTGGGTGCCGACACCGGCGGACCGGCACGGGCTCGTGTCGCCGTCGTTCGTCCGGGCGGTGCTCCTGGGCGGGGTTCTGGGCGCGGTCGGGACGGCGGTCGTGTCGGTCGCCGCCGGCCTCGACGCCGTCACCGCGCTCCGGGCGACGCTGACGGGCGGCGCGCTCGGCCTCCTGCTCGTGGCCGTCGCCGGCCTCGTCCAGCCCTACCCCCGGGCGGCGGGCGCTCTCGCCCGCGCGAGCGACGTCGCGGTCGCCGCCGTCCCGGTCGCCGGGCTCGTGCTCGTCGCCGCCGGCCGACCCGGGTTGCCCGCGCTCGTCGCCCCGCCCCTCGTCGCGCTCGGCCTCCTCGCGGTCGGGGCCGTGCTCGTGCTGCGCTGGTGGCGCGGGCTGGAGTCGCTCGGGGCGACCGTCCTGCGCGCGCAGAGCTCGGTGGCGGACCAGGTCGGTGGAGCCGTGCTCTCGTTCGACACTCGCGACCTCGGCCGCGCCCTGCGCCGGGCGGGCGCGACGCGCGTGCGCGTCCGGCGCTCGCGCCGGTTCGCCGCGGTCCGCGGCGCGTTCGGCGCGGTGGTGGCGGCCGACCTCGTCCTCCTCGGGCGCAGCCCGTCCGCGCTCGCGCAGCTCGTCGGCCTGGGCGCGCTGACGGTCGTCGCCCAGCAGGTCCCGGGCCTCGGCTCGGGGTTCGGCCTCTTCGCGGTGCTGGTCGTGGCGGGCCTCGGCGCCGCGGTGCTCGGCGCCGAGGGAGCGCGCACCGCCGAGATGGCGCCCGTCGTCGACGCGCTCGTGCCGCTCGCCGCGCGCTGGACCCGGCTCGCGCGCGGCGTCGTCCCCACGCTCACGGCCGCCGCCTGCCTCGTCGCCGGGTCGGTGCCGCTCGTCGTCGCGACGGGCGACGCGCGCTGGCTGGCCCTCGGTGCGCTCGCGGCCGTCGTCCAGGGCGCCGCCGCCGTGCGCAGCGCCTACCGCGAGCCGCCGAACTGGGGCGGCCCGCTGCTCGCGACGCCCGCGGGCGGGGTGCCCACGGGCGCCGCCGCGGTGCTGCGCAAGGGGCCGGACGTCGCGGTCCTCGGCGCCGTCCCCCTCGGGGTGGCGCTCCTCGTCGGCGTCCCCGGCTGGGGAGCGGTCGTCGCCCAGGCGGTCGCGGCGGGGCTGGCGCTCGCGGTCGCGACGCACGTGCGCGCCGCGCGCTGACCGCGGTCGGCGGCCGGGGGAGCCGTCAGGCGACGACCGGCGCCTCGACGACCCGGCCGTCCGCCAGGTGCACGCGGGCGTCGACCGGGCCGAGGGTCGCCTCGTCGTGCGTGACGAGCAGCGTCGCGGCGTCGAGCTCGCGCGCGAGCCGCACGACGAGCTCCACGACCTGCACGCCGCGCTCGTGGTCGAGCGCCGACGTGGGCTCGTCGACGAGGAGCACCTGGGGGTCGTTCATGAGCGCCCGCGCGATCGCCACCCGCTGGCGCTGCCCGCCCGAGAGGTGCTCCGGGCGACGGTCCGCCCGGTTGGCGACGCCCACCGCGTCGAGGAGGGCGAGCGCGTGCGCGCGGCGCGACGCGGCGGGCTGGCCCCGGAGGTGGCTCATGAGCTCGAGCTGCTCCAGCACGGTGAGGGACGCGACGAGCTGCGGCTGCTGGAACACGATCCCGATGCGCTCGCGGCGCAGGGCGGCCGCGCGGTCGGCGGCGCGCCGCGCCCGACGGCGGGCGCCGCGGCCCGTCCTCGGCCCGCCCGCGGAGACGTCGGGCGCGGAGAGCGGGGCGCTGACGACGTCGTCGCCGACGCGCACGACGCCGGACGTCGGCGGCGTGAGGGTGGCGGCGACGGCGAGCAGGCTGGACTTGCCGGCACCCGACGGGCCGAGGAGCGCCGTCGTGGTGCCCGAGGGCACGGTGAGCGAGACGCCGTCCACGGCGACGAGGACGTCGTCGCCGTCGGGGTAGGCGAGGCGGATGCGGTCGAGGACGAGGTCCACGGGGACTCCTTCGGTGCGGGGATCGGGTGCGTGGTGGGCCGAGGGCGGGCGGCGGTCAGCGGGCGGCGAGCGCGGCGTGGGGGTCCACGCGCGCGACGCGCGTCACGGCGAGCACCGCGCCCAGCCCGCCGAGGAGGACGAGCACGACGGCCGGGACGAGCGTCGTGGAGAGGTCGACGACGACGGGCATGACCTGCGCCGCGAGCAGCCCCGCCCCGGCCGCGAGCGCCGTGCCGAGACCGACGCCGACGCCGAGCACGACGCCCGCCTGGCCGATCGCGTCGCGCAGGAGGTAGCGCGTCGAGGCGCCGAGCGCGCGCAGCACGGCGACGTCGCCGGCGCGCTGGATGGTCCAGACGGTGAAGAACGCGCCGACGACGAGCGCGGAGATGGCGAGGAGGAACACCTGCATGAGCGTCAGCGAGAGGTTCTCGGCGGTGAACGAGGAGATGGCCGAGCGAGCCTCGCGGGGGGTGGCGGTGACGGTCCCGAGGTCCGCGTCGGCCGCGGCGAGCGCGTCCGCCGACGGCGCGTCGTCGCCGAACCGGAGCGCGACGACGGTCGCGGTCGGGCCGTCCTGCGCGTCGCCCCCGCGCGCGCCGACCGCCTGCCAGTCGTCGAGGGCGACCCACGCGACGGGCGTGTGGGCGAAGTCGGCCTCGACGTCCTCGACCGCGGCGACGCGCAGGTCGAGCGGTCCGGCCCCGACCTGGTCGCCGACGTCCGCGCCCAGCGCGTCGGCGGCGCCGCGCGAGAGCACGACCGTCCCGGCGGAGACGTCCGCGCCCCCGTCGCCCGTCCCGGGGACCAGGCCGGAGCCCGGCCGGACGCCGAACGCGGTGACGGCGGCCGTGCTCTCGCCGGACGCGCGCACGGTCGCGACGCCGAGCGGCTCCGCGGACCGGACACCGGGGACGTCTGCCCATGCCTCCTGCTGCGCGGCCGTGACCTCGGACTCGGTGAAGGTCGGCGAGGCGTCCTCGGCCGGCGGCGCGAAGGCGAGGCGGTCGATGGGCAGCTCGGTCACGGCCGACGTGCTCGCGCGACCGAGCCCGGCGGTGAGCGCCGCGAGGAACGCGACGAGGAACGTGATGAGCGCGACGACCGTGATCATGAGCGCGAAGCGCCCGCGGGCGTGGCGCAGGTCGCGCAGGGCGAGGAACACGGGGAGACCTCCAGGGGTGCCGTGGGCGGGTGGACGACGACGGACCCGGCACCCCGTGGGTGCCGTGCGTGCCCGACGTCCTCTCCACGGTCCCGCGGCGGGAGCCGGTCCGGATCGCCGTGCCGGTCGGTCCTGCGGCGCCGAGGGGTGGAGCCGGGCATCGACCGTTCGGACGATGCCGGGCGCGGGCGGCGTGGCTAGGGTGACGGCGTGATCCCGACCGCGTCCTCGAGCCCCGCTGCCGCGCCCCGTGGGCGTGCCGGGCTCGTCGGGGACGGTGCGCGGGTCGTCCCGGCGGCCACGCGGTGGTTGCGCCGGGGCCTCGACGTCCTGCTCGTGGGACTGCTCGTGCTCGCGCTCGTCGGCGCTCTCGCGACGGGCACGGTGCGCGGCGTCGTCGCCGTCGGGGTGGGCGCCGCGCTGCTCGCCCTCTACGTGCTGGGTCGGCGCCGGCTGCCGCTCCCGGCCGACGTGCGGGCGCCCCGGGGCGCGTGGTGGCCCGCGGGTGCGTGGGTGACCGGGCTCGTGGTGCTGTGGGTCGCGCTGTGTCTGGTCTCGGTCACGGCCGTGTGGGTCGCGTTCCCGCTCATGTTCCTCGCGATGCACGTGCTCGGCCCGCGTCGCGGCCCGGTCGCGGTGGGGGTGCTCGTGCTCCTCGTGGTCGGGGTCATGGGGGTCTACACGGCGGACGTCGCGCTGCCGTTCGTGCTCGGACCGGCGATCGGCGGGGCCGTCGCGGTCGTCGTCGTGCTCGCGCTCGAGGCGGTCGTGCGCGAGTCGCAGGAGCGGCAGCGCACCCTCGACGAGCTCGTCCGCACGCGCGACGAGCTCGCCACGGCCGAGCGCGAGCGCGCCGTCGCGGCGGAGCGCGAACGCCTCGCGCGCGAGATCCACGACACGCTCGCCCAGGGCTTCTCCTCGGCCGAGCTCCTCCTGCGCGCCGCGCAGACCGCGCTCGACGCCGGCGACGTCGGCACCGCGCGCGGGTACGTCGAGCAGACGCGGGAGGTCGCGCGGCACAACCTCGCCGAGGCGCGCCGCGTCGTGCGCGCGCTGGCGCCGGCCGACCTCGCGTCGTCGAACCTCGTGGACGCGCTGCGCCGCACCTCGGCGCGCACGGCGTCCCGCATCGCGGCGCACGGGGACGGGCGCGGGCCCGACGTCGTCGTGCAGGTGAGCGGCGACCCCGTGGCGCTGCCGACGGACGTCGAGGCGGCGCTGCTGCGCGTGGCCCAGTCCGCGCTCGCCAACGTCGAGCAGCACGCGGACGCGTCGCGCGTCGCGGTCACGCTGAGCTTCCTGGCCGGTGTCGCGCCGGGGGAGGAGGCCGTCGCCCTCGACGTGGTCGACGACGGGCGCGGCTTCGACGCCGGCGGCGTCCCCGGCCGGTCCGAGCACGGGCCGGGGCCGTCGGGCGGGTTCGGCCTCGTGGCGATGCGTGCGCGGCTCGCCGAGCTGGGTGGCACGCTGTCCGTGGAGTCCGCGCCCGGCGCGGGCACCGCGGTCGCGGCCTGGGTGCCGCTCGGGGCCGCCGAGGACGTCGAGGAGGGGCGATGACCGGACCGGCCGTCGTCGACGTCGTGCTCGCGGACGACCACCCGGTCGTGCGCGCGGGGCTGCGCGCCGTGCTCGAGGCCGAGCCGGACGTGCGGGTCGTCGCCGAGGTCGGCTCGGCCGAGGAGCTCCTCGCACGGCTGCGCGGCGGGCTGCGGGCCGACGTCGTGCTGCTCGACCTGCAGTTCGGGCCCGGCCGGCTCGGAGGGGTCGACGCGGTCCGGGAGATCGTCGCGACCGACGGGCCCGCCGTGCTCGTCGTGACCACCTACGACGCGGACGCCGACATCCTCGCGGCGGTCGAGGCGGGCGCCCGCGGCTACCTGCTCAAGGACGCGCCGACGCACGAGCTCGTCGCCGCCGTGCGCGCCGCCGCGGCGGGCGAGGTCGCGCTCGGACCGGCCGTGCAGCGGCGCCTGCTCGGCCGCCTGCGCAGCCCCGGCACGGCGCTCACCGCGCGCGAGCTCGAGGTGCTCTCGCTCGTCGCCGAGGGGCGCACCAACGACGAGATCGCGCACGAGCTGTTCCTCTCGCGCGCGACCGTCAAGACGCACCTCGTCCACGTCTACGACAAGCTCGGCGCGCCCTCGCGCACCGCGGCGGTCGCCGAGGCCCGACGGCGCGGCCTCCTGCGCGGCTAGCGGACGCCTGCGGGCGGGGCGTCCGTCGTCGCCCGCGGGGTGTCACAGGCCGGGGTGCGGCCCCTCCCTCCGGGTGAGCGGCGCCGTCGTGCACGGCGTCCGTCGCGGCCGCGCGATCCCCGGGCCGCAGTCCAGGGGGCGGTCGCACACGCCCCTGCGCGAGCGCGAGCCGCCCGCGGGGGCGTCCGGTGGCCCGTCGAGCGGGCCGCACGACGACCTCCCCACAGAGAGGCAGAGCCATGGAGGCTCAGCAGCACGCGGCGACACCCGTCGCCGAGACGGTGGTCGACGACGTCGCCCCCGACGCCGTCGACCAGGCGTCCACCCCGATCGGCCGGACCGTCCGGAGCGTCGGTCACGGCTCGGCCGTCGCACCCGACGGCCCGACGCCGGACGCGGACGTGGACCCCGCGGAGTCGAACGCCCCGCTCCTGCCCGCGGCCGAGGCCGCGGTCGCGCGGGACCACGAGCTCCACCGCTACGACTCCACGACCGCGTTCGACTACCTGTTCCCGGAGCTCGCGGAGAGCTTCCCCGCGTTCCACCTGTCGGTCGGCGACGGCGCGACGGCGGGCACCGTCGAGGCGCTCAAGACGCTCGGGGCGTCCATGGTCGCCCGGCCGGTCGCCCCGCCCGGGCAGCCGCCGCGCGACCTGAACTCCCACGTGCCGGCGGTGTACACGTACTGGGGCCAGTTCATCGACCACGACATCACGCTCAACACGAACGGCCCGGACACGACGTCCGGCCGCGACGGCGACCAGGCGCTCGGCGACGTCGACGCCGTCCCGTTCCAGGTCTTCGCGCCGCGCGTCGTCGTGCGTTCGCTCCACAACGGGCGGCACCCCGCGCTCAACCTCGACTCGCTCTACGGGAGCGGCCCCGTGTTCGCGGGGGAGCGCGGCTACCGGACCACCCGCAGCGAGGCGTCCTACGTCCCCGGGTCCGCCAAGCTCCGGCTCGGACGCATCTCGACCGAGCCGCTCGTGATCCCGGGCGGCCCGTCGTTCGCCGTCGTCGAGCCCGGCGGCGACGCCCAGCGCGACCTGCCGCGCGACGAGCAGGGCGCACCGCTCGTGCCCGACGGGCGCAACGACGAGAACCTCGTCGTGGCCCAGCTCCACCTCGCCATGATCCGGTTCCACAACGCCGTCGTGGACTGGGTGGACGACGTCGAGCCGTGGACGCGGCTCACGGGCGGCGAGCGCGGCGTCTTCGAGCGCGCGAGCCAGCTCGTGCGCTGGCACTACCAGTGGCTCGTGGTCAACGACTACCTGCGCACCCTCACCAAGCCGGGCGTGCTCGACGCGACGCTCCTGCGTGACACGTCGTTCTTCCGGCCGCGCTACCCGGTCTCGATGCCGCTCGAGTTCGCGGTCGCGGCGTTCCGGTTCGGGCACTCGATGATCCGCGACTCGTACGACTACAACGTGAACTTCACGGGGCCGCCGCCCCGGAACGCGAGCCTCGTCCAGCTCTTCCAGTTCACCGGCAACGGCGGGAGCCTGCGCCCCGGCCCCGCGGGCGTCCCCGCGCTGCCGTCCAACTGGCCGATCGAGTGGGCCCGCTTCGTGGACAAGGGCGACCCCTCGTCGTTCCGGGCCGCCGAGAAGATCGACACGTTCCTGGCGCCGAGCCTCGGCGATCTCGTCAAGGAGGGGAGCCTGCCGCCCGAGCCACCCGCGCACACGCAGGCCCAGCTCGTCGCCAGCGCGCTGCAGAAGCAGCTCGCGCAGCGCAACCTGCTGCGCGGCTACATGCTCGCGCTGCCCACGGGCGAGGCCGTCGCCTCGGCGCTCGGCGTCACCCCGCTCACCCCGGCCCAGCTCGAGGACCGGGCCGGCGACGACGTGAAGCAGGCGCTCGCGGCCCTGCGGGACGGCGACCACGGCGGCACCCCGCTGTGGTACTACGTCCTCAAGGAGGCCGAGCTCCAGGGCGACGGGAGCTTCCTCGGCGAGGTCGGCAGCCGCGTGCTCGCGGAGACGTTCGTGTACCTGCTGCGGCAGGACGACACGTCGTACGTCCGGGCGAGCAACCACTGGACCCCGGCGCAGGGCGTGCACTTCGAGGACGGGTCCCTCGTCCTCACGCTGCCGGACCTGCTCCGGTTCGCGGGCGTGCTGCCCGACGCGGCGGGCCGGTTCCGCGGCGACGGGACGGCCGGGCACGACGGGGCCTGAAGGCCGAGGGCGGTGCGGCCGCGCCGTCGGCGGAGGTGCGTCCGGACGCCGGCCGCACCGCCCGTCGCCGGCGGTGCGGCCGCGCGCTGGTACGATGGATGCGCCGTCTGACCGGCCGCGGATCCAGAGAGCCCGGGAGAACCGTCCCCGGCGCACCGCGCAACGAACCCGAAGGAGAACCGTGCCGCTCGACACTGCCACGAAGCAGCGCATCATGACCGAGTACGCGACGAGCGAGGGCGACACCGGTTCGCCCGAGGTCCAGGTCGCGCTCCTCACGCAGCGCATCAAGGACCTCACCGAGCACCTCAAGGAGCACAAGCACGACCACCACAGCCGTCGTGGTCTGCTCCTCCTCGTCGGCCAGCGCCGTCGCCTGCTCGGCTACCTGCAGAAGGTCGACATCAACCGCTACCGCAGCCTCATCGAGCGCCTCGGTCTGCGTCGCTGACACGACACCGCCAGCCCGGTCCCTGCGGGGACCGGGCTGGTCTGGTGTGATGTACCCGTCACACCCCGGCTGAGCACCACCCAGCCGCACACCACCCACCGCGCCGCCGGCCTCTCGTTCGGTCCTCGGTAGTGGCTCACGGACCCCCGCGGTCTCGTCCCCGGACGCGATCGTGCGGGAACCGCCGTGGACCTCGATCGAAGACCGCCGAGCGTCGAGTGCGACCGGAGCCCCCGCGCCACGCGCGCCGGGGCGCGGACCGGAACCCTCGACAGGGGCTACCCGGGCGGCGCTTCGAGAAAGGGAGGGCACCCGTGGAGGGTCCCGAGATCCAGTTCGCCGAGGCCACGATCGACAACGGTCGCTTCGGCACCCGCACCGTCCGGTTCGAGACCGGGCGCCTCGCCCGCCAGGCCGCCGGCTCCGTCGCCGCGTACCTCGACGACGAGACCATGCTCCTGTCGGCCACGACGGCCGGCAAGCACCCCAAGGACCAGTTCGACTTCTTCCCGCTGACGGTGGACGTCGAGGAGCGCATGTACGCCGCGGGCCGCATCCCCGGCTCGTTCTTCCGCCGCGAGGGCCGCCCCTCGACGGACGCCATCCTCGCGTGCCGCCTCATCGACCGCCCGCTGCGCCCGCTGTTCGTCAAGGGCCTGCGCAACGAGGTCCAGGTCGTCATCACGGTCCTCGCGATCCACCCGGACGACGCGTACGACACGCTCGCGATCAACGCCGCCTCGGCGTCGACGCAGATCTCCGGCCTGCCGTTCTCCGGCCCGGTCGGCGCGGTCCGCATCGCGCTCGTCGACGGCCAGTGGGTCGCGTTCCCCAAGTACTCCGACAAGGAGCGCGCGGTCTTCGACATGGTCGTGGCCGGCCGTGTCGTGGGTGACGACGTCGCGATCGCGATGATCGAGGCCGAGGCCACCGACGGTGCCTGGGGCCTCGTCAAGGACCAGGGCGTCGCCGCGCCGACCGAGGAGGTCGTCGCCGAGGGCATCGAGGCGGCCAAGCCGTTCATCAAGGCCCTGTGCGACGCGCAGTCGGCGCTCGCCGCCCAGGCCGCGAAGCCCGTCAAGGAGTACCCGGTCTTCCTGGACTACCAGGACGACGCGTTCGCCGCGGTCGAGGCCGAGGTCTCCACCGACCTGCGCGCCGCGCTCGCCATCGCGGACAAGCAGGACCGCGAGAACCGTCTCGACGAGATCAAGAACGAGATGGTCGGCAAGCTCCAGGCCGGGTTCGACGGCCGCGAGAAGGAGCTCTCCGCCGCGTACCGCGCGCTGCAGAAGAAGCTCGTGCGCCAGCGCGTCCTCACCGAGGGCGTGCGCATCGACGGCCGTGGGCTCGCGGACATCCGCACCCTGTCGGCCGAGGTCGAGGTGCTCCCGCGCGTGCACGGCTCCGCGCTCTTCGAGCGTGGCGAGACCCAGATCATGGGCGTCACCACGCTGAACATGCTCCGCATGGAGCAGCAGATCGACTCGCTCGGTCCGGAGACGCGCAAGCGCTACATGCACAACTACAACTTCCCGCCCTACTCGACCGGCGAGACCGGCCGTGTGGGCAGCCCCAAGCGCCGCGAGATCGGCCACGGCGCGCTCGCCGAGCGTGCGCTCGTGCCGGTGCTCCCGAGCCGCGAGGAGTTCCCGTACGCGATCCGTCAGGTGTCCGAGGCCCTCGGCTCCAACGGCTCGACGTCCATGGGCTCCGTGTGCGCCTCGACGCTCTCGCTCCTCAACGCGGGCGTGCCGCTGCGCGCCCCCGTCGCGGGCATCGCGATGGGCCTCATCTCCGACACGGTGGACGGTGAGACCCGCTACGCGGCGCTCACCGACATCCTCGGTGCCGAGGACGCGTTCGGCGACATGGACTTCAAGGTCGCCGGCACGCGCGAGTTCGTCACGGCGATCCAGCTCGACACCAAGCTCGACGGCATCCCCGCCTCGGTGCTCGCCGGTGCGCTGACCCAGGCGCGCGACGCGCGCCTGACGATCCTCGACGTGCTCGCCGAGGCCATCGACGTGCCCGACGAGATGTCCCCGAACGCCCCGCGCGTCATCTCCGTGAAGGTGCCGGTCGACAAGATCGGCGAGGTCATCGGGCCCAAGGGCAAGATGATCAACCAGATCCAGGAGGAGACGGGCGCGGACATCTCCATCGAGGACGACGGCACCGTGTACATCGGCGCCACCGACGGCCCGTCGGCCGAGGCCGCCCGCGCGGCGATCAACGCGATCGCCAACCCGCACGTCCCGGAGATCGGCGAGCGCTTCGTCGGCACGGTCGTCAAGACGACGTCGTTCGGCGCGTTCATCTCGCTCTCCCCGGGCAAGGACGGTCTGCTGCACATCAGCCAGATCCGCAAGCTCGTGGGCGGCAAGCGCGTCGAGAACGTCGAGGACGTGCTGTCCATCGGCCAGAAGGTCCAGGTCGAGATCGGCGAGATCGACCCGCGCGGCAAGCTCTCGCTGCACGCCGTGGTCGAGGAGGAGGCTCCGGCCGACGCTCCCGCGACCGAGGGCGCGGACGCCTGACGTGCCCTGGGACCTCCCGCTCGTCCCGGCGGGTGACGCCGGGGCCGAGCTGACCGCCGGGCAGGACGGCGCGACGATCCGTCGCTCCGTCCTGCCCGGCGGGGTCCGCGTGCTCACCGAGTCGATGCCGGGCCTGCGCTCGGCGACGATGGGCGCGTGGGTGGGCGTCGGATCGCGCGACGAGACCGACGGCCACTTCGGCTCGACGCACTTCCTGGAGCACCTGCTGTTCAAGGGCACCGCGCGCCGCTCGGCGATGGACATCGCCGAGGCGTTCGACGCCGTCGGCGGCGAGGCCAACGCCGCGACCGGCAAGGAGCACACGTGCTACTACGCGCGCGTGCTCGACGCCGACCTGCCCATGGCGGTCGACGTCGTCGCCGACATGGTGACGTCCGCACGCCTGGACCCCGACGAGCTCGAGACCGAGCGCGGCGTGATCCTCGAAGAGCTCGCGATGAACGACGACGACCCCTCGGACGTCGTGCACGAGGAGTTCGCGGCCGCCGTCCTCGGCGGGCACGCGCTCGGCCGCCCCATCGGCGGCACCCCGGACACGATCAACGCGGTCCCGCGCGACGCGGTCTGGGAGCACTACCGGTGGCACTACCGCCCGGAGACGCTCGTCGTCGCGGCGGCCGGCGGCGTCGACCACGACACGCTCGTCGTGCAGGTGGGCCAGGCGCTGCACGACGGCGGCTGGTCGCTCGACGCGGCCACCGCGCCACGACCCCGGCGCGACCCCGAGGACCCCGCCCTCGCCGGTGTCGGGACCACGGGCGTCGAGCTCTCGGTCCACCGGGCCGTCGAGCAGGCGAACGTCGTCATCGGCGGCACGGGCCTGTCGGCGACCGACGACCGTCGCTTCACGCTCTCCGTGCTCAGCGCGGTGCTGGGCGGCGGCATGAGCTCGCGCCTCTTCCAGGAGATCCGCGAGAAGCGCGGCCTCGCGTACTCGACGTACTCCTTCGCCTCGGGTCACGGCGGCATCGGCACGTTCGGCCTCTACGCCGGGTGCGCGCCGTCGAAGGTCGACGAGGTGACCGAGCTCCTGCACGCCGAGCTCGACCGCCTCGCCGGCGACGGCATCACCGGTGCCGAGCTCGACCGCAGCATCGGCCAGCTCTCCGGCGGCATGGTCCTCGGCCTCGAGGACTCCGGCTCGCGCATGAGCCGGCTCGGCAAGGCCGAGCTCGTCTACGGCGAGCTCCTGAGCGTCGAGGAGTCGCTCGACGCGATCCGCTCGGTCACGGCCGACGACGTGCAGAAGCTGGCGAGCGAGCTCGCCTCGCGGCCCCGGTCCGTCGTGCGCGTCGGGCCGTTCGGCGGCTGAACCGTCGCCGACCACGGCGACTCGCGGCGGCCGTCCTCCTCTCGGAGGGCGGCCGCCGTCGTGCCGGGCCGGTGCGGTGGGCGGGCTCGGCGCCGGTGCCGCGGACGGCGCACCGGCCGGTCCGCGCACCGGCGATAGGGTGACGGGCGTGAGCGAGCAGAACATCCCCGCGCCCGATCCCGCCGCGACCGCCCCCGGCCAGGGGCCGGGCCGCCCGTTGCGGGTCGCCGTCCTCGGCGCGGCCGGACGCATGGGCGCGACCGTGTGCGCGGCCGTCGAGGGCGCGGCGGACCTCGAGCTCGTCGCGCGCCTGGACGCCGGCGACGAGGTCACGTCCGCCACGCTCGGCGGCGCCGACGTCGCCGTCGACTTCACCGTCCCGTCCGCGACCGAGGCGAACGTGCACGCGCTGATCGACGCGGGCGTGCACGCCGTCGTCGGGACCACGGGCTGGACGGACGAGAGCCGAGGCCGCGTCACCGAGCACCTCGAGCGTGTCGCCGCGGGCGGCGGCCCCGCCCTCGGCGTCCTGATCGCCCCGAACTTCGGCCTCTCGGCCGTCCTCGCGATGACGTTCGCCGCGAAGGCCGCCCGCTACTTCGAGTCGGCCGAGGTGATCGAGCTCCACCACCCGGACAAGGTCGACGCGCCGTCCGGCACCGCCCGGCACACCGCGGCGGCGATCGCCGCAGCGCGCGCCGACGCGGGCCTCGCGGCGAGCCCCGACGCGACGGAGACGGGGTGGGAGGCGCGCGGCGCCGACGTCGACGGGGTGCGCGTGCACGCGGTGCGTCTGCGCGGCCTCGTCGCGCACGAGGAGATCCTGTTCGGCAACGCGGGCGAGCAGCTCGTCATCCGCCAGGACTCGTTCGACCGCGTCTCCTTCATGCCTGGCGTGCTGCTCGCCGTGCGCGAGGTCGTCGGGCGCCCGGGCCTGACGGTCGGTCTCGAGAACGTGCTGGACCTGGCGTGAGCGCGCCCGGCGGTCCGGTCGGTCCCGACGCCGGCGGCGGCAGCGACGACGGCCGTCCGGAGGGGACGACCGGGCGGTCGCGCGCCGTCCGGCCCTGGAAGGCGATCGTCGGCGCGGTGCTCGTGACGATCCTGCTCGCGATCTACGTGTCGCAGGTGGCGTGGCGTGCCGCCGCGCTCATCGGTACGGGCGAACCCGTCGCGATGGTGATCGGGGCGGGCGTGCTCGTCCTGCCCCTGCTCGTGGTCGGCCTGGTCGGCCGCGAGTTCCTGCTCGCGGGGACCGTGCAGCGCATGGCCGACGACCTCGCCGCCCAGGGTCGGCTCCCGGTCGACGACCTGCCGCGCTCACCTGGCGGGCGCATCGACCGGGACGCCGCCGACGCGGCGTTCGGGCCGTACCGCGACGCGGTCGACGCCGACCCGCAGAGCTGGGAGGCGTGGTACCACCTGGCGTTCGCGTACGACGCCGCGCGCGACCGCCGTCGGGCGCGCGAGGCGCTGCGCAAGGCCGCGGCTCTCTACCGCGCCCGTCGCTGACCGAGGCGGTCCACCCGGCGTGGGCGGACCACGTCGGCAGGTCAGAGGCTCGTCCAGCAGTAGAGGCGGTGGCCCGCGTCGTCCGCCTGGACGCACAGGGTCGCGAGCCGGTGCAGGGCACCGGCCAGGTCGGCGGGGTCGGAGCCTTCCAGCTCCTCGGTGGCGGCCCAGCGCACGGCGACGGCGTCGAGGTCGGTCGGTGTCGCCGCGGCGAGCGCCGTGACGAGCTCCGCGGTGACCGCGACGACCCACGGACCCTCGTCGCCCGCGCTCGCGACGAGCTCCCCGTGCCGGGGGTCGCTCTTCGCCTCGGCGTACGGGCGGTCCGTGAGGAGGCCCGCGAGCGTGCCCAGCACGACGAACGGGTCGATCCCCTTGAGCTCGACCGTGGGGAACACCGGCTGGTTCGTCAGCGGGTCGGGGCTGCTCGGGCCCGTCCGTGCCGCGCGACCGGCCTGCACGTCGTCGGGTGCGGAGAAGTAGTCGGTGAGGATGCCCATGGCGGTCGATCCTCGCAGGTCACCCGCGCGAACGGGTCACGACGGTGTCACGGCTGCGTGACGAACGGTCGCACGAGCCCTCAGATCTCGGCGGCCCACCGGCGTTCCACGACGTCGCGCACCCCGGTGGCGAGCGTCCGGGTCCGCCCGTCGGGCCCGAGCCCGGCGCCGGCGAGGAACGTCTCGCGCGCGGTGTCGCCGTCGAGCACCCACGTGACGACCTCCTCCGCGCCGTCGCGGCGCAGCCGGTCGACCGCGGCGGCGAGCAGGCGCGACCCGTGCCCGCCGCGCTGGTGCCGCGGCTCGACCTCGAGCGCGAGGACCTGCCCGGGCGCCACGGCGGCGAACCCGACGACGTCGGCGCCGACGCACGCGACGAGCACGCCGAACCCCGGCCCGGGAGGGGAGGAGATGGCGGCAGCCCACTGCTCGCGCATCCGCACGGTGTCGAGGGCGTCGAGCACGTCTTCGCCGAGGACCTCCTCGTGCGACGAGCGCCACGCGCCCACCTGGATCGCGGTCATCGCGACGTCGTCTCCGGGCACGGCGGGGCGGACGGAGACGTCGGCGGTCTCGCGGAAGAGGCTCACGGGTTCACCCTACGAGACGTGGGCCACGCCTCGGGCCGGCGGTCAGCCCCAGCCCAGGGCGCGCAGGCCGGCGGCCGTGGCCGCCGCCAGGACCACGACGACGATGAACGGCGCGCGCAGCGCGAGCGCGACGGCCGCGACGCCGAGCGCGGGCAGGCGCGCGTCGACGACCAGGGCCTGGCCGTCGCCGACCGTCTGGACCGCGACGAGCGCGGCGAGGAGCGCGGCGGTCACGAGCGCGGCCGTGCGCGCGACGCGCTCGTCGGCGAGCCAGTGCTCGGGCACGAGGTGCCCGGCGAGCTTGAGCGCGAAGCACAGCGCCGACGCGGCCAGCACGACGACCCACACGGTCGCTGACGTCATGAGGTCTCCTTCTCGTCCGTGGACGACGAGGGTGGCGCGCCCGCGGCGCGGCGTCGCCGTCGCGCGTCCACCTGCCCGATGACGATCGCGACGACGGCCGCGGCGAGCACCGGCACGCCGCCCGGCGCGACCGGGACGAGCAGGACCGCGACGAGGACGGCCGCCGCCGCGGTGAGCTGCATCGCCCGCGCTGCGAGCCGGGGCCACAGGAGGGCCAGGAACGCGGCCGCCGCGGCGGCGTCGAGCCCCCACGCGCGCGGGTCGCCGAGCGCGTCGCCCGCGAGCGCGCCGACGAGCGTCATGGCGTTCCACAGCACGAAGATCCCGACGCCGGTCCACCAGAACCCCGCCCGGACGGCGCGGCGGGACCGCTGCGCCGTCGCGACCGCCGTCGACTCGTCGATGGTGAACTGCGCCGCGACGACCTTGTGCCACGACCGCAGCGCGAGCAGCGGGCCGAGCTGCGCCCCGTACAGCGCGTTGCGGACCCCGAGGAAGCCCGCGGTGGCGATCGCAGCCGTCGGCGCGCCGCCCGCGCCGACCACGCCGATGAGCGCGAACTGCGAGCCGCCCGAGAACATGAGCAGGCTCAGCGCCATGGTCTGCGCCACGTCGAGGCCCGCGACCACGGACAGCGCCCCGAACGAGATCCCGTACAGCCCCGTCGCGACGGAGACCGAGACGGCCTGGCGGACCGCGGCGCGGACCTCGTCCTCGACGGCGTGCTCGACGGCGCCCGTCACCTCGGCGTCGAGCGACGCGGGGGCGTCCGGCTCGGCGCCTGGGCGCGGGGCGTCGTCGGGCCGGCTCATGCGTGCGGGTCGGCCGGGCCCTCGCCCGCCGCGGCGGCGTTGGCCGCGCGCTGGTGCGCGGTGAGGGACATGCGGTCGATCGCCGCGAGCGCGAGTGCCGAGACGACGAACGCGAGGTGGATGATCGTCTGCCACAGCATGGTCTCGGACGTGATGCGGTTGCTCGACGACTCGATGAACGTGCGCAGCAGGTGGATCGACGAGATGCCGATGATCGACATCGCGAGCTTGGTCTTGAGCACGTTCGCGTTGACGTGGCTCAGCCACTCCGGCTGGTCGGGGTGGTTGTCGAGGCGGATGCGCGACACGAACGTCTCGTAGCCGCCGACGATGACCATGATGAGCAGGTTGGAGATCATGACGACGTCGACGAGGCCGAGGACGGCCAGCATGATCTCCTCGGCGCCGTAGGTGTGCGTCTCGAGCTGGTGCGTGTCCGCGTTCATGACCGACACCTCGCCGGTGAAGCCGCCGACGATGAGGTGCCACAGCTCCTTGAGGAACTGCCAGACGTAGACCACCTGGGCCACGATGAGGCCGAAGTAGAGCGGTGCCTGGAGCCAGCGGGACGCGAAGATCATGTACCCGACGGTCGTGACGCGGGCGCTGGGCGAGGGGACGTTCGGGCTGACGGTCGACGCGGGCGACGAGGGCACGGGCGTGGGCTCTCCGGGAGTCGGTGGCAGGGGAGCGTCAGGCTACCAACGTGCGGCGTCGGCACGTCGTCGGTCACCACGGTGCCGGACGCGCCCGCCGGCCCCGCGGGCGTCGTGTCGACGTCCCGCGTCAGAGCGCGACGTACACGGTCTCGAGGTACTCCTCGAGACCCGCCTCCCCGCCCTCGCGGCCGAGGCCCGACTGCTTCAGCCCGCCGAACGGCGCGCTCGCGTCCGACACCATCCCGCGGTTGATGCCGATCATCCCGGCCTCGACCTCCTCGGACACCCGCACGGCGCGGTCGAGCGAGGTGGTGTACGCGTAGGCGGCGAGGCCGTACTCGGTCGCGTTCGCGAGCGCGAGGCCCTCGTCGTCGTCGCCGAACGCGACGACCGGCGCCACCGGCCCGAAGATCTCCTCGGTGACGACGCGCGCGTCCGGGTCGACGCCGGACAGCACGGTCGGCGCGTAGAAGTATCCCGTGGACCGCGGCCGGTCGGCACCCGTGAGGACCTGCGCGCCGCCGTCGGACGCGGCGTCGACGAGCTCGGCGACCTTGTCCACCGCCTTCGCCTCGATGAGCGGGCCGACCTGCGTCCCGTCCTGCGCGCCCGGGCCGACCCGCAGGTCCTCGAACGCGGTGGCGAGCCGCTGCGCGAACTCGCGCGCGACGGCGTCGTGCACGAGGAAGCGGTTGGCCGCGACGCACGACTGGCCCGCGTTGCGCAGCTTCGCGACGAGCGCGCCCTCGACCGCGGCGTCGAGGTCCGCGTCGGCGAACACGAGGAACGGCGCGTTGCCGCCGAGCTCCATCGAGGTGCGCAGCACCTGGGGCGCGGCCTTCTCCAGGAGCGTGCGCCCCACGGCCGTCGAGCCCGTGAACGACAGCTTGCGCAGGCGCTCGTCGGCGAGGAGGGGCTCGGTGACGTCCGCGGCGCGCGACGACGGGACGACGTTGACGACGCCGGTCGGCAGACCGCGGTCCGCGAGCTCGGAGCGGATGACCTCGGCCACGAGCGCCGTCGTCAGCGGCGTGAGCCGCGCGGGCTTGATCACGACGGTGCAGCCCGCGGCGAGCGCCGGCCCGATCTTGCGCGTCGCCATCGCGATGGGGAAGTTCCACGGCGTGACGAGCAGCGCCGGGCCCACGGGGCGACGGAAGACGAGCTGCCGGTTGCCGCCCGCGGGTGCGGTGCGGGCGAGCCCGTCGGCGCGCACCGCCTGCTCCGCGTACCAGCGCAGGAAGTCGGCGCCGTAGAGCACCTCGGCGCGCGCCTCGGCGAGCGGCTTGCCGCACTCGGCCGTGATGAGCGCGGCGACGTCGTCGGCGCGCGCGACGACCCGGTCGTAGACCCCGCGCAGGACCTCGCCGCGCTCCCGCGGGGGCGTCGCGCGCCACGCGGGCGCCGCCCGGTGCGCGGCGTCGAGCGCGCGGAGCGCGTCGGCGGGGCTCGCGTCGGCGACGTCGAAGAGGGACTCCTCCGTGGCCGGGTCCTCGACCTCGAACGTCCGGCCCCCCTCCGCCGGGCCCCAGTGCCCGTCGACGAGCAGCCCCGTGGGCACGTGCGCGACGAGCGCGGGGGAGAGGTTCGACGTCGAGGCGGGGCGGGACATGCTCCGAGTATCGCCCTCGGGGTCGCGGGGCCGCACCCGGGCGGCGGTCGCGCGGGGCGGTCCCGCGCCTGGACGGGCGCGGTGCGGGGACCCGCCGCACGGTAGTTTGTGCACATGGTCCTTCCCGCCACCCCTGCGCGCCCGTTCGGTGCCGTCCTCACGGCCATGGTCACCCCGATGACGCCCGACGGCGCCGTCGACCTCGCGGCGGCGACCCGGCTCGCGAAGCGCCTGGTGGACGACGGGAACGACGGTCTCGTGCTGAGCGGCACGACGGGCGAGTCGCCCACGACCCACGCGCCGGAGAAGCAGGACCTCGTGCGCGTCGTCGTCGAGGCGGTGGGCGACCGCGCGGCGGTCGTCGCCGGGGCAGGATCCAACGACACCGACCACGCCCTGCGCATGGCGGAGCAGGCGGCCGAGGCCGGGGCCGACGGGCTCCTCGTCGTCTCGCCCTACTACTCGCGCCCCAGCCAGGAGGGCGTGTACCGGCACGTGACGGCGATCGCCGACGCGACCGACCTCCCCGTCATGCTCTACGACGTCCCCGGCCGCACGGGCGTGCGGATCGCGCCCGCGACGTACGCGCGGCTCGCGGCGCACGACCGGGTCGTCGCGAGCAAGGACGCGACGGGCGACGTGTACGCCGCCGCCAAGCTCTCCGCCGCGACCGGGCTCGCGTTCTACAGCGGCGACGACGGCCTGCTGCTGCCGTTCCTCGCGCACGGCGCGGCCGGCATCGTCTCCGTCTCCGGGCACGTGGTGGCCGGACCGTTCGCCGAGGTCGTGCGCCGCTTCGACGCGGGCGACCACGCGGGCGCGCTCGACGTCTTCCTCACCACGACGCCCGTCATTGACGCGCTCAACGGCGCGGGCTTCCAGGCCGTCATGGCCAAGGCCGCCGTCGAGCTGCTCGGCATCACCGACAACCGGTTCCTGCGCCTGCCGAACGTCGCGGCGACCGAGGACGACGTCGCGCTGGTCCGCGACGCCCTCGCGGCCGCGGGCGTGCTCGCCGGCGCTGCCGCACCCACGAACTAGCGAGGGCAGGAGCCCTCGAAACCCCCGGCTCAGCCACGACAGGAGGCCCCGTGAGCCATCCCCACCCCGAACTCTCCCTGCCTCCCGAGCTCCCCACCGGAGGGCTGCGCATCGTCGCCCTCGGCGGGCTCGGGGAGGTCGGCCGCAACATGGCCGTCCTCGAGTACGACGGGCGCCTGCTCGTCATCGACTGCGGCGTCCTCTTCCCCGAGGACAACCAGCCCGGCGTCGACCTCATCCTCCCGGACTTCGACTACATCGCGGACCGGCTGGACGACATCGAGGCGATCGTCCTCACGCACGGCCACGAGGACCACATCGGCGCCGTCCCGTACCTGCTGCGCCTGCGCCGCGACATCCCCCTCGTCGGGTCGCAGCTCACGCTCGCGTTCGTCGAGGCGAAGCTCAAGGAGCACCGCATCTCGCCCGTGACCCTCGCGGTCAAGGAGGGCCAGGTCGAGCAGCTCGGCGTGTTCCGCTGCGAGTTCGTCGCCGTCAACCACTCGATCCCCGACGCGCTCGCGGTCGCGGTGACGACCGGCGCCGGGACCGTGCTGCACACGGGCGACTTCAAGATGGACCAGCTCCCGCTCGACGGGCGCATCACCGACCTGCGCGCGTTCGCGCGCCTCGGTGAGCAGGGCGTCGACCTGTTCATGGTCGACTCGACCAACGCCGAGGTCCCCGGGTTCGTCACGCCCGAGGTCGAGATCGGCCCGGTGCTCGACAACGTCTTCGCGGCGTCGGAGAAGCGCATCATCGTCGCGTCGTTCTCCTCGCACGTGCACCGCGTGCAGCAGGTCCTCAACGCGGCGCACCACCACGGGCGCCGTGTCGCGCTCGTCGGGCGCTCGATGGTCCGCAACATGACCATCGCCGCCGAGCTCGGGTACCTCCACGTGCCCGAGGGCGTGCTCATCGACCTCAAGAAGGTCGACTCGCTGCGCGACGACGAGATCGTGCTCATGTGCACCGGATCCCAGGGCGAGCCCATGGCGGCGCTGTCGCGCATGGCCAACGGCGACCACAAGGTCCAGGTCGGCCACGGCGACACCGTGATCCTCGCGTCGTCGCTCATCCCGGGCAACGAGAACGCCGTGTTCCGCATCATCAACGGGCTCACCCGGCTCGGGGCGCGCGTCGTGCACGGCGGCAACGCCAAGGTGCACGTGTCCGGGCACGCGAGCGCGGGCGAGCTCCTCTACTGCTACAACGTGCTCAAGCCCAAGAACGTCATGCCGGTGCACGGCGAGGTCCGTCACCTCGTCGCGAACGGGGCGCTCGCGGTCCGCACGGGAGTGCCCGCGGACCGCGTCGTGCTCGCCGAGGACGGCGTCGTCGTCGACCTCGTCGACGGCAAGGCGTCGGTCGTCGGCGCGGTGCCGTGCGGGTACGTGTACGTCGACGGGTCGAGCGTCGGCGAGATCACCGACGCCGAGCTCAAGGACCGGCGCATCCTCGGCGAGGAGGGCTTCGTGTCCGTCTTCGCCGTCGTGGACTCCGCGACCGGCAAGGTGCTCGCCGGCCCCCAGATCCTCGCGCGCGGCTTCGCCGAGGACGACAAGGTGTTCCAGGACATCCAGCCGGAGGTCGTCAAGGCGCTCGAGGACGCGATCGCCGGCGGCGCGACCGACACGCACCAGCTCCAGCAGGTCATGCGCCGCGTCATCGGGCGGTGGGTCTCCAACCGCCTGCGGCGCCGCCCGATGATCGTCCCGGTGGTCGTCGAGGCCTGACCGGCGACGTCGTTCGCCGGCGCGAGAAGCGAGAAGTGGCCCCTGCCGTCGGTCTGGCGGGGGCCACTTCTCACGTCTCGGGGCTGGGGTCGTCACGTCCCGGCGCTGCGGACCAGCCCGGGGCCGACGGCGGCGAGCGTCGCGCCGTAGCGCGCGGTGCGCTCCGCGTCGTCGCCGGGGACGAGGCCGGCGAGCTCGAGCGAGACGAGGCCGTGCACGAGGCCCCACAGCCCGAGCGCGACGTCGTCGACGGCCCCCGTGTCGGGCACGAGGCGCGCGACGGCGTCGCGCAGCACGAGGAAGGTCGCCTCCTCGACGGCGCGGGGGCGCTCCGCGCCGGGCCGCACGCCGCGGGCGAACATCACCGCGTAGAAGTGCGGGTCCGCGAGCGCGAAGGCACGGTACGCGCCGCCGAGGGCGGCGAGGTCCGCGCCCGGGTCGTCGGTCCGGACGACGGCCGCGAGGTGGGCGCCGAAGCGCCGGAAGCCCTCGGCGGACACGGCGGCGACGAGGTCGTCGCGGCTGCCGAAGAGCGCGTACACCGCGGACGGGCTCGTCCCCGCCGCCGTCGCGACCGACCGCACCGTCACCGCGCTCTCGCCGTGCTCGGAGATGGCGCGCGACGCCACGTCGAGGAGGCGGTCGCGCAGGGCGTCGTCGTGCAGTCGGGGCCGTGCCACGCATCGAGTCTAGAGGGCTTGACACCGGTTTGCGAACGCTGTTCTATAACAGTGTTCGTAAACCGCGGCGTGCCGTGCGCCGAGCGTCCCGCCAGCCCAGGAGGTCCCGTGCTCGAGCTCACCGACGCCGCCCGCATCACCGCGGGCGTCGTCCTCCTCACGGTCGTCGGCATCGAGTCCGGCGGCGCGTTCCTCGTCAAGGTCGTCACACGGCGCGTGCCGGCGACGGGCTTCCAGACGTCGTTCTTCCGCGCCGGGCACGCGCACGCGGGCGTTCTCGTCATCCTGGGGCTCGTGTGCCTGCTGCTCGCGGAGGCCACCGACCTCACGGGCTTCTGGCGGTGGCTCGCGGCCACCGGGGTCCTCGTCGCCGCCATCCTCCTGCCCGCCGGGTTCTTCCTCTCCGCGGTGGGCTCGGGGCGCGAGGCGCCGAACCGGGCGGTCGTGCTGCTCCCCGCCGGCGGCGTGGTCCTCGCCGCGGGCGTCGTGACGCTCGCGTTCGGGCTCTTCCTCGGGTGACGCGGCGGTCCGGGCTCGCCTGGTGCGCCGGACGCGCTCCGGACGTGCTCTGAGCGTGCGCCGCGGCGTCGTGGGTGGTCGCCGCTACGGTTCCCGCATGACGAACGCCGAGGACTTCGCCCCGCTCGACCCCGTCCGCCTCGTGACCCTGTCCCAGGGGTGGAGCATCATCTACTCGCCCGGCGGCCCGGAGTGGCACCAGCACAAGGGTGCCCTCGAGCGGCACGGCGTCGAGGGTTCCGGGTACGACTTCTCCGGCGCGCTCCAGGCCACGCTGACCGACCACGAGCCGAACGTCCTCGACGCGGTCGGGTTCGACCCCGAGGGCGGCATGGTGAGCGTGTACGGGTCGGACCTCGACGCCCTGCACGCCGCGGCACGGCACCTGCACCGCCTGGTCACCGACGAGCAGGCGCTCGACGCCGCGCTCGCCCGGTCCGTGGAGCTCGGGCTCGACGACTGAGGCTCGGCGACCCTGCATCGGCAGCGCTCCGGGTCGGGGCTCGCACCGTCCGTGGGAGGGGCAGAGCGGCTTCAGCGCGAGCGCAGCGCCTCGAGCTGCTCGCCGTGCCACTCGGCGACGTAACCCGTGAGCCGGCGGTCGTCGGGCAGGGTGCCGCCGCGGAGAGCGGCGTCCAGCGCGTCGAGGTAGGCACGGTCGGCCGCGAACCGTGCGGAGACCGCGGCACGGCCGACGGCGGGACTCCCGTGACCCGGGACGAGCGCGTCCACGTCGCGCGCGGCGAGCTCGAGCGCGTCGAGCGCACCCCGGTAGACCCCGACGGGGTCGCGGGCATCGGCGTCGACGAGGGGCACCTCGACGTCGGAGAGCATGTCGCCCGCCACGAGCACGCTCCCGTCCGGCGTGCGCACCAGGAGCGCGGCGTGGCCCGGCGCGTGGGCGTCGTGCTCGACGACGGCGACCGTCCGTGGGCCGGTCGGTGCAGCGCCGGGCCAGGGGACCCGGCGTGCGCCGCGGGGGAGCGGGGTCAGCGTCCCCACGAGCGCAGGGTCGTGGCCGGGCGCGGCGGCCTCGGTCGACGCGAGGATCGCGACCCGCCGCCGCTGCGTCGCCTCGGCGGTGCGGGCTGTCGCCCAGCGGGGCGCGTCGCCGAGCGCGGGCGACCACAGCACGTGGTCCCAGTGCGGATGCGTCGCGAACCCGGCGGTCACGCGCCAGCCGTGTGCCCGCACGGCGGCGGCGAGCCCGTCGACCTCCGCGACCGTGACCGCCGGGTCGACCACCAGCGCCTCGCCGTCCGGCGTGGTGACGACGGTGGACGTCGTCGTCCAGATCTCGGCCGTCGCGACCCAGACCCCGGGGACCACCTCGACGAGGTCGCGCGTTCGCGGCGCGGTCGTCGCCCCGGGCGGCGTGGCGAGGCCCGGGTCGGCCGGGCCGCCGCTCGGTTCGTCGCGCTGCTCGGCGTGGGTGGGCTCGTGCACGGGTCCTCCGGTCCTCGTCGTTCACGGGTCGTCGTCCACGGGTCGTCGATCGCGGGGTCGCGGGCCGCCCCGCTCCAGCCCGCCCGGGACACGCGCCGCCGGGTCCGCGTCCGTGTCGTCCCCCGCAGGTAGGTTAGGACCACTATGGCGACCCGCACGTCCCCGCAGGCACGTCGGACCGCGAGCAACCGCACGCCAGCGCCCCGCACCTCGGCGCGCGGCGGTTCGTCCTCGGCCCGCGGCACGTCGCGCGCCGGTACGGGTCGCGGGCGGTCCTCCTCCTCCGGCACGCGCCGGCCCGCGCGGCGCCCCGCGTCGGGTCCGCCGTGGCCCGTCCGCGCGGTGCGGGCGGTCTGGCTCGGCGCCGCGCACGGCCTCGGAGCGCTCGTGCGCACCATCGGAAAGGGAGCAAGAGAGCTGGACCCGGCACACCGGCGCGACGGCGTCGCGTTCTTCCTCATCGCCCTCGCGGTCGTCGTCGCGGCCCGCGAGTGGTGGGGCATCCAGGGCACGTTCGGCCTGGTCGTCCACGGCGTCGTCGCCGGCACGTTCGGCCTCGCGGGCGTCGCGGTGCCCGTGCTCCTGCTCTGGCTCGCCGTGCGCATCATGCGCCACCCCGAGCGCGCCCAGGCGAACTCGCGGGTCGCGATCGGCCTCACCCTCATCGTCGTGTCGGTGTGCTCGCTCGTGCACATCTCCGAGGACCTCCCGGCGCCGCGCGACGGGTTCGAGGCCGTGCAGGACGCGGGCGGCATCGTCGGTTACCTCGCCGCGACGCCCGTGACCACCGGCCTGACGCCCTGGTTCGCGGTGCCCATCTTCCTGCTGCTCGGGTTCTTCGGGCTGCTGGTCGTCACCGCGACCCCGGTGCACCGGATCCCGAGCCGGCTGCGCGGCCTCTACGACGTGCTCACGGGCAACCACCGCGCGGACGACGAGGAGCTGGACGCCGACGGCCTCGCGCTCGCGGAGGGCGTCTCGCGTCACGACGGCACGGACGTGCCGGCGGGTCGTCGCCCGCGCAAGCCCCGGAAGACCAAGGCGCAGCGCGCGGCGGAGGCCGCCGAGATCGAGAAGCCCGAGGGCGGGTTCTCGGGCGACGAGGCGTTCGAGACGGCGGCGTTCCTCGACTACGAGGACGACTCCCCTCGCGGCCGGGGCAAGAAGCGCCGCGGCGACGACCCGGCACCCGGCACCGCGCCGACCGAGGCGGTGCCCGCCGTCGGGCAGGGCCTCGCGCAGGACACCGCGGCAGCCGCGATGGGCGCCGTCGCCCCCGCCCCGGGCGACGGCGCGGGCAGCGTCCCGCCGCCCCCGCCGAGCAGCCCGCTGCCGCGCGGCGTCCAGCCGATGCTCGAGGGCGACACCGTCTACCTCCTGCCGAACGAGGACTCCCTGGTGAAGGGCGCGCCGCACAAGGTCCGCTCGGCCGCGAACGACCGGGTCGTCGAGGCGCTCACCCAGACCTTCGAGCAGTTCGAGGTCGACGCGAAGGTCACCGGCTTCACGCGCGGCCCCACGGTCACGCGGTACGAGGTCGAGGTCGGCCCCAAGGTCAAGGTCGAGCGCATCACGTCGCTCTCGAACAACATCGCCTACGCCGTCGCGAGCGCGGACGTGCGCATCCTCGCGCCGATCCCCGGCAAGTCGGCGATCGGCATCGAGATCCCCAACACCGACCGCGAGACGGTCGTGCTCGGCGACGTGCTCCGCTCGTCGGCGGCGCGCCGGACCGAGCACCCCATGGTCATGGGCGTGGGCAAGGACGTCGAGGGCGGCTACGTCGTCGCGAACCTCGCCAAGATGCCGCACATCCTCGTCGCGGGCGCGACGGGCGCCGGCAAGTCGAGCTTCATCAACTCCATGATCACGTCGATCCTCATGCGCTCGACGCCCGAGCAGGTGCGCCTCGTGCTCGTGGACCCGAAGCGCGTCGAGCTGACGATCTACGAGGGCATCCCGCACCTCATCACGCCCATCATCACCAACCCGAAGAAGGCCGCCGAGGCGCTCGACTGGGTCGTGCGCGAGATGGACGCCCGGTACGACGACCTCGCCGCGTTCGGGTACAAGCACATCGACGACTTCAACGCCGCCGTGCGCTCGGGCAAGGTCAAGCCGCTGCCGGGCTCCGAGCGCAAGATCGCCACGTACCCGTACCTGCTCGTCGTCGTCGACGAGCTCGCCGACCTCATGATGGTCGCGCCGCGCGACGTCGAGGCGTCGATCCAGCGCATCACGCAGCTCGCGCGCGCCGCGGGCATCCACCTCGTCCTCGCGACGCAGCGGCCGTCGGTCGACGTCGTCACCGGCCTCATCAAGGCCAACGTGCCGTCGCGCCTCGCGTTCGCGACCTCCTCGCTCGCGGACTCGCGCGTCGTGCTGGACCAGCCGGGCGCCGAGAAGCTCATCGGCCAGGGCGACGCCCTCTTCCTCCCGATGGGCGCGGCGAAGCCGATGCGCGTCCAGGGCGCGTGGGTCTCCGAGTCCGAGGTGCACGCCGTCGTCGAGCACGTCAAGGGCCAGCTCAAGCCGGTGTACCGCGAGGACGTCACGCAGGCCGCGGCGAAGAAGCAGATCGACGAGGACATCGGCGACGACCTCGACCTGCTGCTGCAGGCCGCGGAGCTCGTCGTGACGTCGCAGTTCGGCTCGACGTCGATGCTCCAGCGCAAGCTGCGCGTCGGGTTCGCCAAGGCCGGCCGCCTCATGGACCTGCTCGAGTCGCGCGAGATCGTCGGCCCCTCCGAGGGGTCGAAGGCGCGCGAGGTCCTCGTCTCGCCCGAGGAGCTGCCGTCCGCGCTCGCGCTGATCCGCGGCGAGCCGGCACAGGACGTCTTCGACGGCCAGGCCCCCGCGTCCGCAGCGGCGCCTGGTGGCGGGACGGGGCACGACTACGGCGAGGGCACCGACGGGCACATGCCGCCGGTGGCGACGGACTACCACGACGGGGCGGACGTGGAGTCAGGCTGGCGCTGAGGGCGCACGGGGTGGGACCGGAGCGGCCCCGGGATCGGCGCCGCGACGAGCGGTCGCCGGTCGGGGCACCCCTGAGCACCCCCTAGGCTGGTGGCGTGGTCACCGCCGTCCCTTCGCCGTGGAACTCCGCGAACCTCGTCACCATGGCGAGGATCCTGCTCGTCCCGTTCTTCGCGTGGGCGCTGCTCGTCGACGGCGGGGAGTCCGTCACGTGGCGGCTGGTCGCGACGGGCATCTTCGTCCTCGCCGCGACGTCGGACCGCCTGGACGGCTACCTGGCGCGCAGGTACGACCTCGTCACGGACCTCGGCAAGCTGCTCGACCCGATCGCGGACAAGCTGCTCGTCGGCACCGCGCTCGTCCTGCTCGCGTGGCCCCTCGGCGTGCTGCCCTGGTGGGTGCCCGTGGTCGTGCTCGCGCGCGAGCTCGGCGTCACGCTCCTGCGGTTCGCGGTCCTCAAGTACGCGGTCATGCCCGCGTCCCGCGGCGGCAAGCTCAAGACCGTGCTCCAGACGGTCGCGATCACGCTCTTCCTCCTCCCGCTGGCGCACCTGCCCGCGTGGATCGGCGTCGTCGCGTGGGTGGTGCTCGCCGCGGCGATCCTCGTCACCGTCGTGACGGGCGTGGAGTACGCCTACCAGGGCTGGCGGCTGCGGCGCGACGCGATCCGCGCGGCCCGCCTCGCCGAGCGCGGAGCGACGCCGGGCGCCGCGTCGGCGTCATGACGGGGGCCGCCCGCGACGTCGAGGCCGCGGGGCCCCTGGTCGCACGACCGGACGTCGTCGGCCTCCTCGCCGCGCTCGAGGCGCGCGGGTGGACCCTCGCGACCGCCGAGTCGCTCACGGGCGGGCTGCTCTCCGCGACGATCGTCGACGTCCCGGGCGCGTCGCGCGTGCTCCGCGGCGCGGTCGTCGCCTACGCGACGGACGTCAAGCAGTCGGTGCTCGGGGTCGACGGCGACCTCCTCGCCGCGCACGGGGCGGTCCACCCGGACGTCGCGCGCCAGATGGCGGAGCGGGTACGGGAGGTGCTCGGCGCGGACGTGGGGGTCGCGACCACGGGCGTCGCGGGACCGGACCCGCAGGACGGCCGACCACCGGGCACGGTGTTCGTGGCGGCGAGCGGGCCCCGCGGGACGCACGTACGGCGGCTGCACCTCGACGGCGAGCGCGCGGCGGTCCGCGCCGGGACCGTCGCGGCGGCGGTCGACCTCGCGCGCGCGGTGACGGAGGACCGGCCCTCCGCGGACCGGCAGGGTGAAATCCGCGGGTGAACCGTGGTCGCCCGAGCGGCCCGCAGAGCCCGGTCCGGGAGGTGCAGGTGGAGAGGTCGTGAACGTGCCGCGGGGGGTTCGCCGGGCGGCGGGGTGCGGGAACAAGGCCCCACGTCGGGACGTTGCACAGCACGTGATCGCCAACAGGACCGTCAACCGACCGGTGGGCCGCACGGACAACGCGCCGACGGCCGGTCCGGCACGCCGCACCGGAGACGTGAGCGGACCGCGGGCGGGGTACGGTAGGACGACCCCGTCACGCGGGGCAGTGAACAGGAAGACCGGCACGAGCAGTACGCGCACCCCGGTGGGGGCCTCACCGGCTCCCGGGGGCGCACGGGACACGGAAGGGGGTCGCCAGATGATTGTTCTTCGACGAGAGATCGGGGACGTGCTGCGAGACGCTCGCCAGCGACAGGGGCGCACCCTGCGAGAGGTGTCCTCCGCCGCACGGGTCTCGCTGGGCTACCTCAGCGAGGTGGAGCGCGGTCAGAAGGAAGCGTCGTCGGAGCTCCTCGGCTCGATCTGCGAGGCGCTCGACATCCCGATGTCGTTGGTGCTGCGCGAGGTCAGCGACCGGGTCGCCGTCGCCGAGGGTCTGCTCATCCCGGACACGATCCCGGCAGACTTCGCGACCGCGGTCCTCGGGCGGCAGAACCCCGACGGCACCGCACGACGAGAGGACCTGCAGCCCGTCGGCTGACGGTCCACGCCGGGGCCGCCCCGGAGCAGGTGCCGGGCAGAGACGCCCGCGATCACCCGCTCGCGGGCGGCGCCTGGCACGAGGGACACCAGAAGACCGGACGTTCGTACGGCGGCTCGTTCGCCGTACCTTCTGCGACAGGCGTGCCACAGACGTGGCACGCCTTTCGTGTGCGCGCGTGCACGTGACGCACGACGCCGGCCCGGGGGTCGAACCCGTGCCGGACGGTGCGCTGCATGAGCGCTCGTGCCGTCGTGAGCACGCCCGCGAGGTCCTCGACGTCCCGGACCGGCGTCCACGGGTAGATCCGCTCCGCGAAGAGCGACTCGGCCGTGTAGATCGTGCCGATGCCGGCGACGAGGTGCTGGTCGAGCAGCGCCTCCGCGACCGGGACGCCGGTCCTCTCCCGGCCCGGCCGGTGCCGTGGTCCGGTGCCGCCCGCGGCGTCATCCGCTCGCAGGCGCGCGACGGCCTCCGCGACCCCCTCCGTGGGGAAGTCGTCGGCCAGCACGTCGGGGCCGAGCGGGCCGGTGATGGTCGGCTCGTCGGCGGTGCGCAGCACGTGGAGCATCCCGATGCGGTTCCCGACTGCCGTCCACCACGCGTTGGCGAGCACCACGCGCACCGACGGCTCCGCGGCGCGCGCGTCCCGGGCGCCCGTGCGCGCGATCCGCCACGACCCCTCCATGCGCAGGTGCGTGTGCAGCGACCGACCGTCGTCGAGCCGCGTGAACAGGTGCTTGCCGTACGGGACGTTCGCCACGACCGTGCGGCCCGTGAGGTCGACCTCCGCGGCGGTCGGCCACCGCAGCTCCGCGCGCACCAGCACACGCCCGGCGAGCGCCTCGTCCAGACGCGCGGACACGAGCCGCAGGATGTCACCCTCGGGCACGGCCGTCCCTCCCGATGCTCGGCGGGCGTCCCCGGCTCCCACCGGGTCGTGATCGCAGGGGTGCCACGTCAGGCCGCCCGCAGACCGCGCGGCGTCGCGCGGAACCCGGCGTCGAGGAGGGCACGGACCGCCTCGTCGGCGGACGTGGCCGTCGTGCCCGCCCCGGCCAGCGCCTCGACGCCGTCGACCCGCTGCACCACGACCTTGCCGAGCCGGCCCGCGCGCACCGCGCGGACGAGCTCGGCGCTCGCCTCCGCGAGCCGCGGGCCGTCGACGAACGAGAGGACCGACCGTCCTCCGCGCTCGACGTACAGGGCGAGGTCGCCGTCGCTCAGCACGACGACGGCCCCGGCCTTGCGCCCGGGGCGGTGCCCGCGAGACGCCTCGCCACTGGTCGCCGCACGATCCGACGGCGCTCCGCCGCCGGCCGGCCCGGCCGCCGCGGTGCCCGGCCCCGGGCTCGCCGCGGCCGGTCGCGCGGGCCACGGCAGCGCGGCCCCGTAGGGGTTGGCGGGGTCGGTCGCCGCGAGGAGCACCGCGCCCGGGCGAGGGCCCCCGCGCGACGTGCCGTCGTCGGGCCGCGGCCGAGGCTGGCCGTCCGGCCCCTTGCCCGACCCGCGGGCCGCGGCGGACTCGATCGCCCGCTCACGGTCCTGGGCGTCGGTGCGGAGCTGGTCGACCGCGCCGGGCAGCGCGAACTGGGAACCGCCGAGGTGCTCGACGAAGTACCCGCGCCGCGCCGCCCCGGTCGCCTCCAGCTCGCTCAGCACGCGGTACACCGCGCGGAACGACCCCGCGACGCCCTCGGCGGGGGCGACGGCGCGCGTGAGCACCCCGTGCCGGTCGAGCAGCACGCGCGCGAGCGCGTGCGCGCGCCGGGTCGGGTCGGTCTCGCGCCGCGGCAGCGCCGACCAGCGGCCCGCTCCGCCGCGCAGCGTGGTGTCCGGGGACGTCGGCGGCCGCAGGCCTGCGAACCGGCCGCGCCCCACCGGACGGGCGCGCGCGGGAGCCCGGGGGGCGCGGTGCGCACCACCGCCCGTGCCGAGCCGGGCGCGCAACGAGCCCAGCCCGTCGTTGGTCACGTGCCCCGACCAGACGAGGTCCCACAGCGCCTCGAGCGTCGGCCCGACCTCGGCGCCCGCCCGCTCGGCGAGCCGCGGGAGGAAGTAGCCGCCCGAGCCGTCGAGCAGGTCGAGGAGGGTCGCGTGGAGCCCGGTCTCCGGCGCGGGACCGGGGTCCGGCAGCGTGAGCGGCGCCCACTCGGCCAGGTGGAGGCTCACGAGCCCGTCGCCCCCGCCCGAGCCGGGCAGCGGGGCGTGGCCGCACCACACGACCTCTCCGGTCGTCGTGAGCTCGTCGAGCATCGTCGGCGTGTAGTCCGTGACCCGCGACGGCAGGACGAGCGTCTCGAGCGCCGACGCGGGCACGGCGGCCCCCGAGAGCTGCTCGACGACGCGCAGGAGGCCGTCTGCCCCGCGCAGCGCACCCAGCCCCTGCCACCGCGGGAGGAAGACGCCGAGGGTCTCGGACGCCACCGGTTCGACCTCCGCGCGCAGCGCGGCGAGCGAGCGGCGCCGCAGCACGCGCAGCACCTCGGCGTCGCACCAGTCGTCGCCGGTGCCCCCGATCGACTCCGGCCGCAGGCGACCGCGGACGACCATCCGGGCGGCCTCGAGCCGCTCCAGCGTCTGCGCCACGACGGCGACGCCGAGGCCGAGCCGCGCCGCGACGTCCGCCGCGGTGAACGGTCCGTGGGTGCGCGCGTGGCGCCGCACGAGGTCGCCGAGCGGGTCGGGCACGGGCTCGGTGAACACCTCGGGGATGCCGACGGGCAGCGCGACGCCGAGCGCGTCGCGCAGTCGCCCGGCGTCCTCGACGACGGCCCACTGCACCGCCCGCTCGGGGACGACGCCCGCCAGCCGGACGCGGATCACGCGCCGGGCCGCCTCGAGCTCGCGGAGCCATTCCTGTGCGCCGGCGCGCACGTCCTCGCGCGTGCGGGCCGCGACCTCGGCGTCCGTGAGGGGGCCGACGCGGCGCAGCACGTCCCACACGTCCTCGGCGTGGCGGGCCTGGCGTTCCGGCGCGAGCGCGCCGAGCTCCGCCTCGGTCCGCTCGATCTGCGCCGGGTCGAGCAGGTCGGCGAGCTGGGCCGCGACGCCGTCCCCGCCGAGCAACTCGGCGAGCAGCGTCGGGTCGAGAGACAGCGCCGCCGCCCGCCGCTCCGCGAGCGGGGCGTCGCCGTCGTAGAGGAACTGCGCCGTGTACCCGAACAGGAGGGACTGCGCGAACGGCGACGGCGTCGGCGTCGTCACCTCGACGAGGCGCACGCGCCCGGCGGCGAGGTCGCGCATGAGGTCGGTGAGCGCCGCGACGTCGAAGTCGTCCTGCAGGCACTCGCGCGCGGCCTCGAGGACGATCGGGAACTCGGGGTACTGCGACGCGACCGACAGGAGCTGGGCGGAGCGCTGGCGCTGCTGCCACAGCGGCTGGCGGCGGTCCGGGCGACGCCGGGGGAGCAGGAGCGCACGCGCCGCGGCCTCGCGGAACCGGGACGCGAACATGACGGACCCGCCGAGCTCGTCGCGCACCGCGTCGAGGACCTCGTCGGGGTCGAGGAGCAGGTCCTCCACGGGGACGACCGGCGCGTCGCCGCCGAGCCCGCCGGTCCCGTCGCTCGACCCCTCGAGCCACGAGTCCCCGGTGTCGGGCAGGCGCAGGACGATGCCGTCGTCCGCGTGCATCGCGGCGGCGTCGACGCCGTACCGCTCCCGCAGCCGCGCGGCGAGCACGAGCGCCCACGGGGCGTGGACCTTCGCCCCGTAGGGCGAGTGCACGACGACGCGCCAGTCCCCGAGCTCGTCGCGGAACCGCTCGACGACGACCGTCCGGTCGTCCGGGACGCGGCCGGTCGCGTCGCGCTGCTCGCGGAGGTAGGCGAGCAGGTTGTCGCTCGCCCACGCGTCGAGCCCCGCGGAGCGCAGCCGATCGGCCGCGGCGTCGTGGTCGTCCGCCGCGAGGGTGTCGGTCTCGCGGACCCAGGCACCGAGGGCGCGGCCGAGCTCGGCGGGCCGGCCGGGCGAGTCGCCCTTCCAGAACGGCAGGCGCCCCGGGATGCCCGGCGCCGGGGTCACGAGCACGCGGTCGGGCGTGATGTCCTCGATGCGCCACGTGCTCGACCCGAGCGTGAACGTGTCGCCGACGCGCGACTCGTACACCATCTCCTCGTCGAGCTCGCCGACGCGCTTCCCGCCGCGCGGCGCCCGGCCGCCCGCGGTGTCCGGGTCGCCCGCGACGGTCCCGGAGTCCGTCGCGAGGAAGACGCCGTACATCCCGCGGTCGGGGATCGTCCCGCCGCTCGTCGCGGCGAGGCGCAGCGCCCCCGGACGACCCGTGATCCGCCCGGACGCGCGGTCCCACACGATCCGTGCGCGCAGCTCGCCGAAGTCCTCGCTCGGGTAGCGTCCCGCGAGCATGTCGAGCACCGCGTGCAGCGACGCGTCGCCCAGGTGGGCGTAGGGCGCGCTGCGGCGCACGACGGTCGCGAGCTCCGCCACCGTCCACTCGTCGACGGCGACCATGGCCACCACCTGCTGCGCGAGCACGTCGAGCGGGTTCGCGAGCACGTGCAGCTCCTCGATGCCCCCGGTGCGCATGCGCTCGGCCACGACGGCCGACGGCACGAGGTCGCCCCGGTGCGTGGGGAACACGACGCCGTGCGACACGGCGCCCACCTGGTGCCCCGCCCGGCCGATCCGCTGGAGCCCCGACGCGACCGACGGCGGGGCGCCCACCTGCACCACGAGGTCGACCGCGCCCATGTCGATGCCGAGCTCGAGGCTCGACGTCGCGACGACCGCGGGCAGCCGTCCGTCCTTGAGCTCGGTCTCCGTGCGCGTGCGCTCGGCGCGGCTCATCGACCCGTGGTGCGCGCGGGCGATGACGGGCTCGACGCCCGAGCTCGCGCCCGACTGGGCCTGCACCTGGGCCGCGGTGACCGTCCCCGGGTCGAGGACGTCCTCGCCCTGACGCTCCGCCCACACCTCGTTCATGCGCGCCGTGAGCCGCTCGGCGCCCCGGCGCGAGTTGGTGAAGACGAGCGTGGAGCGGTGGTCGGCGACGAGGTCGACGACGCGCTCCTCGACGTGCGGCCACACCGACGGCCGCGGAGGGCGGACGCCCGGTGCCCCGGTGGGCCGCGAGGTCGCCGGACCCGACAGGTCGGGCTCGCCGGGGGGCAGGGGCGGGAGGCCGTCGGTCGTCGTCCCCGGCGCCGTGTCACGACCACCGGGATCGTCTGCCCCCGCCGCCGTCCGCCTCGAGGTGTCGGGCACGAGCGCGGCCGTGCCGAGGTCCGCGAGGTCGGGGACGGGCACCACGACGTCGACCTCGATGCGCTTGCTCGCGGGCGGCTGCACGACGACCACCTCGCGCCCGGCCTCCGCCTCCGGGCGGTGGCCGCCGAGGAACGTCGCGACGGCCTCGACGGGTCGGACCGTCGCCGAGAGCCCGACGCGCTGCGCGGGCGGTCGGCCCTGCGCCTCCAGGAAGGCGTCGAGCCGTTCGAGGGACACGGCGAGGTGCGCGCCGCGCTTGGTCCCCGCCACGGCGTGGATCTCGTCGACGATCACCGTCTCGACGCCCGCGAGACCCGCACGGGCCTGCGAGGTCAGCACGAGGAACAGCGACTCGGGCGTCGTGATGAGGATGTCCGGCGGGTGCGTCGCGAGGCGCCGCCGCTCGCTCGTGGGCGTGTCGCCCGTCCGGGTGCCGACGACGACGTCCGGCACCTCGAGCCCGAGGCGCACCGCCGCCTGCCGGATGCCCGCGAGCGGCGACCGGAGGTTGCGCTCGACGTCGGCGGCGAGCGCCTTGAGGGGCGACACGTACACGACGCGGCAGCGGTGCTCCCGGGCGACCTCCTCGCCGGCCCTCGGCGCGCCCATGATCCGGTCGAGCGACCAGAGGAACGCCGCGAGCGTCTTGCCCGACCCGGTCGGGGCGACGACGAGCGCGTGCCGGTCGCTCGACACCGCGTCCCACGCCCCCGCCTGCGCGGCGGTCGGGGCGTCGAACGCGCCCGAGAACCAGGAGCGCGTGGGCGCGGCGAAGCGCGCGAGCGGGTCCGTGGTCACCCGCTCATTGTCGTCGCGCCCACCCACACGCGCCGCGCGACGGGAGACCGGCGTGCCGCCCGCGCGAGGGACGGCGGCCGAGCGCCGCGTCGGCGCGCCGGCGCCGCGTGCCGGGACGCGTCGCCCGCCGCGGGGCCGGGCCCGTCCGGGCGGGGAGGGGGTGGACCCGCCCCTCGTCCGTGGGAGGCTGGTGCCGTGCGCTACCGCGAGTTCTCCGAGCTGGTCGACGAGGTGTTCGGCGCGTCCCTGGGACGCGCCTACGTCCGTGAGCAGGTGCTGTCCGCGCTCGACGACCGGACGGCGGCCCAGGCCCTCGAGGACGGCGTCGAGCCGCGCGTCGTCTGGCACGCCCTGTGCGACGCGCTCGACGTGCCCGACGCGCGGCGCTGGGGCCACGACGACCACCGCCAGGCGCCGCCCCGCCGGTGAGCGCGGCGCGTCGGGTCCCGGCCTCCGACCCGGTCGAGGGGCACACCGCGCCGCGCGCGACCATGATGGCGCCATGAGCGTCCCCGCCCGTCGTCGCCCCGCGCCGGGACCGCGCGTCACCGCCGCGGACGTCCGCGGCGCGGTCTGGTCGCTCGTCTCGACGACCGTCGGCCTGGGGCTCGCGATCTGGTTCGTGCCCGGGGTCGAGGTCACCAACCCGTGGTCGCTCCTCCTCGCGGCGCTCGCGGTCGGTCTGGGCGACGTGCTCCTGCGCCCCGTGCTGCGGAGCCTCGCGCACCGGTTCGGCGTGGTCGGCGCGCTCGTGTCCGGCGTGGTGGCGCAGCTCGCGGTCGCGTGGGCGGCCCTCACGTACCTGCCGGGGTTCCGGAGCGGGTCCTGGGTGGACGTCCTCGCGGTCCTCGTGCTCGCCGCCGTCCTCATGGCGATCGGGCGCTGGGTCGTGGGGGCGAGCGACAACGAGTACGTCCTGGGCGACCTCCTCCGGCGCGCGCGCCGGCAGGCCGGTCTGCCGCGACGGGACCGCGGCGCGGTGGGCGCGGCCGAGCGGCCGGCCGGCCTGCTCGTCGTCCTGCTCGACGGCGTCGCGCGCCCCACGCTCGACTACGCGCTCCAGGCCGGGCTCACCCCGACCCTCGCGCGCTGGCTCGGGAGCGGCAGCCACCACCTCACGACGTGGTGGGCCCGCGTGCCCGCGACCACGCCCGCCTCGACGATCGGACTCCTGCACGGCTCGACCGAGCACGTGCCCGCGTTCCGCTGGTGGTCGCGTGCCCTCGGGCGGCTCGTGGTGACGAACCGGCCCGCCGACGCGGCGGCGGTCGAGGCGCGCACGAGCGACGGTTCCGGGCTGCTCGCGGGCGGGGGAGTCGCCGTCTCCACGATGTTCTCCGGCGACGCGGCGACGAGCCTGCTCGTCATGAGCCGGGCGCGCGAGGGTCTCGGGCCCGGCCAGATGTTCGTGCACTTCTTCGCGAGCCCGTTCGTGCTCGTGCGTGCGGTCGTGGTCGCGCTGGGAGAGTTCTTCAAGGAGCTCTACCAGGGCTGGCAGCAGGCCGTGCGCGGCGTCGAGCCCCGCGTCTCGCGCCTCGGCTGGTACCCGGTGCTGCGCGCGGTCACGAACGTCGTGCTGCGCGACCTCAACACGACGCTCGTCGCGGAGCAGCTCGTGCGCGGGGCGCCGGTCGTGTGCGTCGACCTCGTCGACTACGACGAGATCGCCCACCACGCCGGGCCGCTGCGCCCCGAGTCGCTCCGCGCCCTGGAAGGCCTCGACCGCGTCGTCGGGCTCTGGGAGCAGGTCGCGGCCGTGTCCCCGCGCCGGTACGACGTCGTCGTGCTGTCCGACCACGGGCAGTCGCTCGGGTCCACGTTCGAGCAGGTCGAGGGCCGGTCCTTCCTCGACGAGGTCCGTCGTCTGATGGCGCTCCGACCCGGCCCGCACGACGGCCCCCGCGCGGGCGAGGGCAGGTCGCGGGGCGAGGGGCGCCGTCGGGCCACGGCCCCGGACAGCGAGGCGTGGGGCCCGACGAACACGGCCCTCAACGCCCTGCGGCCCGCGGCGCCCGAGGCCGTCCCGGAGGGCGCGGGGCGCATGCTGGTCGGCCCGGACCGCTCCGAGCGACGCGGCGGTCCCGGGGCCGCGCTGCCCGAGCTGCCCGAGGTCGCGGTGGTGGGGTCGGGCAACCTGGGCATGGTGTGGTTCCCGCGCGAGCCGCGGCGGCTCACGGGGGACGAGGTGCGCGCGCGGTGGCCCGCGCTGCTCCCGGGCCTCGTGGCCAGCCCCGCCGTCGGCGTCGTCGTCGAGCGCGGGACCGGCGGCGCGCTGCGGGCGCACGGACGGGGCGGCTCGCGCGACCTGCGGACCGGGGAGGTCGTCGGGCAGGACCCGCTCACGGGCTACGGGTCGCGAGCGGCGGCGGACCTGCTGCGCGTCGCGGACCTCGAGGACGCGGGCGACCTCGTGCTCGTCTCGCGCGTGGACGAGGTCGGGATGGTGCACGCGTTCGAGGGGCTGGTCGGGTCGCACGGCGGCCTCGGCGGGGCGCAGAACGAGGCCGTGCTCCTGCATCCCGCGCACCTGGCGCTGCCCGACGACGAGCTCGAGGACGTGGACGGCGCGCGCATGCTCGTCGGGGCCGAGGCGGTCCACCGGCGGCTCGTCGCCTGGCTCGGCGACCTCGGCCTGCGACCCGCCGCGCCCGCGGCGGAGGGGGAGCCGTGAGCGTCCGCGTGACCTGGCTCGGTCACTCGAGCGTCGTCCTCGACCTGGGCTCCGGCCGCGCCGGCGTCCCGGGCGTGCGGCTCGTCACCGACCCGCTCCTGCACCGGCACGCCGGGATGCTGCGGCGGCGCGGGGAGAGGCCCGCCGCGGTGTGGCAGGGCAGCGACGCCGTCCTCCTCTCGCACCTGCACCACGACCACGCCGAGCTGCGCTCCCTGCGCCTCCTCGGCGACGCGCCCGTGCTCACCGCCCCGGCGAACGCGCGGTGGCTGCGGGCCCGGGGCCTGCGCGGCGTCGGGCTCGACGACGCGTGGCACGCGGTCGGTCCGGCCGCGGCGGGGGTCGAGGTGCGCCTCGTGACGGCGGTGCACGGGCACCGGCCGATGCCGCACCGGCCCAACGCGGCGAACGGTCACCTCGTGCGGGCCCCGGGCCCGCGCGGCGTCCGGGTCTGGGCCGTCGGGGACACCGAGCACTACCCGGACATGGTCCACCTCCCGGCGCTCGCGGGCGGCCCCGTGGACGTCGCGCTGGTCCCGGTGGGCGGGTGGGGCCCGCGCCTGTCGGGCGGGCACCTCGGCCCCGCTCAGGCGGCACGGGTGTGCGCCGAGGTGGGCGTCGGCGTCGCGATCCCGGTGCACTGGGGCACGCTGCACGCGCCCGGCGGGCGGCACCTCCCGCGCGGCTGGATGGACCACGCGGGGGCGGCGTTCGAGGCCGCCGCGCAGCGCGAGGCGCCGGGCACGCGGGTCGTGGTGCTGCGGCCGGGGGAGGCGTGGTCGTCGTCCGGCGACGCGCGAGACGCGTGACACGCCGAGGTGCGCGTTCCGGGATCGAACACGTGTTCGGCTAGAGTTGTGCACAGGGCCCGCCGCGGCGGGCCCAGGACGCCGGTCCAGCACGACGATCCACAGGTTCGCGGGTCGCCGGAGCCGCGTGTCGGTGGCTGCCCGTAGCGTCGGGCCACAACGAACAGATGAACGTCGAACCGAAGGTGGACTGACATGCCCGCACCCGCAGACCGCGAGAAGGCGCTCGAGGCAGCCCTCGCCCAGATCGACCGGAGCTTCGGCAAGGGCTCCGTCATGCGCCTCGGCGAGGAGGGCCGCGCTCCCGTCGAGGTCATCCCCACGGGGTCCATCGCGCTCGACATCGCGCTCGGGATCGGCGGCCTGCCGCGCGGGCGCGTCATCGAGGTGTACGGCCCGGAGTCCTCCGGCAAGACGACCGTCGCGCTGCACGCGGTGGCGAGCGCGCAGCGCGCGGGCGGCATCGCGGCGTTCATCGACGCCGAGCACGCGCTCGACCCCGAGTACGCCAAGAAGCTCGGCGTGGACACCGACGCGCTGCTCGTCTCCCAGCCCGACACGGGGGAGCAGGCGCTCGAGATCACGGACATGCTCATCCGCTCGGGCGCGCTCGACATCATCGTCATCGACTCCGTCGCGGCCCTCGTGCCCAAGGCCGAGATCGAGGGCGAGATGGGCGACAGCCACGTCGGCCTCCAGGCCCGCCTCATGTCGCAGGCGCTGCGCAAGATCACGGGTGCGCTCAACGCGTCCGGGACGACGGCGATCTTCATCAACCAGCTCCGCGAGAAGATCGGCGTCTTCTTCGGCTCGCCCGAGACGACGACCGGTGGCAAGGCGCTGAAGTTCTACGCGTCCGTCCGGCTCGACATCCGCCGCATCGAGACGCTCAAGGAGGGTACCGACGCGGTCGGCAACCGGACCCGCGTCAAGGTCGTCAAGAACAAGATGGCCCCGCCCTTCAAGCAGGCCGAGTTCGACATCCTCTACGGCGTCGGCATCTCGCGCGAGGGCGGCCTCATCGACATGGGCGTGGAGCACGGGTTCGTGCGCAAGTCCGGGTCGTGGTTCACCTACGGCGGCGACCAGCTCGGCCAGGGCAAGGAGAACGCGCGCTCGTTCCTGCGCGACAACCCGGACCTCGCCAACGAGCTCGAGAAGAAGATCAAGGAGAAGCTCGGCGTCGGCGCCAAGGTCGACGCGCCGGCCGACCCGGCTGCGGGCGTGACGGTCGCGGCCGACGGTGCTGCGGCTCCCGCCGCGGCGAAGGCACCGGCCGCGGCCGCCAAGGGGAAGAAGTCGCCGTTCTGATCGGCGGGCAGGGCGGGGACGAGGGCGTCGAGCGCTCCGACCCGCCCGAGGTGGACGACGGGCGTCGTGCCGGCCGCAAGGCTGCGCGGCGCCCGCGCCCGACCCTCCACGAGCTCGTCGAACGGGGCGAGATCAGCGACGCCGATCTCGCCGAGCGTGCTCGGGAGACGGTGCTGCGCATCCTCACGGCCGCACCGAAGAGCCGCGCGGAGCTCGCGCAGTCCCTCGCGCGCAAGGGCTATCCGGAGCACGTCGTGCTGCCGATCCTCGACCGCTTCGAGGAGGTGGGTCTGGTGGACGACGCGCAGTACGCCGAGATGATCGTCCGCACCCGGCACGCCGAGCGCGGGCTGTCCCGCCGCGCGATCTCGACCGAGCTGCGGCGCCGCGGCATCGACGGCGAGGTCGGCGCCGCGGCGCTCGAGCAGGTCGACGACGACTCCGAGGCCGACGCGGCGCTCGAGCTGGCGCGCACGCGCCTCGCCCGCACGCGCGGCCTCGACCGCGACGTGCGGGTGCGCCGGACGGTCGGGGCGCTCGCCCGCAAGGGCTACAGCCCGTCGCTGGCCTTCGAGATCGTCCAGCGCGAGCTCGACGCCGAGACCGTCGAGCCCCCGCTCGACTGAGTCCGTCAGCGGGTGGCGGAGACCGCGGGCGCGTCCTCGGTCGGTCCACCCGCGACGACCGTGGGGTTGCCGATGCCGGGGCCGGCGGCGGTCGCACCCGCGGTGCGACCGCTGAGGAAGCGGGAGAGCCAGCGCGCCACGAGCGTGAGCAGCCAGTTGATGACGATGAAGATCACCGCGGCGAGCACGAGCGACTGCAGGATGTTGCCGTTGCCGACGCCGTAGAGCTGCGCGGCCCGCAGGAGCTCGTTGTACGTGATGATCTGCCCGAGCGCCGAGTCCTTGAGGACGACGACGAGCTGGGACACGAGCGCGGGGAGCATCGCGATGAGCGCCTGCGGGAGCTGGATCGACCGCAGCGTCTGTCCGGCGGTGAGCCCGATCGCGAGCCCGGCCTCGCTCTGGCCTCGCGGGAGGTTCCCGACGCCCGAGCGGACCAGCTCCGCGATGACGGAGCCGTTGTAGAGCACGAGCGCGAAGACCACCGCGAGGAACGGCGCGTCGTCGACCTTGCTCAGACCCAGCAGCAGCCAGAAGAAGATCATCATGAGCAGCACGGGGACGGCGCGGAAGAACTCGACCACGATGCCGCTCACGATGCGCACGGCGCGCAGGTGCGAGAGCCGCCCGGTGCCGAACACGAGGCCGAACGCGAGCGCGCCGACGATCGCGAAGCCGGCGGCGCGCAGCGTGTTCTGCAGGCCCGGGATGAAGTAGTACTGCCAGGCGTCCGACGTGAACAGCGAGGACCACAGCTCCGGGGCGAGCTGGCCCTTGCGGCCGAGCGCGACGAGCACGAGCGCCGCGACGCCGAGCACGACGACCGCGCCGATCACGTTCCCGACGAGGATCGCGCGCCGGGCGCGAGGGCCGGGGGCGTCGAAGAGGACGGACTGCTGGGTGCTCATCGGCGGACCGCCAGTCGGTTCGAGAGGGACGTGGTGAGCAGGCCGATGGGGATGACGAGGATGACGTAGCCGATCGCGAACGTCAGGAAGATCCCGTAGATGTAGTTCGAGTTGAACTCGATCATGTTCTTCATGAGGCTCGACGTCTCCGTCGTCACGCTCGCCGCCGCCGCGACGGTGGAGTTCTTCAGCAGCGCGATGAGCGTGTTGCCGAGGGGCGCGACGGAGCCGCGGAACGCCTGGGGCAGGATGACGAGGCGCGCCGCGGGCAGGAACGACAGGCCGATCGCACGCGCCGCCTCGGCCTGACCGATCGGCACGGTGTTCACGCCCGACCGGATGGACTCGCAGACGAACGCGGCGTGGTAGATGGAGAGGCCCAGGACGGCGAGCCGGAAGAAGTTCGCCGCGAAGTCGGGGGCGAGCGTGACGTTGAGCTGGCCCCACAGCCCCAGCACCATGAACGTCATGATGATCGTCAGCGGGGTGTTGCGGAACACGTTGACGTACGCGGTCCCGGCCCAGCGCAGGCTCGGCACGGGGGAGATGCGCATGAGCGCGAGCGCCGTGCCCAGCACGAGCGACAGGATCGCCGCCCAGAACGTCAGCTGGATGTTGACCCAGAACGCGCCGAGCACGTCGTACTCCCGGGCGAGCGCCCAGGTCTGCGACAGGTAGTCACCCACGGTTGGTGGTCCTCCGGGAGGGTACGTGCCGGGCCGAGTCGACGGCCCGGCGGCCGGGGGAGCGGCGCGCCGTCGCGCGGCTCCCCCGGCCGTGGACGGTCAGGCGCAGGGGTCGACCGTCGGCGGGTTCTCGCTGGCGTTGGGCGTGTACCCGGTGCCCTCGGTGTTCTTGGTGACGAACTCCTCCCAGGAGCCGTCCTCGATCATCTTCTCGATCGCGGTGTTGACGTCCTCGCAGATGTCGTTGTCCTGCGGGAGCCCGACGCCGTAGCGCTCGGTCGAGAACGGCGCCCCGACGACCTTGACCTTGCCCTTGTTGGCGGGCTGGGCCGCGAGGCCCGCGAGGATGATGTCGTCGGTCGTGACGGCGTCGACCTGGCCCGCGGTGAGGGCGGTGACGCACTCCGCGTACCCGGGACGCTCGAGGAGCTGCACGCCCGCGGCGTACTCGTCCTTGATGCGCTGCGCCGACGTCGAGCCCGTGACGGAGCACAGGTTCTTGCCCTCGAGCGACTCCGGCCCGGTGATGTCGGTGTTGTCCTCGGCGACGAGCAGGTCCTGCCCGGCCACGAAGTACGGCCCGGCGAACGCGACCGTCTCCTTGCGCGTGTCGGTGATGGAGTAGGTCGCGAAGATCATGTCGACCTGGCCGGTCTGGAGCATCGTCTCGCGCTGGGCGGACGGCGCCTCGACCCACTCGATCTGGTCCTCGCCGTAGCCGAGCTCGCCTGCCACGTACGTGGCGACGTCGACGTCGAAGCCCGTGTAGGTGGAGCCGTCCTGGTACCCGAGCCCCGGCTGGTCGAACTTGATGCCGATCTTGATCGAGCCCTCGGCGCCACCGCCGGTGTCGCCCGTGTCGGTGGCCGTGTCGGTCGCGTCGTCGCCGCCGTCGACCTCGCCGCCGCCGCACGCCGCGAGCGTGAGCGCGGTGAGAGCGGCCAGCACGGCAGCACCTGCGTGTCGTGTGCGCATCGTTCCTACCCTTCGTGAGTGGTGGCCGCCCGTCGAAGGTGTGCCTCGACGGTCGACCGGGTTCTGGGGCTGTCGGGCCGGGCTCGTGCGTGCCCGGGGGTTCAGTGGGTGAGGATCTTCGAGAGGAAGTCCTTGGCGCGGTCGCTCGTGGGCGCCGTGAAGAACACCTCGGGGTGGGCCTCCTCGACGATCTGGCCGTCGGCCATGAAGACGACCCGGTTCGCGGCCTTGCGGGCGAAGCCCATCTCGTGCGTGACGACGATCATCGTCATGCCCTCCTTGGCGAGCGCGACCATGACGTCGAGGACCTCGTTGATCATCTCCGGGTCGAGCGCCGACGTGGGCTCGTCGAAGAGCATCACCTTGGGCTGCATCGCGAGCGCGCGGGCGATGGCGACACGCTGCTGCTGCCCGCCCGAGAGCTGGGCGGGCATCTTCTGGGCCTGGTTCTTCACGCCGACGCGGTCGAGCAGCGCGAGCGCACGGTCCTTCGCGACCTTCCCCTTCTCGCGGCGCACCTTGACGGGGCCGAGCGTGACGTTGTCGAGGATCGTCTTGTGGGCGAAGAGGTTGAAGGACTGGAAGACCATGCCGACGTCGGAGCGCAGCCGCGCGAGCGCCTTGCCCTCCTCGGGCAGCGGCTCGCCGTCCACCAGGATCTCGCCGGAGTCGATCGTCTCCAGCCGGTTGATCGCCCGGCAGAGCGTCGACTTGCCCGACCCCGAGGGGCCGATGACGACGAGCACCTCCCCGCGCCGGACGGTCAGGTTGATGTCGCGGAGCACGTGCAGCTCCCCGAAGTGCTTGTTGACGTCGCGCAGCTCGACGAGCGGCTCACCGAGGACCTGCTCGGCGGGGCGGGGCTGAGCGTCCTGCGCGCTGCGCTGCGCGTCGGACGGCGAAGAGGTTTCGTCGGCCATTCCTGGACACTATGTCCCTTCTGTTGCACGGTGCCACCTCATCCGGCAACAGTCGGGCAACAGTTCCGTAACACGGCACCCGGCGCCGTACCCTGGACGGTGATGTCCACGATCGCCCCCGCCCCCGCCCCGGCCGCACTCGCGCCTCGCGCCGTCCCCGCCGCGTCGGCCGACGACGCGCGCCCGCGCACCTACGTCGTCCGCACGCTCGGCTGCCAGATGAACGTCCACGACTCCGAGCACATGGCCGGGATGCTGGAGGAGGCGGGCTACACGCGCGCGAGCGCGGACGACGAGGCCGCGAACCGCGCCGACGTCGTCGTCATCAACACGTGCGCCGTCCGGGAGAACGCCGCGACGCGTCTCTACGGGAACCTCGGCCAGCTCGCCTCGGTGAAGGCCGCGCGGCCCGGGATGCAGATCGCCGTGGGCGGCTGCCTCGCCCAGAAGGACCGCGGCACGATCGTCGAGAAGGCGCCGTGGGTCGACGTCGTCTTCGGCACGCACAACCTCGACGCGCTGCCCGTGCTGCTCGAGCGGGCGCGCCACAACGAGGCGGCCCAGGTCGAGATCGCCGAGTCGCTGCAGGTGTTCCCGTCCACGCTGCCGACCAAGCGGGAGTCGGTCTACGCGGGCTGGGTGTCGATCAGCGTCGGCTGCAACAACACGTGCACGTTCTGCATCGTCCCCCACCTGCGCGGCAAGGAGCGCGACCGGCGCCCGGGCGAGGTCCTCGCCGAGGTCGGGGCGCTCGTCGAGGCCGGAGCCATCGAGGTCACCCTGCTCGGCCAGAACGTCAACAGCTACGGCGTCGAGTTCGGCGACCGCGGCGCGTTCGCCAAGCTCCTGCGCGCGTGCGGGACGATCGACGGCCTCGAGCGCGTCCGGTTCACGTCGCCGCACCCGGCCGCGTTCACCGACGACGTCATCGCGGCCATGGCCGAGACGCCGAACGTCATGCCCCAGCTCCACATGCCGCTCCAGTCGGGCTCCGACCGGATCCTGCGCGCGATGCGCCGCTCCTACCGCTCCGAGCGGTTCCTCGGGATCCTCGACCGGGTGCGGGCGGTCATGCCCGACGCCGCGATCACCACCGACATCATCGTGGGCTTCCCGGGCGAGACCGAGGAGGACTTCGCGGAGACGATGCGCGTCGTCGAGGCCTCGCGCTTCTCCTCGGCCTTCATGTTCCAGTACTCGCCCCGCCCGGGCACGCCCGCCGCGACCATGGACGAGCAGCTCCCCAAGGAGGTCGTGCAGGAGCGGTTCGAGCGGCTCCAGGCGCTCCAGGAGCGCATCGCGGGCGAGGAGTCGGCCCGTCAGGTCGGCCGGACGATCGACGTGCTCGTGGGTGAGGGCGCGGGACGCAAGGACGGCGCGACGCACCGCGTGACCGGCCGCGCCCCCGACAACCGGCTCGTGCACCTCGCGCTCCCCGAAGACGTCGTGCCCGGGGTGCCCGACGACGCCGCGTCCGCCGGCGCGGGAACGCCCGGGTCCGTCGACCCGCGCCTCGCGGACGACCTCGACGCCCGCCTGCCACGGCCCGGCGACGTCGTCACGGTCGAGGTCACACGCTCCGCGCCGCACCACCTCATCGCCGACTCGGCGCTCGCGGACGGCGGCACGTTCGCGGTGCGTCGCACCCGGTCCGGCGACGCGTGGGCGACGCGCGAGCGCGCCCGTCTCGGCGGTGGCGACGACGACCACGGGCACGGTCACGGCGGTGGCGCCGCGTCCGGTCCCGTCGTCCTCGGCCTCCCCACGGTCCGCGCCTGAGCAGCGAACCCCACCGGCGGAACCGGCCGTTCGCGCCGGGACGTCCTGACCGGCGTCAGTCGTCGAGCGTCCCCGGGGGGAGCTGCGCGCCGATAGCGTGGAAGAGCTGTACGGCGGTGCCGAGACCGCACGAGACGGTCTGGGCGAGCTGGTCGTCCGTCGCGCCGTGCTCGAGGTCCACGGAGACCTCGGCGTAGAGCGCGAGCCGGCCCGCCTCCTCGCGGACGTAGACCTTGGGCCAGATGCGCTCGCGGTTCCAGTCGTTCACGGCCTGCAGCGTCACGAGCCGGGACTCGAGGGGGAGCGACGTCGACCAGCGCCCCCGCACCTGGAGGATCTCGGAGCGGTCGCCGAGCAGCAGGAACCAGAAGCGGTGCCCGTCCCACGTCCCGGTGATGTCCCCGTCGTCGTCCACGCGGAAGTGGTAGCCGCGACGGGTGAGGTGGTCGCCGATGCGCGCCATCGACAGCGCGCGCGGCAGCTCCTCCTCGCGCGGGAGCGAGTCGGGCGCCTTGGGGCGGCGGTTGCCGAACAGACGCGTGAACCAGTTGGTGCGGGCCTGCGTCATGGCGCCTGCCTCGCCGGGTCGGGGTAGAACTCGTCGAGCGCGTCGAAGAACATCGACCCGGTGCTCAGCCCGCATTGGAGGAGCTGGTCGAGTTGGTCGTCCGTCACGCCGTGCTCGAGGTCCACGGTCACCTCGGTGAAGACCTGGATCATCCCGTTGTCGCGCACGCGCGTGTACGTCTTGGGCCAGATCCGGTCCGCGTTCCACTCGTTGCAGAACTCGAGGATCTCCTCCAGCCGCTCGAGGGCGAGGTCACGGTTCCACTGACCGCGGACCTGCAGGATCTCGTCGCCGTGGCCGAAGAGCAGGAAGTAGAACAGCCGTCCGTGCCACAGCCCGCCGACGTCGCCGTCGGAGTCGACGAAGTAGCTGTAGCCGCTGTCGGTGATCCACTCGACGACCCGCGAGAGGGACAGGGGAGTCGGGGGACGCAGCACGTCCGTCGCGACCTGACCCAGCTCTCGCGCCAGGAGGTCCTCGACCTGCGACTGCAGCTCGTCCCCGGCGCGGCCGGGCACACCGCCGCCGTCCGGAGCCCCGCCGGGATCAGCGTCCCGCCGGTCGTCGTCGTCCCGCGCCCCGAAGAACCTCACCCACCCACCGTACTCGCGCACGCCCCCGGACGTCGCATCGCCGACGTCGTCGCGACGACCGCTACGGTGGGCGCGTGACCGTCCGCGCCGTCGTCCTGCCCGGCACCCCACTCCTCGTCCCCGGCGCGGCGGGCACCGCCTCGGTGCTCGACGCCACGCGCACCGCGGCGCTCCTGGCGCTGGGTCGACTGGTGGACGGCGTCCCGCCTCCGCGGAGAGACCGGTCCGCCCTGGCCCCCGTGGTCGTCGTGGCGCCGGGAACCGCGCGGACGCGGGGACCGGCACGGGCGTCGCTCGCGGCGGCGGGCGTCGCGGACGCGTGGCTCGACACCGCGTGGGCCGCCGCGACCCGTGCGGACGGGCCGGGCTCCGCCGTGGCGGGGACGGCTGCGTCGGTCGGACTCCTCGCCCTCGCCGGCGCCGGCTGGACGGGGCCTGCCGACGTCGTCGAGCTCGACGACGACCCGGCCGCCGCGCGCGCGCTCGGCGCCGACCTCGCGCGGCAGGGAGCGCGGCTCGTCGTCGTGCACGACCCGCGGAGCGCGGCACCGGACGCCGTGCTCGCCGGCTTCGGCGCGACGCCCGGCACCGGTCACCGCCACGTCGCGACCGGGGAGTACGAGGGGCGCGGCTACGAGGTGCGCTGGTACGACGACGGCGCCCTCGCCGCGCCCGGGCCGGCCAGGTCCGTCAGCCGCTGAGCCCCGCCCCGACGGCGGCGGCGTCCTGCTCGCGCCCGAGACGACGCAGCGTCGCGACGAGCTCGTTCGCGACCATCGTCCGGGCGTCGCGGTCGTGGACGATCGCGAAGCCCTCCATCGCGGACTCGAGGAGGTCGACGGCGTCCGCGTCCGCACCGGCCTCGCTCCGGGAGCGACCCGCGAGCCAGAACGCGTGCGCGGCGTCGGCGACCTGGCCGGCGCGGGCGAACTCCTCGGCCACCGCCTCGGCGAGCGTGGCCGCGGCGTCGAGCTCTCCCGCGGTCGCCAGCAGCCGGGCACGGGTGTCCCGCAGGTCGCGGCGCTCCCGCTCGTCGGCCGCGGAGTCCCGTTCGGCGAGGTCGGCCGCGCGCGGAGCCTGCTCGGAGGCGTCCGGGACCGGCGCGTCGAGGTCGTCGAGCGTGCGCTGGAGCTGCGCGAGCGCGCCGGTCACGTCGCCGCGCCCGGCCTCCAGCCGCGCGTACGCACGCACGACCGGCCCGACGAACCGGGGCGCGACACCGCCGGCGCGCACCAGCGCGAGCGCGTGCACGAACGCCGGGGCGGCACCCTCGTCGTCGCCCTCGACGGCCGCGAGCTGGGCGGCCTCGGCGAGCGCGAACCCTGCCCGGTCGAGGTGGCCCGCCGCCTCCAGCAGCGCCGACGCGCGCCGCCGGAGCTGCGCGGCGCGCACCGGGTCCTCGCGCGTGACCTCGTCGGCGAGCCGGAGAAGTCCCTCGGCGTCGGTGGGCTCGTCCGCGGCGTGCCCGGCGTCGTGCGTGCCGAGCGCGGTGCGCGCGAGGTCCGCGCCCGGGACGTCACCGGTGGGCGACGGGGCCGGGCCGTCCGACGAGAGCGCCGCCACCCGGTCGTCCGCCACGTCGGCGCCGCCGACGGTCGGTCCGGTCGGAGCACCGACCACGGGCTCCGGTGCGGCCGACAGGACCGAGAGGTCCACGGGCAGGGAGCGGGTCCCGTGGTCCCACGCGGCGCGGAGCCGCTCCGACGCGGCGGTCGTGCCGTTGCGCTCGTCGAACGCGCGCGCGAGCCCGGTGGCCTCGCGACGCGCCCAGTCGTCGAGCTCCGCGACGGTCGTCGCCGGCACGTCGCGCAGGGCGAGCGGCGCGTCCGCGTGCTCGGCCCGCAGCACGCCCGTCGCGACGCTCACGCTCGTGAGGAAGCCGAGCCGGTCGCCCGGCGAGTCGGCCTCGGTGAGGAACGTCTGGTGCTCGGCGAGCAGGCGCAGCGCGCGCGACGCGTTGCCCGTGCGCGCGAGGAACTCGACGTGCCGGCCCTTCGGCCCCGTCATCGACACGCCGGTGTCGAGGTGCCGCACCCCGCGCCGGTGCGTACGGGCGGCCGCCTCCGCGTCGCCGACCTCCAGGTACGCGAGCTGCAGGTGGGAGAGCATGTCGCCGGGCTCCGTGGCGCACGAGGGCGACCCCTGGAGCACCTGCTCGAGGAGCCGGATGCCCTCCTCGTGGCGACCCGTCTCGAAGAGGTACGCGGCGCGGTCGCCCGGCTCGCACGCCTCGCACTGGGAGTACTCGTCCCGCGGGGTCGCGACCCACGCGCGATAGGCGTCCTCGACGTCCGCGCCGCCGCGCTCGCGGGCCCACTCGAAGCGCTCCAGCGCGACGGCGTTCGTGCCGTTCCCGGCGAGCGCGTAGCGCCGCGCCATGTCGTCGAGCGTGCGCTCGATCTGCGCGGCGGGGACCGTGGGGAACTCCATGAGGTGCCCGACCATCCACTTGAACGACCAGAAGAGCGAGTGCGCGTCCTCGGCGTCGAAGTGCTCGGGGTGCTCGTCCCACCAGCGGAGCATCTTGGTGAACGGCAGGTAGGCCTTGGTGACCTCGCCGCCCCAGACGAAGGACTCGACGAGGACGAAGAGCGCGTACGCGCGCGCCCCGTCCGGCCCCTCGGCCTCCACGCGCTCCACCTCGGCCGCGGCGGCCGTGGAGCGCGCGAGGCCGTAGGGCATGCGGCGGACGTCGTACAGGGCGGCGTTCACCTGGTCCACGGACCGGGTCATCGGTTCTCCTCGTCGGTGTGCGGGTCGATGTGCGGGTCGGGGCGGGGGGTCGCGAGGGCGCGGGCCAGCAGGAGCGACAACGAGTCGTTCATGAGCGCGGCCTCGACCGGCTGCAGCGGCTTTCCCGAGGCCAGCACCGCCGTGACGTACAAGGACCGCGCGCCGGCGGCACGGACCTCGGCGTCGGGGCTCGCGAGCAGGTCGCGCACGGTGTCGTTGGCGTCGTTCAGGACGAGCCGGCGCGGTCGGGCCGGTCCGCTGATCCCCGCGAGGATCTCGCCCCAGAGGTCGTCGGTCTCGGCCACCCGGGCCGCCTCGCGCGCGTGGTCGCCGTCACGGTCGTGCAGCAGCATCGCCGGCAGGGCGTCGGGCTCGTACCGGCGCAGCACCACGTCGCAGTCCTGCTCGGCGAGAGCGGCGTCGACCGACGCCAGCGCGTCCGCCACCTCGAGCTCGCGCAGCGGCTCGACCTCGGCGAGGACGTGCGCCACGTCGGTCGCGGCGACCGGCGACAACCGCCACCGCGGGAACCGTGCGGCGACGCGCTCGAGCAGGTCCGCGTCGTAGACGTACCCGCCGTTGACGACGGCGAGGCCCTGCGCGGCCGCGACCGGGGCGATGCGGCGGAACTCCTCGACGCTCGAGGTGTAGAGCAGGCGGCCCTCCGGGTGGGCCTCCGCGAGGTCGGCGAGCGTACCGGTCCCGGCGGTCGTCTCGAACGGCAGCACGCGCGCCGCGACGTCGAGCATCTCGTCGTCGGTGAGCGCGAGCGCCCGGACCGCGAGGTGGTGGGTCTCCAGGAAGCGTCGCGCGAGGACGGTGTCCGCCGCGAGCGTCTCGAGCAGCCACCGGCGGACCTGCGCGCCGAGCGCGTCCCGGGTCGCGAGCAGGACCTCGTCCTCGTACAGGCCCTCGCGCGACGCGGTCGGACGCAGCACGGACGCGTCGAGGACGCACCGGACGAAGAACGCCCACGGGGGCAGCAGGTCGTCGACCGCACTGCCGAGCAGCATGCGCTTGAGGTAGACCCGGTGCCGCGCCGTGGTCGTCGGCGCGACCGCCGCGGGCAGCACGTACGCGACGCCGGACAGCCCCGCGAGGGGCAGGTCGAGGTCGATCCGGGCGAGCGGAGCGAAGCCGAGCGTCCGCTCGGCGTAGCCCGTGAGCGCCGCGTCGCGCGCCGCGGGCGTCGGGTGCGCGGCGCGCCACGGGAGCTCGTCGCCGCTCAGCCGGCGCAGCACGACGCGCGCGTCCGCACCGACCGCGTCCGCGCCGCCCGGCGCCTCGTCGAGGCGCGTCTCGACGAGCAGCTCGACGGGCAGGAGCGAGCCGAAGTCCTGCGCGAGCGCGACCACGGTCTCGGGAGCGAGCCAGTGCTCGGTGTCCCGGCGCGGGCGCAGGCGCACGACGCTCCCGGGTTCCACGGGGGCGTCCGGGTCGTCCGGGCCCAGCTCGACGAGCTCGTACCGCCCGTCCGCGCGGCCCCGCCAGCGCACCGGCGCGACCGGCGCGCCCGACGGGTCCGGGCGGGCCGAGCGCGAGACGAGCTCGATCTCGTCCGCGACCATGAACGCCGAGAGCAGCCCGATGCCGAACTGGCCCAGGAACTCCTCGCGGCCCGAGCCCAGCTCGACGTCGCGCTTGGAGCTGCGCCCGATGGTCGCGAGCAGCTCCTGCGCCTCGTCGCGGGTCAGGCCCACTCCCGAGTCGTGCACCTCGAGACCGCCGTCCGCGAGCGGGCGCAGCAGGATGCGGCTCGGCGCCTCCGGGCCCTCCAGCGCGACCCGCGCCGTGATCGCGTCGACCCCGTTCTGCAGGAGCTCGCGCAGGTAGACGCGCGGGCTGGAGTACAGGTGCCGGGCGAGGAGGTCGACGACGCCGCGCAGGTCGACCTGGAACGCCGCCGTCGCCTCCCCGCCCGGGGCCGTGCCGTGCGGGGAGCCCCCGCCGTCGGTGCGCTCGTGCGCCGCGCTCACCGCGCGTCGACGTCGGCGCCGTCAGTGACGACGGCCTGCGCCGCGGTGTCGGGGAAGCGCTCGTCGAGCGCGTCGAAGAACTGCAGACCCGTGAACAGGCCGCACTCGACGAGCTGGCCGAGCTGGTCGTCGGCGACGCCGAACTCGAGGTCCGTGGCGACCTCCGTGTACACGGCGACCTGGTCGTCCTCGACGCGCGTGTAGACCTTGGGCCAGATCTTGTCGCGGTTGAACTCGTTGGCGACGAGCACGACCTGCGCCTCGGCGGCCGCGGGCAGCGTCCGGTTCCACCGGCCGCGGACCTGCAGGATCTCCTGCTTCTCGCCCATGAGGAAGAAGAAGAACACCTTGCCGTCCCAGTTGCCGCCGAGGTCCCCGTCGGAGTCGACGAAGTACCGCCAGTCGCGGCTCTTGAGGAACGCCTCGACCCGCTCGCGCGTGACCGGCGCGTTCTGGCTGGTCGGGGCGGCGTCCGGCTTGGTGAAGAAACCCATGTCTCGAGTCCTTGTCGTCGGTGTGTGCGTCCGTGCGCCACCCGCGAGAGGGCGGGTCGGGGCACGCGACGGGGTCGGTGGCGGGCCCGCGAGCAGGCGGACCGTCCACCGGACACACTACGCATCACCGCCCACACGACCCAGGCTCGGACCACCCGGCCGGTACCGTTGCGCGGGTGAAAACCGAGCACGACCCGACCGGCGCGCAGCACCGCGACGACCCGCACGGCCGTCGCGTCGTCGTCGCCGTCGTGGGACCGACCGCGACGGGCAAGTCGGACCTCGCCCTCGACCTGGCCGAGCGGCTGTCCGTGCCCGGCGCGCCGGCGGAGATCGTCAACGCCGACGCGTACCAGCTCTACCGCGGCATGGACGTCGGCACCGCGAAGGTCCCCGTCGACGAGCGCCGCGGGGTGCGCCACCACCTCCTCGACGTGCTCGACCCCGTCGAGGACGCGTCGGTCGCGCGCTACCAGGAGCAGGCGCGTCGGGCGCTCGACGAGATCGCCGCACGCGGGGCGCGCGCCGTCGTCGTCGGGGGGTCGGGACTCTACGTGCGCGCCCTCCTCGACGACATGCGGTTCCCCGGCACCGACCCCGCCGTGCGCGCGGCGCTCGAGGCGCGCGCCGAGAGGGAGGGGACGCGCGCGCTGCACGACGAGCTCGCCCGGCGCGACCCGGCGGCCGCCGCGAGCATCGGCCCTGCCAACACGCGGCGGATCGTGCGCGCCCTGGAGGTCATGGAGCTCACCGGGGCGCCGTTCACGGCGAACCTCCCGCGGCAGGCCTTCGTGCGCCCGACCGTCCAGCTCGGCCTCGACTGCGACCGGACGGTGCTGGACGCGCGCGTCGCGGGCCGCGTCGAGCGGATGTGGGCGCAAGGGCTCGTCGACGAGGTCCGCCGGGTCGAGGCGCGGGGCATGGGGCGCACGGCGCGCCGCGCCGTCGGGTACGCCGAGGTGCTGTCCGCGCTCCACGGGGAGACGACGGAGGAGGCCGCGCGCGAGGCGGTCACCGCCAACACGCGCCGCCTCGCGCGCAAGCAGATGGGCTGGTTCGGGCGGGACCCTCGCGTGCACTGGCTCGACGCGCAGTCCCCGACCCGTGTCCAGGACGCCCTCGCCCTCGTCGCCGCGGCCGACGAGCACGCCGCCGCGCAGGGCCGGGGCGCGGCCACGGAGGCGGACGAAGCGGACAGCGCCGCCCCGGTGCGCCGTACTCTGGGCTCATGACGCGCACCCGCTTCACCAAGGGCCACGGGACCCGCAACGACTTCGTGCTGCTCGCGGACACGACGGGCAAGCTCGACCTCACGCCCGAGCTCGTGCGCGCGCTCGCGGACCGCCGCGGCGGGATCGGCGGCGACGGCGTCATCCGCCTCGTCCCGACGGCGCTCGTGCCGGAGTCGCGCGAGGTGCTCGCGGAGGACCCGCACGCCATCTGGTTCATGGACTACCGCAACGCCGACGGCTCCGTCGCCGAGATGTGCGGCAACGGCGTGCGCGTGTTCGCCGCGTTCGCCGAGCGGCTCGGCCTCGTGAGCTTCGCGGGCGGGACCGAGGTCCCCGTCGGGACGCGCGCGGGCGTCAAGCGCGTGCGCAAGGAGGACGACGGCTGGTTCGCGGTCGACATGGGCCCGTGGTTCCTCCCGGGCGGGCGGCCCGCGCTGCACGACGGGTACGACGCGACCGTCGTCGTCCGTGGCTGGGAGGTCCCGCGCCCCGCGCTGAGCGTCGACCTGGGCAACCCGCACACGGTCCTCGCCGTCGCGCGCGAGGACGTGCTGGCGCGCGCGGACCTCACCCAGGCGCCGGTCGTCGAGCCGCACCCGGCGCACGGCACCAACGTCGAGCTCGTGGTGCCGCTGGGCGAGACGACGGCCGACGACGGCACGCTCGTCGGGCGCGTCCGCATGCGCGTGCACGAGCGCGGCGTCGGGGAGACGCCGTCGTGCGGCACGGGTGCGTGCGCCGCGGCGCTCGCGGTCCGCGTCTGGGGCGGTCCGGACGCGCCGGACACCTGGCTCGTCGACGTCCCGGGCGGGACGGTCCGCGTCCGGGCGCTCGAGGGCGACCGCGTCGAGCTCGCCGGGCCGGCCGAGCTCGTCTACTCGGGCGAGGTCGACCTCGCGTCGTTCCTGCCGGCACCGGCCGCGCCGGCGCCCGAGCGCGCCGCCGACGGCGAGACGTCGCGCGGACCCGACGAGCCCGCCGCCGTCGAGGTGCCTGTGCCCGCGGACGGTCGCGCGCCCGAGACGGCCGGGACGGACCGCGCGTCCGCCTGACCGCCGGGCTCAGGCCGGGGCCACGACCTCCAGCACCCGGAAGCCCTTCGCGCTCGCGGCGCGCTCGACGACCGCGCCCGGCAGCAGGGGCGGCAGCGCCTCGGCGAGCCACCGCTGGAGCGAGTCCGACCCGAGGTTGCGCTGCACGACGAGGTGCGCGCTCGCGCCCGGCGCGAGGCGCGGGAGCCAGTGCAGCAGCATCGCGTGGAGGACGTCCTTGCCGACGCGGATCGGCGGGTTCGACCACAGCGCGGCGAACGCGACGTCGTCGGGCACGTCGTCGGGGACGACCGCGCGGACGTTCGACAGGCCGAGCCGCTCCGCGTTGCGCCGCACGAGATCGAGCGCGCGCTCGTTGACGTCGACGGCCCACACGGTCGCGGCCGGGGCCTCCAGGGCCATCGTCAGGGCGACCGGGCCCCAGCCGCAGCCGAGGTCGAGGACGTGCGCCGCGTCGCCGTCGGACCCGCCGTCCGCGCGGGCGGACCGGGCCGCCACGACGTCGTCGAGCGGTGGGGTGGTGCGCAGCAGGACCTGCGTGCCGAGGTCGAGGCGGCCGGGGGAGAAGACGCCGGACGCGACCTCGACCTCGACGTCCCGGCCCGCGAGCCGCACGGAGATCGTGCGGCGCTCGGCGGCGGACGCCGGCTTCGCGGTGAAGTAGTGGTCCTGCGTGCCGTCGTGCGCGGGGTCGACGGCGGGGTCCTGGTCCTCGGTCACGTCGGCCGATCCTACGCGGGCGGGCGCGCGGACGAGGGCGGCCGGGCGCGTCCGCGCGGGGCTCACCCGCTTATCCGCTGGCCCCGGGACGATTTCCCGTGCCACGCTTGTTGTGCCAACCGGGCGCACGCGCGCCCCTCCCCGACGAAAGGCGGCACATGAGCGCTACCCCGGCGAACACACCGGCGAACCCCACCCCGGCTCAGGACGAGCCGACCGGCGCGACGCGGGACATCGCGAGCGACGTCGTGGCACGGGTGCTCGCTCGGGCCGGGACGGCGCGCGCCGAGGGCGGCACGGTCCACGCACGGCACGACGGCGAGCAGCTCGAGCTCGAGGAGCGCAGCGCGCTGCGCCGCGTGGTCGGTCTGTCGACCGAGCTCGAGGACGTCACCGAGGTCGAGTACCGGCAGCTGCGCCTCGAGAAGGTCGTGCTCGTCGGGCTGTGGAGCCCCGGCTCCGACCCGCGCGAGGACGGCGCGCCCACGTCCGCGGAGGAGGCCGAGATCTCGCTGCGCGAGCTCGCGGCCCTCGCCGAGACGGCGGGCTCCCAGGTGCTCGACGGCGTCATCCAGCGCCGCGCGAAGCCCGACCCCGGCACGTACCTCGGCTCCGGCAAGGCCGCGGAGCTCGCGGACGTCGTGGCGGCCAGCGGCGCGGACACCGTCGTGATCGACGGCGAGCTCGCGCCCTCCCAGCGGCGCGCGCTCGAGGACATCGTCAAGGTCAAGGTGATCGACCGGACCGCCCTGATCCTCGACATCTTCGCCCAGCACGCCAAGTCCCGGGAGGGCAAGGCGCAGGTCGAGCTCGCCCAGCTCGAGTACCTCCTCCCGCGCCTGCGCGGGTGGGGCGAGTCGATGTCCCGGCAGGCCGGTGGCCAGGTCGGCGGGGCGGGCGCGGGCATGGGCTCGCGTGGTCCGGGTGAGACGAAGATCGAGCTGGACCGCCGCCGCATCCGCAATCGCATGGCCAAGCTGCGCCGGGAGATCCAGGCGATGGCCCCGGGCCGCGAGACCAAGCGCGCGTCGCGCAAGCGGCACGCGATCCCGTCCGTCGCGATCGCGGGCTACACGAACGCGGGCAAGTCGAGCCTGCTCAACGCCATCACGGGTGCGGGCGTGCTCGTCGAGAACGCCCTGTTCGCGACGCTCGACCCCACGGTGCGCCGCACGCGCACCGAGGACGGTCGCGTGTACACGCTCGCCGACACCGTCGGGTTCGTGCGCGCCCTGCCGCACCAGCTCGTCGAGGCGTTCCGGTCGACGCTCGAGGAGGTCGGCGACGCCGACCTGCTGCTCCACGTCGTGGACGCCTCGCATCCCGACCCCGAGGGGCAGATCGCCGCGGTGCGCCACGTCCTGGCCGACATCCCGGGCGTGGAGGACGTGCCCGAGGTGATCGTGCTCAACAAGGCGGACGTCGCGGACCCCGAGACGATCGCGCGGATCCGGCTGCGCGAGCGGCGCACGGTGGTGGTCTCGGCGCACACGGGCGAGGGGATCGAGCACCTGCGCGAGCTCATCGCGCACGAGCTCCCGCGCCCGGACGTGGAGATCGACGTCGTCGTGCCCTACCACCGCGGCGACCTCGTGCACCGCGTGCACACCGAGGGCGAGATCGACCACGAGGAGCACACGCCCGAGGGCACGCTCCTGCGCGGACGCGTCGCCCAGGCGCTCGCGACCGAGCTCGTCGGAGCCTCGGCCCAGGGCTGAGCGGCCCGCGCCGGACCCCGGCTCGACGCTCTCCGCGACCCCGTGCGGCACCCGCCGCACGGGGTCGCGGCGTGTCCGCCACCGTCGTCCACAGGGCCGCCGCCCCGTGGGCGACCGACCGTAGACTCGGCGGGTGCCCCCCTCCACGCGACCCGCCCCCGACCGCGTCGACGCCGAAGGGCCGCGGACCCCGGCCGGCGCCGCGGGAGGCGACGTGCCCGACGTCGACGCGCTGCTCGACGTCGCCGTCACGCGGCTGGGCGGTGCGCGGCGCGACGGCCAGCACGCGATGGCGCGCGCGGTCACCGACGCGATCGAGGGGTCGGAGCACCTCGTGGTGCAGGCGGGGACGGGCACGGGCAAGTCGCTCGGGTACCTCGTCCCGGCGGTGCGGCACGCGGTGGCGACCGACGAGCGGGTGATCGTCTCGACGGCGACCCTCGCGCTGCAGCGCCAGGTCATCACGCGCGACCTCCCGCTGGTGGCCGACGCCGTGGCGGACCGCCTCCCGCGCCCCGTCACGATCGCGCTCCTCAAGGGCTGGCACAACTACCTGTGCGTCCACAAGATCGCGGGCGGGTACCCGGCCGACGAACCGACGCTGTTCGACCTGCCGGGCGAGTCCGCGGGCGCCGCCGACCACCCCGCCGCGCGCGGCGGGACCAGCGCCGCGGCGCTCGGCGAGCAGGTCGTGCGCCTGCGCGCGTGGGCCGAGGAGACGTCGACCGGGGACCGGGACGACCTCGTGCCCGGCGTGAGCGACAAGGCGTGGCGGCAGGTCTCGGTCACCGCCCTCGAGTGCCTGGGCCAGCGGTGCCCCCTGCTCGCGGAGTGCTTCCCCGAGAAGGCGCGCGCGACGGCCCGCGAGGCCGACGTCGTCGTGACCAACCACGCGATGCTCGGCATCGCCGCGATGGGCTCGCCCGGCGTGCTGCCCGAGCACGACGTGCTCGTCGTCGACGAGGCGCACGAGCTCGCCGACCGCGTGACGGCGGCCGCGACGGTCGACCTGTCGGTACCGGCGATCGAGAGCGCGGCACGCCTCGCGCGGCGGCACGGCGGCGTGACCACGGACGCGCTCGACGCGGCGTCGGCGGCGTTCGGGACGGTCGTCGGGTCGCTGCCCGCCGAGCGGTTCCCCGACGGCCTGCCCGACGGCGCGCGCTCGGCGGTCGCCGCGGTGCGCGACGCCGCGCGGGAGGTCCTCTCGACGCTCAAGCCCGAGACCGGGGTGACCAAGCCGGCCCAGCCCGACTCCGGGCTGAAGATGGCGCAGTCGACGATGCTGCAGCTCTTCGAGGTCGCCGAGCGCATGGCCGCGGACCCGACCGGGCACGACGTGCTCTGGTGCTCGCGCCCCGGCGAGGGCGGCTGGTCGGCCGACCGGTTCGGGGAGGGCGCGAGCCGCCTGCACGCCGCCCCGCTGGGCGTCGCGGGCCTCATCCGTACGCACCTGCTCGCCGAGCGGACCGGGGTGTTCACGTCCGCGACGCTCGCGCTCGGCGGCAGCTTCGACGCCGTCGCGCGCACCTTCGGGCTCGGGGGCGGTGGCGAGGGCGGCGACGCCGACGGACCACGGTGGCGCGGCCTCGACGTCGGCAGCCCGTTCGACTACGCGCGGCAGGGCATCCTCTACGTCGCCAAGGCCCTCCCGACGCCGGGCCGCGAGGCCTCCACGGAGCACCAGCTCGACGAGATCGCCGCGCTCGTCGAGGCGGCGGGCGGGCGCACGCTCGGCCTGTTCTCGTCGCGCCGCGCCGCGGTCGCCGCGGCGGAGGCGATGCGCGAGCGGCTCGACGTGCCGATCCTGTGCCAGGGCGACGACCAGCTCCCGACGCTCGTGCGCGAGTTCACCGACGACCCGGCCACCTGCCTGTTCGGCACGCTGTCGCTCTGGCAGGGCGTCGACGTGCCCGGGCCGTCGTGCCAGCTCGTGCTCATCGACCGGATCCCGTTCCCCCGTCCGGACGACCCGGTGAAGTCGGCCCGGGCGCGGGCGGTCGAGGCGGCGGGCGGCAACGGCTTCATGCAGGTCTCCGCGACGCACGCCGCCCTCCTGCTCGCGCAGGGCGCCGGCCGGCTCGTCCGGTCCACCACGGATCGAGGCGTGGTCGCGGTCCTCGACCCGCGTCTCGTGACCGCGCGCTACGGCACGTTCCTCACGCGGTCCATGCCGGGGTTCTGGCAGACGACCGACCGCGACGTCGCCACCGGTGCGCTCCGGCGCCTCGCCGCCCTAGGCTGAGTCCTTTCCGCGGTCTTCACGATTCCAGCGACTTCACGGAGGCGACATGACGACGAGCACGTCCCCGCAGGGCACGGGTGACGCGAGCACGGGTGGGCCGGGAGGGGGAGCGCGGACGACCAAGCTGGCGATCGTCGGCGCGGGTGCGGTCGGGTCGACCCTGGCGTATGCGGCCCTCATGCGCGGGGCCGCGCGCACCGTGGCGCTCCTGGACGTGAACCGGGCGAAGGTCGACGCGGAGGTGGCGGACCTCCAGCACGGCATCCAGTTCATGCCGATGGCCCGGGTCGAGGGGTCGGACGACGTCGCGGTGTGCGCGGGGGCCGACGTGGTCGTCGTGACGGCCGGGGCGAAGCAGAAGCCGGGCCAGACGCGGCTCGACCTCGCCGAGGGCACGATCGGCCTCATGCGGACGATCCTGCCGGGTCTCGTGGAGGTCGCCCCGGACGCGGTCTACGTCATGGTGACCAACCCCGTCGACATCGTCACCTACGCGGCGCTCAAGTTCTCCGGGCTGCCGCCTTCGCAGCTCTTCGGCAGCGGGACCGTCCTCGACTCCTCGCGGCTGCGCTTCCTCGTGGCCCAGCACTGCGGCGTCGCGGTGCAGAACGTCCACGCGTACATCGCCGGCGAGCACGGCGACAGCGAGATCCCGCTGTGGAGCTCGGCGACCATCGGCGGCGTCCCGCTCCTCGAGTGGCCCGGCCTGGGCGGTCGCGGTCCGCTCACGGCAGGCGTGCGCGACGACATCGCGCGCGAGGTCGTGCAGTCGGCCTACCGGATCATCGAGGGCAAGGGGGCGACGAACTACGCCGTGGGGCTCGCGGGCACGCGCATCATCGAGGCCGTGCTCGACGACGAGCACCGCATCCTGCCCGTCTCGACGCTGCTCGACGGCGCGTACGGGCTCGACGACGTGTGCCTCTCGCTGCCGACGCTCGTCGACCGGCGTGGCGCCACCGAGCGGGTCGAGGTCCCGCTGTCCGACGCGGAGCTCGCCGGGCTGCGCTCGTCCGCCGAGTCGCTGCACGCCGTCGCCCGGCGCTTCGGTCTCTGACCGACCGGTTCGCCGGCGGGTCCGGAACGGCGTGTGAGAGCCGGGTGGTCGACGACCACCCGGCTCTCGGCGCTTCCGACCTCGACGTGCCGGCGCCCGCCTCGTCCGCCCCGCGAGGGACCGCTCGGGAGGGTGCGGCGACGGACGGTCCGTGCGGCTCAGAGGCTGCGCAGCACGGAGACGACGCGGCCGAGGACCTGGGCGTCGTCGCCAGGGATCGGGTCGTACGCGGCGTTGTGCGGCATGAGCCAGACGCGACCGTCCGCGCGGCGCAGGGACTTCACCGTGGCCTCGCCGTCGATCATCGCCGCGACGATCTCGCCGTTCTCCGCGACGGGCTGGCGGCGGACGACGACCCAGTCGCCGTCGCAGATCGCGGCGTCGACCATCGAGTCGCCCTGCACCCGCAGGAGGAAGAGCTCGCCCTCGCCGACGAGCTGGCGAGGCAGCGGGAAGACGTCCTCGACGACCTGCTCCGCGAGGATCGGGCCGCCGGCGGCGATGCGGCCGACGACCGGGACGTAGGACGGAGCCGGGTGCGCCTCGTCGTACGCGGGCTCGGGCGCGGAGCCCGCTGCCGTGAGCGGGGTGGCGCGGCGCGCGTCGTCCGGCTGGACGACCTCGATCGCGCGGGGGCGGTTCGGGTCGCGACGCAGGAAGCCCTTGCGCTCGAGAGTCGTGAGCTGGTGCTTCACCGACGACGGGCTCGTCAGGCCCACGGCCTCGCCGATCTCCCGCATGCTCGGCGGGTAGCCGCGCTGCTCGACGCACGCGCGGATGGTCTCGAGCACGAGGCGCTGGCGCGGCGTGAGCCCGTCACCCCCCGCCGACCCGTCCGGGAGCTCCCGCACCTCGGCGAGCCCCCGTGCCCTGTCCGTGCCTCGTCCCGCCATGGTCGCTCCGCCTTCGTCCGTCGCGGCCGCCGACGCCTCCCGGGCGTGCGGCCTCCCCTCCCCGGGGCGTGCGCTCCGGGACCTCGGTCGCCCCTCCGGGTCCGAGCGGACATGTCCGGCGAACCGACCTGACCCCAGGCTAGGGGAGGTTGCGACACGAATCAAACACCTGTTCGAGCATGTCTCGACTCTGTCGGTCGTTCGTGATAGACCTTCGTACAGGTGTTCTACGTACACGTGTTCGACCGACCCGGTCGGCGCGGAGGCGAAGGGCTCGCGGCGTCCGATCGACCGGGGAAGGCGATCGGGCCCGCGGGCCGGGACGGAGCAGGCATGGATGCGATGGCGATCTCGACGGTCGGGCCCCTCGGCCCTGCGGGCGGGGTGACGGGGCGTGCGGAGGAGCGGCCGCTGCGGCTCACGCGCCGGGGCCGCGTGGTCCTCGTGCTCCTGGCCGCCGCGGTCCTGCTGCTGGCCGCGCGGGTGGGCGTCGCCGTCGCGAGCGGCCCGGGCGAGCCCGTGGAGGTCCGGGTGCACGTCGTGAGCTCGGGGGAGACGCTGTGGGAGCTCGCGCAGGGGGTGGCGGCGCCGGGAGAGGACCTGCGCGACGTCGTGAGCGGGCTCGCCGAGCTCAACGGGCTCTCGTCCTCGGGCCTCCAGGCCGGCCAGAAGATCCTCCTCCCGGCGTCCGCCTGAGGCCGGCTGGGCGCCCTCGGTGCGGACGCGAGAGCGCGCTGTGACGCAGGACACGGGCGAAACCGGGCCCCGTGCGGTGCGCAGGGGTTGCGGCATCATTTAGGTCGCCCTAAGTTAGTGTCACCTCACAACGCCGGCTGGGGGGCTGGGCGGACGAGGTGAGGAGCGCGCGGTCCACCGCGACTCCTGTGCACGTCGCCGCGCGTGAGGCGAGTCACGCGCGAGATGGGGACGGGGGCGTCCCGACGGGGGCGGTCGACCACGACCGCCCCCGTTCTGCCGTCCACGAGCACCGGTGCGGCCGTCTGCGCGCCGACGACGCGGCGGGCGCGAGCGGCCGGCGTCGGAGGCGTGTTGCACGGTCCCGCCGCGACGGCATACGTTCGTCGCGCCGACCTGTCGGCGCGAACCCCGCGGAGGAGCCCGCCATGCACTGCCCGTTCTGCCGCCACGCGGACTCCCGCGTCGTCGACTCGCGCACCTCGGACGACGGCGCGTCGATCCGTCGGCGCCGCCAGTGCCCCGAGTGCAACCGCCGCTTCACGACGATCGAGACCGCGAGCCTGTCCGTGGTCAAGCGCTCCGGCGTCACGGAGCCCTTCTCGCGCGAGAAGATCGTCAACGGCGTGCGCAAGGCCTGCCAGGGGCGACCCGTCAACGAGGACGACCTCGCGGTGCTCGCGCAGCGCGTCGAGGAGACCATCCGGGCGAGCGGCAGCGCCGAGCTCGACGCGTACGAGATCGGGCTCGCGATCCTCGGGCCGCTGCGCGAGCTCGACGAGGTCGCCTACCTGCGCTTCGCGAGCGTCTACCAGGCGTTCGACTCGCTCGAGGACTTCGAGAGCGCGATCACGTCGCTGCGCGTCGAGCGCGAGGAGCGCGAGACGGCCGCGGCCCGGGCCGAGGAGGGCTCGAGCGGCACCGCTCCGGGGGCGGACGTTCGCGGGGAGGTCGCACCGCACGCCTGAGGCCGCACGCGCGAGGGCACGTCGCGGCCCCGGCAGGGGTCCCGCGTCGTCGGCGCGCGTCCGGCGGGCCTACAGGTCGCTGGACCGCGACGCCCAGATGTTGATGCCGGTGTCCGCGGGCAGCGCGTCGACGGCAGCGAGCTCCTCGGCGGAGAGCGCCGGCGCGTCGAGCGCGGCGAGGTTCTCGTCGAGCTGCCGCGTCGAGCTCGCGCCGAGCAGCACGGACGTGACGCGCTCGTCCCGCATCGCCCAGAGGATCGCCGTCGTGGCGAGGCTGCGCCCGTGGGCGCGGGCGAGGTCGTCGAGCCGGCGGACGTGGTCGAGGTTCGCCTCCGAGAGGAACGCCGGTCGGAGCGGCCCCCCGCGCGCCGCGCGCGAGTCGTCCGGAACCCCGCGCAGGTACCGGTCGGTGAGCATCCCCTGGGCGAGCGGCGAGAAGGCGACGACCCCGAGCCCCGCGGCGCCCGCGACGTCGAGCACGGACGCGCCCGCGGGGTCGTGCGGGTCGGGCTCCTCGACCCACCGGTTGAGCATCGAGTACGACACCTGCGTCACGACGAGGTCGACGCCCACCTGCTCCGCGACCCGCAGCGCCTCCCGGGTGCGACGCGCCGAGTAGGACGAGATGCCCGCGTACCGCGCGCGACCCGAACGGACCGCGGTGGCGAGCGCACCGACCGTCTCCTCGAGCGGCGTCGTCGGGTCGAAGCGGTGGGAGTAGAAGATGTCGACGTGGTCGAGCCCGAGGCGACGCAGCGAGGCGTCGAGCGAGGAGAGCAGGTACTTGCGCGAGCCGCCCTCTCCGTAGGGGCCGGGCCCCATGCGGTAGCCGGCCTTGGTCGTCACGACGAGCTCGTCGCGCACCGTCCGCAGCTCGCGCGCGAGGAGGTGCCCCAGGGACTCCTCGGCCGCTCCGCCCGGCGGGCCGTAGTTGTTCGCGAGATCGAGGTGGGTCACGCCGCGGTCGACCGCGTGCAGCACGATCTCGCGCTGCGTCGCCCGCGGGTCGGCGTCGCCGAAGTTCTGCCACAGGCCCAGCGACACCGCCGGCAGCGCCAGCCCGGACCGACCGAGACGGCGGTGCGGCAGCGGGGCCCGGTCCGGGAACGGGGGAGCGGCGGAGGCGGAGGAGTCGGTCGGCACGCGGCCGACGCTACCCGACACCGTCCGGCCGTCCGTCGGAGACCGGCCGACCGGCGGACAAATCAGGTGGCGTCCGGCGACGCGGTGCGGGAGGCTGGCGAGGTGCCCGCACCGTCGGGCCGACCGCAGTGCACGACCGAGTTCCCCCATCGACGAGGAGACCGCCATGGCGTCCGACCAGCAGCGATCCGCTGCAGACACCGCACCGACCGACGAGGCCAAGGCGAAGTTCCGTGAGGCGCTCGACCGGAAGAACGCGGCGCGCCACCGCACGGCCGACGGCGAGTCCAACACCGGGTCGGTGCACGGGTCCGAGACCGTGGGGCCGGTCCAGCGCACGTTCCGCCGCAAGTCCGGCTGACGGCCGCCTCCGGCTCAGCGTTCGTCGTCGTCCGGTCGCCCCGTCGGGGGCGGCCGGACGACCTGCGTCGGCGCCCTGACGGGGAAGTGCGGCTAGGCCTCCGACCGGGCGAAGCGTCGCCCCGTCACCTCGCGGACCTCGATGACGACCCATTCCTCGGTCGGGACGTCCACGACGGGGACGAGGGCCGCGGCGTCCTCCTGGACGGCGTCGACCTCGTGCTCGCTGCGCTGCCGGTGCGCGGTGCCGCGGGCGACGACGCTCCACGCCCCGTCGTCGTCCACGTGGTCCCACTCGAGAGCGACGCGTTCGTTGGTCGCCAGGGTCGCGAGCTTGGTCCCGGGGACGGTGCGGAACGCGAGCGTGCGCTCGTGCGCCCGCACCGTGACGGGGTAGATGTCCGGCTCGCCCCGCACGCTCACGGCGAGGCGTGCGACGTGGGTCCCCTCCACGAGGTCCCACGACGCGTCGGCGTCGAGGATCTGCGGCCCGTCGTGCGTGTATCCGGTCATGCCTCATCGTGGCACCGCCGAGCGCGGGGCGCTCAGCGGCGAAGGTCATGCCGCCCGAGGACCTTCGCCGCGTGCGCCGGGGCGACCCGGTGCACGCGGCGAAGGCGCTCGCGGTGGGCGTCAGTCGAGGACGCGCAGGGCGATCGTCTGCTCCATCGCGGCCAGGGCCTCGATGACGGCGGGCTCGACGCGCGAGCCGACGTCCGTGACGACGTAGCCGATCTCGCCACGCGTGGCGAGGAGCTGGCCCTCGATGTTCGTGCCGTGCTCCGCGAGGGTCGCGTTGACGGCCGCGAGGACGCCCGGCGTGTTCCGGTGCAGGTGCGTGATGCGCGTGATCCCGGTCGTCTGCTCGAGCGCGAGGTTCGGCACGTTGACGCTGAGCGTCGTCGAGCCCGTCGTGAGGTAGTCGCGCAGCTTGGCCGAGACGAACTGGCCGATCGCCTCCTGCGCCTCCTCGGTCGAGCCACCGATGTGCGGCGTGAGGATCACGTTCGGCAGGCCGCGCAGCTCGGAGTCGAACGCGTCGCCCTTGCGCTTGGGCTCGTGCGGGAACACGTCGACGGCGGCGCCGGAGACGCGGCCCTCCTCGATCGCCTCGCGCAGCGCGCCGTAGTCCACGACGAACCCGCGCGACAGGTTGAGGAAGATCGAGCCCTGGCGCATGCGGGCGAACTGCTTGGCGCCGAACAGCCCGGCGTTGCCCTGGCGGCCGTCGACGTGCAGCGTGACGACGTCCGCCTGCTCCAGCAGCTCGTCGAGCGTGTCCATGCGTCGCGCGTTGCCGAGCGCGAGCTTCTCCGCCGTGTCGTAGAAGACCACGGACATGCCGAGGTTCTCGGCCACGACCGAGAGCTGGGTGCCGATGTTGCCGTACCCCACGATGCCGAGCGTGCGGCCGCGGACCTCGTGCGCCCCCTCCGCCGACTTGTCCCAGCGGCCCTCGTGCAGCGCGCGGTCGCGCTCGGTGAGCCGGCGCGTGAGCGCGATGATCTCGGCGAGCGCGAGCTCGACGACGGAGCGCGTGTTCTGGAACGGGGCGTTGAACACGGCGACGCCCTGCGACGCGGCGGAGCGCAGGTCGATCTGGTTCGTGCCGATGCAGAACGCGCCGAGCGCCACCAGGTCGGGGGCGTTCTCGAGCACGTTCGCGGTGACGTTCGTCTTGGACCGGATGCCGAGGAGGTGGACCCCGTCGAGGGCCTCGATCAGCTCGGACTCGTCGAGGGCGCCGGTGCGGACGGTGACGTCGATCCCCGCCGCCTCGAGGTTCGAGGCGGCGAGAGGGTGCAGGTTTTCAAGGAGGAGGGCGCGTAGCACGCTCCCATGGTGCGCCCGGTCCATGGTCCGGGCCAAACGGGTCTTGACCCTCGGGACGAGGTGAACGACCGATCCGAACGGCCGGACGCGCCGGCGGCCGACCGGGTCAGGGCGCGACGCGCGCCCCGTCGCGCGCGGCCGTGCCCGCCGTCGTCGAGCCCGTCCCGGTCACGCCCTCCGGGAGCGCGCGGGCGTGCACGACGACCAGGCGCTGGGTCGGGCGGGTCATGGAGACGTAGAGGTCCGAGGCGCCGGAGGGGCCGGTCGCGATCTCGGCGGGCTCCACGAGCACCACGGCGTCGAACTCGAGCCCCTTCACCTGGACCGGGTCCAGGACCGTGAGGGGGGCGTCCGGTCCGGCGTCCACGAGACCCAGCGCGGCGCGCAGGGCGGGCACGGCCTGCGCCGCGGCGACGACGGCCACGCGCCCCGACTCCGCGGCGACGAACTCCGCGCGCGCCGCGTCGGCCTCGGCGCGGACCTGGGCGGGGAGGCCGTCGGGCGTCGCCTCGACGACGCGCAGCGCGTCCTCCACGTCGCGCGCGGACGTGAGCGGCGAGACGGGCAGCCCGGCGGCGAGGGCGGCGCGGCGGGCGGCGTCGGCCACGGAGGCGGGGGTCCGGTAGTTCACGGTCAGCTCCGCGAGTCGCCACGCGTCGCGGAAGACCGGGTCGAGCATGCCCTTCCACGAGCGCGCCCCCGCGAGCGACGACGTCTGCGCGACGTCGCCGACGACCGTGAACGAGCGCGTCGGGCACCGGCGCACGAGCATGCGCCACGCCATGGCCGAGAGCTCCTGGGCCTCGTCGACCACGACGTGCCCGTAGGTCCACGTGCGGTCCTGCGCGGCGCGCTCCGCGGTGGTGAGGCGCGGGCCGCTCGCCGAGAAGCGCTCGGCGAGCACGTCCGCGCCGACGATCCCGCCGCCCGCACCGGACGACTCGAGCACCTGCCGCGCGTACTCGAGGTCCTGAGCCCGCTGCGCCGCCCGTGCGGCGGCCTCGGCCCGCTCCGCCTGGTCGTCCTCGCCGAGCAGCTCCGCGGCCTCGTCGAGGAGCGGCACGTCCGCGGGCGTCCACGGCGCTCCCTTCGGCCGCTCGAGCAGCCGCCGGTCGGCGGGCGAGAGCTCGGGCGCCGCCTCGGCGAGCCGGTGCGGCTTGGTCCACAGGTCCTCGACGAGGCGCTCCGGCGTGAGGGGGAGCCATGCGAGGTTGAGCGCGACGCGCACGTCGCGGTGCGAGCGCAGGTCCTCGAGCGCGAGCGCGCGGTCCTCGCCGACGAGCGGCTCGCCGAGCTGGCGCCCGTACTGGTCCACGAGGCGCGAGAGCATCTCGCGGACGAACGTGACGCGCGCGAGGTTGTGCGGCTTGTGGGTGCGCCGGGCCTTCGCGATGGCGTCGCGGACGTCGCGGCGCCGGATCAGCAGGTCGTGGCCGTCGAGGCGCACGGGGACGTCCGCCGCGGGCACGCGCTCGCGCGCCCGCACCGCGCGTCGCACGGCCCGGGCCATGTCCGCCCGTCCCTTGACGCGCGCGACGCGGGGGTCCTCCGTGCCGTCGGCGACGACGCCCGGCAGGAGGTCGGCGATCGTCGTGCTGACGACGCCCGTCTCGCCCAGCGACGGCAGCACCTGGTCGATGTAGCGCAGGAACGAGTGGCTCGGGCCGACGAGGAGGACGCCCGAGCGCTCGAGCAGCCGCCGGTGCGCGTAGAGGAGGTAGGCGGCGCGGTGCAGCGCGACGGCGGTCTTGCCCGTGCCGGGCCCGCCCTGCACGACGAGCGCACCGGCCAGCCCGGACCGGATGATCGCGTCCTGCTCGGCCTGGATCGTCGCCACGATGTCGCCCATGCGCCCGGTGCGTCCTGCCGCCATCGCGGCGAGGAGCGCGCCCTCGCCGGAGAGCGTCGTCCCGGTGACGGCCTCGGGCGCGTCCAGGTCCAGGAGCTCGTCCTCGAGGCCCGTCACGTCGCGCCCGCGCGTCACCAGGTGCCGACGCCGGACGACGCCGTCGGGGTGGGCCGCCGTCGCGCGGTAGAACGACTGCGCCGCGGGCGCGCGCCAGTCGGTGAGGAGGCTCGTGTGCTCGGCGTCGGTCAGGCCGATGCGCCCGACGTAGCGGCGCGTGCCGTCGTCCAGGTCGAGGCGGCCGAACGCGAGCCGGTCCTCGACCGCGTCGAGCTGCGCGACGCGGTCCTCGTACAGCGTCGCGAACGCGTCGCGCTCGCTCCGGTTCTGCGGCGAGCCCGACGGTCCGGACCGGCGGACGGCGTCGAGCCGCGCGCGGGCGGCGGCGCGCAGCTCGTCGAGGCGTGCGTAGAGGGTGTCCACGACCTCCTGCTCGAGCCGGAGCTCGTCGTTGCGTCCCACGCTGTCCCTTCCCTCGGCCGGGCGTCGCGCCCGGGCGCCCGCCCGTGACACGGCCGTCCATTATGGCGCACGGGCGCCGGGCCCGGGACCGGTCCTCGGCGCGTCCCGGGCCCGTGACCGGGCCGGACGCGCGGCTGACGCTAGGATCGTGGGCCATGGCGACCAGAGGGGAGCGGGCGTCGTGACCGGGACCGACCGTCAGGTCCCCGCGCGGCCCTCGGCGCGGGGCGACGAGCCCGACGCGCGCGACCAGGCGCTGTCCGAGCGCGCGGTCCTCGCCCCGACGGACGAGCTGCGCATCCTCCTCGTCGAGGACGACGACGGCGACGCGATCCTCGTCGAGGAGCTGCTGGCGGACGGCAACCTCACGGTCGACCTCCACCGTGCGACGACCCTCGACGCCGCGCTCGAGATGCTCGTCTCCTGGCACGTCGACTGCGTCCTGCTCGACCTCGGGCTGCCCGACTCGGTCGGGCTGTCGGCGGTCGAGCGGGTGCGGACCGGCACCCACCCGCCCGCCCTGGTGGTCCTCACGGGGCACTCCGGCATCGACCTCGGCGTCCAGGCCGTCGCGGCCGGCGCCGACGACTACCTGGTGAAGGGGGAGGTCGACGGCGACCTCCTGAGCCGGTCGGTGCGCTACGCCGTGCAGCGCCGCATGTCCGTCGAGCAGCAGCGCGCGCTGTACCGCAGCGAGGTCCGAGCGGCCGAGACCGCGCGGCTGGAGCGCGCGCTCCTGCCCACGCCGCTGGTCCAGGACGACCGGCTCGACGTCATGGTGGGCTACGTCCCCGGCGGCAACGGCCTCCTCGGCGGCGACTTCTTCGACGCGGTCGAGCGACCCGACGGGACCGTCCTGTGCATCATCGGCGACGTCGCGGGCCACGGCCCCGACGAGGCCGCGCTCGGTGCGACGCTGCGCACCGCGTGGCGCACCATCGTGCTCTCGGACACCCAGCCGGAGGGCATCCTCCCGCTCCTGGAGCGCGTCCTCGTGCCCGAGCGCGCCCGTCCCGAGGTCTTCGTCACGCTCTGCCAGGTCGTGGTCTCCGCGGACCGCCGCCGCGCGGAGGTGTACCTCGCCGGGCACCTCGCCCCGCTCCTGCTGCGCGACACCGCGACCGAGATCACGCCCACCGCGCGCGGCCGTGCGCTCGGCATCCCCGTGCAGGGCGGGTGGACGTCGCAGTCCGTCGACCTCGGGGAACGCTGGGCGCTCATGCTCTACACGGACGGGCTCGTCGAGGCGACCGTCGCGGGGCCGGGGGGAGTGGTCGGGCCGCGCGCCCGACCGGAGCGCGTCGGCGTCGACGGCCTGCGCCGCGCGGTCGACAGCGCTCTCGAGCAGGGCGTCGAGGGGGTCGTGGAGCGCGTCTTCCGCCGCGTGCGCGACCTGCACGGCGGCCCGCTGGCCGACGACGCCGCGCTCCTCGTGCTCGGCTGGGGCGGGGACGAGGGCACCCCCGGCGAGCGCACGGCGACTCTCGCCGACTCGGACGAGTGGGCCCGGTGACGCCCCCGGTGGGCGAGACGGCCGTCGCGGGACGCGCCGGGCGCCGGCGTGCCCCGACCCTGCGCCGCCGGCTCGGGTGGGCGCTCGTCGTCGCGGGCGTGATCCTCCTCGGCGTCCTCGCGACGTCGGCCATCGCGCTCTCGCGCGTGCTCACCATCCAGAACGAGGTCACCGGGCCGTTCTTCGACGCCGTGACCGGGGCGGACGCCGCGTACGTGGGCCTCCTCGACGCCGAGGTCGCGGTCCGTGCGTACGTCGCGACCGGCGACGACACCGCCCTCGAGGCCTACACCCGTGCGGTGGGGACGGACGCCGAGGGCGTCGTCCCGGACGCCACCCTCGTCGACCGCCTCGGGTTCGACGCGGAGCTCGCGGCGCTGGCCGGGCGGTCCGACGCCTCCGTGCGGGCCTGGGTCGCCGACTACGCCGAGCCGGCCATCGAGACCACCGAGGACGACGGACCGGGACGGGTGCGTGCGGTCGACCAGGCCCACGGTGCCGAGCTGTTCGCGGCCGCCCGGGCCGACACCGCGCGGTACGTCGACGCGCTCCGGGCCGAGCGCGTGGAGCGGCTCGACGCGCTCGACCGGTGGAGCCGGGCGCTCTTCGGGAGCGTCCTCGTCCTGGTCGGCTCGGCGCTCGCGGTCGGGATCATCCTCTGGGTGTGCCTCAAGCGGTGGGTGACCGAGCCGATGGCCGAGCTCGCGCACCGCGTGCGGCTCGTGAGCTCCGGGAGCCTCGACGAGCCGGTCGTGACCTCGGGCCCGGCGGAGATCGCGGACCTCGCCCAGGACGTCGAGCACATGCGCGTCGAGCTCGTGAACCAGGTCGCGGAGATCAAGGCGTCGCACGAGGACGCCGCCCGCTCGCACGAGCTTCTCGCCGAGCAGGCGAGCGAGCTCGAGCGGTCCAACCGCGACCTCGAGCAGTTCGCCTACGTCGCGTCCCACGACCTCCAGGAGCCGCTGCGCAAGGTCGCGAGCTTCACGCAGCTCCTCAAGAAGCGGTACGGCGGGGAGCTCGACGACCGCGCGGACCAGTACATCGACTTCGCGGTCGACGGCGCCAAGCGCATGCAACGCCTCATCCAGGACCTGCTCGGCTTCTCGCGCGTCGGCCGGACGGGCAGCGAGCGCGTCGACGTGGACCTCGAGCGGGAGCTCGAGGGCGTGCTCGAGGACCTGTCCGAGAAGGTCGTGGAGACCGGGGCGAGCATCACGCACGACCCGCTGCCCGTCGTCGTCGGCGAGCGCGCGCTCCTGCACCAGCTGCTGGCCAACCTCGTCGGCAACGCGCTGAAGTTCCGCGACCCGGACCGGCCGCCGGCCGTGCACCTGGGGGTGCTCGCGCGCGACACGCACTGGGAGATCTCCGTCGAGGACAACGGGATCGGGATCGACCCGCAGTACGCGGAGCGCGTGTTCGTCATCTTCCAGCGTCTGCACGCCAAGGACGTGTACGAGGGGACCGGCATCGGGCTCGCGCTGTGCAAGCGCATCGTCGAGTACCACGGCGGCCGGATCTGGATCGAGCCGCGCGAGGGCGGGACGACGATCCGCTTCACGCTCGCCCACGCGTACGTGCACGCGCAGGTCGGCTACGCTCGCTCCGACCCCGACGGCGCGGAGCAGGTCACCCCTGCCCGCGCGCGCGACGACGACGAGGAGAGCCCCGCATGAGCCACGGCAGCAAGCCGATCGACGTCCTCCTGGTGGAGGACGACCCCGGCGACGTGCTCATGACGCGCGAGGCGTTCGAGGACCACAAGGTGACGAACCGTCTGTCGGTGGTCTCCGACGGCGTGAGCGCGCTGCAGTTCCTGCGCAAGGAGGGCGAGCACGCTGACGCCCCGACGCCGGACCTCATCCTCCTCGACCTCAACCTGCCCCGGATGGACGGGCGCGAGGTCCTCGCCGAGCTCAAGGCGGACGAGGCGCTGCGCAAGATCCCGGTCGTCGTCCTGACGACGTCGGAGGCCGAGGAGGACGTCGTGCGCAGCTACTCGCTGCACGCCAACGCGTACGTCACCAAGCCCGTCGACTTCGACCGTTTCATCGACGTGGTGCGCCAGATCGACGACTTCTTCGTCTCGGTGGTGCGCCTGCCCGGTCGCTGACCTGGGCGCGGTCCCGGGCGGGCGCGTGCGGGCCGCCGCTCCGGGAAGAACCGCGGGCCGAGGCGTGTTGTCCTCGTCAGGCCCGCCGCGCCGTCGGCAGCGCGCGGGCGAAGGACGTCACGAGGAGGATGCATGCTGGACCCTCGCGGGATCTACGAGCTCGACGAGCAGGCGGTGGCCCGCCTGTGGCCCACGCCGCCCGAGCCGGGCGCCGGGCCCGTGCTGCTGCACGCCGTCGCGGGGTTCGTCGACGCGGGCAGCGCGGGCGCGGTGGCGGTCGACCACCTGCTGGAGCTCGGCGAGGTCACCCGGGTGGTGACGTTCGACGTCGACCAGCTCCTCGACTACCGCTCCAAGCGGGCCACGATGACCTTCAGCACCGACCGCTGGTCCGACTACGACGAGCCCCACCTGGTGATCGACCACGTGCGCGACGCCGAGGGGACGGGGTTCCTGCTGCTGCACGGCGCTGAGCCGGACGTCCAGTGGGAGCGCGTGGTGGCTGCGGTGCGCGACGTCGTCGAGCGCCTCGGCGTGTCGCTCACGGTCGGCTTCCACGGCATCCCGATGGGGATCCCGCACACGCGCCCGCTCTCGGTCACGGCGCACGCGACCCGGCCCGAGCTGCTCGGCGAGCACACGTCGTGGTTCGGCACCGTGAAGGTCCCGGCCAGCCTCGCCGCGCTGCTGGAGCTGCGGCTCGGCCGCGCCGAGCACGACGCGCTCGGCGTGACCGTGCACGTGCCGCACTACCTGGCGCAGTCGTCGTACCCGCCCGCGGCGGTGGTCGCGCTCGAGCACGTGCAGCGCGTCACGGGCCTGGACCTCGCGACGAGCGGGCTCGCGGAGGCGGTGCAGGAGGCGAAGGCCGAGGTCGAGCGTCAGGTGCGGGACTCCGAGGAGGTCGCCGCCGTCGTGCGCGCTCTCGAGGAGCAGTACGACGCGTTCGCGCGCTCCGTGGGTCGGACGAGCCTGCTCGCCGAGTCCGCGCCGATCCCGACGGCCGACGAGCTCGGTGCGGAGTTCGAGCGTTTCCTCGCCCAGCAGTCGGGCGACTGAGCCGCGGCTCGCCCCACCCGCCCCGGTCCGCGGACCGGGGCGGAATGTGCCGAAAAATCATCACGAGAGGTGGCGAGTTCCGTGGCGGACCGGACGTGGTCCGTGCCACACTGTCACCCGTTGCAGTGACGTACTTGCGCACGACCCGGTGCAGGGCCGGTACGTGGGTCCGCCCGGCGGGGTGGTCCGGCGTCGGGCCTGCCGGCCGCACACGGCCGGGCGCCGGCGAAGGACGTGGGACATGGCATTGCGGCGCACGGGGGTGGACGAAGGGTCCGCTCGCTGATGTCCCCGGACGGACAGAAGGTCAGAGGAAGAGCATGGCGCAGGGTTCTGTGAAGTGGTTCAACGCCGAGAAGGGCTACGGCTTCATCGCGCAGGACGGCGGCGGTGCCGACGTCTTCGTGCACTACTCGGCGATCGAGTCGAACGGGTACCGCACGCTCGACGAGGCGCAGCGGGTCGAGTTCGAGATCACCCAGGGGCCGAAGGGCCCGCAGGCGGAGAAGGTTCGTCCGCTCTGACGTCCACGACGTCTCGCGGCCGGATCACCCGGTCGTCGCAGGAGCCGCGTCCCTCGGGCGCGGCTCCTGTCGCGTCTCACGACCCGTCTGCCGCCGGGCCGTCGGCCGGCGCGACCTCGAGGTCGTCGAGCACCGGGGCGGTGCCCACGAACGCGCGCAGCTCGTCGCCCGTGACGACGCGTGCCGGGACGGCGAGCGAGCGGACCGCACGCGCCAGCGTCGCGCTCGACAGGCTCGGCGCACCCGACCCGGCACGGACCGCGGCCAGGACGACGTTGCCGTAGCGGCGGCCCTTGAGCTGCGCGGGCTCCGCGATCGCCGCGACTCGGTCCTCCGCGCAGGACGCCTCTCCGAACGCGGCCGCGAGGGTCGCGGTCTCGCGGCGCGCCGTCGTGAGCGGCGGCCGGTCGGCGCAGTTGACGAGGTAGACCCCGCCCGGGCGCAGGACGCGGTGCACCTCGTCCGCCATGCCGCGGGTCGCGAGGTGGTCGGGCGTGCGGTCGCCGTCGAACACGTCACGGACGACGACGTCGTACGAGGCGTCGGGAAGGCTCGCCACCGCGTGCCGCGCGTCGTCGGCGCGCAGCCGGAGCCGGGGGGAGCGCGGGAGGTCGAACCACGTGCGGACCAGCTCGAGCAGGCGGGAGTCGAGGTCGACCCCGAGCTGGGACGAGCCGGGCCGGGTGTGCTCCACCCAGCGCGGGAGGCTGCACCCCGCCGCGCCGAGGTGCAGCGCGCGCAGAGGGCCGGGGGCGAGCTCGTCCACGACGGCCGCCATCTGCTGCATGTACTCGAACGCGAGCATCCCGGGGTCGTCGAGGTCGAGGTAGGAGCTGGGGACGCCGTTGACGTACAGCGTGACCGCCGACGGGTGGTCGGGGTCGCGCTCGACGTACGCCGTCCCCGTCGACGTGGCCACGGGCCCGGTCGGCAGGTCGGGGGCCGCGCCACGGCTCCCGTTCGCCCGGCGCCGGGACCGTGTGGGTGGCGCGGAGGACCCTGGGGAACGTCGGGAGGTGCGGCGAGCCATGTGCTCACCGTAGGGCCGGCCGGCACCGGACGTTGACAGGATCGAACAGGTGTTCGATAGTGGAGGAGGAGGTGCGCGATGTCGAACGAAGCAGGCGCGAAGGGGGCGGTCGCCGTCCCCGCCGAGGTCCGTCGGCTGCTGGACCGTGCGGACGCGGAGCTCGTCGCGGCGGCGCTCGCGCAGGACGCGGGCGAGCGCTTCGTGCACGCGCACCTCGGTGCGCTGCGCGCCGCCGCGGCGGTCGTCGCGCTGCGTGCCCGGCCCGTGCGCCGCGGCCGGGCCCGCTCGGTGTGGGACCAGCTCGCGGACGCCGAGCCGTCGCTCGCCGCCTGGTCCGGCTACTTCGCGAGCGGGGCGCGCGTCCGCGCCGCCGTCGACGCGGGCCGGTTCGACGCCGTGGACCCGCGCCGGGCCGACGAGCTCGTGGCGTGCGCCGAGGACTTCCGCGACGAGGTCGCGATGCTCGTCGACCCCGACGCCGGGTTCGTCCGGATGCCCGGCCTGCGGACGGTGGCGTCGTGACCCGGGCGCTGCCTGCGTCGAGCGCCCGGTGAGGCGGCGATGAGCCGCGGTCCGCGCGCGAGCGTCCGCCGCGACTGGGGCGACGACGAGGAGGGGTGCTCGATCCTCCACGTCGACATGGACGCGTTCTTCGCGTCCGTCGAGCTCGCCCGGCGCCCCCAGCTCGTCGGTCGCCCGGTGATCGTCGGCGGCGCGGAACGGGGTGTCGTCCTCGCGGCGACGTACGAGGCGCGGGCCTTCGGTGTCCACTCGGCGATGCCGATGGTGACGGCGCGCCGCCTGTGCCCGCAGGCGATCGTCGTCCCGCCGGACCACACGCGGTACCACGAGGTCTCCCGGTCCGTCATGGCGGCGATCGGCGAGATCACGGCGCTCGTGGAGCAGGTGAGCGTCGACGAGGCGTTCCTCGACGTGAGCGGGGCCCGGCGACGGCTCGGGCCGCCGACGCGGATCGCGGCCGAGCTGCGGCGCCGCGTGCGGGCCGAGCACGGCATCACCTGCTCGGTCGGCATCGCGACGAACAAGTTCGTCGCCAAGCTGGCCTCGACGCACGCGAAGCCGGACGGCGTGCTCCTCGTGCCGGCCGCGGCCACGGTCCCGTTCCTGCGCACGCTGCCCGTGGGCGCGCTGTGGGGGGTGGGGGAGCGGACCGAGAGCGCCCTCGCGCAGTGGGGCATCCGGACCGTCGCCGAGCTGGCCGACACGGACGTCGCCTCCCTCCAGGCAGCGGTCGGCAAGGTCGCGGGCGCGCACCTGCACGACCTCGCGTGGGGGCGCGACCCCCGGCCGGTCGAGCCCGAGCGGTCGGAACGGAGCATCGGCGCCGAGACGACGTTCGCCCACGACCTGCGCGACCTCACGGCGGTCCAGGCGCGCGTCCTGGAGCTCGCGGACCGGTGCGCGGGCCGGCTGCGCCACCAGGGTCTCGTCGCACGCAACGTGAGCGTGAAGGTCCGCACGAGCGACTTCCGCACCGTCACCCGCGCGCGGACCCTCGGCGCCCCGACGGACGTCGCGCGGGAGATCTACCTCGTGGCACGGGAGCTCGTCTCGAGCGTCGACCTGCGGGGCCTGGCCGTCCGGCTCGTGGGGGTCCGCGCGGAGGGTCTCGAGCCGCGCGCGGAGGCCGTCGTGCAGCCCACGCTCGAGGAGGCCGTCGAGGAGACGAGCGCGGCGCGGCGCCGCGTGGAGGAGGCCGTCGACGCGGTCCGAGGGCGGTTCGGCGTGAGATCCATCGCCATGGGGCCCGCCAGGGCCCGCTCGACTACCACCCCCGCGGATGTCGATCTATCCTGAGGGTGACACACGACCAGCGTGGAGAAACGGGGTGCTCATGCCTCTGTCTGAGTACGAGCAGCGGGTCTTGGAGCAGATGGAGCGCGCGCTCACCTCGGACGACCCGCGGTTGGCGAACACGCTCCAGGCGCCACGACGACGTTCGGCGCTGCGCTACGTCCTGGCCGGGGTCGGCGTGGTAGGCGGCCTCCTCCTCCTCGTGCTGGGTGCTGCGCTCTCGCAGACCTGGCTCGGGGTGATCGGCTTCGTCCTCATGTTCGGGGGCGTCGTCCTGGTCTTCCAGTCCCCGCGCTCGTCGCGCAAGGGACCGGTCGGGACCGTCGAGGCGGACGGCACCGTCCGCCCGGCCGCGCCGAGCAAGTCGACGCGCAAGCCGTTCCTCAGCCGACTGGAAGAGCGCTGGGACCGTCGGCGCGAGCAGGACGGTCGCTGAGCGATCCCTCGACCGCGTCGACCGCCGCGTCGACGAGCTCCTGGAGCCGCTCCGGGCGGGTGACCGTCCGCGGTTCCGGGGCGTAACGCTCGGCCTCGAGGGCAGACGCCAGCCCGGCGACCGCCTCGGCCACGTCCTCGTCGCGCGGGTGCTGCCCGCGACGCGCCTGCAGGCTCGCGACGACGGCGGCGGGAACGCGGCGGGGAGTCGTGGACGTCGGCCACCGCACGTCGAGCGCCCCGAGCCTGTCGACGAGCTCGTCCCACGCGTCCTCGGCGTCACGCAGGCTCGGCGTCTCGGACCGACGCCGCAGCACGAGCCACAGCGCCCCGCCGACGGCGACCGCGACGAGGAGCGCGACCCCCACGACGAGCGGCCACGGCGCGCCCTCGTCCGCACCGCCGCCGGTCGTCCCACCGGTCCCGGACGTCGTGGGTGCCGGGCTCGCGGGGGCCGAGGGCGCCCCGGTCGTCGCACCGGGGGTCGGCACGTTGCCCGGGTCCTGCGGGCCTCCCGGGGTGACGGCCACGGGCGTCGCCCAGCGCGGCGTCGGCCCCGTCTGCTGGGCCGGGGTCGGCTCGAACCGCACCCAGCCCTGGCCCGGGAACCAGAGCTCCGGCCAGGCGTGGGAGTCGCGGCCGGTGACCTGGAAGCTCGAGTCGTCGACGCGCTCGCCCGGCAGGAACCCGACGCCGAGGCGCGCGGGGATCCCGAGGGTCCGCGCCATCATCGTCATCGACGTCGCGAACTGGACGCAGTAGCCCGTGCGGTCCTGGAGGAAGTCCCAGACCGCGTCGCCGGAGTCGCCCGGGGGCACCTCGGTCGAGTACGTGAACTGCGAGACGTCGCGGAAGTACGTCTGCAGCGCGAGCGCCTGGTCGTAGCGGGTCGGCGCCCCCTCGACGACCGCGGCCGCCAGGTCGCGGATGTCCTGCTCGTGCTCGGTCGCCGGGACGTCGAGGTAGTTGGGGTCGTCCGGGTCCGCGCCGCTCGCCCCGCGGAGCGACTCCGCGTCGAGGGGGCGGGAGAAGACCGCGAGCTCGTAGGCGGTGCCCGCGCCGGTGGGCTGCTCGCCGAGCACCTCGTCGCGGACGTCGTCGTACGACCAGTCGCCGTCGATGTCCACGGTGCGGGGCTCGGTCGGGAGGGGGAGCTTCGTGTCCCGCAGCGACTCGAGCGTGACACGCACGGAGGTCGGCTCCTCGACCCCGCCGGGGTCGGTGGGCCACAGCATCTGATCGGCCGCCTCTATCGGGGTGCCGTCGCGGTCCGCGCCGCGCCGCCAGTTGGTGCCGTCGAAGCCCGTGAGGGTGAACACGCGGAGCGGGCCGACCTCGTCGCCGTCGGTGCGGTAGCGCAGCACGACCTCGCCCGAGCGCTCGGCGAGGTCGCGCCGCATGTCCAGGTCGTCCGAGAGCCGCACGGTCTGCCCGGTCGACGAGAAGAGCCGGGACCACGACGCCGACGCGACCTCGGGGAGAGAAGCGCTCGCCGACCCGAGGCCCAGGGCGACGACCGCGACGGCGACCGCGACGACGAGCGCCCCGGCGGCACGCAGGCCACCGGCCGCACGGTCCTCGGCCCGTCGCGCGGCCGCGCCACGCCGCACGGTGCGGTGCGGGTTGTCGACCGCGAGGAGCAGGACCAGCGCCGTCACGGTCACGACGAACGCCAGGGGCGGGATCTCGCCCATGATGACGAGTCCGGGGACCCACAGCGCGAGGAGCGGCACCGCGACGCCCGCACCCAGCCGGAGACCGCCGGCCATGAGGTCGGCGACGAGGAACACGACGACGGCGCCGCCGACGGCCATGAGCGCGATCGGCAGGCTCGGGTCGATGGGGGCGACCTCGGCGAGCGTGAGGTCCCGCGCGGTGGAGAGCCGGGACAGGACCCGGTCGACGTTCGAGAGGCCGATGAGCAGGGAGAACCGGTCGGTCGGGCCGCCGTAGAGCCCGAGCAGGGCCCAGAGCCCGACGACGAGCCCGGCGAGCGAGGGGAGCAGCGCGGCCGGCGGGGCGAGGGTCTCCCCGCGAGCGGCGTGGCCGCGCTCGAGGGCGTACCGCGAGACGCCGGTCACGAGGGCCAGGACCGCGATGGTCCGCACGGCGGTGCCGGTCCAGCCGCCCGGACCGATGACGCTGCCGAGCGCGTAGGTCGACGCCGTGACCGCGACGGCGACGAGCGCGGTCGTCGCGAGCACGCGGAGGCCGACCGAGGTCGTGGAGTCGGGGCGGGACGTGGTCATCGTGAGCCCTCCACGAGCAGGGTCCAGGCGTGCTCCAGGGACGCCGACGGGTCGACGAGCGCGGCGTGCCACCCGGTCGAGCGCAGGGCCGCGACCGTCTCGAGGGCGTCCGCGTGCTCGGGCGCCCAGGGACGAGCGCTCACCACGAGCGCGCGGTGCAGGCCGTCCCCGGCCATGGCCGCGACCGTGTGCCGGGCGACCGAGCCGAGCGGGCCGAGCACCGCGACGGTGATCTCGCCCGGGCGCCGGTCCCGCCGCAGCGCCTCGGACGTCGCGACGACCGAGCGGTCGGCGTCCGCGACGACGTGGTGCCCGTGCAGGTCGACGGTGGCGTCCAGGAGGTCGGCCGGGCCCTCGCCCGAGCGGTTGACGCGGAAGCCCGTGCCGGACACGACCGGCGCGAGCGACGTCGGGACGAGCCGGACGGGGTGGCCGGCCTGGAGGAGCGACACGCCGATCGACGCCGCGCACTCGACCGCCCACTCGCCGTCGGCGAGCGCGCGCGGGCTCGACGCGGCGAGCTCCGGGTGGGGCAGCAGCCCGCGGTCGAGGAGGACGCTGACGGGCGGCAGGCCCGCGCTCTCGTCCGCGCGGACCATGAGCTGACCGTGCCGGGCCGCGCTGGCCCAGTGCACGCGCCGCGGGTCGTCGCCGGCGACGTAGTCGCGCAGCACCGAGTCGTCGCTCGACGCGAGCCGGGCGCCCGACGCGGAGCGCTCGTGCTCGCCGAACGCGCGCGACCCGCGGACGGGCAGCTCCACCGTGCGCGGCCACACGGCCACCGCGGTCGGCTCGCCGAGCTCCTGGGTCGCGCTGACCAGGCCGAACAGGTCGACCCGCGTCGTGAGCAGCGGGCCGAGCGGCCACCGCCCGCGGCGGAGGGGGCGCAGCCGGTAGCGCACCGCGATGTGGTCGCCCACCGTCGCGACCTGGGCGCGCAGGGAGCCCTGGTCGCACAGCTCGTGCGCCGCCTGCTCGCTGATCCGCAGGCGGGCGAGCGTCGTGGCCGTGGACGACGTCGCCCGCGCGGCCGCGACCGTGAGGCGCGCCGTCGTGAACTGCCCGCGCACGGCGGGGTTCGGCTGGACGCGGCGCGACACGTGCAGGGCACCACGACCGCGGTCGATCCGACGGACGGCCATCCAGCACCAGGCGGCGCCGACGGCGAGCGCCCCGGCGACGCCGAGCCCGACGAGGTCGGGCAGCCCGAGCGTGACGCCCAGGACGGCGAGCGCGGCACCGGCGGCGAGCACCACCGTGCCGCGGCGGGTCAGGCGCGCGCTGGCGAGGCTCCTGCCCCTGCCGCGGAGCCGCGCGAGGAACGACGGGGCGCGCACGTCAGCGTCGCTCGGTCGCGTCCAGGGCGGGGATCGGCGTCTGCGCCACGATCGACGCGACGACGGCCTCGGCGTCCTGGCCCGAGAGCCGGGCCTCCGTCGTGATGACGAGGCGATGCGCGAGCACGGGGACGGCGAGGTACTGGACGTCGTCGGGGAGCACGTGGTCGCGCCCCGCCATGGCCGCGAGGGACTTCGCCGCGCGCAGGAGCTGGAGCGTCGTGCGGGGCGAGGCGCCGAGCCGCAGGCCCGGGTGCTCGCGCGTCGCGGTGACGAGGGCGAGCACGTACCGCTTGACGGCGGTGGACGCGTAGACGGCCCGCGCGACCTCGGCGAACCGCAGGACGGCCGCGCCGGTCGTCACGGGGCGGAGGTGCGCCAGCGGGTTGTCCGACTCCTGCCGGTCCAGCATCCGGAGCTCGGCGTCGACGTCGGGGTAGCCGACGGTCAGCCGCGCCATGAAGCGGTCGCGCTGCGCCTCCGGGAGCGGGTAGGTGCCCTCCATCTCGACGGGGTTCTGCGTCGCGACGACGAGGAACGGGCTCGGCAGCGGGTGGGTGGTCCCGTCGACCGTCGTCTGTCCCTCCTCCATGCACTCGAGGAGCGCCGACTGCGTCTTGGGCGAGGCGCGGTTGATCTCGTCGCCGATGACGATGTTCGAGAAGACGGGGCCGGGGCGGAACTCGAACTCGTGGTTCGCCGCGCGGTAGATGTTGACGCCGGTGAGGTCGCTCGGCAGGAGGTCCGGCGTGAACTGGATGCGGCCGACCTTGCAGTCGATCGTGCGGGCCAGCGCCTTGGCGAGCGTCGTCTTGCCGACGCCGGGGACGTCCTCGATGAGGAGGTGACCCTGGGCGAGGAGGACGGCGACGGTGACCGTCACGAGGTCCGGCCGGCCCGTGACCACGGACTCGATGCCGGAGCGGATCCGGCCCGTGGTCTCGACCAGCTCGTCGAGTCCCGCGAGGGGGCTGCCCCCGGGCTCGTCGGAGGGCGCGACAGGGGCGATGTCGGGGAGCACGGAGACCTCCGTCGTCGGTGGCGCAGGGCCGCGGACCAGGGAGACCGCGGGTGGGAAAGAGCCTAGTGGACCGCCAGCCGTGCGCCGAGCGTCGTCGCGCGAGCGGGACGCGCCGCGCCGGCGCGCGCCCGCCGCGGGGGCCTGCGGGCGGGCCGCCGCCGCGACGCGCCATGGGGAGCACTCCCCTCCACCGCGCTCCACGCGCCTGACCTGCGGAGATCCTGCGAAGGCGGGTGAAAGCCGGTGGATTCACCGAGAGCGGTGGAGGGAAGTGGAGTACCGTGGAGGAGAAGGGAGCAGGAGAGGAGGTGCCTGGTGCATGTCCGGTTTCGTGGACGACGTGCTCGGCGGTTCCTCCGGCCTGCTCCTGGGCACCTTCACGCCACGGCTGGACGACAAGGGGAGGCTCATCCTCCCCGCGAAGTTCCGGTCGCGGCTCGCACCGGGTCTCGTCATGACGCGGGGGCAGGAGCGCTGTCTGTTCCTGCTGCCGATGGACGAGTTCCGGCGCATGTACGACCAGATCCGGCAGGCGCCGGTGACGAGCAAGCAGGCCCGGGACTACCTGCGCGTCTTCCTCTCGGGGGCGAGCGACGAGATCCCGGACAAGCAGGGACGCGTCTCGATCCCCGCGCCCCTGCGGGCGTACGCGGGGCTCGACCGCGACGTCGCCGTGATCGGCGCCGGCACGCGGGTGGAGATCTGGGACGCGCAGGCGTGGGAGACGTATCTCGCGGAGCAGGAGTCGGCGTACTCCGACACCGCGGAGGAGGTGTTCCCGGACCTGCGCTTCTAGGGTCACCCCCGGCTCCCGCACGGTGAGGCCTCCTCCCGCCCGGTCTGACGCACTTCCCCGGCGCCAGAAAGGACGCGGAGGGAGACCTGACCGTACGGGGCCGGGCCGACGAGGAGCACCACCCGGCGGCGCGTCCCGCGCCACCCGGCCACCGACCAGCACGGAGAGGAGACGGACATGACGAGCACTCCCGACGACGCCGCCGAGCGGCACGTCCCGGTCCTCCTCCAGCGGTGCGTCGACCTCCTCGCTCCGGCGCTGGCGCAGCCCGGCGCCGTCCTCGTGGACTGCACGCTCGGGATGGGCGGGCACACCGAGGCGGTCCTGGAGCAGGTCCCGACCGCGCGCGTCGTCGGCATCGACCGCGACCCCGAGGCCATCGCGCGCGCGTCGCGCCGTCTCGAGCGCTTCGGCGACCGGTTCCGCGCGGTGCACGCCGTCTACGACGAGATCGGCGAGGTCGTGGCCGACGTCGTCGGCGGGCCGGTCCAGGGCGTGCTCATGGACCTCGGCGTCTCGTCGCTGCAGATCGACGAGGCGGACCGCGGGTTCTCCTACGCGCACGACGCGCCGCTCGACATGCGCATGGACGCGACGACCGGCCAGACGGCCGCCGACGTCCTCAACACCTACGACGAGCGCGCGCTCACGCGGATCCTGCGCGACTACGGCGAGGAGCGGTTCGCGCAGCGCGTCGCCCGGGCGATCGTCCGACGTCGCGAGCAGCGCCCGTGGGAGCGCAGCGCCGAGCTCGTCGAGGTCGTCCGCGGGGCGATCCCCGCGGCGACGCGCACGACGGGCGGGAACCCGGCCAAGCGCACCTTCCAGGCGCTGCGGATCGAGGTGAACGGCGAGCTCGAGGTCCTCGAGCGCGCGGTCCCCGCCGCGGTGGACGTGCTCGCCGTCGGGGGACGCATCGTCGTCGAGTCGTACCACTCGCTCGAGGACCGGATCGTCAAGCGGGTGCTGGCCGCGGGGGCGACCGTCAGCGCCCCGCCCGGGCTGCCCGTGGTGCCGGAGGACGACCAGCCCTACCTGCGGCTCCTCACCCGGGGCGCGGAGGAGGCACCCGCGGAGGAGCGGGAGTCCAACCCGCGCTCCGCGTCCGTCCGGCTCCGCGCCGCCGAGCGGACCCGACCCACGCCGCAGCACCGGCGCCCGACGCACCGCCAGACCGACCGACCGCACGACCCGGGGGAGAGGACACGATGAGCGCACAGAGGTCGACCGCCGCCCGCCCGCTCCCGCGCACGGCGCGCCCGGCACCGCGCCCGTCGCTCACGGCGCTGCCGGGTGGCGCGTCCGAGCGCGCGCTCCGCTCGCGGCTCGAGATCGTCCGCGCGCCGCTGCAGGCGCGGTCCAAGATCCCGTTCCTCGTCGTCTGCATGTCGATCCTCGGTGCCGCGCTCCTGTGTGCTCTCCTGGTGAACACGACGATGGCGCGCAACTCCTACGAGATGTCGGAGCTGCGCCGGGAGGTGAGCCGCGTGGCCCAGGACACGCAGAGCCTGCAGGCGCAGGTCGATGCCCGGAAGACCTCGCTGCCGGACACCGCGGCGTCCCTCGGCATGGTTCCCGCGGAGGACCCCGCGATGCTCCGGCTGTCCGACGGCACGGTCGTCGGCGGCGTGCTGGAGGAGGCCGGGCAGTGACGGGCGACGCCGGAGCGGGACGCGACCGCCGGTCGCGACCCGCAGCGAGCACGCAGCGGACCCGACCCGCCCCCACGGCCTCCCGGCCCTCGCCGGGAGGCCGCGGTGCTTCCGGCGCGGGCCGGGCCGCGGCGGGCGGCGCGGCGCGCACCGGGTCGCGGACGCCGGCGAACGGCACGCGGAGCGTGGCCGCGTCCGCCCGGTCGTCGAGGGGCACCGACTCCCGAGCCCCGCGGGACGGCGCCCGCCCGCCCGCCCGCCCCGCGCGGGCGAGCCGGGAGCCGGGGCGTCCCGAGCGGCGCCAGCGGTGGCTCATCGTGGTCGCCGGCGTGATCACGGCGGTCTTCGTGGGTCAGCTCGTGAACGTCCAGGTGCTCCGCGGGCCGGCGCTCGCGGCGGACGCGCGCGCCGACCGTACGCGCAGCTCGACGCTCCTGGCCCACCGTGGCGACATCACCGACGCCGACGGCGTGGTGCTCGCGACCTCGGTGGACCGGTACACGGTCGCGGCGGACCCGAAGACGATCGCCGACTTCACGCCCCGTACCGCGGACCTCGTCGACGGCGAGCCGCTCGAGGAGGGCGGTGCCGTGGGCGTGGCCAAGCTGCTCGCCCCGATCCTCGGACGGTCCGCCCCGGAGCTCGCCGCGCAGCTCAACGGGACGTCCCGGTACGTCGTCCTCGCCAAGGACGTCACGCCCGAGGTGCAGCGCCAGATCGCCGACCTCCGGCTCTCCGCCTACGTGCGCACCACCATGACGAGCGAGCGGACGTACCCGGCGGGCACCGTCGCGGGCAACCTCGTCGGCTTCGTCAACGAGGAGCAGGCGGGCGGCGGCGGGGTCGAGGCGTCCTACGACGACGTCCTCGCCGGCGTCTCCGGGTCGCGCGAGTGCGAGGCCGGGCTGGGCGGCCAGGTCATCCCGACCGGCCGGTGCGACGTCGTGGAGGCGGTGCCCGGGCGCAACGTGCAGCTCACGGTCGCGCGCGACGTGCAGTGGAAGGCGCAGGACTCGGTGGACCGCGCCGTGAGCGAGACCGGCGCGGAGTACGCGATCGCCGTCGTGCAGGACGTCCGCACGGGCGAGGTCCTCGCGCTCGCGGACTCCGGCACGGTGAACCCGAACGACCGCACGACGGACGCCGTCGCGCGGCCGAGCCGCGCGGTGTCGAACGTGTTCGACCCCGGGTCGACGGGCAAGGTCGTCACGATGGCCGCCGCCATCGAGGGCGGGTACGCCGACCCGGCGACCCAGTTCGAGGTGCCCTACCTCTACACGACGCCCAACGGCGAGACCTTCCGGGACTCGCACGAGCACCCGGTGGAGCGGCTCACGCTCGCCGGGGTGCTCGCCGAGTCGTCGAACACCGGGACCGTCCAGGTCGGGGAGAAGATCCCCAAGCAGGTGCGCTACGACTATCTGCACAAGTTCGGGTTCGGCGAGAAGTCCGGCCTCGGCCTGCCGGGAGAGTCCGCCGGCATCCTGCACCCCGCCGACGCGTGGGACGGCCGCACCGAGTACGCCGTGCTCTTCGGCCAGAGCGTGTCCGTGAACGCGATCCAGGCTACGAGCGTCTTCTCCACGATCGCGAACGGGGGCGTCCGCACGACGCCGAGCATCGTCGCCGGCACGACCGACGAGCGCGGAGCGTTCGTCCCCGCCGAGCGCCCGGCCCCGGTGCGCGTGGTCTCGCAGGAGACGGCGGACACGGTGCTGCACATGATGGAGTCGGTCGTCGAGGAGGGCACGGGTTCCAGCGCCGCGGTGCCCGGCTACCGGGTGGCCGGCAAGACGGGCACGGCGCAGATGGCCGGCTCCGACGGGAGGCTGTCCTCGATCATGGCGTCGTTCATCGGCGTGGCGCCCGCGGACGACCCGCGCTACACCGTGTCCGTGTTCCTCAAGGACCCCCACTCGTCGATCTTCGGCGGTGTCGTCGCGGCACCCGTGTTCAGCGAGATCATGGGCTTCACGCTCGAGCACGAGGGCGTGCAGCCGAGCACGGAGCCGTACGTGCCGCTCCCGACGACGTGGTGAACCTCACCTCGTCGGTCGGCCCCGCCCGGCGAGCCCGTCGCTCCGTCCGGGGCGGCGTCCGTGGAGGTCCGGTGAATCATGGTCCGGAGCGGCGGCGAGGGCGGGACGGCTTGCGGGGGTGGCGGTCGCGGCACGGTAGGTTCTACACGTGACATCCCCGATCGACCGCCTTCGTCCTGCCGCGACCACCCGTCGGTCGGTCGAGGACCTGGCAGCACGGTTCGGCCTCGACGTCCGCGCAGGTGACGGGCCCGCAGCGCCGTCGGCACCGGGCCCCGTCGAGGTGTGGGGGGTCGCCTCCGACGACCGCACCGCGGACGCGGGCGACCTCTTCGTCGCCCTCCCCGGTGCCCGGGCGCACGGGGCGCGCTTCGCGCCCGCAGCCGTCGCGCGGGGGGCGCACGCCGTCCTCACGGACGAGCAGGGCGCGGCGCTGGCGGCCGAGGCGGACCTGGGCGTCCCGGTGCTCGTCGCCGCGGACCCGCGCGCGCTGCTCGGCCCCGTCGCCGCGTGGGTCTACGGCAGCCCCGCGCAGGACCTCACGACGTTCGGCGTGACCGGCACGAACGGCAAGACCACCACCACCTACCTGGTCGACCACGCGCTCCGCGCGCTCGGCTGGAAGGGCGGCCTCATCGGCACGGTCGAGATGCGGTCGGGCGACCGCGTCCTGCCGAGCCGCCTCACGACCCCGGAAGCCGCCGACCTGCAGGCGCTGCTCGCGGCGATGCGGGAGGACGAGGTGCGCACCCTCGCGATGGAGGTCTCGTCGCACGCGCTCGCGCTGCACCGGGTCGACGGCCTCGTGTTCGACGTCGTGGGCTTCACGAACCTCAGCCAGGACCATCTCGACTTCCACGGCGACCTCCAGGAGTACTTCGAGGCGAAGGCGCTCCTGTTCACGCCGGAGCACGCGCGCCGCGGCGTCGTCGTCGTGGACGACGCGTGGGGCGAGCGCATGGTCGCGGCGGCCCGCATCCCGGTCGCGTCGCTGCGCGTGGGCACGCAGGACGCCGCGGACGCGCAGCCTGCCGCCGACTGGACCGTGCACGACGTCGAGCCGTCGGCGGCGGGGGGCTCCGCGTTCACGCTGCGCCACCGCGACGGGCGGAGGGTGCGCACGACGACCGCCCTGCCCGGTGCGTTCAACGTCGCCAACGCGGCGCTCGCCCTCGCGCTCGTGCTCGAGGCGGGCACGGACCCGCGCGACCTGGAGGCGGCGCTCGAGGCGGCCGGCGGGCTCACCCCGGCGGTCCCGGGACGCATGGAGCTCGTCTCGCGTCCTCCGCACCGCCCGCGCGTCGTCGTCGACTTCGCCCACAACCCCGACGCGCTGGCGCTCGCGCTCGACGCGCTGCGCCCGACGACGCCCGGTCGTCTGGTCGTCGTGTTCGGCGCCACGGGCGACCGCGACCGCGGCAAGCGGCCCACGATGGGCGGCGTCGCGGTCGAGGGGGCCGACGTCGTCGTCGTCACGGACGACGACCCGCACGGCGAGGACCCGGCCGCGATCCGGGCTGAGGTCCTCCCCGGGGCCCTCGCCGCCCGCGCGGCGGCAGCCGCCGCCCCGGAGGCGCGCGACGTCGTGGTGCTCGAGGTCGCGCCGCGCGCACGCGCGATCCGCGAGGCGATCGCCGCCGCCGGCCCCGACGACACGGTGCTCGTCGCGGGCCGCGGCCACGAGGTGTGGCAGGAGATCGCCGGCGTCGACCACGCCCTGGACGACCGTGTCGAGGCGCGCGCCGCGCTCGAGGAGCGGGACGCGGGCGGCGCACCCCACGGAACCCCCGACGACCTGAAGGAGCACCACGCATGATCGAGCTCACTGCGGCGCAGGTGGCCGCAGCGACCGGCGGACGGCTGGCCGCCGACCCGGAGGCGCGGGTCGGGGGGCCCGTCGTCGTCGACTCGCGCCGGGTCGAGCCGGGATCGCTCTTCGTCGCGCTGCCCGGCGAGCACGTCGACGGCCACGACTACGCGGCCGGGGCGGTCGCCGCCGGTGCGACCCTGGTCCTCGCGGCCCGTGAGCTCGACGTGCCGTGCGTCGTCGTCGACGACGTCCAGACCGCTCTGGGCGAGCTCGCCCGGCACGTGCTCGCGACGCTGCGCGAGCGTGGCGATCTGCGGGTCGTCGCGGTGACCGGCTCCGTGGGCAAGACCACCACCAAGGACCTGCTGGGGCAGCTCCTGCGGCCCGAGGGCGCGACGGTCGTGCCGCGCGGCTCGTTCAACAACGAGATCGGTCTCCCGCTTACCGTGCTCGAGGCGGACGACTCGACGCGCTTCCTCGTGCTGGAGATGGGGGCGAGCGGCGTCGGCCACCTCACCTACCTGACCCGCATCGCGCCCCCCGACGTCTCGGTGGTCCTCGTCGTGGGCAGCGCCCACCTCGGGGAGTTCGGCGGCATCGAGGCCGTGGCGCGCGCGAAGGCGGAGATCGTCACGGGCCTGGCCCCGGGCGGGGTCGCGGTGCTCAACGCCGACGACCTCCGCGTCGCCGCGATGGCCGACGCCGCGCCGGGCGAGGTCGTGACGTTCGGGACGATCCCCGCGTCCGACGTGCGCGCCGAGGACCTCGGGATCGACCGGACCGGCCGTGCGTCGTTCACGCTGCGCGTGCGCCCGGGAGCGTCCGGGGCGACGGGCGCGGAGGCGCACGCGCGCGTGACCCTCGGCCTCGTCGGGGAGCACCACGTGACGAACGCCCTCGCGGCCGCGACGGCGGCGCTGCGCCTCGGCGTCGCGCTGCCCGACGTCGCCGCGCGGCTCTCCGACGCGCGCGCGCTGAGCCCGCACCGGATGCAGGTCACCGAGCGCCCCGACGGCGTGACGGTGATCGACGACTCGTACAACGCCAACCCCGACTCGATGCGGGCCGCGCTCAAGGCTCTGGCGGTCATGGCGGGGCGCGACCGGCGGTCCGTCGCGGTGCTCGGCGAGATGCTCGAGCTCGGCGAGGACTCGCGCGTCGCTCACGACGACATCGGCCGGCTCGTGGTCCGATTGAACGTCAAGCTGCTCGTCGTGGTCGGCGAGGGCGCCGGCGGGATCCACGACGGCGCGACCCAGGAGGGGTCGTGGGGCGACGAGACGCGGTTCGTCCCCGACGTCGAGGCGGCGTCCGCGCTGCTGCGCGACGAGCTGCGGGAAGGGGACGTCGTGCTCGTGAAGGCCTCGAACGGGTCCGGCCTGTGGCGGCTCGGTGACGAGCTGGCCGCGGCCGGCGCGGACACGTCCGGAGGTGACGGCGCATGATCGCGATCATCGTCGCGGCGGGCGTCTCCCTGCTCGTCGCCCTGTTCGGCACGCCGCTGTTCATCCGGTTCCTCGTCCACCGCAACTACGGGCAGTTCGTCCGCCAGGACGGCCCGACGGCGCACTTCACCAAGCGCGGGACGCCCACCATGGGCGGGGTCGTCATCATCGGGGCGACGCTGCTCGGCTGGGCGATGTCGTACGTGGTCTCGGGGCGGTTCCCGAGCGTGTCCGCCCTGCTCGTCCTGTTCCTCATGACGGGGCTCGGGATCGTCGGCTTCCTCGACGACTTCACGAAGATCCGCAAGCAGCGCAGCCTCGGGCTCACGGCCCGCGCGAAGATCATCGGCCAGGGCGCGGTCGGCATCGCGTTCGCGGTGCTCGCGCTGCAGTTCCCGAACGAGCACGGCCGCACGCCGGCGTCCACGCGCATCTCCTTCCTGCGCGACACGAACCTCGACCTCGCGTTCGCGGGCGCCACGGTCGGGCTGATCCTGTTCGTGATCTGGGCGAACTTCCTCATCACGGCGTGGTCGAACGCGGTGAACCTCACGGACGGCCTCGACGGCCTCGCGACGGGCGTGTCCCTCATCGTGTTCGGCTCGTACGTGCTCGTGGGGATCTGGCAGCTCAACCAGACGTGCCAGCGCCTCGCCTCGGCCGGTCCGAGCTGCTACGAGACGCGAGACCCGCAGGACCTCGCGATCGTGGCCGCGGCGATCGTCGGCGCGTGCTTCGGCTTCCTGTGGTGGAACGCGAGCCCGGCGAAGATCTTCATGGGCGACACCGGGTCGCTCGCCCTCGGCGGCGCGCTCGCCGGCCTCTCGATCCTCACGCGGACCGAGTTCCTCGCGCTCATCATCGGCGGCCTCTTCGTCATCATCGTGCTCTCCGACGTCATCCAGATCGGCTTCTTCAAGATGACCGGTCGGCGCGTGTTCAAGATGGCTCCGCTGCACCACCACTTCGAGCTGTCGGGCTGGGGCGAGGTCACCATCGTGATCCGCTTCTGGCTCATCGCCGGGCTGTTCGCCGCGCTGGGCATCGGCATCTTCTACGCCGAGTGGGTGGTCGGCTAGTGGCACGCGACCGTCACGACCTCGCGGTCCCGCTCGACGTGGCGCGCGTGGTCGTCGCCGGCCTCGGCGTCTCGGGCCGGGCGGCCGCCGCCGCCCTCGCGACCCGGGCCGCCGCCGTCGTCACGCTCGACGACCGCGCGGAGGACGCCGACCTGCACGCCGCGGAGGACGTCGACCTCGCGGCGACCGATCTCGTCGTCGTCTCGCCCGGGTGGCCGCCGAGCCACCCGTTCCTCGTGGCGGCGGCCGAGCGGGGCGTCCCGGTGTGGAGCGAGGTCGAGCTCGCCTGGCGCCTGCGCGTCGACGGCCCGTCCGGGCGTCCCGCGCCCTGGCTCGCCGTGACCGGGACGAACGGCAAGACGACGACCGTCGAGATGCTCGAGACGATCCTGCGGACCGCGGGCCTGCGCGCCGCGGCGGTGGGCAACGTCGGCACGCCGGTCGTCGAGGCCGTGCTGGACCCGACGCTCGACGTGCTCGCCGTGGAGCTCTCGAGCTTCCAGCTCCACTTCACGCACACGACGTCGCCCGAGGCGGGCGCGGTGCTCAACGTCGCCCCGGACCACCTCGACTGGCACGGCGGGATCGACGCGTACGCGGCGGACAAGGGCCGGGTCTTCGAGGACGCGCAGGTGGCGTGCGTGTACAACGCCGCGGACCCGCGCACCGAGGCGCTGGTGCGCGAGGCCGACGTGGTCGAGGGCGCGCGCGCCGTCGGCTTCACGCTCGGCGCCCCGACGCGCGGCCAGCTCGGCGTCATCGAGGACGTGCTCGTGGACCGCGCGTTCCACGCGCCCGCGGACGCTCCCGACCGGCACACGCACGCGGCCGAGCTCGCCACGCTGGGCGACCTCGCGCACCTGGCCGGGGCCGACGGCGTCGTGCCCGCGCACGTCGTCGCGAACGCGCTCGCCGCGGCCGCCCTCGCCCGGGCCCACGGCGTCCCGGCCGTCGCCGTGCGCGACGGCCTGCGTGCGTTCCGCACGGGCTCGCACCGCATCGAGCAGGTCGCCTCGGTCGACGGCGTCGCCTACGTCGACGACTCCAAGGCGACCAACGCGCACGCGGCCTCCGCGTCGCTCGCGTCGTTCGCGCCCGGGACCGTCGTGTGGGTCGCGGGCGGCCTCGCCAAGGGCGCCTCGTTCGACGAGCTCGTCGCCGCGCGCGCCGACCGGCTGCGGGCCGTGGTGCTCATCGGCGTGGACGCGGAGCCGTTCGCGGGCGCGCTCGCCCGACACGCGCCCGATATCCCGGTCGTGCGGGTCGATCCTGGCGACACTGGGACCGTGATGCCCCGCGCCGTCGACTCCGCCCGCCGCCTCGCGCAGGCCGGCGACACGGTGCTGCTCGCCCCGGCCGGCGCGTCGATGGACCAGTTCCGCTCGTACGCGGCGCGCGGCGACGCGTTCGCCGACGCGGCGCGCGCGCTGCGCCCCGACCACGGGTAGGCCGGTCCGGCCATGACACAGACCGCGAACGGACGAGGGGCGCCGTCGACGCGCACGACCCCTCGCACGGGCGCGGGTCGGAAGTCGGCACGGGGCCGGGCGAAGCCGCCGGTCGGCCGCGGGGCGCGCCCTCGCACGACCGCCGTCCCGGCTGAGCGGCCCTGGCTCGGGCAGTGGAACAGCACCGTGACGAGCTACTACCTCCTCGTCGGGGCGACCGCGCTGCTGACGATCATCGGGCTCGTCATGGTCTTCTCGAGCTCGGCCGTCACCCAGATCGCGGCGGGCAAGTCCCCGTTCGGCGCGTTCCTGGACCAGGCCCGGTTCGCTCTCCTCGGGCTGCCCGTGCTGCTCGTCGCGACCCGGATCCCGATCGCCTGGTACAAGCGCCTCGCCTGGCCCGCGCTCGTCGCGGCTCTCGCACTCCAAGCGTTGGTCTTCACGCCCCTCGCGGTGAACGTCAACGGCAACATCGGCTGGGTCGAGATCGGGTCCTTCCGCTTCCAGCCGGCGGAGATCGCCAAGCTCGCCCTCGCGCTGTGGCTCGGCGCGGTGCTCGGGCGCAAGCAGCGGCTGCTCGGACAGTGGCGCCACGTGCTCGTCCCCGCGGTGCCGGTCGCCGTGGTGGTGATCGGGCTCGTCCTGGCGGGACACGACCTGGGCACGGCCCTCGTGCTCATGGCGCTCGTCGCCGGCGCGTTCTTCGTCTCGGGCGCCGACGGCCGGCTGCTCGCGCTCGGTGCCGGCATCGCCGCGTTCGTCGTGGGCTACGTCTTCATCCTCAACCAGTCGGGCGGCGACCGGCTGGGGCGCATCATGGCCACCTACCGTGAGTGCACGGACACGCTCGGCGAGTGCTACCAGTCCCTGCACGGGCAGTGGGCGCTGGGCACCGGCGGCCTCACGGGCGTCGGCCTCGGGGCGAGCCGCGAGAAGTGGAGCTACCTGCCCGAGGCGCACAACGACTTCATCTTCGCCGTGATCGGCGAGGAGCTGGGGCTCTTCGGCACGCTGCTCGTCCTCGGCCTGTTCGTGATCGTCGGCGTCGCGACGAGCCGGATCATCCGGCGGCACCCGGACCCGTTCGTGAAGATCACGACCGCCGCGATCGCGTGCTGGATCGTCGGGCAGGCGTTCATCAACATCGGCGTCGTGATCGGTCTGCTCCCCGTGATCGGCGTCCCGCTGCCGCTCGTCTCCGCGGGCGGCTCCGCGCTCATCATGACCATGGCCGCGCTCGGCGTGCTCATCTCCTTCGCCCGCACCGAGCCCGGCGCGGCGGAGGCGCTGGCGGCGCGGGGGAGCGTCGTGCGGCGCTCGCTCGCGGTCGTCGGCCGGGCGGCGCGGCCCCGGCGGCGGGCGCGATGACCCCCGGTCCCGGGACCGGGCGACGCCCGGCTCCGGCGGCCCACAGCTTCAGACCACAGCCAGGACGCGGCACCCGCCGCAAGGAAGGACGACGAGGTACGTGACGACGATCGGTTCGGTGGTGCTCGCAGGCGGCGGGACGGCGGGGCACGTGAACCCGCTCCTGGCGGTGGCGGACGAGCTGCGGGCGCGTGAGCCCGGCGTGGTGGTGACCGCGCTCGGGGTCGCGGGCGGGCTGGAGGACGACCTCGTCCCCGCGCGCGGCTACCCCCTGCGGCACGTGCCGCGCGTCCCCCTCCCGCGGCGGCCGAGCGCCGAGTGGGTCAACCTCCCGGGCCGCCTCAAGTCCGCGGTCGACGCCGCGGGCGCCGTCATCGACGAGACGGGCGCACGCGTCGTGGTGGGATTCGGCGGCTACGTGTCGACGCCCGCGTACCTCGCGGCGCGCCGCCGTGACGTGCCGGTCGTGATCCACGAGCAGAACGCCCGTCCCGGCCTCGCCAACCGGCTCGGTGCCCGGTGGGCCGCGCGCGTCGGGGTGACGTTCGAGGGCACGCCGCTCAAGGGCGGCGTGGTGACGGGCCTGCCGCTGCGCCGCGAGATCCAGGATCTCGTGGCCGCCCGCGCGGCCGACGCGGTGGCCGTGCGCGCGGACGCCGCGGCGCGGCTCGGGCTCGACCCGGGTCGGCGCACGCTCGTCGTCACGGGCGGGTCGCTCGGGGCGCAGAGCCTCAACGAGGCGGTCTCGGGGGCGGCCGACGCGCTCCTCGGCGCGGGCGCGCAGGTCCTCCACCTGACGGGCAAGGGGAAGGACGCGGCCGTCCGCGACGCGGCGGTGGCCGCGGTCGCCGCGCGTCCGGGCGCGCGGTACGACGTGCGCGAGTACCTCGCCGAGATGCAGCTCGCGCTCGCCGTCGCGGACCTGGTCGTGTGCCGTGCGGGCGCCGGGACCGTGGGCGAGCTCGCGGCGCTGGGCATCCCGGCCGTGTACGTCCCTCTGCCGATCGGCAACGGCGAGCAGCGGCTCAACGCCGGCCCGGTCGTCGCTGCGGGCGGCGGCCTGCTCGTCGACGACGCACAGCTCGACGCGGCCTGGGTCGCGCGCGAGGTCCCGGCGCTGCTCGGCGACCCGGGGCGCCTCGACGCGATGGCGGGCGCGGCGGCGCGGGCGGGCGTGCGCGACGGCGCGGCGCGCGTCGCCGACCTCGTCGCCGAGGCGGTCGCCGCCGCCGACGAGACCGGGACGCGCTCGTGACGACGCACGGCGACTCCGCCCCGGTCCCGCTCGACGAGCTGGGCACCGTCCACCTCGTCGGGGTCGGCGGCGCAGGCATGTCGGTGGTCGCGCGACTGCTCGCGGCGCACGGCGTCCGCGTTCAGGGCTCGGACGCGCGCGAGAGCGAGACGCTCGAGGCCCTGCGGTCCGACGGCGTGCAGGTCTGGGCGGGGCACGACGCCGCCCACGTCACGGGCGCGGACACGGTCGTGGTGTCGAGCGCGGTCCGCGCGTCGAACCCGGAGCTCGTGGCCGCGCGCGCCGCGGGACTGCGCGTGCTGCACCGCTCGCAGGCGCTCGCGTCGCTCATGGCCCACGGGCGCTCGGTCGCGGTCGCCGGCGCGCACGGCAAGACGACGACGTCCGCGATGATCGCGACGGTCCTGCGCGGCGCGGGTCTCGACCCGTCCTTCGCGATCGGCGGCACGGTGCTCACGGCGGACGGGCCCGTCGCCGGGGGGCACCTCGGGTCCGACGTCCTCGTGGCCGAGGCCGACGAGTCCGACGGCTCGTTCCTCAACTACGCGCCCGACGTCGCGGTCGTGACGAACGTGGAGCCGGACCACCTCGACCACTACGGGTCGCGCGCGGCGTTCGAGCAGGCGTTCGTCGACTTCGCGGCGCGGATCGTCCCGGGCGGGACGCTGGTCGCGTGCGCCGACGACGCCGGGGCGCGCGCGCTCGCGGCCGCCCACGCCGCGGGCGGGGGCGCGGTCGTCACCTACGGCACCGCCGCCGACGCCGACGTGCGCGCGTCGGACGTGCGCCCGACCACCGACGACGGACGCGCGGGCGTGCGCGCGGCGCTCGCGGGGGCCGTCGGGGGCGCCACGCTCGACGGGCTCGAGCTGCGGCTGCGCGTGCCCGGCCACCACAACGCGCTGAACGCCACGGCGGCCGTCGTGACGGCGGTCGTGCTCGGCGTGGACCCGGCGGCGGCCGTCGCCGCGGCGCACGGCTTCCTCGGCACGGGACGCCGGTTCGAGGCGCGCGGCGAGGCGGGCGGGGTGCGGGTCGTCGACGACTACGCGCACCACCCGACGGAGGTCGCGGCGCTGCTGGCTGCCGCGCGGCCCGTCGCCGCGGGAGGCCGGGTGCTCGTGCTCTTCCAGCCGCACCTCTACTCGCGCACGGCGACGTTCGCGCGCGAGTTCGCGCGGGCGCTGGCGGCCGCGGACGAGGTCGTGGTCACGGGGATCTACGCCGCGCGCGAGGACCCCGACCCGACCGTGGGACCGCGCACGATCACGGACCTGATGGACGCTCCCGGCGTGGTGGTGGCGGCCGTGGAGGACCGGGTCGAGGCCGCGCGCCGCGTCGCGGACGCCGCGCGGCCGGGGGACCTCGTCCTCACGGTCGGCGCCGGCGACGTGACGGAGCTGGGCGCGGTGGTCCTCGCGCGGATCGCCGAGCGGACCGCCGGCGCCGGGGCTCCCGGAGGGGGCGCGGCCTGATGCGCCCGCCACCCCGGCCCCGACCCGCCGCACCCCGACCGGACCGGTCGGGCGCGGGGGCGAGCGCCGCGCGGCCCGCGTCCCCGGCACGGTCGGGGACGCCGAAGCCGGTCACCCGGGCGCCGGCCGAGGAGACGCCCACACGGCCCGTCCGCCGCGTGACCTCCGCCGGGCGCGAGCTCGTGCCGTCGACCACCGAGCGCCCCCGGGCGAGCGGGCCCGCGACGGGTCCGCAGAGCGTCCGAGGGCGGCCGCGGGGTTCCGCGAGGACGCCGACCGCCCCGCGCGGGACGCCGACCGCCCCGGTCGGCGTGGTGTCGCACGGGATGGCCGAGCGGCTGGCCGAGCGCGACGCGATGCGCCGGCACCGCGTGCGCACGCGCGTGCTCGGGTGGGTCTCGGGTGCGCTCGTGGTGGCCGCGCTCGTGTGGGTCGCGTTCTTCTCGTCGGTGCTCGGGCTGGACCCGGAGGACGTGACGATCTCGGGAGAGGGCACGGTGATCGACCCGGCCCAGGTCGAGGCCGTGGTCGCGGAGTCCGCCGGGGTGCCGCTGCCGCGGCTCGACACGGTCGCGCTGCGCGAGCGGGTCCTGGCCCTCAACGGCGTCCGCGACGTCGAGATCCGCCGCGCCTGGCCGGCCGGGCTGACCGTGCTGCTCGAGTCGCGCGAGCCGGTGGTCGCGGTCCCGGTGGACGGCGGGTTCGCGCTGCTCGACGCGGACGGCGTGCAGGTGCGCACCGACCCCGCCGTCCCGGAGGGGCTGCCGGAGATCGACGCCCCGCTCGACGACCGTGGCGCCAAGGCGCTCGACGCGGCGCTCGTGCTCCTCAACGCGCTGCCGGCCGACCTCCACGCGCAGGTCGCCGAGGTGTCGGCCCCGACGCGCGACGCGGTCCGGATGACGCTGCGGGACGGCGTGGTGGTGGAGTGGGGGAGCGCGGAGGAGGCGGCGCTCAAGGTCCGCGTCCTGCAGACGCTGCGCGCGGTCCCCGAGAACGCGGGCGTGACGCTCTACGACGTCTCGGCACCCACGATGCCGGTGACGCGGTGAGCAGCACGGGAGCGCCGTGGACGGCGATACCCGACACGCGCGAGGCGGTCGTTGATGATGGGCACGTCGACACCTACGGTCGACCCATGAACGACCTGACATAACTATAACCCTCTAGTTGAGGGTGAAGGTTCAGGGCTGACCGATCGAGAGGCATTGACGTGGCAACTCCGCAGAACTACCTAGCAGTGATCAAGGTGGTCGGCATCGGCGGTGGGGGCGTGAACGCCGTCAACCGGATGATCGAGGTCGGCCTCAAGGGCGTCGAGTTCATCGCCATCAACACGGACGCGCAGGCGCTCCTCATGTCGGACGCCGACGTCAAGCTCGACGTCGGCCGCGAGCTGACGCGCGGGCTCGGTGCCGGCGCGGACCCCGAGGTGGGCAAGAAGGCCGCCGAGGACCACGCCGAGGAGATCGAGGACGTGCTGCGCGGCGCGGACATGGTCTTCGTCACCGCGGGCGAGGGCGGCGGCACCGGCACGGGCGGCGCGCCCGTCGTCGCGCGGATCGCTCGCTCGCTCGGCGCGCTCACCGTCGGTGTCGTGACCCGCCCGTTCACGTTCGAGGGTCGTCGTCGCTCGGTCCAGGCCGACCAGGGCATCGAGAACCTGCGCAACGAGGTCGACACCCTCATCGTCATCCCCAACGACCGCCTCCTGTCGATGTCCGACCGCAACGTCAGCGCGCTCCAGGCCTTCCACCAGGCGGACCAGGTGCTGCTCTCCGGCGTGCAGGGCATCACGGACCTCATCACGACGCCGGGCCTCATCAACCTCGACTTCGCCGACGTGAAGTCGGTCATGCAGGGGGCGGGCAGCGCCCTGATGGGCATCGGCAACGCGCGGGGCGACGACCGCGCCGTCCAGGCCGCCGAGATGGCGATCTCGTCGCCGCTCCTGGAGGCCAGCATCGACGGCGCGCACGGCGTCCTCCTGTCGATCCAGGGTGGCTCCGACCTCGGGCTCTTCGAGATCAACGAGGCGGCGCGTCTCGTCCACGAGGCCGCTCACACCGAGGCCAACATCATCTTCGGCGCGGTGATCGACGACGCGCTGGGCGACGAGGTGCGCGTCACCGTGATCGCCGCGGGCTTCGACGGTGGTGCGCCGCAGGTCCGTGGCGACGCCCGCGCGCTCGGCCAGGTGGCCGGGGCGCAGCGCCCGGCGACGAGCGCGATCCCGGCCGTCCCGGCGGCGCGCCCGGTGCCGCCGGCGCCGGCGCCGACGACGGGCGCCCACACGCTGCCCCGTCCGGTGGTGCCGATCCAGCCGGAGGCCGACGACGTGCCCGTCACGCTCGACGGCGGCTCGGGCCCGGTCCCCGTCGAGCCGTCGCCCGCCCCGACGTTCACCGTGGTCGGCTCGGGCGACGCGGCGAACCAGAACGCCGACGCCGTGCCGGGCGGCCAGAACGCGGGCGTCGAGGTGCCGCCGCGGATCTTCGACGAGGAGCCCGCGCGCCGCAAGGTCGAGGAGCTCGACGTCCCCGACTTCCTCAAGTGACCCGGTGCTGACCCGGGACCGGACCCGATGAGCACCCGACCTGCGTCCGACGGGAGGGGCGGCGTCCTCGACGCCGCCCCTCCCGTCGTGCTCGCTGTCGACCTCGGTCCCGGCGTGCGCGCCGGGTTCACGACCCGCACGGGCGGTGTCTCGCCGGCGCCCTGGGACTCGCTCAACCTCGGCCTCAACGTGACCGACGACGCGACGCGCGTCCGGAGCAACCGTGCGCGCGCGTCCGCGTGGCTCGGGGCTCCGGTCGCCTTCTCCTCCCAGGTGCACGGCACGGACGTCGTGCGGCTCGGCTCGCCGCCCCGGGACGCGGACGGTGCGCCCGTGGACTCGGTGGGCGAGGCCGACGCGATCGTCGCGACCGCCCCGGGCGTGGGGCTCGGCGTGCTCGTGGCCGACTGCGTGCCCGTCCTCCTCGCGGACGCCGACGCAGGTGTCGTCGGGGTCGCCCACGCGGGACGGCGCGGGCTCGCGCACGGCGTCGTCCCGGCGGTCCTCGAGGCGATGCGCGCGGCGGGCGCCCGGACCCGGAACGTCCGGGCCGCCGTCGGGCCGAGCGCGTGCGGCCGGTGCTACGAGGTCCCCGCGACGATGCGCGACGACGTCGCGCTCGCGCGGCCGGCCACGCGGTCCACGACGTCGTGGGGCACCCCGGCGCTCGACCTGCCGGCCGGCGTGGTGGCCGACCTCGTCGCCGCGGGGGTCGAGGACGTCGTGCACGTCGACGCGTGCACGATCGAGGACGACCGGTTCTTCTCGCACCGCCGCGCTGCGCGCGGCGGGACGACGACGGGTCGCTTCGCCGGACTGGTCACGCTCTCCGGCGCGTGACACCCCCGGCCTCGACCTCCGGGTGAGGTTGAGGACGACGGGCGTGTCGTCCCGTGATCGTCCGACGCCCTCGGTTAGCGTGAACGCACCGGTCCGACGGCCGGTGGACCGACGGATCGATCGAGGACGGAGCAAGGCCCATGGCGGGAGCGCTGCGCAAGACCATGCTGTATCTGGGCCTCGCTGATGATCGCGGCGAGGACGAGCAGGACGAGTACGTCGACGAGCTCGACGAGACGGGGGCGGACGTGTCGCACGACTACCAGGCCCAGGTGACGCCGCTGCACCGCGCGCTCGGACCGCGCGAGGTGCCGCAGACGAGCATGTCGGCCGCCGAGCTGCGCCGGATCACGACGGTCCACCCGCGGTCGTACAACGACGCGCGCGTGATCGGGGAGGCGTTCCGCGGAGGGACGCCCGTGATCATGAACCTGTCGGACATGGACGACGCGGACGCGAAGCGCCTGGTCGACTTCTCCGCCGGACTCATCTTCGGGCTCCACGGCGCCATCGAGCGTGTCACGAACAAGGTGTTCCTGCTCTCGCCCGAGCACGTGGAGATCACCGGCGAGGAGCAGGCCGCGGCGCCGGCCCCCGGGCGCGCCGGGTTCTACAACCAGAGCTGACGGCGTGCGGGGCGCGCAGCGCCCGCCGAGCACGCGCCCCGCGCACGGCGCACGGAGGGACGGACGTGGCGACACGTCCGTCCCTCTCCTGCTGTCCGCCTCGCGGCCCGCGTGTCCCGTGCCCGGCCGCGCGACGTGCGTCTGGCACAGTTGACCCGTGATCTGGGACCTCATCACAGGGATCGTCGGATTCCTGCTCTGGCTCTACCTGCTGCTGCTCATCGGTCGGCTCGTGTTCGACTGGGTGCAGTTCTTCGCGCGCGACTGGCGACCGCGAGGCGTGATGCTCGTGCTCGCCGAGGTGATCTACTCGGCGACGGACCCGCCGCTGCGCGCGCTGCGCCGTCTCATCCCGCCGCTCTCGTTGGGGCAGGTGCGCCTCGACCTGGCGTTCATCATCCTCTTCTTCGCGGTGACGATCGCGGCGCAGATCGTGTCGTCGCTCTGAGACGCACGTCACGCGGAGGTCCGCTGCGGGCGGACCACCGAGGTGTGCTACGTCCGGTTCGCCCCGACCGCGACCGGCCCGACGCCACACCGTCACGTCATCCACACGGGCGCGCGGCGCGCGAACGCACGACCGCTCCCGGCTCCCACGGGCAATCTCCGCTACTTTGGACTCTGGTGATCGCGAGGTCGCCCGGACCGACACGCAAACGCTATGAGGTGAACCGATGGCACTGCTCACTGCAGAGGACATCCTGAACAAGAAGTTCTCGGCGACGAAGTTCCGCGAGGGGTACGACGTCGAAGAGGTCGACGACTTCTTGGACGAGGTGGTGAGGACTCTCAACTCCGTGCAGGAGGAGAACGAGGACCTCAAGTCGAAGCTCGCTGCCGCGGAGCGTCGTATCGCCGAGCTCAGCCGGGCCGACGCGTCCAGCGCCGTGGTGCAGCCCGCCGTCGTCGAGGCGCCCAAGGCGCCCGAGCCGGAGCCCGCCCCGGTCGCGCCGATCTCGCAGGCCGTGGTCGCGAAGAACGGCGCTGAGCCCGAGTCGGCGACCGGCATGCTCCAGCTCGCCCAGAAGCTGCACGACGACTACGTGCGCTCGGGCCAGGAGGAGGGCGACCGGCTCATCGCGGAGGCGAAGGAGGAGGGCACGCGCATCGTGCGCGAGGCCGAGGAGACCTCGCACCGCACGCTGTCGCAGCTCGAGCAGGAGCGCTCGCTCCTCGAGCGCAAGATCGACGAGCTGCGCATCTTCGAGCGCGACTACCGCACGCGCCTCAAGAGCTACCTGCAGAACCTGCTGGGCGACCTCGACAACCGGGGCAGCGCCCTCCCGCCGCGCAGCAACGTCGGCGGGGCGAGCCGGACGAGCGACCTCGCTCCCGGCATCTAGCACCTGCGTCGACCGTCCGGCAGCGGCCGGTACGCCTCGCACCTGCGTCTTTCCGCCTCGGCGGCCCGGCGTGGTGTGTTGTGCGTACCGGCCGCTGCGTCTACTCTCGCGTGACTCGAACTTGGAGGGGCGACATGACCAAGCTCACCACCGCGGCCCGCACGGCCGTGCGCGACCGATTCCCGAACCTCGCGAAGGACGTCAAGTCCTTCCCCGTGCGCGACGGGGAGGAGCCCTGGACCCTGCGGGAGGCCGAGGAGCTCGCCGCCGAGCTCCTCGCGGAGAAGGAGCGCCTGGAGGGGGAGCTCGCCTCCGCCGACGAGGAGCTCTCGAACCTCCTGCGCCACTCCGGGGACGGGGCGGGCGACGACCAGGCGGACTCCGGCTCGAGCGCGCTGGAGCGGGAGCAGGAGCTGACCCTCGTCAACAACGTGCGCGACCTCCTCGCGCAGACGTCGCACGCGCTCGACCGCATCGCGGCGGGCACGTACGCGACCTGCGAGGAGACCGGGCTGCCGATCGGAAAGGCACGTCTCCAGGCGTTCCCGCGGGCGAACCTCTCGGTCGAGGCGAAGCAGCGCGCCGAGCGGCGCTGAGCGTCGCTCGCACGGACGGTCGGGCGGGGGCCGCGCAGAGGTCGTGGCCGACGTGGCAGACTTGCCGCCGATGTCCACCTCCGCGCTCCCCGAGCCCACCGAACCCGCCGACGCCCCCGATCCCGGCGGTGCGTCCGGCACCGAGACCGGCACTGAGACGAGCACCGAGACCAGCGTCCCGTCCGGTCCCGAGGCGGGCACCCCCGGCCGCGGACCGCGGCGCGTCCTCGTGGTCTGGACGGTCGTCCTCGCCGCACTCGTCCTGGTGCTCGACCAGCTCACCAAGTGGTGGGCGGAGTCCAGCCTCACGGTCGGCGACGACACGATCCCGCTCCTCGGGTCCCTGCTGGGGCTCCGGCTCATCTACAACCCCGGTGCGGCGCTCTCCATCGCGACGGGGATGACCTGGGTCCTGACGATCGTCGTCGTGGCCGTGGTGGTCGTCATCGTGCGCATGGTGAGCCGGATCGGCTCCCGCGCGTGGGCCGTCGCTCTCGGGCTGCTGCTCGGCGGAGCGCTGGGGAACCTCGTGGACCGGTTCTTCCGCGAGCCGGGCTTCGCCCGCGGGCACGTCGTCGACTTCATCGCCTACGCGAACTGGTTCGTGGGCAACGTCGCGGACATCGCGATCGTGACCGCCGCGGTGATGATCGCCGTGCTCTCGGTCCTCGGCATCGGGCTGGACGGGACGCGTCACGGTGGCGACGAGGCGCCCGAGCCGGACGCCGGGGCGGCGGCCGAGACCGGCCCGACGACGGTGCACGCCGAGGGCGAGGAGGAGCGGTGAGCCTGCGCTCCCTCCCGGTCCCGGACGGGCTCGCGGGCGAGCGGGTCGACGCCGGGCTGGCACGTCTCCTCGGTCTCTCCCGCACGCGGGCGGCGGAGCTCGCCGCGGACGGTGCGGTCCGCCTCGACGGCCGCGAGGTCGGCAAGTCCGACCGGCTCGTCCCGGGAGCGTGGCTCGAGGTCGACGTGCCCGACGCCGCCCCGGCGGCGGTCGAGGTCGTCGCCGAGCCCGTGCCGGGGATGGGCATCGTCTACGACGACGACGACGTCGTGGTCGTCGACAAGCCCGTGGGCGTGGCCGCGCACCCGTCGCCCGGCTGGACCGGCCCGACCGTCGTCGGCGCGCTCGCCGCCGCGGGCTACCGGATCTCCACGTCGGGCGCGGCCGAGCGTCAGGGCATCGTGCACCGGCTCGACGTCGGGACCTCGGGCCTCATGGTCGTCGCGAAGAGCGAGGTCGCGTACACGGCGCTCAAGCGTGCCTTCAAGGAGCGCACGGTCGAGAAGGTCTACCACGCGCTCGTCCAGGGGCACCCCGAGCCGACCACCGGGACGATCGACGCGCCCATCGGACGCCACCCCAGCGCCGACTGGAAGTTCGCCGTCACCGCCGAGGGCAAGCCGTCGGTCACGCACTACGAGGTCCTGGAGATGCTGCCCGCGGCGTCGCTCGTCGAGGTGCACCTCGAGACCGGGCGCACGCACCAGATCCGCGTGCACTTCTCCGCGCTGCGCCACCCGTGCGTCGGCGACCTCACCTACGGTGCCGACCCGGTGCTCGCCTCGCGCGTCGCCCTGGCACGACAGTGGCTCCACGCCGTGCGCCTCGGGTTCGAGCACCCGACGACCGGGCAGTGGCTCGAGCTGACGAGCGCGTACCCGGACGACCTCGCGCACGCGCTCGAGGTGCTGCGCGGGGCGTACGCGTGAGCTCGAGGGCAGCCGCGGGTGCCGAGACGGCCGGGGACGGTCGGCTGGTCGTCGAGCGCGTGGTCGACGACGCCGGGCTGGCCGCGGCGCACGCGCTGCGGCTCGCGGTCTTCGTCGACGAGCAGGGCGTCCCCGTCGAGGAGGAGATCGACGACCTCGACACCGCGCCGACGACGACGCACGTCCTCGTGCGCGACCGCGAGCAGGAGGACCTGGTCGTCGGGACGGGGCGGCTGCTGACCGACCCGGCGCACCCGGCCGAGGTCCACGTCGGGCGGGTCGCGGTGTCCGCGGCCGCGCGCGGCACCGGCGCGGGCACCGCGGTGATGCGCGCGCTGGAGGGGATCGCGCTCGCCGAGCACGCGACGCCGGGGACCGACGGGCGGCGCCTCGTGCGCGTCCTGCTCTCCGCCCAGGTCCAGGCGATCGGCTTCTACGAACGGCTCGGCTACACCGTCTCGGGACCCGTCTACCTCGACGCGGGGATCGACCACCGCGACGCCGCGAAGACCCTCTCGACCGACGCCTGACGCGTCGGCGACCGGCGTGCCCGACCCCTCGTCCGGGGCCCCGGCGAGGAGTGTGCGACGCAGCACACCGGAGACCGCCGACGGTGCCCGGGCGCGTGGGTGGGGCGACTTAGGATCGGTGCATGCCGACCGCCGCTGAGGACTTCGTCCACCTCCACGTCCACACCGAGTACTCGATGCTGGACGGCGCGGCGCGGATCGGGGACCTGTTCGACGAGGTCGAGCGGCTCGGGCAGAAGGCCATCGCGACCACGGACCACGGCTACGTGTTCGGGGCGTTCGAGTTCTGGTCGCGCGCGCAGGCGAAGGGCATCAAGCCGATCATCGGCGTCGAGGCGTACATCACGCCGGGGACGAGCCGGTTCGACCAGACGCGCGTGCGGTTCGGCCAGCAGGGGCAGGAGGCCGACGACGTCTCGGCGCGCGGCGCGTACACGCACATGACGCTCCTCGCCAAGGACAACGAGGGACTGCACAACCTGTTCCGGGCGTCCTCGCTGGCGTCGCTGGAGGGGCAGATGGGCAAGTGGCCCCGCATGGACCGGGACCTGCTCCAGACCTACGGCAAGGGCCTCGTCGCGACGAGCGGCTGCCCGTCGGGGGAGATCCAGACGCGCCTGCGCCTCGGCCAGTGGGACGAGGCCGTGCGGACCGCGGGCGAGCTCCAGGACGTGTTCGGCCGCGAGAACTTCTACGTCGAGCTCATGGACCACGGTCTCGACATCGAGACCCGGGTCACGCAGGACTTGCTGCGGCTCGCGGAGACGATCGGCGCGCCGCTCGTCGCGACGAACGACCTCCATTACGTCCGCGAGGAGGACGCGTCGAGCCAGGAGGCCCTGCTCGCGATCAACTCGGGGTCGACGCTCGACGACCCGGACCGGTTCAAGTTCGACGGCACCGGCTACTACGTGAAGTCGGCGGCGGAGATGCGCCGGGTGTTCGCCGAGCTGCCCGAGGCGTGCGACAACACCCTGCTCATCGCCGAGCAGTGCGAGGTGTCGTTCGACACCTCGGCGAACTACATGCCGCGGTTCCCCGTCCCCGACGGCGAGGACGAGACGAGCTGGTTCGTCAAGGAGATCGAGCGCGGGCTGCACCGGCGGTACCCGAACGGGATCCCGGACGCGTCGCGCAAGCAGGCGCAGTACGAGACCGAGGTCATCATCCAGATGGGCTTCCCGGGGTACTTCCTCGTGGTCGCCGACTTCATCAACTGGGCCAAGGAGCAGGGGATCCGGGTCGGGCCGGGCCGTGGCTCGGCGGCCGGGTCGATGGCCTCCTACCTCATGGGGATCACCGAGCTCGACCCGCTCGAGCACGGCCTGATCTTCGAGCGGTTCCTCAACCCCGAGCGCGTGTCGATGCCCGACGTCGACGTCGACTTCGACGAGCGTCGGCGCGGGGAGGTCATCCGGTACGTCACGGAGAAGTACGGGGACGACCGCGTCGCCCAGATCGTCACGTACGGCACGATCAAGGCCAAGCAGGCGCTCAAGGACTCGGCGCGCCTCCTGGGCTTCCCCTTCGCGATGGGCGAGAAGCTCACGAAGGCGATGCCGCCCGCGGTCATGGGCAAGGACATCCCGCTGTCCGGGATCTTCGACCCGAAGCACGAGCGGTACCCCGAGGCGGCGGAGTTCCGTCAGCTCCACGACACGGACCCCGAGGCGCAGCGCGTCGTCGAGCTCGCGCGCGGCATCGAGGGCCTGAAGCGGCAGTGGGGCGTGCACGCCGCGGGCGTCATCATGTCGAGCGACCCGCTCATCGACATCATCCCGATCATGCGCCGCCCGCAGGACGGCGCGGTCATCACGCAGTTCGACTACCCGACGTCCGAGGGCCTCGGGCTCATCAAGATGGACTTCCTGGGGCTGCGCAACCTCACGATCCTCGACGACGCGCTCGAGAACATCGAGATGAACGGCAAGGACCCGATCGAGATCGAGTCGCTCGCGCTCGACGACAAGGCGTCCTACGACCTGCTGGCGCGCGGTGACACCCTCGGCGTGTTCCAGCTCGACGGCGGGCCGATGCGCGCGCTGCTGCGGCAGATGAAGCCGGACAAGTTCGACGACCTCTCGGCCGTCATCGCGCTGTACCGCCCGGGCCCCATGGGCATGAACTCGCACACGAACTACGCGCTGCGCAAGAACGGCCTGCAGAAGATCGAGCCGATCCACCCGGAGCTCGAGAAGCCGCTCGCGGAGATCCTGGACGAGACCTACGGGCTCATCGTCTACCAGGAGCAGGTGCAGCGCGCCGCGCAGATCCTCGCCGGGTACTCGCTCGGCCAGGCCGACCTGCTCCGGCGCGCGATGGGCAAGAAGAAGAAGGAGATCCTCGACAAGGAGTTCGTGCCCTTCCAAGCGGGCTGCCGCGAGCGCGGGTACTCCGACGGCGCGATCCAGGCGGTCTGGGACACGCTGGTCCCGTTCGCGGGTTACGCGTTCAACAAGGCGCACTCCGCGGGCTACGGCCTCGTCGCCTACTGGACGGCCTTCCTCAAGGCGAACTACCCGACCGAGTACATGGCGGCGCTCCTGCAGAGCGTGCGGGACGACAAGGACAAGCTCGCCCTGTACCTCAACGAGTGCCGGCGCATGCACATCACGGTGCTGCCGCCCGACGTGAACGACTCCGCGGCCAAGTTCACGGCCGTCGGCAACGACATCCGCTTCGGCCTCACGGGCGTGCGCAACGTCGGCGCGAACGTCGTCGACGCGATCATCCGCACGCGCGAGGAGAAGGGCGCGTTCACGTCGTTCACCGACTTCCTCGACAAGGTGCCGGCCGTCGTCTGCAACAAGCGCACCATCGAGTCGCTCATCAAGGCGGGCGCGTTCGACTCGCTCGGTCACCCCCGGCGCGCGCTGCTCGTCGTGCACGAGCAGGCGGTCGACTCGGTCATCAGCGTCAAGCGCAAGGAGGCCGAGGGGCAGTTCGACCTGTTCGCCGACTTCGGCGGCGACGCCGAGGACGGCATGTCGTTCTCCGTCGACGTGCCCGACCTGCCGGACTGGGACAAGAAGCAGCGGCTCGCGTTCGAGCGCGAGATGCTCGGTCTCTACGTGTCCGACCACCCGCTCTCCGGCCTGGAGCACGTGCTCACACGGGCCGCGGACACCGGCATCGCGAACCTGCTCGCCGACGAGGGGCGGCCGGACGGGTCGACGGTGGTGATCGCGGGCCTGGTCACGTCGCTCCAGCGCAAGATGAGCAAGAACGGCAACCCGTGGGCGGCGGTGACCATCGAGGACCTCGAGGGTGCCGTGGAGGTCATGTTCTTCGGCGAGACCTATCTCGCCTACTCGACGATCCTCGCCGAGGACCAGGTCGTCGTGCTGCGCGGGCGGGTGCGCCGTCGCGACGACACGATGCAGCTCCAGGCGATGGAGGTGTCGCTGCCCGACATCACCGTGGGGGCGGAGTCGCCGCTCGCCGTGAAGGTGTCCCACACGCGCTGCGTGGAGCCGATCATCGTGCGGCTGCGCGAGGTGCTCGCGACGCACCCCGGCTCGGCCGAGGTCCACGTCCAGGTCCTGGAACCCGGCAAGACGACGGTCGTGCGCGCGGGGGACGGGCTGCGCGTCGAGAAGTCACCGGCGCTGTTCGGCGACCTCAAGGCCCTGCTCGGGCCGTCGTGCCTGGTCGGCTGACGCGGATGACCGAGGCGGTCGACGGTCCCGGACGCGCGTCGTGGGACGACGGCTCGGCGTCGCACCGGTTCCGGGTCGTGCCGGCGGCCTACGTGCTGCTGCGGCGCGGCGACGCGGTGCTGCTCCAGCTCCGGCAGGGCACCGGCTACCGGGACGGGTTCTGGGCCGCGGCCGCGGCCGGGCACGTCGAGGCGGGCGAGTCGGTCGTCGCGGCGGCGGTGCGCGAGGCGCGCGAGGAGCTGGGGGTCGAGATCGACCCCGCCGACCTGCGTCCGCTCACCGCCCTGCACCGCGGCGAGCCGGGCGGGCCGGCGCTCGAGCAGCGCGCCGACTTCTTCTTCGCGACCGCGGCCTGGTCCGGCGAGCCGACGCTCCAGGAGCAGGACAAGGCGGCCGACCTGCGGTGGTTCGCGCTGGACGCCCTGCCCGACCCGGTCGTCCCGCACGAGCTGCACGTCCTGCGCGCCCTGCGGGCGGGCACGGTGCCGGTGGTCATGACCTTCGGGTTCGACGCCTGACGCGCGCGGGCGCGGGGAGCGTCGGCGCCGGAACCCGTAGGCTCGACGCCGTGATGCGCCTCAACCCCGAACAGCTCGTCTTCGTCACCGAACGCCACCTGGCGACCCTCACCACGCTGCGCGCCGACGGCACGCCGCACGTCGTCCCCGTCGCCTTCACGTGGGACCCCGACGCGGGCGTGCTGCGCATCACGACGAACCGCGCGTCGGTCAAGGCCCGCAACGCGCGCCTGCCGGGCGCCGACGGGGGCGCCCCGCGTGCCGCGGTGTGCCAGGTCGAGGGCGGCCGGTGGATCACGCTCGAGGGCACGATCGAGGTCGTCGAGGACGAGGACGAGGTGGCGGACGCCGTCGCGCGCTACGCCCGTCGGTACCGCCCGCTCGACCACAACCCCGAGCGCGTCGTCCTCCGCCTCACGCCCGACAAGGTGATGGCCTCGACCTACATGGCCTGACGGTCGCTCAGGCGACGATCGCGCTCTCGGTCCCCTGGGGGTGGTCGACCGAGACGACGTCGCCACGGTGGAGCTGGCGGCCGCGGCGCGTGTCGACCTCCCCGTTGACGCGGACCTCGCCCTCCGTGACGAGCTCGCGCGCCTCGGCGCCGGACTCGGCGAGGCCGGCGAGCTTGAGGAACTGGCCGAGGCGGATCACGTCGTCGGAGATCTCGACCGGGCGGGCGTCGTCGGGGGAGCTCATGGATCCATTGTCCCCGCCCGCGGGCGCCGCCACGACCCCGTGGCGACGAGGCCGGCACCGGACGACCGGTGGACGAAACGCCTCGTCGCGGCGGCGCGCGGGCTCCTAGACTCGACCCCATGATCACCCGTATCGATCTTCGAGGACGTTCCCTGTCCGCCCGCGAGCTCGTCGAGACCCTGCCGCGCGCAGAGCTCGGCGTCGAGGACGCGGCGCATCGGGTCGCCCCGATCATCGAGGCGGTCCGGGAGCGCGGCGCGGACGCGCTGCGCGAGTACGCCGAGCGGTTCGACGGCGTGCGCCCCGAGCACCTGCGCGTCCCGGCCGACGCGCTCGCCGACGCGCTCGCGGGCCTCGACCTCGACGTCCGGTCAGGCCTGGAGGAGGCGATCCGTCGTGTGCGGCTCGTGCACGCCGCGCAGCGCCCGCAGGACTTCACGGTCGAGATCGCGCCCGGGGCGCAGGTCCGCCAGCGCTGGGTGCCGGTGCGGCGCGTCGGGCTCTACGCGCCCGGCGGCCTCGCGGTCTACCCGTCGTCGGTGGTGATGAACGTCGTCGCGGCGCAGGAGGCGGGCGTCCGCAGCCTCGCGGTCGCGTCGCCGCCCCAGAAGGAGAACGGCGGCCTGCCGCACCCGACGATCCTCGCGGCCTGCGCGCTGCTCGGGGTCGACGAGGTCTACGCGGTGGGCGGTGCGCAGGCGGTCGCGATGTTCGCCTACGGCGCCACGGGCAGCGAGCCGCAGGACGGGGGCGTGCTGTGCGAGCCGGTCGACGTCGTGACCGGTCCCGGCAACGTGTTCGTGGCCGCGGCCAAGCGGCTCGTGCGCGGCGTCGTCGGCATCGACGCGGAGGCCGGCCCCACCGAGATCGCGATCCTCGCGGACGGCACCGCCGACCCGGGCCACGTCGCGGCCGACCTCATCAGCCAGGCCGAGCACGACCCGCTCGCGGCGGCCGTCCTCGTCACGCCGTCCGTCGAGCTGGCCGCCGCGGTCGAGGCGCGCCTCGCGGACCTCGTGACGGCGACGAAGCACGCGGCGCGCGTCGCGCAGGCGCTCGCCGGTCCGCAGTCCGCGATCGTGCTCGTCGACGACCTCGAGCACGGTCTGCAGGTGGTCGACGCCTACGGCGCGGAGCACCTCGAGATCCAGGCGGACGGCGCGGCAGCGCTGGCCGAGCGGGTCACGAGCGCGGGTGCGATCTTCGTCGGCCCCTGGTCGCCCGTCTCGCTCGGCGACTACATGGCCGGGTCCAACCACGTGCTGCCGACCGGCGGCTGCGCGCACTTCTCGAGCGGCCTCGGGGTGCACAGCTACGTCAAGGCGGTCCAGGTCGTCGAGTACGACCGTGACGCTCTGGAGGAGCTGGCGGACCGGATCGTCGCCGTCGCGAACGACGAGGACCTCCCGGCCCACGGCGAGGCGGTGCGGGCGCGGTTCCTGTGACGGCCGCGCGCGAGCACCGCGTGCCGGTGCGGCGCGCGGTCCCGCGCGATGCCGACGACCTCGTCGCCCTGCGCGTGCACCTCATGCGCGCGATGGGGGAGTCGGACTCCGAGGACGGCGCCTGGCAGCGCCGGGCGAGGGAGTGGTTCGCCCGCAGGCTCGGCGCGGAGGACGTCGTCGCCTTCGTCGTCGACGCGCCCGACCAGGTCGCGGCGTGCGCCCTCGTCGAGCTGCACCGGTCGGTGCCGTCCGCGCGGAACCCGCACGGCACGACGGCGCACGTGTCGAACGTCTGCACCGTGCCCGGGGCGAGGGGCCAGGGCTACGCGCGTGCGTGCGTCGTCGCGGCCCTCGACTGGGCGCGCGCGAACGGGGCGGACTCGGTCTCCCTGCACGCCACGCCCGACGGCGAGTCCCTGTACCGCGGGCTCGGCTTCGTCGACACGACGTACACGGAGCTGCGCCTGCGGTGGTGATGCGCTCGCGGGGCCGTCAGCGGACCCCCAGGACGAAGGGGTGCACGGCGGTGGCGCCCGCCTGGCGCAGCAGGCGCGCCGCGACGGTGAGGGTCCAGCCCGACTCGGTGTAGTCGTCGACGAGGAGCACGCGGCGACCGGCGAGCCCCGCCCGCGCGGCGTCCGACAGCTCGAGGTGCAGGCGGCCGGCGACCCCCGCGAGCCGGGTCGCGGAGTTCACGTCGTGCCGGCCCGGCTCCTCGCGGCCCGGGACCGGCCCGACGGCGCCGATGAGCGGCTTGCCGAGGTAGCTCGCGAGCCCGTTCGCGAGGTGGAACGTGAGCCGCGGTCGCGTCGCCGAGCGGACCTCGACGACGCCGTCCACGAGGAGCCGGCGTCCAGCGGGAGCCGTGGTGCCGGGTTCGGCGCCCTCGCCGGGCCCGGTCTCCGCCTCCGGCGCAGCGGCGGCCTCGTAGAGCTCCGCCCAGTCGTCGAGCACCCGCGCGGCCGCGCGCCGGAGCGCGACGGGCGTGTCGCCGTCGGGTGTCCCGGGGGCGAAGAGCTCGCGCAGCGGCGCCGACCAGCCGAGCCCGTCGAGCCGCGCGACGGCCCGGCCGGTCTCCGCGAGCTCGTCCGCGCCGAGGCGCCCGCGCAGGTCGAGGCCCAGGCGGTCCATGCCGCTCGGCCACTGGCGGCGTGCCACGACCTCCACCCCGGGGCGGTCCATGTCGGCGCGGGCGGCGGCGACGGCCTCGGCGTCCGGGAGCGCGGGCAGCGTCACGCCGCCGCACGTGTCGCAGCGCCCGCAGCGCCACCCGTCCTCGAGCTCCGGGTCGTCGAGCGCGGCACGCAGGAACGCCATGCGGCACCCGTCGGTCGCCTCGTAGTCGAGCATCGCCTGCTGCTCGGCGGTGCGCGTGGCGTCGACTCGCTCGTACCGCTCCGCGTCGTACGTCCACGGCCGCCCCGTGGCCTCCCAGCCGCCCTTGACGCGCCGGACGGCGCCGTCGACGTCGAGCACCTTGAGCATGCCCTCGAGGCGCGAGCGCTTGAGGTCGACCTGCGTCTCGAGCTGCGCGACCGACTGGGTCCCTCCGGTGCTCAGGGCGTCGAGCGTCGCGCGGACCTGGGACTGCGGCGGGAACGCGGTCGAGGCGAACCACTCCCAGATGCGCCGGTCCTCCTCGCCGGGCAGCAGCACGACGACGGCGGAGTCCACGCCGCGGCCCGCACGCCCGACCTGCTGGTAGTAGGCGATGGGCGAGCTCGGCGCACCGAGGTGGACGACGAACGCGAGGTCGGGCTTGTCGAAGCCCATCCCGAGTGCCGAGGTCGCCACGAGCGCCTTGACCCGGTTCTCCTTGAGGTCCTCCTCCAGGCGCTCGCGCTCGGCCGGGTCGGTCTGGCCCGTGTACGAGGCGACGGCGAGCCCCGCCGCGCGGAGCTGGCTCGCGACCTGCTCGGCCGCGGAGACGGTGAGGCAGTAGACGATGCCCGACCCGTCGACGTCCTGCAGCGCCTCGACGAGCCACGCGACGCGCGTGGGCTGGTCGGGTAGGCGCAGGACGGCGAGGTGCAGCGACTCGCGGTCCAGCCCGCCGCGCAGGACGAGCACGTCCTCGTGGCCCGCCTCGCCGGCTCCGGCGGCCGCGCCGGACGCGTGCGCCGCGGTCACGCCGAGCTGCTCGGCGACGTCCGCCGTCACGCGCGCGTTCGCCGTCGCCGTCGTCGCGAGCACGGGGATGCCGGGCGGCAGGTCGGCGAGGAGCGTGCGGATGCGGCGGTAGTCGGGCCGGAAGTCGTGGCCCCAGTCCGAGATGCAGTGCGCCTCGTCGATGACGACGAGGCCGGCGTCGGCCGCGAGCCGGGGGAGCACCTCGTCGCGGAAGCCCGGGTTGTTGAGCCGCTCGGGCGAGCAGAGCAGCACGTCGACCTCGCCGGCGGCGATGGCCCGGTGCACGTCGTCCCACTCGGTGACGTTGGCGGAGTTGATGGTGACGGCCTTGATGCCCGCCCGCGCCGCGGCCGAGATCTGGTCGCGCATGAGCGCCAGGAGCGGGGAGACGATGACGGTCGGCCCGGCGCCGCGGTCGCGCAGCAGACGCGTGGCCACGAAGTACACCGCGGACTTGCCCCACCCGGTGCGCTGCACGACGAGCGCACGACGCCGGAACGCCACGAGCGCCTCGATCGCGCGCCATTGGTCCTCGCGCAGCGCCGCGTCGTCGCGCCCCACGAGCGCGCGCAGCGCCGTCTCGGCGTCCTCGCGCAGCGACTGGCCGTCGAGCAGGCCCCGCAGCATGGCGAGCTTGGCCCGCTTGGCGGCCTCCCCGCCGTCGGGCGCGGGGGAGGACGCACGGGTCGGGAGGTCGGTGCCGTCCGGTACCGCCACGCGCGGCGCCGGCGCCGGGTCCGGGCCTGGCCCCGACGGCGCGGCCTCCGCCCAGGGGTCGCCGTACGGGTCGGCGGGCTCGTCGAGCGGCGGCGCGTCGGCCGGGTCGAAGGGCAGGTCGGCGTACGGGTCGGTGGGGCTCACCCGCACGATCGTAGGCGCACCCGCCGACCCTCGGGTCGTCGTGCACAGGCCGCGGCCCGCGGACCCCGGGGACGGGGTCGCGGGCCGCGGGAGCCGAGCGCGTGGGACGTCAGGAGCGCATGTCCATGACCACGCGACCGTCGATCCTGCCCTCCTCCATCTCGGAGAAGATCGCGTTGATGTCGTCGAGCGGGCGCACCGTGTACGTCGGGCTGATCTTCCCGCGGGCGAAGAAGTCGAGCGCCTCCGCCATGTCCTTGCGCGTCCCGACGATCGACCCGCGCACGGTCAGCCCGAAGAGGACGGTCGTGAAGATGTCGAGGGGGAATTTCTCCGGCGGGAGCCCGACGAGCGAGACCGTGCCGCCGCGGCGCAGCGCTCCCACGGCCTGCGGGAACGCGTGCGCGTTGACGGCGGTGACCAGCGCGCCGTGGACGCCGCCGCCCGTCTGCTCCTGGATCTCGGCGGCGGCGTCGGGCGACGTCGCGGCGTCGACCGTGACCTCCGCGCCGTGCTTGCGCGCGAGGGCGAGCTTCTCGTCGTCCACGTCCACCGCGGCGACGCGGCGGCCCATCGCGACGGCGTACTGCACCGCGATGTGCCCGAGCCCACCGATCCCGGAGACCAGCACCCACTCGCCGGGCTGGGTGTCCGTGACCTTGAGGCCCTTGTAGACGGTGACGCCCGCGCACAGGATCGGCCCCACGGCGGACAGGTCGACCCCGTCCGGGACCACCGGGCAGTAGCGCGAGTCGACGAGCATGTACTGGCCGAACGAGCCGTCGACCGAGTAGCCGCCGTTCTTCTGGTGCGGGCACAGCGTCTCCCAGCCCGTCTCGCAGTACTCGCACTCGCCGCACGCGCTCCAGAGCCAGGCGTTGCCGACCGTGTCGCCGTCCCGGACGCGGGTCACCTGGTCGCCCACCGCGACGACCGTGCCGACGCCCTCGTGGCCGGGCACGAACGGGGGCGAGGGCTTGACCGGCCAGTCGCCGTGCGCGGCGTGCAGGTCGGTGTGGCACACGCCGGTGTAGTCGACCTTGACGAGGGCCTCGTGCGGTCCGGGGGTGGGGACCTCGACCTCGTCGACGCGCAGCGGGTCCGTGAAGGAGTGGACGACGGCGGCACGCATGGTGGGCATGACGATCACCTCGGATCCTCGGGGAGAGTGGCGGCCGGACCGTGCCGGCGGTCCTGCCTCGTCCTCGACGCTACGCGCGCCGGGGAGGGCCGGCGCGGTGAGCGGCGGTATCGACGACTCAGGGCCGTGCGGCTCGTGACCTTCGCCTCTCCACGACGAGGGCGAGAGTCCCCGCCACCACGACGACCCACTCGCTCACCGCGGCGAGCACCTGCTGCGTCCCGCCCACCGTCTCGTTCACGCCGAAGAACCCCACGGTCGTCGACAGGTAGAACGCGGCGAGGGTGAGCGCCCCGAACCCGACCGCGCCGAGGAGCGGGAGCCAGTGCCGCCACACGAGCACGAAGAGGCCGAGGACCAGTCCCGCGACCGCGTTGAGCGCGAAGAGGGGGCCGACGACGTCGATGTCGCGGTACCCCTCGACGAACAGGGCGAGGTGGACGTCGGCCGAGAGCAGCAGCCCGGCGGCGGTCAGGCCGCGCAGGACCCACGCGCCGAGCGCGCGGCCCTCCCGGATGGGCGGCGTGGGCGGCCCCGTGGTCACGGACATCGTCGTCTCCTCCGCTCGTGGGCGGTCGGGGCGCGGGCCCGCGCGCCCCGGTGCTTCAATGGAACCGCCGCCGACGTCGTCTCGCGCGCCGGGCGGCCGGGGCGGGTCGAGGGGTCCGCCGTGCAGGCACCGTGCAGGGAGGCCGGACATGGACGCACCGCACCGCGCGGACGCCGCGCACGGCGCCGGACCCGACCGGAGCACGAGGGCTCCGGCCCGTGGCCCGGACCGGGGTTCGGCCCCGCGGCCGCGTGTCCCCCACGCGGTGACGCCGACGCGGCGCGTCGTCCTCGCCGGGTCCGGCGCGGGCGCCGCGCTCGCCCTCCTCGCCGCGTGCGGCGGCGAGCCGTCGGGGACGCAGGACGGGGCGACGAGCGGCGACGACGGCTCCGGCGGGGGCGAGGCCGTCGTCGAGCCCGGACAGGCGCTCGCCAGCACCGACGACGTCCCGGTCGGCGGGGCGCTCGCGGTCACCGTCGCGGGGGCCCCGCTCCTCGTCACGCAGCCCGAGGAAGGGACGTTCGCGGCCTTCAGCGCGATCTGCACCCACCAGGGCTGCACGGTCGCGCCCGGGGACGGCGAGCTCCTGTGCCCGTGCCACGCGTCCCGCTACGACCTCGCGACCGGCGCCGTGCTCGGCGGGCCGGCACCCGCGCCCCTGCCCGAGGTGCCCGTGACGGTCGACGGCGGCGAGGTCACGTCCGCCTGACGTGGCGGCCGGGGACCGCGCGCCGGGCGCGAGGTCGGCGCGAGCCCGGCCACGACCAGCGCCGCTGCCCGCGTGCCGGACGTCACGGACGTCGGTGGGCGCCCGGTTCGTAGACTGTCCGGGTGACCCCACCCTCCGTCGCGGGACGGCCCCTGCTCCCGCTGCGCCCCGAGCTCGCCGGCGTCGAGCCGTACGGCGCGCCGCAGCTCGACGTCCCGGTCCTGCTCAACGTCAACGAGAACCCGCACGCGCCGAGCGAGGCCGTCGTCGCGACGATCACGCAGGCCGTGCGCGACGCCGCCGCCGGGCTCAACCGCTACCCCGACCGCGACTTCCTCGGGCTGCGCGCCGACCTCGCGGCGTACCTGGGCGCGGAGTCCGGCGTCGCGCTGGGCGCCGAGCAGCTCTGGGCGGCCAACGGGTCGAACGAGATCATGCTCCACGTGCTGCAGGCGTTCGGCGGCCCGGGCCGCACCGCGGTGTCGTTCGCGCCCACGTACTCGATGTACCCGGAGTACGCGCGCGACACCCACACGGCGTGGGTCGTCGGGCGCCGCGCCGAGGACTTCACGCTCGATCCGGAGCACGCGCGCGAGGTGGTCGCGCGCGAGCAGCCGTCCGTTGTCCTGCTCGCGAGCCCCAACAACCCGACCGGGACCGCGCTGCCCGCGGCGACCGTCGAGGCGGTGTGCGAGGCGGCGCTCGCGGTCCGCGTGCCGCTCGCCGACGGGCGCGAGGCGCCGGCCGTCGTCGTCGTCGACGAGGCGTACGGCGAGTTCCGCCGCGCCGGCACGCCCTCCGCGCTCGAGCTGCTCGACCGGTACCCGAACCTCGCCGTGACGCGCACGATGTCCAAGGCGTTCGCGCTCGCGGGCGCCCGCGTGGGCTACCTCGCGGCGTCGCGCGAGCTCGTCGACGCGCTGCGCGTGGTCCGGCTCCCGTACCACCTGTCCGCCGTGACCCAGGCGGTCGCGCGCGCGGCCCTGTCGCACTCGGCGGAGCTGCTCGCGCAGGTCTCGGCCCTGCGCGAGCGGCGCGACGAGACCGTCGCGTGGCTGCGCTCGCTGCGGCACCCGGACGGGCGCGCGCTCGCGGTCGCGGAGTCCGACGCGAACTTCGTCCTCTTCGGCACGTTCGACGACCGGCACGCGGTCTGGGCGGGCCTGTTGGAGCGGGGCGTGCTCATCCGGGAGACTGGTCCCGACGGCTGGCTGCGGGTGTCGATCGGCACCGGCGAGGAGATGCGGGCCTTCCGACAGGCCCTCGTGGAGGTGGCAGGACTGTGAAGCGCACCGCGCGCATCGAGCGCGCGACGTCCGAGTCGAGCGTGCTCGTCGAGCTCGACCTCGACGGCACGGGACGGACGGAGATCTCGACGACCGTCCCGTTCTACGACCACATGCTCACGGCGCTGGGCAAGCACTCGCTCATCGACCTCAAGGTGGTCGCGACGGGCGACACGCACATCGACGCGCACCACACCGTCGAGGACGTGGCGATCACGATCGGCGAGGCGCTGCGCGTCGCGCTCGGGGACAAGGCCGGCATCGGCCGCTTCGGCGACGCCACCGTTCCCCTCGATGAGGCGCTCGCGCTCGCCGTCGTGGACGTGTCCGGACGCCCGTACCTCGTCCACTCGGGCGAGCCGGAGGGCCAGGAGTACCACCTCATCGGCGGGCACTTCACGGGGTCGCTCACGCGCCACGTGCTCGAGTCGATCGCGCACCACGCGGGCATCTGCATCCACGTGCGCGTCCTCGCCGGTCGCGACCCGCACCACATCGTCGAGGCGCAGTTCAAGGCCCTCGCCCGCGCCCTGCGCGCCGCGGTCGCTCCCGACCCGCGCGTCGAGGGCGTCCCGTCCACCAAGGGGGCCCTGTGAGCACGCACGACGACGACGCGCTCGACGGCGTCGAGATCCCGGACGACCTCTCGTCCCTCACGGGTCCTTCCGCGGCGCCCGACCTCGTCGCGCTCATCACGCAGATCGCCGGGGCCGAGCCGCTCGCCGCGGCGTGCTCGCTCGCCCAGGTCGAGGCCGACGTCGTGCCGACCGACGTGGGCGCCGTCGCGGTGCTCCGCGACACGGCCGGTGACGCGCCCGCGCACGCCGCCGCCGCGCTGACCACCCTGGTCAAGGGCGTGCCGCTCGTGCTCGTGGCGCGCAGCGGCGAACAGCTCACGATGACGCGCTGGACCGACGGCGCCCCGGGCGACCAGCTCGCGCCGGGCCTCGTGCTCGGCGGCGCGCCCGAGGCGCTCGAGGACCTGCTCACCGGCACGACGACGCTCGCCGACCAGGCCGGCGTCGTCGCGAGCTCGTCGATCTCGCGCTGGAAGGCGATGCGGCTGCTCACGTCCGCCGCGCGCCGGGCCCGGAAGAGCGGCGCATGAGCGAGCCGGTCGTCGGTGAGGCGTCGGGCGTGCGGCGCCCGTCCGTCGTCGTCCTCGACTACGGGTTCGGCAACGTCCGCTCGGCCGTGCGTGCGCTCGAGCGCGTCGGCGCGGACGTCGAGCTCACCGCGGACCGTGCCGCGGCCCAGGACGCCGACGGGCTCGTCGTCCCCGGCGTCGGCGCGTTCGCCGCGGTCATGGCGGGCCTGCGCGGCGTCCGCGGCGACGAGATCGTCGGACGGCGGCTCGCCGGCGGGCGCCCCGTGCTCGGCATCTGCGTGGGCATGCAGGTCATGTTCGACCGGGGCGACGAGCACGGCACCTTGACCGACGGGCTGGGGGAGTGGGCCGGTCTCGTCGACCGGCTCGAGGCGGAGGTCGTGCCCCACATGGGCTGGGACACGGTCGACGTGCCCGCGGGCAGCGTGCTGTTCCGCGGCGTCGAGGACGAGCGCTTCTACTTCGTCCACTCCTACGCCGCCCGGTCCTTCACGACGGGCCAGGACCTGCCCGCCGACTCGCCGATCCGGCGACCGCTCGTCACGTGGTCCGACCACGGCGGGAGGTTCGTCGCCGCCGTGGAGAACGGGCCGCTGTCCGCCACGCAGTTCCACCCCGAGAAGTCCGGCGACGCGGGCGCGACCCTGCTCGAGAACTGGGTCCGCTCGCTCTGACCGACCGCGCGCCGGGTGCACCTCGCCCGGCGCGCACCACCCGGCGCGACAGCGACGCGCCGCCGACACCGATGGAGAACCCCGTGACCGACCGCCTCGTGCTGCTCCCCGCCGTCGACGTCGCCGACGGCCAGGCCGTCCGCCTCGTCCAGGGCGAGGCCGGCTCCGAGACCTCGTACGGCGACCCGCTCGCCGCCGCGCTCGACTGGCAGTCGGGCGGTGCCGAGTGGATCCACCTCGTGGACCTCGACGCCGCGTTCGGCCGCGGCTCCAACGCGGAGCTGCTCGCCGACGTCGTCGCGCGTCTCGACGTCCAGGTCGAGCTCTCCGGCGGGATCCGCGACGACGCGTCGCTCGAGCGTGCGCTCGCCACGGGCGCGCGCCGCGTCAACCTCGGCACCGCGGCGCTCGAGAACCCCGAGTGGACGGCGAAGGTCATCGCGGAGCACGGCGACGCGATCGCCGTCGGCCTCGACGTGCGCGGCACGACGCTCGCGGCGCGCGGGTGGACCCAGGAGGGCGGCGACCTCTGGGAGGTCCTCGACCGTCTGGAGGCCGCCGGGTGCGCGCGCTACGTCGTCACGGACGTGACCAAGGACGGCACGCTGCGCGGCCCCAACCTCGACCTCCTGCGCGACGTCGCGGCGCGCACCGAGGCGCCGGTCGTCGCGTCGGGCGGCATCTCCAGCCTCGCCGACCTCGAGGCGCTGCGCGCGCTCGTGCCCGCGGGCGTCGAGGGGGCGATCGTGGGGAAGGCCCTCTACGCGGGCGCGTTCACGCTGCCCCAGGCGCTCGACGTCGCGGGTCGGCCGTGACGACGGGCTCCGCAGGGAAGGCGCTGCCCCCGTCCTCCGGCTTCGCGGGCGACGACGGCTCGGCGGACCCGGAGCTGGCCGCGCTCCTCGACGCCTACGCCGCGGGCTCGGGCTCGTTGGCCGAGGTCGTCGCGCGGCTCGGCGAGACGCGCGTCCTCGTCCCGATCCTGGCCGAGCTCGAGAGCGCGGGCGAGGGCGAGCACGGGCACACCGTCGACAAGGAGGCATCGGCGGGCGTCGTCGCGATCGAGGCGCCGGACGGTCGCCGCGCGCTCCCGGTGTTCACGTCCGTGGCGACGATGGCGGCGTGGCGCGCGAGCGCTCGCCCCGTCCCCGTGGACGCCCGCCGCGCGGCGCTGTCCGCCGTGAGCGAGGACTGGTCGCTGCTCGTCCTCGACCCGGGCGGCCCCGTGACGGCGCTCGTGCCCCGGCCGGCCGTGTGGGCGCTCGCCCAGGGCAAGGACTGGTCGCCGACCGTCGTCGACGGCGCGGTGGACCCCGAGGTGCTCGCGGCGGTCCAGGGCGCGCTCGCCGGGATCCCGCACGTCGCGCGGGCGTGGGCGGAGCCGGGGCGGCGCGCGGAGGTCGCCGTCGTGCTGCGCATCGACGCCGGGCTGGACCGGGCGGGCCTCGACGCGGTGCTCGGTCAGGTCAACGCCGCCCTGGCGAACGACGCCGTCGTGTCCGAGCGCGTCGACGGCCTCGAGCTGCGGGTCGGCCGGGCGGACTGACCGTCCCGGGTCAGCGACGGCGCAGGCGGCTCAGGCCCCACGCGAGCGCGGCCGAGAACGCGACGACCGCCCCGAGCGCCTGCCCGCCGAGGATCACGCGGTTGAGGTCCAGCGCGGGCTGCCAGCGCACGCCCGCGTCGTCGACGACGTAGACCCCCTTGGCGACGACGCGGACCCCGAAGCCGCCCCCGCCTCCGGAGCCCTCGCCGCCCGCCTCGCCGCCGGCGTTGCCGGACCCGGGGTCGGACGACGCGCCCGTGCTCGGCGTCGCGGCCTCCTCGCCCTCCGCCGGCGCGGACGCGGCCCCGATGCGGCGACGCCAGTCGGCCGCGCCCTTGCCGGACAGCTCTCCCGCGCCGGAGCCCCAGCCCGAGCCGGTGCCGCCCCAGACGGTCGCGACGGGGATGACGAGCGTGCCGTCGCGCTCGTAGGACTCTCCGAAGACGCGACGCACGGTGAGCGTGTCGCGTGCCGCGTGGGTGATGTGCGCCGGGTCGACCGGGGACGTGTCCGAGCTCGCGTGTGTGCTCATGGCAGGAAGGGTAGACCTGCGGTCCCGGGTGCGCGCGGGGTGCGGCGCGGCGGGTCGTACCGGCCCGCCGCACCGCACCGACGCGCTCCCGCACGGGCGGTCAGGCGTCGCACTCCGGGAGGACGGTGAACGCCGACTCGTCGCCGAGCATCGTCTGCAGCGTGCTCACCGGGACGAGCAGCGACTTGTCGGTCGACGTCTTCGCGTAGACGACGCCGATGACCTCGCCGGCGTCGTTGAGCGCCGCGGAGCCGGAGCTCCCCGGCTCGACCGGGGCGTCGGTGACGAGCACCTCGCCGAGGTTCTCGTGCAACGGGTCCGTCGTCGTCCCGATGACGGAGCCCTGCGTCACCGTGAGCCGACCGCCCTCGGGGTAGCCCACGACCGTCACCGGGTCGCCCGGCGCCGGGTCGGCCGCCGCGAGGGTGGGGGCCGACGGGAGGTCCTCCGCCGTCCGGACGATCGCGAGGTCCGCGAGACCGGCCACGCTCGCGGTCTGGGCCGCGATGTCGCGGCCGTCGTAGGTGAGGAGCTGCAGCGAGCGTGACGAGTCGACCACGTGCTTGTTGGTGATGAGCGTCCGGGAGTCGACGGCGAACCCCGAGCCGGTCGACAGCCCGTCGCAGCGCACGTTGCGGATGCGCACGGCCATGCGCCGGACCGCGTCGAAGCCGTCCGCCGAAAGGTTCTCCGACCCCGCCGGGTCGTCGGGCGCGACGAGCGACGGAACGACCGAGTCCGGCACGGGCTCGGGGAGCTCCGGCAGGACGCCGCAGGCCGCCAGCGAGCCGGCGAGCAGGGACGCCGAGACGAGGGACCCGACGACACGCCGGCGGACGGAGCGCCCGGCGTCGCCCCGGGCGGACGGCCCGGGTCGGCGCCGGGTCATCCGGCGAGCTCCTGCTGGAGCTGGGAGTTCGCGTCCGTGGCCTCCTGGCACAGCAGGTCGACCTGGTCGGCGAAGCGCTCCAGGTCCGCGGGGTCGTACGCGTCGCGGTTGTTGAGGTAGCCGATGAGCTGCGTCTGCGCCGTCGTGCACTGGCCGAGCGCGGCCGCGACCTTGCCGGCCGCCTCCGAGACCCGGCTCTGGTAGTCGAGGTACTGCTGCGACGCCTCGTTCTCGTCGCCGAGCTGTGCCTTCTCGTTGGCGAGGTCGCTGATGCGGTCCTGCGCGGCCGTGAGCTGGGTGCGCGCGGAGTCGAGCTCGGCGTTCGCGCCGTCGAGCTCGGTCTGGAGCCGGGCGACGTCCTCGCCCAGGCCGCGGGCCTCGCCCTCCCAGTCCGCGCTCGACTCCTGCCACCGCGTCGTGGTGACCCACAGGTAGGCGCCCACCCCCAGGGCGGCCGCGAGGAGGAGGGACAGCACCACGATGGCGACCACCGCACCGCGGCGGCGGCGCGGCGGCGCGGTCGCGTCACCGGCGGACGGCACCCCCTCCGATCCGGGTGCGCCGGTGCCCGGTGCGCCGACGCTCCGGGGGACGGTGGCTCCCGGGACCGCGCCCGCGCCGACGGTGCCGGGCGCGGTGCCCGAGGCCGTGCCCCGCGCAGCGGAGGCCGGGGCGAACGACGGCGGTCCACCGGCCGAGGCGCGCGCGCCCGGGTCCGCGGGGGGCGTCGTCCCCCGCGGGACGCTCTCCGGTCGGGTCGGCGACGGCGGCGGCTCGTGGGACCCGCCGTGCGGCGGGGGCACCGGGGGCGTGCTCAACTCACGGCGCCCGTGTACTTCTCGCCCGGGCCCTCGCCCGGGGCGTCGGGGTAGACCGACGCCTCGCGGAACGCGAGCTGGAGCGAGCGCAGCCCGTCGCGGAGCGAGCGGGCGTGCTGGTTGCCGATGTCCGGAGCGCTCGCCGTGACGAGCGCGGCGAGCGCGTTGATGAGCTTGCGCGCCTCGTCGAGGTCGAGGTGGCCCTGCTCCTGCGCGTCCTCGGCCAGGCCGCACTTGACGGCCGCGGCGCTCATGAGGTGGACGGCCGCGGACGTGATGACCTCCACGGCGGCGACGTCGGCGATGTCGCGCACCGCGTCGGTGGCGGGGTCGGGCACGGCGGCGTTCTCGGTACTCATGGCGACCATCTTTCCATCCTGTCGTGCCGTGCCGCCCACCCCGGACGCGACCCGTCTCCCGGCGTCACCGAGAGAGCGACCTGCCGCCGAGAGAGCGACGTACCGGCGCGGTACGTCGCTCTCTCGGCAGGGGATCGCTCTCTCGCGGACGGGGTCAGACGCGGACCGGCTCCGCCGCGGTGCCGGGCTGGCCGCCCTCGACGGGCGCGCCGGTGGCGGCGAGCGCGACGCGCAGCGCGCCCCCGAGGCCCGCGTCGACGTTCGTCCAGTACGCGATCGCGCGCTCGCGGATGTCCTCGCTGCGAACGGCGCCGACGTGGCCCGTGATCGTCTCGAGGAAGCGCGCGCGTGCCGCGTCGTCGAAGACCTCGCGGTAGAGCGTGCCGGCCTGGCCGAAGTCGTCGTCCTCCGGGTGCAGCGTTGCGGCGCTGCGCGTCAGCTCGCCGTCGGCCTCCCAGCCGGCGGACTCCGCCGCGCGGGCCGGGTCGGCGTGCGCGCCGCCCCGGCTGTTCGGCGCGTACACCGGCGTGGTCGCCGACGAGAACGAGTAGCGCATCGACCCGTCCTTCGCGTACGAGTGACCGCCCTCGGCCGCGGCGTGCGGCGCGTTCACCGGGAGCTGGGCGTGGTTCGTGCCCACGCGGTACCGGTGGGCGTCGGCGTAGGAGAAGATGCGCGCGAGCAGCATCTTGTCCGGGCTCGTCGCGATGCCCGGGACGAAGTTGCTCGGCGCGAACGTCGCCTGCTCGATCTGCGCGAAGTAGTTCTCCGGGTTGCGGTTCAGCTCCATGACGCCCACCTCGATCAGCGGGTAGTCGGCGTGCGGCCACACCTTCGTGAGGTCGAACGGGTTGAACCGGTAGGTCTTCGCGTCCTCGTACGGCATGACCTGGACCGAGAGCGTCCAGCGCGGGAAGTCGCCCGCCTCGATGTGCTCGTACAGGTCGCGGATGTGGTGGTCCGAGTCCGACCCGGCGAGCTGCGAGGCCTCGTCAGCGGTGAGGTTCTTGATGCCCTGCTGGGTCTTGAAGTGGTACTTGACCCAGAACCGCTCGCCCGCCGCGTTGATCCACTGGTAGGTGTGCGAGCCGAACCCGTCCATGTGGCGCCAGCTCGACGGGAGGCCGCGGTCGCCCATGAGCCAGGTCACCTGGTGCGCCGACTCGGGGGAGAGCGACCAGAAGTCCCACTGCATGTCGTTGTCGCGCAGGTTCGAGCCCGGCAGGCGCTTCTGCGACCGGATGAAGTCGGGGAACTTGATGCCGTCGCGCAGGAAGAACACGGGCGTGTTGTTGCCGACGAGGTCGTAGTTGCCCTCGGTCGTGTAGAACTTCAGCGCGAAGCCGCGGGGGTCGCGCCACGTGTCGGGGGAGCCCTGCTCGCCCGCGACGGAGGAGAAGCGCGCGAGCATCTCGGTGGTCGTGCCGGGCTGGAAGAGCGCCGCGCGCGTGTACGCGCTGACGTCGTTCGTCACCGTGAACGTCCCGAAGGCACCGCCGCCCTTGGCGTGCACGACGCGCTCCGGGACGCGCTCGCGGTTGAACTGGGCCAGCTTCTCGACGAGGTAGTGGTCGTGCAGGACGATCGGCCCGTCGGCACCGACGGTCTGGGCGTGGGCGTCCGACGCGACGGGCGCGCCGGCGTTCGTGGTGGTGAAGGGGGCGGTCATGGGTCTCCTTCCGTGGGCCGCGGGTCGCGGCCCGTCTGGCGTTCTCATACCGGGATCTTCGTGAGAAAACGGGCGCGCTCCGGGTGCGCGAGGCACGGGGAGCGGGCGGGGGCGGTCAGTCCGCGCAGTCGGGGCAGAGGCCCCAGAACGTCACCTCGGCGGTGTCGATCTGGAACCCCGACGTGCTGCTCGGCGTCAGGCAGGGGGCGTGACCGACGGTGCAGTCCACGTCGGCGACGGCGCCGCAGCCCCGGCACACGACGTGGTGGTGGTTGTCGTCGAGGCGGCGCTCGTAGCGCGCAGGATGGCCCGCGGGCTCGATCCGGCGGACCAGACCCTTGTCGGTGAGCGTGTGCAGGACGTCGTAGACCGCCTGGACCGAGACGGAGCCGAGCGACGCGCGCGCGGCGCGCAGGACGTCGTCGGCGTCGGCGTGCTGCTGGAGCTCGACCGCGTCGAGCACGGCCAACCGGGCCGCGGTGACGCGCAGGCCGTGCTCCCGGAGCTCGCCCTCGTGGCGGGCGCGTCGTGGCCCGTCGTCGAGGGTCGTCCCCGCGCCGGGCGTCGGTCCTGTCGTCATGGCACCACTCTAACCACGTAAACTGGAAGAGTTCCAATGATGGAGGCGATCAGGAGATCGCCGTCGGGCGGGTGCGAACATCCGGCCCGCCCTCTGCTATCCTTGATGGCTGACCGACTCGTGCGCGTCTCCTCGTCCGGCTTCCGGGCGACGGGAGGGGTGCGAGTGCGCAAGTGGATCTCATCCCACCCGGGTCTCGACCGCCGACGAACGTCGCGACAGAGGCCGGGTCCTGGTCCGGGACGCACCCTTCGGGGACGTTCCGACGTGGTCGTCGCCCGGTGCGACGTCCCGACCTGATGGCCTCCGCCCTGCGCTCAGGGACGGAGGCCTTCTTCGTCCCGGGTGGTCTACCGACGACTTCCTAGGAGCATCACATCAGCGAGCCTCGCATCAACGATCGGATCCGCGTCCCCGAGGTCCGACTCATCGGTCCCGGCGGGGAGCAGGTCGGCGTCGTCCGCACCGAGGTTGCCCTGAGCCTTGCCCAGGACGCGGACCTCGACCTCGTCGAGGTCGCCCCGGACGCCCGGCCCCCCGTCGCCAAGCTCATGGACTTCGGCAAGTTCAAGTACGAGTCCGACATGAAGGCGCGTGAGGCGCGGCGCAACCAGGCGAACACGGTCCTCAAGGAGATCCGCTTCCGCCTGAAGATCGACCCGCACGACTACGGCACCAAGAAGGGCCACGTCGAGCGCTTCCTCGCCGCGGGCGACAAGGTCAAGGTCATGATCATGTTCCGTGGCCGTGAGCAGTCGCGCCCCGAGATGGGCGTCCGCCTGCTCCAGCGCCTCGCGGACGACGTCGCGGAGCTCGGCTTCGTGGAGTCGATGCCGAAGCAGGACGGCCGCAACATGACCATGGTGCTCGGCCCGGTGAAGAAGAAGGCCGACGCCAAGAGCGAGCAGCGCAAGCGGGCGCAGGAGGCCGAGCCCCGGCTGACGAAGTCCGCCCAGCGCGCCGCGGCGCGGACCGGCGACGGCGCGGAGCCCGGCGACCTCGACGCGCCCGAGGCCGTCGCGGTCACCGAGAGCACCGAGGCCCCTGCGGTCGAGACCGCCCCGGCCCCGGCCGAGGCGGCTGCCCCCGCCGAGGCTCCGGCCGCCGAGGCGCCCGCGCCGAAGGCTGCTCCCGCGCCGAAGGCTGCCGCACCGCGATCGGCGCCCGCGCCGCGTCCGGCCGCGGCACCGCGTCCCGCTGCCCGACCGGCTGCGGACTCGAAGCCCGCGGCGCCGCGCCCGGCCACCCCCCGTCCGGCACCGGCGGCGCCGTCCGCGCCGGCGTCCGGTGCCAAGCCGGCGGCCCCCAAGCCTGTCGCGCCCAAGCCGAGCGCCCCGCGCCCGGCGCCCAAGCCGGCACCGCGAGGCAAGGCCGGCTGACGGCCGGCAGCACAGACCGACCCTGCTCGGGGTCCGGGCCCACCGGCCAGGACCCGAACACGTCGGCCGCCGCGAGGCGGCTGACCGGACACAAGGAGAGACGGCAGTCATGCCGAAGAACAAGACGCACTCGGGTGCCAAGAAGCGCTTCCGCATCACGGGTACCGGCAAGGTCATGCGCGAGCAGGCCAACGCTCGACACCTGCTCGAGCACAAGGCCACCAAGCGCAAGCGCCGCCTCGCCCAGGACCAGGTGGTCTCGCCCGCCGACGTCAAGACCATCAAGAAGCTGCTCGGCAAGTGACCCGGCAGGTGGCGGGATCCGCCACCGACCGGCTCACCCCCTGAGCCCCGAACTGCAAGGAGCATCACGTGGCACGCGTGAAGCGGGCGGTCAACGCCCAGAAGAAGCGCCGTACGACCCTCGAGCGCGCCAGCGGCTACCGCGGCCAGCGCTCGCGCCTCTACCGCAAGGCGAAGGAGCAGGTCACCCACTCCCTCGTCTACTCCTACCGTGACCGCAAGGCGCGCAAGGGCGACTTCCGCAAGCTGTGGATCCAGCGCATCAACGCGGCGTCGCGCGCGCAGGGCCTGACGTACAACCGCCTCATCCAGGGCCTCAAGGCCGCGGGTGTCGAGGTCGACCGTCGCCTGCTCGCCGAGCTCGCGGTCAACGACGTGGCCGCGTTCAACGCGCTGGTCCAGGTCGCGAAGGACGCGCTCCCCGAGGACGTCAACGCGCCGAAGGCCGCAGCCTGACCAGCACCTCACCAGGCCGCGCGTCGGCCCCGGACGCCCGGTCGGCGCCCGGTCCGCTCGACCCCACGCTGACGAACCCTCGCAGCGACCGGGTCAAGGCGGTCCGAGCGCTGGCCGGGCGTCCGGCGCGTTCACGGCACGGACAGCTCCTCGTGGAGGGCCCCCAGGGCGTGCGCGAGGCCGTGCGGCTCGCGCCCGACCTGGTCCGCGACGTCTACGTGACGCCGACGGCGGGCGAGCGCTACCCCGAGATCGTCGGGGACGCCCGCGCGGCGGGCCTGCACGTCCACGTCGCGACGGCCGAGGTGCTGACCGCGATGAGCGCCGACGCGCAGGGCGTGCTCGCCGTCGTCCGCGCGCACGAGCCGACGCTCGGGGACGTCGTGGCCACGCTCGCCGGGCCCGGCCGCGAGCGGCCCGCCCTCGTCGCGGTGCTGGCGACGGTGCGCGACCCGGGGAACGCCGGGACCGTGATCCGGGCCGCCGACGCGGCCGGCGCGGACGCGGTCGTGCTCGCGGGCGAGAGCGTGGACGTGCACAACCCCAAGGTCGTCCGCTCGACCGCGGGATCGTTGTTCCACCTTCCCGTCGTCACGGGCGTGAGCCTCGCGGACGCGGTGGCCGCGCTGCGCGATGCCGGGCTCACGGTGCTCGCCGCCGACGGCGCGGGCGACCTGGATCTGGACGACCTCCTCGACGTGGCCGGGCCCGCGGGCGCGGGGGCGCTCGACGACGGACAGCGGCGCGTCGACCTCGCGGCCCCGACCGCCTGGGTCTTCGGGAACGAGGCCTGGGGCCTGCCCGAGCGGGACCGGGAGCTCGCCGACGCGGTCGTGCGCGTCCCGATCCGTGGGCTCGCCGAGTCGCTCAACCTCGCGACCGCCGCGACGGTGTGCCTCTACGCCTCGAGCCGGGCGCACCGGCCTGCCCGGCATCCGGCCGCGGCGGGAGGGGCCGGCGCGTGAGCCTGTTCGCCGCGCTCCGCCCGAGCACCGCCGCGCTCGACCATCTCGCGCTCGCGCTCTCGGGCGCGCAGGCCCAGGAGGCGCGCCGGCCCGACGGCGCCCCGCTGGTGCGCTGGACCCCGCCCGAGCTGTGGCACGTGACCGTCTCGTTCTTCGGGTCGGTCCCGGACGGGGCGGTGCCCGACCTCGCTGCCGCGCTCGCGCCGGTGGCGCACGAGACGCCGCCGCCGTCGCTGCGCCTGCGGGGTGCGGGGGTCTTCGACCGGCGTGTGCTGTGGGTCGGCGTCGGAGGGCTCGACGCGGACGCGCTCCCCGGCCTGAGCGTGGCCGTGGCCGAGGCGGCCGGCGAGGTCGGCGTCGGCGTCGACCGGCGACCACGGCAGCGCGCCCACCTCACCGTGGCACGCGCCGCCGCCGGGGCCCGGCAGGCTCGACGTCGCGCGCACGCGCGGCGCTCGGGGGGAGGCCTCGCGGACCTCGCCGCCGGTGACCCGCTCGCCGGTCCGGCCGCGGCGCTGTCCGTCTACGCGGGCCCCGACTGGACCGCGCACGAGCTCCTGCTGCTCGAGTCGACGTCCGGCGACCTGCCGGGTGACACGTCGGGCCGGCGGGTGTACCGCACGGTCGAGACCTTCCCGCTGGCGGGGGTGGCCGCGCGCGGCTGACGACCGCGTCGCGGGGAGGGCGACGAGAGCCCCGCACGGGCACCGCCCGGCGCGCGCACGACGGCTGTGCGAGGATGGCGGCCATGAGCATGCACGGTGGTCGTCGATTTCCCGGGCCCGTCACGGGCCCGCGCGACTGACGCGTGCACACCTCCCGCCTGAGGCGGGACGGACCGGGCCCGGACGGGCGCCCTAGAATGACCGCGACGCGCGCACCAGCGCGCGCCTGCGCGCGCCGCGTGCGTCGCGCCCCGCGAGGCGGCACCCGTCCAGGCCACCATCGAGGTTCCTGACCTGGTCGTCGCCCGCTCCCGCAGTCCCGCCCTCGCCAGGAAGGCACGCATGTCCAGCCCTGACGCCGACGTCGTCACCCCCGTCACGGGGGACGGCGGCCCGGACACCCCGACCGCACCCTCTCCGCTCGACGCCGACGCGCTCCAGCGCGCGCTCGACGCCGCCCTCGCCGCGATCGCCGGGGCCGGCGACCTCGACGCGCTCAAGCTCGTGCGCACCGAGCACACGGGCGACCGCAGCGCGCTCGCGCTCGCGAACCGCCAGATCGGCTCGCTCGCGCCCGCGGACAAGAAGACCGCCGGCAAGCTCCTCGGCCCGCTCCGCGGCCGCGTGAACCAGGCGCTCGCCGCGCGCCAGGCCGAGCTCGAGGCCGAGCGCGACGAGCGCGTGCTCGTCGAGGAGGCGGTGGACGTCACGCTCCCGGTCGACCGCGTGCCCGCCGGCGCGCGCCACCCCCTGGAGACGCTGCAGGAGCGCGTTGCCGACTTCTTCGTCGGGCTCGGCTGGGAGATCGCCGAGGGCCCCGAGGTCGAGGCGGAGTGGTTCAACTTCGACGCCCTGAACTTCGGCGTCGACCACCCGGCGCGGCAGATGCAGGACACGTTCTACGTGGCGGGGCTGGACGAGGGTCCGGACGGTCCGTACGCCCCGTCGAACCTCGTGCTGCGCACGCACACGTCGCCCGTGCAGGCGCGCTCGCTCCTGGAGCGCGGTGTGCCGCTGTACGTCGCGTGCCCGGGCAAGACGTTCCGCACCGACGCGCTCGACGCGACCCACACGCCCGTCTTCCACCAGGTCGAGGGACTGGCGATCGACGAGGGCCTGACGATGGCGAACCTGCTGGGGACGCTGGACGCGTTCGCGCGCGCCATGTTCGGCCCCGAGGCGCGCACGCGCCTGCGGCCGAGCTACTTCCCCTTCACCGAGCCGAGCGCCGAGATGGACCTGTGGTTCCCGCAGAAGAAGGGCGGGCCCGGCTGGATCGAGTGGGGCGGCTGCGGCATGGTCAACCCGAACGTGCTGCGGTCCGTCGGGGTCGACCCCGACGTCTATTCGGGCTTCGCGTTCGGCATGGGCATCGAGCGCACGCTCATGCTGCGCCACGGGATCGCGGACATGCACGACATGGTGGAGGGCGACGTGCGCTTCTCCGCCCAGTTCGGAACGGAGATCTGATGCCCTACGTCGCCATCGACTGGCTGGGCGACCACGTCGAGCTGCCCGAGGGGCTCACCGCCGAGCGGCTCGCCGCCGACCTCGTCCGCGTCGGCCTGGAGGAGGAGGCGATCCACGGCGCCGCCGTGACGGGTCCCCTCGTCGTCGGGCGCGTCCTCGAGATGACGCCCGAGCCGCAGAAGAACGGCAAGACGATCAACTGGTGCCTGGTCGACGTCGGACCGGAGCACAACGCCGCCGAGATCACGGGCGTCGACCCCGCCGACGTCCCGGCGGGCGGTGCGCGGGGGATCGTGTGCGGGGCGCACAACTTCGCGCCGGGCGACCTCGTCGTCGTCGCGCTGCCGGGCTCCGTCCTGCCCGGTCCGTTCCCCATCGCGAGCCGCAAGACCTACGGACACGTGTCCGACGGCATGATCTGCTCGCAGCGCGAGCTCGGGCTCGGCGAGGACCACGACGGCATCATCGTGCTGCCGCGGCTCGGGTACGCGGCCGAGGACCTGACCCCGGGGCAGGACGCGGTCGCGCTGCTCGGGCTCGGCGACGAGGTCCTGGAGATCAACGTGACGCCGGACCGCGGGTACGCGTTCTCCTACCGCGGCGTCGCGCGCGAGTTCTCGCACTCGACGGGCGCGCGCTTCACGGACCCCGGCCTGCCGGGCTCGCTGCCGACCCCGCCGCCCGCCGCGACGCCCGACGGCTTCCCCGTCGAGGTGGACGACGCGGCGCCGATCCACGGCGTCGTGGGGTGCGACCGGTTCGTCACGCGCGTCGTGCGGGGGATCGACCCCGCGGCGCAGACCCCCGCCTGGATGCAGAAGCGGCTTACGGCGTCCGGCATGCGCCCGATCTCGCTCGCGGTCGACGTGACGAACTACGTGATGCTCGACCTGGGCCAGCCCTTGCACGCGTACGACCTCGAGCAGGTCGCGGCGCCGATCGTCGTGCGTCGCGCCGCGCCGGGCGAGCGCCTGGTGACCCTCGACGACGTGGACCGTGCCCTCGACCCCGAGGACCTGCTCATCACGGACAGCCCCGGAGGTGCGCGCGCGTCGCGCGTGCTCGGGCTCGCGGGCGTCATGGGCGGTGCCTCCTCGGAGGTCGGCCCGACGACGACGGCCGTGCTGGTCGAGGCCGCGCACTTCGACCAGGTGACGGTCGCGCGCACGTCGCGCCGCCACAAGCTGTCGAGCGAGGCTGCGAAGCGGTTCGAGCGCGGCGTCGACCCGCTGCTGCCCGCGGTCGCGGCGCAGCGTGTGGTCGACCTCCTCGTCCAGCTCGGCGGCGGCACGGCCGACCCGGCGGTGGGCGACCTCGACCGGGTCGTCGCCCCCGCCGCGATCCGCCTCCCGGTCGGCGAGGCCGAGCGCCTCGTCGGCGTGCCGTACACGCTGGAGCAGGTCGTCGGGACGCTCGGCGCGATCGGGTGCACGGTCGAGGCAGACGACGCGGACGCCACCGGCGTGCTCGTGGTGACCCCGCCGTCCTGGCGACCCGACCTCACCGAGCCCGCCGAGCTCGTGGAAGAGGTCGCGCGTCTCGTCGGGTACGACGAGATCCCGTCCCTGCTGCCGGCCGCGCCCGGCGGTCGCGGGCTCACGCGCGAGCAGCGCGTGCGGCGCTCGGTCGCCCGGGCGCTCGCGGAGGACGGCTTCGTCGAGACGCTGAGCTACCCGTTCGTCGGGGACGCGGAGCTCGACGCGCTGCGCCTGCCCGCGGACGACGAGCGCCGCCGGGCGCTGCGCCTGCTCAACCCGCTCGCCGACGACCGGCCGCTGATGCGCACCGACCTCCTCAGCACGCTGCTCGAGACGGCGCGCCGCAACGTCGGCCGCGGGCTGGGCGACGTCGCGCTGTTCGAGGTGGGTCTGGTGACGCACCCGCGCGCGGGTGCTCCTGCGGCGCCCGCGCTGCCGGGCGGCGTCCGGCCGTCCGACGACCAGCTCGCCGCGATCGACGCGTCGCTCCCGGCGCAGCCGCGCCACGTGGCGGGCGTCCTCGTCGGCCGCCGCGAGCGCGCCGGCTGGTGGGGAGCCGGCCGCGCCGCGGACTGGACCGACGCGCTGGCGGCGGCCCGGCTCGTGGTGGAGCGCGCCGGCCTGCACGTGGGTGCGGACGTGTCCGTGGTGGCCGACACCGAGCGCGCCCCGTTCCACCCGGGCCGCTGCGCGCGCCTGGAGCTCGCGGACGGGACCGTGGTCGGGCACGCGGGCGAGCTGCACCCCAAGGTGCTCGAGAACCTCGGCCTGCCCGCGCGCGCGGTGGCGTTCGAGGTCGACCTGTCCGCGGTCGTCGCCGGTTCGTCGGACGCGCCCGTGCAGGCGACGCCCGTCTCGGGCTTCCCGGCCGCCAAGGAGGACCTCGCGTTCGTGGTGGACGCCGGCGTGACCGCCCAGGCGTTGCGCGACGCGATCGTCGACGGCGCCGGGGACCTGGTCGAGGACGTCGCGCTGTTCGACGTCTTCACTGGCGAGCAGGTCGGTGCCGGGCGCAAGTCGCTGGCGTTCTCGCTGCGGCTGCGCGCGGCCGACCGCACGCTCACCGCGGACGACGTCGCGCGCGTCCGCGAGGGCGCCGTGACGGCCGCGCGCGAGCGCGTGGGCGCGGAGCTGCGGGCGTGAGCGTGCACGCGGCGGGTGCCGTCGCGCCCGCCCGGACGGCGCTCGTCACCGGCGCGTCGCGCGGCATCGGTCGCGCGATCGCGGTCGGCCTCGCCGCCGCCGGTCTCGACGTCGCGCTCCTCGCGCGCGACGCCGACCGGCTCGCGGGCGTGGCCGACGAGATCGGCGCCCTGACCGTCGGCGGTGCGGGGCGCGCGGTCGTGGTCACGGCGGACGTCACGGACGCCGCGGCGGTCGCGGCGGCCGTGGGCGCGGCACAGGACGCGCTCGGGAGCGTCGACCTCCTCGTCAACAACGCGGGGCGCGTCGACGCCGAGGTGCCGCTCTGGGAGGCGGACCCCGACGAGTGGTGGTCGGTCGTCGAGACCAACGTGCGCGGGCCGTTCCTCCTCGCGCGCGCCGTCGTCCCGGGGATGCTCGCGCGCGGCGGGGGTCGCGTCGTCGACCTGAACAGCGGCGCGGGCTCGCACGACATGGACGGCGCGAGCGCGTACAACGCGAGCAAGACCGCGCTCCTGCGGCTCGGCGCGAACCTGCACCGGTCCGGGTTCGCGCGCGGCCTGCGGACCTTCGAGGTCTCGCCGGGGGTCGTCCAGACCGACATGACGGCGTCGATGGTCATGCACGAGGGCCGCACCGAGTGGACCCCGGTGGAGCGCACGGTCGAGATGGTCGTCGCGATCGCGCGCGGCGAGCTCGACGCGTTCTCGGGGGCGTTCGTGCGCGTGACGCACGACTCCCCGGCGTCGTTGCGCGCCGCGGCCGAGGAGGCCCTGGGCCGCGGGTCCTCCCTGCCCGGCCCCGACGCGCGGCGCCTGCGGGTCACGCGCTGGGGCGCGGACGACCCGATGCCGGGAGAGCTGCCGAGCCGCTGACGTCCCGCGGCGTGGCCGCGACCACCCGGCGCGTCGCGGACCCGCCCGCACCGACCCGCAGCGCCGCCCGACCCCTCCGGTCGGGCGGCGCTCGTGCGTCCGCGGGCGACGCCTGCGCGGGCACCGCGGGCGGGGGAGATCACCCGGCATCTGGTTGAAACTTCACTCACTCATCGGGGATGCTGTCCTGGACACCTGACCAAGTACCGGGCGGACACCGACGTCGCGGCTCGACGACGCGTGGGAGCGACGGATGACGACGGCACGCCCTGTCCGGCAGTGGAACGGCCTCACCGTTCCCGAGGCCGGCACCTACACCCTCGACGAGGCGCACAAGCGCATCGGGTTCACCGGGATGCACATGATGGTCTCGCCCGTCCGGGGCGAGTTCACCCGGGCGCGCGCCACGATTCTCGTCGGCGAGGACCCGCTCGCCTCGGCGGTGTCCGCGACGATCGAGACCGCGAGCCTCACGACGCACCACGAGGAGCGCGACGCGCACCTGCGCAGCGCCGACTTCCTCGACGTCGACGCGTACCCGACGATCGAGTTCCGCAGCACCGCGGTCACGTGGCAGGGCGAGCAGCAGGACCAGATCCTCGCGTGGGCGCGACTGCGGAACCGTTCGCCCGAGCGCGCCGAGCTCGCGCCGGAGCGGGTGCAGCCCCGGACGGCGCAGGCCGGGCGGTTCCTCGTCGAGGGACTGCTCACCGTCCGCGGCGTCACGCACCGGACCGTGCTGTCGATGCAGTACGGGGGCGCGCGCCGCGACCCCTACGGCCGCGACATCTTCGGCTTCCACGCCGCGGGCGAGATCGACCGCGAGAGCTTCGGTCTCGTGTGGAACGTGCTGCTCGAGACGGGCGGGTTCCTCGTCGGCAAGAAGATCGGCCTCGAGATCGCGGGGGAGGCCCTGCACCAGGCCTGACGTCCGGTCCGTCAGGGCGCGTCGCGCACGACGGCCCCGCGGGCGACCCAGACGTGCCACACACCGCGCTCCGGGTGGACGTGCTCGAAGGCGACGCGGCCGCCGTCCTCGTGCGTGACGACGCCGGCGAGCACGACGCGGCGCCCCCGGCGGTCGACGGTCGTCCAGCGGGCGGGGACCGGAGGGAGCAGCGGCGTCGCGGGGGAGCGCGGCGCGGGTCGGCGGGCGGGTCGGTCGTGCGGCATGCCCAGGAGGACGCGGTCCGGCACGCGTTCTCGCGCGCGAGACCGGGTGAAACCCTCGGGCGCGCAGGACGTAGCATGACGCGCGACACGGGGTGCCCCGCCGAGGGCTGAGATGAGACCCGTCGAACCTGCTCTGGCTCGTACCAGCGAAGGGATGTCCCGCGATGACGCTCGCCCTGCCCCCGCACGACCCCGCACCCCGACGCGACCGCGCCCACCGGCCCGCGGCCGACCGCACGCCCGGTGCGGCCGGCGGCCCGGGTGCCCTGCCCGCGCGGCCGCGCGTCCTGTCGATCGCGGGGACCGACCCGACCGGGGGCGCGGGCATCCAGGCGGACCTCAAGTCCTTCGCCGCGCACGGCGCGTACGGCATGGCCGTCACGACGGCGCTCGTCGCGCAGAACACGCACGGCGTGCGGTCCGTGCACGTCCCCGGTCCGACGTTCCTGCGCGAGCAGCTCGATGCCGTGTCCGACGACGTCGAGATCGACGCCGTGAAGATCGGCATGGTGGCCGACGAGGCCAACGCCCGCGAGATCGGGGCGTGGCTCGACGCGCTCGCGGCCGCGCGGACCGACGCCGGGCTCCCGCGGCCCTGGGTCGTCCTCGACCCCGTCATGGTCGCCACGTCGGGGCACCGGCTGCTCGACGCGGGCGCGGAGCAGGCCGTGCGCGACCTCGCGGCACGGGCCGACGTCGTCACCCCCAACCTCCCCGAGCTGGCCGTCCTCGCGGGCCGCGACGTCGCGACGACGTGGGACGACGCGCTGACCCAGGCCGCGTCGTACGCGGAGACGAGCGGTGCCGTCGTGCTGCTCAAGGGCGGCCACCTCACCGGTGCGACGTCGCCGGACGCCCTCGTCGTGCCCGCCGGCCCGTCGTCGGACGCGGCACCGACCGTCACGACGTTCGACGGCGAGCGCGTGGACACGCCCCATACGCACGGCACCGGGTGCTCGCTCTCCGCGGCGCTCGCTGCCCTGCGCCCGCAGCGTGCGGGCTGGGAGGAGGCAGCGCGCGACGCCAAGGACTGGCTCACCGGCGCGCTGCGCGGCGGGGCGGTGCTGCGCGTCGGGACCGGCCGGGGCCCGGTCGACCACCTGCACGCCTCGTCGCCCGTCGTGCCGCGCTGACACGCGGACCGCGCGCGAGCAGCGGTCACGTCGGTCAGGCGCGGGCCACATCCTCCTCGGCCGTCGCGTAGACGCACTCGTAGCCCGGCGGGACCCAGCGCCACCGCGCGTCGACGTCCTGGATCGCGACGCCGTCCGGGCGGTCGGCGACGCACGCGTCCGCCTGCTGGCGCAGACCGACCGACACCCAGTACACGGCGAGCGCCGCGGCGAGCAGGACGGAGAGGATGGTCACGGCGCGGCGGAGGGCGGGGGTGGGGCCGCCGTCGGACCCGTCCTCCTCGCCCGGCCGCGCGGGCACCCAGTCCCAGCTCACGCGTCGCCCGTCTCCGCGGCCGGGTCAGGCGCCGCGGCTGCGTCAGGGACGAGCAGCACCTTGCCCGTGGTCGCGCGGCCCTCCAGGGCGCGGTGCGCGTCGGCGGCGTCGGCGAGCGCGAACGTGGCGCCGACGCGCACGTGCAGCGTGCCGCCCGCGACGGCGCCGAGCACCTCGGTCGCCCGCTCGACGAGCTCGGCGCGCGTCGCCGTGTGGTCGGCGAGCTTGGGGCGCGTGAGGAAGAGCGACCCGCCCGCGTTGAGCCGCTGCGGGTCGAACGGCGGGACCTGCCCGGACGAGCCGCCGTAGAGCACGAGCGTGCCCCGGCGGTGCAGCGACGCGAGCGACGCGTCGAACGTGTCCTTGCCCACCGAGTCGTACACCGCCGCGACGCCCTCGCCGCCCGTGAGCCCGCGCACGACCTCCGGCAGCTCGGTGGTGAGGTCCGCGAACGCCGTGTACTGGATCGCGTGCTCGGCGCCCGCGCCGCGCGACAGCTCCGCCTTCTCGGGCGTCGAGACCGTCGAGATCACGTGCGCGCCCCGTGCCACGAGCATCTGGGTCAGGAGCAGTCCGACGCCGCCCGCGCCCGCGTGCACGAGCACCCGGTCGCCCGGGCGGACCGGGTAGGACGACGTGCACAGGTAGTGCGCGGTGAGGCCCTGGAGCGCGACGGCGGTCGCGTCGTCGAGCGACACGGCGTCGGGGACGTGCAACGCCTGGGCGGCGTCCACGACGACGAGGTCCGCGTACGACCCGGGCGCCTCGGTCCACACGACGCGGTCGCCGACGGCGAAGCCCTCGACGCCGTCGCCCACCTCGGCGACCACGCCCGCGCCCTCGCTGCCGACCACGTGGGGGTATTCCATCGCGTACACGCCGGAGCGCTTGTACGTGTCGATGAAGTTCACCCCGGCCACGGCCGACCGGACGAGGAGCCGACCCGGCCCGGGCGAGGGGTCGGGCAGCTCGGTGTACTCCAGGACGTCGGGGCCGCCCGCCGCGCGGGCCACGATCGCGTGCATGGCCCCAGCCTAGGGTCGTGCGGCGAGCCCGGCCGAGCTCCCGGTCGTGGTCGCGTCCGTCCCGGCGCCGCCCGCGACCCCTGCGCCGACCGCGTCGTCCTCGACCAGGCGGGGCGGACGCGCGTGGCCCGCCGACGCGTGCCACCGGCCGAACCGGCGCTCGACGTGCACCGGGTGGTCGAAGCAGCGCGTGACGTGCTCCGTGACGAGCACGTCCGCGGCGGCGCCCGCGGCGACGACGCGGCCGTGCGCGAGCAGGAGCGCGTGGCTCGTCGTGGTCGGCAGCTCCTCGAGGTGGTGCGTCACCAGCACCGAGGCGACGTGCGGGCGGGTCGCGCGCACGGCGTCGAGCGTCTCGAGGAGCTGCTCGCGCGCGGCGACGTCGAGCCCGGTGGACGGCTCGTCCAGCAGGAGGAGCGCGGGGCCGGGCAGGAGGGCGCGCGCCACGAGCGCCCGTCCCCGCTCGCCCTGGGAGAGCGTCGGCCAGGGGTCGCGCGCGCGGTGCCCGAGGCCGAGGTCGGCGACCAGCCCGCGGGCGACGGCGACCTCGGCCGGGGTCGGCTGCCAGCGCGGGCGCCAGTCGACGGTCCCCGTGAGGCCGGTCAGGGTCACCTCGAGCACGGTCAGCGGCGAGCGCAGGTCGTGGCGCGGGTCGACGTGGCCGATGCGGCGGTGCAGGGTGTGGACGTCCACGCGACCCAGGCGCTCGCCGAGCACGTGCACCGTGCCGCGGGTCGGGTGCCGACGCGCCCCGCAGAGCCCGAGGATCGTGCTCTTGCCCGCCCCGTTCGGCCCGAGCAGCGCCCAGTGCTCGCCCGCCCGGACGGTGAGGTCGACGCCGTCGAGGATCGCCCGTCCCTCCCGCACCAGGTCGACGCCGCGCAGGGACAGGACCTCGGCGCTCACCGCTCGCCGCCCGTCGCGCCGGGGTCGCGCCCGGCGACCTTCGCGTGGACGGCTGCGAGGTGCTCGCGCGCCGCCCCGGACGCGCGGACGGCGTCGCGCTCGCGCACGGCGTCGAGGATCGCCTCGTGCGCGTCCTGGTCGTGCCGGTGCGCCTCGCCCGCGCGGTCGAGGTCGACCATCGCGACCATCGCGCGCCGCAGGCGCGGGACGAAGGTCGCGAACAGCTCGCCCAGCACGGCGTTGTGCGCGGCGTCGACGACCGCCCGGTGGAAGACCAGGTCCGCGTCCACGTACTCGGCGGCCGAGGACGTCGCCGGGACCTGCCCGCGGCGGGAGAGCGCCGTCGTCATCGCACGGAGGTCCGCGGGGGTGCGGCGCGCGGCGGCGAGGCCGGCAGCCTCGGTCTCGAGGGCGGCGCGGACCTCCAGCACGTCGACGATCTCCCCGCGGCGCAGCACCTCGTCCCAGTCGTCCGCGGTGTCGGTCGACACGACGTACACGCCCGACCCCTGCCGGCTGTCGAGCACGCCGCGCCCCGCGAGCTGGCGGATCGCCTCGCGGACGGTGGAGCGTCCGACGCCGAGCTCGGTCGCGAGCGCCTGCTCGCCGGGCAGCCGGTGGTCGAGGGGCCAGACGCCGGAGCGCACGCGGTCGAGCAGGAGCTCGGCCGCCTGGTCCGCGAGGGGGCGCCGGTGCAGCGCGGTCATGGGTTACCTCTCAGGTTGTCTGAGGACTTGTTCGGCGCTAGCGTACCTGGCATGTCCTGGACGGCGCTCCTCCTTCTGCGCCACGGCGGGGTCTGACCGGACCGGCCCCCCGCCGTGGGGGTCCGTCGCGCGCCGGTCGCCCACCGCCCCGTTTCCGCGGGGCGCGAGCCGAAGGACAGCCAGACCATGACCGCTCCCACCCTCCCTGCGCGGACCCCCGGCGCCTCGACCGATCGCTCGACCGGGCCCGCTCCCTCCTGGTACCGCCAGCGCCCCTCGCGCATGCCCTCGTTCCGGTATGCCGACGTCCACGCGCGAGTCGACGTGCCGGAGCTGCCCGACCGTCGGTGGCCCTCGCGCCGGCTCACGCAGGCGCCGCTGTGGGTCCCCGTCGACCTGCGCGACGGCAACCAGGCGCTCGCGGAACCGATGGACCCGGCGCGCAAGCGCCGCTTCTTCGAGCTGCTCGTCGCGATGGGGTACACCGAGATCGAGGTGGGCTACCCGTCGGCGTCGCAGACCGACTTCGACTTCGTGCGCCTGCTCGCCGAGACCGACCTCGCGCCCGAGCACGTCACGGTCGTCGTGTTCACCGCCGCGCGCGCGGACCTCATCGCGCGCACGGTCGAGTCCGTGCGCGGACTGCGCAACCCCGTCGTCGTCCACGTCTATGCCGCGACGGCGCCCGTCTGGCGCGACGTCGTCCTCGGTCGCGACCGCGAGGAGCTCGCCCGGCTCATCACCGACGCCGGGGCCGACGTGCTGCGCCACGCCGGCGACGACCCGCGCGTCCGCTTCGAGTTCTCGCCCGAGGTGTTCAACCTCACCGAGCCGGACTACGTGCTCGACGTGTGCGACCGCATGACCACGCTCTGGGACGCGACGCCCGAGCGCCCGGTGATCCTCAACCTGCCGGCGACGGTCGAGGTCGCGACGCCCAACGTCTACGCCGACCAGATCGAGTACATGGACCGGAACCTCGCGCGGCGCGACGGGGTGATCCTCTCGGTCCACCCGCACAACGACCGCGGGACGGGCGTCGCGTGCGCCGAGCTCGCCGTCCTCGCCGGGGCGCAGCGCGTCGAGGGGTGCCTGTTCGGCAACGGTGAGCGCACCGGGAACGTCGACCTCGTGACCCTGGGCCTCAACCTGCACGCGCAGGGCGTCGACCCGATGGTCGACTTCTCGGACCTCGACGGGATCCGGGACGTCGTCGTCGCGTGCAACCGGATCGACGTGCACCCGCGCCACCCCTACGTGGGCGAGCTGGTCCACACCGCCTACTCGGGCACGCACCAGGACGCGATCCGCAAGGGCATGGCACGGCACCGGGCCGACGCCGCGGCGTCGGGCCTCGACCCCGCCCGGGCGCCGTGGCGCGTGCCCTACCTGCCCGTCGACCCCGCCGACCTCGGGCGGACGTACGAGGCTCTCGTCCGCGTGAACAGCCAGTCCGGCAAGGGCGGCGTCGCGTACGTGCTGCACTCCGTGCACGGCCTCGACCTGCCCCGCGGTCTCCAGGTCGACCTCGCGCGCCGCGTCCAGGAGCACGCCGACGCCACCGGCGCCGAGGTGACGCCCGACGCGCTCCTCGCGCTGTTCGACGCGGCCTACGCGCGCCCCGGCGCCGTCGAGCCCCTCGCGTGGACGAGCCGACGCGCCGACGACGGGACGGAGCACCTCGACCTCCAGGTCACAGTCGACGGCGAGCGCGTCGCCACGTCCGGGACGGGCAGCGGCGCGGTCGACGCCCTCGTCGACGCGCTGGCCCGCCTCGACCGCCCGGTCGAGGTCCTCTCGCTCGCCCAGCAGTCCGTCGGCACCGGCAGCGACGCGACCGCGATCACCTACCTCGAGCACCGCGGCCCCGACGGCGCCCCGCGCTGGACCGTCGGCCGCGACACCTCCGTCCTCGGCGCGAGCGTCCGCGCCGTCTGCGCGGCGACGGACTGAGGTCGCGGGGTCCGCGCCCTCGCTCGAGCCGTACACGCGATGACGAAAGGGGAGAAGTGGCCCCACGAGTGAGGTCTGACGGGGCCACTTCTCGCATCTCGGCCGGGGACCACCCGCCACGCGGGCGGTAGGACGGTCCCCACGCCCGGACCGGGCGTGACCGCCGGACCGGGGCTGCGGGTCGTGCGGTGACGGGCAGGACGAGCGGTGGGGTCGGACCGTGTGCGCAGGACGTCAGAGGCGCACTCCTTGAACCCCCGCCCGAAAGACCAGGGTGACGGTGCGCCAGTCCCAGCACACGGTCCGACCCCACCGCGGACCCGACCCGGCGGGCAGGAGACCCGACCTCACCGCGGGCCCGACCACGCGTACCGTGGGTGGGGCCATGGGCCCGCGCGTTGCATAAGTATGTATAGTGATGCATATGACGATCAGAGTCGCGGTCGCGGGTGCGTCCGGGTACGCAGGTGGAGAGACGCTCCGCCTGCTCGCCGGGCACCCGGAGGTGGAGATCGGCGCCGTCACGGCGCACAGCAACGCGGGGACGCTCCTCGGTGAGCACCAGCCGCACCTGCGATCCCTCGCCGACCGCGTGCTGCTGCCGACGAGCGTCGAGCACCTCGTGGGGCACGACGTCGTCGTCCTCGCGCTGCCGCACGGCGCGTCGGGGGAGATCGCGGCGCAGCTCCCGGACGACGTGCTCGTGCTGGACCTGGGCGCGGACCACCGGCTGGAGTCCGCGGCGGACTGGGCGGCGTTCTACGGCTCCGAGCACGCGGGCACGTGGCCGTACGGGCTGCCGGAGCTGCTCCTCACGCACGAGCCCGGCGCCGCCGCGAGCGAGACGAAGCAGCGCGAACGGCTCGCCGGTGCGCGCCGCATCGCGGTGCCGGGCTGCAACGTCACGGCGGTCACGCTGGGCATCCAGCCGGGTGTCGCGTCCGGGCTCGTCGAGGCGCGCGACCTCGTCGCGGTGCTCGCCAACGGGTACTCGGGCGCGGGCAAGTCGCTCAAGCCGCACCTGCTCGCGTCCGAGGCGCTCGGGTCGGCCCAGCCGTACGCCGTCGGCGGGTCGCACCGGCACATCCCGGAGATCGCGCAGAACCTGCGGGCCGCGGGGGCCCCGGCCGTGAGCATCTCGTTCACGCCGACGCTCGTGCCCATGCCGCGCGGCATCCTCGCCACGGTGACGGCGCGCCTGTCCGACGACGCCGCCCGCCTCGACCCCGCGGAGCTCGACGCGCGCGTCCGCTGGGCCTGGGAGGACGCCTACGTCGGCGAGCCGTTCGTCCGGGTGCTGCCCGTGGGGCAGTGGCCGACGACGGCCATGACGCTCGGCGCCAACACGGCGCTCGTCCAGGTCGCCGTCGACCACGCGGCGGGTCGCGTCGTCACCGTCACGGCGATCGACAACCTCGTCAAGGGCACCGCGGGCGCCGCGGTGCAGTCCATGAACATCGCGCTCGGCCTGCCGCAGACGGCGGGCCTCACGACCGAGGGGGTCGCCCCGTGACCGTCACCACCCCGCAGGGCTTCCGGGCCGCCGGCGTCGCCGCCGGGCTCAAGTCCACGGGCGCCCGCGACGTCGCGCTCGTCGTCAACGACGGGCCGCTCGACGTCGCCGCGGCCGTCCTCACGACGAACCGCGTGTTCGCCGCACCGGTCGCGTGGACGCGGCAGGCCGTGAGCGACGGGCGCGCGACGGCCGTCGTGCTCAACTCGGGCGGCGCCAACGCGTGCACCGGGCCGGACGGCTTCGCCGACACGCACCGCACGGCGGAGCACGTCGCCGACGTGCTCGCGACGTCCGCGGGCGACGTGCTCGTGTGCTCGACGGGCCTCATCGGCGTGCGCCTGCCGCTGGAGAAGCTGCTCGCCGGGGTCGACGCGGCCGCGGCGGCGCTCGCGGACCCGGCGGCCACCGTCGACGGGGGCGGCGACGCCGCGCTCGCGATCATGACGACGGACACCGTGCCCAAGACGGTCTCCGTGGTCCGCGAGGTCGCCGACGCCACCGCGACGGACGGTGCGGCGACGTGGACGGTCGGGGGAATGGCCAAGGGCGCGGGCATGCTCGCGCCCGGCCTCGCGACGATGCTGTGCGTGCTCACGACGGACGCCGTCGTCGACGCCGCGACGGCCGACGCCGCGCTGCGCGCCGCGACCCGCACGACGTTCGACCGCGTCGACTCGGACGGCTGCATGTCGACGAACGACACCGTGATCCTCCTGGCCTCCGGTGCGTCCGGGGTCGAGGTGACGCTCGACGAGCTCACGGACGCCGTGACCGAGGCCAGCGCGTCGCTCGCGCGCCAGCTCGTGGCCGACGCCGAGGGCGCGAGCCACGACGTCGCCGTCACCGTGGTGAACGCGTCGAGCGAGGACGCCGCGGTCGCGGTCGCGCGCGCGGTGACGCGCTCCAACCTGTTCAAGGCCGCGATCTTCGGCAACGACCCGAACTGGGGGCGCATCGTCTCGGCCGTCGGGACGGTCCCCGAGGACGTCGCGCCGTTCGACGCGCTCCTGCTCGACGTGTCGGTCAACGGCGTCCAGGTGTGCCGGGCCGGGGGAGTGGGCGAGCCGCGCGAGCTCGTCGACCTCGCGGCCGAGCGCGAGGTGCGCGTCGAGATCGACCTGCACGCCGGCTCCGCGACCGCGACCGTCTGGACCAACGACCTCACGCACGACTACGTCCACGAGAACAGCGCGTACTCCTCATGAGCGACCCGACCACTCCCACGCCCCACCCGGACGACGCCGCGTTCGACACGCGCACCGACCTGCGCCCCGAGCAGAAGGCCGAGGTGCTCGTCGAGGCCCTGCCGTGGCTGGAGGAGTTCGCCGGCGCGCTCGTCGTCGTCAAGTACGGCGGCAACGCCATGGTCGACGACGCGCTCAAGGCCGCGTTCGCCGAGGACATGGTCTTCCTGCGCCGCGTCGGGCTGCGCCCCGTCGTCGTGCACGGCGGCGGCCCGCAGATCTCGGCGATGCTCGACCGGCTCGGCATCGAGTCCGAGTTCCGCGGCGGCCTGCGCGTCACGACGCCCGAGGCGATGGACGTCGTGCGCATGGTGCTCACGGGCCAGGTCTCGCGCGAGCTCGTCGGCCTCATCAACGCCCACGGGCCGTACGCCGTCGGGCTCTCGGGCGAGGACGGCGGCCTGCTGCAGGCCCAGCGCCGGCACGCGACCGTCGACGGCGAGCCGGTCGACGTCGGGCTCGTCGGCGACGTCGTCGAGGTGCACCCCGCCGCGGTCCAGGACCTGCTCGACGCCGGGCGCATCCCCGTCGTGTCGACCATCGCCCCCGACCTCGAGGACCCGACCCAGGTGCTCAACGTCAACGCGGACACCGCCGCCGCGGCGCTCGCGGTCGCGCTCGGCGCGAAGAAGCTCGTCGTCCTGACCGACGTCGAGGGTCTGTACACGTCGTGGCCCGACACGGACTCGCTCGTCGCGCAGATCACGCGCTCCGAGCTCGCGCCGCTCCTGCCGTCCCTCTCCGCGGGCATGGTCCCCAAGATGGAGGCGTGCCTGCGCGCCGTCGAGGGCGGCGTCCCCGCGGCGACCGTGATCGACGGGCGCGTGCCCCACTCCACGCTGCTCGAGGTCTTCACCACCCAGGGCAACGGGACCATGGTCGTCCCGGACCCCGCGGGCGCATCGGCGCCCGTGCCCGCCACGACCACCGGAGGAGCCGCGTGAACGCCCTCGACCACCCGGCGGACGCGCCCGCGCCCGCGACGACGAGCGCCGTGACTGCCCAAGCCGACGGCTCCGTCGCCCAGTGGACCGACCGGTACACCCACGCCGTCATGGACACGTTCGGCCCGCCGCAGCGCGTGCTCGTGCGCGGCGAGGGCGCGTACGTGTGGGACGCCGACGGGAAGCGCTACCTCGACCTGCTCGCGGGCATCGCGGTCAACGCGCTCGGCCACGCCCACCCGACGCTCACGGCGGCGGTCTCCGCCCAGCTCGGCACGCTCGGGCACGTCTCGAACTTCTTCGGGACCCCGACGCAGATCGCGCTCGCCGAGCGCCTCCTGGCGCTCTCGGAGGCGCCCGAGGGGTCGCGCGTGTTCTTCACGAACTCGGGCACCGAGGCGAACGAGGCGGCGTTCAAGATGACGCGCCGGAACAATGGCACGGGGCGTCGGACGCGGGTCCTCGCGCTCCAGGGCGGCTTCCACGGCCGGTCGATGGGCGCGCTCGCGCTGACGTCGAAGGCCGCGTACCGCGAGCCGTTCGAGCCGCTCCCGGGCGGGGTGGAGTTCGTCGCGTTCGACGACGTCGCCGCGCTCGAGGAGGCCTTCTCGCCCGCCGCGGTCGCCGCGCGCGGCGAGGTCGCGGCGCTCGTCGTCGAGCCGGTGCAGGGGGAGGCGGGCGTGCGGTCGCTCTCGCCCGGCTACCTCGTCGCGGCGCGCGAGCTCACGGCGCGCCACGGCGCGCTGCTCGTGCTCGACGAGGTGCAGACGGGCGTCGGGCGCACGGGCTCGTGGTTCGCCTACCAGCAGCCCGAGGTCGGCGGCGGGATCGTGCCCGACGTCGTCACGCTCGCCAAGGGCCTCGGCGGCGGCTTCCCCGTGGGTGCCGTGGTCGCGTACGGCGAGCGGGCGGCGACGCTGCTCGGCCGCGGTCAGCACGGCACGACGTTCGGGGGCAACCCGGTCGCCGCCGCGGCGGCGCTCGCGACGCTCGGGGTGATCGAGCGCGACGGGCTCCTCGAGAACGTGCGGACCGTCGGGGCGCTCCTGCGCGACGGCATCGCCGGGGCCGGGAACCCGCTCGTCGCGGGCGTGCGGGGGCGCGGGCTGCTCCTCGCCGTCCAGCTCACCCGGCCCGTCGCGGCGGACGTCGCGCGTGCGGCGCTCGACGCAGGGTTCGTCGTGAACGCCGTCGCGCCCGACGCGATCCGCCTCGCGCCGCCCCTGATCCTCACGCCCGAGCAGGTGCGGGACGTCGTCGGGTTCTTCGCGACCGTCACCGTCCCGGCCGACCCGACCGCCGCGTCCGGCGCGACGCCCACACCTACCGGCCCCACGACGAGGAGCTCCTGATGGCCCCCCGGCACTTCCTGCGCGACGACGACCTCACGCCCGCCGAGCAGCGTCAGGTCCTCGAGATCGGCCTCGCGTTCCGCGACGACCGCACGTTCCGCCAGCCCCTGGCCGGACCGCAGGGCGTGGCCGTGCTGTTCGACAAGCCGACGCTGCGCACGCAGCTCTCGTTCGCGACGGGCATCGCCGAGCTCGGGGGCTTCCCGGTCGTCGTGGACGGCCGGCTCGCCCAGGTCGGCGTGCGCGAGTCCGTCGCGGACGTCACGCGCGTGCTCGACCGGCAGGCGTCGGCGATCGTGTGGCGCACGTTCGGCCAGGACCGGATCGAGGAGATGGCGGCGATCAGCCGGGTCCCGGTCGTCAACGCGCTCACCGACGACTTCCACCCGTGCCAGATCCTCGCGGACCTCCTCACGATCGCCCAGCTCCGCGGCGGTACCGGAGCGCTCGCGGGCCAGACGCTCGCGTACGTCGGCGACGGGGCGAACAACATGGCGCACTCCTACCTGCTCGGTGGCGCGACCGCCGGCCTGCACGTGCGGATCGGGACGCCCGACGGGTACCCGCCCCACCCCGTGTTCGTCGCCGACGCCGAGCGGATCGCGGCCGAGACCGGCGGCTCGGTGCGCGTCACGTCCGACCCGGTCGAGGCCGTCGCGGGGGCGGACGTCGTCGCGACCGACACGTGGGTGTCGATGGGGGACGAGGCCGAGGCCGAGCAGCGCGCGCTGCCCTTCGTGCCCTACCAGGTGAACGACGACCTCCTCGCGCACGCGAAGGACGACGCGATCGTCCTGCACTGCCTGCCCGCCTACCGCGGCAAGGAGATCACCGCCGAGGTGATCGACGGCCCCCGCTCGGCGGTGTGGGACGAGGCGGAGAACCGGCTGCACGCCCAGAAGGCGCTGCTCACGTTCCTCCTGGAGCGGTCGTGACCGAGGCCCGCACGGCGACGACGAAGACGGCGCGCCACGCGCGCATCGCCGAGATCGTGCGCCGCACCGAGATCCACTCCCAGGCGGAGCTCGCGCGCGAGCTCGAGCGCGAGGGGCTGTCGGTGACGCAGGCGACGCTCTCGCGCGACCTCATCGAGCTGCGCGCGGAGAAGGTGCGGGGCGCCTCGGGCGCGCTCGTGTACGCGGTGCCGGGGGAGGGCGGGGACCGCAGCGTGCAGACCGCGGAGTCGCCCGAGTACCTCGCGGCCCGGCTCGCGCGCCTGTGCTCGGAGATGCTCGTGTCCGCCGAGGCGTCCGCGAACCTCGTCGTGCTGCGCACGCCTCCCGGCGCGGCGAACTACCTCGCGTCGGCGATCGACCACTCCGTGCTCCCGCACGTGCTCGGCTGCATCGCGGGCGACGACACGATCCTCGTCATCGCGCGCGACCCCGACGGCGGCGCCGAGCTCGCGCGCCGCTTCCTCGAGCTGTCCGGGCCCCACGGCGGGCCCGTCCCCGGCACGCCGGACTGACCGCCGTCGGACCATCCCTCGCGCGGCGGACCGCCCTGCGAGACTGGACCCCGGACCCCACCCGCACGTCACAGAAAGAGACCGTCATGACTGAACGCGTCGTGCTCGCCTACTCGGGCGGCCTGGACACGTCGGTGGCCATCGGCTGGATCGCCGAGGCCACGGGCGCCGAGGTCGTCGCCGTCGCGGTCGACGTCGGCCAGGGCGGGGAGGACCTCGAGGTCATCCGGCAGCGCGCCCTGGACTGCGGCGCCGTCGAGGCGTACGTCGCCGACGCGCGCGACGAGTTCGCCGCCGAGTACTGCATGCCCGCGCTGCGCGCGAACGGCCTGTACCTCGACCGCTACCCGCTCGTCTCCGCGATCTCGCGGCCGGTCATCGTCAAGCACCTCGTGCGGGCGGCGCGCCAGTTCGGCGCGACGACCGTCGCCCACGGCTGCACGGGCAAGGGCAACGACCAGGTGCGCTTCGAGGTCGCGACGACGTCGCTCGCGCCCGAGCTCAAGACGATCGCGCCCGTGCGCGACCTCGCGCTCACGCGCGAGAAGGCCATCGAGTACGCCGAGAAGCACTCCCTGCCGATCGCGACGACCAAGCACAACCCGTTCTCGATCGACCAGAACGTGTGGGGCCGCGCGGTCGAGACCGGCTTCCTCGAGGACATCTGGAACGCCCCGACCAAGGACGTCTACAACTACACCGACGACCCGACGTTCCCGCCCGTCGCGGACGAGGTCGTCGTCACGTTCGAGCAGGGCGTCCCGATCGCGCTCGACGGCGTCGCGGTGACGCCGCTGCAGGCGATCCAGGAGATGAACCGCCGCGCGGGCGCCCAGGGCGTCGGGCGGATCGACATCGTCGAGGACCGCCTCGTCGGCATCAAGTCGCGCGAGGTCTACGAGGCTCCGGGCGCGATCGCGCTCATCACCGCGCACCAGGAGCTCGAGAACGTCACCCTGGAGCGCGAGCAGGCCCGCTTCAAGCGCGGCGTCGAGCAGCGCTGGACCGAGCTCGTCTACGACGGCATGTGGTTCAGCCCGCTCAAGCGCTCGCTCGACGTGTTCATCGACGACACGCAGCGGTACGTCTCCGGCGACGTGCGCCTCGTGCTGCACGGCGGACGGGCGACCGTGACCGGCCGCCGCTCGGAGGCGAGCCTGTACGACTTCAACCTGGCGACCTACGACGAGGGCGACTCGTTCGACCAGTCGCAGGCCAAGGGGTTCATCGAGATCTACGGTCTCACCGCGAAGCTCGCCGCCGCGCGCGACGAGAAGTTCGGCAACGGTGTGGACCTCGGGGCAGGAGCACTGTGAGCACGCACGACGACCAGGGCGTCACGGACGCCACCCAGCCCGACGGGACCGCCGCGCCCGGGGACGTGGACCAGGACGCGCCGGCGGGCGGGCGCGTGAGCCTCTGGGGCGGGCGCTTCGCCGGCGGTCCCGCCGACGCGCTCGCCGCGCTGAGCAAGTCGACGCACTTCGACTGGCGCCTCGCGGGCCAGGACGTCGCGGGCTCGAAGGCCCACGCGAAGGTCCTGCACGCCGCGGGCCTGCTCGACGACGACGAGCTCGACGGGATGCTCGCGGCGCTCGAGCGCCTGCGCGAGGACGTCGCGTCGGGCGCGTTCGTCGCGGCCGACGACGACGAGGACGTGCATACCGCGCTCGAGCGCGGGCTCATCGAGCGCGCCGGGCCGGAGCTCGGCGGCAAGCTGCGCGCGGGCCGGTCGCGCAACGACCAGATCGCGACGCTCACGCGCATGTACCTGCGCGACGAGGCACGCACGATCGCGCGCCTCGTGCTCGACGTCGTCGACGCGCTGATCGAGCAGGCCGCCGCGCACCCGGGCGCGGCGATGCCCGGCCGCACGCACCTCCAGCACGCCCAGCCGGTGCTCCTCGCGCACCACCTGCTCGCCCACGCGTGGCCGCTGCTGCGCGACGTCGACCGCTTCATCGACTGGGACGTGCGCGCCGCGCGCTCGCCGTACGGGTCGGGGGCGCTCGCGGGCTCGTCGCTGGGCCTCGACCCGGCGGCCGTCGCCGCCGAGCTCGGGTTCGACGGCCCGGTCGAGAACTCGATCGACGGCACCGCGTCGCGCGACGTCGTCGCGGAGTTCGCGTTCGTCGCCGCGATGCTGGGCGTCGACCTCTCGCGCCTCGCGGAGGAGGTCATCCTCTGGGCGACCAAGGAGTTCGGCTTCGTGCGCCTGCACGACTCCTACTCCACGGGGTCGAGCATCATGCCGCAGAAGAAGAACCCCGACGTCGCCGAGCTCGCGCGCGGCAAGGCGGGCCGCCTCATCGGCGACCTGACGGGCCTGCTCGCGACGCTCAAGGGCCTGCCGCTCGCGTACAACCGCGACCTCCAGGAGGACAAGGAGCCGGTGTTCGACCAGGTCGACACGCTCGAGGTGCTCCTGCCCGCGTTCTCGGGCATGGTCGCGACGCTCGAGTTCGACACCGACCGCATGGCGTCGCTCGCGCCGCAGGGGTTCTCGCTCGCGACGGACGTCGCCGAGTGGCTCGTGCGCGAGGGCGTGCCGTTCCGCGTCGCGCACGAGGTCGCGGGCGCGTGCGTGCGCGCGTGCGAGGAGCGCGGCATCGAGCTGTGGGACCTCTCGGACGACGACCTCGCGTCGATCTCCGAGCACCTCACGCCGGGCGTGCGCGACGTGCTGAGCGTCGAGGGCTCGCTCGCGTCGCGCGACGCCGTGGGCGGCACCGCCCCGGTGCGGGTCGCCGAGCAGCTCGAGGCCGCGAAGGAGCGCTCGGCCGAGTACCGCTTCTGGGCCCAGGACTGACGGCGCCCGTGCCGAGGGTGCGCGCGTGAGCGTCGACCAGGACGTCCTCGCGGACCTCGTGCGTCGCGTGCGCGACGCCGACCCGCGACTCGGCCCGTCGCACGGCCCGGGCAACGGGCCGGCCGGAGAACGCGCGTCGGGCACCCGGCTCGTGGTGATTGACGGGCCCGCCGGCTCGGGCAAGACCACGCTCGCCGCCCAGCTGGGCGAGGCACTGCCCGCACAGGTGCTCCACATGGACGACCTGTACGAGGGCTGGCGCGGGCTCGAGCCCGCGTGGAGCCGCCTGGACGAGTGGGTCCTCGCGCCTCTCGCCGCGGGTCGTCCGGGTCGGTACCGCCGGTTCGACTGGACGCTCGACCGCTTCGCCGAGTGGCACGACGTCGCCCCGGCGCCGTACCTGGTCGTCGAGGGGTGCGGGGCGGGTCGCCGCGAGGCGGACGGCGTGGCCGCGCTGCGCCTGTGGGTCGAGGCCCCGGACGACGTGCGCCTGCGCCGGGGGCTCGACCGGGACGGCGAGGACCAGCGCGCGCACTGGCTCGCGTGGATGCTCGACGAGCATGAGCACTACGCCCGCAACGCCTCGCGCGAGCGCGCGGACGTCGTGCTCGACGGGTGGGGGAACGTCGTGCGCGCGGCGGACCGATGAGCGCCGGCCGCGACGGCGCGTCCGACGCGCAGGTCGAGGCCGCCCGGTCCGCCTGGGACCGCGCCGTCCGGGCGACCGACGGCCTCGCGGCCGGGGTGACGACGTTCGCCGTCGTGGGCACGGCGACGGCCGTCGTCCTCGCCGCGACCGCCCGCTCGGCGACGCTCTCGACCTGGTTCCTGCTCCCGAGCCGGAGCAGCACCAGGTCGGGAACGTGGTGGGTGTGGGACGTCCCGACCGCCGACGTGTGGTGGATCACCGTGGCCGTCCTGCTGCCGCCCGCGGTCGCGGCGCTCGTCGGTGCGCGGCGGACGCGCCGTCGGCGTGCCGAGATCGAGACGGGGCTGGCCCGCGAGGGCGGACGTCCGCCCGTGGCGGGCTCGCCGGCGTCTCGACCACGACGCGGCGCGCGGAGCGCACCCAGCGCGGCGCAGCGCCGTGCTCGGGAGGCCGCGGCGGCCCGTCGGCGGGTCGTCCGGCAAGGGCGCTGGGTGGAGCGCCGGCGTGCCTACCCGGCACCGCTCGCGCTCGTGAGCGCCGTCGTGGCCGCGACCGCGGGGACGTGGTGGGTCCTCGCCCTCGTCGTCGCCGGGTCCGGCGACGCCGTCCCCGTCCGTCTGCGGAGCCTCGCGGCCGGCTGCTGGGTTCCCGCCACGTGGGTGAGCCTCGCCCTGGTCGCCGTGCTGGCCTGGTACGTGGGTCCGCGTCCGCCGCGGCGGAGCCCGCGCGAGCGCGACGGGGCGTAGATTCCCCACGACGGAAGGTGGTGCGAAGTGACGGACGCCGTGGCGCAGACGACGGGGACCGGGGAGTCCCGCGCCGTCGGACCGTGGGACGTCCCTGCCCGGGGGTGGTACGCGCGCGACGTCCACGAGGTCGCGCGCGACCTGCTCGGGTCGTTCCTCACCCGCCGCAGCGACGCGGGCGACGTCACCCTGCGGATCACCGAGGTCGAGGCGTACGACGGCGAGCGCGACCCGGGGTCGCACGCCTTCCGTGGCCGCACCGAGCGCAATCGCGCGATGTTCGGCGAGCCCGGCCGGCTGTACGTGTACCGGCACCTCGGGCTGCACCACTGCGTCAACGTCGTGTGCGGGCCGGTCGGCAGGGCGTCCGCCGTCCTGCTGCGCGCGGGCGAGGTGACCGACGGCGTCGACCTCGCCCGGTCGCGGCGGCTCGTCGCCGGGAGGTGCGACTCCGACCGCCAGATCGCGCGGGGTCCCGCGCGCCTCGCCGTCGCGCTCGACCTCGACCTGCGCCAGTACGGCGCGGAGCTCACGGACCCCGACGGGGAGCTCGTGCTGCACCGCGCGTCCGGGGGGCCGCTGCGTCCCGCGATCGCGACCGGTCCGAGGGTCGGGGTCTCGGGCGACGGGGGAGACGGCGACCTCTACCCGTGGCGCTCCTGGCTCGCGGGCGACCCCACGGTCTCGGCCTACCGCCGCGTGAGCGCCCGCGCGCGGTGAGCGCCCGCCCGGTGGGCGGTGGACGTCGGACGCCGCGCGGCACGGCAGACTAGGACACGCTGCCGCACGGCAGCACCGGACGTGCCCGGTCCACGGGTACTCGACGAAGGAGCAGAAGTGAGCGACGTTCTCGACGAGCTGCAATGGCGGGGCCTGGTGGCGCAGTCCACCGACGAGGCCGCGCTGCGCGCCGCGCTGGCCGAGGGCCCGATCACGTACTACTGCGGCTTCGACCCGACGGCACCGAGCCTCCACCACGGCCACCTCGTGCAGCTCGTCGTGCTGCGTCACCTCCAGCTCGCGGGCCACCGCGCCGTGGCGCTCGTGGGCGGGGCGACGGGCATGATCGGCGACCCGCGCCAGTCGGGGGAGCGGGTGCTCAACACCAAGGAGACCGTCGCGGAGTGGACCGAGCGGCTGAAGTCGCAGGTGTCACGCTTCCTCGACTTCGAGGGGGACAACCCCGCCCTCCTCGTGAACAACCTCGACTGGATCTCCGAGCTGTCGGCGATCGACTTCCTGCGCGACGTGGGCAAGCACTACCGCCTCGGCACGATGCTCGCGAAGGACACCGTCGCGCGCCGCCTGCGCTCGGAGGAGGGGATCAGCTTCACCGAGTTCAGCTACCAGATCCTGCAGGGGATCGACTTCCTCGAGCTGTACCGCCGGCACGGCGTGTCCCTCCAGACGGGGGGCAACGACCAGTGGGGCAACCTGCTCTCGGGCGTCGAGCTCATCCGCAAGACCGAGGGGGCGGCCGTGCACGTCCTCACGACGCCGCTCATCACCAAGGCCGACGGGACCAAGTTCGGCAAGACGGAGGGCGGGGCGGTCTGGCTCGCGCCCGACATGATGAGCCCGTACGCCTTCTACCAGTACTGGCTCAACGCCGCGGACGAGGACGTGGTGGGCTGGCTGAAGATCTTCACGTTCCGCACGCGCGAGGAGATCGCCGAGCTCGAGACCGCGGTGCGCGAGCGGCCCGGGGCGCGCGAGGCACAGCGCGCGCTCGCGTCGGACGTGACGACGCTCGTGCACGGGGCGGAGGCGACGGCGTCGGTGATCGCCGCGAGCCAGGCCCTCTTCGGCCGGGGCGAGCTCGCCGGCCTGGACGCGGGAACCCTGGGCGCGGCCGTCGCCGAGCTGCCGCGCACGGCGGCGCAGGTGGGCGACGCGGTCGTCGACCTCTTCGCAGCGTCGGGCCTCGTCGCCTCCAAGGCGGCCGCGCGTCGAGCGGTGGCCGAGGGCGGGGCGTACGTCAACAACGTCAAGGTGACGAGCGAGGACGCCGTCCTCGCGGCGGAGGACCTGCTGCACGGGCAGTTCGCCCTCCTGCGCCGGGGGAAGAAGACGCTCGGTGTCGCCGTCGCGGACGGCGCCGCCGGCTGAGCAGCCGAGTCGGCATGAGGACGGAGGGGCCGGACCGCGTCGAGCGGGACCGGCCCCTTCGTCGTCCCGTCGTGGCGGGAGGACCGCGCGACCCGGCCGTCCCGCGCCGCGACGGGGCGACCGCGAACCGAGCGTGGGACGGCGCTGCCGCGGGGGAGAAGGGAGCGCACCACACGGATTTGGCACCCGGTCGGAGCGCGTGTAGTGTTCTCGACGTTCGCCCGGCAGGGAGGAACGGACACCGGTTCTCGATCGCACGAGACGGTGGCTGGTCCCCCGGGCGCTCCCCCTCGAGAAGGACACGGAGCCTCGCGCGCCGTGACATGATCGGGGATGCCGGTTCCCCCGGCTCCCTCCGCTCGGATCACCGAGTTGGAGAGGGCGCTGAGGGTCTGGTATATTAGAGAAGTTGCCCCAAGCGAGGTTCTGCCCGGTCGGGTGGTGCTGAGTTGGTGTGTGTCGGTTGTTTGAGAACTCAACAGTGTGCTTGTTAGTCAATGCCAATTTTTTGTCCCTGTGGCATGGCTGATCGTCTTCACCCGTCGGGTGGGGTGGTTGGTTGTGTCTGGGATTCCTTTGGTTGATTTCGGAAGATGATGTCATCTTTCGTGTTGATGCCAGTTTTGTGAACCCTGGTGGGTTCGCTTCGTATGGATTGTTCATCA
>NZ_JAMXST010000003.1 GCF_024124905.1 Cellulosimicrobium cellulans
CCGTCACCTGCGGACCCGGAAACCCCGCAGCCGGCTACGCCATCGGCTCGAACGTCTCCTCCGTCCACGCCCTGGATCTGCTGGGCAACCGCTACCTCAACCTCCACCAGTGCAACTGGAGGTCGGCAGCCGGCGGCGACACCAGCTGGGTCGGTAACACCACCGCCACCGCCGGCTTCGCCGGGTTCCAGACCGGAACAAACGCATCCAACTCTGCCGACGGCACCGTCACCTGCGGACCCGGAAACCCCGCAGCCGGCTACGCCATCGGCTCGAACGTCTCCTCCGTCCACGCCCTGGATCTGCTGGGCAACCGCTACCTCAACCTCCACCAGTGCAACTGGAGGTCGGCGGCCGGCGGCGACACGAGTTGGTTCGGCAACACCACGGACACCAGCATCGCCACATACCGCACCGGCACCAACACGTCGAACACCGCCAACACGTCGGTCGAGTGCGGACCCGGACAGTCCGGCTTTGAATACGGACCAAACCTCTCCTCAGTCCAAACGCTGGATCTTCTGGATGCGGCGCGTGGTCAGGGGTTCATCGAGTTCGCCTTCACCTCCGAGGCACCTGAGCCCCCGGCATGCGAGCAGACCGTCACCGAGCCCGCGATCACCTCCACCCGTCAGGGTGTGCTCAACGGCACCGGGACCGGCACCCCGACCTCCACCGCCGCCATCACCCTGGCCGAGTACACCGCCACTGGGGACCCCTGCCCCGAAGAGCTGGCAGCGAACACCGACGAGTACACCACCGTGCAGGACACCACCCTGACCGGGAACGTCCTGGACAACGACGTCATCCCCGACGGATCCACCATCACCGTCACCGGCCCGGGCGCCGGCCCCTGGAACGGTGACCTCACCCTGAACGAGGACGGCACCTTCACCTACACCCCGGCCCCCGGGTACGTCGGCACCGACTCGTTCAGCTACACCATCACCGACCAGGACGGCAACACCTCCGTCGGCACCGTCAACATCACCATCACCGAGGACGAGAACGGCATCCCCCTCATCGCCCCCGGCGCCGCCGCCACCGCAGGCCTGCTCGGCCTGGCCGGCCTCGGCCTCGGCTACACCCGCCGCCACGAGACCACGAACGAGGTGATCTGACCCCACCAACCGATCCACTTCCTGACAGCGGCCCTCCCACCACCAGGCGGGAGGGCCGCCGTGCTGCATGTGACCCGCATCACACGACACGAACTGTGAGGCTCGGCGTCCTAGTGGTGCAAGACCCCACCGAATCGGAAATATCGGCTTCACGCTGGGAATCTGGGAGGACTGCACAGTGGAGTGTCAGGCGATGCCGACCCGAACCACCAACGCGAGCGAGGTCGATACGCTGCTGGGAGCCATCCGGACAGGCGACACCGACGCCGCACGGAGCGTGCTGGAGCACTGCTGGACCGGCCTGCTCGACGAGGAGGACGGCACCGCCCTCCAGGATGTCCAGGCCGCGGTGCTCGCCGGGGACCCGCCGTCGGTCCCCTCCGACCTCCTCGACCTCGTGTCCGTGACACGCCCGATGCCCACCCACCCGCAATACCGGGCCACCAGCATCTCCCCCGACGAGACCCTGTCCGGGCTGTCCGCCTTCATCCGGACGGCCAACCAACGACGCGCGGGGCAGCCCGGTCCTTCGTCGGCGACCGCCTCGCAGTGGCTCCTGCGGGCGAGGAACACCGAGCTCCCGCGGCCCCGGGTCCTGGTCATGCTCCAGGCCTTCGTCAGCGCACTCGAGGCAGGACGGACGACGGAGGCACTCCTCCACGCCGAGGAGGCGTACCGGCTGTCGATCTCCACCGGGGCGGCGAGACTGGCACGGGCGGCCGCCGAGGCCGCAGCCCTCGCGCTAGCGCTCGACGCGCAACGCCACCGCGCGCAGAGCTGGATCGCCGAGGCCTGTCTGCTCCCCTCGCCACCACCGTGGTGGCGGCAGACGTTCGGCGACCCGCTCCTCCTCGCCACCAACGTCGCGCTCCTCGAAGCAACAGTCCCCACCGGCGCTGTCGCCGACCCTTGCCTCCGGGACGCGCACTGGGCGACGGACCTCTGGTTCGTCGCATTGCACCTGGACACCTGGCACGCCGCCCTGAGCCCGACGCCCGCCGTCGCCCTCGACGGCCTCCACGCCTCGCTGCTGCAGCGCTCTCCCGCGGCCCACACCGGTGACGTCGCACGAGACCCGCACCGACCCCGGCCGATCCCCCCTCTGCTCGCGCTCGACCTCGGGCGCCTGTACCTGGAGCACGGCCGCGGCACGAGCGCCGAGCTCGTGGCCGAGCTCCTCGACCAGGAGCCCGCTGCGCACTCGCTCCTGACGGCGCGGCTCTGCCTCGCCCATCGGCGCCCCCGCGAGGCCCTCGCCGCCGTCCGCAACCCAGCGGTCGCCCACTCCGCCTCACCACGCGTTCGCATCGAGGCGCGCCTGCTCAGCGCGGACGCGCACCTCGCGCTCGGATCCGATGACGACGCCCACCGCGAGCTTGCCCACGCTCTCGACACGGTCCGCCGCACCGGAGGGTCCTTCCCGCTGCGCTGGGGATCGCCCGCCGTCCTTCGCGTTGCCGCGCGCCTGTTCGGGCACCCCGTCGTCGAGGAGCTCGCGCGCACGGCACGCGAACCGGTCGAGCCGACGTTTGCCACGCTCTCCGAGCGGCAGTCGGAGGTGCTGAGCATGCTCGCGCAGGGGCTCACCGCCACCCAGATCGCCCGTCGGTCGTTCGTGTCGGCGAACACCGTGAAGACGCAGGTGCGCGACATCTACCGCCGGCTGGGAGTGCACGACAGGGCATCCGCACTGCGGAGGGCGCACGAGACCGGTCTGCTCGACCCCGTCGTCCGGCCCGGGCTCATGACCCACCCGTGACGACGGTGAGCGCCCCCACCCAGAAGTCGTCCCCCGTACTCACGGCACGCAGCGCGGCACGCGAGGCGAGCAGCGCTGCCGGCCGGAACGGCTTCACGTCGACACCAAGCGAGTTCGCGTAGGACGACCCCCACGCCGTCGAGTCGAAGGCATTGCTGCCCGATCCGACCGCGCCGGGGCCGGATCCGGTCCACCGCAGCGGTACCAGCGCGGTGCCGTCGAGGAAGAGCTGGTCCCCACCGGTCGCGCGGTCGCCCTCCCAGGCGACCGCACCGATGCGGGCCTGCGACCCTGCGCGACCTGCGACGACCGTCTCGCGGCCTCCGTCCCCCTTGGTGACAGCCAGGAGACCGTCGTTCACGATCGCGAGTCTCGAGGCGGTGCCGGTCGGGTCCCGGTGCACCACCACGAGTGCCCACCCGGCCATCGACCCGCTGCCACCGGCCGCGCACACGTCGGCGACCCCCCAGGTTCCCGACCCCCCGGCCCGGACCTGCGCCGTCACGTCGACGCTGGCCTGGTAGACCGCGTAGTCGCGCCCGGGCGCACGCTCGACCACGACCGCGCCGACGGGCTGCCTGAGCGATCCACCGGGCGAGGCCAGCCGCACCGTCCCGACGGACCCGTCACACATGCCGGTGCGGTACTCGCCGCCCCAGTACAGCCGCGCGCTGACGATCTCGCTGCCGGACGGCAGGTCGAGACGAGCCCGGGACGACGGCGTTCCCGTGCCCAGCTCGTCGACCGTCACCATCTGCCACGCCTTGTTGTCCTGCAGGGTCCCGGTCGCGGTGCCGTCGACGACGCTCGCGCACCTGCTGTCGGACGGCGGGCAATGCAGGACCGGGGCCCCCACCTGGGTGACGCCGACGTCGCCCACCGCGACGTAGCGCGCGGCGAGCGACGAGTCCCGCACCACGACGTCCTGGCTGAACACCGCGTCCGACTGCCCGTCTGCGGGTCGGACAGTGACGGGAACCGCGCCCTCGGTGGCGTGCGCGGCGACGACGACGGGGACGAGCAGCGTCGAGGCCGCCCCGAGGGCGAGCCCGCGTACCGTACAGAGAGCACCAGCGTCCGACGGCTCACACGTCCAGTCGGAAGAAGCCCGCCCGGGGTCGGCAGAGTCGAGGGCAACGCCAGCGGGCAGCACCACCTCGAGTACGACGGTCGCGACCAGGGCCGGGCCGGCGTGCGTGACGGTGACGCCGAGGACCCCGGGGCGCCCGGGCGCGAGGTCTCCGAGGTCCTCAAAGACGACGTCGAGCTCGACCGGGTCCGGGGGCGTCGTGGGGTCGCCGGGATCCGCCGCCCCCCGCGGCACCCCAGGCGGTGCAGCGTCGCCCGGCGCGCCGGAGTCGCCCCCGGTGCCCGGCCCCTCTCCGCCCGCGCCGTCTGGTGCGCCCACCGGGGAGCCGTGCTCTCCCGGCGTCGGTACCGCCCCGCTCCCCTGAGCCTCGGCCGGCACCGACGGGTCACCCTCGTCGCCCTCCACGCCGGACTCGGCGTCCGCGGGGCCCGCCCCGTCGGAGGCCACCGGCGCACCGACCGGGGCGACGACCACCGGGACGGGGAGCATCCCCGATGCCGCCACACCCAGGAGCACGACGAGCACCGTCGACACCACACCGACGGACCAGGGCCAGGTCCGCGCGGGGCGCGACCACCACACCCGGCGCACGAAGCGCCCCGGGTGACGCACCGTCCCCACCACCGCGGACCACCACCGCGGCCACTCCCCGAACCACCCCACGATAGGAAGCAGGAGCAGACCGCCCGACGACGCGCCGTCGCGCTGTCTGACGGCGCTGGCACCTGCGGCGCCGCCCACCCCACGGCGGCGTCCCCGACGAGAGAGCGCCGACGGACCTCGCTCCGCCCCAGCAGCCGCCACGACGGCCGCCGCAGCCCCTGCTGCGGCACCTGCTCGCTCGCCCCCCAGGGGTACTGCCGCCGTCGCCCGGTCCACGCCGTCCGCCTCGTGCACGCCTGCCACACCACCGACCACGCCCTCGGGCGGGCTACCGACCACACCGGTCGCGAGGTCGTCGGCCGGGCCGTCCGAGCCGTCGTCCGTGGGACGGGCGGAGGCCAACGTCCCGGACGCACCGACCACGGCGAGGGCGCCGGCGGCTGCGCCACGAGTGCGGCGCTGTGCCGCCCACCGACCACCCAGCGCCGACCTGCCCGCCCGGTGCGAACGCTGGCCGTCCGACGACGCTGCGAGCACTGCCGGGGCTCCAAGGGGCAGGAGCAGGATGCGCATACGACCGCGGAGGTCGCTCAGCTCCTCGACGACTGCGGTGCACGGGGCACAGGTCGTCAGATGCGTCTCGATGCGCCGCCGTACCTGCGGGGTGAGACCACCCTGCGCGTACCGCGCCAGGTGCGGCGAGAAGTCCGCGCACCCGGGGTCGGCCCGCCGTACGTGGGCCTGGAGATAGCCGTGGCGCAGACGGTCGCGCGCTCGCCGGGCCAGTGACGACGCGGCGTTCGGCGAGATGCCGAGCATCGGCGCCGCCTGAGCCGGCGTCATGCCCTCCACGTCCAGGTACCAGAGCACCTGCTGCCAGCGGGCCGGCAGCGTGCCGAACGCCGAGCGCACGAGGGAGACGTCCTCGGCCACGGTCAGGCGGTCGGGGTCGTGCGCCGGGCCGTCGAGAGCCTCATGCGACGCTGGCCGGACCTTCTCCTGCGAGCGGACGTGGCTCAGCGCCGCGTTGCGCACGGACGTCAGTAGGTACGAGCGGACGTTGCTCGTCGGCCCGCCGCCCTCGCGCGCCTTCGCCAGCAGCGCGGTGAAGGCCTCCGCCACCGCGTCGTCGGCGCTGGGTCCCGCTCCGAGGACGCGCCGGGCCACCCCGAGCGCCGCGGGACCGTGCCGACGGTAGAGCTCGGTGAACGCCGCGTCCTGCCCGGCGCGCAGCGCGTCGACGAGCCGGTCGTCGTGGAGATCCGCCCAGCCGAGCGAGGTCTGCGACGCGCCGCTCTCTGCGCGGTCAAGCATGCTCTGACACCTCGTGGCACCTGGACGGACGGTATCACCGCGCATGTGTGCTGATCCGCACGGCGCGGCGGGCACTGGACGTGCACAATCCCCACCGGACCATACCTCTCCGACTTCGACCTATCTAGCCGGTCTGACCGGTTCACCCGGTCCATGCCTCCGCCCCTGGCCGCGCTGCCACGACACGACCGTGGCGCGCCCCAACACCGGGACGCGCCACGGTCATCCGCCGCGCGAGCGCGCGTCGGTCAGCGGCGTGCCCGGCGCCGCACCGCCACAAAGGACAGGGCCCCGACACCGGCCGCGAGGGCCCCGAGCGGCGCGACCAGCGGGATGCTGCTCTCATCCTCGGTCACGGTCACGGTCACGGTCGCCGACCGTGCCACCCGGTCCGGCCCGACGACCTGGTAGGTGAACGAGTCGGTGCCGACGAACCCGGCGGGAGGTGTGTAGACGACGAGCCCCTCGGGCGTCACGGTGACCGCGCCTCCGTGGGCGGACGCGGCGTCCACCGTCGGCAGGCTCGACCCCTCGGGCAGGACGTCGTTGGCCAGGACGTCGATCGTCGTCCCCGCACCGGTCACGGTGGCAGCAGAGTCGCCGACAAGCTCTGCGGCGTCCCGCTCCACGGTCACGCGAAAGTCGCCGAGGAGCCGCGCGTGCGTCGCGTTGGACCCGGTCGCCGTCACCGTCACCTGCTCGACCGCCGAACCCTCGAACACGCTCGCCGCGCCGGACACGTTCTCCACGCCGCAGAGCTGACGGGTGCCGGGGTCCCAACGGTGCCGGGCGCTGACGCTCACCGGCTCGATACCGTCCGAGACGAAGACGCACTCCTGTCCCGCCGCATTTTGCTGGAGGCTCCAGATCGTAAGCTCAAGCTCCACCGGCTCCGAGAAAGCGACGGTGGCCTCCTGCCCCTGAGTCAACGTGGCCTGTCCGCCGGAGAGCTCCGCGGTCGACTCCCAGCGAACTCCGGACTCCAACGTCCCGCTCGTCCCGGAGCCGTCGACGACGTCGGTGACGGGTGCGGCCGCCGCGACCCCGGCGAACCCGACCAGGGCCGCCGTCGCCAGACCTACCGCTCCGGCGGACGGTCCGAGCGCCCTCCCTCGCCATGACACCCGCGCTCGTGCTGCCATCGAGACCTCCTGTGTTCGTGCGCCGGACCGGTGCCCGGCGTTCGGCTGTACCGACGGCACGACGGACTCCCCATGACGCCCTCCTCGGGGTAGGTGCCGATTCCGTACTGCTTCCATACCGCGCGGGCCGGGGCGCACGACGGCGGCCCTCCCGCCTGGTGGTGGGAGGGCCGCTGTCAGGAAGTGGATCGGTTGGTGGGGTCAGATCACCTCGTTCGTGGTCTCGCGGCGGCGGGTGTAGCCGAGGCCGAGGCCGGCCAGGCCGAGCAGGCCTGCGGTGGCGGCGGCGCCGGGGGCGATGAGGGGGATGCCGTTCTCGTCCTCGGTGATGGTGATGTTGACGGTGCCGACGGAGGTGTTGCCGTCCTGGTCGGTGATGGTGTAGCTGAACGAGTCGGTGCCGACGTACCCGGGGGCCGGGGTGTAGGTGAAGGTGCCGTCCTCGTTCAGGGTGAGGTCACCGTTCCAGGGGCCGGCGCCCGGGCCGGTGACGGTGATGGTGGATCCGTCGGGGATGACGTCGTTGTCCAGGACGTTCCCGGTCAGGGTGGTGTCCTGCACGGTGGTGTACTCGTCGGTGTTCGCTGCCAGCTCTTCGGGGCAGGGGTCCCCAGTGGCGGTGTACTCGGCCAGGGTGATGGCGGCGGTGGAGGTCGGGGTGCCGGTCCCGGTGCCGTTGAGCACACCCTGACGGGTGGAGGTGATCGCGGGCTCGGTGACGGTCTGCTCGCATGCCGGGGGCTCAGGTGCCTCGGAGGTGAAGGCGAACTCGATGAACCCCTGACCACGCGCCGCATCTAGAAGATCCAGCGCGCGGACGCCCTGCCCGTTCAGCTCCCAGCCCGCGGAACCCGGCCCGCAGAGCGCCGCCGCGTCGGCGGCGTTCGACGCGTTCGTCCCGACAGCCCAGTTGCCCGTAGCGGACCCGGCGTTGGTCGTGTAGCGGTAGCGCGGGTTGCCGGTCAGGTCCGACGCGATGGCGTAGTCGCACTGGTGAAGGTTGACGTACCGGTTGCCCAGCGTGTCGAGCACCTCGACCTGGTCGCCGTTGAGCTCCCACGTCAGACCGTTGTTCGTCCCACCCGGCCCGCAGTCGCCCGCGGCCTTCGGCGCGTTCGCCGCGGTCGACGGGGCACCCCAGTTGCCGCCGCCCAGGTTCGTCACCCAGCGCGCCACGTCGCCGCGGCCGACGCTCGGCATCACGTAGTCGCACTCCTGGAGGTTCACGTAACGGTTGCCGAGGAGGTCCAGCGCCGCGACCTGGCTGTTACGCAGTACCCACGTGCCGCCCGCATCCCCCGCCCCACCGGCGCCACAGCTCGCCGCGGAGTCGGCGGTGTTCGACGCGTTCGTTCCGGCACCCCAGTTGCCCCCGCCGAGGTTGGTCACGTACCGGAACTGATCACGCTCGGTACCCGTGGAACTGCGCAGGACGAAGTCACACTGGTGCAGGTTGAGGTAGCGCTTGGTGCCGTTGCGCAGGGTGCCGGTCTGGGAGGCGTTGGACTCGCCGTTGAACCCGGCCGAGGGGGAGACCTGGAGGTTGTCGCCGGTCCAGACGGAGTCGGTGACGGCGACGGCCTTGGTCTCGGCACCGACGGTACCGGTGGTGACGTCGGAGCCGGGGGCCAGGACGTTGCGGGTGGTGCCGGGGACGTAGGTGAATCCGTCGGGGATCTGGGTGGTCAGGGACGTGCCCGTCACCGGGGTGTCCTTGGTGGTGTCGTAGAACAGGCGGGCCAGGACCTGCTGGCCACGCTCGGCGGTGACGGTGTCGGACCAGGTGGTCCCGCCGTCGACGGAGTAGAGCAGGTTGGCCTGGGTCTGGTCACCGGTCGCAGGCGCGGCGATGGCCATGGCGGACCCGGAGAGCGCGAGCCCTCCACACAGACCAGCGATCACGGCAGCGCGCGCCGTCCTTCGCAGTGTGGTTCTCATCGAGTTCTCTTCCTGTCAGGCCGGGAGCACCTCGCCCCCGACGCCGTGCAACCACCGTCGGAGACGGAGGTCACACCAACAGACGGGAGGCCGACCCGCCGGTGACGGGGTGAGGCAGCGGGTGAGGCAGCGCGCTACGCGTCTCCGTCTCCCTGCTCTGCCGTCACCGCGTCGATCTCCGCCGCCACCCACGGTGCGATCCACGCCAGGCCGGCGCGCGTGAAGTGCACCGTGTCCAAGTACACGGCGTCGCCCTCGGGCGTCTCCTGGATGCAGGCATCATCACGACACACCTGCTCGTCGAGCTCGAGCACGTGGACGTCGGCATGGTCCTCGGCGAAAGCACGGAGCTGGGCCGTGTGGCACTCCGCCCACGCCGGCGTCACGACGTTGGTGTGCCGGCGGGACGAGGTGAAGAGCACCTGGCGACCGTCGCGCCCGGAGGTGAGGACCTCGTGCGCCGCCTCCAGCTGGCGGTCGTAGTGCGCGGCGTACTCCGCCGAGCACGCGTCCATCCACCGTCCGTCCAACTGCATGCGGGTCGCGTCCCAACCCAGGGTGACGACGACGACGTCGGGGTCGTGCTCGTCGACGGCCGCGGCCCACCGCGGCTCCCACGGGTTGCAGCCCGCTCCGGGATCCTGGTCCACGTCGCTCTCCGCCGACCGGCTCGTGTCCTGACCGAAGATGCCGCACCCGTCGAACGCGGCGTCCGTCACCGTGAACTGCCCGGGCGCGTACAGCACGAGCGCGTCCGCGACGTCGTGCCCGAGCGAGTCGCCCACGACAAGAACCCGGCGCGCGCCCTCGCCCTGCGTCGAGTCCACCAGTCTCGGCACCACCGCCACTCCACCGACCACCACCACGGCCAGAGCCGTGAACACCGTGACCCCCGCCCGGCTCCACCGGCGCAGACGGGCAGGCTCGCCGATGATGTGGTGGAGGAACGCCGCGAGCACGATCGACAACGGGAGCCCGACGATCAGCAGCACGATCGGCCGCGGGTCGGGCAGACTCTTCGAGAGCGCCCAGAGCACGGGGACGTGGACAAGGTACAACGAATAGGAGAACTTCCCGATGCCGACGAGCGGCGCCGCCCCGAGCGCACGCGCGACCACGGTGTCCTCGCGCGTGAGGGACAGGACGAGCAGACCCACCAGGAGCGCGACGACCGTCAGCCCACCCGACGCGTAGAGCCACGGCTCCCGATAGCTCGGTGTGAGGACCGAAACGACGACGAGGGCCGTGAGCAGCACCGCGGAGAGCAGACCCCCACACCAAGAGGGGATCCGCTGGCGACGGGTCCGGACCCCGGCCGCGCGCCGCGCACCATCGGCGACGAGCGCCGCCACCACGGCACCGACGGCGAGCGCTGACCCGTGCGTGTGCGTGCCGAGATAGAGGGCGTCGGCGTTCGTCCCGTCGTACAGGAGCGCGGTGGCGAAGCCCGTCACCACCGCGAGGGCTCCGGCGAGCGTCCCGACGACGACGGGAACCCGACGCCACGCGGGGACCAGCAACAGGATCAGCACGAGGAGCGGGGGCCACACGAGGTAGAACTGCTCGGTGATCGACAGGGACCACATGTGCGCAAGGGGCCCGGGCACGCCTCCGGTCGCGTCCCAGTAGGCGTCACCGCGCAGGATCTGCTCCCAGTTGGCGAGGTAGAGCAGCGAGGCGAGCCCTTGTCGCGCGAACACGTCTGCGTCCGTCGCGCGCCCGAGCTGGGCGACGGCGAGGGCCGACGCCCCGAGGACGACGAGCAGCGGCACGATGAGCCGCTTCGCGCGCCTGCGGTAGAAGGCACCAAGGCCGACGCGGCCGCGACGCGACCGCTCGCGCAGGAGCGTCAGCGTGATGAGGAACCCGGAGAGCACCATGAACACGTCGACGCCGAACAGCCCGGCCTCGTACAGCCCGGTGTGGTAGACGACGACGGAGAGCACCGCGACGCCACGCAGCCCGTCGATGGCGCGGTAGTACGTCGACGCCAGCGGGACGTCGTCGTGATGCCCGGCACTCCTGCTCGGGACGACGTCGACCACACCCGCAGGAGCGCCGACCATGCTTCGCGTGATCGTCACCGGCGCGCGCCGTCCGACCCGCGCCGTGCCGCGCTCTCCCGCAGTGCCGCGCTCGCCCCCGAGAGTGCGGTCGCACCGCGCGATGCCGCCCAGCGCAAGCCCGCGACGACAGGGGACGGACCGCTCGGGCGGGACGCCACCAGCAGCACCACCGCAAGCAGCCCGCTCAGGACGGCGGGCACCACCGCCCGGTCGGGTGCGACGCCGACGCCGAACGCGACCGTGGCCGTTCCGAGCATGGACCCGGCGAGCAGGACGAGGGACGCCCGTGCGGCGCTCCGCGTCGACGCGACGGTGTTCGTGGACCGTGCGCGCCGGAGCCCCACCAGCGCGACGAGCGCCCAGCCGGCACCGAGGACGATGAGCCCTCCGCCCGCGAACCATCCCGTGACCGACGAGACCACCACGACGCGGTTCTCCTGGGCCCTCGGCGGCATCTGCGAATCGACGGGATAGGAACCGAGACCTGCCGGTCGAGGAGTGAGGTAGTCGCGCGCGGCGTCGTCCAGCGCGCCGACGGCCCGTCCAGGATGGGCGAGGAGGAAGGACCATACGGTCGACGGCCTGAGCACGCCGGCGTTGGCCTCTCGCTCGTCGCTGCTCTCGAACGTCGTGGGCGACGTCGTCGCGAGGTCCACCGCGCCGGGCGTCAGCCCGGTGGAACGCAGCTCCGCGGACGCCGCCTCCGGATCGAGCAGACCGCGCTGCGTCAGCATCGCCCAGGTCTCCGCGACCCGTGCCCGCTCCGACTCGCCGGCGACGGCCCAGACGGCCGGTGCGACCAGTGCGAGGACGGCGGCCACGGCCACCCCGTGGTACAAGAAGCGCGCCGCCCACCGTCGACGGTCAATGCGGCTCCCGCGTCGCCACCACACGATCGCCACGTAGATGGCCACCGGCACCGCCAGCATCGCGGTCGTCGACCGCGCTCCGGTGACCAGGGCTGACCCGAGCACGGCGACCACCAGACCGGCCCACGCCCGCGGACCCCGGGAGTCCACCAGGACGAGCCCGGCGGCGAGCAGGAGCACGCCCAGCACCGCCGTCGACTCGGCGTAGAGCGACCCCGCGAACCCGACGAACGCCGCGTCAGCCACTACGAGCAGCAGACCCGTCGCGACGACCACCTGGCGGCGCACCGAGCCGCCGATCACGAGCAGGACGAGGGCGACGAGAAGGCCGCAGGCCGCCGCGTAGAGCAGCGAGACGAGCCGCAGGTCGACGACGTCCTGGCCGAGGAGCCCGGCCACCCACCGGAACGCTCCCGCGAGCCACGTCACGCTGCTCGCGTGCGAGGGGCACCCCTCGCTCCCGGTGGCCGCCTCGCCGACGGACCAGCGCAGGATCGCGAAGTCGAAGAAGCGGGGGCCGCCCGCCGTCTCTGCCGTGAGCCCGGTCTGGCAGGCGTACCGGACGGCGCCACCGTCGTCGGCAAGCCCGATCGGGCCAGGCACGAGCGCGCGGACCGCGAAGAGCAGCGACACGATCCCTCCGAGGAGGACCGCGAGGACCCGGGGGCGGTCGGCCTCGACGCCGGGATCGGTGCGGACGTGCCGCCGTGAGCTCTCTGTGGTCGGGTCGGTGCTGCGTGCCTCGTCAGGCTCGATGAGGCTCCAGGTCGTCGTCATGCCCCGACTGACGAAGCGCCCGGCCGGACGTGACGGGCGGTCCTGCTCGGGCATGCCAGGCGTTCAGCCAGCGGTCGCGACGACGGGCTGAGCGCTCGGCCCGTCGACGGCGGCTGCACCTTCGCGCACGCGGGCGGTCTTGTCCCAGGACGTCTCGCCACGCAGGATGCGGGCCAGTGCCTTCCAGACGCACGCGAACGACAGGTAGTTCATGAGGATGAACGAGTTGCCCATGAGCAGGCTCTTGAGCACTCCCCACCGCTTGTCCCGCCGGTAGTACACCCACCCCGTTGCGAGAGCCGGCAGGAAGGCGAAGAGGTAGAACACCGTCGCCAGCACGATCACCGCGACACTGTCACCGCCCGCGACGACGGCGATCTGGTCCCAGTTCAGCCCGAGCATGAGGAGGCAGTAGTGGAAGAGGATCGACCACGGGAGGTCGAGCACCCACGGGACCAGGCAGTACGACGTGAGCTCGAGCGCCTTCGCGTTGCTCAGGTCACGGGCGCGCCAGATCTCCGGGACACGTTTGATCGCCATCATGTGCCCCTGGTACCAGCGGGTGCGCTGCTTGACGAGCAGGGGGAGCTTCTCCACCGCCTGCTGGTCGACCGAGGCGTGCGGCGTGGTCTGCAGCTCCCACCCCTTCAGTGCGAGCGTGATCGCGAGATCGAGGTCCTCGGTCAGCGACGCGGACCACGGCCTCTCGCCCGCGTCGTCCAACGCCGACAACCGTGCGAACTGCCCGTTGCCGCCGAGGCTGACGGTGCCTGTCGCCTGGCGCCCGAACTGCGTCACCGCGGCGATACCCCAGAACTGGTAGTCCTGGTACCGGGTGAGGAAGGAACCCCGGTTGCGGATGCGCACCTGGAGCTGCACGCCCCCGACGTTCTCGTCCTCGAACAGCGGCAGGACATGGTCGAGAGCGTGGTCCGAGAGCCGCCCGTCGGCGTCCATGACGCAGACGACGACCTTCCCGGGGTCCAGGCCCCGCGCCGCCACGTCGTCGCGGACCCACGCGATCCCGTTGTTCAGCGCCTCGCCCTTGCCCCTGCGCGCCTCCGGGAGCACGCGGCGCAGGACCCGGACCCGATCTCCCCCCGCCTCCTCGGCGCAGCGGGCCGTGTCGTCGTCGGAACCGTCGTCGATGACCAGGGTGGTCGTGCCGTCGAGGAGCGTCAGCGCCGAGACGGTCTGCCCGATCACCGCGTCCTCGTTGAGGCAGGGGACGAGGAAGTAGACGTCGAGGCGCTCGTGCGCCCGCGAGTCGCGCGACCCGTAGGTCGCCTGGCCCTGCACCCCGAGGCTCGCCCGCGCGCGGCGCAGCTGCACGAGGCCCGAGCCCATCAGGAGGATGAAGTAGACCATCGAGATGCTGATGACGACCCGCGCGAGGATGTCGAGGACGACCATCACGGCTGCTCACCACGGGCTCCGCGCGTCCTGCGACCACGCCGGCCGAAGAACCCGAGCCGGAAGAAGAGCACGAGCGCGACCGTGAGCCCACCGAGCATGAGCGCCGAGCCGAGCGTGTCGTGCACCCACTGGAACACCTCAGCCCCCCAGCGCACGATCGAGAGCACCATCACCTCGACACGGACGACGTTCAACAGCTCGAGGAAGAGTCCCGCTCCCAGGGTCGCGAGCACGATCCTGGCGACGCTCGAGCGCCCTGTGGCCAGCACGAACGCCGCGATGATCGCGAGCGGCACGAGGAAGTAGAGCGCGCTGCAGTCGGGGGTGATGCGCAGCGCGAACCACGTGGCGTCGTCGCCCGCGACCCGCTCGAACGCGAGGACGGGCTCGTACGTCATGACGCGTACCTCGCGCGCGAAGACGAGACCGGTGACCTCGCCCGCGAGGCGTGCCTCAAGCTGACGGAACGCCTGCGCATGCAGGATCGCCGCCACGGAGCCGACGGCGAGCGCCACGGCGAGCGTCCACCGCACCGTCCGGTCGAAGGCACGCGAGACGCTCCTCGGCACGAGCGGTACGGTCGCCTCCGCGGCGCTCACGGATCAGCCCTCGACCCCGGCGACGGCCTCACGTCGACGGCGCGAGGTCCGCAGCAGCAGCAGACCTCCCACGACGAGCGCCATGGCGAGCGCGACGTAGGCGAACGTCGTGGCACCCGTCACTGCGAGCGCACCGGCACCCGCGGTGGCCCCACTGATGCCGGTGCTGATTCCAGGGGTGTTGTACATGGACTGCCCTTCCGTAGAGCCGGGCGGGACGCCCTGCGCGGATTCGAGTCGCGACGGACGTGGAGCCCGTCGCTCGGGGGTACAGACGGGGGATCTCGGAGCCCGGTGATGGGGCATTGATGTGATGTACGTCACATAGAGTTGCTCGAGCGTCGGCGGCGTCTGTCCAGACATGGCCCGGAAGAGCTCAGCCGCGGAACCGACCCGTCCCTCGCGGGAGATCGTCGCTCCCTGGTCGTGGGGCAGCGGTCCGCGAACCTTCGCACCACCCACCCACGTGGTGCTCCGCGCCATCCGCACCGACGACTACGAGGAGCTGCGCGGCTGGGAAGCGCCGGTCGTGACGTGGAAGCCGCCGACGCCCCGGCGACAGCGCCGGACAGCACGCCTCCTCGCCGTGCTCAGCGTGTGCTGCGTCCTCGGTGGCCTGCTCGTGCTGGTCATGCTCGTCGTCTCGGCGTGGTAGAAGAGCTCGACGAGTGACACTGCTCCCGCCCGCCTGGTCCGGGCGGCTGCCCCGGACTACGTCTTGAGCAGTCTCTGCACGAGCCGTCCGAGCCCACGCGAGTCGTCCGGGAGGGCCTCGACACCGACCCGGACAGGCACCCTCAGCGAACCTGCCGTCCATCGTGCAAGCTCGTCTCGCACACGGGTCGCAACGACGTTCCGCGTGGTGTCCGGATCCTCGCAGGGGACGCGCCAGGCAACCACCAGGGCGACGCCGTCCACGTAGCAGGCGGGTGCGGGCGGAGGGAACACGCGGCGCAGAGACTCCCCGAGTGCGAGGTCGCGCTCCCACCTGTCGAGGGGGACCGACGAACCGGCCCGGCCGTCGACCACCACGACGATCGGCACGTCGCCCTCCCGGCCGTGGCGATAGGAGGCGACGACCGCGCCACAGCCGCTCAGGAAGTCGTCCACCGTCCCGAGACCGCTCAGGCTCCCGTGCGCTGCCGCCCCGCCCAGCATGCCCGACGTCCGCTCCCACCCGTCGGCGAGAGCCGCGACGACGGGGCCGGGCAGACCTGCGCCGCCCAGGGAGTACAAGACCGCCAGATCCCGGATCCCGTCGGCGATACCGACCCCCGCGTTCGCGCGAGCGATGCCGAGGGCTCGCGCAGGCCCGGTGACGTCCCGGCCTCCCAGGTGCGCGGCAGCCACGTGGACCACCGCGGGGACCGCCCAGTCCGCGAGCGCGTCCCAGCCCGCTGCGAACGTCGCCGCGCGCCACCTCTCGCACAGCTCGTCGAGCGGCGCGCCTGCCCCGGTCGTGGTCATCGTGGAGAAGGACGTCCGCGGACCCGTCTCATGACGGACCGGGACCGACACGTCGCTCGCCCGCCGAATCACCCTCTCCTGCCGCGCGCAGGCCACGCTCGCGCGTTTCCCTGAACAGGTGACCCTCGACACCGGGTCGCCCTCGCTCACGGCGCCCCTCTCGGACGAGCAGCTCGTGGCCAGGCTGCGCGAGGGCGACGACGACGCGTTCGCTGCGCTCTACCGCTCTCACCGACCGTACGCACTGGTCGTGGCCAGGGCGCTCGTCGGCCCGTCCTGGGCCGACGACGTGGTCGCCGAGTCCTTCACGGCCCTCCTGGGTGTGATCCGCGCCGGACGCGGTCCGTCACGGCACGTGCGGGCCTACCTCCTGACGATCGTGAGACGCGTCGCGTGGTCCACGCTGCGGTCCCAGGACCGCGTCCGGGCGACGGACCTGCACCGGCTCGACGGGACCCACCACGATCCAGACGTTCTCTTGGACGAGATCGAGCGACATCGCGTCCTCGACGCGTTCGCCGCTCTCCCGGCACGATGGCAGAAGGTGCTCTGGCACATCGAGGTCCTGGGCGCTTCGCCCGCAGAGTTGGCCGACGTGCTCGGGATCAGCCCCAACGCCGTGTCGTCCCTCGCGCGGCGGGCGCGGCAACGCCTCCGACACGCCTATCTGCGCCACCACGGGCAGGTGACGACGGAGCCCTAGCCGGGGCCGACCGGCGCCGTCATCGATGTTGCTTCGTACCTGCCGCCGAGGCCGCGTTCACGCCGCGCCGGACCGCTCCCCGGCTCGCCGCGACGAGACCGAGCTGCTTCGCGCGCATCACCGTCTCCGCACGCGTGTGGGTGCCCAGGCGACGGTAGATCTCGCGGATCTGAGTCTTCACCGTGTTGTGCGAGACGTAGAGCCTGCGGGCGATCTCGGGGCCGCTCAGCCCGTCGACGACGAGCTGGAGCACGAGGAGCTGACGCTCGGGCAGCAGGACCGTCCCGCCCTCGGGCGAGGCCCGCCGCCCAAGCTCCGCCACCGGCTCCAGCTCGGCACGCTCCGCACCGTCGACGTCCGCGAGCAGGAGGTCCATCGCCTCAGGAGAGGCCCACCGGAGCTCGAGCAGCGCGTTCGCCCGGCGCGCAAGGCCCCACGCCCGCCGCATCTCCGCGCGGGCCTGGTCCTTCTCTCCCAGCGCCACGAGTGCGCTGGCCGTGACGGCGAGGCCCTCGATGCGAGCCCCCGTCGTCAGCCGGGCCCTCTCGCCGAGCCTCGCGACGCGACGGAACGCCTCGACCAGGCTCCCGCTCGCCACGAGCGCATGGGCGTTGACGACGTCTCGGACCGGCGCGGACCGCGGGAGGGTGTCGGCGACGCGGATGGCGGCTGCACCGCGACCCGCCACCAGGTGCAAGCGAGCGACGTCCTGCACGACCAGGAAAGGTGCGCGCCGCTCGCTCGCGTCGGGCTCGACCGCCATGCCTCTCCTCGCGGCATCCGCCACCAGGACGTCGAGCGCGAGATCCGGAGTACCGCTGAGCTCGGCCATCACCGCCATCACATGCCTCCGCACGAACCAGAGGTCACCGCCCGGCCTCTCGATGCTCCTCCCGAGCGACGCCTTGGCCTCGTCGATACGGCGACCCTCCAGGTGGACCAGCGCTGCGACGACCGACGGGACGTCCCCCCCGCACCCGCGCCACCAGGCGGGCGGGGCCTGCAAGGACCGCGACTCGCGCACCCACTCGTCCGCGGCCACGAGATCACCACCACACGCCTCCGCGACCGCCGCCAGCTCGCACGCCACGGCAGCGACGGAGAGCGCACCCGAGCGTGTGGCCCGCTGCGAGGCCGAGTCGGCGAACGCTGCCGCGACCCGGACCAGACCTGCGCAGAGCGCGCTCATCGACGCCTGCAGCTCGAGCAGCACTGCCGCGCCGATCGACCGCGGCGCGCCGCGGTCGGCACCGAGATCGTCGAGCGCACCCTGTGCCGCCTGCAAGGACTTGTCGTACAGGCCGGCGCGGCGCAGGAGTGCGACCCGACAGAAGGCGTCCAACGCCCGCGCTTCAGGCGATGCGGTCGTCGGCGCGACGGCCTCGGCAAGAGGCTCGTCGTGCTCGTCGAGCGACTCGATGCGGCCGATCGTGGGTCGTATCGCCGCGCGCAGGATGCGGAGTCGGCCCGGGATGCTCTCCGGACATCGTTCGACGGCGCTGCGCCACAGCTCGTCGAAGCCCGGCCCGGAGCTGACGGCGAGCAGGTCGGGCCAGGTCGCGACCAGCGCGCGGTCCACGACTCCGGGCTCTCTGGAGTCGAGCGCCCGCGAGAGGGCCGCCCACGTGGCCCCCCGGGCGACGTGAGCGTCCACACGCTGCTGGAAGCGGCGCACGTAGCCGGCCGGATCCAGATAGCGCAGGTGCGAGAGCAGGCTCTGCCGCATCCTGGGCTCGTACTCGAGCACGCCCGCGTCAGCGCCCACATGACGGTAGAGGATCCCCCCCTCGACGAGTCGCCGAGCCGTCGAGCGCGCGTCCGGCACCGCCGTCAGGTCGTCGAGCTCGTCCACCTGGAGACGACGCTCGACGCAGGTGTCGAGGAGGAAGGGCATGATCTCCGGAGGCACGAACGACCCCAGAGCTCGCGTCGTCTCTCGACGGACGACGGCGGGGACCGCGTCGTGGAGATCGACTCCTCCCGAACCGCCCGAACCCAGGTCGGCCACCGCGGTGACGATCGACGCCGGGTAGCCGCCAAGTCCGTCGGTGACGAGCCCCGCCACCTCCTCGGTGATCTCGATCCCTCGCACCCGGGCGAAGCGCACCGTGTCCTGCGCGCTCCATGCGAGCGCAGCCATGCCGACCTCGACCATGCCTGTGCCCCGCCGGACGGGCGTGGGACCGACGGTGCTCAGCACGACCGCCCGTGCCCCGAGAGCGACCGCCGCCGCGCAGGCCGCGTCGATGAGGCCTGCATGGCCTGCACGGACGTCGTCGACGACGACGGTCACCGGGCCCAGAGCGCGGAGCAGCGCCCCGAGGCGCCCGGGTCCCGCGCCGTCGAGATCGGTGGACCCCGTGGGCCGGAGCACGTACCGCACCTGGTCGAGAACGCGGTCCGCGAGCTCTCCGGCACCGATGCACCGCCGCGCCGGGTCGCTCGCGGACGCCGAGAGCCAGACGATCACCTGGCCCTCGGCGAGCGCGGCCCGCGACCACCGTGCGACCGACACGGTCTTCCCGAAGCCGCGCGCGGCGCGGACCAGGACGTGACGGGTGGTGCTCGTGAGCGTGTCGTCAAGGAGCGGACGCTCGATCGCCGCAGAGGTCGTCGCCAGACGCGGGAGCAGACCGCGAAGCGCCGCTTCCACCTCGGCCCGTCCCGCGCCGCCCGCCTCTTCCCGACCGGTCAGCACCTGCTGCCACCCGCTGATCGAGGGTGAACCCTGCTCTCGCTGTCGTCCGCCGTCTCTCGCCTCCGCCACCGCTCCATACCTCTGACAGACGTCGGTCGGCCGGAGTCACGACGGGTGATCCGTCATGCGCCCGGCACAAGGACGCAGGGCGACACGGTTACCGCGCGCCCTACGTCTGCCCCGATACAACCTCACGGACCGGCGAAGTCAGGAGGTACGGAGGGTGATCCTGAGGGTGACCACAGGACGGAGCGACGGCCCGACCTCACGGGAACCGGCTCCCGCTCAGCCCTCGCGGAGGCGCACGAGGCGGCGCCCGGCAACGAGCAGGACACCGGCCAGGAGCAGCGCACCGGACGCCGCCGCGACCGGCACCGTCTCAAGCCCCGTCGCCGCCAGCTCTCCCTTCTCCGCGGGCTGCGCCGCACCAGGTATGGCGTCCGTGGTCGGCTCGGCCACGACCATGTCGACGGGCTGCGACGGCACGACAGGCTCCGCCGGATCGCTCGGGTCCGCCGGGTGCGTGGGCTCGGCCGGACCTGTCGGTTCGGCCGGGTCTGTCGGCTCGGCCGGGTCTGTCGGCTCGGCCGGGTCTGACGGCTCGACCGGATCCGACGGCTCAACCGGGTCTGACGGCTCAACCGGGTCCGACGGCACGCTCGAGCAGACGGGATCCTGGCCGCCTTCACCGAAGTGCTCGTCGTAGTGGGCGACCTGGACCCACGTGATGCAGTAGTCGTCCGAGTGGACGAGCGCCGACCACGGGAGGAAGCTCGAGCCGACGAACCGGCCCGACGGCTGGTCGTTGAGCGTCTCGAAGTGGATGCCGACCGACCGCTCGGCGCCCTCGACCGTGTAGCGGACGTTCACGTGGCCACCGTCCGGGAACGCGTCACCCGCGGGGAGATAGAGCCCTTCCGGGGCCACGCGGTAGGGCGTGGGCGAGTCGGACCCGCCAGCGAGCGCGGGTGCCGCGGACAGGCTGAGGATGAGGGCAGCGCCGAGCATTGCCCCCGATGCGATACGCATGGGACAGTGAGGTCCTTCCTTGAGAGGGAGAGATCTGCCCGGTTCGTACTCCGCCAAGAGGGGCCGGGCAGATCGCATGTCAGAGCGGGTCGACCACGCCTTTCGACGGTAGACCTGAACGACCGTCCAGTTGAGCGCTCCTGAGAGCCACGGCGCGCATCGTCGCAGGCGAGAGCATGCTTGGCGGCCCCACCCGTGATACCACTCACAGCATCCTTCACCCGCGGTCACCCCCGGGGTCACCCTGTTGCGATCGCACTCACACCGTGTTCTCGCCGTCCAGGGACGCGGACACCGGCCCACGTCCCCGAACGTCACGGCACCCCCGGGCAACGCCATCCCGTCTCACGTGACGGGCACCCTCGACCGTATGCCGGATGGCCCGTAGGATCGTGGCAACCATCCAGAGCGGTCGAGAGTCCTGGCTCGACGACACCGCAGCAACCCGCCGACGGAAGCCTCCCGAGGACAAAGGTGCTAACGCCAGGGTCGATGGAGTGACGCATGACCTCAGAGGCATCCTTCGCGCACCGTCCGGGCACGTGCCCGACGGCGGTCGCGCCCTTCCGTGTCCCGGCGCCGCGTGCCGTGGCGCGCCCCGGCGAGGCGACGTCGTGAGCGTCGCGGACGCCGTCGGGCAGGCGCACGGCGGGGCGGCACGTCCCACGGTCTCGTTCGAGCTCATGCCCCCGCGGCGCCCGGACGCGGCGCCCAAGTTCTGGGAGACGGCACGCCGTCTCGTCGCGACGCACCCCGACTTCGTGTCCGTGACGTACGGCGCGGCGGGCACCGACCGCGCGACGGCTCGCCAGGTCGTCGGCCGCCTGCTCCAGGGCACGCCCGTGCTGCCGATCGCGCACCTCACGTGCGTCGGGGCGTCGCGCGAGGACGTCGAGGAGGTCATCTCCGACTTCCTCGACGAGGGCGTGCGGAGCTTCCTCGCGCTGCGGGGCGACCCGCCGCGCGACCAGCCGGACTGGCAGCCCGCGCCCGACGGCGTCCGGTCGTCGACCGAGCTCGTCGCGCTCCTGCGCGAGGTCGAGGCGTCGCGGTGCGCGGCCGACCCGGCCGCGGCGCTGCGCGGCGCGGCCCGGCCGCTGACGATCGCCGTCGCGACGTTCTGCGACGGCAACCCCGCCGCCGGCACGACGCGCACGCAGGAGGTGCGCCGCCTGTTCCAGAAGCAGCAGGCCGGCGCGAGCTTCGCGATCACGCAGCTCTTCTACGACGCGTCGTCGTACACCGACTTCGTCGCCGAGGCCCGCGCGGCCGGCGTGACGATCCCCATCCTCGCCGGGCTGCTGCCCACGACGGAGCCTGCACGGCTCCGCCGCGTCGAGGAGCTCACGGGCGTGCGCGCGCCCCAGCACCTGCTGGACGCGCTCGACGCCCTGCCCGACCCGGAGGCGCAGCACGCCTACGGGATCGCGTACTCGGTCGACCTCGCGCAGCGCGTCCTCGACGCGGGCGCGCCCGGTCTGCACGTGTACACGTTCAACAAGCACCGCGCCGCTCTTGACCTGCTCGAGGGTGTCCACCTCGGCGGCGGGTCGCGCGGGACCGGGGGCAGCGCCAGCGCTGCCGCCGCCCCGCTCGTCCCGGACCTGGCCAGCGGGCCGTGGGTCACCGGCACCTCCCTGCCCCCGACGAGCGCCGCCACGCACGGCACGCCCGTCTGACCGGTCCTCCGGACCAGCAAGAGGTTTCGATCATGGCCACTTCCGTACCCTCCCCTACCCAGATCCAGGCCGGATTCCCCGCCGGCACCGTGCTCGGCTACCCCCGCATCGGGCGCCGCCGCGAGCTCAAGAAGGCCGTCGAGGCGTTCTGGGCCGGGCGCACGAGCGCCGACGAGCTCGAGGCCACGGCCCGCGAGCTGCGCCTCGCGACCGTCCGCCGGCTCGTCGAGCTCGGCCTCGGCGCCGACGACGCGTCCGTCCCCGGGTCGTTCTCGTTCTACGACCAGGTGCTCGACGTCGCCGCCTCGCTCGGGGCGATCCCGTCGCGGTTCGCGTCGCTCACCGACGACGCGGGCCGCCTCGACCTCGCGGGCTACTTCACCGTCGCACGCGGCCAGGGCGACGACGCCCCGCTCGAGATGACCAAGTGGTTCGACACGAACTACCACTACCTCGTGCCCGAGATCGGCCCGGACACCCCGATCCGCTTCGTCGACGACCGCGTCGTCCGCGAGTTCGTCGAGGCCAAGGAGGCGGGCATCGTCACGCGGCCCGTCGTCGTCGGGCCCGTGACGTTCCTCGCGCTGTCCAAGGCCGCCGACGACGCTGCGTCGTCGGTCGCAGGCTTCCGCCCGCTCGACCGCCTCGACGACGTCGTCGCCGCCTACGCCGACCTGCTGCGCGCGCTCGCCGCCGCCGGCGCGCCGTGGGTCCAGCTCGACGAGCCGATCCTCGTCACCGACTCGGTCGACGTGCCGTTCACGGAGCTCGCGGCAGCGGTGGAGTCGGCCTACCGCACCCTCGCGACGGACCTCCGCCCCGTGCCGAACCCGGGGTCGCTCCCCACGGAGTCCTCCGGCTCGGGAGAGATCCCGGGTTCGGCACCGGGCGAGCGGCCCGCGATCCTCGTCGCCGCGCCGTTCGGGGGGCTGCAGGCCGGTGCCGAGGACGACGGCGGCGACGCGCGGGACGGGCTCGCGCTCCTCGCGGGCACCGACGTGGAGGCGATCGCGATCGACCTCGTCAAGGGCGCCGTCCCGACGGCGGCCGACGGCGGCGTCCCCGGCCTCGCCGGGAAGACGCTCGTCGCGGGCGTGATCGACGGGCACAACGTGTGGCGCGCGGACCTCGCGGCGAAGCTCGACGTCGTCGACGCGCTCCAGACGCTGGGTGCCGGTGCGGTCGCCGTCGGGACGTCGACGTCGCTGCTGCACGTGCCGCACGACGTGGAGGACGAGGTGTTCGCCGAGCCGGGGACGGCGTCGGGCACGACGCTCGACCCGCGCCTGCGCGACTGGCTCGCGTTCGCGGACCAGAAGGTCGGCGAGGTCGCGACGCTCGCCCGCGCGCTCACGGAGGGTCGCGACGCCGTCGCGACGGAGATCGAGGCGTCCCGCGCGGCGGTGGCGTCGCGCGCGGAGGCGAGCGGCGTCGTCGTGCCCGGGGTGCGCGAGCGCGCCGCCGCGCTGACCGACGCGGACTTCGCGCGCGGCGACTACGCCGAGCGCGCAGCCGCGCAGCAGGAGCGTCTGAACCTGCCGCCGCTGCCCACGACGACGATCGGCTCGTTCCCGCAGACGCCGGAGATCCGCCGCGCCCGCGCGCTGTGGACGAAGGGCGAGCTCTCGGACGCGGACTACACGGCCGCGATGCGCGAGGAGATCGCGCGCGTCGTCGCGCTCCAGGAGGAGCTGGGCCTCGACGTCCTCGTGCACGGCGAGCCCGAGCGCAACGACATGGTGCAGTACTTCGCGGAGCACCTCGACGGGTTCGCCGTCACGGCGAACGGCTGGGTCCAGTCGTACGGCTCGCGCTGCGTCCGCCCGCCGATCCTGTGGGGCGACGTCACGCGGCCCGCGCCGATCACGGTCGAGTGGTCCGCCTACACGGCGTCACTTACCGAGAAGCCGGTCAAGGGCATGCTCACCGGGCCGGTGACGATCCTCGCGTGGTCGTTCGTGCGCGACGACCAGCCGCTCGGCGACACCGCGAACCAGGTGGGCCTCGCGCTGCGCGACGAGATCGCGGACCTGGAGGCCGCCGGCATCGGGATCGTCCAGGTCGACGAGCCCGCGCTGCGCGAGCTCCTGCCGCTGCGCAAGGCCGACCAGCCCGCGTACCTCGACTGGTCGGTCGGCTCGTTCCGGCTCGCGACGTCGGGCGTGGAGGCGGCGACGCAGATCCACACGCACCTGTGCTACTCGGAGTTCGGCGAGGTCATCGGTGCGATCGACGGCCTCGACGCGGACGTGACGTCGGTCGAGGCGGCGCGCTCCCGCATGGAGATCGTGCCGGAGCTGCGCGACGCCGGGTACGCGCGCGGCATCGGGCCGGGCGTCTACGACATCCACAGCCCGCGCGTGCCCTCCGCCGAGGAGGTCACCGAGCTGCTGGAGCTCGCCGTGAAGTCGATCGACCCGACGGTCGTGTGGGTCAACCCGGACTGCGGCCTCAAGACGCGTCGCTACGAGGAGACCGTGCCGTCGCTCGAGCACCTGGTCGCCGCGGCGAAGGCGGTCCGCGCCACGCTCGGCTGATCCCCGCACACGCCGGAGGCCGGGTCCCGTCGGGACCCGGCCTCCGCGTCGTGTCGGTCAGCGCTCGGTCGTGCCCGTCCCCGCCATCGGGAGGGCGAACGCGAGCGTCGCGGCGAGGAGCCCGCCGACGAAGAGCCACACGCCGCCGTCGACGCCGGACATGCCCGACCCCATGAGGACCAGGCCCCCGACGAACAGCGCGAACGAGACGACGAACCGCGCCAGCGCGCCCGCGTGCCCGGGGATGTCGCGGCCTTCCGTCCCGGTGGGGAGGGGGCTGTCGGCCGCCTGCTCGCTGGTCGTGGTCATGGCGTTCTCCTTCTGAGGTCGGTGCGTGGGCCTGGGCGTCGTCGTCGGCGACGATCAGTCCAGGTAGTTCTCCACCGTACCGGGGTCGCGCACGGTCGCCGCATCCGGGTCGCTCCCGAACTCGCGGGCCGCGTCGCGCTGGCGCAGCAGGTCCCAGCACTGGTCGAGCTCGACCTCGATCGCACGCAGTCGCTCGTGCTCCTGCCCGCCGGTGATCTCGCCGTGCGCGAGCTGCTCGCGGAGCTCGCGCTCCTGCGCGACGAGGTCGCTGATCGTCCTGCGGATGCCGCCGTCGGTCGCCATGCGGTCCACGGTATGCCCGACGGCGCACGCGCGCCCGTGAGGGCGGGCGCCGGGCGGGCGCGGTGTCGGCGGCACGGCCTAGGCTCGCCGCCATGACGACGACGATCGGCCGCACGGTCCTGCTCTGCCACGACCTCGACGCGAGCGCCGCGTTCTGGGCGGACGGGTTCGGGTTCGGCACGCTGTTCCGCGGCGAGACCGACGGGTTCCCGCTGCTGCACGTCGGACCCGGCCGCGTCGACGAGCCCGGGCTGTGGCTCGTCCCGCTCCCCGACGGCGGCGCACCCCTCGTGCGCCACGGGCTGCCGAACCTCGTCCTCTACGTCGACGACCTCGACGCGACCCTTGCGCGGCTCGCCGCCGTGGGGGTCGAGCCGTTCGTCGGGCCGGACTCCGACGCCGAGTCCGGGGACCGGTTCGCGCACGTCCACGATCCGGACGGGCACCGGATCGTCGTCGTGCAGCTCGGTCCGGCGGCCGACCCCGCCTAGGGGCTACCGGGCCTGCACCCACGTCGCGTCGTCGGCGAGGATCGTCACCTCGTCGTCGTCGACCACGAGGAAGCCGCCGCCGATGCGCAGCTCCGCCGTCGGACGGTCCGGGGTCCGCAGCCGCACGCGACCCGCCGTGAGGGTCGCCGCGACGGGCTGGTGCCGCGCGAGGATCCCCAGCGTGCCCGACACCGACGGCACCGTGACGCTGCGCGCCGGGCCCGACCAGAACACCCCGGACGGCACCACCACCTCGACGGACACCAAGCGCTCCCCCACGGGTGCGACGGTCTCGGACGGTGACGGCGCGACGGGCACGGAGGATCCTCCTCGACGACGGGTGGCGGAGCCTCCGAGTCTCGCGCCCGCGGGCGTCCCGCCGCGTCGTCTTTCGTCCCTCTCCGGGCGCCGGAGGTCACCGGTCGCGACATCGCCGAACCCGGGGTTCCTCCCCACGCGGAGCGCATCCTGGGGAGGAACCCCGGGTTCGGCGACGACCGGTCTCGCCGTGCGAGGGGGAATCACGTTGACGACGGCGGTGTGCGAGGCGCACCATCGAGGGTGACGGTTGCCGAGGGCAGCCGTTCGTCGTGCCGGTCGGGCACGGCCACGGTTCAGGTCGCGCCGGACGGGCGCACCGCACGGGACGAGGAGACGCGGATGCACAGCACCGCAGGCTGCGAGGTGGCCATGGCGGCCTGCTCGGGCACCATCCCCTCCCGCACCGTCACCCGCTGAGACCACCCTCCGGACGCCGACAAGGCGCCCCGCCCCGTTGGGTGCTGGGTATTCGTCGTCACGACGCGTTCCTGACGACACCTCCCCCGCACCGAGCAGGTCTTGGCGACGGCGGTAGCGGGCATGCCGTCCTCCCCGCCTTCCCCGCCTCGGACGAGCGCCGTCGTCGTGAGGCCACCGCGACCCCGCGTCGCGGTGAGCCGACCTCCTGCGCCGCGGCACGCCGTCGGGCAGGGTGGGACCGTACCGACACGGAAGCCCTGAACCCATGATTCCCCTGACCGAGAAGCAGATCCGCGCGTCGTTCGTCAACGCGTCCAAGCGCGAGGCCGCGCAGGCGACCCTCCCCGAGCTCGACTCGCTCGACTGGGACCGCCTCGACTACCTCGGGTGGCGCGACCGCAAGGCGCCGCTGCTCGCGTACGCCGTCGTCGTGGTCGACGGCGAGCCGCGCGGCGTCCTGCTGCGCTCCACTGACGCCAAGACGGGCGGCATGCGCAAGCGTGCCGTCTGCGCGTGGTGCGAGGACGTCGTCGTCACGGACGACGTGAGCCTCTACGTCGCGCGGCGCGCCGGCGCCGCCGGGCGCCGCGGCAACACCGTCGGCACCCTCATCTGCACCCACTTCCTGTGCTCGCAGAACGTGCGCCGCACACCGACCCGCACCGAGATCGGCGACGACGAGTCGATGCGCGAGCTGTTCGTCGAGCTCCGCGTCGACGGCCTCCGCGAGCGCTCCGCCCGCTTCGTCGCCGAGGTCATGCGCGACGCCTGACGCGCCACGGCTCTCCCTCGGCCCACCAGGGCTCTACCTCGGCAGACCAAGGCTCTACCTCGGCGGCGCGGAGGGTGAGCCGGACGCCGAGGGCGAGGGCGGAGCGGGGGTGTGACGGGTCGTGGTGGGTCTGGCGGGAGCCGCGAGGGACGAGCGGCGGATGGAAGACCCGTCGCGCCCCCCGCGGAGCCCTCGCCCGGACTGAACCCTCGGAACCGTCCCGCCACGACGGCCACCAGTTCCATCGCCCGAGAAGCGTCATGGTCGCCGGGAGGAGGAGGCCGCGCACGACGGTCACGTCGAGGAGCACGGCGACGGCCATGCCGACGCCGACCTCCTTCATCGCGACGAGCTCGCCCGCCGCGAAACCGAGGAACACGATGCCGATGGCGACGGCGGCCGTCGTGATGACCGGGCCGGTCGCGGTGATGCCGCGGAGCACGGCCCGGTCGTTCGCGGCGCGCAGGTCCTCCCCGGGCGTGCGGGCGCGCCACTCCTCGGCCGTGCGCGCGAGGAGGAACACCTCGTAGTCGGTGGACAGACCGAACACGAGCATGCCGATGAGCAGGGGCGTCGTGACGTCGAGCGCACCCCACGGCTCGAACCCGAGCAGCGAGGCCCCGACGCCGTGCTGGAACACCGAGACGAGGACGCCGAGCGTCGCGGCGAGCGTGAGCAGGTTCATCACGAGCGCCTTGAGCGGCACGACGAGCGAGCCGGTGAGCAGGAAGAGGAGCACGAACGTCGCGAGCACGACGACGCCCGCGGCGAGCGGGAGGCGCTGCGCGAGGTGCTCCTGGGTGTCGACGACCTCGGCGGCCGGACCGGCGACGTGCACGTCGAGGTCGCCCGTGTCGATCGCGCGGATCGCGCGCAGCAGGTCCTGGGCCTCGGCGGCGGTCGCGTCGCCGCCCTCGCCGACGTCGGGCGTGACGTCGACGACGAGGACCTCGGACGGGTAGTCGGTGTCCTGCATCGCGTCCTCGACGCCCGGCAGGGCCGCGACGCGGTCGAGGTAGGCGGAGGCGGCCTCGTCGCCGCGGGGCGCCTCGACGAGCACGGTGATCGGGGTGACGCCGAGGTCGGCGAAGCGCGACGTCGACGCGTCGGCGGCGAGGCGCGCCTCGGCGTCGGCGGGCAGGGAGTGGACCTCGGAGCTGCCGAGCGTCATCGAGCCGAGCGGCGCGGCGAGCGCGAGGAGGAGGGCGGTCGCGCCGAGCGTGACGAGCACGGCGTGCCGCTGGGCGGTGCGCGCGAGGCGCCCGAGCGTCCCGGCCCCGCCGCGACCGGTCCACGGGTGGGACCAGGTGCGGGCTCCCGGGGCGGGGATGGCGCGGTGCCAGGTCGCGACGAGCGCGGGCACGAGCGTCAGCCCGGCGGCGGTCGCGACGAGCACCACCACGGCGCCGCCGACGGCCATGCCGGAGAGCAGCGAGTCGCCGAGCAGGAGCAGGCCGGTCAGGGCGATCGCGACGGCCAGCCCGGACGCGAGGACGGCGCGCCCGGCGGTGGCGAGCGTGCGCCCGACGAGCTCGTCGAGCGGGAGGCCCGGGTGCTCGGCGCGCTCCTCGCGGAAGCGCGCCAGGACGAGCAAGGAGTAGTCGACCGTGAGCCCGAGGCCGAGCAGAGTCACGACGTTCACCGCGAACTCGTTGACGGGCACGATCCCCAGCAGGCCGCTGAGCACGAGCAGCGCGACCGCGATGGCGGCGAGCGCGGACAGCAGCGGCACCAGGCCCGCGCGCAGGCCGCCGAGGACGACGACGAGCACGACCAGCAGGACGGCGATCGCCACGCCCTCGCCCACGGCGGCGTCGGTGATCGCCTGGTCGACGAACGCCTCCTCGGCGAGCAGCGCCCCGCCGACGAGGACCTCGGGGGTGTCGACGGTGTGGAGCGCGTCGGCGACCTGGTGCGCGAGGGCGAGGGCGTCGTCGTCGGACAGCGCGGGGTCGAGCTCGACGATCACGAGCGAGCCCTGGCCGTCGTCGGCGATGAGGCCGCCACCGGTGTACGCGTCGAACAGCTCGACGACGCCCGGCATCGCCCGGATGCCGTGCATCACCTCGCTCGCCTGGGCGATCAGCTCCGTGGAGAAGTAGTCGCGCCCGGACAGGACGGCGACGACGGTCTCGCCCTCGGGCTGGAGCTCGTCGAGACGCTCGGCCGCGAGGGCGGAGGGGCTCCCGGGCGGGGCGGGATCGACGTCGGTGGTCTTGTCGAAGACGGCGCCGCCGAGCACCGCGCCGAGGACGAGGAGGACCGCCCAGACCCCGAGGACGACGCCACGGCGACGCGCGGCGAACCGTCCGGTCCGGTGCAGGAGGCGTCCGAGCGCCATGGGCAGTCCTCCTCGTCGAGGGACGTCGTGCGGAGAGAGCCGGTCGGGTGCAGGAGCTCGTGCGGGTCCTGCGCGGACCGTGAGGTGAGGTCAGCACCCTACGCGAGGGTGGGAGCGCCGTCGGACCACGCTCCGCCCGTGCGAGGGGTGCGCCTCGGGACCACCGGGGTGGAGAAGGGGGGTGAGACGGGACGGGCGGGGACGGCTCGTGCTGCCGCCCCCGCCCGGTCCGTCCCGGGGCGGACGGCTCACGCCGCCCGCCCCGGGGTCTCAGCTCAGCCGCAGGTCGCGGCCTCGTAGGCGACGTCCGCCTGGAACGTCAGGTCGCCGCCCGTCGCGGACACCTGGGCGGTGCCCGCCTCGACCGAGGTCGAGCGCGTCGCGAACGACTGGTACGCGGAGGCACCCGGCTGGACGCCGGTCACCGTCTTCGTCCCGAACGGCGTCGTCAGCGTGATGTCCGCCGGCACCGTGTCGTCGTTCGTGGCACGGACCGCGACGTAGACCTTGCCCGCCATGCAGCGGGTCTGGACCGTCGTCGAGATCGCGAGCTCCTCGACCGGCTCGTCGGTCAGCTCCTTGAACCGGATGTTCCGGTAGTTGACCATCTCGCCGCTGCCGTGGTTCTGGATGCCGACGAAGCTGTTCACCAGCCGCGCCGGGTCGGTGCTCGTGAAGTCGTTGACGAGCACGTCGTTGAGGTAGATGCGGATGCGGTCTCCCTCGACCCGGATGTCGTACGCGTTCCACTGCCCGACCGGCTTGAGGGCCGCGTCCCGGGCCGCCTCGTCGGCACCCTGGAACGTGTAGACCGCGCCGGTGGTGCGGTCGGGGGCGTCCGTCGCGTCGATCTGGATCTCGTAGCCCTTGTTGACGGCGACCCACGGGTCGTCGCCCGGGTTCGGGAACCCGACGAACACGCCGCCGTTGTCGTCCTTGGTGAGCTTCCAGTCGAGCTTCAGGCTGTAGTTCTCACCGAGCTCCTGCGCCGTGTACCAGAGCAGGCCCATGCCACCCGCACCGCGGATCGAGCAGTCGTCCTGGCGGCCGAAGCCACCCGGACCTGCCATGCGCCAGCCCTCCTGCAGGCTCGCGAGGGTGCCGTCGAAGAGGGCCGTGTAGCCGTCCTCGACCTCACCCGGCGAGCAGATGTCCGGGTTCTCGCCGATCGAGAGCACGTCGATGTTGATGTTGCCCTCGTCGCCGGTCTCGTACGCGAGCGTGATGGTGTTGACTCCGGCCTGGAGCTCGAGGTTGCGCGTCAGCACACCCCAGTCCTTCCAGCTCCCCGTCGTGGGGAAGTTCCACTGACCGAGGTCCTGGCCGTTCACGTGCAGCGAGACGTTCTTCGCGCGCAGCGTCGTGTACGGGTGGATGCCGTTGGCGTAGCGCACGTTGACCGGGTAGGTGCCCGCCTCGGGGACGGTCACGGAGAACGTGCGGCCGGCGCCGACGCTCGTCATGCCCGCGGCGAAGCCGGAGCCCGAGTAGTTGCTGTGGTCCGAGCCGATGCTCGAGCTGCCGAGCGGCTGCGCGAGCTCCGCCTCGTACCAGCCGCGGTCGGCCGGGGCGACGTAGCCGGGGAGCGAGTTGAGCGTGTACCAGGCCTCGGTGCTGAGGAGCTCGGCGCCGTCGGCGGACGCGAACGGACGCGGCGACCGGATGTAGACGACGTGGCCGGGCTTGAGGCCGTCGATCTTCAGCGTGACGGTCGTGCGGTCCTCGGACACCGTGGCGTCGGTGACGAAGAGCGGCTCCTCGTCGACCTTCGGGCCGCCGTACTGCTGCGTCGGCACGTAGCGCCACTGCTTGACCTGGTAGGCGTCGGCGAGCTTCTCGACGACCTCGTCGGAGACCGGGTCGGTGTACTCGATCTCGAAGCCGCCCTCGACCACGCGCATCTCCTTCATGTCGAAGGAGTCCTCGTTGACGGGGACGAGCTTCTGGAGGCCGTACCGGAGCTTGCCGGACTCGCCCCAGTTGCCGCCCTCACCGGTGCCGCCGGCGTAGAGCGCGCCGTCGGGGCCGTAGATGACACGGTTCACGCCGACCTCGAGGCCGGCGGTGTGGCGGAAGACCGCACCCTGGAACTCGCCGTCGACCTTCTCGAGGAACGCGCGCTGGATGCCGCCGTAGGTGACGTCGCCGATGAGCATCTGGCCGGCGAACTCGCCGTCCTGGACGAGGATCGGGTTGCCCGGGGAGTTCGCGATCTCGTTCTGCGGGAGCCACACGGCCGGCGGGGAGACGGGGTTCGCGTCGAACGGCCCGGCCGGGTTCGTGTAGTGGTTGTAGAACTTGCCCGGCTGGATGTGGATGAGCTTGTTCGCCGGCAGCCAGGCACCCTGGTTGTCCGTCCCGAAGATCGCACCCTCGGGGCCGAAGCCGATGCCGTTGGGCGTGCGGAGGCCGCCCGCGACGTACGTGACCTCGCCGGTCTCGCGGTCGATCTTGATCGACGTGCCGCGGTTGGCCGCCGGCTGCGGGTTGGTCGTCGCGCCGCCGTTGTTGATGGCCACGGAGAGGTTGACGTAGAAGTAGTCCTCGTCGTGGATCAGGCCGAACGCGAACTCGTGGAAGTTGCCGCCGTCGGGCCACTCCGCGATCTTCGTGTGCTGGTCGTAGAAGCCGTCCCCGTCGGGGTCGGTGAGCTGCGTGAGCTGGTAGCGCTCCGAGACGAAGATCGAGTCCTCGACGACCTCGATGCCCATCGGGTTGAGCAGCTCGTCCGCGACCAGGGTCGCCGTGACGTCCTCGGGGCCGTCCGCCGTGGTGACGCCGTCGAGGAAGTAGACCTCGCCGGACACCGGGTCGGGGCGCCAGCCCCCGGAGCTGACCTCGCCCGTCGTCACGACGGCGAGCTTCTCGTCCGGCGTGAACGCCAGGCCCGAGACCTTGGGCTCGAAGCCCTCGGGGCGCAGGTCGACGAGGTCGTAGTTCGGGTTGACGGCGTCCAGGCGCAGGCCGTCGCCGGCCGTGTCGGTCGCACCCTCGCAGTACTTGTAGCCGGGCGCGGTCACGCGCACGACGCCCGCCTCGGTGCTGAGCGCCGACGTCGGGATGACCTCGAACGTCGAGCTGCCCGGCGTCTTCCACGCGAGCGTGAGGCGCTGCTTGTCGCTGCCCTCGTAGTAGTCGACCCGAAGGTCGTGCACGCCCGCCGTGAGGGTCGCGCTGCCCTCGACGGAGGTCGAGTCGTTCGGGCCGTCGTTCTCGAGGACGAGCTGGCCGTCGATGTAGACGAGGGCGCCGTCGTCGTTGGTGACCTTGAACTGGTACTGGCCGTCTGCGGGGACGGTCAGGTTCGCGGTCACCTGCGAGATGAAGTTGTCCTCGGCGCCGAACTGCTCGGCGGTCGACCAGTCGATGGTCGGCATGAGCTTGTCGACGTTGGGGGTCTGGCCGGACTTCAGGGTGCAGACGGCCCCGGGGTTCTGCGCGAGCTGGAAGGTCCGCAGCGTGACGCCGGGCTCCTGCTCGGGAAGGTCGGCCGCGGCGGGGACGGCCCAGCCCGCGACGACCACGGCGCCGAGGGTCAGGGCGGCCGCGCCGCGTCGGTACCTGATCCGGCGGGACACCGGCAGGCTGGTGCGTTCGAGCATCGTTGCTCCCTCATACTCGGTCGGACTTCGAGTCCACGGAGCGTAACCCCTGCCCGGCTCCGTCGATGACAACGCTGGACAGGCTAGCCCTCGTTCTATCGATGTGTCTACAACTTCCGACTTGCAGTCGACAAAAGTGCCCTGGCCTGCTCGGACGTACGCTCGGAGGCATGAGCGCACGCCACGGCGACATCGCCGACAGCACCGCGTCCCGGCCGTTCGCGCAGGTGGACGTCTTCACCGAGGTCCCGACCCTCGGCAATCCCGTGGCGGTCGTGCTCGACGCCGACGGGCTCACGGACGACCAGATGGCCGCCTTCGCCCGCTGGACGAACCTCTCGGAGACGACGTTCCTCCTCCCGCCCAGCCCCGAGGGGGCCGCCGGAGGCGCCGACTACCGCCTGCGGATTTTCACCCCCGGCGGCGAGCTCCCCTTCGCCGGGCACCCGACGCTCGGCTCCTGCCACGCGTGGCTCGAGGCGGGCGGCGAGCCCCGGGCGGGCGACGCCGTCGTGCAGGAGTGCGGCGTCGGCCTGGTGACGATCCGGCGCGAGGCGCCGGCCGCCGGGTCGGACGCTGCCGGACCGGACGACGAGCCGGACGGGGACCTCCCGCGCGGGCTCGCGTTCGCCGCGCCCGACCTGCTCGCCGACGAGCCGGTCCCGGACGACGACCTCGCGGCGATCGTCGCCGCGCTCGGCGTCCCCGACGACGCCGTGGTCGACCACCGCGTCCTCGACAACGGGCCCGGGTGGCGCGTCGTGCTGCTGGACTTGGCGGACCGCGTCGCCGGGCTCGTGCCCGACTGGACGCGGCTGCGCGTCGAGCACCCCGACCTCTCCGTCGGGGTCGCCGGCCTGTACGGGGACGACGGCGGCCCCGACGGCGCCGCCGTCGAGGTCCGCGGGTTCGCGCTCGCCATGGGCATCCCGGAGGATCCCGTCACCGGGAGCCTCAACGCCGTCGTCGGGCAGTGGCTCACGCGGGACGGCCGCCTCCCCGACCGCTACCTCGCCGCCCAGGGCGCGGCGCTCGGCCGGGCCGGGCGCGTGCGCGTCGAGCGCGACGGGTCGGGGACGGTCTGGGTCGGCGGCGCGAGCGTCACGTGCGTCGCGGGCACCGTCCGCCTCTGAGCACCCGTCGGCGACGGGCCGAGGTCCGGGTGCCGAACCCGGGGGACGTCGCCGGCATCGGCGCTCGATCTCGGCGATATCCCCGGGCTCGACGGTCCCCGGGCTCCGTAGACTGGGGCAAGTGTCAAGAACCCCACCTGTTTCCGGGTCCGACCGCCCCCTGACGGACCGCGCGGTCGTCGCGCGCGCCCGCTGGGCGCTCATGGTGCAGTTCGGGCTGTTCGGGGTCATCGGCGCGTCGTGGATGAGCCGCCTGCCCTCGGTCCGCGAGGCGCTGGGGATCAGCGCGAGCCAGCTCGGCCTGCTGCTCGTCGTCGGCGGCCTGGGCTCGCTCGTGTCCGTGGTGTCCGCGGGCGCGGTCGTCGCACGGTTCGGCAGCCGCACGACGCTCGTGGTCGCGACGGTGGGGAACGTCGTCGGGTTCGGGCTCGTCGCGCTCGGCACCGGGACGGGAGGCGTCGTCCTCTTCGCGGCCGGGGCATTCCTCAACGGCGTGTGCGGCGCGCTCACCAACGTGCCGATCAACATCTGCGCGGCCTCCGTCGAGCAGCACGTCGGACGGGCGATCCTCCCCCACTTCCACGCCGCGTTCTCCATCGGCGCCGCGTGCGGGGCGCTCGTCGCGGCCGCGTTCTCGTGGGCGCACGTGGGCATCACCGCGCAGATCCTCGTCGTGACGCTCGCCGTCACGGTGGCGCGCGCCGTGCTCGTCGCCCCCGCGACCGCGCTCGCCCCCGACCGCACGGCGCCCGCGCGCGCGGCCGCGCCGTCGGGCACCACCGAGCCGGCCGACGACGGCGCGGCACCCGCACACCCGACCTCGCCGCGCCGCGGGGCGGGGGTGCGCGCCGCGCTCGCCGCGTGGCGCGAGCCGCGCACGCTCCTCATCGGGCTCGTGCTGCTCGCGTCGTCGCTGTCCGAAGGGTCGGCGGGCAACTGGCTCTCCATCGCCGTCGTCGACGGGTTCGCGGTGCGCGAGGCGCTCGGCGCCGTCGCGTACGGCACGTTCGTCGGCGCGATGACGGTGTTCCGGTTCGCCGGGACCGGGCTCATCGACCGGTTCGGGCGCGTGGCCGTGCTGCGCGCGTCGGGCGTCTCCGCGCTCGTCGGGCTGCTCGTGTTCGGCCTCGCGCCCAGCCTGCCGCTCGCGTGGGTCGGCATCGTCCTGTGGGGCTGCGGCGCCGCGCTCGCCAACCCCGTCGCCATCGCGGCGGCCTCCGACGACCCGGCCCACGCCGCGCCGCGCGTCGCGGTCGCGACGTCGTTCTCGACCGTCGCGATGCTCACCGCGCCGCCGCTGCTCGGCCTGCTCGTCGACCAGGTCGGGGCCCGCCACATGCTCCTGGTCATCTGCGCCGCGACCGTCCTGTCGCTCGCCGTGGCCGGCCAGGTACGCCCGCTCCCCCGCCCGGCACCCCACCCCGTGGCCGCGGTGCCCGCCGAGGAGCCCACGAGGTAGGACCCGGTCGCACGAGCGAGCAACCGTGGCCCCCGCACCGGCCACCACCTCGCGCACGATGACCGAGAATCGACCCGTGGAGCTCACCCAGAGGGTCACGACGCTGCGACGCGAGGCGCGCGTGCGCGCCCTGGCCCGGCCGCGGTGGCCGTTCGCGGGGACGGTGCAGGACGAGACGCGGGACGGCGTCGGGCTGCGACGCTACGTCCCGGACGCGCACGACCCCCGCCGCGAGCCCGCGGCCGGGGTCGTGTTCCTGCACGGTGGGTACGGGCTGTTCGGAGACCTGGAGCTGCAGGACGCCTCGTGCCGACGCCTCGCGACCGCGCTCTCGACCACCGTCGTCTCCGTCGACTACCGGCTCGCGCCCGAGGGCACGCTCGCCGAGGCGACCGACGACGCGCTCGTCGCGCTCGCGCTCCTCGCCGCGGAGGGGGTCGGGAGGCCGGCCCTGTTCGGCGACTCCGCGGGCGGGGCCGTCGCGGTCGCCGCCGCGCACCTGGCCCACAGCACGCCGCTCGCCCCGGCATGGATCGCGCTCACCAACCCGAATCTCGACCTGACGCTCGGGTCGTTCGACCCGGACCGGCCGGGCGGGCCCGACGCCGCGCTGTCCGCGGAGTCCTTCCGCGCCTGGACCCGGGTCGCCGACCTCGCGGACGCGCCGCGGCTCGACCTCGACGCGTCGCGGCTCCCACCGACGTTCCTCGCGGTCGGCGACCAGGACGCGCTGCTCCCCGAGGCGCGGACGCTCGCCGCGTCGTGCGCGCGCGACGGCGTCCGCTGCGAGCTCGTCGAGGTGCCCGGCGCGAGCCACGGTTTCCTCGGCGGCGACGCCGCGCCCGGGGTGCTCGCGGACCTCCGGACGTTCGTCCGCGCCGTCTGACCGCGCACGCACGAGGGCCCGCGCACGCACGAGGGCCCCGCCCGCGCAGCCGCGGACGGGGCCCTCGAGGCCGGGTGCCTCAGCCGCGCAGGCCGAGGATCGACGTGTAGCTGCGCCGGGCGTTGCCGAACGAGTCGACCGGGTTCGGCGGGACGGCGGTCGTGGGGGCGTTGTCCTGCTCCCAGATGCCCCAGCGCGTGCCGCGCGCCTTCGTCGCGCGGAGGAACTCGCGGTACGGCAGGTCGCCCGCGTCGAACTCGATGATGTCGAACCCGTTCGGGTTCGCCTCGTTGCGCGCCCCGTCCTTGAGGTGCAGGAGCGGGTAGCGGTGCGCGTGGTTCCGGACGTAGTCGATCGGCTCGAAGCCCGGGTAGAGGTGCTGCCCGACGAACGCCCAGTAGACGTCCATCTCGAGGAACACCGTGCGGGGGTCGGTGTTGTCGAAGAAGACGTCGTACAGCCGGACGTCGGGGCGGTCCGTCGCGAACGCGAACTCTCCCGCGTGGTTGTGCTGGTAGAGCTTGAGCCCCGCGGCGGCCGCCTGGGCGCCCCACGCGTTGAACTCGTCCGCGGCGGCGCGGTACCCGTCGACCGTGTTGACGTTGGACGGGGCGTTCGCCGTGCCGACGTGCGGCATGCCGAGGATGTTGGCGATCTCGAGCTGGCGCGGGAGGTCGGTGCGCAGCGCGTTGATGCCGACGTGGGAGCCGACGGCGCGCAGCCCGTTGTCGTCGAGGAGCTGACGGATCTCCTCGGGAGTGATCGGCCCGACCTGGTTCTGGGTGTAGCCGGCGAACTCGATCTCCGAGTAGCCGATGTCCGCGAGCTGCTCGAACACCGTCCGGAACCCGAGGCTCGAGACCTTGTCACGGATCGAGTAGAGCTGGATGCCGATCTTGCCCGGGGGGACCAGGCGACCGTTGCCCGCGGCCGCGAGCGGCCCGGCGGCCGTCGGGGCGGGGGCGGCGCCGGCCGCCGGCGCGACGGCGGCACCGAGGCCCACGGCCACGGTCGACGTCGCGAGCGCCTTGATCAGGCTGCGGCGCGTCATCTGAGACTTGCTCATCGTCTCTCCTTCGAGGGATGGGACGGTGCGGCTCGGGCGAGCCGCACCGCGGGTGGTGCAGGTCGGCGGCGGACGGCGGTACAGGCGCTCGTCGTCACGCCGACGACAGGTCCTCGGGCGGCCCTCTTCGTCGTCCGTCCTCGTCAGGGCCGTACAGCGCCCTGCGTCTGGTCCTCCTCGTCTCGTCGTCGAGCGAGTCCTCCGCACGTCGTCGTGCCGGAGGAGCGCGTCCCACCGTGTCGGGCGGCCTCTCACCTACCACCCGGTCGTCATCCTACGAGGCTTCTGTCGGGTGTCAATCAAAAGTCGAAAGTTCATCGATGGCGACCCGGTCCGGGGGCCCCCGCAGCGCGCACCTAGGATCGGCGCATGCCACGACGTCGACGTCCTGACCACGGCCGGGTCGCGTTCGAGCTCGAGGAGGGTCCGCACGCCGCGGACGCGGCTCCCGACGGCGACCCGGCGGGCGCGCCGGCGGGCACCGGCTCCCCGGACGGCGACACCGGGAGCGCGAGCCCCGACGCTCCTCGCCCGACCGGCGCCGCACGACGGCGGGGTCGACGGGGAGCCCTCGTCGCGGCCGCCGCGGCCGTGGTCGTCGTAGGCGGCATGATCGTCGTGGACGCCGTGTCGTCGCGCGGGTCGCTCGAGACGGTGCGGCGTGCGGTCGGCGGCGTCGAGCCCCTCCCGGCCGCACCGACCGAGCTCTGGACCGTGCCGGCGCAGACGGCGGGGACCCCCGCCACGCTGCCCGGTCTCGTCGTCCTCGTGCGGGACGACGAGGCGGTGGCCCACGACGTCGACACCGGCGAGGTCCGGTGGACGGTGCCGCTCCCGCCCACCTCGCGGTGCGGCGGCGAGCTCGTGGTCTCCGCGACGGCTCCGGTGCCCGACGACGAGCTCGTGTGCGTGACGGACGACGTGCCGTCGCCCCTCGAGGCGACGACCGCCCTCACGCCGCTCGGAGACGAGCCGGTCCCCGCCGCCGAGGGCGCCGAGGTCACCGTGATCGACGCCGAGGGGAACGCCGAGACCCGCACGCTGGACGCGGCGCGCGGCTGGTCCGCGCCCGGTCCGGACGGGAGCGTCGCTCGGTTCCGCCGCGCGGGCGAGGCGCCGGACGGGCCGCGCGTCACGGTCGACCCGACGACGGGCGTGCCCTCCGACCTCTCGGCCGGCCGCCCCGCCGTCGTCACGCTCGAGGACGCGAGGACGGGCCAGGTCCGCTGGGAGCACGAGCTCCCGTTCGTGCCCGAGGAGGGGTCGTGCGCGCCGTACTCCGACACGGAGAGCGTCACCTACGCCGACCTCGACGGTGCGACGTTCGTCCTGGGGGCGGGGCTCGTCGTCGTGCAGGGATGCGGGGTCGACGCCTGGTTCACGGCCGACGGGACGCGGGTCGACGACCCGCGGGCGCCCGCCGACGTGCTCTCGCGGCTTCCCGACGGCGCGCTCTACCGTACGACGCCACCGGGCTCCGCCGCCGACGGCGCCGCGTCGACGGGACCCCCGGTCGTGCTGGAGCCCGAGGGCGAGGTCCGCTGGGAGCCCCCGGGCACGGTCCTCGTCCCGCACGCCACGGACGGCGCCACGGGCGGCCTCGTCCTCACGCGCGAGGTCACCTCTCTCGTCGCCCGCGACGCGACGGGCGCACGACGCTGGGAGAGCTCCGGGGTGAACGGCGCCGAGTCCGCCTACGTCGTCGCGGCCGGCACGGCCGTGGTCCGCCAGGGGATGGGCAACGTCGTCGTGGGCGTCGACGTGGAGACCGGACGCGTGCTCTGGACGCGAACCGCCGAGGTGCTGGCCCCGCCCGACCCCGACGGCGCCCCGACCCCCGCCCCGATGTCGATGGTCACGCAGGCGTTCACGGACGGGGCGCGGGCGCTGCTCGTCGTGACGACCTGGTCGGAGGACGGCGAGGACACCGCGCGGCTCGTCGCGCTCGACCTCCGCGACGGTGACGTCGAGTGGCGCGGCGACGCGACGACCGGGTCGTGGTACGTCGCGGTCCAGGGCCGGCTGCTGCGCGCGGACCGCGGGGACGCGACCGTCACCCGGCTGGGCTGAGCCGGCGGCTCCCGTCGGTCAGGTCCCGCCCGACCTGGCGGGGACGAGCGCGGTGTGGACGCAGCGCCACGCGTCGCCGCGACGGACGAACGTGTCGACCGACCACTCCTCGTCGCGGAACGGCGTCCCCCGCCACGTGCCCGCGGACACGCCGCGCGCGAGGGTGACCGCGACGTCGTCGTGCACGCTCACCGCGACGAGCTCGGACGACATCTCGGTGTGCACGAGCTCCCCCGACGCGACGACCGCGAGGAACCCGGCGCGGGGCTGCGCGTTCCCGTCCGTCCCCACGACCACCCAGCCCGGGTCGACGAACGCGTCGATCGCGGCGGGGTCGTTCGCGACGAGCGAGTCACCCCACGCGCGCAGCAGCGCGGCGAATGCCGTACGGGTCCTCGGGTCCTCCGTCATGACGTCGCTCCTCCGCTCGTCCGGGCCAGGTCAGCGCGCGAGCCACTCCTTGCGCTCCGCGGGCGGCAGCTTCTCCACCGCGGCCCGCAGCACGTCGCGCGGCATGGTCGCGGCGTGGTCCTCGAGGAACGTCCGCAGCCGCTCGGGCTCGACGTCGCCCGCGTGGCGCAGCATCCACCCGACGCCCTTCTGCACGTAGGGCTCGGGGTCGTCGACGAGGACCTCGGAGAGCCGGAACGTGTCGTCGACCTGGCCGCGCCGCAGGAACGCGGCCGTCGCGACGATCGCGGAGCGCCGGCGCGGCCAGTCCGGCGCGCGGGCGAGGTCGTCGAGGACGTCCCGTGGCCGGTCGAGGAGCCACGACCCGAGCACCTGGTAGGCGGTGAGGTCGACGAGGTCCCACGTGTCGATCCGGTCGTGGCGGCGCAGGAAGAGCTCGACGAGCTCCGCGTGCCGCTCGACGGTGACGCGCCGGGCCGTCGCCGCCTTGCCCATGATCGAGCAGCCGCCGGCCCGCACCTCGTGCACGCGGTCCTCGAGGAGCAGCTCGATCTGGTCCACCGGCAGGTCGAGCGCACCCTTCGCGAGCGTGAACACGTCGCCCATGCGCACCCCGGCGAGCGTGTCGTCGCCCGGGAAGTGCCGCGCGTAGGCGCGGCGCTGGGCCGCGGTCGCGCGCGCGAGCAGGTCGGCGCGGAAGTCGGTCGCCGTGGTGTACGGCGGCATCGTCCTTCTCCTCTCGTGCGGGCGGTCGCCCGCGGTCCGTGCGGTCCGCGCCGCGGCGCGGTCCGTGCGCTCAGCGCGGCGCCATGCGGATCGCACCGTCGAGGCGCACCACCTCGCCGTTGAGCATCGGGTTCTCGACGATCGCGCGCACCAGGTGCGCGTACTCCTCCGGCCGCCCGAGCCGGCTCGGGTGCGGCACCTGCGCGCCGAGCGACTCCTGCGCCGCCTCGGGGAGCGACGCCATCATGGGGGTGCGGAAGATGCCCGGTGCGATGGTCATCACCCGGATCCGGTGCTGCGCGAGGTCGCGCGCGAGCGGCAGCGTGAGGCCCGCGACGCCCGCCTTGGAGGCCGCGTAGGCGGCCTGCCCGACCTGCCCGTCGAACGCCGCGACCGACGCGGTCTGCACGACGACGCCGCGCTCCTCCCCGTCCGGACCGGGGCCGTCAGGCCCCAGGGGGTCGAGGGCGAGCATGCGCTCGGCCGCGAGACGGACGACGTTGAACGTCCCGACGAGGTTGACGTCCACGACGCGCCGGAAGGCGTCCAGGGCGTGCACGCCGGACTTCCCGAGCACGCGCTGCGCGAGCACGATCCCGGCGCAGCTCACGACGACGCGCGCCCCGCCCAGGTCGTCCGCGGCGTCCAGCGCCCGCGCCACGTCGTCCTCGCTCGTCACGTCCGTGGGGACGAACCGCGCCGCGTCGCCCAGCGCCCCGGCGACCGCGACGCCGTCGGACGACGCGAGGTCCGCGAGGACCACCCGCGCCCCTGCCGCGACCAGGCCCTCCGCCGTCGCGCGCCCGAGGCCCGAGGCCCCTCCGGTCACCAGGGCGACCGTGCCCTCGATCCGCATGTCTCACCCTCCGTCACCTGCGCGGGCGTCGTCGCCCGCCCCGCTGACCGTACCCAGGTCGACCCGCGGGTCGCGAGATCGACCCACCGAGGGTCGATCTCGGACGCTCGGGCCGATCTCGCGTCGGCACCGGCGGAGGCTGTCAGTGCGACGGCATCTCCAGGCACCCGCCGTCGGCGATCGGCCCTCCGGAGTCGAGCGTCACGGCGTCGGGCGCGACCGCCCCGTACACGCAGCCGCCGGGGACCGCGACCCCGACGCCGACGACCGGGACGACGTCGCCGAACGCGTTCCTGTCCACGACCTGCACGTTCTCGAAGCCCGCCGCGACGAGCGCGGCCGAGACCTCGTCGCCGTCGACGGCCGACCCGTCGGCGACCGGGTCGAGCGCGGCCTGGACGGCGGGCACCGCGAGCGCCGCCTCCGCGTGGTCCTCGGGCGCGCCCGCGCGCTGCCGGTACGCCTCGTTGGACGCGTCGAGCCCGGCCTCCTGCCCGACGGCGGTCGCGTCCTCGGCCGTCACGGTGGCCTCGGGCTGGGACGAGTCGTACGACCCGGCCCACTGCTTCATGGTGACCCCCACGAACACGGAGTACCCCACGACGCCCACGCACGCGAAGATCACGAGCCCCACGACCACGCCGACGACGGCGCTCCCGAGGCGCGACGTGCCGTCCGTGCGGGAGTCGTCCAGGTCGGGCGTGGTCATGTCGCGAGTCTGACGGGCCCGGTGGTGGACGGCGACCGCGGGCGCGACCTCGGCCCGAGATCTTCACATCTCGGGCGCCGCCGGGTGCAGGATGGGAGACGACCCGTCTCCGCCTGACCGTCAGGAGCGCCCCGCATGAGCCTGTACGACATCCCGTTCGACGCCATGGACGGGACGACGCGCACCCTGCGCGAGCACGCGGACGACGTCGTGCTCGTCGTGAACGTCGCGTCGCGGTGCGGCCTCGCGCCGCAGTACGCGACGCTCGAGGCGATGCACGAGAAGTACCGCGACCGCGGGTTCACCGTCATCGGGTTCCCGAGCAACCAGTTCCTCCAGGAGCTCGGCACCAACGAGGCGATCCAGGAGTTCTGCTCGCTGACGTACGGCGTGACGTTCCCCGTGGTCGACCGCGTGCGCGTCAACGGGCGGCACGCGCACCCGCTCTACCAGGAGCTCAAGAAGGCGCCGGACGCCGAGGGGAAGGCCGGCCGGGTCACGTGGAACTTCGAGAAGTTCGTGGTCCTCCCCGGCGGCGAGGTGCACCGCTTCCGCCCCCGTACCCTCCCCGACGACCCGGCCATCGTCGACCTCGTCGAGGCGCACCTGCCGCGCTGAGCGCACGCCACCTCGCGTAGCGGGCGTCAGCGCACGACGAGCGCGGGGTGCCGCGCGTCGTCGACCCGCACGACGACGTCGGCCGCCTCCGCAGGCCGGACCTCCCGCTCGTAGCGCGCGTACGCGTCGAGCGTCCACGCGTCCGCGGGCGCGGTGCGGCGCGCGAGCGTCGCGTCGCGCAGCGCGAGGTGCACGGAGAGGTCCACCGCGAGCCCGCGGCCGAGGGACAGCGCGCCGTCGAGCACGACGACGAGCCCCGGCTCCGCGGCGACGGGCGCCGCCCGCGTGGACCGGCTCGTCGCCGGGTCGCGCAGGCTCGGCAGGTAGCGACCCGTCCCGCCCGGGCCGACGGCGTCGAGCACCTCGCGGTTGAGGCCCGCCACGTCGATCCACTCGTCGAGCAGCGCGTCCGGGTCCTCGCGACCGCGCTCGAGCCGCAGCGACGCGGGGCGCCAGAAGTCCTCCACGCGGACCCGCGCGACGGGTCGGCCCGCCGCGCGCAGCGGGGCGACGAGCCGGTCCGCGAGCGCCTCGGGGTGCGTCGACGGGTGGCCGTCGACGAGGAGCCGCACCGCGCCGTCGGGCACCGTCGCCCGGTCGCGGCGCCGGAACCCGAGGACGCGGTCCACGACCCGGCCCACGAGCACGTCCTCGGTCACCGGTTCGACGCGCACCGCGTCAGGATGCCAGATCGCGCGGCAGCGTCTCCGGGACGGCGGGTAGGTCCGGCTCCTAGGGTGGACGCATGCTGCGCACCGTCGCCCTCAACTACCCCGCTCCCCTGCCCGTCGGGCACACGGTGGAGGTCACCGAGTTCGCCGACACCCGCCCCGAGCGCAAGCGCCGGGGCTTCAGCCAGTCCGAGGCGTTCGCGCACCCGGTCGTCGTCGACCTCGACACCGGCATCCGGTACATGAACCACGTCCACGCGTCCCCGCACGGCAACGGGGGCAACAGCTTCACGGCCAACCGCTACCCCCTCGAGCCGCGCGCGGACCTCGAGGTCGCGGCGCGGTGGAAGGGCCGGGTCACGGCGTGCACGATCGTCATGGTCGAGGGCCTGGAGAACCCCCACACGACCCTGCAGGTCGAGACGGACGCATGACCGCACCCTTCCGGCCCGGCACGGTCCGCGAGGCCGCGGGCGGCATCGTCGCCCTGGGCCTCGCGACGTTCGTGGCGATCACGACCGAGCTCGTGCCCGTCGGGCTGCTGCCGCTTCTCAGCGCGGACCTGGACGTCACCGAGTCCGTCGCAGGCCTGCTCGTCACGGCGTACGCGGTCATGGTCGCGGCGCTCGCCGTGCCGCTGACGCTCGGCACGGCCCGGCTCCCGCGCAAGGGACTGCTGCTGACGACGCTCGTGCTCTACACGGTGAGCAACGTGCTCGTCGCCGTCGCGCCGACGTTCGCCGTCGTCGCGGCGGCACGGGCCCTGGGAGGCGCGTCGCACGCGGTGTTCTTCTCGGTGAGCATCGGGTACGCGTCACGGCTCGTGCTGCCGCACCTCACGGGGCGCGCGCTCTCGCTCGTCACCACCGGGGCGGCGGTCGGGTTCGTGCTCGGCGTCCCGCTGACGACGACGCTCGGCACCGCGATCGGCTGGCGTCCCGCGTTCGGCGTCCTCGCGGGCGCGTGCGCACTGGCCACCGTGCTCATCGCGTTCCTGCTGCCGCCCGTGCCGGGAGGCGGGGCTCCGCCGTCGGACGCGTCGAGCGCGAGCCGGCGCTCCGCGCTCGCGGTGGCCACGACCACGAACGCTCTCACGTACCTGGGCCAGTACACGGTCTACACGTTCGTGTCGCTCCTGCTCCTGGGCGCGGGCCTGCAGGAGTCGGCGCTCGGCCCGGCGCTCCTCGTGCTCGGGGCGCTCGGGCTCGTCGGGACGGCGTTCGCCGCCGCGCGCCTCGACCACCGGCCGCGCCGGACGACGGTCGTCACGCTGATCGCGGTCCTGGCGGGCATGCTCGCGGTCGGGCTCGCGTTCCCCGGGACCGTGGGGGTGCTCGTCGCGATCGGCGTGTGGAGCGCGGGGTTCGGCGCCGTCGCACCGGTGTTCCAGGCCGCGGCGATCCGCGCGCACGGGGCGTCGCCGGACCTCACGGGAGCGCTCGTCAACGCGTCGTCGAACGTCGGCATCGGCGGCGGCGCCGCGCTCGGCGCGCTCGTCCTCGCGCGGTCCGGGCTCGACGTCGTCCCGCTCCTCGGGGCGGGGATCGTCGCCGGCGCGCTCGTCGTGGTCCTCGTCGCGCGGCGCACGTTCCCCGCGCGGCCGACCGCGGCGACGGCGGTGGCGGACGTGTCGACGGCCGACGCGCCGGTGGCCGACGCGCCGGTAGCGGACGCGCCGGGGCCGGAAATGCCCTCCGACCAGGAGGGCCCGCGTGCCTAGGGTGGCGGGATGACGACGACGGTCAGGCAGGTCCAGGTCACGTTCGACTGCGCGCGGCCGGAGCGCGTCGCCCGGTTCTGGTGCGAGGTGCTGGGCTACGCCCCGCCGTCGCCCCCGGACGGCTTCGCCACGTGGGACGACGCGAACGCCGCGCTCCCGCCCGAGCAGCGGGACGCGTGGTTCGCGTGCAGCGACCCGGACGGCGTCGGCCCTCGCCTGTACTTCCAGCGCGTCCCCGAGGGCAAGGTCGTCAAGAACCGGGTGCACCTCGACGTGCGCGTCGGGACCGGGCTCGTCGGCGCCGAGCGCCTCGCGACGCTGGAGGCCGAGCGGGACCGTCTGGTCGCCCTCGGCGCGACGTGCGTGCGCGTGATGGTCGCGGACGAGGAGAACGAGTCGTGCATCGTCATGCAGGACGTCGAGGGCAACGAGTTCTGCCTGGACTGACCGCGCGCTCGGCTGCCGCGGCGCGGCTCAGCGCAGGAACGGGTCCATGATCGCGGCCACCGCCTCCGCGGCAGCGTCCGCGTCGGCGTCGGCGATCGCCTCGACCAGCTCGTGGTGGTGCCGGTGCGCCGCGTCCTCGTCCTCGTTCTCCTCGTCGCGCATGTGGACGGCGAACACGTCGAGCATGCTCGAGTACAGCGTCACGTACAGGGGGTTGTGCGTCGCCTCCACGATCGCGCGGTGCAGGTCGAGGTCCGCGCTCGCGCGCGCGTCGGGATCGTCGGTCGACCACGCCGCCTCCCGCCGGTCGCGCAGCTCGCGCAGCAGCACGACGTCGGCGTCCGTGCGGCTCGCGGCGGCGAGCGAGGCCGCGGTGCTGTCCAGGGCGAGGCGCAGCTCGAGGTAGTGGCGGCGCGTGCCTCCGGCGAGCTGACGCTCGAGGGTGCCGGTCAGCTCGGAGCGGGAGATGACGAAGGTGCCACGCCCCTGCTCGCGGCGCAGCAGGCCCGCGTGCACCAGCGACTGGAGCGCCTCGCGGACCGTGTTCCGCCCGATGCCGAACTCGGCCACCAGGGCGACCTCGGTCGGGATGCGCTCGCCGACGGGCCAGCGCCCGGAGACCACCTCGTCGCGGAACCGTGCCGCCGCCTGGTCGATGAGTCCTACTCGACGCAGCGGCTCACGCGTGTCAGACTGCTCGGGATTCATCCCATGATCCTATCGTCGGCCGATCTCGCAGCGGAGTTTGACATGGCCACACTCTCCCCCACCCGCGTCCCCGCCGGGCGGGTCCGCCTCACCCTGTGGGCCGGGCTCGCCGTCGCGCTGACGGCGATCAACCTCCGGACGGCCGTCACGGGGTTCACCCCGCTGCTGGAGACCATCGGCGCCGACCTCGGCTACGGCGTGGCCGTGGCCGGCCTGCTCGGCACCGTCCCCGCGGTGTCGTTCGGGCTCTTCGGGTTCCTCGCTCCCGTGGTGACGCGCAGGTTCGGGCTCGAGCGCACAGCCACGGTCGCTCTGGCGCTGACGGCCCTGTCGCTCGTGCTGCGCGCCGCGTCCCCGTCGACGGGCTGGCTCGTGGCGTCGACCGTGTTGGCCCTCGCCGGGATCGGTGCGGCGAACGTCGTGATCGTCCCCCTGGTGAAGGCGTGGTTCCCGGACCGGATCGCCCTGTGGACGTCGCTCTACCTGATCCTCATGCAGACCGGTCAGTTCGTCGCCCCGCTCCTCGCCGTCCCCGTCGCCGAGGCGACCAGCTGGCGGTTCTCGGTCGGGATCTGGGCAGGGCCTGCGGCGCTCGCCGCAATCGTGTGGCTCGTCCTGGCGACCCGGATGCCCGCGAACCACCACGCGCCCGGCACCTCGACCGCCGTCGGCGCGAGACCGCGGATCGGCCGGTCCTCGACCGTGTGGGGCCTCGTCGTCCTGTTCGCGGCGATCTCGCTCTCGAACTACGGGATCATCACGTGGGTCCCGGCCGTGCTCACCGACGCCGGCGGCAGCGCCGCGCTCGGCGGCACCATGGTCGCCCTCTACTCCGCCTGGGGCATGGCCGCCGCGCTGGTCGTCCCGCACCTCGCCACGCGCCTGGCGAACCCGTTCGTCGTGGTCGTCGTGTGCGCCGTCGTGCTCGTGACCGGGTACGTCGGCCTGCTCCTCTCCCCGCTCGACGGGACGGCGCTCTGGATGTGCGCGCTGGGGATCGGGGTGAGCACGTTCCCGCTGTGCATGACCCTCATCAACCGGCGGACCCGGACGCCGCAGACCGCGTCGGCCGTGTCGGGCTTCGTCCAGGGCCTCGGCTACGCGCTGGCGTGCTTCGGCCCGATCGGCCTGGGCCTGCTGCGCGAGGCGACCGGGTCGTGGTCGGTCCCGCTCCTCGTGCTCGCCGCCACCGCCGTCCCCGGCGTGGTCGGGGGCTGGTTCGCCTGCCGCCCCCGCTTCGTGGAGGACACCGTGCCGTCGCTGCCCGTCGCCGACCGGCCGTCGCCGCGCTGAGCCCCGCTGTGCGGGCACCCGCGGCGTACCCGCCGTCCGCCGGAGAGCGCCCGTCAGGCCGGTGCGACGGCCGCTCGTGGGACGACGGCCGGGACGTCGCTCGGGGTCCAGATCCGGTTGCGCAGGTCGAGGCCGCGGATCACCTGGACGCGGTAGGGGTCGAGGCGCAGGACGTGGAGCCGCGGGTCCGTCGGTGACGTCCAGAAGGCGCCGAGGTCGTAGCCGGCGCCCTGCGGGCTGGTCCGCGCGTAGAGGTCCCACACGTGGCGGCGGTCCTGCTCGTCGTCGACCCACCCGGCGACGACGTCCGCGGCCGCGAAGTCGCTCCCGCGGGGCGCCCAGTAGGAGAAGCTCGCGTGCGGGTTGTTCGCGAGGTGGGCGGCCTTCACCGGCGTGCGGTACGTCGCGAGCCAGCCCAGCGGGGCGCCGTCGACGACCTCCCACACCGGGATGAGGGCGCGCGTGCGCGGCCGGTTCTGCGAGTCCACCGTGACCATGGTCGCGTAGACGGTCCGCCCGACGGTGGCGTCGAACTCGGCCCGGATGTCGTCGAACTCGTGCGTCTGGTGCGTCATGCCCCGAGTCTGCGCGGGCGGGACGACGTGCGGAAGACGGCACATCACCGGCACCTGGTCACCCCGGTGTGACCAGGTGCCGAGGACCAGACCCGACGGCCCGCCGTCGACCACGACCTTCCCCGCCCTCGAGAACGACATGGGGGTCGCTATCCGGCGGATAACGACCCCCATGTCGTGTTCGGCACCGCGGGGTAGACCCGGGTCGCCCCCCCCGTTACTGGCCCGTGAACGCGAACTGCGAGCCGGGCTCCTTGACGACGTCGCCGTCACGCGAGTTCGTGACGGTCACGTTCGAGAGGATCGCGTTGCCACGGGCGCCGCCCATCGCGAGGATGCCGGAGCCGTTGTTGGACTTCTCGATCCGCACGTTCGTGATCTTCACGTCCGGCATGTTCCCGCCGCCGTTCTTGAACTGGATGCCGTCGTACGTGGAGTCGACGATGTCCGTGTCGCGGATGGTCACGCCGACGATGTCGTGCGTCTGCGGGAAGATCGTGATCGCGCCGAACTCCTGGTCCTCGTTCCAGAACGCCCCGCCGGTGCGGTAGAGCCCGTTGTTGGCGATGAGCGTCGTCCCCGAGAACGGCAGGGGGTCGTGGTCGGTCGCCAGCATGATACCGGGGTAGTTCATGGTGTCGTAGACGAGGTTGTTCTCGATCGAGTTGTCGTAGCCGCCGTAGATGGCGATGCCGTTGGCGCGCCACGGGAGCTGGACGGTGTTGTTGCGGAACGTGTTGGAGTGGCCGATGTCCACGGCCCGGTCCTTGACGTACGGGTTGGCCCAGACGGCGAGCGCGTCGTCGCCGGTGTTGCGGAACGTCGAGTTCACCACCGTCGAGTTGCGCGTCCCGTTGCTGAAGTTGATGCCGTCCGCGTAGGTGTTGCGGATCCGCATGCCGGAGAAGACGATCCCGTCGCCCGGGTTCCACAGCTCCGGGATGTTGGAGTAGTCGCGCCCGACCCACACCCCGACGTTCGCGTGCTCGATCCACACGTTGGTGATCTTCGTGTTCTTGCCGAACCGGCCGTTGAGGCCGACGCCGCCCTCCTCCTGGGCGTTGTTGCCGCGGATCGTGCCGGAGCCGAAGATCGCGAGATCGGAGATCTGGGTGTTGTCGTCGATGTCGAACCCGAAGTTGCCCTCGTGCGGGTGGTTGATGACGCCCGGGGCGAGGTGGGGCGGGATGAGGCTGTAGAGCTGCGAGTGCCACATGCCCGCACCACGGATCGTCACGTCGCGGATGCCGACCTGGTTGTGCATGCCGCGGTCGAGCGGGTCGTCGGTGAGGATCTTCTTCTCCTGGCGCCACTGCCCCGCCGGGATCCAGACGCAGTCGATCTCCCCGTTCTGGTTCGCGGTGACGGCGGCCTGGATGGCGGCGGTGTCCTCGAGCCCGTCGTTCGGCACCGCGCCGTACTCGGTGATCGACGTGCACTGCGCGGGCTTGGCCAGCGGAGGGGCGACCTGCTCGAGCTCGACGAGGTCGATGACGTAGAACGCGGCGTCGTCGCCCGCGTCGCGCTGGAGCCGGAACACCGTCCCGGCCGGGAACGACCGCCCGAGCAGCGCGTGCGACTCGTCGAAGAGCCGGCGCGCGTCCCCGCCCGGGGTGTTGACCAGGCCCTCGGGCTGGTCGGTCGTGCCGTAGAGCCAGGCGTGCTGGGAGGAGAGCGTGAGCTTCTGCACGAACTGGCCGTCCGCGTAGAGGCTGATCGTCTTCTCCTGGCCTCCACCGCCGGGAGCGTCGGGGATCGAGTTCCGCACGACGATCGAGTTCGTCGCGTTCGTCGACGTGAACTGGACGTACTGGCCCGTGCTGGTCAGGCGCACGGACTCGCGGCCCGACGACTCGGTCGCGAAGTTCGTGTGCCCGAACGTGCGCAGCGCGTCGGTCTGGAGCAGCGTGCCCGTGTACTGGCCGTCCTCGGCCTCGTACGTCGTGTACGGGACGGCGGCGCCGCGCCCGACGGTCACGGCGAGCGTGCCGGTGTTGTTGTCCTCGTTCGTCTCGGCGACCACGCCCGTCGCGTCGGCCGTCGCGGTCACGGTGACCCCGCCGTTCGTGGCGGTCCACGAGCCGCTCGGCGTGACGGTGACGGTCGCGCCCGCGGGGACGGCCGGCGTCGTGCCGTCGAGCGTCGTGGAGCCGGCGACGACGCGCGTCACCGACCCGGCCGCGACGGGCTGGTTGCCGCGGTTGCGTACCTGGACCGAGAACGTCACGGCCGAGCCGACGGCCGGGTTGGCCGGGTTCGACGACACGGAGACGACCTCGAGGTCCGGCCCGGGCGCCTCGCCCACGACGAGCTTGGCCGTCGCCGTGAACGCGTTGTCCGTCTCGTCCTGCTCGACGACGGTGTTCGCCGGGTCGACGACGGCACCGACCGTGTACTCGCCCGCGGGGCGGGTGCCCGCCGCGACCTGGACCTGCGCGCTCGCGCCGGGCTGGAGCGCGGCGACGTCGGCCGAGCCGGCGGTCGACCCGCCGAGCTTCCCGTCGAGCGTGGTGGCCGACGACGCACGGTCGCCCGTGTTCGTCACCGTCGCCGTGAGCGTCACGGGGGTCGTCGCCGTGGGCGACGCCGGGGACGCGGTCACCGCGGTGACGGTGAGGTTGGGGTTCGGCGCCGGGGCGCCGTAGACCTCGAGCTCTGCGACCTGGCCGTTGCCCGCGCCCGTGTTGCCGGTGAAGCGCAGGCGCACGTCGGTCGCGGTGCCCGTCACGGGCACGTCGACGAGGTTGCCGCTGCCCGGCGCGAACGCGTACCCGGCCGAGGCCTTGAGCTCCTGCCAGGCACCCATGCCGGTGCGGCCCCACACGGAGAACGTCTGCGTGCGCGCGCCCCACGCGGCGTCGGGGTTGAGCCGGACGCGGACGCTGCTGAGCTGCGTGGGCGCGGCGAGCGCGACGTCGAGCGTCGACGGGTACTGCCCGCCCGCGCCCTCCCAGTAGGTGGTCGCGCTGCCGTCGACCGCGTTCGCGGCGACGAACTGCCACTCGGTCGACGAGGCCGTCGCGGGGCGGCTCTTCGCGTAGTTGGTGCCGGTCGGGTCCGTGGGACCGGTCGGGTCGGTGGGGTCCGTCGGGTCGGTGCCGCCCGTGGGCGTGCCCCAGACCTGGAGCTCGGACACCTGACCGTTGCCCGCACCGGTGTTGGCGGTGAAGGCGAGGCGCACCTCGTCGACCTCGGCGTCGAGCGGGATCTCGACCGTGTTGCCGCTCGCGGGGTCGAACCGGTACGCCGCCGACGCCTTGAGCGTCCGGAACGCCGTCTCGCCGTCGGAGCGGCCGAGCACGCTGAACGTCTGCGTGCGCGACGACCACACGGAGGGCGGGGGCAGCGTGACGACGACGCGGTCGACGTCGGCCTCCGCCCCGAGGTCGACGGTGAGGTGCGACGGGTACTGGCCGCCCGCGCCCTCCCAGTAGGAGCCGGTGTTCCCGTCGTTCGCGTTGCCCGCGACGTAGGTCTGCGTCACCGACGACGCGGCGATCGGCTTGCCGAGCGCCAGGTTGGTGGCGTCCGCGGCGTGCGCCGCGGCGACGACGCCGAGCGGCGCGACGAGCGCCAGCGCGGCACCCGCCACGACCGTGTGCTTCCAGGGGGTTCTCATGAACGTCCTCGTTCTCCCGCCGGGGCGGGCTCGTCCACCCGCGGGCGACGGTGCCCGACGGCGGACGCGATCGTGCTGGTGCGGCGCCACCGTCACGGGTGGGTCGGGTCAGGGCTGGTTCGGGGTCGGGACCGGGCCCGAGGTCGGATCCGGTCGGCCGGGTGCCACGAAACGACCCGTCAGGGATGGTCACCGGTCGGACCCGTGGCGGAATTCGAGAGTTGCAGCGTGTGCACTGCTTTGTGCTGGACTTCTGTCAACTTCTTGCGTTGTGCAGTACGGACGTTACGAGACGGACATCCAGGGCGTCAAGGGTCGGCGTGGCGTGGGTACCCCGAGCGACGATGGGCCGGGATCCCCGGAGACGAAGGAGTCGTGCGATGGCGAAGTACCTGATCTCGTTCCCCAGCGGCGAGATGGAGCTCGGTCCAGGCGGCCTCGAGGCCGCCGCGGACGCGGCGCACACGGTGGTGCGCGAGGCCAAGGAGGCCGGAGTCTGGGTGTTCGGCGGCGGGATCGACGAGAGCGTCCCGCCGGTCCTGGTCTCCGGGGACGGCACCGTCACCGAGGGCACGTACCCGCAGACCGCCCGGATCGAGGGCGGCTACACCGTGCTGGACGTACCCACGCGTGACGACGCGCTCCGGTGGGCGGCGAAGATCGCCGTCGCCTGCCGCTGCCGCCAGGAGGTGCGCGTGTTCCAGGACGACCCCGAGAGCTGACGGCTCCCCGGCGCGGCCGTGCGCACCGGCGCCGTCGATCCTCGTGCTGCTACCCGGTGGTGCGCGTGAGTCGGGCGGTCGCCACGGCCACGTGCAGCGCTGCGCGTGCGGCGGCGACCTCCGGGTGCGCCCGGGTCCCGCGACGGTAGGCGAGCGAGGTCCGACGGCGGATGGCGAGCGGCGTGAGGACCACACCCGTGGGAGGGTTCCCGGCCGCGAGGTCCGGGACGAGCGCGACGCCCTGCCCGGCGGCGACCAGCGCGAGGACCGCACCGAAGTCGTCCGCGTGGTGACGGATGCCGGGGGCGTAGCCCGCGGCCTCGCAGGCCCTGAGGGTCAGCGTGTGGCACAGGGTCCCGGGCGTCCCGGCGATCCAGGGCGCGTCGCGACGATCGGCGAGCGACCCGGCGTCCAGGGCGGCCAGGTGGACCGTCTCCTCCAGCAGCGGCTCCGTCTCGACGCCGGGCCCGACCGTGAGCGGGACGTGGTCGTACTCCTGGACCAGCGCGACGTCGACCGCGTCCCCGCGCAGCGCGGCGGGGACCGTCGCGGGGTCGAGCTCGGAGACCAGGAGCCGCAACCCCGGGTGGTCGGAGCTCAGGCGCACGACCGCGGGCGTGAGCAGGGTCGGCACGGCGGTCGGGAAGACGCCGATGCGCAGCGTCCCGCGGAGCGTCGTGGCGGCCGAGGCGAGGTCCGCGTCGGCCTCGCGGAGGATCTCCAGGATCTTCTCGGTGTGCTCGACGAGCCGCTCGGCGGCCGCGGTGAGCCGGACCCGGCGGCCCGACCGCTCCAGCAGGGGCACCCCGGCGTCGCGCTCGAGCGCGGAGAGCTGCTGCGACACGGCCGACGGCGTGTAGGTGAGCGCCTCGGCCACCGCCGCGATGGTTCCTCGGTGCGAGAGCTCCCGGAGCAGTCGGAGCCTGCGGACGTCGAGCATAAGGAGAACTTACGGCATGCCGCACGAACAGGAACTAGACCCGACGACGTGGTCGGCCCAGAGTGGCCGTCATGGAGCTCTCCGGTCTCTACGTCCCCCTGGTCACCCCGTTCACCGACGACGACCGCCTCGACCTCGACGCGCTCGCGACGCTCGCCGCAGCGGTGCTCGACGAGGGCGCGGCGGGCGTCGTCGCCCTGGGCACGACCGGAGAGCCGGCGACGCTGACTCGCGCCGAGGCGCGTCAGGTCGTCGACGTCTGCGCCGAGGTCTGCGCAGGACACGACCGGCACCTCGTCGTCGGCACGGGGACGAGCAGCACCGCCGCGTCCGTCGACCTCATCACGGCCCTCGACCCCCGAGCGACGGCCGCGCTCGTCGCGGTCCCGTCGTACACGCGCCCCTCCCAGGAGGGCGTTGTCGAGCACGTCCGGCGCCTCGCGGCGGCGGCCCCCGTCCCGCTGGTCGTCTACAACGTCCCGTACCGGACGGGCCTGACCCTCACGGCGGACACGCTCCACCGGCTCGCCGACCTGCCCGGCGTGGCCGGGTTCAAGCACACGGTGGGCTCGATCGACGACACGACGGTCACGTTCCTGAGCGCCCTTCGGCCCGACGTGTCCGTGCTCGCCGGCGACGACCTGTACGCGGGGCCGCTGATCTCCCTCGGCGCCCGCGGCGCGATCACCGCGAGCGCCAACGTGGCCCCGTGCGCCTATGCCGAGCTGATCGAAGCCTGGCGGCACGGCCCGGCGCACCGGGCCCGCACGGTGCACGACGCGCTCGTCCCGCTCACGCGCGCCCTCTTCGCCGAGCCCAATCCCGCGGTGATCAAGGCCGTCCTCGCCGCCGACGGCCGGATCGCCAGCCCGCGCGTGCGGCTCCCGCTGCTCCCGGCGTCCCCGGACGCGCTCTCGGCGGCCCTCGCGTCCCGCGACGCACTGCTGGGCTCCCTCCGGGCAGCCGGACCGGCGGCGGCCCCGGCCCACCGGCGCACCACCGGCGCACCACCGACGCACCACCGCGCGGCACACGCGAGGACGCGCGGCCGGTCGGGAGGTGACCTTCCTCGATCATGACGATCGATTCCAGTATCGTTGCGACATGCATGCGATCGGATTACTCGCGAGCCTGCGCCGAGACCTCGGCCCGCGACGTCGAGCGGTGCTTCCGGTGGCGCTCGTACTGATCACCGCTGCTGCCACCGTGTCCTGCGGGACCGGGACCTCCGCCTGCGACCCGTCCCGGGTGCTGGCCACGGAGGCCGGGCCGGAGGACTCGGTGGACCTGAGTTCCCCGGACGTCGACCCGGGATCGATCGGCGAGACCCGGCTTCTCCACGAGCAGGACGGGTACGCGTTCTTCCTCGCCGAGTCGCTCGAGCCGGACACCGCCTTCTGCCTGTGGATCGAGCGCGACGGCGCGTTCATCGGGAGCGGGTGCGGGGGTCCGACGATCCGCACGAGCCTGCCCCCGGAGCAGGTCAGCGCTGCCTACGACGCGGGCGGTGACGTCGCCGAGCGGGCAGCGAGCGACTGGGACTGGACCGACGGGTGCCTGGCGGTCTCGACGTAGCGACCGCTCCCCCGAACGCGAGGACGAGCGCCCTGACGGTGACGATCCGCGTCCGGTGGCGATTTTCCGTTGCCCCCGGGTGCGCACGCGTCGAGAGTGTCGGCATGCTGATCAGACGCGAGCGCCCGTCCGACGTCCCGGCGATCCGGGCGGTCACCGCGGACGCGTTCTCCGCGGTCGAGCACGCCGCCCCGTCCGTCGAGCCGGACGGCGCACCCGGCGAGGCCACCCTGGTCGGGTGGCTGCGCGAGGACGGCGGGTGGATCCCGGAGCTGTCGCTGGTCGCCGAGACCGGACTGCCCGACCCGCAGGTCGTCGGTCACGTGGTCGCCACCCGCGGGCGGCTCGGGGACCGGCCGGCGCTGGGGCTCGGGCCGCTCAGCGTCCGTCGCGACCACCAGCAGCGCGGAGTGGGTTCCGCGCTGATGCACACGATCCTCGGCGCGGCGGACGCCCTCGCGGAACCCGTCGTGGTGCTACTCGGGGAGCCGGCCCTCTACTCCCGGTTCGGGTTCGTGCCCGCCAGCGCCCTCGGGATCGAGGCTCCCGAGCCGGCGTGGGGGGACTACTTCCAGGCGCGCGCCCTGAGCGCGTGGCGCGACGAGTACGCGGGCCGGTTCACCTACGCCGCCCCGTTCGACCGCCTGTGACGTGAGGCCGTGCGGCGTGCGCACGACGACGGGACGCCACCCGGGCGCCGAGCGCGCCCCTCTGCCTAGCCGAACGCCACGACGGCGACGCCCGCAGCGACCGTCAGGGGCGCGAGCACGAGGCCCTGCCGGACCACGTGCCACGCGGGCGGCGGCCCCTGCTCGAACGCGTGACGGCGGTACTGCTGCCACCACAGCACGGTCGCGAGCGACGCCCACGGCGTGACGAGCGGCCCGGCGTTCACCGCGACGAGCAGGGTCGCGAGCCGGTCGACGCTCTCCCCCGCCGCGGGCAGCAGCGCGAGGAACGCGGGCAGGTTGTTGACGAGGTTCGCCGCGACGACGCCGGTCGCAGCGAGCCGCGCGAGGTCGCCCGGGCCGGTGCCCGTGCCGGCGACGGCGGCGAGGAGGTCGCCGAGCCCGTGCGCGTGCCACGTCTCGACGACGACGAACAGCGCGGCGACGACGAGCGCCGACCGCCACGGCAGCATCTCCCGCACGGGCACGAGGGGCTGCACGCGCCGCCACCATGTCGCCAGCACGAGGACCGCGGCGCCCGCGAGCGCCGTCGGCGCGACGGGCAGCTCGACCGCGAACGCGACCGCGAGGAGCGCGACGACGGCGGCGGTGACCCGGAGGAGCACCTGGTCGGGCGGCGTCGGGCCGGTTCCCCCGAGCGTGAAGCGTCCGCGCAGGTCACGGCCGTGCAGCACGAGCAGGACCACGATCGTGACGGCGAGGACCGCGAGCGCGGGCGCCCACATCACCCCGACGTACCCGGAGCCGAACCGGTGCGCCGCGAGCAGGTTGGTCAGGTTCGAGACGGGCAGGAGCAGCGACGCCGTGTTGGCGAGCGCGAGGACCGTGAGAGCGAGCGGCAGGGGCCTCGTGCCCGTGCGGCGCGCGAGGGCGAGCACGACGGGCGTGACGAGCACCGCCGTCGTGTCGAGCGACAGCACGACCGTGCTCGCCGTCGCGAGGACCACGACGAGCCCCCACAGGGCGAGCCGCCGCCCCCGGGCGAGCCGCGCCGCCCGCCCGGCGACGGCGTCGAACAGGCCCGCGCCCGCGCACAGCTCGGCGACGACCGTGATCGCGAGCAGGAAGACCAGCACCGGGCCGGTCCGCGCGAGCAGGTCGCGCGCGTCGGCGGCGGGGAGCAGCCCCGTCGCGGGCAGCACGACGACGACCACCGCCGCGACGAGCCACAGCGGCACACGGCGGCGCGCCGGTGCTCCCGAGGCGTTCACGTCGCGATCGTAAGTCCCGCGACACGGCCACGGATCAGGGCCGCCCCCGAACCGCCGAACCCGGGGTCGGTCCCCACGACGCCGCGCCGGTGGGGAGCGATCCCGGGTTCGGCCTCGTGGGCGTGCGCACTCCGTTAGTATCTGCGTATGCGTGAAGATACGAAGGCATGCACCTTCGGGGTGGAGAGCCAGTACGTCGAGCTCGCGGCGGAGGTGTTCTCGCTGCTCGCGGACGCGACGCGCGTCCGGATCGTCCTCGCCCTGCGCGACACCGAGCTGCCGGTCAACGCGCTCGCGGAGATCGTCGGCAAGTCGCCGACGGCCGTCTCCCAGCACCTCGCCAAGCTGCGCTGGGGTCGCATCGTCCGCGCCCGGCAGGAGGGCAACCGCGTCTTCTACTCGCTCGTCGACGAGCATGCGCGGACGCTCGTGACCCAGGCCGTCTTCCAGGCGCAGCACGCCGTGGACGACCACCCCGCGCACCACGCCGACGACGCGCACGCCACGGTCGACGGCTCCTCCCCCGCCGCCGGGACCGCCACGTCCACGGCGGCGGACCGATGAGCACGACCCGCCCGGCCGCCGTCGACCACGACCACGACCACGACCACGACCACGACCACGACCACGACCACGACCACGACCACGACCACGACCACGATCATCCTCACCCGGCCGGGCTGCGCGGCTGGCTGCACGAGGTGTTCGTGCCGCACTCGCACGACGCCGCGGACTCGATCGACGACGAGCTCGTCGCGAGCGGGCAGGGCATCCGGGCGGTCAAGGTGTCGCTCGTGGTGCTCGGTGCGACGGCGCTGGCGCAGCTCGGCATCGTCGCGGTCAGCGGCTCGGTCGCGCTGCTTGCGGACACCGTCCACAACCTCTCCGACGCGCTCACGGCCGTGCCGCTGTGGATCGCGTTCGTGCTCGGCCGCCGGGCGGCGACGCGCCGGTACACCCACGGCTACGGCCGGGCCGAGGACCTCGCGGGCCTGTTCATCGTCGCGATGATCGCCCTCTCGGCAGTCGTCGCGGGCGTCGAGTCGGTGCGGCGCCTCGCGGACCCGCAGCCTGTGGACAACCTGGGCTGGGTGATCGCGGCGGGGATCGTCGGGTTCGCGGGCAACGAGGCGGTCGCCGTGTACCGCATCCGGGTGGGACGCCGCATCGGCTCGGCCGCGCTCGTCGCGGACGGCGTGCACGCCCGCACCGACGGGTTTACGTCGCTCGCGGTCGTGCTCGGCGCGCTCGGCGTCCTCGCCGGTCTCCCCCTCGCGGACCCGCTCGTCGGCCTGCTCATCACCGCCGCGATCCTCGTGCTGCTGTGGGGCACCGCGCGCGACGTCGGGCGCCGGCTCCTCGACGGCGTCGACCCGGACCTCACGGACCGGGCGCGCCACGCGCTCGACGGCGTGGACGGGCTGCAGGGTGTGGACGACGTCCGGCTGCGCTGGTCGGGCCACCGCCTGGCCGTCCAGGCGCGCGTCCTCGTGCCGCCGCAGACGCCGGTCGCCGTCGCCGACCGGACCTCGGCCGCAGCCGAGGCCAGGCTGCGGGGCGCGCTGCCGTCGGTCGGGACGGTCGACGTCGTAGTGGCGCCCGCCCGCTGACCGGCCGCCGGCGTCCCGCGCCGCCGAACCGGGGCTCGCTCCCGATTGGGCGCTCCCCTGGGCCGCCGAACCCGGGGTTCCTCCCCACGGGGCGGCGATCGTCGGGAGCGACCCCGGGTTCGGCACCGGCGGGAGCACGGGCGGACGTGGGTGGTCGGCGTGAGGATGGAGCATGCTGCTCGCCGAGGTCGCCGCCACGTCCGACGCCGTCGCCGCCACGCGCTCGCGCCTCGCCAAGCGCGCGGCCATCGCGGATCTGCTGCGCCGCGTCGCTGCCGACGCAGGCCCGACCGGCGCGGCTGACGACTCCGCCGACCGGGCCGCGCGCGACGAGGTCGAGATCGCCGTCGCGTACCTCGCGGGCGAGCTGCGCCAGCGGCGCACGGGACTCGGGTGGCGGTCGCTGCGCGACCTGCCCACCCCGGCCGAGGAGCCGAGCCTCACCCTGACCGCGGTCGACGCCGCGTTCGCGCGCATGGCCGGTCTCTCCGGTCCCGGCTCGGCGACGGCCCGCCAGGCCGAGGCCGCCGCGCTGTTCGGTGCCGCGACGGCGCGCGAGCAGTCGCTCCTCGCGGGGCTCGTCTCGGGCGAGCTGCGACAGGGCGCGCTCGACTCGGTCGTGGTCGACGCCGTCGCCGAGGCCGCCGGGGTGCCCGCCGACGCGGTGCGCCGCGCGGTCATGCTCGCGGGCGCGACGGGACCGGTCGCGCGCGCCGCGCTCACGGCCGGGAGCCCCGAGGCCGCGACCGAGGCTCTCGCGACGTTCCGACTCACGGTCGGCCGTCCCGTCCGGCCGATGCTCGCGCAGTCAGCGTCCGACGTCGGTGCCGCGCTCGAGAAGCTCGGCGCCGGACCCGGCGGCAAGGGAGTCGCAGAGGGCGAGCGCCCGCCGTCGGGCACCGCGGTGGCCGTGGACGTGAAGCTCGACGGGATCCGCATCCAAGTGCACCGCGACGGTGACGACGTGCGCGTCTTCACGCGCTCGCTCGACGACATCACCGAGCGCGTCCCGGAGATCGTCGCCGCGACGCGGTCCCTCCCGGCCCGGGCGCTCGTGCTCGACGGCGAGGCGCTCGTCGTCGGGCCCGACGGCGTCCCGCGCCCCTTCCAGGAGACCGCGGCCCGCTCCGCGACCCAGGGCGAGCGGAGCGCCGCCGAGGAGGCCGAGCTCGCGGCGTCGCTCGAGCTGTCGCCGTTCTTCTTCGACGCGCTGCACGTCGACGGCCGCGACCTGCTCGACGAGCCGCTGCGCGACCGGCTCGCGGTGCTCGACGACGTGGCGGGCCCCCACGCCGTCCGACGCCTCGTCACCGCCGACCCCGACGCCGCGACCGCGTTCTTCGAGGGCGCGGTGGCCGAGGGGCAGGAGGGCGTCGTGGTGAAGTCGCTCGACACCCCCTACGCGGCCGGGCGGCGCGGCGCGGGCTGGGTCAAGGTCAAGCCCCGGCACACGCTCGACCTCGTCGTGCTCGCGGTCGAGCAGGGCTCGGGCCGGCGCCGCGGGTGGCTGTCCAACATCTGGCTCGGCGCGCGCGACCCCGACGGTGGGTTCGTCATGCTCGGCAAGACGTTCAAGGGCATGACGGACGAGATGCTGGAGTGGCAGACGCGCCGGTTCCGCGAGCTGGAGACGTCCGACGACGGGTACGTGGTGCACGTCCGGCCGGAGCAGGTCGTCGAGATCGCGTTCGACGGGCTCCAGCGGTCCACCCGCTACCCCGGCGGCCTCGCGCTCCGGTTCGCGCGCGTGCTGCGCTACCGCGACGACAAGACCGCCGACGAGGCCGACACGATCGACGCGGTGCGCGCGCTCGTGCGGTAGGGGGTGGTCAGCTCGGGCGGGCCGAGGGGTCCGGCGCGACGAGGCGGACGGTGCCGTCCCGGTCGACGAGCGCTCGCCGGCCGGTCGCGTGGTCGAGCACGTCGACGACGTCGTCCTCCGGCGTCACCGTCACGGTGAACAGCGGTCGGCTGCCGCCGAGCGCGGGGTACGGCTGGAGCGCGCCCACCCCGGCCTCGGCGCGTGACCTCTGCTCGGACGTCAGCCGTGCCCACGAGAGCCGCTCGCGCAGCCAGGTCGGCTGCGCCTCGACCGACCGCGGGAACCGCTCCAGGTCGCGGGCGAAGTCGGCGGGGCCGGCCGGGGGCAGGAAGCCGGGTTCGGTGTCGACGTCGTACGACGCGTCGACCTCGCCGTCCGCGCGCACCGTCATCGACACGGTGAACCAGGCCCCCCGGCCGGGCGCCGCCGTCGCTGCCCGCAGCTCGGCGAGCGCCTCCGCGAACGTCGAGGAGGTCGGCTTCTGCGCGAGGGGCGGTGGCCACGCGCCGCGGAGCGACACGTGCGACTGCGTCCGGTCGGCCACGACGAACGCGCGGTACGACAGCTCGTCCCACGGCTCGGTCTGGGCCGCCGCCAGCTCCTTGGCCAGCACGCCCAGCAGGCGCGTCTGCGCCTCGGCCGCGGCGGCATGCTCGGCGGAGGGCCGCTCCTCCCCGTGCCCGCGCCCGCCGAGCGGCCACCAGCCGCCGCGCGGGCTCACGGGCGCGCCGTCCTGACCCGCGCCGCGCCGCGACCCGGCGTTCCGAACCCGACGACCGCCATCGCACGCCTCCCCGTCCCGGCCCTCGACCGGGGCCGACCTCTGCGCATTCTTCCGCACGCCCGAACCCCGCCCGTCCCGGGAGACGACCGTGCCCGCGTCACGGCACGAGGCCGTGACGCGGGCACGTCGGGTGCGGGTCAGCAGGTCGGGATCGTGACCGTCTGCTCGACCGTCTGCTCGCCGTCGGGACCGGTGGCGGTCACGGTGACCACGAGGTCACCGGTGACGCCGCGCGCCGCGAACGACTGGTAGGCGTTCGCGCCGGGCGCGACGTCCGTGAACGTCTTGGCCCCGAGCGCCGAGGCGAGCTCGACGTCCACCGTGGCGTCGGAGACGTTCACCGCGCGGACCGCGACGTACGGCTTGCCGGCCAGGCAGCGCGGGCTGAGCGTGACCTCGACGAGCTCGACGTCCGCCGGCTCCTCCAGGGCGTCGATCGCGCCCTGGAGCGCGAGGCGCGCGTCGCGCAGCGCCTCGTCCGACGCCGCGGCGTCGTCCCGGATCTCGGTCGCCGCGGCGAGCGCCGTGCGGAACGCCTGCCACGACTCGGGGCTGTACCCGTCGTCGGTCAGGGCCTCCGCGCTCGTCACGAGGTTCTCGAGCCGACGACGCTCGGCCGGCACGAGCTGGTCGGTCGCCAGCCCGAGACGGCGCGCCCGCTCGTCGACCTGCGCCTGGGCGGCGCCGGCGTCGGCGAGGAGCGACCGCGCGGCGGTGAGCTCGCGCGAGAAGACGCCCGCGTCGATCCGGCCGTACCGCTCGATCTCCGCCTCGAACGCCGCGGCGTCCTCGACCGACGCCGCGAGCGCGGCCGTGTCGGTCGGCGGGACCTCGACCTCGTACGCGTCGGTGAAGAACCGCATGCTGTCGAGGTTCGCGACGTACGGGTGGTCGGCGTACGCCTCGGTGGACAGGCGCACCCACACCTGGTGCTTGCCGCGGACCGTGGTCGGCAGGTCGACGACGGCCGTGCCGTCCGTCGTCCAGCTCGACCCGGTGTTGGCCAGCGGGACGGTGACGAACGGCTCGCCCGGGTTCGCCGGGTCGAACGCGTCGAGGTACACCGACAGCGCGGAGTTCCGCCCGGACCGGTTCGAGTTGTGCACGTAGTGCACGGAGAGCTGGTCGAGCGCGGCGGAGCCGAGGTCGATCTCGCCGTACGCGAGCCAGTCGCCGTCCGCGGTCCCGCCGATGTTCGTCACCGGCCCGCTCGTCCACGTCGAGCTCTCGTTCTTCAGCCCGCGGCCCGAGTTCGAGGTCCAGGCCTCGGACTCGACGACGACCGACGTCGGGCCGCCCGGCGCGAACGTCAGGCTGTCGAGGTTCGCGACGTACGGGTGGTCGGCGTACGCCTCGGTCGACAGGCGCACGAACACCTCGTGCGTCCCCTGCACCGTCTGCGGCAGGACGACGGTCGCCGTCCCGTCCGAGGTCCAGCTCGACCCGGTCGTCGGCAGCGGCACGGTGACGAACGGCTCGCCCGGGTTCGCCGGGTCGAACGCGTCGAGGTACACCGACAGCGCCGAGTTGTTCCCCGACCGGTTCGAGTTGTGCACGTAGTGGACCGACAGCTCGCCGAGCGGGAGCTCACCGAGGTCGACCGGCCCGTAGGCGATCCAGTCGCCGTCCGCGGTGCCGCCGACGTTCGTCACCGGCCCGCTCGTCCACGTCGAGGACTCCTTCTTGAGCCCGCGACCGGAGTTCGCGGTCCAGTCCTCGGCCTCGATCGTCACGGTCGGCGACTCGCCCGGCTGGCCGGGGGCCGTCGGGTCCTCGGCGCTGAAGCGGAACCAGTCGAAGTTGCCGACCCAGTTCCGCCCCGACGGGGCGAGCAGCTCGAACGTGACGGCCTTCGCGTCCACGAGCGCCTGGACGTCGCCGAGCTCCGCCGTCACCTCGGTGTACTTGCCCCAGCCGCTGGTGCCCTTCAGGTCCACGGTCGCGACCACGGGGCCGTTCACGTCGCCGGCGTGCACGCGCACGGTGCTGGGCGTGTCCGTCGGGGCGAAGCTCGTGTCGTACCGGACCGTGAGGAAGCGCGGCGGCGTGTCCCCGGCCGCGGTCTCGAAGGTCATGTCGCGGTACTGCACCCACGACCCGGAGCGCACGCCGCCGAGGTTGCCCGACGAGCTGTTCGCCTCGTTCTTCAGCTCGCCGCCCGACCACTCCTCGGACTGCTCGGCCTCGAGCGTGCGGTAGCCGCCGCCCGTGAGGTCGAGCGCGTCGATCGCCGCGCCGAGCCGGTCGGCCGCGAACCGCAGCGCGATGCTCGTCGCCGCCTCGTCCGCGAGGGCGTCCTGCGCCTGGGTCAGCGCGGTGGAGAACCGGTCGAACGTCACCGAGGAGTAGTTCCCGTGCCGCACGAGCACGGCGTCGTCGACGAGCCCGGCGAGCACGTCGCGCTCGGCGGACGCCACGGACAGGCGCAGCGGGGAGAGCACCGAGACGCCCTGTCCGCGCAGCGACGACGCGGCGACGCCGTCGGCGAGCGCACCGTCGCCCAGGTGGACGTAGAAGCGCGCGTCGGCGGACGCCGTCCCCGTCAGGGAGACCGTGAGCGCGGTCGGCGACGCGACCGTCACGGCCGCCGTGACGCCGTCGGGCAGCCCGACGACGTTCGCCGCCCCGCCCGCGACGAGGTCCGTGCCGGCGGGCGCGGCGAACCGCGCGCCGTCGAGCGTGAGCGTCACGGTCGCGTCGAGCGCGCTGCCGTCGCCGGTCTGCACGGTCGTGGGGTCCGCGCTGACGCGCGGTCCCTCGGCGGGCTCGTCGGTGGCGGTGCTCATCGAGAACGCGGGCTCGGTGTCCGTGCCCCAGTCGCTCGGCTGCTCGCCCATGCGGAACGCGAGGTCCGCGCCCCCGATCACGGTCGCGTAGTCGACCCACGTGTTGCCGAACGGTGCGCCGTCGAGCGTCGCGGACTGGACGTAGAACGCGTCCTCGGAGACGCCGTCGGCCGTGACCGTGAAGGCGCTGCCGTCGTCGTAGGTGATGGTCGTGGAGTCGAAGAACGGCGAACCGATCTGGAACTCGTCCGACCCGGCGGTCACCGGGAACAGGCCGACGGCCGCGGCGACGAACATCGTCGACATCGTGCCGGCGTCGTTGTCCATCGTGGGGAGCATCCCGCGCGGGTCGAGCTGGTAGACCTTCGTCTTCACGGGCGGCGTGAACTCCCCGCCGCCGCTCGGGACCGCGCTGGAGGAACCGGTCGCGATGTACCTGTTCCAGGTCTCCTTCGTGTAGATCGCGCGCGCCCACTTCTGCGTGAGGCTCGGCTCGCCCGTGTAGTTGAAGAGGTACGGCGCCTGCAGGTCGATCTCGTTGGCGTTCGAGTGGAGCATGGCCTTGCCGTCGTCCGGTGCGTGCTCGCCGAACATGTGGCGCATCGCGAGGCGCGCCGCCTCGGGGCCGCCCATCGCCTCGACGAGCGCGTCCATGTCGTACGCGTCGTACCAGTGGTACTGCCAGAGCGTGCCCTGGTAGAGGCTCGCGGCCTCGAACTTCGCGTAGTCGGCGCTCTGCCACGAGCCGTCGGCGGCGCGCGGGGTGAGGAGGCCGACCTGCGTGCCGTCGGCCGCGGTCCACGCGCCCGGCTTGGTGAGCTTCTCGATCGGCCACGACGCCTGCTCGCGCATCGTCTGCGCCTCGTCCGTCAGGCCGAGCTCGTCCGCGATCACGGAGAGGCCGTACTGGTCGTAGCCGCGCTGCACCGACGCGCCGGGGTTGCCCGCCACGTACCCGCGCTGGAGCTCGTCCGCGCTGTACTGCCCGGCGAGCCGCTCGAGCGCCGGGTACGCCTCGTCGAGGCGGTCGAACCCGTCGAAGCCCTTGGCGATCGCGTCCGCGACCACGACGGACGACCGCTCCCAGCGGACCGTCGGGACCGAGTGCACGAACCCGCCGAGGCCGCTGCCCGTGCCGGTCGCCTCGGCGTCCGCGAACAGGTAGACGAGCGACTGCACCATGTCGCGGTACAGCGCCGGGTCGATGTAGGCGATGACGGAGAACTTGCGGAAGTCGTCCCACGTGGCCCACGAGTCGTAGTACGTGAAGCCCTGCGCCGCGTGCACCGCGCCGTCGACGCCGCGGTAGGTGCCGGACGTGCTGGTCGCGTTCATCGGCATCGCGAACATGCGGTACAGGTGCGTGTAGAAGAGCTTCTGGAGCTCGCCCGTCGGGTCGGTCGCCGTCGAGGCGTCGATCGCGACCCGCCCGAGCGTCGCGTTCCACTCCGCGCGCGTGCGGTCGCGGATCGCGTCGAACGACAGGTCGCCGAGCTCCACCTGCTGGTCGATCCGCGCCTGCTCGACGCTCACCGGCGACAGCGTGACCTGCAGGCCGACGTCCCCCGCGTCGGCCGGGTCGAACGTGAGGATCGCGCCCGTGTCGACGCCGTCCTGGGACGTCGCGTCGACGAGCTTGTCGTCGTCGCCCCACGTCTGCACCGTCGCGGGCTGCAGCGTGCGCGCGGTGTAGTAGAGCGTGTAGGCGGCGTTGTAGAAGTAGCCCGTGACCTGGCCGGACAGCTCGACGGTGCCGTCGGCGCGCGTCTCGACCTGCACCGAGGACGAGCGGCGGCTCGTGTTGTTCGTCTCGAGGTCGACGACGAGGCTCGGCGTCGAGCCCTCGGGGAACGCGTAGCGGTGCACGCCCGAGCGCGTGGTCGCCGCGACCTCGGCCTCGATCGTGCCCGGCGCGGCCGCGATGGCGCCGTCCTTGCCCGCGACGTTGCCGAGCCCGACGGAGTAGAAGCCCGGGCCGGCCTGCTCGTCGTCGTGCGAGAAGGTGTGCGCGTACGTGCCCGTGCCCGGCCGCGCGGTGTACGACCCGGAGGTCGGGACCACGAGGATGTCACCGCCGCCGCCGGAGCCCCCCACCCCGTCGAGGTTGGTGTGCGTGAAGCCCGAGATCTTGGACTGCGCGTAGTCGTAGCCGGTGTTGTTGCGCCCCGGCGTCGTGCGCGGGTTCACCTTGGCCAGGCCGTTGGGCGCCTGCGCGGCGGGCATGTCGTTGCCGTAGTCGCCCTCGGTGCCGACGAACACGTCGACGAGCGACGCGAGGTCGCTCTCGGCGGCGGGCACCACGGGGGCCGCGACCGCGGCAGCGGGCGGCAGGACGCCGACGGCGAGCGCGGCGGCGAGCGCCCCGGCGAGGGCTCCGCCGGGCCGGCTGCGGCGGCCTCGTCGGGGGTGGGGGTCGGACGTCGGGCTGGCCCCGCGTCGTCCGACAGCGCTGTCAAGACGCGCGGCAGATGGTCTGGCCACGAGAGTTCTCCTTGGGGGGGTCGTGCCGAGGCTGCTCCGCCTCGCCGCCCTCACGGTACGTGTCGTCCCCGCCGACCTCAAGACCCCGCCCCCGAAGTTCACCTGCCCGACGGACGGTCGTCCCCGCGGCGCTACCCGCCGCCCGGGCGCCCGCTCGCACCGTCCGCGACCGGGCCGAGACGGTCGAGCCACGCCCGGACCGGGCCGAGCGACACGAGCCCCGACCCGGCTCCCGCGAGCTCGTCCGGGGTGCGCGCGAGCGCGTCCCGCGCACGACGCGCGAGGCGCGCGTCCCCCAGCCGGACAGCGGTCTCGGCCACGAGCGCCCACCGCAGCTCGCGCAGGTGGTCGGCCGGGGGCTCGGGTGCCACGCGGACCAGGTCGGCGGCGGCCTCGCGGTCGCCGGCGTCGAGCGCGAGCAGCGGCGCGACCCACGGCGCGTACGGTCCCGCGTCGCCGAGCCCGACGAGCGGGCGGCCGTGGCGAAGCCGCACCGTGAGCAGCGCGAGCGGGAGCAGCCCGTCGCGCACGCCCGGCATGCGCACCCCGGCCAGCAGGTCGTCGGCGGCCCGGTACGCGCGCGCCGCGGCGTCGGGCGCGGAGGTCTCGGCGTCGCGCATCGCCCGGTACCAGGCCGTGAGCATGGGGACGACGGGCGACTCGTACCCGGCCGCGACGTCCTCCGCCGCGGCGGCGTGGGCGTCGGCGTCGCCGAACCGCCCGGCCCCCGCGGCGGCCTGCATCCGGACGAGGTGCCCGAGGATCGCGAACGTCGGCAGGTCGTGGGCGGCGGCGAGCGCGACGAGCTCGGCGCCGGTCGTCTCCCGCTCGGCGCCCGCGCCCGGACGTTGGAACGACTGGAGGAACCGGGCGTTGAGCGCGAGCGCGAGCGTCCCCGGGTCGCCGACGGCGCGCGCGACGCCCACCGCGTCCTGGGCCGCGGCCCAGGCCCACGCGTCGCGCGTCCCCCGGTGCTCGATCCCGACGACGGCGAGCAGGCGCGCGCGGAGCACCGGGCTCGCCTCGGGGCCTAGGCGGCGCAGCGTGCGCCGCGCCACGCCGACGAGCGCGGCGGCCGCCTCGGGGTCGTCGCTCCGGGTCCAGACGGCCGGGACGTCGTACGCCGTGACCGTGCGCGCGGTGAGCACCGGGTCGCCCGTCGCCTCGGCCGCGAGCGCCGCGGCGACCCGCTGCTGCTGCGCGGTCGCGAGGTGGTCTCCCCCGGCGATCGCGAGCGTGCGCGCGACGTCGACCGTGGACCGCAGGTGGGCGCGCGAGGTCGGGGCCGTGACCGCGAGGCGGGCACCCGGCGTCGGGCCGTCGAGCGCCGGCGCCTGGGCGAGCACGTCGCGCTCGAGCCGCACGAGCTCCGGTCCTGGGTCGAGGCCGAGCTCGTCGGCGAGCCGACGACGCGCCCGGCGCACGACGTCGAGCGCGTCGGACTGGCGGCCCTCGCGGTACAGCGCGAGCGCGAGCAGCGCCCACGCGTGCTCGCGCCACGGGTGCGCGGCGGCGTGCAGGTCGAGCGCCGCGACCGCCTCGCCCGGGCGCCCGTCCGCGAGCAGCGCCTCCGCGAGCAGCTCGACGGCCCGCGCGTGCACCTCGGCGAGGTGCCGCCGCTCCGCCCGCACCCACGCGCGGTCCGGCAGGTCGGCGTACGGCTCCCCGCGCCACGCCGCGACCGCGTCCTGCAGGGCACGCGTGCCCGACGGCGCGTCCCCGACCCCGAGCCCCGGCGTGGCGCCGGGCGCGGAGGCGGCCGGACCGTGCGTCGTGCGTCCACCGACCGGGGCGACGGCCGACTCCAGCCGCGCCGCGTCGAGCGCACCGTCCGGGAGCCGCAGCGCGTAGCCGCCGTGCTCGGTGACGAGGACGCGCGGCCGCGTGCGCGGTGCGCGCTCGGGCTCCAGGCGGCGGCGCAGGTCGCCGACGAACGTCGCGAGGGCACCGCGCCGGGCGCGGAGCTCGCGCTCGGCGTCGTCGTCCCACAGGTCCGCCGCGAGCCGCTCGAACGACACCGGACGACCGCGCGCGGCCGCCAGCCGCGCCAGGAGCTCGCGCTGACGCGGCCCGCCCGGGTCGACCTCCGCGCCGTCGCGCAGCAGCCGGACCGGCCCGAGCACCTCGATGCGCAGCTCCACCACCCGGCCATTCTCGCCGGGCCGTGCCGCGGCGGCGACGAGGGCGGCGTGCGCGCGGCCCGGGCGGCGCGCGGCACTGATCGGACGCTGATCCGCCGCTCCGAGGATGGTCGCGAGCCGCCCGGCACGACCTCCGGCGGCCCGAACCACCCGAGAGAGGACCCACCCATGCACATCCCCGGCTTCGAGACCCGCACCGTCGAGGTCGCGCCCGGCGTCGCGCTGCGCGCGGAGACCGCGGGCGACGGCCCGACCGTCGTCCTGCTGCACGGCTTCCCCCAGACCCGCCACATGTGGCGGCACGTCGCCCCGGACCTCGCGCGCGACCACCGTGTCGTCGTACCCGACCTGCGCGGCTACGGCGACAGCGCCAAGCCCGCGGCGACCACGCCCGAGGCGATGATCCGCAACAGCGCCGACGCGTTCTTCGGGTCCTTCCTCGACGCGTGGACCCAGGACCCCGCGGCGATCCCCGCGGACGTCCGCGCGCACTACCTCGCGGCGAGCCGGGACGCCGTCGACTCGATCGTCGCGGACTACCGCGCGACGGCGACCGTCGACGTCGAGCACGACCAGGCGTCGCTCGACGCCGGGGACCGGCTGGCCATGCCGGTCACCGTGGTGCAGCAGGACTGGGGCGCGCAGCTCGGGTACGACGCCGCGGGCGTCTGGCGGCGCTGGGCGCCGGACCTGGAGCACCTCACGACGACGGCCGGCCACTTCATGGCCGAGGAGGCCCCGGCCGACGTCGCGGCGGTCGTGCGGGCGCTCGGCCGGCGCTGACCGGCCGGCCCCGCGGTCCGTCCTGCCGCGGACGTCAGCCCCGGGCCCCATCCCGAGATCGACCCACCCGTCGTCAGGTCGACCCCCTGAGGGTCGATCTCGGACGCTCGGGCCGATCTCGCGCACCTGTCGCGCGTCCGTCTCAGCGGTACCAGTCCTCGTCGATCGTCGCGAGGCGCGACGGGTGCGCCTCGGGCCCGAGGCCGTAGAACCGCTGGAAGCTCATGAGGAGCGGACGCCACCGGTCGGGGTCGACGCGGTGCGCGGTCCCCGGCATGCGGACGCTCTCGTGGACGTGCACCCGCGTCACGCGCACCTCGAACGCGACGAGCGACCCGGCGCGGGCGGGATCGTCGCGCCCGAGCGGGTGGGCGTGCACGAGCCGTGCCTCGACCGCGACGGGGCACTGCGCGGCGCGCGGCGGCGCGACCGTGTCCGACGCGACGGGCGTCAGCCCCGCGCGCGCGAACTTGTCCGGCTCGTAGCGGTACCCGACGGACGCCTTGCGCTCCGGGACCGGGTCCCGCCCGGTCGTCAGGGCGAGGCGGTCGACGGCGTCGACCTCGGCCGTCGAGGGCAGGTTCACGACGACCTCGCGCGTCGCGAGGAGGTTCAACGCCGTCTGCGAGCGTGCGCCGAGGCCGAGCACCGCCGTCCGGCCCAGCCAGAACACCGACGACATCGGGGCGAGGTTGACGCGGCCGTCGGTGCTCACCGTGCTGAGCAGCGCGACCGGCGTGCCGAAGTACAGGATCCCCGGGTCGATCACGACGTGCGCCGGGGCGGGGCGGGTCGAGGTGGTGGTCACGGACCCAGCCTCGCCGCGCGCGGACGCGACGTCTGGCGGCCGTCGGACGTCGCGTCCGGGGCGCGACGGCGGCGCCTACGACAACAGCACGGCGACCCGGTCGGCGCGGTCGTCGTCGGGCCGCGTGCCCTCCTCGACGACCTGCCGCGCGAGCTCGCGCAGACGGACGTTGCGCTCGTTCGACGCGCGCCTGAGGAGCGCGAACGCCTGCTCGGGCCGGACCCCGAGCGTCGCGGCCACGACCCCCTTCGCCTGCTCGATCGGGCCCCGGCTGTCGGCCGCGGCCGTGATATCCCGCTGCGCCTGGCGTCCGGCCTGCGCACGGACCGGTCGCGTCACGTCGACGAAGTACCCGAGCAGCTCGACGACCCGCCCCGTGTCGCGGTCGCGCCGCCCCTGGCCGACGACGACGAGGACGCGCTCCCTGCCGCGCGCGTCCATGATGCGGTGCAGGCTCGAGAAGGGTGCGCCGTCCCGCCGTGCGCGCTCCAGCACGTCCCGGACGCGCTCACGGTCGTCGGGGTGCTTGTGGGCCAGCACGAGCGACGTCGTCGGCACGACGTCGCCCGGCTCGAAGCCGTGCAGGCGGTACGTCTCGGCCGACCACCACCAGGTGTCGGTCGCGAGGTCGACCCGGTACTGCCCCAGGGTCGTGTCGTCGGCGAGGGACAGCGGGTGCAGCGTGGCGTGATCCTCCAGGGACATGGGTCGTCTCCGTCGTGGTTCAGCGGGTCGTGAGCCAGGTCCAGACTCAAGACCCGGACTGTAGTCCGACGCGGCGCTTCTGCAACCGCCGCAGCCCGCGCAACGAACCGCGCGCACCGGCGTACGGTGGAACGAGGATGGCCTCCAGGAGACGCGGGCTCCCGACAGACCTCGGTGCTCCACCGTGCGACGGTTACCCGCCCCTGTGCCGGCCGCCGGACGGGAAGCGGGCCATGAGCCTCGCGAGCGGTCTCCAGGGGTACGTGATCGGCGCCGCCGGGACGCTGGGGGACGACGTCGAGGCGTCGCTCACGGTGTCGGAGCACGGGGTGGTCGCCCAGCTCGGCGGGGGCGCGGCCGGTGCCGTGCGGTGCGACCGGGCCGAGCTGCTCGCGGCCGAGGGACCCGGCCGGACGGCGCGGTCGCGGCACGCGACCCAGCTCGTGCCCGACGCGACCGACGAGCCGCGCTGGTCCGCCTGGCGGCTCGCGCTCGCCCGCGAGGGGTACTGCCGCGCGGTCGTGGCCCCGGCCGACGTGCGGCCCGGCGTCGTGATCGCGCTCACCCTCTACTCGCGCACCCCCGAGGCGTGGCCCGAACCGTCGGTCCGGGCCGCCGAGGCGCTGGTACGCCTCGTCGCCGGAGAGCTGAGGCTCCGGTCCGACGTCGGCGCGGACCCCCGGGCGGACCTCGCCCGGCGGCGCCGCGCCGAGGTGACCGTCCAGCGGGCGGCCGGGGTGCTCATGGCGCACGAGGAGACCACGGCGGGCGAGGCCCACGACGCGCTGCGCGCGACGGCACGACGGCGCGGGGTGGGCATCGTCGCGGCGGCGGAGACGGTCCTCCGCTCGGCCCCGCCGAGCCGACGCGTCGGCGAGATCGTGGAGCGGCGCACCGCGTGGGAGGACGAGTGGCCAGGACGATGACCCTGCAGGTCGTGTCGCCGGGCGTGCGACCGCAGTGATGAAAGACTGACCGCGGTGGACGACGAGGACGGAGGCGGACGGTGGGCGCGTCAGAGCTGCTGGGACTCCTGGCGCGCGCGCTCGCCGCGGTCGACGACGACCTCCCCATGCCGGCGCGCCTGTGCCAGGCGTGCGCCACGGTCCTCGGCGCCCAGAGCGCCGCGCTGACCGTCGCCGCGACGTCGCACGACCGGCTCACCGTCGCCACGTCCGACGGCGTCGCGGGACGCATCGAGGACCTCGAGGAGATGCTCGGCGAGGGGCCGGCCCAGGTCGCGCTCACCGAGGACCGCGTCGTGGTGAGCGAGGTCGACGGGAGCCGCGACGCGAACGCGTTCCCCGTCTTCACGCACGTCGTCGGCGCGATCAGCGGACCCGCCACCTACCATGCCGTCCCCATGCACGCGGGCGGCCGGGTCATGGGCGTGCTCAGCCTCCTCACGGCGTCGGCGACGCTCGCCCGCGGGCCTCAGGACGTCCAGTTCCTCGCCGACGTCGTCGGGCTGTCGCTCCTGGGGGACCTCGACTCGCTCGACTGGTCGACGCGCGCCGAGGTGCACCAGGCGACGGGCATGGTGACCGCGCAGCTCCGCGTCGCCCCCGGTGACGCGCTCGCCGTGCTCCGGGCGCACGCGTTCGCCCGGTCGACGACGCTCGAGGAGGTCGCCGAGGACGTCGTCAGAAGACGGCTGAGCTTCACCTACGACGAGAGCAACGCCGTCCAGACGCAGAGGACCGAGGAACCATGACGCCGCGAACCCCCACCGACTCCCTCGCGCAGGCGACCGCCGCTCTCCTCCGCGAGCACGACATCACCGACGTCCTGCACCACCTGACGCAGGACGCGGTGCACTTCTCCGGAGGCGACGCCGGCGGCGTCCTCGTCCGCACCAACGGCGAGCTGGAGATGCTCAGCGCGACCTCGCACACCGCGACGCACCTGGAGCTCTACCAGGCCCAGCGCACCGAGGGCCCGTGCGTCGACGTCTTCGCGTCCGAGTCACCCGTGGAGGCCGCGGGCGTCCCGGAGATACTCGAGCGCTGGCCCCACGTCGGTCCCGCGATCGTCGACGCCGGCTACCGCAGCGTCTTCACCACACCGCTCGTCTGGCAGGGCGGCGTCCTCGGCGGCCTCAACGTCTTCGGGCGCGAGCCCGTGGGCCCCTCGGAGGAGCAGCGCCGCATCCTGCGCGCGTTCGCCGACATGCTCACGCTCGCCGTCGCGCAGCCCGACCACCTGGGCGCGGAGGAGCTCACGCGCCACGTCGCGCGGGCGCTCGCGGGGCGGGCCGCCGTCGAGCAGGCCAAGGGTGCGCTCGCCTACCTGCTCGGTGTCGACATGGGCGCCGCGTACGACGAGCTCGTCCGCAGGTCCGAGCAGCAGGGTCGCTCCCTGAGCGCGACCGCCCTGGACATCCTGAGCGAGGCGCAGCGCCCGCGGTGACCCGGCAAGCCCCGACGCAGGCATCCGGGCGGGCTCGCCCGGGCGGGCGGTCGTAGGCTCGACGGCGTCCCGTCCGCCCGCCACAGGGAGCCGCCGTGCGCGCGACCGTCATCCACGCCCCGTACGACGTCCGCGTCGAGCAGCGCGACGACCCGCGACTGCTCGCACCGACCGACGCGATCGTGCGCGTCGAGGCCGCGTGCGTGTGCGGCTCGGACCTGTGGACGTACCGCGGGGCGAACCCGATCGACCACCCCGTGGCGATGGGCCACGAGTACGTCGGCACCGTCGAGGAGGTGGGCGCCGACGTCCGGACCGTGCGCCCGGGACAGCTCGTCGTCGGGTCGTTCTTCGCGTCCGACAACACGTGCCCGATCTGCCGCGCCGGCTACCAGACGTCGTGCGTCCACCGGGAGCCCGTGCGCGGCGCCCAGGCCGAGCTGCTGCGCGTCCCCCTCGCCGACGGGACGCTCGTCGCGACGCCCGAACGTCCCGACGACGACCTGCTGCCCGGGCTGCTCACCGCGTCCGACGTCCTCGGCACCGGCTGGTTCGGCGCCCGCGAGGCGCAGGCGGGACCGGCCCGGACGATCGTGGTGGTGGGCGACGGCGCCGTCGGCCTGCTCGCGGTCCTCGCCGCCGCGCAGCTCGGGGCGGAGCAGGTCATCGCCATGAGCAGGCACGCGCCCCGCCAGGAGCTCGCGCGGGCGTTCGGCGCGACCGAGGTCGTCGCGGAGCGCGGCGACGACGGCGTCGCGCGCGTCCTGGATCTCACCGACGGGCTCGGCGCGCACGGCGTGGTGGAGGCGGTCGGCACGCCGGAGTCGGTGGCCCAGGCGCTCGGCGCCGTGCGCCCCGGCGGACACGTCGGCGTCGTCGGGCTGCCGCACGGCGTCGAGCTTCCCGTCGTCGACATGTTCTACCGGCACGTGCACTGGTCGGGCGGCCCGGCGCCGGTCCGCCGGTACCTGCCCGAGCTGATGGACCTCGTCCTCGAGCGTCGCATCGACCCCGCGCGCGTGTTCGACCTCGAGCTGTCGCTCGACGACGCGGCCGAGGGCTACGCCGCCATGGACGAGCGCCGCGCGATCAAGTCCCTGCTGCGCCCCTGACGCCGGCCACGGACGCCCGCGCCACCGGCGAGGCCGTCCGTGTGCGAGCAGCGGCTCCCGGCGGGACCATCGCTGACGTGGGACGTCGCGCGCGCATCACCCGCTCCGGGGCCGTGCCGAGGCACGCGCACGCGCTCGTGCTCGCGCTCGTGCTCGGGACGACCGCGGGCTGCACGGTGAGCCGGCAGGACCCCGGGCAGGCGACCGCGGCCGTGGCCGACGCGCTCGCCCAGGCCGGGTCGGCGGTCGAGACGACGCGGCTCACCGTGCGCCTGCTCGACGCCGACCGCGTCACCACGCCCGTCGCGGACGCCGCGGTGCTGGACCAGGTGCGCGTGCTCGAGGAGTCCACCACGGCGCTCACGACCCTCGTCCCGCCCGACGACGTCTCGTCCGCGCAGCGCGACGCCGGTCTGGTGGCCGTCGCGGACGCGACGCGCGAGGTGGTCGCGGCGCGCGCGTGGGTCGCGCGCGAGGCGGGCGGCGACCTGTCGGAGGCCGGTGCGGTCCCGCTCACGGCGTCCGAGCTCGAGGCCGACCTGGCCCGCGCCGCCGACGACGTGGACACGGCCCTGGCCCTGGCGGGTGGCGCGTGAAGCGGCTCCTCGGGGTCGCGCTCGGGATCCTCACGGCGATCGGCGGGTTCGTCGACATCGGGGACCTGGTCACGAACGCCGTCGTCGGGTCGCGGTTCGGGCTGTCGCTCGTGTGGGTCGTGGTCGTCGGCGTCGTCGGCATCTGCCTGTTCGCGTCGATGTCCGGCCGCGTGGCGGCGGTGAGCGGGCGCGCGACGTTCGAGATCATCCGCGAGCGCCTCGGCCCCCGCGCGGCGGGCGCGAACCTCGCGTCGTCGTTCGCGATCAACCTGCTCACGCTCACGGCCGAGGTGGGCGGCATCGCGCTCGCGCTGCACCTCGCGAGCAGCGTCGAGCCGCGGCTGTGGATCCCGGTGGCGGCGCTCGCCGTCTGGCTCGTGCTGTGGCGCGTGAAGTTCCAGGTCATGGAGAACGTCGCGGGGCTGCTCGGGCTCCTGCTCGTGGGGTTCGGGGTCGCGCTCTTCCTGCTCGGCCCGGACTGGGGTGAGCTGCTGCGCCAGGCCGTGCCGCCCTCTCCCCCGGCGACGGAGCACGTCGCGACGTACTGGTACTACGCCGTCGCGCTGTTCGGGGCCGCGATGACGCCGTACGAGGTGTTCTTCTTCTCGTCCGGCGCCGTCGAGGAGGGGTGGACCGCGAAGGACCTCGCGCAGAACCGGGTCAACGTGCTCGTCGGGTTCCCGCTCGGCGGGCTGCTGTCCGTCGCGATCGCCGCGTGCGCGGCCGTGGTGCTCCTCCCGGCGGGCATCGAGGTCTCGTCGCTGTCGCAGATCGTGCTGCCCGTGGCGGAGGCCGGCGGGACGCTCCTGCTCGCGGTCGTGATCGTCGGGATCGTCGCGGCGACGTTCGGCGCGGCGCTGGAGACCGCGCTGTCGAGCGGCTACACGCTCGCGCAGTACCTCGGCTGGTCGTGGGGGAAGTTCCGCCGCCCGGCCCGCGCCGCGCGCTTCCACGTGTCGATGGTCGTCGCGCTGCTGCTCGCTGTGGCGATCCTCATGACGAGCGTCGACCCGGTGGCGGTCACCGAGATGTCCGTCGTGTTCTCCGCCGTCGCGCTGCCCCTCACGTACGTGCCGATCCTCCTCGTCGCGAACGACCCCGAGTACATGGGCGAGCACGTCAACGGGCGCGCGACCAACGCGCTCGGCATGGTGTACCTGGTGATCGTGGTCGCCGCGGCCGTCGCGGCGATACCCCTGATGATCGCGACGGGAGCGGGGTCATGAGCCGGGACGCCTCCACGCCGACGGGGGTGCGCGTCGTGGACGCGCGCCTGCACCTGCTGAGCCGCCAGGTGCTCGACGTCGACGGCGAGCCGGTCACGACCGTCGACGACCTCGAGCTCGTCGCCACGGACGGCGCGGACGGCAGCGCTCGGGACGACGGGCCGCGCGACGCGGTGCCCGGCGAGCCGGCGGAGGTCGGCGCGATCCTCACCGGCCCGGTGCTCGTGACGCGCCTCCTCGGCGGCCGACCGCCCGCGTCACGCTGGGAACGGGTCCGGTGGGCCGACGTCGGGCACGTGGGGACGGCGCTCGAGCTCACCGTCCGCGCGGACTCGCTCGACCTGCACTGGACCGAGGACTGGCTGCGCGAGCACGTCGTCGGCCGCGTCCCCGGCGGCCGGCACGACCCCGAGGAGGAACCGTGATCCTCGGCGACCTGCTCGACGCGCACGTCCTGGGCCCGGACGGCGAGGGCCTCGGCTTCCTCGTGGACGTCCGGCTCGCGCTCGACACGCTGCCCGACGGCGGCCCGTCCGACGCCGGGGACGACCCCGACGACGCGCACCCGGAGGACCGTGCCCTGAGCGCGAGCGTCCGGCGACGCAGCCGGGTCGGGCGGGCGCGCGTCGTCGGGATCCTCGTGAGCCCGCGCACGGGCGGGTCGTTCCTCGGGTACGAACGCACGGGCGTCACCGCTCCGTGGCCGGTCCCGCAGCTCGTGCGTCGCCGGCACCGCGGGACGTTCCTCGTGCCGTGGGACGACGTCGCCGCCGTCGGGCAGGGCGAGGTCCGCCTCGCGCCGGGGTACCGGCAGGACGACGCCGCCCTGCCGTGACGTCGGGCGCGACGGCCGGCCCGAGAGGCACTCCCGGTCGGGAGAGGCACCTCCGCGTGCAGCGCCTGCCCGGGGCGCAGCGCTCGGCGCGTTGCGAGCGGGCCGGGGCCCCGCGACGCTGGACGGGACGGTGAAGCCACCCGCCGTCGGCCGTCCGGGCGGAGGCACGAGGACACCGTCGCCCTGCCCGGCGACACGGGAGGACCCATGAAGGCGCTGTTCGTGAGCTGCACGCTCAAGAAGTCCCCGGAGCCGTCCAACACCGAGGCGCTCGGGCGGGTGGTCGCCGAGGCGCTGCAGGACCGCGGCGTCGAGGTCGAGCACGTGCGGCTCGTCGACCTCGACGTCCTGCCGGGCGTCGTCACCGACGCCGGTGCGGGCGACGACTGGCCGCGCGTGCACGAGCGGCTGCTGGCGTCGCAGATCCTCGTCGTCCTCACGCCCACGTGGCTGGGCCGCCCGTCGTCGGTCGCCCAGCGCATGCTCGAGCGCATGGACGCGATGCTCTCCGAGGACGGGCCCGACGGCGCGCCGGTCGCCTACAACCGGGTGGCGGGCGTGGTGGTGACGGGCAACGAGGACGGCGCGCACCACGTCATCTCGGAGGTCAGCGGCGCGCTCGCCGACATCGGCTACACGATCCCCGGCCAGGCCTGGACCTACTGGAACCAGGGTCCCGGCCCGGGCCCGGACTACGTGCAGACCGGCCACGGCCACGAGTGGGCCCGAGAGACGGGCCGCCTCATGGCGCACAACCTGCACGCGGTCGCGACGGCGCTCCAGGAGCATCCCGTCCCCGCCCCGGGGTCGTGATCGCCCGGCCTACGACTCCGCGATGCGCTTGATCGCCGCGAGCCGGCGGTGCGTCGCATCGATCACGCCCGCTCACGCACCCCCGGCCGCGATCCCCGCCACCGCGGCCGCGAGGCACACGACGAGCATCCCGAGCGCGTGCAGCAGCGCGACGGCACCGCGGCCCGCGAGCAGCAGGCGCGCGCCCTCGACCGACGCCGTCGAGAACGTCGAGTAGCCGCCCAGGAAGCCGACCCCGAGCACCGCCGCGACGTCGCCGTGGCCCGGGTGCGTCACGCCCCAGCCCGTGAGCAGCCCCAGCAGGAAGCACGCGCTGACGTTCACGACGACCGTGCCGAGCGGCGTCGACCACCGGTTGTGCCGGGCCACGAGCGTGTCCAGCAGGAACCGCGACGCCGCGCCGAGCCCGCCGGCGAGGGCGACGAGCACCAGCTCGGGGACGCCCGTCACCGCGCCCCACCGCCCCGGGCGACCAGCCGCCGTCGGGCCACGGCGGCGAGCGCGATCCCGCCTGCCGCGGCCGCGACGCCGAGCGCGACGCTCCCCAGCGCGTACGCCGCGCCGAGCGCGGCGTGCCCCCCGCTCGCCAGCCGCTCGACCTCGACGGCGAACGTCGAGTACGTCGTGAACCCGCCGAGCACGCCGGTCCCGCCGCCGAGCCGCACGCCCCGCCGCCACCCGGCGTCCGGTCCCGAGCGGAGCAGCGTCTCGAGCAGCGCGCCGAGCACGAACGACCCGGCGAGGTTGATCCAGAACGTCGTCCACGGCCACGACCCGGGCACGGGGGCGAACGCCTGCTCGAGGAGCGCGCGCGCCGTCGTGCCGACCGCTCCCCCGAGCGCGACGAGCCCCGCGAGCGCGAGGAGCGGCGTCCCTCGTCTCACCTCTCCCACGGCGTGCGGAGCTCCTTCCAGTCCACGACCGCGAGCGGGACCGTGAGCACCGGCCGGTGCTGGTGGTGGGCGAGGTGCGCGGCGACGGACCCCTCGCCGAGCTCGCGCAGGTGCGCGGTCGACCCGGGCGCGCGCGTCCCGACGACGATCACCGCGGCGTCGACCGCCCGCGCGAGGTGCGTCAGCGCGCGGTCGGGGCGACCCGCGAGGTAGCGCAGCTCCCACGCCACGCCCGTGCCCCGCAGCGCCTCCTCGACCTCGGCCCGCAGCCCGGCCTCGACCTCCTGCCAGGAGTCGTCGGCGGAGTCCGGGTCGAGCGGCGCGTGCGTCACCGAGCCGTCGGGGTGCTCCTCGACCACGTGGCGCGAGGTGTCGGCGTACCCGGCGACCACGCGGGACCCGGCGGCGTCCGCCCAGGCCGCGGCCGTGCGGACCACGAGCGGGTCCCCGCCGGGGACCACACCGACGACGACGGGGTGCCCTGCGAACGGGACCATGCGGTCGAGCGCGGGCTGGGGCACGCGTCTGGCTCTCATGCGGACCTCTTCCCGCGGGCAGCACCCTGCCCGCCGACGTGCGACGAGGCAGGAACCATCAGCCCTGGCGGCGGTTCGGGCGGCTACGCCCCGGCGGGATCCATCACCGCACCCAGGGTACCCAGGCGCGCCGTCGACCGCTCAGCCGGCCTTGGTGTCCAGCCACTTCTTCTCGCCGAACGACTTGGCGAGCTCGTGGTCCGTGATGACGAACCCGACGGCCTGCGCCACGGGCAGGATCTGGTCGCGCTCCAGCCCGTCGTCGATGCCGAGCCGGTACATCATGACGACGGTCCCGGTGTTGAACATGACCCCGGGCGAGTCCCCGTCGTCGAGCAGCGCGTACGTGCCCTGGAACCCCGGCTGCGGCACCGCGGCGGCGAGGGTCGGGTGCGCAGGTCCCGAGGTGTCGGCGAGGGGGTCGCCCTCCGGCGCGGCGTTGAAGGCCGCGGCGATGCGCTCGGCCTCCTCCTCCGACCCGACGTCCACCAGGACCAGGTCGAGCGCGAGGGTCGGGCCGTCGTCCGACACGACGCGGGCCTCGAACCCGGCCTGGCACGAGCCCGCGATCGCCTCGATGGCAGGGATCGCGGGCAGGTCGTCGCACGCGAAGTCCCGCCGCGCCACGAGCGCGATGCGGTCCTCGTTGACGAGGTAGTCGTTGTCGGAGAAGTAGTCCCACGACATGGGCGCGAGCGCCGGGCCCGACTCCGGGTCCATCTCCGCGCCCGCGCGGTACTGCTGCTCGAGCCACGGCTCGTCGTCCGTGACGTCGGTGTCCACCGGCTCCTCGGTGGCCTCCGGCTCGTCGGTCTCCTCCGGCTCCGCCGGGGTCTCCGTCGCGGGCGCCTGCTCGGCGGTCGTCGGCTCCGGGGCGGGCGACGCGTCGTCGCGCACCGCGAGCCACACGCCGAGGCCGCCCGCGACGAGCACGAACGCGCCCACGCCCGCGAGGACGGGCACGAGCCACTTCCGCGAGCCGCGACCGGGCGGCGTCGTGTACGGGGAGAAGCCGTAGGGGTCCGACGGCGGGGCGGGCGGGCCCGGCACGACCGTCGCGTCGTCCGGCGCGCCGTAGGCGTGGCCCGACGGGCCCGGGTACGGGGTCGCCGGGGCGCCGTACGGGGCCGTCGAGGTGCCGTACGGAGCGCCGGGCGGCGGGGGCGGCGGCGCGTACCCGGGCGCGGTTCCCGCGGGCGGCCAGGTCGCCCCCGTGTCCGCGGGCGGGAGCGTCGCGTGGGGGTCGCCGGGCCGGCCCGGCGCGCGGCGCCCTCCTGTGCCGTAGGGGTCGGTGTCGTAGGGCGCCTGGGCGTGGGGGTACCCGTAGCCGGGCGCGGACGGCCCCGGTCCGGCCGAGCCCGTCCCGCCGTCGTCCCCGTACCGTCGCGGCGGCCGCATGACGGTGTGGTCGTCGACCGGGTGGTTCGGGTCGGTGGGGTGGGACATCGGACGGGTCCTCTCGTCGCAGGCGGCTCGTGCAGGGTAGCGGAGTCGCTCGCGCGGGCGTACCAGCCCCCGCGGCCCACGACGCACGGCTGCCACCCCTGGCAAGAGGACCGTCGGGGCGCCAGGATCGGTCCATGAGGAGACGACTGTGCGTGACGCTCGCCACGATCTGTGCCCTGGCGCTCGGCCTGGGCACCGCGACGGCGCTCGGGCAGGACGTCGGCGCGGCGAGCGGAAGCACGGTCACCACCGCCGCGGGGGTCACGGCCACGCCGGCCGGGGGGTACGTCTTCCGACCGGGCGACCCCATGATCTTCAGCAACGGCGGGACGGCGTCCGGGGGCTACGAGGGTGCCTGCACCGGCGGTTACGCCGTCGCCGGTGACAGCGGGACCTTCCTCCTCGGTCCGCGAGCCTGCTCGGTGATCTTCTCGTCCGTGCGAGGCAGCGACCGCCTCTACGGGTGGACGTTCTCCCAGAACTACCCCGACGGGAACGCTCTCGTGCGCGAGGTCCCGGGGGACGACGCGTACCAGATCGTCCGCGACCCGCTCACGGGGAGGACGCCGGGCGACGGCCGCGTCGTGGGCTGGACCGCGTCCGCGGCGCAGACGCGGGGGATGCTCGTGGGCAAGATGGGGATCGGGACCGGCTGGACCGAGGGCCGGATCACCGGGGCGGTCATGTTCCGCGGGATGACGCTGCTCTGCACGGACATGCGCACCGACCTCGGCGACGCGGGCGCCCCGGTCTGGCGCTCGGACGCCACCGGCCTGCGCGCGCTCGGCACGATCCAGGCGTACGACCCGAGCACCCGGACCGGGTGCTACCGGCCCATCCAGGAGACCTTGGCGATCTACGGCGCGCACCTCCCCGCGTTCGGGCCGTCGCAGGGCCGCCCCGGCTTCGGCACCCTCGCGCCGGGGATGCCGTGGCTCGGCGGCGGCGACGCCTTGGCGGTACCCGTGAAGAACATCCCGGTCGGCACGGACTGGCGGGCGCCCGTCGCCCCGCTCGGCTCCTGACACCGGTCACCCCGCCGCGGCGGGTCGTCCGTGCGACGGACGGCGTGTGACCTGCGCGACGGGTGATCTCCTCCCCAGGGTGGACACGCCCGCGGGGCGGGCAGCGTACGCTGCGGGTGGGTCACCGGACGACGGACAGGGGGAACTACCGCTCGACCGACGAGAGACCGGACCGCCGTCCGACCCGCACCAGCGCTCATGAACACACTCACCTGGACTGCCGAAGACGACGCGACCTGGCGCGCCCGCAGCGCGTCGCGCGAGTACGTGATCCGGCGCGACGAGACCGACGGCTGGACGCTCGACGGGCCGGAGCGCACCTGGGTCGCGCTGCCGAACCTCGAGGTCGCCAAGGAGGTCGCCGCGCTCGCCGACGAGGTGCACCACGACGACGACAGCATGACCCGCTACCGCGTGGTCACCGCCACCGGCGCGCGCCGCGGCGAGCCGTTCGGCGCCGACAGCGACGAGGACGCGATCGACGTGCTCCGCGCTCGCCGCCGCGCGGGCAACCTCCCGCTCGCGCCGTTCCGGCTCGAGACGAGCGACGGGCGGCTGGTCGGGTCGTGGCAGAAGGCGACCGAGATCCCCGCCCGGCCGGCCACGTCGCACGACGGGACCGTCGGCCCCGTCTGAGCCCCGGGCCGAGCCCACGGTCCCGTCGACGGGCCGGTCAGCCCCCCGAGCGCAGGGCCGCGACGTGCGCGGCGCGCTCGCGCCGGCTGCTGTCGACGTGCGCCTCCGCCAGCGCCGCCGCCCGCTCGCCGTCCCGCGCCGCGACCGCCTCGAACAGCTCCGCGTGCTCCTCGGTCACGTGCGCGAGGTCGTCGTGCTGCGACAACGCCCAGCGCACGCGGCTGCGGATGCCCTGCATCATGTCCCGCAGGAGCCGGTTGTCCGCGAGCTCGGTCACGATCTCGTGGAAGTCCGCCGCGGACCGGCGCGACCCGATGCTGTCGGCGGTGCGCGCGCCCTCCTGCTCTCGCGCGAGCGCGCGTCGGAGCCGGTCCAGGCCCTCCGCGCCGTGCCGCTCGGCCGCGAGACGGAACGCCAGCGGTTCCAGGACCTCGCGCACCTCGTCGAGGTCGGCGAGGTCCGCGTCGGAGAACTCCCGGACGACGGCCCACGTGTGCGGCCGCAGCACGACGAGCCCCTCCCCCTCGAGCGCCTTGAGCGCGTCGCGCACGGGGATGCGGCTCACGCCGAAGTCGGCCGCCAGGTCCCGCTCGACCAGCCGGGACCCCGGGCGTCGCACCCCGTCCAGGATCTCGTCGCGCAGCGTCGCCGCGACCCGGGCGGACTCCAGCACTCGCTCCTCGGCTCCGGACACCGGTCGATTCTCCCACCGCGCCCGACGCGCGCACGCGGGTGCGGACGGGCGCGGCCCCGGGTGTGCGCTCGCTCCCCGTGCCGTGGAGAGCGCCCGGCATCCGTGCGAGGGTGGAGGGACACGCGTCGAACGAGGGAGTTCCGATGTCGAGCACCACCCGTCCCCCCGTCCTCCGTCGGGCGCACCGCGTCCGCCTCGCCGGGGCGGCCGCGCTCGCCGTCGGGGTCGCGCTCGCGGCGCCGGCCGCGGCGGTCGTGCCCGCGGCCCAGAGGACCACGGCGCAGGAGACCACGACGGCCGTGGCCGCGGCGCCCGACGACGGGTACGACGTGATCTTCGACGGCACCGCCGAGTCGTTCGCGGCCTGGGAGTACGCGGGCGACGGCGGGTTCGACCTGCTCGACGACGGCACGATCCGTTCCCGGGCGGGCGCGGGCGGCGGGTTCGGGACGCTCTGGTACCCGGTGCGGCAGTACGGCGACTTCTCGCTCGTCGTGCAGTTTCGCGACGACGCGCCCGGCGACGCGCGCGCCAACAGCGGCGTCCAGGTCCGGTTCCCGGACCTCTCCGGGCCGGTCGAGGGGTGCCCGACGACGTTCAACGGCAACGAGACCGGCAACCTCTCCTGGATCGCCGTGAACTGCGGCCACGAGATCCAGGTGAACGACTCGCCCGAGGGAGGGTCGAACGACCCGCGCAAGACGGGCTCGGTCTACGGGTTCGCCGACATCGGGCTCGACCGCGCCCGACCCACCGCGAAGGGCACGTGGAACGAGCTGGAGGTGCGCGTCGTCGGGCAGCACTACACGGTGATCCGCGACGGGGTCGTCATCAACGAGTACGAGAACCTGCCCGGCGTCCCGTTCCCCGACCGCCCGCTCGACCCGGACTCGAGCAGCCGCGGCCTCGTCGGGTACGTCGGCCTGCAGGCGCACGGGTCCGCGCCCGACGTCGTCACCTACCGCGACGTGCGCGTCCGCGAGCTCCCGCCCGTCCACGTCGAGGTGGACGCGCGCTGCCTGGCGGGGACGGCGCACGTCGCCGTGCGCGCGCTGAACGTCGGGGAGGACGCCGTGGACGTCACGCTCGGCACGGCCGCGGGCGAGCGTTCGTTCGCCGACGTCCGGCCGGGCCGCAACGCCTACCAGTCGTTCAGCACGAGGGCCGCGTCGGTCGACGCGGGCACCGCCACGCTGACGGTGGCGACCGACGACGGCCCGGTCGTCGTGGAGACGCCGTACGCGGGGGTCGACTGCGGCTGAGAAGGACGGGCGGCGTCAGAAGTACTGGCTGGCCGCCTGGTAGCCGCTGATCGCGCCCAGGATGAAGCCCACCGCGGTGCACGCGATCGCGACGCCGAGCGCGATCTTCGCCGTCTTCTCGTTCCGGCGGACCGCGATCGCGGAGAAGACGATCGCGAGCACGCCGAAGACGATCGGCAGGAAGAACACCGCGATCGGGCTGAACACGTACGCGAGGATCGTGCGCCACGTCATCGGCTGCGGGCCGGCGGGCGCGTACGCGCCGTAGCCGGGCTGGCCGTAGGGCGCGCCGTACGGCTGCTGACCCTGCGGCGGGTACGACGCCCCGTAGGGCTGCTGGCCCTGCGGCGGGTACGGCGCCACGGGAGGAGCCTGCGGCGCCATCTGCCCGTAGGCCGGCTGGTGCTGCTCGGGCTGCGCGGGCTGTCCGTACGCGGGCTGGCCCTGGCCGTACGGCGCCGGCGCCCCGTAGGGACCGGGAGCGGCCGGCTGCCCGTAGGCGGGCTGGCCCTGCCCGTACGGCCCGGGGGCCTGCGGGGGCTGCTGGGCGTCGCCGCCCGGGTGCTGCTGGTACGGAGGCTGGCTCACGGCGTGTTCCTTCGTCGCGGGTGACGCCGTCCCGACGGCGGCGTGGTCCGAAGGCTAGCGCCTCCGACCCCTGCGCGGGGAACGGCTCGGGACGGCGAGATCTCGCGGCCTACGAGCCCGCGGGCACCATGATCTCGACGAGCCCCGCGTCACCCAGGTCGCCCGTCGCGACGACGACGCCCCGCTCGCGGTAGTCGCCCGCCCGCGGGGTCGTGGTGACGTCGGCGAGCGTGCCGAGGTCGGACCCCGCGCGCACCCGCACGCGCTCGCCCGGCTCGACGACCCGGTAGACGACCCGGCGCGTCCGTCCGGCGAGCTCGAGGTCGACGGCGAGGCCGTCGGCCGCCGCGGGCAGCACGGGGTCGACGACGAGCGCGCCGGACGACCCCGAGCGCTCCGTGAGGCCGAGCACGCCCTGGACGAGCTGACGCAGGTAGATGCCCGGCCCGCTGGAGTACACGCGCCAGCCACCGCGGACGCCCACGGTCCCGTCGCGCAGCCGGTCGAAGTCGCGCGCGAAGCTCTGGCGGTCCGGGAAGTCGGCGTCGCTCGACGAGAAGTACGCGTTGCGCTGGCGCGGCGCGGCGTGCGCGAGGCGGCTGCCCAGGTCGACGGGGCTGATGCGCAGCAGCTCGTCGAGCGCGCGGCCGCGGCCCAGGGCCGCGAGCGCCTCGACGTAGCGGATGTGCGCGTGCACGTACATGAGCCCGATCTCGCGGCCGACGTTCGCGGCCTGCTCGGCCCGCAGGAACGTGTGCGGGACGCCCTCGTCGAACGCGGCGGGGTGGTCCATGAGGCGCACGCCGTCGGGGAAGTGGAGGTGCTCGACCACGAGGCGCTCGTGGTGCTCCGCCTCCTCGGGGGTGAGGATGCCCGCGATGATCGACTGCGTCATGGGGATGAGGCGGTACCGCATCCCGGAGACCGTGTCGGACGGGTGGATGACGAGCTCGTCGCCGTCGGCGCCGTGGCGCACGTACCCGGCCATGACGCCGTCGACGAGCGCGCGCTCGCGCAGGTCGGCGCGGACCTCGGCGGCCAGAGCCCCGGCGCGCTGCGAGAGCGCGGCGTGGTCGTCGCCGCCGGACGTGGTGCGCGCGAGCAGCTCGGCGGCCTGCACGAGCAGCGCGGACGTCCACGTGGACGCGAGGTCCGTGCGCATGCGCGGGTCGGCGGGCTGGAGCGTGTCGTCCCAGTCGCCCTCGCCGTACGCGGGCAGGGCGGTGCCGGGCAGGCGGTCGCGGTCGAGGTGGTCGAGCAGGCGCGCGACGTGGTCGCGCACGGTCGCCGCGGCGTCGGGCCCGGACGCGGCCGGGCGCCGGTGCGCGTGGTCCCAGAACGGGACCGGCTCGTCGAGCACGGCGAGGTCGCCGCTCGCGTCGAGATACTGCGCGAGCGCGAACAGCGGCCACACGACGACGTCGCCGTGCGACGAGTCGTTGTAGCGCTCGCCGTAGGCGTCGAACATGAACCACTGCGGGAACTCGCCCCACGTGTGCTGGTGCGCGAGGACGCGCAGCACGATCGCGCGCGCGACGTCGTGCCGCCCGCCCGCGAGCGCGAGCTCGAACGGTCCCTGGCACACGTCGCGCGTGCCCCACGCGGCGCCCGAGTACTGCTCCAGGCCGTGCGGGACGAGGAAGTGGATCAGGGCGTCGTGCGCGTACCAGGGCACGAGCAGGTCGAGCTCCTGCGTCTCCACCTCCGCGTGGGGCGCGAACCGCAGGCCGCGCACGACCCCGCGGACGGTCGCGAGGTGGCCCGCGAGGGTCGCGTCGACGTCGGTGAGCGGGTCGTGCGCCGGCGCGGCGAGCGCGAGCGCGGCGTCGGCCCCGTCCAGCGAGCCGGTGATCGCGAGCCGGAGCGCACCGGTGTCGGTCGCGCTCGTGAGGCGGTGCGCGGTCCCGTCAGGGGCGCCCGCCGGGTGCTCGGGGTCGAGCACGACGGACGCGCTCGACGACACGACGTACCGCAGGTCGGGGTAGTGCGCGTCGACGTCGCCGCCCGGGACGGGATGCACGACGACGGCCTCGCCCGCGTCCGCCGTCGGGGCCACGTGCTCGACGACCCAGCCGCCCGCCTCGTCGTCGAGCTCGAGCGTCGCGGTGACGTGCAGCGGCCGGTCGCAGCGCACGTCCACGTCGATGCGGTTCTCGCGGTCGTGCGCGACGGTCCGCACGTCCACGCGGCCGAGCGGCGTCTCGTAGACCCAGCGGACGCCGCCGACGTCGAGGACGAGCGCCGAGGGGAGCCCGAGCAGCCGGGGGCCGCGGCCGTCGTCGACGAGGACCCGCAGCCCGCTGCTGCGGAGCAGGTTGAGGTGGTGCCGGTGCACGGTCGCGAGGCGGTTCGCCGTGGTGTTGCCGAGCACGACGTGCGACGCGAAGACGCCCGGCGCGAACGCCGTCGTGGAGAGCACGTCGTCCGTGGGCAGCACGTCGTCGCCCGCCTTGAGCACGTGCCCGTGCGAGCGCTCGGTCACGGTGTCCTTGCGCGCGTCCACGACGTGCGTCCCGTCCGCGGTGAAGAACGACAGCAGCGTGCCGTCGGCGTCGCGCTCGGGCAGGAGCACGTCGTCGGCGCCGAGCCCGACGGCGGCGAGCAGCCCGGCCTCGTCGAGCTCGTCGCCCGCGAGGAGCGGCGCGTCGCGCAGCACGGACCCGGTCCGCGGCAGCGGGGTGGTCGCGCGCTCGTCGGCGGCGGCGGCGACCGCAGCCGCCGCCCAGCCGGCCACCTCGTCGAGGTGCGCGGCGAGCGGGCCGGGCGCGTCGGGGTCGACGACGGTCACCGCGTGCACGCGGGCCGTCCCGCCGGACAGGTCGAGCGGGCGCGAGACGAGGGTCGGCATCGCGTACTCGTACTGGAGCACGCCGGAGTCCACGGGACCGAGCAGGCCGTGCGGGACGCCGTCGCGCCGGGTCCGGGCCGTGAAGACCTGGAGCGAGTCCGTGAGGTGCGCGACGGCGCCCTCGACGAGGAACGCGACGGCGAGCGGGAGGCGCGGCTGGGCGGACATGGTCTGCCGGCTGACGAGCACGGTGCCCGCGTCGGGGTGCTCCAACGCGCGGTGCAGCAGGTACTGGCACACGTACGGCTCGCTCGACAGCGCCGCCGCGGGCGGCGCGAGGGCGAGGTCCTGCGCGTGCACGACGTCGTAGCGCGCGTCCGCGGGCGTGCTCGCGCCGGCCGTGAGGTCGACGCGCCAGACGAGCGTGCGTCCGTCGAGCGTCAGCGCGACGCGCGTGGCGAGCCCGAGCGCCTCGCCCGACCACACGACCCGGTCGGTGCCGACCTCGACCGACGTCACCGCGGGCGCCGACCCGGTGAGCCGGGCGACCTCGACGCCGCCGTCCGCGCGGGTCGCGCGCAGCAGGACGCCGCCGGGCATGCGGTCGTGCTCGCCCGGCAGGTACTGGTTGACGAGCAGGCCGCCCGTGCTCACGGCGCGCACGTCACCCCCGCCGGTGAGCTCGACGGTCAGCTCGCCCGAGGCGAGCGTCGCGCCCGCGAGGGGGGTCGTGCGTGCGGGGCTGGCGGTGAGGGTCACGCGGTCTCCTGCTCGGTGGTGCGGGTCTCGGGTGCTGCGGGGGTCGTGCCCTCGGGGCGCAGCAGCGCGAGGAACTGGTCGAAGAGGGCGACCATGTCGACGTTGTCGGGGTCCAGCAGCCACTGGAGCTGCAGGCCGTCCATGACGGCGGAGAAGAGCTGGCCGATCGCCTGCGGGTCGACCTCGGGGCGCAGCTCGCCGCGCGCGACGGCGTCCTGGAAGCGCGTGTCGTCCTGGTGGCGCAGGGCGCGGTAGCGGTCGCGCACGACGTCGTGGGCCGGGTGCGCGGCGTCCGTCGCCTCGGCGGCGACCACGACGTGCAGCGAGACGAGACCCGGCGTCTCGGCGTTGCGCCGGACCTGGTCGCGGATGGTCGTCAGGAGGTCGGCGCCCGCGGCCTCGTCCTCGGTGCGTCGCACGAGGTCGCGCCGGTCGCGCTCCTCGAGCGTCGCCGTCAGGAGGCCCGCCTTGCTGCCGAAGTGGTGCAGGAGCCCGGCCTCGGAGATGCCGACGCGCGCCGCGATCTCGCGCAGCGAGCTGCCGCGGAAGCCCTGCTCGCCGAACACCTCGACGGCCGTGCGCAGGATCTCGCGACGGCGCTGCTCGCCCCGGACGATGCGTCGGTCGGGCAGGCCGGCCGCCGTCGTGCCACGCGTCCCGGTCGTCGTCGCCCGGCCCCCCGCCGTCCCCGTCGTGGCGCCGCCACCTGCGGAGTCGCTCTCGTTCATCACCGTCTCCTTCGCCCAGTCTCTCGGCGCCAACGGTACGGCCTGGACGCCCCGGTTGAAAATACTAACCGAGCGCACGCTAAGGTAGTTTCCACAGCGGCTCACACCAGACGAGCCGACTGCTCGATGAGGAGGATTGCTCATGAAGCTCGGACGCAAGGCGGTCGCCATCGGCGTCGTCGGACTCCTGGCCCTGACCGCGTGCGGTCGTGCGGACGACGACTCGACGGGTGGCGAGACCGACGCCGGGTCCACCACGACGGTGGACGACGCGCCCGCGAAGGGTGACATCACGATCTGGGCGATGGGTGAGGAGGGCGAGAAGCTGCCCGACTTCGTCCAGGGCTTCACGGACGAGAACCCCGACGCGAACGTCGAGGTCACCACGATCCCGTGGGCCGACGTCATGACGAAGTTCCAGACCGCCGTCGCCGCGGGCACCGTGCCCGACGCGATCATGATCGGCTCGTCCTTCATGCCGACGATGGTCGCCACCGGCGGCCTCGCGCCCGTCCCGGACGGCCTCGTCGACAGCGCGGACTTCGTCGAGGGCGCTGCCGCCTCCACCGTCGCCGACGGCGTCGAGTACGGCGTGCCGTGGTACGTCGAGACCCGCGTCCTGTACTACCGCTCCGACCTGGCCAAGGCGGCCGGGGTCGAGGCGCCCACGACGTGGGAGGAGCTCACGTCGTTCGCCGAGGCGATGCAGGCCAACGGCTCGACCTACGGCCTCCAGCTCCCCATGGGCGACGCCGAGGACTCCACGCAGGTCATCCTGCCGTTCTACTCGCAGGCCGGCGGCTCGGTCCTCAACGAGGCCGGCGACGCGTTCGACCTCGACAACCAGGCGATGGTCGACGCGCTCGACTACTACGCGTCGTTCTTCACCGAGGGCCTGTCCCCGCTGTCCGGCTACGGCGACTCGCAGAACAGCGCGTTCGTCGACGGCTCGGACCCGGCGTTCATCTCCGGCCCGTGGATGGTCAACGTGCTCGCCGACCTCCAGGGCGAGGACTGGGTCGAGCAGAACGTCGCGACCGTCCCGGTGCCCGCGGGCTCCGCGAACAACGACTCGTACATCGGCGGCGGGCACCTCGGCGTCTTCGCCGAGGCCAAGAACCCCGACGGCGCGTGGAAGCTCGTGCGCTGGCTCGCCCAGCCCGAGACGCAGCAGGCCTGGTTCGACGCGACGAGCGACCTTCCCGCCCTCACCACCGCGTGGGACTACGAGCCCCTGACGTCCAACCCCCGCACGCAGGTGCTCCAGGAGCAGCTCGAGAACACGATCGCCCCGCCGACCGTGCCGAGCTGGGACGAGCTCTCCGCGACGATCGAGACCGAGGCCGAGAAGGTCGCGAACGGTCAGGTCACGTCCGAGGACGCCGCCAAGGCGATCCAGGCCAAGGCCGACACGCTCGGGCTCGGCTGGTAACAGGACCCGTCGGTCATGACCACCACCACCGAGGGACGGCGCCGGCGCACGGCCGGCGCCGTCCACCGGCGACGGCAAGCGCTCGTCGCCTGGCTGTTCGCGCTCCCGTTCGTCGCGGTCTTCACGGTCTTCATGCTGGGGCCGCTGCTCGCGTCGTTCGGGATGTCGTTCTCGGACCTCACGATCCGTGACATCAAGACGCCGTTCGCGGTGAACTTCGTCGGGCTCGAGAACTTCACCGGCGTCTTCCAGGACGAGCTCTTCCGCAAGGCGCTGCTCAACACCTTCTACTTCGTCCTCGTCGGCATCCCGCTGACGATGGTGCTCGGCCTCGCCCTGGCCGTGGCCCTCAACTCGGGCATCGAGAAGTTCCGCAGCGTCTTCCGCGTCGGCTACTACACGCCCGTCGTGACGTCGATCGTCGCGGTGGCCGTCGTGTGGCGGTTCATCCTCCAGGACTCCGGCCTCGTCAACACCGTGCTCGGCTGGGTCGGGATCGACGGTCCCGACTGGCTCAACGACAGCACCTGGGCCATGCCGTCGATCATCCTCATGGCCGCCTGGCGCAACATGGGCACGCTCATGATCATCTTCCTCGCCGGGCTCCAGGCGATCCCGCGCGACGTCTACGAGGCCGCCGAGGTCGACGGCGCCGGCTCGTGGCGCCGGTTCCGCTCCATCACGGTCCCGCTCATGCGCCCCACCCTGCTGCTCGGCGCGGTGCTGCTGTCCGTCGGCTTCCTCCAGGTGTTCGAGGAGCCGTTCGTCATGACCAAGGGCGGCCCGGTCAACTCCACGCTGACCATCAGCTACTACGTCTACAACCAGTTCGGCTACGGCAACTACGCGTTCGCCTCCGCGGCCGCGTACGTCCTGTTCGCGCTGATCGCCGCGCTCGCCGCCGTCCAGTTCCGCCTGCTGCGGTCGAAGGAGGATTGACATGACCGTCACGTCCTCGCGGACCACCCCCGCGACGCCCGGGACCGCCGGCACGACCACCCGGCGCCGCCCGCGACGCCCGATCCGGTGGTCGCGCGGCGCCACGTACACGGCGCTCGTCGTCGGGCTGCTCCTGACCCTCATGCCGTTCATCTGGATGGCGCTCGGCAGCTTCAAGACGCAGGGCGAGCTGCTCCAGCGCCCCATCACGTGGTGGCCGCAGGACCCCACGCTCGACAACTACGAGCGGTGGCTCTCCCAGCTCAACTACGGGCAGTACTTCACCAACTCGATCGTCGTGGCCGTCGCCGTGGTGCTCGGCAACATCGTGTTCTGCTCGATGGTCGGCTACGCCCTGGCGAAGATGAGCTTCCCCGGCAAGCGGGTGCTGTTCGCCCTCGTCATGCTCACGCTCATGGTCCCGGGCGTCGTCACGCTCGTGCCGATGTTCGTGCTCGTGTCCAACATGGGGCTCGTCAACACCTACCCGGCACTCATCCTGCCGTTCCTCGCCGGACCGCTCGGCGTGTTCCTCATGCGGCAGTTCATGCTCGGCATCCCGGACGCGCTCATCGAGGCCGCCCGGATCGACGGCGCAGGCGAGTTCCGGATCTTCTTCCGTATCGTGCTGCCCCAGTGCGGGCCGCCGCTCGCGACGCTGAGCATCCTCACGTTCCTCGGGTCGTGGAACAACTTCCTGTGGCCCCTGGTCGTGGCGCAGACCGAGAACATGTACACCCTCCCGGTCGCGCTCTCGCTGTACTCGGTCGGCTCGAACGGCACCTACTACGGCCTCCTCATGGCCGGGTCCGTGCTCGTCGTGACGCCGATCCTCATCCTGTTCCTGTTCCTGCAGCGCTACTTCGTGCAGGGCATCGCCATGACCGGCATCAAGTGACCGGCGACCGACGAGGAGAGCCCGTGTCGATCACCTTCCCCGAGAACTTCGTCTGGGGCGCCTCGACGGCGGCCCACCAGATCGAGGGCAACAACGTCAACAGCGACTGGTGGGCGCGCGAGGTCGACCCGGCCTCGACCCTCGCCGAGCCGTCGGGCGACGCCGCCGACTCCTACCACCGGTACGCCGACGACATCCGGCTGCTGGCCGAGTCCGGGCTCACCTCGTACCGGTTCTCGATCGAGTGGGCGCGCATCGAGCCGGCCGAGGGTCGCTTCTCGCGGGCCGAGCTGGACCACTACCGCCGCATGATCGACTGCTGCCTCGAGCACGGGGTCACGCCGCTCGTCACGCTGCACCACTTCACCTCGCCGCGCTGGTTCGCGGAGGACGGCGGCTGGACCGACCCGCGGTCCGTCGAGCGGTTCGCGCGGTACGTCGAGCACGTGCTGCCGCTGCTCGACCGCGCGTCGCACGTGTTCACCATCAACGAGCCGAACATCCTCGCGATGATGATCACGGCCGCCAAGGGCACCGAGCAGCTCCAGGCCGGCACGATGCACGCGCCCGACCCGGTCGCGACCGAGCACCTCATCGCCGCGCACCGCCGGGCCGTGGAGCTCGTGCGGACCGTCGGGGTGCCCGTCGGGTGGCCCGTCGCGCCGCAGCAGTTCTTCGCCGACCCCGGCGCCGAGGAGGTCCTGCGCGAGTACGCCTACCCGCGCGAGACCGTCTTCCTCGAGGCCGCGCGCGGCGACGACTTCGTCGCCGTCCAGGCCTACACGCGCACGCGCATCACCGTGGACGGGCCGCTGCCCGCCCCCGAGGACTCGGAGAAGACGCTCACCGGGTGGGAGTACTACCCGGCCGCCATCGCGGAGGCCGCGCGCCTCGGGTACGAGCTCACCGGCCTGCCGGTCCTCGTCTCGGAGAACGGCATCGCGACGGCGGACGACGCGCGCCGCATCGACTACACGCGCGACGCCCTGCGCGCGCTGCACGCCGAGATGGAGGCGGGCCTCCCGCTGCTCGGCTACCTCCACTGGTCGCTGCTCGACAACTACGAGTGGGGCTCGTACGCCCCGACGTTCGGGCTCGTCGCGTGGGACCCGGAGACCTTCGAGCGCACGCCCAAGCCCAGCCTCGCCTGGCTCGGCGGCGTCGCCCGCGGCACGGTCTCGCTCGACGACTGACGCGACGCGGCCGGAGCCGCGCGCACCGCACCCTCCTGCAGGTCACGACGCGGGGCGGGGACATCGTCCCCGCCCCGCGTCGTCGTCCGTCCGGAGGACGTCACCCCGCCGCGCGGGCGTCCGTCTCGAACTGGGCCGCAGCGGCGACGGTGTCCGGGTTCTCCAGGAGCGCCGCGCAGAGCGCGGTGGACAGCGTGAAGTCCTCGATCCCGCGGGCCGCGAGCGCCGCGACCTGGGTCGTGTCGCGCAGGCTCGCGGCGAGCACGCGGCACCCCTGGCCCGACGCGAGCAACGTCGCGTGGAGGTCGACCGTCTGCTCGACGCCGTCGAGGCCCAGGTCGCTCATCCGCCCGACGTAGGGCGCGATCCAGCCCGCACCGGCCGCGTCCGCGAGGAGCGCCTGGGACGCGTGGTAGACCGCCGTGACGAGCACGGGCACCCCCTCGCGCGTCAGCCGGCGAGAGACGGCGAGGCCGTCGCGGGTCGCGGGCAGCTTGACGACGACGTCCGGGCCGAGGCCGACGAGCTCCCGGCCGTGCGCCTCCAGCGCCGCCTCGTCCGGGCCGACGGCCTGGAGGAACACCGTCCCCGCGCCGGCCGCGCGCGCCCACCGGTGGACGTCGGGGGCGTCGTCGACGGTGAGGCCCGCCCGGCGCAGGATCGTCGGGTTCGTGGTGACGCCGGCGAACAGTCCGGTCGCGAGGAGCCGCTCGACCTGGTCGCGGTCGGCGGAGTCGATGTACAGCATGCGTTCTCCCTGGTGGTGCGGTCAGGCCGCGGGCGGCCGGGGCCGGTCCGCGACCGTGGCGAGCAGGTCGTAGTAGGGGGCGTCGATCGTCGCGGGCACGTCGCGGGGCGGGACGACGTCGAGCACCTCGGGCGCCCACGACGCGGCGACTCCCGCCACGGTGGTGCCCTCGAGGACGGCGACGGCCTGGACGCACGCCCCGCGCGCCGTCGCCTCGGGAGCCGCACGCCGCACGACGGGGCGGCCGAGGGCGTCGGCGAGGACCTGCCGGTACGCGAGCGACCGGGCGCCGCCGCCGTTGACGACGACCTCCCCGCTCGTGTCGACGCCCACCCGCTCGAGCGCGCGGGCCGCCCCGACCAGGCCGGCGACGACACCCTCGAACGCGGCCAGCGCGAGGTCCTCCCGCGAGGTCTCTCCGGTGATCCCGCCGAGCACGCCGGTCGCGCCCGGTCGCCGCGGGGTGCGCTCGCCGTCGAGGTAGGCGACGAGCGTCGGCCGCTCTCCCCGGACGGGGGCGGCGAGCGCGAGGCGTTCGAGGGTCGCGTGGTCGACGTCGAGGAGCCGCGCGAAGGTGTCGGTGACCTTGGCGGCGTTGAGCGTGCACGCGAGCGGCAGATACCCGCCGGTCGCGTCGCACACGGAGTCGACCGTGCCGAGGGGGTCGACGACGGACGTGCGGCGCGGGCTGAGGACGACGCCGGACGTGCCGAGCGAGACCCCGAGGTCGCCCTCGACGAGGCCGAGCCCGACGGCGGCGAGGTGCTGGTCTCCCCCGCCCGGACCGACGACGACGCCCGGCCGGAGCCCGAGCTCGGCGGCGACGTCCGGCCGCACGGTCCCGGCCGGGGTGTCGGGACCGAGGACGGTCGGGAGGACGTCCTCCCAGCCGACGTCCGGCGAGACGAAGCGGTCCAGGAGCTCGGGCCGCCAGACGCCGCGGTGGACGTCGAGGTAGCCGGTCCCGGCGGCGTCGGACCGGTCGGTGACCGTCGACCCGGTGAGCCGGTAGGTGAGGTAGTCGTGCGGCACGAGGACGTGCGCGACGCGCTCGAGGAGCGCGGGGTCGGTCTCCGCCACGTGCGCGAGCTTCATGATGGTCAGGGCGGACGACGGCGCCATGCCGACGTCCTCCATCCACCGTCCGAGCCCGTACTCGTGGGCGACCCGCGCGGCCGCCGGGCCCGCCGTCGTGTCGTTCCACAGGGGCGCGGGGGCCAGCGGCTCGCCGCTCCGGTCCAGCAGCACGAGCCCGTGGCACTGGGCGCCGACGGCGAGCGCGACGACCTGCGCCGGGTCGGCGTCGGCGTCGCGCAGGGCGCCCGAGAACGCCGCCCGGAACGCGGCCCACCAGTCCCGCGGGTCCTGCCGGCTGACCGGAGGCGCGGTGCGGGGATGGGGGGCCGACGCGGTCCCGACGAGCGCGCCGTCGTCCCGGCGACGCAGCTCGACGGTGCAGGACTGGGTCGAGGAGTCGACCCCTGCGACAAGGTCCATGGCTACTTCCAGTAGGGCTCGAGGGGCGGCAGCTCCTGGGGCGCCTCGTCGATCTTGCCGACGGCCCCCGACGGGTGCGAGTGCAGGACGTTCGCCCACGAGTACCCGCGCATCCGCATGAGGACCACGGCGAGCGCGTCGCCCCACGCTGCCGTCACGAGGGTAGATCCCATCGCGATGACCTCGCCGGGGTCGATCCCCGGGATCATCGTCAGCTCGACCACGACGTCCGCGTTCCGCGCGAGGCGCGAGGTGGCGTCCGCCGTCACCGCGACGACCGTGTCGACGCCGCGCTCCTTGGCGCGCACGACGAGGTCGTTGATCTCGTCGCTCCCGCCCCCGCGGGAGATCGCGACGAGGATGTCGCCCGGGGCCATCGCGCCCATCGTGCCGTGCAGCGCGTCCGCGCCCGAGATGAACACCGACGGGGTGCCGGACACGGAGAGCAGGTGCGCCATGCGGCGCGCCACCGCGCCGGACGTGCCGGCCCCGGTGACGAAGACCTTGCCCGTGCACTCGTACACCCGCTGGACCACGTCCAGGAACACGTCGCCCAGGTCGGTCACGCTCGCGGCGACCCCCTGCGCCTCGTGCGCGACGACCGCCCGGGCGGTCTCGAGCACGGCGGCACGGCGGCGCGTCGTGGTGTCGGGGATGGTCATGGGTACTCCTCGTCCAGGGGTTCTCGGTGAGGTCACGCGGCGCTCCAGGCCGCGTGCCGCAGGTCCACGGAGGACAGGTCGCCGGCCGCGACGACGTCGCCGTCGCACCGGCCCTCCGTGAGGGTGACGACGTCGTCCGCGAGCTCGAGGATCTCCTCCTCCTCGCTGGACACGACGACGACCGTGAGCCCGTCGTCGTGGGCCAGCGAGCGCAGGAGCCGGTGGATCTCGGTCTTGACGCCGATGTCGACGCCCTTGGTCGGCTCATCGAGCAGCAGCACGCGCGGTGCCTGCGCCAGGACGCGGGCGAGCAGCACCTTCTGCTGGTTGCCGCCCGACAGGCGCTCGACGGGGCCCTCGCGGTCCCCGCGCACCTGCATGCGGTCCATGAGCGCCGCCGCCTCGCGGCGCATGCGCCGCTTGTCGAGCAGGCCGAGCCGGCGGTACCGGTCGAGGACGGGGAGGACGACGTTCGTCGTCGCGTCCAGCCCTCCGACGATGCCGTCGACCTTGCGCTCCTCGGTCAGGTAGACGAGCCCGCGCCGCTGGGCCTCGGCGGGGGCCGCGGGCCGGTACGGCGCGCCGTCGAGCTCGATGCTCCCGCCCAGGACCTTGTCGAGGCCGACGAGCGTGCGCAGCAGCTCGGTGCGGCCGGCGCCGATGAGCCCGTAGACCCCCAGCACCCGGCCGGGGTGGGCCGTGAGGCTGACGTCGGCGAGCGTGGGCGTGCGCAGGTTCCGCACCACGAGGGACGGGCGCGCGCCCGCGTCGAGCGGGACGACGTCGGTGCGGTGCGCCGGCTCGGTGACCCCGCCCGTGGAGGCGGTCGCCTCGTCCCCGGCGATCGCGTGCACGACCGCCTGGCGGTCGACCGTGCCGGCCGGACCCGCGATGCGGACCTCGCCGTCGACGAGCGCGACGACGTGGTCGGCGACCGCGTACAGCTCGTCGAGCTTGTGGTCGACGAGCAGGATCCCGAGGCCCTCGGTGCGGGCCAGGTCGCGCACGGTCTCGAGGAACCGCTCGACCTGCCCGCCCTCGAGGCTCGTCGTCGGCTCGTCGAGCAGCAGGTAGCGCGCGTCGCGCGCCACGGCCACCGCGATCTCGAGGAGCTGGCGGGTCGCGACGGGGTAGGCGCCCAGCTTGCGGTCGACGTCCACCGCGAGACCGAACCGGTCCGCGAGCGCGCGCGACTGCTCGCGCATGGTGCGGCGGTCGAGCGCCCCGCCGCGCGTCAGCTCACGGCCGAGGAACACGTTCTGCGTGACCGTGAGGTTCGGCAGGAGCGACAGCTCCTGGTAGACGGTCGAGATCCCGGCGTCGAGCGCGGCGGTCGGGGAGCCCTGGGGCAGCTCGTGGCCGTCCACGGTCACCGTGCCCTCGTCGGCGGGGTGCGCCCCGGCGAGCACGCGGAGCAGCGTCGACTTGCCGGCGCCGTTGTGCCCGACGAGCCCGGTGACCGTGCCCGCCGCGAGCGTCAGGTCGATGCCCTTGAGCACCCGCACGTGCGAGAAGCTCTTGACGATCCCGCTGGCCCGCAGGGCGCCACCCTCGGCGGCGCCCCGCGGGACCGACGTCGTGACGTCGGTCATGTCAGCCGACCTCCCCCGGCGCAGGGGTCTCGCCGACGGTGAACGCCTTGAGCGGCAGGAGGATCTCCGGCTCGACGTCCTCGCCGTCGACGTACGCGCGGATCTGCTCGGTCACCTGGGTGCCGTAGCTCTCCGGCTCCTGGGCGACGCACCCGCGGTACACCTCGGTGAGCGTCTCCTCGGAGGCGCAGAACCCGTAGAGCGCGACGTCGGTGCGGTTGCCCAGGGCCTGGAGCGCGCCGTAGACGGCGGGGCCGGTCGAGGCCCAGATGACGTTGATGTCCTGGTTGCCCTGGAGCATCTCGCCCGTGACGCGCAGCGAGTCGTCGGGCTTGACGTTGCCGTCGACCTTGGCGACGACGGAGGCGTTCGGGTTGGCCGACACCGCGTCGGTGAAGCCCTCGTCGCGGATGACGACCGGGCGCTCGTCGGGCTCGGTGATGAAGCCGATGCTCAGCGCGGCGTCGGCGCCGAGGTCCTCGAGGACCTGCTCGCCCATCGCGCGGCCGCCCGCCTCGTTGTCCGCGCCGAGGTACTGGACGATCGACGCCCCCTGGGCGGCGAGCGCGTCCTCGTCGACGATGACGTTCACGGTGAAGACGGGCACGCCGGCGTCGTTCGCCGCCTTGACGATCCCCGCGGCGGGCTCCGACTTCACGGGGTTCAGCGCGAGCGCGCACGGGTCCTTCTGCAGCATGGCCTCGACCTGGGCGAGCTGCTGGGCGTCGTCGTCGTTCGCGACCTGGACCTCGACGTCGAACCCGTTGGCGGCGCCGCCGTCCTCGAAGCCCTTCTTCATCGCCACGTAGTAGGGGTTGGTGAGGTTCGGGAGGCTGACCGCGACGTACGGGTTCTCCCCGTCGCAGGACGCGGGCAGCGTGGTCTGAGCCTGGTCGGTCGCGCCGCTCCCGGTCGCGTCGCCGGTGCCGGTGCCGGTGTCGACGGCGGAGCAGGCGCCCGCGAGGGCGAGGGCGGTCACGGCGAGGGCCGAGACGATGATCTTGCGTCGCATGAGAACTCTCCTTCGAGCGGTGGGGGGTCAGGACGTGGCGCGCGAGGCGCGACGTGGTTGCAGGAGCTGGAGGAAGAGGCGGCCTCTCCCCCCGGTGGTCGAGAGCGAGCGGCGGTAGGTGTCGAGGCTGACGCCGGCGAGGATGATCACGCCGATGACGAGGGGCTGCCAGAAGCTGTCGACGCCGACGACGTTCATGCCGTTCGAGACGGTCGCGATGAGCACCGCACCGAGCAGCGCGCCGCCGATCGAGCCGACCCCGCCGAACAGGCTCACGCCACCGACCACCGCGGCGGCGATCGAGTAGAAGAGCTCGTTGCCCGAGCCGGCGGACGGGTACCCGACCATGAGGCGCGAGGTCGTCACGACGCCCGCGAGCGCGGCGCACAGACCGGAGACCGCGTAGACGAAGAGCGTGGTGCGCCCGGTGTGGATGCCCGCGAGGCGCGCCGTCTCCTTGTTGCCGCCGAGCGCGTAGATGTGGACGCCCGTGCTCGTGCGCGCCAGGAGGACGCTGAAGACGACGGCGACGAGCGCCACGATGAGGATCGGCGTCGGGATGCCGAACACCCCGCCGCGCCCGAGGAAGGCGAACATCGGGTCGCGCACCGTGACCGACGCCGCGCCCGTGAGGATCATGGGGATGCTCCCGGCGATGCCGAACATCGAGAACGTCGCGATGAACGGGGGCAGGCGCAGGTAGTGCACGAAGATCCCGTTGACGAGTCCCACCGCGACGCCGACGACGAGCGCGAGGACCGTCGCGGCCCACCAGGGCAGGCCCGCCTGCATCCCGAGCGCGGCGGCCATGCCCGTGAGGGCGAGGTTGGACCCCGTCGAGAGGTCGATGCCACCGGTGAGCAGCACGAAGGTCTGGCCCAGCGCGAGCAGCGCCACCACGGCGCCGTTCAGCAGCAGGACCTCGAAGTTCCCGGCGGTGCGGAAGTTCGGGGACAGCAGACTCATCACCACCACCACGAGGACCAAGATCCCCGCGATCCCGACCTCGTCGGGGACGCGTCGTCGCGACATGTACTTCTCGCCTCCTTGCGGGTGCTCATATGAGCACGCGATTGCTCGTATGTCGATAGTATGGACACCACGAGGCCACAAGCAACGCGCCTCGATCACAGATCGGTAACATATGCGCAGACGAGCGCTCAGATGAGCAAGAATGGGTGACATGACGGACTTCTCGCGCCACGAGCTGGCACACGTGGCCCGCCGCTACTACGTGGACTCGGCCTCCAAGGTCGAGATCGGCGCGGAGCTCGGCGTCTCACGGTTCAAGGTCGCCCGGATGCTCGAGCAGGCGCTCGAGGCCGGGATCGTGACCATCACCATCGACGACGCCGGCGTCGTCGACCCGGCCCTCTCCGCGCGCCTGCGCTCGCACCTCGGCCTCGACGAGTGCCTCGTGGTCCAGGGCCGCGACACCGTGCCCGAGCTGCGCGAGGACGTCGGCGCGGCCGCCGCGGAGCTGCTCACCCGGTCGCTGCGCCCGGGCAACACCCTCGGCTTCGCGTGGGGACGGACGCTCACCGCCATGACGGAGCGCCTCACCGCGCTGCCCCCCGTGACCGTCGTCCAGCTCACCGGCGCGGTCGGCTCCGACCTCTCCGACTCCCCCGTCGAGGTGATCCGCCGCGTCTCCCTGCGCGCCGGCGGCGACGCGCACGCGATCTTCGCGCCCCTGGTCGTCGAGGACGCCGCGACCGCGGCGACGCTGCGCCGCCAGCCCGACATCGCCCGCGCGCTCTCGCTCTTCGACCGGGTCGACGTCGCGGTCGTCGCGATCGGCTCGTGGGACCCGCCGATCTCCCAGCTCCGCGAGGTCCTCGGACGCGACGAGCGGGACGACCTCACCGCGCGCGGCGTCCGCGCCGAGATCGCGGGCATCCTCCTCACCGCCGAGGGCGACCTCGTCCCCGACTTCGCCGAGCGGTGCCTCTCGATCTCCGCGCGGCAGCTCGCCCGGGTACCCCAGGTGATCGCGGTCGCCGCCGAGCACGAGAAGGCGGCGGCAGTCCACGCCGTCACGCGGTCCGGCCTCGTCTCCGCCCTCGTCACCGAGCAGCGGTGCGCCGAGGCCCTGCTCGACCTCCCGCCCGTCGCGCGCGGCGCGAGCCGATGAGGGCTTCCCGCACCCGCGTCGCCGCGTCGTTCTGGTCGACGCCGCGCGACCGCGTCGCCGCGGAGGCCGAGCGGCTCGCTCGGGCCGGGCTCCGCACCGTCCACTGGGACCGGACCGACGGCCGCTACGCCGCGGCGGGCGGCTTCACCGCCGCGGAGGCGGCGGCCGTGACCGCCGCCAGCGGGCTGGCCGCCGAGGCGCACCTCATGGTCGAGGAGCCGCTGCGCGAGGTCGACCCCTGGACGGACTTCTGCGAGCTCGTCGTCGTCCACGCGGGGACGCGCAACTGGCGCGCCGCCCTCGACCGCGTCCGCGCCCGGGGTGCGCGCGCCGGCGTCGCGCTCTCGCCCGGCGTCGAGGTGCCGAAGGTCGAGCCCGGGACGGACGTCCTCGTCATGTCGATCACCCCCGGCCACGCCGGCTCGACGTTCCAGGTCGACGCGCTCGCCACGGTCGGGCAGGTCGCGGGCCCGGGTCACGCCGTCGGCCTGGACGGCGGCGTCACGCGCTCGATCGTCCCGCAGGCGCTCCGCGCCGGGGCCACGTGGCTCGTGTCCGGGACGGACCTCGTCGCGAGCGAGGACCCGCACGGCTGGCTGACGGCGGCGCGCGCCACGGAGGTCGCTCCGCGGCGCGACGGGGACGAAGGAGCCGGATGAGCACCGCGCGGCCCGGCCGGCGGAACGTCCCCCTCGCCGCCGTCGCGGCCGAGGCCGGGGTGTCCGTCCCGACCGTGTCGAAGGTGCTCAACGCGCGCCCGGACGTCTCGGCGGCGACGCGCGAGCGGGTCGCCGAGGTCCTGCAGCGCCACGGCTACGAGATCCGGCCTCCCACGGCCAAGCGGACGGGACTCGTCGACGTCCGCATCGTCGACTTCGAGGGCCCGTGGTCGGAGGCGGTGGTGCGCGGCGCGGTCGCGGAGGCGCGGCGCCTGGGCCTGGACGTCGTGCTGTCCGTGGAGCTGGACCCCGACGACTGCAGCGCGTGGGTCCGGCACGCGCTCGCCCGGGGCACGGACGGCCTCGTGAGCGTCGTCGCGGTGCCCGACGCCGAGGCACGCGCGACGCTCGCGGCCGCCGGGGTGCCGCTCGTCGTCGTCGATCCGCGGCGACGCCCGCCCGAGGACGTGCTCAGCGTGGGCGCGGCGAACTTCCAGGGGGCGCTCGAGGCGACGACGCACCTGCTGGAGCTCGGGCACCGGCGCATCGCGACGATCACGGGCGTGCCGGAGCAGGACAACGCGATCGCGCGGCTCGCCGGCTACCGCGCCGCGATGATCCAGGCGGGCGTGCCCGTCGACGAGGACCTGGTCTGCCTGAGCACGTACGGCGTCCCCGCGGGCTACGAGGGGACGCAGCGCCTGCTCGCCCGCGACGACCCCCCGACGGCGATCTTCGCGAGCAGCGACGACACGGCGCTCGGCGCGCTGCGCGCGCTGCGCGAGGCGGGGCTGTCCGTGCCGGACGACGTCTCGCTCGTCGGGTTCGACGACCTCCCCGTCGCACCCTGGACCGACCCGCCCCTCACCACGGTCCGCCAGCCGCTCGTCGAGATGGGCGCCTCCGCCGTCGGGCTCGTGCACCGCGCGCGCACCGCGCACGGGCACACGCTGCGTACCGAACTCGCGACACGCCTCGTCGTCCGGGAGTCCACCGCTCCCCCGCGGTCGTGAGACGGCCCTGGCGCGCGGTGCGGACGTGCGGTCCCGACGTGCGAACCTGAGGCGGTCCTGACGCGCGGTCCGGACGCACGCGCCCGGGGCACGCCGGGACCACGACGGACGGGAGGGACGCGGTCCGCGTCCCTCCCGTCGTCGCGTGCCGGTCGACCGGCGAGCAGGCGGCCGGTCAGCCGCAGGAGACGCCCGCGTAGCGGTAGGACAGCTCCTGGGTCGTCGACCCGTCGTCGGACGTGACCGTCACCGTCGCGGTGCCGGACGGGATCTCCGCCGTGCGCGCCGCGAACGACTGGTAGGTGCTGCGGTGCGGGACGACGTCGTCGAACGACCGCGACCCGTAGGGCGTGGCGAGCGTGACGTCCGCGCGGCCGTCCCCCGTGCTCGTCGCCCGGACGGCGACGGCCGCCCGGTGGCCGAGGCAGCGCGCCTGGACCTGGACGTCGGCGCCCACGCCGGGCGTGAGGTCGGCCGTGGCGGAGAACGTCTCGGCCGCCATGAGCGGGCGCAGCCGCTGCTCGAGCTGGTCGTCGACGAAGTAGTCCTTGAGGCGCGAGTCGTCGAGGACGTTCCCGATCGCGGCGACGATCATCGCCTGGTCGAGCGACAGGTAGCGCTCGGCGACCGTGCCCGAACGGACGGCGACCGCGTCGTAGAACCCGCCCGGCCCGTACGCGCCGAGGTCGTCGGCGAGGTGGGCGAGGTTGTCGAGCACGCCCTCGGTGTCGTACGCGAGCCCGAGGAACGACGCGTGCGGCGTCACGACGCCGTCGCCGAACTCCGGCGCGGGGTTCGTCGCCTCGCGGCAGCCCTCGAACCCGAGGTCGACGTCGGTCTCGCCGTCGGACAGGTAGCCGTCGGAGCGCAGGCCGATCGCGTCGACGCCGTACTCCGCGTACCCGCCGAAGGGGTTGCTCGCGGGCGAGAAGCCCCAGGCCCCGTAGCCGGCCTCGTCGAGGCCGTGCTCCTTGTGCGCGCGCACCACGAGCGGGTGGTTGACGCCCCACGACGTCGGGCCCCACTCCGCCTCGGGCACCAGCATGTCCGGCATGAGCGCCTCGAACATCGAGCCGCCCCAGCCCGGGACGACCGCGAGGTCGCGGTACCGGTACGCGCCCTCGAAGACGGGGACGCCCAGGTACTCGCGCGTCTCCCCGATCGGCTTCTGCTCCTGCCACGACCAGTCGCACGTGTCCGGGAACGTCCGGTAGCTCGCGTAGTACGCCTCGGGCGGCACCTCGCCCTCGGCGATGCCGAGGTAGGTCGCGATGCGCGTCTCGGAGACCGTCGTGTCGTAGTGGTGGCACGTGTAGTAGACGTCGGTGCCCGTGCCGAGGTAGTCGCCCGCCACGGAGCAGCCGGGCGGCTCCTCGTCCCAGAACCCGCCGCGCAGCAGCCCGACGCCGAGGTCCGGGCGCGCGTCCGGGTTGTAGAAGGCGCCGAAGTGCATGTCGTCGTAGATCGCGCGCGCCTCGTCCGCGAGGCTCGGCTCCGCCTCCGCGACGACGCGCAGGCCCGCGGCCAGCCAGCCGTTGTCCACCGAGCTGAGGAACTGGTGGACGACGTCGCCGCTGTCCGGCCACGTCTCGACCCGGTCGCCGGTCGCGGGGTCGTACCAGTTGTAGAACATCCCGCTCGCGTCGTGCCGGTCGAGGGACGCGACGGTGTCGAGCGTCGTCGCGAGGCGGTCGTGCGCCTCGGCGGCGTCGACCAGGCCGAGGTCGCGCGCCACGACGGTGGACCAGAGCCAGCCGCCGATGTTCGTCGGCGACGTGTACGCGCTGCTCGACGCCGGGTCCAGGTCACCCTCGATGTTGTCCGCGGGCAGGCCGGTCCCCTCGTCCGTCATGGCCTCCAGCGAGGTGTACGTGTCCTCCAGGTACGTCTCCAGCGTCGCGCGCTGCGCGCCGGTTAGGCCGTCAGGCCCGACGCCGGGCGTCGCCGTCGCGGGGACGCTCCCCGCCGCCGGGACGCTCGCCGCCGCGGCGGGAGTGGCGAGGCCGGCCGCCAGGGCCAGCCCGCCGACGAGTCCGCCCGCGACGAGCGCGGCTCCGCGACGGCGCTGCACGCCGCTCCGTGCGGTCGTGGTCGTTCCATCCATCAGGCACTCCTTCGTGTCGTGACCCCCGAAATTTCGGGCGCACTTTCCGAATGGGGGCGCAGAGAGTAGCCCGGGTGCCGGGTGGGGTCAACGGAGCCCACGTCGGGCGACGACACCGCGTCGAGCGACGCCGCCGCGACGGGCGGTCGTGCGCGCACCACGCGAGCCTCTACCCCTGCGGCTTCGCGGCGGCCGCGGTCAGGCGGCTCGGGCGAAGAGGTGATCCAGGTGCTGGTCGATGGCTGCCATTGCGGCCCGCGGCTCGATCACCTCGAGCTCGAGCAGCGGGGTGAACCCGGTCAGCGCCAGGAGCAGGTCGGTCTCGACGTCCGGGTCGCGGTCCGGTGCGATCTGTCCGTGGGTGATCGCATCGCGCACGAGCTGCGCCACCATGGCGCGGCCGTCACGGAGCCCGAGGCGCGCCCGCTCGCGCAGCGCCGGGTCGTGCAACGCCTCCAGGACGTACGCGGCGCTCATGCGGCTCGACGCCCGCGCGTCGGGCCCCAGGGGCAGCATCTCGACGAGAACCAGCCGGAGCACGTCCCGCGGGTGCGGGGGCTGGTCGAGCGCGGCCAGCCCCCGCGCGACCCGGCCCGCGGTCTGCTCGGCGGCGAACTCCATCGCGAAGGTCAGCATCCCGGCGCGCGACGCGAAGTAGTGCTGCACGTGCCCGAGCGAGACCCCGGCCTCGCTCGCGACCTCGCGCATCGTCGCCTTGGTCCAGCCGTGCTGGTCGACGACCCGCCACAGCGCCCGCGCGAGCGCCTCGCGGCGTTCCTGGTGGTCCACCAGCTTCGGCACCCGGGCTCCCTTCCCTGCGGCGGTACGCGTGACACAATACAACTGTATGGCAAACCCTGGGAGGGAGAGACGATGGCCGACCCGCACCCGTCCCCCGCGTTCTTCAACCCGTACGCCGTCGCCGTCGACCAGGAGGTGGCGATCGCCCTGCTGGCCGACCTGCACATCCGCAAGGCCATCGAACGCGGCGAGTTCGACGACCTCCCCGGCAGCGGCAAGCCGCTCCCCATCCCCGACCGCTACGACCCCGACTGGTGGCTGAAGAACCTCGTCAAGCGCGAGCGGCTCGTGGTGCTGCCACCCTCCATCGAGCTGCGCAGAGAAGACGCCGCGCTCGACGAGCGCCTCGACGAGATCTGGGTCGAGGACGACGTGCGCCACGAGGTCGAGGAGTTCAACCGCCGCGTGCTCCGCGGCCGCTACCGAGCACCCGCCGGCCCGCCGCTCGTCACCATGCCGCGGGACGTCGACCAGACCGTCGCCGCATGGGCACGGCGCCGGGCAGCACGCGCCGCGGAGGCACGGGCGGCAGCAGCCGCGAAGAAGGCTCCCCGCCGTCGACGTTTCCGTCGGCGGCGCCGGTAGGTGCCGTCGCCGACCATGGGCGAACAGCTCGGCGCAGGTGCCGGCGCGTCTTGCCACGTCGGATCAATCGCACATGATCCGCCCCTCGGCGACGAGGAATCTCTGCGCAGGGACGGCCGCATCTCGATGTCACCACCGACCGCCGCCTGCTAGCGATGAAGGGTGCGCAGGCTGTAGAGATGCAGCCAAGTTTGCTCGCCCGGGGGCGGCGAAGCTTGCTTCGCGCGGGACTACCTGACCGAGCCAAGCAGACTAGTTGGCATCATGGCAGGTCAGAGGGCTCGAGTTCGCTTCACCGGACGTTTGTCGGGTAGAGGTAGGGGAAGTCGAGACGGCCCAGATGAGGCGCACCCGTTGCAGATCGTCGCAACCTCGACGGTGCGGTCCACAACACTTAATTTCACGGCAACTGTCATCCCTCGCGAGGGCCACCCTGACCACGATGCGACTTGGCGCTGCTAAGGCCTCGTGGGCCTCTCCGACCAGCAGGCCATCGTCGAGGCCGGGTGCCACGGCCGATAGTCAGACAACCCGCCGGCCAGGCATGATGCCGCGCATGGGAGACCTGCGCGCGGAGGAGGCCCGGGCTGCGGCCCACATCGAGGCTGCGCTCGACGGGGTCACGGTCGAACAGCACGACGACGGCAGCGAGAGCTCGATGTACGACCTGAACCTGGTCCGGGACGGGACCGTGTTTGGGGCGTGCGAGGTCACCGCGGCAGCCGACAGACGAGCGATCGAGACCTGGAACGTCGCCAACGGTGACGGGAAGCGCTGGATCGTGGATGGGCTAGACGGCGGATGGATGCTCTCACTGGACCCCAGATGCAAGATCAGGACCCTTCAGCGAGAGGCACCAGGCCTACTGCGCCGCCTGGAAGCCAACCCGAACGACGTTGCAGCGGCGCAAGTGCTTCGGTCACTCGGAGTCGTTGACGCCCATCAGGGCGGTACCAACTTTCCCGGAAGCATCTATCTCACGGTCGAGCGTGGAATCGAGTTCACAGGCGGCATCGTCGCTGACGACGGCAACGGGCTGGTCCGTTGGTTCGATGAGTGGATACGCGAACCGCAACAGGCACACAACATCGCCAAGCTCACCAGGTCCGGTCTCCCCGAGAAGCACATGTTCGTGATCGTCCCAGGGTTCGCCTCGGGACCGTTCTCAGCCACCGACTTGCTCATGCGCGCGGACCCTCCCCTACCCACCGTCCTGCCAGACCTGCCTGATGGGCTCACCCATGTGTGGCTCACGTCGACTTGGACCGCCGGGTCCATCTACCACTGCGGCCCGAGCGGCTGGGTCCTTAACGACAAGGCAGTCGCGTAGTCGGACCCCTAGGACGGCGCGGGTGCGGCGTCGGCACGCGAGTCGGAGCGCCGTGTGCACCATGGCCGACCAGCGCTGGCTCACCCTCACGTTGTCGCCGTCCTGTGGCTTCGAGTCAGACCCCGCCCGTCTCGAGGTCTTCTATGCCCGGTCCAGGTTCGCTCGCGCGGAGGACGCTTCACGAGCTCGTACGCGAGCCGCACACTCAGCACTGCACCGCCGAACAACTCCGTCGACGAGCGGAATAGGTACTCCGCGCCCTAACGCAGCCGTTGGGTCTTGACCTCGGCCCTACTCCTCCCGGTCCAGGAGCGTGCCACGCACCGGCACGCCGTCGGGGCCGAGCGGCTCGACCAGCGTGAGATCCTCGACATCCAGGTCTTCCCAGCGCTGACGGCCAGGACCGGGCCGGGCGGTCTCGAAGCGCACTGCGACACGGCCGTCGTCGACACGGCCGTCGTCCCCGACGCGCACGACCCGCCTGCGACCGTATGTCGCAGTCTCGACGTGCCCCACGGCGTCCCACGATGCCCTTCCTACAGGCTCGGGTGGCACAAGAACCCCGGCAACCCAACTCCACCGAGCACGGGATACACCAGCTCCGCGGAGAGACGTCCAGCAGTCCCTGCTGACCGGCGTCGGATGGCGGGAGTGGCAGTATGCTCCCGCGATGGTTCCCATCGCTGAGTTCATGAAGCTCCGGTACCACAAACTCACACCTGATGAACTGCGCTCCATCGCTGACGTCATCTACCGGGCGACGGAACTCGAGGACATGCTTAACCGCCTTGCACTGGCGCTCACCGTTGGGCGCGATGCGACACCACGCGAGTACGAAACCGAGTACTACCGGTCGTACGGGAGCAGCGACGTGATCGGGCGCGTGCGCCGCGCGCTTCCACCGTTGACTGAGCAGGAGCGGCGCGGACTAACGCTCACGCTAGACCACGCCGCTGACCTACTCGCATATCGCCATGGGCTCGCGCACGGACTGCCGCGGGTCAGTGAGGCTGGCGAGCGGCTCATGTGGCGGAAGCGCACGCCGCGACCTAAGCAACCCCGTGCCCGGCACGAAGAGTTTGAGGCGGTTCCAATCGACCCCGATTCACTTGGCGAGGTGGCACGGCTACTTGCGGTCGCCCACAAGGCCGCGTTCGCTGCCGCCCTCCACTTCCAGCCGTCCTCTCTCGGCGAGGTTCCCGGCAAGATCGTTGAGATCCACACAGACGAACACACGGCGCGGTGGGCGCTTCGCGAGGGCTGGGAGACGGTCATGAGGACGACGGCCGAGCAACTGAGTGCCGGCTGAAGGCAAGCTTTGAGCGTGCCGTCCGCAACGTACGCGTGTCTCTAGATCGCGAGTCTGACCTGGAGCGCATCGCGCACGACGGGGTACGCGTCACGAGCGAACCCGTCGGGACGCAGCGTAAGTCGATGTACTTGCAGTTGTCCGTCCTCGGTGCCGTAGTCGATCACTCGCCCGTCGTCGTAGCGGCCGACGTCGTCGACTTGTAGGAGCCCGAAGTCGCTGAGCGCGTGATGGGCGGTGCTGTAGCTGTCGCGGGTGATCCCGTAGTTCAAGAGTCGGGTTCGGCTCGGGATCGCTATCTCCGGGGAGACGTCGGCAAGGCGTCCCGCTCCGCAGGCAACCATGAGGAGCAGCAGGATCTCGGTGTCTTCGAGAACGTGCACCCAGCCCTTGTTGATGAAGTCTCCTGGAAGATCGAAGGTCGGCTCCGGCAGTCTGGGCGGCTTGTAGGACGGTGCCCCCGCCTGTGCAGACAGAGCGTCCTCCTGCAGGAGGTCCAGATGGTCGCCGACGATGGCGAGGCCTTCCTGTTCCATGCGACGCAGGGCCGAACGCACCTGCTTCACACGCTTGTCCATGCGCGAGACGTTGGCCCGACCGCCCGTGGTCGCCTGCGAGGGTGATGCGAACAAGTCGGCCCAGCTGCGCGGCTGGCCGGTCTCAGCACCTCGCGGTTGGCCGACCGGCAGAGTGAGGCGGGGCCGTACCGCTGACTGTCTCGCGGCTAGCGCGGTGAGTTGCAGTCGGAGCGCTCCCCCACGTGGTGTGACGAGGCGACTGGCTGCGGGTCGCTCGCCATGCGGTGGAGCTTTCCGGTCCGATGCCTCTTGGGAGTCGTCGATGTCGGGCCGGTAGGCGAACCCCCTGCGTAGGCGCAGTCGATCCAGTTCGCCGTACGCGGCGGCGTAGCGGTCGCGGGCATTGTGGACCGAGTCGGCCATGGCGACGAGTCGCTTGACGCGGCGCTCGAGCGACGTCCGTTGCTTGGCTGAGAGGGGCGGCAATGCCATGCTCGTGACCCGTTCGCACAATTGATCGTTACGTTTTGACCGGCCTGATCGCTACTGACGTGTGATATCAGATGGCAACTCCTGGCCGGTCAATCGTACCGCGGCGGTGCCGTGACAGCCAGGGAGAGGGCGCCCATGATGAACGCACCGAGGCCAGCCCGACGCGAGCGGCCCGCACCGTAGCAGCGGTGCGGGCCGCGGGCCGGCCCCGTTCATGACGCTCGAGTCAAGTCCAGGAGGTCAACCATGTTCAGGGTACGCCGCAAGCCCACGCCGACGCCGAACAGGACAGGCGGGCTGGTGAACCTTCGTGCCGCGTTCATCCTCACCGTCTCATCAGTGCCAGCCCTCTGCACCGCTGCCACCGCCGCCATCTCGACACAGGCGTCTGGGACCGCGGTCGCCTGCCTCGCGGCGGTGAGCGCGGGCACTAGTACGTTCGCCGCGACCGCAACCACACTCCACGCGCTCATCTCCCGCGACGAGTAGGTCCGCCCGTTCTCCGACCATCGCTAGGGTCAAGGACACCTGGAACATCGACTCTTGGCGTCCGAACGGCGGTTGGGGCAGCACCTTCCTCGCCGGTTGCAACCCCTGACCTGGAGGAATGCCATGTCGCGCAAAGTACCTGTCTCGCTGATGGTGCTCGGCATCCTGCTCGGGGTGGTCAGCCTCGTGATCGGCTACACCGTCAGCGTCATCTCCGACAACCCGCTGGCCGAGGACGGTGTGCCACGCAGTCAGGTGACCCTACTGCTCGGATGCGCAGTCACCACGATGGCCATCGGAGGAGCCGTCGCCGTGTTGGGGTTCACCGGGTTCTTCGCCAAGCCCGCCCTTCACCCCACGAGCCACGCAAACGCATAGCGCTCGACGCGCCCCCGCCCTCCCGAGGGGAGGACGGGGGCGCGTTCGCGTGTGAACGGTCGATAGACGGCAACGATGCCCGCCTGGCGGACGAGGATCTCGGGCGCGGCCGCGACACAGACGTTCGCGGCAATGTGCCCAAACTCGTAGCGCGCGGCGCGCCGGCGGGCGGTTCGCCCTCGACGTCGGGCCCGATGACGAGCACTCTCATCCTGTCAGGACGAGCACCCTGGAGCTCAGGCTGGTGCCGTGGAGCAGGTCTTCGACATCCTCGCCCCCGAAGGATCCGGGCTTCTGAGATGCGGTCGTGTCACGGGAGGGTAGTGGGCGGCCTACGCGTCCAGGCCCTGGCTGGTGGAGCGCAACCAGGAGTATCGCCCGAAGGCCGCGTCGAGTACGGCGTTGCGTTCGATTGGCCGGCCAGTTAAAACGCGCCGGACGTCGATCTGGCCTGACTCCTCGTGCTGCCGCGTCAGAAGTAGGAACGGGTCCGAGTCGGCTCCGACGAGGAACTCAAGGTCTGCGATCGAGCAGATCGCGGTCGGAACGCCAGGTGCAGGGAACTCTACGACGCGGAAAGGGTCGTAGAGGGTGTCGAAAGGTTCAAGCGTTACGACGAGCCCGAGCATGGGTTGGTCGGGGATCACGGCGAACTCTGCTTGCCGTGATCGCACCAGTCGCGCGGTCTCCGCGATCTGCGTGTGAGCCTTGCCCAACATGCGCTGCAGCGCGCTCGCCGCTTGTGCGGTACCCAGTCGTACGGCTTCTGTCGGCCGTACGGACTTGACCTCGATCAAAACCGTGACACCTGGTCCTATGACGATCCAGTCCACGCTCTGACGCTTGTCACGCCCGTAGGTGATCGCTGCGCGCACGTCATGGTTTGCTGGTAGGAGTCGGAGTTGTCGCCCAACATACGCCTCGACGAGATGCCCTAGGTCCCGAGAGAACGCTTCGCCATATGCGGCGACTCCCGAGTAGAAGATGCCCAGCGGGCTGACCTTGAGGGCCAGGAGGTCGATGACCGGGATGAGGAGCGACTCGCCAAGCGACCGCACCACGGGTCTTGCCCACAGTGGGTTGTGGCCGAAGCGGCGATACTCCTGCTCGAGGGCAGGCTGAGAATCCTGATCCTTCCTGAACGTGACGGGATCCGTCACGAACTGCTTCGTCAACGCGCTGAGAAACGCATCACGGGGCAGTGTCTGGAGGATCTCCTCAAAGTTCGGCTGATCGAGCCAGGCAAGATCAAACGTGCCCAGGTTGTTCACGGCGCCGGCCTGAAGCAGCAACGCCGTGCGCACGTAGTTCTCGAGCGACGCACCGAGGACCTCCTCGTCCCACCCCTGGCGGATCACCTCGAGTTCCCGCGCGGGCATCGTCTGCTCGAACAGAGCCATCGTCCGGGCGAGACTGCCGAACGCGCGCCGCTGAAACGGGAGCTGCTCGGAGCACAGTCTCAGGAAGAACGCGAACAACTCCCCTGCGCCACTGTCGGGCGTGAGCGTCGGATCACCCAAGGAACTGTAGGCGCACAAGCACGAGAGCAGATCGTCCTCATCAGTAACCCCGCCGCGCTTCTCGTTGCCGTAGGCCAAGCTCACTCTCGCGACATCGGCCAGAGCCCACGGGGTGTACCGGCGCCCGGGACTCGACTCCCAACCATCCATCGGATAACGCGCCGAAGCGGCCGCGACCAGCGGCAGCAACCCGCTCGGCGGATGCCGACGAACCCGTTGGAGGTACTCACCATCTCGCACCTCACGGTCGTACCGATTCACCGCCACCGGCCACCTCCTTGAGTATCCGCCACCATCTATCGACGCAAGATCGCCCCGACCGGGCCGTCACCTGACTTCAACACGACTAGACGGCATGATGGTTAGGGCTTTGGCCTGCGGGAGGTCTGATTGCAGTCAAGTTGCCTATTTGGCCGATCGAGAAAAGTTGGCTGCATCTCTACACAGGCGCTCGCTACATCTGCATATCGGCGAACCGCTGATAATGACCCTGGAACGCGACGGTAATAGTGTCGGTCGGACCATTTCGATGCTTGGCAACAATGAGATCCGCCTCACCCGCCCTCGGTGATTCTTTTTCGTACGCGTCTTCGCGATGCAAAAGGATCACAACGTCAGCATCCTGTTCGATAGATCCACTTTCGCGAAGATCACTCATTTGTGGTTTCTTGTCCCCACGCTGCTCCGGACCACGGTTCAGCTGCGAGATCGCGATGACCGGAACTTCGAGCTCCTTCGCGAGGAGCTTGAGCGCACGCGAGAACTCGGAGACCTCCTGCTGGCGCGACTCGACGCGCTTGCCGGAGCTCATGAGCTGGAGATAGTCGATGACGACGAGCTTGAGGTCGTGGCGCTGCTTGAGGCGGCGGCACTTCGCCCGGATCTCCATGAGCGACATGTTCGGCGAGTCGTCGATGAACAGCGGCGCCTCGGCGACCTTGCCCATGGTCGACGCGAGCTTCTGCCAGTCCTGCTCGTCCATCTTCCCGGACCGCATCCGCGTCAGCGGCACCCGCGCCTCGGCGGCGAGAAGGCGCATGGTGATCTCGTTGCGGCTCATCTCCAGCGAGAAGATGACGGACGCCATCTGGTGGTGCACCGCGGCGTGGGTCGCGACATTGATGCCGAGCACGGAGTTGTGCGTCGGCACCATCGATCGTCCTGCCAGGTACAGGTGCGAGGGATGGTCGACCTCGACGCAGCGCACCGGCACCGACTCGACCCGGCGGACGTCGACGACGAACCGTGACGTGAGCCGCGCGGTGCCCGGACGGCGGCGCTCCTTGTGGACGAGGCGCTTGCGCTCCAGCCAGAACACGTCGTCCTCGGTCGTGAAGGTGATCGTGTACGCCGTCGACGACGCCTCGGTCCGTCCCTTCACGGTCTTCGTCGACCAACCCGTGCGATACCCGAGCGACAGGATGAGCTCACGCGTCTCGCGCGCGAGCCGCTCGTTCGTCAGGCTGATCTGGACGCTGCCCTGCGGCATGACGGTGCCGTCGGTGTCGAGCAGCCCCGCCAGAAGGTCCCGACGCTGTGCCTCGCTCGCGCGCAGGTACGCCGCCGGGATGTGGTCGGTCCCCGGCACACCGAGCGCGAGCAGGTCGTCCGCGTCCGGCCGCGCGACGTAGCCCAGCCCCTCGAGCCGCATCTCGATCTCGGGGTCGGCGGACGTGAGCTCGGCACGTCGGGAGCTGCCGTCGCCCAGCCACACCCCGAGTGCGTACGGGTGGATCGGGAGGTCCGCGTCGGGCAGGTCGAGCGGCGCCGCGGTGACGATGGAATGGTTCGCGCGCTTGTCGGCAGTCGCCGTCCGGAGCGTGGCGGCGAGCTCCTCGGTCGTCCGCACGGACGAGTCCGGCGTCTGGCCGGATCGCACCGCGCGTCGCTGGGCGCGGGTCGAGGTCACCCACTGATGCTGGGCGTCCGCGACGATCACCGTGCCGTCGTCGAGCTCGACCTCGTAGCACGGGCGGTCGACCATGACCTCGGTCGCGGCGACGACCCGCGTGGGCGTCCCGTCCGCGGAGAGGATCAGGTCACCGACGGCGACGTCACCCATCGTCGTCCAGCCCGACGGCGTCGGGAGCGGCGTGTCCAGCGCGAGGGCCTTGCCGATGGCAGGTCGCGCCGCGACGACGATCATCTGACCGGGGTGCAGGCCGTTGGTGAGGCGGTCGAAGTCGGAGTAGCCGGTCGGGACGCCGGTCATGCCCTCGCCGCGGCCCTGCGCGGCCTCGATCTCGTCGAACGTGGGGCCGAGGATCTCCGAGAGCGGGAGGTAGTCCTCGGTCGTCCGACGCTCCGTGACGGCATAGACCTCGGCCTGGGCGTTGTTGACGATCTCGTCGACGTCGCCGCCGTCGGTCGCGTAGCCGAGCTGCACGATGCGCGTGCCGGCCTCGACGAGGCGCCGGAGCACGGCGCGCTCGCGCACGATGCGCGCGTAGTACCCGGCGTTCGCGGCGGTCGGGACGCCGGCCATCAGGTCGTGGATGTACGGGGCGCCGCCGATGCGCTGCAGCTCGCCGCGCTTGGTCAGCTCGGCCACGACGGTGATGGCGTCGGCGGGCTCGCCGCGGCCGTAGAGGTCGATGATCGCCTCGTAGACGACCTCGTGCGCGGGGCGGTAGAAGTCGGAGCCACGGATCTGCTCGATGACGTCGGCGATGGCGTCCTTGGACAGCAGCATGCCGCCGAGCACGCTCATCTCCGCCGCGACGTCCTGGGGAGGCGTCCGGTCGAAACCTGACGGCCCCGGTCCCCCGTAGCTCTCCTCGAGCTCCTCGATCGACATGCGCCCCTCGCTCCCCCGAGCCCTTCACGACCCACCGAGGGACCGCGCGACCGGGACAAACCTTCGTCGTACACGTGTTCTACCGCGGGCCACCCACACGACTGTCCCGGTGGCCGCGCCTCCCGCCTCCGACAAGCACGACCCCGCGACACTAGATCGCTGGTCGACACCCCGCAAACGGCCCTGTGCACGCCCGGTGGACAGGGACCCCCGAACCTGTGGACACAGTCCCCCTCGCTGTGCACACCCGGTGGATAACCGTGTGGACAACGTCACGATCTCCCTGTGTACATCAGCGCGAGCGGCCTCTGACCAGCCTCGTCACTACCCTCAGGGGTGTGGAAGAAAGAAAGTCGGACGACACGCCGACGACACGCCGGACACCGCCCGGCCACGTCGGCGACACCCGGACGCCACCCGACCCGGCGTCGTCGTCCACAGGACGCCGCACCCGTTCCCGGCTCGACCGCGAGATCCTCGCGCTCGCCGTCCCGGCCCTCGGCGCGCTCGTCGCGGAGCCGCTCTTCGTCCTCGTCGACAGCGCCGTCGTCGGCCACCTCGGCACGGCTCAGCTCGCCGGGCTCTCCCTCGCCTCGACGCTCCTGGTCACGCTCGTCGGGCTGTGCGTCTTCCTCGCCTACGCGACCACGGCGGCCGTCGCCCGTCGCATCGGCGCCGGGCACACGCGCGAGGCGCTCCAGTCGGGCGTCGACGGCCTGTGGCTCGCTGTCGGGCTCGGCGTGCTCCTCGCCGCCGCCCTGTGGGCGACCGCGCCCTGGGCGGTCGGAGCGATGGGCGGGACGGGCGACGTCGCCGAGCACGCCGTCGTCTACCTGCGCTGGTCTGCGCTCGGCCTCCCGGGGATGCTCCTCGTCCTCGCCTCCACAGGCGTGCTGCGCGGCATGCAGGACACGCGGACGCCCCTGTGGGTCGCCGCGGGTGGTGCCACCTTCAACGCGGTCCTCAACGTCGTCCTCGTCTACGGCGCGGGTCTCGGGATCGCCGGCTCGGGCATCGGGACGGCCGTCGCGCAGCTCAGCATGGGCGCGGTGCTCGTCGTCGTGGTCGTGCGCGGTGCACGGCGCCACGGCGCGTCCCTGCGCCCCGCGGCCGGCGGCATCTGGTCCAACGCGCGCGCCGGGGTGCCGCTCTTCGTCCGTACCCTCTCGCTGCGCCTCGCGATCCTCCTCACCGTCTTCGTGGCGACCGGGCTCGGCGAGGTGACGCTCGCGGGCTACCAGGTCGTGAACTCCGTGTGGGGTCTGGCGGCGTTCGCGCTCGACGCGCTCGCCATCGCCGCACAGGCGCTCGTCGGCCACGGGCTCGGGGCCGACGACGTCCCGCGCGTCCGGGCCGTCCTGCGCCGCACCCTGCAGTGGGGGGTCGCGGCAGGCGCCGCCCTCGGGATCGTCATGGCCGCGGGCGGCTGGTGGTTCGCGCTGCTCTTCACGTCGGACCCGGACGTGCGCGCCGCGGTCGCCGTCGGCATGGCCGTGTGCGGGCTGCTCCTGCCCATGGCGGGCTGGGTGTTCGTCCTCGACGGCGTCCTCATCGGCGCCGGGGACGGCCGGTTCCTCGCCTGGGCGGGCATGCTCACGCTGGTGGTCTACGCGCCGTTCGCGCTCGCCGTCCGGCAGTGGGCGCCCGACGGCGCAGCGGGGCTCGCGTGGTTGTGGCTCGCCTTCGCGGGGGTCTTCATGGCGGCTCGCGCCGTGACCACGGGCCTTCGCGCCCGGGGCACCGCCTGGATGGTCACCGGCACGGCCTGAACAGCACGGAGGCCCGGCCCCTCCGAGGAGAGACCGGGCCTTCGAGGACTGCTCAGCAGCAGATCAGGCAGCGACGACCTTCACCGCGAGGGTCGCGGAGACCTCCGGGTGGAGGCGGACGGAGACGGTGTAGTCACCCGTCGCCTTGATCGGCTGGCCGATCTCGATCTTGCGCTTGTCGACCGACGGGCCCTCGGCAGCGGCGACCGCGGACGCGATGTCCGCCGTCGTCACGGCACCGAAGAGACGACCGGCGGCGCCGGCCTTCGCGGGCACGACGACCGGCTTCGACTGCAGCGAGTCGCGGATCGCCTTCGCGTCGTCGAGCGACGCGATCTCGCGGGCCTTGCGCGCCTTGCGGATCGCAGTCACCTGCGACTCGGCGCCCTTGGACCACGGCGTGGCGAGCTTGCGCGGGACGAGGAAGTTACGGGCGTACCCGTCCTTCACCTCGACGACGTCGCCGGGCTCACCGAGACCGGTGACCTCGTGGGTCAGGATCAGCTTGGCCATGAGTTCTCTCCCTTCCCGCTCAGCGAGCCGTCGACGTGTACGGCAGCAGCGCCATCTCGCGCGCGTTCTTCACCGCACGGGCGATCTGGCGCTGCTCCTGGACGGAGACGCCGGTCACGCGACGCGCGCGGATCTTGCCGCGGTCGGAGATGAACTTGCGCAGCAGCGCGGTGTCCTTGTAGTCGACCGACTCGATCTTGGCCGACTTCAGCGGGTTGGACTTCTTCTTGGGCTTGCGCACCACAGGCTTCGCCATGGTGTTGCTCCTCTACAAGGTGCGATCCCCGCGCGCGGTCCGCGCCGACGAGCGGCGCGGCACCCGCGGGGACGGGTGTGTGTTCTGGGAGTGGCGGGCGATCAGAACGGGGGCTCGTCGGAGAACGAACCACCGGACGACGCGGGGCCGGCCGTGGCCCACGGGTCGTCGCTCTGCTGCTGACCGCCGCCGGAGCTGAATCCGCCGCCGGAGGCGCCGCCGGAGTTGGCGCCACCTCCGTAGCCGCCACCGCCGCCGAAGCCGCCGCCACCCGAGCGCTGGGCGCGGGTGACCTTCGCGGAGGCGTAGCGCAGGGAAGGACCGATCTCGTCCACCTGCAGCTCGACGACGGTGCGCTTCTCCCCCTCGCGAGTCTCGTACGAGCGCTGGACGAGGCGGCCCTGCACGATGACGCGCATGCCCTTCGTCAGCGACTCCGCGACGTTCTCCGCGGCCTCGCGCCAGATCGAGCAGCGCATGAACAGGGTGTCCCCGTCCTTCCACTCGTTCGACTGGCGGTCGAAGGTCCGCGGCGTCGACGCCACCGTGAAGTTGGCCACCGCCGCACCCGAGGGGGTGAAACGCAGCTCCGGGTCTCCCGTGAGGTTCCCGATCACCGTGATGACGGTGTCACCTGCCATGGCCAGCTCCTTCGTGTGTCGTCTGTGTCGTCGACGGCGCCGCGCGCCTCGCTCGTAACGTTCTCGCGTCGCTCATCCCATCACGCGGCGCCCACACGCGCTACGGCGTGGAGCATCCCGTGCGGGACGGTCGGACGGGGGACGCGGGGAGGGTCAGCGAGCGTCCGTGCGCAGGATCTTGGTCCGCAGGACGACCTCGTTGAGGCCGAGCTGACGGTCCAGCTCCTTGGCGGTGTCGGACGTCGACGTGAAGTCGACGACCGCGTAGATGCCCTCGGACTTCTTGTTGATGTCGTACGCGAGGCGGCGACGACCCCAGATGTCCACCTTGTCGACGGAGCCGCCGTCGGTCTTGATGACCGACAGGTACTTGTCGAGCGACGGGGCGACGGTGCGCTCCTCGATCTCGGGGTCGAGGATGATCATCAGTTCGTACTGACGCATGCGGATAACCCACCTCCTCTGGTCTTCGCGGTCACGGTCTCTCCGTGACAGGAGGGTTCATGCATTCGTGCTGTTGCCGTCCGACGTGCGGACGGCAGCTCCCCAGGGTACCCGCTCGGCGCGGGCCCCTGGAAATCTCCGGAACGGCCGAGGTCAGGGGTTGCCGTTCCCGCCGCCGCCACCGTTCCCGCCACCGCCCGGGTTCCCCGTCTCGGTCGGGGACGGATTGGGGTTCTCCGGGTCTGGTGGGTCGGTCGGCTGCTGCCCGGGATCGGTGCCCTTCGAGACCACGAGCGCGATCGTCGACCCGGGCGGCACCTCGCTCATCGACGACTGGCTGATGACGAAGCCCCGCGGCTGCTGGTCGGAGAACTCCTCGGTGATCCGCACCTTGAGCCCTGCCGCCTCGAGCTGGGCGCGCGCGGCCCGGCTCTCCATGCCGACGACGCTGGGCACCGTGACGTTCTCCGGCTGCTCCGGCTCCACCGGCTCCTCCGGCTGCGTGTCCTCGGTCGGGGTCTCCGTCGGGGTCTCGGTGGGCGTCTCCGTCGGCTGCGGCTTGGGCGGCGTGTACGCCGGGAACTCGCCGGCAGGCAGGTTCGCCACGGCCGTCTGCATGTAGGAGGTCCAGGCCTCGACCGGCCAGGAACCACCCGTGATCTCGTCCCCGACCCACTTGCCGAACGGGGTGATCTGCTCCTGCTCGCCGTTCGGTCCGGACTGGTAGAGACCGACGACCGTCGCGAGACCAGGGGTGAATCCTGCGAACCAGGCCGACTTGTTGTCGGTGGAGGTTCCGGTCTTGCCGGCGGCCGGGCGGCCGATGGCCTGCGCCGGCTTGCCCGACCCCTTCTCGACGACCTGGGAGAGGGCGTACGTCGCGGCAGCCATGACGTCCGGAGCGAACTCCTGCTCGCGCTTGTCGGCGCCCGGTGCCTGGTACACCAGGTTGCCCCGGGAGTCGGTCACGGAAGCCACGATGTGCGGCGTCGACCGCATGCCCTGCGCGGCGATGGTCGCGTAGGCGTTCGTCAGCTCGAGCGGCGTCACCGTCGCGTCACCGAGCACGTTCGCCAGGTTTGACCCGACGTCGGCCTTGATGCCCAGACGTGCTGCGACGTCCGCGGTCTTCTCCGGCCCGACCTCGAGGTTGAGCTCCGCGTAGGCGGTGTTCACCGACTGCGCGGTCGCCTCGGTGAGGTCGATGTTTCCCCAGTCGTGGTCGCTGAAGTTGCGGACCTTCCAGTCGCTGCCGTTGTCCGCGCCGGGGAACGTCTTGGGCGAGTCGCCGTCGAACCGCTCGTCGAGCGTGTGGCCGTTCTCGAGCCCCGCGATGAGCGTGAACGGCTTGAAGGTCGAGCCGCCCTGGGCCGCGCCGCGGGTCGCGTTGTTGTACTGGTTCTGCAGGAAGTCCCGGCCACCGTAGAGCGCCCGGATCGAGCCGTCGTTCGGGTCGATGGAGACGATCGCGGCGCGGATGTTCTCCGAGACGGGGTTCTCCTCGCCGCGCTCGGCGCGAGGGAGAGACTCGGCCGTCGCCGCCGCCGCGTCCTGCATCCCCTGGTCGATCGTCGTCACGACCTTGTAGCCCTTGCTCGTCAGGTCGGCCTCGGAGATGCCGATGCCCTTGCTCGCCAGCTCTTGCTCGACCATGGTGAGGAGGTACCCGGTCGGTCCGAAGTACTTGTCCGACTTCTCGTAGGGGTTCGCCGTCGGGAACCCGGCCGCGATCGCCTCGTCGTACTGGGCCTTGTCGATGTGGCCGTCGTCCCGCATGTTCTTGAGCGACCGCTCCCAGCGGTGCTGCGCCTGCTCGGGGTTGTTCGCGGGGTCCCAGTTCGTCGGGTTGGGGATGATGCCCGAGATCATCGCGGCCTGGGAGATCGTCAGGTCCGCCGCGTTCACGCCGTAGTACTTCTGCGCGGCCGCCTGGATCCCGTACGCGCCGCGGCCGAAGTAGATCGTGTTGAGGTAGTTGCCGAGGATGTCTTCCTTGTCCTGCTGCTGCGTGATCTTCAGCGCGAGGATGGCCTCACGGGCCTTGCCCGCGTAGTCCGTGACGGTGTCCGTGTAGTACCGCTCGACGTACTGCTGCGTGAGCGTCGAGGCACCCTGGCGGCCGCCGCCCTTGAGGTTGTTGTAGAAGGCACGTGCGATGCCCCGGAAGTCCACGCCGGAGTTGGTCCAGAAGGTGCTGTCCTCCGAGGCGACGACCGCGTTGCCCACGTAGTCGGGCAGCGACGCGTAGTCGACGATCTCGCGGTTCTCGACCGCGTACGTCCCCATCTCGGTCGCCCCGTCGCCCCAGTACACCGTGGACGTCTGCGCGCCGACGCTCGGCAGCTTCGTCGGCACCTCGGTCGTGAACCACGCCGCGACGAGCACGCCCGCGACGAGCGCGACGCCGGTCAGCATGGTCCCGACGACGACGCGCCACGACGGCAGCCAGCGACGGAAGCTCTTGACGTGCGAGCGCGGGTAGTTGAAGAACCGACGGCGCCCGCGGGGGGTCGTCCGTCCGTTCGTCCTCGTGGATCGCGCCACGGTCTACCTTCCTCTGGGGGGCAACGGGAAGCCGGCTCCACGTCGTCCGCGGACCTGCTCGTGGCCCGCCGCGAGCGGACCGCCTGCCCGACGGCGCGTCCCCGCCTCGGGCGCGGGACGTCGTCGGGCACGGGGTCGGCACACGCCGGACCACCCTGAACAATAGGGCGTCGCCCTGTCGGGACAAGGGTCTGCAGCACTGACAGCGCGATCGTGCGCCATTGATTCGCCGCGGCGTCCCGCCGCCTCCGCGGGTCCTTCACATCTGTGGCGCGTTGCGCGACACTCCCCGAAGATTGCACGACACATCGAGACGACCTAACCTGTCGATGTATCGACTCGATACATCGAGTCGACCACCAGGTCACAGCGAGCCCGCCGGGGCACGCCCGAGGAGCGTCAGGAGGTGGGCTCGTGCGCAGCAAGACGCCGGTGCTCGAGACCGCGATCCTCGGCCTCCTCAAGGAGTCCCCTCTGCACGGGTACGAGCTGCGCAAGCGGCTCAACCTCATGCTCGGGTCGTTCCGCGTGCTGTCCTACGGTTCGCTGTACCCCGCCCTCAAGTCGTTGGTGGCCCGCGGGCTCATCAGCGGCACCGAGCAGTCCGCGGCGCAGTCGACGCTCGCGCCCGCCCTCTCGGGCAAGCGCGCGCGGATCGTCTACGAGCTGACCGCCGAGGGCAAGGAGCACCTCCAGAGCGTGCTGGCCTCGTCGGGGCCGGCAGCCTGGGAGGACGAGAGCTTCGACGTCCGGTTCGCGTTCTTCGCGCAGACCGACGCCGAGACCCGCATCCGCATCCTCGAGGGCCGGCGCACCCGGCTCACGGAGAGGCTGGAGGCGGTCAGAGAGTCCGCGGCTCGCACCCGCGAGCGGCTCGACGAGTACACGCTCGAGCTGCAACGTCACGGACTCGAGCAGGTCGAGCGCGAGGTGCGCTGGCTCGACGGTCTCATCACCACCGAGCGCGACCGGAGCTCCGGGCACTCCCGGAGCACCGCCCGTGCGCGGACCAGCAGCACCCCGCATCCTGCGGAACCATCCGAGCAGGAGCCCGACGGCGCGAGGCGACCCGAGGACCCTGGAACATCGAACACCAAGGAGCGAGGATGACCTCCATCCGCGTCGCCATCGTCGGAGTAGGCAACTGCGCATCGTCCCTCGTCCAGGGCGTGCACTTCTACCGTGACGCCGACCCGAGCAGCACCGTCCCGGGCCTCATGCACGTGCAGTTCGGCGACTACCACGTGTCGAGCCTGGAGTTCGTGGCGGCGTTCGACGTCGACGCGAAGAAGGTCGGCTTCGACCTCTCGGAGGCGATCAACGCCTCGGAGAACAACACGATCAAGATCGCGGACGTCCCGCCGCTCGGCGTGACCGTCCAGCGCGGCCCGACCCTCGACGGCATCGGCAAGTACTACGCGCAGACGATCGAGGAGTCGGACGCGGAGCCGGTCGACGTCGTCGCCGCGCTGCGCGAGGCCCAGGTCGACGTGCTCGTCTGCTACCTCCCCGTGGGCTCCGAGCAGGCCGCGAAGTTCTACGCGCAGGCCGCGATCGACGCCGGCGTGGCGTTCGTCAACGCGCTGCCCGTCTTCATCGCGTCCGACCCGGAGTGGGCCGCGAAGTTCGAGGAGGCCGGCGTCCCGATCGTCGGCGACGACATCAAGTCGCAGGTCGGTGCGACGATCACGCACCGCGTGCTCGCCAAGCTCTTCGAGGACCGCGGCGTCGTGCTGGACCGCACGTACCAGCTCAACGTCGGCGGGAACATGGACTTCAAGAACATGCTCGAGCGCGAGCGCCTGGAGTCCAAGAAGATCTCCAAGACGCAGGCCGTGACCTCGAACCTCGAGGGCCCGCTCGGCGGCAAGAAGGAGGACCGCAACGTCCACATCGGCCCGTCGGACTACGTCGCGTGGCTCGACGACCGCAAGTGGGCCTACGTGCGCCTCGAGGGCCGCGCGTTCGGCGAGGTCCCGCTGAACCTGGAGTACAAGCTCGAGGTGTGGGACTCCCCGAACTCCGCCGGCATCATCATCGACGCCGTGCGCGCCGCGAAGATCGCCAAGGACCGCGGCGTCGGCGGCCCGATCCTCTCGGCCTCGACCTACTTCATGAAGTCCCCGCCGGTCCAGATGGAGGACACGAAGGGCCGTGCGCAGCTGGAGGCCTTCATCGCCGGTGAGGTCGAGCGCTGATCCGGAGCGCAGCGAAGGTTGATGGCCCGGCACGCTTTTCGCCGGGCCCTCGGCCGTAGCGGAGCGCAGGACCAGCGCGACCAGCAGAGTCGAGCGCTGATCCGGAGCGCAGCGAAGGTGGAGATCCGGGCGAGGCCCCTGCCGGTGATCGGCAGGGGCCTTGCCCGTGTGCTCGTCGTGCGGTGCGTCAGGCGCAGGGGCTGCCCGCGTCCCAGGCGCCGTGGACGTCGGTGCCGGGCTGGGAGCCGGTGGTCCACCACTGCGCGGTGTAGTTCACGCCCGCGCGGGTCACGACGTCGCCCGCGGTGTAGGTGCGCCCGGCGTCCCAGGCGTCGCCGCAGGCGGGTGCCGCTCCCGCCGGGGCGGTGCCGGGACCGCCGATGGCGCGCCAGGGCCCGTTCGGCTGGCCGGGCTCCTGGTTCCGGGTCCACCAGGCGGCGCGGTACTCGACGCCGTCGTGGTAGACGACGTCGCCCGTGGCGTACACGCCGGAGGCGTACCAGGGGGCGGCCGCGTCGGCGGGGACGAGCGGTCCCGGGGTGGCGGTCTCGAACGTGCCGCGCAGGGTCCCGAGGAGCTCGTTGTCGAGGTCACCCGCGAGGTCCCAGAAGTAGCCGCCGCCGTAGCCGTTGACGGCGAGGTACTCGGCCTTGGCCGTCACGGAGCGCGGGGTGTCCGCGGTCCACCACTCGCCGTCGCCGTAGAAGTACCCCTGCCCGGCGACCTCGTCGTAGTACTCCGGGAGGCCCTTGGCCTTGATCTCGGAGTAGTAGGTGAACGGGAGGGCGCCGTCGGCGGCGGCACCGGGCGTCGGGTCGGTGACGTTCTTCCAGCCGTAGCCGTACGCGGCCATGCCGAGGACGAGCTTCTCCTTGGGCCACCCGGCCGCGTGGTAGGCACCGAGGACGCCGTCCGCGGCGAGGCCCCAGTTGGCGGGCTCGCCGGTGGTCGGGTCGTCGTAGACGTGCAGGTTGCCCTGGTGCCCGGTGCGGGTGGTGTTCCAGTCGCCGTGGTAGTCGTAGCCCTGGACGTTGATGAAGTCGAGCGCGTCGACGAAGCGCGGGTCGAGCCAGCCACCGTACGTGCGCGGGGCCCAGCCGGCCGGTGCGAAGCCGGTGATGAGGTAGTCCTCGCCGGTCTCGGTGCCGAGCTCGTCGAGCTCGGCGCGCAGGAGCTGCGCGAACTGGACGAAGTTCTCCGCGTCCTCCTCCGGTCGCGGCGTGGGGTGCTCACCGGTCGCGCCGGGCCACTCCCAGTCGAGGTCGACGCCGTCGAAGATGCCGGCGGCGACGCCGTCGCCGCCCTTGGTGCCGTTCTCCGAGTCCTGGACGACGGGAAGGTTGCCGCGGAAGTACACGTCGAGGCAGGACTCGACGAGCCGCTCGCGGTTCTCCGGCGTGGACACGGCGTCGGAGAAGTTGTCCGACCAGGTCCAGCCGCCGAGCGAGATGAGGACCTTCAGGCCCGGGTTGGCCTCCTTGAGCTTCTTGAGCTGGTTGAAGTTGCCCGCGAGCGCCTGGTCGGCGGTGTCCGCGACGCCGTCGACGGCCTGCCCGGCCGGCTTGAGCTGGACGTAGTCGTTGAGGGGGTCGCCCTCGAGGCCGCCGTCGACGGGGTCCTCGCGGTCGGTGATGTCGCAGACCAGGTCGGTCGTGACGTTGCCGAACGCGTAGTTGAGGTGCGTCAGGTCCGACGCCGCCCCGGTCCTCTGGAGGTCGGCGACCTGGTAGCCGTCCTCGTTGCCGGCGTCCCACGCGGGGTAGTAGCCGACGGTCTTGTAGCCGTTGGCGCCGTCTCCGCCGGCCGTCGCGGGTGCGGCGTGCGCCGCCCCGACCGTGCCGGCGACGAGCGCTGCCGTCGCTGCGAAGGCGAGCCCTGCGGCCGCCGTCCTGGGGGTTCGTGTCATTCGAGAATGCCTCGCTGCTTCTCCGGGCCCGGCCACTGCGGCGGGTCGTGACGAAAACGAAAAGGTAACCTTCCTAAGCATTCTTGGCCAGGGGGTTCCCAGGATGCGAGAACGGCAGGTCCCAGCCCGGGTCTGCCTGCGGCGGCTCGGTGGGCCGTGACGACCGCCTAGGGTTGGAGGGTGAGTGTCGTCGCCGAGCTGCGAGCGCTGCTGCGGCTGCGCGGGTTCCGCAGGCTGTTCGCCGTCCGCCTCGTCTCGCAGGCCGGGGACGGCATGTTCCAGGTGGGCCTGGCGTCGCTGCTGTTCTTCTCGCCCGAGTCGCAGGGCACGGCCGCGGCGATCGCGGGCGCGTTCGCGGTGATGCTGGCGCCGTTCACGATCGTGGGCCCGTTCGCGGGGGTGTTCCTCGACCGCTGGCAGCGCCGGCAGGTGCTCGCGTGGGGCAACGCCGTGCGCGTGGTCATCACGCTCGGCATGGCGGCCCTCATGCTCTCGGGCGGCGTCAGCGGGTGGATCTACGCGCTCGGCCTCGCGGCGCTGTCGGTGAACCGCTTCCTCCTCGCGGGCCTGTCCGCGGGCCTCCCCCGCGTCGTGGACGGCCCGCTGCTGCTCACGGCGAACTCCCTGACCCCGACGCTCGGCGCCGGCGCGGCGTTCGTCGGGGGCGGGATCGGGTTGGTCCTGGGTCTCGCGTTCGAGCCGGGCCGGGTCAAGGACTCGTCCGCGCTCGTGTGCGCGGCGCTCGTCTTCGGGGTCGCGTCGCTGCTCGCGCTGCGGCTCGGCCGCACGGAGCTCGGCCCGGAGCGGCCCGCCGAGGCGGCGATCCGGTCGGAGATCGTCAAGGTCGCACGCGGGCTGGCCGACGGCGCCCGGTACCTCGTCGCGCGGCGCACCCCGGGCCAGGCGCTGCTCGCGATGGCGACGCACCGCTTCCTCTACGGCGTGGTCTTCATCGCGTCGATCCTCATCGCCCGGAACCTCCTCGACGCGGGGAGCCAGACGGCGGGCATGGCGACCTTCGCGATCGTCGTGGGGCTCACGGGCGCGGGTGGCGCGGGCGCGATGGTGCTGACCCCCACGCTCTCGCGGTACACGGGTCCGCAGGTGTGGATCGCGATCATGCTGCTGCTCGCCGCGGCGAGCCAGCTCCTGCTCGTGACGACGCCGTCGCGCGCGGTCGTGTACACGGGCGCCGCCCTGCTCGGGCTGGCCGCGCAGGGCACCAAGATCGCCGTGGACACGATCGTCCAGCGCGACACCGACGACGAGTTCCGCGGCCGGGCGTTCGCGTTCTACGACGTCCTGTACAACGCGGCGTTCGTCGGTGCGGCCGCGCTGGCGGCGTTCACGCTCCCCGACACGGGCTGGTCGCGCGGCGTGTTCGTCGCCCTCGCGGTCGCGTACGCGCTCGCCGCGCTGGTGATGTGGACGCGCGGGGCGCGGACCCCGGCCGGGGCGGGGGACGCCGTCGTGCCCGACGCCGAGGCGGCGTCGCGGACCACGCCCGCCTGATCGAAGCGCACCGCTCCGGCGCCGTTCCGGCACCGGTTCTGCCGTCGGCGCACCGATGAGTCCGGGGCGGAAAAGAAGTCGTCACCGTCGGCGGGAATAACGCAGGATGGTGAATGGTCGTACAGGGTACGGATCGTCGTGGCCGACCGCGTCGATCGTCCCGGGTCACCCACCCTCCACCGTGGCCCCGCCGACCGAGAACCGACACCGACGTCGCGTGCACCGCACGCGAGCCCGTGCTGCCCCCGCGCAGCCCGCCCTGCCCCGAACCGGGTCCGAACCGGAGCCCGGGCCGCCACCGACGCGAGCGGAGACACCCCCGTGACAGCCTCCCCCACCCATGACACCTCGGCACCCGTCGACCGGCTACCCCGGGCGGACTTCCTCGTCATCGCGCTGCTGCTGGGCTCCGCGTTCGTCGTGATCCTCAACGAGACGACCATGAGCGTCGCGCTGGCGCCGCTCATGGCCGACCTCGGCATCACGGCCAGCACGGGTCAGTGGCTCACGACGGCGTTCATGCTGACGATGGCCGTCGTCATCCCGGCGACCGGCTTCCTGCTGCAGCGCCTGGGGACCCGCGGCGCCTACCTGCTCGCGATGTCGCTGTTCAGTGCGGGCACGCTGCTCGCCGCCGTCTCCCCCGGGTTCGCGTGGCTGCTGGTCGGCCGCGTCGTGCAGGCGTCGGGCACGGCGATCATGATGCCGCTGCTCATGACGACGATCATGACCCTCGTCCCACCGACGATCCGCGGCAAGGTCATGGGCAACATCTCGATCGTCATGGCCGCCGCGCCCGCGCTCGGCCCGTCGCTCTCGGGCCTCATCCTCAACTCCCTGAGCTGGCGGTGGGTGTTCGGGATCGTGCTCCCGATCGCGCTCGTCGCGCTCGTCCTCGGCTTCCTGTACATCCGGGACGTCGCCGACCGTACGCACTCGCGCCTCGACCCGTTCTCGCTGGTCCTCGCGGCGTTCGCGTTCGGCGGCCTGGTCTACGGGCTGTCGAGCATCGGCGAGGCCGCGCGCCACACCCCGGTCGTCCCGCCGGCGGTGCCCATCGCGTTCGGGGCCCTCGCGCTCGGCGCGTTCGTGTGGCGCCAGATCGTGCTGCAGCGCGAGGACCGCGCGCTCCTCGACCTCCGCGTGTTCACGCACCGTGGGTTCAGCGTGCCCCTCGGCATCATGGCGGTCGGCATGGTCGCCATGTTCGGCTCTCTCATCCTCCTGCCGCTGTTCCTGCAGGACGCGATGGGCCTCGAGCCGCTCGCGACCGGCCTCATCGTGCTCCCGGGCGGGCTCCTCATGGGTCTGCTCGGCCCGACCGTCGGCCGGCTCTACGACCGGGTGGGACCGCGTCCGCTCGTCATCCCCGGCGTGAGCGTCGTCGCCGTCGCCCTCGCGGCGTTCACGACGATCCACGCGAGCTCGTCGCCGTGGTTCGTCCTCGCGCTGCACGTCACGCTGAGCCTGGGCCTCGCGTTCATGTTCACGCCGCTGTTCACGTCCGCGCTCTCGGCGCTCGAGCCGCACCAGTACTCGCACGGGTCCGCGTCGATCGGCACCGTGCAGCAGCTCGCGGGCGCCGCCGGCACGGCCATGTTCGTCGCCGTCATGACGACCCGCTCCATCGCCTACGGCGAGGCGGGCGCGTCACCGCAGGCGGCGCTCGCCGAGGGCGTCGGCGACGCGTTCGTCTGGGGCACGGCCGTCATGCTCGTGGCCGTGGGCCTCTCGTTCCTCCTGCGCCGCCCCGCGCCGCAGGACCACGGCCCGGGCCACGGCCCCGCGCAGGACCGGACGCAGGACGCACCGGTCGACGACGTCAAGGTCGAAGCCGCACTGGCCACCGACGACGTCTGAACCGTCACCGCGGCGTCGACCACGACGTCATGCGCCCTCGAACACGACATGGGTGCCGTTATCAGCCCGATAACGGCACCCATGTCGTGTTCGGCCCAGCGCAGACCAACCTCAGGAAGTCGACGACTCCGGTTGGTTGGCCCACCAGGCCAGGAGGTCCGCGCGCGCGGTCTCCTCGTCGACCGGCCCGCGGTCGAGACGGAGCTCCAGCAGGTGCTTGTACGCCTTCCCCACCACCGGTCCCGGCCGGATGCCGAGGATCGCCATGATCTGCTGGCCGTCGAGGTCCGGGCGGACGGCGTCGAGCTCCTCCTTCTCCTGGAGGGCGGCGATGCGGCGCTCGAGGTCGTCGTACGACTCGCGCAGCCGCTGCGCCTTGCGCCGGTTCCGTGTGGTGCAGTCGGCGCGCGTGAGGCGGTGCAGCCGCTCGAGCAGCGGGCCGGCGTCGGTCACGTAGCGGCGCACGGCGGAGTCGGTCCAGGCGCCGTCGCCGTACCCGTGGAAGCGCAGGTGCAGCTCGACGAGCCGTGCGACGTCCTTGACGACCTGCTTGTCGTAGCGCAGGGCCTTGAGGCGCTTGGCGACCATCTTGGCCCCGACGACCTCGTGGTGGTGGAAGCTCACGCCGCCCCCCGGCTCGAAGCGCCGCGTCGGCGGCTTGCCGACGTCGTGCAGCAGCGCCGCGAGGCGGAGCACGAGGTCGGGGGCCGGGACCGCGCCGTCAGGCCCGGTCTCCTGGGCGATCGCCTGGTCGAGCACCGTGAGCGAGTGCTCGTAGACGTCCTTGTGCCGGTGGTGCTCGTCGATCTCGAGCTTGAGCGCGGGCAGCTCGGGCAGCACGTGGTCGGCGAGGCCGGTGTCCACGAGCACCTCGAGCCCGCGGCGCGGCGACGCCGCGCACAGCAGCTTCGAGAGCTCGTCCCGCACGCGCTCGGCGGACACGATCTCGATGCGCTCGGTCATGAGGACGAGCGCGGCGAGCGTCCCGCCGTCGACGTCGAACCCCAGCTGGGCCGCGAAGCGCGCGGCGCGCATCATGCGCAGCGGGTCGTCGTCGAACGACCGCTCGGGGGCGATCGGCGTGCGCAGCACGCGGCGCGCGAGGTCGTCGAGGCCGTCGAAGGGGTCGACGAACGTCATCTCCGGCACCCGGACCGCCATCGCGTTGACGGTGAAGTCCCGGCGCGACAGGTCTCCCTCGAGCGTGTCGCCGAACGCGACGGCCGGCTTGCGCGACGTCGGGTCGTACTCGTCCGTGCGGTACGTCGTCACCTCGACGACGAGGTCGTCGGCGGCTCCCCCCCGGCCGAACCGCTTGGCGCCGATCGTGCCGAACTCCTTGCCGATGTCCCAGTGCGCGTCGCCCCAGCGCGCGAGGAGCGCCTCGGTCTCGTCGGGCGACGCGGACGTGGCGAAGTCGAGGTCGTTGCTCGCCCGTCCGAGGAACGCGTCGCGGACGGGTCCGCCGACGAGCGCGAGCTCGTGACCGGCGGCGCGGAACGCCTCGCCGAGCTCGATCGCCGCGGGTGCCATCTCGGTGAGGACGGCGAGGGCGCGGCGCTGCAGGTCGAGCGACTGCGGCGTCGGCTGAGATGCCGGCGGGGGCGACGGCTGGGACGACGAAGGCTGGGGCACGACACCCAAGCCTGCCAGATGCGAGGCCCGCACCGGGGAGCCGGTCCCGGGGAGCCGACGTCCACTCGGTAAAGTTGGGACATGTCCACCCCTGCGCACGCCGACGAGCCCCGGAGGGATCCGGCGGGCGGGCGTGGCAACGGTCGCGGGCAGCCCCTCCCGGTCCCCGCCCCGCCCGGCGGGCACGCGCTGCGCATCGACCCGCGCTCGCGCCCGGCCCCCGCGCCCCCACCGCTGCCCGTGGTCGACGAGGTCTCGGCCGGCGGGCTCGTCGTCACGATCGCCGGCGGCGACGTGTGCGCGGCGATCATCGCGCGACGCAACCGGGGCGGACGCCTCGAGTGGTGCCTGCCCAAGGGTCACCTCGAGGGCGACGAGACGCCAGAGCAGGCCGCGGTCCGCGAGATCGCGGAGGAGACGGGCATCCACGGAGCGGTGCAGGAGCCGCTCGGCGTCATCGACTACTGGTTCACCGGCGACGACCGCCGCGTGCACAAGGTCGTCCACCACTTCCTCCTGCGCGCGACGGGCGGCTACCTCACGGTCGAGGGTGACCCGGACGGGGAGGCCGAGGACGTCGCGTGGATCCCCGTGGCGGACCTGCCCGACCGCCTCGCCTACCCGAACGAGCGCAGGATCGCCGCCGTCGCGCAGAGCGTCCTGGAGGGCAGGCCGGCGCGGTTCCACGGGGTGGTCGAGAGTAGGGTGACCCGGACGATCGTCCGCTCGCCCGGCCGTCCGCACGACGGCCGCGGCGGCCAGGCACCGCCCGCCCCACGGAGCTCGACCGACCACTCATGACGCCCTCCCCCAGCAGCGGCGCGCGCCCCGCAGGCGCCGCGTCGGTCCCGCTCCTCGGCAGGTCCGCTCGGCTCCTCGTCGCCCTGGTCGTCCTCCTGGTCCTGACCGTCGGCGTCGTGCTCGGCGGATCCCTCACCGCGGCGGGCGCGGCCGCCGGGACGACGGCGACCACCGCCACGGAGACCGAGGACGCGGTGACGCTCGAGGTGTCGTCGCTGCAGCCGACCGTCCTCGGCCCGGGCGCCACGCTCACCGTCACCGCGCGCGTGACCAACGGGACCGCGGAGACGCTCGGGTCGCCGGAGGTGGCGCTCGGCATCGACCGGCGCGTGCTGAGCACCCGGTCGGCTCTCGAGAGCTGGGCCACGACCGGGCCCGACGGCCGCGTCGGCGTCGGCGTCACGACCCAGGACCTCGGAGCACCGCTCGCACCGGGCGCGAGCGCGGACGTGACGCTCACGGTCCCGGTCGCGGAGCTCAACCTGAACGCCGGCAGCGACTGGGGCCCGCGCGGCATCTCCCTCACGGTGTCCGACGGCGGCGCACGCCTGGCCGTGCAGCGCACCTTCGTCCTCTGGGAGCCGTCGAGCGAGGTGACGCCGCTGCGCCTGAGCGTGGTCGCCGCCATGACCGGTCCGCCGGTGGACCCGGACCCCCAGGCGTACGACGACGCGCTCTCCACCGCGACGGGGACGGACGGTCGCCTCGGGCGGCTGCTCGCGGCGACCGGCGGGGCGCCGGAGGTCGCGTGGGTCGCCGACCCGGCCCTGCTCGCCGCGGCGACGGGCGCGACCGACCCGGCGGTGAACGCCTGGGCCGACGCCGTGGGTGCCGCCGCCGCGGGCCGGTCCACGTTCGCCCTGCGCGCCTACGACCCGGACGTCGCGGCGTTCGCGCACGCGGGACTCGCGCTGCCGGAGGGGACCCCGCTCCCCACCGACCCGACGACCGACGGGCCGTCGCCCGACGACGCGACGGCAGACGGCACGACGACGGACGACGCGACGGCAGGCGACACGGCCGGCACGGACGAGGTGGCCGACGGCGCGGACGCTTCCACCACCGGCCTGACCGCCGGGTGGCGGACCGACCTCGCCTGGCCGGGCGACGCCGTCCCCGACCTGGCCACGACGACGCTCGCCGCGGCGTCGGGCGCGACCGCGACGGTCGTCGGTCCCGGCGGGCTCGTCCCGGACGAGTCGCTGACGTACACGCCCTCCGGGGTCGCCGACGTGTCGACCGCCGCCGGGCCCGTGAAGGCGCTCGTCGCCGACCCGGTGCTCACCGCCCTGCTGTCCGCCGGTGACGGCTCGGGGGTCACGGCGACGCAGCGGATCCTCGCCGAGACCGCGGTGATCGCCCGCGAGCGGCCGGCCGAGCAGCGCCACGTCCTCGTCGCGCTGCCCCGGAGCTGGGAGGCCGAGCCGGCCGTCTTCACGGCACGGCTCGACGCCCTCCGGGCCGCCCCGTGGGTCGACCTGGCCCCCGTGGACGACCTCCTCGCGGCCGCGCCGCCCGCGGTCGAGCGCGCGCCGCTCCCGGACTCCGGCGCGTCCGAGGGCGAGATCACCGTCGCCCAGCTCCGCGCTCTCGACCGGTCGCGCACCGACCTCGCCGCGTTCGCGACGGTCGCCACCGACCCCGCGACGATCACACGGCCGCTCGAGCCCGGCTTCGTGACGCCGACCGCCGTCGCGTTCCGTGCCGCGCAACCGTCGCGCGTGCTCGCCGTCCAGCACGCCGAGCAGCAGTCCGCCGCCGTCCGGGGCACGCTCTCCGTGGAGACGCGCACCCCGTTCCTCTTCGTGGCCGAGCAGGAGGACCTCCCGGTCCGGGTGCGCAGCACCCTGGCGCAGGACGCGACCGTCGAGGTCGTGCTCCGGCCCGACGATCCGCGGCTGCGCGCCCCGGAGCGCAGGACGGTGACGATCCCGGCGGCCACGCGGGACGCCGACGGCGACCTGGTCGCGACCGAGACGAGCGTCGGCGTGCCCGTCGAGGGGTTCGGGAGCGGGAACGTCACGGTGGAGGTCGAGCTCGTCAGCGCGGCGCAGCCCCAGGTCCGCGTCGCGGAGCCGCAGGAGTTCGTCGTGCGCGTCCGAGCGGACTGGGAGTCGGTCGGTACGGTGGTGGTGGCCGTGCTCCTGGCTCTCGCCCTGGTCGCGGGGATCTGGCGCACCGTGCGGCGCGGCCGCTCGCCCCGCCGTCTGGCGGGCGCCACCGTGGACCAGCCGGCACCGCCCGCGCAGGACCCGGCGCCGGCAGCGCAGCCCGGCCGGCGGGACGAGGAGCGCGTCGAGTGAGCCCGGACCAGCCCCGGCACGTCCGGCCCGCCGGCGCCGGGCACGGCACGCGGCCCGGCACGACGCGCGACGTCGTCCCGTCCGGGGCGCTCCCGGGCGACCCCGCGGCGTCGGGCACCCCGGACGAGACCGCGGAGGCCGGGGCCACCGCGGCGCCCTCCCCCCGTTCGGGCGGGCTCGGCCGCTCGTCCGCGCTCATGGCGTCGGGCACCTTCGTCTCGCGCGGGCTCGGTCTCGTGCGCAACGTCCTCCTGGTCGCCGCGATCGGGACCACCGGCCTGGTCGCCGACGCGTTCGACGTCGCGAACAAGATCCCCAACGTCCTCTTCGCGATCCTCGCGGGCGGCGTCCTCAACGCCGTCCTCGTGCCGCAGATCGTCCGTGCCTACCGCGCGCACAACACCCAGGAGCGGCTCGACAAGCTGCTCACGCTCTCGGGCGTCGTGCTGATCGCCCTCTCGGCGCTGCTCACGGCCGGGTCGAGCATCCTCGTCGCGCTCTACACCGGGCCGGGGTGGACCGCGCCGCAGACGTCGCTCGCGGTCGCCTTCGCGTTCTGGTGCACGCCACAGCTCTTCTTCTACGGGCTGTACACGCTGCTCGGGCAGGTGCTCAACGCGCGGGGCCAGTTCGGCCCGTTCATGTGGGCGCCCGTGCTCAACAACGTGGTGTCGATCGTCGGGTTCGGCGCGTTCATCGCGATCTACGGCCCCGCCGCGGTGGGCAACGTCGACGACCTCACGCAGTGGGACGGGCCCAAGATCGCGCTGCTCGCGGGGACCGCGACGCTCGGGGTCGCGGCGCAGGCGCTCATCCTCGTCGTCCCCCTGTGGCGGGCGGGCTTCCGCTGGCACCTGCGGTTCGGGCTCCACGGGATCGGGCTGCGCTCCGCGGGCCAGGTCGCGCTCTGGACGTTCGCCGCCGTCCTCCTCGAGCAGGTGGGCGTCCTGTTCACCACGCGCTTCGCGAGCGAGGCGCCGCGCGCGGCGCTCGCGCAGACGTTCGGGCCCTACCGCGACGACCCCGGGACCCTCGGCGCCGTCACCGGACTCGTCACCGGCGCCCCGGACGCCTTCTCCGGCGCGCTCGCGGTCGCGGGCAACGCGGCCTACACGCAGGCGCTCATGATCTACCTGCTGCCGCACTCGCTCGTGACGGTGTCGATCGCGACGGCGCTCTTCACGGGCATGAGCGCAGCCGCGCACGCGGGCGACCTCGCGCGCGTCCGGCACGACCTCTCGCGCGGCGTGCGCACCGTCGGGGTCTTCACGGTCTTCGCGACCGTCGTCCTGGTCGTCCTCGCCCTGCCGATCACCAAGCTCCTCGTCCCCTCCGTCGACGCCGCGTCCGGCGAGGCGGTCTCCGAGGTGCTGCGGGCCATGGCGCTCGGGCTCGTGCCGCTCGGCGGCATGGTGCTCATGAAGTGGGTGTACTACGCGTTCGAGGACGGCCGGACGGTCTTCTGGATCCAGGTCCCGGGCACGCTCGTGCTCGTCGGCGTGTCCTGGCTCGCGACCCAGGTCCTGGCGCCCCAGCTCTGGGTCGTGGGGATCGGCCTCGCGATGAGCGTGTCCAACCTCGTGGCCGTCGCGCTGCGCACCGTCGGGCTGCGGCGCACGCTGCGCGGGCTCGACGGCGCCCGGATCCTGCGGCTCCACGTCAAGGCCGGCCTCGCCGCGGTCGTCAGCGCCGTCGCGGGCTGGGGCGTGCTGCGGGGGTTCGTCGTCCTCACCGGAGACGGCCCGGACGGCATCTACGGGCTCTCGTGGTGGCAGGCCGTCGTCGTGGTGGCCGCCGCCGGGGCCGTCATGACGGCCGTCTACGCGGGCGGGCTCAAGCTCATGCGGGTGCGTGAGCTCGACCAGCTCGCCGGGCCCGTCGTGGGCCGCGTCCGACGGCTCGTGCGCCGGTGAGCGCGGCCCGACCGCCCGGAACCAATCGGGTGATACGCGGGCAATCAGGGCCCGCGTACCATGGTGTGTCGACCACGAGTCCCACGGAGGAGGTCCGGTGAACGGCGTGGCCCCAGGAACACTGCTCGTCGCGCGCTACCGGCTCGACGAGCAGCTCGCGTCCGACCTGTCGGACGTCACCGCATGGTCGGCGCACGACCAGATCCTCGACCGGCCCGTCCGGATCTCGCTGGTCTCCGGCGCGCACGTCGCCGACGCCCTCGACTCCGCCCGGCGCGCCGCGCTCGTCGTCGACCCGCGCCTGACCCGCGTCCTCGACGTCGGGACGGAGGACGGCGTCGCGTACGTCGTGACCGAGCGGTACACGGGCATCACGCTGAGCGAGGTCGTCGCGGGCGGCATCGTCGACCCGCAGCAGGCCCGCGCGATCGTCGGCGAGGCCGCGGCCGCGCTCGAGGTCGCCCGCCGACGGGGGGTCCACCACCTCGCGCTGCGACCCGACGCGGTCCGCGTCGACGGCAGCCGCGTCCTCCTCACCGGCCTCGGCCTCGACGCGGGAGTGGCCGGGCACGACCAGCACGACGCCGACCTGACGTCGCGCACCGACGCCGTCGGGCTCGTCGCCCTCCTCTACTACGCGATGACCGCGCGCTGGGCCGGGCCGTCCCTCGACGTGCCCTGGATCGCCCCCGACGCCATCCACCCGCTGCCCGCGCAGCGCGCGGGCGACGAGATCCTGCCGCTCTCCGCCGTCCGCCCCGACGTCCCGGCCGAGCTCGACGCGCTCTGCGCGCGTGCCTTCGCCGGCACGCAGGGCACGGCGGAGGAGTGGACGGCACCGCCTGCGGGCGACGTGCCCCGCTCCCCCGCGGACGTCGTCGGCGCGGTCGAGCCCTGGGGCGAGGTCTCGGTCGTCGCCGCCCTGCCGTCCTTCGTGCAGCCCGCGACGGCGGGCGTGAGCCGCCAGTCCGTCCGCACGGCGTTCGACGGCGCGACGAGCGCCCCCCCGGGCACGCCTCCCCCCGCACCCCCGGTCCGACGACCGACCACCGGACGCATCCACCGCGTGGGGGACGTGCCCGGGTCCGCCGGTCCGGGCGTCGCGTACGCCGCCGGGGCCGCCACGGGTGCGACCGCCGCGGTCCCGCCGCCGGCACCGGACCCGGCGACCGCGGCCTACGCGGTCCCCCCGCCGCCCGTCGGGTACGACGCCGGCGCAACGCCCGTCCAGTACGCGGCCGCGCCGCCGCCCGTGCCCCCGGTCACGGAGGAGCCGCAGGCCTGGAGCGAGCCGGCACCCCGCCGACGCGGTCCCCGCCGCTTCAACGCGACCCCGATCGTCCTCGTCCTCGTCCTCGGCCTCGTGGTCTGGGGTGTCGTGTGGGCGGTCGGCACGGCGTTCGACGGCTTCGGGCCTGCTCTGCAGACGAGCGAGGAGGAGCCCACGGGCGAGGGGTCGCAGGCCCCGTCCGAGGGTGACGGAGAGACCGCGGAGGGGGAGCAGGCGCCCCCGGCGACGGAGGTCCGTCCCGTGATCGCCTCGGGCCAGGCCCTGGACCCCGAGGGCGACGCCTCCGGGAACAACGACGGGGAGCACCCCGAGCTCGCCCCGCTCGCCTACGACCAGCAGCCCGACACCACGTGGTTCTCGCGCCGGTACAACGCCGCCAACTTCGCCGGCCTGCGCACCGGGATCGGGTTCGCGGTCACGCTCGAGGAGAAGGCGCCGGTCTCGACGGTCGTACTCGACACGGCCGTCACCGGCGGCAACGTCGAGATCCGTGCCACGAGCCCGGACGCCCCCACGGAGGGCCCGGTCCTCGCCTCCGGGCCGCTCGCCCCCGGTGCGGAGTTCACGTTCGACCAGCCCGTCGAGGCGGAGTCGATCGTGCTGTGGTTCACCGAGCTGCCGCAGAACCCGTCCGGGGAGTTCCGCGCGGAGATCAACGAGATCCTCATCTCCTGACCTCCGGTCGCCGGAGGACCTGACCCCGGTCCGGCCGTCACCCACCCACGGTGCGTGGACGGCCCGCGCGCCGTGCGCCCGGTCCCCGTAGCGTGCCGAACACCCGTACCGTGGAACAGAAGCCGCCCCAGCGGCGTTCACACTCTCGCGTGGTCGGCCGCCACGCACCGAGCATCGAGGAGAGCACGTGACCGAGCAGTCTGCCGTCCAGAACCTGATCGTCGTCGGGTCCGGTCCCGCGGGGTACACCGCGGCGATCTACGCGGCGCGCGCGGGGCTGGCCCCGCTCGTGCTCGCGGGCTCGGTCACCGCCGGTGGCGCGCTGATGAACACGACGGACGTCGAGAACTTCCCCGGGTTCCCCGACGGGATCATGGGCCCCGACCTCATGGAGAACATGCGCAAGCAGGCCGAGCGGTTCGGCGCGCGCATCGAGTGGGACGACGCCACGCTGCTGGACCTCGAGGGCCCGGTCAAGACCGTCGTGACGGGCAACGGCGACACCTACCGTGCCCGCGCCGTCATCCTCGCGACCGGGTCCGCGTACCGCGAGCTCGGCCTGGACGACGAGAAGCGCCTGTCCGGCCGCGGCGTCTCGTGGTGCGCGACGTGCGACGGGTTCTTCTTCCGCGACCAGCACATCGCCGTCGTCGGCGGCGGGGACTCCGCGATGGAGGAGGCCACGTTCCTCACCCGCTTCGCCGAGAAGGTGACCGTGGTGCACCGTCGCGACGAGCTGCGCGCCTCGAAGATCATGGCCGACCGAGCCCTGAACGACCCGAAGATCGAGTTCGCCTGGAACAGCGAGGTCACCGGGATCGACGGCGAGAACAAGGTCGAGGGCGTGACCCTGCGCGACACCGTCACCGGCGAGGAGCGCGAGCTCCCCGCGACGGGCCTGTTCGTCGCGATCGGGCACGAGCCCCGCACCGAGCTCGTCAAGGGACAGATCGACCTGGACGACGAGGGCTACATCCAGGTCGTCGGGCGCACCACCGCGACCAACCTCGAGGGCGTGTTCGCGTGCGGCGACGCCGTCGACCACACCTACCGCCAGGCCATCACGGCGGCGGGCTCCGGCTGCGCGGCCGCGCTCGACGCACAGCGCTACCTCACCGAGCTCGCCGACGCCGCCGGCCTGGAGGACCTCGCCGGCACGCCGACCACGCCGAACCCCGACGAGCTGCCCGAGGCGCTCGCCGAGCTGCAGGCCTGAGCGTCCCTCACCCACCGAGTCCTACCGCAGGAGGTCACCATGCCGACCGTTCCGGTCACCGACGACACGTTCCGTGCCGAGGTCCTCGAGTCCGAAGTCCCCGTCCTCGTCGACTTCTGGGCGACGTGGTGCGGCCCGTGCCGCCAGGTCGCGCCGATCCTCGAAGAGCTCGCCGAGGAGTACGACGGCAAGATCAAGATCGCCAAGCTCGACACGGACGCCAACCCCGAGACGACCGGTGCCTACGGGATCGTGTCGATCCCGACGCTCAACGTCTACGTGGGCGGCGAGCTGCAGAAGTCGATCATCGGGGCGCGCCCCAAGCGCGCGCTCACCGAGGAGATCGACGCCGTGCTCGCCACGGCGGTCTGAGCCGCACCCGATCACTGCCCGGAGGGCGGACCGCGCGCACCGCGGTCCGCCCTCCGGCGTCTTCACGGGATCCCCCGATGCACCGTGCGACACTGGGGGTCGTGACTGGACCGACGACTCCCCCGCAGCAGCCCGCTCCCGGCGGCACCCGCCTCGACCCGTGGTTCGGTGCCTACGCAGAGCGAGCGCACGGGATGCGAGCGTCGGAGATCCGGGCGCTGTTCGCCGTGGCGAACCGCCCCGAGGTCGTGTCGCTCGCCGGCGGGATGCCGTACCTCGAAGGACTCCCGCTCGACCAGATCGCCGACACCATGCAGCGGCTCGTCGCGACGCGCGGCGCGACCGCGCTCCAGTACGGGTCCGGGCAGGGCGACGAGACGCTCCGCGAGCAGATCCTCGACGTGGTCCGGCTCGAGGGGATCGAGTGCCACCCCGACGACGTGGTCGTGACGACGGGCTCGCAGCAGGCCCTGGACCTCGTGACCCGGATCTTCGTCGACCCCGGTGACGTCGTCGTCGCCGAGGCACCGAGCTACGTCGGCGCCCTCGGCGTGTTCCGGTCGTACCAGGCCGACGTCGTACACGTGCCCCTCGACGAGCACGGCCTCGTCCCCGAGGCGCTGGAGGAGACGCTCGCCCGTCTCGCCGCCGACGGCCGACGCGTCAAGCTGCTCTACACCGTGCCCAACTTCCACAACCCTGCCGGTGTGACCCTCACCGCGGAGCGCCGCCCGCGCATCCTGGAGATCGCGCAGCGCTACGGCGTCCTCGTCATCGAGGACAACCCCTACGGGCTCCTCGGCTTCGACGGCCAGACGCTCCCCGCGCTGCGGTCGCTCGACGAGGACGGCGTCCTCTATCTCGGGTCCTTCTCCAAGACCTTCGCCCCCGGGTACCGGGTCGGCTGGGTGGTCGCGCCGCACGCGGTGCGCGAGAAGCTCGTGCTCGCGAGCGAGTCGGCGATCCTGTGCCCCTCCAACGCGTCACAGCTCGCGATCGCCGCCTACCTCGACACGTGCGACTGGAAGGGCCAGATCAAGCAGTTCCGCGAGCTCTACCGGGAGCGGCGCGACGCGATGATCGGTGCGCTCTCGGAGCATCTCCCGTCGGCCCGCTGGACCGTCCCGGACGGTGGCTTCTACACGTGGGTGCAGCTCCCCGAGGGCCTCGACGCCCGATCGATGCTGCCGCGCGCCGTGACGGCCCGCGTCGCCTACGTCCCCGGCACGGCGTTCTACGCGGACGGCACGGGCTCGAGCCACGTGCGCCTCTCGTACTGCTTCCCGACCCCCGAGCGGATCCGTGAGGGAGTTCGGCGCCTCGCCGGCGTCGTCAACGCCGAGCAGGAGCTCGTCGAGATCTTCGGGACGAACGCCGAGCTCGACCCTGACGTCACGGACGTCGAGAACCCGTCGCCCGACCTGGCCTGAAGCTCTTACACCACGACGCCGAGCGGACCCTACCGGGCGACGCCGGCACCGAACAGGAGTCCGTCAACAGTGGACACGACCACGAGCACCCCGACGACGGCGGACGAGGCCGGTGGCGCGGCCGAGACCGACGCGCAACGCCCTGACCAGCACCTTCGCCTTCTCCGGCCCGATGACGAGGTGCCCGCGGGCAACCACGTGGTCATTCTCGCGGGCGGGCTGTCCCACGAGCGCGACGTCTCGTTGCGGTCCGGACGCCGCGTCGCCGAGAGCCTGCGCGCTGCCGGCCTCGAGGTGACGGTCCACGACGTCGACGCGGACCTCCTCCCGTTCCTCGATGCGACCCGCCCTGATGTCGTGTGGCCGCTCCTGCACGGCGCGAGCGGCGAGGACGGCTCCATCCGCGACGTGCTCGAGCTCGTCGGCGTGCCCTACGTGGGGACCGGACCGCGGGAGAGCCGCTCGGCGTGGAGCAAGCCCGTCGCGAAGAGCGTCGTGCTCGGCGCGGGCCTGTGCACGCCCGAGTACGTGACCCTCCCCCAGAGCCTCTTCCGCGAGCTCGGCGCCCAGCCCGTCCTGGACGCGGTCGTGGCCCGGCTCGGCCTCCCCCTCGTCGTCAAGCCGACCCATGGCGGTTCGGCGCTCGGTGTCACCCTGGTCGAGCGAGCGGACCAGCTCCCGCGCGCCATGGTCGACTGCTTCGCCTACGGGGACGTCGCCCTGATCGAGCGCGCGGTGCGTGGCGTCGAGCTCGCGGTCAGCGTCGTCGACGTCGGCACCGGTCCCGAAGCGCTGCCCCCGGTCGAGATCGTCACGACGGGCACGTACGACTTCGACGCGCGGTACAACCCCGGGCGGACCGAGTACTTCGCCCCCGCACGTCTGGACGACGACGTGCTGGACATCGTCCGCGAGGTCGCGGTGCGTGCGCACGCCGCGCTCGGGCTGCGCGACCTCTCCCGCACGGACGTCATCCTCGACCCCGACGGAGTGGTGCAGTTCCTCGAGGTCAACGTCGCACCGGGCATGACCGAGACGTCGCTCCTCCCCCAGGCCGCGCGTGCCGCCGGCCTCGATCTGGGTCACCTCTACCGCTCGCTCGTCCACACCCACGTGCGCCGCTGAGCGTCCTCGACCGCCCCGTGCGCCCCGTGCGCCCCGTATTTCACGTGGAACGTCGAGTGTCGATGGGCTCTCGCCGGCGCCGGACCGTCCTCGCCGCCGTCCTCGCCCCCGACCTCGAGGCTTTCCGATCCGGTGCTCGGCGGACGATGCGCCTCTCGTCACGGGGCGATGGCGGGATCGATCCGTGGTGGGGCTCAGGCCCTCGGGCAGTGAGCGGCGGCGGCGAGGTCCGGGACGACCCGCGGAGGACTGGGCTGCTGAGCTCTGCGAGCTCGAGCGGTAGCTGAGTCCGGGCCACGAGCTCGCGGGACGGATCGCACGCGTCGAGCCTCCCTCCTGGCGCTCGGACGACGTCGTCGTCCTGGACGACGGTACGTTCGACCTCGTCGACCCGACGTGGTCGTGTCGTGTCGAGTCCCCACCGTGGCCGAAGTCGACCTCTCGGTGATGCGACGGCGCCTCGGTCGCGATCGCGACATGGGTCGGGTGCCGTTGAGTCCGCTCCGACGCTCCCGGCTCAGCACACGGTCGATGCTCGCTTCGACAGAACGCTCGGACACGGTCGACGCTCGCTCCCGTTGGGCGCTCGCGCGGACGACCGGCGGGTGCGTGCCGGCGAGGGCCCATGCTCGAGGCAGGCACTCGTCGGTGTGCCGCCGCTCTTCGCGCGACGCTGTACGTCCGACACCGTCACCTGCTGAGTCGGAGATCCCTGCGCGCGGCGGATCTCCGCGCCACCGCCTGGTTGGGATCGAGAATCGAGCCTGCTTCTGTGCACAGCGATCTCGCCCGCTCGCCGACGGGAGCGACAGTTACCTCTCCTGGCGCGTGGAGTCCGTCGCCCCGTCGGAGTCCGCTTCTCGGCAGCTGTGGCTGTCAGTGTCGGGCCTCGGGCCTCGGGCCTCGGGCCTCGGGCCTCGGGCCTCGGGCCTCGGGCCTCGGGCCTCGGGCCTCGGGCCTCGGGCCTCGGGCCTCGACGCAGGATATCGACCAGGACGGACTCCGGCGCCCCCGCCGTGCGGGAACAGGAGAGATGCGAGCACTCCGGAGCTGTCGTTGCCCAAGCTCATGGACGCTTCGCGTCGTCCGCGCCTCAGCGGCCGGCCCGTCGCCCCGGGGCCATCCGCTCACCGTCGTCCCGGGCCCCTCTGTTTCGGTGACGCTGCGTTGGGGTCCCGGTGGGGACCTCTGCACGCCGGTGTGCGATCCCCCTCAGGGGGAATCCGCTCCCTGCTGCCGCGCCAAAGCGCTGGACTGGTCTCACCAGGACGATATGGAACGAGTGCCGCAGACGCTTCGCGGGCTCGGTGAATGGACGACGGTTCCCGATCGATCGCCACGCGGCGCTGGAACTCCGTTTCACGTGAAACAGAGATCCATCCCTCCCCTGCCAGGCGCATCCCGCGCTACCTGAGGCGTCGTCCCGCACGAGGCTGGGGCCGGGGTTTCACGTGAAACGACGCCAGGGAACCGCGCAGCGACCGTTGTGCCACGCGAAGTGCCGACGCCATGCCGGCGACCGCTGGTCGAGGCCAGGTTCTCGGCAAGCGGTGGCGCGCCGTCCCTTGGAATCTCGCGTCCCACGCGGGCCGCGCGGCGAGTGGCCCTGATCCGCGCGTGCTCGTCGCTGCCGACCAGCCATCGCGAGCAGCACGGCGAGGGCCCGTTGCCGAACCGGCCGATGCGCTGCCGGACGAGGAGCTGATCTGTGCGGCCCCCCCCCGCGGTGCTCGGGTACGCGATGTTCCACGTGAAACGACGGAGCAGGTCGCCGCCCCCGAGCTGCTGCACCGCTCCGATCGCGACACGCTGGACCCACGTGCGACGAGACGCTGCCCCCGCCCGGGCACGCTCGCACGCCTGCCTGCGGCGGCGCCGGACGCAGGAGTGCTCGTCGTCGACGACGCGAGCCCTGACGGGACGGGCGACCTCGCGACGACGGCGGGGCCGCCGCGGACCCGGGCGTGCACGTGCGGCAACCCCGCGGGCAAGGAGGGGCTGGGTGCTGCGTACGTCGGGGGTTCGGGCGAGCTCCCGCGGCGCGCGCGGGCATCGTTCGAGCTCGCGCGGCGCGCGGACGTTGTTGTCGCGTGGCAACGTTCCGGCCAGCCCGCCTTGTCGCGCCACGGCGGCGTTCCGGCGAGACCCAGCGTCTCGGCTCGGCCGTGCGCTCAGAGCGTGCAAGGGCGCGGTCATCTTCCGGCGATGCCCGTGCGAGGTACCACGTGCTCGGCGACGGGGGCACCGACGAGCCAGTTCTCTCGGACGAGCCTTGCTCGACCGATCCGGCGAAGGTGGCTCGACAGGAACTCGGCCGACCCAGTGAGGGCGGGTCGACACGCTTCTCGAATCCCTCTCTCGCCGCCTGTTCCACGTGAAACGTCCAAGCCCTCAGGAACCGCGACGGCTAGGAGTTTCACGCGGACCGCTGTGTAGAAGGTTGTGCCGGCGTCGCGACGGGCACCCGGGCGCCACTGGTGCTCCCAGACACCGCACCTCGAAGCGCAACCGCAGACACTCTCTCAACGTCGTTCGGGGGCGAGGCACTCCCCTCCCCCACGATGATGGGCCAGGGCGCGCCCGCCGACGCGAGACGACGGATCTGCGGGAACTCCTCATCTGCGCCAGCGACGTGGCGCAAGGCCAGCGCACGGACCCGACTCCGCCACTGTCGCCCGCAGCGTCGTGAGAAAGGCCGATCTGGACATCCCCCGCCTGCCGCGGCGCGGTTGGGCCGGTCGGGAGCCTCCGACGCTGAGCCAACTCCGAAGAGGGCTAGACCCAGCGCGGGCCCAAGCCAGGGCCAGCCGAGGCCCAGGGCCAGCCGAGGCCGAGGCCCAGACCCAGACCCAGACCCAGACCCAGACCCAGACCCAGACCCAGACCCAGACCCAGACCCAGACCCAGACGAATGCTCCCCGACTACTTGCGCAGGAGGCCCGGGTCGTCCGGTGCCATGACGTCCAGGATCCGGTTGAGGTCCTCTACCGACGCGAACTCGACGGTCAGGCGCCCCTTGTTCTTGCCGAGGTCGACCTTGACCCGCGTCTCGAAGCGGTCCGAGAGCCGGTGAGCGAGCTCGTCGATCGCGGCGGATCGTTGACCAGCCCGCGGGGCACGGGGAGCTCGACGCTCACCGTCCAGACCACCCATCGCGACGATCTCCTCGGTCGCACGCACGGAGAGCCCCTCGGCGACGATGCGCTGAGCGAGACGCTCGATCTCAGCCCCGTCGGTCAGACCGAGCAGGGCGCGGGCATGTCCGGCGGAGAGGACTCCGGCCGCGACACGACGCTGCACGAGCGGCGGGAGCCGCAGGAGTCGCAGCGTGTTCGAGATCTGGGGACGACTGCGGGAGATCCGCTCTGCGAGCTCCTCGTGGGTGCACCCGAAGTCGTCGAGCAGCTGGCGATACGCCGCGGCCTCTTCCAACGGGTTGAGGGCGCTCCGGTGCAGGTTCTCGAGGAGCGCGTCGCGCAGCAGGTCCGCGTCATCTGTCTCGCGGATGATCGCGGGGATCACGTCGAGCCCGGCCGCCTGCGTCGCGCGCCAGCGCCGCTCGCCCATGATCAGCTCGAAGGAGCCGTCCTCCCCCGGAACAGGCCGGACGACGATCGGCTGAAGGACACCGATCTCTCGGATCGATCCCACCAGCTCGTCGAGGTCGCCCTCGTCGAAGACCGTGCGCGGCTGACGAGGGTTCGGCCGGATGGACGCCGTCGGCACCTCAGCGAACCTTGCCCCGGGGACCGGAACGAGGTCGTCCGCGGCGCCCCCTGTCCACTCCTCGGAGACGGCGGTGTCCTCGCCGGCAGGGACCTCCGATGCCGACTCGACGACAGGACGTCGCGTCGTTTCCTCACCCGTCGCGGTCTCCGTCACCGTTTCACGTGAAACAGCGTCGGAAGCCTCGCCGTCGTGCACCGCGGTGTCGTCGTCCGCATCGCGCGCGGACGGCGAGTTCCCGACCTCGGGGACGCTCACGGGCAGAGACTCCACGCTCAACGCGTCCAGCTCGGCGAGGTCGTGGGGAGAGAGCGAGGTCAGCGAGTCCACGTCAGCGGGCCCCGAACCGGACTCGGCGACCAGGGTCACGACGGGTGTGGCGCCCGCGCTGCTCTCCGCGGCGCCCTGCTCGTCTGCCGCCGCAGCAGCGGCCGTGGCCGTGGCCGTGGCCGCACCGTCACTCGATGCCTCATCGGTCCGCGGCTCGTCCGTCGTCGGGCTCGGGAAGAACACGTCGACGGGACGCTTCCCCTCCGAGCTCGTCGGGATGAGAGCCCCGAGCCCCCGACCGAGCCCTCGACGCTTCTCGCTCATCGCAGTTCCTCCTGCCGCAGGCCGGGACCACCGATGGTGCCGGCGAACTCGTGTTCCGTTCGGACCGTCTGTGTCTCGCTGCCGGGCCCGGCTGCGACACCTTGCTCCCGCTTCGGCTCGTGCTGCGGGAGCGCATCAAGATCGCGATCCTCCGGCCGGTTGGCACCCCGTTGCGTCAGCTCGCGCGCGGCCTCGAGATAGGCGAGCGCACCCGTCGAGCCGGGATCGTAGGTCATCACCGTCTGCCCGTGACTTGGCGCTTCCGAGATGCGGACCGAGCGCGGGACAGTCGTCCTCAGCGTCTGGTCGGGGAAGTGCTCGCGGACCTCCGCCGCCACCTGCTGCGCGAGATTAGTGCGGCCGTCGTACATCGTGAGAAGGATCGTCGACACGTGCAGGCCAGGATTGAGGTGCGACTTGATGAGCTCGATCGTCTTCAGGAGCTGGCTCAGTCCTTCGAGCGCGTAGTACTCGCACTGGATCGGGATGAGCACCTCCCGACCGACGACGAACGCATTGACCGTGAGGAGGCCCAGGCTCGGAGGGCAGTCCACCAGGACGTAGTCGATCGGTGCCAGGCCCTCACGTTCGCGCTCTGCCAGGTACTCGTCGAGGGCACGTCGAAGCCGTGTTTCACGTGAAACGAGGGAGACCAGCTCGATCTCGGCCCCGGACAGGTCGATCGTCGCGGGCACGCACCAGAGCGTCGGGATGTCGGGGCACTGTTGCACGGCGCTGGCCAACGGGTCGCCGTCGACCAGGACCTCGTAGACGGACGGCGTCCCGGCGCGATGCTCGACCCCGAGCGCTGTGGAGGCGTTTCCCTGGGGGTCGTTGTCGATGACGAGAACGTTCAATCCCGCCAGCGCGAGGCCGGCGGCGAGATTCACCGTCGTGGTGGTCTTCCCCACGCCGCCCTTCTGATTCGCCACGGTGATGATGCGCGTCGATGTGGGGCGTGGGAAACGTCGACCCTGGAGGTCGATGCGACGACGGGCATCCTCGGCGAGTTGAGCAGCGAGGGGCGTCGAATCGTCCGTGATCGGCAGGCTTGCCATGAGCGCCGCTCTCCGGTCCTCCTCGCTCCCGGAACTCCGAGCCCCTCCGCCGTCGGGGGAGAGTGAGGTCGCCGACCGATCCTGAAGCTCCCCAGGGTCGACAGGGCTTTCCGTCACGCGTCTCATCCTCTCCGTCGTCGCTTCCCAGCATGCGCCGTCCGGTCCACTCATCGGTGGAGGTCGAGCGCGGGTCGTCCCCGTGTCGTCGCACCAGCCGTGCCGGCGCACAGGGACAGGTTCAGCGTGACCCAGTCTGCCGCACGATCCGCACGACAGTCGTGGTCTCCACACCGGGGATCGTCGGTGCGTCCACGATCTCGGGTTCACTTCCCTTGAGTCGGCGCAGTACCTTGCGGGCGGGCTCGATCTCTCGGATGACGTTTCGACCCTTGAGGACGATCATCTCCCCGCCCGGTCGGACGAGCGGTAGCGAGAGCCGCACCAGCTTGTCCAACGCGGCCACGGCGCGCGACGTCACGGCATCGCACTCGAACGCATCGTGGTACTCCTCGGCGCGCCCCCGCTTGACCTCGATGTTCGCGAGGTTCAGGTCCGTCGCGATCTCCGACAACCAGGCACACCGACGCTCCATCGGCTCGATCAGGTAGACGGTGGCCTCTGGACGCATCGCGGCGATCACCACCCCCGGGAGACCTGCGCCTGACCCGATGTCCGCGATAAGACCGGACTCTGGGAGGAACGGGACGACCGCGGCGGAGTTCAGGATGTGCCGGTCCCAGATGCGGGGGACCTCGCGGGGCCCGATGAGCCCGCGTAGCTCACCCTCGTCACGCAGCCGGTCCGCGAACCGCTCGACGGTCGGGAACGACGCACCGAAGTACTCGGCCATTGCCTCCCGCGAGATCTCCGGCTCTGCGTTGCCGTCAGCCTGGTCGTGCATCGGCTCTTCTGCCTCCTCGTCAATGGGCACGCCACATCGTTTCACGTGAAACGCCCGGCGGCGTTCCCGCTCAGCAGGTGACCCTCCATACTCCGCGAGGTCGACCAGGCACGACGTCGATCCCGGCATGAGCCGCCCAGGAATGCGGAGGCGCTTGATTGCGGAGGTCGTACCGTCACGCCCCGACCGCATCCCAGAGCACGACGACGCCATGCTCACGACCACCCGTCCGGGCCGACATCCGGGGATATGGTCGCCACGACGACGTTCGCCCCTCGTTTCACGTGAAACGAGGGGCGAACGTCGAGCACGGAGAGAGCGGCGTCAGTCCGCGGGGTAGATCACCACGTAGCGCTGCGGCTCGACGCCCTCGGAGTCGCTCCGCAGGCCGGCTGCGGCGACGGCGTCGTGAATCACCTTGCGCTCGAACGCGTTCAGCGGCTCCAACGAGACCTTCGCACCGCCCGACTGGACGCGGGAGATGGCCTCCTCGGCCCGTGCGGTGAGCTCACGTCGACGGTCCGCGCGGAAACCGGCGACATCGAGCATCAGACGGCTGCGCTCCCCGGTCCGCGCCTGCACGGCAAGACGCGTCAGCTCCTGAAGAGCGTCGAGAACCTCCCCGCCGTCACCCACGAGGGAACGCAACGCCGCAGGGTCGTCGGCGACGATCTCGACCGCTGCACGGTCGTGCTCGACGTCGATGTCGATGTCACCGTCGAGGTCGGCGATATCGAGCAGTTCCTCGAGGTAGTCCGCGGCGATCTCGCCCTCCTCCTCCAGGCGGGTGGTCTCGCGCGACGACTCGTCGGTTGCGGCCTCTTCGGGCGCGGGGGTCTCGGTAGGCGTCATGACGGTGCTCCTCACGGCGGGCGCGCTCGGGCGCGGGTCTACTTCTGCTTCTTCTTCTTGGGCGCGGGCTTCGGCGTCGCGGGAGACGACGAGCCCTTCGCGCCGTTGTCCGTCACAGGGCCGTCCTCAACCACGGGCGCGTCCTCCACCGGTGCGTCCTCAGAGCGCGTCGACGACGACGCCGCGGGCCGCGCCGGAGCGGCACCCTTCTGCCGATCCTTGCGCTTCGGCTGCTGACGCTGGCCGCGCGGCTGCTCGATCACGGGCGTCGCATCCTCGACGATGCCCTTCGCGGCACGCTTGCGGGCCTGACGCTCCTTGAGCAGGCGCTCGGCCTCGGAGCCCGGCGCAGGCATGCGCCGGATCGTGTAGAACTGCTGCCCCATCGACCAGAGGTTCGTCGTCGTCCAGTAGACGAGGACGCCGACCGGGAAGTTGACGCCCGAGACCGCGAAGATGAACGGGAAGACGTAGAGCATCATCTTCTGCGTCGACGCCATCGGGCCCTCGAGGGCGGCCTTCGGCATGTTCTTCATGGTGAGCTGGCGCTGCGTGAAGAACGTGGTGGCGCACATCGCGACGATGAGCACGGCGATGACGATCTTGGTCTGCAGGTCGTCGGTCCGCAGGAAGACGTCGGAGAGCTGGGCCCCGAACACGGACGAGCTCTCGATGTCGGACGCGACCGACGCGTCGATCGGGCCGATCGGCTTGGCGGAACCGTCGGAGATCGGCACGAGCCCGTTCAGCACGCGGAAGAGCGCAAAGAAGATCGGCGACTGCAGCAGGATCGGCATGCACGACGCGAACGGGTTCGTCCCGTGCTTCCGGTAGAGCTCCATCGTCTCGCGGCTCATCGCCTCACGGGACGCCGGGTCCGTCTTCCCCTTGTACTTCTTCTGGATCGCCTGCATCTCGGGCTGCAGCATCTGCATGCCGCGCGACGCCTTGATCTGCTTGAAGAACAGCGGGATCAGCAGGATGCGGATGATGATGACGAGCCCGACGATCGACAGGACCCACGCGGGGCCCGGGCCGTCGGAGAACCCGAGGAACACCAGACCCTGGTGACACAGGTACATGATCCACGCCACGACCCACTCGATCGGGGCGAGGAACGCGAAGAAGTCCATCAGTGACTGCTCCCTCAACTTCGGACAAAGCTTGTGAATCGCCCGCTACGGGGCTCGGGACTAGTGCGTGTGTCGTGCCGGCGGAACGTCGTCGACCCCACCGAGGCTCCAGGGGTTGCAGCGCAGCAGCCGCCAGAGGGCGAGGCCCGTTCCGCGCAGGGCGCCGTGACGACGCACCGCCGTGAGGGCGTACTGGGAGCAGGACGGGTAGTACTTGCACGTGGGACCCGTCATCGGCGAGATCACCGACTGGTAGGCCCGGATCATGCCGATGAGGGTGAGCGCCGGGACGCGACGCAGCACGGCGACGACGCGACGCACGATGCCGGGAGCTCCGCCGGCGTCCTCGGGGGACTCCACGCCGGGAGCGTCGACCGGGTGCGTGGTCGTCATCGATCCACGCCCGAGCGTTCGTGGAGTCGCCGGACCGCGTTCTGGAGGCCGCGGTCGAGGTCGGCGCTCAGGGCGTCGAAGGACGACGACGCCGAGGCGGGAAGCGCTCGGACGACAGCACGTCCGTGCGCGGGCAGCACGTCGAGGCGTGCCGCGGCCGCGGCACGCAGACGACGCTTCACGAGGTTGCGGTGCACCGCGTTCCCCACTGCCTTGGAGACGACGAAGCCGACCTGTGGCTGCGCATCCCCCTCGAGATCCTCCGAGAGGTGCACGACCACGGTCGACCTACCCGCACGCACGCCGCGGCGCACCGCCCGCTCGAAATCGACGGAACGGCGCAGTCGGTGCGCCGCGGGGAGCACGTGGGATCAGGCAGAGAGCTCGGTGCGGCCCTTGCGACGGCGGGCAGCCAGGATGGCGCGGCCGGCACGGGTCCGCATGCGCAGCCGGAAGCCGTGGGTCTTCGCCCGGCGCCGGTTGTTCGGCTGGAAGGTCCGCTTGCTCACGAGGTACTCCAAGAACGTCGGGGAGGTACACCGTCTATGTCCTCGACGATGCAGTGACAGGTCCCGGTTGGAGCCTGTCGGTGGTTCAGGTGGTGCATCGTGCGGTCTCCCGCACGCACGCCGTCCAGGCACGCAGATCGAGTGGGCCATTGCTGGGGGCACCGGATCCGTGCAGTCAGCTCACGACGCGAGGCCTCGTGTCGAGTCTCCTCCACGCGGGCGCGCCAAGAACACCTGGAACGGCTGTCTGACGTTACGCTGCGCGACCCCACCGGGTCAAACCAGGAGACGTGAGATACCTCGCGGCGCGGGGTGCCGCACCGTCGCGGTCGCCACGGCATCCTCCGGGCGCTGAGAGCAGGCTCACCCTACAACCCACAGCCTGTGGACAACTATGTGGACGAGGGGTTCCCATGGCACGATCGACCTCAGCATCACCACACCCGTGACCTTCCTTCGTCGGCGCACCCCGCCCGGCCCGTCAGCGCGCGCTCGACGGTCGGCTCCGCGCGCCGACGCACACCCTCGACCTGTGAGGAACTGCCCGTGGCCAACCCGGACGAGAACATCGCCGACGTCTGGGTGCAGACCCTGAGCATCCTCGAGGCGAGCCCGGACATCACGCCACGGCAGATCGCCTTCATCCGCCTCGCCAAGCCTCTCGCGATCCTGGACGACACGGTCTTCATCGCGGTGCCGCACGAGCAGACCCGCACCTATCTCGAGACCCGCGTGCGCGACGAGCTCGTGACGGCGATGTCGTCGTGCCTCGGCCGCGACGTCCGCTTCGGGATCACGGTGGACCCGGAGCTCAGCTCGGACCCGGTCGTCGCTCCCGCGTCCCGCCCCGCCGTCGAGCGGCCGTACATCGAGCCGGACGACGGCCTGCCCGACCTCCCGCCCCCTCCCCCGCCCCGACCGCAGGCCGAGCCGAGCAGGCTCAACCCCAAGTACGTCTTCGAGACGTTCGTCATCGGGTCGTCGAACCGGTTCGCGCACGCCGCGGCCGTCGCGGTGGCGGAGGCACCCGCCAAGGCCTACAACCCGCTGTTCATCTACGGAGACTCGGGTCTCGGCAAGACGCACCTGCTGCACGCGATCGGCCACTACGCGCACAACCTGTACCCCAACGTCCGCGTGCGCTACGTGAACTCGGAGGAGTTCACCAACGACTTCATCAACTCCATCGGCGAGGGCAAGGCCGGCGCGTTCCAGCGCCGCTACCGGGACGTCGACGTGCTGCTCATCGACGACATCCAGTTCCTCCAGGGCAAGGAACAGACGATGGAGGAGTTCTTCCACACCTTCAACGCCCTGCACAACGCCAACAAGCAGGTCGTCATCACGTCCGACCTCCCGCCCAAGCAGCTCAACGGGTTCGAGGACCGGCTCCGTTCCCGGTTCGAGTGGGGTCTCATCACCGACGTCCAGCCGCCGGACCTCGAGACCCGCATCGCGATCCTGCGGAAGAAGGCGTCGAGCGAGCGGCTCGCCGCCCCGGACGACGTGCTCTCCTACATCGGGTCTCGCATCTCGACGAACATCCGCGAGCTCGAGGGCGCGCTGATCCGCGTGACCGCCTTCGCGAACCTGAACCGGCAGCAGGTGGACCTCCCGCTCGCCGAGATCGTCCTCAAGGACCTCATCACCGACGAGGACAGCGCCGAGATCACCCCTGCCGCGATCATCGCGCAGACGGCCGCGTACTTCGGCCTGACGATCGACGACCTCTGCGGGAGCTCGCGCTCGCGCGTCCTGGTCACGGCACGGCAGATCGCCATGTACCTGTGCCGCGAGCTGACCGACCTGTCCCTGCCGAAGATCGGGCAGCAGTTCGGCGGCCGCGACCACACGACGGTCATGCACGCGAACCGCAAGATCACCGAGCAGATGGCCGAGCGACGGTCGACCTACAACCAGGTCACGGAGCTGACGAGCAGGATCAAGCAGCAGCACCGAGGCTGAGACGCGATGCCGGGCCCGGCCGCGCATCCCGTGGTCCGGGCCGTGGTCCACCGCGCTCCGGGACGCCCGCTCGTCGCCGTCCCGAGCGACCCCCACAGATCCACAGAGATGCCCACCGGGGTGCATCATCCTGTGGATACAGCCCTCCCGAACGACACCACGAGGCCCGCGACGCCCTTCGCACGCCTTCGTACACAGCGTGTGGGTCGAGTTGTCCACAGTCATCCACAGGCCACCTGTGCGTTGTGACATCCGCGTGATCTGGCGATCTTCGGTCGACCACACGGCGCAGCGGCGCCCCACGATCGGCGCAGTATCGTGCGTTTTCCCCGGTACTGCTGTGGAAACGGCACGTCGTGCACAGACTGTGGACGGCACCCGGACCACTCCGCTGTGCACGCTTCTGTGGATAACTGTGGACGACAGGCCCTACGGTGTGGACGACGAGGCGCCGATCGGTGGACGGCGTGTGGGGACAGATCGTCCACCCACAGGCCGTGCGACTTTCCCACAGCGGGGCCACGGGTTCGTCCACACGCATTTCTGCCGCTTGACCTGCGACGACACCCGTTTTCCACGCATTCCACAACCCCTATGACGACGACGAAGGTTTGATCTAGGGGGAAATTCCACACGCCTTCATCAGGCTCCGGCGGCCGACCCGCGCCTCCGCCCGACCACCGACCCGACCACGATGCCGCACCCACCACCAGACGGCCGTCGACGAGCGTCGGGACGCACGGCGCGACGCCACGACGCGATCAGCGCACGGGACCATCCACAGGCCCGTCGTTCCAGTTCCTCCCGACCGGCTCCTCGCGTAGGGTTCATGCACGACACGTGTGCGCGGACCTGCGACCCGAGCTCCTCGCGTCCACCGCCCACGGGCCTTCCCGCGAGCGGCCAGGACGCGCCCGGCCCGACGACGGTCCGGGCGCCGAGGCGGGGCCGGACGGCACATGTGAAGATCGAGTCCGATCAGGACGTTGGGACGAGAGGGTGTGGGATGAAGTTCCGGGTTGAGCGTGATGTCCTGGCCGACGCGGTGACCTGGACGGCGCGGACCCTGCCGACCCGCCCACCGGCCCCGGTGCTCGCCGGCGTGCGGCTCGAGGCGGACGCGTCCGGGACGATCGGCCTGTCGAGCTTCGACTACGAGGTCTCGGCCCGCTCGGAGATCCCCGCCGAGGTGAGCGAGCCCGGCACGGTGCTCGTGTCGGGCCGTCTGCTCGCCGAGATCTCCCGCGCGCTCCCCGCGAAGCCGGTCGACGTCGTCCTCGAGGGCAACAAGGTCACGGTGACGTGCGGCGCGAGCCGCTTCACGCTCCTCACCATGCCTGTGGACGAGTACCCGGCGCTGCCCGCCATGCCCGAGCTCTCCGGCACCGTCTCCGGCGACGAGCTGACGAACGCCGTCGCGCAGGTCACGGTGGCGGCGAGCCGCGACGACACGCTCCCCCTGCTCACCGGCGTACGGGTGGAGATCGAGGGCGAGAAGATCACGCTCCTCGCCACGGACCGCTACCGCCTGGCGCTCCGCGAGCTCACGTGGACCCCGGTCACCCCCAGCTACTCGGCGGTCGCCCTCGTCCGTGCCCGCACGCTCAACGACGTGGCGAAGTCTCTCGGCAGCTCGGGTCTCGTGAACGTCGGCCTGAACACGGGCGCCGGGGTCGACCTCATCGGCTTCGAGGCCGGAGGCCGCCACACCACGTCGCAGCTCGTCGACGGGGACTACCCGGCGGTCCGCCGGCTGTTCCCCGACGAGACCCCGATCCACGCGGTCGTCCCGACGGCCCCGCTCATCGACGCGGCCAAGCGCGTGTCGCTCGTCGCCGAGCGCAACACGCCGATCCGGCTGTCGTTCACGGACGGGCAGGTCGTGCTCGACGCGGGCCAGGGAGACGACGCGCAGGCGTCCGAGGCGCTGGAGGCGGTGCTCGTGGGCGAGGACATCTCGGTGGCGTTCAACCCGCAGTTCCTCCTCGACGGTCTCGGAGCCCTCGGCACGGACTTCGTGCGCCTGAGCTTCACACACCCGAACAAGCCCGTGGAGTTCACCGGGCAGGACTCGCTCGACGGCGAGGACTCGTCGCACTACCGCTACCTGCTCGTGCCGATCCGCTTCGCGGGCTGACCCGCGAGGACCGCTCTCGCACCACCGCCCCGACCGCATCACCGCACCCCGGAGGACTCGCATGGTCACGCGCATCGGACTCGTCGGCCTCGGCAAGATGGGCAACAACATGCGGGCGCGCATCCGCGCCGCCGGCATCGAGGTGGTGGGTTACGACCCGCGGCCCGAGGTGTCGGACGTCGCGACCCTCGCCGAGCTCGTCGCGGCCCTGCCCGACGACGGCCCGCGGATCGTGTGGGTCATGGTCCCGGCGGGCGAGCCGACCCGGAGCGTCGTGACCGAGCTGGGCGGCCTGCTCGGCGCGGGCGACTTCGTCATCGAGGGCGGCAACTCGTACTACGCCGAGGACCAGGCGCGTGCCGCCGAGCTGAGCGAGAAGGGCGTCGGCTACCTCGACGTCGGCGTCTCCGGCGGGGTCTGGGGGCTCGAGAACGGCTACGGCCTCATGGTGGGCGGCGACCGCACGCACGTCGAGGCCGCCATGCCGGTGTTCGACGCCCTGCGCCCGGAGGGGCCGCGCGAGGAGGGCTTCGTCCACGCGGGCGAGGTCGGCGCCGGGCACTTCGCGAAGATGGTCCACAACGGCATCGAGTACGGCCTCATGCAGGCCTACGCGGAGGGCTACGAGCTCCTCGCCGCGAAGAGCGGGCTGGTCAAGGACGTGCACGGCACGATGAAGGCGTGGACGCGCGGGACGGTCGTGCGGTCCTGGCTCCTCGACCTCTTCGTGAAGGCGCTCGAGGAGGACCCGCAGCTCGCCGCGATCGACGACTGGGTCGACGACTCGGGCGAGGGCCGCTGGACGGTCGACGAGGCCATCGACAACGCCGTTCCGCTGCCCGTGATCTCGGCGGCGCTGTTCGCGCGCTTCGCCTCGCGCCAGGAGCAGTCCCCTGCCCTCAAGGCCGTCGCCGCGCTGCGCCAGCAGTTCGGCGGGCACGCCGTGAAGGCCGCCGACCCGGCCTGACCGGTCGGCCGTCCCCGGCACGTCCTCGCGATGTACGTCTCCCACCTGTCCCTCGTCGACTTCCGCTCCTACGAGTCCGTCGACGTGGAGCTCGCCCCGGGCGTGAACGCCCTCGTCGGGCAGAACGGTCAGGGCAAGACGAACCTCGTCGAGGCGATCGGGTACGTGGCGACGCTCGCGAGCCATCGGGTCGCCGGGGACGCGGCGCTCGTGCGCGCGGGGGCCACGCGCGCCGTCGTCCGGACGCGGGTCGTCCGGGGCGACCGGGCGAGCACCGTCGAGCTGGAGATCGCCTCCGGCCGGGCGAACCGGGCGCGGATCAACCGGTCGCCCGCGAAGCGGCCGCGCGACGTCCTCGGCATCGTGCGGACCGTCCTCTTCGCGCCCGAGGACCTCGCGCTCGTCAAGGGCGACCCGGACGGTCGTCGCCGGTTCCTCGACCAGCTCGCCGTGCTCCTGGTCCCGCGGGTCGCCGCGCTCCTCGCGGACTACGAGCGCGTGCTGCGCCAGCGCGGGGCGCTCCTCAAGTCCGCGACCGCGCTCCGGGGGCGCGGCCGCGGGGCGCGCCGTCCCGCGGCCGCGGAGCCACCGCCCGACGACGACGCGCCCGAGGGCGCGCCCTCCCCCCTCGCGACGCTCGAGGTCTGGGACGCGCGGCTCGCGAGCCTCGGTGCCGAGATCACGGCGCTGCGCCTCCAGCTCGTCGCGGCCCTGACGCCGTACGTCGCGGAGGCGTACGAGCAGGTCAGCGCCGGGCAGGGCGAGGCGCGGATCGCCTACCGGTCCTCGGTCGACGAGGCGCTCGACCCGGACGGGGCCGTCAGCGGCACGCCCGCCCCGGGCGAGCCGGACCGGGACGGCGACGGACCGCCGTCGGGGCTCCCCGACGCACCGACGCTCGAGAAGCGCATGCTGGATGCCATGCGGGCGGTGCGGGCGAAGGAGATCGAGCGCGGGGTGAACCTCGTGGGACCTCACCGGGACGACGTCGTCCTCACCCTCGGCGGGCTTCCCGCGAAGGGCTACGCGAGCCACGGCGAGTCCTGGTCGTTCGCCCTCGCGCTGCGTCTCGCGTCGTACCGGCTCCTCCGGGACGGGGCACCGGCGGGACTGGACTCCCTCCTGTGGGCGGACCAGTGGGGTCCCGACGGCGAGCCTGTCCTCGTGCTCGACGACGTGTTCGCCGAGCTCGACGTCCGGCGCCGCGAACGGCTGGCCGAGCTCGTCGCGGACGCGGGCCAGGTCATCATCACGGCGGCGGTGCCCGACGACGTGCCCGCCCTCCTGGACGGGGCGCGGTTCGTCGTGCAGGACGGGACGGTGAGCCGTGCCGAACCGTGACGCGACGCCGGGCGCCGAGCCGTCGGACGCCGTGGAGGACCGGGACGGCGTGGAGCCTCGCGCCACGGGGCTGCCCGTGGGGGACGTCGTGGAGCTGACCCCGCCGGCGGAGGTGGCGCGGCAGGCGCTCAACCGGGCGAAGGCGGCGGCCCGGGCCAAGGGCCTGCGGCCCGGCCAGGAGCCGCGGCGTCGGATCCTGGCCGACCCGTCGACGTCGGGCGCTCGACCGGGTGGTCGCGACCCGCAGCTCCTGGGCGACGTCGTCGCGCGCCTGCTGCGCGAGCGCGACTGGGTCGCCGACGTGTCGGTGGGCGGCGTCGTCGGGCGGTGGCGCGAGGTGGTCGGGGACCAGGTCGCGGACCACTGCGAGCCCGAGACCTTCGAGGACAAGGTGCTCGTCGTCCGGGCGGACTCGACGGCCTGGGCGACGCAGGTGCGCCTGCTCGCACCACAGCTCCTCGAGCGGCTCGCGCACGAGGTCGGTGAGGGCGTCGTGGAGACGGTCACGGTCCTCGGGCCCGCGGGCCCGAGCTTCCGGCGGGGGAAGAAGTCCGTCCGCGGGCCGGGCCCGCGCGACACCTGGGGCTGAGTGCCCGACGGCGCGTCCTCACACCGTCCTGCGGGCCGCGTCCGGGCGTGGGTCGCCGGAGACGACGAGGCCCGCCGTGACCGGGGGCACGGCGGGCCTCGCGGGGGGGACCGGGTCAGGTCACCGCGTCGGCGTCAGGACTGCACGCGGCGACGCAGCCAGAACACCAGGGCACCGCCGCCGACGAGCAGGGCGGCGAACGCCGCGGCACCGGCGACGGTCGCGCCCGTCGTGGCGAGCGCGGGGCCGGCCGGCTCGGCGGGGCCGGCGACGTTCTCGACCGCCACCGGGGCGACCGGCGGGTTGGCGCAGGCGCTCGTCGTCGGCGGGTAGGAGACGACCTTCGAGTAGGACGGGTTCACCTCGAAGAGGACCTCCACGCCGTCACGTGTCCACGCGTAGTTGCCCTCGGTCTCGGTGTACGACCCGTCATCGTTGCGCACGAAACCGGGCCACTGCCGGGGCTCCTCGGCGGAGGCGCCCGGCCACAGGATCGTGCCGCTCAGCGGCTGGTCCGTCATGACGTAGCTCTCGCCGCCGCTGGGGTGCAGGAACGTGATCGTGAGCGGGTTCTCGTCGTCGACGGTGACCCCGGCGGGCAGCGCGACCTCGTAGCCGAGGTACGGGACGTCGCCCTGGCAGACCGCCTCGATCGTGCCCGGCACGAGGGCGCACGCCTCGTCGCCGGGCTGCAGCTTCTCGAGCGGGAAGACTGCGGAGCGCCCGTCCGGTGCCACGACGTAGCCGAGCTGCGCGGTATCCGGGGAGAAGGTGAGGTTGTCGTCCGTCAGCTCGGCGAGCACGCCGTCAGCGGTCGGGCTGTAGACGATCTCTGCGGAGTCGGACGGCAGGTTGTCCTCCGTGAGCTCGGCCTCGCACGTGGTGAGCGCGTCCGGGACCGTCGGGGTCGCGGTCTTCCCCGGCGTGGGGCCGGGCGTGGGGCGGTCGTCGCACGATCCGGCGGGGAGCAGGTCCACGAGCTCCGCGTGGTCCCATTCGATGAGCGTGCCCTCGGGGAACGGGTTGAGGTGCTTCCCGTCCTTCGAGTACTGGACCTCGCGAGGCACGTCCTCCAGGCCACCCGGAAGGTCGACCAGGTCCTGCTGCACGCCCCAGGCGGTGCAGAGCTCGTCGAGCTCCACCTGGGGAACGGCCTGCAGCACGGTCTCCAGCGTGAGGGGCTGGACGAGCCAGCCGGCCTTGTCCCTGGGGTTCGCCGGCCGATCGATCTCGGCGCTCGTGACGATCCGCTGCAGCCCGGAGTTCTCCCAGGCCGCGGGCTGGTCCGCGCGGAGCTTGGGGTACACGTACACCGCGACCTGGACGGAGTCGTCGTCGGGGACGTCGCAGGCCTCGGTCGTGCCGGACTTCGTGACGTCGTACTGGGTCCCGTCCTTGCCGTCCGGCGCGTCGACGGCCACGCTCCACGTGTGGCTCGTCGTCCCGTCGAGCGGGTACGACTTCTCGAACCGGCCGGTGAACTGCGCCTTCTCGAGGATCTTGCCGTCGACCGTGACGGTGACGTCGTTGCTCTTGGCGGGGTACTGCGTGAGCTTGACGGAGAGCGTGGAGCACGACGCCGAGATCTGCGGCGTGTGGGCGGAGGCGGGGGCAGCGGTGGCCACGAGCAGGCCACCGAGCGCGAGCGCTGTCGCCGCAGCGCTCGCGAGGAGTCTCTTCACGAGGTGAGGGTCCCTTCGGAGTGAGGCCGCCCGCACGCGGATCACTCCTGCGCGGACGACGCGCGAATCATGATGGTGTGTGGTATTAGACCACTTTCAGCGCGAAATGCCGATTCCCGACTTGTCCCGAAGGGAGCGTTCCCACACCCCGGCCGTAAGAGCGTTCCGCCAGGGCTCCGGCGGCCGTGCGGGGGCATCGCTCCCCCCGGTGGACAAAGGCTGTGGACAACTGTGTGGAGGAATCTCGACGGCGACGCGCGGATCACGTCGGGAATGCCGGTTCAGCCGCCCCCAGGAGGGCCACAATCCGCGGAATTCGGCTCGTGGCGGGTAGACTGGGGAGGTCATTCCGGGTCTGTTCACCACCCGTGCGCGCAGCCCTTCCGAGGAGGTGCGGCCGGCCGTCCACGGCCGGTCGTCCCCCGTGGCGGAGGAGCCGACGTCGACCGTGGTACGGGCCCGGAACCCTTGAGCAGCGGCGACCGCTTCCGCACGAACGCGGGCGCAGCGTGCACGACGACGAGGAGCAGTCCTGCCCGTGGCAGACCACACCGACACCGCCATCTCCGACCCGACGGCGTCCGCGGAGGCGGCACCCTCGGCGGACGGCGGCTACGACGCGAGCAACATCACCGTCCTCGAGGGCCTCGAGGCGGTCCGCAAGCGTCCGGGCATGTACATCGGCTCGACCGGCGAGCGGGGCCTCCACCACCTTGTGTACGAGATTGTGGATAACTCTGTGGACGAGGCCCTCGCCGGGCACGCGGACACGATCGACGTGACGCTCCTGGCCGACGGCGGCGTCCGCGTCGTCGACAACGGCCGCGGCATCCCCGTCGCGATCCACCCGACCGAGGGCAAGCCGACGCTCGAGGTCGTCATGACGATCCTCCACGCGGGCGGCAAGTTCGGTGGCGGCGGGTACGCCGTCTCCGGCGGTCTGCACGGCGTCGGCATGTCCGTCGTCAACGCGCTCTCGACGCGCATGGTGTCCGAGGTCCGTCGCGACGGGTACTCGTGGCGCCAGGAGTTCACCGAGGGCGGCAACCCGGTGACGCCCGTCGAGCGGCTCGAGCCGTCGGACGAGACGGGCACCACGCAGACGTTCTGGGCCGACCCGGAGATCTTCGAGACGACCGAGTACGACTTCGAGACCCTGCGGGCCCGCTTCCAGCAGATGGCCTTCCTCAACAAGGGCCTGCGCATCACGCTGACGGACGAGCGTCCCGCCCACCTCGACACGGGTGACGAGGTCACCGGCGGCGACGGCGCGGCCGACGCGGACGGCGTCTCCGAGGCGGACGACGCGACCCCGGGCGCGTCCACGCCTGCTCGCACCGTCTCGTACAAGTACGACGGCGGCCTCGTGGACTACGTCACCCACCTCAACGCGGCGAAGAAGGTCGAGCTCGTCCACCCCGACGTCATCGACTTCGAGTCGGAGGACACCGAGAAGCGCATCTCCGTGGAGATCGCGATGCAGTGGACCAGCTCGTACTCCGAGTCCGTCCACACGTACGCGAACACGATCTCCACGACGGAGGGCGGCACGCACGAGGAGGGCTTCCGCGCGGCGATGACCTCGCTGGTCAACCGGTACGCGCGCGACAAGGGCATCCTCAAGGAGAAGGACGACAACCTCACGGGCGACGACATCCGCGAAGGCCTGACCGCCGTCGTCTCCGTCAAGCTCGGCGAGCCCCAGTTCGAGGGCCAGACCAAGACGAAGCTCGGCAACACCGAGGCGAAGACGTTCGTCCAGCGCGTCGTCCACGAGCAGCTCACGGACTGGTTCGACTCGCACCCGAACGAGGGGCGCGACGTCATCCGCAAGGCGATCCAGGCGTCGCAGGCGCGGCTCGCCGCCCGCAAGGCGCGCGAGGCGACCCGGCGCAAGGGCCTGCTGGAGTCGGGCGGCATGCCCGGCAAGCTGCGCGACTGCCAGTCGAACCGCGCCGAGGAGTGCGAGATCTTCATCGTCGAGGGCGACTCCGCCGGTGGTTCCGCCGTCCGCGGTCGCAACCCGCGGACGCAGGCGATCCTCCCGATCCGCGGCAAGATCCTCAACGTCGAGCGCGCGCGCCTCGACCGGGCCCTGTCCAACCAGGAGGTCCAGTCGATCATCACCGCGTTCGGCACGGGCATCGGCGAGGACTTCGACCTCACCAAGCTCCGCTACCACAAGATCGTGCTCATGGCCGACGCCGACGTCGACGGCCAGCACATCGCGACGCTCCTGCTCACGCTGCTCTTCCGGTACATGCGCCCCCTCATCGAGAACGGGCACGTGTACCTCGCACAGCCGCCGCTGTACCGGCTCAAGTGGTCGAACGCCCCGCACGACTACGTCTACTCGGACAAGGAGCGCGACGCGTTCCTCGCGTCCGGGCAGGCCGCGGGCAAGCGGATCCCCAAGGAGAACGGGATCCAGCGCTACAAGGGTCTGGGCGAGATGGACTACTCGGAGCTGTGGGACACGACCATGGACCCGGAGCACCGCACGCTCAACCAGGTCACCCTGGACGACGCCGCGGCCGCGGACGAGATCTTCTCCGTCCTCATGGGCGAGGACGTCGAGTCCCGCCGCAGCTTCATCCAGCGCAACGCGAAGGACGTGCGGTTCCTTGACATCTGAGCAGCCGGTGCCCGCGCCCCGCGGGCGACCGGCCCTCGGACGCGCCCCGGCGTCGTCCGCGGCAGACACAGAGCCAGCCACCGAGCGCAGCGAGCACGCAGAGACGAACGAGCGAGGTAGACCGTGACCGACGAGCAGAACCCCGAGACCGAGCCCACCGCCCCCGGCGACGGGGACGAGGCGGTCGTGCACGCGGACGGCACGGCGGTCGCGGTGCACCACGGGCGCATCGAGCAGGTCGACCTCCAGCTCGAGATGCAGCGGTCGTACCTCGACTACGCGATGAGCGTCATCGTCGGGCGCGCGCTGCCCGACGTCCGGGACGGCCTCAAGCCGGTGCACCGCCGCGTGCTGTACGCGATGTACGACGGCGGCTACCGCCCGGACCGGTCGTACTCGAAGTGCTCGCGCGTCGTCGGCGACGTCATGGGCAAGTTCCACCCGCACGGCGACAGCGCGATCTACGACGCGCTCGTGCGCCTGGTGCAGGACTGGTCGCTGCGCTACCCACTGGTCGCGGGCCAGGGGAACTTCGGCTCGCCCGGCAACGACCCGGCGGCCGCCCCGCGGTACACCGAGTGCCGCATGGCCCCGATCGCCATGGAGATGGTCCGGGACATCGACAAGGACACCGTCGACTTCCAGGACAACTACGACGGCCGCACCCAGGAGCCGGCGGTCCTGCCGTCGCGGTTCCCGAACCTGCTGGTCAACGGCTCGGCGGGCATCGCGGTCGGCATGGCGACGAACATCCCGCCGCACAACCTGCGCGAGGTCGCCGAGGGCGTCCAGTGGCACCTGGACCACCCCGAGGCGAGCCGCGAGGAGCTCCTCGCGGCGCTCCTGCTGCGCATCAAGGGTCCGGACTTCCCGACCGGCGCGACGATCCTCGGCCACAAGGGCATCGAGGAGGCGTACCGGACCGGCCGCGGGTCGATCACGATGCGAGCGGTGGTCAACGTCGAGGAGATCCAGGGCCGCGTGTGCCTGGTCGTCACCGAGCTCCCCTACCAGGTGAACCCGGACAACCTCGCCGCGAAGATCGCCGACCTCGTCAAGGACGGCCGCGTCCAGGGCATCGCCGACATCCGCGACGAGACGTCGGGCCGCACGGGCCAGCGCCTCGTGATCGTGCTCAAGCGCGACGCGGTGGCGAAGGTCGTGCTCAACAACCTGTACAAGCACACGCAGCTCCAGGACACGTTCGGCGCGAACATGCTCGCGCTCGTCGACGGCGTCCCGCGCACCCTGAGCCTCGACGCGTTCGTCCGGCACTGGACGACGCACCAGCTCGACGTCGTCGTGCGGCGCACCCGGTACCTGCTCGCCGAGGCCGAGCGCAGCATCCACATCCTGCGCGGCTACCTCAAGGCGCTGGACCTGCTCGACGAGGTCATCGCGCTCATCCGCCGCTCCCCCGACGCCGACGAGGCCCGCGCGGGCCTCATGGGGCTGCTGGGCGTGGACGAGATCCAGGCGACGGCGATCCTCAACCTCCAGCTCCGCCGTCTGGCGGCGCTCGAGCGGCAGCGCATCATCGACGACCACGACGAGCTCGAGCGCAAGATCCTCGACTACGAGGACATCCTCGCCAAGCCGGAGCGCCAGCGGTCGATCGTCGGCGACGAGCTGGGCGAGATCGTCGCCAAGTACGGGGACGAGCGTCGGACGACGATCCTCCCGTTCGACGGCGAGGTCTCGATCGAGGACCTCATCGCCGAGGAGGAGATGGTCGTCACGATCACCCGCGGCGGCTACGTGAAGCGCACGCGCAGCGACAGCTACCGCGCGCAGAAGCGCGGCGGCAAGGGCGTGCGCGGCGCGCAGCTGCGCGAGGACGACATCGTCGACCACTTCTTCGTGACGACGACGCACCACTGGCTGCTGTTCTTCACGAACCTGGGGCGGGTCTACCGCGCCAAGGCGTACGAGCTGCCCGAGGGCGGCCGCGACGCCAAGGGCCAGCACGTGGCGAACCTCCTCGCGTTCCAGCCCGGCGAGAAGATCGCCCAGGTCCTCGACCTGCGCGACTACGGCGCCGCGGAGTACCTGGTGCTCGCCACGCGGCGCGGTCTGGTCAAGAAGACGCGGCTGTCGGAGTACGACTCGCCCCGCTCGGGCGGGCTCATCGCGATCAACCTCCGCGAGGACGAGTCGGGCACGCCCGACGAGCTCGTCGCGGCGCTCCTCGTGGACGCCGACGACGACCTCATCCTCGTCTCGCGCAAGGGCCAGTCGATCCGGTTCCCGGCGGGCGACGACACGATGCGACCGCTGGGCCGCGCGACGTCGGGCGTGACGGGCATGAAGTTCCGCGAGGGCGACGAGCTCCTCTCGGCCGACGTCGTCGAGGAGGGTTCCGACCTCTTCGTCGTGACCGAGGGCGGGTTCGCGAAGCGCACGCGGATCGACGAGTACCGGGTCCAGGGCCGTGGCGGTCTGGGCATCAAGGTCGCGAACCTGGTGGAGGCTCGTGGAGATCTCGTGGGGGCTCTGGTGACAGAGGCCGACGACGAGGTGCTGGTGATCATGGAACGCGGGAAGATCGTGCGGTCCGCGGTCGACGAGGTGAACCTCACGGGCCGCAACACGCAGGGGGTGACGTTCGCGAAGCCCGACAAGGGCGACCGCATCATCGCGGTCGCGCGGAACGTCGAGCGTCGCCTCGGAGAGGATCGGGATACCGTGGAGGGCGAGGACGGGACCGGCACGGCCCCGGGCGGCACCGACACGAGCAGCGCACCGACCACCGACCCGACCGCCTCGTCCGACGAGGCGAGCGGGACCGAGCCGGCCCCCGGAACCACCGAGGAAACCAGATGAGCAGCGAGAACAACGCACCGCCGACGATCACGCCCCGGCTGACCGTGCCGCGTCCCGACACGGACCCGGCCTCGCGCGCCGGGGGTGCGCCCGCGCCGAGCAAGCACGGGGAGTCGAACGGCGCGTCGAACGGTGCGGCGTCGGGCGCCGTCCCGCCGCCTCCCCCGCCCCCGCCGCCGGGCCAGTCTGCGGGCCGGGCCCCGAGCCAGGCCGCCCCGGAGCGCGGGGTCGACGACGACGGCATGGAGCGCGCGTCCGGCGAGAGTCGCGTCGCGGTCGCCCGCGCCGGCGCCGTGAAGGCTGCCGCCGCGGCCATCGCCGCGGCGAAGAGCGCGGCCAAGAAGGTCTCGGCGGCGGTCCCGGCCGCTCCCGCGGAGACCGACCCCCAGCCCGGCCACGACGAGATCGACGACGAGACGGTGAGGCGCGTGCCCACGACCAGCGCGGCAGCGCCGAGCGCCCCAGCGGCGTCCACGAACACCCCGGCGCCGGCGGCGATGCACTACTCCGCCGCGGGCGTCTCCGGATCGGCGACCCCCCTCACCGGTGCGACGCCCACGGTGCGGCACGACGGCGGCCCGCGCCGCGTCCGGCTCGCGGTCTCGCGCATCGACCCCTGGTCCGCGATGAAGCTCGGCTTCCTGCTCGCCGTCGCGATCGGCATCATGACGGTCGTCGCGACGGCCGTGGTCTGGTACGTCCTCGACGGGATGATGGTCTTCGCGAAGATCGAGGACCTGTTCACGCAGATCGTCGGGACCGAGACGGACGTGGACATCCAGCAGTACGTCGCGTTCGGGCGTGTGATCTCCATCGCCACGCTGCTCGGCGTGGTGAACGTGGTGATCATCACCGCGCTCTCGACGATCATGGCGTTCCTGTACAACATCGTCGCCGCGCTGGTGGGCGGCGTGCACCTCACGCTCACCGACGACTGACCGAGGACGGCTCCCGGACCGGGGGCCACGGGCCCTCGGTTTGGGTCTGCGGCTCCCGGTGGGGTAACCTCAATCGCTGCCTGCGAGCGGAGCGGCCCCCCGGGGCTGTCCGGCGAGGCGCGTACGGGCCTATAGCTCAGACGGTTAGAGCGCTTCCCTGATAAGGAAGAGGTCAGAGGTTCAAGTCCTCTTAGGCCCACTGCCGAACCCACTCGAGGGGGAACGTCATGAAGAAGCTTCTCGTCCTGCTCCTCGCCGCCGGCGCCGGATATCTCCTGTGGCGCAAGTACACGGAGGACAACGCCGAGCGTGACCTCTGGGCAGAGGTCACCGACACCTTCGAGTGAGCACGTCTCACTCCTGACCGGCCCCTGGCCGCGTCACCTGGGGCCATGGCGCAATTGGTAGCGCACCTGCTTTGCAAGCAGGGGGTTGGGGGTTCGAGTCCCCCTGGCTCCACTCCGTCGACCAGCATCGAGAACTTCGATGCTGGTCGTCTTCGTCTGACACCTCTCTTCGCGAGTGCGCGGCTCCGGCGCGTGCGGCGTGCTCCTCGATGGCGTCGTGGCAAGCTCTCGACGTGGAGAAGCTCGGCCGGCGGCGCGCATGGTTGCTCATGGCCGCGGGAGAGAACCGCGGCCACGGTGGTCATTCGGGCTACGACGATCAGTACGACGCGTACTACTCCTGGGACAGCAACGTGCCCAACCACAAGAACCTTCGGGTGGGCGACCCGATCGCCCTGTGGGACAAGGTGCGCCTCCTCGGCATCTCGGTCATCGAGCAGATCGACACCTCACCGGGCCAGAAGGTGCTCAACAGGTGCCCGGAGTGCGGGACGACGCGAATCTCCCTCCGCAAGAGGGCTACGCCGCGCTATCGGTGCATGAAGTGCGGTGCAGCGTTCGAGGCTGCGAGAGCCGACGTCGCCGAGGTCGAGCTCTACACGGCCCGGTACGACGCTGCGTGGACCTCGCTCGAGGGAGTCCTGGACGAGCACGAGGTCCGCGCGGTCCAGACGAATGCCGTGGACATCAACGCGATGCGTCCGTTGGACTGGGACGCGTTCCGCGACGCGCTCGCCCGCAAGGACGCCGACCGTGCCCTGAGCCGCGTGCAGGGCCGACTCCCGGATGCCGTGTGGAGCGACGGCGCGGGTGTGACGCTGGAGCTCTCGGGTGGGTTTCGCCGTTCGCTCGTGCGCGTCAGACGCGGGCAACGTCAGTTCCGGGCGCATCTCCTGTCGAGCCAGGGAAGCACCTGCGCGTTCACCGGCGGTGCGCCGGAACGAGTCCTCGACGCGGGACACCTCTACAGCTATGCGCGGCTCGGCGAGCACCACGCGCACGGTGGGCTCATGCTTCGCCGTGATATCCACAGGCTGTTCGACGACGGGATGCTCGCCGTCGATCCCACCACCCTGAGGATCGACGTCGACAGCGAGCTCGCGGCGTTCCCGCAGTACGCGTGCCTCGATGGCAGGCCGTTGCAGCTCGACCTCCGAGAACAGCAGGTCGACTGGCTCGGCAAGCACTGGGGCGAGCATCGTGCGACGGCCTCGAGGGCGCCGTAGGACACGCCACTCGGTGACCGGGAGCCCCATCGTCCCGAGACGACGCCGGGCCCACCTTGCGGTGGGCCCGGCGTCGTGCGTGCGTGTCCAGCGTGCCGCTCTGGCGGGGTCAGACGTCGTCGGCCTTCTTGGCCGCGTCCTCCGCGGCGTCCTCGGCCGCCTCGCGGGCCTTCTTGGCGGCGTCGCCCAGGTCGTCCTTCGCGTCCGCGGCGGCGTCCTTGGCGGACGAGGCCGCGCTGCGGGTCGTGCTGCGGGCGCGGCTGGTGGCCTTCTTGGCCGCGTCCTTGGCGTCCGAGACGGCGTCGCTGACGCGGTCGCTGACGTCGTCGCGCACCTCGGCGGCGCGCTCGGCGAGCTTGTCAGTTGCCTCGCGGCCCTTCGCGACGGCGACGCCCGCGGCCTCGCCCAGCGACTCGGCGGCGTCCCCGACGGCGTGCCGGGCGTCGCCGACCACGTCGTCGAAGTGGACCTGCTGCTCCTCCTGCTCCCACGGCTCGGCCCAGGGGTCGGTCGTGGGCTGTGCGCGCCGGTAGAGGACGTAGCCGACGCCCGCGGCCGTGACGCCGCCAGCGATCCACCAGAGGGTGCGGCCCTTGCCCTTCGACGCGTCGGCCTCGGCGGCCTTCGCCGCGGCCTTGTCGGCTGCGGCAGCGAGCTTCGCCGCGGCCTTCTCGGCTGCCTTGTCGGCATGCTTCGCGGCCTTCTTGCCCGCCTTGCCCGCGGTCTTCTGCGCCTGCTTCGCCGCCTCCGCGGCGGCCTTCTGCGCCTCCTTGGCGAGCTTGCGGGCCTTCTTGCCGGTCGCCGCTGCCGTGGCCGCGGACGCGGCGGCGGTCGCCTCGGCCGCGTTGTCGGCCGCGCGCTGGGCGGAGTCGGCGGCGCTGGCGGCGGCGGCGTTGAAGCTGGCGACGATCTTGGGCAGCACCTCGTCGACGAGCTTGTCGTGCGCGGTGTCGATGGCGGGCGCGGCCTTGCCCGCCGCCTTCTCGACGCGCGGTGCGGCGGCCTGGATGCTGTCCTGCCACGCCTTCTCGACGCGCGGCTGGAGCCACTCGAGGAACGCCTCCACCTTGGGCGTCCCCCACTCCTTGGCCTGCACCGCGGCGTCCTTGGCCTGGTCGGCGAGCTGGCTCGCCGCGCTCTGCGCGGTCGCGGCGGCCTGCGCGGCCTGGTCCTTGAGCTTCTCGGTGTCGATCGACTCGAGCGTGTCCTTGACGGAGTCGCTCGCTGAGCGAGAACGGGTCATGCGTGCTCCCCGGGGTCGTCGTCCGACGGGACGAAAGTGCGGATGCGATGGGCGTTTCCGACCACTCTGCCACCACCGTGCCCGCCCCGCGAGACATCGCGTCGGACGGGTCGCGCGCGGGTCTCGTGGGAGGATGGTGCCCATGTTCGCAACCCTCCACACGACCGCAGGTGACATCCGGATCGAGCTCCTGCCGAACCACGCCCCGAAGACGGTGGCGAACTTCGTCGGGCTCGCGCAGGGCACCACGACGTGGTCCGACCCCCGCACCGGTGCAGAGCGCACCGAGCCCTTCTACGACGGCCTGATCTTCCACCGCGTGATCCAGGACTTCATGATCCAGGGCGGCTGCCCGCTGGGCACCGGCACGGGCGGTCCGGGCTACACGTTCAACGACGAGATCCACCCCGAGCTGCAGTTCGACCGCCCCTACCTCCTGGCGATGGCGAACGCGGGACTGCGCCGCAACCCGGTCACGGGCGAGGCCGAGGGCACCAACGGGTCCCAGTTCTTCATCTCGACGGTGCCGACGCCTTGGCTCAACGGCAAGCACACGATCTTCGGCGAGGTCGCGGACGACGCGTCCCGCGCGGTCGTCGACGCGATCAACGCGACGCCGACCCGCCCGGGCGACCGCCCGCAGGAGGACATCGTCATCACGTCCGTCACGATCGAGGACTGACCATCTCGACGACACCTCCCGGGCCGCCCGGCCCGCCGGCGTACGGGACGGCAGGACCGCACGACGGTCCTGCCGTCCCGCCCGTGTGCCCGCGGCACCCGGACCGGGTGTCGTACGTGCGCTGCCAACGGTGCGGGCGCCCCGCGTGCCCCGAGTGCCAGCGCCCGGCCGCCGTCGGCGTGCAGTGCGTCGACTGCGTGCGCGACGCCGCCCGGCAGGCGCCGACGCAGCGCACCGCGCTCGGAGGCAAGGTCCGCGGGGGCCCGCCGGTCGTGACGTTCACGATCATCGGCCTGTGCGTGGTGAGCTGGATCCTGCAGCTCGTGATGGGCAGGGCATGGACCGAGATGTGGTGGTTCGCGCCTGTGGATGCTGAGGGGGAGGCCTATCGATTCCTCACCTCGGCATTCCTGCACTCGACGAGCCCCGTCCACATCCTCTTCAACATGTACGCCTTGTGGGTCACAGGTCCGTTCCTGGAGCAGATGCTGGGTCGCTGGCGTTTCGTCGCGCTCTACGTGCTCTCGGCGATCGGCGGCTCGGTCGGCTATCTCCTGCTCGCCGGAGGCCCGCTGAACCCAATGTGGTGCCAAGCTGTCGTCGGCGCGTCGGGGGCTGTGTTCGGCCTGTTCGGCGCCATCCTCCTCGTCCTTCGGAGGACGGGGCGCAATGCGATGCAGATCATCGTGCTCATCGGCATCAACTTCGCGATCGGACTCTATTTCCCAGGAATCGCCTGGCAGGCGCACCTCGGGGGTCTAGTCGTCGGTCTTGCCCTGGGTGCGGCGTACGCATACGCGCCCAAGGACCGGCGCGCGATCGTCTCCGGCGTCGCCACGATCGTCATGGCTGCCGTGCTCGCTGTAGCGGCATGGATCACGTACGCGAACGCGGGGCCGGTCTCCATCTGCTTCTCGTGACGCCGACTCCGTCTTCCAGCGATTCCACCGGGTTATCCCCAGGGTTACTCACAGGTGTGGAACTACACCTGTGTCGTCGTGCTCTCGGGGAAGCCGGTCGCCGTCCGGGGCGCAGGAAACCGCCCGCGGCCCGGACGGCCGACGTCGTCGGGACGGCTACTTCCAGCGCGTGGTGAGCGCGAAGCCCGCGATGATGAACGCGAAGCCGACGCCGAGGTTCCAGGCGCCCAGCGGCGGGATCGGAAGCTGCTTGGGCCCGCTGAGGTAGAACAGCACGATCCACGCCAGCCCGAGGAGCATCAGCCCGAGCATCGTGGGCACGAGCCAGCGCGGGTTGCCCGACTCGGGCTTGGGCACGCTCGGCGGGCGCTGCGGCTTGGGCTTCTTGCGCGACTTCGACTCGGGCACGAGGGTGGGCTCCTGTCCTGGTGGGGTCCGCTGCGGCGGCGTCGGGACGCACCGCGGGAGCGGACGCCTGCCGTCGTCGTGCAGGAACCGTGCATGGCTCGGGCGAAGGTCGTCGACGCGCCGCGGGGCTCCGTGAGAGCACGGGTCCGTCACGATCGTGGACGACGTTCGTCGACTAGCGTAGTGGGCGCACACAATAGGCAGGGACACCGCGCGCGGGCAACGGCCCGGTCGCGGCGACGACGACACGACAGACGCGCGGCCGAGACACGTCGGAGAGACGGTCGACGCCCTCGTCCGCCCAGGAAGGAGACGGTCCGTGAGCGGCACCGACCCCGCCTCCGCGACGCCGGACGAGCCCGCCGCGCCCCCGCGCTCGCGCCGGGTCCGGTCCGCCGTGACGGTCGCCCTCGTCCTCGCGCTCGCCGGCGTCATGTTCACCGCCAACGCGCGCCTCGCCCGAGGCGAGGACTCGCGTCACCCCGAGAACCTCGCCCAGCTCGTCGACCGCGAGTCGGACCGCGTGGCGGACCTCTCGGCCCAGGTCGACGCGCTCACGGAGGAGATCGCGGGACTGTCGCAGACCGGCGACGCGCCGGCCGGCGTCGACCCCGACCTCGCGTCGCGCACCGCCGTCGCGGCGGGCACGACGCCGGTCAGCGGCACGGGCCTGACCGTCACGCTCGACGACGCCCCGCCCGAGGGCAACTACCCGCCGCAGATCCGTCCGGACGACCTCGTCGTGCACCAGCAGGACATCCAGTCCGTCGTCAACGCCCTGTGGGCCGGCGGCGCGGAGGCGATGACGCTCCAGGGGCAGCGGGTGACCGCGACGTCGGCGTTCCGGTGCGCGGGCAACATCCTCCTGCTGCACGGACGCGTGTACTCGCCGCCCTACGTCGTGGAGGCCGTGGGCGACCCGGACGCGTTGCGCGACGCCCTGGAGCGCTCGCCGGGCGTCCAGGTGTACCAGGAGTACGTCGACGCGGTGAACCTGGGCTGGTCGGTCGAGGACACGTCCGACCTCGAGCTCCCCGGCTACGAGGGCGCGCTCGAGCTCCGCTACGCGCGCCCGTCCGACGCGGTGGCGTCGTGACGGCCACCACGTCCACGCCGGTGCGGCACGCGGGCCGCCGTGCCTCGGGGCGCGGCCCCGTGTCCACGGTCGTCGGCGTCGTCGGGGAGCTGCTCATCACGCTCGGCATCCTGCTGGGGCTCTACGTGGTGTGGCAGCTCTGGTGGACGGACGTGCAGGCCGACCGTGTGCAGGCGCAGGTCCTGGAGGAGATGGACGCGCCCACGCCGGACGCCGGGGACGTCGCGACGGCCGTGCGCCGGGACGAGCCGCCGGTCATGGAGGCGCCCGCGCTGGGCGAGGTGTGGGGCACGCTCTACGTGCCGCGGTGGGACGGCAAGATGATGCCGATCGCGGAGGGGACGGACAAGCGCTCGATCCTCGACCAGGCGATGGCCGGGCACTACCCGGAGACGGTCATGCCGGGCGCGGTCGGGAACTTCTCGGTCGCGGGGCACCGGCAGACGTACGGCAAGATCTTCCACGACGTGGAGGAGCTCGAGATCGGCGACCCGATCGTCGTGGAAGCCGGCGGGGTCTGGTACGTGTACCGCGTGGACCACATGCAGGCGGTGAAGCCGGACCAGGTGGAGGCCGTGGCGCCCGTCCCGTGGCAGCCCGGCGTCCAGCCGACGGAGCGGTACCTCACCCTGACGACGTGCCACCCGATCGGGCTGAACTCGCTCGTGGCGCGGTTCATCGTCAACGCGAAGCTGGACTACTGGATGCCCGTCGAGGACGGCACGCCGCCGGACCTCGTCGGCCAGACGGCTCCTGCCGCTGAAGGGAGCGCGTGATGTACGGGGCGCTGTGGCGCGTGCTGCCCGGGCCCGCGTGGGTCCGGGTGCTGATCCTGCTCGTCCTCGCGGCCGCCGTCGTGCTCGCGTGCTTCGAGTGGCTGTTCCCGATCGTGTCCGAGTACATGCCGTTCAACGACCCCAACATCCAGACCGACGCCGCCGGCGCAGTGTCCGTGGAGGCCCCGCGATGACCCACCCGACCCGCATCCTCGTCGTGGACAACTACGACTCGTTCGTCTACACGATCGTGGGCTACCTCGACCAGCTCGGCGCCCAGACCGTCGTCGTGCGCAACGACGCCGTGCCCGAGCCCGACGCCGAGGGCCGGTTCCACGACGCCGACGGGACCGTCTTCGACGGCGTCCTCGTCTCGCCCGGGCCCGGGACGCCCAAGGAGGCCGGCCAGAGCGAGCAGGTCATCCGTGCGTGCGCGACCTCGCGCACGCCGATGCTCGGCGTGTGCCTCGGCCACCAGGCGCTCGCCGAGGTGTACGGCGCGACGGTCACGCACGCGCCCGAGCTCATGCACGGCAAGACGAGCCTCGTCGAGCACGAGGGCGAGGGCGTCCTCGCCGGGCTCCCCGACCCGTTCACCGCGACGCGCTACCACTCGCTCGCCGTCGTGAGCGACACGGTGCCCGCCGAGCTCGAGGTGACCGCCTCGACCGCCGGCGGCGTCATCATGGGCCTGCAGCACCGCGACCTGCCCCTGCACGGCGTCCAGTTCCACCCGGAGTCCGTGCTCACCGAGGGCGGCCACCGCCTGCTCGCGAACTGGCTCGAGGCCTGCGGGCTCGACGGCGCCGTCGAGCGCTCGGCGGGCATGGCACCGCTGGTCCGCCAGTAGACCCGGGAGCCGACCCGTCCGCGGGCCACGGCACGGGCCCAGGACTCCGGCGCCGCTGGTCCCGGCTGCTGACCGCTCGTCCTCCGGACGACGACGGGCCCCCACCTCGCGAGGTGGGGGCCCGTTCGTCATGCCGAGCCTGGCGGCGCGTCAGCCGTCGTTGTTCCCGCCGCCGCCTCCGCCGCCCCCACCGCCGGGGCCGCCGCCGTTGTCGCCACCGGTCGACGGGCCGGGGCCGGTCGAGACGATGAGCGAGACCTCGGTGCCGACGGGGACCTCAGCACCCCCTCGCGGGTCGGAGCCGATGACCGTGCCGGCGGGCCACTGGTCGGACTCCTGCGTCTGGCGGGTGCCCATGTTGAGCTCGGCGCCGTGCAGCGCCTCCTCTGCCTGCGCCTCGGTCATCCCGACGAGGTTGGACGGGACCGTCGTCGTCTCCGCGGCACGCGGGATCGCGACCTTGAGGGTCACGCGCGACCCCTGGGGCACGCTCCCGGCGTTGGGCTGCTGCGAGAGGACCTGGTTCTCGGCCTCGTCGGACTCCTCGTCGCTACGGTCGACCCCGAGACCGAGGGCCTCGATCGTCGCCTTCGCGGCGTCGAACTGCTGACCGGTGACGTCAGGCAGGGTGACGAGCCCGCTCGACACGAACAGGTTGACCGTCGACCCTGCGGGCACGGACTGGCCCGCGCCCGGGTCCGTCCGCGTCACGGACCCCTTCGCGACGTCCGGGGAGTCCTCCGTGGCGACGTCGCCGACGTTGAGACCGTTGTCCGCGAGGTACTGCCGGGCCTCCTCCTGGGTCTTGCCCTTGAGGTCCTGCAGCGTGACGGCGTCCGGTCCGGCGGAGAAGAACGCCGTGACCGTCACGCCGAGCTCCTGGGTGGTGCCTCCCGCCGGGTCGGTCTTCGTGAACGTCCCCTCGGGCTCGGTCGACTCCTGGTCGATGGCCTGCGCGTACTCGAAGCCGGCGTCGGTGATCGCCTTCTCGGCCTCCTCGGGCGTGATCGGCGCCGAGAGCGTCGGGACCGTGCCCGTCGTCGGCTCCTCCTCGCCCTGGCTGTTGATGACGAGCATCGTGATGATCGCCGCGAGGGCGAGCACGCCGATCGCGATGAGGGTCCACATGAGGCCCTTGCGGCTCTTGGGCTCCTCCTCGTCGTCCCCCGGGACCTCCTCGCCGGGTGGGACGGCCGGCGCCACGCTCGTCGCCCACGGGTTCGGGGCGGCCGCTGCGGGCGCCATGACCTGCGTCGCGGACTCGACCATCGTCGGCTGGAGGTCGGCGGCCGCGGCGGCGGCACCGAGGCCCGCCGCGGCGGCGGCGACCCCGAGCGCAGGGGCCGTGATCGCCCCGCCGCGCACGGCGTTCTCGAGGTCGGCGCGGAACTCGGCCGCGTTCGAGTAGCGGGCCGTGCGGTCCTTGGCGAGCGCCTTGAGCGTGATGCGGTCCAGCACCTCGGGGACGTCCGGCGCGACGGCGCTCGGCGTCGCCGGGGCCTCGCGCACGTGCTGGTAGGCCACCGCGACGGGCGAGTCGCCGATGAACGGCGGGCGGCCGGTGAGCAGCTCGTAGAGCAGGCAGCCGGTGGAGTACAGGTCGGAGCGCGCGTCGACCGTCTCGCCGCGCGCCTGCTCCGGCGAGAGGTACTGGGCGGTGCCGATGACGGCCTGCGTCTGCGTCATCGTCGCGGCCGAGTCCGCCATCGCGCGGGCGATGCCGAAGTCCATGACCTTGACCGCGCCCGTGGGCGTGATCATGACGTTCGCGGGCTTGATGTCGCGGTGCACGATCCCGGCGTGGTGTGAGTACTCGAGCGCCGCGAGCACGCCCGCCGTGATCTCGACGGCCTCGTCGATGGGGACGGCCTGGCCGTCGCGCAGGATGTCGCGGACCGTGTGGCCCTCGACGTACTCCATGACGATGAACGGGACGTGCACCGAGTTGCCGGTGGCGTCCGCGTGGACGTCCTCGCCCGTGTCGTACACCGCGACGATCGCCGGGTGGTTGAGGGACGCCGCGGCCTGGGCCTCGCGGCGGAAGCGCGCGAGGAAGGTGGGGTCGCGGGCGAGGTCGGACCGCAGGATCTTGATCGCGACCGTGCGACCGAGGCGGTTGTCGTGCCCGATGTGCACCTCGGCCATGCCACCACGGCCGATGAGCTCACCGACCTGGTAGCGCCCGGCAAGCACTCGGGGAGCGTTGTCCACCACTCATTCGTCCTTCGGTGTCGTCGGAGCCGCGGGCGCGTCCGCGCGCGGCACATCTGGCGCAATCATCCCACTGGAGGGCGTCCGGGAAAGCCGGGAACACAACGATGTCGTCACGATGTCACCCGTCCGGAGGCGGCCGGGGAGCCCGGCGCGGCGTCGTCGGGGACCGTCCCGACGACGGCCGCGGGAGCCGCGTCGGCGTCGCCCCCGTCCCGGTCCCCGAGGGAGGCGATGGTGGCGATCACGAGCACGAGCAGGAGGCCGAGGAGGGCCACCAGGGGCCACGTCAGGCCGTTCGGGAGCCCGCCGAGGCGTCGCCCCGTCGTGGTGGACGTGCGGCGCCCGGAGGACGACCGGGACGGGGCGGCCTGCGACTGCCGCCGGGCCTCGGCCCGCGTGGCCGGTGCCGGCGGCGGGGTGCTCGCGGCCGACCCGGAGCCCGGCCGCGTGCCGCCGCGAGCGGGCTGGGGGCGCCGCGACGAGCGGGTGCCGCCGTGCATCTCGCGGCGCGGCGGGTAGGCGCGGGGACCGGCCGGGTCGTCGCCCGCGGTCGTGGGGACGGGGCGCTCCCACGGCAGGGCGGGCCCGGGCGCGGGCGGCGTGTCGGACGGCGGAGCGGCCGCCCGCCCGACGGGCTCGGCGTCGCTCTCGGCGAGGTGGCCACCTGCGGGCTCGGTCGCGTGGGCGCCTGGTCGGGCCTCCGGGGCGATCCACGGCGTCGCGGGGTCGACCGGGTGCGGGTCGCGCACGGCGGCCGGGATGACGAGCGGCGTGATGACGGGCGCGGGGTCGGGCTCGGGTGCGCGGGGGGCGTCGTCCGCCGTCGTGCGGGCGCGCCGGCCGCGCCGGGTGTTGGCGGCGGCGCCGGCCCGGGCGGACCACGGGTCGGCCGCGAGGCGGGCCTGGATCTCCTCGAAGACGCGCGCGAGGGCGTCGGCCGGGTGCGGCCGGGCCAAAGGGTCCTTGGCGAGCATGACCATGACGAGCTCGGCGAGCTCCGGGTCGACCGACGACGGGAGCGGCGGCACGGGCTCGTTGACGTGCGCGACCGCGATGTCGACCGGGGTGGACCCGGTGAACGGCCGGTTCCCGACGATCGACTCGTACGCCACGATGCCCAGCGCGTAGATGTCCGACGCCCCGGTGGCCGCCTGCCCGACGGCCTGCTCGGGCGAGAGGTACTGGGCCGTGCCCATCACCATGCCCGTCGCGGTCATGGGGACCTGGTTGGCCGCGAGCGAGACGCCGAAGTCGGTGATCTTCACGGTGCCGGAGCGGTCGATGAGGATGTTGCCCGGCTTGACGTCACGGTGCACGACGCCGGACAGGTGCGCGGCGTGCAGCGCGCGGGCGGTCTGCGCGAGGATCGGCAGGAGCCGCGCGGGCGGGAGCACGGGCTCGCGCTCCAGCAGGTCCGCCATGGGCTCGCCCACGACGAGCTCCATGACGAGGTACCCGGAGCCGTTCGTCTCGCCGTAGTCGTACATCTGCGCGATGTTCGGGTGCGAGAGCGCGGCGCTGTTGCGGGCCTCGGTCCGCAGGCGGTTGAGGAAGTCCTCGTTGCCCGCGTACTCGGTCCGCAGGACCTTGACGGCCACCTCGCGCCCGAGCGCGTCGTCGGCCGCGACCCAGACCTCGCCCATGCCGCCGACGGCGATGCGCCGCACGAGGCGGTAGCGGTTGCCGAGCGTCAGCCCCCTCACGGGCTTCATCCGTTCAACACCGCCTCCATGACGGCGCGCGCGATCGGCGCGGCGATCGCGCCGCCCGTCGCCTCGTTGCCGAGCGAGCCGCCGTTCTCGACGATGACCGCGACGGCGACCTGCGGGTCGTCGGCGGGCGCGAAGCTCGTGAACCACGCGTGCGGGGCGGCCTCGCCGCCCGTCTCGGCGGTGCCCGTCTTGCCCGCGACCTGCACGCCCGGGATCTGCGCCGCCTTCCCGGAGCCGTTCTGCACGACGCCGAGCATCATCTGCGTGAGCTGCTCGGCGGTCGACGGCGACACCGAGGTGCGCAGGCGGCGCGGCTCGGACTGGCGGACGACGTCGAGGTCGGGGTTGCGGATCGTCTCCACCGTGTACGGCGCCATCTGCACGCCGTCGTTCGCGATCGCGGCGGCGACCATCGCCATCTGGAGCGGGGTGACCTTGACCTCGCCCTGCCCGATGCCCGCGCGCGCGATGCCCGCCGGGTCGGCGCCCGGGGTGCCCTCGGCGGGGAACTGGCTCGGCGTGACGTCCATCGGGATCTCGAGCGGGGCGTCGAAGCCGAAGTCCTCGGCCTGGTCCCGCATCGCGTCCTCGCCGAGCGTCATGGCCAGGTCGCCGAAGGCGGTGTTGCAGGAGATGCGGAGGGCGTCGGCGAGCGTCATCTCGCCCGTCGGCGAGCAGCGGGTGCCGCCGAAGTTCTTCATCGTCTGCGTCGACTGCGGGTACGGGAGCTCGTCCGGGGCCGGGATCACGGTCTCGGCCGTGTACTGCCCGCTCTCGAGCGCCGCGGCCGAGGTGACGATCTTGAACGTCGAGCCCGGCGGGTACGTGTTGCCCCGGATGGCCCGGTTCGACATCGGGTTGCCGTCGGCGTTGAGCAGCTCCTGGTAGCGCTCGCGCGCGAGGGCGGTGTCGTGCGTCGCGAGCTCGTTGGGGTCGTAGCTCGGCTTGGACACGAGCGCGAGGACGCGGCCGGTCTTCGGCTCGATCGCCACGACGGCGCCGCGCTGGTCTCCCAGGGCGTCCCAGGCGGCCTGCTGCGCTGCGGGGTCGATCGTCAGCTCGACGGACGCGCCCTGGGGCTGCTTGCCGGTGAACAGCGCGCTGAGGCGGTCGAGCCACAGCGAGCTCGCCTCGCCGTTGAGGTAGTCGTTCTCCTTGTCCTCGATCTCCGTGCGCCCGTTGGTGAGCGAGAGGAACCCCGAGACCGGCGCGTACAGCGGGCCGTTCGCGTACTGGCGCTGGAAGCCGAACGCGTCGTCCACCGGGGTCGAGGAGGCGATCGCGTCGCCCGCGACGACGATCGGGCCGCGGAACTTGTTGTACTCGCGGTAGATCGTGCGGGCGTTGCGCGAATCGTTGTTGAGCGAGTCCGCCTGGACGAACTGGATGTACGTCGTCGACACCATGAGCGCGAGGAACATGACGAGGACGACCGTCGCGACGCGACGCAGGGGGACGTTCACCGGGCTCCTCCCCAGGGGTCGGTCTCGGGGTGGGTGCCGTCGGGACCGGGGCGCCGCACGACCTCGGTGCGCAGCTCGTCGGGGTGGGCCGAGACGTCGCCGGCCTGTCCGACGGCGGGCTGCACGCCCGTCGTCGCGCGCGTCGGACCTGTGACGGGTCCCGCCGAGGCGCCCGCGGCGGGCGCCCCGACCGTGGTGGGCGCGTCGTCGGGCCGGGCACCGACGGCGGGAGCCCCGCCGCCCACGACCTCGACCGGCTCCGAGTCGGGGCGCGTGCGCGCCCCGCCGGGGGCCACCTGCCCGCGCACGGGCAGGGACGACGGCCGCCGCGCGTCGTCGGAGATGCGCAGCAGCAAGCCCACGACCAGCCAGTTCGCGAGGAGCGACGACCCGCCCTGGGCGACGAACGGCATGGTGAGGCCCGTCAGCGGGATGATGCGCGTGATCCCGCCGACGACGACGAAGAGCTGCCACGCCATGACGAACGCGAGGCCGCCCGCGAGGAGCTTGCCGAACCCGTCGCGCACGCCGATCGCGGTGCGCAGGCCGCGCTCCACGAGGATGAGGTAGGCGAGCAGGATGCCGATGAGGCCCGTGAGCCCGAGCTCCTCGCCGAGCGAGGCGTAGATGAAGTCGGAGAACGCGTACGGGACCGTCCGCGGGTAGCCCGCGCCCCAGCCGGTGCCGAACAGCCCGCCGTTGCCGAGCGAGAACAGGCCGCCCACGAGCTGGCCCGAGCCGCCGGGGCTGCGGCCGAAGATCTCCGGGTCGAACGGATGGAGCCACACGTCGACGCGCGCCTGGACGTGGCCGAACGTCGACGCCGCGAGCACCGCGCCGACCGCGATGAGCAGGAGGCCGATGACGACCCAGCTCACGCGCTCGGTCGCGATGTAGAGCATCGCGACGAAGAGCCCGAAGAAGAGGAGCGACGTGCCGAGGTCGCGCTCGAACACGAGGATCGCGAGCGAGACGAGCCAGACGATGATGATCGGCCCGAGGTCGCGCAGGCGCGGGAGCTGGAGCCCGAGCACCTTGGGCCCGGCGAGCGCGAGCGTGTCCCGGTTCGTCACGAGGTAGCCGGCGAAGAAGATCGCGAACGCGATCTTCGCGAACTCCGCGGGCTGGAGCGAGAAGCCGAAGACGTTGATCCAGATCTGCGCGCCGTTGATGCGCGTCCCCAGGCCCGGGACGAGCGGCAGCGCGACGAGCACGATGCCCGCGATCATCGCGGTGTATGTGTAGCGCCGCAGGGTCCGGTGGTCGCGCAGGAACCAGATCACGGCGAACGCGCAGAGGATGCCCAGCGCGGTCCACTGGAGCTGGCGCGGCGCGAGGTCCTGGGTCCCGCCCGTGACCTGCGAGCCGAGGTCGAGGCGGAAGATCATCGCGAGGCCGATGCCGTTGAGCGCGACGGCGATCGGCAGGATCACCGGGTCCGCGTACGGCGCCTTGAAGCGCAGCAGCAGGTGCGCGGCGCCCGCGAGCACCACGGTGCCGATGCTGTACACGTAGAAGCGGCCCGGGAGCTCGCCCGTGAGCTGGAGGCCCACGAGCGCGTACGCCCCGATGCCCAGCGCGAGCGCGAGGACGAGCAGACCGAGCTCCGCGCCCCGGCCGGGGCGCACCTCGGTGGTCTCCACCGTGGCCATCAGGCCCCCGAGCCGGCGCCGTCGGTGGGTGCCGGGGTCACGTCGGGCGCCCCGGCCTCCGGGGTCTCGGTGGCGCCCTCGGTGGGAGCCTCCGTGGTGTCGTCGGTCGCGGGCGCGTCGGTGGACTCCTCCGCGGCCTCGGCGACGAGGCGCTCCGCCCGCGCGCGGGCGTCCTCGAGCGACTCCGCGGGGATCGTGGTCTCCAGGCGGTCGACGACGTAGCCCGGCAGGTCCGTGACGCGCGTCCCCGTGAGCTCGATCGGCGTCGACAGCGTCACCGGGCCCGCGTTCTCCGGGATGCCGCGGAACACGGCGACCTGGCCGTCGGCGACGCCGACGTAGTACTGCGTCTGCGTCCAGCGGTAGCCCGCCCAGCCGGCCACGCCCAGGCCCGCGACGACGAGGAGGATCGCGACGACCGTGATCCAGCGGCGGGGCGCGCGGCCGGGCCGCACGTCGTCGTCGCCGTCCCCCGGGGTCTCGGCCGGGCCTTCGGCCCCCTGCGCGGGATCCGCCGCGCCGTCCGCCGCGGGCTCCTCGGCCGCGGCGGGTGCGTTCGCGCTCGCCATGAGGGCCGCCGCCCGGGCGGCGGGGCCGTCCGCGGCCGACGTCGGGGCGTCGCGGTCGATCGCGGCCGACCCGACGACCTGGGCCCCGGTGCCGGGCGCCGTGCCGTCGGGCAGCGTGTCGAGGTCCACGATGTCGGCCACCACGACCGTCACGTTGTCCGTGCTACCGGCGCGCAGCGCGAGCTGCAGCAGGTGGTCGGCGCACTCGTCGACGTCGGGGGTGTCCGAGAGCGACTGGGCGATCGTCTCGGGGCTGACGAAGCCCGAGAGCCCGTCGGAGCACAGGAGCCAGCGGTCGCCCGGCTTCGCCTCGCGCACCGACATGTCGGGCGTGAGGTCGATGTCGAAGTCGCCGAGCACGCGCATGACGACGTTGCGCTGCGGGTGGGTCTCCGCCTCGTCGGGCGAGATCCGGCCCGTGTCCACGAGGTGCTGCACGAACGTGTGGTCGGTCGTGACCTGGGTGAGCTCGCCGTCGCGCAGCAGGTACGCGCGCGAGTCGCCGAGGTGCGCCATCGCGAGCTTGTTGCCCGCGCGCAGGATCGCGGTGACGGTCGTGCCCATGCCGACCAGCTCGGGGTCGGTCACGCTGCGGTCCACGAGGTCCTGGCGCGCGTGGTCGATCGAGCGCTCGAGCTCGGCGAGCGCGTCGTCCGGGCCGTGCGACTCGCCGTCGAGCGGTGCGAGCGCCGCGATGGCGATCGACGAGGCGACGTCTCCCCCGGCGTGGCCGCCCATGCCGTCGGCGACGACGAGCAGGTGCGGGCCGGCGTAGCCGGAGTCCTGGTTGTTGGAGCGCACGAGCCCGACGTCGGAGCGCGCGGCGTAGCGCAGGGCGATGTTCACTGCGGGCTACCTCTGCAGCTCGACGACGGACTGACCGATCCGCACCCGCGTGCCCGGACCCAGCGGCGTCACCTGGCCGATGCGCTGGTCCTCGACGTAGGTGCCGTTGGTGGAGCCGAGGTCCTCGACGAACCAGGACCCGTGCTGCGGGAAGATGCGCGCGTGGCGCGACGAGGAGTAGTCGTCGTCGAGCACGAGCGTGCAGCTCGGTGCCCGCCCGATGAGGATCGACGACGTCGTGAGGGGGATCGTCGTGCCCGTCAGCGGGCCGGCGGTGACGACGAGCCGCGACGGCCCGGCCGGTGCGGCAGGACGCGCGGGCTCGGGCGCCGCGGCGGGGGTGGGGCCCGACGTCGGGCGCGCGGCCTGCGCGGTGCCCTTGCGGCCCCGGCGCGGCGTGATCCTGGTGCCGTACAGGTCCCGACGCAGCACCCCGATCGCGGAGAGCACGAACACCCAGAGCAGCACCAGGTAGCCCAGCCGCAGCAGGGTGAACGTGAGGTCGGTCATGCGGGCCGGATCACCACTCCTCGTTGTCGGACGCGCCGGTCCAGAACATGATGCGGGTACGGCCGATCGTCAGGGAGTTGCCGTCCAGCAGCGTCGCGGCCGGCACCTGGTGACCCTCGACGAACAGGCCGTTGGTCGAGCCGAGGTCCGTCGCGATGACCCCCTCCGGCGTCACGCGGATCTCCAGGTGGCGGCGCGAGACCCCCGGGTCGTCGACGACGATGTCGGCCTCCGAGCCGCGGCCGATGACCGTGACCGGGCCCGTGAGCAGGTAGCGCTGCCCGTCGATGTCGACGAGCGGGTGCCGCGTGCTCGGGGACGCGGACGTCGCGGGCGCCACGTTGCCCCGCACGCTCGCCGAGCGGAGCTGGAAGCGGCCGACGTCGAGCGCGTCGTTCTGCTCGAAGCTCACGCTCACCGGGCCGACGAACGCGTAGTGCTGCGACGCCGCGTACTGCGTGACGTTCGACGCCAGCTCGTCGGCGAGCGTCTCCGCGCCCCACCCCTCGACCTGGCCGAAGTCGTCCACCGACAGCTCGATGGTGAACTCGTTGGGCACGACCGTGCGCTCGCGGTCCACGACGGCGGCGCGGTCGTCGACCTCGCGCCGCAGCGCGCTCGCGAGCTCGACGGGCTTGACCTCGCTGCGCCCGACCTTGGCGAACGCGTTGTTCACCACGCGCTCCACGCCCTTCTCGAAGCGGTCCAGGACTCCCATGCCACCTCCTCCCTCGTGCTCGCTCGTGCCGCGGCTCGCGCCGCGCGGTCGTCGTCTGCTCCTCCGGACGTGCTCCTGGTGGCCCCCTCGTGCATACCCGCGTCCCGGGCAGACTACCTAGATCGTATCGATCACGTCTGCGCCGGAGGCCCGATTCGTCGCACGATCTCCGGACGGATGTGGCGCGTTCGGGGCGGAGCGTGTGAACGTCGGGCGCCCGGCCGTCGGGGCTCCTCGTCGTCCGTGACGACCGGCACGTGGCGGCCGTCACGTCGGGCCGAGCGGTTCCAGGCGCCGTCGTGCGTCGTGCTAGTCTTCTGCGGCACGCGCGAGTGGCGGAATGGCAGACGCGCTGGCTTCAGGTGCCAGTGTCCGAAAGGGCGTGGGGGTTCAAGTCCCCCCTCGCGCACGTGACGAGGTTCCGACTGGTGCAGTCGGAAGACCCTCGAGAAGTCCCGGTCAGGTTCTCCTGGCCGGGACTTCGTGCATCCCCGGGACGGTGCGGTCCGGCCATGGCCGGGGACGGGGTCGCGCCCTCGCGTCGCGGCGTCCGTCGGGTCAGCGTGACGGTCGTGGGTCGCCCTCGGGCCCGAGGTCCTCGAGCTCGGCGACGAGCGTGCTGTGCTGGGCGTCACGCCGGACGGCGGCGCCGAGCGCGGCGGCCCGGCGCCGGTACGCGGGGTCGCCGAGGACCTGCCCGACGGCCCGCGCGACCCGTTCTGCTGAGGCCTTCCGCGACAGCGTGACGCCCGCACCCCGCAGCGTGACGCGCACCGCGTTGTCGCCCTGGTCGCGCCCGTGCGGCAGGACGACGACGGGGCAGCCCGCCGCGAACGCCTTGAGGAGCGTGCCGTGCCCGCCGTGCGTGACGACGAGCGCGGCGTCGCGCAGCACCTCGTGGTGGGGAGCGGCGGAGACCACGGAGACGTTCGCCGCGCCCGGCACCGCGTCGGGCGCGAGCCCCTGCCCGGTCGTGACGACGCCGCGCACGGGCAGCGTCGCGAGCGCGGCGACGATGCGCCGCAGGAGCGCGGCCTGGTCCTGGAACGTCGACGACAGCGCGACGAGGACGAGCGGGGCGTCGCCCGGCGGCGCGGCCCACGGGACGTCGTCGGCCCACGCCGGGTCGTCGAGCACGGGCCCCACGTACCGGGCGTTCGCCGGGAGCGGGCCGGGGAGGTCGAACGCCGGGCTCGTCATGACGAGCTGGCGGCGCGCGGCGCTCATCTGCTCCCACGAGCGCCCGAGCGGGTCGAGGCCCAGGTCGGCGCGCAGGGCGTTGAGCCGGTCGCGCGTGTACCGGTCGAACACGCGCGTCGAGAGACCGGTGATCGCGCGGTCGCGCAGCCGGCCGAGCGGCCCGCGCGCGGGCGTGAGCCCCGCACCGAACGGCGTGCGGCCGGGCGTGGGCAGGGCGTAGACGTTGGGGATCAGGACGTCGAACGGGATCCCGCGCGACTGCGCCGCGATCATCGCGCCGAACGCGAAGACGGACGTCACGACGAGGTCGGGACGCTCGTCGTCGACGGCCGCGAGCACGTCGCGCGCGTAGTCCGGCGCGGGCCCCGCGATGAGGTGGTCGCCCATGTCGCGCGCCTGCGCGAGCAGGCTGGGCGCCGCCCAGTCCTGGAGAGGGTCGTGCGCCGGGTCGCGGTCGGGGCGGTTCGGCGCGGTGCGCCACGGGACGAGCGTCGCACCCGTCGCGCGGACCTCGGGAGCCATCGAGTCCTCGGCGAGCACGCGCACGCGGTGCCCGCGCTCCACGAGCCGCCGCACGGCCCCCACCTCCGGCGGGACCGTCCCGCCGCCGTCGGTCAGGGCGAAGAGGTACGTGCGAGGCATGGCCCACCCCCCGGTCGCGGCCGGCGAGGGGCGTCCCGCTCGCGACGTGACGACCGCGTCGCAGGACCACGCTAGCCCCCAGGGCCGCTCCGCCAACCCTAGATCTGCTAGGGTCTGTATCCCTAGAAGAACTAGGCATAGGAGTGCCATGCGTATCGACAAGGACCTCGTGGCCGCGTCGGCCACCCCGCTCGTCCTCGGGATCCTCGCGGACGGCGAGTCGTACGGGTACGCGATCCTCAAGCGCGTCGACGAGCTCTCGGGCGGCCGCATGCAGTGGACCGACGGCATGCTCTACCCGCTCCTGCACAGGCTGGAGCGGCTCGGTCTCGTCGAGGCGTCGTGGGGCACGTCCGACGTCGGGCGGCGCCGCAAGCACTACGCGATCACCGCCGCGGGGCGCGAGGCGCTCGTCGAGCGCCAGGCGCAGTGGGACGTCGTCGCGCACGCGCTCCACCAGGTCTGGCGCGCGGCGCAGGACGGGCTGCCGACCCCGCCGCGCGTCGCGGAGGGGTGGGCCTGATGGGCGCCACGACCGCTCCCGCGGGCGGGGCGAGCCCGGGCCCGCACGCCGCGCTCGAGGCCCAGATCGACCAGTGGCGCGGCTACGTCCGCCGCCGCGAGGCCATCTCCGGCGCGGACGTCGACGAGATGGAGGACCACCTGCGCGAGCGGGTCGAGGACCTCCGCGCGACCGGGCTCGACGACGACGAGGCGTTCCTCGTCGCGGTGAAGCGCATGGGCACGCTCGACGACCTCTCGCGCGAGTTCGCGCAGGAGCACTCCGAGCGGCTGTGGAAGCAGCTCGTCCTCGTCGGCGAGCAGCCGACCGGCCGCACGCGGTCGTGGCGCGAGCTCGCGGTGGTGCTCGCGCTCGCCGTCGCGGTGGGCGTCACCGTGAAGGTCGCGACCGTGCTCCTCCCGTGGGAGACGGTCGGCCTCAACGTCGGGCTCCTCGTGCTGCCGTTCCTCACGGCCTACCTCGCGTGGAAGCGGCAGGTCACGGCGCGCGTGGTCGGCGCGCTCGTCGTGCCGTTCGTCGCGCTGGGCCTCGTCCTCAACCTGTACCCGTTCCAGCCCACGGACTCGACGTTCGTCCTCGCGGCGCTCGCCGCGCCCGTGACGCTGTGGTCCGTCGTCGGGCTCGCGTACGTCGGCGGGCGGTGGCGCTCGGACGCACGACGCATGGACTTCGTGCGGTTCACGGGCGAGCTCGCCGTGTACTACACGCTCATCGCGCTCGGCGGCGGCGTCCTGCTCGGCCTGACGATCGGGGTCTTCTCGCTCGCCGGCGTCGACCTCGAGCCCTACCTCGACGCCTGGATCCTGACCCTGTGCGTCCCGGCGGCGCTCATCGTGGCCGCGTGGCTCGTCGAGGCCAAGCAGAACGTCGTCGAGAACATCGCGCCCGTGCTGACGCGCGTCTTCACGCCGCTGACGCTCGTCATGCTCCTCGCCGCGTTCGTCGTCCTCGCGACCGCGGGGAACCTCGCCGCCGTCGACCGCGAGCTGCTCATCCTCATGGACGCGATCCTCGTGCTCGTCCTGTGCCTGCTCCTCTACTCGGTCTCGGCACGCGACCCGCTCGCGCCCGGGTCGTTCTTCGACGGCCTCCAGGTCGTCCTCGTCGTCGCGGCGCTCGCGGTCGACGCCGTCGCGCTCACCGCGATGCTCACGCGCATCGCCGAGTTCGGCGTCAGCCCCAACAAGGCCGCCGCGCTCGGGCTCAACCTGCTCCTGCTCGTGCACCTCGTGTGGTCCGCCGTCCTCGCGACGGCGTTCCTGCGCGGGCGGCGCCCGTTCGCCGACCTCGTCGCCTGGCAGACCCGGTTCCTGCCCGTGTACGCGGCGTGGGCCGCGATCGTGGCCGTCGTCTTCCCGCCCGTGTTCGGCTTCGTCTGACGACCCGCCGTGCCGGGCCCGCGGCGGGCCCGGCACGGACGCGCGATCAGCGGACGGGCTGCGGCGCCGCGTCGGTCGCCGGGAGCGACGGCGCATCGCCACCCGCCCGGAACATGCGCCGCACCAGCGGGCGCAGCGCGCGCGACAGCATGACGCCGGTGGTCGCGCGCAGCACCGCCGCCTCCAGCCGGCTCCCCGGCACCATGCGGGCGATGCCCCCGCCGGGGATCTTCTTCCCCGCCTCGACGAACGGGGCGACGTCGGCCGCGTACCGCCGCGCCGCGCCGGCGGGGTCGTCGGGGGTCGCCCCCAGCCGCGTGGCGAGGAGGTAGGCGCCGACCAGGGCGGTCGCGGTGCCCTGGCCCGTCATGGGCGAGCCGCACGACGCCGCGTCCCCCGGGAGCACCACCCGGCCGGCGACCGGATCGGGGACGTCGAGAACGCCGCGTAGCCGCCGAGGTAGGTCACGAACTGCTCCTCCGGCCCGAACGCGAGCCGACGCGTCGCGGAGTGGACGCCGTCGGCCCCGATGACGAGGTCGAAGCGTGCGGCGTCGGGCGGGCGGCCCGGCCCGAGCTGAGCGAGGCCGACCTCGCGGCCGTCGCCCGGCTCGACTTCGTGCTCGTGCAGAGCCTCGGCATCCTCTGGCTCCTCGACCCGGACGCCGTCCCGAGCGGGGACGAGCTCGCGCGCGCCGTCGCCGTCGTCGCCGGACGGGCGGACGACGAGGGCTGACGCCGCGTGCGCCCGGGCGTAGCGTGGCGGGATGGCCGCCGCCACTCCCGGAGGGCCGCCCGAGGACGGGCTGGTCGACTGGTTGCTCGACGCCGACCCGGCGCTGCGGTGGCGGGTCGAGCGCGACGTCGTGCACGCGCCTCCCGAGGTCTGGGAGGCGACGCGGGCGCGCGTCGCGACCGAGGGCTTCGGCGCGCGCCTGCTCGCGCTGCAGGACCCCGACGGGCAGTGGGCGGGCGGCGCGTACTTCCCGGCGGACGCGGGAGCGGTGGACGCCGGCGGAGCGCCCGAGGAGGGCCAGCCCTGGACGGCGACGACGTGGTCGCTCGTCGCGCTGCGCGAGTGGGGGCTCGACCCGGGCGTGCTGCGCGCGCGCCGCACGCCCGAGCTGCTCGCGGCGCACAGCCGCTGGGAGTACGACGACCTGCCCTACTGGGGCGGCGAGGTCGACTGGTGCATCAACGGGTACACGCTCGCCGCGGGTGCGTGGCTCGGGGCCGACGTCTCGGAGCTGCTCGCCGCCGTCGTGGCGGGCCGGCTGCCCGACGGCGGGTGGAACTGCGACTGGGTCGAGGGCGCCACCGTCTCCTCGTTCCACTCGACCCTCAATGCGCTCAAGGGCCTGCTCGCGTACCAGGAGCTCGCGGGCGGCAGCGACGAGCTGCGGGCGGCGCGTCGCTCCGGCGAGGAGTATCTGCTGCGCCGCGGCCTGTTCCGCCGCCTGAGCACGGGCGAGCCCGTCGGGGACTGGGTGTTCCGTCTCGCGTACCCGTTCCGTTGGTACTACAGCGTGCTCAACGCGCTGGTCTACCTGCGCGAGGCGTCGCTGCTCGACGGGACGCCTCCCGACCCGCGCGCGGCGGACGCTGTCGAGCACGTCCGCCGCGCCCGGCGCCCGGACGGCACCTGGCTCCAGGGCCGGCGCCACCCGGGCCGGGTGTGGTTCGAGGTCGACGCCCCCGCGGGCGAGCCGTCGCGCTGGCTCACCTACCACGCGACCGTCGTCCTCGACTGGTGGGACGGCGCGGGCGTCAGGACGTCGGCGCGCCCGACACGACCTCGGCGCCGTCGAGCACCGCGATGAGCTCGTCGAACCACTCGACGTAGCTCGCGTAGGTGAACGGCCGCTTGTCGTCCCACCCGACGACCTGGCCCGCCTGCACCGCGGGCAGCCCCGCGTAGACGGGGTTGGTGGCCATCGCCTCGTCGGAGCCCGTGTAGCTCAGCACGACGTCGGCCGGGTGGTCCGGCACGCGCTCCCAGCTCAGCTCGGCCCAGCCCTCCTGGTCCTGCGGCCCGCCGATCGTGAAGCCCAGCTCCTCGAGCAGCGCGAGCTGGCCGAGGTTCTTCTGGCCCACCCACAGCTGCTCCGCGCCGTTGAGCGGCAGGATCGTCAGCGGCTTCTCCGCCGCGATGCCGCGCAGCGTGTCGAGCCGCTCGTCGAACGCGGCCTTCGCGTCCGCGACCTCCGGCGAGTCGACGTCGCCGCCGAGCGCCTCCGCGAGCGACGCGTAGTCCTCGATCACCTCGACGACCGGCCGGCCCGAGAACCTCATGCCGACGAACGGAGCGACCGCCGTCGCCTCCTCGGTGACCGTGTCGTCCCACCAGGTCCAGGCCGTGCCGTCCTCGTTGCCGAACCCGATCACGAGGTCGGGCTCGAGCGCGAGCAGCTTCTCCAGGTTGAGCTCGGCGTCGGCCCCGACGACCTCCATCTCGTCGACCCGGGCGTTGCCGATCGACAGCGCGCCGGCGTCGGAGAAGCCGTAGCCGAACACCCCGGCGGGCCGCACGCCGTAGTCCCACAGCGCCGCGGCGGTGTAGCCGTCCACGACGAGGCTGTCCGGCGCCTCGTCGAGCGCGTACGTCGTGCCGTAGCCCGAGGACGTCCAGGACCAGCCGTCCGCGGCCGCGGTCGGGTCCGCGCCGTCGGTCCCGGGCTCGGTGCCGGCCGAGCACGCGGCGAGCGTGGCCGCGAGCCCGACGGCGAGCGCGCCGGCGGCGAGGGAGCGCACCGGGCGCCGGTGCCGGGTCGGGCGGGCTGCCGTGGGCAGGGTGGACGGGGGACGGGTGGTGCGGGTCATGCGTTGCTCCTCCGACGAGGCGGTGCGGGCGAGCGCAGGACGGTGGGGGGCCGGTCGGGCGGGTGGGTCGACCGGCGGGGAACGGGGGCCGCGCGGTCAGGCGCGGCGAGGACGACCCTCGGGCACGACGAGTGGGGTGCCCGTCACGGGGTCGGCGATGATGCGGCACGGCAGGCCGAACACGTCCTCGACCAGGTCGGCCGTCACGACGTCGGCCGGCGCGCCCTCGGCGACGACCGCGCCGTCCTTCATGGCGATGAGGTGCGTCGCGTAGCGGCACGCGTGGTTGAGGTCGTGCAGCACCGCGACGAGCGTGTGCCCGCGGTCGCGGTTGAGGTCGGCGCACAGCTCCAGCAGCTCGATCTGGTGCGCGATGTCGAGGAACGTCGTCGGCTCGTCGAGCAGGAGGAGGGGCGTCTCCTGCGCGAGGACCATGGCGACCCACACGCGCTGGCGCTGCCCGCCGGAGAGCTCGTCGACGAGGCGGCCCGAGAGCTCGGTCGTCCCGGTCGCGGCGAGCGCGCCGACCACCGCGGCCTCGTCCTCGCGCGACCACTGGCGCAGGAGCTTCTGGTGCGGGTAGCGCCCGCGCGCGACCAGGTCGGCGACGGTGATGCCCTCGGGCGCGATCGACGTCTGCGGCAGGAGGCCGAGGCGGCGCGCGACCTCCTTCGCGGGGATCGAGGAGATCGAGCGGCCGTCGAGCACGACCTGGCCCCGCGACGGCTTGAGCAGGCGCGACAGCGCGCGCAGCAGCGTCGACTTGCCGCACGCGTTCGGCCCGACGATCACCGTGAACGACCCGTCGGGGATGCTCACGTCGAGGTCGGAGGAGATGACGCGGTCGTCGTAGCCGACCGTGATTCCGTCGGCGTGCAGGCGGTCCGCGGGCGGGACGCGGTCGGCGCGCGCGTCGGTCGGCGCGTCGGCGACTGCGCCGCTCGGGGCGGCCGCGAGGTTCGTGAGAGCCACCGGGGTCCTTCCGGTCTGCGGGTTCGTGGTCACTTGCGGGCCTCGCGGACGAGGAGCCAGACGAGGTAGGCGCCGCCGACGCTCACGGTGACGACGCCGACGGGGAGCTGGGTGGGCGCGAACGCGCGCTGGGCGACGAGGTCGCTCGCCGCGAGCAGCACGGCGCCCATGACGGCGGCGGGGAGGATCCGCACGCCCGCGGCGCCCGTGAGGCGGCGCGCGAGCTGCGGGGCGGCGAGGGCGACGAACGCGATGGGCCCGGCCGCCGCGGTCACGAGGGCCGTGAGCGCGACGCCGACGATCACGAGGGCGAGGCGCACCCGCTCGCTGCGCAGGCCGAGGGCCGCCGCGGCGTCGTCCCCGAGCTCGAGCAGCCCCATGCGCGGCGCGAGCCACAGGAGCGGGAGCGCGAGGAGCGCCGCGAGCACGCACGCGGGGACCGCCTGCGCCCAGGTCATGCCGTTGAGCGACCCGGCGCCCCACACGGCGGCCGCCATCGCGGTCTCGAGATCCGCCTTGACGATGAGCCACTGGTTGACGGACGCGAGCATCGCGGACACGGCGATCCCGACGATGATGAGCCGGAAGCCCTGCACGCCCCGCCGGTAGGCCAGGAGGTACACGACGCCCGCGGTGACGACGCCGCCGACGAGGGCGCCCGCCGCGACGCCGACGTACCCGCCGCCGAGCAGCATGATGACGACGAGCGCGCCCGTGTACGCGCCGGTGTTGAACCCGATGACGTCGGGGCTGCCCAGCGGGTTGCGCGTGAGCGACTGGAAGATCGCGCCGCTCGCGCCGAGCGCCGCGCCGAGCACGAGCGCCATGAGCGCGCGCGGCAGGCGCCACTCCACGACGACCATGTGCACCGGGCCGTCGGCGGCGCCCACGAGCGCCTGGAGCACCTGGGGCACGGTGAGCGGGTAGTCGCCGGTGGTCAGCGCGACGACGCCGATCGCGAGCGCGACGAGCAGCAGCACCCCGCACACGGCGAGCGTGCGCAGGTCGAGCCGCAGGCTCGCGCGGCCGCCGAGCCCCCGCACGACGCGTGTGGGGCGGCCGAAGTCGACGCGGTGCGCGCGGTCGGACGAGGGCCCGCCCACGCGCGGTCCCACGGGCGCGTCGTCCCGGACCGGGGCGCTCACAGCCCGCTCGCCTTCGAGCGGCGCACGAGCGCGATGAGGACCGGCGCACCGACGAACGCCGTGACGATCCCGACCTGCAGCTCGCCGGGCATGACGACGACCCGGCCGACGACGTCGGACACGAGCAGCAGGACGGGCGCGAGCACGGCCGAGTACGGCAGGATCCAGCGCTGGTCGGGGCCGACCGTCCAGCGCGCGACGTGCGGCACCATGAGCCCGACGAACGCGATCGGCCCGGCCGCCGCCGTCGCGGCGCCGCACAGCAGCATCACCGCGACGCCGACGAGGACGCGCGTGCGCCCCACGTGCGCGCCGAGCGAGCTCGCGAGGTCGTCGCCGAGCGCGATCGTGTTGAGCGGGCGCGCGACGACGAGCGCGATGACGAGCCCGACCACGACGAACGGCGCGATCGTGCCGGCCATCTCCATCGTGCGGCCGGCCAGCGAGCCGGCGCCCCAGAAGCGCATGCGGTCGAACGCCGCGGGGTCGAGCAGCGTGATCCCCTGCGAGATGCCGCCCAGGACGGCCCCGAGCGCGACGCCCGCGAGGGTGAGGCGCACGGGCGTCGCTCCCCCGCGCCCCTGGGAGCCGATCGCGTAGACGGCGATCGTCGCCACGACCGCCCCGGCGAACGCGAACCAGATGAAGGACTGGATGTCCGCGAACCCGAGGAACGCGACCGCGAGCACGACGGCGAACGCCGCCCCGGCGTTGACGCCGAGGATGCCCGGGTCGGCGAGCGGGTTGCGCGTCATGGCCTGGATGAGCCCGCCCGCGACCCCGAGCGCGGTGCCGACCAGCAGGCCGACGATCGTGCGGGGCAGCCGCAGGTCGCGGATGATCACGTGGTCGCCCGAGCCGTCGTACCCGGTGAGCGCGTCCCATACGGTGCCGAGCGGGACCGGCTTGGAGCCGACGACGAGGCTGAGCACGATCGCGACCGCGAGGACCACGACGGCGACGAGGAGCCCGAGGCTGCGGCCCGCGTTGGTGCGGGCGACCCCGGCCGGGCGGTCGTCACGGCCCGTCGCGGGCCGGACGGGCCCGTCGGGGACGCCGATCGGCGCGTCGGCGGTCGCGGGCGAGGTCATGGTGCTCGGATCTGCTCGGGGGCGCGTGCCCGGTCGGTGGTGGCCTAGTGAGGTTACCCTCACCTTAATTCACGCCAGGGTGGGCCCGGCAAGACGGTGGGGCGCGACGTCGGGGTGACTCCCCTCACGGCCGAGCCTCGCCCGCCGTCCTCCCCGGGGCCTCGCCGCGGGGTCCCGCAGACTCCTGACAGCGTTTCCCCGTGCAGGTCCGGCGTGTGCGAGAGTGGCCGCATGACCTCGCACGTCCCCGTCGCCGCCGACCACGTCGTCACCGTCGACGACCAGGGTCGCCGAACCGGCACCTTCGAGCGCGCCGCGGTCCACACGACCGAGACGCCCCTCCACCTCGCCTTCTCCTGCTACGTGCTCGACGACGCGGGCCGCCTCCTGCTCACGCGGCGCGCGCTCGGGAAGCGCACGTGGCCGGGCGTGTGGACCAACTCCTTCTGCGGGCACCCGCGCTGGACCGAGACCACCGAGGAGTCGATCGTCCGCCACGGGCGGCACGAGCTCGGGCTGGAGATCGCGGGCCTCGAGGTCGCGGTGCCGGGCTTCCGCTACCGCGCGGTCGACGCGTCCGGCGTCGTGGAGAACGAGATCTGCCCGGTCTACGCGGCGCGCGCGGCGGGCACGGTCGAGCCGAACCCCGACGAGGTCATGGAGACCGCCTGGGCGGACCCGCGCGACGTCGCGCGCGCGGTCGCCGCGACCCCGTGGGCCTTCAGCCCGTGGATGGTGCTCCAGGTCGCCGCTCTCGGCGCCGCGAGCACCGAGGGCGACGGCCCGACGGCGCTCCTCGCCGCGGCGTTCGGGCCTTCCTCGGCCTGACGCCCGGTCGACCGTCCGCGAGACGCTCAGCGCGTCGTCTGCGGGTGTCGCGCCCGGGCGCTGCGCAGCCGCTCCGGGACCGCGAGCCGGTCCGCTCCCTGGGGCGAGACCTGTACCGGCTGCGCGGGCAGCGCGAGCGCCTCGACCTGCTCGGCGCCCGGCACCCCGGCCGCGCGCGCGGCGTCGCCCAGCGCGCGGACGACCTGCTCCTGGCGACGCGGGTCGCGGGCCGAGAAGACCCAGAGGTCGACGGCCGTCGCGGTCGCGAGGTCGACGTGCAGCCCCCGCGCGCGCGCCTGCCGGAGCTGGCTCGGCGCGACCCCCACGAAGGTCACGGCGCGGCGCGACCAGAGCACGGTGCGCGACGCCGTCGACACGCCGCGGTCGGTGAGCAGCAGGCCGAGGGTGCGCGGGCTCGCGACGGCGGCGCGCACGGTCCGGACGTCGAGGGCCGCGAAGGGCACCGCGACCGGGCGCAGGAACGGGGCGAACGAGCCGACGAGGATCCCGTGGTCGAGCACGACCAGCTTCTCGGACCCGAGGAACCAGAGGATCACGGCGGCGATCGCCGCGAACGACGGCAGGAGGTAGCCGATCGCGGCGGGTCCGGCGTTCCCCACGAGCGCCGGCCCGACGGAGAACACGAGCACCACGACCACCGTCACCGCCCACGCCGGGGCGTTCGGCGTCGCCGCCGACACGTGCCGGACCCTGCCGAGGCCCGACCGCGCCGCGTGGTGCCTGACCTTGCGCGTCGCGCGCACGTCGGTCGCGGGCGGTGCCGTCGGCCCGCTCATCGACCGAGCAGCTCGAGCGGGAGACGACGGACCGTGGCCGCCCCGACCTCGGAGAGGGTGAGCGAGGTCGGCGCGCCGTCGGCCCTGTGCTCGCCGCCCCGGACCGTGTACACGCCGTCGGGCGTCGCGTAGACGCTCACCTGCTCCAGGACGTCGGAACCCGCGCGCACGGCGCCGAGCGTCGTCACGGCCAGCGCGTCCGCGAGCTCCGGCAGGCTCGGCGCCCGGGCGGCGAACTCGTCGGGCGTGAACGTCTGGGAGCGCCCGTCGAGCAGGGCCTTCGAGCCCGGGTCGACGAAGACCGCGAGCCGGCCCGCGAGCTCGGACAGCGGGTAGACGCTGAACGCGTGGTGGCCGCTCGGGGCGACCTCCTCCTCCAGCACGCGGTCGTCCTCGTGGAGGTAGACGTACACCCAGTGCCGGCCGATCGACGTCGTGCGCTCGACGGACAGGATCGCGTGCGCCGTGCGGCGCAGGACGAGCGGACCCGTGATCTCCGGGACGGCCTCGATGCCGACGGCCGGCCGGCCGTCCACGGGCTCGGCCGGGGCCGCGTCCTCGCTCGGCACGACCATGCCGCGCGCGAGGAGCGAGCGGAGCGCGACGCGGCCCACGAGCGTGCGGTCCGCGCCCTCCTGCGCGTCGAGCCACGGGACCGCCACGAGCTGGGGGTTCTGGAGGCCGTCGAGGATGACGATCTCCTCGTCGGTGAGCGTCACGACGTGCGTGACCTCGCCCGGGGTCGCTCGCTCCAGCGCGCGCTCGGCCGCGGCGACGTCCGACGCGGACCACCGCATGGTCTGCTGGGTCACGAGAAGAGCCCTCCGACGAAGTCACCGGCGGCGGAGAGACCGTCGCCGATCGCGTCCCCGACGTCGGACGCGACGTCCCCGATCGTATCGACCGCGTCGCCCGCGAAGTCGGTCACGGTGTTCCACCCGTCCGCGAGGTACGGGCCGGGGTTGGTCGCGAACCCGGAGATCGCGTCCCAGTTGTCGACGACGAGGTTCCCCAGCGCCCAGGCGCCCGCGACGACGCCCGCGCCCACCACGATCCCGATGCCCACCGGGTTGGTGAGCATGCCCGCCATCATGAGCATCGTCCCCGCGCCGCCCACGACCGACAGGCCTCCCATGACGCGGTCGACGCCGCCCCGGACGCCGTCGTACTCGGTGTTGAACATCTGGTTGAAGCCGCCGATGACGCCGAACAGGCCGCCGACGCCGCCCGCGAGCCGGCCTGCGGTCCCGAGGCCGCCGAGGAGCCCCATCGCGTCGTCGAGGACCATGCCGCGCGCGAAGACCGACGCGCTCGCGGCGGCGTCGGACAGGTCGGCGAGGCGGCTGGCCTGCAGGAACGCGGTGAGGGACTGGCCGACCTTCCAGGCCTTCAGCCCGTCGAGGACGAACATCGTCGACTCCCCGAGGGTCTCCCCGACGTCCCAGATCGACCCGGCGAGCGTGGTCCCGCCACCGAGCGGCCCGCCGCCGGGGCCCGTGGGCACGCCCGGGCCGGGCACGCCGGGGGACGGGATGGCGCCGCCCTCGGTGCTCGTCAGGTACTGCTCGTCGGCGTTGCGCAGCACCGCCTGCGACGCCTCGGCGAGCGTCTGGCTCACCCCGCGCAGGAGCGCCACCGAGGACCCGGTCCACTCGCCCCGGAACTGGTCGGCGTCGCCGCCCTGCCACCGGCCGGCGGCCTCCACGAGTCCGCTGACCTCGGACGTCGTGCTCACGAGCTGGTCGGAGGCGGAGCGCAGCGACTGCGCGAGCCTCCTCAGCTCGGTGACGTCGGCGCCCCACATCCCGCTCACGTCGTCTGGTCCCCTCGCTGGTCGATCGGTGTCCTCGCCGCGCGCCGCCTGTCACGGAACGCGCGAAACGGGCATCGCGGAGGTTACCGCGCGCACCTGCCCCGCGGCGACGGGGAGGGCTCCCCGTGGGCGCGCGACGGGCCCGGCGCGCATGTTCGGCGACGGCACCCGCACGGGTGACAATCGACGCATGCCTGCCGCGGTCCCCGACACCCCCGCCACCTCCGACCGGGCGGCCGACGTGCCCGTCCCCGCCCGGGACGCCTCGTTCGAGGAGCACGTGGCGTGGGCCCGCGCCGTGCCCGTGGTCGGGTTCGACCTCTCGCCCGTGGCAGACCGCGTCGTCGAGGACGCGCTGCCGTGGGACTACGCCGCGCTCGCGCGCGAGCTGGTCGGCAGCGGGCGCGGCCCGGTGCTCGACCTCGGGACCGGCGGCGGCGAGCTGCTGTCCACGCTGGGCCCGCTGCCCGCCGGGTCGGCGGCGACCGAGGGCTGGGCGCCCAACCTGCCGGTGGCCCGACGCCGGCTGGAGCCCCTGGGCGTCGACGTCCGGGCGGTCGAGGGCGACGAGGAGCAGCTCCTGCCGTTCTTCGACGGCCAGTTCGCGGTCGTGCTCGACCGGCACGAGGAGTTCGACCCCGACGAGGTGCTGCGCGTGCTGGAGCCCGGCGGCGTGTTCCTCACCCAGCAGGTCGACTCGCGCGACGGCCTGCGCCTCAACACCGCGCTCGGCACCGAGCTCCCGTGGGACCCGGACTCCGTGACGCTCGCCGCGGCGGTGGAGGTGCTGCGGGACGCGGGGTTCGTCGTCGACGTCGCGCGCGAGCACGAGGGCCTGCGCCGGTTCCGTGACCTGTCCTCGCTGCTCTGGTACCTCAAGCTCATGGCGTGGCAGGTGCCGGACCTGGCGTCGCTCGCACCCGAGGCGGTCGCCCGGTACGAGGCGCCGCTGCGCGCCCTGCACCTGCACCTCGCCGCGGGCCACGAGTTCGTCGACGAGGCCCCGCGCTTCCTCGTCGTGGCGCGCAAGCCCTTCTGACGCCCCCGCCCCACCCCATCGCTGTGGGCATGAGACGGGCCCGGTTCTCGCCGCAGAACCGGGCCCGTCTCATGCCCACAGCGGGCCGGGGCGGGGCGGGGCCGTCGAGTCGCGGACCACGAGCTCGTGGTCGGTGCGCTTGCGGCGCGGGCGGCCCGACGGCGGCCGGAGCGCGAGCTCGAACGCCGTCGCCCCCATCTCGCTCATCGGGAGGCGCACCGTGGTCAGCGCGGGCGCGAGGTCCTGGGCGACCTGGATGTCGTCGAACCCGGTGACGGACATGTCGCGCGGCACGACGACGCCGCGCTCGCGCAGCAGGGACAGCACGCCCGTGGCCATGGCGTCGTTGAGCGCGAGGATCGCGGTGGTGTCGGGGCGCTGGGCGAGGATGCGCTGCGTGGCGTCCCGGCCGCCCTCGCGCGTGAACGGCGCGTGCACGACGAACAGGTCGTCGGGGTCGAGGCCCTGGGCCGCGACCGCGCTCCGGATGCCGGCCATGCGGTCCGCGACGGTCGTGAGCCGCTCGGGCCCGGCCGCGACGGCGAGGCGCCGGTGGCCCAGACCGAGGACGTGGTCGGTGAGGCTCGCGGCCGCCGCCTCGCTGTCGGGGAGCACCGCGTCGCTGTGCAGGTGGTGCCGCCCGATGACGACGACGCGCCCCCCGGACTCCTGGAACGCCTCGAGCTCGCGCGCGGCGTCGGCCTCCATCGCGGGCTCGACGTACCCGGACCCGGCGACGAGGATCGCGCCCACGCGGTGCGCGCGCATGAGGCGGATCTGCGTGACCTCGGCGCTGGGCTCGCGCTCGGTGTGGCTGATCTGCACGCTCCAGCCGTGCTCGGTCGCGACGCGCACGACGCCGCTCGCGATCTCGGAGAAGTACGGGTCGCCGATCTCGTAGACGAGCAGGCCGGCGACCGACGTCGTGCCCCCGGCGAGCGTGCGCGCGTGCGGGTTGGCGATGTAGCCCATCTCCGTGGCGACCTCGCGGACGTGCTCCGCGAGCACCTCCGAGACGCCGTCGCTGCCCGACAGCGCGCGCGACGCGGTCGCGAGGGACACGCCCGCGCGCTCGGCGACGTCGACCAGCCGCAGCGCGCTGCGACCCTTCGTGGTCCGACTCTCTCGACGCACCCCTGCTCCGCTCGTCCGTGCGTCGCCCGGTCGGTGGCCCGAAGGCCCTCCCCGACGTGACGCTTGCCACATCCGCTGTCCGCACCGTACTCTAGCGGAAGCGCTTACGAAAGCGCTTTCGCAATGCAGCAGTCTCGTACGGAGCAGTACGGCCTCAGGTCTTCACTACGACGAAGTAGGGAGAGTCACGTCCATGCATTCTCGGTCGACTCCACGGATGTCCACCCGCCCCCGCTCACGCCGCGCGCTCGCCCTCGCGGCCGGCGTGTCCGCGACGGCGCTCGTCCTCACGGCGTGCTCCGGCGGGTCCGACGGCGAGGGCGGAGGCGGCGGGTCCGACGACCCGATCGTCATCGGTATCTCCCTCCCGCTCACCGGCGACTTCTCCGAGCCCGGCAAGGGCGTCCAGCGCGGCTACGAGGCCTGGGCGCAGTTCGTCAACGAGGACGGGGGCCTCCTCGGGCGGCAGGTCGAGCTCAAGATCCTCGACGACCAGTCCAACGCGGACCGCGTCGTGCAGGACTACGAGGCGCTCATCGCCCAGGACGAGGTCGACCTCGTGTTCGGGCCGTTCTCCACGCGCCTCGTCGTGCCGAGCGCCCGCGTCGCCGAGGAGTACGGGATGCTCTTCGTCGAGCCCGCCGGCGCCGCGAACGAGGTCTTCGAGCAGGGCTTCGAGAACCTCTTCTACGCCGCCCCCGCCGTCGCCGACGACCACTACAACTACCTCGCGGACCACATCCTCGACATGCCCGAGGGCGAGCGCCCGCAGACCGTCGCCGTCGCGGCCATGGACGACCCCTTCGCCCAGGGCACGGCCTACGGCCTGCGCGACAAGCTCGCGGACGCCGGGCTCGAGATCGTCGTCGACGAGGTCTACCCGCCCAACACCACCGACTTCTCCTCGATCGCCGCGAAGATCAACGACTCGGGTGCGGACATGGTCATCGGCGGCACGCAGTACCAGGACGCGGTGAACCTCATCGTCGCCCTCCAGCAGCTCAACTACCAGCCGACGCTCGCGGCGTTCTCCACCGCGCCGACCAACCCCGAGTTCTCGGCGGCGATCGGCGCCAAGACCGAGGGCATCCTCTCGCCCACCGGCTACACCGAGACCGCGAGCTGGCCGTCCAACGTCGACTTCGTCGAGCGGTACACGGAGCTGCACGGCAACCCGCCCGGCGAGGACGAGGCCAACGCGTACACGACCGGCCAGGTCGTCGCCGCCGCGGTCGAGGCCGTCGGGTGCGCCGAGCAGGGCGAGTGCCAGCAGGAGCTCATCTCGTGGCTGCGCAGCAACGAGGTCGAGACCGTCGTCGGGCCGCTGACCTGGGACGAGACGGGCAAGCCGCAGGGCGCCCACCTCATCCAGCAGTACGTGGACGGCGAGATCCAGATCGTCCTGCCGCAGGACGCCAAGGAAGCCGACTTCGTCTTCCCCAAGCCGGCCTGGTGATCACCTCGTGACAGGAACGCTCCTCTTCCAGAGCCTCGTGCTCGGCGTGCTGCTGGGAGGGCTCTACGCCCTCCTGGCAGCGGGCCTCACCCTGTACTTCGGCGTGATGCGCGTCGTGATGATCGCCCACTCGGCGTTCCTCATCCTCGCCGCGTACCTCGCCTGGTTCTTCAACCAGCAGACCGGCATGGACCCGCTGCTGTCGCTCGTCGTCACGGTGCCGCTGTTCTTCCTCGTCGGCGTGGGCATGCAGCGCCTGCTCATCACGCGCCTGCGGCCCGCGACGCTCACGATGATGTCCGTCCTCCTCACGTTCGCCGTCGCGCTCTTCATCGAGGGCATGATCGGCTTCGTCTGGAGCGGCACGCAGCGGCGCATCCAGCTCCCGTACTCGGGCGCGAGCATCGAGTTCTTCGGGGCGCGGATCGCCGTCGTGAAGCTCGTGGCCTTCGGGCTCGCGGCGCTGTCCCTCGCGCTGCTGTACCTGCTCATGAAGCACAGCCGGTTCGGCCAGGCCCTGCGCGCGACGATCCAGCACCGCGAGGCCGCGCAGCTCGTCGGCATCAAGACCGACCGCGTCGCGGGCTACGGCTTCGGCCTCGGCCTCGCGACCGCCGCCATCGGCGGGACCGCGCTGTCGCTCGACGCGACGATCTACCCGTCGCTGCACTGGCACTGGATCGGCCCACTCATGGCCATCATCGTCGTCGGCGGCCTGGGGTCCATCCCGGGCGCCGCGATCGCCGCCATGGTGCTCGGCATCGGCCAGAGCCTGCTCCAGGTGCCGCTCGGCACCACGTGGGCGCAGACCATCTTCTACGTCGCGCTGTTCGCGACGCTGATGCTGCGGCCCCAGGGATTCTTCGGAGGTCGCCTTGCCCAACGCTTCTGACACCCGACCCGCGAGCCGCCGTGCGGCCGCCAGCCCGGTGCCCGACGGCGCGGGCTCGGCCGCCGCTGCCGCCGCACCTCCCGCACGCCGCCCCTGGGGCCGCGTCGTCCGCCTCGCCGTGCTCGTCGTCCTGGCCGTGCTCGTCCTGGCCTTCCCCACGATGGCGCCCAACGCGTACATCCTGTCGGCCGGCATCGTCGTCCTCAGCTATGCGTGCACCGCGACCGCCTGGAACTTCATGGGCGGCTTCACGGGGTACGTCTCGCTCGGGCACGCCGCGTTCTTCGGGCTCGGTGCCTACGGCACGGGCCTGCTGATCCGCGACCTCGGGCTCCCGAGCTTCGCCGCGTGGCTCGTCGCGGGCGCGCTCGTCCTGCTCATCACCATCCCCGTCGGGATCGCGGCGCTGCGCGTGCGCGGCGCGTCGTTCGTCATCGTGTCGATCTCGTTCGTGCTGATCCTGCTGCTCGTCTTCCAGGCGTGGGGGTCCTTCACGGGCGGGTCCGACGGCCTCGTCGTCCCGCGCCCGTTCCCCGACCTGCTGCGGCCCGAGCACCACCGCACGTTCTTCTACCTGTTCGCCGCGCTGCTCGTCGTCATGCTCGTCGCGTGGTGGGCGATCGACCGCTCGCGGTTCGGCACCGGGCTCAAGGCGATCCGCGAGGACGAGGACAAGGCCCAGGCGCTCGGCGTCCCGACGCGCAACTACAAGCTCGTCGCGTACGTCGTCTCGGCGACGTTCACCGGCCTCGCGGGCGGCATGTACGCCCTGTGGTTCGGCGACCTCGACCCGATCTTCCAGTTCTCCATCATGCTCGGCTCGTACATGGTGCTCATGGCGCTGTTCGGCGGCGTCCGGCACCTCTTCGGCCCGCTGCTGGGCGCCGTCGTCGTCGGCACGGGCCTGGAGTACTTCAAGCTCGAGTTCGGCGACACGCAGTTCCACCTCGTCGCCACCGCCCTGCTGCTCGGCGTCGTCGTCCTCTTCATGCCGGACGGGATCATCCCCGCGGCCCAGGCCCTCTTCAAGCGCTTCGGCCCGCAGGACTCCTCGATCCGCGAGATGACCGCGGCCGAGCTCCTCGAGCGCAACCGCGCGGCCGCCGCCCCGGCCGAGGGCGAGCCGACCGCAGGACCCACCACCGCCGTCGTCCCGCCGGACGGCGACGGCGACGCGGCCCCTCGGACGGGCCCGGAGGAGGACCGATGACGACGACGACCACCGCGCAGACGACCCGCAACCTCGAGACCGTCGGCCTCACCAAGTCGTTCGGCGGCGTCCACGCCGTCCGCGACGCGACGGTCACGTTCCAGCACGGCAAGATCAACGCGCTCATCGGCCCGAACGGCTCGGGCAAGACGACGTTCTTCAACTGCGTGACGGGCATGATCAAGCCGGACTCCGGCACGGTCACGTTCCGCGGCGAGGACATCACGCGGCGCGCGCCGCACAAGATCGCGCGCGCCGGGATCGGGCGCAGCTTCCAGCTCTGCCGCGTGTTCCCGCGCATGACCGTCCTCGAGAACATGCTCGTCGCGGTCCGCCGCACACGGGTGCGCGAGCTGCTGGCCGGGGCGCGCAACCCCGAGGAGATCGACAAGGCGCGCGCGCTGCTCGTGCGCGTCGGCATCGACCACCTGGAGAGCGTCGAGGCGCGCAACCTGTCCTACGGGCAGCAGAAGCTCCTCGAGCTCGCGGGCGTCCTCATGGGCGACCCGGACACGATCATGCTCGACGAGCCGGCGGGCGGCGTGAACCCGGCGCTCATCGGCCGCATCGGGACGCTCGTGCAGGAGCTCAACGCCGAGGGCAAGACGTTCCTCGTCGTCGAGCACAACATGGACATGGTCATGAGCCTGTCCCACCACGTCATCGTGTTCGACCGGGGACGGCCCATCGCCGAAGGGACCCCCGCCGTCGTGCAAGCCGACCCGCGAGTGCTGGAGGCCTACCTTGGTGTCTGACCCGACCCCCGGGACGGGGGCGAAGCAGGAGTACCTCCTCGAGCTGGACGACGTCCAGGCCGGGTACGGCCGCGCCGCGATGGTGCTGCGCGGGCTGACCATCAAGGTCCCCGCGTCGACGGTCGTGTGCCTCGTCGGGCCCAACGGCGCGGGCAAGTCGACGGTGCTCAAGGTCGCGAGCGGGCTGCTCAAGCCGCGCTCGGGCCGCATCCTCGTCGGCGGGCGCGACGTCACCGGCCAGGGGCCGCAGGAGATGCTGCAGTCCGGGCTCGCGCACGTGCTCCAGGGGCACAGCGTGTTCCGCGAGATGACGGTCGCGGAGAACGTGCTGCTCGGCGCGTACACGCTCCGCGACAAGCAGAAGATCGCGGAGCGCGTGGCGTTCGTGCAGAACCTCTTCCCCATCGTGGGCGAGCGGTGGAAGCAGCTCGCCGGCCTGCTGTCCGGCGGGCAGCAGAAGCAGGTCGAGTTCGCGCGCTCGCTCATGGTGAGCCCCGAGGTCGTGCTGCTCGACGAGCCGTCGATGGGCCTCGACCCCAAGACGACGTCGACCGTGTTCGAGCAGGTCGTGCGCATGCGCGACGCCGGCGTCGCGGTGCTGCTCGTCGAGCAGAACGCGCGCCGCGCGCTCGAGACGGCCGACATCGGGTGCGTGCTCGACCTCGGCCGCGTGCACATCACCGGCCCCGCGCCCGAGCTCCTCGCCGACCCCCAGCTCTCCGAGCTCTACCTCGGCGGCCGGCCCGCCGAGCGCTCGCTCTCGCAGAACGGATGACCGCCCGCATGACCAGCCAGACCACGGACGCCGCAGGGGGCGACCGACCGACCACCCGCACCGTGCGCATCGTCATGAACGGCGTGACCGGGCGCATGGGGTACCGCCAGCACCTCGTCCGCTCGATCCTCGCGATCCGGGACGACGGCGGCGTCGAGCTCGACGACGGCACGCGCCTCCAGGTGGAGCCCGTGCTCGTGGGCCGCAACCGCGCCAAGCTCGCCGAGCTCGCCGCGCGACACGGCGTCGCCGAGTACACGACCGACCTCGACGCGGCGCTCGCGAACGACACGGCCACGATCTACTTCGACGCGCAGGTGACGTCCGAGCGGACCAAGGCGATCCTCAAGGCGATCGCGGCGGGCAAGCACGTGTACACGGAGAAGCCGATCGCGGAGTCGGTCGCGGAGGGCGAGGAGCTCGCGGAGGCGGCGCGCGCGGCCGGGGTGATCCACGGCGTCGTGCACGACAAGCTGTACCTGCCCGGCCTGCTCAAGCTCAAGCGGCTGATCGACGGCGTGTTCTTCGGCCGCATCCTGTCCGTCCGCGGCGAGTTCGGGTACTGGGTGTTCGAGGGCGACTGGCAGCCCGCGCAGCGCCCGAGCTGGAACTACCGCGCCGAGGACGGCGGCGGGATGGTCCTCGACATGTTCTGCCACTGGAACTACGTGCTGGAGAACCTGTTCGGCCCGGTCGAGGCGGTCATGGCGAAGGCCGTGACCCACATCCCCGAGCGCTGGGACGAGCACGGCAAGCCCTACGCCGCGACGGCGGACGACGCGGCGTACGGGATCTTCGAGCTCGCCGGGGCGGACGGCCCGATCCTCGCGCAGGTGAACTCGTCGTGGGCGGTGCGCGTGGACCGGGGCGAGCTCGTCGAGTTCCAGGTCGACGGCACGCACGGGTCCGCGGTCGCGGGTCTGTTCGGGTGCCGCATCCAGCCGCGCGCCCGCACGCCGAAGCCGGTGTGGAACCCGGACCTGCCGACCGACCAGGACTTCCGCGCACAGTGGGAGCAGATCCCGGACAACCAGGAGTTCGTCAACGGGTTCCGCGCGCAGTGGGAGGAGTTCCTGCGCGACGTCCACGCCGGGCGACCGCACCCGTACGACTTCGACGCGGGCGTGCGCGGCCTGCGCCTCGTGGACGCGGGGTACACGTCGTCGCGCGAGGGGCGTCGGGTGGAGCTGGGCGCCGCGTCCGGAGTGGGGGCATGAGCGCGCCGGGCGGGGTGCGGATCCCGCTGCCCGACGGCGGCGCGCGGCTCGTCGAGCTGCGCGCGCCCCGGGAGTGGGCGGACCACCCCGGCCCGTACGCGTCGCGCGTCGCGTTCGCGGCGGCGCACGTCGTCGCGGACCCGCGGGGCGAGAACGTGCCCGGCGCGCCGGCCGTCGTCGACTGGGACTCGACCCTCGCGTTCCGGCGGCACCTGTTCCGGTACGGCCTGGGCGTCGCCGAGGCGATGGACACCGCGCAGCGGAACATGGGCCTCGACTGGCCCGCGGTCCAGGAGCTCGTGTCGCGCAGCGCCGCCCAGGCGCGGGAGCTGGGCGCGCGCATCGCGTCGGGCGCGGGGACGGACCACCGGTCGCCCGACGACCTGCGGACGGTCGACGACGTGATCGGCGCGTACGCGGAGCAGGTCGCGTTCGTCGAGGGCACGGGGTCGCAGGTCATCCTCATGGCGTCGCGGCACCTCGCGCGCGTCGCGACGTCGGCCGACGACTACCTGCGCGTGTACGACGCGATCTTGTCCCAGGTGCGCGAGCCGGTCGTCCTGCACTGGCTCGGCGAGGCGTTCGACCCGAACCTGCGCGGCTACTGGGGGTCCGGGGACGTCGACACCGCGACCGCGACGTTCGTCGACCTCGTCCGGGCGCACGCCGCGAAGGTCGACGGGGTCAAGGTGTCGCTGCTCTCGGCGGCGCACGAGGTCGGTCTGCGCGCCGTACTTCCCGACGGCGTCCGGTTGTACACCGGCGACGACTTCCACTACCCGGAGCTGATCCGGGGCGACGGCGAGCGGCACTCCGACGCGCTGCTCGGCGCGTTCGCGGCCGTGGCCCCCGCCGCCTCGGCCGCGCTGACCGCCCTCGACGACGGCGACCTCGACCGCTACGACGCCGAGATGGCGCCGACGCTCGCGCTCTCGCGCCACGTCTTCGAGGCGCCGACGTACTACTACAAGACCGGCATCGCGTTCCTCGCGTGGCTCGCGGGACACCAGCCCGGCTTCACGATGGTCGGAGGCCTGCAGTCCGCCCGGAGCGTCGTGCACCTCGCGCGCGCCTTCGAGCTCGCGAACGAGGCGCGCCTCCTGCCGGACCCGGACCTCGCCGCGCACCGCCTCGGCCTCGTCCTCGCAACGGCGGGCATCGACCGTGGCGAGATCGCGGGCGCGCCCGCCGAGGTCGCCGAGGTGGTCGCATGAGCACCGAGATCTCGGAGTTCCCGTCCTCCGTCCCCCGGTCTTCCGCCGACCAGGCGATCCTGCGCGCCGACCAGGTGGTCTCGGCTCGTCCTGGTGGCGCGACGGACCAGGACCACCTGCTCGGCGGAGCGGTGGGTGACGTGGACGTGCCCAGCGGGGTCCGCGCGCGGGTCGGGACGCCGGGGGTCGGTGATCCTCGGCTCGCGCGGCTGTCCCTGAACCAGCGGACGACGGCGCGGTGGTCGCTGCGCGAGGCGATCGACGGCTGCGTCGCCGCGGGGCTCCCGGCCATCGGGGTCTGGCGTGAACCCGTCGCCGACGTCGGGCTCGACACCGCGGTGCGGTGGGTGCGCGACGCCGGGCTGCGGGTGTCGTCCGTGTGCCGCGGCGGGTTCTTCACCGCGAGCGACCCGGACGCGCGCGCCGCGGCCCACGCGAGCAACCTCGCCGCGATCGCGGAGACGGCGGCCCTCGGCGCGCCGACGCTCGTCCTCGTCCCGGGCGGGCTGCCCGACGGCGACCGCGACCTGATCGGTGCCCGGGCACGCGCGGCGGACGCGATCGCCGCGCTCGTCCCGGCCGCGCGTGACGCGGGCGTGACCCTCGGTATCGAGCCCATGAACCCGATCTTCGCGGCGGACCGCGGCGTCGTCTCGACGCTCGAGCAGGCCCTCGACCTCGCCGAGCCGTTCGCGCCCGCGGAGGTGGGCGTCGTCGTCGACACCTACCACCTGTGGTGGGAGCCCAAGGTGCACGAGCAGATCGCGCGGGCGGGCGCCGCGGGCCGGATCGTCAGCTACCAGGTGTGCGACTGGATCACGCCCCTGCCCGCGGACACGCTGCTCGGCCGCGGCATGATGGGCGACGGCCACGTCGACTTCGCCGCGTTCACGCGCTCGGTGGCGGCGGCGGGCTACGCCGGTGACGTCGAGGTCGAGATCTTCCACGCCGACGTCTGGGCCGCGCCCGGCGCCGACGTCGTGGCGACGCTCGCCCGCCGGTACGTCGAGCTCGTCGAGCCCCACCTCGCGCGCTGACGGACGCTGGCCGACGGGCCGGGGCGCGAACGCCTCGGCCGGTCGGCCGGCGCCGGGTAGGGTGCCCGGAGGCCCGAGCACGGAGGTGGACGGATGGACGGGGCGGCGCGGACGCGGTTCGTGGGCGACACGAAGCAGGCGCGCACGTACGCGTGGTTCCTGACCTTCGCCGCCGTCGTCCCTCCCGCCGTCGTCGCGGTCTTCGTGCTGGGCTGGTACCGCGCCCAGGTGTACGGCTGGACGGAGGGCTTCCGCAGCTACCACGCGGGCGACCCGTTCCCCTGGGGCTGGGTGGCCGTCGGCGTGCTGGCCTGCGTGTTCCTCGGCCGGTTCGCCGTCCGGCAGTGGCGCCGGTACCGCGCGCTCGTGGCCGACGACCGCCGCCGCGGCGTGCGCCCGTCCTGACGGGCATGGGGACCGGTCACCATCGACGTCTCCCGCTCCGCCTCCGTACCCTGTCGGCGGCGCCGGCACGGCGTGACCGACCCGGGAGCGTGCGGGGGGTGCGGGTGAGAGCGCAGAGGGGCGAGGAATGAGCAGCGGGATGTACGGGGCCGACGTCGAGGCCCTGCGCTCGCTCGCGGGCCGTGTGGCGGACGGCGCGCAGGCCCTGGAGCTGGCCGCGGCGGCGATCGAGACGGCCGTGGGCCGAGCGGGCTGGGAGGGCTCCGACGCCGCCGAGTTCCGCACCGCGTGGACGTCGACCCTGCGGCCGAGCCTGACGGGCACCGCCGCGCTGCTCACGGACGCCGCCGACGTCCTGCGCGGCAACGCCGAGCAGCAGGACGCGACGAGCCGCGACGGTGGCGCGGGCGGGCCGGGCGGCCCCGGTGGGCCCGGCGGACCGGGTTCTCCGGGTGGGCCAGGCGATCCGGTGACCCAGGGTGGCGACGGCGGTCCGCCGGACTGGCTGGTCCCGCCGTCGTGGCTCACGACGGACATGACCCAGGGCGGCGTGCTCAACTGGGTCGCGTCCCAGGGAGTCGACGCCTGGGCGGCGATGAACAAGCTCGACGACCCGCTCAACGTGGCGGGGCTCGCGGACAACCTCGCGTCCGCCGGCAAGGTGCTCAAGGGCGCCGGGTTCCTGTTCGACGGCTACTCGGTGTACAGCGGCTCGGTGCAGGCGTGGGAGGGCTTCGCGGAGGGCGACGGGTTCAAGGGGACGGACGGCGTCATCACCGCGGGTCTCGGCGCCGCCGGCATCGGCGCGGCGATCTTCCTCGCGAGCAACCCGGTCGGTTGGGCGATCGCGGGTGCGGGAGCCGTGTGGGGCGTCGCGACCCTGCTCTCCGGCGACGTCCCCGTGACGAAGCGCATCGCCGACGGCGCGGGCTGGTTGTGGGATCGTGGGGGCGACCTCGCCGACGGTGCCGCCGACCTCGCCGGCGACGTGTGGGACGCGGGCGGGGACTTCGTCGACGGGGCGACCGAGACGCTGAAGAAGGTATGGCCGTGGTGACCGCGGCCCACGCGCCGGACCGCGGCCGCGGTCCGCACGAGGAGAGGGACGACCGATGACCACGCAGACCGAGGCGGCGAGCCGTCCGGACGACGGGCTCATCGAGCTCACGGGGCCGGAGCTGCTCGTGCTCCTGTCGCTCAACGAGGGACCCGCCGCCACGAGGACGCGCGAGAACCTGCGCCTCCCCGACGTGCCCGCCGACTCCCCCCTCCTCGCGGCGGGGCTCAGCTCGCTCGTCGTGCGGCGCCTCGCGCGTGTCGAGGGCGAGGTGCTCGCGCCCGTCGGCAACGTCGTCCCGCTCACGCGCGTCCTCACGACCGCGACCGAGTGGGTGGAGGCGGCGGCGATCGCGGACGAGCGCACCAACGCCGCGCTGCTCGTCGGTGCGCAGGGCGGTGCGGTCGTGCTCGAGCCGCGCCCGTTCGGCATCTGGCACGTGCGGCCGCTCCAGATGGGCGACCCTCTGCCCGAGGCCGCGTCGCGGTTCGTCCGGGCCGCGTTCGCGCAGCTCCCGGGGCGGCCGTTCGGGGGGAGCGTCAAGGTCGTCGACGCGTCCGGGGCCCGCACCGCCGCCGTCCGCGTCGAGAGCGACGGGACGTGGGAGATGACGAGCGGTCCGGCCGGCGACGAGCCCGCACCGTCCCCCATCACGCCCGACCCGACGTTCGGCGTGCTCGCGACCGCGGTCGCGTGACCTGCGGCCCTCAGAGGTCCTGGAGCGACGCCTCGCGCTCGTCGTAGGCGCTGCGCGCGGCGGCGATGCGCTCCTGGTGCGCCTCGGTCCACACGACGAGCGCCTTCGTCGTCGCGTGGAGGGAGCGCCCCATCTCGGTGAGGGCGTAGTCGACGCGCGGCGGGACGGTCGGGTAGACCGTGCGCTCGACGATGCCGTCGCGCTCGAGCTGGCGCAGCGTGCGCGACAGCATGCGCTGGCTGATCCCGTCGATCTCCCGCTTGAGCTCGGTGAACCGCATGACCCGCCGGTCGAGCAGCGCGATGGCGAGCAGCGACCACTTGTCCGCGATGCGGTCGAGGATCTGCCGCACCTCGCAGTCCTCGCGCGCGTCCCACTGCCAGACCTCGACGTCGCTCTCCCACTTTGCCGGTGGGCAGCCGTGACGGTCCTCGGAGGTCGGGGCGTCGTCGGGCGCGCCCGCGCGAGCAGCCTCGTGCCCGTCCGCGGTCCGTCCGCGCGCCGCCACGGTATCCACGGTGATACCTGGTGAGTCGAATGTGCCGTCTTCCATGCCTCCTGATCCTGACCCACGATGGGCTCGGTATCAAGAGGTAACCGAGTACCGAGCGGTACTCAGGAGGAAGGGGACGGGCATGACCGACGGGACGACGAGCCGCAGTCGTGAGCGAGCACGAGCGGCGGAACGCTTCAGCCTCCGGGACTGGGGGCTGCTCCTCGTGCTGTGCGGGGCGATCTTCCTGGAGGGCAGCGACATCGCGATGCTGTCCGTCGCGCTCCCCGGGATCCGCGCCGACCTGGGGCTCGCGACCGGCGAGCTGGGCGGGGTCGTGACGGCGTACGTCGTCGGGTACGGCGGGTTCATGCTCCTCGGCGGGCGCGCGGCCGACCTCTACGGCCGACGCCGGATGTTCGTCCTCTGGCTGCTCGTCTTCCTCGTGTTCTCCGGGCTCGGCGGGTTCGCGACCGACGGCTGGATGCTCCTGCTGTCACGCTTCGTCACGGGCGTGGCGGCCGGCTTCCTCACGCCCGCCGGGATGTCGCTCATCACGACGTCGTTCGCCGAGGGGCCGCGCCGCAACCGCGCGCTCGTCGTGTACGGCGCGGCGGGCGCCGCGGGCTTCTCGCTCGGGCTCGTCGTGGGCGGGCTCCTGGCCGCGATCCACTGGCGGTGGGTGTTCTTCGCCCCGGTGCTGCTCGCCGTCGTGCTCCTCGCGCTGGCCCTCGTCACGGTCCCGCGCGACCCGACGGGCCGCGTCCGCGGCGCGCTCGACGTCCTCGGTGCCGTCCTGGCGACGAGCGCCATGGTCCTGCTCGCCGTCGGCATCGTGCGCCTCGAGCACCCGGGCGAGGGGCTCGCGTGGACGGTCGCCGCGCTCGGCGGCGGTGCCGTGCTCCTCGCGGCGTTCGTCGCCCGGCAGCGCCGGGCGCCGCACCCGCTCCTCCCGCTGCGGCTCTTCCGGTCGACCGAGCTCGTGCGGGCGAACGTGACGGCGGTGCTCTTCGCGGGCGGGTTCTACGGGTTCCAGGTGCTCCTCACCCTCTACCTGCAGGAGCTGCGGGGCTGGACACCGCTGCAGACCGGGCTCGCGATGCTCCTCATGGCGATCGACGTCGTCCTCGCGCCCGTGCTCACACCGCGCCTCGTGGAGCGCTTCGGGGTGCCGCGCGTGATCGTCGGCGGTCTCGTCGCCGGGACGCTCGCGGCGGCGTGGTTCCTCGCGTCGGGGCTCGACTGGACGTACGCCGTCATGGTCCCGTCGATGGCGTTCGTCGGGGTCGCGTTCGCACTGGTCTACGGGCCGATCGCCATCGCGGCGACCACGGGCGTGACCGACGCGGAGCAGGGCGTGGCCGGCGGGGTGCTCAACACGGCGTTCCAGCTCGGCGCGGCGATCGGCATCTCCGCGGCGACGGCCGTCAGCGTCCTCGCCCTCGGCGACGCGACGGGGCCGGAGGCGGGCCTCGCCGCGTTCCACACCGCGCTGTGGGTCCCGGTCGCGGCGTTCGCCCTCGCGGCAGTCGCGATGGGAGCGCTGCGCCGCCGTCGGCCCGTCGTCGAGCCGGCCGGTCCCGCCGCCGCCGCGACCCCGGTCGCCGAGGCCGCCCTCCCGGAGCCCGCCCCGGCCCCGGTCACCCGTTGAGCGCAGGAGAACAGTCGCGTCCGGACGTGCCGGACGCGACTGTCTCGTGCACGCAGCGCAGGGCGCGGGCAGCGAGAAGCCCGCGGGCTGGAGGGTTCCTCCTGTCGTGCTGGACGAGGGCACGACACCCGCGGGCTCCGGTGGTTGCGTGGTACTCGCTCGCCGTCGGGCGTCTCCCCTCGGGAGACCCCGCCCGGTTCACGGGCTCACCGCATCCGGTCCGTTGCTGGATCGGTTGCGCGACGACTAGCGCGCAACCACCTCACGAGTCCGAAGAATCTTCACTTCCAGGACCACCTCCTTTCGCGTGTACGACGACGGTACGTCCGCCCCCCGCGGCGACGCCAGGGGTTTTCGCGCACGGCGTGGAACCGCCGAGATCGACCCGCCCGTCGCCGGATCGACCCACCGAGGGTCGATCTCGGACGTGCGGGTCGATCTCGCGGGTGCGCGCCGAGCGGCGACGCGCGCCGAGCTCACGCGGGGCGCAGGTGCGCCCACTCCTCGGGGTAGTCGTCGAGCCACGTGGCGAACGACTGCGCGGGGCGCTCGACGAGCCGGGGGACGGCGTCGCTCACGTGCGCGAGCTCGCCCGCGGCGATCGCCGTGTACGACGACACCCAGCCGTCGACCTCGAACCGCGGCACCCCGTACCGCTCGCGGGACGCGTACGCCTCGTCGACGGTCTCGGCGTGGTACGTGATGTCGCGGCCGGTCGCGGTGGTCAGGGCCTCCGCGACCTCGTCGAGCGTGAGGGCCTCGGGCCCTGTGACGTCGTAGGTGACGCCGTCGTGGCGGTGCGTGTCGGCGTCGAGCAGGACGACGGTCGCGACGTCCGCGATGTCGTCGTGCGACACGGACGCGACCCGCCCGTCGCCCGCGGGTCCGCGGATCACGCCGTCGTCGCCGACCATGAGCGCGAGCCCGCGGTGGTAGAGGTTGTCGCGCAGGAACGTGTGCCGCACGCCCGTCGCGCGGATGTACTCCTCGGTGCGCCAGTGGTCGCGCGCGAAGGTGAAGACGGCGTCCGGTGCCGCGCCGACGAACGACACGTAGACGAGGTGCCCGACGCCCGCCGCGATGGCGGCGTCGACCGCCGCGCGGTGCTGCGCGACGCGGTCGAGGTCCTCGCGGGCGGACACCAGGAACACGGTGTCCACGTCGGTGAAGGCGGCGACCATCCCGCGCGTGTCCGTGTACCCGTCGACGACGGCGACGTCCGACTCGGGGAGCGGGTCGTCGCCGAGGCGGGGCGCCCGGGCGGCGTCGCGCACGACGAGGCGCTGCGTCGCGCCCTCGGCGGCGAGGCGGAACGCGAGCTTCGACCCCAGGAGCCCGCTCGCGCCCGTCACGGCGATCCGCCCCGACCCCGCCCCGATCATCATGTCCTCACGGTAGACGTGGCGGTCGCGGGCCGCCCGGCGACCGGCCGCACGTGAGGAGCGCGCGCGCCTCCCGCAGAATGGGCCCATGACCAGTACCGAGGCCCCCGTGCCCTACCGCGTCATGACCGTCTGCACCGGCAACATCTGCCGGTCCCCGATGGCCGAGGTGGTGCTGCGCGACCGCTTCGAGGCGGCCGGGCTCGGCGACCGCGTCGTGGTGGACTCGACGGGGATCAGCGACGAGGAGCGAGGGAACCCGATCGACCGCCGCGCGCGGGCCGTCCTCGCCGAGCACGGGTACGTCGTCGACGGGACGCACCGCGCCCGACAGGTGCGCGCGGGCGACCTCGCCGCGCGGGACCTCGTGCTCGCGATGACGTCCCAGCACGCCCGCGCCCTGCGCCGCCTCGACGCCGCCGGCCCGGTGCGGATGTACCGCTCGTTCGACCCGGCCGCCCCCCGCGTCGCGCCGGGCGAGCCCGAGCACGTGCTCGACATCGCCGACCCCTGGTACGGCGGTCAGCAGGACTTCGAGGACTGCCTCGCCGAGGTGGAGGCCGCCGCGGACGGGATCGTCGACTTCGTCCGCACGCAGCTCGACGGCTGAGCGTCGGTCGGGCGGTCGCGCTCCGCCGCCGCGACACGCCGCGGACCCGGGCAACCGTCAGTGCGGATGCACGCGACGCAGGTCCGCTCCGCCAAGGCGCGCTCGCGGTCCTGTGGACCAGCGGAAACGTTCGAGGAACGCGTCGAGCACGGGGACGCGGCACAGGAGGACGAACAGCGCGTAGCCGAGCACGCCGCCCACGACGTTGAAGAGCAGGTCGTTCACATCGGCGATGTGGCCGCCCCCGAGCAGGTGCGAGGTGACGTACTGGACGACCTCGATCGCCAGGCTGAAGGCCGCCGCCGCCGCCACGGCGCGCCACCACGACGTCCGCGCCAGGAGGAGCGGCAGGAGCATGCCCAGCGGCACGAACACGAGGACGTTCATCACCGCGTCGGCGACCTCGTAGTCCGCCAGCGGCACGAGGGCCAGGTGGGCGTTCCACGGCGCGCTGCTCACCGGCTTGTCGAGGAAGATCGGGAACACCGTGTTGGCCACGACCCCGGCCGCATAGACGGCGAGCGCGAGCGCGACGGCGGCCCGCGGCACCGTGAGCCGGTCCGCGCGGCGCAGACGCCAGAGCAGCATCCCGAGCACGGCGGCAGCCAGGGGCACCACGACGGGCAGGACAGGGACCTCGCGAAACACTCGTACCGCTCCTTCTGCTGGGCACCTCGCGCACGACGTCGCCGACGGTAGTGCCGGACCGCCGTCGGAGTATCCACCGAGGGTGCGAGCCCCGACCCGGCGCCCTCCCCCTGCGGTGGGAGACGGCGTGTGCGCGGCGCCCGGGAGCGGCAGCACTCAGTTGATGATCTCGCCCCGCTCGTCGGACAGGAGAGCCGCCAGACGCGCGCGCCAGGCCGCCAGCGCCTCCTCGCTCAGCCGCGGCCAGTCGGTGACCTCGCCGACCACCCGCAGCGGTGCGCTGCTCCGGTACGACCGCGTCGGGTTGCCCGGGAACTTCTTGTCGGTGACGTTGGGGTCGTCCTCGAACGGACCCGTCGGCTCGACCCGGTAGACCCGAGGTGCCGCGTCGCCGGCCGCGAGCTCGGCGGCGAGGCCGGCGCCGTCCACGAGGGCGGTGAAGTACACGTGGTTCATGGTGACCTCGGGCCGGTAGTTCGACCGGAAGCCCGCGGTCAGCAGGTCGCCCTCCCGGAGATCGGCCTTGGTGCCGTGGAAGAAGGGCCCCTGGTCGAGTGTCTGGCTCACCTGCTCACCGTAAGGCCGCGGGTGCGCGGGGCGGGTCGCCCTGGGCGGGGTGCGGCGTCGTGGTCCAGCCCCGTCAGCGCTCCGCTCACCGGCGGCCGGCCCTCGTGCCGCGCAGCGTCCCGACGGCGGAGCCCACCGCGCGCGCGACGGCCCGCCCGGCACGGTGGGCGCCCGCCCCGAGGCGGGAGAGCAGCGGACCGAGGCCGCTCGCCGCCCGTGGTGCGTCGTCCGGCGCGGGTGCCCGGTCGTCGTCGGGCACGGGAGGCGTGGGACGCGGGAGGTACGCGCCGACCCACTGCGCGATCCGCCCGTACGCGAGCGCGCGCACGGGCCGGGCCGAGAGCACGACGTCGTGCAGGGCGCCGTCGAGGCGCGCGACCGTGACCAGATCGCCGAGCTGGACGGACCGCTGCGCGACGCCGTCCACGTCGATCGCCGTGTCCGTGTGCATCATCTCGGGCGTCCAGCGGGGCAGCAGCGTGCTGCGGGCGGAGAGCAGCACGAGCACCGGCGCCCCGATGGACAGGCCGCGCGCGACCGTCTGCTGCCCGTGGAAGACGGCGGACAGCCACGCGGGCGTGGTGCGGAACCCGTGCTGGGGGCGCCACGCGAGGTCGTACGTCCACTCGCCGTCGAAGTCCTTGCTCACCGATCGCGTGTAGAAGCCGAGGTCGACGTTCGGCAGCGGGCGCGTCGGCGTGAGCCGCGCCCTCGCCCCGATCACGGGCTCGAGCAGCAGGCGCCCGACCTCGCGCGTCTGGAACTCCAGCCACGGGCTGTTGAGGACGAGCGCCGCCGCGCGGCCGGGGTTCCGGGCGAGCCAGAGGCTGAGCGTCAGCCCGCCCGTCGAGTGGCCCATGAGCACGAGCTCGCGCGGCGAGCGCCCGTCGCCGTGGTGGCCGATCGCCGCGAGCGCGGCCTCGATGTCCTCGTCGTACGTCGCGAGGTCGGTGACGTAGCCGGGCGTCTGGCCGGGCCGCAGGCTGCGCCCGTACTTGCGCAGGTCGAGCGCGTGGAAGCGTGCGCCGTGCGCCTCCCAGAAGTCGGCGAGCTCGGTCTGGAAGAAGTAGTCGGACCATCCGTGGACGTACAGGACGTCGAGGTGCTGCCCGTCCCCCGCGGTGGTCCCTGCGCCGGCGCCGTCCGCCGCGGCTCCCCCGGGCCGACGGCGCCGCACGAGCGTGGCGACGACGTCGCCCTCGTCGTCGGGGGCGAGCGGCAGCGTGAGCTGCTCGTAGTCGTCGCCGAGGACGTCGGGCTGCCAGTCGGCCATGCGGCCGACCCTAGGCGCCCGGGCGCGAGGCCGCTCGGCGCGGCAGCGCCGGCGACGTGCCGCGCCCCCGACGTCGCGTGCGTCGGCAGGTCCGGGACCACCCGTACACCCCGCGGGTCCGCGCCCGGACGAGCCGTGCGGATCGTGTGGTTCTCCCTCATGCGCGACGCCGTGGCCCGCTTGCAGACTGGCGGGATCATCGGCCGACGGCGCCCGCCTCGGCCGCCGTGCGACCGAACTCGAGGTGCCCCGTGAGATCTCGTCCGACCCCGCTCCTCGCCGGAGCGGCCACCGTCGCCCTGGCGGCGGCCCTCGTGGGCGGCGCGGCCGTCGTCCCGGGTGCGCTCGCCCCCGCGGCCGCGGCCCAGTGCGCGGCCACCGCCTGGGCGGAGGGCTCGACGTACACCGCCGGGACCCAGGTCACGTACAACGGGCGCACCTACACCGCGCGCGTGACGCACACGGCCTACGTCGGGGCGGGCTGGACCCCCTCGTCGACCCCGACGCTGTGGTCCGACGGCGGAGCGTGCGACCCGACGGACCCCACCGACCCGACGGACCCCACCGACCCGACGGACCCCACCGACCCGACGGACCCCACGGACCCCACCGACTGCGCGGTGCAGGGCAAGCCGGCGGGCAAGGTGCTCCAGGGGTACTGGGAGAGCTGGGACGGCGCGTCCAACGGCGTGCACCCCGGCCTCGGGCACATCCCGATCGACGACCCCCGGATCTCCGCGCACGGGTACAACGTCGTGACCCTCGCGTTCCCCGTGATCCTCTCGGACGGCACCGTGCTCTGGCAGGACGGCATGGACACCGGTGTCGACGTGCCCACGCCCGCCGAGATGTGCGCGGCGAAGGCGAACGGGACGCGCCTGCTCCTGTCGATCGGCGGCGCGACCGCCGGGATCGACCTGTCCAGCCCGGCCGTCGCGGACCGCTTCGTGGAGACGGTCGTGCCGATCCTGCGCGACAACCACTTCGACGGGATCGACATCGACATCGAGACGGGGCTGTCGGGCAGCGGGAGCATCAGCACGCTGTCGACGTCGCAGTCGAACCTGATCCGCATCATCGACGGCGTCCTCGCGGAGATGCCGAGCACCTTCGGCCTCACCATGGCGCCCGAGACGGCGTACGTGACGGGCGGCAGCGTCGTGTACGGCTCGATCTGGGGCTCGTACCTGCCGATCATCAAGAGGTACGTCGACAACGGCCGCCTGTGGTGGCTCAACATGCAGTACTACAACGGCTCGATGTACGGCTGCAGCGGCGACTCGTACGGCGCCGGGACCGTCCAGGGCTTCCAGAAGCAGACCGACTGCCTGAACGCCGGACTGACGATCCAGGGCGTCACGGTGAAGGTGCCCTACGACAAGCAGGTCCCGGGGCTCCCCGCCCAGGCGGGAGCGGGCGGCGGCTACATGGCACCGTCGCTGGTGACGCAGGCGTACCAGCCGTACGCGTCGCGCCTCAAGGGCCTCATGACGTGGTCGATCAACTGGGACGGCTCCAAGGGCTGGACGTTCGGCGACAACGTCCGCGCGCTCCAGGGCCGCTAGCCGCTCGGACGCCGCTCCGCCGAACACGACATGGGGGTCGTTATCAGCCCGATAGCGACCCTCATGTCGTGCTCGGCGGGGGGTTGTGCGGGGCGGGGGGGAGTCGTGGAATCAGGCGGTCCGGTCGCGGCGGGCGCGCCAGCGTGCGACCTCGTGGTCCACGTCGCGCGTCGGGGTGACCACCGGCGGCCCGCCCAGGAGCTGGCGGCGGGCGTCGACGACGCGCGCGTTGAAGTCCGTCAGGATCTCGCGGACGGTCGTCTCGTCGAGCTCGCGGTCGAGCCGGTCGTCGAGCTCTCGGTCCTCCTGCCTGAGCAGCATCGCGGGCGGTCCCAGCCCGGTGAGCTGCTCGCGCTCGATGACCGACTTGAGCCACCAGTCGGGGTCGTGCGTCCCCGTGAGCCCGGGGATCGGCTTGCCCGCGAGCGGGAGGTCGTCGAACTCCCCGCGTCGGATGGCCTGGTCGATCACCGTGTCGACGTACATCGCTCGGTCCTCGGGTCGTACGCGCCGCGGTCCGCGGGAGCCGGCGTCGTCGTCCGGCTCTCGGGACGCCGCGGCGGGCGCCTCGCCCCCCGGCGGAGCGGGCGTGTCCGACCGCCCGGCCTCGTCACGCCCGGCCTCTCCGCGGTCGGACCTCTCGCGCGCGATCTCGCGGTCGACCCGGTACTGCGCGGCGCGCCGGACCGGGTCGTCGTCCGAGGTGGCGCGGGACCGTCGTCGGAACACGAGAACCTCCCCTGTCGGTGTCCCTCCACCCTAGGCAGGCTCCGCGACGCGGGACGAGGCGGCGGGTCAGCCGTCCAGGAGCGGGTGGTACCGACGCCGCAGCCCGCGGTCGACGGCGGCGACCACCCCGGCCACGGACAGCACCGTGTTCACGGAGGCGGGCAGGTCGGGCACGAACGGCGGCGTCCAGCCGGTGAACCCGGAGACGAGGTCGAGGAGCTGGGGCACCTGCGTCACGAGCGCGACCACGAGCACGACCCACGCGGCGACGCCGACGGCGCGGCTCGCCGTCGGGCGCTCCCGGTCCATGCGGTCGCGCCACGCCTCGGCCGTGCCGGGCATCGGCGGGACGTCCCGGACGTCGCCCACGGCGTCGACGACGCGCACGTACCGCACCCCGTAGAGGCTCATCCGGGCCTCGATCCGCGCGTCGCCGAGGTCGAAGCGGGCCCGGGACCGCTGCTCGTCGACGAGGCGCCGGTCGCGGTAGAGCCGGATCCGCTCGTCCCAGTCGAGGAAGTCCACGTCTACGACGTACTCGCGCCCGCCGTGCCACAGCACGAACGCGCTGCGCCACAGCACGCCCCATCCCCGGACCGGCCGGAACGTCTCGTTGCGACCTCCTCGCGCGTGATCGTCCCTCGCCCGGTCCTCGGAGCCGTCGTCCCACACGTCCTCGGCCATGCCGTCCATCCGACCCCGCCGGCCGACGACGGCGCGTCGCCCGGACGACCGATCCCTCGCCGTCGCCGACATCCCTCGAACGGATGACCGACCCGGCGCTAAACCCGGGGTTGTGCGCCGTCCGACCGCCGAACTCGCCCGCAACCCCGGGTTCGGCGCCGTGCGGCGGCGACAACCCCGGGGTCGGCGGTGGTCGGGTCCGTTGACCCGGCATGATGGCTTCATGTCTGGGTCGATGAAGGTCTCGCGCCGCTCGCACGTGCCGCCGTTCGCGGTGATGGAGGTGCTCGCGGAGGCGAACCGGCTGCGCGACGCGGGGGCGTCGGTCCTCAACCTGTGCGCGGGCGAGCCGTCGACGGGTGCGTCGGACGTCGTCCGCCGCCGGGCGATCGAGCTGCTGGAGCGCGGCGACCTCGGCTACACGGAGCCGCTCGGCGTCCCGGCGCTGCGCCGCGCGATCGCGGAGCACTACGACCGCTGGTACGGCGTCGATGTCGACCCGGCGCGCGTCGCGGTGACGACCGGGTCGTCCGGCGGGTTCCTCCTCGCGTTCCTCGCGGCGTTCGACGTCGGCGACCGCGTGGCGCTCGCCCGTCCCGGCTACCCCGCGTACAAGAACATCCTGCGGGCGCTCGGCTGCGAGGTCGTCGAGCTCGACTGCGGCCCGGAGACGCGCTACCAGCCCACGGTGTCGCAGCTCATGGAGGCGTACTACGACGGCGGCCTCGACGGGCTGGTCGTCGCGAGCCCGGCGAACCCGACGGGGACGATGATCCTGCCCGCCGAGCTCGACGCCGTCGCCACGTGGTGCGCCGACCACGACGTCCGGCTCGTGAGCGACGAGATCTATCACGGCATCACGTACGGCGACCCGGGCGCCTCGCCCGCCGCGCTGCCGACCGCGGCGCGGTACGTCGGCGAGGGCGCCGTCGTCGTCAACTCGTTCTCCAAGTACTGGGCCATGACGGGCTGGCGGCTGGGGTGGCTCGTGCTGCCCGACGAGCTCGTCGGTCCGGTCGACGCGCTCGCGGGCAACGTCGCGCTGTCGCCGCCCGCGCTCGCGCAACACGCGGGCGTCGCGGCGTTCTCGCCCGAGGGGTACACGGCCGCTGCGGAGAACCTGGCGCGCTACGCGGCGTCGCGCGAGCTCGTGCTGTCGCGGCTCGACGACCTCGGCTGGTCGCGCGTCGCCCCGGCCGACGGCGCGTTCTACGTCTACGCGGACGTCTCCGGCGACGGCCTGGACTCCGTGACGTGGTGCGAGCGGCTGCTCGCCGAGGCGGGCGTCGCACTGACCCCGGGCACCGACTTCGACGCCGTCCGCGGCGGCGACTGGGTGCGCCTCTCCTTCGCGGCGGCCCCGGAGACCGTCGCGGAGGCGGTGGAGCGCATCGTCGCCTGGCGCCGTACTCGCTGACGAGGTCGCGACGGCGGACGACCGCCCCGACACCGCGACCCGCGGGCCGAGAGCGCGACCGGCGCCCAGGGACTGGGTGCTCCCGCGGCCCGGAGGTCGCTGCCTCGCCGGTGTGGTCGCGCGGATCGTCCGTCCGCGCGAGGATCGTGCGGTGCCGACCGCCGCCTCGCCCGGACTGCCCCCGCGACCCGACGGCGCGCTGCGCCTCGCGACGTTCAACGCGCTGCACGGCGCCGCGCTCGACGGGACGGTCGACGTCGAGCGGTTCGCGCGCGCGGTCGCGTACCTCGACGCGGACGTGCTCGCGCTGCAGGAGGTGGAGCGCGACGCGCCCCGCTCGCAGCGTGCGGACCTCGTCGCCGTCGCCGCCGAGGCGCTGCGCGCCGACCACCGGCACTTCTCCCCCACCCTGCGCGGCGTCTCGGGTGCCTGGGTGCGCGCGGCGCGACCCGGTGCGGGCGTGCGGCGCGTGCCGGGCGTCGCGTCCTACGGGATCGGGCTGGTCAGCAGGTTCCCGGTCGCGCGGTGGTCGCGGCTCGAGCTCGACCGGATGCCGTGGCGCTCGCGCGTCCGGCGCCGGACGCCCGGTTCGGCGAGCGGGGCCGCGCGCCTCGTCCCGTTCCGCGTGGTCCCGGACGAGCCCCGCGCGGCGCTCGCGGCCGCCGTCGTGACGCCGTGGGGACCGCTCACGGTGGTGACGACCCACACCACGTCCCGCCCGGAGTTCACCGCGGACCAGTTCCGGTCCCTCGTCCGGGCGTGCGCGCCGCTCCCCCGTCCGCTCGCGCTGCTCGGCGACCTCAACCTGCGCGCGCCGGAGCCTGCGGAGCTCAGCGGCTTCACGTCCCTCGCCGACGTGCTGACCCACCCGACGGACCGGCCCGTCCGCCAGATCGACCACGTCCTCGTCGACGCCACGCCCGGGCAGGCGACGATCCGGGCCCTCGGCCCCGCGACGGCCGTCGACACCGGCCTGTCCGACCACCGCGCGGTCGTGGTCGACGTGGTCGTCGGACCGCAGGCGGGCGCCACCGCCTGAGCGCTACGCTCCGAGCGACGGCGTCGACGCGAGGGAGCGGTCCGATGGTTCCGGAGATCAACTACTGGGCGGTGCTGGCCGCGACGGTGTCGAGCATGGTCGTGGGCTCGGTCTGGTACACGCCGAAGGTGTTCGGCACGTACTGGATGCGCGTCGCGAAGGTCGTCCCGTCCGGCGAGGGCCGGGACGCCGTCGTGCCGATCGTCGTCACGGTCGTGGTCAGCTTCGTCACCGCCTGGGTGCTCGCCGGGGCGACGTACCTCGCGTGGTCCTTCTACGGCGGCGCCTACCTGGGCAACGCCCTGCTGACCGCCCTCGTGCTGTGGGCGGGGTTCACCGCCGCGCGGTTCGTCACGCACGACGCGTTCGAGGGCCGGCCGGCCGGGCTCACGGTCCTCAACGTCGCGCACGAGCTGGTCACCGTGCTCGTGATGGGCCTGCTGATCGGGCTCGTCACGCCCGCCGGGGTGTAGTCAGGCGGCGAGCCCGACCTCGCGCGGCGAGGGGTCGCCGTCGGGCAGGGCCGACTCGGGGGCGGTGGCCGTGACCGCGCCGGGGACGACCGCGGGGGCCGGGGCCGCCACGTCGTCGACGGTCGCGCGGCGGCGCGCCCGCGCGCGGACGATCACGACGATCGCCTGCACGCCGATGAGGATCCACACGATGTTGGCAGCCACCGACGGCCACACCCCGTTCGCGGCCGCGACCATGCCCATGAGGCCCGCGGCGGTGAGGTTGGTGAGCTGGAACGGGGCGGACGACGCGGCCCAGCGGCCGCGGCTGACCATCGCGTAGGCGACGACTCCGGCGGCGGCGCCGATCCAGCCGAGGAACATGACGAACGCGTCGAGGGTGACGGGCACAGCGGTACTCCGGTGACGAAGAGGGGTGGAGGGGGTACCGCGACGCTGCGGTGGCTGTGCGCTCCGGGCCGATGGCTGGTGGCGCGGGTGGTGCGGAAGCTCGGGCGCCGACCCGTAAGGAGGAGGAGGTAACCGACCGGCGCCACGACAAGTGTGAGGCCTCGCGCGCTTCAGCACAATCGAAGGATTCTGCACCGGCCGTTTAGCATCTCTACATGGCGACGGACCCACGCAGACTTGGCTTTCTCCTTGCCGTGCACCGTGGCGGGGGCATTCTCGCGGCAGCAGACCTTCTGCACGTCACCCCGTCCGCGGTCTCCCAGCAGATCCAGCGGCTCGAGGCCGAGGAGGGCGTCGCGGTCCTCGACCGCGGACCACGTGGCGTGACCCTCACGCCGGCCGGGCGCGTGCTCGCGGAGACGGCCGAACGCATCGAGACGGAGCTCGTCGAGGCGCGCAAGGCGCTCGCCGCGCTCGGCGACGAGGTCATGGGCCGCGTCGCGGTCGGGTCGTTCCAGACGGCGATCCGCGCCGTCGTCGCGCCCGTCGCCGGGCGCCTGGCCGAGACGGCGCCCGGCATCGAGCTCGACGTCCAGGAGCGCGAGCCCACCGAGGCGCTGCGCCTCCTGCGCGCGGGCGAGCTCGACGTCGTGCTCCTGGAGCGCGACTACGAGGCCGACTCCCCCGCGCCGCGCGGCACGCGCGAGATCGTGCTGCTCGACGAGCCGTGGCGGCTCGTTGTCCCCGCCGGGATGTCGACCCCGACCCGCCTCGACGACGTGCGCGACGCCGTCTGGCTGGGTCCCGAGCCCGGCACCGCCGCCGCGCGCGCCCTGCGCCGTCTGGCCCGCGGGCTCGGCGGGACGCTGCGCACGCGGCACAACTACTACGACTTCGACGTCGCGCTGTCCCTCGTCGCGGCCGGGCTCGGCGTCGCGATGCTCCCGGCGCTCGCCGTGGAGGGCGGCGCGTCGGACGAGGTGCCCGACGGCGTCACGGTCGTCGGCCTGCCCGGCCTCGGCTCGCGCCGCCTCGTCGCGCGCCACCGCGCGACCCGGCACGAGCCCCGGCCGGTCGTCTCCGCGGTCCTCGACGAGATGGTCGCCGCCGCGGCCGACATCGCGTTCGCGTGACCTGGTCTCTACCTCGGCGGGAGGTCGAAGCGCGTGGCGCCGTAGGGCTCGGCCGTGCCGAACGCGAACACGCGCTCGGGGATCAGACGGTAGACCGCCCATGGCGGCGGGCCGGCGGACGGTGCGCTGAACTCGGCGGTGAGCGCGTCGCCGTCGACGGTCGCGGGCCACCCGTCGGCGCGGAAGCCGGCCGCCGCGCGTTCCAGGGCCTCGGGGTCCGTGACGCGCTCGGCCCTGCCCTCGACGGTGAGGTCGAACGGCTCCGTCGCGACCGTGAGCGTGCAGCGCGGGTCGCGGTGCAGGTTCCGGTTCTTGCGCGTGCCCTCGCCGGAGCACAGGAAGATCTCCTCGTCGAGGACGAGCGCGCCGAACGGCACGACGTGCGGCTTCCCGTCGGGGTCGGTCGTCGCGAGCCACGTCGTGTGCCGGTTCGGCCCGCCGGACCCGGGCTCCTGCGGGAGCCGGCCGAACAGCGTGTCGTGCACGCGCGCCCACTCGATCGGCGGCGTCCCGTAGCCGTCGAGGTTCTTCACCGTCGGGTCGGCGGTCGTCATCGTCCTGCTCCTCTCGTCCCGGTGCGTCCTCACCGGTCATGACGCGCCAGGGCGCCCGGACTCATCGGTCGGGACGTAGCCTGCCGGGGTGGACGTAGCGGTGGTGGGGGCGACGGGGGACGTCGGCCGGCAGGTGTGCACGCAGATCGTCGAGCGACGGGTGCTCCCGCCGACGGCGCGGCTCCAGCTCGTCGGTCGCGCGGGCGGGGCGTCGGGTCGGGCCGTGCACGGGCTGCGCGCGGACCTGGTCGACGCGTACGACGAGCACGCGCCGCTCCTCGACGTCGCGCACTCCCCCGAGGACGTCACGGCCGACGTGATCGTGGTCGCCGCCGGCCTCACTCCCCCGGCGCGCACGGGCGCCGACCCCGACCGCCGCGTCCTCGCCGCGACGAACGGCGCCGTCCTCGCCGAGTACGCGGACGCGATCGCGCGCCACGGATCGGGGCACGAGGTCGTCGTCGTGGTGACGAACCCCGTGGAGCTCGGCGTCGCCGTCATGGCGGAGCGGCTCGGGCGGCACCGCGTGCTCGGGATGGGCGCGTGGCTCGACACGCTGCGGTTCCGGCGCGAGCTCGCGGTCGAGCTGGGCGTGCGTCGGCACCGCGTCGGCGGGTTCGTCGGTGGCCAGCACGGCGAGGACGCCGTCCCGCTGTGGTCGACGGTCCGCGTCAGCGGTCTCGACGCCGACGAGCGTGCCCGCGCGGTCGCGGCGCTGCGTCGGGGCCGGACGCTCGACGCGCTGCCCGCCGAGATCGCCGCGGCGAAGACCGAGCTGGCGCGCGTCGCGACGGCGGACATGGGTGCGGCGTTCGACCTCATCGACACGTGGCCCGCCGACCTGCGGCTCGTGACGCGACCGTGGATGACGCACCAGTCGGGAGCGAAGACGCCCGCCGGGACGGCCAGCGCGACGGTCGACCTGCTCGAGGTGATCCTCGACGGCCGCGAGATCGTGGTCGCCGGGCAGGTCGCGCTCGACGGCGAGCTCGACGGACGGCTCGACGGACCGCTCGACCGGACTCTCGCGGGGCACGACGGCGTCCCGTACCGCGGCGTGCTCGGCGTCCCGGTGGTCCTCGGGCCGGGCGGGTGGACGCGGGTGCTCCTCGACGACCTGCCCGACGACGAGGCCCGGCGCCTCGCGCACGCGGCGGACGGCATCGAGCGGATGGTCGCCGCGAGCACGGTGCCGCGGGACGACGACCGGCCCGCCGGCCGGGAGCGGGCCCGGACCGGTGCGCCCGTCCCGGGTGCGTCGTCCGCGACCGGCGACCGGGCGCCGTCGGGCCGGGCCGGGGCGGAGGCCGCGTGGGTCGCGACCGTGCACGGCCTCGACCAGCCGGGCACGCTCACGGCGCTGACCGGGGTGTTCTCGACGCGCGGGGTCAGCTTCGACTCGCTCGCGACCGAGCCGGTCGATGACGACGGCCGGGCCGGGCGGATCGTCGTGACCTTCCGCGCGACGCCGCGCCGCACGCGGGCCCTCGAGCGCGCGGTGCGCCGCCTCGCGACGGTCCGGTCGGTCGTCGTCGAGCCCGCGTCGGGTGCGAGTTCTCACAGGGCGGCCCCGCGCGCTGAGCGACCCCGGTAACGAGGTCGCTCCCCGGCGGGAACGCGGGCGAAACCGCGGGTTCCTAGCGTGGGACGCGCCGTCGGGCGCTCCCCTGCCGCGACGTCGCCTCAGAGACCGGAGCCCGCCCATGTCCTACGTCAAGCCCGCCGAGCTCGTCCCGACGATCATCGACGCCGGTGCCAGCAAGGTCCTGCTGTCCACGCGCGACACGCTCGTGCGGTCCGCGATGGGCGGCGCGATCCTCGCGATCGCCGCCGCGTTCGCGGTGACGGTCACGGTCACCACGGGCCACGCGATCCTGGGCGCCGTCCTCTTCCCGGTCGGGTTCATCCTGCTGTACCTGCTCGGGTACGACCTGCTCACCGGCATGTTCGTCCTCGGCCCGCTGGCCTGGCTCGACAAGCGACCCGGCGTCACGGTGCGCGGCGTCCTGCGCAACTGGGGCCTCGTGTTCGTGGGGAACTTCCTCGGCGCGCTCGCCGTCGCGGTGATGATGGCGATCGTCGTCACGTACGGGTTCGACACCCCGCCCAACGAGGTCGGTCAGGCGATCGGGCACATCGGCGAGGGCCGCACGGTCGGGTACGCGGAGCACGGGGCGTCGGGCATGCTCACGCTGTTCGTGCGCGGCATGCTGTGCAACTGGATGGTGTCCATGGGCGTCGTCGGCGCGATGCTCGCGAAGGACGTGCCCGGCAAGGCCGTCGCGATGTGGATGCCCGTGATGCTGTTCTTCTTCATGTCGTTCGAGCACTCGATCGTCAACATGTTCCTGTTCCCGTCCGGGCTGCTGCTCGGCGGCGAGTTCACGATCATGGACTACCTCGTCTGGAACGAGATCCCCACCGTGCTCGGCAACCTCGTCGGCGGGCTGCTCCTCACCGGCCTCCCGCTCTACCTCACCCACGGCCGCCCGGCGTCGCGCCGCCCGGCCCAGGAGTCCCGGCCCGGCCCGACGGCGGAGCGTGAGCTGGTCTCCGAGCCCGCCTGACGCTGGGCCCGCCCGACGCGATCCCGACCCGAGCGCGCGTCACCGGCTCCGGTCGGCCTCGCGCCGCACGGCGCGCGTCCCGACGACGAGCCCCCCGATCGTGAGCGCGAGCGTCAGGCCCGTCGCGACCAGCACGACGACGAGACCTGCCTCGTCGCCGACGAGGAACAGGGCCGGGGCGGCGGCGACGAGCACCCAGCCCGCGGCCTCGCTCAGCGGCCGGGCCGCCCGGTGGGCGGTGCGCCACGCCTCGTCGCTCGCGAGCGTCGTCGCGGTGCGGATCCCGGCGAGCTGGTTGCGCCCGAGGCGCCCGGACGCCGTCGCCCGGGCGCACCAGACGAGCAGGACCCCGGCACCGACGAGCACGAGCAGGAGGACGACGTCGGCGATCGTGTCGGCGGTCATGTCCCCACCCTGTCAGACGGCCGTCACCGGTAGGCGCGGGCCTGGAGCGCGTACATCTCGGCGTACGACCCGCCCGCGGCGGCGAGCTCGTCGTGGGTGCCGAGCTCGGCGACGCGGCCGCCGTCGAGCACGACGATGAGGTCGGCGTCGCGCACGGTCGAGAAGCGGTGCGAGACGAACAGCGTGACGCCGCCGGACGTGCTGCCCGTCCGGTGCGCGGTCTCCGTGAACCGCTCGAACAGCGCGTGCTCCGCGGTCGCGTCGAGCGCGGAGGCGGGCTCGTCGAGCGCGAGCAGGAGGGGGTCGGCGCGCAGCAGCGTGCGGGCCAGACCGAGCGTCTGCCACTGCCCGCCCGAGAGCTGGGCGCCGTCCGCGTAGCTCGTGCCGAGGACCTGGTCCAGGCCGTCGGGCGAGCGCTCGACGATCGGGCGGGCGCGGGCCTCGTCGAGCGCGGCCCACAGGACGTCGTCGTCGTGGAGCGCGTCCACGCGCCCGATCCCGACGTCCTCGCGCAGCGAGAGCTCGAGGCGTGCGAAGTCCTGGAACAGCGTCGCGACGCGCGACTGCCACGCGCCGGGCGCCACCTCGGCGAGGTCCACGCCGTCCGCGAGGATGCGGCCCGACGTCGGCCGGTACAGCCCGCACAGGAGCTTGACCAGGGTGGACTTCCCCGCGCCGTTCTCCCCCACGAGCGCGACGGTCGCGCCCGCGGGCAGCTCGAGGCTGACGCCGTCGAGGACGGGCCGGTCCGCGCCCGGGTAGGCGAAGGTGAGGTTCTCGACGCGCAGGCCGCCGGTGAGGCGATCGGGCAGCTGCCCGGCGGTGGTCGCACCCTCGGCGGGCGCGCCACCCGCGCCGCCGGCCGTGCCGCCACCCGCGACGCCAGCCGCGCCCCGCGGCGTCGCCGTCGCGCGCAGCCGGAGGAGCTTCTCGACCGTCCGTCCGGCGTCCTGCAGGTTGCCGAACAGCGACAGCGCGCCCGCGACCTGCGTGCTGACCTGGATGGCGAGCGTGACGACGAGCACGACCTGGCCGATCGCCGCCGTGCCCGACGCGGCGCTGCGCAGCACGAGGAGGACCGCGGCCCCGTAGGCGAGCGCGAACCACACCTGGCCCGCCGCGCGCAGCAGCGCGGAGCGCCGGTGCGCGCTCCACAGGACCGCGGTCGTGCGGTCCCACGCCGCGCGCTGCCGGTCCGCGACGAGGTGACGCGCGCCGAAGAGCCGGATCTCCTTGGCCGAGGTGCCCGTCGTCCCGGCGGTGACGAGGTGCCGGGAGAGGCGTACGTCGTCGGCCGCGGCGTCGCGCGCCCGGTCGAGCACGCGCTGCGCGCGGTCGGCGAGCCAGACGGGCGGCAGCGCTGCGAGGGGCAGCAGGAGCAGCCACGGCTCGACGAGACCGAGGATGACGGTGGTGACCAGGACCTGGAGCACCATGCCGCCGAGCTGGAGCGTGCCCTCGAGCGCGAGCCGGACCCGCTGCAGGCCCTCGGTCACCGACGTGAGGAGGCGGACACGGTCCGGGTCGTCGAGCTCCGCGAGGTCGGACGAGCCGTGCGTGAGCTGGGCGACCTCGTCCAGCAGGTGAAGCTGCTGGAGGTCCGCGACCTCGAAGTACGACAGGTGGGCGAAGTGGCCCAGCATGAGCTCCGCGACGACGAGGGCCGCCACCGCGCACGCGAGCCCGACGGCGCGCGCGACCTCGGTGTCGACCAGCGCGTCGGTGAAGAGGCCCAGCCCGACGCCGACGAGGGGGCCGGCGAGGAACCCGATCGTCAGCAGCACGCACGCGACCAGCAGGCGGCGCCGGTCGGTCCGCCAGGCGTGGGCGAGCATGAACCGGGCGGCGAGCGCGACGCGCTTCATCGGGCACCTCCGGAGGTCACGGCGGTCGGGGCGCCGGTGGCTCGGGCATCACGGTCGGGACCGAGGTCGGGGTCGGGGCCGTCGGGTGAGCCGTCGCGGAACCGGCGGGCCTGGAGGGTGAAGAGCTCGGCGTAGCGGCCGTCGGCGTCGAGCAGCTCGTCGTGCGTGCCCTGCTCGACGACGCGGCCCTCCGCGACGACGACGATCTGGTCGGCCGGGCGGACCGTCGAGAAGCGGTGCGAGATGACGACGGACGTCACGGCGCGCTCGCCCGCCACCGAGGCGACCGCGCCGTGGGCGAGGAAGCGCTCGAAGAACTCGGCCTCGGCGCGCACGTCGAGCTGCGCCGTCGGCTCGTCCAGGACGAGGACGTCGGCGCCGCCCGCGACCGCGAGGAGGGCGCGTGCCAGGGCGACCCGCTGCCACTGCCCGCCCGAGAGGTCGCGGCCCCCCGCGTACCCGCCGGAGAGCACCGTGTCGGCACCGTCGGCGAGGCCGTCCACGACGCCGTCCGCGCCGGCCGCGACGATCGCCTCGCGCAGCAGGTCGGAGTCGTCGCGCAGCTCGGGCGCGCCGAGCCCGACGTTGTCGGTGACGGAGAGCTCGAGGCGGACGTAGTCCTGGAAGATCAGGGCGAGACGGCGCCGCCACGCCTGGAGCGGGAGGTCGCGCACGTCCACGCCGTCGACGGTGATGCGCCCCCGCGTCGGCTCGTAGAGGCGCGCGAGGAGCTTGGTGGTCGTGGTCTTGCCGGCGCCGTTGAGCCCGACGATCGCCGTCGACGTGCCCGGGACGAGCGTGAGGTCGAGGCCCCGCAGGACCCACGCGCCGTCGTCCGAGTACCGGAACCACACGTCCTCGAAGCGGATCACGCCGTGCGGGACGGGGACGTCGTCGTCCTCCCCGGTGCGCTCGGGCGTGGCCGACCGCAGGCGCTGCTCGAACCGCTCGAGCGCGTCGAACGACAGCAGGCCGAACTGCGTGCGCACGTCGCACTCGGGGAAGTACACGCCGAACCGCAGGGGGATGAGCACCGCCTGGATCGCGACGCCGAGCGCGAAGAGGTCGAGCGTGTCGTCGACGGCGACCAGGACCAGGACGATCGTGCCGCCGACCAGGCCGATCGCCGAGAACCCGACGAACGGCCAGAGCTGGAGCCGACGGTTGACCGCCCACTGCGGCTCGAGGTAGGCCATCGTCTCCCGACGCAGACGGTCGCGCAGCCACCCGAGGACGCCGAGGAGGCGGACCTCCTTGGTGACCCCGGGCGTGGTCGCGAGCTCCCGCAGGTAGTACATCCGGCGCCGCTGGGGGTGGAGAGTCTTCCAGATCGGGGTGAGCTTGCTGAACGTGCCCCGTACCCCCGCGCGCATGGCGAGCGCCGTCGCGAGGATCACGGCACCCGCGACGGGCGAGACGACGGCCGCGACGAGCACCGCCGCGCCGACGACCTGCACGTAGCGGCCGACGAGCGGGACGAGCGCCCCGGCCGCGTCGCCGGGGCTCATGCTCTGGCGCGCGAACGCCGCGCGCGCGTCGGCGACGACGTCGAGCACCTCGGAGTCGTCCAGCAGCGCGAGCGGGGCGTCGGACAGCGCCGCGCCGAGGAGCCGGTCGATGCAGCGCTGGTCGACCCGCCGACCGATCGTCTCGACGATCCCCGCCTGGAACGGCGCGAGGAGCTGCTGCACGACGAGCGCCCCGACCGCGACGCCGAACACCGCGAGGAGGTCGCTCCACCCGGCGCTCGCCGCGCCGTCGGTCATGCTCGGCAGGAGGAAGAGCACGCGGCCCAGGGCGACGATGGACACGAGCGGCAGGAGGGCGAGGAGGACGGTCAGCGCGAGGCCCGCCGCGACGATGGGGACGCCTGCGTGCCGCAGCAGCCCCCACATGGTCGTCCAGCGTCGGACCCGCTCCCCCAGCGGCGGCTGCGAGGCCGCACCTTCGGTCGTCATGGCTCCCCCACCCGCGTCGCTCCGTCGCCTCGTCCGCCGCGACGCTAGCGCGGATCGTTCGGGGTCCGTAGTTATTACCCGTTCGATGAGACGGCCGTGGTGCCCGCGGCGCGGCACGCGCCGGGGCCCGACCGGTATGATCGAGCCCACAACTGCAGTACAGCCGCCCGAACCACGACGGGAGAGCTCGGCGCCACGGTCCAGCGGGCCGCCGCCGGCGCCGAAGGAGCAAACCCTCCCCGGGAATCTCTCAGGCCCCCGTACCGTCGTGGCGAGGCAACTCTGGAAAGCGGCCGTGCGCTCGTCGGACCCCCGGCGGTCGCGGCCCACCGACGGTGCAAGTCGGCGCGCCCCGGCCCTCGCGGCACGGCGGACCGGCAAAACTCTCAGGTCGACGCGTGCGTCCGATGACAGAGCGGGGAGGGACCCGCCGTCGTCCCCTCCACCGGGAGTCCCTCGTGACCCAGCCGTCCTTCGACCCCAGCTCACGGCACAACGCCGCGACCGGTGCGTTCGCGCCGCGCCACCTCGGCCCGCGCGGGCGAGAGGTCGGCGTGATGCTCGACCAGCTCGGCTACGCCTCGCTCGACGCGCTCGTCGACGCGGCCGTCCCGGCGTCGATCCGCACCGAGCGCGCGCTCGACCTGCCCGCCGCGCGCACCGAGACCGAGGTGCTGGACCACCTGCGCGCGCTGGCCGGCAAGAACGTCGTCAAGACGCAGATGATCGGGCTCGGCTACTACGGCACCGTCACTCCCCCGGTGATCCGCCGCAACGTCCTCGAGTCCCCCGCCTGGTACACCGCGTACACGCCGTACCAGCCGGAGATCTCGCAGGGCCGCCTCGAGGCGCTGCTCAACTTCCAGCAGGTCGTCGAGGACCTCACGGGCCTGGACGTCGCGAACGCGTCGCTCCTCGACGAGGCCACCGCGGTCGCGGAGGCCGTCGCGCTCATGTGGCGTGCCTCGCGCGCGAAGAGCGGCTACGTGGCCCTGGACGCCGACCTCTTCCCGCAGACGCTCGCCGTGACGCTCGGTCGCGCGCACGCCGTCGGCCTTCCCGTGGTGGTCGCGGACCTCTCGGGCGGCCTGGACGTCGGCCTCGCCGCCGCCCGCGCGGCGGGGGGCTTCCCCGCCGAGGTGGACGACGCCGCGCAGCTCGTGGGCGTCGTCGTCCAGCAGTCCGGGGCGTCGGGCCGTGTCGTGGACTGGCGTCCCGTGGTGGCGGAGGCCAAGGACGCGGGCGCGCTCGTCACCGTGGCGAGCGACCTGCTCGCCCTGACGCTGCTGGTCTCTCCCGGCGAGCTCGGCGCCGACGTGTCGGTGGGCTCGGCTCAGCGGTTCGGCGTCCCGCTGTTCTACGGCGGTCCGCACGCCGCGTTCATGGCGGTCCGCAAGGGTCTGGAACGGTCCCTCCCCGGCCGGCTCGTGGGCGTCTCGATCGACGCCGACGGCGACACCGCCTACCGGCTCGCGCTCCAGACCCGTGAACAGCACATCCGCCGCGAGAAGGCGACGAGCAACATCTGCACCGCGCAGGCGCTCCTCGCCATCGTGGCGTCGATGTACGCCGTCTACCACGGCCCCGACGGCCTCCGCGCGATCGCCGAGCGCACCCACGCCCACGCCACGACCCTCGCCGACGCCCTGCGCGCGGGCGGGGTCACCGTCGAGCACGACACGTTCTTCGACACCGTCCGCACCGTCGTCCCTGGCCGCGCGGAGGCCGTCGTCGCTGCAGCCGCAGCTGCTGGCGTGAACCTGTACAACCCCGACGCTCATCATGTACAGATCGCCTGCGACGAGACCACCACCGCCGCTACCCTCGCCACGGTACTGGCGGCCTTCGGCCTCACAGACCAGGCCTCTACCTCGCCAGACCAGGCCTCTACCTCGCCGGACCAGGCCTCTACCTCGCGAGGTGGAGGCGTGGTCACGAGCGGTGGTGAGGCGGACGGCGAGGCCGCCGTCCCCACCGGCGGCGTCTCGGACGCCCTGCCCGCGGCGCTCCGGCGCGAGACGAGCTACCTCCAGCACCCGATCTTCCACCTGCACCGCTCGGAGACCTCGATGCTCCGCTACCTGCGGCGGCTCTCGGACAAGGACCTCGCGCTGGACCGCACGATGATCCCGCTGGGCTCGTGCACCATGAAGCTCAACGCGACGGCCGAGATGGAGGCGATCTCCTGGCCGGGGTTCGCGGACCTGCACCCGTACGTGCCCGCCGACCAGGCGCTCGGCTACGCGGAGCTCATCGACGGCCTGGAGTCGGCGCTCGCCGAGATCACGGGCTACGCGGGCGTCTCGGTGCAGCCCAACGCGGGCTCGCAGGGCGAGTTCGCGGGCCTGCTGGCGATCCGTGACTACCACGTGTCGCGCGGCGACACGGAGCGCGACGTGTGCCTCATCCCGGCGTCGGCGCACGGGACGAACGCGGCGTCGGCGGCCCTGGCGGGCCTGAAGGTCGACGTGGTGAGGACCGCGGAGAGCGGCGAAGTGGACCTCGACGACCTGCGGGCGAAGCTCGCCGACCACGGCCCCCGGGTCGCGGCGATCATGATCACGTACCCCTCGACGCACGGCGTCTACGAGGAGCACGTGCGCGAGGTGTGCGACCTCGTACACGAGGCTGGCGGCCAGGTGTACATCGACGGCGCGAACCTCAACGCGCTCGTGGGCCTCGCGCGCCCGGGCGAGTTCGGCGGCGACGTCTCGCACCTGAACCTGCACAAGACGTTCTGCATCCCGCACGGCGGGGGCGGCCCCGGCGTCGGCCCGGTCGCGGTCGCCGAGCACCTCGTGCCGTTCCTCCCGGGCGACCCGCTCGCGCCGACGGCGGACGCGGGAGGAGCAGGAGCGGTACCCCAGGCCACGCCGGTCTCCGCGACGCGGTACGGCTCGGCGGGGATCCTGCCGATCTCGTACGCGTACGTCGCGCTCATGGGCCCCGACGGGCTGACCGAGGCGACGAAGACGGCGGTGCTCACGGCGAACTACGTCGCGAGCCGCCTTGCGGACCACTACCCGGTGCTCTACACGGGGCCGGCCGGGCTCGTCGCGCACGAGTGCATCCTCGACCTGCGCGGGATCACGGCGGAGACGGGCGTGACGGCGGAGGACGTCGCGAAGCGCCTCATGGACTACGGGTTCCACGCGCCGACGCTGTCGTTCCCGGTCGCGGGCACGCTCATGGTCGAGCCGACCGAGAGCGAGGACCTGGCCGAGCTCGACCGGTTCGTCGACGCGCTGATCGCGATCTGCGGCGAGATCGACGCCGTCTCCTCGGGCCGCTGGAGCGTGGAGGAGTCGCCCCTGCGCGGCGCCCCGCACACCGCGGCGGCGCTCGTCGCCGAGGCGTGGGACAAGCCGTACTCGCGCGAGCTCGCGGCGTACCCGGTCGCGAGCCTGCGCGCCGGGAAGTACTGGCCGCCGGTGCGCCGCATCGACGGCGCGCGGGGCGACCGCAACCTGGTGTGCTCGTGCCCGCCGGTGGAGTCCTACGTGACGGGAGACCTCGCATGACCGACCAGCAGACCGACCAGCCGACCGGAGACCCGACGGGCCGGCCGGCCGACGAGCCGACGGACAAGCCGACGGACAAGCACAGCCCGCTGCACGACGAGCACGTCGCGCTGGGCGCGAACCTCACGAGCTTCGGCGGCTGGCAGATGCCGCTGCGCTACACGTCCGACCTCGCGGAGCACCGCGCGGTCCGTGAGGCCGCGGGCCTGTTCGACCTCTCGCACATGGGGGAGATCGAGGTCGCGGGACCGCAGGCCGCGGCCGCGCTGGACCACGCGCTCGTCGGCAACCTCACGGCGGTCACGCCGGGTCGGGCTCGGTACACGATGATCTGCCAGGAGGACGGGGCGGTCCTCGACGACCTCGTCGTGTACCGGCTCGACGACGAGCGCTTCCTCGTCGTCGCGAACGCGGGGAACGCGGACCTGGTCGCGCGCGAGCTGGTCGAGCGCGCCGCCGGCTTCGACGCCACGGTCACGGACCAGGGTGCGGGCACGGCGCTCGTCGCGGTCCAGGGCCCCCGCGCGGAGGAGATCGTCGTCGGGCTGACGGACGTCGCTGGCGCGGACGCCGGCTCGGACGCTGCCGAGACCGTGCGCGGGCTGAAGTACTACGCGGCCGCCCCGCTCGCACTGCGGACGGACGCCGGTCCGGTCGACGCGCTCGTCGCGCGCACCGGGTACACGGGGGAGGACGGCTTCGAGCTGTTCGTGCCCGCGGACCGTGCGGCCGACCTGTGGCACGCGGTGCTCGCGGCCGGTGCGCCGCTGGGCCTCGTGCCGGCCGGCCTGTCCGCGCGCGACTCCCTGCGCCTGGAGGCGGGCATGCCGCTGTACGGGCACGAGCTCGACACGACGACCACGCCGTACGAGGCGGGTCTCGGTCGCGTGGTCAAGCTCGACAAGGTCGCCGCCGACGGCACGCCGCTCGAGTTCGTCGGTCGGACCGCGCTCGCCGCGCGCCGGGAGTCCGCGCCCGCGCGGGTGCTCGTCGGCCTGAAGGGGCTGGGGCGCCGTCCTGCCCGGGCGGGCTACGCCGTCGTGCTGCCCGGGGGAGCGGTGGGGGAGTCGGCGCGTCGCGTGGGCACCGTGACCTCGGGGGCGCCGTCGCCGACGCTGGGGTACCCGATCGCGCTGGCGTACGTGACGCCCGAGCTCTCGGCGGAGGGCACCGAGCTCGCCGTCGACGTGCGCGGCCGGGCCGAGCCCGTGGTGGTCGTGCCGCTCCCGTTCTACCGTCGTCCCCAGCAGTCCTGACCCCGCAGTCGTCCCGAAGAGCTCGAAGGAGAACCCCATGACCGAGGCCCAGTTCCCGGCCCACCTGCAGTACACGGCGGAGCACGAGTGGATCGACGGCTCGAACCCGGCCGTCGTCGGCATCACCGCGACGGCGGCCGAGGCGCTCGGCGACATCGTCTACCTGGAGCTGCCGGAGGTGGGTGCCGAGGTGACCGCGGGGAGCGTCATCGGCGAGGTGGAGTCCACCAAGTCCGTGTCGGAGCTCTTCTCGCCCGTCACGGGCACCGTCGTCGAGGTGAACCAGGCCGCGATCGACGACCCGGCGGTCGTCAACTCCGACCCGTACACCGACGGCTGGCTCTTCAAGGTCGACGTGGTGGAGACGGGGGACCTGCTCACCCCGGACCAGTACGCGGCGCACGTCGGGAGCTGATCTCCTGGACGAAGTGTGACGTAGATCACACCGCTGAACCGGCGTCAGACGGCCTGTGGAGACCTTCCACCGCGCCGTCCGGCGCCGGTTCCGTCTGTCCGGAAAAGCCCTCTGACCTGCGAAGACCCGGCCACGCGCGACTCGGCCGACCGGCTTCTGACGTTCGGTCAGATCTCGGGGTGAAAAGTCGCGTCATGAACGGGACCTTCGTCCATCTCTTCTTGTAGCAACACACCGGAACTCGCCACGTGGGGATGACGTGACCGGAGAGCACCTGGAGGAGAACATGAGCACGATCGAGCTGGTCCGCCCCGTGGCGGCCCCGTCGGAGATGATCGCCACGCCGATCGCTCCGCTGACCCGCCGCGAGCGGGTCGTCCTGTCCAACCTGTCTGAGGACGTCACGCTCGAGCAGATCGCCACCAAGCTCTTCGTCACGCGCAACACGGTCAAGTCGCAGGTCCGCAGCCTCTACCGCAAGCTCGGGGTCTCGACCCGCGCCGAGGCCGTCGCCTGGGCGCGGGCGGCCGGCCTGCGCTGACCGACGGCCCGTCCACGCCGGCGGGCCGTCGGCGTGACCGCGTCACCCGCACGACACGACGCCGTGCGACACTCCGCGTATGACTCTGCGCAGACTGGTGGTGGCCGCGGCGATCGTCGACGATCTCGTCGCTCCGCGGCTCCTGCTCAGCGCGCGCCGGTCACGGCCGTCGCACCTCGCAGGTCGCTGGGAGTTCCCCGGGGGCAAGGTCGACCCCGGTGAGACCCCGACGCAGGCGCTGCACCGCGAGCTGCGCGAGGAGCTGGGCGTCGCCGTCGAGCTCGGTGACGAGCTCGTGGGGCCCGACCACGGGACGTGGATCATCACGGACCGGCACGTCATGCGCCTGTGGTTCGCCCGGATCACCGCCGGGGAGCCCCAGCCGCTCGTGGAGCACGACGCGCTGACCTGGCTCGACGCCGGGTCCTGGCTGACCGTCCCGTGGCTCGACGCCGACGTCCGGATCGTCGAGGCGCTCGCACGCCAGGTGGCGGCCGAGGCGGTCTGAGCCGTCTGACGCGGCACCCCGTGCCCGAGAGGAACCCGCGCCGACCCTACCGGCCCGCCCGCCGTGAGTGCTGGGTAGGTGTCGTCAGGAGCGCGGTGACACGACAGATACCCAGCACTCAGCGGGGGTGGGGTCAGCCGACCGGCTGGACCCAGGGGGACGGCGCCGGGGGAGCGACGACCGGCGGGCGGTCGTTGCAGCTCGGCGCGTTGGGCACGAACCGGCCGAGCCAGTTCACGGTGCCCGGCTCCCACGGGCTGAGCGACGTGCCGTCGTTGCCGCCGAGGTCCGTGAGCGTGAACTCGGTGCCGCCGTCGGGGAAGGTGAACGCCCCGCAGTTGTTGACGCCTGCCCAGCCGACGTTGCGCGCGTCGACGTTCTCGAACGTCGCTCCGCCGCGCACGCGCGCGCTCACGACGGACGTCCCGGTGCCGTCGACCCGCACGTCCTTGAAGGCGACGCCCTCGATCGCGACCTGGTCCTTCACGCCCCAGTCGGAGACGAGCATGATCGCGTTGTACGTGCTGTCGAGGTAGTGGTCGCCGGTGACGCGGACGTCGGCGTCGATGTCGCGGTCGAGCGCGTAGAACCAGATCGCGCCGAGCCCGATGTTCCAGTTGAGCTCGAGCGTGCCCGCCCGAACGGCGGTGTTGTCGGTGAGGTCGAGGCGCCCCGCGAACGGCTCGGCGCCGAACCGCGACCCGACGTGCAGCCCGCTGCCCTCGCGCACCGGATCGGCGACGAGGTTCGCGCGGACCGTGTTGTCCGTGCCGCCGTAGACCGCGATGCCGTTGGCCAGGGTGTTGGACTGGATCGTGTTGTTCTCGAACACGTTGCCCGCGTTCGCCAGCTTCTCCGACCACATCGCGAGGCCGTCGTCGCCGGAGTTCCGGACGAAGACGTTCCGCACGACCGAGTTCGTCACGCCCCCGTGGAAGTTCAGCGCGTCGGCGATCTGGTCCACGACGACGGTGTTCTCCACGCGCAGGTCGTCCATCGGGCCGTCGAACCACAGCCCCACCTTGGTGTGCTGGATGTACAGGCCGGAGATTGACGAGCTGCTCAGCGCGCCGCCGACGCCGTTGACCTGGTCGGTGTCGACGCGCTCGCGCACGTCCCCGACGATCGCGAAGTCGCGCAGGTGCACGTTCGTGCTGCCGCCCTCGTCGGCGTACCTCCCGTAGAACCCGACGCCGGTGTGCACGGACCCGTCGGGTGCGGGCGTGTCGAGCGCGACCTCCTTGCCCCGGAACACGGTGTACCAGCTCCCCGCGCCCTGGATGGTCACGTCGTCGACGAGCACGTGCCGGTTCACCTGGTAGACGCCCGGCGGCACGTACACCTCGAGCCGGTGCTTCCTGGCGAACGCGATCGCCTTGTCGAGCGCGTCGGCGGAGTCGCGGCGGCCCGTGGGGTCGGCGCCGAAGAGCAGCACGTTCGCCGCGAGCAGGCGCACCTTCGGGGGAGCGACCTTCTCGGAGTCCAGCAGGTCGATCACGGTCCACTCCGCGGCTCCGCTCGCGGGCACCGTGAGTCGGACGACGTCGCCCTTCTTGTAGGTCTGGCCGAGCAGGAGGCGCTGCTCGTCGTAGAACTTCATGGGCCGGAACGGCTTCTCGAACGTCGGCGACGGCGACGTCTGGGCGGGGACGCACGCGCACTCGGTGACCCACCAGCCGGGCTGGAGGAGGTCCGCCGTGGGGTCGTTGGTGAACGGGTACTGGTTGTACTGGTAGGAGTACGCCGAGGTGAGCGTCATGCGCCGGTCGAGCCCGACCTTCTTGCCCTGGCGCAGGACCGACACGTCGAGCGGCGACGTGATCCCCCCGCCCGTGGGGGAGTCGGGGATCGAGTACCGGACCGTGATCGCGTTCGCGTCCGCGGGGAGCGTGAACTCCACGTTCTGCCCCGCCGTGAGCCGGACGGCCGAGCGACCCGACGCCTCGGCCTCGATCGTGTACGCGTCGCGTCCCGGGCCGATGACCGTCCCGGTCGTCACGGCGTTCTCCGCCTCCTGCTCGAGGAACGGGACGGCCGCGCCGCGTCCCTCGACGAGCGCCGGGTCGACAGCGGCCCGGGTCACCACGGCGGGCGCCGGCGGGCGGGGCTTGCCGTGGGCGAGGGCCGACGACGCGGTGCCCGCCACGAGCGTGAGGGCGACGGCCGTGGCGGCTGCGACCCGGGCGCGTCGCCGCGCCACGGGGTGATATGTGCTGCGAATCATCGTTGACCCGTCTTCTCTCGGGAGGCGGTCGGCCTCCGTGCTCACCGGAGGGTGTGCTGACCTCCGGGCCGCTGCGCAGCCGCACCTCCGCGCAGGGTCGTTCGTGCCGAACACTAGAGCGACGTCGATGCGAGCACAAGACTATGTAGCGATATTGCGGTCATTCGTCTACTTCTTGCGTCGGAGTCCTGCCCGTCGGTCGGCGGAGCGCGAGCCGTGGACATCGGCGGGCCACGTGTCTACCCTGGGTAGACGAGCGGTTCTGCCACGGTAGAAAGGTGCCCATGAGCCTCAACATCAAGAACGAGCGCACGCACGCGCTGGTGCGCCGGCTCGCGGAGACCACGGGCCAGTCGCAGACGAGCGCGATCGAGGAGGCCGTCCAGCACCGTCTCGACGAGGTGCTCGAGTCCCGGTCGAGGGGCGACGAGGCCGTCGCCGCCCGACGCGCCGAGATCGCCCGGCTTCTCGACGAGATCCGCGTCGACCTCGACGTCGATGACGTGCGCGCAGCCGAGGCGACGCTCTACGACGAGAGCGGTCTCCCTCGGTGATCGTCGACACGTCCGCGCTCGTCGCCATCGTCCTGGACGAGCCGGGCGCCGACACGCTCTCCGAGATCCTGCTCGCGGCCAGCCGTCCGCGCATGGCCGCCCCGACCCTCGTCGAGCTCTACGCCGTCCTGGACAGCCGATCGTCCCCGGCGCAGCGCCGCCGGCTCGACGCCCTCCTCGAGCTGTACGGGATCGAGGTCGAGCCCTTCACGGCCGAGCACGCCGAGATCGCCCGCGAGGCGTACCGCGAGTTCGGCCGGGGCAGCGGCCATCCGGCGCGCCTGAACCTCGGCGACTGCTTCGCGTACGCGCTGGCCGCGGCGACGCGCGACCGGCTCCTCTTCGTCGGCGACGGTTTCTCGCGCACCGACCTGCGCCCCGCGCACGAGGCCGCACCGCCGGCCTGAGCCGGGTCCGCGCGCCGCGCTCGACCCCGGACGACGCGCGGACCTGCACCGCGCCCGGTACGGTCGCCGCGTGAGCCGCCTCGGAGCCAGGACGCGTGCCTCCGCCGCCGCCGCGGGGGAGAGGGTCCCGCCGTGGGTCTCCGTCACGCTCGGCGTCGTGTGCGCGGTCGTCGGCGCGGTCCTCGTCCTGCGGCCGTTCGCGTCGCTCGCGTTGCTGGTGGTCGCGGTCGTCGTCGGAGCCGTCGTCCTCGGCGTCACGGAGCTCGTCGGGGGCCGGTCACCCGAGCGGCCCGACGACCCCGGTGCGCCGCAGTCTCCGCGGTGGCCGCACGTCGCGCGCGGCCTGCTGTTCCTCGCGCTCGCGGTGGCGGTCGTCGTGTGGCCGGCGCCGTCGATCGTCGTCGTGGCGGTCCTCGTCGGCGTCGGGCTCGTCGTCGCGGGCGTCCTGGACGGGTTCGAGGGGGCCCGGTCGGCCGGCGTCGACCGCTGGACGCGCGTCGCGCTCGGCATGGCCTCGGTGGTGCTGGGCGTCCTGGCCCTCGCGTGGCCGGACGTCACGGTGCTCGTCGTCGCGGTGGTCTTCGGCGCGCGCGTCGTGGTCCTCGGCGTCCGCCTCGTCGTCGCCGGGGTCCGCCGCGCTCGCGGGCCGGCGGGACCGTCCGGCGCCACCGACGGTGCCGTGCCCGGCGGCGGGGGAGGCGCGCCCGCGGCGCCCGGCACGTCCGAGCCTCGCCGCCACGGCCGGGTGGCGCTCGTCGGCGCGGTCCTCGCGGTGGTCGCGGCCGGCGCGCTCGCGGCCGTCAGCGTCGGGCTGCACCGTGCGGCGCCGCAGGTCGACGCGTTCTACGACCCGCCCGCGTCCGTCCCGGGCGAGCCCGGTCGGCTCCTGCGCGCGGAGCCGTTCACGCGCGAGATCCCCGACGGTGCGACGGCGTGGCGCATCCTCTACACGACCACCCGCGACGAGGGCGAGCCCGCGGTGGCGAGCGGGATCGTCGTCGTGCCGGACGCCCTCCGGGACGACGCCGCGCCGCCCGTGATCGCGTGGGCCCACGGCACGACGGGCTTCGCCCGCGGCTGTGCGCCGTCGGTCCTCGCCGAGCCGTTCGAGTCCGGCGCGTTCTTCCTGCTCGACGACGTCCTCGCGCACGGCTGGGCGCTCGTCGCCACGGACTACGTGGGCCTGGGTACCGACGGCCCGCACCCGTACCTCGTCGGGCAGGGCGAGGCGCGGTCCGTGCTCGACGCCGTCCGCGCCGCGCGGGAGCTGGACGGCGCGACGCTCGGCGAGCAGACCGTCGTCTGGGGACACTCGCAGGGCGGCCACGCCGCGCTGTGGACCGGGGCCGTCGCCCCGGAGTACGCGCCCGACGTCCCCCTCGCGGGCGTCGCCGCGCTCGCGCCCGCGAGCGACCTCACCGGCCTCGTGCCCCACCTGGAGAACGTCGCGGGCGGCAGCGTCTTCGCGTCGTTCGTCGTGGAGGCGTACGACGCGATCTACCCGGACAGCGACGCGGCGGGGTACGTCCGGCCCGGTGCGCGGTTCGTCGTGCGGGAGATGGCGTCGCGCTGCCTGTCGGAGCCGAGCGCGCTCGTCTCGGTCGCGGAGGCCCTGTCGATGGACCAGCCGCTGTGGACGACCGACCCGACGACCGGCCCGCTCGGCGAGCGCCTGGCCGAGAACGTGCCGACGGGTCCGGTCGCCGCGCCGCTGCTCGTCGCCCAGGGGGCTTCCGACACGCTGATCCTCCCGACGGCGCAGGAGGCGTACGTCGGCGCGCGGTGCGCGGCCGGGCAGCCGGTCGACTACCGCACCTACCAGGGCCGGGACCACGTCGGGCTCGTGCAGGCGGACTCGCCCGCGGCGACGGACCTCGTGCGGTGGACCGAGGCGCGGCTCGCGGGCGAGCCGCCGACCCCGACGTGCGCCGCCGGGTGACCGGTCCTCAGGGAGCGACCAGACCGCCGTCGGGCGCGCGTACGCCCGCGGCCCACGCGTCGTGGCCCGCGAGGTCCGCGGGGTAGCGGGCCGCGGCGCGCTCGTCGAGGTCGACGCCGAACCCGGGCGCGTCGTGCGGGCGCAGCCAGCCGTCCACGATCCGCAGCGTGCCGGGGAAGACCTCGTGCACGGCGTCGGAGTACACGTGGCCCTCCTGGATGCCGAACGCGGTCGACGTGACGTCGAGCGCGACGTTCGCCGCCGCGCCCACCGGGGAGGTGTCGCCCGGCGCGTGCCAGGCCGTGCGCACCCCGACCAGCTCGGCGGCGGTCGCGAGCGCCCGGCCCGCGCTGAGCCCCCCGATCGCGCTGATGTGGCACCGGATCAGGTCGACGCCGCCACCGAGGACGAGCCGGGCGGCGTCGGGGAACGACGTCGCGAGCTCGCCGACCGCGATCGGCACCGGTGACGCCGCGCGCACCTCGGGCAGGCGGTCCCAGTGCTCCGGCGCGAGGACGTCCTCGAGGAAGAACGGGCGGTACGGCTCGAGGGCTCGCGCGAGCATCACGGCCTGCTTGGGGGTGAGGCGCGAGTGGACGTCGTGCAGCAGCTCGACCTGCTCGCCGAGCGCCTCGCGGGCGGCGGCGAAGAGCCGGGGCGTGCGGCGCAGGTACTCCTCGACGCTCCACCCGCGCGGGTTGGGCGCGGCGGGGTAGCCCGGCTCGGGGTCGGCGGCCGTGCCGTAGTGGCCGATGCCCGGCTGGCCGGTCTGGATGCGCACGTGCCGCCACCCGGCGTCGACGATCCGGTGCGCGTCGTCGATCGTCTCCTCGACGGTGCGCCCGCTCGCGTGGAGGTACGTGTCGGCGGCGTCGCGCACCTTGCCGCCCAGCAGCTCGTGCACCGGCATGCCCGCGCGCTTGCCGGCGATGTCCCACAGCGCCATGTCGAGCCCGCTGATCGCGTTGTTCCCCACTGGCCCCTCGCGCCAGTACGGCGCGAGGCGCACGAGGCGCACCAGGTCGCCGACGTCGCCGGGGTAGCGACCGACGACGATCCGCTCGAGGTGCTGCTCCACGTACGCGGCCACCGCGTGCCAGCGCTGCGTGTACGTCGCGCACCCGAGCCCGTAGAGGCCGGGCACGTTCGTGTCGACGCGCACCACGACGAGCGGGATGCCGTCCGGCGCCGTGACGATCGCGCGCACGCCCGTGATGCGCGTGCCGTCGCGCGCGGGCCACGGGTTCGCGAACGCCGGGTCGACGGGGTGGACGGTGCTGAGCGGGGCGTCGGTCACGGGGTCTCCGGGGTGGGTCGGGCGTCGGGCTGGGTGCGGGGCCGGGCGGCAGTCCCGCCGTCGGGTGGGGCGGGCGCGTCGTCCGGGCGGTGGAGCGAGTGCCGCGGCCGGAAGCCGAGCAGCTCGCGCGCGCGGCGCGTGTCGACGAGGCCGTCGCGCGGCCCGATCGCGCGGGTGAGGGGTACCTCGGGCGCGTAGCGGGCGAGGAGCTCCGGGGTCGGGGCGTCCAGGAGCGTGTCGTCGGCGGCGAGCCCGACGACGTGCGCGCCCGTGAGGTCGGCCGTCAGCCCGGCCTCGATCGCCGCGACCGCGTCGCGCAGGTCCAGGTAGGCCCAGCCCTCGCGTGCCATGACGCGCGGGTCGCGGGCGACGGCGGCCGCGGTCTCCCGGAGCCCGGCGGCGTCGCGCACGTGCGGGAAGCGCAGCGCGACGACGTCGAGACCCCACCGGCGCCACGCGGCCCGGGCAGCAGCCTCGTCCGCCTGCTTCGAGAGCGAGTAGGCGTCGGCGACGTCGGCCGGCACGTCCTCGTCGAGCGGGTAGTAGGCGGGGTGCACGTCGTGGGGGTTCATGGGGACCCCGAACGCGTTGATGCTGCTCGCGAGCACCGCGCGCCGCACGCCCTGCTCGCCCGCGAGCGAGAGCACGGCCCAGGTCGCCGTCGTGTTGGTCGCGTACACCTCGAGCGGGGTGCCCAGGTTCGGGTGCGGGATCGCCGCGAGGTGGACGACGGCGTCCGCGCCCTCGAGCCCGCGGCCCACGTCCTCGGGGGAGCGGGCGTCGCCGACGACGAGCCGGTCGGCGGGGCAGGGGTGCTCGAACGCGGTGGACAGGGCCGTGACGACGTACCCGCGGTCGAGGAGATGCTGCACGGTCGCGCGGCCGATACCGCCGTCGGCGCCGGTGACGAGGACGCGCGTCATGCCCTCACCCTACGTCCCGGTCAGGCCTTGTCGTCGCGTTCTTGCGGGCTGTCTGTCGTCGTCTTGCTCTCCGGGGTGGCGGCGATCGCCCGCGCGCGCAGCATGCTCGCGACGTCCGCGAGCGTGCTGCCCACCGCGCGCGGCGCGCGCTCGGGGCGGAGGTAGCGGGCGTCGTCGTCCCCGTCGTCGATGTCGCCCCGCAGCGCGTCGGCACCGGTCCAGGGCGGCGGGGCGTCGGCCGGGACGGCGGTCGCCGTCGTCGCTCCCGGCACCACGCGGCCGCCCCCGGCTCGCCACGCGAGCGTCGCGTCGACGAGGCGGCGGTACACGCCCGCGTCGAGCGGGTCGCGGAGCCACGCGTCCGCCGCCTCGGCGACGTGCCGCGCGAGCCGCGCGTCCTGCTCGGTCATGCGGTCTCCTCGGGCGCTCGTTCCTGCTGCGCGCGAGCCTAGTCCCGGCCGATCGTCGCCACCGGACGACAGCCCTCCGGGAGGCGGGTGCACACCGAGGGTATACACCGAGTGTGCACCTGTGGTTCACTCGCCCCATGACGGTCCCCATGGCGATGCTCGCGCTGCTCGACACCGGTCCTGCGCACGGGTTCGTGCTCAAGCGGAGGTACGACGGACTGCTCGGCCACGAGCGCGAGCTGCGGTACGGGCAGGTCTACGCGACCCTCTCCCGGCTCGAACGCGACGGGCTCGCGGCGGGCGTCGGGGTCGAGCCCGGAGCGGGGGCTGACCGCAAGGTGTACGCCATCACGCCCGGCGGCGTCGCCGAGCTCGACCGCTGGCTCACGACCCCGAACCTCCCGGGCGGACGCCCGAGCGAGCTGTTCACACGGGTCGTGCTGGCGCTCGCGAGCGGGCGGGAGGTCACGGGGATCCTCGACGCCCAGCGCGACGTGTACCTCGTCCGGATGCGCGAGCTCACGACCGCGCGCCGGGCGGGCGACGCCGTCGACCGGCTCGCGGGCGACTACGAGACGGCGCACCTCGAGGCGGACCTGCGCTGGATCGAGGTCGCTGGGGCGCGGCTGGGGGACCTGCGCCGTGACGTCGCGGAGGCGCTGGGCGCGCCAGCGGCGGGCGCGCACCCGGAGGCCCCGGCCGGCGACGACGGCGGTGCCCGGTGAGCGACGGGGCGGCGCGGGACGTGGTGCTGTCGGCGCGCCGGATCGAGCACGCGTACGGCGCCGACCCCGTGCTGCGCGGGGTCGACCTCGACGTCGTCGCGGGCGAGGTCGTCGCGCTCATGGGGCCTTCCGGCTCCGGAAAGTCGACGCTGCTCCACCTCCTCGCCGGCCTGCTCGTGCCGGACGCCGGCCAGGTGCGGCTGCTCGGCCGGAGGCTCGACACCCTGGGGGAGCGCGCCCGCGCGCAGGTGCGCCTGCGTGACCTGGGCTTCGTGTTCCAGTTCGGCGACCTCGTGCCCGAGCTGACGGTCGTGGAGAACGTCGAGCTGCCCCTGCGGCTGCTCGGCACCCGGCGGCGCGAGGCGCGGTCGGTCGCGCTCGGGCAGCTCGACCTCCTCGGCATCGCCGACCTCGCCGACCGACGCCTCGTCGAGGTCTCGGGCGGGCAGGCGCAGCGCGCCGCGGTCGCCCGTGCGCTCGTCCACCGGCCCGCCGTCGTGCTGGCCGACGAGCCCACCGGCGCGCTCGACACCGTGGCGGGCGAGCTGGTGCTCGAGGCGCTCGTCGGCGCCGCGCGCGACACGCGGACCGCGGTCCTGCTCGTCACGCACGAGGTCGGCGTCGCGGCCTGGGCCGACCGCGACGTGCAGATCCGCGACGGCCGCGTGCGCCCGACGGCGGTCCTCGCGTGAGCCCTCTCGTCCTCCTCGGCGCGCGTCTCGTCCGGGCCGGCGGACCGCTGCGCGCCGTCTCGCTCGTGACCGGGTGCGCCGTCGCCGTCGCGCTCCTCGCAGCCGCGTGGGCCCTTCCGGACGCGCTGTACCCGGTCGTGCGGCCCGGAGACGTGAACCCGCAGCGCGGTGTGCTCGTCTCGCTGCTCGCGCTCGTCGTCGTCCCGGTCGCGGCGCTCCTGCTCGCCGTGGGGCGGCTGTCCTCGACGGTCCGCGACCGGCGGCTCGCGGCCCTGCACCTCCTCGGCGTGAGCCGGGCGCGGCTCGCTCTCGTCGCCGCGGTCGAGAACGGGATCCCCGCGCTGCTGGGTGCGGGACTCGGTGCCGTGGGGTTCGTCGTGGTCCGGGGTGTGCTGGAGCACCTGCTCGACCCGGTGCTGCGGGCGCCGATCACGGGCGGATGGCGCCTCGCCACGGTCGTGCTCGGCGTCGTCGTGCTGTCCGTCGTCCTCGCCCTCGCGTCGTTCCGGCGGCTCGACGACCCGCGCGCCGCGACGAGCGAGTCCGCCCGGCCCCGGCTCTCGCTCTGGCGGCTCGCCCCTGTGCCCGTCGCCCTCGCCTGCTTCGGGATCCTGCTGACGACCCCGCCCGACGAGGTGGACGACGCGACGGTCGTGGCGCTGCTCGTCGGTCTCGCCGCCTCCGGGGTCGCCGTCGTCCTGGTCACGCCCCTGGTCTCCTCGCGGGTCTCCGGGACGCTCACCCGCACGGGGAGCGTGCCCGCGCTGCTCGCCGGCAGGGCGGTCCAGACCCAGCCCGCGGCGACCGGCCGCCGCGTCGTCGCTCTCGGCCTGACGGTCTTCGTCGCTTTCGCCGCCGCGGGGTACCTCGGCGTCTACGAGTCCACGCCGCACCTGGCGTACGCGATCCACAGCATCGAGGAGGGCCCGCAGCGGATGTTCGTCACGGTGGGCGACTCGCAGGAGGACCTGCGCGACGAGGTGCTCCCCGCCATGGAGCGGGTCGACGGCGTGCTCGACGCCGAGCTCTCCTACGCCGTCGACCCCGTGACGTGCGCCGAGGGCGACGGGTCGGACTGCCCGTCCGTCTACGTGGGCACGTGCGAGCGGCTCGAGCGCGCGATCGTCGTGGCCGGCTGCCGTGACGACCAGGCGGCGTGGATCGTGCACGACGGCGTCGGCGACGCGTCCCCGGCGTGGGCGCCCGAACGGGTCGACACGCTGCTCCTCGCCGACCGGGACTCCGGCACCACGTACACCGTCCCGCTGCCCGGCGAGATGACGCAGGACGACGACGCCGTGACGTCGCAACGTCCCCTGGGTGGAGCGTCGTACGACGTGTTCGTGCCGCAAGGGCTCGCGGACGGCTGGGGCGTGCGGGTCTCGGGCGCCGAGCTCACGGCCCTCGGCGGGCCGGACGTGCGGGAGCGGCTGCTGGCCGTCGTCGACGCGCACGGTGCCTGGGGAGACGTGCCCGAGCTGCACGACTACCGCCAGGTCGTCACCGTGCGCACCACGGTGTGGAGCGTCGTCGGGATCGCCGTCGCGGTGTCGCTCCTGACGTACGGACTGACGACGATCGACCGCGCGCGGGAGCGGCGCCGCGGACGCGCGCGGCTCGTGGCCGTCGGCGTCCCCGCCCGGGTGCTGCGCCGCGCGCAGGCGCTCGCCGGCGCCCTGCCGCTCGTCGTCGCGGTCGTGGTCGGGACCGGTCTCGGCGTCGTGGCGACGGCGGCGTACTCCCACGTCGCCGGAGCCGTGTTCGCGATCGAGCCGACCGTCCTCGCGCTCATGATCGCCACCGTGCTCGTGGGAGCGCTGGCCGTCTCGCTCGCGACCCTGCCTCTCACACGGAGCACGGTCACGGCGGAGGACCTCCGGCAGGAGTGACGCGGCGCGTTGCGAGTGCTCGCGCGGCGCGCGACGGTGGCGAGCGGAGGTGGTCGCCGTGGCCGACGTGTTCCCCCGGATCGCCCAGGTCGTGCTCGACACGACCGACGCGCGCGCGCTCGCCGAGTTCTACCGCGCGCTGTTCGGGCTCGCGTACCGCGCGGGCGACGAGCCGCCGCCGGCCGGCGAACCGGATCCGGCGGGTGCGGACTGGCTCGTGCTGCGCGCCGCGCCGGGCGGGGTCCAGATCGCGTTCCAGCAGGTCGACGCCCTGGCGCCGTCGACGTGGCCGGACGAGGGCGTGCCGCAGCAGCTCCACCTCGACTGCACCGTGCCGGACGTCGCGGAGCTCGACCGGCAGCACGAGCGCGCCCTCGCGCTCGGGGCGCGCCTGCTCCACGACCGCTCGGACGACCCGGAGGAGCCGCTGCGTGTCTACGCCGACCCGGCGGGCCACCCCTTCTGCGTCTTCGTCGGCTGACCGCCGGAGATCGACCCTTGCATACCCCCCACCCGTATAGTACCTTCACCGCCAGATACCCCCATGGGGTATCTGGCGACGGGTTGCCGTCGCCTCGCGTGCCGCCGTCCCCGGCGGCCGGACAGGGCCGTCGAGGCCCGGAGGAGGACGCTCGATGTCGGACGCATCGAGGCGGGGGTGGGCCCTCGGGCTCATCGCCACCGCGCAGTTCATGGTCATCATGGACACCTCGATCATCGGGGTGGCCCTCCCACGCATCCAGGAGGACCTGGGCTTCACGCCGGGGAACCTGTCGTGGGTCTTCAACGCGTACGTCGTCGCGTTCGCCGGGCTCCTGCTCCTCGGGGGCCGGCTCGCCGACCTCTTCGGCGCCCGGCGCATCTTCGCGATCGGCTGGGCGGTGCTGCTCGTCGGCTCCGTCGTCGCCGGGGCGGCCGAGACCGTCGCGGTCGAGCTCACCGGGCGCGTGGTCCAGGGTGCCGGCGCCGCGCTCGTCGCCCCCGCCGCGCTCACGCTGCTCATGTCGATCTTCGGGTCCAGCCCTCGGGAGCTCACGCGGGCGCTCGCGGTCTACGGTGCCGCCGCACCCGCGGGCGGTACGGCCGGCGTCTTCCTCGGTGGGCTCATCACCGAGTACGCGAGCTGGCCGTGGGTGTTCTGGATCAACGTGCCGATCGCCGTGCTCGTGCTCGCCGTCACCCGGGTCCTGCTCCCCGCCGGCACGACCACGCGGGGGTCCGTCGACGTCGTGGGCGCGCTCACGGTCACCGTGGGCCTCGGTGCCCTCGTCTTCGCGGTGGTGCGGGCGCCCGAGGTCGGGTGGGGCGCGGCGCAGACGTGGGTCGTGCTCGGCGCCGCGCTCCTGCTGCTCGTCGGCTTCGTCGTCAGCCAGGCCCGGCGCAGCCAGCCGCTCGTCCCGCTGCGGATCTTCCGGACCCCGAACCTCGGGGCGGCGAACCTCGCCCAGGCGCTGCTCGGCGCGGCCTGGGTCGCGATGTGGTTCTACCTCAACCTGTACCTGCAGCAGGTCCTCGGGCTGGGCGCCTTCGCCTCCGGCGCCGCCCTCGTGCCGATGACCGCGCTCGTCATGGTCGGGATGGTCGCGCTCGCGCCGCGCCTCATCGCCCGCTGGGGGAGCAAGGCCCTGGTCGTCGCCGGTCTGCTGGTCCTCGCGGTCGGTCTCGGGTGGCTCTCGTTCGTCCGGCCCGACGGCGCGTACGCCGTCGACGTCCTGCCCGCGACGCTCGTCGCGGCGCTCGGGATGTCGCTCGCCTTCATCCCGTCGCTCGGGACCGCGATCTCCAGCGCCCCGCCCCAGGACGGCGGCCTCGCGTCCGGGATCGTCAACACGAGCTACCAGGTGGGGTCCGCCCTCGGCCTCGCCGCGATGACGGCCGTCGGCGCGGCGTTCGGGGCGACCGCGAGCGACGACCTCGTCGCGCTCACCGACGGGTACTCAGCGGTGTTCCTCGGGGCCGGGGTCGTCGCGCTCGTCGCGGCGCTCCTCAGCGCGGTGCTGCTCCGCACGCCGCCCCGCACCGGGGCCGGCGAGCCGGCGCGCGAGAGCGAGACCGTCGGCGCGTGAGCCGCGCACGACACGCCGCGGGCGGTCGCGGGCGACGCGCGCGACCGCCCGCGGCGTGCCCGGCGCCGAGCGAACAGGTCAGGCGGACTTCTCCCGCGGGGTACGGCTGCGCGCGGTGGAGGTGCGCGGCACGATCGTGGGGTTCACGTTGTCCAGCACGACCTCCCGCGTGATCACGACCCGCTCCACGTCATCACGCGACGGCACGTCGAACATCACCTGCTGCAACACCTCCTCCATGATCGCCCGCAACCCCCGCGCCCCCGTCCCCCGCAACAACGCCTGCTCCGCGACCGCCTCCACCGCACCCTCGGTGAACTCCAGCTCCACCCCGTCGATCGCGAACATCCGCTGATACTGCTTCACCAACGCATTGCGCGGCTGCGTCAAGATCCGCACCAACGCCTCGGAGTCCAACGCCGACACCGACGCGATCACCGGAAGACGCCCGATGAACTCCGGGATCAACCCGAACCGATGCAGATCCTCCGGACGCACCTGCGCGAACAGATCCTCCCCCGCACCCGTCTCGATCGACGCACCAAACCCCACCCCCCGCTTGCGCGCCCGCGCCGCCACGATGTCGTCCAACCCCGCAAACGCCCCCGCCACGATGAACAACACGTTCGACGTGTCCACCTGGATGAACTCCTGATGCGGATGCTTACGACCACCCTGCGGCGGCACCGACGCGCTCGTACCCTCGATGATCTTCAACAACGCCTGCTGCACACCCTCACCCGACACATCACGCGTGATCGACGGGTTCTCCGCCTTGCGCGCCACCTTGTCGATCTCATCGATATAGATGATCCCCGTCTCAGCCTTCTTCACGTCGAAGTCCGCCGCCTGCACCAGCTTCAACAGAATGTTCTCCACGTCCTCACCGACATACCCCGCCTCGGTGAGCGCCGTCGCATCCGCGATCGCGAACGGCACGTTCAACATCCGCGCCAACGTCTGCGCCAGATACGTCTTGCCCGTCCCCGTCGGACCGATCAACAGAATGTTCGACTTCGCCAGCTCCACGTAGTCCGGGTCGTCGGCCGCGGGGGAGTCGCCGGCCTCCTCGGCCGCGGCGGCGGCGCGGACGCGCTTGTAGTGGTTGTGCACCGCGACGGCCAGCGCCCGCTTGGCGCCGTCCTGCCCGACGACGTAGCGGCTCAGGTGCGCGAAGATCTCGTGAGGCGTGGGGAGGGGGCCGTCGCCGGTCACGACGTCCTGCGCCGCGCTCTCGGCCTCGCGGTCCTCCTCGACCATCTCGAGGCACAGGGCCACGCACTCGTCGCAGATGAACACGCCCGCGGGCCCGGCGATGAGTCGCTTCACCTGGCGCTGGGACTTGCCGCAGAAGGAGCACGTGAGCGCGTCCGCCGCGCGCGGACCGCGCTGCCCGCGCGTGTCGTCGGTGCCGTCGGAGCGTGCCACCGGGTGCCTCCAGTCCAGTCGGTTGCGGCCGATCGTAGCCGCCGCCCACGACACGCCGACAGGTTCCGCTCCCAGGAGGCGCGTCGGGTCAGCGACCCTCGGCAGGCCCGAGGCCCGCCGACCGCTCCGTCAGGAGCTGGAGGCGGCTCGCGGCCCGGAAGGCGTCGGGTCGGTCCGGCATCGCTGTGCGGAAGGCGCCGAGCGCGTGGGCCGACGTGACCACGAGCTCGACGTCGGCGTCCACGAGCACGTCCACGACGGCGATGAACCGCTGCTGGGCCTCCCGGTCCGCGTCCGTGAGGAGGGGGACGTCGGTGACGACCCAGCGACGGAAACGCGCGGCCCAGTCGAGGTACTCGAGGGTGGACGTCGGCCGCCCCGCCAGGTCCGCGAACGTCACCCACAGCTCGGGCTCGCTCTCGCGGGCCGGGCCGTCCACCCGTGCGGCCGTCACCTCGAACGACCTGGTCCCGGTGCGGACGACCGCCCGGGAACCCGGGGCGGGGGCGACGAGCCCGTGGGCGGCGAGCTGCGCCGTCGTGCCGGGGGAGAGCCACGCGCCCGCGGCGAAGCCTGCGCGACCGCGCCCCCCGAGCGCCCGGTAGTCCGTCGCCCCGGCGAGCTCGACCACGTCGAGGTGCGCGCGCAGGAGCGCGATGCCCGGCTCGGCGACGTGGTGCCACAGCGGGTTCGGGAGCAGCGTGCCGGGCTCGTAGTTGGACGTCGCGAGCACGACGACGCCCGCCTCGAACGCGCGGCGCAGGAGCCGGGTGAGCAGGGTCGCGTCGCCGGTGTCGTGCAGGTGGAGCTCGTCGAGGTAGAGCAGCGTGCTCCCGCGCAGGAGGTCGTCGATCGCGGCGTCGACGGTGCCGGGGCGTGGCTCCGCCGACTCCTCCGGCGGCCCGGGCGGCGGCTCCGCGGCCGGGGCGGCCGCGCGGGTGCGCCACCCGCGCGTCGGGCCGCCCTGCCCGACGGCGGGCCGCGGCCCGGCGAGGGCGCTCGCCCGCTGGGCGTGGATCGCCGCGTGCAGCGCGCGGAACAGGTCGTACACATGCACCCGCCGGGCCGCGCCGGCCGGGAGCCCGCCCGCGACGGCCGCGAAGAACGCCCCGGCCAGCCACGACTTCCCGCGCCCCGCGGGGCCCCACACGTACAGCCCGCGGACGGGCCGCCGTCGGGCCCCGGCGAGCTCGTCGCCGAGCCGGGCGAGCCGGTCGAGGAGCGCGGACTGGTCCGGGTCGAGCGCGAACCCCTCGCGCGACGCCGCCGCCTCGACCGCACGCCGGGTGCGGTCGAGGCGGGAGCGGGTCACCGGGCCAGCCTAGGCACGGGGGCTGCGCAGGGCCTTCACCCAGACGCTGACGACGTCCCAGCCGGTGATGACCAGGGTGCCCGCGACGATCGCGTTCGAGAGCCAGGTGACCGAGTCGCCGCCCGTGACCTCGAGGAACGCCGGGTTGACGAGGCGGTCGGCGCTGGCGAGCCAGACGACGGCGGCGGCGAACAGCACCCCGACGACCGTGTTGGCGACCGCGAGGCCGACGGTCCACCGGCCGCGCGCGTACACGAGGATCGTGAGCACGATCTCGACCGCGACGAGCGCGACGAGCACGCCGGTCCAGACCGGCCACAGGTCGGGCTGGAGCACGGGGACCGCGGTGCCGTCGGGACCCCGGTACGTCGCGACGTTCTGCAGGAGCAGCACGGCGGCGACCAGCACGAGCAGGCCGACCGACACGACCGTGTCGACGAGCGTGACCTCGCGGGGCGCGCGCTCGGTCGGGAGGCGGTCGACCGTCCAGGGGCCGGTGAGCTCGTCCTGGCTCCGCGGGGAGCCGTAGCGTTCGAGCAGGACGAAGACGAGCGTCGTCCAGAACGCGATCTGGAGGGCGACGGAGGCGGTCGTCCAGATGCCGCTCCAGATGGCCGACCCGACGGCGTCGCCGTCGACGAGGTCCGTCGCGAGCACGATCGCCCCCGGGATGAGGCTGACCCAGAGCAGCACCTTGAGGAGCCGCAGCCAGTCGAGGTAGAGCGTCGGGCCGATGAGGTAGAGAGGTCGACCGGCGAGGTCGGCGGCGAGGCGGTCGGGGTCGCCGAGGTCGTTGAGGACGTCGGTCTCGGCCCGTGCCGGGTCGGTGCCGGCCTCGACCTTGGCCTCGACGGCGTCGGCGACGGACGCGCGCAGCTCCTGCTCGAGGTCGGCGTGCTGGTCCGCGGGGACGCGGCGCAGCGTGGCGGCGACGTAGCGGTCGGTGAGCGTCATGACGTGCCTTCCTGGGAGTCGATGGTCTGGAGGCTGCGCGCGATCGCGAGCCACTCGTCGAGCAGGTCGCGGGCGAAGCGCTCACCCGCGGGGGAGGTGCGGTAGAACTTGCGCGGCCGCGCCTCGTCGGTGTTCCACTCGCTCACGAGGAGGCCCTGCTTCTCGAGCCGGCGCAGGAGCGGGTAGAGCGTGTTGGCGTCGACGGGGACGCCCGCCGCGGCGAGCGCCTCGAGGAGCCCGTAGCCGTAGCCGGGCGTGCGCAGCAGCAGCAGGCTCGCGACGACGACGGAGCCGCGGCGCACCTCCTGGCTGTGCCCGGCGAAGATCTCGGGATCGGTCATGTCTCACACCATAGTGTGTGACGCACAGTATGCACAAGAGGCACATCATCGTGTCGGCGCTGGAGCGCTAGACTGGAACGGTTCCAGAGAAGAGTGCGTACCTGCCGCGGGAGGCCGAGTGACCGACCTGATCGACACCACCGAGATGTACCTGAAGTCGATCTACGAGCTGCAGGAGGAGGGCATCCCTCCGCTGCGCGCGCGGATCGCCGAGCGCCTCGGGCACTCCGGGCCGACCGTCTCCCAGACCGTCGCCCGCATGGAGCGGGACGGCCTCGTCGTCGTCGGCGGCGACCGCCAGCTCGAGCTCACGACGCTCGGGCAGCAGACGGCGGTGCGCGTCATGCGCAAGCACCGCCTCGCCGAGCGGCTTCTCACCGACGTCATCAAGCTCGACTGGGAGCAGGTGCACACCGAGGCCTGCCGCTGGGAGCACGTGATGAGCGACCTCGTCGAGCAGCGCCTCGTCGCGCTCCTCGACCACCCCGCGCACGACCCGTACGGCAACCCGATCCCGGGCCTGCGCGAGCTGGGCGAGGACCTGCCGGAGGTCGAGTACCTCGACGGCGTCGTGTCGCTGCCGGCCCACCTCGCCGCGAGCGGCACGGCCGACGGGGGCGAGGTCCGCGTCGTGCTCCAGCGCATCGCCGAGCCGGTCCAGGTCGACGTCGAGCTCCTCGCGCGCTTCGCCGAGGCGGGCGTGTTCCCGCGCCAGACCCTCGTCGTCGCCGTGCACGACGGCGCCGTCACGGTCTCGGGCGACGGCGCCGACACGGTCCTGGACCTCCCGGACGACGTCGCACGCCACCTCTTCGTGACGGCTGACTGAGCCGCCGCCCCCGTCAGGCTGTCGAACACGACATGAGGGTCGTTATCCATCGGATAACGACCCTCATGTCGTGTTCGCCGGCGGGCGGTGTCGTGTTCGCCCGCCGGGTGTCGTCTGGCGGGGCGTCAGGCGGGGACGATGAGCCCGGCGGTCTGGGTCTTGGCGCGCTGGAGGCGGGCCTCGGCGTCGGACCAGTTGACGAGGTTCCACCAGGCGGTGACGTAGTCGGCGCGCACGTTCTGGTAGTCGAGGTAGTAGGCGTGCTCCCAGACGTCGAGCAGGACGATCGGGGTGAGGCCGAGGGTGAGGTTGCCCTGCTGGTCGTAGAGCTGGACGGTGACGAGCTTGGAGCCGATGGAGTCCCAGGCGAGGATGGCCCAGCCCGAGCCCTGGACGCCGGCGGCGACGGCGGCGAACTGCTTCTTGAAGGCGTCGAAGGAGCCGAAGTGCTCGTCGATCGCGGCGCCGATCTCGCCGGTGGGCTCGCCGCCGCCCTCGGGGGAGAGGTTGGTCCAGAACGCGGAGTGGTTGACGTGGCCGCCGAGGTTGAACGCGAGGTTCTTCTCGTGCAGGTTGATCGCGGCGAAGTCGCCGGTCTCGCGGGCCTCGGCGAGCTTCTCCAGGGCGGTGTTCGCGCCGGTGACGTAGGCCTGGTGGTGCTTGGAGTGGTGCAGCTCCATGATCCGCCCGGAGATGTGCGGCTCGAGCGCACCGTAGTCGTAGGACAGCTCGGGGAGAGTGTAGACAGGCATGGTTCCTCAGGTTCCTTCCGTCGGTATGCAGCCACGCTAGGACCTCGACCACGGTTGAGGTCAAGGTGGGCGCACTGTGATCTTGCAGGTCGGACGTGCGGTCCCGCTCGCCGAGCGGCCCAGCGCCGACGGCGGGACGATGGCCGGATGGGGACCGTCACCGACTACCTGGGGGGCGTGGACGAGCCGGACCGCGCGACGCTCACGCGCGTCGTCGAGGTCGCGCGCGGCGTCGTCCCGGACGCCACCGAGGGCACGAGCTACGGCATGCCCGCCCTGCTCTACCGCGGCAAGGCGCTGCTCAGCGCCATGGCCTCGGCGAAACACCTCGCGGTCTACCCGTTCAGCCCGGCCGCGGTGACAGCCGTCGACGCGCGGCTGGACGGGTACTCGCACGCGAAGGGGACGGTCCGGTTCTCCAGCGACCATCCGCTCCCCGACGACGTCGTCCGCGACCTCGTCGCGGCCCGCGTCGCGGAGATCGACGCGCAGCTCGACCGCTGAGCGCCGGGCAGTCGCCCGCCGTCGCCGTCGTCGCCCGCCTCCGCGCGCGGGTCGCGACCGAATCCCCTGGGCCGCACGGCCGCCGTCGGGCACGATGGACGGATGCCCGACGACGCCCGTGCCGGCCTGCGCGTGACGACCACCCTGGTCGTCCCCGAGGCGGAGCTGTCGTGGCGGTTCTCGCGGTCGTCCGGGCCCGGCGGGCAGGGCGTCAACACGACCGACTCGCGCGTCGAGCTGTCGTGGGACGTCGCGCGGTCGGCGGTGCTCACGGAGTCCCAGCGCGCCCGGGTGCTGGACCGTCTCGGCAGGCGGGTGGTCGGCGGCGTCGTCACCGTCGCCGCGTCGGAGCACCGCGAGCAGCGGCGCAACCGCGAGGCCGCCCGGGTGCGCCTCGCCGCCCTGCTGGCCGACGCCGTCGCCCCGCCCGGGCCGCCGCGCCGCGCGACGCGGCCCACGCGCGGTTCGGTGGAGCGCCGGATCGGCGCCAAGAAGCGGCGGACCGAGGTCAAGCGCCTGCGTCGCCCGCCGCAGGACTGAGCTGAGCACGACGTCACCCGCCGTCGAGCACGACCTGACGGACGGAAAGGGCCGGAGAACGACCCCCGTGTCGTGTTCGGCGGGAGGCCGGAGGGCTAGAGGCGGCGGGCCAGGTGCGGGTATTCCAGCACCAGGCCGTCGGCGTCGACGGTGAGGTCTGCCGTGAAGTCGCGCGTGGCGCTCGTGTACGTGACGACGCCCTGACCGGTCATGGGGTCGAGCGGCTCGCGCGCGGCGTAGACCTGGTCACTGCGCAGGACCGCCAGGGACGGCAGGTCGACCCACGCCATGACCAGGCGCGTCTCGCCCGCCGGCGGGCGGTCGCCGAGCAGCCCGAGGCGCAGGATCGGCATCGTGTTGGTGACGGGGCACAGCGCGATGTCGCAGTCGAACGCGCCGTCGAGCGAGGCCGGGTCGGCGATCCCCGGCGCGGCGAGGCCCGACGGCGGCGTCCCCGACTCGCGCACGTCGGCGCGCCACGCGCCGTCGGGCGTCCGGAGGAGGTCGAGGTGGCGCGACCACCCGAGCCCGCGCACGGAGACGTCGAGGTGCTCGGTCACCCACCCGGGACCGGTGCGCAGCGCCCACGCGGTCGCGTACGCCGCCGCGCGCGACGTGCCGAGCGCCGCCAGCCGGTCGTCGCGCACGGTGACGGTCGCGGCCTCCAGGCGGTCCGGGTCGTCGTCCCACCCGGTCCACGCGACGTGCCTCGTCGATGCGCTCACGCGCGCCAGTCTCGGGCGAAAAGGCGGTGCCCGCGCGGCGAGGGCGTGGCAGGGTCGCGCCCATGACCTCTCGCATCTCCCACACCACGTTCGACGCACGCGACTCCTACGCGCAGTCCGTCTTCTGGGCCCAGGTCCTCGGGTACACCGACGTACCCGGCGACCCCAACCTCCCCGGCCACGAGGAGTGCATGATCATCCCTCCCGCCGACGCGACGACGCCCGCCGAGAGCCGCGGGCACGTCCTGTTCGTCGAGGTGCCCGACGACAAGGAGCTGAAGAACCGCGTCCACCTCGACCTGCGGCCCACGGACCGCACGCGCGAGGAGGAGGTCGAGCGCGTGCTCGCGCTCGGGGCGACGCAGGTCGCGGACCGGCGCACGCCCGACGGCGGGGGCTGGGTCGTGCTCGCCGACCCGGAGGGCAACGAGTTCTGCATCCTGCGCAGCGACGCGGAGCTCGCGGCGGCGGCTGCCCGTTAGCGGTCGGTGATCCGGATCCAGCCGCGCTGGGCGGCCCGGGCGCCGGCCTCGAACCGGCTCGTCGCGCCGAGGCGCCCCATGAGCCCGGCGGCGTGACGGCGGACCGTCCGCGGGGACACCCCGAGCCGCGCGGCGACGGCGGTGTCCGTCTTGCCCTCGGCGAGGAGCCGCAGGAGCGTGTCCTCGCTCGGGGCCAGCGCGTCGTCGGCCGCCCGCGCCCGGTCCCACTCGGCCTCGGCGAGGGCCCGGAGCGCGCGGACGGCGTCCCGGTCGGTCACGGCGCGCGTGCGGTCCGGGCGGGCGACGAGCACGACCGTGTCGTCGAGGGCGACGAGGGTCAGGGGCAGCGCCGGTGCCACGCGGTGCTCGACGCCGGGGCCGTCGTCGAACTCGTCGTCGCGCTCGGCCTCGGGGGCGTCCGGGCCCGGGTGGTCCGCAGCGGGCGGCGTGCCGACGAGCGGTCCGTCGGGGACGGCGCCGCCGTCCGGGGCGGTGTCGTCGAGCGCCCCGTCTCTCGGCGGCTCGGGTGGCTCGACCGTCATGACACGGACGCGGGCGTCGCGGCGCGCCCGCTCGCGCACCCGTGTCCACAAGGGCTCCGGGGCCGCTCCGACGCCGGAGTCGAGCACGAGGACGTCGCGGGCGCGGCGCAGCGCGACGGCCCGCGCGGAGTGCCTGGCGCCGAGGGCCGGGTCTCGCTCCGTCGACGTCACACGGTGGGACTCTAGTCGACCTCCCTCGGCGTGCAGAGGGCCGTCCCGGCGGTCGGACCTGTGTGACGAACGGGGAGGTCAGCGGGCATTTGTCCTCTTCCGGACACGTCGGATTTGTTTACACCGCGGCCTTCCGCTGCCAGGCTTCCCCCGGACCGCCGGGTCGGGCTTCGTGCTGCCCGGCGTCCTACGTGCCGGGACGGTCCCGGCGCCGGTGACGGAGGGGGCCACATGGGCGCGCAGCCGGACGACCTGACCCTCGTGGACCTCGTCCACGAGCACGCACGCGAGCGGCCGGACCACGCGGCGGTCGTGGTCGTGCCGGAGGTGGGCGAGCGGCGCACCCTGACCTACGCCGAGCTCGACGCGCAGGCGGCGGCGCTCGCGGCCGACCTCGCGGACCGGCACGAGCAGGGCGACCGCGCCCTCGTGCTCTACTCGGCGACCGCGTCCTTCGTCGTCGGGATCGTGGCCTGCTTCTACGCGGGCCTGATCCCCGTCCCGTCACCGCTCCCGGGCGGGCAGGCGTACCAGCGCGAGCGCGTGCGCGGCATGCTCGTCGACTGCGACGCCGCCGTCGTGCTCGTCGACCCGACCGCCGCGAGCGAGACCACCGAGTGGGCCGAGCCGCTGCGGCGCGCCGACGGCGGCCCCGTCGTCGTGACCGTGGTCGACGGCGCCACGGGCGGCCCGTCCCGGCGCGGCCGCCCGGGCCCGCAGGACGTCGCGTTCCTGCAGTACACCTCCGGGTCCACGAGCAGCCCCAAGGGCGTCGTCGTCACGCACGCGAACGTCCTGCACCACCACGACGCCTTCTCGACGACCCTCGGCCTCGTCCCGGAGGACGTCTTCTGCAGCTGGCTGCCGGGGTACCACGACTTCGGCCTCGTCGGGATGCTGCTCGTCCCCCTGGGCCTCGGCGCGACGGCCGTCATCGTCCCCTCCACGGCCTTCCTCAAGCGCCCCGTCCGCTGGCTCTCCGCGATCACCGAGACCGGCGCGACCGTCACGGCCTCGCCGAACTTCGGCTACGACCAGTGCGCGCGGCGCGTGCGCGACGACCAGCTCGCCGAGCTCGACCTCACCCGCCTGCGCTGGGCGCTCGGCGGGGCCGAGCCGGTGGATCCCGCCGTCCTGGACGCCTTCACGCGCCGGTTCGAGCCCGTGGGCTTCCGCGGCTCGGCGCACGGCCCGGGGTACGGCCTCGCGGAGGCGACGCTGACGGCGACGTACCCGGACCGCCGGCTCCCGCTCGTCATCACCGCGGACGAGGCGGCGCTCGCCGACGGCCGCCTGGTCGTGCTCGAGGAGGCGTCGTTCCTCTCCGCGCTCCCGGACGCCGCGGCGCAGGGCCGGGGCAGCGTCCCGGGCGCGCGGCTCGTGTGCTGCGGCCTGCCGAGCGGCGTGGAGCTGCGCCTCGTCGACGACCAGGGCGTCGAGGTGCCCGACGGCGCGGTCGGGGAGGTCTGGCTGCGCGGCGGGACCGTCGCAGCCGGGTACTGGGGCGACGCGGCGGCGGGCGCGACGGCCGAGACGTTCGGCGCGGTCGCGGCCGACGGCACCGGCCCGTGGCTGCGGACCGGCGACCTCGGCGCGCTGCACCGCGGCCAACTCGTCGTCACGGGCCGGATCAAGGAGCTCCTCATCGTCGCGGGGCGCAACCTGTACCCCTACGACCTCGAGCGCGAGCTGCGCCGTCTGCACCCCGGGGCCGAGGGCCGTCCGGGCGCGGTGTTCGAGGCGGAGGGCCTGCCGGGCACGCTGTGCGCGGTCCAGGAGTTCCGCCCCACGCCGGGCGCGCGGCTCGACGGCGCGAGCGCCGAGGACGAGCTCGACGCCGTGGTGCGCCAGATGGCCTCCCACCTGGCGTCCGTCTCGGGCGCCGCCGTGCACGACGTCGTCCTCGTCCGTCCCGGCCAGGTGCCGCGGACCACGAGCGGCAAGATCCAGCGCGGTCGGGCGCGCGACCTGCACGGCGCGGGCGACCTCGCCGCGCTCCACTCCCTGCGCGCGTCCCGCGACCGCGCGCGCACCGAGCTCGCAGGGACCCGCTCATGACCGCACCGCTGCCCGACGCTCTCGACGACCTCGTGCTCCGCCACGTCGCCACCGCCCTGGGCGTCGCGCCCGCAGACGTCGACCCGGCGGGCGACCTCGCCGGGCTCGGGCTCGGCTCGGTCCAGGTCCTGGCGCTGCTGGGCGACCTGGAGGACGCGCTGGGCGTCGACCTGGACCCGGAGGCCGTCGTCGACAACCCGACGCCCCGGGCGCTCGCCGAGCACCTGCGCAGCGTCGTGGACGTTCCCGGGACGGCGGCATGACGACCCTCGTCGATGTCGGCGCGCACGTCCCCGCGACGCGCGTGCCCATCCGCGACCTGGCGGACGAGCTGGGGCTCGACCATCTCGAGCTGGGCGTGTTCGAGCGGTTCTTCGGGCTGCGCGAGGTGTGCACGGCGCCGGACGAGAGCCTCACCGACCTGCTCGTCGCCGCGGCGCGCGCCGTGCCCGGCCTCGCGGGGAACGAGCACCGCGTCCGGTACGTGCTGGGCGCGCGGACCATCGCGACCGTCGCCCCGGTCGGGGTCAACCCGCTGCACGACGCCGCGGACCGCCTCGGGCTCGACCACGCGGTCGTGTGGACCCTCACCCAGCACGCGTGCGCGTCCGCGCTGCTCGCGGTCGGCGTCGCGGGGCGCCTGCTCGCGGCCGACGGCGACCCGGGCGCGCTCGCGCTCGTCCTCACCGGGGAGAAGGCGTTCAGCCCCGGCTCCCGGCTCATCGAGGGCACGACCATCATGGGCGAGGGCACCGCGGCCGTCCTCGTCGGGGCCGACCCGACCGGGGTCTCGGCGCGCGCGGGCAGCCCCGTCCTCTCCTACGCGACGCGCACCCTGGGCGAGTACCACCAGGTCCCGCTCCCGGAGGACCTGGCCGCGCCGTTCGGCGTCGCGTACACCGAGGTGCTCGCGGAGGTCGTGGTCGAGGCCGTCGAGCGCGCGGGCCTGACGCTGGACGACCTCGCGCTCGTCCTGCCGCACAACGTGAACCGCGTGTCGTGGCGGCGCCTGTGCTCGCGCCTCGGGCTGCCGATCGCGCGCGTCCGGCTCGACGACGTGCCGGTGACGGGCCACTGCTTCGGCGCCGACTCGTTCATCGGCTACGCCGCCGCGCGCGCCGAAGGCCGACTGCGCCCCGGCGACCCGTTTCTCATGGTGGCGGTCGGGCTGGGCGCGACGTTCTCCGCCATGGTCCTGCGCTACGCGCCCCACGAGACGGAGGAGCCCGCATGACGGTCGAGCAGGTGGCGGAGGCCGCCGCCCAGGACGCTGCCCCGGACGCCCTGACGGGGGCCCCTCGCGAGCCGTTCCTCGCGCGGACCAAGCGCGCGCTCGCAGGCGCGCCCGACGCGCCGCTCGTGCTGCTCGGGAACTTCGAGGTCGAGGACGCGTGGGCGGTCGGGGAGGTCGGCCTGCCCTCGGTCGGGGGCGCGTCGGCGACGGCCGCGCTCGTCAACCGCATGGACGAGCTCGCGCTGCTCCTCGCCGGGCCGGACGACCACGTCGTGCTCAAGGCCGAGCCCGACCCGGACCACCTCGCCCACCTGGACGCGCTCGGCGTCGGGCTCCCGACCGTGCACGTCGCCGAGTCGAGCGACCCGCTGCGCACCGTCACGCTCGACGCGCTCGACTCGCCCGCCCTGCTCGCTCGCCTGGGCGACCTCGCGGCGGACGGCGTGCGCCTCCTCGCGCACGGGACGTCGTCGGCGGAGGAGGACCTCGCGGCCGCCACCGGCCTGCGCTCGGTGCTCACCGACGCCGCCACCACCAAGGCCGTCAACAGCAAGGTCTACAGCCGCGGGCTGTGCGACGAGCTCGGGATCGAGCAGGCGCGCGGCTGGGCGTGCCGGACCGTCGAGGACTTCGAGCGCGCGTGCGCCGAGGCGGCGCGGCTCGTCGCGGACGGCGCGACCGTGGGCGTCAAGGACGCGTACGGCGTCTCCGGCAAGGGGATCCTCGTCGTCGACGACCCGCGTCGCCTCGACCAGCTCGTGCGCATGGTCACGCGCCGGGCCGCGCGCTCGGGCGACGACCGCCTCGCCGTCGTCGTGGAGGTCTGGGCGGACAAGGCGACCGACCTCAACTACCACTTCACCGTCGCGCAGGACGGCTCGGTCGCGTTCGACTTCGTCAAGGAGGCGATCACCGAGGGCGGGGTCCACAAGGGCCACCGCATCCCGTCGCGCCTGCCCGCGGCGCAGGTCGACGCGCTGGCCGAGCTGTCGTCCCGGCTCGGGGCGCGCCTCGCCGCCGACGGGTTCCACGGTCTCGTCGGGGTCGACGCGCTCGTGCGCACGGACGGGTCGCTGCTGCCGGTCCTGGAGATCAACGCGCGCAGCAACATGTCCACGTACACCGTGCCGCTCCAGGAGCGGTTCCAGCCGGACGGGTGGGTCGCGCTCGCGCGCCAGTACCCGCTCGTGCTCGACGCCCCGCTGTCGTTCGCGGCGCTCCACGACGCCCTCGGCGACCTGCTCCCGGGCGCGGCCGGGCAGGCGGGGCTCGTCGTCCAGGGGACGGGCACGGTCAACGCCGGCGCGCCCGCCGCGGCCTCGGGCGGCACGTTCGCCGGCCGGCTGCACGGCCTCCTCGTCGCGCCCGACGAGGACGCCCTCACCCGCCTCGACCGCGCCGTGACGGAGCGGCTGACGGAACGGACCGCCCGGCGCCCGGCGCCGACGGCCGCGACCCCGACCGAAGGAGACCCCCGATGACCACGACCCCGAGCCGGCCGACGACGCCCGGGAGCGCGGACCTCGCCGCGGTCGCGGAGGAGTTCGGCACGCCCGTGTACGTGTACGACGGCGACGTGCTCGCCGCGAACTACCGCGCGCTGCGCGAGCGGCTGCACCCCGCTCTCGGGATCTTCTACTCGCTCAAGGCGAACCCGAACGTCAGCATCTGCGGGCTGCTGCACTCGCTCGGCGCGAACGCCGAGGTGTCCTCGCTCACCGAGCTGCGCACGGCGCTCGCGGCCGGCGTCGAGCCGCAGGACGTCCTGTTCCTCGGGCCGGGCAAGAGCCGGGACGAGCTCGTCGCGTGCCTCAACTCGGGCGTGCGCGCGATCATCGTCGAGTCGCTGCCGGAGCTCGCGCTGGTGGACGAGCTCGCGCGCGCGACGGGACGCCCCGCCCGCGTGGTGCTGCGCGTCAACCCGTCGTTCTCCGTCAAGGGCTCCGGGCTCACGATGGGCGGCAAGCCGCGCCAGTTCGGCATCGACGAGCAGCAGCTCCTCGACGCGCCGGACCTGTGCGCCGGGCTCACGACGGCCCGCGTCGTCGGGGTCCAGGTGTACATGGGCACGCGCATCCTCGACGAGGGCACGATCGTCGAGAACACGACGCGCATCTTCGAGCTCGCGGAGCGCCTCGCGGACCGGCTCGGCTTCCCGCTCGAGCTCGTCGACGTCGGCGGGGGCCTGGGCGTCGCGTACTTCGAGCGCGAGCGCGACCTCGACGTCGACGTCCTCACCGCGGCGCTCAACCCCGTGGTCGAGGCGTTCGTGCAGCGGCACCCCGCGACCGACCTCGTCATGGAGCTGGGGCGCTACCTCGTGGCGCTGTGCGGCACGTACGTCGCGCGCGTGCGCTACGTGAAGGAGTCGATGGGCGAGCGGTTCGCCGTCGCCGACGGCGGGACCAACCACCACATGGCGGCGGTCGGCATCGGCTCGTTCGTCAAGCGCAACTTCCCGATGCGCAAGGTGGGCCCGGCGACCGGCGCGGAGGACGTGCCGTGGAACGTCACGGGTCCGCTGTGCACGCCCAACGACACGATCGGCAAGGCCGTCCCGCTCCCGGCGGACCTCGCGGCCGGCGACCTCGTGGCCGTCGACCGCTCCGGCGCGTACGGCGCGACGGCGTCGCCCGTGCACTTCCTCAGCCACGGCTACCCCGCGGAGGTGCTGACGCTCGGCGACGAGTCGTTCCTCGTGCGGCACGCGGACACGCCCGACGACCTCCTGTCCCGCCAGGTCTTCCACGACCTCGGCGCGCGCGTCGCCCCCGCCGAGGCCGTCGCCGCCCCCTGACCCGCCGGCCGACCGGCCGCGACCCGCCACCCGCTCCCGCGGGCGCCCGACCCACCACCCCGGAGGAACATCGTGAGCACCAGCACGAACACCGAGTCCCAGGAGGCCCTCGGCCGCGAGCGCGTCGTCGGCGCGGTCGTCGAGGCGCTGTCGAGCGTCCTCGGGCGGCCGCTGCCCGACGTCACGGACGCGACCCGCCTGTTCGACGACCTCGACCTCGACTCGACGAGCGTCCTCGGCCTGCTCATGGCCCTCGAGGACTCGCTCGACATGGAGGTCGACCCGGAGTCGCTCGAGCAGCACCACCTCGAGACCGTGGGCTCGCTGACGGACTTCGTCGTCGAGCACTCGACCCGGAACTGACGTGTCGCTCGGGGGCAGCAGCGGGTCGTCGTCCGGCCCGGCGTCCTGGACGGGACCCGGCGGCGCCGCCCTGCGCGTGCGCGGCGTCGTGGACGTCCCGGTCGACGACCTCGTCCCGGTCGGGGACGGGACGCGCCGGTCGGTCGCCGAGGACCTGCGGTACGTGTACGGCGAGGACCAGCCGACCGACTGGCTCGAGAGCGGCCCGGGGCGGGACTACCCGACGATGATCCGCGCGGCGCGCGCCGCGCTGGGCGACCGGGGCCTGCTCGAGGACGTGCGCCTCGTCGTCCTCGTCGTCACCACCCCGGACCTGCAGCACGAGCGCCTGCTCGGCGGGTTCGTCGCCGACCTGTTCGACGACCGGCCGTACACGTTCTGCGTGACCGAGCAAGGGCTGGCCGGACCGTTCACGGCCCTGCGCCTCGCGCACGAGGAGCTCGCGCACGGCGGCCCCACGGGCACCGGGCTCGGGGGCGACGCCCTGGTCCTCGTCCTGGAGCAGTGCACGCTGCCCCCGACGGCGACGCGTGTCCCCGCGCGCGACCGGGTCGTCGCGCTCGTCGTGGGCCACGGCGGCGCGGGCCGGCCGGTCGAGGCGCTGTCGGTCGCGCGGGCACCGCGCGGCCCCCGGCCGGACGCGGCGGAGTCGCCCCGCGACGGTGCTCCCGCGTCGGCCGGGGAGAGCGCCCCGGCACCGGGCGCCCGGCGCGTCGTGCTCGGCGTCGACATGGACCCGGGCGACGTACCCGATCTCGACGGCGTCGTGCTGCGCGCCGACCCGGGCGCGGCGGCGACGGGCGTCTGGGAGGTCCTCGCCGCGTGCGACGACGTCTCTGACGCGCCGGTCGCGCTGCACGAGCGGTGCCTCGAGCTGGGGTACCGCTGCTCCCTCGTCCTCGGCCCGCGTCCCGTCGAGGCGTCCCCGGACGTCGACGACCTGTCCCGAGAGGCGGTGCTCGCATGAGCACGGACGTCGTCGCCCCCGCCCCTGTCGGGGCGGGCGTGCTGCCCGAGGAGGGCACCGTGGACGGCCCCGCCGACCTCCGCGCCGTCGCGCGCGAACGTGGCGCGGTCGCGGCGCTCACCGCGCTCGGGGGTCTGCTGCCCGTCGCGGCGCTGCCGGGCGAGTGCGTCCTGCTGCCCGACGACGTCCCGCCGCCGGACGGGTGGGCGCGGGTCGGCGAGGTGGCGTCGGACGTCGGCACGCTGCGCGTGTGGCGGGCGCCCCGCGCCGCCGTGGCACCCGGGTCGGCCGCGCCCGCAGCCAGGGAACCCGGACCTGCCGCACCCGCCACCGACGGGGGCGCCGCGGCCCGCGCGGCCGACGCCGCCTGGCGGGTCGGGGTCGCGTGGGTTCGGACCGGGCTGTGCGAGCGCCTGACGGACCGGGCCGTGGAGCGGCTGCGGGGCCGCACGGTCGGCGGTACGGCGACGGTGAACCTGCCGCCCGTCCGCCTCGTGCTCGCGGACGCGGCGCTCGCGCACCTCGAGGCGCAGGCGCTCCTGGGCGGGGTCGCGGCGGGGGACGCCGCCGCCGGGTCGCCCGACCGCGGGCCCGCGGTCTCCGGGACGTCGCTCGCGCGCGTCACCGCGGTCCTCGACCGCTCGTCGCGCGCCGTCCACAACCTGTTCGGCGCGGCGGGGTACGTCGACGGCGACGCCGCGCGGCTCGCGCGCACGATCGACCTGCTCGGCCACGCGAGCGGGACGCTGCCGGGCCGCGACACCGAGACACCTCACGGCCGGGAGGGCCAGGACGCATGAGCACCGTCGACCTCGTCGCGCTGCGCGACCACCTGCGGCCCGTGGGCGCCGCGCTCCGCGAGCACGCCCTCGCGATCGACGCCGACCCCGCCGCGCTCCAGGTGCTCCTGGACTCCGGCGCCCTGCCGTACCGGCAGCTCGGCGGGTTCCCGCCCGGCTACCTCGACGACCCGCTGCGTGTGCGGGGCGTGCCGGTGCACGTGCGCACGTGCGTGGAGCGCGTGGTCGTGGCCGAGGCGCTCGCGTGGGGCGACGCGTCCGTCGTCGTCGGGGCGCCGGGGCCGTCCATGTCCGGGGTCGTCGTGGACGATCTCGCGGACGACGAGCAGCGCGACCGCTTCTACCGTCGCGTGGCGCAGCCGGGCACGTGGACGTTCTTCGGCCTCACCGAGCCCGAACGCGGCTCGGACGCGGCGGCGCTGGAGACCGCGGTCGCCGAGGCCGACGGCGCTCCCGTGCTGCGGGGCCACAAGAAGTACGTGGGCAACGTGGCGCGCGCGAGCCTCGGCGTCGTGTTCGCCCGGCACCGCCCGGGCCCGCTGGGCGTCGGCGTCTACCTGGTCGACACCGACCGGCCGGGCTTCGACGCCGCGCCGCTCGTGACGACCGGGATGCGCGCCGTGCAGCTCGGCGAGGTGCGGCTGCACGACGTGCCGCTGCTCGCCCAGGACACGCTCGGGCGGCACCTGTCGCCGTCGCGCCGCGGTCTCCTCGGGGCCGTGCGCACCTTCAACCGGCTGCGCCCCGTCGTCGCGTCGCTCGCCGTGGGCGTCACGCAGGCGGCGCTCGACCACGTGCGCGCCGAGCGGTCGTCGTTCACCGCCGACGAGCGGTGGCGCCTGGAGACCTTCGACGACCGGCTCCACGCCGCGCGCGCTCTCGTGCTCCAGGCCGCGCGTGCCGCCGACGCCGACCCCGCGGACGGGACGCTGCCGGCGGCGGCCAAGGCCACCGCCCTCGACCTCGCCGAGGAGGTCACGCACGCGGTGCCGCCGCTGCTCGGCCCGGGTGCGCGGTGGGAGCACCCGTACCTCGACAAGCTGGTCCGCGACGTGCCCGGCCTGGAGATGATGGAGGGCACGCGGACCGTGCAGCGGCTCACCCTCGCGCAGGGCTGGTTGCAGGGCAGGGCACGGCATGCCGAGCTCGTCTAGGGAGGCGGCCGCGACCCCGGTCGCGACCGCCTCGCCGCGACCGGAGGCGCTGCCGCCCGTGGCGCCGCCACCGTCCGCGGGGCCGACGGTCGGGGCACTGCGCCGTCGCGTCGTCCGCCTCGCCGCCCCGATCTGCGCGGCCCTGGTCGTGGGGGCGCTCGCACAGCTCGTCATCGCCGCGCTGCTGGGGCACATGGGCGACGACGCGCTCTACGTCCGGTCGCTCTTCATCCCCGTGACGTTCCTCGTCCTCGCCGTCCAGGAGGGCCTCGACGTCTCGACCCAGGTCGGCTTCGCGCGCCTGCACGGGTCCCGGGGCCGGGGCGAGGGGTCCGACGCCGAGGACGGCGGCGGGGCCGGCGCGGGAGAGGACGGCGGCGCGGCCGTCGTCCCGACGTCGGCCACCGCGGCGCTGCTGGGGCGGTTCGTGGCGGCGGGTGCGGCCGTGCTCGGCGGGGTCGCCCTGCTGGTGGTCCTGGCCGCGCCGGCGCTCGCCGACGTGCTGTCCGTGCCCGCGCCGCTCGTCGCCGAGTTCGTCGCGTTCGCCCGCTGGACCGTGGTCGCGAGCGTGCTGTCCGTCCCGACGGCGGTCGCGGCCGCCGCGCTGCGCGGGTGGGCGCGCACCGGGGCGTCGGCGACCGTGGCGCTGCTCGTCGCGGGGCTCCAGGTGCTCGTCGTGTGGCTCGTCGGGCTCGTGGGCGGGTTCGGCGTGCTCGCGGTCCCGGTCGCGATCACGGGCTCCACGCTCGTCGGCGCCTGCGTCGCCTGGGCGCTCCTCGTGCGCGCCCGCCTCCTCCCGCGGCCGGGTCACGTCCCCGGCCTGCGCCGCGTGCTCGCCCTGCGCCACCACCCGGCGCCGCAGCGGGTGGCCGCGTGGTGGCGACGGGTGCTCCGGGCGCTGCCCGCCGGCTCGTGGACGACGCCGACCCCACCTCCGCCTCCGACCCAGTCCTCCGCGGCGCCGGCCTCGGTCGCGGCACCGTCCGCCCCGGTGGACGCTGTGCCGTCCGCCCCGCCGGGCGCTGCGCCGTCCGACCCGCTCTCCATCCCGCCGGCCGCCGAGCCGACGATGCCGGCCGTTCCTCCTGAGGGAGCGGGAGACGAGCGGGTCGACGTGCGCGGGCTGCTCCTCGGCGTCGGCCTGCCGGTCGGCCTGTCCTACCTGCTCCTCACGGTGACGAACCTCGTCATGGTGTGGGTCCTCGGGCCGTCGGGCACGGACGTCGTCGCGGGGTTCGGCGGTGCCGCGACGGTCCAGACGCTCGTGATCGTGCCGGCGATCGGGCTCGCCGCGGCGGTGAGCATCGTCATGAACCAGCAGTGGGGCGCGGGCGAGCTCCGGCTGCTGCCGCGCACGCTGCGCGCGGGCACGGTCGTCGTCGCGGGCGTGTACGTGGTCGTGGGGGCGCTCGTCCTCCTGACCGCGCCGTTCGTCGCGGGCCGGCTCTCCGCGGACCCGGACGTCGCCGCGCAGGCGGCGCTCTACCTGCGGGTCGTCGGCCCGTCGTACGCGGGCGTCGGGCTCGTGCTCTTCCTCCTGACCCTGCTCGAACAGCTCGGGTACGGGCGCGTCGCCGTGACCCTCAACGTGCTCTACCACGCCGTCTCGCTCGGCGTCGGCGGCGTCCTCGCGCGCGCGGGCGGGGGACCGGCCGCGCTGTACGCGACGATCGCGGTGACGAACGTCGTCGGCCTCGTCGTCATGCTTCCCGTCGCGGTGCGCCTGGTCCGGCGGCGCGCGACGGCCGAGCCGGCCGAGCAGGCCGGCGCGGCCGTGGAGGTCGCGTCGTGACCGCGCGGGGGACGACGCCGCCTGTCCAGGACGCGCCGGACCGCACCGCACCGGTCCGCGACGTGCCGGGAACGGGCGCGGCCCCGCGTGCGGCGGCCGGTCCGGGCTCGGAGGCACCGGAGCCCGTGCTCAGCGTCGTCGTCATGCACCACCCGGCGCGGGGCGACGTGTCGGACCTGGTCGCGGCGTGCGCGCCGCTCGACGTGCGGGTCGTCGAGGACCCCGAGCCGGACGGCCCGCCCAGCCCGCTGCGCACCGCGAAGCGCGCGTGGGCCGCCGTGGCGCCCGGTGCGACGCACCACCTCGTGCTCCAGGACGACGTCGCCCCGGTCCCCGGGTTCGCCGAGCTCGTGCTGCGGGCCGTGCGCGCGCGGGACCGGCACGCCGTCGCGCTCTACTCGAACTGGAACAGCCCGCGCAACGCCTACCTCGTGCGCGCCGCGGCCGTCGCCGGGCAGGCGTGGGCGCCGCTCGGGCACGACGAGTGGGTGCCCACGCTCGGACTCGTCCTCCCCGCGGACGGCGCGCTGCGCCTCGCCGCGCACCTCGCGACGCTGCCCGACGACGAGCGCGACGACGACGAGGCCGTCGTGACCTTCTGCGCGCGCGAGGGCTACCCCGTCGTCGCGACGCTGCCGCACCTGCTGGAGCACGGCGACGGCCCGAGCCTCGCGGGCAACGACGCGCACGGGGCCCGGCACGCGACCGTCCCGGCGGGCGACGCCGTCGACCCGGACGCGTGGGACCGGCCCGGCCTCGACCGCGAGCCGTCGCGCTCACCGGCGACCCTCCGGCCGGTCGCGGTCACGCTCGAACGCTCCCGCTGCACGCTGCGCGTGCTCCGTCCGGGCACCGGCGAACCGCTCGAGCACCCGTTCGGCTGGGGCTGGGACGCGTGGTCGTGGTGGCTCGGCGTCGACCCGGCGGCCGTCGCGCACGACGTGACGGCGCTCGTCGCGGGCGCCTCCCCGGCGCTCGGCCGGGTCTCGCGCGACGCGCTCGTCGAGCTCGGCGCGGCGTGCTGGCTGCTGGGCCACGACGTCGCCCGCACGGACTGGCCGCCGCCGGCCGGTCCCGACGCCTCGGCGCACCGGGCCGCCGCGGTCCGGACGTGGGTGCTCTCCGGCCTCCTCCCCGCCGACCGCCCGGAACACCTGGTCGACGAGCTCGTCGCCTTCGCCCTCGACGCGCTGCTCACGGGCTCGTCATGGACCGGCACCCCGTCGAACCCGGGGTTACGGGCGGGTTCGGCGCCGGGGTCGCCCACAACCCCGGGTTCGGCACCCGCTGGCGGGGTGGGGGTGCGCGACGGCGCGGTGGGGGTCGCGGTCGACCGGGCCGTGCTTGCCGCCGCTCGGCTCCTCGGGGAGCGCGACGCCGAGGTCGTGTGCCGGGCGGCGGGTCCGGCGGTGCCGGTGCGCGTCGTCGTGCACGACTGCGCGGCGTGCGGCGCGCGCGCCGAGGACGCGGTGCGGCGCCTGACCGCGCAGGTCGACCTCGACGGCGCCGCCGAGCACCGGGTCGCCGGGACCGGCGAGGACCGTGTCGCCGGGACCGGCGAGGACCGTGCCGCCGGGGCCGACGGCGCCGCGGGCGGGGGCGGGACGCCCTCCGGCCCGTCCGACCGTCCCGCGCCACCCCTGGCACCCGAGGCGTCTGATGCGCCTGACGCACGCGAGGCACGCGAGGCGCCCGACGGCGCGGACGGCCCGGGCGGCCGGGCCGTCGTCGAGATCCTCGCGTGCGAGCACGTCGAGCCGCGCGGGCTCCTCGGCGTCGAACCCGGCGGGCGTCACGTCTCGCGCGGGCTGTGGGTGGCGCGCAGGGCGGTCCTCGCACCGCCGGGCGCGACGACGCGCGAGCCGCACCGCACGACGGCGCCCCTGTCCCCCGCCGCGCACGGCACCGTGGCGGAGGCACTGGTGACGCTCACCGATGCCGATGCGGCGCACCTCACCGTGGCGGACGTCCTGGTGGCGCTCGTCGACGCCGACGCCGCGCACGTGCTGCCGGTCGTCGCGCGCGCGGACGGTGACGCACCGGGCCGGCCGAGCCCGGCCACGCTGGGGCTGCAGCACATGCCCGGGCTCGCGCAGCGGTACGCCGACCTCCATGCGGAGGCGCGGCTCGCGCGCGCGGTGGAGCTGCTGTGAACGCGGCCCCGACCGGTGCGTCGGCGCCCGCGTCGACCGGCGTGTGGGCGTGGCGCGGCGCTGCCCTGCTGCTCGACCTCGACGGGACGCTCGTCGACTCCTCGGCCGCGATCGAGCGGCACACGCTCGCGTGGGCGGCCCGGCTCGGGCTCGACGGCGACGCGGTGGTCGCGGCGTCGCACGGCCGCCGCGACGTCGAGGTGGTCCGCCTCGTGGCGCCGGGTGCCGACGTCGCGCGCGAGGTCGAGTGGCTGCACCGCATCTCGTGCGACGACACCGAGGGGGTCGTCGCGGTGCCCGGCGCGGCGGACCTGCTGGACGGCCTGGACCCGCGCGCCTGGACGGTCGTGACGTCGGCGGCGCGCGAGGTCGCGCTCGCGCGCCTGACCGCCGCCGGGCTGCCCGTGCCGGCGCGGTTCGTGTGCGCGGAGGACGTGGAGCGGGGCAAGCCCGACCCGGAGGGCTTCCTCGCGGGGGCGCGGCTGCTCGGCGTCGACCCGCGGCGCTGTCTCGTCCTCGAGGACTCCGCCGCGGGGGTCGCCGCCGGCCGGGGCGCGACGGCGACGGTGCTCGCCGTCGGCCCGGACGACGTCCCCGGCGCGCACCACGGCGTCGCGGACCTACGCCCGGTCGTCGCGCGCGCGGTCGACCGCCGGGTGGAGGTCGTCGTGACGACGCGCGGCACGGGCGCGTTCGGGAGCGCGGCCGAGGGAGCGCTCGACGACGGCCTGCCGGAGTTCGTCGCATGAGCGCGGTCGATCCCGAGCCGGAGGTCGAGCTGTGGTTCGTCACCACGACCCCGCCCCCCGCCGAGCACGACACGAGTGTCGTTCTGGGCTCCATTCCGACCGCCAGGTCGTGCTCGACGGCGGGTGACGTCGTGCTCGACGCCTGGGTGCTGGACGTGGTGGAGCGTGACCGTGCTCGTCGCCTCGCCTCGCCCGCCGACGCCGCGCGGTACGTGCGCGCGCACGTCGCCGCGCGCGAGATCCTTGCGGCGCGTACGGGCCTGTCGCCCGCGGACGTGCGCTGGGAGGTGGGGCCGCACGGGAAGCCGGGCCCCGTCGTCGGGCAGCGCTGGAACCTCAGCCGCAGCGGCGACCACGCGCTCGTGGCGCTCGCCGGGACGGACGTGGGCGTCGACGTGCAGGTGCGCGACCCGCGCGTCGACGTCCACCGCCTCGCCGCGCGGTTCCTGGTGCCGGGGGACGCGCGGTCGGACGCGGACGGGGACCCGTGGCGCCGGTTCTCCCGGCTGGAGGCGTGCGCCAAGGCGGTCGGCGGGCGACTGCTCGACGTGCTCGGGCTCGACGTCCGCGCCCCCGGTCTCGTCCGGGCCGACCGCGGCCCGTGGCGCGGGCAGGAGTGGTGGGTGAGCGACGTGGCGGCACCCGGGGACGCCGTCGCGGCGTGCGCGACGCCGGGGCCGCGGCCGCACGCCCTCCGTACCCGGGTCCGGGGCGCGGAGCATCCGTCGCCCCCGCTGCGTCCGGGCGTGGGAGGTGCGGGGTGAGGGTCGTGCACCGTGTCGAGGTGAACGGGCGAGCGGGCGCGGGACCCGCGACGTGGGGCCAGACGGCGATCCGGCGGGCGCTCGCCGCCCTGGAGCCGCTGGACCACCAGTTCAACCTCGTGTGGGGCGGCCCGCTCGACGCGCCCGTGCCGACCGAGGCCGCGACCGCCGTCGTGCGCGGGCTCGTGGAGCGGCACGACTCGCTGCGCACGCGGATCCACCCGAGCGGGGACGGTTACGTCCAGGAGCTGTGCGGGGTCGGGACGGTCGAGGTCGTCGAGGAGCGCGTGCCCGACGTGGCGGACGTCGCCGCGCACGGCGCGCGGCTGCGCGACGAGCTCTGGGGCCGCGCGTTCGACTACCCGGCCGAGCTGCCCGTGCGGGTCGGTCTCGTGACGGTGGACGGCGCGGTGCACCACACCGTGCTCGTCGTCGCGCACACCGCGCTCGACGGCTGGGGGCTGCCCGTGCTCGACGGCGACCTCACGGCGCTCGCGGCGGGGGCCACGCTGCCGGACGTCGCGGCGTGGACGCCGCTCGACGAGGCGGCCTGGCAGACCTCGGACGAGGGTCGGCGGCACGACGCCGCCGCGCGCGCACGCACCCTGCGCACCATGCGCGCGGCCCCGACGCAGGTCTTCGCGCCGCGCCCCGCCGAGGCCCTCGACGGGGGGCCGCGGTACCGGCAGACGGTCCTGCGGTCGCGACGCCTGGGGCCTGCGGCCGAGCGGGTGGCGGCGCGCTGGCGCACGAGCGCGTCCGGCGTCCTGCTCGCGGCGTCGTGCCAGGCGCTCGCCGCCGCCGCGGGCCGGGACGACCTTGCGCTGCAGGTCATGGTGAGCAACCGCTTCCGCCGGGAGCTCGCGACGGCCGTCGTGACGACGGCGATGGAGGGCCTGGTGCACGTCGACCGTCTCGACGCGCCGTTCGACGAGGTGGGCGCGCGGGTCTGGCGCGCGGCGATGACGGCGTACCGGTCGGCGTACTACGACAAGGACCGGCTCCAGGCAGAGGCCGCGGCCGACCCGTCGACCGCCCACGACGGCACCTGCTGGTACAACGACCGCCGCGGCACCGGACCCGACCGGACCCTGCGCGCCCGCCCCACGCCGTCGCGGCGGCTCGCGCGCGCCGACACGTCCGACGAGCAGGGCGGCGTCACCCTCACGCTGCACCTCGTCGACGCCCCGGGCGGGGGCATCGACGTCGTCCTCACCGCCGACACGACGCGCGTGGACGACGCGACGGCGGAGCAGGTCGTGCGCGACGTCGAGCGCTGCGTGCTCGATGCGTCGCGCGCGGGGAGCCCCGGCGGGACGGTCACGCGCCGGTAGCGCCGCCCGGCGCGGCGAGCGCGCGGACGACGAGGGCCTGCGCGAGCGTCCCGAACGGCCCGTCCACGTCGTGGAGCGTGCTGTGCGTGACACCGGAACCTGTGGGGCCGAAGACGACCGAGGTGTCCAGGCCGACCCAGCCGCCCAGCGGCGCGCGGAAGAGGTGGGCCGTGAGGTCGACGTTGGGGAAGGCGACCTCCCGCGGGTCCGCGCGCACGGCCATGCCGTTGGCGGCGTCGAGCAGCGCTGCGGTGCGCGCGAGCGGCCCCACCTCCTCGTCGGCGACGAGCGGGACGTCGGTGCGCACCCAGACCGTCGCGCGGCCCGGCTCGACCGCGGTGCGGCGGACCTCGACGGAGTCGATGAAGCCGCCGGGCCAGACGGTCGCGGGGTCCCACTCCGCCGTCTCGTCCGGGCCGGGTACCGGGTCCGGCGCCCCGCCGGCGAGGTCGGCGGTGTCGCCCGTCCGCACGAGCCACGCCCGGAGCGAGACGGCGCAGCGCCCCGCGCACCAGAGCGTCGCCTCGACGAGCTCCACGCCCCGCCCTGGGCGCACCACGCGGACCCGAGTCTCCACGTCGCCGATCGGGAACACGCCCCAGATGTCGTAGGCGAGGCGAGACGCCGCGAGGTCGTCGCGCCCCCGGGCGACGCGGTCGGTCTCGACGACGTGCGCGAGCAGCCCGAGCGCGGGCGCCACGTGCTGCTCGTCGGTGCGCCACGCCCCGCCGACGTGCGGGCTCGCGCGGAACGTCGTCGGGCCGGTGCGGAAGAAGTACGCCATCGTGCTCCTCGGTGGGGGTGGTCGCTCGGCTCTGCGAGCGGGTGACCCCACGAGTGTGCCCCGGTGCGACGGTGGCCGGTGCCCGTCGGCGGCACCGACACGTCCGAGAGGCGACCACGGGGGCGAGGTCGAGCCGTTCCGTCGACCTGAGAGGATCCGACCATGAGCGCGCCGATCCTCGACTCCCCGCTCCCGATCGTCGCCGCGCCGATGGCCGGCGGCCCGACGACGGTGGCGCTGTCGACCGCCGTCGCGTCCGCCGGAGGGTTCCCGTTCCTCGCCGGTGGCTACACGACGCCCGAGGCGCTGGCGGCCCAGATCGAGCCGCTCCGCGCCACGGGGCACGCCTTCGGGGTCAACCTGTTCGTGCCGTCGCGCGACGTCGTCGACCCGGACGCGCTCGCCGCCTACGCCGCCGAGCTCGCGCCGGAGGCGGACGCGCTCGGGGTCGTGCTCGACCCGACGCCCGTCGCCGACGACGACCGCTGGGAGGAGAAGCTCGCGCTCCTGCTCGCGCGGCCGGTGCCGGTGGTGTCCCTGACGTTCGGGCTGCCCGACCGGGCCGCGGTCGCCGCCCTCCGCGCCGTCGGGACCCGGGTGCTCGCCAGCGTCACCGCTCCCTCCGAGGCGAGGCTCGCGCGCGACGTCGGAGTCGACGGGCTCGTGGTCCAGGGCTCCGACGCGGGCGGCCACAGCGCCGTCCACGACCCCGGCCGGGACCCGGAGCCCGTCGCGACGACCGAGCTCGTCCGGCGGGTGCGGCGCGAGGTGGACCTGCCGGTCGTGGCCGCCGGTGGCGTCGACGGACCCGGGGCGGCGCGTGCGCTCCTCGACGCCGGGGCGCAGGCCGTGGCCGTGGGCACGCTGCTGCTGCGGACCGACGAGGCGGGCACGTCGCCCACCTACCGTCGCGCCCTCGCCGACCCCGCCTTCACCGAGACGGTCCTGACCCGGGCGTTCACCGGCCGGCCGGCCCGGGCGCTGCGCAACGGCTTCGTCGAGCGCCACCGGGGGAGCGCACCCGTCGCCTACCCCGCGGTGCACCACCTGACCCGGGGGCTGCGGCAGGCGGCCGCGGCGGCGGGCGACGCCGACCGCCTGCACCTGTGGGCGGGGACCGGCTACCGGAACGCGTCGGACGGGCGGGCGGCCGACGTCGTGCGGGCGCTCGCGGGCGTCTGAGCGGACGGGTCGGCGGCCGGACCTCAGGGGTCGCCGAGCGCGGCGCGGGCCGCGCGCGCGACGGCGGTCGCCAGGCGGTCGAGAGACGTGGAGTGCAGCCGCCACTGCTGCCAGTGCTGCGGCACGTCCATCGCCCGGGCGTCGTCGAAGCCCACGAGGCGTCCCGCGCGCTCGGCCCGGGCGCTCTGGAGGTCGGGGAGCATGCCCCACCCCATGCCGAGCTCGATCGCGCGGCGGAACTCGTTCGACGCGGGGACGTGGTGGCGGGGCGGGTCGATCACTGCCCCCGCCGCTGTCCCGACCGCCTCCTGGGCGCGCAGCCGCAGGTAGCGCTCCTGGAGGTCGTCCTTGCGGTCGAACGCGAGGACGGGCGCGCGGGAGAGCGCGACGGCGGTCGGGCCCTCGGGGAACCAGCGCGCGGCGAACGCGGGGCTCGCCATGGGGCGGTAGCGCATCCGGCCCAGCAGGGTCGAGCGGCAGCCGGGGACGGCCTCGGCGACCGACGTCACCGCCGCGACGGCCGTGCCGTCGCGCAGCAGGCCGATCGAGTGCTCCTCGTCCTCGCGCAGCACCTCGAGCCGGGCCCACCCCGACGCCTCGACGAGCGCCGGCAGCGCCCAGGTGGTCAGGGCGTCACCGGAGACGACGAGCGTGACCTCGGGCAGCGGCACGGCGGCATCGTCGGTGTCGGCCGGGTCGTCCGGCCGCCCCGCGGACCCGATCCCCAGCTCCGCGAGCACGTCCGCCTGCTGCAGCGCGAGGTGGCGCGCGTGCCGGACGAGAACCTGGCCCGGCGGTGTGAGCTCGGCGGGCTTCCCGCGCCGCACGAGCACCTGGCCCACCGCCGACTCGAGCGCGCGCACGCGCTGGCTCACGGCGGACGGGGTGACCCCGAGCCGCTGGGCGGCGGCCTCGAACGTCCCGGCGGCGGCGATCGCGTCGAGCGTCCGGAGCTGGTCGGGCTGGAGGTCCACCATGAAGCAGATCTTAGGGAAGTGCAGAATCTTTCGCTGTACTTCATCGGTCCGCGTACCTACCGTCGAGGGCGTGCTCGCCGCTCTCTCGCCCCTCGCCGCCGGTCTGGCCGCCGGGCTGTCCCTCATCGTCGCGATCGGGGCGCAGAACGCGTTCGTCCTGCGCCAAGGCCTGCGCCGCGAGCACGTCCTGCCCGTCGTGCTCGTCTGTGCGCTCTCCGACCTCGTCCTCATCGCCGCCGGGACGGCCGGGCTCGGCGCGCTCGTGACCGGCGCGCCCGCGCTGCTCACCGCGGTGCGGTGGGGCGGTGGCGCGTTCCTCCTCACGCTCGCGGTCCTCGCCGCCCGCCGCGCCCTGCGACCCGGCGGTCTCGACGCAGCGTCCGGCGAGGTGTCGGGCGCCGGCGCGACGAGCGCCCGCTCCGCCGTCGGGACGTCGCTCGCCCTCACGTGGCTCAACCCGCACGTCTACCTCGACACCGTGCTGCTCCTCGGGTCGCTCGCAGCGGGCTACGCCGCCGCGCACGCCGGGGGAGCGGGCGACCCCGACGCCGCCCGCTGGCTCTTCGGGGCAGGCGCGATGGTCGCGAGCATCGCCTGGTTCACCGCGCTCGGCTTCGGCGCACGCCTGCTCGCACCCGTGTTCGCCAGGCCCGGCGCGTGGCGCGTGCTCGACGGCGCGATCGCCGTCGTCATGGCGACGATCGGGGTGTCGCTCCTGCTCGGTGGCTGAGGCGGCGCGTCCTCAGGACGTCGCCCAGGCCCCCAGCTCGTTGCCGCTCGGGTCGAGGAAGTGGAACCGTCGGCCGCCGGGGAACGCGTACGGGCCCTCGACCACCTGGCCGCCCGCGCCCTGCACGGCGGCGAGCGTCGCGTCGAGGTCCGCGGAGAACAGCAGCACGAGCGGCCCGCCCCGCGAGACGTCGGCCGCCTCCGCCAGGCGCAGCCCGCCCGCCTCGTCCGCACCCGACTCCGCGGCGGTGCGGATCCCCGCGTACCCGGGGCCGTAGGGGACGAACTCCCAGCCGAAGGCCGCGCCGTAGAACGCCTGCGCCGCCGCGAGGTCGGTCACGGGGAGCTCGACGTAGTCGATCGAGTGGTGGATGCCGTGCGCGTGGGTGCTCATCCGGGCATCGTCGCGCGGGCCACCCACAGGGACGCGGCCTCGGTCAGCGGTCGGCGACCACGACGAACAGGGTGACCGACGCGAAGAACGCCGCGGTCGTGAGGTGCGCGACCCAGCGCTCGTACGCGTCCGGGTCGAGGTACCCGGCCTCCCGCGCGCGCCGGGCGACGCGCCCGAGACCCAGCACGGCGTCGGCCTCGCCGACGTCCCGGAAGACGGCCGTGACCGGGACGACCCGGCGGACCGAGAGCCCCGAACGCGCGGCGAGCGCGGGGAGCTGCCGGCCCGTCCACGCGTTGCGTACCACCTCCTCGACCACGTACGCCTGGTACGCGTGCGTCGTCGCGCGGTCCGGCCCGTCGATCGCGAGGGTTCCCCAGTCCGGCTCCGCGAGCACGGCCCGCCCGCCCGGGCGGAGCACGCGAGCGATCTCGTCGACGGCGCGGCCGGGGTCCGCGACGTGCTGGAGCACGCGGTCCGTGTGGGCGCGGTCGACGCTCCCGGTGTCGAGGTCGAGCTCGTGGGCGTCGCCCGTCCGTACCGTGACGTTGCGGGTCCCCGCCACGCGCTCGCGCGCCGCCTCGACCGCTTCGACGTCGTGGTCGATCCCCACGACCAGCCCGTCGGCGCCGACCGCCGCGCTGAAGGCGAGGAGGTCGGCACCGGGGCCGCACCCGACGTCGACCACGGTGTGGCCGTCCGCCAGGGCGAGCCCCGCGGTCACCATCGCCTTGTAGTCGCGCCCGAGGTCGGACGCCGCCAGGCGCATCAGGTAGTCGTCCGGTCGGGTGGCCTCGAAGATGTCCGTCATCCGACGATTCTCGGCTCTCGTCGGCGGCGTCGGCGGGACAGAACGGCAGGATCCGGGACGGAGACCGTGAAGGGGCCGAACCGTCGCCGAAGGGGTCACGGATCCATGACCCTGGTCGACGGACCCGCGGGCGGCGACCGGTCAGGTGAGGTGGTCGAAGTCGCCGCGGACCCAGGCGGCGTGCCGCTGCGCGGAGCGGAGCACGACCTGCCGCGCGTCGGCGGGGACGACGCCCTCGAAGTTGTTGTACAGCCGCTCGAACGGGCGTCGCGCTACGTGCTCGGCGACGCGCAGCACGACGGCGGCGGACAGCGGGATGCGGTTGGGGTAGGACCGCATGAAGCTGACGGACGTCCGGTCCGGGTTGGCGAAGATCGTGTCGCCGGACAGCAGCACGCCCCGGCCCTCCGCGCCGGCCGCCCAGTGCACGACGGCGCTCCCGGGGAAGTGGCCGCCCGGCTGCGACAGGACGACGCCGGGCAGCAGCTCACGCTCGCCGGTCCAGGTCTCGATGACCGGGTCGGGGCGGGCGACCCAGTGCGCGTCCGCCTCGGCGACGAGCACCGGGACGCCACCGAGGGCGCGGCTCCACGCGACCTGGACGCCGAACATGTGGGGGTGGCTCGCCGCGATCGCGACGACCGGGCCGAGCGCGCGCACCTGCTCGACGGCGTCGTCGTCCACGTAGCCGGGCGGGTCCCACAGGAGGTTGCCCGCCGGGGTGCGCACGATCTTGGCCTGCTGGCCGATGCCGACGCTCGGCTCGCTCGACAGGCCGAACAGGTCGGGCTCGAGCTCCTCCAGCACGAGGCGCTCGCCGGCCGCGGCGAGCTCGGCGAGCGTGGTCCACGCCTGCCCGGTCGCGGGGACCCACTGGCGCTCGTCCGCGCAGATGGCGCACACGTCGGGTCGCTCGGCGTGCTCGACCGCGCACGTGCGGCAGATCCACCACTCCTCGCGGGATGCTGGAGCGTCGGGCGCGAGGGGCTCGGGGGACGGCGTCGTCGTCATGGGCACAGGTCTACCGTGACCCGCCGACACGCGTCGCCCGTCACCCGGCACCCGGGCGCCGACGCACCAGGGCATCCGGCACCTGCGAGACTGGCCGGCCATGATCGCCACCGTCCTCGTCGCGCACCCCTGGCTGTCGCCGCTCGCCCTCCTCGTCCTCGTCGTGGCGGGTCCGCTCGTGGGCGCGTGGCTGGCGGGCCGCCGACCGCTCGCGTGGGTGCTGTTCGGCGTCTCGCTGCTCCCGGTGCTCCTGCTGACCCTCGTGCCGGTCGACCGCGAGCTCTTCGCGGTGTGCACCGTGAGCTGGTCGCTGCCGACCCCGGGTCGGGTCGAGCTCCTCGCGAACGTGGTGCTGTTCGTGCCGCCGGTGCTGCTCGCCGCGGTCGCGCTGGGCAGGCCCCTCGCCGCGCTCCTCGGCGGCGTCGTCGCCTCCGCGCTCGTCGAGGTGGTCCAGGCGCTCGTCCCGGCGCTCGGGCGGTCGTGCGACACGAACGACTGGCTCTCCAACTCGATCGGGGCGCTGCTCGGCGCGGTCCTCGCCGTGGTCGCGCTCCGGCTCGCGGCCCGCCGGGAGCGCGCGACGAACCCGGGCTCGGTCCCCACCGCGCGCCGGTCCTGAGGAGCGATCCCGGGATCGACGACGGACCGGGCTCCGACACGACCGTGGGAACGCTTCCACCGACGGCCCTCCGCGGGTTAGCGTGGTGCTCCGGGCGCCGCCCGTCATCGCCGACCGGACCGCTCAGGAGCTCGCCATGCCGCCCACCACGCTCGACGACGTCGCCGCGGCGGCCCGCGTCTCGCGGTCCACGGCCTCGCGCGTCGTGCGCGGCACGGGCCCCGTCTCCGACGCGGCGCGCCGTGCCGTCCTCGCCGCCGTCGAGGAGCTCGGGTACGTCCCGCACCCCGGTGCGCGGTCGCTCGCGAGCGGGCGCGGCGAGCGCGTCGTGGTCGCGGTCGGGTCGCCGTCCGCCGACCTGCTGGGCGACCCCTACGTCGCGCGCGTCGTCGCGGCGGCCAGCCGCGCGGCCGACACCCAGGGCGTCGGCGTGGCGCTGCGCTGGCTCGGGCGCGACCCGCGCGACGAGCTGGCCCGCCTCGCGCGCGACCCCGGCGTGGGCGGCGTGCTGCTCGTCGACTACTCGGCCGAGGTGCTCGCGAGCGTGCCGCGCACGCTGCTCTCCCGCGTGGCGGCGATCGGCCCCGCCGACGGGCGCGTGCCCTCGTACGACGTCGACGCCGCCGCGGGGATCGCCGCGCTGGTCGAGCACGTGCTCGCCGAGGGTCGGCGCGACGTCGTCATGCTCACCGGCCCCGGCTGGCTCCCCGGCGCACGGCGCGCGGTCGAGGCGTACGACGCCGTCGTGCGCGCGGCCGGGCTCCCGCACCGCGTCGTGGCCGCCGACCTCACGTCCCTCGCGGGCGCGGAGGCGGCGCGCGAGGCCCGCCGGCGCTGGCCCGCCGTCGACGCGCTCGTCGCGATGAGCGACACGCTCGCCGTCGGCGCGATGCGCGCGCTCGCGGAGGACGGCGTCCGCGTGCCCGACGACGTCGCCGTCACCGGGTTCGACGACCAGCCCTTCGCGGCGCAGGCCGGCCCGGGCCTGACGACCGCGACCCATCCCGTCGAGCGGATCGCGGCCGCGGCGACGGCAGCCCTGCTGGACCGCCGCCGGCGCGACGACGAGCGCACGTTCCCGTCCGTCGTCGTCCGCCGCACGAGCGCCTGAGCGGAACCGCGGGCAGACGTCGGATCCGGTCGTCGGCGCGGAGCCCGCGGCGCGCGCAGTAGGGTCGGCTCGCGCCGCCGACGGGCGGCCTCACGAGCACCCGGGGGGAACCATGACGCTGCAGCCCGACCTGCCCACCGCCGGTACGCCGGTCCCGCCGGTCCCGAGCCCGACCCGGCGTCGAGGGCGCCTGGTCCTCGTCGTCTCGCTCGTCCTCGTCCTCGTCGTCGCCGCCGCGCTCGTCGTCTACCTCACCGTCCGCCCGCGCCTCGCCCGCGAGGCGAACATCGAGGACGTGGCGACGGCGTTCGAGGCCTGCGATCTCGACTTCACGGGCGCGACCCTCGACCGGGACAACGGGTCGATCGACTTCGGCGCGGTGGAGGCGGCGACGGGGCCCGGCGGGTTGGGCACGACCTGGGACGACGTCGAGTGCGTGGGCGACGCGCTCGGGATGCCGGCCGAGCACCTCTCCCGGCTCCAGGAGCCGGGCAGCGGGTTCGACACGGAGGAGCTCCGGTGGGACGTGTACATGGTGCTGCGCCTCCAGGGTGACGGGGACACCCACGTGTCGCTGTACCACGACTGGCAGGCGCCCGCCTACGGCGACTGAGGGCCGCGGCCCAGCGCCGGGAGCCGATCTCCCCGGCCGCGACGCCCACCGCCCCGTGCCTCCTCCTGCGCCCGCGGGGCGGACGTGGCAGCATCGCGCGTGGTCGCTGCGGACGATCCGGACGGAGGGGACGGGATGGGACTGGACGTCGACGGGGTCGAGCAGGAGGTCGCGACCGGGTCCCTCCCGGGGTGGGACCGCGTCGAGGAGCACGTGCGCGCGGCCCACGCGCGGTACCGCGCGCACGACGACGGTGCTGTCGCCGACTACATCCCCGTCCTCGCCGAGGCGGACCCGGCTCTGTTCGGGGTGTGCGTCGCCGAGTCGGGCGGGGCGGTCCACGCCGTGGGCGACGCCGACGTCGAGTTCTCCGTCCAGTCGATCTCCAAGGCGTTCGTCTACGCGCTCGTCTGCGAGGCCTACGGCCACGAGGGGGTGCTCGAACGGGTCGGGGTGGACAACACGGGCCTCGCCTTCAACTCGGTCATGGCGGTCGAGCTCCACGACGGCCACCCGCGCAACCCCATGGTCAACGCGGGCGCGCTCGCGACCACGGCGCTCATGCCCGGCTCGTCCTTCGCCGAGCAGTGGGAGAACGTGCGGACCGGCCTGTCCCGGTTCGCCGGTCGGCCGCTCGAGCTCGACGGGGTCGTGTACCGGTCGGAGTCGGCGACGAACATGCGCAACAAGGCGATCGCGCGGCTCCTGGAGAGCTACGGACGGATCGAGGTCGACCCGCTGGAGGTCGTCGACGTCTACACCAAGCAGTGCGCGCTGCGCGTGAGCGCGCGCGACCTCGCCGTCATGGGCGCGACCCTCGCGGACGGCGGGGTCAACCCGGTCACGGGCGAGCGCGTGGTCTCCGCGCAGGTGTGCCGGGACACGCTCGCGGTGCTCGCCGCGACGGGCATGTACGAGCGGTCCGGGGAGTGGCTGTTCGAGATCGGCCTGCCGGCCAAGTCCGGCGTGGCAGGGGGCATCGTCGCGGTCGCCCCCGGCAAGGGGGCGATCGGCACGTTCTCACCGCCGCTCGACCCGGCCGGGAACAGCGTGCGCGGCCAGCGTGCGACCGCGTACCTCTCGCGGACGCTCGGCCTCAACCTCTTCGCGTCCTCCCCGCACGTCCCCGTGACGACCACCCGCCCGACCGAGAGAAGGGACGCCGTCCTGTGAGCACCCGAGACGCCGTCGACGCCACCGCCGCACCGGCGACCGAGGACCGTCGGTCGTGGGTGCCGATGGTCGGCCTGTTCCTCGCCCAGGTCCTCATGTCGTTCAACGTCGCGGCGCTGCCCGTGTCGCTGGGCGGGATGGTGGAGGACTTCGGCGTCCCGCCGACCGTCGCGAGCACGACGATCGTCGTCTACGGCCTCGCGGTCGCCGCGCTCGTCATGACCGGGGCGAAGCTGGGGCAGCGGATCGGGTGGGTCGCGATCTTCCGGGTCGTCGTGGCGACGTTCGCCGGCTCGGCGCTGCTCATGATCCTCTCGCCGACCGTCGCGTGGGCCATCACGGGCCAGGCCGTCGCGGGCGCCTCGGCCGCGATCATCGTGCCCGCGCTCGTCGCCCTCATCGCGGAGAACTACCGCGGACCCCAGCAGGCGACGGCGATCGGCTCGCTCGGCTCGGCGCGTGCGGTGTCCGGCATGAGCGCGTTCTTCATCGGCGGCGCGCTCGGGACGCTCATCGGCTGGCGACCCACCTTCGGCATCGTCCTCGCGCTCGCCGTCGTCGTCTTCGTGCTCAGCTTCCGGCTCCGGTCCGACGCGGGCGACCCCGGCATCCGCATCGACCTCGTGGCCGCGGTGCTCATCGGCGCGGCCGTCGTGGCGCTCACCCTCGGCTTCAACAACCTCAACGCCTGGGGACTGTTCTTCGCCGCGCCGGGCGCCCCGTTCGACCTGGTCGGCGTCTCGCCCGCACCCGTGCTCGTCCTGCTCGGCATCGTGCTCGGGCAGGCGTTCTTCTGGTGGACGCGGCGCCGGACCGCCGCCGGCAAGGTCCCGCTCGTCGACCTGTCCGTCCTCGCACGGCCCAGCGAACGAGCGGCGGTCTACGCGATGTTCGTCGTGGTCGCCCTCGAGGCCGCGCTGAACTTCACCGTGCCGCTCTACATCCAGATCGTGCAGGGCCGCACGCCGTTCGACACGGCGCTCGCGATGATGCCGTTCAACCTCACCGTGTTCGTCACCGCGACGCTCGTCGTGCGCTTCTACCGGCGCTACCCGCCGCGCACGATCGGGGTCGTCGGCTTCACGCTGACGACCGCCGCGCTGCTCTGGCTGTCGTTCGTCGTGACGAACAACTGGGAGACGCTGCCCACGATCCTCGGCCTCGTCGTCTTCGGGATCGGCCAGGGTGCGCTCGTGACGCTCGTGTTCAACGTGCTCGTCACGGCGGCGCCCAAGACCCTCGCGGGCGACGTCGGCTCGATCCGCGGCACGACGCAGAACCTCGCCTCGGCGGTCGGCACGGCGCTCGCGGGCGCGCTGCTCGTGACGATCCTGTCGTTCAGCGTCGGGCGCGCCGTCGTCGAGCACCCCGAGCTGCCGCCGTCGCTCGTCGCCCAGGTCGACCTCGACACCGTCAACTTCGTGAGCAACGACGACCTGCGCACGGTCCTCGCGGGCACCGACGCGACGCCCGCCCAGGTGGACGCCGCCGTCGCGCTCAACGAGGACGCGCGCCTCGGGACGCTGAAGATCGGCCTCCTCGTCCTGGCCGCGGTCAGCGCGACGGCGATCCTCCCCGCGAGCCGCCTGCCGCGCTACCGGCCCGACGAGATCCCCGACCCCGCGCCCGCCCGGTAGCCCGCTACGCCTCGCGGCCTCCGGCGCCGTCAGGCCCGTCGGTGGAGCGGTGGGCACCGCGACCCGACTCCTGACCGGGGCCGCCGTCCCGGGTCTCGGCGCCCGCGGAGCGCCCGCCGCTCCGGCGCAGCGCACGGGCCTGCTCGACCGCCTCGTCGCGCTTGGCCGCCTTCTTGTCGCTCGCGCGCGTGTCCCGCGGCGGGAGCTGGAGGCGCTCCTCGGCCTCGAGCCCGCCCTGGAGCTCGCGGCTGCGCTCGACCTCCGCGTCGAGCTCGGCGCCGAGCAGGAGGGCGAGGTTCGTGATCCACAGCCAGAGCAGGAAGATGATGACGCCGGCGAGAGTCCCGTACGTCGCGCCGTAGCTGCTGAGGCCGCTGCCCAGGTAGAGCCCGAACGCGGCGGACGCCAGCGCCCACACGAGGATCGCGAGGAGCGCCCCGGGGCTGACCCACCGGAAGCGCGGCTGCTTCACGTTCGGCGTGAGGTGGTACAGCAGCGCGACGAGGACCACCACGAGCAGGAGCGCGACCGGCCACTTCACGACCTGCCACACGGCGATCGCGGTGTCCCCGAGGCCCACGAGCTCGCCCACCTGGCGCGCGATCGGTCCGGAGAGCACGAGGCTCGCGACGACGAGCGCCGCGAGAACCACCACGACGACCGTCACGCCGAGCATGACGGGCCGCAGCTTCCAGATCGGGCGCCCCTCCTCGACCTCGTAGATGCGGTTCATCGACCGGCTGAACGCCCCGACGTAGCCCGACGCGGACCACAGGGCCAGCACGACACCGATGACCAGCGCCCACCCGGCCTTGTCGGTGTCGGCGGCCTGCTCGACGAGCGGCTCGATCATGCTCAGCGTGGTGGACGGCACGACCCCCTCGACGCTCGTCAGGACCGAGTCGACCGCCTTCTCGCCGTCGCCCACGAGCCCGAGGATCGACACGAGCGCCAGGAGCGCGGGCGCGGAGGCGAGCACGGCGTAGTACGTGAGGGCCGCGGCGAGGTCGGTGCACTGGTCGTCCAGGAACTCGCGCACCGCGCCCTTGAGCGCGAACCCCCACGACGGCTTGTGCAGGTCGGTGGGGGAGCCCGGCTTGCGCTCGGCGTCGGGGGCAGGCCCGGCCTCGGCGTCCGCCGCGGTTTCGGACGCGCGGCGTCCGCTGCTGCTCTCGGTCATGGCGGCCTCCTCGGTGGGCGTCGCCTCGGCGCACGACGCTCGCGTCGGCGGACCGGCCTCGCGGCCCGTCCCGGACCCTCACCACGCTCGGGGCGCCCGGCTGCACCCGCAAGCCGGGGACGGTCAGTGCGAAGTGCCCGCACGCTCCCCGCTGTGCCAGGTGAAGGCGACGGCGTGGGGCGGGTCCTAGCGCGTGACGCGGCCCGCTCGGCGGTGAAGACGCCGACCGCGCGCTCCGGCGGGCCGGGACGGCGAGGGTCGTGACGAGCGGTGCGGTCGTCGCGGTCATGAGGTCCTCGCGACGGGTGCGTCCTGTCGACCGTGGCCCCGATGCGCGAGCAGGCAGCCGCGGCTACGGCGCGGCCGCGGTCGACCGCCGCTCGACCAGCGCGACGTCGATGCGGGTAACGCCGGTGGGTCGGTCGGCCAGCTCGTCGCGGGCTGCGTCCTGGGCGGGCCGCCGCGGTCGCGACGCACCGTCGTCGAGCGCGTCCAGGAGCAGGTCCGCCGCGGTGCGCCCCTTGAGCGCGGTGTCCTGCGCGACCGTCGTGAGCGGCGGGTCGACGTAGCGCGCGATCTCCGCGTCGTCGAACCCGACGACCGACACCTCGCCCGGCACACGGACCCCGGCCTGGGTCAGCCCGCGCGAGATCCCGGCGGCGAGGACGTCCGCCGTGGCGAACACCGCCGTCGCGCCGGGATGACTGGCCGCGACGCGCGCGGCCGCGTCGAGGCCGTCGTCGTACGTCGTGTTCGCCGGTACGACATGCAGCACGACGCCGTCCCCCGCCTCGCCACGGACCACGTCCTGCGCCGCTCGCTCCTCCCGGGTGTGACGGTCGGGCGCGCTCGGCTCGGCCGCGTCGGCCGGGTCGAGCCCGAGCCCCGCGCGGAAGCCGGCGAGGCGCTCGCGGACGACCTGGCTCGTCGTGCCCACGGGCCCGCACAGCACGACCTCGCGGTGACCCAGGGCGCGCAGGTGCTCGCCCGCGAGCCGCCCGCCCTCGAAGTCGTCGGCGCGCACGGTCGCGGCACCGGGGGCGTCCACGTAGGTGTCGACGACGACCGCGGGCACGCCCCGCGGCAGGTCGAGCGTCGCGAGCTCGTCGTCGGTGAACCCCATGACGACGATCCCGTCGAGGTTCCAGCGCTGGACGGAGTCGAGCACGTCGCGGTGGTGCGTGACGCCCCGCAGCATGAGGTGGTGGTCGCGCTCGCGCAGGCGCGCCTCGACGGCCCCGGCGACGGCGACGTCGTGCGGGCTGCCGAGCAGGCTGCCGCCGTCGGCGCGGTCGGGTAGCAGCAGGCCGACGAGGCGGGTGCGCCGCGCGGCGAGGCTCTGCGCCGGACCGTTGGGCACGTAGCCCCGCGCGGCGACGATGCGCTCGACCTCGCGGGCCGTCGCGGGGGAGACGCGGCCGAGGTTGCCGTTCACCACGTTGGAGACGGTCATGACGGACACGCCCGCCTCGCGGGCGATGTCCTTGAGCGTGACGCGGGCCATCGTCGGCGCGGCTCCTTCGGTCGTGGGCGGGGCGCGGGTCGGCCCGAGGGTCGACGGTAGCGGCGACGGCGTCCGGGCACCGTGACCAACTCGTGACCCGTCGGTCGCTTGACGCCGATCCTAAGCGCGTTTAGCGTTAAACGTATACCGCTAAACCTGCACTGCTCACGGTGGGGACGGCGACCGACGGGACGTACCGGCGGCGTCGAGGGGCAGCGCGTTCCCGACACCCAGCAGACGCGGGCATCATGGCCCGGAGTCCTCAGCGAGGAGAGACGATGAAGTCAGCAACCACGGTGGGCGCGGCTGCGCTCACCGGCGCCCTGGTCCTCACCCTGACCGCGTGCGGCACCGGCGACGACGCCGAGGGTGACGGCGCCGCCACCTCCGGCGCGGTCGAGATCGAGGTCTCGATCGACGCCGGCCTGGACGACGACGCACGAGCCAAGTTCGACGAGCGCGTCGCGCAGTTCGAGGAAGAGCACCCGGACATCACCGTCACGGCGCGCGAGTACACGTGGGAGGGCACGACCTTCGCCACCGAGCTCGCGGGCGGCACGCTCCCCGACGTCTTCACGATCCCGTTCACCGACGGCCGCGGGCTCATCGAGCGCGAGCAGATCGCCGACATCAGCGACCTCGTCGCCGAGCTCCCGTACGCGGAGGACTTCAACCCGAACGTCGCGCAGGCCGGCCAGGCCGCCGACGGCTCGATGTGGGCCGTGCCCATCGCCGCCTACAGCCAGGGCCTGCACTACAACCGCACGCTGTTCGAGCAGGCGGGGCTCGACCCCGACGACCCTCCGACCACGTGGGAGGAGGTCCGCGAGGACGCGAAGACCATCGCGGACGCCACCGGCGTCGCGGGCTACGCGACCATGACGTCGGGCAACACCGGGGGCTGGATCCTCACGACGCTCACCAACGCGTTCGGCGGCTCCGTCCAGGAGTTCGACGGCGAGACCGCGACGTCGACGATCGACACGCCCGAGCTCACCGAGGTGCTCGAGTACCTGCACGCGCTGCGGTGGGAGGACGACTCGATGGGCGCGAACTTCCTCTACGACTGGGGGAGCATCAACCAGGACTTCGCCGCGGGCCAGATCGGGATGTACGTCTCGGGCGGCGGCAACTACGGCAACCTCTTCACGCAGAACGCGATGAACCCGGACGACTACGGGCTCACCGTCATCCCGCTGGTCGGCGACGGCGGCGTCCTCGGCGGCGGCACGCTCGCCGCGGTGAGCGCGAAGGCCTCGCCCGAGGAGCAGGCGGCCGGCGTCGAGTGGATCGACTTCTACTACATGGAGAAGCTCACCGACGAGGCGGCGGCGAAGCTCGACGCGGAGACCGCCGTCGCGAACGACCAGCCGGTCGGCGCCCCGGAGCTCCCGGTCTTCGACGAGCAGACGTACCTCGAGTCGCGCGCCTGGACCGAGGAGTACGTCAACGTGCCGGTGGACCAGATGAGCTCCTACACGGAGAACATCTTCGACCAGCCGGTCGTCCCCGAGCCCGCACGCTCGACGCAGGAGATCTACGCGCTGCTCGACCCGGTGGTCCAGGCCGTGCTCACCGACGAGGACGCGGACATCGACGCGCTCGTCGCCCAGGTGCAAGAGCAGGCCCAGGCGCTCCTCGACGCCGCTCAGGGCTGACGCCCACCGCCGAACCCGGGGTTGCTGCACTGCACCCCCCGGTGCCGAACCCGCCCGTATCCCCGGGTTCGGCCGCTCCCCGGTCCAGAACCCCGGGTTCGGCTTTTCGCCCGACGGCCCCCTCGGGTGAGCGCCCCGACAGACCACCACCAGCCCGCCCGTCCGCCCTGCGGTCGAAGGAGATCGTCGTGCACCGAACCTGGCCCACCTCCACCCTCGCTGAGGGCATGAAATGGGCACGCTCGCGTCGTTCCGACAGGGCCCATTCCATGCCCACAGCGGGGGCTGTGGTCGCCGCGCTCGTCGGGGCCGCGCTGGTCGCCGGGCCCGCGGCGGCGGAGCCCGCCGTCGCTCCCGCCCTGCCGACCGAGGTCGCCCCGGCAGTCACCGCCACGCTGCCGATCGAGCTCGAGGCGGAGGATGCGGTGCTCGTCGGGGGCGCGGGCGTCAACGACAACCACCTCGGGTTCTCCGGGACCGGGTTCGTCGACGGGTTCGTCATCGACCACACCGGGACCGCGAGCGTGACGTTCACGCTCGACGTCCCGGAGGCCGGCGAGTACGGCCTCAACCTCCGGTACGCGAACGGGCTCGGTTCCGACATGACGCTCTCGCAGGTCGTCGTGCACGACGACGCGGTCGAGGACCGGCAGGTCACCCTGCCCTCCGCGGTGGGGGCGTCGTGGAGCACGTGGTTCGTGCACCAGGAGGTCGTGTCGCTCGACGCGGGCGAGCAGACCGTCGTCTACCGCTTCGACGCCGACGACACGGGCAACGTCAACCTCGACGCGATCGCGCTGACGTCGGTCGGCGACCTCTCAGTACCCGGCGGCGGCGCGACCCAGCCCGGCACGGAGCCGGGCTCCGGCCCGGACACGCGGTACGACGACGTCGCGGACGTCCTTCGCACCACCGCTCCACGTGCGGGGCAGCAGTACGAGGCCGAGAGCGCGTTCACCGCGAACGGCGCAACCGCCGGGGTGGAGGGCGTCGATCTGGCCGCACCCCGTGCGCGCCTCGTCGTCGCGGTGGACGCGGCGAAGGCCGGCGACCAGACCGTGACGTTCCGGTACCGCAACAGCACCGGCGCCGACCAGGACGTGGTCCTCGCGGTGGACGGGCAGCCCGTCGGGCGTCTCGTCCTGGCCTCGCGCGAGCGCTGGGGCGACGTCGCGGTGACCCTCCCGCTCCGCGCCAGGCTGGGCAGCGTCGAGCTGCGCCGCACGGGCGCCCAGGGGGACGCGTCCGCTCAGGGTGCGCCGGCGCCGTCGGGCCTGGAGATCGACCGCGTGACGCTGCAGCGCGGCGAACCGTTCGCGGACCGCGGCGCGTCCACGCCCGCGACGACGTACGAGGCCGAGCACGGCCGCACGACCGGCGAGGTGCTCGCGCCGAGCCGCGCGTTCCGCACGGTCGCGGCCGAGGCGTCCGGCCGACAGGCCGTCACGCTCGACCGCACCGGCGAGCGGGTCGAGTGGACCCTCACGGAGCCGGCGAACGCGATCGTGCTGCGCGCGTCGGTCCCGGACTCGGCCGACGGGACCGGCCAGGACGGCTCGCTCGGCGTCTACGCGGGCGGGCGCAAGGTCGCCGACGTCGACGTCACCTCGCGCTACTCCCACGTCTACGGCGGCTACCCGTACGGCAACGACCCGACGCAGGGCGGGACGCAGCGGTTCTTCGACGAGACGCGCGTCGTCCTCCCGCGCGAGCTGAAGGTCGGAACGACGCTGCGCCTCCAGCGCGACAGCGCCTCCGCCGACCTCCCGTACACCGTCGACCTCGTCGAGACCGAGGTCGCGCCCGCGCCGCTCACGGCACCTCTCGGTTTCGTGGACGTGCGCGACCACGGCGCCACGGACGACTCCTCCACGGACTCGTCCACAGCCACCCCGACCGACGACACCGCCGCGTTCGTCGCTGCGGTCGCCGCGGCGCGCGAGGCCGGGACGGGGGTGTGGGTCCCACCGGGCCGCTTCACGCTGACCGACCGCGTGCGCGTGCACGACGTCACGGTCCGCGGCGCAGGGCCCTGGTACTCCGTGGTCGCGGGCCGCGACGGCAAGGGAGGGTTCTACGCGCAGGGGTCCGGCGTGACGGTCGCGGATCTCATGGTCGACGGCGACGTCCGGTACCGCGACGACGCCCGGTTCGACGCGGCGCTCGAGGGCAGCTTCGGGCAGGGCTCGTTCGTCCAGAACGTGTGGGTCAGGCACACGAAGGTCGGCCTCTGGGCCGACACCGGCACCGACGGGCTGTACGCGCTCGGGCTCCGCGTGCGGGACACGTTCGCCGACGGCGTCCACCTGCACGGTCGGGTCACGGACACGCGCGTCGAGCACACGACGGTGCGCAACACCGGCGACGACGCGATGGCGATGTGGTCCTCGGGCGGCGCGGTGACGCGCTCGTCGTTCGTGCGCAGCACGGTCACGAGCCCGCTGCTCGGCAACGGCGCCGCGATCTACGGCGGCGACTCGAACAGCGTCTCGGGGCTCGTCGTGCGCGACACGCTCACCGCCGCCGCGGGTGTCGCGGTGAGCACGCGCTTCAACCCCGTGCCCTTCTCGGGGACCACGGTCGTCGAGGACAGCACGCTGATCCGCACCGGCGGGTGGGAGCCCAACTGGAGCACGTCGTTCGGGGGCATCTGGGTGTTCGCGGACACGAGCCACATCACGACGCCCGTCGTGATCCGCGGCACCCAGATCCTCGACTCGACGTACGAGGGGCTCCTGGTGAGCGGCAGCCACTGGGTGAACGACCTGCGGGTCAGTGACACCAGGATCGAGCGGACCGGCTCGTACGGCGTCGCCGCGCGCCTCGGCGGTGACCATCGGTTCTCCGACGTCCGCGTCTCGGGCGTCACCTCGCAGCCCGACGGCGACCACCACCTGTGGGGCACCGTCCACGACGAGGGCGGCAACTACGGCCTCCTCGAGAACGCGCCCGCAACGTGCTCGGTCGGGGCAGGGACGCTCACCGTCGGGGGCACGACGCTCACGACCGTGCGCGTCACCAACACCGGCACCGAGCCGCTGGATGGCTGGGAGCTCGCGTGGTACGCGAGGCCGGACGACGTCGTGGCCACGGGGATCGGCGTCACCGTCGCGCAGGACGGCACGCGGGTCACGGCCTCGGGACGGACCGCGCTGCGCCCGGGGCGCAGCACGACGTTCGTCGTGCTCGGCACCACGCACGTCCCCGGCCTGGGAGCCGGCCCGGCGTTCGACGCCGCCACGCTCGACGGCCTCGCGTGCGGGGTGACCCGCCCGTGACCTGAGCCCCGCCCCGCCACGACCACCCCCGAACCCGCACCGACAGGAACTGCCGCACATGACCTTCCCGCCCCGCCTCGCCACCAGCCCCGTCGCCCGCCCCGGGGCGACGATCCTCGGCGACCAGTACCGGATCACGGTGCTCGCCGACGGGTTGGTGCGCCTCGAGCGCGCGGAGGACGGCGTGTTCGAGGACCGCGCCTCGGCGTTCGCGCTGCACCGCGACCTGCCGGTGCCGGACTTTCGGGTGACCCGGCCCGGCACCGGGCCCGCGGACGGGGTCGAGATCGTCACGGACCGGCTGCGCCTGCGGTACGACGGGGGGCCGTTCAGCGCGAGCGGGCTCAGCGTCGAGGTGCTCGGCGCGCACTCGGCCTACCACGGGGTGTGGCGGTACGGGCAGCGCGGGCCGGGCGTCCCGGCGACGGCCGTCCCCGTGGAGCCCGACGCCGTCGGGAACGGGCCGGGCAACCTCGGCGGGACGGCGCGCACGCTCGACGAGGCGGACGGCCCGGTCCCGCTGGGCCCCGGGGTCGTCTCGCGCGACGGCTGGGCCGTGATCGACGACTCGGCCGGCCTCGTCCTGGACGACGACGGCTGGGTCGCTCCGCGCGACGGGTCGCGCCAGGACCTCTACATCTTCGCGTACGGGCACGACTACCGGGCCGCGCTCCGGGCGCTGTACGCGCTGTCCGGGCCGCAGCCGGTGCTGCCCCGGTACGCGCTCGGCACGTGGTGGAGCAGGTTCCACCGGTACTCGGCCGACTCCTACGCCGAGCTCGTGCGGCGCTTCCGTCGCGAGGGCGTCCCGCTGTCGGTCGCGGTGCTCGACATGGACTGGCACGTGACCGACGTCGACCCCCGGCACGGGAGCGGCTGGACCGGGTACTCCTGGAACCGCGACCTCTTCCCCGACCCGGCGGCGTTCCTGCGGTCGCTGCACGACGACGGCCTGCGCGTCACGCTCAACGTGCACCCTGCCGACGGGGTCCGGGCGTTCGAGGACGCCTACCCGGCGATGGCGGAGGCGCTCGGGCTCGACCCGGAGAGCGGCGAGCCGGTCGCGTTCGACGCGACCGACCGCGACTTCCTGCGCGCCTACGTCGAGGTGCTGCACCGCGGGCTCGAGCGCGACGGCGTCGACTTCTGGTGGGTCGACTGGCAGCAGGGCGCCGTCTCGCGCGTACCCGGGATCGATCCGCTGTGGATGCTCAACCACGTGCACTACCTCGACAACGCGGGTGAAGCGTCGCGCGCCGCCGCGAGCCGGGCGACGCGGGCCCTGACCTTCTCCCGGTACGCCGGTCCGGGGAGCCACCGCTACCCGGTCGGTTTCTCGGGGGACTCGGTCATCTCGTGGGAGACGCTCGACTTCCAGCCGTACTTCACCGCGACCGCGAGCAACATCGGGTACGGGTGGTGGAGCCACGACGTCGGCGGCCATATGCACGGCACCAAGGACGACGAGCTCGCGACGCGGTGGGTGCAGCTCGGCGTCTTCTCGCCGATCCTGCGCCTGCACTCGGCGGGGAACCCGTTCACGCGCAAGGAGCCGTGGACGTTCGGCCCCGAGGCCCGCGACGCGCAGGTCGCGGCGCTGCGCCTGCGCCACCGCTTGCTGCCGTACCTGCACACGATGAACGTCCGCGCCGCGCGCGCTGGCGTCCCCCTCGTCCAGCCGCTCTACCACGAGTGGCCCGAGGCTCCCGAGGCCTACAGGGCACGCAACCAGTACCTCTTCGGTTCCGAGCTCGTCGTCGCGCCGATCACCGCCCCGGCGGATCGCGCCTCCGGAACCGCCGCGGTGCGCGCGTGGCTCCCGGAGGGCACGTGGGTCGACCTGCTCGGCGGGCTCGTCTACGACGGCGGCCGGGAGGTCTGGCTGCATCGCGACCTCGCGAGCATCCCCGTCCTCGCGCGCACCGGCGCGGTCGTGCCGCTCGACGGCGCGACCGTCCCGGGCAACGGCGTCGTGCACCCCGAGCACGTCGAGGTGCTCGTCGTCGTCGGGTCCGACGGCGCGCTCGACCTCGTCGAGGACGCGGAGGGCCTCCCGTCGGGTGGCCTCCCCGGCGGGCTGCTCCGGGAGACCCCGGGGGACCCCGCCCACGAGGCGCGCACGCCGATGACGTTCGACCAGGCGGCGGGCCGCGCCGCCGTCGGGCCCGTCCAGGGCGACGTCCGCGTGGTCCCCGCGGCGCGGCGCTGGACGCTGACGTTCCCGGCGCTCGGGGGCCTGCGTGCCCCCGCCGACGTCGCGCCCGTCGTCACGGTCGACGGCACGCCTGCCGACGCTCTCGTCGAGCGCGACGACCACGGGCTGCACGTCACGGTCGAGGCAGTCGCACCGACGTCCCGCCTCGTCGTCGACCTCGGTCACGACCCCCGCCTCGCGGACAACGACGTCGCGGCCCGCGTGTTCACCGCGCTCGACCGCGCTCGCGTCCCCTACGACGACAAGGAGCGCGCCCACCGCGTGCTCACGGCGGACCGGCCCCTGTCGGTGCGCGTGTCGCACCTGCACGCGCTCGGACTGCCGCGCGCGCTCGAGTCCGCGCTCACCGAGATCCTCCTGGCCCGCGCGCCAGGGCAGCACGTCGCCGGCGGGGACGTCCTCATCGGTCTGTCGGAAGCCGTCCGACCGGCCTGAGGGTCCATCGGGGTGCCGCGCCGTTCGTGCTGGGGCGGCGCGGCACCCGGACGAGCGCCGCCGCGCCCCGTCGTGGTCGTCATGCGTTCTGCGTGACGACCCCGCGCCGTGGCGTCGTCATGCTGGCGGGGAGGGGTGATCGGGCAGGGGACAGGCGCGATGGGACCCCGGCCGGGCCCGGGTCGGAAGGGTGGGTGGTCGGCGTGGACCATGCGGAGGTGCTCCGGCGGCTCACGATCAACGACGAGCGCGTCGCCGACGGCGCGGCGCTCGGGGACGACGCGCTGTCCGGGCGCGACCGTGCCCTGGTGCGGATCGCGGCCGCGGTCGCCGTCGGCGCGTCGGTCCCCACGTACGGCGCCGAGATCGACGCCGCGGTCGAGGCCGGGATCGACCCGGCGGAGGTGGTGGGCGTCCTCGCGGCGGTCGTGCCGGTCGTCGGGCTGCCGACGGTCGTGGCGGCCGCGCCGCGGGTCGCGCTCGCCCTGGGCCTGGAACCCGTCGAGGGGTGGGACGACGCCGACGCCGCCGCGGACGACGCGTCGGCGGAGGGCGCGCCCCGGCGCCCCGGGTGATTTCCCCCGCTCCGGTTGAGGGCCTGAGGGGCCGCTCCTAGGCTGCTCGCGTGTCCGACGGGAGCCGTCAGGCGGTCACCGCGCGACCGGATCTCAGCACCGCGCTGCTCGCGGGCAAGGTCGAGCCTCCGGTGCCGCGCCGGGGTGCGGTCTCCCGGCGCGGGCTCGTCGAGCGCGCGCGGCGCGACGGCGCCCGGGTCGTCGTGGTGACGGCTCCCCCGGGGTACGGCAAGACGACCATGCTCGCGGAGTGGGCGAGCGTCGAGGACCGCGCGGTCGCGTGGGCCAGCCTCGACCGGCTCGACGACGACCCCGGCGCCCTGCTCACGCTCCTCGCGCTCGCGTGCGCGCGCGTGTCGCCCGAGGTCGCCGCGGTCGCGGCCGAGATGCGCGGCACGGGCGCGGCGATGCTCGGCCGGTCGGCCCCGCTGCTCGCGTCGGCGCTCGCGCGCACGGGCACGCCGTTCGTCCTGTTCGTCGACGACCTCCACGAGGCGGGCTCGGCATCCTGCCGGGACGCGCTCGAGATCGTGCTCGGCGGCGTCCCGCGGGGGTCGCAGGTCGTCGTCGCGAGCCGTCGTGCCCCGGGGTACGACGCGCGACGCCGCGTGGAGGGCGACCTCGTCGAGGTCGGCCCCGACGACCTGCGGGTCGACGCCGACGGCGCGCGCGAGATCTTCCGCGCGGCCGGGGTCGTCTCGGACGAGGCGCTGGACCGTGTGGTCGAGCGGTGCGAGGGCTGGCCGACGGGCGTCTTCCTCTGCGCGCTGCTCGTGCGCGAGGGCGAGGACCCGTCGTCCCTCACGGGGACCGACCGGTTCGTCGCCGACTACCTGTACCGCGAGTGCATGACCCTCCTCCCCGCGCGGACCCAGCACTTCCTGCGGGCCACGGCCGTCCTCGACCAGCTCTCGGCGGCGACGTGCGACGCACTGCTCGGCACCACGGACGCCGCGGAGCGGCTGCGCGAGCTGGAGGACGCGAGCCTGTTCCTGGTCCCGCTCGACCACCACCGCGGCTGGTTCCGCTACCACGCGCTGTTCCGCGAGTTCCTGCTCGCGGAGCTCGACCGGGTCGAGCCCGACGCCGTCGCGCCGCTCCACCGGCGCGCCGCCGCGTGGCACGTCGAGGAGGGGCTGGAGGCCCGCGCGGTCGAGCACCTCCTCGCGGCGGGCGACGTCGAGGAGGCGGCCGTCCTCGTCGGGCGCCTCGCGCTGCCGACGTACCAGGACGGTGGGGTGGCCGTCGTGACGCGCTGGCTCGACACGCTCGGCGACGCCGTGGTCGAGGCCTTCCCCGAGCTCACGGTGGTCGCCGCGTGGCGCGCGCTGCTGCTCGGCGAGTCCCCGGCGGCCGAGCGGTGGGCCGCCGTGCTGGAGGGCTTCGACGCCGACCTCCTCCCCGACGAGGACCGGGTCGCGCTCGAGTCCGCCCGGTGCCAGGTGCGGGCCGCCATGTGCGCCGACGGGCCGGAGGCGTCCCTCGCGTGCGCGGCCTACGCCGTCGAGCACGAGCCCGCGTGGAGCCCGTGGCGCGACCAGGCGCTGCACCTCCTCGGCTCCGCGCACCTGCTCGTGGGCGACCGGGACGCGGCGCGCGAGGCGTTCGTCGAGGCCGTGGCGTGCGGGACCGAGGCGGGGAACCCGGACTCCGTGCTGCTCAGCGAGGCGGAGCTGGGGATCCTCGCGATCGACGACGGTCGGTGGGACGACGCCGAACGGCACGCGCGTGTCGCGGTCGCCACGGTCGACGACCACCACATGGAGGGCTACTCGACCACGGCCATCGCCTTCGCCGTGCGTGCCCGCGTCGCCGCGCACCGGGGCGAGCGCACCGCGGCGGAGCGGTTCGTCGCCCGCGGGATGCGGGCGCGCGTGCCGTGCACGTACGTCATGCCGTACCTCGCGCTGCGCGTCCGGCTCCAGCTCGGCTACGCGTGCCTCGCCCTCGGGGACCGCACGACGGCGACCCACCTCGCCGCCGAGGCGGCCGAGCTGCTGCGCCGCCGCCCCCGTGTGGGGCTCCTGGTGGGCGAGGTCGCCGCGTTCCGGGCCCGGCTCGAGACCGTCGCCGCGACGCGCGGAGCCCCGCCGCTCACCCCGGCCGAGCTCCGCCTCCTGCCGTACCTCCAGACCCACCTCACGATGGCCGAGATCGGCCGTCGGCTCTTCGTCTCCCGCAACACCGTGAGCACGCAGGTCGGCGCGATCTACCGCAAGCTCGGCGCCACGACGCGCGGCGCCGCCGTGGAGCGTGCCGTGACCCTCGGCCTCCTCGGGAGCTAGGTCGCCGAGGAGGAAGCGCGTGCCCCCGGCGCCCGATTCCCGGGCCCCCACATTATGGTGAGGCTTTCCTTTCTTGCCTTTCCATCAATGGTGTTCGGCAAGGCTCTGCTTGCTTGAATCAATGCGAATCATCGATAAACATGTTTGGCATGAGCCGCATTTTCTCTGCTGCGCGCGCCTTTCCGTACGTGACCGCGACCCTCGCCGTGATCGCCGTCGCGGGCGTGCTGTCGGCGGTGCGGCCCGAGGCCGTGCCGTGGGTGCTGGGCGTCTACGCGGGCGCGATGGCGCTGCGGGCCGCGGTCGCGATGGTCGCGGAGCTGCGCTCGGGGACCTTCGGCGTCGACATCCTCGCGGTGACGGCGATCGGGTCGACGATCGCGGTGGGGGAGTTCTGGGCGGCCGCCGTCATCGTGCTCATGCTCACCGGCGGCGAGGCCCTGGAGGAGTACGCGTCGGGCCGGGCGCGCAAGGACCTGACCTCGCTCGTGTCCAACGCCCCGCGCACCGCGCACCTCCTCACCGCCGACGAGACCGTGCGCGACGTCGACGTCGCCGACGTCGAGGTGGGCGAGCGGGTCCTGGTCCGCGCGCACGAGATCGTGCCGCTCGACGGCGTCCTCGTGTCCGACGCGGGGGTCTTCGACGACGCGTCGCTCACCGGGGAGTCGCTGCCGCAGGAGCGCGTCGCGGGGGACACCGTGTACTCGGGGGCGATCAACGGCGCGGGCGCCGTGACGATCCGGGTCGCCCGGCGCGCCGCGGACTCGCAGTACCAGCGGATCGTCGCGCTCGTCGAGGAGGCCGCGGCGAGCCGCGCCCCGATGGTGCGCCTCGCCGACCGCTACGCGCTCCCGTTCACGGCGCTCGCGCTCGCGATCGCGGGGATCGCCTGGTGGGTCTCGGGCGACCCGCTCCGGTTCGCCCAGGTGCTCGTCGTGGCGACGCCCTGCCCCCTGATCATCGGCGCGCCGGTGGCGTTCATGGCGGGCATGAGCCGTGCGGCCCGCCGGGGCGCGATCATCCGGTCCAGCGCGACGCTGGAGAAGCTGCACCGGGCGGCGGCCTTCGCCTTCGACAAGACCGGCACCCTCACCCGAGGCACGCCCGCGCTGACCGACGTGCGACCCGCGGGGGACCTCGACGCGGGCACGCTGGTGCGCCTGACCGCCGGGGCCGAGCAGGCCTCCGTCCACGTGCTCGCCGACGCGATCGTGCGGGGCGCGACCGCCCGCGGCGTCGCGCTGCCGGTGCCGCAGGACGTCACCGAGACGACGGCCGGTGGTGTGACCGCGACCGTCGACGGCGTCCGCGTCGTCGTCGGCAAGCGGACGTTCGTGGCCGAGCAGGGCGGGGTGGACGTGCCCGCGCCCGGGCTCGCTCCGGGCGAGCTCGCGGTCCACGTCGCGGTCGACGGTGCCTACGCCGGGTGCCTCGTCCTGCGCGACGAGGTGCGCGCCGACGCCGCCGAGACGGTGGCCGGCCTGCGTGCGCGCGGCATCGGCCACGTCCTCATGGTCACGGGCGACGAGGAGGCGACGGCCCGCGCCGTCGCCGACCAGGTCGGCATCGACGACGTCCGTGCCGGGTGCCTGCCCGCGGACAAGGTCGCGGCCGTGCGCGGCGTGCCCGAGCGGCCCGTGGTCATGGTCGGGGACGGCGTCAACGACGCCCCGGTGCTCGCCGCGGCCGACGTCGGCATCGCCATGGCCGCCCGCGGCTCGAGCGCCGCGACCGAGTCCGCCGACGTCGTCATCCTTCCCGACGAGGTCGGGCGCGTGGCCGAGACGCTGGAGATCGGGCGCCGCACCGTCGACGTCGCCCGCCAGAGCATCTGGATCGGGATCGCCGTGAGCGTCGCCCTCATGCTCGTCGCGACCACGGGTGCTCTGCCGGCGGTGGTGGGCGCGTGGCTCCAGGAGGCCGTCGACGTCCTCGCGATCGCCTGGGCGCTGCGTGCGGCCGGCCGTACCGTCCGGCTCCCTCGCCTGCGCCGGAGCCGGTCCGCGGCAGCAGAGGCAGCCCCGGCACCGAGCCCACGACCAGCGACGAGAGCGCGCACGGCAGCCTGACGGGCGGCTAGAACCGGCCGAAGAACGCCCGCAGCTCGTGGGCGTAGACCTCGGGCTGCTCGAACGGGGCGAAGTGCCCGCCGCGCGACGGCTCGGTCGCGTACACGGTGTGCGCGACGCGGTCGAGCCACGCACGCGGGGGCCGGACGACGTCGCCCGCGAACACGGAGAACCCGGACGGCACGTCGACGTAGCGGGCGAGCTGCTCGCGGGGGATCGCGGCGTTCGCCCGGTAGGCGCGGACGCCGGACCCGACGTTCGCGGCCGCCCAGTGCTCGGTGAGGAGGTCGAGGACCTCGTCCCGCGTGTACACCGACTCGAGGTCGCCCCCGCAGTCGCTCCACGACCGCAGCTTCTCGACGACCCACGCCGCGAGACCGGCGGGGGAGTCGGTGAGGCCGACCGTGAGCGACTGCGGCTTGGTGGCCTGCACGGCGGCGTAGCCGCCCTCGGCCGTGCGCCACCGCGCGCTCTCCTCCAGCCAGTCGCGCTCCTGGGGCGTGAGGGACGCGGGGTCGCCCGTGAACACGGGCAGCCCGGCGTCGGTGCGGTGCACCGCGATCACCCGGTCGGGGAAGTCGAGCGCGAGGAACCGGGCGACGTGGCTGCCCATGTCTCCGCCCGCGACGAGGAACCGGTCGTAGCCGAGGGCGGTCATGAGCTCCGCCCACAGGGCGGCGACCGTCCGGTTGTCCGGGGCCGGGCCGGAGGGGACGTCGGAGAACCCGAAGCCGGGCATGTCGGGGACGACGAGGTCGAAGGTGCGTCGACCCGCCTCACCCGGGGCCGCGGGTTCGCCCGCGTCGGTCAGGAGCGGCACGACCTTGCGGTACCGCCACGCCGAGTCGGGCCAGCCGTGCGCGAGCAGGAGCGGGAGCGGGGACGGGTCGCCAGGACGCGGGCTCGCGAGCGCGTGGAGGAGGTGGACGCGGGTGCCGTCGATCGAGGCGCGCCGGCTCGGGAGCGCGGAGAGCCGTGCCTGGTGCGCGGCGAAGTCGAAGCCGTCGGCCCAGTACGCGACGAGGTCGCGCAGGTACGCGACGTCGGTGCCGGCGTCCCACCCGAGCCCGTCCGGGGCGTCGACCCACCGGGTCGCGCGGAGGCGGGACCGGAGGTCCGCGACCACCGCCTCGGAGATCCGCGGGGTGTAGTCCTCCAGGTCGGTCACGAGGTGCGCCATGCGACCGAGGTTAGCCGGGCCCGGAGCGCGGGAGCGTCGTTCGCGCGATCTGCGTGATGCCCTGCCCGTGGTGGCGGACCTACGGTCGAGAGCGCCGTCCGTGAGGTCCTGGACAGACAGGAGAAGTCGATGAGTGACGAGCCCCGCCGTACGGTCGTCGGACCGCCGCTGCCCGCCGAGCGATCGCTGCCGTTCCCGCCCCGTCGGTCCGGCAGCGTCGCCGGACGCACGATCCAGGAGTCCACGTACTCTCCGCGCCCGCCCGAGCGGCACCTGCCCGCGGACGCCCCGAACGTCGTCGTGATCCTCATCGACGACGCCGGGCCCGCGCTCCCGACGACGCTGGGCGGCGCCGTGCGCACCCCGACGCTCGACCGGGTCCGCGCGAACGGCATCGGGTACAACCGGTTCCACACCACCGCGATGTGCTCCCCGACGCGCGCGTCCCTGCTCACCGGGCGCAACCACCACCGGGTCGGCAACGGGCAGATCGCGGAGCTCGCGAACGACTGGGACGGCTACTCCGGGCACATCCCGAAGAGCAGCGCGACGATCGCCGAGGTGCTGCGCCAGTACGGCTACGCGACCGGAGCGTGGGGCAAGTGGCACAACACCCCGGCGGAGGAGACGACGGCGGCCGGCCCGTTCGACCGCTGGCCCACCGGGTACGGGTTCGAGTACTTCTACGGCTTCCTCGCGGGCGAGGCGTCGCAGTACGAGCCGCACCTGGTGCGCAACACGACCCCGACGCTCCCGCCGAAGACCCCGGAGGAGGGGTACCACCTCAGCGAGGACATCGCCGACGACGCGATGCGCTGGCTCCGCGACCACAAGGCGAACGCGCCGGACAAGCCGTTCTTCGTCTACTGGGCGACCGGCGCGCTGCACGGGCCGCACCACATCATGAAGGAGTGGGCGGACCGGTACGCCGGGGCGTTCGACGACGGCTGGGACGTCTACCGGGAGCGGGCGCTCGCGGGCGCGAAGGCGGCGGGCTGGGTGCCCGAGGACGCCGAGCTCACGCCGCGTCCGGACGGTCTCGCCGGGTGGGACGACATCCCCGACGACCAGAAGGCGTTCCAGGCGCGGCTCATGGAGGTCGCGGCCGGGTTCGGCGAGCACGCGGACGTGCAGGCCGGCCGGCTGCTCGACGAGGTCGAGCGGCTGGGGTACGCGGACGACACGATCGTCGTCTACATCTGGGGCGACAACGGGTCGTCGGGCGAGGGGCAGAACGGGACGATCAGCGAGCTGCTGGCCCAGAACGGCATCCCCTCGACGGTCGAGCAGCACCTCGCCGCGCTCGAGGAGCTCGGCGGGCTCGACGCCCTCGGCACCCCGGCGACGGACAACCAGTACCACGCCGCGTGGGCGTGGGCCGGGTCGTCGCCGTACCAGGGCATGAAGCTCCTCGCGTCCCACCTGGGCGGCACGCGCAACCCGATGTTCGTGAGCTGGCCCGGTCGCATCGAGCCGGACCCCGTGCCGCGCACGCAGTTCCACCACGTCGTCGACCTCGTGCCGACGATCTACGAGATCCTCGGCATCTCCCACCCCGAGACGGTGAACGGCGTCCCGCAGGACCCGATCGACGGGACGAGCTTCGCGTACTCGATCGACGACGCCGGTGCCGAGGGCCGTCGTCGGACGCAGTACTTCGAGATCATGGGCAGCCGGTCGATCTACGCCGACGGCTGGATGGCCTCGGCGACCGGTCCGCGCCTGCCGTGGGTGCAGGGGATGCCGGCCGGGATCCGGACCTGGACCCCGGACGACGACCCCTGGGAGCTCTACCACCTCGACGAGGACTGGAGCCAGGCGCACGACCTCGCCGCGCAGCACCCCGAGAAGCTCGCCCAGCTCAAGGAGCTGTTCGCGATCGAGGCCGCACGCAACGACGTCCTGCCCGTGGGCGGCGGCCTGTGGGTCCCGGCGATGCACCCCGAGGACCGGATCAGCCCGCCGTACACGGAGTGGGACCTGTCCGGGGACACGGTGCGCGTCCCGGAGTTCTGCGCGCCCGCGCTGGGCAACCGCCCCAACCGGGTCGAGATCCGGCTCTCCGTGCCCGACGCCGCGAACGGCGTCCTCTACAAGCTCGGGGGAGCGGGCGGCGGGCTCACGTGCTTCCTCCTCGACGGCGTCCTCACGTACGAGTACAACCTGTTCCTCATCCAGCGGACCGTCGTCCGGTCGAGCGCACCGCTCGCGGCCGGCGACCACACGGTGGAGGTCGTGACGACGTACGTCGAGCCGCGGCCCGGCGGTCCGCTCGAGGTCGTCCTCCGCGTCGACGGCGCCGACGTCGGCTCGGGCACGGTGCCCGTGAGCGCGCCGCTGCTGTTCTCCGCGAACGACTGCCTCGACGTCGGGCGCGCGTACGGCGGCGCGGTGTCACGAGCGTACGCGGACCGCATGCCGTTCGCGCTCGACGGACGCATCGACGCCGTGCACGTGGAGTACCTGCTGCCCGCGACCGACGGGACGGACCGGTAGGCGCCGGGCGGCGCGGCCGGTCGGGAGTTCACTCGTTCTGGGTGAGGACGCGGCCGACGGCGACGACGAGCCTGAGGACACACCCGCGCACGGCGCGCGGGACGGACGCGGAGAGGACGCGACGATGACGCAGGAACTCAGCGACGGGGTCGGGAGCGAGCTCGGCGACCTCGAGGAGAGCGGGCCGATCGACTTCCTGGTCATCGAGCTGCCGACGGACCGCGCGACGGGCGACGCCGCCTTCCCGCACCTCGTCGACCTCGTGGACCGCGGGATCATCCGGGTGCTCGACCTCGTGGTCGTGCGCCGGGAGGACGACGGGAGCGTCGTCGGCCTCGGCCTCGAGGAGCTCGACGACGGGTCGACCGAGCTCGCGGTGTTCGAGGGCGCTCGGTCGGGCCTGCTCGGCGACGACGACCTCGACGAGGCCGCGAGCGCCGTCGAGCCCGGCATGACGGCCGTCGTGCTGGTCTACGAGAACGTCTGGGCGGCGCCCTTCGCGACCGCCCTGCGCCGCAACGGCGCCCAGCTCGTCGCGAGCGGGCGCATCCCGGTCCAGGCGCTCATCGCGTCGCTGGACGCCACCGAGCCGGACGCCTGATCCGGCCGCCCGAAGGAGGACCCCGTGCCTGGACTGATCCGCGGTGTCGCGCGCACCGCCGTCGTCGCCGGAACCGCGACCGCCGTCTCCAACCGTGTCTCCCGTCGCCAGGCGGGGCGCTGGGCCGCGCAGGAGGCCGCGCAGGAGCCGCAGTACGCGCCGCCCCCGCAGCAGTACGCGGCCCCGCAGCCGGCCTACGCGCCGCCGCCTGCCCCCGAGCCCGCGGCGGCGCCGGACATGGACGCGCGCATCGCGCAGCTCACGCAGCTCGCCGCGCTGCGGGACCAGGGGGTGCTCAGCCCCGCGGAGTTCGAGGCGCAGAAAGCACGCATCCTCGCGGACTGAGCGAGGACGACCCCGACACGAAAGGCACGGACATGGACACGTTCTGGGACTGGTTCTGGCTCATGGTGTGGTGGTTCTTCTTCGTCATGTATCTGGTGATCCTCTTCCAGATCGTCGCGGACCTGTTCCGCGACCGGCACCTGAGCGGGTGGTGGAAGGCGGTGTGGCTGCTCGCGCTGATCGTCGTGCCGTTCCTGTCGGCGCTCGTCTACCTGATCGCGCGCGGCAAGGGCATGGGCGAGCGGCACGCGCAGAGCGTCGCGAGCGCCCAGGCGGCGACCGACGCGTACATCCGCGGCGTCGCGGGCTCGTCCCCGTCGTCGCAGATCGCGGACGCGAAGGCGCTGCTCGACGCGGGTGCGATCGACGAGCGGGAGTTCTCCGCTCTCAAGGCCAAGGCCCTCGCCTGACGCGACCTCGCCAGGACCATCGAACGAGCCGGAACCCGGCGTGTCGGGAGGAACCAGCATGACCGACGAGCAGCACGTCCTGCGCCCGACCTACACGCGACCCGGCGTGCGGGCGGTGGCGCCACGCTTCACCCTGCCGGACGCCGAGATGGAGCCGACGTCCGCCTACCAGGTGGTCCACGACGAGGTGATGCTGGACGGCAACTCGCGCCTCAACCTCGCGACGTTCGTCGCGACGTGGATGGGCGACGAGGCGGACCGCCTCTACGCCGAGGTCTACGACAAGAACATGGTCGACAAGGACGAGTACCCGCGCACGGCTGCGGTCGAGGAGAACTGCTGGCGCATCCTCGGGTCGCTGTGGAACGTGCCGGACGTGCGGGACTGCATCGGCACGTCGACCATCGGGTCGTCCGAGGCGTGCATGCTCGGAGGCCTCGCGCTCAAGCGGCGGTGGCAGCTCGCGCGACGGGCCGCGGGGAAGCCGGCGGACCGGCCGAACCTCGTCATGAGCTCGGCCGTGCAGGTGTGCTGGGAGAAGTTCTGCAACTACTTCGAGGTCGAGGCGCGCTACGTGCCCATCACCGAGGAGCACCCGTGCCTCGACGGCAGCGCTCTCGAGCAGTACGTCGACGAGAACACGATCGGCGTCGTCGCGATCATGGGCGTCACCTACACGGGCATGTACGAGCCCGTGCAGGAGATCGCGGCGGCGCTCGACGCGCTCCAGGAGCGGACCGGTCTCGACGTCCCGATCCACGTGGACGGGGCGTCGGGCGCCATGATCGCGCCGTTCCTGCAGCCGGACGTCGTGTGGGACTTCCGCCTGGAGCGCGTGCACTCGATCAGCACGTCGGGCCACAAGTACGGCCTCGTGTACCCCGGCGTCGGCTGGGTCGTGTGGCGCACGCTCGACGCCCTGCCCGAGGAGCTGGTCTTCCGCGTGAGCTACCTCGGCGGGGACATGCCGACCCTCGCGCTCAACTTCTCCCGGCCCGGCGCCCAGGTCCTACTGCAGTACTACCAGTTCCTGCGGCTCGGGCGGGAGGGGTACACCGCGATCCAGCAGGAGTGCCAGGACGTCGCGAAGTACCTCGCGCACGGGATCGAGGGCATCGGCGCGTTCGACCTGTGGAACGACGGGTCCGACATCCCCGTGTTCGCCTGGCGTCTCAGGCCGGGCCACACGGAGAACTGGGACCTCTACCACCTCTCGGACCGGCTGCGCATGAAGGGATGGCTCGTTCCCGCCTACCCGATGCCCGACGACCTCGCCGACCTCACCGTGCAGCGGATCGTCGTGCGCAACGGCGTGAGCCGCGACCTCGCGGACGACCTGCTGGAGGACATCCGGGTCGAGACGGCGTGGCTCGACGGGCTCACGTCGCCCATGCCCGCCGAGGGCCGACGCTCGGGCTTCCACCACTGACGGTCGTGGACCGGCGGGAGCGTCGTCTGCGGCGCGAGGCGTGGGGGTTCGCGGTCGGCTCGCTGTGCTTCCTCGTCGGGGCGCTCCCGCCCTACGCCGACGCCGTCGGCGCGGTGGCCACGAACGTCACGTTCGTCGTCGGCGCGGTGTTCTTCACCGCCGCCGCGTTCGTGCAGCTCGGCCTGAGCGGGCGGCGTCCGCCGCGTGCCGGGACCCACCCGGCCGACCGGTGGGACTGGTGGGCGGCGGCCGTCCAGCTCGTCGGCACGCTCTGCTTCAACGTGAGCACGACCGCGGCGCTCGTGGCGGCGGTCCACGACCCGACGCGGCTGGGCGTGGGCTGGAAGCCCGACGCCTACGGGTCCGTCGCGTTCCTCGTCTCCTCGGCGTTCGCCGTCGTCGCGACGCGCGACCGCGGGCACCTGTGGGACCGCGACGCCCGCACCTGGCACGGCACGTGGCTCAACCTGGTCGGGTCCGTCGCGTTCGGCGCGTCGGCGGTCGGGGCGTACGTCTCCCCGGCCACGGGCACCTACGTGAGCGAGTGGTGGGACGACGCGGGCACGCTCGTCGGGGCGGTGTGCTTCCTCGTCGCGGCGCTGCTGTCGCGGCGGACGGTCGACGTGCCGGCGCCGAGCGCCGCGCACCCGGTCGTGTGACGCACGTCGGGGTGCGTCGCTCGACCGGGTGCGCAGCGCTCGCGGGTCAGGCGCAGGTCGTCGCCGCGTAGGCGGCCTCGACCGAACCGGGCCCGGTCGCGGCGCTCGCGGTCCCCGCGTCGACCGAGGCCGTGCGCACCGCGAACGACTGGTACGCCGAGCCGCCCGGGGCCACGCCCGCGACCGTGCGCTCGCCGTACGGCGTGCGCAGGGTGACGTCGGCGGGGGCGTCCCCGGTGTTGCGCGCGGTGACGGCGACGTACGCCCGGCCCGCGAGGCACCGGCTCGTCGCCCGGACGTCGAGCGGGACCGCGCTGCCGAGCTCGACCGTCGGACCGTCGAGCTCGACGACGGTCACGCTCGACCCCGCCGTCGACGTCCACGTCGTGTCGGGCGTGAACGACCCGCGGTCGAGGTCGCCCTGGGTCACCACGTGGTGCGCGAACGTGCACGTGTACGACCCCTCGGCCGGCAGGGTGCGGTAGCGGCAGTTCTGGGCCGCGGTAGCGGGGTCGAGACCGGCGAGGTTGCCCGTGGGGACCACCGAGGTCGCCGTCGTGGAGAGGTTGCGGACCGTGTACGTGAACCGCAGGACGTCGCCGACGGCGTACGTCTCCTGCGGGTTCGCGTGCACCCCCTGGACCGAGATGTTCCCGGGCGCCCCGAAGTAGACGGCCGGGCCGTCGTGCTCGACCGTGGTGACGGTCGCGCCGGAGGTCGACGTCCAGGTCGTGCGCGGCGCGAAGAACCCGGCGTCGAGGTCGGCCCGCGTGACCGTGTGCCGCGCGGACGTGCACGTGTACGCGGCGCGCGCGGCGAGGTCGCGGAAGCGGCAGTTCGGCGCGCCCTGGGCCGGGTCGAACCGCTCGAGGTCCCCGGTCGGGGAGACCGTCGTGACGGCGTCGGACAGGTTCGTGACCGTGAACGAGTACGTGACGACGTCGCCGACGCCGTACCCGCCCGCGGGAGCCGTGCTCGTCACGCTCGCTCGCGTCACCTCGATGTCGCCCGGCGTGCTGCTCGGCGCGGCGAGGAGCCAGTCGTGGTCGAGCTTGGCGAACCGGATGCCCCCGCCGCCGCCGTCGGGCTCGTAGAGCAGGCCGACCGTGCCGTCGGGAAGCGTCGCGAGGGTGGAGTACGCCATGCCTCCCGGCTGGAAGACCCGTGCGACGGGCCAGGTCTCGCCGTCGTCGTAGCTGACGCGGACCGTGCCGTTGACGCGACCGGACTGCGAGGCGGCGTTGGAGAAGAGGAGCACCTTGGCCTCGGCGGAGCCCTGCGGCGCGTTCGGGTACGCCCGCACGATCGCCGCGTTGTTCGTCGGGTCGGGCAGCTCGCGGTCGAGGGTCACCGCGCCGTAGGTCACGCCGCCGTCGGTCGAGTAGGCCACCTTGCGGAAGCCCGAGCGCGCCGAGTCGCGCGAGTTGAGCATGACGCGCCCGTCCGAGAGCTCGACCGTCTTGTTCTCGTCCATGCCGGTGCCGACGGGGGTCCCGACCTGCCACGTCGCGCCGTGGTCGTCGGAGTACACGGACACGGCCTGGAACTGCCCCGAGCCGTTGATGATCGTGTACTGCTGGAGCAGGCGCCCCGCGTGCTCGCCGTAGCGGAGCTGGATGCCCTGGCCCGAGGCGGCGAAGCGCGAGCGCCAGCCCAGGTCGGCCGTGACGTCGGCCGTGATGGTGCGGTGGGTCCACGTGCGACCGTCGTCGGTCGAGGCGGACACGTTCGCGTGGATGACGTCGCGGGCGCTCGGGTCGACCCCCGGCTGGGAGCCGCCGAAGCCCTGGTCGTACGACTTCACGTGGAAGTTGAAGACGGTCCCGGTCTCGCGGTCGACGACGTAGCTCGGGTCCGAGTAGCCCTCGATCGGCGCGGTGGTCTTCCCGGCCGCGACGACCTCCTGCGGGCCCCACGTGACGCCCGCGTCGGTGGACCGGCGCTGGAGGATCGAGTTCGGCCCGGGGGAGTCGGCCGCGGTGGGGCGGCCGTCGTAGGAGGCGAGGACGTCGCCGTTGGGTGCGACGGTGAGCGCCGGGATCCGGTAGTTGGGGAAGCCGCCCTGGCCGTTCGTCGCGAGCTGCTGCTCGGTGTACGTGCCCGGGCCGCCCGTCGCGGGAGCGAGGTCGTGGTCCGGCGCGAGGGTGGCGTGGTGCGCGGCCGCCGTCGTGACGGGGACGACGGCACCGCCCACGCCCAGCGCGAGCGCGGTGGCGAGGGTCAGCGCGCGGCGCGCGGGTCTGCGGAGGTGTCCGATCATGCCGTTCCTTCCGGTCGGTGCTCGGCGCGACGGGGACGACGTGGAACGCGGCGACGCTGCCGAGGACGCTTGAACAGATGACGTCAGATGTCTGACGTCAGGAAGGTAGCCCGAGGGGGCGCGCGGGTCAAGGGGAGGGGTCGTGACGCAGCACGACGCCCGCCGGTCGCAGGGGTCTGCGTCCGGCGGGCGTCGCGGGGTGGTGGTGCGGGGGTCTCAGCCTCGGCGCGCGCGGCGCGACAGGAGCACGATGGCGGCGCCCACCGCGGCGAGGCCGGCGGCGAGGGCCGCGTACAGCCCCACCGTCGCGCCGGTCTCCGCCAGGCTCGGGTTCGACGCGGACGCGCTCACCTCGTTCGAGACGGGGACGACCTCGACCGGGTCGTCGTGCCCGGGCGGGTTCGTCGCGCAGTCGGGCGACGAGGGCGGGTAGACCGTGGTCACCAGGACGTGCGGGTTGACCTCGAAGCTCACGTCGACGGCGGGGCGCACCCAGTCGTACTCGTCGCCCTCGACCCACTCGCCGTCCTCGAGGCGCCACCCCGGCCAGTCGACGCCCTTGCCCTGGTCATCGACGACGGAGCCCGGCCACAGCAGGCGGCCCTGGAGCGGCAGCCCGGACGTGACGACGCTCTCGCCGTCGGGGTTGATCCAGGTGACCGTGACGGTGTCGTGGTCGGTGCCCTCGACCTCGATCGCGTAGTCGAGGTACGCGGCGTCGTCCTCGCACGCCGAGACGAGGGTCGTGAGGCGCATCGACGGCTGGGACGGCACGTAGGTGTCGCCCTCCGCGGCGTGGGCGGCCGGGCCGGCGAGGAGCGCGGCGGAGGCGGCGAGGGCGGCGGTGGTGGCCCGCACCAGGGTGCGGCGTCCGGTCGTGGTGCTCATGGTGGTTCCCGTCGGGTCGTGGTCGGTCGAGCGCGACGGGTACCGTCCTGGGGCGCGACCGTGCCACCGCCGGACCGGCGGTTCGGGGTGGCAAGGGCGCGGGCGTGTCGGACGCGTGAGGCGGCACCGCCGTGATCGCCGGTGCCCGCACTGGCAGGGGGCTGAGCGTACGGGCACCGGCTGTCCCCCACGCTAGACAGGCAACTGGACAGACGTCCAGTTCGATGCCGGGTGAATGTCCGGTGCCGAGAACGACACTGGTGTCGTTATCAGGGCGAAAGCGACAGCAACGTCGTGCTCGACGGCGAGCGGCGTCGTTCTCGGCGCCCGGCGGAGGGTCTACAGGCCCTGCCAGTCCGGCTTGGACGCGTACGTCTGGCGGTAGTAGTCCCCGAGCTGCAGGCGCGAGGCCGCCGCGTCGTCGACCAGGACCGTCGCGTGCGGGTGCATCTGCATGATCGTCGCGGGCCACAACGCCGAGATCGGGCCCTCCACGAGCTGGTGCACCGCCTCCGCCTTGCCCTTGCCCGACGCCAGCAGCACCAGGTGCCGCGCCGACATGATCGTCGCCAGCCCCTGCGTCAGACAGTGCCGCGGCACCCGCTCCACGTCGTCCCCGAAGAACCGCGCGTTGTCCTCGCGCGTCTGCGCCGTCAACGTCTTGATCCGCGTCCGCGACGCCAGCGACGACCCCGGCTCGTTGAACGCGATGTGCCCGTCCGTCCCGATCCCCAGGATCTGCAGGTCCACGCCCCCGGCCCCCGCGATCGCCTCCTCGTACGCCGCGCACGCCGCGACCAGGTCCTCGGCGTTGCCGTCCGGACCCTGGACCGCGCCCGGGGCGAAGTCCACCCGCGAGGCGATCTCCGTCTCGATCACGTTCCGGTACCGCTCCGGATGCTCCACCGGCAGGCCCACGTACTCGTCCAGCATGAACGCCTTGACACCCGCGAACGACAACCCGCCCTCACGATGGCGCCGCGCCAGCTCGTCGTACACCTTCAGCGGCGACGAACCCGTCGCCAGCCCCAGCACCGACTCCGGCCGCGACCGCACCACCTTCTCGATCGCGTCCGCAGCCAGCACCGCCAACCGCTCCGCCGGAGCGATCACGACCTCCATCAGACCCTCGCCTCCTCGGGCACCGTCCGGTGCTCCACCGCGACCACGTCGCCCGTCTCGACCGAGCGGTACGCCGCGTCGATCACGGCGAGCGACGCGCGCGCCTCCTCGATCCCGTAGTCGGGCCGCTCCCCGGCGAGGACCGCGCCGACCACGTGCCGCAGGTACGCCGCCGCGGCGACCTGGCCCGCGTCGGCGGCGACCGTCGTGCGCCCGTCCGCGCCGAACCGCGCGACGGCGGGGGCGTCGTCGTCCGCGACGGCGTGGCCGTGCGACCCGAGCAGCCGCACCGACGACGTGGTGGGCGTCCCGCCGGGCGCGAACGGGACGCGCCCGAGGGTGATCGTCGCGGTCACGCCGCGCTCCAGCTCGAGCGTGACGACCGCCGTGTCCTCGACCCCGGCCTCGCGGTGCGGCTCCAGGAAGAGCGACCCCGCGAAGGCGTGCACCTCGACCGTGCGGAGCCCGGTGAGGTGGTGCGCCGCGTCGGCGCAGTAGCCGAGGAAGTTCAGCAGCTCGCCGCCCCCGGACAGCGCGCGGTCCACGACGAGGCCCGGGCGCTCGACCGACGTCGCGAAGTGCGCGCCGGAGGCGAGGAACTCGAGGTCCAGGTGGCGCGGCAGGCCCACGTGGCCGGCGTCGACCCACGCGCGCAGACGGCGCAGCGCGGGCGCGTGCGTGCGGTTCACGACGGCGCACGTGCGCCCCGTGCGGGCGGCGACGGCGACGAGGCGGTCGGCGTCGGCGAGCGTCGTCGCGACGGGCTTGTCGACGAGCACGTCGAGGCCCGCCTCCAGCAGCGCGGCGGCGAGGCGCGCGTGCCGGGTCGGCTCGGCGCACACGACGACGAGGTCGACCGCGCTGCCCAGGGCCTCCGCGACCGCCGCCACGTCGGCGACCTCGGCGTACGGCACCCCGGCGCGCTCGGCGACGGCGCGCGAGTCGTCGCGCACCCAGCCGGGCGCGTCCGCCTCCTCGACGACGCCGACGATCTCGACGCGGTCGTCGGCGGCGAGGATGCGCAGGTAGTCGGCCGCGTGGCGCACGGCCGACGCGAACGCGACGCGCAGGGTCGTGCTCATGCGGCCACCCCCGTGGTCGCGTAGCCGGGCACGTCGGCGACGCGCTCGCGCCGCCCGGAGACGAGCGAGCGCTGCGCGGCGAGCGCGGTCGCGAGCGCGGCCCGCACCTGCGGCGTCGTGACGACGGGCGCCGCGTCGCCGTGCACCACGTCGAGCCAGTGCGCGAGCTGGATCCCCAGCGCGCCCTCGACGGAGACGGGCGGGGCGGTCGTGGCGTCGGAGTGCAGGCCGTCCTCTTCGGTGGTCGAGTGCGCGAGCGTCCCCTCGGTCCCCACGAGCACGACCCGGCGCACGAGCTCGCCGCGGCGGCGCAGCGCGTAGCAGAGCTCGAGCGTGGCGAGCGCGCCCGACGCCGTGCGGAGCTGCACGTGGAACGAGTCGGGCGACTCCATCTCGGGCGAGAACGTGCGGAAGCCGCGCGCGAAGACCTCGACCGGCTCGTCGTCGAGCAGCCACGTCGCGAGGTCCATGATGTGGGTGCCGTTGTGCACGGGGTGACCGCCCGACAGCTCGGGGTCGAGCTGCCAGCCGCGCCACCCGGCGGGCCACGCGTGCCCCGTGTACCAGGAGACGTGCGCGAGCCGCGGGGTGCCGATCTCGCCCCGGTGGGCCGCGGCGGCGAGCGCCGTCACGGCAGGCTGGAAGCGCACGGTCTGCCCGACGACGAGCGTCGTGCCCCGGCCCTCGGTCGCCGCGACCATGGCGTCGAGGTCGGGCAGCGACAGCGCCGCCGGCTTCTCGACCTGGACGTGCTTGCCCGCCTCGCCGGCCGCGACCGTGTCGCGCGCGTGGGCGGGTGTCGCGGTGACGACGTCGACCGCGTGGACGGCGTCGTCGTCGAGCGCCTCGTCGAGGGACGTCGTGGCGCGGGCGCCGGGCACGAGCGCGGCGAGCGCCCGGGCCCGCGCGAGGTCGTGCCCCACGACCCACCGCACGTCCGCGCGGGGCAGCCCGGCGAGCGCGGCGACGTGCTCGCGCGCGAACGCGCCGATGCCGACGACGGCGACGCCGACGGGCGGGCGTGCGGGCGCCTGGGCACGGGCGGGTGCGGGTCTCACGCCGTGGTCACCCCGAGCGCGCGGTCGATCGGCTCGTAGTGCGAGACGACCGCGGCGCGGAACGCCTCGACGTCGCCGGCCTCGGCGGCGTCGAGCATCTCGCCGTGCGCGCGGGCGGTCTGGTCGAGGTCGGCCGCGACGGAGATGCCGAGCTTGGGCACCACGGCGGTGTGGACGTCCCAGAACGCGGCGACGAGCTGGCCGACGAGCGAGTTGTCGAGGCGCGCGAGCAGGCCCGTGTGGAACGCGCGGTCCTGTTTGGGGAAGCTCAGCCCGTCGGCCGCGGCGGCCACCATCTCGTCCACGAGGGCGTGCAGCTCGGGGTTCGAGGTCCCGGCCAGGCTGGCGACGATGACGTCCGCCATGGCGAGGTCGAGCGCCTGGCGGATCTCGACGACGTCGCGCAGCGCCCGCAGGTCGTCGCCGGGGGAGAGCACCCCGCGGAACACGAGCGCCTCGACGAGCGCGTCCAGGGACATGTTGCCGACGAACGTGCCGTGCCCGTGCCGGACCTCGACGATGTCGAGCGTCGACAGGGTGCGGATCGCCTCGCGCACGCTCGACCGGGACACGCCCAGGTGCTCGCAGAGCTCCGCCTCGGTCGGCAGCGGGTCCCCGGGGCGCAGCCCCTCGCCGAGGATGAAGTCCTTGATCCGGTCGGCGGTGGTGGTGCGCCGGGGAGCGGTCGCGCCGGGTCCGCCGTCGCGGGACGCGTCGAGCGTGCTGAAGCTCCTGCGCCGTGGTGTCGCCATCTTGACCCCTTCGGTTTCTGGTCCTAGTGTCATGCTACACAACGTCAGACATCAGACATCTTCTCTCCGGAACGATGTCGGTCTCATGTCAGGAGAACCAATGAAGCTTCACGTCAGCTCACCTCCCCGCAGGGGAGTCGCTGCGGTCGCCGCGGGCGTCGTGCTCGCGCTCGGCCTCGCGGCGTGCTCCGGTGGGGGCGCTGCGCAGGACGACCCGACCGAGGGCAGCGCCGCCCAGGGCGAGATCGACCCCGACGCCGTGATCGAGGCGGGCATCTCGTACTCCCTCTCCGGTGGCTTCGACCCGATGATCACCACCGGTGCCGTGACAGTAGCGGCCAACTGGCACGTGTTCGAGGGACTCACCGAGCTCGACCCCGCGACGCGCGAGGTCTACCCCGCGCTCGGCACCGACCTCCCCGCCCCGGTCGACGAGACGCACTACGAGGTGGACCTCCGCGAGGGCGCGGTCTTCCACGACGGCACGCCCGTCACCGTCGACGACGTCGTCTACAGCTTCGACCGCGTGCTCGACCCGGCCAACGAGTCGCTCTACGCCGGCTTCATCGACTTCCTCGAGTCCGTCACCCCCGTCGACGACGACACGGTCTCGATCAACCTCAAGTACCCCTTCAGCCTCGTGCCCGAGCGCCTCTCGGTCGTCAAGATCGTCCCGAAGGCCCTCGTCGAGTCCGACTACGAGGCGTTCAACGCGCTGCCCGTCGGCACCGGACCGTTCAAGATGACCCAGGCCACGCCCGACGACAAGATCACGTTCGAGCGCTTCGACGGCTACACGGGCACCCGCCCCGCGCTGGCGGCCGGCCTCGTGTGGAACCTGCTCTCCGACCCCGCCGCACGCGTCACCGCGATGAGCTCCGGCACCGTCAGCGCGATCGAGGACGTCCCCTACATCGACGTCCCGACGCTCGAGGGCACCGTGGACGTCGAGTCCGTCCAGTCGTTCGGCACGCTCTTCATGATGTTCAACACGGACCTGCCCCCGTTCGACGACGTCCGCGTGCGCCAGGCGTTCTTCTACGCGCTCGACATGGACAAGATCATCGACAACGGCCTGCTCGGCAACGGCGCGGCGGCCACGAGCTTCCTCCCGCAGAGCCACCCCAACTTCCACGAGGCGTCCACGGTCTACTCCTACGACCCGGACAAGGCCAAGGCGCTGCTCGCCGAGGCCGGGGTGAGCGACCTGTCGATCACCCTCATGACGACCGACACCGGCTGGGTCGCGGACATCGCCCCGCTCATCAAGGAGAACCTCGACGCGATCGGCGTCGACACGACGCTCGACATCGGCCAGTCCGGCGGCCAGTACACCAAGGTCGACAACGGCGACCTGCAGGTCATGGTCGCGCCGGGCGACCCGTCGGTGTTCGGCAACGACCCCGACCTGCTCATGCGCTGGTGGTACGGCGACAACGTGTGGTCGCAGTCGCGCTACCGCTGGAACGACGACCCGAAGTTCGCCGAGCTCCAGTCGATCCTCGACGCCGCCGTGCGCACGTCCGGCGACGAGCAGCAGGAGCTGTGGAACCAGGCGTTCGACCTGATCTCCGACGAGGTGCCGCTCTACCCGCTGCTGCACCGCCAGCTCCCGACCGCGTGGGACGGCTCCACGCTCTCCGGGTTCTCGCCCCTGCCGATCACCGGCCTGTCGTTCCTCGACGCCGGCCTCGTCAAGTAGCCGCGGGCCCGTAGCCCTCGGCGCCGACCGGCTCCGGCCGTCTCGCCGGTCCCCTCGCCCGTCCCCCTCGGGGCGAGGGGACCGGTACCCGCCCGGCACCCAGAACGGACAGACCATGCACCGCACCCCCGACGCACCGGGAGGCCGACCGTGAGCGCACTGCTGCGACTCGTCGGACGCCGCCTCCTGCAGCTGCCGATCATGATCCTCGGCATCACGTTCCTCGTGTTCCTCGTGATGTCGTTCTCGCAGGTCGACCCGGCGATCCAGGCCCTCGGCGAGGGCGCGTCCGTCGAGGCGCGCGAGGCGTACCGCGAGGCCAACGGCCTGAACGACCCGCTCCTCGTCCGGTACGTCGCGTTCCTCGGCGGCCTGCTGCACGGCGACCTCGGCACGTTCAGCGCACGCCAGGTGCCCGTCGCCGACGAGGTCGCGCGCGCCCTGCCCATCACGCTCCAGCTCACGCTCATGGGCCTCGTCATCGCCGTGGTGCTCGCCCTCGTCATGGGCATCCTCGCGGCGCTCTACCGCGACCGCTGGCCGGACAAGGCGATCCGCGTCGTGTCCGTCGCGTCGCTCGCGACGCCGTCGTTCTGGCTCGCCGTGCTGCTCATCCAGGTCGTCACGCTCGGGGCCGGGTGGCTCCCCGCGAGCGGACCGTTGCCGGACCCGTCCGAGGACCTCGGCGGCTACCTCGCCCGCATGGCTCTGCCCGCGATCGCGCTCGCGATCCCCGTCGTCGGCCAGCTCACGCGCGTCGTGCGCACGTCGGTCGTGGAGGAGCTCGACAAGGACTACGTCCGCACCGCGATCGGCGCGGGCATCCCGCGGCACGTCGTCGTCGGGCGCAACGTGCTGCGCAACGCGCTCATCACGCCGATCACGGTGCTCGGCCTGCGCGTCGGCTACCTCATCGGCGGCGCCGTCGTCATCGAGATCATCTTCGCGCTGCCCGGCATGGGCACGCTCATCCTCAACGGCGTCACCAACAACGAGCCCAACCTCGTGCAGGGCGTGACCCTCACCGTGGCGCTCGCCTTCGTGCTCATCAACATCGTGGTCGACATGCTCTACGTGCTCGTCAACCCGCGGATCAGGACGGTGTGACGTGCGCCGACAGCTCACCGAACGGCTCTCGACCCCCGGGATGCGCCTGCGCGCGCTGCCCCTCGGGTCCACGATCTCCCTCGCGTTCGTGCTCCTCGTGGCGCTCGCGGCCGTCCTCGCGCCGCTCGTCACGAGCCACGACCCGCTCGCCACCGGCACGCCCGTCCAGCCGCCCAGCGCGGAGAACTGGTTCGGCACCGACCGCCAGGGCCGCGACATCTTCTCCCGCGTCGTCTACGGCGCGCGGTACTCGCTCGTCATCGGCCTCGGGGCGACGGCCATCGCGCTCGCCGCGGCGGCCGTGCTCGGCTCGGTCGCGGCGACCGCGCGCAAGAGCGTCTCCGAGACCCTCATGCGCGTCCTCGACATCATCATGTCGTTCCCCGGCATCGCGCTCGCGGCCGTGTTCGTCTCCGTCTTCGGCCGGTCGCTGCCCGTGCTCGTGCTGACGATCGCGTTCCTCTACACGCCGCAGCTCACGCGCGTCGTCCGGGCCAACATCCTCGACCAGTACGGCGAGGACTACGTCGCGGCGACCCGGGTCATGGGCGCGCGTACGGCCTGGATCCTCGCCAAGCACGTCGCGCGCAACTGCGCGGCGCCCGTGCTCGTGTTCACCACCGTGCTCGTCGCCGACGCGATCGTCTTCGAGGCGTCGTTGTCCTTCATCCAGGCGGGCGTGCCCGACCCGGAGCCGTCGTGGGGCAACATCATCGCCGCCGGGCGCGACCTCGTCATGGGCGGGTACTGGTGGGCGACGTTCTTCCCCGGCCTGGCGATCATGCTCACCGTCCTGTGCCTCAACATCCTGTCCGAGGGCATGACCGACGCGATGGTCGCCGCCCCCCGCGCGACCCGCGCCACCCCGGCGAAGGCCGTCGCGACCGACTCGGACGACGCCGCGGTGGCCGCGGAGCTCACGGCCATGGACGCCGACGAGCCGGTCGAGACCGCGGACGAGGACCGCCTCGCCGAGTCGGAGCCGGTCGTGCAGGACGTCGAGCCGGAGGTCCGGCACGTCGGCCGCGAGGTCCCGCTCGCCGCACGCCTCGCGACGCTCCGCGCGGCCGAGGTGGCGCGGACCGACCGCCCCGTGTACGACGGCGACGCCGAGCCCCTGCTCGAGGTGCGCAACCTGTCCATCCGCTTCCCGCGCCACGGGGACGTCGCGGTCGTCGACGACGTGTCGTTCTCCGTGCGGCCCGGCGAGACGATGGCGCTGGTCGGCGAGTCCGGCTGCGGCAAGTCGATCACGTCGCTCGCCGTCATGGGCCTGCTGGACCCGTCGGCGCAGGTCAGCGGCGAGATCCGCTACGGGGGCAAGGACCTGCTCGCGATGGGCAACCGCGAGCGTGCGTCGCTGCGCGGCACCGAGATCGCGATGATCTACCAGGACGCGCTGAGCTCGCTCAACCCGTCGATGCTCATCCGGTCGCAGATGAAGCAGCTCACGCGCCGCGGTGGCACGCGCACGGCCGAGGAGCTCCTCGAGCTCGTGGGCCTCGACCCGCAGCGCACGCTCAAGAGCTACCCGCACGAGCTCTCCGGCGGGCAGCGCCAGCGCGTGCTCATCGCCATGGCGCTCACGCGCGACCCGAAGCTGGTCATCGCGGACGAGCCGACGACGGCGCTCGACGTCACCGTCCAGGCCCAGGTCGTCGCGCTGCTCGACGAGCTGCGCCACAAGCTCGGGTTCGCGATGGTGTTCGTCAGCCACGACCTCGCGCTCGTCGCGCAGATCGCGCACCGCATCACGGTCATGTACGCGGGCCAGGTCGTCGAGCAGGCGCCGACGAGCGAGCTGCTCACCGACCCCCGCCACGAGTACACGCAGGGCTTGCTCGGCGCGGTGCTCTCGATCGAGCAGCGCTCCACGCGCCTGCACCAGATCCCCGGCACCGTCCCGTCGCCGCGCGACTTCCCGACGGGTGACCGGTTCGCACCGCGCTCGTCGCGTCCCGACCGCGGTCTCGACGTGCGGCCCGTGCTGCGCGCCGTGGACGCCGACGGGCAGCACCTCGTCGCGACGCCGCCGGACGAGCCGGTCGGCGCCGTCGCGGGCGGTGGCCCCGCCCCGATCACCACCGGAGGGACGCGATGAGCGCCACCGACCAGACCCCGACCGCCGCGGAGCGGGGGTCCGCGACCGACCACGACACCCCCGTCGTCGAGCTGCGCGGCGTGCACGTCGTCTTCAAGGCCCGTACGGGCACGCTCTTCCAGGCCCACCGGGTGCACGCCGTGAACGACGTCAGCGTCGCGGTCCGCCGCGGCAGCACGCTCGGGATCGTGGGCGAGTCCGGCTCGGGCAAGTCGACCATGGCGAAGGTGCTCGTCGGGCTGCAGGCGCCGACGTCCGGCGAGATCCGCTTCCGCGGGCAGCCGGTCGACACGTACACGACGAGCGTGCGGCGCGACGTCGGCCGGGTCGTGTCCGTCGTCTTCCAGGACCCGGCCACCGCGCTCAACGCCCGCATGCGCGTGCGGGACGCGCTGCGCGACCCGCTCGACGTGCACCGCGTGGGCGACGCGGCGTCGCGCGAGGCGCGCGTCCGCGAGCTCGTGCACCTCGTCGGGCTGCCCGAGTCGGCGCTCGACGCGCTGCCCGGCCAGCTCTCGGGCGGGCAGCGCCAGCGCGTCGCCATCGCGCGCGCCCTCGCGCTCGCGCCGGACGTGATCGTCGCCGACGAGCCCACCTCCGCGCTCGACGTGTCCGTGCGTGCCCAGATCCTCAACCTGCTCGCCGACCTCAAGGCCGAGCTCGACCTGGGGATGGTCTTCATCTCGCACGACATCCAGACGGTGCGCCACGTCTCCGACGAGATCGTCGTCATGCAGGGCGGCCGCATCGTCGAGTCCGGCCCCGCCGCACGCGTGCTCGACGACCCCCAGGACGACTACACCCGCACCCTGCTCGCCGCGGCGCCGGCGCTCCTGTGAGCGCTGCCGAGCGCCCCGCGCCGGGCACCACCCAGACCGCAACACCGCTGAACCCAGAACCGGAGCTCCTCGTGACCACCCCCACCTTCCACGGGATCGTCCCGCCCGTCCTCACCCCCCTCACGACCGACGGGGAGGTCGACGTCGCGTCGCTCGAGCGTCTCGTGGACCACCTCGTCACCGAGGGCGTGCACGGCGTCTTCGTGCTCGGGTCGACCGGCGAGGTCGCCTACCTCACCGACGCGCAGCGCGACCTCGCGGTCCGCACGGTGGTCCGCGCCGCCGCCGGCCGGGTCCCCGTCATGGGCGGCGCGATCGACCTCACGACGCCGCGCGTCGTCGAGCAGGCGAAGGCGCTCGCGGCCGCCGGGGCGGACGCGGTCGTCGCGACCGCGCCCGTCTACGCGCTCAACGACCTCGACGAGATCGAGCGCCACCTGCGGGCCGTCGCGGCCGCCGTGGACGTCCCCGTGTTCGCCTACGACATCCCCGTGCGCGTGCGCACCAAGCTCCCGGCCGACCTGCTCGTGCGCCTCGGCTCCGAGGGCGTCCTCGCGGGCGTGAAGGACTCGTCCGGGGACGACGTCGCGTTCCGCCGGCTCGTCGCCGCCAACGCGGCGGCCGGCTCGCCCCTCGCCCTGTTCACGGGGCACGAGGTCGTCGTCGACGGGATGCTGCTCCTCGGCGCCGACGGCGTGGTCCCCGGTCTCGCGAACGTCGACGCGGGCGGCTACGTGCGCCTGTGGGACCTCGCCCAGGCCGGGAAGTGGGACGATGCCCGGGTGGAGCAGGACCGTATCGCCGCGCTGTTCGAGATCGTGTTCCAGGCGCGCGGCCGCTCGGGCGACGCCGCGGGCGTCGGGGCGTTCAAGGTCGCCGCGCAGCGCCAGGGCCTCATCGACACCGCCACCATGGCGTTCCCGGTCGAGGCGCTGGACGGCGAGGTCGCCGACCGCGTCGAGGAGATCACGCGCGCCGCGGGGCTCCTGCGTGGCTGACGCCTCCCCGGACGCCGCAGCGCCGACGGTCGTCGTCGGCGTCGACCTCGGCGGCACCAAGACGGCCGCGGCGACCGTCGCGGCCGACGGGACCCTCGGTCCCGTGCTCGCCGTGCCGACCCCGGCCGCGGCCGGCCCCGACGCGGTGCTCGACGCCGTCGCCGGGGTCGTGCGCGAGGTCGTCGCCGCGCTGCCGGGCGCGGCGCGCCTCCGCGCGCTCGGGGTCGGCACGGCCGGAGTGGTGGACGTCGGTCGCGGTGTGATCGTCTCGGCCACCGACACCCTGCCCGGGTGGCCCGGGACCGACGTCGCGGGCGGCCTGCGCCGTCGGCTCGCCGACCTCGCAGGGGTCACGCCCGACGGGCCGTCCGCGCCCGTGGTACCGGTGTTCGTCGAGAACGACGTCGACGCGCACGCGGCCGGCGAGGTCTGGCTCGGCGCGGCGGCCGGGGCGCGCAGCGCGCTGCTCGTCGCGGTCGGGACGGGCGTCGGGGGCGCCGTCGTGCTCGACGGGCGTCCCCTGCGCGGGGCGCACCACGTCGCCGGGGAGCTGGGCCACGTGCCGGTCCCCGGCGCGGAGCTCCTGCGCTGCCCGTGCGGCCGGGCCGGCCACCTCGAGGCGATCGGCGCGGGACCGGCGATCCACCGCCGCTACCTCGCGCTCGGCGGCGACACGGCGAGCCCGGACACGCGCGACGTCGTCGCGCGCGCGGAGGCCGGCGACGAGCTCGCCGCGTCGGTGGTGCGGGACGCGGCGCGGGCCGTGGGCCGTGCGGTCGCCGGGGTCGTGACCGTGCTCGACCCGGAGGTCGTCGTGGTCGGCGGCGGTCTGGCGGGCGCGGGCGACCTGTGGTGGTCGGCGCTGGAGGACGCGCTGCGCGCCGAGGTCGTCGACGTGCTCGCCGACCTCCCGTTGCGGCCCGCGACGCTCGGCAACGCGGCGGCGATCGTCGGGGCGGCGCGCGGAGCGTGGAGCCTCGTCGGCCCGTCCGACGACGAGCACGGGGCGGGACCCGGCGGGCTGCCCGAGACGATCCACCGAGAGAGGACGACGGCATGACCGGACCCCACGAGGCGCGGACGCGCTGGACGCGCGAGCGCGTCCTCGGCGCGATGCGTGGACGACTCACCGTCTCGTGCCAGGCCTACCCCGGCGAACCTCTGCGCGACCCGCGCACGACCGCCCAGATGGCGCGCGCCGTCGTCGCCGGGGGAGCGGCCGCGGTGCGCGCGCAGGGTCTGGACGACGTCGCGGCGGTCGTCGCCGCGGTGGACGTGCCCGTCGTCGGGCTGTGGAAGGACGGCGACGGCGGCGTCTTCATCACCCCGACGCTGCGGCACGCCCGCGCCGTGGCCGACGCGGGGGCGCACGTCGTCGCGCTCGACGGCACGCGCCGGCCCCGGCCCGACGGGCTCACGCTCGCCGAGACCGTGGCGGGCCTGCGGGAGACGGCCGACGTGCTCGTCATGGCGGACTGCGGATCGCTCGACGACGCGCTCGCCGCGCAGGACGCAGGCGTGGACCTGCTCGGCACGACGCTCGCCGGGTACACCGGCGAGCGGCCGAAGACCTCCGGACCGGACCTCGAGCTCGTCGACGAGGTGGTCGCGGCGTGCTCGCTGCCCGTCGTCGTCGAGGGTCGTGTCCACAGCCCTGCGCAGGCCGCCGAGGCGATGGCGCGGGGTGCGTTCAGCGTGTGCGTCGGCACGGCGATCACCCACCCCACGACGATCACGTCCTGGTTCGCGGAGGCGATCCCGACGCGCCACTGAGTCGTCCGCACGACCCCTTGACAGCGCAAAGTCGCGATGCCCTACGTTCGGGCGCGACGCGCCGGGCGGGCGCGCCGAGCCGTCAGGGGGACACGACATGGCATCACCGCACGACGACCTCGAGCCGGCGGGGTACGCCGAGCTGCTGACCGACCTCAAGGCGCGCGTGCGCGCGACGCAGTTCCGCGCCGCACGTGCCGCGAACACCGAGGTGCTACGGCTGTACTGGTCGATCGGCCACGACATCCTCGAACGCCAGCGCACCGCGGGCTGGGGGTCGAAGGTCGTCGACCGACTTGCTTCAGACCTGCAGCGCGAGTTCCCTGACCAGCGCGGCTGGTCGCGTCGCAACCTGCTCTACATGCGTACTTTCGCGCTCACGTGGCCGGACGCGGGATTTGTGCAACAGCCTGTTGCACAACTTCCGTGGGGCCACGTCACGGTGCTCCTGAGTCGTCTGAAGACCACCGACGACCGCGACTGGTACGCCGAGCGCTCCGCGGTCGAGGGCTGGTCGCGCGGGATGCTCGAGTACCACATCAAGCTGGACCTGCGCCGTGCTCTCGGCGCCGCGCCGACGAACTTCGCGGGTGCGCTCGACGCGGCGGACTCGGAGCGCTCGTGAACGGGACCCGCGCGGGCGTGCGCGGACCAGGGCGTGTCGTCAGGCGCGACCCGTGCGCTCGAGGACGCCGCGCACATACGCGGCCTGGCCCGCGTGCTGGAGGCTGTCCACGGCGATGCTCACGAGCCGGACGCCGAGCGTGACGGGCGGGTCCCACGCCTCGTCGACGACGCGGTCGAGGTCGTCGTCGGTCAGCGCGGCGAGCACGTCGTGGGACTCGACCTGGACGGCGTGCACGTAGCCGAGCAGGAGGTCGTCGCTCGCCCGCACATGGCCGACGTCGGCGGCGGACTGCCCGTACCCCGTCGCGCGGTCGTCGAACGGCAGGTCGAACCGGAGTGCCCAGCCGTCGCGCGTCCACACCTGCTCCCGCCCGACGGCGGCGGCGACCTGCGCGTCCTGGCCGCGGGCGAGGTGCCACGCCAGCCAGGCGACCGTGTTCGCGCCGGGGTCGACGCGCGCGGTCAGCGCGTCCTCCCCGAGCCCGTCGACGGCGCGGGTCGTCGTCGGTCCGATCCGGCCGAACAGGTCCTCCAGCACCGTGCGCGCGTCCACGTCTCTCCCTCTCCTCGCCGGGCACCGTCCCCAGCAGCCTCCGACGACCCGCGTCCGGTCGCGACCCGAACGGCACCTCGATCGAGGTGCCGACGACCGTCCCCGCCGTACGCCCTGCTCGACGTGCCGGCGCGCGTCCGTGATCCGGTCGGGCGGGGCCCGCGGTGCTCCGGCGTGCCGCTCAGGGAGGGGTCAGGGCCACGACCAGGGCGTTCCCGGATCCGCCGGGGCGGGCCGACGTGGTTCGGTGCCGTCATGACCGCCACCCGGCTCGTCCGCCCCGCGACCGTCGCCCCCCGCGCCCGGGGCGCGCGCACCGCCGTCGCGACGCTGACGCTCACGTCGCTCGCGATCGCCGCCTTCGCCGTCCTGCCGTACCTCACGGCCTCCCTCCCCGCGCTGGCCCGCGACGACGTCGGGCTCGCCGCCGCGTACGCCGGGGCACCCGGGTTCGTGCTCGGCGCGTTCTACGCCCACGTCGTCGCGGGCGGGGTCGCGCTCGTGTGCGCCCCGTTCCAGCTCTGGGCCGGGCTGCGTCGCCGGCACCCGGGCGCGCACCGCTGGACGGGTCGGGTCTACGTCGCGGCCGTCGCGGTCGGCGGTGTGGCCGGGCTCGTCCTCGTGCCCGTCAACCAGGCCGGGGTCGTCGGGACGCTCGGCTTCGGGGCGCTCGCCGTCCTGTGGCTGTGGACGACGTGGCGCGGCCTCCGCGCCGTCCGCAGCGGCGACGTCGCCGCGCACCAGGACTGGATGACGCGCAGCTTCGCGCTCACCTACGCCGGCGTGACGCTGCGGCTGTGGACGACGGCGCTCGTCGTCGTCCAGACGCTCGCCCTCGGCGACGCGGTCGACCCCGACGTCGCGTTCGATCGCGCGTACGCGCTCGCACCGTTCCTCTCCTGGGTGCCCAACCTCGTCGTCGCCGAGCTGCTCGTCCGACGGCGACGCGCCCGCCGGGGCCCGACGGCGGTCAGGTCGGCGGTCCGGGCCGCTCAGCGCACGAGCCCCGACTCGTAGGCCGCGACGACGAGCTGGACGCGGTCCCGGCAGCCGGTCTTGCGCAGCGACTCCGAGACGTGGGACTTCACCGTCGTCTCGGAGATGAACAGCTCCGCCCCGATCTCGGCGTTGGACAGCCCCCGCGCCACGGCGAGCACGACCTCCCGCTCGCGCGCCGTGAGGTCGTCCACGCCGGGGAACGGGCGGGTCGCGGCGCGTGCCGCGAAGTCACCGACGAGGCGGCGCGTGACGTTCGGTCCGAGCAGCATCGAGCCGTCGGCGACGAGCCGCACCCCCTCCACGAGGCGCGGCGCCGGCACGTCCTTGAGCAGGAACCCGCTCGCCCCGGCGCGCAACGCGTCGTAGACGTACTCGTCGAGGTCGAACGTCGTGAGCACGAGGACGCGCGTGCCCGGGTGCCGCGCCACGAGCTCCCGCGTCGCGCCGAGACCGTCGAGCCGGGGCATGCGCACGTCCACGACGGCGACGTGGGGCTCGACCCGCGCGACGACCTCGAGGAGCTCGTACCCGTCGCCCGCGGACCCGACGACCTCCAGCCCGTCCGCCGCGTCGAGGATCGCGGCGAACCCGTGCCGGACGACGGGCTGGTCGTCCGCGACGACGACGCGCACCGGGGCGTGGAGCGGTCGGGACGCAGGGGCCGCGGCGTCTGCGGCGTCTGCGGACCCTGCGCCGGCCGCCCGGCCCGCATGCGGGCTCACGCGCTCGCCACCGGCGCGGACGCCGCGGGGCTCGCGACCCCGACGAGCAGGATGCGGGCCTCGACCACGAACGTCGCACCGTCGTCGCCCACGCCGGTCGAGAGCGTCCCGCCCAGGGCCTCGACCCGCTCGCGCATCCCGGCGAGGCCGCGCCCCGTGCCGCCCACCCCGCCCGGCGCCGCGCCCTCGACCGGGTTGCTCACCCGCAGCACCGCCGTCCGGTGCCCGTCCCGGCCGACGACGCGCGCGTCGACCACGACCGGCTTCCCCGGCGCGTGGCGTCGCGCGTTGGTCAGCGCCTCCTGCGCCGCGCGGTAGAGCGCGTAGCCCGGGGCGGCGGGCACGGCCTCGAACCCGCCCGTGAGCGTCACGTCCTGGCCTGCCGCCCGCGCCGCCTCGACCAGCCCGACGACGTCCCCCGCCCCCGGCTGGGGCGCCAGGTCGGGCGCGGCGTCCTCGCTGCGCTGGAGCACCGCGAGCACCTGGCGCAGCTCGCCGAGCGCCTCGCGCGCGTCCGTCGCGATGTCGGCGAGCACGGCGCGCGCGGTGTCGTCGAGGTCCGGGTGCACGTACGGCGCCGACTCCGCGCGCACGGCGACGAGCGAGACGTGGTGCGCGACGACGTCGTGCAGGTCGTGCGCCACGCGCGCCCGCTCCGCGGTGACCGCCTGCGCCTCGGCGGCGCGCCGCGTCGCCGCAGCGGCCGCGCGTGCGGCCGACCGGGAGCGCGCGACCGCGCCGAGCGACGCGGCGACGGCGATCACGGCGACGACCCAGAAGCAGTACAGCGCCCAGATGACCAGGTGCTCGCCGGGCGCGGAGGAGATCTCGCTCGTCGTGCCGGACTCTGTGATCTCGGTCCATCGTGGGTCATTGCTCGACACCGCCCACACCGGCCCGATCGGCAGCAGGGCGACGATCGGCAGCCACGCGTACAGCCCCGCGAGCACGATCGCGACGAGGCCGGGGACGACGGCCCGGTGCCACCCGTCGACAGCGGCCACGACCGCGACGGCCAGGAGCCCGAGCCACCAGCCCCACACGAACGCGCCCGTGACCACGACGGTGACGAACGGGAGCGCCGTGAGGGCGGTGCCGAGGACGGGGGAGCGGCGAGCGACGAGCACCCCGGCGACGACGCACAGGTCGAGCAGCGGCAGCACGAGGCCGGCGCCGAGCAGGAGGTCCTCCGTGAGGACCGGGGACTCCCACAGCCCGGCAGCCCCGGACCGGCCCCACGTGGGCGTCGCGAGGAGGAACAGCCCCACGACGAGCGCGAGGAACCCCGGCAGCGCCCAGGGCTGGAGCCGGACCCACCGGTCCGACGGGGCGGGCGTGGCGGCCGTGGCGGGAGCGTCCTGCGGCCGAGCGGCGACGACGTTCATGCCGCCGATCCTCGCGCGCCCGACCCGGCGGCGGCCACCGTCCTGAGAAGGACCCGCCGTCGACCATACGCAGGGTGCCGAACCCTGGATCCCTCCCCACGATCGGCCCGCCGTGAGGAGCGACCCCGGGTTCGACGGAGTGGGGTGACGTCGGGCGCACGGCCCGACGGCGGTCCGGCGGTTAGCGTTGTCCCGTCCCCCGCGCGCGCCGACCCGGGCGTGGCGCCGTGGTAGCCGGAGGTGCCGATGGAGTTCCCGTTCAGCCTCACCGAGGAGCAGATCCTCTCGCTCATCGTCGTGGGCACGCTCGCGGTCGTCGCGATCGTCGGCGTGAACATCCTCGCGCCCAAGGCGGGGGTGGCGGCGCCGCTGGTGCTCGTCGCGGTGGGCGTCGCGGTGAGCTTCGTCCCCGCGGTGCCGGAGATCGAGTTCGAGCCCGAGTGGATCCTCGCGGGCATCCTGCCGCCGCTCCTGTACTCCGCGGCGGTCGGGCTGCCGACGATGGACTTCCGGCGGGACTTCACGGCGATCAGCGGGCTCTCCGTGGTCCTCGTCCTGCTCAGCACGGTGCTGCTCGGGTACCTCTTCACCTGGCTGATCCCCGGCATCCCGCTCGCCGCCGGGTTCGCGCTCGGCGCGATCGTGAGCCCGACGGACGCCGTCGCGACGTCGATCGTCAAACGGCTCGGGGCGTCGCCACGCGTCGTCACGCTGCTCGAGGGCGAGAGCCTGCTCAACGACGCCTCCGCGCTCGTGCTCCTGCGGTCGGCGATCGCCGCCATCGCGCTCACGGTGGCCAGCGACGGGGTCGCCCCCGCGTTCTCGCTGTGGGCGGTCGCGGGCGACTTCGTGTTCGCCGTCGTCGTCGCCGTGATCGTGGGGTTCCTCGTCGGCTTCCTCGGCCTCACCGTCCGGCGCCGGCTCGCCAACCCGGCGCTGAGCACGGCCGTCTCGTTCGTCGTGCCGTTCATCGCCTACCTGCCCACCGAGGAGCTCGGCGCGTCGGGCCTCGTCGCGGTCGTGACGGCCGGGCTCGTCACGGGCAACGGCGCCGCCAAGTACCTGCGGCCGCAGCACCGCCTCGCCGAGGAGTCGAACTGGCGCACCGTCGAGCTGCTCCTCGAGGGCACGGTCTTCCTCCTCATGGGCCTGGAGCTGTTCGCCCTCGTCACCGACGTGCAGGAGGCGCACGGGAGCCTGTGGCGGGCCGTCGGCATCGCGGCGCTCGCGGCGGTCGTCATCCTCGTCGTGCGGTCGGCGTACGTCGCGACGCTCCTGCGGTCCCTCGCGCGCAGGGCACGCCGAGGAGAGTCGCTGCGCGGCGTGATCCAGGGCATGCAGGAGAAGATCGACGCACGGTTCGGTCCGGCCGAGTCGCCCGTCGAGACGTACGAGCCCTCGGGGCGCCACCGCGGCGGCGCCCCCCGGACGGGTGGACCGAAGGAGGTCCCGCAGGCGCGCGTCGGGCGCATCCGCACGTCGTTGCGCCGCCGCGCGGCCGACATCGACTACCTCACGGCCGAGCCGCTCGGGTGGCGCGAGGGCACGCTCCTCGTCTGGGCCGGCATGCGCGGCGTGGTGACGCTGGCCGCGGCACAGACCCTGCCCACCGACACGCCGCAGCGCTCGTTCCTCGTGCTCGTCGCGTTCGGCGTCGCCGCGGGCACGCTCGTCGTCCAGGGCGGGACGCTGCCGTGGGTCGTGCGCCGCTTGGGGCTGGCGGGCGGGTCGACCCGCGCCGACGAGGACCGCGGCGCCGTCCGCGCCGAGCTCGACGCCGCCGCCGTGGCCGTCATCGACGCGCCCGACCTGCGCCGCGACGACGGCACCACGTACGACGGCGACGTCGTCGCCCGCGTGCGGCGCGACGTCGTGCGGGAGCTGGAGAACCGCGACACCGACGCCGCGACGTCGGCCGACCTCTTCGCCCAGTACAAGGAGCTGCGCCTGCGCGCCATCGCCGCGCAGCGGGTGGCGCTGCTCGACGCACGGACCTCCGGCGCGTACAGCTCGCAGGCCCTGCGGCACGCGCTCGACCTGCTGGACGCCGAGCAGATCGACCTCGAGCTGCGCCGCGGACCCTACGTCCCGGGCGACGACGACTGACCGGCCGGGCCGCGGCCGCCCGGTGCTTGCGCCTTCCCCAGGGGAAGGACCTAGCGTCGCGGGCATGGACGAGCACACGACGGGGCAGGTGGCCCGGGCGACGGGGCTGAGCGAGAAGGCGGTCCGCCTGTACGCGGACCGGGGGCTGCTCGCCGCCCGGCGGGCCACCGACGACGGGCCGCGCCTGTTCGACGACGGCCAGGTGGCGCGGGCGCGGCTGGTGCGGCTCCTGCGGGGCGTCGAGCTGTCGCTCGCCGACGTCGGGGAGGTGCTCGGCGCACCGGACGCCGTCGCGGCCTTCGACACGGTGTGGGGCGCGCGGCGGTCCTCGCTCCCGGGGTCGCTCGCGGCCGGGGAGTACGTCCGGTCCGTGCTCGCCGGGGCGCCACGCCTCGACGTGGAGGTGCGCCGGCGCGCGGTGGCGGAACGGCTCGTGCTCGGGACCGTGCGCCGCGCGACCCTTGAGGAGCTCCCGCGCGTGCTCCCGGAGGCGACCGCGGCCGTGTTCGACGTCCTGCGCACGGCCGGCGTGCCGCTCGCCGGGCACCCGTACGTCGAGTACCACGAGCGCGCGACCGAGGGGTTCGCCGCGCGCGTCACCGTGCAGGTCCCCGTGGCCGAGGCCGTGCGGCCACCGCAGGGGTTCGTCCTCACCACGGACGGCCCCCACGACGAGGCGTACGTCGCGCTGACCGCCGCGGAGGTGGAAGACCAGGCCGGGCTCGTCCTGGTCCACGACCACCTGTCGTCGGGGCGCGCCCTCGCCGACGGCGCACCCGCGGGCGACAACCGCGAGATCTACCTGCCCACGTGGGCGACGCGCGGTCCCGGCCCTGTCGTCGAGGTTGCGGTGCCCGTGGCCTGACCCGGTCTCGGGTTCAGACGTCGGCGGCGGCCAGCGCGCCGTCGACCCCCACGACGCCGAGCTCGAGGCGCGCGATCCCGTCGACCGGGACGGCGGACGACGCCCCGAGCCCGTCGGAGCTCCCCGCCTCCGTGGACGACCACGTGGCGACGACCTCCCGGGTGCCGGCGTCGTCCACGAGGACGAGCTGGTACGTCGCGCCGTCCTCCCACTCCCCGACGGGGTACGAGCACGACCAGTCGAGGCGGGTCCCCCACGCGGCCGGGGTGAGCGTGAGGTCGGCGTGCACGTCCGCCGCGCCGACCGGCTCCAGCGCGACCTCCGTCGTCCCGGCCGCGACCGGCGGCGGTGCGTCGTCCGGGCGGGTGACGGCCACGCCGCCCGCGACGCCCGCCACGACCAGCCCGACGGCGGCCGCCCCGAGCAGCGCCCGGCGTCGGACCTGACGACGCCGCGCACCGGCCGCGACGACGGCGAGCGGGACGACGACGCCGTCGTCGGACCCGTTCCCCGTGCCGCTCCGGACGCCCGCGTCGCCCGTGCCGTCCACGAGCGCGTCGGCGTGCTCCGCGGTGAGCATGCCGAGGATCCCGGGCATGCCGGCGAGCTCGCCGACGGCCTCGCGGCACGCGGCGCACGTGGACAGGTGCTGCTCGAACGCGCGGCGGTCGTGCGGGCTCAGCGCGCCCAGCACGTAGGCCGCGTCCCACTCGCGGTACGGGTCCGGGGGAGGGGTGGCGGTCATGACGAGACTCCCTTCTCCTGCAGCGCGAGCCTCAGCGCGCGGAGCGCGTAGTGCATGCGGGACTTGACGGTCCCGGGCGGGACGCCGTGCGCCGACGCCATCTCGGCCACGGAACGCCCGTGGTAGTACGCGTCGACGACGACGGCCCGGTGCTCGGGGGAGAGCGACACGAGCGCGTCCGCGACGAGCCACGCGTCGAGGACGGCCTGCGTCGCGTCCGCCTCGCCGCGGTCGGGCACGTCGGCGCTCGCGAGCTCGCGGCGGTGGTGCGCGCTGCGCAGCTCGTCCACGACGAGGTTGCGTGCGACCGTGAAGAGCCACGCGCGCACCGATCCCTCCGGCCGTTCGAGCACCTCGGGGTGGCGCCACGCGCGCAGCAGCGTCTCCTGGACCACGTCCTGCGCCTGCGCCGGGTCGTCGGTGAGGCGCGCGACGTAGCGCTCCAGCGCGGGACCGTGCGCGGCGTGGACCGCCCGCAGCAGGTCGTCGGCGTCGGCGCGCACGCGCGGCACCTCCCCGTCCGTCACGACCCGGCCGACCGCACGAGGTCGAGGCCGAACTCGACGCTGCCCGCGTCGTCGACCGTGACGAACCCGAGGCTCGGTGCCTGGACGTCGAAGTCGGAGAACGTGATCGGCACGCTCCCGACCACCTGGACGCCGTCGGCGGTGGTGCCGACCTGGGCCTCGACCGTGACGGGCCGCGTCACGCCGTGGATCGTCAGGTCGCCCGTGAGCTCGACGTCGGCGGTGCCCGTGGGGAGGTCGGCGGGCTCGGTCAGGGCGAACGTCGCGGTGGGGAACGTCCCGACGTCGAGCGCGGAGCCGCGGAAGTAGGCGTCCCGCGGCGGCTCGTCCGTCGCGACGCTCGCCATGTCGACCTCGACCGTCGCCGCGGTGAGCGCGCCGTCGGCGACGGTGAACGACCCCGTGACCTCGTCGGTCCTGCCGGTGACCGTGACGTCCTCGCCCTGGAGCACCTCGTGGACGCGGTACCCGGCGTAGGAGCCGTCGGCCACGGTCCAGTCGCCCGCGAGGCTCGCCGGGTCGAGCGCGCCCGCGTCGCCCGACGGCGCGTCGAGCGTCGGCTCCTCGGCCGCGGCCCGGTTGGACCAGTCCGCGTACAGGCCGGGGCCGACCACGACCGCGGCACCGCCCAGCACCACGACACCGACCCCGACCCCCACGAGCACCTTCGTCCTCCTGCGCACGTCCGCTCCTCCCGATCATCCTCCGTCGACCCCGTCACCCAGGGAGACGAGGCAGCCGCCCGATCGGTTCAGTCGAGTCTCGCCGTGCGATCGGATGAACCGCACGGCGAGCCGCGTCGTCGTGACAGTAGGGGCCGTGCTCGCGACCCCGACCGTCCTCTCGAGGAGTCGACATGCGACGCACCCTGACCATCACCGCCCCGGCCCGGACCGCCCGCGCCGCCCCCGCCGTCGTGCTCGTCGCCGCGCTGGTCGGCGTGCTCGGTGGGTGCTCCGGCGGGGGAGGCGGCCTCTACGGCGGAGGCGGGAGCAGCCCGTCCACGGACTCCGGCACGACGAGCGACGGCGCGACCGGCGACGGCACGGGGTCCGGGCCGGCCCTCGGGACGGCAGACTCCTCGCTCGGCACCATCGTGGTCGACGGACAGGGGATGACCGTCTACTACTACGACAAGGACACGAAGGGCTCCGGGACGAGCGCGTGCGAGGGCGAGTGCGCCGCCGCGTGGCCCGCGGTCCACGCGGCGAGCGCGGAGCCCGAGGTCGAGGGCGTCACGGCGGAGGTCGGCACGATCACCGGCGTCGACGGCGAGCTCCAGGTCACGGTCGACGGCCGCCCCGTCTACACGTACGCGGCCGACCACGCCGCGGGAGACGTGTCGGGTCAGGGGGTCAACGGCGTCTGGCACGTCGTCGCGCCGGACGGCACCGAGATCATGGACGCGGCCCCCGCAGCGGGGTCGGGCTACTGACCGACGCCCGGTCCCGGCCCGGACGGGCCCCGCGCCGGCCCGGTCACGCGTGGTCGAGCGGCGGCGAGCTCAGGCAGAACGGGTGGCCGTCCGGGTCCGCCGTGGTCAGCCGACCTGCTCGCGCAGCCACGCGACGTCGGTCGGGACGTCGGCGTGCGTCTCGCAGACGACCGACGTCCCGGCCGCCCGGACGACGCCGAGCAGGAGCTCCGGGTCGATCGTGCCCGCCGTGAGGCCGGCGTGGCGGTCGGCGCCCGACCCGGCGGTGTCGCGGCTGTTGTTGAGGTGCACGAGGTCGACGCGGCCGGTGATCGCGCGCACGTCGGCGACCGCCGTCGTGAGGTCGATGCCGCCTGCCCACGCGTGGCACGTGTCGAGGCAGAACCCGACGTTCTCGGCGCCGTCGGCCTGCTGCACGGCCGCCCACAGGCCCTCGATCCGGTCGAGGCGGCGGGCCATCGAGAAGTCGCCCCCGGCGGTGTTCTCGATGTACACGGTGACGTCCGTCTGGAGCGCGTCGATCGCCTTGCGCCAGTTGTCGAACCCCTTCTCCGGGTCCTCCTTCGCGGTGACGTGCCCGCCGTGGACCACGACGCCCGTCGCGCCGACCGCCGCGGCGCCGTCGACGATCTGCTGGAGCAGCTTGCGGCTCGGGATGCGGATGCGGTTGTTGGGGCTCGCGACGTTGATGACGTACGGCGCGTGCACGACGAGCTCGAGGTCCGCCGCCGCGGCCGTGGCCTTCAGCGCCTCCGCGCCGCCGGGAAAGGTGAACTCCGGTCCCTTCCAAGACTGGGGGTCGCCGAGGAAGATCTGGGCGACGTCCGCGCCGATGCTCGCTGCCTGCGCGATGACGTCCGACTGGTCGAGGTGGGCTCCGATCCGCATGGGGACCAACCTACGCGTCGCCGCCCACGACGGGGGCTCGCGCGCGGATCAGCGGTCCTTCGCGAGGTCCGTCGGGCGCCGGACCGCGAGGTCCGCCGTCGCGGCCAGCGCGACGACGGCCCAGGTCCCGGCGAGGACCAGTCCCCACAGGACGGGCGTCGTCGGATCGAGGTACCGGGCGTGGAGCGCGACGACGGCGAGCGTCGTCGCCGTCGCGGCGACCCCCGCGACGAGGAGCGTCTCGAGCGCGACGAGGACGAGCAACGAGCGTGCCGAGGTGCCCGAGAGGCGGTACACCGCGAGCTCGCTCGCCCGCAGCCGGTACGTGACGGCGGTCGTGACGGCGCCCAGCAGCCCCAGGAGCACGGGCAGGAAGCGGCTCGGCCGGTCGAGGAACGCCTGGACCGGGTCGCTCGTCGCGCGCAGCGCCTCGGTGCCGACCACGGCGTTGCCGCTCACGTGCAGCGAGGCGATCTGGGTCGCGGCGACGTCGTCGACGGCCACCAGGGGATCGAGCACGACGACGCAGCGCTCGACCAGGGCGTCGTCGGGCCGGAGCGGCACCGTCAGAGAACGCCCCGCCCCGACACCCTCGCGCAGGCCCGGGGTCCGCGCCGAGCCGAGCGCCTCGGCGCCGACGAGCACGCGCTGGTCCGAGGGTCCGGCGCGGTCGAGCAGGCCGGCGTCGACGAGCGCGTCGACGTCGGCGAGCCCGGGGACGAGGGTGGTCGACGCACGCTGCACGGGGACGTCCGGGCCGACCGGTACGACCTCCGTGCTGCCGCCCGGCACGACGGCGCCTGCGGCCTCGACCCCCGGCGCTCCGGCGAGCGCCTCGCACGACGCACGTGAGATGAGGGCGGGCTGGTCGGGGTTCGCCTGCATGTAGCTGACGACGCCGCGCCCGCGCTCGGCGAGGTCGTCCAGCTCGTCCTGGAGCGACGCGGTCTCGAGCGCGACGAAGGCGGCGGTGCCCGACCCGAGCACGACGGCGAGCGCAACCGCGGGAAGCAGCCGTGCGGAGCGGCCGACGGTGTTGCGCAGGGCTTCGCGCGCGAGGTCGGCGACGCGCCAACCGTCACGCACGGACGACCGCCTCCCGCCGGAGCGGGACGGTCGCGTCGGCTGCGGCGACGAGCACCGGGTCGTGGGTCGCGACGACGATCGTCGCGTGCGACACGAGCCCGGCGAGGATCCGGGCGACGAGCTCGGTGTTGGCGGCGTCGAGGTTCGCCGACGGCTCGTCGGCGAGGATGAGCTCCTTGCCCGACGCGAGGGCGCGCGCGAGCGCGACCCGTTGGAGCTCGCCGCCGGACAGGCGCCGGGCCTGCTCGTCGGCCCGGTCCGCGAGCCCGACCTGGTCGAGCGCGGCGCGCGCGGTGTCCCGGGCCTCTCGTCCGGGGCGGCCCGCCGCGAGCGGCGCGACGAGGACGTTGTCGAGGACGGAGCGGCGCCCCAGCGCGTTGGACCCCTGGGGGACCCAGGCGACGACGCCGGGCGAGGGCGGTCGGGGCGCTCCGTCGATCCCGAGGAGCTCGATCCGTCCGGTCGCGAGCGGCTGGTACCCCGCGACGGCGGCGAGGAGCGACGACTTGCCGCTCCCCGACGGTCCGACGAGCGCGGTGACGCGCGCGGGCTCGAACGTCGCGGTCAGCCCGGCGAACACCGGGACGGGCCCGAACGCGATGGCGGCGTCGATCACGTCCACGCGCACGCCGCTACCCGCACCCTGACGTACCGGTGGCCTGCGTCGCGTCGCGCAGCACGCGGGAGCCGACGAGGTCGGCGTCGACGAGCACCGTCGCGAGCTCGTTCCCGGGTTCCGCGACCTCGAGCCGGCGGGGCTGCGCCGCGGTCGTGGAGCCGTCGCTCAGCAGGACGCACGTCGTGCCGTCGTGATCCACGCGCACGGCCGTCGAGGGGACGGCACCGCGCTCCGCCGGGTCCTGGAGCGCGAGGATCGCGCCCCGGTAGCGCACCGTCGACGTCGACTCGTCCGCGATCCGCTCGAGCGTGCCCGCGGCCGCGGCCTCCTCGAGCGCCGCCACGACGCCGTCCAGCTCGGCGCCCTGGGGCGCCGCGCTCGACATCGGTACCTCGACCTCGCCCAGGCGCAGCACGACCGGCTCTCGGGCGAGCCGGCCGAGACCGCCGCCCTCGGCGATCGGGGCCACGGTCAGCGCCTCCACGGGCTGCGAGCCCTCCAGCACCGCGTCGCCCGCCTCGACCCGGTCCCCCAGGCCGACGAGGGGACCGGTGACCGCCGGCACGGCGTCGTCGACCCGCACGACGTACGAGAGGCGGAACTCCCCGTCCCGGGGAACCCCGAGGCGCTCCTGGAGCGCCCGGACCGCCTCGCGCGTCGCCGGGCCGAACCGGTCGTCGACGCCGACCGCGTCCAGGTACCCGAGCGACACGAGGTAGTCCCCGAGCGCGCGCACGTCCGCACCACGGTCACCCGGGCGCAGGTCGCGCCACAGCGGGTCGCCGCGGTACGCGAGCACGTCGACGCCGTCGACGGCGAACAGCGCCTGCCCGGCCACGACGGGACCCGCCTCGGTGAGCGCGGTGACGACTCCCCCCGCGGGAGCACGGACCTCGGGAGCCACGGCGCGCACCGTCGCGACCTCGACCGCGGTCCGTCCGTCGTCGGAACGGGCGCCGACCTCGACGACCGTCGGCGCCGGCACCGCGACGCTCCGCTCCTCCGCCGCGTCGACGAGCGGGAACGCCACGACGACCGCGACCACGGGCACGGCCCACAGCGCCACCAACGGCACCAGGCGCACCCAGCCACGGGACCGGTCGCTCCTCACAGGGCGTCGTACTCCGCGACGCACGACGCCTCGTCCAGCCCGGCGCCGGCCACGGCGCGCTGCGCCTCCGCGAGCGTCGACGGGACGCCTAGCCCGCGCTCCTGCAGGCAGTACCTCAGCGCGTCCAGCAACGACGACTCGTCCTGGTTCGAGGTCTGCCAGACGACGTCGACGAACTTGAAGTCGCGGTCGTAGCAGGTCTTCTCGACGCCGGAGTCGACAGCCTCCGCGGGGATGCCCCCCTGCCACACCACCCCGACGAGCTCGACGTCCCGCAGCTCGTAGCCCTCAGCGCGCAGACACGCTCGAAACCGCTCGAACCCTGCCATGTACTCGTCCTGGGTCACCTCACCGTCCGACAGCGCCTCGCGCTGCTCCGGACCAGCAAGAGAGAGGTCCTCGTCGTCGTTGATCGCGTCGAAGTGCGGAAGCCCGTCCGCACTCGAGCCTGCACCCCCGCCCGAGCACCCTGCCACGAGCAGCGCCGCCAGCGAGACCCCGAGGAGTACCCCGCGGCGGCGTGACAGACGTTTCATCACACGTTCGTCGTGAAAGTGCCGGTGCCCTGCCCGTAATGCTGTGCCTGCGTAAAGTTGGTGCCGGTGCGTCGGGCGGTGACGTCGGATCCGGTCTTCGTGGTCCACATGGTCCAAGAGGCCCCACCGACGTGCGTGTAGTAGCCCCGCACGCCCACAGTGCCGCAGTTTCCGGCTGCGACAGACTGCACTGCGGTGGAGTTCGACGCCCCGTAGACCATGGCGCCCGTGCTGCATGTCCGTGACGCGGTCCCCGCTGAAGCGGGCGCCGCCGTCGACACCATCAGCCCCACCGAGACCATCACCGCAAGGAGCGCAGAGGCCCCCTTCGTTCCCTTGCGCATCACTGTTTCCCCTCAATCTTCGTCATCGAACATCGAACGGTGGTGCTTAACGTAGGGGTCGGCAGGCTATTGCGCAACCCCGCGAAACAAACTATCAGGATCGACGTCCCTGGGCGCGAATCTGCAGGCCAGGGCTCGTGCGGCTGCGGCCTTTGCTGTGCCGTCAGGCGCGGTGGGCGCTGCCGTCGGTGGCGCGCAGGAGCGCCCAGCGGTCGTGCTCGAGCGGGGCGCCGACGGGGTACTTCCGGGCCGCGGCCTCGTCGAAGTCGACGCCGGGCCGGGGCATCGGGGGCGAGCAGGTGGCCGTCGGTCGGCACGGGGGCGCCGGGGAAGACCTCGAGCGTCGCGTCGCGAAAGGTCGCGGCCTTTCGCGACGCCGAACGCGGGGGAGGAGATGGTGAGCGCCATGTTGGCCGCCATCCCGACGGGCGTGACGTCGCCCGGCCCGTGCGGCGCGGAGCGCACCCCGAACAACTCGCACACGGCGACGAGCGTGCGCGTGGGCGTTCCGGCTGGAGGACCTCGGCGGCGGGGCGGTCGGGCTGCGCGCCGAGGTCAACGGCCGCTACGTGTGCGCCGAGGGCGGGGGTGCGCAGCCGCTCGTGGCGGACCGGACCGCCGTCGGGCCGTGGGAGACGTTCGACCTCGTCCGGCTCTGACGCGCCTCACCAGCCGGTGGCGCTGCGGCGGATGACGTCGCGCCGCAGGTCCAGCAGCGCCGCGCGGGCACGGCGGCGGCGGTCGGCCGGGTCCACGGTGAGCTCGTCGCCCGGGTTGGCGCGACGCTGCGGCTCCTCGCGGGGGCGCAGGTCCAGCGACATCCCGAGGTCGGTGGTCCGGCGTGCGGCGGTCCGGTGGTCCGTCGCACGATCGCCGGCGGACGCTCGCGTCGACGGAGCGTCGGCGCGGCCGGGGATCGACGGGGCGGAGAAGAGCGGGCGGTTGTCCGGCACGGGAGCCTCCTCGGGGACGGCCGCGAGGGCGGCCGCGGGTCGGGACGGATGCTGGTGCGCCGGGCTCGTGGCCCGGCGCACCTCCATCGTGCGACCGCGACGTTTCACCCGGTCGTCCGAGGCGTTTCGGCAGTGTTGCAGCAAGTCCGCCGCTCCCTGAGACGGCCCGCCCCCGGCGTCGAGCACGACATGGGGGTCGTTATCCGGCGGATAGCGACCCCCATGTCGTGCTCGACAGCGGGTGAGGTCGTGCTCGGGGGCGCTCAGGACGGGCCGCGGCCTCCGCACGAGGCGACCGTCTCGTCCTCGACGACGACGGAGGCCTCCCAGTTCCACGCCGTCGGGAGCGCTGCGACCGTCGCCGCCGGGACGTGGACCGTGTACAGCCCTGCGCCGGCGGCCGTGGGCGGGACGACGTCCCACTCGCCGCTTCCGTCGGCGCGCTGCTCGACCCGGAACGGCGACCGGAACTCGCCCAGAGGGTCGCCCTGCCACGTCTCGAGGCGCAGGACGAGGGCGGCGTCCAACGGTCCGTCGGGCGTGGCGTCCGGGTCGAGGTCGACCGCGAACGACGCGTCGAGGCCCGTCTCGTCGCCGGCCTCGTCGGGGAGCGGGCTCGTCCGGGTCACGCCCCACCGGCTCTCGGTGCCCGGGGTCGACCAGCTGACGACCTGCACGTCGCCGACGGTCAGCGGGGACTCGTCCGACACCTCCGGGGTGCACCTCGCCGTCCACACGTCGCCGCCGGTGTACGACGCCGGACCGAGGACGAAGACGGCGCTCCCCACCGAGAGGACGGTCGCCGCCGCGGTGACGGCGCGCGACGGCGCCGGGCCGCCCAGCCCGGTCCCCGGACCGAGGAACGGCACGGGCGGGCGGACCCGCCGCAGCACGACCGTGCTGCACAGCGAGTCGGCGAACGTCCGGCGCTGCGCGTGCCACAGCGGTCGCAGGAAGCCGATGTACAGGATCGCGTCGAGGAGGTGGGCCAGGTGGCGCAGGGCAGTGCGGATCAGCCCGGCGGGCCGGCCGGTCGTGTCGTGCACGACGACGATCCCCACCGTCCGCTTGCCGGGCGTCGCTCCGGTCCACCCCTGGAGGGCGAAGAGCGCGGCCGAGGTGCCGAGAGCCCACCAGGTCCCGCCGGGGACGACGGTGCTCGTCGTCACGCCGACGCTGAACCCCGGGAGCCAGGCCACCTCGTAGGCGGGCCCGACCGCGAGGAACAGCACCGTCGCGACGATCGCCGTGTCGAGCAGCGACGCGACGACGCGGCGGGACCAGCTCGCGTACTCTTCGCGCGTCGGCTCCGGGCCGAGTCCCGGAAGGGCGGGCTCGAGGTCTCCGGCTCCGACGTCGTGCGTCGGCCCCCTGCCGGTCGGGGCGTCGATGGCCACGCGCCGATCCTGGCAGAGCCCCCGCCGGGCGGGAAGCCCGAGCCTCCCGCCGAGCAGCGGTTGCGGGTCAGCGGAAGGAGTGGCGCCGGCCTGCGACGACGGTCGCCAGGACCGGGACCATGAGGGCGAGCGAGACCCAGGGCAGCCCGGCCGGGCCGGTGACGGCGAGCGCCGCGCCGCCGACCGCGCCGCCGAGCGCGACGGACGTGTTCCACACGGTGACGAGCGCGGACTGCGCGACGTCGGCCCCGTCGCCCGCGGCTCGTGCGGCGGCGGTCGTGTAGAGGGTGCCGGCCCCGCCGAACGCGGCGCCCCACGCGGCGACGGCGAGCACCACGACGACCGTCGACGTCGGCGCGAGGCCGAGCACGAGCATGGCGAGTGCGAAGACCACGACCGACCCCAGGGTGAGGGCGCGCAGCCGCCGGTCGATGAGCGCCCCGACGAGGACGAGGGCGCCGGCGGACGCGGCGCCGAGCACGAGCAGCAGCGCGCTGGTCCGAGGGCCCTGGCCGAGGTGCGCGAGGTGGACCGCGACGTACGTGTACAGCGACGTGTTGGCGAGCACGTTGAGCCCGGTGACCAGCAGCACCGGCCGCAGGCCGGGGCGGGGGAGCACCGCGCGGATCGCGAGCTGCGCGCCGCGCGGGGTGCCCGCGGCGTCGGGCACGCCGAGCCGGACCCAGGCGAGCAGGCCGAGGCCGAGGACCGACAGCACGCCGAAGGTCCACCGCCATCCGACGGCGGCGCCCAGCACCGCGCCCGCGGGCACGCCGAGCGTGAGGGCGAGCGGGCCGCCGGCCATGGCGATCGTCATGGCGCGTCCGACGCGGTCGGCGGGCACGATCCGCCGCACGTACCCGGGCAGGAGCGCCCAGGTGAGCCCCGCGACGAGCCCGGCGGCGAAGCGCGCGACGAGCGTCAGCGCGAACGACGACGACACGGCCGTGACGGTGTTCGCGACGACGAACCCGGCGACGGTCACGAGCAGCAGCGTCCGCCGGTCCCACCGCGCCGTGGCACGCGTGAGCGGGATCGCGGCGACGATCGCCCCGACGGCGAACGCCGTGACGGTCTGCCCGGCGGCCCCCGCCCCGACGCCGAGGTCGGCGGCCATGGCCGGCAGCACGCCCGCGGGGAGGATCTCGGTGAGGAGCGTGAGGAAGCCCGACGCCGCGAGCGCGAGGAGCGCGGCGACGGGCAGGACCCCGGGGCTGCGCTGGTCCCCGGGGCGAGGGGCGCCGGACGGGGCGGCGTCGGGATCCGGGACGGTGGCGGTGGTGGGTGTGCTCGTCGTGGACATGGGGTTAGCATCGATGTCTGACATTGATGTGAAGGTCAAGCGCGACGACCAGGTGAGGTGGATCACGTGCGGATCGGCGAGCTCTCCCGGCGCACCGGGACCCCGACGCGCCTCCTGCGGTACTACGAGGAGCAGGGGCTGTTCACGCCCGAGCGGGCCGAGAACGGGTACCGGGAGTACGGCGAGCACCTCGTCGACCGCGTGCTCCAGATCCGTGGCCTGCTCGAGGTCGGGTTCACGACCAGGATCATCAAGGAGTTCCTGCCCTGCCTCGGCAACGCGCCGGAGATCCACCTGCACAACGCCTACCCGGACAAGATCGCGCTCCTCGAGACGGAGCTCGGCCGCCTGGAGGACCGCATCCGCATCCTCGAGAAGAACCGCGACGCCATCGCCGACTACCTCGAGCGCATCCGCCCGTTCGCGCAGCGTCCCGAGGACCGTCGCCCGGCACGGTCCGCACCGGCCGCCGTCGGCCTCTGACCGGCTACTCCGGGCGCGGCGCGTACATGATGACGGCGACGCCGGCGAGGCAGAGGAGCGCGCCGACGACGTCCCAGCGGTCCGGCCGGAAGCCGTCCACGACCATGCCCCACGCGAGCGACCCGGCGACGAACACCCCGCCGTACGCGGCGAGGATGCGGCCGAAGTTCGCGTCGGGCTGCAGCGTCGCGACGACGCCGTAGAGCCCGAGCGCGACGACGCCCGCCCCGATCCACAGCCAGCCCCGGTGCTCGCGCAGCCCCTGCCACACGAGCCACGCCCCGCCGATCTCCAGCAGCGCGGCGAGCACGAACAGCGGGATCGAGCGCGCGAGGTCCATGCGCGCCAGCGTAGGCGAGCGCGCGCGCACGCCCGTGGGCCCCTGCCCTGTCGCGGCCGGCGCGGGCCGCCCTGGGTGCTACCGCCGGACCTGCTCCAGCGGCTCCGCGAGGCGCGTGCACTCGCTGCACCGCAGCCGTCGCGCCGTCCGCACCACGGGGTTCCCCACGGAGCTGGAGGGGATCTGGATCCGCACCTCTCGGGTGTGCTCCGCGCACGTGGCTGCGCCGCACTCGCTGCACACGGCCGTCGCGACCCGTCCGTCGCGGGAGGTGGTTCCGCACTCTGCACACTGCATGAGTCCTGCTCTCCGCCGGCGCCGGTGCCGGCTGTTCGGGTGAACGTGTCGTCCCGCGACCCGGGGCGTCGTCGCCCCGGCGCGTGGGGGGCTTCAGTGGGCGGTGGTGGCCTCGGGGGCGGTCGTGATCGCGCGGACGGGTCGGCACGGGTTCCCCACCGCGACGACGCCCGCGGGGACGTCCCGCGTGACCACCGACCCCGCGCCGATGATGCTGTCGTCGCCGATCGTCACGCCGGGCGTGATGGTGACCGAGCCGCCGATCCAGACGTTGCTCCCGATCGTGACGGGCTCGGGCCGCTCCCATCCCTCGCGGCGGCGGACGACGTCCTCGGCGTGGTTCGGCGTGTAGATCGAGCAGCGCGGCCCGATGAGGCAGTCGGGACCGATCGTGACGAGGCCACCGCCGATGACCATGAAGTCGGCGTTGATGAAGGTCCGCGCGCCGATCAGCAGACGGTCGCCGTAGTCGATCGTCAGCGGCGGGCGGAAGTCGATCCCGTCCTCGGCGCCGGGGACGAGTCGGTGGAAGAGGCGGCGCGCCTCGTCGACGTCCTCGAAGTACACGCTCCCGATCCGGGCGCACGTCGCGTGCGCGTCCCGGGTCAGCTCCTGGAGCGCCGGCGACGTGCGGTAGCGCAGCCAACCGCCGGAGAGCAGGCTCCGGAGGTCCTCGTCCGTGGCGGCCAGCTCGGCCATCCTCGTCGTCGGCTCGGTCGTGGTGCTCATCGGACTCCCTCGTCGCGGATTAGTATTTCGATTAAACATATAGGTGGGCGCCATGTGGCGCAAGCCTTGTGGGCAACTGCCGCGCCATCATCCCTGCCGACGTCCGGGCGACTCCCGTCGCACGGTCAGGCCGGGCGGTCGAGCACGCGGCGCAGGCGCGCCTTCTTCTCGTTCTCGTGGACGACCCACGCCACGTCCGGGTCCGACGACTCGCGCAGCGCGGCGAACCGCAGCACGCCGGCGGCCGGGTCACCGGCGACGGCGACGCTCCAGCAGTACCCGAGGGCCTGGCGCAGCGTGCGCACGTCGCCGTCGCGGCGTGCGTCCGAGGGGAGCGCGCCGATCGTGGCGGTCGCGGCTGCGCAGGCGTCCAGCGCGGCGGTCGCGGTCGCGGGGTTCCGGAGGAGGCGCGGCTCGCAGATCCCGGCGACCGCCGCGCGGCGGACCAGCGGGTCAGGGTCGGTGACCCACGACGACACGAGCGCACGGAGCGCGGCCGGCTCGGCGTCACCGATCCGCTGGAGCGCCATCGCGACGGCCTCGCGGACGCGCCACGACCCGTCCGACGCGCGGGCGCGCAGCAGGTCGGTCGGCGCCGCGCGCGCGTCGGCGGGGGCCTGGACGACGAGCCGGCCCAACCCGCACGTGCCGCAGCAGCGGAGGTACTCGTCGGGGTCGTCGGCGAGGGCGCGCACGAGGTCGTCGGGGGCGGCGTCGGCGAACGCGCCCACGAGCTCGAGGTTCGCCCGGGGGCCCGGGAGCCCGGAACCCGCGGTGAGGTACGCCCGCACCGCGGCCGGGTCGTCGTCGAGCGCGCGCAGTGCTGTCCGGTGCTCGTCTCGCACGCTCATGACGACCACGCTAGGACGCGGCGCCCCCGCCGGACAGGGTCTTTCGGCCGGGTCGGCCGGGGTCGGCCGCCGTCGGGCTCAGTGCAGCGGGTCGAACGGGCGGATCTCGTCGGGGGTCTCCCCGGTCGTGACGAGGTGGGCGAGCGCGCGGCCCGTCGCCGGGCCGAGGACGATGCCCCACATGCCGTGGCCGCCCGCGACGTAGACGCCGGGGGTGCGCGTCGCGCCGACGAGCGGGAGACCGTCGGGCGTGACGGGGCGCGACCCGACCCACTCGTTGTGGCGGTCGTCGAGGTCGACGCCCTGGAACAGGTGCCGCACGGACGCGAGGATGGCCTCGATCCGGCGCGGCTGGAGCGGCTCGTCGGGGCCGCGGAACTCCATGGTCCCCGCGATGCGGAACCGCCCCTGGTACGGGGTGCACGCGACGCGGCGCGCGGGCAGGTAGATCGGGGTCTCGACGGGCTCGTCCGTCTTCACGGTGAACGAGTACCCGCGCCCCGCCTGGACGCGCGTGCGCACGCCGAGCGGCGCGGCGAGCGTCGGGAGCCAGGCTCCGGTCGCGAGCACGACGGCGTCGCCCCGCAGCACGACCCCTTCCTCGCGCTCGGTGGGGGATCCGGCGCGGCGGGGCTCCGCGGCCTCCGGCCCGACGGTGTCGCTCCCCCCGGTCGTCGCGCCCGCCCGGGCGGCTCCGGACCCGCGCGTCGCGCCGACGAGCGCGGGGTGCGCGGCGGCGTCGGGGTGCACCGCGCGTGCGTAGACGCACGCGCCGAGGCGGCCGGGCTCGACGTCGAGGACCTCGAGCCCGGTGAGGATCCGCCCGCCGCGGGCGCGCACGGAGTCGGCGAGGGCGTGGACGAACGGGCCGGGCTCGAGGAAGCGCTGGCCCTCGAGGGCGTAGACCGTGGAGACGCGGTCGGTGAGCTGGTGCGCGCGCTCGCCGGCCTCGACGCGCCGGACGGGCACGGTCTGGCCGGCCGCGGCGACGTGCTCGAGCTCGCGGAGGAACGGTCGCGCCTCGCGGACGTGCTCGAACGCGACGGTGAACGGCCCGGGCGTGGTCCCGGCCTCGACGCCGTGCCCGAGGCTCCCGCCCGCGGCGAGCTCGTCGAACGCGTCGAGCGCGACGCGATCGATCGGGGTGAGGGCCGCCATCGCGTGGTCCCAGCGGCGCTGCGTCGCGTGCGCCATGAAGCGCGCGAAGAACGACCACAGGCGCGGGTCGAACCGCAGCGGGACGTGCAGCGGCGCGGCGGGGTCGAGGAGGGCGCGCGGCCCGTACGTCCAGAGGGACGGGTCCGCCAGCGGCATCGCCATGCCGGGGGTCAACCACCCGGCGTTGCCCCACGACGACCCGGCGGCGACGCCCTCGCGGTCGACGACGGTGACCTCGACGCCCTGCTCCTGGAGGTGCCAGGCCGTGGCGAGGCCCACCATGCCGGCGCCGACGACGACCGCCGTGCGGGGCGCTCGGCCGGGCGGCGCGGACCGGGCGTCGCGGGTGCGGGGACGGGGACGAGAGGTCGTGCTCACGCCGGGCTCCTTCGACCGACGCCCGCCTCGCGGGTGGCGAGGCGGGCGCGTGGCTGGTGTGCGACGGGATGGTGTCGCACGACACTCAGCGTGGTGGATCCTTCGGCGTGCGACAAGATGTGCCGAAGGATCGTCGCAAGTGCCGGTGGCGATCGACCTGAACTTCGTCGAACCCTCAGAGGAGGCTCCGCATGCCGAAGGATCTTCGACCCGCCGTCCTGGACGACGTCGACCGCCGCATCCTCGACGTCCTCGCGACCGACGCGCGCGCGACGAACGCGGCGATCGCGGCCCGCGTCGGGATCGCCGCGTCGACGTGCCACGCGCGCGTCCGCACCCTCGTGGAGCGCGGCGTGATCCGCGGCTTCCGGGCGGACGTCGACCCGGCGGCCCTCGGCCGCGGGCTCGAGGCGCTCATCGCGATCCGGCTCCAGGCGGGCGCGCGCAAGGGCCTCGAGGCGTTCCGCGACTACCTGCTCACGCTGCCCGACGTCGAGGGCGTCTTCTTCGTCACGGGCGACCGCGACTTCCTCCTGCACGTCGCGGTCGCCGACTCCGACGCCCTGCGCAACCTGGTCTCCAAGACGCTCAGCGTGCGGCCCGAGGTCGCGGGGACCAGCACGACCGTGATCTTCGAGCACGCGCGCCCCTGACCCCCGCCGCGTCGGGGGTCGGGCGTGCGCGACGGGTCAGGTCCCGGCGCTCTCGCGGACCCGCGAGCGCAGCACGTGCTTGGTGAGCTTGCCGGAGGGGTTGCGCGGGAGCTCGGTGACGAGCACGACGTCGCGCGGCACCTTGTAGCGCGCGAGCCGGTCGGCGAGGAAGGCGCGCAGCGAGTCGAGCGAGGGCTCTGCGCCGGGAGCGGGGACGACGAACGCGACGACGGTCTCGCCCCAGTCGGCGTGCGGGCGCCCGACGACGGCGACGTCCGCGACCTCGGGCGACCCGCGCAGCGCCTCCTCGACCTCCTGGGAGTAGACGTTCTCGCCGCCCGTGATGATGACGTCCTTGAGCCGGTCGACGATGAAGAGGTACCCGTCCTCGTCGACGCGCACGACGTCGCCGGTGCGGTACCAGTCGCCCACGAGCACGGCCTCGGTCGCCTCGGGATCGTCGAGGTAGCCGACCATCCGGGTGTCCGACCGCAGCCAGATCTCGCCGGTCCCGCCGGGGCCGACGTCGTTCCCGTCGAGGTCGACGACCCGCACGTCGACGCCGGGCATCCCGGCGTGGCCGATCGAGCCCGCCTTGCGTTCCTGGTCGGCGGGGCCGAGAGCGGTGCCGACCGGCCCCATCTCGCTCATCCCGTAGACCTGGTGCAGCTCGCCCGGGTAGGCGGCGCGGATCGCGCGCACGGTGTCGGCGCCGACGGGCGCGCCGCCGGCGAGCCACAGCCGCGCGCTCGACAGGTCGAACGTCGACAGGTCGATGCCCTGCGCGGCGGCGACCTGGAGCGGCGCGACGTACGCGATGGGCGCGCCGAAGAACGCGGTCGTGCGCTCGGCCGCGACCGTCCGCAGCATCTCGATCGGGTGGTACTCGCGCAGGAGGACCGTCGTCCCGCCGAGGAACACCATCGACAGGAACCAGTTGTTGAGCGGCGACGCGTGCCAGATCGGCATCGCGAGGAGGAACCGGTCGTCGGCGCGCAGCCCGACGGCGGCCGTCGTGTACGCCGCGACCGAGCTCAGCCCGCGGTGGGTGTGCTCGCAGCCCTTGGGGGCCGCCGTCGTGCCGGACGTGTAGAGCACCTGGGCGATCGTGTCCTGGTCGGGCGGGACACCGTCCCACGCCTCGGCGGTGGCGACGAGCGCGTCGAAGTCGTCGGGCCCCGACGTCCCCGCCGCGTCCTGCCCGACGGCGTCCGTCTCCGTCCACAGCCAGCGCACCGCGGGCGCGGCGGCGGTCACGACGGGGGCCAGGCTCGCGTCCGCGACGCCCAGGACGGCGCCGCTGTGGGCGACGAGCCGCGCGACCTCGGGCGCCTGGAGCTTGTGGTTGACGGGGACGAGCACGGCGCCCGCGCGCCACAGGCCGAACGCCGCGACGACGAAGCCCGGCGTGTTGTAGGTCATGACCGTGACGCGGTCGCCGGGGCGCACGCCGGCGTCCCGGAAGACGGCCGCCGCGCGGCGCGCGGCCGCGTCGAGCTCGGCGTACGAGAGCCGGCGCTCGCCCAGCACGAGCGCCTCCTTGGTCGGGACCTTGCGTGCCGTGCTCTCCAGCATGCTGCCCAGGTGCATGTCGTCCTCCTCGACGTCCTGCTCGGCGTCGTCGTCGACGCCGTCTCGGCGGCCCGGACGGGGACCGGTGCCGCGATGAATTGAATCATGGTTCAATTCTTGGTGGGAAGCCGCGACGAGGCGGCGCACCCTCGACGACGACGGAGGAACCGTGCCCTACCGCGAGACGCCCGCCACGCGGGCCGCCCGCGAGCGCAAGCGCGAGGCGCTGCTCGACGCGGCGCGCACGATCGTCGCCGAGCACGGGTTCGCCGGGGCCAACGTGCAGGCGCTCGCCGCGCGCGCCGGGGTGAGCACGGGCGGCGTCTACTCGTACTTCCCCACCAAGGCCGACCTGCTCGTGGCCGTGTTCCGGCAGGCGGCGGACGTCGAGCTCGACGCCGTGCGCACCGCCGCCGCGGCCCGCCCGGACGATCCCCCGGGCGACCGGACCGTCGCCCGCCTCGGCCGCGCCGTCGACACCTTCGCGCGGCGCGCGCTGCGCGGCCCGACGCTCGCGTGGGCGCTGCTGCTCGAGCCCGTCCACCCGGCCGTCGACGCGGCGCGCCTCGAGTACCGCCGTGCCTACGCCGAGACGTTCGCGGAGGTCGTGCGTGCCGGTGTCGATGCCGGGGAGATCCCCGACCAGGACGTGACGGTCGTCGCGACCGCCCTCGTCGGCGCGATCGGCGAGTCGCTCACCGGTCCGCTCTCCCCGCTCGCGGGCGGCGGCCCGACCGCCTCCGACGGCACGGTCCCGCCCGCGGTGCGGGACGCCGTCGTCGCGACGATCCTGCGCTTCTGCCTGGGCGCCGTCGGCGCCCGGGCGGCGGTCGCCGCCCCTGCGTCAGCCCCCGCCTGACGTCTGCCCGACCCGCCCCGAACCCTCTCCGGGCGCCGCCCGGCGGCGTCCCGACCCCGAGCCACCCGCAGAGCCGCAGGAGGACACCATGACCCCGACCGACACCACCCCGGCCACGCGTCCCGCCGTCGACCCGGCCGACGGCGCGCACCCCGCGCCGCACGTCACGCACCGCGTGACCAACCAGCCGCCGGATCGCGAGGGGGTCAACGAGTACCTCGACCACCCCGTGCTGCGCGAGGCGGTGCACGCGTACGGCGGGGCGTGGGGCGAGGACCGGCTCGTCGAGGTCGGCGCGCTCGTCGGGACGGGGGACTTCCAGCGCGCGGCCGAGCTCGCGAACGTCCACGAGCCCGTGCTGCGCACGCACGACCGCCGTGGGAACCGCATCGACGAGGTCGAGTACCACCCGGCGTACCACGAGGTGATCGGGGCGGCCGTCGCGCACGGCGCGCACACGAGCGCGTGGGCGGATCCCGGGCCGGGGGCGAACGTCGTGCGGGGCGCGGCGTTCTCGCTGTTCGCGCAGGTCGAGCCGGGCCACGCGTGCCCGGTCTCCATGACGCACGCGGCGGTGCCGTCGCTGCGGCACGCGCCGTCGCTCGCCGCGGTGTGGGAGCCGCGGCTGCTCTCCCGCGGGTACGACGGCGCCCTCGCGGCCCCGGGGAGCAAGCCCGGCGTGCTCGTCGGCATGGCGATGACGGAGAAGCAGGGCGGCTCGGACGTGCGCGCGAACGCGACGACGGCCGTGTCCGCCGGGGCGGACGGCGCCTTCCTGCTCACGGGGCACAAGTGGTTCTGCTCGGCGCCGATGTCCGACGCGTTCCTCGTGCTCGCCCAGGTTCCGGGCGCCTCGGGCGGGACCGCGCGCGACGGCGACGCCGCGCCGTCGTGCTTCCTCGTGCCGCGCGTCCTGGAGGACGGCACGCGCAACGTGTTCCGCATCCAGCGCCTCAAGGAGAAGCTGGGCAACCGGTCGAACGCGTCGTCGGAGATCGAGCTCGACGGCACCGTCGGGTTCCTCGTCGGGGAGCCGGGGCGCGGCGTGCGGACGATCATCGAGATGGTGTCGCGCACGCGGCTGGACTGCGTGCACGGCTCGGCCGCGGGCATGCGCCAGGCGGTCACCGAGGCCCTGTGGCACGCGCGGCACCGCAGCGCGTTCGGCGCGGCGCTCGTGGACCAGCCCGCCATGACCGCGGTGCTCGCCGACCTCGCGCTCGAGTCCGAGGCCGCGACGCTCACGTCGGTGCGCCTCGCCGCCGCGCACGACGGCGAGTCCGAGCACGACCGCGCGTTCCGCCGCCTCGCGACGGCCGTGAGCAAGTACTGGGTGTGCAAGCGCGGGCCGCACCACGCGTACGAGGCGATGGAGTGCCTGGGCGGCAACGGGTACACGGAGGCGTTCCCGCTCGCGCGCCGCTACCGCGAGCAGCCGGTCATGGCGATCTGGGAGGGGTCGGGCAACGTCATCGCGCTCGACGTGCTGCGCGCCATGGGTCGCGAGCCGGAGTCGGTCGCGGCGTTCCAGGCCGAGCTGGGCACGACGGCGGGGGCGCACCCGCTCCTCGACGCGCACGTCGCGCGCACGCGCCGGCTGCTCGCGGAGGTCGCGGGGGCCGACGCCGGGGCGCAGCAGGCGCAGGCCCGTCGCGTCGTGGAGTCGCTCGCCCTCGCGCTCCAGGCGTCGCTCGTGGTGCGGCACGCGCCGTCGGGCACGGCCGACGCGTTCGTCGCGGCGCGCCTCGGCGACGACCGCGGTCACGGTTACGGCGTCCTGCCGCGCGGGACGGACGCGCACGCGATCCTCGCGCGGCACGCGGGCGCGTGAGCAGGGGTCGTCGTCAGCCCTGGAGGTAGTGCAGGACGGCGAGGACACGGCGGCTGTACCCGCCGGCGGCGTCGAGGCCGAGCTTGGTGAAGATCGCGTTGCCGTGCTTCTCGACCGCCGAGAGCGACAGGTGCAGCGCAGCCGCGACCCCGGCGTTCGTCCGGCCCTCGGCCATGAGGCGGAGGACGTCGTGCTCGCGCTCCGTCAGCCGCGAGAGCGGGTCGGCGCGGGAGGTGTCCGCGAAGAGCTGGCGGACGACCTCCGGGTCCACGACGAAGTCGCCGGCCTCGACCCGACGCAGCGCGTCCAGGAGCTCCGAGACCCGCATCACGCGGTCCTTGAGGAGGTAGCCGACCCCTGCGCCGCCGCTCGTGACGAGGTCCCGCGTCGGCTCGGCCTCGACGTACTGCGAGAGGACGAGGACGCCGACCCCGGGGAAGCGGCGCCGCACCTCGATCGCGGCCCGGATGCCCTCGTCCGTGTGCGTCGGGGGCATGCGCACGTCGAGCAGCACGACGTCCGGCGCGGGACGACGCCCGAGCAGGGCGAGGAGCTCGTCGGCGTCGCCGACGGCGGCGTCGACCGTGACGCCCTCGTCCACGAGGAGGGCCCGGAGACCCTCGCGCAGGAGGGCGGAGTCCTCGGCAATCATCACGCGCACGGCAGCACCGCCGTCACCGTGGTCGGCCCGCCGGGAGGGCTGGCCACGTCGAGCGAGCCGCCGAGCGCCGCCGCCCGGGCCGCGAGGCCCGCGAGCCCGCGACCGCCGCGCGGGGACGCGCCACCCCGACCGTCGTCCGTGACGGCGGCCCGCACGACGCCGTCGGCCGAGGTCACGGTGACCGTCGTGCGGGTCGCGCCGGCGTGCTTGGCGACGTTCGCCAGGGCCTCGGCGACGACGTAGTACACGCACGCCTCCACCGCGGGCCCCGGTCGCCCGTCCAGGCGGTAGTCGAGCTCCGCGGACGGGGTCGCCCGCGCCGCCAGGCGTGCCAGGACCGGGCGCAGTCCCTGGGTGTCGAGCGCCGCGGGGTGCACGCGCCAGGCGACGTCGCGCACGCTCGCGAGCACCCGGGACGCCTCGTCGGCGGCGTCGGCGAGGAGACGGTCGCGGACCACGGGGTCGGTGGCTCGTCGGCCGCGGTCGAGCAGCATCCCGAGCGCCACGACCTGCTGCTGGACGCCGTCGTGCAGGTCGCGCTCGACCCGACGGCGTTCCGCCTCGACGGCTGCGACGATGTCCGAGCGCGAGGCGGCGAGCGCCTCGACCTGGGCGAGGAGCTGCGTCCGGTCCTCCTCGCCCAGCAACCGGCTCGCCGCCGCCCGCTCGAGCGCCGCGGAGCCGACGAGTCCCATGAGCGCGAGGTAGAGCAGGATCCCGCCCGGCACGACCGCCGAGAGGACGGTGAGTCCGGTCGTCGGGTCGCTGTCGTCGTCCGCCAGCGCGGGGACCCGCAGGTCGAACGCCCACGACGCCGTCATGAGCACCGCCGCGAACGCCCCGTAGGCGAGCAGGAGGAGGATCCCCGCGCTGAGCAGGCCCACGGCGAGGCGGGCGGCGAGGTAGCGCAGGGGTCGACCGGTGCCGTCCGGAGCGTCGGTGTGCCAGGCGAACCACCGCTCCAGGCGCCGCAGGTGCACGCGCACGGCGGCCCGGACCCGCCCGTCCCGCCAGGCCGCCGTCCGGGCGGACGCGCGGGCGAACGGGGCGGCCACCGCGGCAGCGAGCAGCGTCACCGCGTCCATCGGGACGAGGCACACCCCCACCACGACGCCGCACGAGGCACGGACGACGGACGGCGCTCGGCTGGGCACGCGACTCACCCTAGCGACGCGACCTGCGACGCGGACTGCGGAAAACCGCACTCCGTGCCGCGGGGAACCGTCGCCGTCCGTGCGCGACACCGCGTTCCGGCGCGGCTCGCGCCTTCCTAGCGTCGTCGGCATGAGCCTCTCCTCGCCGTCCGTCCTCGCGGCCACCGCCTCCGACCCCGGCCCGATCACCCGCCTCACGGACTGGGCGGTGAGCCTGATGGAGTCCCTCGGCGCACCGGGAGCAGGTGTGGCGGTCGCCCTGGAGAACCTCTTCCCGCCGATCCCGAGCGAGGTGATCCTGCCGCTCGCCGGGTTCACGGCCGCCCAGGGGCGTCTCGGTCTGCTCGAGGCGATCCTGTGGACGACGGTCGGCTCCGTCGTCGGGGCGCTCCTGCTCTACGGGCTCGGTGCCGCGCTCGGCGCCGAGCGGCTCCGCGCCGTCGCGGCTCGCCTGCCGCTCGTCCGGGTCGAGGACGTCGACACCGCCGAGGCGTGGTTCGCCCGGTACGGGACGACAGCGGTCCTCGTCGGGCGCCTCGTCCCGATCGTGCGCAGCCTCATCTCGATCCCGGCCGGCGTCGAGCGCATGCCGCTGGGCAGGTTCCTCGTCCTGACCGCGGTCGGCAGCGGCGTCTGGAACACCACGCTGGTCCTGCTCGGCTACGGTCTCGGAGAGCGGTGGCCCCAGATCGAGGCCGCGATCGGGACGTACCAGAAGGGGGTCCTCGCCGTCGTCGCCGTGCTCGCGGTGGCGTACGTCGTCCACCTGCTGGTCCGCCGCGCGCGTGCCGACTCGCCGCCGCAGCCTGGTGGCCCCGCGCCGCGACGGCACGCGCGGCGCTGAGCACCCCGTCGGAGGAGCGCATGGGTTCGTGGGAACAGGGCGACGGCGTCGTGGAGCTGCCGGACGGGCGTCGGGTGCGGGGCCGCGGGCTGCGGTCCGGGCCGCCCGGGCCGGACGACGCGCCGGAGCTCGGCGTCTACCTCACCGGCACGCCGCCGCCGGCCACGGCGTGGGAGTCGCGCTGGGTCCGGTGGCCGGACTTCGCGCTGCCGCGGTCCACGCCGGACGCCGTCGCGGTGCTGCGCGAGGCGTACGAGCGGGCCGCCGACGAGCGCGTGGAGGTCGCGTGCGGCGGCGGGACCGGTCGCACCGGCACGGCGCTCGCGCTCCTCGCCGTGTGGGGCGGCGTCCGTCCCGACGACGCCGTCGCCTGGGTCCGCGCGCACTACCGGCCCCGCGCCGTCGAGACGCCGTGGCAGCGCCGCTGGGTGCGGCGCACCGGAGCGCGGACGGTCCCGTAGGCCCCGGTCCGGACCTCTGACGCCGCCCGGGTGACCAGCGTCTGTGGGTGCCGAGCCGTACGGTCCGGGCCATGGATCGAGAGACCTTCTGGGAGATCGTCGACGCCGCGCGCGACCGGGCGGGCGCGGGTGCCGACGACCGCGGCGCGGAGGACGACCCGCTGCCCGGCGCCCTGACCGACCTCCTCGTCGAGCGGCTCACCGCGGACGAGATGCTGGCGTTCGTCGACGTGGCGGGAGACGTGTCCGACGACGCGTACGCGTGGCCGCTGTGGGGTGCCGCGTACCTCGTCGAGGGCGGGTGCAGCGACGACGGCTTCATGGACTTCCGCGACGGGCTCGTCCTCGCCGGCCGGGCGACCTTCGAGCGCGCCGTGGCGGACCCGGACTCCCTCGCGGACCACCCCGTGGTCGCCGCCATGTCGCGCGGCGGGTCCGCCTGGTTCGGGTACGAGTCGCTGGACTCGCTCGTCGGCGACGCGTGGTCGCGCGCGACCGGCGAGGACGACGAGGCGTACTACGCGGCGCGCGAGCGGACGTCGTCGGGGCCGGCGCGCAGCGAGCCCGCCGGCGAGCAGTGGGACTTCGACGACGACGAGGAGAACGCGCGCCGCCTCCCGCGGCTCACCGCGCTGTTCGCGGTGTGAGACCGCTCCGCGTCGACCGACAGCGCTGACCCGACGTCACACGCGCCAGGCGAACAGCCCCGCCGGGTCGTAGGCCGACCGCACCGACGCGAGGCGCGCCGCCGTCTCCGGCGACCACGCCCGCGCGAGCGTCTCGTCCGTCCACGGGCCGGGCAGGAAGTTGATGTTGGTCTCCGTCGCGGCCCACGGCTGGGACCACTGCGCGAACGACGCCGCGGCCTCGATCATGTCCGGCACGCGCGGGGGGTTCACGCCGACCAGGCTGAGCAGGAACCCGGCCGTCCGCCCGCCCGCGGCGGACCCGCCGTCGACGTCGCGCGCGCCGGCCGCGCCGAGGTGCCGCAGCTCGGCCGCCACGAACGGCGAGCCGCTGCCGGGCCCGAGGTCCGCGAGGAACCGGTCGAGGAACGCCGCGTCCACCTCGCGCAGGCCGGCGCCGTAGACCCACGACGGGCCGGCGTCCTCGGGGTCGTCGTGGATCGTCGCGACGGCGGTCGTCGGGATCTCCCCGACCGCGTCGGCCATGACCGGGGCGAGAGCCCGCAGCGGCGCAGCCAGGCGCTCGCCCTCCGCGGCGTCGCCCGGGTAGGCGAAGCGGAGGGCGAGGACCGTGCGGCCGCGCAGGTGCTCGGGGATGAACGGCAGGTCCGGGAGGGCGAGCACCGCGACGGAGGTCGTGACGTCGTCGGGCGCGGTCGCGGTCCAGTCGACCCAGCCGCGCAGCACGTCCTCGACGTGCGGGGCGTCGAACGTGAGCGCCCCCGCGTACAGGGTGCGCAGCGGCGCGAGCCCGACGTCGACGCGCGTCACCACGCCGAGGCCGCCCTTGCCGCCGCGCAGCGCCCAGAAGAGGTCCGGCTCGGAGTCCGGGCTCGCCTCGACGACCGAGCCGTCGGCCAGCACGACCCGGAACCCGCGGACCCAGTCCGTCGTGAGCCCGTGGCTGCGCGTCAGCGGGCCGAACCCGCCGCCGAGCGTGTACCCGACCACGCCGACCCCCGTGGACGACCCCGTGACGGGGAGCAGCCCGTGCTCCGCCGCGGCCTCGACCACCGTCTTCCAGCGGGTGCCCGCGGCGATGCGCGCGACGCGGGTCTCCGGGTCGATCTCGACGCCCGCGAGGTCGCTCGTGCCGAGGACGAGGCCGTCCGCGACGGGCGAGGACGCGCCGTGGCCCGTCGCGTGGGCGCGCACGCGCAGCCCGTGGTGGGACGCGAACCGGACCGCCTCCACGACGTCGGCCTCGGTGGCGGCCAGCACCGCGAGGTCGGGGTCGTGCGTGACGAGCGTGCTGTGGGAGGCGACGGCCTCCGCGGCCGTCGGGCCGCCGTCGGGCAGGTCGCCCCGGGCGAGCACGCGACCCGTGACGCGGTCGCGCAGCGCGGCGACGTCGGTGGGCGGAAGAGTGGTGGCAGTGGTGGTCATGGTGGTCCCCTTCGTCGCGGTGTGCGCGTCTCGACGCTAGGTGCGGTCACCCACACGACGACGCGCGAGCACGGTGTGTGACACGTGCCCCGACGGGTAGGGAGGGCGCCGCGTCAGGTTCGTGGCGCCCCCGGCAGCGGCAGCCAGTCGAGGACGTCCTGGATCGTGCGGTCCCAGAAGCCCCACTCGTGGGTCCCGGGCGAGAACTCCGACCGCAGCGCCACGCCGGACTCATCGGCCACGCGCTCGAACGCCCTGTTGCCGTCGACGAGGAAGTCCTCCGTCCCGCACGCGAGGAACAGGTCGGGGAGGTCCGCCGTCCGGCCCTCGGCGGCAGCCCGGCGCAGCAGCGCGAGCAGGTCGTCGTCGGAGCCCGCGATCTCCCGGTCGCCGAACACGCGCTCGATGTCGGGCAGGCGGCGCTCCCGGTACGACTCGTCGGCGAGGTCGAGCACCCCGGACAGGCTCGCCGCCGCCGCGAACCGCTCGGGGTGCCGCAGCGCCCAGCGGAACGCCCCGTACCCGCCCATCGACAGGCCCGCGACGAACGTGTCCTCGCGCCGCGACGACACCCGGAAGAACTGGTCGACCAGGCTCGGCAGCTCCTCCGACAGGAACGTCCAGTACCGGTGCCCGTGCACCTCGTCGGCGTAGAAGCTGCGCTCCACGCGCGGCATGACGACGGCCAGCCCCCGGTCGGCGACGTACCGCTCGATCGACGTCCGGCGCGTCCAGATCGTCTCGTCGTCGCTCATGCCGTGGAGCAGGTAGAGCACCGGCGCGCCCTCGGCGCGGGCGCTCGCGGACCCGGCCATGCCGATCTGGGTCGCCGTGGCCTGCGGGAGCACGACGGTCATCGTCGTGCTCACCTCGAGCACGTCGGAGTAGAAGGAGCAGCGGACGAGGGCCACGGGTCGCCTCCCGGCGGGTCGGATGTGCCGACGGGGCGCCCGACGGCGCCCCCAGTCTGCCCGCTGTGAGCCATCGCACGGGCCGCACGCTCCGCTCCGGCGATGGATGAGGCTAGCCTTACCTTGCTCAGTTGCCGCGCCGGCGGCGCCACCGTCCCTTGGGAGAGATCCATGCGTCGTCCGACGTCCTCCGCCTCGCGCCGCACCACCGCGGCTGCCCTCCTCGCGCTCGGCGCGCTCGTGCTCGCCGGGTGCTCCGCGGGCGCCGACGACGGCGCCGCCGACGACACGAGCACGACCCCGGCCGCGGGCGGCGCCTTCCCGGTGACGATCGAGAGCGCCCTGGGCGACGCCGTGATCCCCGAGCAGCCGGAGCGGGTCGTGACCTGGGGCTGGTCGACGCAGGACGCGGTCCTCGCGCTCGGGGTCGTGCCCGTCGCGATGCCGCGCAACGACTACGGCGGCGGCGAGACCGGGATCCTGCCGTGGGACGAGGACGCGATCGAGGAGCTCGGCGGCGAGACCCCGACCCTGCTCTCCGGCTCCGACACGGGCGAGGTCCCGTTCGAGGAGATCGCCGCGGCGCAGCCCGACGTCATCCTCGCGCCCTACTCCGGCATCACGCAGGAGGAGTTCGACCGGCTGTCCGAGGTCGCGCCCGTCGTCGCGTACCCGGACCAGCCGTGGGCGCTGCCGTGGCAGGACCAGCTCGAGATCGTCGGGACGGCGCTCGGCAAGAGCGACGAGGCGGCGGCGCTCCAGTCGGAGACCGACGCGTACGTCACCGCGCTCGCCGACGAGCACCCGGAGCTCGACGGCACGACGTTCGTCTACGCGTCGGCCAACACCCCGGGCACGCTCAACGTCTTCCGGGCGGACGACCCGCGCGTCGACCTGCTCGAGGACATGGGCATGACGCTCAGCCCGAGCGTCGCCGAGCTCGACGCCTCGCCCGACGACGGCACGTACTTCTACGGGCTCAGCGAGGAGCGACTCGGCGAGATCGACACCGACGTGCTCGTCATGTACTTCGGCTCCCAGGACGAGGTCGACGCGTTCACGGCGCTGCCGTCCGTCGGCGCGATGGAGACGGTGCAGCAGGGCCGGTTCGCCCCGATCGTCGGCGAGTCGTTCGTCATGGCGAGCAGCGCCCCGACCGTGCTCTCCATTCCGTGGATGCTCGACCAGTACGTCCCGCAGCTCGCCGAGGCGGCCGCCGCGTCGAAGTGAGCCGTGCGGCCGCGTCGTGCGCGACGCGGCCGCGGCGGCGGGATCAGCCGCCCAGGGCGTCCAGCAGGCGCCGGACCGACGTCCCGAGGCCCCACCGCTCCGTGAGCTCGGCGAGCGCGTCGGGGTCCGCGGGGGCGGTCGGGAGCGCGTCGAGGACCTCCCCGACGGGGGCGTCCGGCGCGACGCGCACGACGAGCGGCGCGACCTCCAGGTAGGAGGCCGCCTCGGTGAGGCGACGGCGCTGGGTCGGCGTCAGGCCGGGGTCGCCCGCCTCGCGCGCCGCGAGCACGCCCGCGAGGTCGCCGAACCTCGCGAGCAGCGCGACCGCCGTCTTCTCCCCGATGCCGGGGACGCCGGGCAGGCCGTCGCTCGGGTCGCCGCGGAGCACCGCCATGTCCGCGTACGCCGCCCCCGTCGGGATCCCGTACCGCTCCGCGAGCCGCGCCTGGTCGACGACGTCGAGGTTCTTCACGCCCTTGGTCGGGTAGAGGACGCGGACACCCGCTTCGTCGTCGACGAGCTGGAACAGGTCGCGGTCCCCGGTGACGACCTCGACGGCGGCCCGGCCCGACGCGTCCGGCGCGGCGCCCTCGGCCGCGCGCCGCGCGACCTCGCGCGCGGTGAGCGTGCCGATGACGTCGTCGGCCTCGTACCCCGCCGCGCCGACGCGGGCGATCCCCAGCGCCGCGAGCACGTCGACGATCACCGGGATCTGCGCGACGAGCTTCTCCGGGACCTCCTCGACGCCCGTGGTCCCGGGCACCTTCTCGGCGACCCGGTGCGCCTTGTACGACGGGATGGCCTCGACGCGGAACGCCGGGCGCCAGTCCACGTCCCAGCACGCCACGAGGCGCGACGGGCGGCGGTCCGTGACGAGCGTCGCGATCATGTCGAGCAGGCCGCGCACCGCGTTGACCGGCGTGCCGTCCGGGGCCTTGATCGAGTCGGGGACCCCGAAGAACGCGCGGAAGTACAGGCTCGCCGTGTCGAGCAGCATGAGCTCGCCGCCCGCCGTCGCGGGGGTGCTCGAGGGGGCGCCGTCGTCCGTGCTCTGCGTCATGCCGCCATCCTGCCGCACGGCCCCGACACGGGGCCCGCCGTGCCGCCGCGCGCCGCTGCCCTCGCCGTCGGACGGCGCGCGCGGTTCACTGGTGCCGTCGACCGCTACACGGAGGTGAGCGTCATGTCCACGACGGCACGACGAGGAGCCGGCGCGGCTCTCGCCATCGCGGTGATCCTGCTCCTCGGGGCCTGCGCCGCCGGGCCGAACGTCGCCGCGAGCCCCGGCGGCTACGGGTTCTGGTGGGGTCTGTGGCAGGGGATGATCCTGCCGTTCACGTTCATCGTGTCCCTCTTCACCGACACGGTGAGCATCTACGAGGTCGACAACAACGGGAACTGGTACGACGTCGGGTTCATGCTCGGCATCGCGCTGTTCTCCGGGCCGGTGATCGCGCTGCGCGGGCGTCGGTAGGCGGCCCGGGGCTCAGCGCTGCGCCGGTGCCGTCGTGCGTCCGACGCGACCCGAGACGAGGAAGACCGCCAGGATCGCGACGGCGATGAAGATGATGTTGAAGGTCCCGGCGAACGCGTTGAGCGCGTCGGACCCGGCGTTCGTCCCGTGCGTGTCGACACCGCCCGTCGCGAGGATCGTCGTCGGGTCGGTCGCCGCGTGCAGGAGGATGGCGGGGACGATGCTGCCCGTGACGCGCATCGAGAGGTACATCATGGTGCCGAACCCGAACGCGTAGACCACCGTCGTGCCCACGGTCAGGAGGTTCTGCCCCGAGACCAGGTTCGACGCGTGCAGGAAGCCGAAGAGGATCGACGACAGCACCATCACGGCCTTCTCGCCGTACCCCGCGCGGCGGAGCATCGTGACGGCGACGCCGCGCGTCAGGACCTCCTCGGCGAACCCGATGCACAGGCCGAGCGCGAAGACGGTGAGGATCACCGTGACGTCGTACGACGACCAGCTCGTCGCGACGAGGTGCAGCACGACCGGTACGAGGACGAGGACGACGGCGACCCACATCCACGGCCGCCCCGCGATCGGTTGCGGACCGAACACCTCGCGCCGCCAGCGCATCGTGGACAGGAAGGCGACGAGCAGCAGGCTCATGACGAGGATCGGCAGCAGCAGCCCGAAGAACACGGTTCCGGACGAGTCGAGGAGCTCCTCGCCGCTGTCCGGGCCCAGCCCGCTGACGCCGACGAGCCATCCGAGCCCGAGGTACACCGCGATGTAGAGGACCGCGAAGAGGAAGGCCCGCCACCAGCCGCCCTGGTCCCAGAACCGCTGCCAGCCCGACCGCGGGGTGGCCTGCTCGATCGATCCCGTCACCTCGGTCATGGGTGCTCCTCGTCCGTCGTCGTACGGCCGCCGGCGCCGGCCGATCGGTGCGAACGGCGCGACCGACAGGAGCGAGCGTAGGGACGGAGCCCGCAGGGCGCGCGGCGAACCGCCCCGTCAGCGAGCGGTGGTGTCGGTGAGGGCGGCCGCGAGCCGGTCGAGCGCGCCCGGGACGAGCGAGTAGTACGCCCAGCGGCCGCGCTGCTCGCGGGTGAGCAGACCGGCGTCGACCAGGATCTTGAGGTGGTGGCTGACGGTGGGCTGGGAGAGGCCGACCGGCTCGGTGAGGTCGCACACGCACGCCTCGCTGCCGTCCTGCGCGGCGACGATCGCCAGGAGCTGGACCCGGGTGGGGTCCGCGAGGGCCTTGAAGGTGCGGGCGAGCTCGCGCGCGGCCTCGGGGTCGACGGCCTGGGTGACGGGTCCGCAGCAGCCAGCGCCGTCGCCGACCGGGGTGAGGGTCAGTTCGGTCGTCGTCATGCCCACCATCGTCGCACAGATTGACAACCTTCGATACGTCATCCACGATGCTCATATCGACAACCTTCAATGCGAGGAGTGGTGATGGTCGAGGTGGTGCGGGACGAGCTCCCGGTCGTGGTGATCGGGGCAGGTCCGGTGGGTCTGGCGGCGGCGGCCCACCTGCTGGAGCGCGGGCTCGAGCCGGTGGTGCTGGAGGCCGGGGACGGCCCCGGCGCCGCGGTGGCGTCGTGGGGCCACGTGCGGCTGTTCTCGCCGTGGCGGTACGACGTCGACCCGGCGGCTCGGCGGTTGCTCGGACCGACGGGATGGGTCGAGCCGGACCCCGACGCCCTGCCGACCGGCGCGGAGCTCGTCCACCGGTACCTCGCGCCGCTCGCCGCGACGCCTCAGATCGCGCCGCGCCTGCGCACGGGCACGCGGGTGCTCGCGGTCGCACGCGACGGGGCGGACAAGACGCGCTCGCTCGGCCGGGACCGCCGCGCCTACCGCGTGCGGACCATCGGTGCCGACGGCGTGGTGCGCGACGTGCTGGCCCGCGCCGTGGTCGACGCGTCGGGCACGTTCTCGACGTCGAACCCGCTGGGGGCCTCGGGCCTGCCCGCCGTGGGCGAGGCGGAGTCGGCGGCGTTCGTGACCGGTCCGCTGCCCGACGTGCTCGGCGTCCAGCGGGACCGGTTCGCCGGCCGCGACACGCTCGTCGTCGGGATGGGGCACTCCGCGGCGAACACGCTCCTGAGCCTCGTCGAGCTGTCCGAGTCCGAGCCGGGCACCACGATCACGTGGGCGATCCGCGGCGGGTCGGCGCGGCGCCTGTTCGGCGGCGGCTCCGACGACGAGCTCCCCGCGCGCGGCCTGCTCGGGACGCGCCTGCGGGCCGCCGTGGAGGAGGGGCGGCTGACGCTGCTCACGCGCGTCTCGATCGACCGGCTCGTGCCGGGCGTCGGGACCGTCCAGGTGCTGGGGACTGCGCGGGACGGGGCGCTGAACCTCGAGGTGCACCAGATCGTCGACGCGACGGGCTTCCGCCCGGACCTCGACATGCTGCGCGAGGTGCGCCTCGACCTGGACCCGGTCGTGGAGGCGCCCGCCGCGCTCGCCCCGCTCATCGACCCGAACCAGCACTCCTGCGGCACCGTGCCCCCGCACGGGGAGAAGGTGCTCGCCCACCCGGACGACGGGTTCTACCTCGCCGGCATGAAGTCCTACGGGCGCGCGCCGACGTTCCTCCTCGCCACAGGCTACGAGCAGGTCCGTTCGATCGCCGCGGCGCTGGCCGGGGACCGGACCGCGGCGGACGCGGTCGAGCTGAATCTGCCCGCGACGGGTGTCTGCTCGAGCGACCTGGCGCTGGAGGACGACGGCGCGAGCGCGGGCGGGTCGTGCTGCGGCACCGCGCCGGCCGCGCCGCAGCTCGTGACCCTCGGTGTCGGGGCACCCGCCGGAGTCGGGTTCGCGACCGGCGTCGCGCACGGCCGCTCGGGCGACACGGAGCTCGGCTGAGCGCCCGGCCGCGCGTCGGGGTCCGGAGGACCGCCGCGCGGCCGGCTCCTCAGCCGCGCGGCAGGGCGACCGGGGTGACGCCGAGCTCGTCGAGGAGAGTCAGCACGCGGGTGCGGATCTCGTCGCGGATGGGGCGCACGGCGTCGATGCCCTGCCCGGCGGGGTCCTCCAGCGCCCAGTCCTCGTACCGCTTGCCGGGGAAGATCGGGCACGCGTCCCCGCAGCCCATGGTGATGACGACGTCGGACGCCTGGACCGCCTCGGTCGTGAGGACCTTGGGCTGCTCGGCGCGCAGGTCGATGCCCTCCTCGAGCATCGCCTCGACGGCGACGGGGTTGATCCGGTCGGCCGGGGCCGACCCGGCGGAGCGGACCTCGACGGCCCCGCCGGACAGGGCCCGCAGGTATCCCGCCGCCATCTGGGACCGGCCGGCATTGTGGACGCACACGAACAGGGCGGACGGCGTGGGCGGGGTGCTCTCGGTCATAGTGGTCTCCCGGGTGGTGACGGTCAGGCGATGGTCAGGGTCAGGTCGGGCAGCAGGTCGGCCAGCAGGCGTCGCACCCGCTGGTCGAGGTCGTCTCGGATCGCGGCGACCCCGGCGGGGGACGCCAGGGCGGGGTCGCCGACGAGCCAGTCCTCGTACCGCGTGCCGGGCAGGACGGGGCACACGTCGCCGCATCCCATCGTGACGACGACGTCCGCGACGCGGACGGCGTCGTCGGTCAACGGCTTGGGGAACGCGTCGTCCGCGGTGATGCCGAGCGCGGTCAGGCTCGCGCGCACGCCGTCGTGGATGTCGGCCGCCGGCGCGGACCCCGCGGAGCGGACGACGACCCGGTCGCCGGCGTAGTGGCGCAGCAGGGCAGCGGCGAGCTGGGAGCGCCCGGCGTTGGCGACGCAGACGAACAGGACGTGCGGCCGCGCGTCGTCGGCGCGGGTCAGGTCGCTCAGCCGCTGCCGGGCGAACCGTCCCGTGAGGGGCACCAGATGGGCCGAGACCTTCGCGGACCGGGCCAGGTCGGTGTACGACTCGCGGACCACGCGCTGCACGACGTCGAACCGGACGTCGGCGAAGGCGCCGGCCAGGTCCTCGACCAGGTGGTCGAGGGCGGCGTCGACGTCGTCGAGGCCCGTGAGTGCGGTCGCGGCGCGCGTCGCGCCGAGCGCCGCCGGGGCGAAGGAGTCCAGCAGCGTCGTGACGGCCGCCCGGTACCCCGGCGCGATGCGGTACCAGACCCAGGTGCCGCGGCGCTCGGAGGTGAGCACCCCCACGTCGCGCAGCACCTTCAGGTGGTGCGACACGGTCGGCTGCGAGACGTCCGTGAGTGCGGCGAGGTCGCACACGCACGCCTCGCCCGTGGCAGAGGTCGCGACGAAGGAGAGCATGCGCAGCCGCAGCGGCTCGGCGAGGGCCTTGAGCGTCGTGGCGACGGCGCCCGCGACCTCGGTCCCGATCGCGTACGCCTCGACCTGCGGCGCGCAGTCGGCGTCCGCGACGGCCGGCGGCAGGGGGGTGGTCATGACCTCACCTCGTCCAGCTCGGGTGCTCGGGTCGGGGGTGCGGAGGGGTCGACGGCGTACCAGCGGCGCGCGACCCACAGCGAGACGTAGACGAGACCCACCAGGACGGGGACCTCGATGAGGGGGCCCACGACCCCGGCCAGCGCCTGGCCGGAGGTCGCACCGAACGTCGCGATCGCCACGGCGATCGCGAGCTCGAAGTTGTTGCCCGCCGCGGTGAACGCCAGGGTCGTGGTACGGGCGTACCCCAGTCCCAGCGTCTTGCCGACGACGACGCCGACGCCCCACATGGCCGCGAAGTACACCAGCAGCGGCAGTGCGATCCGCGCGACGTCGAGCGGGCGCGAGGTGACGGCCTCGCCCTGGAGGGCGAACAGCAGCACGATCGTGAAGAGCAGCCCGTACAGCGCCCACGGGCCGACGACGGGGAGGAACCGGTCCTCGTACCAGGCCCGCCCCCTGGCGCGCTCCCCGACCAGGCGTGAGGCGAACCCGGCGGCCAGCGGGACGCCGAGGAAGACGAGGACGTTGAGCGCGATCTGCCCCACGGACACGTCCAGACCGTGGGCGTCGAGGCCCAGCCACCCGGGCAGCACCGTGAGGTAGAAGTAGCCGAGCAGGGAGAAGGCGACGACCTGGAACACGGAGTTGATCGCGACCAGCACCGCCGCGGCCTCCCTGTCCCCGCACGCGAGGTCGTTCCAGATCACGACCATGGCGATGCACCGGGCCAGGCCCACGATGATCAGCCCGGTGCGGTACTCGGGCAGGTCGGGCAGGAACGCCCATGCGAGGGCGAACATCAGCGCCGGGCCCACCAGCCAGTTCAGCACCAGCGAGCTCACCAGGAGCTTCTTGTCGCCGGTGACGGCACCCACGCGGTCGTACCGGACCTTGGCCAGCACCGGGTACATCATCACGAGCAGGCCGAGGGCGATCGGGACGGAGATCCCGCCGACCTCCAGCGCGGCGAGCACGTCGGAAAGGGCAGGGACGAACCGGCCCAGGGTCAGCCCGGCAACCATCGCCAGCCCGATCCACAGCGGCAGCCACCGGTCCAGCGTGGACAACCGGCCGCGCGTGGGCGCCGTGGGATCGCTCGCGCGAGGCTCTTGAATTGACATTTGTCGATATTGACACCGGCCAATATAGGCGCGCAAGTCCCGGGTCGGGGTGCCGCGGAACGACGGCAGGGATCACGCGGATCACGTGATGGCGCCGGGAGCGCACGCCGGTTCTGATGGTTGGTGACGGATGCCGACGGTCGGCGCAAGGGAGGACAGCATGAGTATCGACGTCCGGCCCGGGTACAACACCGCGATCCCGGCCCAGATCACCACGCCGGACCGGGTGGCGACGAGCATCGGCGAGCTGCGGTTCGTCGACGGCGTCCCCACGCCCGAGACGGCGACCCGGGTCTTCGACCACCTCGACCTGGTGCGGGGTGTCGAGGCGTTCCTCGGCTGCATCCCGGCCGCCTCGTTGGAGGCGATCCGACGGGGGATCGCGGAGGTCGCGGGGGACGCGTGCCACCAGGGCGCGATCGCCGACCGACTGCTCGACTCCGACCCGCTCTTCCTTACCGGCAACACCGACACGGTGTACGCGATCGTCGTGCTCGACGTCGAGCGCGACGGCCCGACGGTCATCGAGGTGCCGCCGGGGTGCGGTCCCGGCACGGTCGACGACGCGTGGTTCCGGTTCGTGGTGGACCTCGGCGCGCCCGGCCCGGACCGGGGCGCCGGCGGCACGTACCTGATCGTGCCGCCGGACTACGACGGCGCGCGGCCCGAGGGCTGGTTCGTCGCTGAGACGCCGAGCGCGGTGAACCTCGTCATCCTGCGCGGGTTCCTCGTCGACGGGCGGCCTGACGCCGCGGTGCGACTGTTCGAGTCGGGCGTCAGGGTCTACCCGCTGTCGCGGCGGGACGATCCGCCGGCGATGGAGTGGGCGTCGTTGTCGGGCGTCACGGTGAACACGGTCCATGCGAACGACTTCTCGTTCTACGAGGAGGTCGCCCACGTGGTGGCCAAGGAGCCGATCGGGGTCGTCGACCCGGAGACGCGCGGGCTGCTCGCCTCGATCGGCATCACCAAGGATGCGCCGTTCGCGCCGGACGACCGGATGCGCCGCATCCTCACCGACGCAGCGGCGGTGGGAAACACCACGGCGCGCGCCATGGCGTTCCGGTCCCGGGAGCGCGCGTTCTTCCTCTACGAGGACCGCCGCTGGCTGAGCCCGTTCCCGGGCGGCGACTACCGGTTCCTGCGTGACGGCGGTGCCGGCGGCCGCTACCTCGACGCCCGCACCACCTTCTTCTACCTCGCGACGGTGAACACTCCCGCGATGGCGCTGAAGATGGTCGGCAAGGGGTCGCAGTACGCGCTGGCCACCGTGGACGTGGACGACGCGCCCCTCGACGGTGGGAGGGCGTACCGCCTCCGGCTCCCGGCCGACGTGCCGGCCGCGGACTTCTGGTCGGTCGTGGTGTACGACCCTCAGACCCGCTCGGAGCTGCAGACGGGCCAGCCGCTGCCGAGCCGGAACAGCAGGCGCGACGACCTCGTCCACAACGACGACGGCTCGGTGGACATCGTCTTCGGCCCCGAGGAGCCGCGCGAGCTCGCCGCGAACTGGGTCCAGACCGTGCCGGGCAAGGGGTGGTTCGTCCTGCTGCGCCTCTACGGCCCCCTCGAGAGCTGGTTCGACGGCACCTGGCGCCCCGGCGACGTCGAACCGCTGAGCGTCCCCTGACGCCGACGTCTCGACCAGCAATCCGCTTGAACCAGCCAGGTCCGGGGCGGGAGGCTCGTGCCATGGTCGACCTCCCGCTCCGCCCGGCCCGCCCCGACGACACCGGCGCGCTGGTGGACGTGTGGCGCCGTGCCGTCGAGGCCACGCACGACTTCCTTAACCCGGACGACGTGCGTGAGCTGGAGGTCGGCGTGCGCGACGAGTACCTCGCCGCCGTCGACGTGACCGTCGCGGAGCGCGACGGCCGGGTGGCGGGGTTCGTCGGGACGGTGGGGCACCGCGTCGAGATGCTGTTCGTCGACCCGGACCTCCACGGCCAGGGGATCGGGCGCGCGCTGCTGGCCCACGCCGGGCGGGACCACCCCGTGCTCGAGCTGGACGTCAACGAGCAGAACCCGGCCGCGCTCGGTTTCTACCGCGCACAGGGCTTCGAGGTCACGGGGCGGTCCGCGACCGACGGCCAGGGTCGCCCGTTCCCGCTGCTGCACCTGCGTCGCGAGTACTGACCGCGGTCATCGACCGATGAGCGGGCGCGCCCGCGCCGGTCGACCCTGGGGAGAGCGGGCCGTCCGGCCCGCACGACCCCAGGAGGCGACATGCTCGGCAAGGCGTTCAGCGGGTTCTCGGTCGACGACGTCGAGGCGGCGCGGCACTTCTACGGCGACCTGCTCGGGCTCACGGTCGAGGGCGACGACCTGCTGTGGATCCGGGTGCCCGGCGACTCCGGCGTGCTCGTCTACCCCAAGGGCGACGCGCACGAGCCCGCGTCGTTCACCGTCCTCAACTTCCCGGTCGACGACGTCCCCGGGACCGTCGCGGCCCTGCGCGAGCGCGGCGTCGCGTTCGAGCGGTACGCGGGCACGCCGGTCGAGACCGACGACGACTTCGTCTTCCGCGGCGGCGGCCCGCTCATCGCGTGGTTCACCGACCCCGCCGGCAACGTGCTGTCCGTCATCCAGGACGACGACGCCTGACCGCGCCGGGCCTCCGCACCACGGCGCCGGCTCCGAACCACTGCTCTGCCTCGCGCGACCGCGGTTCTATCTCGGTTGGCCCAGGCCCTCCTCGCGCGCGCGGACGATCGCGGCGGAACGGTCGCGGACGGCGAGCTTGGCGAGCACGTTGGCGACGTGGTTGCGGACGGTCTTGGGGCTGAGCACCAGGCGGCGCGAGATGGAGGCGTTGTCGAGCCCCGCGGCGACCAGGTCGAGCACCTCGCGCTCGCGGTCCGTGAGCTGCGGGAACGGCACGCGCGCCGCCGCGCGCCCCCCGACGACGTACGCCATCGCCCGGTCGGCGACCGAGGGGGAGAGGATCATCGCGCCGTCGGCCACCGCGTGGACGGCGCGCTCGACCTCGGCGGGGCTCGCGGACTTGACCAGGAAGCCGCGCGCCCCGGCGCGGACGGCCGCGACGACGGCGTCGTCGTCCTCGTGCATGGTCACGACGAGCACGCGCGCGGCCGGGTCGGCGCGCACGAGGTCGCGCGTCACGTCCACGCCCGAGCCGTCGCCGAGGTCGAGGTCCATGAGCACGACGTCGGCGCTCGCCCCCGTCCCGCCCGGGTCGAGGCCGAGCAGCGCGCGCGCCTCGGCGGCGGACGCCGCCTGCCCGACGACGCGCACGCCGTCGAACGAGTCGAGCAGCGCCGCCATCCCGAGCCGGAACACGGGGTGGTCGTCCACGACCGCCACCCGGATCACGACGCGTCCTCGCGCGCGAGCGCCCCGGCCGGGACGAGCGGGAGGGTGGCGCGCACGCGCGTGCCCGGGCGCGCGCCGTCGGGCCGTACGGCGGAGACGTCGAGGCGCCCGCCGAGCTCGTCCGCGCGCTCGCGCAGCGACCGCGAGCCGACGCCGCGGGTCGCGTCGGGAGCGATCCCGCCCCCGTCGTCCTCGCACGTGACGAGGAGGCAGCGGTCGCCGAGCCGGACGGTCAGCCGGCACTCGTCGGCGCCGGAGTGCCGCGCGGCGTTCACGACGCTCTCGCTCGCGATCGCGTAGGCGGCCGCGGCGACCCGTGGGTCGAGGCCGTCGCACGGGTCGCACCGCACGTCCACGACGAACCCGGCGAGCGCCTGGCGGCCCGCGAGCTCCCCGAGCGCGACCTCGAGCCCGTGCTCGTCGAGCGACGGCGGCAGGAGGCTGCGCGAGAGGGTGCGGACGTCCTCGACGCGCTGGGCCACCTCGGCGCCGAGGGCGTCGAGCACGGCGGCTGCGGCAGCGGGGTCCGTCTCGAGCGTGTTCCGGGCTCCCTGCAGCCCCAGGCGCAGGCCCACGAGCCACGGCCCGACGCCGTCGTGCAGCTCCCGGCGGATGACCCGCCGCTCCGCGAGGCGGGCGCGCGTCGTCGCGTCGCGCGCCTCCTCGAGCTCGCGCGCGCCCTGGGCGAGCGCGAGGCCCGCACCGAGCACGGGCAGGAGCTGGTCCAGCGCGTCGCGGGTCCGGGCGTCGAGCCGCTCGCCCGCCCGCGCGACGACGTGGACCCGGCCGAGCACGCGACCGCCGTGCACCACGGGGAGCGAGGCCGTCTGCCCGGTCGGCCGCGACGTCGGCCCGACCCAGGCGGTGGCGGGCGGGTCCTCGGGGGTGCCGGACGCCGTCGGGCGGTCCGGGGTGCGCTCGATCGTCACGCTCTCCAGGCGCAGCGCCTCGCGCACGCCCACCGCGAGGCTCACGACGAGGTCGTCGGCGGTCGACGCCGACGACAGGTGGCGGCCGACGCTCAGCGCGGCACGGCCCGGGTCGTTGCCCTCGCCGTAGACGAGCGTGCGGACCCGGTGCCGCAGCCAGGTGTGCAGGGGCTGGACGGCGAGCGCGACCCCGACCGCCGCGACGACCTGCGCGGCGGGGCCGTCGACGACCGTCGTCGCGAGCACGACGACGACCGCGTAGACGACCGCGAGGCCGACGGCCAGCATCGCGGCGACGGTCGCTCGTGAGAGCACGAGGTCGATGCCCCACAGCCGGTTGCGCAGCACGCACACGAGGATGGCCGCGGGGAACAGCGCCTGGCACGCGAGGTGCGTGAGGGGGAGCGCGAGGATGACGTCGGCGCTCGCCCAGGTTCCGAGCAGCGGGAGGAACGACAGCGCCATGAGCGCGGTCCCGAGCGCGAGCAGGCCCAGGCCGCGGCGCTCCTCGACCGGTCCGCGGCGCCAGCGCCACGCGGTGGCGGCGGCGGTGACGAGCCCCATGACGACGACGCCGACGATCGCCGGGCGCGGGTCGTCCGCGGGGGCGAGGAAGAAGAAGGCGATGGACGCGACACCGCCCGCGACGCCGCACCACGCGCCCGCGCCGAGCCGCCCGCCCCGCACGAACCACGGGACGAGGACGAACAGCCCGACCGTCCCGGGGACCCAGGCCCACCCGTAGGCGTCGGCGAGCGGCGTGAGCGGCGGCAGGCCGGGGTGGGTCGAGGCGTAGCTGCGCCACGCGCCGCCCAGGGCCGCGATCCCGCCGCCGATCCCGGCGAGCGCGACGAGCCAGCCGACGACGTGCGGCCGACGCACGAGGATCACCGCGGCGACGGTCCCGTAGACGAGGGCGACCGTCGCGTCGACGACGACGAACAGCAGGTCGCCCAGCAGCAGCGGCACCCCGGACGTGAGCTGGAGCGCGAGCGCGGACACGCCGAGCACCCAGGCGAGGACGCCGATCGTCCAGCCCGTGCGGGGCATCCCGGCGCGGCCGGGCCCGGGGTCGGCCACGGGCCCACGGTAGGGCCGGGGCACGCGCGGCGAGAAGGGCCCGGGCGGGAGATCACCCGGCCGCGGCCGACGACGAGATCGGCGGTCCCTGCCCAGGTCGGCGGTCCGGACCGCCGACCTCGACCGGACGTGCCGATCTCGCCGCGTGCTGCCGATCTCGCGGGTCGCGCTCAGCGCCGGTCCCCGAGGGCGAAGCCGAGCGCGGTGACGAGGAGCCAGATCGGCCCGACGAAGCCCGCCATGTACTGCAGCGGCGACAGGCCCGCGAGGAGCGCGATCCCGCCCAGCACGAACCCGACGACGCCGATCCAGCGCGGTGCCGCCGCGTGCCGCAGCGCGGCGACGCCGAGCGCGACGCCCGCGACGCCGGCACCGACCCACAGCCACGGGATCGTCGCGACCCAGTCGCTGTAGAACGCGCCCGACTCGGGGACGATGAGCGCGGTGTCGCCGAGGCCGAAGAGGAACTGCGTGTCCAGGCCCGAGCCGAGCAGCCCCGCGACCGAGACGAGCACGAGCCCCCAGCCCGCGACGGTCGGCAGGAGCGAGCCGGCGGGCGCCTGCGCGTCGAGCCGCCGCTTGAGGCCCGCCGCGAACACGAGCACGAGGAGCGCGCACGCGATCGTCGCCGTGTGGAAGAGGATCTGGGTCCCCGTGCGGCCCGCGAGGTCGGCGACGATCGCGTCGGCGTCGCCGGCGGTCTCCTCCCAGTTCACGCCGAGCGCCATCGAGGACTGGATCGAGACGAGCCCCAGGACCCCGGCGACGACGCCGGTCCAGGCCCACGCGCGGGGCGCCGTGCCGCGCGAGCGGCGGGTCGGGTCGCCGGCGAGCGGCGACGGGGCGGTGAGCGAGCTGTCCTGCATGGGACGACCTTCCGTCAGGGCCGCCTGTCCCGCGGCCGGGGCCCGCCACGTGCTGCGACGGTCCCCGCAGCGTCGACCGGGCGGCATCCCGGGCCCCAGGGGCAGGCGTCCCGACCTGCCGGGCGGATCCGGGCGGCTCCAGTGGCACCCTGCGGAAGGCGACCGTAGCGTCGGGTCGCCCGGTGAGCCGGTCACCGGCCCGAGCGCGGGAGGCGGGGATGACGGTGCCCTCGGACAGCGACCGACGCGGGGCGGTCACCGACCCGACCACGACGACGGCTCCCGCTCCGCCGGGGCGTGTGCTCCGGCTGCTCGTCCCCGCCGCGCAGCGGCGGCCGCTCGTCGACGTCGCCGACCGGCTCGACCTCGACGTCGGCGACGTGCGGGCCAAGCGGTCCGCGTTCTGGGCCATGCTCGTGCTCTCCGGCGTGATCGCCGTCGCGGGCGTCGTCACCGACTCCACGGCGACCGTCATCGGCGCGATGATCATCGCCCCGCTGTCGACGCCGATCCTCGGGATCGGGCTGGGCGTCGTCGCCGGCGAGCCGGGCACGATCGGGCGGTCCGTGGCGTACGTCGTCGGCGGCCTCGCCCTCGTCGTCGCGATCGGGATGGTCGCGACGCTGGTGCTCCCCGCGACCACCGACGTGCTGTCGAACTCTCAGGTGACGGGCCGGACGTCGCCCGGCGTGGGCGACCTGGCAGCCGCCTTCGCCACCGGGTTCGCGGGAGCGATCGCGCTCGCCCGTCGCGACCTCGGCGACGTGCTGCCCGGCATCGCCATCGCGATCTCCCTCGTCCCGCCGCTCGGGGTCGTCGGGGTCTGCCTGGGGGAGGGGCAGCCGTCGCTCGCCGCGGGCGCGCTGCTGCTCTTCGTCTCGAACGCCGTCGCGCTCGTCGTGGCCGCGACCGTCGTCTTCTCCGGCGCCGGCTACCTGCGGGAGGCGCGCGCCGCGCGGCAGGGCGCACCCGCCCCGCGGCGCCGGGTCGCGACGGTCGTCGCGCTCGTCGCGGTCCTCGTCGTCGCCGTCCCCATGGTGGCGAACACCGTGCAGGCGGCGCTCGCGGACCTCTGGCTCGGCCAGACGCGCGCCGCCGCGGAGGACTGGCTGTCCGGGACGGACGACGCGTCCGTCGACGCCGTGCGGTGGGAGGGGCAGGACCTCGTCGTCGAGGTGCGCAGCCCGGGGGACCTGCCCGACGTCGCGATCCTGCAGGAGCAGGTGGACGAGCTCGTCCCGTGGGACCCGCAGGTCGTCGTCGTCCACACCGTCGGAGAGCGCGTCGACCCCGCGGGCTGAGGTCCCCTCGCACCCCCGATCGGGCCCCCGCGGTCGCGGCCCGGAGCCGGCTCGGCGGGCGCCTCGTTCCGGATGCAGTCCTCGCGCGCCGCTGCCATGCTCCGAACCATGTCGACTCCGAAGCCAGCGACGCCTGCGATCGTCGCGCAGAACTCCGCCCTCCTCCAGACGCTCCCCTTCTCGGACACGCAGGACTTCGAGGACGCGCGTCGGGGACTGCTCGGCACGCGCGAGCCCAACGCGATCAGGAACGCGGAGGGGACGGTCGTCTGGGACAACGACACGTACGCCTTCATCCAGGGCGACGCGCCGGACACGGCGAACCCGAGCCTGTGGCGTCAGTCGACGCTCAACGCGATCCAGGGCCTGTTCGAGGTGGTCCCGGGCATCTACCAGGTCCGCGGGTTCGACCTCTCGAACGTCACGTTCATCGAGGGGGAGACGGGCGTCCTGGTCCTGGACCCGCTCGTGACGGAGGAGACGGCGGCGGCCGCGCTGGAGCTCTACCGGGAGCACCGCGGCGACCGCCCGGTGACGGGCGTGCTGTACACCCACCCGCACGTGGACCACTTCGGCGGGGTGCGCGGGGTCACCACGCAGGAGGACGTCGACGCCGGGCGGGTCCCGATCATCGCGCCGGCCGAGTTCACGGAGCACGCGGCCTCGGAGAACGTGTACGCGGGCACGGCGATGGCGCGCCGGTCGGCCTACATGTTCGGCGCGGCGCTCGCGCGCGGGCCGCAGGGCGCGCTCGGTACCGGCCTCGCGCAGACCGTCGCGACCGGGAACATCACGCTCATCGCCCCGACCCTGGACATCACGACCACCGGGCAGACCGAGACGGTCGACGGCGTCCGGATGGTCTTCCAGATGGCCCCCGGCACCGAGGCACCGGCGGAGTTCCTGGTGTGGTTCCCGGACCACAAGGCGCTGTGCGCGGCCGAGGACGCGACCCACACGCTGCACAACCTGCTCACGCTGCGCGGCGCCCTCGTGCGCGACCCGCACGCGTGGGCCGGCTACCTCACCGAGGCGATCGACCTGTTCGGCGACGAGGTCGAGGTCGTCTTCGCGTCCCACCACTGGCCCACGTGGGGCAACGAGCGGGTCGTGCGGTTCCTCTCGGAGCAGCGCGACCTGTACGCCTACCTGCACGACCAGGCGCTGCGGCTCATCAACAAGGGCTGGACCGGGATCGAGATCGCCGAGGAGCTGAAGCTCCCGCCGGCCCTGGAGAACGCGTGGCACGCGCGCGGCTACTACGGGTCGGTGAGCCACGACCTCAAGGCGATCTACCAGCGCTACATGGGCTGGTACGACGGCAACCCGGCCCACCTGTGGCAGCACCCGCCCGTCGAGCAGGGCAAGCGGTACGTGAAGGCCATGGGCGGCGCGGACGCGGTGGTCGACCTGGCGCGCGCCGCGTTCGACGACGGCGACTTCCGCTGGGCCGCCGAGGTCCTGAGCCACGTCGTGTTCGCCCAGCCCGACCACGCGGCCGCGCGCGAGCTGCTCGCCGACACGTTCGAGCAGCTCGGCTACGGCGCGGAGAACGGGGTGTGGCGCAACATCTACCTCTCCGGCGCGACCGAGCTGCGCGAGGGATCCTTCGGCACGCCCACCGTCTCCGCGTCGGCCGACGTGATCTCGGCGCTCACGCCGGAGATGCTGTTCGACGCGATCGCGATCCAGGTCGACGGGCCGCGTGCGTGGGACGAGAAGCTGTCGATCGACGTCGTCCTGACCGACACCGGGGCGCGCTACCGGCTGCGGCTCTCCAACGGCGCCCTCACCTACTCCGCGGCCCCGCAGAAGGGGGACGCCGACGCCACGCTCACCGCGACGAGCCGTGCGCTGCCCGCGCTCGCGACCGGCGCGGCGACCCCCGAGGCGCTCGCCGCCGTGGGCATCGAGGTCACGGGCGACGCGGGCGTGCTCGCGCGGCTCACCGCCGTCCTCGACCCGGGCGACCCGGACTTCGCCATCGTCACCCCCTGACCCGATCCGGCCGCCCGCGTCGCCCCGTTCCGGACCGGGCGACGCGGGCGCCGTCGTCTCCGGGTGCGGTCCGCACAGGGCGGTGCCAGGCTCCGAACCATGTCGACTCCGAAGCCCGCGACGCCCGCGATCGTCGCGCAGAACTCCGCCCTCCTCCGGACGCTCCCCTTCTCGGACACCCAGGACTTCGACGACGCGGCGCGCGGCCTGGTCGCGCGGCGCACCCCGAGCGCGGTGACGGCGGACGACGGCCGCGTCGTCTGGGACGACGACACCTACGCGTTCCTCCAGGGCGAGGCGCCGGACACGGTGAACCCGAGCCTGTGGCGGCAGTCGCGGCTCGTCGCCGAGCAGGGGCTGTTCGAGGTCACCGAGGGGATCTACCAGGTCCGCGGGTTCGACCTGTCGAACGTGACGTTCATCGAGGGCACGACCGGCGTGATCGTGCTCGACCCGCTCATCTCGACCGAGACGGCGGCGGCCGCGCTCGCCTTGTACCGCGAGCACCGCGGCGACCGCCCCGTCACGGGGATCATCTACACGCACTCGCACGTCGACCACTTCGGTGGCGTCAAGGGCGTCACGACGCAGGAGGACGTCGACGCGGGGCGCGTCACCGTGCTCGCCCCGGAGGGCTTCACCGAGCACGCGGTCGCGGAGAACGTGTACGCCGGGACGGCGATGGGTCGGCGCGCCGGCTACATGTACGGCGCGGCGCTCGCGCGCGGCCCGCAGGGTCAGGTGGGTGCCGGGCTCGGCCAGACGACGTCGACCGGGACGGTCACGCTCATCCCGCCGACCCTGTCCGTCACCACCACGGGCCAGGAGGAGACGGTCGACGGCGTCCGCATGGTCTTCCAGATGGCGCCGGACACCGAGGCGCCGTCGGAGATGCTCATCTGGTTCCCCGACCGCAGGGCGCTGTGCGCGGCGGAGGACGCGACGCACACGCTGCACAACCTGCTCACGCTGCGCGGTGCCGTGGTCCGCGACCCGCACGTGTGGTCCCACTACCTCACGGAGGCGATCGACCTGTTCGGCCGTGACGTCGAGGTCGTCTTCGCCTCGCACCACTGGCCGACCTGGGGCAACGAGCGCATCGTCGAGTACCTCTCGCTCCAGCGCGACCTCTACGCCTACCTGCACGACCAGACCCTGCGGATGCTGAACCAGGGGTACACCGGGCCCGAGATCGCGGAGCGGATCACCCTGCCCCCGGCGCTCGAGAACGCCTGGCACGCGCGCGGCTACTACGGCTCGGTGAGCCACAACGTCAAGGCGATCTACCAGCGGTACATGGGCTGGTTCGACGGGAACCCGGCGCACCTGTGGGAGCACCCGCCGGTCGAGAAGGCGAAGCGCTACGTGGCCCTCGGCGGGGGCGCCGACGCGGTCGTCACGACGGCGCGCGCGGCGTTCGACGCCGGCGACTTCCGCTGGGTCGCGGAGCTCCTCAACCACGTCGTCTTCGCGGAGCCGGACCACGCCGCGGCGAAGGAGCTGCTCGCCGACACCTACGAGCAGCTCGGCTACGGTGCGGAGAACGGCACCTGGCGCAGCGTCTACCTCTCGGGCGCGACCGAGCTGCGTGACGGACCCTTCGGGACTCCCACGCAGACGGCGGCGCCCGACATCATCGGGAACCTCACGCCGACGATGCTCTTCGACGCCCTCGCGATCCAGGTCGACGGCCCGCGCGCGTGGGACGAGAAGGCGACGATCGACGTCGTGCTCACCGACACCGACGAGCGCTACCGCCTGTGGCTGCGCAACGGGACCCTCACCTACAGCTCGGCTCCCCAGCGCGGAGACGCCGACGCGACCCTCACGACGACCAGCACGGCGCTCCCCGCGCTCGCGACCGGCGCCGCGACCCCGGAGGAGCTCGCCGCCGTGGGCATCGAGGTCGCGGGCGACGCGGGCGTGCTCGCGCGGCTCACCGCCGTCCTCGACCCGGGCGACCCGGACTTCGCCATCGTCACCCCCTGACCCGAGCCGGCCGCCCGCGTCGCCCCGTTCCGGACCGGGCGACGAGGGCGCCGTCGTCTCCGGGTGCGGTCCGCACAGGTCTCTCGGTGCCCGCGTCGTCGTGCGGTACCTGGACGGTCGTCCCGTTCGCCGCGACGAAGTGGAAGTCGTGTGTCAAGGTCGTGACGACTACGACGACGAGCGCGCCCGGGCGCGCCGTGGGTGCAGTGGGACCAGAGGGGCGAGGGCATGGCGAACGGGCGGACGGCGAGCAGCACCACGCGGGGCGGGCGGGCGCGTGCCGCACGGCGGACGAGGCGCCTGCGGCGAACGTGGGCGAGCCTGGGGTCGCTCCTCCTCGCCCTGCCGCTCGTGCTCGTGCCGACCGTGCCGGCGGCGGCGGCCACGTGGGGCATCCAGAAGACCGAGCTCAGCACCGGGCCGTACGCGCCCGGCCAGCAGGTCCAGTGGGCCGTCTCCATCTCCTGCTCCGACCCGAACAACACGCCGTGCACGCCGACGACGATGACCGACCCGCTGCCGGACGGCCTCGAGCTGGTCAGCGCGTCCATCCAGAGCGGGGGCGGTGCGACGAACCCGAACCTCGTCGCCGACCCGGACGCGGACACGGTGACCTACACCGCCGACAGCGTGCCGAACGGCGGACAGGTGCAGATCCTCGTCACCGCCCAGGTCTCGGAGGACATCCCGTACGCCGCGAACGGCGTGCCGATCACCAACACGGCGACCGTCGTCTCGGACAACGCCACGCAGAACCAGGCCAGCGACGACATCACGCCCGTGGTCCCGCTCGTCCTCGCCTCCACGACGACGAAGACCATCGAGCCGGAGGGAGCGCTCGCCGCGCCGGGTACCCCCGCGACCATGACCATCGGGTCGACGAACGAGTCGAACGACCCGGTCGACACCCTCGTCGTCCAGGACCCGGTCGACCCGACCGCGACACCCAACCCCTTCACCTACCTCGAGTACGTGAGCACCGGCGACGTCACGATGCCGCCGAACGCCACGCAGGTCACCGAGGAGTACTGGGACGGCGACTCGTGGGAGCCGCTCGACGACAGCGTGGACCCGGCGGCGGTCCAGGGCGTGCGGTACACGTTCAGCGGCGACATCCAGCCGGGCGCCACGGCGAGCATCCCGGTGAACGTCCAGCAGAGCGCCGCCGTCGAGGACCTCACCGACCCCACCACGATCACCAACGACACGTCGTCGTTCGTGACTCATCCCGAGGGCCAGTCCGACCCGACGACGGCGAGCGACACGTACGTCGTCACGCCGCCGAACAACTCCGTGACGGCGTCGAAGAGCTTCTCCCCCGCGACCGTGAGCGCCGGCGACCCGACGACGGTCACGCTCGGTGCGACCAACACGGGGACGCCCGTGACCTCCTTGACCATCACCGAGCCCGCTCCCGGAACCCCGAGCCCGTTCGAGGGCGCCGACCCGATCACCTTCACGGGGTGGGGCACGGACGGCGCGGGCGCCGGGGTGCAGTGGCCCGCGGACGCCGACGCCGCCTCCGTGACGTTCACGTGCGCCGACGGCACGACGACGGACCCGATCCCCGCGACCGCTCCGAACACGCTGCCGGACCCGCCGGGCGGGTGCGAGGTGGTCGGGTTCAGCATCGAGTACACCGGGAACATCGTCACCGGGGCCACGGCGACGGTGCCCTTCACGGCCGACACGGACCCGGACCAGGAGGCCGACGACGTCACGCACCCGAACCAGGTGCAGGCCGACGTCCCGAGCGCGGACCCGGCGACCGCGGACGCGTCCCTGCTGACCCTCGTCGACCGGCTCGCGACGCAGACCACCAAGAACATCTCGCCGTCGACGATCCCGGCCGTTCCGGGCCAGGGCGTCATCGTCCAGCTCCCGACGCAGCTTCTGCCCTTCGGCCCCGAGGGGTCGACGACGAACGCGGACCAGGTCGTGGTCCAGGATCCGACCGACCCGACGAACCCGGACGCCTTCTGGGACCACTTCACGGCGACCGCCGTGCGCTCCACGGACGTGCCGGCCGGCTCCACGCTGACCGTGAACTACTGGGACGGAGACTCGTGGGAGCCCGCCCCCGGATGCGGGCCTTACACCGGCCCGGACACGGTGAGCTGTGACCTCCCCGACGGCGCGCAGGGCGTGCAGTTCGTCTACGACTCGACGGGCGACGGGTTCCCGCCGGGGACGCAGTTCCAGCCGAACTTCGCCGCCGAGTTCACGGGCCCGGAGGGCCTCGACGACCCGGTCGAGAACTGCGGCGCGTCGAGCGCGTCGTCGGGCACCGTGGACGAGACCCCGCTCGCCGCGGGCTGCGACACCGTGGACCCGTACCCCGTGGACGGCAACGGCCCCGGCGACTTCCTCGCGAAGGACTTCCTGGGCGGCGACCCGCCGTCGGTGCTCGCCCGTTCCGACGACGAGGTGACGGCGCAGATCACGTGGTCGACCGGTGGCTTCACCGGCGTCGACCCCCTGGTGATCTCGGACATCCAGAACCCGGAGTCGACGCCGATCGCCGACTCGTTCTACGACGCGTTCGACCTCGTCAGCGTCGACCCGATCGACGGTGCCCTGGACCCGCTGCTCCGGTACGACCAGATCGAGAGCGTCGAGCTCTTCATCGACGGCGCGTGGGTCCCGGCATCGGGCGACCCGTGCCCCCAGGCGTGCGACGGGACCTTCCCCGGCTACACGCTGACGGCCGACGAGCAGGAGTCGGCGACGTCCGTACGCCTGACCTACACCGAGTCCCCCTCGCGCAGCGCGACCCCGGCCGACCCGACGGCACCCGCCGCGGGCGACGGCGTCGCGCGGTCCACGCAGGCCGACGGCCGCCACCTGAACCTCACGTTCCAGACGCGCGACTACCGGCGCAGCGACGACAGCCCCGTGCTCGGCTCGACGCACGGCACGATCTACAACCTGCCCGACGACCCGGGGATGGTGCGGGACACCGCGGAGGGCACGGCCACGTTCGACGGCGACGAGTACACGGACGCCGACTTCGACGACGTCCTCATCATCGACCAGCCGCTGAACGTCACGGTGACGAAGGACTGGACCGGCGGCCCGATCTCCGTGCCGCCGCCCGCCACTCCGGCCGAGTTCTACCCGACCACCACCGTGACCGTCACCGGCACCAACGCGTCCGCGGCGAAGGTGGACCAGCTCCGGCTCGTCGACCCCGCGGACCAGGGCTCGGGCGAGGTGCAGACCGCCGAGGGCACGCACCCCTTCGACACCTTCACCCTCACGGACATCGACCTCACCCCACCAGCGGGCGCGACGTCGACGACCGTGACCCTGACGGACGCGACCGGCGGGACGGCCACCTTCACGGAGGCGCAGGCCGAGGCGCTCCCGGCGTCGGAGCTCCTCATCGTCGTGGGCATCGAGGTCGCGTACGACGGGCTGGTCCTGCCCGGCGCGTCCGGGTCCATGGCGCTCACGCTCCAGCTCCGCGAGACCGACCGGTACACCGGCGAGGCGATCTACGGCGACGACGGCGTGATCGTCGTGGACGAGAACCCGGTGCCCAACGGGTCCGCCGCGACCATCACCGACCCCGGCGGCACCGGCGGGGACGTCCGGCTCGCCAACGACGACGCCGACATGCTCCTCCAGACGGCGTCCATCGAGCTCGCCGTGGAGAAGTCGTTCAGCCCGGCCGCCGTGGTCGAGCCGTTCCACGGTGCGAACCAGTCGGAGACGCCGGTCGTCATGACGCTCACCGGGCAGCCGCTCGGCCCGTCCCGCGCGGTGGAGATGGTGCTGACCGACGACGAGCCGCGGTTCTGGAACCAGTACGACTTCGTCGGGTTCGACCCGAGCGCCGCTCTCGTGACGCCGATCGACCAGGTCCAGGTGGACGCCTTCACGGGGGGTACCTTCACGGGCGACGCGGGCGGCGTCACGGTCACCGGCGGCGGCTGGGAGCTCGGCGAGCCGTCCGGCACGTTCGCCCTGCCCGAGGGCGTCGACCCCGAGGACGTGCAGGGCCTGCGGTTCACGTTCACGCGGGCCGACGGCGCGATCTGGGAGAACCCCGCGACGCCGACGCAGCCGATCCCGATCCAGATCCTGCGTCGCGACGACCTGCGCACGGGCGGCCCGGTGCTGCCCGACCTCGCAGCCAACGCGCCGGCGCCCGGTGAGGCGTCCCCGGGCGTGGCGAGCAACGACGTGCAGGGCACGGTGACCGGGGCCGACCTCGTCGTCGACCCCGAGACCGGAACCACCGGGCCGGTGAGCGCGGAGGACGACGCCGAGGCGTCGATGCTCTACCAGCACACGACGAACGGTGTCCGGATCGTCAAGGACTTCGACGGGACGGTGACAGGCGGCACCGAGGCACCCGACGCGGTCGTGCCGATGCACATCGCGGTGACCAACACCGGCGACCGAGCGATCGTCGACCCGGTCATCGTCGACGACCCGATGCCGAGCGACCCCGACGGGCCGCAGCTCCGGCTCGCCGACGGCGTCCCCGAGAACTTCTCCTACGCGCTGGAGGACGGGGCGAGGACGCCGGACGACCCGTCGGGCCCGGCCATGCCGACGGACCCCGGCGAGGTGACGGTCGACCAGGAGGGCAACCTCGCGGGGCTGACCTTCACGTTCCCCGAGGGCACCGTGCTCGAGGTCGACCAGACGTACACGATCACCGTGCTCGTGCAGTTCCGCGTCACGCTCGACGCCGGCGCGGTGGTCCACAACACCGCCGGCGTGACCGGTGACCGCCCGTGGGACGAGTGCGTGACCCGGCTGAACGAGGAGAACGGCGCGTGCGAGGCCGACTCCGACGTGACCACGATCCCGGGCGCGGCGATCGCGCAGTCGAAGCTCGTCAAGGCGACGGACGACGACGAGCTCGACGTCATGGTCGATCCGGCCTACGCCGACCCGGCCTACGCGTGCACGCCCGACGCGTCGGGCTTTTACGCGTACCCCTGCACGCCCGTCATCGTGCCCGGGCACGACGAGACCTGGCACATCCGTGTGAACAACGTCGGCAACCTGCCGCTCGACAAGGTCGTGGTCTACGACCGGCTGCCCACACCGGGCGACACCGGCTCCTACGCCACCAGCGAGCCGCGCGACTCCGCGTGGTCCCCGCTGCTCACCAAGGAGTCGCCGCCCTCGGTGGTCAACGCGCCGGCGGGCAGCACGACGACGTTCTACTACACGACCGTCGACGACTACTGCATGGACGACATCGACGACCCGCTGAACGAGCCGCTCTGCCCGACGGACGACCCGACGACCGGCTGGGTCGAGCTCACCGCGGACACGAGCGAGGACACGTACGCGCGGATCACGGCGATCAAGGCCGTGGTCGAGATGGACCCCGACAACCTCTTCCGACCCGGGCAGTTCCTCGCCGTCGAGGGGACGACGACCACGCCGCCCGAGGCCCCCGAGGCCGGGGACCGGTCGATCGCGTGGAACTCCGCCGGCGCGTCCGGCGTCGGGATCGCCCAGAACGGGACGGAGTTCAACATGCTGCCCACCGAGGGCACCAAGGTCGGCGTCGCGACGGCGTCGGGCCCGCTCGCGGTGAACAAGGTCGTCACGGGCGAGGGCGCCGAGAACGCGCCCGACTCGTTCGTGCTGAACGTGCAGTGCACGTCGGCGGTCGGGAGCTGGGTGGAGACGGTGCTCGATCCCATCCCCGTCACGGTCGTGCCGGGAACCCCGACCGTCGTGCCCAACCTGCCGTACGGGGCCGAGTGCACCATCACGGAGGACGGGACGAACGGGCAGACCGAGCTGATCGTGGACACGGTGACGATCGACAGCGAGGACCCCGAGAACCCGACGACGATCACGGCGACCAACCGGTACGACCTGTCGAGCATCGAGATCTCCAAGGAGGTCGTCACCGACGCGGTGGACCAGGAAGGGAACCCGGTGCCGTTCGGCCCGTTCGCGGTCGACGTCGCGTGCACGTTCCTCGGCGAGGACGTCTACGCCGAGGGCTACGACGCCGAGAACCCGATGACCGGCCTCCCGATCGAGGACGGCCAGACGATCGAGCTCACGGACCTGCCGGTCGGCTCGGTCTGCACCGTCACCGAGTCGGGCACGGGCAACGCGTCGTCGGTGACGATCACCGTGGACCAGGGCCTGCCGGGCCACCCCGTGACGACCGACGGCCCGACGACGGACGTCACGCTCACCCCCGACGTGCTCGGGCAGAGCACGAACGACGTCACGCTGACCAACACGTACGACGTCGGGGCGATCGGGCTGCAGAAGGTCGTCGAGGGCGCCGGCGGCCCCGCGTACGGGAGTGGACCGTTCACCGTCACCGTCGTCTGCACGTACGACGACGACGGTGACGGCCCGCTCGCGCCGCGCACCGTCTACGACAGCCAGGTCGTGCTCGGTGGCGCCGGTCCGCTCACCGCACAGATCGCGAACCTGCCGACGGGCGCCGTGTGCGCGATCGAGGAGATCGACGACGGCGGGGCCACCGGCTCCGTCGTCGTCCCCGACACGGTCACGGTCGGCAGCGGTGACGTCGCGAACGTCGTCATCACCAACACGTTCGACGTCGGGACCGTCCAGGTGGACAAGGAGCTCGACGGACTCGGGGCGCTCTACGGGCCCGGGCCGTTCGAGGTCACGCTGGCCTGCACCTACGGGGTGGACTCGGAGGGCGATCCCGTCACCATCGTCGTCCCCGGCGGTGCCGCGCGGACCTTCGTGCCCGGCCAGCCGGCCGTGTACGAGGACCTGCCCGTCGGGTCCGAGTGCGTGCTCACCGAGACGGACGACTTCGGTGCCACCCACGTGACGATGAGCGTGGACGGCGGCGAGCCCGTGGACGGCACGTCCGTGGACGTCGTCGTGCCGCCTGCCGCCGAGGACGGGTCACCGACCACCACGACCGTCACGGTGACCAACGTGTTCGACACCGCCCCGCTCCTCGTGGAGAAGGTCGTGGACGGCGACGCCGCGGGCTTCGCGCCGTCGATGCCGGACATCCCGCCGCTGCCCGAGCTGCCCGACGAGCCGGTCACGCCCGAGGAGCTCGCCGCCCTCATCGCGCAGCTCGAGGACTTCTACGCGCAGTTCCCGCTCGAGGGCATCCCGTACCGGGCGTCCGTCTCCTGCACGTTCCAGGGCGCCGAGGTCCCGGTCCCGGGAGGCCCCGTGCGGCCGTTCGGACCGGGCCTGCCGGGCGTCTACTTCGGCCTCCCCGTCGGTGCGGTGTGCACCGTCACCGAGACCGAGACCGGCGGGGCGACGGCGGTCACGGTCGAGCCGAACCCGGTCCAGGTCGAGGAGCGCGTGCTCCCCGGCCCCGCGCAGGTGGTCACCGTGACCAACACCTACGACGCCGGGTCGATTGAGGTCACCAAGGTCGTCGACGGCGACGGCGCCGAGGCGTTCGGTGCCGGGCCGTTCACCGTGAGCGCGGCCTGCACGTTCCTGGGTGAGGCCATCGAGGTGCCCGGCGGTGCCGAGCGCACGATCTCCGGGGGCGAGGTCGCCGTCTACGACGGCCTGCCCGTCGGCGCGGAGTGCGTCGTCACGGAGACGGCGAGCGGCGGCGCCGCCTCGACCACGATCTCCGCGACGGTCGAGGGCGGCGAGCCCGGGGCCGCCACCATCGGTCCGGACCCCGCCCAGGTGATGGTGACGAACACGTTCGACGTCGGCCAGGTCGTCGTCACCAAGGCCCTCGCCGGGCCGGGCGCGTCACAGCACCGGGGCGACGAGTTCGTCGTCTCGCTCGCGTGCACGTGGGACGTCGACGGCGTCGAGACGGACGTCGTGATCCCGGGCGGCGCCGAGCGCACGCTCTCGGCCGACGACGACTGGACCGCCGTCTACGCGCTGGTCCCCCAGGGGGCCGAGTGCACGCTCGCGGAGACCGACGCGGGCGACGCCGAGGCCGTGACGCTCGCCGTCGCGGGGACCGACGTGACGGTCGACCCCGACGACGCGACGCCGACGTCGGACGCGTTCACCGTCCCGACGGGCGACGCCGCCGAGGTCGACGCGACCGTGACCAACGCGTTCCGTGCCACCGGCGGGGGCAGCCTCCCGCCGACCGGCGCGAGCGTCGGTGCGGCCGCGGTGCTCGCGATCCTGCTCACGGGGACCGGCGCGCTGCTGGCCGACGCCCGGCGGCGCGGAACCCGGACCGTGGGCCGCGTCTGACACGCCCCCTGGTCAGGCCGCGCCAGCGGTTGCGGAACCTGACCAGGGGCGGGACCGTTACCGCATGATCCGCTTCCTGCTGAGCTTCGCGATCAACGTGGTCCTCGCCGCCGTGGGCCTCCTCGTCGCCTCGAGCCTGTTCGACGGCGTCACCGTGCACGCCTCGGGCTTCGTCGTCGCGGTGCTGATCTTCGCGGTGGCCCAGGCGATCCTCGCGCCGTTCGTGTTCAACGTGGCGCGCAAGTACGCGTCGGCGATCCTGGGCGGGATCGGCCTCGTGTCGACGTTCCTCGCCCTGTGGGTCGCGACGCTCGTCGGGGACGGCCTGGAGATCTCGGGCGCGTCCACGTGGATCGGCGTGACGGTCGTCGTCTGGCTGATCGGCGCGCTCGGCGGCTGGTTCCTCGGGTGGCTCGTCCTCACGCGCTGGTGGGACCGTCGCCAGGAGCAGAAGCGGATCCGCGCGGCGACGAGCAAGGGCTGACGACGACGGCGCCGCCCGAGGGCGGCGCCGTCGTCCGTGCCGTCAGTGCAGGAGCGCGGCGACGCCGTCCGTGCCGCCCTGCGCGCCCTCGTGCACGACGAGCCGGGCGAGCTCGCGCAGCGGGACGTTGCGGTCGTTGGACGCGCGCCGGAGGCGGGCGAACGCCTCGTCCGGGTGCACGCCGTACGCGAGCGTCACGATGCCCTTGGCCTGCTCGATCGCACCCCGTGTCTCCGCGGCGGCGGCGATGTCGTGCCGGGCGCGCTCCTGGGCCGCGTCCGTGACGGTCCGCGTCACGTCCACGAAGTAGCCGACGAGCTCGGTCACCTCGCCGGTCGCGCGGTCGCGCCGGCCCTGGCCGACCACGACGAGGAAGCGCTCGCCGCCGTGGGCGTCCATGATCCGGTGCACGCTCGAGAACGGCTCGCCGGTGAGCCGTGCCTCGTCGAGGACCTGCCGGACCCGCTCGCGGTCGTCCGGGTGCTTGTGGGCGAGGACGAGGGCCGTCGTCGGCACGACGTCGCCCGGCTCGAAGCCGTGGAGGCGGTACGTCTCGGGCGACCACCACCAGCCGCCGGTGCGCAGGTCGAGGCGGTACTGCCCGATCTGCTGGTGCGTGCCTCGGGCGAGGGCTTGCTCGATGGCATGGTCGTCTACGGACATGCTGGCCTCCGGGTCTCCGGTGGATGAGGAGCCAGGTCCAGACTCGACCCCCCGAGCCTACTCCGGTTCTCCCGTGGCTGTCGTCGGCGGGCGGTCGGTGCCCGCCGACGACAGCCACGGCCCCGCGGGCTACCGTGCGAGCAACCGGACGGGCTCGGTCGGGAGGGGGTCGAAGAAGCCCAGGAACCGGCGCACGACCGCGGCGTCCGTGACGTCGGCCGCCCGGGCGAGGACGTCGTCGACGGCCGTGATGTCCCTGCTCAGCGCACGGACCGCGGCGGCGTCGATGGTGACGGTCGCGTCGACGTCGCCGGGCGGGACGTCGTGCACGACCGCGACGCCGCGGCGGACCTGCACGGCGACGGACCTCCCGGTGTCGGGGAAGTCCCAGGCGACGGTGAGGTCGACGTCCGCCGACTTCTCCGGGTCGAGCCGGACGCGGAGACCGGCGACGATCTTCTCGGCCGGGATGGCGTTGAGGACGTCGGGGGGCTGGAACTCGTACACCTGGGAGTAGTCGATCGTGTCGTCGAGCTCGTTCGCCCCGCCGATGGCCATGGTCCGCCAGTAGATGTTCTTCTGGAGGTAGCCCCACCGGCGGAGCGACTCCGCCTTGGCGTGGCGCGCCGTCGTGTCGCCGGGGTCCGCCCGCACGAGATGGGTGAGCAGCTCCGCCGCCCAGCCGTAGTCCTCCGCCTCGTGCGCGACCCGGGCCTTGTCGAGGACCGCGTCACGACCGCCGAGCGCCTCGACGTAGCGGCGGGCGCGGTCCGCGTGCAGCGGCGCCGCGAGCTCGGTCGCGTCGCCGGAGAACCACCCGAGGGTGCCGTCGTAGATCGCCCGGACACAGTGCTCCGGGGTGCCGTAGTACGGCTGGAGCCAGGGGTCGTCGCGGAGGTGGTCCGGCAGGCGGTGCGCGACGAGCTCCACGAGCTCGGGCCCGGTCGCGCCCTTGTTGATGTGCCGGATCGACTGGTCGTGGAGGAACTGGATGGCGTCCCGGTAGTTCGTGATGCGCTCGACGATGAAGTCGTTGCCGACCCAGGGCCGCATGTGCGAGCCGGAGTACGTCTCGGCCCCGCGGGCGTACGACAGCAGGGCGTCGACCCCCTCGCGCCACGCCTCGACGTCGCGGTAGGCGGTGCCGCGCAGCGTGTAGAGGTTGGGGAACGTCTCGCCCTGCACCGTCTCGGAGCCGTGCACGTGCTTGAGCTCGGGGAGCCACAGGTCGATCTCGTCCTGCGCGTCCCCGTAGGCGTGGAACGCGACGATCCGCACGCCGGCGATCTCGAGCTCCGCGACGTCGCCGACGGTCCGGGTGGGCATGTGGGTGCTCATAGGCCCCCGCGCGGCGACGGGCCCGAGCCCGGCCTGGACGACGCCGTCGGGGCCGAACCCCGCGAAGGGGACCAGGCTGGTCCGTGCGGTGAGGATCGGCCCGACGAGGCCGGCGTCGTTGACGAGCCACTGCTCGAACGTCTCGTGCGCGACGATCTCGACGGCACCCGACTCGACGTCCTCGGCGGTCACGCCGAGACCGTTCAGGGCGTAGCAGTGGTCGGGGTGGCGATGGGTGAAGATCACGGCCTTGATGGGCAGGTCGGAGAACCGGCGGAGGTCGGCGAGCAGCTCGGCGGACGAGATGTCGGACTCGCCGGGATCGACGATCACGACACCGTCGTCGCCGACGATCATCGTGGTGGAGCACAGCTGGTACCCGTGGGCCACGTACACCCGTCCCTCGACGGGCTCGTAGATCCGCTTGGGCATCTGGCGGGCCCACGCGGTCTGCTCGGGGTGGACGGTGTCCGCGGCGTCGGTCACCGAGATGCTCGGGCCCGCCTCGTGCACCACCGGCGCCAGGTGGTCCCCGAAGGAGTCGAAGTACGCCTCCCAGTCGTCGACCGTGCGCAGCTCGTCGACCGTGCTCATGCACAGACCTCCGTCGTCCGTCCGTCAGCGGGCAGGACCATGCTCTGCCCGCGGGTGGAATCCGCAACCGCAACGTGCGCGCTACGAGGCCGCGAGGAGGGCCGAGAGGCCCTTCTGGACCTGGAGCAGCGCGATGACGAGGACCAGCGCCGCGTTGAGCGCGGCAGTGTGCCCGGCGATCCAGCGGCGTACGCGGTCGAGGGGCGCCTGGGCGCGATCGCCGGCGACGAGCCGCCACACGACGGGGACCGCGATCGGCAGGGTGCCGACGAGACCGAAGACGACGAGCGACCAGACGGCGGCCGTCGTCGAGACGTCCGCGAGGCGGATGTCCAGCGCGGCGAGGAACGCGCACGACGCGTCGACGGGGTTGAGGGCGAAGATCCCGAGGCCCAGCAGGAACGAACGGCCCGGCGTGAACGAGTCGACCGCCTGGAGCCAGCCGGGGAGCTGCGGCGCGGCGGCGGCGACCTCGCGCGGGGAGGCGGCCTGCGCCATCTGCCGCTTGCGCGCCGTCCCGCGGCGATAGACGAGCACCGCCGCCCAGAGCAGCCCGGCCCCGATGAGCAGCCGCAGCACGGGCACCCACAGGGGCGGGTCGTGACGCTCGTGGACCTGCAGCGCGTCGAGGACCACGAAGCTCAGCCAGAGGACCAGGCCCAGGCCCACGACCCAGCCGAGCAGGAACAGGACGCCGTTCGCCTGCGCCCGCCGGGAGAGGAGGACGGCGACGAGCGCCATGATCGCGAGGGGGCTCATGACGATGCCGAGCCCGAGCGGGAGGAGGTCGAGGACGAGCTGCCCCACGGAGCTACCTCGCGGCGGCCGGGCCGGCGTCGGGGCCCGTGCCGTCGGCGCCCGACGCCCCTGCGCTCTCGGCCGCGCTCTCGGCAGCGATGGCGGCGTCGACGTCGGTGTAGACCCGCGGCCGCTCGGCACGCTCGACGGCGGCGCGCAGCTCGTCGCGGACCTGCCCGACGTTGCGCGCGAGGACGAGCGTCGCGCCGTGGCGGTCGAGGTCGGTCCGCAGCGTGGCGAGCATCTCGGCGGCGTCCACGTCGATGAACGGGACGGTCTCCGTGTCCAGGACGACGAGCCGCGGCGAGGTCGCGGCGGCGAGGTCGCGGACGTGGTTGCGGACGGCGTCGGCGTTGGCGAAGAACAGCCCCGACTCGGGCCGGACCACGAGGACCCCGGGGACGGACGTGCCGCCGTCCTTCTGGAGCACCGCGCGCCGGTCGGCGTCCACCCACACCCCGTGCGCCGAGCGCACGAGGACCGCGACGTGCGGGCGCGACGCGCGCGCGAGGAGCAGGAGCAGCGACAGCACGACGCCGATGACGAGGCCGGGCAGGGTGTCGAAGACGAGCACGCCGGCCGTGGCCGCGGCGGCGGCGTAGAAGTCGTCGCGTGCCGCGTTGCCGTACAGACGCCGCATCGTCGGGGTGCGCAGGCCGTAGAGGCGGCGCAGCGCGCGGACGTCGACGAGCTCGATCACCGCCGCGATGACGACCGCGGCGAGCGTCGCCTCCGGCAGCGACTCGAAGACGGGTGTGAGGAAGAGGAGCGTGAGGACGACGAGGACCGCGGCGGTGAGCCCCGAGACCTGGCTCTTGGCACCCGCCCCGCCGTTGACCGCCGTCTTGGACAGGCTGCCGTTGACGACCATCCCCGACGCGAGGCCCGACCCGAGGTTGGCCGCCCCCATGCCGATCAGCTCGCGGTTGGCGTCGATGTCGTAGCCCTCGCGCGCGGCGTACGTCTTCGCGGCGCCGAGCGCCTCGGCGAAGCCCACGAGCATGACCCCGGCGCACGGCCCGATCAGCGCGGTGTAGTCGGACCAGTCCATGTCCGGGAAACCGAGCGCGGGGAGCCCGGCGTCGATCGGGCCGACGATCTCGACCCCGTCGTCGTCGAGCGAGAACGCGAGGATCGCGACGATCCCGATGAGGACCGCGACGAGGGACCCGGGGACCCGGGGCGCCCATCGCTTGATCGCGAGGAGCGCGGCGAGCGTCCCCAGCCCCAGCACCACGGTCGGGCCGTTCGCGGTGCCGAGCTCGGTGAGGATCGTCCACGCCTTCTCGAAGAAGTTGCCCTCCCCCTTCTCGACGCCGAGCAGGGCCGGGACCTGGCCGATGATGATCACCAGGGCCATGCCGACGATGAAGCCCTTGAGCACGGGCTCGGAGATGAACGATGCGACGAACCCGAGCCGGGCGATCCCCGCGACGAGGCACAGGAGGCCGGTGACGAGCGCGACCCCCGTCGTGAGCGCGGCGTAGAACGCGGCGTCGCCCGGCGCGAACACCGCCACGACCCCGGCCGAGAGCGCGGCCGTCGCGGACATGGGCCCGACGACGAGGTGCCGCGAGCTGCCGAACGCGGCGTAGAGGATCAGTGACGGGACGGCCGCGTAGAGGCCCACGACGGGGGAGACGCCCGCGATCGTCGCGTAGGCGAGCGACTCCGGGACGAGGACCGCCCACACCGTTAGCCCGGCGACGAGGTCGCCCTGGAGCCACGCCTTCTGGTAGCCGCGCAGCGAGCCGAAGAGGAGCGGGGTCCGCGCCCGCGTCCGTCCCCCCGCCGGTACCGAGGGTGCCTGCGAACTCGTCATCGACCGTCCTCCGTCCGTCCCGGCGTGCTCCGCGAACGATCATCCCGGGATCAGGACGGACCGCCACCGGAGAGCCGGGGCCGTCGTCGGGTTCCCCGCGCGGAACCCGAGCCCCGGGGATACGTTCGACGCGTCCCGGGGCGCAGCGCCGCGCTCCCGCCGAACGTACGAACCGGAACGAGAGGTCTGACGTGGCAACGCTCACCGTGTGGAAGTTCGACACCCCCGAGGGCGCGCAGCGCGCCGAGGACGCGCTGCTGGCGCTCCAGAAGCAGGAGCTCATCCAGGTCCAGGACGCGGCGATCGTGTCCTGGGAGGAGGGCAAGAAGAAGCCGAAGACGCGGCAGGGCAACAGCACGACGGCGGTCGGCGCGCTCGGCGGCACGTTCTGGGGCCTCCTGTTCGGCCTCCTCTTCTTCGTCCCGCTGCTCGGGGCCGCCATCGGCGCGGCGTCCGGGGCCATCGCGGGCGCGCTGACCGACGTCGGCATCGACGACGACTTCATCGACTCGGTCCGCAGCAAGGTCACGCCGGGCACGTCGGCCCTGTTCGTGCTCACGTCGGGCGCCGTGATCGACCGCGTGCACGACGCGCTCCAGGCCGAGGGCGTGCACGGCGAGCTCATCCAGACGAACCTCTCCGCGGACGAGGAGGCCAAGCTCCGCGCGGCCTTCGACGAGAACGCCTGAGCGGCCCCCCGGGTGAGGGGCCCGACGGCGGCGCGCGCCGCCGTCGGGCACCTCACCCGCCCGTACGCCCCGGCACCCGTGCCGTAGACCGCGCAGTCCCCGCCGTCCCGCCCCGGGACCGGACCACGAAGGAGGCCGCCCATGGGCGCGGCGATCGGTCAGTCCCTCCCCGTCGCGGTGGGCGTGCTCATCAGCCCGCTGCCGATCGTCGCGGTCGTGCTCATGCTCGTGAGCGGCCGGGCGAAGGCGAACGCGTTCGCGTTCCTCGTCGGGTGGTTCGTCGCGGTCGGCGCGGTGACGCTGCTCGTCGCGACGCTCGCCGGGGCCGCCACGCCGGACGACGACGGCCCGCCGCTGTGGGCCGCGATCCTCAAGATCGTCCTGGGCGTCCTGCTGCTCCTCCTCGCGGTGAAGCAGTGGCGCGGACGTCCGCGCGCCGGGGTCGAGCCGCCGGCCCCTCGGTGGATGGCGGCGATCGACGCGTTCACGCCCGTGAAGGCCGCCGGCCTCGCGATCCTGCTGGGCGCGGTCAACCCCAAGAACCTGCTGCTCGTCGTCTCCGGCGGCGCAGCCATCGCGTCGGCCGCACCCGACGACACGAACGCGCAGGTCGTCGCCGCGGTCGTGTTCGCCCTCGTCGCGAGCGTCGGCGTCGCGACGCCGGTCTTCATCTACCTGTTCATGGGCTCCCGGGCCGCGTCGATGCTCGACGAGCTCAAGGCCTGGATGATCCACAACAACGCGGTCATCATGGCCGTCCTCCTGCTCGTCCTGGGCGCCAAGATGCTCGGCGACGGCATCGCGGCGCTCTGAGAGTCCCCGACCAGCACGCACCCGGTGCCTGGCGCCGGCTTCCCGAGGAGAGTGAGCATGGCCAAGCAGTTCCAGGGAAAGATCGAGCTCGACGTCCGCGACTCCGTGGCGGACTGGGACGCGTTCCTGCCGGACAAGGCGCCCGCGGGCGCCCCGAACGTGCTCGTGGTCCTGTACGACGACACGGGCATGGCGTCGTGGTCGCCGTACGGCGGCAGGATCAACATGCCGACCATGGACCGGCTCGCGCAGAACGGGCTGACGTACTCGCAGTGGCACACCACCGCGCTGTGCTCCCCGACCCGGTCGACGTTCCTCACCGGGCGCAACCACCACCTCAACGGCTTCGCGACGATCTCGGAGTCGTCGACGGGGTTCCCCGGGTACAACTCCCACATCCCCGACTCGAACGCGACCATGGCGACGGTCCTGCGCGACGCCGGGTGGGCGACCTTCTGGGTCGGGAAGAACCACAACGTGCCGATCGACGAGTGGACCGCCGGGGCCTCGAAGAAGCACTGGCCTCTCGCGCAGGGCTACGACCGCTTCTACGGCTTCATCGGCGGCGAGACCAACAACTGGTACCCGTCGCTCGCGGAGGACAACCACTACATCGACCAGCCCTACCTGCCCGAGGACGGCTACCACCTCTCGCGCGACCTGGCCGACCAGGCGCTGCGGATGATCCGCGACGTCAAGCAGACCGAGCCCGACAAGCCCTGGTACCTCTGGTTCTGCCCCGGTGCGAACCACGCGCCGCACCACGCGCCGCAGGAGTACATCGACCGGTACAAGGGGAAGTTCGACGACGGCTACGAGGCCTACCGCGAGTGGGTGCTCGCGCGCATGATCGAGCGCGGCATCCTCCCCGAGGGCACCGAGCTGCCCCCGCTCAACCCCATGCCCGACGGCACGTTCTCCGAGACGGACCGCGTGCGGCCCTGGGACGAGCTGAGCGACGACGAGAAGCACATGTTCAGCCGCATGGCGGAGGTGTTCGCGGGCTTCAGCGAGTACACCGACGCGCAGGTCGGGCGGATCGTCGACTACCTCGAGGAGTCGGGACAGCTCGAGAACACGCTCATCATCTACTGCGCCGACAACGGCGCGTCCGGCGAGGGCAGCCCGAACGGGTCCGTCAACGAGGGCAAGATCTTCGGCGGCTACCCGGACGACGAGGCGGAGAACCTGCGGCTCGTGGACAAGCTCGGCAGCCCGGACACGTACAACCACTACCCGACGGGCTGGGCGGCCGCGTTCTCGACCCCGTACAAGATGTTCAAGCGCTACACCTACCAGGGTGGCGTCGCCGACCCGCTCGTCATCCACTGGCCCGCCGGCATCGCGGCTCGCGGCGAGATCCGCCACCAGTACCACCACTCGACCGACATCGTGCCGACGATCCTCGAGGCCTGTGGCGTCACGTTCCCGGACACGTACAACGGCGTGGAGCAGACCCCGCTGTCCGGGGTGTCCATGGTGCCGTCGTTCGACGCCGCGCCCGACGCGCCGACGAACAAGGTGACCCAGTACTACGAGATGTTCGGGCAGCGTGGCCTCTGGCACCGTGGGTGGAAGGCCGTCACCGTGCACGGACCGGTGAGCGGCAAGGGCCACTTCGACGAGGACGTGTGGGAGCTGTACCACACCGAGGTCGACCGGTCCGAGGCGCACGACCTGGCCGCCGAGCACCCCGAGAAGCTCGAGGAGCTCAAGGCGCTGTGGATGGAGGAGGCGAAGAAGAACGCCGTCCTCCCGCTCAACGACCTCCAGATCATCGGCAACCCGAAGGACTTCGAGACGTTCGTCGGCATGGAGTTCCACCAGCCCGCGCCGCCGTCGGGGCGGTTCGTGTACTTCCCGGGGACGAGCGAGGTGCCCGAGCGCTCCGCGGCGAACACGCACGGGGTCTCCTACAAGATCGCCGCCGAGGTCGAGCTCACGCCGGAGAGCCAGGGCGTGATCTTCGCCCACGGCTCGCGGTTCGGCGGCCACGCGCTCGTCGTGAAGGACGGGCAGGTGCACTACGTCTACAACTTCCTCGGCATCCCGCCCGAGGACCGGATCTCCGCGCCGGTCCCGACGAGCGGCCGGCACATCATCGGCGTCGAGTTCACCAAGGAGGGCATGGGCAAGTACCGCGAGGGCGAGGGCCCGCTGAAGCTCTTCATCGACGACCAGCAGGTCGGCGAGCAGCGGATCCGCACCGTCCTCGGGCACTTCTCGCTCTGCGGCGAAGGGCTGACGATCGGCCGCGACAGCGCGGACCCGGTCTCGTCGTTGTACGGGTACGGGTTCGACTTCACGGGCGGCGAGATCGCCCAGGTCGTGTTCGACGTCGCGGACGACGCGTACCTCGACCTCGAGGCGCACCTGGCCGCGGCGATGGCGCGCGACTGACCGTCGCGATGACCCGACCCCTGCCGTCCTGGGCCGACGGCCCCGCCCGCGACGCGATCCTCGCGTTCGTCGAGGCGGTGGCCGTCGGCCCGGACGCGCTGCGCCCGGAGGAGCGGGTCGCCGTCTTCGACAACGACGGCACGCTCTGGACGGAGAAGCCCATGCCCACGCAGCTCCACTTCATCGTGGAGCAGTGGAAGGCGGCGGCGGAGGCCGACCCGACGCTCGCCGACCGCCAGCCGTACCGCGCGGCCGTCAGCGGGGACCTGGCGTGGCTCGGCGCGGCCGTGGACAAGCACTACGCGGGGGACGACACCGACCTGAAGGTCATGGTCGGCGCGATCCTCGCGTCCACGGCGCACGAGAGCGTGGAGGACTACCACGCGGCCGTCGCGTCGTTCTACGCCCGCGCGAAGCACCTCACGCTCGGTCGCCCCTACGCCGACGCCGTCTACCAGCCGATGGTGGAGCTGCTGCGCCATCTCGAGGCGCACGGCTTCGCGTGCTACGTCGTGTCCGGGGGAGACCGCGACTTCATGCGGCCCATGACGCTCGACTACTACGGCATCCCGCCGGAGCGCGTCGTGGGGTCGGCGCTCGGTCTCACGTACGACGCGGGCACGAACCAGGTGCGCTACGGCACCGCGTTCGACTACCTCGACGACGGCCCCCTCAAGCCGGTCCGCATCTGGTCGCGCGTCGGCCGTCGCCCCGTCCTGGCCGCCGGGAACTCGAACGGCGACGTGGACATGCTCCGGTTCGTCCAGGGCAACCCGCGCAGCCTCAGCCTCCTCGTGCACCACGACGACGACACCGGTCGCGGTGACGTGCCGTACGACGCGGGCGCCGAGCAGGCGCTGTCCGCCGCGGCCGACCACGGCTTCACGGTCGTGAGCGTCCGGGACGACTGGACCCGCGTCTTCCCGGCCGAGGACGCGTGAGCGACGGCGCCCCGGCGCGCGACCGGGCGAGCCAGGGGCCGACCCTGCTGCCCACGCTGCGCGGGTACCGGCGCGCGTGGGCGCGCCGCGACGCCGTCGCGGGGCTGTCGGCGGGAGCCGTCGTCGTGCCGCAGGCCATGGCGTACGCGACGATCGCCGGCCTGCCCGTGGAGTTCGGCCTGTACACGTGCATGGTCCCGACGGTCGTGTACGCGCTGCTCGGCGGGTCGCGCGCCCTGAGCATGAGCACGACGTCGACCATCGCCACCCTGTCCGCGTCCACGCTGCTCGCGGCCGGGGTCGCGGCGGGCAGCGACGACCCGGCGCGCGCGGTCTGCACGCTCGCCCTGCTCGTGGGGGCGCTCCTCGTCCTCGCGCGCGTGCTGCGCCTCGGTTCCCTCGTCGAGAACATCTCGCGGGCCGTCCTCGTCGGGATCAAGGCCGGCGTCGGGGCGACGGTGGCCGTCGGCCAGCTCCCGAAGCTGCTGGGCGTGCCCGCCGACCCCGACGCGACGGGGTTCTTCGGGGTCCTGACGTCCGCGCTCTCCCAGGTCGGCGACGCCAACCTGCCGACTGTCCTGCTCGCCCTCGGCAGCATCGCGGTGCTCGTCGTGCTCGGGCGGGTCGCGCCGCGGGTCCCCGCGCCGCTCGTCGTCGTCGCGGCGGGGATCCTGCTCGTCGCGCTCGCCGGGATCGACCGGTCCGGGGTCGCCGTCATCGACCCCGTGCCGTCGGGCCTGCCGCTGCCCGTCCTGCCGGACCTGTCGCTCGTGGGCGCGATGCTCCCCGGGGCGGCAGCCATCGCCGTCATGGCGTTCCTCGAGACCGTGTCCGTGGGCCGCGGCGTCCGTCGCCCGGACGAGCCCCAGATCGACCCCGACACGGAGCTCCTCGCGAACGGCCTCGCCGCCGTGGCCGGCGCGTTCTTCCGCGCGATGCCGCCCGCGGGCGGGTTCTCCCAGACCGCGGTGAGCCTGCGCGCCGGGGCGCGCACGCAGGCGTCGGGCCTCGTGACGGTGGCGCTCGCGGTGCTGGTCGCGCTCTTCCTCGCGCCCGTCCTCGACGACCTGCCGCAGGCGACGCTCGGCGCGATGGTCGTGGTGGCGACGGTGAGCCTCATCCAGGTGGGCGAGTTCGTCGAGCTGTGGCGCATCAACCGGGTCGAGCTCGCGTGCGCGGTGGTGACGGCCGCGATCGGGCTCGTGGCGGGCCTGCTGCCCGCGGTGGGGGTCGGGGTCGTGATGACGCTGGTCCTGGTGCTCCGCGAGGCGGACCGGCCACGCGCCGTCGAGCTGGCGCGCTCGCCCGACGGCGGGTGGACGTACGCGGACCGGGCCGGGTCGTCGCGGGCGCCGGGCGCGCTGGTCCTGCACCTCGAGGGCGGTCTGTACACCGCGAACACGCGCGCCACGGTCGAGGCCGTCCTCGCCCGGGCGCGGTCCGAGGACCCGACCCCGCGCGTCGTGGCGCTGGAGATGGAGTCGCAGCGGCTCGTGACGTCGACCGTGCTCGACGGCCTCGCGGACCTGGACCGCCAGCTCGCGGGCATGGGCGCGGCGCTGTACCTGGTCCGCGTCCCGGCCGCGGCGCGCGAGGGGGCGGGCGCGTCGGACTGGTTCCGCGGGCTGGTGGACGACGGGCGCGTCGTCCCCAGCGTCGACGCCGCCCTGACCCACGCCGGGGTGCCGGTCCCCTGACCCGGGTCCCGCGTGCCGTGGTCCCGCGTGCCGTGCGGGAGCCGCTACTCGATGCCCTCGGCGTGGCGCTCGTCGACCGTGCGCTCGGCCTCCAGGGCGGCCTCCCGGTTCTTGCGGCGACGCCGCGCGGTGCCGCCCTCCCCGTCGCGGCCCTTGCCCTTGTGCGGGTGGTGGCCCTCGGCGTCGGGGTCGTGCAGCATGTGCGACTCGATGAGCTCGTGCCGCTGGAGGTAGGTGTTCGCGACCGCCTGGATCGTCGCGGCGATCGGCAGCGCGAGGAACGCGCCCAGCGCCCCGAACACCGCACCGAACGCGAGCACGACGACGAAGCTCACCGCCGGGTTCATCTCCAGCGCGCGGGCGGAGACCTTGGGGGAGAAGTAGAGGTTCTCGAGCTGCTGGTAGCCGATGATGAAGGCGAGCACGCCGAGCGCCTGCGGCAGGCCCTGAGACGTGAGCGCGACCGCGACGGGCAGGGCGCCGCCGATGTACGTGCCGATCGTGGGCACGAACTGCGAGACGACGCCCGTGAACACCGCGAGCGGGAGCGCGTACGGGGTCTGGAGGATCAGCAGGAACACGAACGTGAAGACGCTCGACAGCGCGGCGAGGACGATGCGCGAGTTGATGAAGTCGGAGACCTTGACCTGGGTGATCTCCCAGAGCCGCAGCACCTCCTCCTGGCGGTTGGGGGTGAGCCAGCGGCACACGGCCGCGCGGAACTTGGGCCCGGCCGCGAGCAGGTAGTAGGTGACGAGCATGATCGTCAGCGAGGCGAAGATCCCGCCGACGATGGTCGTGGTGACGACGAGCGCGCCGGAGGCGACGTCGTCGCCGAAGTCGTTGATGACCTGCTTGATGAGGTCGTCCGAGTCGGGGATGACCACGTCGAAGCGCTCCGCGACGAGGTCCTGGATGCTCGCGTACAGGTCCGGGAGCGACTGGACGAGCTGGACGAGCTGCTGGACGAACAGGTTCCCGAAGAGCGCGAGCACCACGAGGATCGTCAGGAGCGAGCCGATCAGGGCCACCGCGGCCGCCGCGCCGCGGCGCCAGCCGTGGCGGACCAGCCACACCACGATCGGCTCCAGGGCGAGCGCGACGAAGAACGCGATGAGGATGTTGACGCCCAGCGCCTTGAGCTGGCCCAGCGCGTACCACGCGAAGATCCCGACGAAGACGGCGACGACGGCCATCGCGAGCGCGCGCGGGACCCACCGCGGCGGGCGCCGGGAGTCGTGCTGGACGGGGCGCGTGCCGGCGTCGGGCACGCCCGACCACGGGTCCTCGGCGGGCGTCGGCGTCGTCATGTCCCGAACCTAGTGGCGGCGGTGGGGGCGGGCCCGGCGGGCGCGCCGTCGCTTCCGGATGCCGAACCTCCCGACCGGTGCCACGATCGACGCGCACGCTCGTCCGCTCGTCTCGCTCCGACCACGGTCGGCACCTCAGGAGGACTCGCATGGCACGCTCGTCGCAGGTGACGGCCTGGGTCGGTTGGGTCTGGTTCGCCGGGATCGTCCTCGTGACGATCGGTTTCTTCAACGCGATCAGCGGTCTGGTCGCCGTGTTCTCCCCGAACAGCCTCGTCGGCGTGACCGACGTCGGGATCGTCGTCCTCGACGTGTCCACGTGGGGCTGGATCCACCTCGTCATCGGGGTGCTGCTCATCCTCACCGGCTTCGCCCTGCTCTCGGGCAGGGGCTGGGCGCGCATGGTCGCCATCGTCCTGGTGGTGCTCAACGCGATCGCCCAGTTCACGACGCTGCAGGTGACGCCGTGGTGGTCGCTGATCACGATCGTGCTCGACGTCTTCGTCCTGTGGGCGCTCGTCGTCCACGGCGACGAGGCCGAGCGCGCCGCGCGCTGAGCCGCCCCGCCCGGGGCCTCCGGGCCTCCCGCGTCCGCACCGTCGTCCTCGCCCACCGACAGACTCAGGAGTCCCGTCCATGGCAACGTCCACCTTCGGCCCCGTCGAGATCGTCGCGATCGCCTTCCCGTCGGACCGCATCCCCGCGGGGGTGCAGGCCTCCGTCCTCGAGGTGCTCGCGGAGGGCACCGTCACGCTCCTCGACCTCGCGGTCGTCCGGCGCTCCGAGGCCGGCGACGTCGAGGTCCTCGAGGTGACCGACCTCGGCGACGAGCTGGAGATCACCGACGTCGAGCTCACGGGCGCCGGCCTCGCCGGCGAGGACGACCTCGACGCGGTCGCCGCCGGGCTCGCGCCGGGCACGTCGGCCCTCGTCCTCGTCGTCGAGCACACGTGGGCCCGCGGCGTGATCGCCGCGACCGGCGCGGCCGACGGCGTCGTGCTGCTCAGCGAGCGCATCCCGGCCGAGGTCGTCAACGAGGTCGCCGACCTCGCGCTCGTCGAGGACTGAGCCGCCCGCCCGGCGCCCGCTCCGTGGCGCCTCCGCCCACAGAACCAGGAGAACCACATGCCCATCCGTCGCTTCGGCCGCCCCGGGCTCATCGGGACCGCCGCTCGCACCGCCGTCATCGCCGGGACCGCCTCCGCGACCGCGGGCGCCGTCCAGCGCCACCAGGCGAACCGTGCCCAGCAGTCGTGGGAGGCCCAGCAGGCCGAGGCCGCGCAGGAGCAGGCACGCATCGAGGCCGCGGCCCAGCAGGCCGCGGCCCAGTACGCCCAGCCCGCGCCGGCCGCGCCCGCCGCGGCCCCGGCGCAGGACGACCTGCTCGGCCAGCTCGAGCGGCTCGGTCAGCTCCACGCCTCCGGCGTGCTGAGCGACGCCGAGTTCGCCGCGGCCAAGGCCAAGCTGCTCGGCTGACGAGGAGAATCGCCATGGCCACGTTCACCGTCTGGAAGTTCGACTCTCCCGAGGGCGCGGACACCGCGTCCCGGATCCTGCACGACTCGGCCTCCGAGCACGCGATCCGCATCATCGACACCGCGGTCGTCTCGTGGCCGGAGGGCGCAGCCAAGCCGACGACGCGTCACGGTCACCAGGACGAGTGGCGCGGCACCGGCTGGGGCGCGTTCTGGGGCCTGCTGCTCGGCTCGCTCTTCTTCGCGCCCGTGCTGGGCGCGGCGGCCGGCGCCGCGATCGGCGCGTCGACCAAGGCGATGGCCGCCGTGGGGATCGACAAGGACCAGCTCGACCGCATCCGGGAGGGCGTCACGCCCGGGTCGTCCGCGCTGTTCGTCGTCACCGAGGACGGCGACCTCGACCGCGTGGGCGAGCGGTTCCACGGGGTCCACGGCAAGCTCGTCGCCACGAACCTCACGGACGCCGAGCGGAGCACCCTCCTCGAGACGTTCGACTGACGGACCGGCCCCGCGCGTGCTCAGTCGTCGAGGCGCGCGGGGAGGCCGAACAGCGGAAACCACGAGGCCGTGTCGAGGAACGCGTTGATGGCCGTCACCCGCCCGTCCTCGGTCTCGATCACCTGCAGCGCCCACGGCTCGTGCCCGCCGTCCGCGGCCCGACGGTACTGGCCGAACCCGAACGTGCCGTTCACCGCGACCGGCACCATGCGGGACCCCTCGCACTCGTGGCCGGGCCCGGTCATCCAGGTCACGATGTCCGCCGTGCCCTTCATCCACAGCGGGTACGGCGGCATGGACAGCGTCGCGTCCTCGTGGAGGATCGCGACGAGCGCGTCCATGTCGTAGCGCTCGAACGCGTCGAGGTAGCGCTCCAGCAGCAGCCGCTCCTCGTCGCCGAGCCCGGCGTTCGACGCGACCGGCGCGGGCGCGGGCTCGGCGTCCTCGCCGAGGCCCGAGCTGTCCCAGTGGGCCCGTGCCGCCAGCGTCGCCCGCGCCCGCTGCAGCGCGCTGTTCACCGACGCGACCGACGTGTCGAGCAGCTCCGCGACCTCGCTCGCCTGCCACCGCAGCACCTCGCGCAGCAGGAGCACGGCGCGCTGCTTGGGCGGCAGGAACTGCAGCGCGGCCACGAACGCGAGCCGGATGGTCTCACGGCCCACCGCGACCTGCGCCGGGTCGCCGTCGTGCGGCAGCACGCGATCGTCGGGCACCGGCTCGACCCACGTCTCCTCGGGGAGCACCTGGCCCAGGTTCTCGGCCTCCGGCGCCTGCGGGCCGCCGAGGCCCATGGGGCGCTCACGCCGCTTGCGCGCACCCAGCGCGTCGAAGCACACGTTCGTCGCGATGCGGTAGAGCCAGGAGCGCAGCGACGAGCGGCCCTCGAACCGGTCGTAGGAGCGCCACGCGCGCAGGAACGTCTCCTGCACGGCGTCCTCCGCCTCGAACGAGGAGCCGAGCATGCGGTAGCAGTAGCCCGTGATCTCCCGGCGGTGGCCCGCGAGGACCGCGTCGAGGTCGTCGCGCTCGGGCAGGGGAGCGGGGCCGGTCGCGGTGGCTTCCGGGCGGACGCTCGTGGGGGTGGCGAGGTCGGTCATGGTGCTGCCTCTCAGGACTCGAGGTCTCGACGTTCGCGGGGGTGCCTACGGTGGGTGCGCGCTGCCGCGACCGCCCGCGCGGGACCAGGGGAGTGGCCCACCTCACACACGCTACCTCTGCCCTCCGACACGGCACAGCCCGTGCCGACCCCGGGGTCGCTCCCCGGGCTCGCGTCGGGGTGGGGAGGAACCCCGGGCTCGACGACCGGGCTCAGTCGTCCAGGTCGAGCTCGAACCACACGGCCTTGCCCGGGACGCCGTCGATGGCGTCGACCCCCCAGCGCGATGCGCAGCGCTCGAGGAACTGCACGCCCCGGCCGCCCGTCTCGTCCGGGCGCGGGGACCGGAGCCGAGGGAGCGCCGGCGAGCCGTCCCGGACCGCGACGCGCAGGACACGGTGCCCGACCTCGAGCTCCGCCTCGACCGGGGCCGCGCCGTGCTGGACCGCGTTCGTCAGGATCTCGCTCGTGAGGAGCATCGCGATGCGGCGAACCGACGGGGAGACGTCACAGCTCTCGAGGACGTCGTCCACCCAGCGCCGGGCCGGTCCGATCGCCGACGACGCGTGCTCGACCTGCCGCGTCAGGACGGACGGCCGTCCCGGTCCGGGCGGTCGGGCGACGGCGTGCCGCACCCGCAGCGCGAGGACGGCGACGTCGTCGCGCTGGTCGGACACGAGCCGGCGCACGAGCGCGTCGGGCAGGGCGGACGTCGCGGTGGCCGTGAGCTCGGCGAGGACGGCCCGCACGGCGCCGAGGCGCTCGGCGTAGGACGCGCCGCGCCGCTCGACGAGACCGTCGGTGTACAGGAGCAGCGTGTCGCCGTGCGCGAGGTGCGCGCGGTGGTCGTGCCGCGTGGTGCCGGGGACGACGCCCAGCATGAGGTCCGGGGGCGCGTCGAGCGTCTCGACGGTGCCGTCGGCGCGCAGCACGAGCGGGGACGGGTGCCCGGCGTTCGACCACGTGAGGTCGAACCCGTGCGGGGTGCGGTCGAGCCGGACGACGGCGGCCGTGCCGCTCGAGTGCAGCGCGAGGCCGCGGTTGGCCCGGTCCAGGAGCCGCAGCAGGACCGCGGGGGGCTCGTCCTGGCACCACGCGAACGTGCGCAGCATGGAGCGCAGCTGGCCCATCTGCGCGGCCGCGCGCATGTCGTGGCCGGTGACGTCGCCGATCATGAGGACGCACGCGTCGTCGTCGAGCACCACCGCGTCGTACCAGTCGCCGCCGACCTGGTCGGTGCGGGTCGCGGACGCGTAGGTGGCGGCGAGCTCCGCGCTGCGGACCGACGGGAGCTCGGTGAGCATCGCCGCCTGGAGCGTCGTCGCGACGCGGTGCCGCTCCTCCAGGAGCCGGACGCGGTCGAGCGCGTGCGCGACGTACGACGCGACCGTCGTCTCCGTCTTCACCGCGTCCTCGTCGAACCCCCGGACCGCGTCCCACGCCAGCGCGACGACGCCGAGCAGCCGCTCCCCGGCGAGGACCGGGAGGAAGGAGCGCGCCTCGACGTCGTCGGACGTGATGAGGGCCGCCGCCTCGGGCAGCCGCGCCGTGTAGTGGGCGTGGTCGCGGAAGAACAGCGGCTCGCGCGTGCGGGCGGCGATCGCGGCGCCGCGCTCGTCGTCGATCCGCATCCGACGGAACGACACGGGGACGCCCGGCTCCAGGTGGTCGAGCGTCGTGTACTCGAGGCGCGTTCCGCTCGCGTCGAGCATCGCGAGGCCCGCGTAGCGGGCGCCGATCGCGGCGCCGACCGCGGAGAGCCGCTCGGCGACGTCGCGCACGGACGTCGCGGCGGCGAACGACTCGGAGAGCTCCAGCAGGAGGCGGGACCGCCGGTTGGCCGCGAGCGCGACCCGCTGCATGCGCTTCGCCCGCGCCCGGGCGAGCCGCAGCCGCAGCTCGGACGTGCACGCGGACGCGAGGTCGGCGAGGGTCGCGAGGTCCTCGTCGGACCACGGCCTCGGGCGTCCGTCGAACGCGCACAGCGACCCGACGGCGCGCCCGTGCGGGTCGAAGATCGGGAAGCCGGCGTAGGACACGACGCCGATGTCGTCGACCGCGCGGAGCGAGGCGAGGTGCGGGACGACCCGGGCGTCCTCGACCACGAGCGGTCGTGCGTCGCTCGTGACGAACTGGCAGAACGTGTGGCTCAGGGGTGTGCGGCGCTCCGACTGGTACGGCTCGGGCAGGCCGAGCGCGCCGGGCAGCACCGCCTCGTCGTCGAGGACGAGCGTGACCAGCGCCGACGGCACCCCGAGCTGCCGCCGCACGAGACGCGCGAACCGGTCGAACGACTCGTCCGCCACCGGCTCGGCGAGCCCCGCCTGCGCGAGCTCGTGGATCGCCTGGGCGTCGGTCATGGTGCCAGTATCACCAGGACGAGGCCGGTCAAACAGTGCAAGCGGTGCCAGCCGGGCACGCGGACGGGGTGAAATCGGGAAGAAGGGAACCTCGGGCGGGGACGCTGCGTGTACCGCTCGTGAGACCACGACACGACGGCGGGCGCGGCCCGCGAGGGGTGAGGACGTGACCGCGACGGGTGCGGCCGGACCGGTCGGGGGGACCGGCAGGCTCCAGCTGCTGCTCGACGTCGCAGGTGACGACGATCGGGACGACGATCGGGACGATCATCGGGACGGCGAGCTGGACGGCGCGCCGGCGGTCGAGGTCGACCTCGTCGCCCGGCGCACGCGCGACGAGGAGTTCTCGGCGTTCATGCGGGACGCCCGCGACCCTCTGCACCGCATGGCGTACCTGCTCTGCGGGGACCGGCACCGGGCGGAGGAGCTCACGCAGCACGCGCTGGAGCGCACGTACCGCGCGTGGTCGCGGGCCCGCGAGCGCGACCCGCTCGCCTACGCCCGCCGCGTGCTGGCCAACCTGCGCGTCGACACGTGGCGCCGCACGCGGCGCGAGGTGCTCGCCGGGCCGGACGAGCTCACGCGGGCGGAGGGCGTCGGCCGGCCCGGCCGCCCCGGTGCCGGGGAGCCGACGGGCTCCGTCGACGATCGCGACGCCGTCGTGCGCGCGCTCCTGACGCTCCCGGTCAAGCAGCGCCGCGTCGTCGTCATGCGGCACCTGCTCGACCTCAGCGAGAGCGAGGTCGCCGCCGAGCTCGGCATGCCCGTCGGCACCGTGAAGTCCACGGCCTCCCGGGGCCTCGCCCGCCTGCGGGCGCTCCTCGGCGCACCCGACGGCACCGCTCCCGCCCCGACGACCACCACCCTGACCTCCCCGACCACCCCGACCTCCGGAAGGACACCCCGATGAGCCCCGTGACCGGACGCCCGGTGCCCACCCCGCCCGAGGACGACTTCCTCGCCCGGCTGCGCCGCACGGCCGACGACGCCGTCCCGCCCTCCGAGCTCGACCTCGACCTGGTTCTCCGGTCGAGCCGTCGCGGCGTGCAGCGGCGCCGGTCGCTCGCCGGCGTCGCGGGCGTCGTCGCGCTGGGGCTCGTCGGGACGGGCGTCGTGACGGCGGGCGGCCCGGACGGGTTCCGTGACCTCGCGCGCGAGGTCGTCTCCGGGTCGCCGGGGTACGAGGTCGTCACGGCGGAGCCCACGCTCGTCGACGTCGCGCCGGGCGTCGTCGCGGTGAAGGAGCCCGCGACGTACCGGCGCGACGACGGCACGTACGTGCTCGACCTCGGCCTCGGCGCCTGGCGCGACGGCGAGCGGTTCTTCGTCGAGTACCGTCCCGAGCCCGCGGGGAGCGAGCAGCTTCCGGGGCTGCGCGTCCTCGCCGGGGACGACGGCGACCTCGCGGTCCTGCGGCGCGGAGGCACGGCGGGAGCGGTCGTGCACGACGGCTTCCAGAACCTGGTCCTGCTCCAGCGCGAGGGCGGCGCCGAGGGTCTGGTGCTGAGCGTCGCGACCTCCGCCACGCCGCCCGGGTCGGACCCCTCGTGGGAGCGCGAGCGCATGGAGACCTGGATGCTCCTGGCCGGTGAGGGACCGGCCGCGACCGGCCCGACGTACCGTCTCCCCGACGCCTGGGCGGAAGGTCTCTTCCTCAACGTCGCGGCGCTCGGCCCGGAGGCAGGTCCGGCGACGGACGTCCGGGGGATCCTCACCGCGACGCGGTCCGAGAACAACCGGAGCCTCGGGGCGATGACGTGCGGCTCGCCGCTGACCGGTCCCGACCGGGACCCGAGCTGCCGAGCCTCGTACGACCCGACGACCCGGGAGGTCGTGCCGATCGAGACGTCGCCCGCGATCCCCCGGCTGCTCGTCGACCGTCTGCTCCCCGCCGCCCCCGTGCCCGGCGACACGTCCGACGCGGAGCTCAGGACGTGCCTCGACGTCCGCGGAGTCGAGACCGGCGTGCTGCCGGACCGCTGGTACCTCGACCCCGGGGGCCTGGACGGGGACGCCTGGCGGCAGTGCCTGCTGGACGTGGCGCTCATCTCGTCGGCGCGCACGGCCCAGGCCCTCGGCTCCGCCACGCCCGAGTCGTGACGCCGGCGCGCACGGGCACGCCGAGGCGTCGTGACGGACGGGGTCCGTTCAGGTGCCGCCGCGGGACCTGAGGTCGCCGAGCGCGTGCTCGGCACCGTGCGCGTCGAGGTAGGTGCCGCCCCGGACCTCCGGGACGTGCGTGCCGTCGCGGCCGGGAGCGAAGCGGTGGACGAGCGGGTGGCCGGTGGGCACGTCGAGGTCCTGGACCTCCTCGGGCGTGAGGTCGTCCACGAGCACCGACAGGGCGCGCAGCGAGTTGCCGTGCCCGACGACGAGGACCGCCTCGCCCCGGGCGAGCGCCGCGCGCGTCTCCGCCCAGAAGGGACGCAGCCGTTCGACGACGTCCGCGAGCGACTCGGCGTCGGGGCGCAGGGCGGCGCGCGCGGCGTCGGGCAGGCGCAGCAGGGTGTCGTCGACGAGCGGACGTGCGGGGTCGTCCGCCGCGAGCGGCGGTGGTCGGTGCAGGTAGGAGCGGCGGTAGCGCCAGTACGCGGCCTCGCCGTAGTCGCGCCGGACGACGTCGCGCGGCTTGTCCGTGAACGCGCCGTAGTGGCGCTCGACGAGGCGCCACTCGACCGCGAGCGGCGGCGGGCCGGGCAGCGCGTCGGCGACGATCGCGGCCGTCGTCGCGGCGCGCACGAGCGGGGACGTGACGACGCGGCGCGGCGCCAGGGCGGGCTCCCGCGCGACGGCGTCGGCGAGCAGGCGGGCCGCGCGCCCGGCCTCGGCGACCCCGACGCCCGAGAGCGGCACGTCGAGGAGGCCGGTGAAGCGGTCGCCCGCGTTGAACGTGCTCTGCCCGTGGCGCACGAGGACGAGGGTGCCGACCGACCCACCGTCCGGCGGTCCGGGTGACGCCCCCGGCGACGGGTCGGACGACGAGCCCATCGCGTCAGACCTCGAGCAGCCCGCGCTGGTGCGCGAGCGAGACGGCCTCGGCGCGACCGGACGCGCCGAGCTTGGCCAGGACGTTGGACACGTGGACGCTCACCGTCTTCGCCGAGATGAACAGGCGCTCGCCGATCTGCCGGTTGGTCAGGCCCTGCGCGACGAGCAGGAGGACCTCCTCCTCGCGCTCGGTGAGGACCGCCGTGGTGGACCGCCGGACGCCGGGCAGGTCGAGCCGGCCGCGGCGCCCGAGCGCGCGCACCGCCTCGGCGAGGGGGGCCGCGCCCATCGACTCGGCCTCCTCGAGAGCCTGCGCCGCCTCGATCTCGGCCGCGTTGCGGTCGCCCGCGCCGAGCAGCGCCTGGGCCCACCGGAAGCGCGAGCGTGCGACCTCGTACCGGTAGCCGTAGTCGAAGAGGCGCGTCGTCTCCTCCCACAGCGCCGGGTCGTCCTCGCCCGTGAGGCGCGAGTGCTCCGCCGCGGCGCGCGCGAGCCAGGCGCGCCCCTCGGGCCCGAGGCGACCGCCGCGCGGTCGGCCGCGCTCCGCCGTCGTGCGCGCCGCCTCCAGCAGCTCGTCGCCCCGCGCGACGAGCGCCGCGACCTGCCCGGCCCCGGCCGCGCCCTGGAGACGCGCCGCGTCCGCGGCGTCGGCGAGCGCGGCGAGCGCGAGCGCCGAGATCCAGATGCGGCCCAGGAAGTAGTCGCTCCACGTGCGGCCCAGGTGGTCCACGAGCTCGACGGCCAGCGCGACCGCCTCTTCGTCCCGCCCCGCCCACGTGAGCGCGTCGATCGAGCAGCCGCCGGAGATGAGCGCGATCTGCCCGTCCCGGAACCAGTCCCGCCGCAGGGCCGTGCCGCGGGCGAGCGCGTCGTCGTCGCCGCGCGCCACCGCCGCGTAGAGCTGGACGCACGAGAGCTGCGGGGCGGACCCCTCGGGCATCGTCTCGCCCGTGGTCTCGGTGGGCGTGAGGTCGCCGAGCACGTAGCGCACGAGGTCGCGGAACAGGCGCAGCTCGACGCCGTACGCGCTCCAGCCGAGCCCGGTCGCGCGCGCCCGGTCGAGGCCGTCGGCCGTCACCTGCAGCGCCTCGTCGATGCGGCCCGCGTAGTAGCGGTTCGCCGCGATGTTGTACCAGCAGCGCAGCTCGGTGAGGATGTCGCCCGCCTCGACGGCGCGCTCCCGGGCCTGGGCGAGCAGCACCGCGGCGCGGTCGTCGTCCGCGACCTCGAGGATCGCCATCGTGGTGAGCACGTCCGCCTCGACGTCGGGCGCGTCGAGCCGGTGCGCGACGTCGAGGGCCTGCGCCGCGACCTCCGCGGCGAGCTCGTCGAGGTCGGCGTTCATCGCGGCGCGCGCCCGCATCGCGAGCGTCCACGCGCGGTCGAGCGACGGCGGCTCCTCCGGGAGCACGGCGAGCGCGGCCTCGGTGTGGGCGAGGGTCTCCTCGACCTCCTCCGTGCCGAGCAGGTACCGCGACAGGACGTGCCGCAGCGACGCCTGGCGCATCGGGTCGCCCGCGGTGCCCTCGACGACCTTGCGCGCGAGCGCGACCGCGCGGTCCGGCTCGCCGGCACGGCTCGCCGCCCCGGCCGCGGCGAGCGCGACGGTGACGCGGTCCTCGCCGAGGAGGTCCGCGGCGTCGGGCACCGCCTGCCAGAGCGCGAGCACCTGCTCGAGGTGCCGCAGCTCCTCCGCGGGCGCGAGCACGCGCGCAGCCTTGCGGGCGGCGGCGCGCGACGCCGTGAGCGCGGCCGGGAGGTCGTGCGCGGCGAGCGCGTGGTGCGCGCGCAGCGCGGGCGACCCGAGCCCCGGGTCGTCGTCGAGCGCGGCGAGGTAGGCGCGGTGCACGCCGACGCGCTCGCCCGGCAGCAGGTCGGACGCGACGGCCTCGGCGAGCAGCGCATGACGGAACACGACCGTGTCGCGTGCGCCGTCCCCCTCGACCGCGAGGACGTGGTGGGCGATGGCCTCGCGCAGCGCGGCGTCGAACGAGCGCCCGGTCGCCGCCTCGCCGTCCGCGGCGTCGCGCGCGAGGGCGGCGCGCAGGAGCGGCTCGCTCACCTGGCGCCCGGACACCGACGCGACGCGCACGAGGTGCTGCACGGCGGGGTCGAGCACCTCGAGGCGGGCGCGCAGGACGTCCGCGAGGGACCAGGGCAGCTCGTCGTCGAGGCCCGACTCGACGAGCTCCTCGGCGAAGTAGGCGTTGCCCTCGGAGCGCGTCCGGACGGACTCGAACGCGTCGGGCAGCAGAGGCGCGCCCGCGAGCGCGGTGGTGAACTCGCGCAGCTCGCCCTCGGTGAAGGGGGAGAGCTGCACGTGCTCGACGCGCGGGTGGCGCAGGAGCTCCGCGAGGACGGGGCGCAGGGGGTGGCGACGGTGCAGGTCGTCCGCGCGGTAGCTCGCGACGACGAGGACGTGCTCGGCGCGCAGGCGCGCGACGACGAAGCGCAGGACGTCGCGGCTCGACGGGTCCGCCCAGTGCAGGTCCTCGACGACGAGCACGAGCGGCGCCTCGGCGGTCCCCGACGCGGCGAGCGCGGCCGCGACGCTCTCGAAGAGCTGGAGGCGCTCGCCCTGGCTCTGCTCGTCGTCCGCGGGCGTCCCGGCGTCGAGCAGGCGCGCGAGCGCGGGCCGCGCCGCGACGGTCTCGTCGACCGCGGGGTGCTGCGCACGCAGCGTCGTCAGGGCTTCGGAGAAGGGCAGGTACGGAAGACCGACCTCGCCGAGGTCCACGCAGTGGCTCCAGACGACGGTCGCGCCGCTCCCGGCGGCGAGCTCCGCCGCACGCGTGAGGAGGCGCGTCTTGCCGACCCCGGCGTCGGCGCCCACGAGCACCACGCCGGGTTCGCCCCGGCGCGCGCGCTCGACCGCCGCGGAGAGCGCGTCGAGCTCGGCGGCGCGGGCCACGAAGGGCGCGCGCGAGGAGGGGCGTGGCACGGCTCCCATCCTCGCAGCGTGCACCGACACGTGACCACCGCTTACCTCGCCGGAGCCCGCGCCGGACACGACGACGCCGCCGACGAGAGAGTGCTCGTCGACGGCGTCGGGCGGCGCGGTCACCGCGCCGCGTGGTCGTGACGCTGACGGCGCCCGCGCCACCAGTGCAGCAGCGAGGGCTCGTCGTGCCGGAACTCCTCGCGGAGCCGCTGCGTGCGGTACGCGAGATCCGCCTCGAAGGTCGGATCGAACTGTGCGCTCATGGTCGTCCCCGTCTCTGCAGGCACCCTGCCTGTCCGACGCTCACGTTCGTCCTGAGCACCGGGTCGTCGCATCGGACGACCGCGCACCGTTCAGGGGAGGGTGCCTTAGGCGGTCGCCGCCCCCGACCCTGAGGCGCCTGAGGTGGGTCGTCGCGCCTAAGGCGCCCGGCCCGCACGGGCCGCCCCGCGCGGGCGCCACCAGGAGATGCGTGCCCACGGCGGCGCGCGAGCATGGGACGAGCGGCCGGCGGAGAAGGAGGTGGCGCGGTGGCACGGATCGACCGGATCGCGGAGCCGTGGGGGACGCGGACGCCGTACGGGCCGGGCGAGGAGTGGCCCGTCCGGGTCGACTCGCACCTCGCCGAGGGCGTCACCGAGGACGACGTCGAGCGGTGGGTCCCGTCGGCGTCGATCCTGCACTCGAACGGGGACGGGCTCGACGTCGCGGTCGCGGACGGCCGGATCGTCGGGGTGCGGGGCCGGGCCGAGGACCGCGTGAACCACGGGCGGCTCGGTCCCAAGGACCTGTACGGCTGGCAGGCGAACGCCTCGCCGGACCGGCTCACCCGACCGCTCGTCCGTGAGGACGGGCGGCTCGTCCCGACCTCGTGGGACGACGCGATGCGCCGGGTGGTCGACAGGGCCCGGGACCTGCTCGACGAGCAGGGCGCGAGCGCCCTGGGCTTCTACACCAGCGGCCAGCTCTTCCTCGAGGAGTACTACACGCTCGGCGTGGTCGCCCACGCCGGGATCGGGACCAACCACGTCGACGGCAACACCCGGCTGTGCACGGCGACGGCCGCCGCGGCGCTCAAGGAGTCGTTCGGGTGCGACGGGCAGCCCGGCTCGTACACCGACGTCGACCACGCGGACGTCGTCGCGCTCTTCGGCCACAACATGGCGGAGACGCAGTCCGTGCTGTGGACCCGGGTGCTGGACCGGCTCGCGGGGCCGAACCCGCCCGCCGTCGTGTGCGTCGACCCGCGCCCCACGCCGGTGGCGCGTGCCGCGACCGTGCACCTCGCGCCCCGGCCGGGGACGAACGTGGCGCTCATGAACGGGATCCTGCACGAGATCCTCGAGCGCGGCTGGGTCGACCACGACTACGTCGACCGGCACACCGTCGGGCTCGAGGAGCTGACCCGCGGGCTCGCCGACTACCCCGTCGACGCGGTGGCCCGGATCTGCGACGTCCCCGCGGACGACCTGCGCGAGGCCGCGCGGGTCCTCGGCACGGCGGAGCGGCTGCTGTCGACGGTGCTCCAGGGCTTCTACCAGTCCCACCAGGCGACGGCGGCGGCCGTGCAGGTCAACAACCTGCACCTGCTGCGCGGCATGCTCGGCCGGCCGGGCTGCGGCGTCCTGCAGATGAACGGCCAGCCGACGGCGGAGAACACGCGCGAGTGCGGCGCCGACGGGGACCTCGCGGGGTTCCGCAACTGGTCGAACCCGGCTCACGTGGAGGAGCTCGCGCGCCTCTGGAACGTCGACCCGATGCGGATCCCGCACTACTCGCCGCCGACCCACGCGATGCAGATGTTCCGGTACGCCGAGGAGGGCTCGCTCCGCCTGCTGTGGGTGCAGGCGACCAACCCCGCGGTGTCGCTGCCGGAGCTCGCGCGGATCCGGTCGGTCCTCGCCCAGGACCGGCTCTTCCTCGTGGTGCAGGACCTCTTCCTCACCGAGACGGCGCAGCTCGCCGACGTCGTGCTGCCCGCGGCGACGTGGGCCGAGAAGACGGGCACGTTCACCAACGCGGACCGCACGGTGCACCTGTCCGAGAAGGCGGTCGAGCCGCCCGGCGAGGCGCGGGCGGACCTCGACGTGTTCCTCGACTTCGCGGAGCGCATGGACCTCCGGGACGAGGACGGCGGCCCGCTCGTCACGTGGCACGACGCCGAGTCCGCGTTCGAGGCGTGGAAGGAGTGCAGCCGGGGCCGCCCGTGCGACTACTCCGGGCTCACGTACGACCTGCTGCGGGGTGCGGGCGGCATCCAGTGGCCGTGCGACGCCGAGCACCCGGACGGGACCGAGCGCCTGTACGCGGACGGGCGGTTCTTCGCCCACCCCGACGTGTGCGAGAGCTACGGGCGCGACCTCGTCACCGGGGCGCCGTTCGACCGCACCGACTACGCGGCGGCCAACCCCGAGGGGCGCGCGCTCCTGCGGGCGGCCGAGTACGTCCCGCCGCACGACCTGCCGACCGAGGAGCACCCGCTCCAGCTCGTCACGGGCCGCACGCTCTACCACTTCCACACGCGCACCAAGACGGGGCGCGCGCCGCAGCTCCAGGAGGCCGCGCCGGAGGTGTGGGTCGAGGTCTCCGAGCACGACGCCGTCGTGCACGGGCTGGTCGAGGGCGACGTCGCGGAGGTGCGCACCCGGAGCGGGAGCGTCCGGGCGCGGGTGCGCGTCAGCGGGATCCGGCCGGGCGTCGTCTTCGTCCCGTTCCACTACGGCTACTGGGACACCCCCGGCGGCCACGAGCCGGAGGAGCACGGGCGCGCCGCGAACGAGCTGACCCCCACGGACTGGGACCCGGTGTCCAAGCAGCCGATCTTCAAGACGGCGACGGCCGCGCTGCGCAAGGTCGCCGACGGCGGCGGTACGGCCTCGCCCGCCCCCACGACGACCGCCTCGGCGCCCCTCGCCCCCGGCGTGCCGCCGACGCGCGGGGCGCGCGGCGCGACCGCTGACGAGACGGTCCCCGCGACCGGAGACAGGGGCGCACCATGAAGATCGGCCTCGTCCTGCGCGAGCTCCACCGCTCCGAGGCCGACCTCGCCCACGAGCTGCTCCAGGCCAGGGAACGGCACCGCGCGGACCACGAGCTGCACCACGTGGCGCAGGACCTCGCGGAGTGGTCGTCGCGCCACGTGCGCGAGATCGCGGAGGTGGCCGGCCCGTACGGCGAGGAGCTCGACCCGGAGGCCGGGCGCGACACGGGGCTCGCCCGCGCGGTCCGCGACCGCGCGAGCGAGCTCCTGGGCCGGTCCTCGGCGCCGGGCCTGCTCCTGCTGCGCGACCTGCGGACGATCTACACGAAGGCCTCCGGCGTCACCGTCGACTGGGACATGCTCGGCCAGGCGGCGCAAGCCGTCCGGCACTCCGACCTGCTCGACGTCGTCCAGCGGTGCTTCCCCGAGACCCGGCGCCAGGCGCGCTGGGCCGAGGCCAAGCTCAAGGAGTCCTCCACGCAGGTCCTCGTGAGCTGACCGTCGACGGCGCGCGCTCAGCCGGCGTCGAAGCGGTCGTCGGCGTCGCGCTCCGGGTCGTCGGCGGGCACCTCGCCCGGGATCGCCTCCGTGGCGGCCGCACCGGCGCGGTCGGTGCGCGCCCGGCCGGGTGCGTGCCCGTCCTCAGGAGGTGCCTCGGTCGAGCGCTCCTCCGCGCCGTGACGTGCTGTGCCCTCGTCGTTCTCGCTCATGTCTGCCCGTCCCTGGGTCGTCGGTCTCGTCCTCGACGCTAGGGCGGGTCCGCGGGGCTCGCAGTCGGTGGCCGTGGCACCGGGCCTGAAAACGGGTGGACGGCGCCGGCCGACGGGGGCTATCACCAGGGCATGACGATCCTCGTGACCTCCCTGTTCGACGTCCGACCGCTGGAGCAGGAGGACCGCGAGCCGGCCCTGGACGTGGTGTGGCGGGCGTTCGGGTGGGGATATCGGCAGGACTCCGCCGACGACGTCTTCGCCGGCCGCTCCATCGAGGCCGACCGCACGCTCGTCGCCGTCGACGGCCCGGGTCGCGACGTCGTCGGGACGGCGAGCGCCTACTCGCTGCGGATGACGATGCCCGGCGGGGACCTGCTGCCCGTCGCCGGGGTGTGGATGGTGACCGTCGCGCCCACCCACCGCCGGCGCGGCGTCATGACGGCGATGATGCGCCGTCAGCTCGCCGACCTCGCGGCCGGGGGCGAGGCCGTGGCCGCGCTCTGGGCGACGGAGGCCGGCGTCTACGGGCGCTACGGCTACGGGATCGCGTCGTGGCGCCAGCCGATCGAGGTCGACCTCGCACGTGCCGCGTACACGCCGCGCGCGCGGCGCCTCGCAGCACGGTCGTCGGCCCGTCTGCACCTGATGTCCCTGGACGACGCCCTGCCGCACCTGACCGCGATCCACGACGACCTCCTGGGCTCGCGGCCCGGGACCCTCGCGCGCGACGCGGACCGCTGGCAGTTCCTCCTCGGCGGCGGCGACGGCCGTCCGCCGGCCGAGATCGTCGTCGCCCTCGGTCCCGAGGGCCCGAGCGGGTACGCGGCGTACCGGGTCCGTGAGGGGAAGCCCGGGCTGGTGCCGGCGGGCGTGGTCGCCGTCCAGGAGGTGAGCGCCACGGACCCGGCCACCCACGCCCGGCTCTGGCGCTACCTGCTCGACCTCGACCTCATGAGCACGCTGACGTGCGAGTCGCGGCCCGTGCCGGACCCGCTGGCCCACCTGCTCGCCGACCACCGACGGATGCACGCGCGCCTCGACGAGGCGCTGTGGGTCCGCGTCGTCGACGTCGAGCGGGCGCTCGCCGCGCGGGCCTTCTCCGCCCCCGTCGACCTCGTCCTCGACGTGGCCGACGACGTGGCTCCCGCGAACGCCGGGCGGTGGCACGTCGTCGTCGGCGCGGCGGGCGGCACGGCCACGGTGCGCCGGACCGACGCGCGCGCCGACCTGTCGCTGGACGTCGGCGACCTCGGCGCGGCCCACCTGGGCGCCACCCCGCTGCACGTCCTCGCGCTGGCGGGACGCGTCGTCGAGCACACGCCCGGCGCGGTCGCCGCCGCGTCGGCGGCCTGGTCCTGGTCGCCCACGGCGCACGCCGCGGAGATCTTCTGAGCCCTCGCCGTCGACCCGGCGTGACCGGGGTCACTCCTCCCGTTGCCAACGACCCGGCCCCGGCGCAGACTGGACGAAGGACCGGACCCGCTGTGGGGGTGACCTCGTGACCGACACCTACGACATGCTGCCGATGCTGGGCCGTGGCAAGCACCGCAACCCGAAGAAGGGCGCGTGCTTCATGGAGCTCGCGTCCTACCTCGCGGGGGAGCGGTGGAGCGACCATCCACGGTGCACGCACCCGCTGCTCGCGATGCTCGCGCGCGCCGTGAACGACCTCACGGTCGACCCGGAGCGCCCCAAGCTCGCGCCGCTCATCCCGTCCGTCATCGGGCTGACGAGCGACGACCCGCACTGGGACGTGCGCATCGCGCTGCGGGCAGCGGTGACGGCGCTGCCGATCGCCCCGGCGGACCGGCAGCAGACGCTCGCCGTCGCGATCATCGGGGCGGAGAAGATGCTCGACGTCCTCGACGACCGCCCCGCGGGCACGCTCAGCGCCGAGTCCGCGGACGCGCTCGCGAGCTGCCCGCGCACGGCGCGCTGGGCGCAGCGGTTCTGCGAGGGCGCGCGGCTGCGGCCGAACCGGTTCGTGCGCGACGCCGCGCCGAGCATCATCTCCGCGGCGGTGCAGGGCATCGCCGAGGCGTGCGTGCCGGACCCGGACGAGCGCCTGCGCGCGCTGCTCGCCGCGACGATCGACGACTGCCGGGCCTGGGACGACGCCGAGCCCGCACCGGCGCTCGACCCCGAGTCGTGGGCACCCGTCGTGCGGCCCTCCGCCGTCGGGACCCGGTGAGCCGCCGGTGAGCGTCACGGGGGACGGGCTCGACGAGAGCCTGGGCGCGCAGCTCTGGGCCGCCGTCGACCCCGCCGTCCCGCCCAGCGGGACCGGCTGCGCCGAGTGCGACGCGGCCGGCGGGTGGTGGGTCCACCTGCGCCGCTGCGCGACGTGCGGGCACGTGGGGTGCTGCGACACGTCGCCGGCCCAGCACGCGACGGCGCACTTCCAGCAGACCGGTCACCGCCTCATGCGCTCCTTCGAGCCGGGGGAGGACTGGTACTGGGACTACGAGACCGAGCAGGTCCTCGAGGGCCCGCACCTCGCCGCGCCGCTCTCGCGCCCGCCGGAGCAGGGCTCGCCCGCCCCGGCCGACCGCGTGCCCTCCGACTGGACGTCCCTCATCCACCGCTGACCACCCGCACCCGTCGCCGAACCCGGGGTCGCTCCTCACCTGAGCCGTCAGGTGAGGAGCGACCCCGGGTTCGGCGTCTTCCGAGGGTCCCTGGGGCTGCCGCGTCATGTCCTGTGCTGTGAGGTGTTGTCTTTTTCTGGTGGAAGTTGTTTGATTCTGGGGAGACGTCGTGCGGTGCGCCAAGGAAGGCGACCGCCGGACACGGGAGCCCGGTACGCCGCCGCGTCGAAGCAGTCCCTGGATTCACTCGACGAGGAGGAAGCACGGATGCAGTCCATGACAGCGGTAGCGCCCCCACGGGGCAGACCCGCGAGGATCGTCGCGGCGGCGTTGGCCGCGGCGCTGACGGTCCCCCTGGCCGTGGCGACGGCGGTCGGTGCGACCGCGACGCCGGCGGCCACGACCACGGACGAGGCGGGCGCGCAGGACGTCGCGGCCCAGGACCTCGCCCTCGACAACGGCCTCAAGGGCGAGTACTTCCTGTCCGGCGGCCCCGGCTGGCCGCTCACCGACCTCAAGGCCACGATCCCCGACCAGCGGATCGAGTTCCCCAACCTGGTCCCGACGTTCGCCGAGCTCACGGGCCGCGGCGAGCGCACGTCCGCGCGCTGGACGGGCAAGATCACGCCCGACTACAGCGAGGCGTACACGTTCTCCGCGATCGGCGACAACGGCTTCCGGCTGTGGATCGACGACCGGCTCGTCATCGACCACTGGGTCGACGACTGGGACGTCGAGCAGACCTCCGCCCCGGTCCAGCTCCAGGCGGGCCAGGAGTACTCGTTCCGCATGGAGATGTTCCAGAACACCGGCGGTGCGCACCTCCGGTTGCGGTGGCAGAGCCCCTCGCAGGAACGTGAGATCGTGCCGACCGACGCGTTCACGTACCCCGACGACTTCGTCGTCTTCCCCGCGCAGGCCGCGCTCGAGAGCGACGGCACGAGCCTCAACGTGACGTTCCAGGGCGCCGCGGGCGGCGTCGACGAGAGCCTCGTCGACCACCTCAAGGTCCAGGTGGACCAGCTCGCGTGGCCCGTCGCGCAGGTCGCGGCGCAGGGCGACGTCCTCGGCATCACGCTCGCCGAGCCCGTCGACCGCGCGTCGACCGCCCGCCTGGTCTACGACGGCGAGGGCGACCTCACCGTCGGCGGCGAGAAGGTCGGCTCGCTCAACCTGCCGGTCGCCAACGGGTCCGAGTTCCGGATCCAGACCCCGTGGGCCGACGACTTCGACCCCACCAACCCCCTGCCGGAGTATCCGCGCCCGCAGCTCACGCGCGACGCGTGGCAGAACCTCAACGGCGTCTGGCAGTTCGAGGCGGCGGAGTCCGACGACGCCGTGCCGAGCGGTCGCGACCTCGACGAGGAGATCGTCGTCCCGTACGCGGTCGAGTCCGCGCTGTCGGGCATCGAGCGCCGCGAGGACGACATGTTCTACCGCCGCACCTTCGAGGTGCCGCAGGACTGGGCCGTGGGGAGCGACAACCGGCTGCGCATCAACTTCGGCGCCGTCGACTACGTCGCCACCGTGTACGTCAACGGCCAGCAGGTCGGCACCCACCGCGGCGGCTACGAGGCGTTCTCCGTGGACGTCACCGACGCGCTCGTCGAGGGCGCCGAGCAGGAGCTCGTGGTGCGCGCCGTCGACACGACGGACGGCAGCAACCAGGCCGTCGGCAAGCAGACGCTCAACCCGGGCGGCATCTTCTACACCCCGACGTCGGGCATCTGGCAGACGGTGTGGATGGAGCCGGTCCCCGCGGCGGCGATCGACGCCGTCGTCACGACCCCCGACGTCGAGGCGGGCGTGCTCGCGGTGACCGCGCAGTCGGCCTCCGCGTCGGACGACGCCGAGGTGACCGCCGTCGTGCGGGACGCCGAGGGCACCGAGGTCGGCACCGTCACCGGCGCCGCGAACGAGCTGCTCACGGTCGAGATCCCGGACGCGCACCTGTGGTCGCCCGAGGACCCGTACCTCTACGACGTCGACGTCACGCTCACCGACGGAGGCTCCACCGACACGGTGGCCTCCTACGCGGGCATGCGCTCGATCGAGGTCTCCGAGGTGGACGGCGTCCAGCGCATCCTGCTCAACGGCGAGAAGACGTTCCTCATGTCGACGCTCGACCAGGGCTACTGGCCGGACGGCATCTACACGCCCGCGTCCGACGAGGCGTACGTGTTCGACATCCAGGCCCACAAGGACCTGGGCTTCAACACGCTGCGCAAGCACATCAAGGTCGAGCCCGCGCGGTTCTACTACCACGCCGACACGCTCGGCCTGATGATCTGGCAGGACATCCCGAGCGGCTGGTTCAACAACGGCGACACGAACCCGGCGTCCCGCGTCTTCTGGGAGCAGGAGATGAAGGACATCATCGACCAGCACCGCTCGGTGCCGTCGATCGTGGGCTGGGTGACGTTCAACGAGGGCTGGGGCGAGTGGAACCTCGCCGACACGGCGCGGATCGGCAACACGATCGACGAGTACGACCCGAGCCGCATCCTCAACACGCACTCGGGCTACAACTGCTGCGCGTCCAAGGGCGACTCCAAGACGGGCGACATCATCGACTGGCACATGTACACCGGCCCGGCGCTGCCGAAGCCGGACGCCACGCGCGCCGCGATCGACGGCGAGCACGGCGGCTTCTCGATGAGCGTCCCGGGCCACATGTGGCCGGGCGTGTCCGCCAACCCGTACGGCGGCGTCGCGAACAGCGAGGCGCTGACGGACGCGTACGTGCAGAACACGGAGAAGCTCGTGCGGCCGGCGCAGTGCTACCTGTCCGGCTCGGTGTACACGGAGATCTCCGACGTCGAGAACGAGCTCAACGGCTTCTACACGTACGACCGTCGCGTGCTCAAGATGGACGCGGCGCGCGTCAAGGACGTCAACGAGCGGGTCGTCGCGGCGGCGAAGCAGGGCTCCGCGCCCGTCGACCCGGGCACCCCGGGCCTGACCGGCACGGGCCGCTGGTCGTTCGACGAGGGCCAGGGCACGACGGCGGCCGACGGCGTGGGCGACCACGCGGCGTCGGGCACGGGCGAGTGGGTGGCCGGGCGCGACGGAACCGGGTCCGCCATCCACCTCGACGGCGTCGACGACCACTTCACGACCGAAGGGCCCGTCGTCGACACGACCGGCTCCTACACGGTCTCGGCATGGGTCCAGCTCGACAAGAAGCCGAGCAACTGGTCGACCATCGTGGGCCAGGACTCCACCGTGGGCGCGAGCGCGTTCTACCTCCAGTACGGCGGGGGCGGCCGGTGGGCCTTCTCCTACGAGGGCGAGCCGCGGGCCGAGTACGTCGTCGAGCCGGTGATCGGCGACTGGTACCACGTCGTGGGCGTCCGCGACGCGGCCGACCAGAAGCTCAAGCTCTACGTCAACGGCGAGCTCGTCGGCCAGTCCGACGTGTGCGGCGGCACCACGCCGTCCGGGCCGCTCACGATCGGTCGCGGGCAGTGGAGCGGCAACCCCGTCGACTACTGGCCGGGCACGATCGACGACGTGCGCGTCTTCGACCGGGCGCTGTCCGACGCCGAGGTCGCCCAGGTCTACGCCGGTGACGACGGCGAGGAGCCGGAGCTCGACGTGACGGTCACCGCGCAGACGCGATGCCTCGCGGGCAAGGCCTACGTGGCCGTGCGCGCGACGAACGGCGAGGACGTCCCCGTGGACGTCACGCTCGACACGCCGTTCGGGACCAAGGCGTTCAGCGCCGTGGCCCCGGGTGCGAACGCGTACCAGTCGTTCGCGGTGCGTGGCACGTCCGTCGAGGCGGGCGAGGCGACCGTCACGGCCTCGGCCACGGTCGACGGCGAGCAGGTCACCGCGGAGGTCGTCGCGCCGTACGACGCGACCACCTGCGGCTGACCGGCAGGCGCCGACAGCAGACGCCAGGCCCGTCCCGTCCGGTTCTCCGGGCGGGGCGGGCCTGGCGTCGTGTCGTGCGGGGAGCCGCCGGTCAGGTGGTGACCGTCCCGGTGCGAGACGTCGTAGGTCGGGGTCCGTCAGGCGTTGCGACGGTTCCCCCGGGTCACCGCGCCGTAGATCCCGAGCGTGATCAGCGAGCCGAGGATCGCCAGGAGCCAGGTCCGGAAGTCGCCCAGGTCACCGAGCGACGTGCCGAACAGGACGGAACCGAGCCACCCACCGAGCAGCGCCCCGAGGATGCCCAGCAGGATCGTGACGATCAGCGAGCCCGTCTGCTTTCCCGGCAGCACCGCACGCGCGACGAGACCGGCGACGAGGCCGAGGACGATGTACGCGAGCCAACCCATGGATTTCTCCCTTTCGTCTGCTGTGCGAGGTTCTGCCCCCAGCCGCGCCAGCATCGCAGCGACCGTGTGGACTCGCACGCGGACGGAGGGGCCGACGCCGTCCGGCCCGCCGCGTCAGGCCGTGGTGGGCCCGGAGACGTTCACCAGCCACCCGACGCCGAACCGGTCGGTGAGCATGCCGAACTCGTCTCCCCACGGCGCGGTCTCCATCGCCATGACCTCGCGCGCGCCGTCGGACAGCGCGGCGAACCAGGCGCGCAGGCGGTCGCGGTCGGCCGGCTCGCCGAACAGCGCGACCGACGCGTGGTCCGTGAGCGTCGTCCCCGGCGGCACGTCGGACGCCATGAGCGTCCCGACGCCCTCGATGGGGAGCTGGGAGTGCATGACCTTCGTGGCCTGCGCGGGATCGTCGACGGGCCCGATCGAGTCGTAGGTGCTGATGTCCGGCGTGACGCCGAAGACGGTGCCGTAGAACTCGACGGCCTCGCGGGCGTCGCCGTCGAAGTTCAGGTAGGGGCTGAGCTGAGCGGCCATGATGACCTCCACGTCGTGGGTGCGGACCTGACTCCTGTAGGGACCGGTGGCGACCCCCGGACTGAGCGGACCGCCGCTCCGCCGGTCGGCTAGGGTGTGCGCGGCCCGACGGCGCGGCCACCGGACCGCGGGCCGCTCACCCGCGTGCGGCCCACGGACCGAGGAGCGCAACAGGGGGGAGCGGGCGTGCAGCGCAACCTCGTCCACGTCTTCGACGTGACGGGCGCGGACCCGGCGCTGCTCGACGACGACCCGACGGTCCGCCGGTGCCTCGACGCGATCGTCCGCCACGCGGGGATGACGCCGCTCGGGGAGGCGTCCCACCGCTTCGAGCCGCAGGGCTCGAGCGTCGTGATCCTCCTCGCCGAGTCCCACCTCGCCGTGCACACGTGGCCCGAGCACGGCACCGCCTACGTGACGCTCACGACCTGCCGCGCCCCGGCGTCCGCCACGTTCACCGACGACGTGCGCGCCCTGCTCGCCGACGCGCTGGGCGCGGCCGACGTCGCCGTGCGGAGCCTCGTGTGAGCCGGACCCGACCGCGGCTCGCGATGCGGGTCGGCGAGGACCTCGTCGGCACGCCGCCCCAGCGCGCCACGCCGCGCGCCGTCGCCGTCCTGTCGACCGTGCACGGCGGCACCACGTTCACGTGGGAGGAGTGGCAGCTCCTCGGCCACGACGGCTCGGACGTCTGGGTCGAGTACGACCACGACACCCGCGACGTCACGCTGCTGCACCCGACCGAGGCGTGGCCGCCCGTGGTCGACCTCTCCGCGCTGCACACCGGGCGCACGCTCGCCCTGCGCCTCGACGGCCGGCAGCACTCGCTCGTCGTGCGCGAGCGCGGCACGGGTCGTGTCGAGCACGTCGAGGGGCAGTTCGCCGAGCCGTTCGTCGTGGGGCAGCAGGTCGAGTACGTCGACCTCTCGGCCCACGGGACGATCGTCTCGATCGAGCGCACGACCGGCCCGCTCGGTCCCGTGACGGCCGTGTACCGCGGCCGGCGCCTCGACGCCGCCGAGCAGCGCCGGCTCTTCGGCCGTCGCGTCGCGCCGCGCACGCTCCCCGGGGGACGGTTCGTGGCCCTCGCGGTCGCCGGCGTCGTGCTCGTCGGGCTCTTCGCGTCGTGCACGGCGCGGGCCGCGTCCGGCGACGGGGCGTGCACGCCCCGCACCGTCGAGACCGTCGCGCCCTCCGGCCAGGTGACCACCACCGAGCAGGGCGGCACGTGTGTGCGCCGCACCGTGTACGGCGGCGGTGGCGGGGGTCTCGGCAAGTGACCCGCCCGACCGTCGGACGCCCCTGCGGGCGGGACGCCGTGCCCGGCCGCCGACCGCCGTTCCAGCCCGACGCACCCGACCGCCCCACGACCTGACTCCGGGAGACACCGTGATCGCAACCGCCGCCGCCCCGCTGGCGTTCCTCTGGTCCTTCTTCTCGACCATCCTGTACTCGGCGCTCGGCATCGTCCTGCTGCTCGTCACGCTCGTGGTCGCCAACAAGGTGTTCCGGCTCAACCTGCACCGCGAGCTCGTCGACGAGCACAACGTCGCGTTCGGCGTGATGATCGCGGGCCTCGCCGTCGCGATCGGCCTCATCATCGCGGGGACGATCAGCTCCTGACCGTGCTCGACCAGGAACAGCTCCCGCCCGGCGCGCCCGCGGCCCCCGAGGCCGAGGGCGACGTCGCCCCCGCGGCCGGCCGCGCCGGGCGCGCGCGCCGCATGGACCGACCGACGGTGTTCGCCGCCGCGCTGCTCGTCGCCGTCGGCGGCCTCGTCTACGAGCTCATCCTCGGGACGGCGGCGTCGTACCTGTTCGGCGACTCCGTCGTCGCGTTCTCCGTCGCGACGGGACTCACGCTGTTCGGCATGGGCCTCGGCTCGCTCCTCGCGCCCCGGCTGCAGCGCGCCGCGGGCCTGAGCTTCGTCCGCAACGAGCTCGTGCTCTCGCTCCTCGGCGGCACGTCGGTGCTCGCGCTGTTCTGGGCGTACGCGTCGACCGAGCTCGCGTGGGTCGTGTTCGTGATCCTGTCGCTCGCGATCGGCACGGCGATCGGCGTCGAGATCCCGCTGCTCGTCGCGGTGCTCAAGGAGCGGGGGAGCGAGGGGTCCGTCTCGCTCCTGTCGAAGGTGCTCGCGCTCGACTACTTCGGGGCGCTCGCGGCGTCGCTGCTGTTCCCGTTCCTCCTGCTGCCGTACCTCGGGCTCGTCCGCACCGCGTTCGCCGTCGCCGTGCTCAACGTCGCGGTCGCGGCCTTCATGCTCGCGCGCATGGGCCACCCGCCGCGCTGGACCGTCCTCGCCGGCGTGACGCTCGCCGTCCTCCTCGCCGGGTTCGCCGCGTCCACGTGGCTCGAGACGCGCATCAGCGCGGGCATGTACCAGGACCCCGTCGTGGCGCAGGAGCGCAGCGCGTACCAGCAGGTCGTCGTCACCGAGTACCGCGGCGACACGCGCCTCTACCTGGACAACCAGCTCCAGTTCTCCTCCGTCGACGAGGCCCGGTACCACGAGACCCTCGCGCACGCGGCGATGACGTCCGTGGCCGCGCCCGCGTCCGTCGCGATCCTCGGCGGCGGCGACGGACTCCTCGCACGTGAGGTGCTGCGGTACGACTCGGTGCAGGAGGTCACCCTCGTCGACCTCGACCCCGCGGTCACCGACCTCGCGCGCGAGAACCGGCTCCTCACCGACCTCAACGAGCACGCGCTCGACGACCCGCGCGTGACGGTCGTCAACGCCGACGCCTTCCGCTGGGTCGAGGACACCCCGCAGGCGTTCGACGTCGTGCTCGTCGACCTCGTGGACCCGTCCACCGAGCGGGTCGCCAAGCTGTACTCGCAGGAGTTCTACGGCATGGTCGCCGCGCACCTGCGGCCGGGCGGCGCGTTCGCGACCCAGGCGACGTCGTCGTACTTCACGCCGGACGCGTTCTGGCAGGTCGTCTCGACCGTCCGCGCCGCGGCCCCCGACCGGGCCGTCGTGCCGCTCACGGTCAACGTGCCGTCGTTCGGCGAGTGGGGCTTCGCGCTGTCCCTTCCCGGGCCGGCGGCACCCGGGGCCGGGGGCCTCGGGGAGCCCGACGGCGTGCCCGGGCTCTTCGCGCGCACACCCCTCCCGGAGGGGCTGCGGTTCCACGACGCGGCGTCGCTCGCCGCGACCACGCGCCTGCCCGCCGACAACCCGCCGCGCGACCTGCCGTCGTCGACCCTGCTCTCCCCGACCGTGCAGCGCACGTACCAGGAGGACATGCGCGCCTGGCGCTACTGAGCCGCGTGCGCCACTGCCTCCAGCGCGTCGAGCGCCGCGAAGGGGTCGTCCGGGCGGGCCGGGTCCGGGCTCGTCGCGACGAGCACGACGCTCGACACCCCGCCCGCGCCGAGCTCGGCGAGCCGGGCGCGGAAGGCGTCCGGCGGACCGACGACGGCGAGCGCGTCGACCCACGCGTCCGGCATCGCGGCGGCGAAGGCCTCGGGGGTGTCGCTCGCGGCGCGCAGGGCGCGGAAGTCGTCGGCGAACGGCAGCGGGTCGATCTGCGCCGACCAGTCCGCCTCGCCCAGGACGGCGAGGCTCGGCCGGACGATCGCGCGGGCGGTCGCGACGTCGTCGTGCACCGCGCCGAGCGAGAACGCGACGACGCGGTGCTCGGGCGGGGCCGCGTCGCCCGCGCTCGCCCGCCCGGCGTCGATCGCGGCGCGCGCGACGGCCAGGTACTCGGGCGTCACGGGCATGTCGAGGATCGTCCCGTCGGCGACGCGGCCGGAGACCTCGAGGGAGCGCGGGCCGCGCACCCCGGCGAGCACGGGCGGCGGCGAGGCGGGCGGGGCGTGCAGCGCGACGTCGTCGACCGTCACGTACCGGCCCGAGACCGTGACGCGCTCGCCGTGCAGGAGCGCGCGCACGGCCGACGTCGTCTCCGCGAGCATCGCGAGCGGGCTCGCGGGCCAGACGCCGATCTGCCGCATCCACGCGGGCATGCCGTGCCCGATCCCCAGGTGCAGGCGGCCCGGGTGCAGGGCGGCGAGCGTCGCGGCCTCCATCGCGGCGGTCGACGGCGCGCGCGTCGCGGCGGGGAGGATCCCGATGCCCACGGTGAGGCGCTGCGTCGCCGCCAGGACGGTCGCGGCCTGCGCGATCCCGCCGTGGAACGTGAGGTCCTCGACGACCCACACCTCGTCGAGGCCCACCTCCTCGGCGCGGCGCGCGAACGGCACGATCTGGTCGGCGGGCAGCTCGCGCGGCAGGATCACGCCGAGCGCAGGAGTCGTCGTCGAGGTCGCCATGCCGCGACCGTACCCTGGCAGCGCTCCCAGGGGCCGCGCCCGCCACCGGCGACCGCAAAGACCTGGCCGCCCCGGGAGCAGCCCGCCTACCGTCGAGGCATGACCGCGCTCGACGACGACGCCCTGGCCGCCCTCGACACCCACCTGCGCGGGGCGGCCGACGCCGACGCGTTCTCCGGCGTGGTGCGGATCGAGCGCGACGGCGACGTGCTCTTCGAGCGCGCGTACGGCGTCGCCTCCCGGCGCTGGGGCGTCCCGGTCCGTACGAGCACGCGTTTCGACGTCGCGTCCGTGACCAAGCTGTTCACCGCCGTCGCGGTGCTCCAGCAGGTCGGGGAGGGGCGGCTCGGGCTCGACGACCGCATCCACGACCACGTCGACCTCGCCGGCACGACGATCCCGCGCGAGGTGACGCTCCGCCACCTGCTCACGCACACGTCGGGCATCGCGGACGACGCCGACGAGGAGGCGGGCGAGTCGTACGAGGCGCTGTGGGTCGACCGGCCGAGCTACTCGGTGACGCGCACGGCCGACTTCCTCCCCGGCTTCGTCCACAAGGAGCCGAACTTCCCGCCGGGGGAGGGGTGCCGGTACTGCAACGTCGGCTTCGTGCTCGCCGGGCTCGCGCTGGAGGCCGTCACCGGCAGCACGTACCGCGAGTACGTGCGCGAGCACGTGTTCGCCCGCGCCGGCATGGACGGCTCCGGCTTCTTCCGCATGGACGAGGCCGAGCCCGACGTCGCCGAGGGCTGGGAGCCGGTCCTCGACGGACCGCGCGGCGAGGGGCGGATCACCGGGTGGCGGCAGAACATCTACTCCTACCCGCCCGTCGGCTCGCCCGACGGCGGCGCGCACGTCACCGCGCGCGACCTCGCCCGGTTCTGGGCGGCGGTCCGCGGCGGCGAGCTCCTGCCCCCCGACCTCACGCGCGCGTTCCTCACGCCGCAGGTCAAGCACGACGACGGCGACACGGACGAGACGGACGACAAGGACGCCGAGGGCGGCGAGCGTGCGGCGAGCGTGCACTACGGGTTCGGGCTCGAGTTCGAGCTGCTCGCCGACGGGTCCGTGCGCTCCGCGTACAAGGAGGGGATCAACACCGGGTCGAGCGCGATGCTCCGTCACTACCCGGACGCGGGCGGATCCGTCCCGGACGGTCTCCCGCCGGCCGGGGCGCCGGGCGTGACGGTCGTCGTCGTCTCCAACGGCGAGGCGGGCGCCTGGGACCCGGTCCGGAGGATCGACGCGCTGGTGCGCGGCTGACGCGGGCCGGGCAGGGTCCGTCCGGGCGGCTTCGCACGAGACCTCCACACGGTCTCGCCCGCATCGGCCCAGCGGGGTCCCGACGCTCGCCTAGGCTCGGGGACCATGCCCTCCGGACTCTCGACCGCCCTCTCGGCCGCCCTGCCCGCCGCGTCGACGGCGGAGCCCGCGCTCGACGGCGTCGCCGGCTGGGCCGTGAACCTCATGGAGACGCTGGGGCCCGTCGGCGCGGCGATCGCGATCGCGCTCGAGAACCTGTTCCCGCCCCTGCCGAGCGAGATCATCCTGCCGCTCGCGGGCTTCACCGCGAGCCAGGGCAGCTTCGGGCTCGTGGAGGCGATCGTGTGGACGACGGCCGGGTCGGTCGTCGGGGCGCTGGCGCTGTACCTCGTCGGGGCGCTCGTCGGGCGCGAGCGCACGCGCTGGGTCGCGGAGCGCCTGCCGCTCGTCAAGGTCGCGGACGTCGACCGCACCGAGCAGTTCTTCCTCAAGCACGGCGGCGCGACCGTCTTCTTCGGTCGCTTCATCCCGATCTTCCGCAGCCTCATCTCGATCCCGGCCGGGGTCGAGCGCATGCCGCTGTGGAAGTTCCTCGGCCTGTCCGCGGCGGGCAGCCTCGTGTGGAACACGATCTTCGTCTACGCCGGGTACGCGCTCGGCGAGCAGTGGCACGTCGTGGAGGAGTACGCCGGCGTGCTCCAGAAGATCGTGATCGTGGTCGTCGCGGCCGCGGTCGTGTGGTTCGTCGTGACGCGCGTCTGGCGCTGGGTGAACGACGACGAGCGCCCCGCCCACGCGCGCGGCGCGCGGTCGTCGTCGCCCGCCCGGGACGAGGCCTGACCGCTCCCGACGCCTGACGGTCCGGACTCGGAGCGTTCCGACGCCGGGTGTCCCCGCGCTCGTATCGCGGCCGCGCCCCGTGGCCGCCCGCCCGCGCGGTCGGGACGGGCCTGGCGGATGATCGGAGCGTGCCCGACGAGACCCCCCGACCGAGCGCGTCGCCGAGCCCGTCAGCGAGCCCGTCACCGAGCGCGTCGTCCGGCGCGTCCCGGGCCGCGCCCGCCGCCGGGGCCGACGGGGCTCTCGTCGCGACGGGGCGGCACTCCCCGCTCGCGGCCCAGCGGCACCGGGTCCGCGTGCGCCGGGTCGCCGCGACCGTCGTCGTGGTGCTCGCGGTGCTCTCGCTCGCGGGCCTCGTCGCGCGGCGGCTCTGGGAACGGCTGACCGTCTTCCAGGACTTCCTGCCCGGCGTCGAGGCGAGCAGCCGCGCGTCGAGCATCCTGCTCGCCGCCGTCGTGCTGCTCCTCACGGCGCGAGGCCTGCGCAACGGCCACCGGCTCTCGTGGGTCGTCACGTGCGCGGTGCTGGGCCTGACGGCGGTCGCGCACCTGGTGCACCACCGGCACGCGCTGCCCGCGGTCGTCGTGCTGCTCGCCGTCGGGTGGCTGCTCACGCAGTGGCGCGCGTTCCCCGTCCTGCCCACGCGGCGCGCGGTGCGCCGGGCGGTGCTGCTCCTCGTCGCGATCGGCGTCGCGCTCGTCCTCGTCGTGGTCGCGGTCGCCGTGGTGCTCGCGGCGCGCGACGCGGGCGACGCCGAGCTCGAGAGCGCGGCCCGCGGGATCGCCGCCGTCGCGACGGTGCTGAACCTCGTGCTCGTGGTGCTCGTGCTCTGGTGGCTGCTCTCGCCGCGGTCGCCCAGGCCCGCGACGCTTGCGGAGCACCTCGCCGAGCGGGAGAAGGCGCGCGCCGTCGTGGCGGCGCACGGGGGCGGCACGCTCGACTACTTCGCCCTGCGCGACGACAAGGACTGGTTCTTCGTCGGCCACGGGGTCGTGGCCCACTCGGTGCGCAACGGCGTGTGCCTCGTCTCGCCCGACCCGGTCTGCCCGCCGGCCGAGCGCGAGCTCGTCTGGGCCGAGTTCCTCGACCACGTCGCGCGCAACGGCTGGAAGGTCGCGGTCGTCGCGGCGGGGGAGCCGTGGCTGCCCGTCTACGAGGCGTCGGGCCTGCTCCCGGCCTACCTCGGCGACGAGGCGACCGTCGACTGCCCGTCGTTCACGCTCGAGGGCAAGGCCCACAAGTCGCTGCGCCAGGCCGTGAACCGCGTCGCACGCGCCGGCTACACGACGACCTTCCACGACCCCACGACCCTCGACCCCGCGCTGCGCGACGAGATCGCCGCGATGAGCGACGAGTCGCGGCGCGGCGAGGACGAGCGGGGGTTCTCCATGACGCTCTCGCGCCTGTTCGACCCGCACGACACCGGGCTCATGCTCTCCGTCACCCGGTCCGCCGAGGGGCGCGTGGACGCGTTCTGCCAGTGGGTGCCCGCGAGCGACATCGACGGCTGGTCGCTCGACGTCATGCGGCGCCGCCTCGACGTCCCCGACCTGCCGAACGGCCTCGTCGACGCGACGATCGTCGCGACGATCGCGGAGCTCGTCGCGCGGGGCCAGCGCGGTCTGGGCCTCAACTTCGCCGTCCTGCGCGAGCTCATGGAGGGCGAGCGCGACTCGCGGCTCGACCAGCTCGTGCGGCCCGTCGTCAAGCGGTTCTCCGAGGGCACGCAGGTGGAGACGCTCGCGACGTTCAACGACAAGTTCGACCCCGGCTGGACGCGCCGCTACGTCGTCCTCGACTCGGCGGAGCAGGCCGCCGCGCAGGCGCTCGTCATGGCCGGCGCGGAGGGGGTCACGGAGATCCCCGTGATCGGCCGGTTCCTGCGCGGGGTGGGCACCGCGCCGACGGAGCCCGCTCCGGGCGTCGCGCCGTCCCGACCCGCCACCGCGGCCGGGGACGAGACCTCGTGATCCTGTCGCTCCTCGCCGCCGTCGCCGCGAGCGTCCTGTACGCGGTGAGCACCATCATGCAGGCGGTCGCGACGCGCCGGGCGCACGGCCTCGCGGTCGTGGCGCAGCCGCTCGTCATCGGCGGGCTCGTGGTCGACGGCGTCGCGTGGCTCCTCTCGCTCCTCGCCCTCGACCACCTGCCGCTGTTCGTCGTGCAGGCCGTCGTCGCGGCGTCGCTGGTCGTCGTCGTGCTGCTCGCGCGGCTCGTGCTCGGCGCGACGCTGCGCCGCACGGACCTCGTGGCGATGGGCGTCGTCGTGCTGGGCCTCGTCGTGCTCGCGCTCGCGGCGGGGGAGCAGCCCGCGACGCACCCGCCGGCGGGCTTCGTGACGTGGGTGAACGTCGCCGGGGCCGCCGTCGCGGTGGGCACGGCCGCCGCGTACCGGCGCGGGCACCCCGTGCTCCTCGCCGTGCTCGGCGGCCTCGGGTACTCGGTGGCGGCGGTGGCCGCGCGCGGGGCCCACGCGTCCGGCGACCTGCTCGACACGGTGTTCCAGCCGCTGGCGATCGCGATCGTCCTCGGCGGCGTCGCGGGCGCGCTCGCGTACCTGCGCGCGCTCGAGCGCGGCGCCGTCGGCACCGTCGCCGCGACGGTGTCCGTCCTCGAGGTGCTCGTGCCCGGGATCGTGGGGCTCGCGGTGCTGGGCGACGTCGTGCGGTCGGGCTGGGCCGTGCCCGCGGGGCTCGCGACGCTCGCCGCGGTGGGCGGCTGCGTCGTCCTCGCGACGAGCCCGGCGAACGCCGCCGCGGAGGAACCGGTCCCGACGCCCGCGGCCCCGGAAACACCCTAGGGTGGCCGGGTCGACCCGCCGAACCCGGGGTCGCTCCCCACGCGCACGGCTTCCTGAGGAGACGTCCCGGGTTCGGCACCGAGGGAGGAGAACGATGCGCACACCCCTGGACGTCCTCACGCTCGACGAGCTGCGCCGTCGGACGTCGGTGAAGTGGCGCGCGTTCGACCCCGACGTGCTGCCGCTGTTCGTCGCGGAGATGGACGTCGCGCCGTGCGAGGCCGTGGTCGACGCCGTCACCTCGGCCCTGCGCGCGGGCGACACCGGGTACGACGTCGGCACCGCCTACGGCGAGGCGTACGCGCGGTTCGCGGAGCGCCGGTGGGGCTGGTCGTTCGACGCGTCGACGTCGCGCACCCTGCCCGACGTGATGCTCGCGATCGTCGAGGTGCTGCGCGTGCTCACGGCACCGGGCGACGCGGTCGTCGTGAACCCGCCCGTCTATCCGCCGTTCTACGGGTTCACCGCGAACGAGGGGCGGCGGGTGGTCGACGCGCCGCTGGGCACCGACGGGCGGCTCGACCTCGGCGCGCTCGAGCGCGCGTTCGCCGACGCGACGGGCGTCGCCGCGAACGGGCGCGGCCCCGGGAGCGGGCGTCGCGCCGTCTGGCTCGTGTGCAACCCGCAGAATCCCACCGGGACGATCCACACCCCCGCGGAGCTGGAGGCGGGGCTCGCGCTCGCCGCCCGGTACGGGGTGCGCGTCGTCGCGGACGAGATCCACGCGCCGCTCACCCGCCCGGGCCTCGACGGCCGCACGGCGACGACCCACACCCCGCTCCTCGCCGTCCCGGGCTCCGAGCGGGCCGTCGCGATCGTCTCCGCGTCCAAGGCCTGGAACCTGCCGGGGATCAAGGCGGCGGCGGCCGTCGCCGGACCGGACGCCGCCGACGACCTGCGCCGGATCCCCGAGGAGGCGAGCCACGGCGTGCAGCACGTGTCGGTGCTCGCGCACGTGGCCGCGCTCGACCACGGGGAGGCGTGGCTCGACGCCGTGCTCGCGGGCGTCGAGCGCAACGCGTGGCTCCTCGCCGACCTGCTCGCGGAGCACCTGCCCGGGGTCCGGTATCGGCCGGGCGAGGCGACCTACCTCGCGTGGCTCGACTGTCGGGGGATCGACGGCGTCCCCTCCTCCGACGGCGCCCCGGCACCGGCGCGGGACCCGCGCGGCTGGTTCCTCGACCGGGCGCGCGTCGCGCTGGAGGACGGGCGCCGGTTCGGCCCCGGGGGCGAGGGCCACGTGCGCCTCAACCTCGCGACCGGCGTCGACGTGCTCACCGAGGCCGTGGAGCGCATGGGCGCCTCCCTCAGGCGATCCTGACCCCCGGCCGCCCCGGCCGCCCCGGCCGCCCCGGCGCCCCGGCGACCGACGACATCGCGGCGCGCGCACGGTCATCACCTCGGCCGACAGCCCGACCAGCACCCCGACCCCCGGAGGCACCATGCCGTTCGATCCCGTCCCCCTCGACCGCACGTTCACCGCGCCCGTCGGCGTCGACGTCAAGGGCGACACCTGGCCCTGCGTCGAGGTGCCGGAGGCGCGCGAGATCTTCGGGTCCCTGCGGTCGGTGCGGGTCGACGCGACCGTCGACGACGTCCCCCTGCGGAACGTCGGGCTGATGCCGACCGGCGCGGGCGGTCTGATGCTGTCGCTCAACGCGGCCGTGCGCAAGCGCCTCGGCAAGGACGTGGGCGACACCGTCACCGTGCGCCTCGAACGACGTCTGAGCTGAGGCCCGCCCGCGACCCGTCCCGCGCGACGACGCCCGTCGCGTCGGGCGGGATGGGCAGCGCTCCCCATCGCGGCGGACGTGCGCGCCGCGTAGCGTCGGCGTGCGACCGTCGAGACGAGGCTGTCGACACGTGCGCGTGAGGGGACACGCGCAGGTGCGGGGAGGAGACGGCATGAGCGGCTTGTGGGGCGCCGACGTCCGGGCGCTGCGCGCGCTCGCGTCGACCCTGCGCGGGGGTGCGGACGCGCTGCGCGCCCACCGGGCGCAGGTGACGTCCGTCGTCGACGCCGCGACCCGCTGGGAGGGCCCCGACGCCGCGGAGTTCCGCGGCGACTGGGCCGCGAGCCTCGGACCCTCGCTCGCCGCCGCCGCGACCCTCCTCGACACCGCGGCCGACCAGCTCGCCGCCGACGCCGACCAGCAGGAGTCCGCGAGCAGCGACGGCGGCGGCACCCTGGGCGGCCCCGGCGGCGGCCCCACGTCGGGACCCGGCGGCCCCCGGCAGAGCGTCCCCACGCCCACCCCCGCCGAGTACGCCGCGATGGACGCGAGCGAGCGCGCGGACTGGCTCGCGAACGCGACCGACGCCCAGGTCGCCGCGCTCTACGCGCAGCTCGTGCGGCTCGGCGTCGACCCGGACTCGCCCGGCTTCTCGGACCTCGTCGTCGCGCACTGGACGCGCGTCGCCGCGGCCGAGGCGGGCTTCGACTTCGCCGACTGGGACCCGTCGGCCGGGGCGTCCGCGAACCGCGAGATCATCGAGGGCGTCTACACGTACTACGGCGAGCTCTACCTCGACCAGCCGTGGATGCAGTGGGCCGGCATGGCGGCGATGATCGGGCCGTCGTTCGCCGCCGGGTTCTTCGACCTCGACATGATGCGGCAGCTCGCGCAGGACGTCGCGACCGGTGCGCGGGCCCTCCCGCCCGGCGTGGACCGCGCGGCCCTCGAGGCGATCGCGACCATGACCGACGCCGAGCTCGGGTTCTACGAGAACCAGTTCCTGTCGATGCAACGCGAGATCTTCGTCGACCAGGCCGTCATGCACGAGGCGTACATCAGCGGCGGCATGGAGGAGATGGAGCGGCTGCTCGAGGCCGGCGTCATCGACGACGCCGCGTACCAGGCGTGGGCGGACATCGAGGCCGGACGGGCGGGTGACGCGCAGGCGCTCGCGGACGGCAACACCGCGCTGCTGTGGCGCGAGCAGAACCAGATCATCGCCGACGACTGGCAGACCATGCGCGGCCACCCCGTCACGGGCGAGGCGTTCACGTACCTCATGACGCTCGTCGGCGAGCCGTCGATCCCGGGCGCGGGCACGTACGCGCAGTACGACCCCTTCACGGTGAGCGTCGAGACGCCCGGCCCGGAGAACCTCGGCATCCCGTTCACGGGCATCTCCTTCGACAACCCCGTGCAGGGGACCGTGACGGTCGAGACCCCGCTCCCGGGCGGCAACATCGCCGACCAGGCGACGCGCTGGGAGTACATCGCGAACGACACGCTGCCCGCCTACCAGCAGCTCGTCACCCAGCACCCGGACCAGGCGGCGCAGATCATCGGCACCGACGTCTCCGACCGGATCGACGACTACCGGCTCACGAACCCCGCACGCATCGGCCGCATCCTTGACAGACTGACCGAGTGGGACGTGGACGTGGACCAGTGAGCCGGCTCGGCCTGGCCGGGCGGCGGCGGACGGCGACTCGGGCCGCGGTCGTCGTGCTCGCCGGCTCGCTCGTCCTGACGGCGTGCACCGTGACGTTCGGCGGTCCGGACGACGCGACCACGAGCCCGGGCGGGACGAGCGCGGCGACCGGAGGGACGGCGTCGGGCGACGAGGCCGGGACGACGACGATCGAGGACATCGAGAGGGGCGAGCCCATGCGCTGGGACGTGAGCAGGCCGATCACCGCGGAGTCCGTGGGGCTGGGCGAGTCGCAGGCCGTCGTGCGGGTGCCCGACGGCGCGGCGCAGGTCGAGCTGACCCTCCCGGACGGGACGTGGTCCACGACGGCCGAGGAGCTGACGATCCAGCCCCGACGGGGGTACGTGAGCACGATCAACGTGTTCCGCACGCTGTCCGGCGGCCAGGCGGTCCACGACCAGCTCGTCGCCGACGCCGAGGTCCTCGGCTTCCCCCGGTCGCAGGTGGACCGCTGGCTCGACGAGCTCCCGGCGTCGCTCGACGCGTCGCGCACGGGCGGGACGCGCGAGCGCACGGGCATCAACGGCTCGAACGGCGACGTCGTCACGTCCGTGCAGATCAGCCACGAGCCCGGGCCGGGCGGCGACGAGAGCATCCGGCTCTGGTACGCGATCAGCCCGGTCACCCCGGACTGACGGCTCGGCCGGCCTCCTCCGCGTGCCCGGCGTGAAGAACCGGGGGACGAACCGGGCCGGTTCGTCCCGAGCGCCCGGGACGTCCGGGGCGTGAGGTAGCGTCCCTCCCGTCCTGAACGGCACGGAGCAGGGGAGCAGCGAGTGAGCAGCGTCGCGCACGACCACGGCCGGACGACCACGCAGGGCCGGCCGCGCGTCCGGCACCGGGCCGTGCGCTGGGCGAGCGCCGCGGTGCTCGCGCCCGTCCTGGCCCTCCCGCTCGCCGCGTGCACGCCCGACCGGCCGGAGGCGCAGGACGCGGCGGACGCGCTCGCGCAGGCGATCCAGGCGGGCGACGTGAGCGGTCTGGAGTTCCGCAACGGCGCCGCGAAGGACGTCCAGGCCCACCTCGAGGCGGTGCTCGAGCCGCTCGCGCCGTACGAGCGCACGGTCGAGGTCTCGACGGTGGACGTCGTGGAGGAGGGCGACGACGCGGGCGACCGTGCGACGGCGACGCTCGCCTACCGCTGGGAGGTCGCCGGGGAGCAGGCTTGGGAGTACACGACGACGGCGGAGCTGACGTTCGCGGAGGCGGCCGACGGCGAGGACGGACCCGGGGCGTGGGACGTCGTGTGGGAGCCGGACGTGCTCGTCCCCGAGCTCGGCCAGGGCGACCGGCTCGCGGTGAAGCGCGTGCCCGCCGTGCGTGCGGGCATCCTCGGCGCGGACGACGTCCCGATCGTCCAGGACCGGCCGGTCTACCGGATCGGCGTCGACAAGACCCTCGTCGCCTCGGGAGCGTGGGACCGCGCCGCGCGCGAGCTCGCCGCGATCGTCGGGCTCGACCCCGAGGAGTACGCGCAGCGCGTCGCCGGGGCGGGGGAGAAGGCGTTCGTCGAGGCGATCACGGTCCGTACCGAGGACACGGCGGGGGTCGACGTCGACGCGGCGCGCGGGGTCGACGGCGTCCGCGTGCTCGACGACGAGCTCCCGCTCGCGCCGACGCGCGAGTTCGCGCGCCCCATCCTCGGGCGCGTGGGGGACGCGACGGCGGAGATCGTCGAGGAGTCCGAGGGGGCGATCGCCGCCGGCGACCAGGTCGGTCTCTCCGGCCTCCAGCGCCAGTACGACGAGCAGCTCCGGGGCGTCCAGGGCCTGTCGATCGAGGTCGTGCCGGGCGAGGGCGACGCCGACGGCGAGGTGACCGAGGTCTTCTCGGTGGACCCGGTGGACGGCGTCCCCCTCAGCACGACCCTCCGGCCGGACATGCAGGTCGCCGCCGAGGCGGTGCTGGCGGGGCAAGGGCCGAGCGCGATCGTCGCGATCCAGCCCTCCACCGGAGCCGTGCTGGCCGCGGCGAGCTCGACGGCGGGCGAGGGCCTCTCGACCGCGACGACCGGCCAGTACGCGCCCGGCTCGACCTTCAAGGTCGCGACGACGCTCGCGATGCTGCGCGCGGGGCTCACGCCCGACACGACCGTCGCGTGCCCGCCCACGATCTCCGTGGACGGCCGCGAGTTCCAGAACGTCCCGGGCTACCCGACGGCGGCGCTCGGCGACGTGCCGCTGCGCACCGCCTTCGCCAACTCGTGCAACACCGCGATGATCGGGCAGCGGGACACGGTGACGCAGCAGGCGCTGCACGACGCCGCCGCGTCGCTCGGGCTGGGCGTCGAGTCCGACCTGGGCGCGCCCGCGTTCTTCGGCGACGTCCCGACCGACTCGCAGGGCACCGAGCACGCCGCGTCGATGATCGGGCAGGGCAAGGTCCAGGCCTCCCCGCTGGCGATGGCGACCGTCGCGGCGAGCGTCGCCGCCGGGCACACGGTGGCGCCCGTCCTGGTCCACCCGGACGTGCAGACCGTCGCCGACGAGCAGCCCGCGAGCACCCTCACCGAGGAGGAGGCGGCGACGCTGCGGGACCTCATGCGCGCGGTCGTCACCGAGGGGTCGGCGTCGATCCTCCAGGACCTGCCGGGGGAGCCCGGCGCCAAGACCGGCACCGCGCAGTACGGCGACGGCAGCCAGTCCCACGCCTGGATGATCGCGACCCAGGGGGACCTCGCGGTCGCCGTGTTCGTCGAGACGGGCGACGGCGGCGCCGTCACCGCGGGCCCGCTGATGCACGCGTTCCTCGACGCGCCCAACGCCTGACCTCGCGAGTAGCGACGCCCGGCCCGGAACGGTGCCGGGCGTCGCTCTCTCGGCGGGGGGGATCGCTATCTCGCGGAGGTGGGGAATAGGGTCCCCGGTCGGGTCGTTGTGCACCAGCGGGTATGATCGGTTGCCGCGGGCGTCCGTCTGCCCGCTTTCCAGCGAGAACCCACCGTTCCGGGAGAACCTTCGTGTTCGTCAGCGTGCCTGCCTGGCAGCTCACCCAGCGCCGCGACGTCGACCTCCGTCGAGTCGCCAGCGCGCTGTGTCGCTGACCCCCCGTCGCCGCTGACGCCTCTCCGCCTCCGCACACCCGTCAGGACCCCGGGTCGCCTCGCGACCCGAGCCGCTGACGTGCGTGGCGCGCCCCGCACCGTCAGGACCTCACGCCCTCCGGCCTGATGCCCTGCCCGGGCCGCGCTGCTGCCGGCGCCCCGCGACGACGTCCCGAGCCCCTCTCCCGAGAGCGGGCGCTCGTGCGCCCGCGACACCCGAAAGGTCCCCTGTGTCCTCGACCCCCTCACCGGCCTCCTGGAAGGCCGGCTCGCAGCAGGTGAGCCAGGCCCCGGCCGCCGCACCCGCGACGAAGAAGCGCCGGTTCCCCTCGTTCAGCGTCCAGATCCTGCTGGGCCTCGCGGTCGGCGTCGGCCTCGGTGCCCTCGCCCTCGCCATGGGCCCGCAGGACGCGGCCGGCGAGGTTCCCAACGGCCTGACCACGACGCTCGACACCGTCGGCTCCTCGTTCGTCACGCTGCTCAAGGCCGTCGTCCCGCCGCTCATCTTCACCGCGATCGTCGCGTCGATCGCGAACCTGCGCACCGTCACCAACGCGGCGCGCCTCGCCGGCCAGACGCTCCTGTGGTTCGCCATCACCGCGGCGATCTCCGTGGCCGTCGGCATCGGCCTGGGCCTGCTGTTCAACCCGGGCCAGAACGCCTCGGTGTCCGTCGACGACGCCTACGAGGCGGGGCGCACCGGCACGTGGCTCGACTTCCTCACCGGCCTCATCCCGGGCAACGTCCTGGGCATCGGGGCGTCGACCCGCCTGACGACGGGGGACGACGGCGCGCTCACGGGTGCCGCTGAGACCTCGGTGAACTTCAACGTCCTGCAGATCCTCGTCGTCGCGCTGGTGATCGGCATCGCCGCGCTCAAGTCGGGCAAGAAGGCGGACCCGTTCCTCGCGTTCAACCGCTCCGCGCTCGCGATCGTGCAGAAGGTGCTGTGGTGGATCATCCGCCTTGCGCCGATCGGCACCGCCGGCCTCATCGGCTACGCCATCGCGGCCTACGGCTGGACGTCGCTCGCATCGCTCGCGTGGTTCGCCGTCGCGATCTACGTCGGCCTCGCGGTCGTGCTGTTCGTCGTCTACCCGATCCTGCTGCGCACCAACGGCCTGAAGATCTCGAGCTACTTCCGGGGCGCATGGCCCGCGATCCAGCTCGCGTTCGTCTCGCGCTCCTCGATCGGCACGCTGCCCGTGACGCAGCGCGTCACCGAGCGCAACCTCGGCGTGCCGAGCGAGTACGCGTCGTTCGCGGTGCCGCTGGCCGCGACCACCAAGATGGACGGTTGCGCCTCGATCTACCCGGCCATCTCGGCGATCTTCGTCGCGCAGATCTTCGGCATCGACCTGTCGATCACCGACTACCTGCTCATCGCGTTCGTCTCCGTCGTCGGCTCCGCCGCGACCGCGGGCCTCACCGGCGCGATCGTCATGCTGACCCTCACGCTCTCGACCGTCGGCCTGCCGCTCGCGGGCGTCGGCCTGCTGCTGGCGATCGACCCGATCCTCGACATGGGCCGCACCGCGGTCAACGTCGCGGGCCAGGCGCTCGTCCCGACGATCGTCGCCAAGCGCGAGGGCATCCTCGACCTCGAGAAGTACGAGTCCGCCAGCGCGGAGGACCTCTTCGTGGACGAGGACGACGCGTCCGAGACGACCGCCACCGAGACGACCGCCACCGAGACCTCGGCGACGACCGAGACCGAGGAGGCCACGCCGTCGGCCACCAAGGAGCCGGCAGGCGCCTCCGCCTGACGCGCCCACGCGCCGTCGAACACGACATGGGTGCCGTTATCCACGGGATAACGGCACCCATGTCGTTCTCGGCGTCAGGGCTGGGGGCGACCCTCGCGCAGGACCGCGAGGCGCGAGCGGTACTCCTGCTCGTCGATCTCGCCGCGCGCGTAGCGCTCGCCGAGGATCGCGACGGGGTCCGGGCCGGTGGCGCGCCAGCCGTTCGGGCCGCCCGGGCCCCAGCCGCGGCGTGCGCGGCGGGCGACCAGGAAGATCACGGACGCGAACAGCAGGAACCACAGCAGCGGGAAGACGAACCACCACGGTCCGGGTCCCCAGCCGGCGTGCGCCACGGACGCGACGGCCTCCGTGGGGACCACGGCCCCGGTGAGTGCGGTGAGCATGACGACCTCCGGTGTCGGTGCGCCCCGCCGGGCGGCGGGGGCGGCCGTGATCCGGCCGCACCTCCAGGCTTCCCGGTGCCCGACGCCGCGTCGTCCCCCGTGCGTGCCGACCTCGCTCGTCCCGCGGTGCCGGTCCGGGCGGCCCCTCGCGCCCGGCGGTCAGCCCACCCAGCCGGGCCGGACGAGCCCGGACTCGTAGGCCGCGACGACGAGCTGCGCGCGGTCGCGCGCACCCACCTTGGCCATGACGCGCGACACGTGCGTCTTCACGGTCGACTCCGACAGGTAGAGCGTGCCCGCGATCTCGTCGTTCGAGAGCCCGCCCGCGACCTCGACGAGCACCTCGCGCTCGCGCGGCGTGAGCTCCTCGACACCGGGGACCGGCCCGACGGTCCGCGTCGCGTCCGCGACGCGGGAGAGCAGGCGTCGGGTCACCGTGGGCGAGAGCAGGGCGTCGCCCCGCGCCGCGACCCGCACCGCGCGGACGAGGTCGACGGGCTCGGTGTCCTTGACGAGGAACCCGCTCGCGCCGCCGCGGATCGCGTCCGTCACGTACTCGTCGAGCTCGAACGTGGTGACCACCACGACGTGCACGTGCGACGCCGCACGGTCGGCGACGATCCGCCGGGTCGCCTCGAGCCCGTCGAGTCCGGGCATCCGGATGTCCATGAGCACGACGTCGGGCAGGTGCTCCAGCGCGAGCCGGACGGCGTCGTCCCCGGTCGCGGCCTCGGCGACGACGCGCATGTCGTCCTCGGAGTCGATGAGCGCACGGAAGCCACCGCGCACGAGCGCCTGGTCGTCGGCCAGCACGACGTCGATCATGGTGCCTCCTCGTGCCGCGGGGGTCCCTCGTCGGACCGCCCGGTGCTGCCCGACCGGGGCGTGGTGCCCGGCCAGGGAAAGACTGCCCGCACCCGGAAGCCGCGTCCAGCGGTACCTTCCTCCCGCTCCGACCCCAGCCCCGGTGTCGGACCGGGCACCGACCCCGCCGCGAGCGACCCGCCGACGCTCTCCACGCGCTCGCGCATGCCCCGCAGGCCGTAGCCCGGCTCGGCGTCGGAGGGTGCGCCCGCGCCGTCGTCGGTGACGGTCACCGTCACGCGGCGCGAGGTGCTGTCCCCGTCCGCCCGGGTGCCGCTCCGGTCGGACGCGGACCCGTCGCTCGCATCGACGACGACGCGGACGTCGACGTGCGTCGCGCCGTGCGCGTGCCGCCGCACGTTGGTCAGGGCCTCCTGCACCACGCGGTAGACGACCCCGGCGAGCCGGTCGGGCAGCCCGGCGGTAGCGGGATCCACGGCGAGGGCGACCGCGATCCCGCCTCCCTCCGCCCGCTGCACGAGCCGGGGGAGCGCGGCGAGGTCCCACGTCGGGGCGAGCGGGGCGTCGGCTGCGGCCAGGTCGTGCGCCGCGGCCGCCTCCGCGAGCGGCTCCCCCCGGACGACGCCGAGCACCGCACGGACCTCGTCGAGGGCCTCCGTGCTGGTGGTGCGGATCGCCGTCAGCGCGCTGCGGGCCTGGTCGGGGTCGCGGTCCAGCAGGTGCAGCCCGACGCCCGCCTGCACGGTGATCGCGGAGAGCGAGTGCGCGAGCACGTCGTGGACCTCGCGCGCGATGCGCAGCCGCTCGTCCGCGACGGCCGTGCGCTCCCGCTCGACCCGCGCGACCTGCTCGGCCTGCCGTGCGGCGGCGATCCGGGCCGACCGGTCGCGGATCGCGCCCGCGACGAGCAGCACGACGACGGTCCACGCCGCCCCGCCGAGGAGCGTCGCCCGCGGCGGGGCGTCGGGGCGGAGGGCCGCCGCCGCGACGACGGCCCCTGCGAGCAGCACGGCCCCGCCCCACGCCACGCGCCGCGCGCGCTCCGCGGGGCCGCTGAGGAGCACCCCGACCAGCACGCCGACGGGCCCCGCGAGGACCGGACCCCACGCGTACCCGGCGACGAGGAAGACCCCGGCGGCCGCGACCGACACCGCGACCGCGGCGACCGGACGCGGCACGAGGAGCACGAGTGCGAGCGGGGAGACGAGGAGGAGGGCGACGGCGGCGAGGTCGAGCGGGCGCGCGCCCGGCTGCCCGTGCGTCGCACCCACCGACCCGGCGACCGAGAGCACCGCGAGCACCACGGCGAGGAACGCCCGGGGGCGGCGACGGTCGAGCGGGCCCATGCGTCGCACGCTACGCCGCGCTCGGCCGGACCGCGTCCGACCGGGGTGCCGGGCGCCGTCGTCCCGGGGTGCCGTGCGGGCGAACCTGCACCCCCGGCGATCCTGTCCGAGGTGTCACACCCGAAGCCCCGCCGGTGAGGGCGATCCTGCTTCGCGCTCTGAGCGCCGGTAGCCTGCGACCCATGGCAGCGCACGATCCGCACGCGGACCCCGGGCTCGTCGAGGACGAGGACCGCGCGGCCGACGGCGGCGGGCCAGCACCGGCTCGCCCGGCCCGGACCGCGGAGCGCGTCGTCCTCGGGCTCTACGTCCTGGTGCTCGTGTGGGTCGTGCTGCTCAAGATCCACACCGGCGACCTCGGCGACCTCGGCGACCTCGTCGGCCGCCGGTCGGTCAACCTGGTCCCGATGGGCGGCACGGCCACCGGCGGCCTCGGCTCCCGAGAGCTGGCCGTCAACGTCCTCGTGTTCGTCCCGCTCGGCGTGCTCGTCCTCCTGGCGGCCCGGCAGCGGCGCTTCGCCAGGATGCTCCTCCTCGTCGTCGGGGTGTCCGTCGTCTTCGAGGTCGTCCAGTACGTCGCCGGCATCGGGGCCAGCGACGTCACCGACGTCCTCACCAACACGGCCGGCGGGCTCGTGGGCATGGGCCTCGCCTGGCTCGGCCTGCGCGTGTTCGGCGACCACGCCCGGCGCCGCGTCCTCGTCGCCCTCGTCGTCGTGCTGGTCGCGCTGGCGGCGGGGTTCTTCACCTGGCTCGGGGTGACGGGCGTCCGGTTCCGGCTGTAGCGCCGCCGTCCGTCTAGCCGGTCGGCTCGCGCACCGCGGCGAGCACGACGGGGTCGGCGCAGCCGCGCGCGAACCCGGCGATGCGCCGGTCGATGTCGCGCCCGAGCACCCACGAGCCGACGCGTTCGGCGAGCGGGGCGAGCCAGCGGGGGCGGCACCGGAAGGAGTAGCGCCAGGTGGCGCGCGTGCCGCCGGACGGGTCGGGCGCGAACCGCCACCCGCCCGCGAGGTTCTCGAAGAACCAGGACCCGCGGACCATGCGCATCCCGACGTTCGTCGGCGGGTTGTAGGAGACGTACTCGCTCACCATGGACAGTCCGCTGCGGTGCCGGGTGAAGGTGCGCACGCCCTTCGCGGGCGCCGTGGCGCCGTCGAGGAAGTGCTGTCGCCGGACGAACGGGTCCCAGCGGAGGCGGACGTCACCGGTCGTCTGGGAGACGGCGAACGCCGTCGCGGGGTCGACGGGGACCACGAGGGAGGACTCGACCACGGGCATGGTCGGATGCTCCCACGGGCGCCGCCGTCACGCCCCGCGCTCGGAGGTCGCGCCGCGTCCGGGTCCGGACGCGCGGACGGCCCGCCCCGGCGAGGGACGGGCCGCCCGGACCGCGGCGCGGGGGTGTGCGAGGGTCAGGACGCGAACGCGTACCCGGCCTCCGTGCACTGCGCGCGGAAGGCGTCGAGAGACTCCTGGAGCGACGACGTGTCGATCGTGGCCTCCTGCACGGCGGCCTCGAACGGGGCCTTGATCCCGTTGAGGTTCTCCTGGAGGTCGGGGTCTGCGAAGTTCTGGACCGCGATGAGGCGCTCGCGCGTGGTGTAGATCGCGGCGGCGGCGGCCTCGTCCTCGGGCGTCTCGAGCAGCGGCGTCGTCTCGGTGACGAGGCGCTCGGCGGAGTACTCGCCGCCGTAGAACATGTTGCACGTCGTGGTCACGGACACGACGGCCGGCGTGACCTCGGAGGCCGCCTCGGTCGTGGTCGTGGTCTCGGGGGTCGCGGTGTCGTCGCTCGCCGGGTCGGTCGGCGAGGCGCAGGACGCCAGCAGGAGGGCACAGGAGAGCGCCGCGGTAGCGGCAAGAAACTTACGCATGCTAACGATTTCACACTCTCGCGCACGCGGGGCGCAAGAAGATTCGCGGGCCGCACGCTCAGGAACGGCGGAATCCTGCGGTTCCCGGGGCAACCTTGTGCCCAGCGTCACAACCGTCCGGGACCGAGGTCCCGGTCACGGGACGTCGAGGACGACCTTGCCGCGGACGTGCCCGTCGGCGACGAGCCGCAGCGCCTCCGCCGCGTCCGTGAGCGGGAATCGTGCCGAGACCTCCGCCCGGAGCCGCCCGTCCTCCGCGAGCGCGAGTACCTCGTCGAGCGCGCCCTTCGCGTCGACCTTGTCCACGACGCCCGCGGCGCGCGACGCGTCGGACCCGACGATCGTCACCGCGCTCGGCGGGTCGTCCGGGGTGGCGGGCGCCAGGTCCTCGCCCAGCAGCGCGACGGTCGCGGCGAGCGCGTCCGCGGTGCCGACGAGGTCGACGACGACGCTCACCGCGTCCAAGCCGTCCGGCAGCGCCCGCACCGCGTCGACGAGACCGGGCCCGTACGCGACCGGGGCCGCGCCGAGACCGCGCAGGTAGTCGTGGTTCGCGGGCGACGCCGTCCCGACGACGCGCGCGCCGAGCGCGGTCGCGATCTGCACCGCCGCCGATCCGACGCCCCCGCTCGCGCCGTGCACCAGGACCACGTCGCCCTCGCCGACGTCGGCCTGGACGAGCGCGGAGAATGCGGTCGCGGCCGCGACGGGCAGCACGGCCGCCTGCTCGACGGGGACGGACGCGGGCGTGCGGCGCACGTGGTCGGCGCGGACGAGCGAGAGCTCGCGCTGCGCGCCGGTCCCGTGCCAGACGACCTCGTCGCCGGGAGCGAGGTCGGGCACGTCGGGCCCCACGGCGTCGACCACGCCGGCGGCCTCGAACCCGAGCACGCCGGGCACGCGGCCCCCGAACGCGCCGGCGAGCCGCTTGAGGTCCGCGGGGTTGACCCCGACGACGCGGTTCGCGACGCGTACCTGGCCGGGCCCGGGCTCGCCGACGTGCTCGTCGTCGACCCGCAACGTCTCCGGCCCGCCGAAGGACTCGAAGACGACGACCGTGCTCATGCAGACCCCCTGTGGTCTCGCCGTCGGACGTCGGTCGCGCGCCGCGGGGGCGAGACCGCGCGGCGGGCCCGGGGGGAGCCGGGCGGTTCCACTCTTCCACCCGTCGACCGCCGCTGTCATGCGCCCACCACGGGCAGGACTCCCCGTCCGGGACGGTTTCACCCCCTCCGCGACGTTGAGGGGACGAGATGACGACACCACGAGACCGCCGAGCGCCCGCCCGGGGCGACGCCGCGCGCGTGCGCCTGCTCGCCGTGCGGGCCGACGCCGCGGCACGGCTCCGCGCGCTGCGCGCCGAGGTCGCAGGGATCGTCGAGGCGTCGCGCGACTCGAACGCGGACGACGAGCACGACCCGGACGGCGCGACCATCGCGTTCGAGCGCGCCCAGGTGGACGCGCTCGCGCGCGACGCGGCGGCGCGGGTGGAGGAGGCCGACGCCGCCCTGGCCCGGCTCGACGCGGGCTCCTACGGCGTGTGCGAGGCCTGCGGGCAGCAGATCGCCGCCGGGCGACTGGAGGCGCGCCCGACGGCGAGGACCTGCGTCGCGTGCGCGGTCCGCTGAACCCTGACCGCCTGAACCGGCCCGCGTGACCGGTCAGAGCTGGCCGTGGCCCTTCTTCGAGGGCACGCCCGCGATGAGGCCGCCGTCCACGACGAACTCCGACCCCGTGGAGTAGGACGACTCGTCGCTCGCGAGGAAGAGGATCAGCCGGGAGACCTCCTCGGGCGCGGCCGGCCTGCCGAGGGGGATGAGCAGGTCGTCGGGGTTGAGCGAGGCCGTCATGGGCGTCGAGATGAACCCGGGGTGCACCGAGTTGACGCGGACGCCGTACGGGCCGAGGTCGAGCGCGACCGACTTGGTGAGCCCGCGGACGCCGAACTTCGACGCGACGTAGCCGTGCAGCCCGGCGCTGCCGCGCATGCCCTCGACGGACGAGACGTTGATGATCGACCCCGCGCCGGCCTTCGCCATGACGGGCGAGACCGCACGGATCCCGAGGAACGTGCCCGTGAGGTTGACGTCGATGATCGTGCGCCACGCCGCGGTGTCGAACTCGGTGATCGGGCCGCCGTTCGCGATGCCCGCGTTGTTGACGAGCACGTCCACGCGAGCGAACGCCGAGATCGTCGCGGCGACGGCCGCGGCCCAGTCGTCCTCGCTCGTGACGTCGAGGTGGACGTAGCGCGCGTCCGGGCCGAGCTCGGCGGCGAGCGCCTCGCCCTTCTCGTCGTCGAGGTCGGCGATCACGACCTTCGCGCCCTCGGCGACGAGGGCGCGGGCGTGCGTGACGCCCATGCCGCCGGTGCCGCCGGTGATGATCGCGACCTTGTCCTGGACCCTTCCGGGAGTGCTGCCCATGGTGGGGCTCCTTTCTGAGGGCGCGACGGCGTCGGCCCGCCTCGTGAGCGGGTCCGGCGTCGTCGCGCGGTGTGGTGTGCACCTGCCCGCCGGCGGCACGGTCGACCGGCGGAGGGGACGGCTCGTCAGGTCGACGGCGTGGTCCACCAGGCGGGCAGGGCGTCTCGGGCGACCCGGGGGAAGAACCCCGGGTCGCGGGGTGGAGGAGTGGCGAGCCAGACCTCGAGGGCGCCGACCGTGCCGAAGCCGACGTACGTGGCGAAGGCACGAGCCGTAGTCGCGACCTCCGCGTCGGTGCCGGCGCCCGTGGGCAGGAGCCCGGGGTGGGCGCCGAGGTGCTCCACGAGCGTCTCGGTGACGTGGCCCGCGAGCAGCCGGAACAGCGGGGCGCTGAGCCCGCCCTCGAGCGCCCGCTCGTAGACGGGCAGGTGCGCCTCGACGTGCTCGACGAGCGCGTGGCTCCAGTGGTCGACGACGTCGCGCGACCGGGCGGGGACGTCGTCCGCCGTCTCGGCCACCCGGACGTCCTCGAAGAACCGGTCGCGGATCGTGTCGAGCTCGGCGGCCAGCGCGCGGACGAGGAGGTCCGCGGGGCTCGGGGCGTGGTCGTAGAACGTCACGCGGTTGATGCCCGCGCGGGCGGCGACGGCCGAGACGGTGAGGTCGGCGACGTCCCGCTCCGCGGCGAGCTCGAGGATCGCGTCCCGCAGGAGGGCGGCGGTCCGCGCGCTGCGCTTGTCCACGGTCCACCACCTCCGATCGCGTCGTCCGTCGTCATCGACGATACGCCGAGGCAACGACTTAGGCAACAGGTGTCGCTTAGGCCCGTCCGGTCGAGACGTGACCCGAGCGACGCGACAGGGCGCCGGTCAGAGGTCGGAGAGGAAGTCGCCGCCGATCCCCGCCTGGGTCTCCAGGAGGTCGCCGGTGTCGCCGAGGACCACCCAGTTCGGCCCGGCGAGCGCCGCCTGACCCTCCACGGGCGGCTCGACCGGCAGGAGGCCGAGGAACTCGCCCTCGTCGACGTCGTCCGCGAAGACGGCCAGGAGCGTGGTGTCGTCGCACTCGCCGAGCTCGACGTCGGGCGAACCGGAGTCCTCGGGCGTGAACGACAGGCACGTCAGCCCCGCGGTCGTCGCGGCCTCGTGGAGCGCGTCGAGCGAGTCGTACTCCACGTCCTTCTCGCCAGGGCCGGGGCCGGAGCACGCGGCGAGGAGCCCGGCGAGCACGACGAGGCCGGCGAGGGGTGCCCGGGCGGGCCGACGGGACGGGGGACCGGGTCGGGTGCGCATGTCTCGATGGTCCGCCGTCGTGCCCGGTCGCGCCACGGGAAGCCCGTGCCGGACCGTCCGGCGCGAGATCGACCCGTACGGCCGAGATCGGCCTTCGGGAGGTCGATCTCGGGCCGCGGGGGTCGATCTCGGGTCAGGCGCGGAAGCGCTCGTCGCGCTCGACGACGCGGCCCGCGCCGCGGCCGTCGGCCGCCGTCGGGTCCCACGTGTACGCCTCGGTGCCCGTGATGAGCACGTGCTCGGCGCGCGACGTCACGTCCAGCGGGTCGCCCGACCACACGACGACGTCGCCGTCGAGGCCCGGAGCGAGGGCGCCGACCCGGTCGTCGAGGCCCAGGAACGCCGCCGGGTTGACGGTGAGGGCGCGCAGCGCGGTGTCGCGGTCGAGGCCCTCCTTGACCGCGAGCGACGCCTGGTGCACGAGGAAGTTGATCGGCACGACGGGGTGGTCGGTCGTGATCGCGACGCGCACGCCCGCGCGGGCCAGCGCGCCGAGGTTCGCGATGTCGCGGTTGCGCAGCTCGATCTTGGAGCGCGAGGTGAACAGCGGGCCGAAGATCACCGGCACGTCGCGCTCGGCGAGCACGTCGGCGACGGCGGCGCCGTCGGTCCCGTGGTTCACCACGAGCTTGTAGCCGAACTCGTCCGCGAGGCGCAGGGCCGTCGCGATGTCGTCGGCGCGGTGCGTGTGCTGGTCCCAGTACAGCTCGCCCGCGAGGACGCGCGCGAGGGTCTCCTTCGCGAGGTCGCGGTCGAACGGCTCGCCCTTCGCCGCGGCCGCGTCGCGCTTCGCGGCGTAGTTCTGCGCGTCGACAAACGCCGCGCGGATGACCTTCGCGACGCCGAGCCGCGTCGACGGCGTCTTCTTCTGGTCGCCGTACACGCGCTTGGGGTTCTCGCCCAGCGCCGACTTCACGGAGACCGCCTCGCGGATCACCTGCTCGTCGACGGTGCGGCCGCCCCACGTCTTGATCGCGACCGTCTGGCCGCCGATCGGGTTGCCCGAGCCCGGCTTCACGACGGCGCTCGTCACGCCGCCGACCAGCGCGTCGCGGAAGCCCTCGTCCTCGACGTTGATCGCGTCGATCGCGCGCAGGGCGGCGCCGTTCGGGTCGGTCATCTCGTTGGTGTCGTTGCCGGCCCAGCCCTCGGCCTCCTCCATGACGCCCATGTGGGCGTGCGCCTCGACGAAGCCGGGCAGCACCCAGCGGCCCCGCGCGTCGAGGGTCGGGACGCCGTCGGGCACGACGACGTCCGCGCCGACCGCGGTGATGACGCCGTCCTCGATGAGCACGGTGCCGCCCTCGATCGGGTCCGAGGCGACGGGCACGACGTAGCCGTGCACGACGGCGACGCTGCGGCGCGCGGTGCGCGGGACGGGGCGGGAGGAGCCGGGGGCGGGGGTGGATGAGGTCGTCATGGTCCCATCATCGCCCCGGGCAAGCGTCGGAGGGTGTGCGCGGGGGCGGGCGGGGCGCACTAGGCTCCTGAACGCACCACCGTACCGCGCGCGAAGGAGCTCGCATGCACGTCGTCGTCGGGCTGTTCCGGCTGTTCCTCGTCGTCCTCGCCCTCGTCGGGACGCGCGCCATCTGGCGCGACGGCGACATCGAGGGCCTCGTCTACTTCACGAACCAGACCGGCTTCCTCATCGCCGTCGTGTTCACGTGGGCGGGCGTCGCGTCGCTCCTGCGCCGCCGGCAGCCGCCGGGGTGGCTCAAGGGGGGCGTCACGCTCTTCGCCGCGATCACCGGGCTGGTCGCGAACCTCGTGCTCGCCCCCGAGGACCCCGAGGCCCCGGCCGTGTTCCTCGGGCTGACCGACGGCCAGATCGAGCACGAGCTCCTGCCGCTCGCCGTGTTCGTCGACTTCCTCCTGCTCGACGCCCACCGGCGCCTGCGCGGCCTCGACGCCGCGCGCTGGCTCCTGTACCCGCTCGCGTACTTCGCGTTCACGACGATCCGCGGGTTCGTCAGCCCCGGCAGCGAGTACCCGTACGGCTTCGTCGACCTCGACGCGCTCGGATGGACCGGGCTGCTCGTCAACGTCGTGCTCTACGGGGCGGGCTTCTTCGTGCTCGGCCTCGTCATCGTCGGGATCGACCGGCTCCTGCCCACGGGTCCGGCGATCGGCCGGTACGCGGACCGCTCGCCCGCCCCGGCGTCCCCGGAGGAGGCGGGGGCCGAGGGCAGCCCGGACGACGCGCCCGCGTCGCGCTAGGGTGGCCGTCGTGTCCTCCTCGGTCGTCGGTCCGCTGCGCGTCGCCCGCGCCGCGCTCGTGGCGACCCTCGTGCTCGCGCTGACGGCGCTCGCGCACCGCGTCGCCGGAGGCAACCTCCCGGACCCGCTCGTCCTCGCGGCGCTCGCCGCCTTCACGCTCGCCGGCACGACGGCGGCCGCGCGGTTGCGGTTCACGCCCACCCGCCTCGTCGTGCTCCTGGGCGGCGCCCAGGTCGCGCTGCACCAGGCGCTCGTCGTGCTCGCTCCTGTCGGGTCGTGCGTCCCGGTCGGGGTCACGTCCGGGCACGGCGGCCACGTCGCCTCGGTGGGCGACGTCGTCTGCGCGGCGCCCGTCGGCACGCCGGTCCCGGCTGCTGGCGGGGCGGGCCTCGTGCACCCGGAGCACCTCACGACGTCGGGCACGGCGGGCCTGTGGATGGTCGTCGCCCACGCGGTGGCGACCATCGTGCTGGCGCTCGTCCTCGCGCGCGGCGAGCGCGCCCTCGAGCGGTTCCTCGCGTGGGTGACGCCGCGCGCCGCCCTCCCTGCGCTCGTCCCCGTCGTGCCGCGTGCGCGTCCTGGCGTGCCGGGGGCGCGCACCGTGCGCGTCGCGTCCCTGTGGCGTGCGCGCCGTGCGCCGACGCGCGGGCCCCCGACGGCGGACGGCCCGTCGGGAGCACTGCTGCGCCCCCTCGCCGCGTCCTGACGCGGCACCCGACGAAGCCGACCCGGTGACGACCGGGCCCGGGGCACCACCGTGCGGCGACCGCCGCGCCTCGGACGGAAGAACCCTCATGATCCTCTCCCTGCGCCGACCCGTGTCGGCCCTCCTCGCCCTCCTCGCCGCCGCCGCGCTGGCCCTGGGCCTCACCGCCGGGCTCGCGACCCTCACGGCCGCCCCGGCATCCGCGCACGACCGCATCCTCAGCTCGGACCCGGCCGACGGCGCCCAGCTCGCGACGCCCCCGACCGCGATCACGCTGACCTTCAACACCGAGCCGCTCCCCGTCGAGCCGCAGGTCGTGATCTCGGACTCCGCCGGCACGGTCGTGACGCAGGGCGCGCCGACGATCGAGGGCAGCACCGCCACGCTCGCGCTCGACCCGGCGGTCGCGCTCGGCGGCGACACGTACACCGTCGCGTGGCGCGTCGTCTCGTCCGACGGCCACCCCATCGAGGGAACGTTCGCGTTCGCCGTCGCGGCCCAGCCCGAGGCGCCGGTCGCCGAGGAGCCCACGGCGGACGAGGCCACGCCGGAGGAGCCCGCCTCCGAGGAGGCCACCACGGACGCGGCCGACGAGACGACGCCGGAGCCCGCGACGACCCAGGCGACGGACGCAGCGACGGACGCGGAGGACGGCGGCTCGTCGATCGTCCCCGTGCTCGTGGGGCTCGGCGCGCTCGTGGTCGCCGCCGTGGTCGTCGTCGTGATCGTCCTGCGCCGCCGCGGTGCCGCGACGGGCGACGACGCGCCGCACGACCCCGAGGACTGACCGTGCCGGCGCACGCCGTCCTCCCCGGCCCGGGGAGGACGGCGGCCGACCCTGCCGCGGTCACGCCGTCACCCGCTAGGGTGCGTCCGTGACGTCGCCCGGAGCAGGGGTGCTCCGCGGCGTGCGGGCGCTGCTGCTCGCCGCCGCGGTCGTCGGCCTGTCCGTCGTCGCGCACGGCCTCGCCGGGGGGACCGACCCCGGAGCCGTCCCCCTCGGCGTGCTCGCCGTCCTGACCGCCGTCGCCGTGCGGCCCCTCACGCGCCGCCAGGTCGGGCTGCCGCGGCTGCTCGGCCTGCTCGGCGCGGGCCAGCTCGTGCTGCACGTCGTCTTCGACCGCTGCGCCGCGCTGTCCCCGGCCGACGCGTCCGCGCACGCGCACGCCGCCTCCCCCCTGACGATGCTCGGCGCCCACGCCGTCGCGACGCTCGCCGTCGCGCTCGTCCTGCGCTACGGCGACGCCGTGCTGTGGCGCCTGTGGACGTGGCTCGCCGGGCGCCGGGTCCCCGGCCGACCGCGGGCCGTCGTGGTCCGCGCGGCGCCTCCCGCCGTCGGCGCGCTGCCGACGGTCCGCGACCTGCTCGCGCGCGGTGCCGCGCCCGGGCGCGGTCCGCCCGCCGTCGCCTGACCTCTCCCGGACGCCTCCGCGGCGTCCTGCTTCCGCGCGCCCGCGCGTCCTGCACGCCCACCCGGCCGGTTCCGCCCGGCCGCGCCGGGGCGTGCCCGTGACGTGCCGTCGCGCGCCGGAGCCCCCGTCTTCCTCTCCCCGAAAGGCACCATCATGCGAAAGACCCTGCGCGCCGTCGGCGCCGCCGCCCTCACCACCGGGATCGTCGTCGTCGGCGCGGGCGCCGCGGCAGCCCACGTCACCGTCACGCCGGACACGACCGACGCGGGCGCGTACGCGCTGCTCACGTTCGGCGTCCCGCACGGCTGCGGCGACTCGCCGACCACGAAGGTCTCCATCCAGGTCCCCGAGCAGATCGTCACCGTGACGCCCACCGTCAACCCCGGCTGGGACGTCGAGAAGGTCATGGCGGCCCTCGACGAGCCGGTCGACGACGGGCACGGCGGCCAGTACACCGAGCGCGTCGCCGAGGTCGTCTACACCGCGAAGACCCCGCTGCCCGACGGCTACCGCGACGCCCTCGTGCTCTCGCTCCAGCTCCCCGACGCCGCGGGGGACACGCTCGTCTTCCCGACCGTCCAGGAGTGCGCCGAGGGCGAGACCGCCTGGGTGCAGGTCGCGGCCGAGGGCGAGGACGGGCACGACCTCGAGGCGCCCGCGCCGCTGGTCGAGCTGACGGCGGCCGAGGACGAGGGCCACGACGCCCCGGCCGAGACCGTCGCCGACGGGTCGGCGGGTGACAGCGCCGACGCGGACGCGTCGGGCGACGCCGCATCGGCGGGCGCGTCCGACGGGCCGGCCCCGGCGCTCACGTGGACGGCCCTCGTCCTCGCCGCGGCGGGTCTGGTGCTCGGGGCGCTCGGGTTCGTGCGCTCGCGCCCGAGGGCCTGACCCGTGGGCCGCCCCTCGGTGCTGCGCCGGGTGGTGGCCGTCGTCGTCGGTGCCGCGGCCGCGGTCCTGCTCGCGATCCTCGCGAGCGGCCCGGCCGCGGCCCACGCCGTCCTCGTGGGCACGGACCCGCGGGACGGCACCGTCCTCGACGCGCCGCCCGACGCGCTGACCATCACCTTCAACGAGCCCGTCCAGGTCGTGACCGGCGGGACGACGGTCCTCGCCGCCGACGGCTCGCCCGTCGACGTGGACGTCGCCGCGGTCGACGACGCGCTCGTCGTCACCCCGGCCACGACGCTCGACGACGGCACGTACGTCGTGAGCTGGCGCGTCGTGTCCCTCGACACGCACCCCGTCGCCGGGGCCTTCACGTTCTCCGTGGGGGCGCCGACCGCGACGTCCGTCGAGGCCCGGGTCGCCGAGCCGACGGCGGCGCTCGTCGCCGTCCGCGCGCTCGACCAGACCGCGGTCTACGCGGGGACGTTCCTCGTCGCGGGACTCGTGGGGTTCGAGCTCCTCGTGCTGCACGTGTCGCCCGGGGCCGCGCCGGTCCTGCGTCGACGCCTGCAGCGCGTGCGGCGCGGAGCCCTGGCCGTCGCGGCCGTCGGGATCGTGCTCGCGGTCCCGCTCACCCCGGCCTGGCAGGCCGGCGGCGGGCTGGGGGCGCTCGTCGACCCGGCGACCTGGGCGGCGGGCGTCACGACCGACTCCACGCTCGCGGGCGCGCTCGGTCTCGCGGGGCTCGTCGTCACGACCCTGCTCGCACCCCGCGCGGCCAGGGAGACCCGGGCGGCGTGGCCCGCCGGGGTCGTGCTCGGCGGGGCGGCTCTCGCTCTGGGGTCGCTCGTGCTCGTGGGGCACACCCGCACGTTCGGTCCGCCCTGGCTGGTCGTCACGGCGGACGCGCTCCACGTCGTGGCCGGGGCCGTGTGGCTCGGCGGGGTCGTCGGCCTCGCGCTCGTCCTCGCGCCGTCCGCGCACGTCGACACGCGTCGTGCGGGCGTGACGGTCGCGCGGTTCTCGACGCTCGGTGCGTGGGTCGTCCTCGCGCTCGCCGTCACCGGCACCGTCCTCGGGTGGCGCATCCTTGGCACCCTCGACGCGCTCGTGTCGACGACGTACGGCCAGACCCTGCTCGTCAAGGTCGGCGTGGCGCTGTGCCTCGTCGGCATCGCGGCCTGGAACCGGTACCGGCTCGTCCCGGCGGTCGCGGGCGACGACGGTCCGGGCGGGCGAGGTGCCCGGCAGGTCGGTGGGACGGCCGGGGCGGCCACGCGCCGTCGGCTCGGCCGGACGGTCGCGGCCGAGGCCCTGCTGCTCGTGCTCGTGCTCGTCGTGACGGGCGTGCTCGTCTCGCGCAGCCCGGTCGTCACCGCCGACCCGTCCGCCGAGGAGGCCGCGACCCCGGCCGTCGAGGTGGTCGAGGAGCTCGGCGACGGGACGCTGCGCGCGCGGATCACTCCCGGCCGGGTCGGCGTCAACGCGCTCGAGATCGAGCTGCTCGACGCCGACGGGCAGCCCCTGGAGCCCGTCGCCGTGCCCGAGCTGTCGACGACGCTCGCCGACCCCGCGCTCGGCCCGTTCACCCGGCCCCTCACGCAGACCGGGACGGGCGCGTACGAGGCGACGCTCGACCTGCCGATGGCGGGCGACTGGACCGTGCACGTGAGCGTCCGGACGTCCAAGTACGAGAACCCGATCGTCGAGATCCCCGTGGAGGTGTCCTCATGACCGGTCCCCAGCGGTCGCTCCCCGGGCGGCGCGGGCTGCGCGTCGTCCTCGCCGCCGTCGCCGCGGGCACGCTCGCCGTGCTGACCGCCGGCCCGGCGGCTGCGCACGTGCTCATCGAGACCGTGGAACCCCACGGCGACGGCACGTCGACGCTCACCTTCACGTTCGACCACGGGTGCGACGGCGAGCCCACCGACGCGCTGCGCGTCACGCTCCCCGAGGGCGTCGAGGCGCTCGCCACCGGCCAGCCGGACGGATGGACCTCGGAGATGACCGACGACGCGGTGGCCTGGTCCGGGGCGCCCGTGCCCGACGGCGAGCGCGCGGCCTACACGCTCGACGTCCGGGTCACGGGGGACGTCGGGCAGGCGTTCGTCTTCCCCGCCGTGCAGGAGTGCCCGTCGGGGGAGTCGTACGCGTGGACGGACACCGACCCGTCCGGCGCCCGGCCCGCGCCGACGTTCGTCGCGACCGCGGCGTCGCTCGCCCCGGCGCCCGTCGTCGCCGGGGCGTCCCCGACGCCGACGGCGCCCCTCGTCGCGGCCGTCGTGGTGGGAGCCGTAGGGATCGGGGCCGCGGGCGGCTGGTCGGCCCGGCGTCGGCTGCGGGCCACCTGAGAGGTCGCTGCGCGGGCGTCGGGACCGCACCCGTCGTACTGTGATCCAGATCACTGTTCGTGAACGTCCCGAACATGCGCCCACCGCCTCTTGCACTGGTGGGGGACGTCGCCGCGACGGGTCACGCGGCGACACCTGGACCGGTGGCGGTCCGCGACGAGAGCTTCGCTGGGGGGAGCTCTCGCGGCGGATCGCCACCGGTTCCTCTGTCTGCGGGCCCCTGCGTGGCGGCGTCAGGCCGCGACCGCGAGGGCCAGCAGCGCGAACGCGGCGACGAGCAGGGCGATGCGGACGAGGTGGTACCGGTCCCAGCGGTGGGCCTGCTCGCGCCAGTCGGCGGGCGCGGTCTCGGGGGTCCACGTCTTGCCGCGGTTGTTGATGGGGACGAGCACAGCGACCGACAGGACGATGCTCAGGGCCAGGATTGCGGCGGCGGTCCAGGCCGCCCACGCCCCGTCGGGCAGCACGAGGGCGGTGGCCGCGGTGAGCAGGAGCGAGCCGAAGTACCAGAACGGCATGGCCCGCCCGAGCATCCGGCCGCCGTCGGCCCGAGCGAGCAGGCCCGCGTTCCCCGGCAGCCGGTCGACGATCGGGTTGACGACGAACGCGACCGACACCTCGACCCCCACCATCAGCCCCACGACCACCACCGCGACGATCGGCAACCACTGCATGTCAGGCTCCTTCGATCCAGGGAACGGGCAGAGAATCTAGCAACGCTAGAAAAACTAGCACAGACAATCTAGCGACGCTAGACTCGTCCCGTGAGCACACCGGCAGCAGCCCGCAAGGCACGGCTCCGCGAGGAGCGGGAAGCGCAGATCGTCGCGGCCGCGCGCGTGCTCGCCGAGGAGCAGGGGTGGGAAGCCGTCACCACCCGTCGGCTCGCCGACGCGATCGGCTACAGCCAGCCCGTCCTCTACGGGCACTTCCCGGAGGGCCGGTCCCAGATCGTCACCGCTGTGGCGCTCGTCGGCTTCCAGGAGCTCGCCGTCGCGCTGTCCGCGGCCCGTCCGGCGCCCGGCGCGGACAGGAGCGGCGAGGACCGGGTCCGCGCGCTCGTGCTCGCCTACCTCGACTTCGCCGAGCGCCATCCAGCGACGTACGAGGCGATGTTCCACCTGCCGATCCGGGCCGCCTTCGCGTCCGAGGAGACGCCGCGCGCGATGCGCGAGGGGTTCGACGCGATCATCGACACGCTCCTCGCGCTGGACCGCCCGCCGGCCGACCCAGGCACGGCTGCCGAGGTCGTGTGGGGGGCGATGCACGGCGTCGCGACGTTGGAGCGCGCGGGCAGGTTCTCCGTCGGGAACGACGACCGGCGCGTCGACGAGCTGGTCCGCCGGATCGTCGGCTGACCCCGCGTCACGACGTCCGTCCGTCCGGCACCCGACGAGGGGCGTCGGTCGCGGCCGCCACGGACGCGGTCCGCTGCGCCGGGTGGGTGTGCAGGTGCCAGAGGAGCTCCGCGCACTCCGCCGGGTCGAGGCTCGGGTCGCCGTGCTCGTCGGCGCCCGCGGTGACGAGCCGGGCGACCTGGATCCCGTCCGGTGCGAGCGCGTCCCGGAGCATGCCGAGGTACGCGGACACGGCGGCGGCCGCGACGGCCGCCCCGGCCGCGAACGGGCTGCCGGTGAGCGCGTCGTCGTCGGTGATGCCGAGGACGGATCCCCGGCCGAGAACGCGCTGCCCTCCGACCACGTACTCGACCGCGGTGACGAGGCCGACCACGGCCCGGTCGACCGCGTCCTGGATCTCCTCGGGCGACGTCTCGAGGACGTGCTGGCGCGCACCGGGCGCCGACGGTGGGTCGTAGACGAGGACCTCGATCGCCGACAGGTCCTGCGCGGTGCGGTCGAGCGCGAGGACCAGCGCGTCGGCGTCGTGCGCGTCCGCGGCGTAGACCCGCGCCCGCACTCCCTCACCGCGCAGCGCGCAGACGACCGGCCCGAGGCGGTCCAGGGACCGGGAGACGAACGCGACGTCGTGACCCGCGGCCCCGAAGCGCCGCGCGATCGCCGCACCGCGTGACGCGCTCGTCCCGACGATCGCCACGGTCGTCATCCTGTCTCCCTCGCCGTCGTCACCGTGCGCGGGGCCCTGGCCGTCGCGCGTACCGGACGGTAGACAGGTGGAGGGGAGTGCTGGGAGTCCCTGTCAGGACCCCCGACCGCCCGGTGAGACGGCGGCGGACCGCATCGCGGTCGACGCCGTCCTCAGGTGGTCGTCGAGGTGGGCGGTCGGCCGGCCCCCGTGAGGTCCGCGAGCCGGGCCATCCGCCGCGCCGAGGTCGACCCAGGCTCGGGGGAGTAGAGGGTGAGGGTGAGTCCTGGCTCGGATTCCATGGCGCAGGCCTCGTAGGCGATCGTGAGCTCCCCTACCACTGGGTGGCGGAACGTCTTGAGCCCGGTGCCGTGCCGGCGGACCTCGCCCGCGCGCCACCGGGTCTCGAACTCGGCGCTGTGGCAGAGCAGCTCCTCGACCGTCTCGTGCAGGTCGGCGCTGCGCGGGTCGCGCGCGGCCTCCGTGCGCAAGATCGCGACCGCGATGTCCGCGAACACGTCCCAGTCGGGGCAGAAGGTCCGGGCACGGTCGCTGAGGAACGTGAAGCGGGCCATGTTCGGCGTCCCGGGCATGTCGTGCAGGTCCTGGTGGAAGGCGTGCGCCAGGGCGTTCTCGGCGAGGATGTCCATCGCTCCGTTGCGGACGAACGCAGGTCCGGCGGTGAAGGCGTCGAGCACCCACTGGAGGCTGGGGTGCGGCTGCCACGACCGGGTGCTCGTGCGCCGGTCCGCCTCTCCGCCGCGGGCGACGATCTCCGCGAGGTTCGACAGGTGTGCGCGCTCGGCCTCGTCGAGCCGCAGCGCGCGGGCGATCGCGTCGAGCACCTGGGGAGAGACGCGGGAGATCGCGCCGCGCTCGATCCGCGTGTAGTACTCGACGCTCACGCCGGCGAGCGTCGCCACCTCGCTGCGGCGCAGGCCGCGGACCTTGCGCCCCGGGCGCGGGGTGATCCCCACCTCCTGCGGGGTGATCCTCTCGCGTCGCGCGACGAGGAAGTCGCGCACCAGCGCACGGGCATCCATGGCTCGAAAGTAGGCCATGGACCCCGGCTCGGCAGGCGGCGACGAGAAGCAGCGCCTCGGGGCCATTTGCATAGTTGACTAACACAACAATGCTGAAGAGCATGCAACTTTCGTCTTGGTGTCGACAAAAGTAAATCTCGAAGGTACGGTCGGTTTTCGTCGGGTACCGGGCATCCCCGGTCCGTCGCAAGCGCAGCCTCAGTGTCGAGGGCTCGCCATGCCTGTACCGGCGTGAGCCACAACGGAGTGGAGGTGGAGACCCCGCGTCCCGCTCGACCGCTGCGGCTGTCTGGTTCCCCCGAACGCCTCAAGGAGGACGTTGTGCACAGAACTCCACTAGGCCACCGATGGTGGTCTCGTTACGCCGCCGCGGCGGCGTCGGCCGCCGTGCTGGTACCGCTGACCATCGGCGGCGCCTCGGCCCACCCCGGGCACGAGCAGGACAGCACCGCGGTCACCGCCGCCGCGGACGCCGAAGCGGCTCTCGACTGGGACAGCTACGAGAAGGTGCTGCTGAGCAAGAACACCGGTGAGCCGATCGACCTCGCCGTCCTGCCGGACTCGCGGGTCCTCCACACCTCGCGCGACGGCGTCGTGCGCCTCACCGACTCCGCGACGGGCCTGACCACCCAGATCGCGAAGCTCGACGTCTACGCGAACTCCGAGGACGGGCTCCAGGGCATCTCCCTGGACCCGAACTTCGAGGAGAACCACTACCTGTACCTGGTCTACGCGCCCCGCGTCATGGAGGGCACGTCGCCCTCCGGCGTGGAGTACCCGGAGACGACCCCGTCGGGCAGCGCGCCGAACTCGCTTCCGGCGGGCGAGGACGAGAGCTACTGGGACCGCTGGCTCGGGTACAACCAGCTCTCGCGGTTCACGTGGGACCCGGCGACCGACTCCATCGACCTCTCCACCGAGCGCGCGATCCTCAAGGTCGACGCGCAGCGCGGCCAGTGCTGCCACGTGGGCGCGGACATGGCGTGGGACGCCGACGGGAACCTGTTCCTGTCCACCGGTGACAACACGCCGGCGGGCACGCCCGGCGCCGACGGGTACGCGCCGAACAACAACGCCCCGGGCATGAACCCGGGCTTCGACGACCGTCGCGGCGCGGGCAACACCAACGACCTGCGCGGCAAGATCCTGCGGATCAACCCGATCGAGGACCTCGCCCCCGGCACCGAGGTGGGCCCGGGGAGCACGTACACGATCCCCGAGGGCAACCTCTTCGACGACCCGCAGTACGACGACGTCCAGGACCTCGTGCGCAACGAGACCTACGTCATGGGGCTGCGCAACCCGTTCCGGATCGACTACGACATCGAGTCCGGCGCGCTCGTGTGGGGTGACTACGGCCCCGACGCGGCGAACGCCAACCCGAACCGCGGCCCCATGGGCTACGTGGAGTGGCAGCTGACGACCGAGCCGATGAACGGTGGCTGGCCGTACTGCCACGGCCCGAACGCGAACTACAACGAGTGGGACTTCGCGACGCAGACGCCGGGCGAGTGGTTCGACTGCGAGGCCGGGGCGAAGAACAACTCCACGTGGAACACGGGCCTCGACGTCCTGCCGCCGGCGACGGCGCCGCAGGTCTACTACGGCGACCGCCCCGGCGACCAGCCCGAGCTGCTCGACCCGCTGGTCGAGCTCGGCGGCGGCGGTCAGGCGCCCATGGGCGGGCCGATCTTCCGCTCCGCCGACTACCCGGACGCGCCGGGCAAGTTCCCCGCGTACTGGGACGGCAAGCCGTTCATGGCGGAGTTCTCGCAGGACTACGTCGTCGCCTTCACGCTGGACGAGCTGTCGTCGGCCGGTCAAGTCACCGCGGTCGAGGACTTCCTGCCCAACGCGCACCTGGAGACGGTCAACCAGCCGATCTGGGACAACGTCATGGACATGGAGTTCGGCCCCGACGGCACGATGTACGTGCTGGAGTACGGCGACGGCTTCTTCCGCCAGAACCCCGACGCGGGCCTGTACCGGATCACCTACGGCTCCGACAACAAGACCCCGCGCCCCGCGATCTCCGCGTCCCCGACCTCGGGCGGGGACGCGCCGCTCGAGGTGACCTTCGACGCGTCCGGGACCTCGGACGCCGAGACCCCGAACGCGGGCCTGACCTTCGACTGGGACTTCAACTCCGACGGCGTGTACGACGCCCAGGGCGAGACGGTGACCCACACGTTCACCGAGCGCGGCCAGTTCAACGTGCAGCTGCGCGTCACCGACGAGGGCGGCAAGTTCGGTCTGGCGATCCAGCAGATCACGGTCGGGAACACCGCTCCGGAGATCACGCTGAGCCAGCCCGACGGCGCCATCTTCAACTGGGGCGACGCCGTCCCGTACACCGTCTCCGTGCACGACGCGGAGGACGGCGACACCCCGGTGTGCCGCAACATCCAGTACACCTTCGGGCTGGGCCACAACACGCACGCGCACCCCGAGGTGAGCGGTCGGGCCGCGGACACGGAGGCCGGCTGCGGCTTCACGATCCAGACCAGCCCGGACGCCGTCGAGCACGGTGAGGGCGAGAAGATCTTCGGCACCCTCGTCGTGACCTACAACGACCAGGCGCAGGGCACCGTCCCGTCGATCCGCGGCGAGGCCACCCACATCCTCAAGCCGCAGGCGCAGCAGGCCGAGTGGTACGACGCGGCCGAGGGCGTCGAGGTCGTCGAGGACCCGGCGGCGCACGCCGGGCGCTACGTCACCTCGTTCGACGCGGGCGACTCCTTCACCTACCAGCCGCTGGCGCTCGTCCACGCGCCGACGGGCGAGGCGATCGACGAGATCACCGTCCGCGGCAGCGGCGAGGGCACCGTCACGCTGAGCTGGCAGGCCGAGGGGTCGGAGTCCGCCGAGCCGCTGGCCGACTTCGCCTTCACGGGCGCGGGCTGGCAGGACGTCACGAAGACCCTGGGCAGCGTGCCCGAGGGGTCGGGCTCGATCGTCGTGACGACCACCGGCGGCGTCGACGTCGACCAGCTCTCGTTCGCCGTGGGCGACGGCACCACCGAGCCGGTCACCATCCCGGTGGAGAAGGTCTCGATGCAGCTGTTCTCGCTCAGCTCGTGGAGCCGCCAGATCGGCTGGGAGGGCGTCTACGACCGCCTGGGCGAGATCGGCTTCCAGAACGTCGAGCCCTTCGGGTCGAACTTCTCCGGCCTCACGGCCGAGCAGGCTCGTGCCCAGTTCGACGCGGCCGGTCTTCGTGTCCCGTCCTCGCACTACACCGTGAACGAGGGCACCTTCGACGCGACCCTCGCGTACGTCAAGACGCTGGGCCAGGAGTACGTGGGCTCGGGCGGCTTCCCGTCCCCCGGCATCGGCGGGGGCCTGGAGAACGTGCTGGCCACGGCCGACGCCATGGACCGTCTCGGCGAGCGTTCGGTCGCGAACGGCACCGGCAAGCTGTTCGGTCACAACCACGACCAGGAGTTCAACACCAAGTACGAGTACAACGGTGAGCTGACCTCCGCGTGGGAGATCCTCGTGGCGGAGACGAACCCCGAGTACGTCGCCTTCGAGCTGGACACGGCCTGGGCGGCGAACGCCGGCGTGGACGTGCCGGCGCTGATCGACGAGTACGCGGACCGCATCGAGCTCCTGCACATCAAGGACGCGACCAACCTCAACGCGGGTGGGCGTCCGACGTTCACCAACCTCGGTGAGGGCGACATGCCGCTGCAGGACATCCTGCGGGCCGGTCTCGATGCGGACGTGGCGTACTTCGTCATGGAGTACGACGGCTCGCCGGCGAACGACGTGTTCTCCGTCGAGGGCTTCGAGTACCTCACCGGCATCCCCGCCGGTGCGGACACCCCGGAGGTCGACGTGACGGTCGAGCCGCGCTGCATGGCCGGCAAGGTCTACGTCGCGGTGCGTGCGCTCAACGCGGACGACTCCGCGCTGGACGTCGCGATCGAGACGCCGTTCGGCAGCAAGACCTTCGAGGACGTGGCCCCGGGCAAGAACGCCTACCAGTCGTTCAACGCTCGTGCCACGGAGATCGAGGCCGGTGAGGTGACCGTCACGGTCACCGACCCGGACGGAGCGACGGACACGGTCACGGCCGCGTACGACGCGCGGTCGTGCAGCTGATCTGATCCCGAGCGCCGGGTGAGGCGGGCGTCCGACACCGTCTCACCCGGCGACACCGGGGCGCCACGTGGGGCGGCGGCCGATGCCGCCCCACCCTCTCCACGGTGGTGCGCCCCCCGGCGGCGCCGGCACGCCCCGCAGCGGGCGCACCACCTCCTCACGATCCCTCGCGGACGCGGCAGTGTCGCCGCGCCTCCTCGCGACCGAGGGTCGAGACGGCAGGACGACGGGGTCCTGGCAGTCCGACCGCTCCGGAGCGCGTCGGTCACGACGACGTGACCGACGGACCCGATCGACGTCACGTCGGTCCCCACCACTCACATCCAGGAGCACACCCATGACCGCACGTACTCTTCGACGCGCCCTGCTGGCCGGATCGGCGGCCCTCGCGGCAGCCTTCGTCGCCGCGCTCGGCCCTGCCTCTGCGTCGACCGTCCCGGACGGCCCCCTCGAGGGTCTCCGGATCGTCATCTCCAACGACGACTCCATGCAGAACTCCCGGCCGAACGGCTCCGACGGGGAGGGGCTGTACGAGCTGCGCAAGGTCTTCTGCGACGCCGGTGCCGACGTCGTCGTGGTCGCGCCCTGGGGTTACCAGAGCGGGGCCGGGACCGCGGTGACGAACAGCGGCACGTTCCACATGCAGGAGGCGGACACGCTCCCCGAGCGCTACGCCGCAGACTGCGGCGACGCGCCGAGCCAGGGTGCCGTGTTCGGGGTGTGCCAGCCGATCGACGGGCGGTGCACGCCGGAGTCGCGCAGCGCCACCCCCGTCGACACGGTCAAGCTCGCCGTCCGCGGCGGCCTGCAGCACGTGCTCGGGTGGACGGAGCGCCCCGACCTGGTGCTGTCCGGCATCAACTCCGGACCCAACCTCGGCTCGTCGGTGAACGACTCCGGGACGGCGGGGGCCGCCCTGTCCGCCCTGTCCGTCAACACCCCCGGCTTCGCGATCAGCGCGTCGGCGACCGGCGCGGACCACCAGGCGGTCTACGAGCGGACCGCGCGGTTCGCCGTCCGGTACGTGGAGGAGGTCGTCCGGCAGGACGCGCTGACCACCGAGTACGTCACGAACATCAACTTCCCGCGTCTCACGGCGGACCAGAGCCCGGCCGGCGTCGTCGTCGCCCCGGTGGGCACCGGCACGACCGCGCGCCACTCCTACAACCCGAGCGGCGAGCGGTCCTTCACCGTCGGCCTCAGCGGGTGCCAGGCCGGCGACACCACGTGCGTCGCGGAGACCCGTCCCGACGCCGACTACCTCATGAACCGGGCCGGCTACATCACCGTCACGCCGCTGACGCCCGACCGCACCCACCTCGCCGCGACGCCCGAGATCGGCTCGGTCATCAGCGAGCTGTCGACGGTGGCGGTACGGGCCAGCGCGACCGGCCGCTGCATCGCCGGGACCGCGTACGTCGCGGCGCTCGTCCGCAACGACGACACCGTGCCCCTCGACGTCACTCTCTCGACGCCGTTCGGGGAGAGGTCCGTGAGCGACGTCCAGCCCGGTGCCGCCGCGTACCAGTCGTTCAGCTCCCGGTCGCGCTCCGTCGAGGCCGGCACGAGCCGGCTCACGGCCTCCGGCGACGGTCGGAGCGTCGAGGTCGACGTCGACTACGCCGCCGTCGCCTGCTGACGACGCCGGGGGTGGAACGTCGTCCGACGCGTTCCACCCCCGGCACCCGGGACCGATCGCCGCGCTTCCTCGGGTGGCGCGGGTGTGCCGAAGCGGCGACAGTGGCCGCAACGCGTAGAGAGCAGGAGACACCCGTGAGCGACGGACGAGTGGTGGTCGTCACCGGGGCGGCACGGGGGATCGGTCGCGCTGCGGCGGTCGCGTTCGCGGGCGCCGGATACCGTGTCGCCGGAGCCGACATCGCGGCGCTGGCGAGCCCGGCGATGGACTACGCCCCCGCTGACCCCGAGGACCTTGCCGAGACCGGCCGCCTCGTCGAGGAAGCCGGGGTCGAGTGGCTCCCGGTGGTCTTCGACCAGCGTGACCGGGCGGCCGTCCGCGCCGGGTTCGCCCAGGTCGTCGAGCGGTTCGGGGGCGTCGACGTGGTCTTCGCCAACGCCGGCGTGCAGGGCTTCGCGTCGCTGCTGGACATGAGCGACGAGCTCTGGGACGACCAGATCGACATCAACCTCACCGGGACGGCGAACGTCGTGCGGGCCTCTGCACCGCTGCTCATCGAGCGCGGCGGCGGGCGCATCATCATCACCTCGTCCACGCAGGGCCAGCACGGCACGCTCGGGGGCGCCGGCTACTCGGCGTCCAAGTGGGGGCTGATCGGGCTCATGAAGTCCGCGGCGCTCGACCTCGGTGAGCACGGCATCACCGTCAACGCGGTGATCCCGGGACTCGTCGACACCGCGCTGACCCGTCACGAGGACCGCTACGCGCAGATCATCCGCGCCGGCGGGCACGAGCCCACCGGAGACGTCGCCCAGGACGAGCAGACCGCCGCGGAGGCCCAGCGTGCCAAGCTCCCCTTGGGGGTGCCGTGGGTCGAGCCGGAGGACGTCGCACCGCTGGTCGTGTTCCTCGCCTCCGACGAGGCGAGGATGGTCAGCGGTACCAGCTTCGCCGTCACTGGCGGCGACAGCGCCAACATCACCGCATGACGTGACGCCCCGAGCGGTCACCCTGCGTGCCTGAAGGTCACACGGCGTCGCTGCGGGCGCCGAGCCAGGGCGCGAGGACGTCGGTGCGGCCGAGCCAGCGCAGGCCGCCGTCGGCGAGCTCGTCGGGCGTCGCCAGCACGTCGCGGAACGCGTCGAGGAGCCGGCGGCGACCGCCGTCGTCGTCCGCGTCGCCCGCGGCCGTCGCCCCGACGATCACGACGCGCGTGTGCGGCTCGACAGGCCGCCCCTCGGCCGTCGTGGCGTCGTCCCAGGTGCCGAGGGTGCCGATGCAGAGCTGGCCGCCCGCGCCGTCCCACGCGCACAGCGAGTCGGGGCGGTTCGCGACGTGGAACACCCCACGCGACCGGACCCGGCCGGTGCCGAGGTCCTCGATCCGGCGCAGCAGGCGCTCGGGATCGAACGGCCGGGCCGACCACAGCTCGATCGTCCAGCTCCGGTCGCCGGACGGCTCGTCGCGCCGGGGGAGCGGACCCCGCGCGCCGAGGGGGTGGGCGCGGCGCTCGCCGGCGGCGGGGTCGTGCGTGTACCGGGCGAGGTCGTCGGCCACGAGCGCGTGCAGCCCGTCGACCCGCCGGGTGCCGACGCCGCGGAGGCGGTCGACGAGCCCGGACCCGGTGGCCGCGGTCGCGACGTCACCGGTCGTCACCACGAGGTCGGCGTGCTCGAGCTGGGCGGCGAGCACCTCGCCGACCGCCCGCTGGTCGTCCTCCGTCAGCCCGACGCCGCGCTCGGAGACGAGGTCGTCGTCGAGCAGGTCGTGCTCGAGCGTGTCGACGTCGGCGACGGCGAGGACGGTAGCGAGACGGAGGCGCTCGAGCTCGCCGCCGGGGGTGGTCTGCGCGGCGAGCGCCCGCACGACCGGCAGCGACTCCGCAGCCACGGGCAGCGCGAGGACGACGTGGTCCCAGCGGCCGTCGTCGGCGAGCCGGCGCAGCGTCGGGACGGCGTCCTCCCGCACGGCGCACGACAAGCACGCGTGCTCGAGCGGCACGACCTCGTCCTCGATCACGCCGGTGGCGTCCACGACGACGCGCCGCAGCGCGTCCTCGGCGGCCCGGATGTCGTGCCGGAGCGCGACGACGCGCGGCGCCCCGACGACGAGCCCGAACACGGCGCTGTCCCGCAGCACGGGGTCGATCGTCGCCAGGACGCTCAGCGCGACGCGCGGGTCTCCGGCGTCGGAGGGAACGTCGGGCGTGGCCTCCGACGCAGAGGGTGACGAGAAGGGCATGAAGCGCTCCGATCCGTGGTCTGGGGCGCCCCGCGCGACCTCGTGGTCGACGCCGGGAACAACCCGCTCCTGAGAACTGTTCTCGACAGCGGGTCAGCATAGCGTCTTGACGGGAATGATTCTCACTATCTAGTGTCGTCCCCGTCGCCCCGACCGACCCCGAGAGGAACCGCCATGTCCGCCGTCTGCCAGGTGCTCGGCACCGCTCCCGGGTTCGGCCACGCGATCTCGCACTCCCACGTGCGGACCAAGCGTCGCTTCGACCCGAACATCCAGAAGAAGCGCTACTGGGTGCCGTCGCTGGGTCGTCACGTGACCCTGCGCGTCAGTGCCCGGGGCATCAAGACCATCGACCGCCAGGGGATCGACGCCGTCGTGGCGCGGATCCTCGCCCGAGGGGAGAAGCTCTGATGGCTACCCGCACCGACCTCCGTCCCGTGATCAAGCTCCGGTCCACCGCGGGCACCGGGTTCACGTACGTGACCCGCAAGAACCGCCGCAACGACCCCGACCGCATGGTCCTGCGCAAGTTCGACCCCGTCGTCCGCCGCCACGTTGACTTCCGCGAGGAGCGCTGATGGCGAAGCGGTCCAAGGTCGCGCGCAACGACCGGCGCGTCGAGGTCGTCGCCCGCTTCGCCGAGCGTCGCGCGGAGCTCAAGCGCGTCGTCGCGTCGCCGACCTCCTCGCCCGAGGAGAAGGCGGCCGCGGTGCGCGAGCTCCAGCGCCAGCCCCGCGACGCGAGCGCCACGCGGGTGCGCAACCGCGACGTCGTCGACGGCCGCCCGCGCGGCTACCTGAGGAAGTTCGGGCTCTCCCGCGTGCGCCTGCGCGAACAGGCGCACCGTGGCGAGCTGCCCGGAGTCACGAAGTCGAGCTGGTGACGGCGGCCGCCCTGCGCGGCGGCTCCCGTCCCGTCACCGGCCCAGCAAGGAGAACCACCATGAAGAAGGGCATCCACCCCGTCTACGGGCCCGTCGTCTACCGCGACAAGTCCGCCGACTTCGCGTTTCTCACGCGCTCGACCCTCGCGGGCGACCACCCGCAGGGCCCCGGCGTCCCGCGCGAGACCGTGACGTGGACGGACGGGAACACCTACCCGGTCGTCGACGTCGAGATCTCGAGCGCGAGCCACCCGTTCTACACGGGCACGCAGCGCGTCGTGGACACCGCCGGCCGCGTCGAGAAGTTCCGCCAGCGCTACGGCGCCCGCGGAGTCCAGGGCGGGGGTGCGCGATGAAGGTCCGCGCCTCGCTCCGCTCGCTCAAGGACAAGCCCGGGGCGAAGGTCGTGCGCCGGCACGGCAAGACCTTCGTCCTCAACAAGGCCAACCCGCGCTGGAAGGCCCGTCAGGGCTGACGCCGGATCGAGGCCCCGGCCCCCTCGGGGGTCGGGGCCTCGCTGTGTCCCGTGGGTGACCGCCCCGCGCCGAGGTCGCTCGAGAGTGGGACAGCGAGGCTGTCGAGCTTTGTGAGAACGATTATCGTTCGTATATAGTCCGAGCGCGGGCGGCCGTCAGGCGCCGCCCAGGACGAGCCCGCCGTCGGACCCGACGGCCTAGAGAGGATCCACCGTGTCAGTCGCCATCCGAGGCAGGGCGTGGGCCGCCGCCCTCGGCCTGCTCGCGCTGCTCGCATCGTTCGTCGTCCCGACGGCCGCCGGAGCGCTCCCGACGGCCTCCGCGCAGACCGTCCCCGATCGTGAGTTCGTGCTCACGCACGGCCACGTGGACGGGTTCGAGACCATCTACGACGCGGCGAGCGGCAGGCTCGTGCTGAGCGTCAAGGACGACACCCGCATCCACGACACCGGCGCCGTCTTCCGCGTGCCGGAGACGACGACGTTCGCCTACCAGGACGAACGGTCACGTACGACGCTGCCCCCGGCGACCGCGGGATGGGCGTTCCTCGGGAAGCACGGCGGCACGACGGCGTGGCTCGGCACCCAGTCCGGCGGGGACCAGACCTACGCGCCCTGGGTGGGGTGGAGCACAGAGCGGCTGCTGACGAGCCTTGCCGGGACGGGCGTCACGCCGGCAGCGGGCACGCCAGTGAGCCTCGACGTGCGCGTCCAGGGCCCGGGGGACGTGTTCTCGTTCCAGAACGACGCGTTCGGCGGGCCGATCAACGTGTACGTGAACACGCTCACGGGGGCCGGCACGATCCCGGTCGCGCAGAACGCCCACGTCCACACGAACTGGGTCTTCACGGCCGAGGGCGACTACACGTTCGTCGTGACCCCGTCCCTGGCCACGGCCGACGGCCGGACGATCGCCGGGTCCTCGGCCACCTACCACTTCCGGGTCGGCGAGCGTGCGCCCGAGCCGGTGACGACGACGGTCGCAGTCACCTCGGACCATGGGTCGTACCTCGAGGGTCAGTCGGCGGTGTTCACCGCGTCGCAGGAACCCGTGACGGAGCTGGCGGTGTACCGGTGGGAGGTCGCGGCGGCGGGTTCGCAGGAGTTCGTCGCGGTGGAAGGTGCCTCGGGCGCGTCGTACGAGCGCGAGCTGACCCTCGCGGACGACGGTGCGCAGGTGCGCGCCGTGCTGCTGGACGGGAAGCGGGTGGTGGGCACGTCCGAGCCGGTCACTCTCGCCGTGACTGCGGCCGCCGCGGCGCACACGGTGCAGATCACCGGGCTCCAGGACTGGTACGCCTTGAACAGCGAGATCCTTCTTGAGGCCGTGATCGAGCCGGCAGTCGAGGATGCGACCTTCCGCTGGGAGCGACGGTTCGTCGACGCCTCGGAGTTCACGCCGTTCTACCCGACCGTGTTCCGCGACGCCGACCTGACGCTCCTGGCGAACGAGTACGCCACCGGCGTCGCATGGCGCGTCGTCGCGCTAGATGCGCAGGGCGCCGAGCTCGCGATGTCCGAGCCGGTCGTGATCCCCGGGGTCCGCGAGGTCCCGTGGGAGGCACCCGTCCTCGACGACACGCCGGTCGTTCTCACCGAGGGCCACATCGACCTGTTCAGCCTGTACCTCGACGCCGGCCGCCTCGTGCTGTCGGTCGTCGACGATACGCGGCAGCACGCGAGCCGGAAGGTCGACCGCGCACCGAGCGCGGTGACGGTGTCCGTCGACCCGGAGCTGAGCGCCACGCCGGTGCCGGACACGGGCTACGACTTCCTCGGCGAGCCCGGGAACGAGGTCTACGTGCTGCCGGGGTCGGGGAAGACAGGGCTGCCGTGGCCCGGGTGGTCGACCGAGCAGCTCGAGAAGAGCCTGCCCGCAGGCGAGACGGTCTCCGACCTGCGCTACGAGATCGAGGCCGAGGGTCCGGGTGACGTGTCCGCCTGGGCCGGGGCGATGAACGGGTCGCCGAGCGTGCACTTCGACAGCGGCGACGACGAGCCCGACGTCATCTCGGTCCACCTGGGCGCGCACGTCCACACCAGCTGGGGCTTCACCGAGCAGGGCACCTACACGCTCCGCGTCACCGCGAAGGGCTCGCTGTCCGACGGCACCTCGCTGGTCAGCGACACCGAGACCTACACGTTCCAGGTCGGTGAGGCGGCACCCGAGCCGGTGACGACGACGGTGACGGTCACGTCGAACAAGGACTCCTACGCCGAGGGCGAGTCTGCGGTGCTCACCGCGTCGCAGGATCCGGTGACGGACCTGGTGACGTACCGGTGGGAGGTCGCGGAGGCGGGCTCGGACGAGTTCGTCGCGGTCGAGGGCGCCTCGGGCGCGTCGTACGAGCGTGCGCTGACCACGGCGGACGACGGTGCACGGGTGCGTGCGGTACTGCTGGACGGTGAGCGGGTCGCGGGCACGTCGGAGCCGTTGAGGCTGGACGTTACCGCGAAGCCGGACCCCGGTCCCGGCCCGAACCCGGACGCGTCGGAGCCCAACCGTGAGTTCGTCCTGAACAAGGGCCACATCGACGGTTTCGAGACCACCTACGACGCCTCGAGCGAGGAGCTCGTGCTGTCGGTGAAGGACGACACGCGTCTCTACGACGCGGGTCCGACGTTCCGCAGGCCCGCGGACGTGACCATCGCCTACGAGGACGCCCGGGCCGTGCAAAAGCTCCCCGCGGCCCAGGGCAACTGGTCGTTCCTCGGCGAGTACGGGGGCGCCGACGCGTGGATCGGCACCCAGACGGGCGAGGACCAGACCTATCTGCCCTGGATGGGGTGGAGCACCGAGCGTCTGCTGTCCACCCTGCAGGGAACCGGCATCACTCCGGCCGCGGGCAGCCCGGTCTCGCTCGCGGTCGAGGTCACCGGCCCGGGCGACGTGTTCACGTTCCAGAACGACTCCTTCGGCAACCCGATCAACCGGTACGTCGACACCACGACGTCGGCGGGCGGCACCATCCCCGTCACGGCCAACGCGCACGTGCACACCAACTGGGTGTTCACGGCCGAGGGTGACTATCACCTCACCGTCACGCCGTCCCTCAAGACGGCCGACAACAGGACGATCACCGGTGACAGCGCCGACTACCACGTCCGCGTCGGTGCCTACATGCCGCCGTTCGAGCCGCTGCCCGAGGACCAGCTCACCGACGCCAACCGGGGCGGGCTGACGCTCGACAAGGACAGCTACCCGCTCGGGTCGGACGCCGTCGCGTCGTCGTCGGCACTCACGGACGCCCGCAGGGTCGTCGCGTACGTCTACTCCGAGCCCACCTCGGCCGGTGAGCTGACGGCGGCCGACGGTGCGGTGACGGTCACGATCCCGTCGACGGTCGGGACGGGCGCGCACAAGCTTGCGCTCTACGACTCGCCCACGGGTGAGCTCCTCGGCTGGGCGCCGTTCACCGCGACCGCCGCCGCGAACGACGTCGGAGGCGCAGGAGATGGCGACGGCGGCGGTGCTGGCGCCGGGGACGGCTCGGGTTCCGATGCCGGGACGGGCGCAGGCTCGACGACGCCGGAGCAGTGCATCCCGACGCCCGTCACGAGCGAGGTCAAGACCGGCGCCGTCAGCGGCATCACGGAAGGTCACTTCGACTTCGGGTCGATGGTGGAGAACGGCACGCTCGTCGCGAAGACGAAGGACGACCGCAAGCAGCCGCCGAGTTGGGTCGACCCAGAGTCCCTGACGTTCCGGCTCGGGGACGCCGCCAAGCGCGAGGTTCCCGCCGGCGCCGACTTCGCCTTCCTGGGCAAGGCCGGGGCGACGATCTGGTCGATCGGCCAGGTCCAGGAGCCCGGTGTGCCCTGGGTCGGGTGGAACACGCAGCACCCTTCGCTCATCGAGGCGGCGGCCGGACCGGTGACGTACACGCTGGATCGCGTCGACGGCCCCGGAAAGCTCGGGGTCTACGCCACCGGGAACTTCGGCGGGGTGGGCACCAAGTACTTCGGGACGATGGACGGGTTCCCGCGCTCGACGTCGGTGCCGCTCAACCAGCACGTGCACGGCAACTGGGCCTTCAGCGAGCAGGGCGTCTACAAGGTGACGTTCACGCTGTCGGTGCCGCTGAAGAGCGGCGGCACGGTCTCCGATTCCGCGACGATCACGTTCTCCGTCGGGGACAGCTCGGGTACCGCGACGAAGACGACGTACGTCGGCAAGACCGCGTCGGGCGAGGACTGCGAGCTGAGCGCCGACCAGAAGGCGGCACTGGCGACGACTGGTGCCGACCCCGCGAGCGCTCTCGCGCTCGGTGCCCTCCTGCTCGTCGCCGGTACGACGCTCTACGGCGCCTCCCGCAGGCGGCGCGGCGCGCGTTCGACCGTCTGACGCGCCTGCAGCCCGCACCGTCCTGCGACGACACCTCCACCTCCTCCTGTGTCGTCGCAGGACGGTGTGCGCACCACGAGAACGAAAGTTGGACTCATGACCACGGGTAGGTGGCGTCGGCGACGCCGCGCGACCGCTACGGCGGCCCTCCTCGGCCTCGCCCTCGTGACGGCGGGCTGCGCGTCCGGCCCGGATGCTCCGTCGACGGACACGCTCGACGTCGTCACCACGACCGGGATCCTCGCCGACCTCGCGCGCAACGTCGCCGGGGACCGCGCGGTCGTGACGTCGCTCGTGCCGGAGGGCGGGGACCCGCACTCCTACGAGCCCTCGTTGCGCGACGTGCGCGACGTCGTCTACGCGGACGTCGCCTTCAGCAACTACATGCTGCTGGAGGAGCACAACATCATCAAGATGCTCGACTCCAACCTTCCCGAAGGGGTCCCGAACGTCTCGCTCGCGGAGTCGGCGGTGAAGTACGCGGCGGAGATCATCCCCCTCGTCGAGAACGTCAACCTCGACACCATCTGGCTCGGGCTCCGCGTGAGCGGCTCGGGCACCGAGCACGGCGCTACGCGGTCCTCGGACGTGCACCTCAGCGCCACCGGCCTGGAAGGGCCCGGCCAGCTCACGGGCTACCTCACGGAGACGTTCGGCCAGCCACGCACCTACTTCGACTCGGCGGACGGGTTCGACGCCGGCGACGGGTACGCGGCGGACACCGTGACCCTGCCCACGAACGCCCACACCCACATGAGCTGGACGTTCTCCGAGCCGGGCGTGTACCGACTGACGTTGAGCGCCGCGCTCGCACCGACGCCGGACGCCCGTCCGGTCGGCATGGGCACCTCGACGATCACGTTCGCGGTCGGGGTCGACCCGTACTCGGTCCCGGGGATGGAGGACGCGGCGGTGCTCGCCGGCGGTCACGCGGACGTGTCGGTCGAGCTCGACGACGGGCGGGTCGTCCTCGCGGCCGACGACGAGCACGACGTCGGAGGTCACCACCACCTGCACGACCCGGCCGAGACGGTGATCTCCGTGCCGAACAAGGCGCTCGCGCCCGTGCCGGCCGGTCAGGACTTCCGCTTCCTGGGCAAGGCGGGGGAGCAGATCTACCAGCTCCCGCAGGCCGTGCTGGGCAAGCACGTGCACGGCGAGATCGACCCGCACCTGTGGCAGAACGTGCGCAACGCCGAGGCGTACGTCGAGATCATGCGGGACACGCTCGTCGACGTAGACCCGGACGGCGCCGCAGAGTACCGCGCCAACGCCGCGGCGTACCTCGAGACGCTGCAGGAGACAGACCGGTACGTCGAGGACACGATCGCGTCCATCCCGCGCTCGCAGCGCTACCTCGTGACGACCCACGACGCCTTCGCCTATCTGGGTGCGGCGTACGGGATCGAGATCGCCGGGTTCGTCACGCCCAACCCCGCGACCGAGCCGAGCATCGCCGAGCGGCGCAAGCTCACCCAGACCGTGCGCACGCTGCAGGTGCCCGCGGTCTTCCTCGAACCCAACCTCATCGCGCGCTCGTCGGTCCTCACCGAGGTCGCGAAGGAGAACGGCATCGAGGTGTGCCGCATCTACTCCGACGCGTTCGACCGCGACGTCACGACGTACGTCGAGATGATGCGCGCCAACGCGGACTCGCTCAGACGCTGTCTCTCCTGAACCACCCACGACCACGCGAGTGCCCGACCCATCGCGGCACCCTGCTAGCACGAAGGATCACCCATGAACACCCGCACCACCGACCGGTCGTACGCCGACGCGTCGTCGCACGGCACCGCGCGACGGCCCGCGCTCGTCACCCTTGCCGTCGTCGGCGCACTCCTCGTCGGCTCGGGGGCGTCGGCACTGCCCGCCGACATCGAGGACGATCCGGCGCTGCAGCAGACCGTCGAGGGCAACGAGGCGAGCGTCGAAGGGCGTGAAGTCATCACCGACGGCCACGTCGACGTCGGCCCGCGCTTCCTCGACGACACGTGGACGCTCCAGGCCCGGGACGACCGGGCCGTGCCACCCGTCTGGCGGTTCCCCGACGAGACGGTCTTCCACGTCGTCGACGAGTCGATCCTCGAGGCACCGGACAGCGAGGACTACGCCTTCCTCGGCGTTGAGCCAGGAGCGCTTCTCTACGTCGTGCCGCAGGCCCAGAACCAGGCCGTCGTCTGGCTCGGCTGGAACACCCAGGACCCCGAGGTGACGCAGCGCATCGACCGGGGCGCGACTCTGCGCCTCGACGGGGTCGAGGGGCCGGGTTCGTTCTTCCTCTTCCTCCAGGAGGGGGTGACGGGCCCACCCAACGTCCTGTGGAACTCGGGGACGGCGTACCCGCAGGATCTGTGGATGGACGTCAACACGCACGTCCATGCCAACTGGGTGTTCACCGAGCCCGGCGTCTACACGCTCGACGTGACGATGCTCGCCGACCTCACCGACGGGACCCACGTCGAGGATCCCGGCGTCCTGCGCTTCGCGGTCGGCACCTCCACCGACCCGCAGACCGCTTTCCCCGCCGCGAACGAGGAACCGGCCGAGGGGACGACAGAGCCCACCACGGACGCCCCGGACACGGAAACCGACCCGGCGGACGACGCCGACGAGGCGGACGAGGTCACCGACCCCGAGAGCGAGGATGCGTCGGCGTCCGGCGTGGCACTCTGGGTCGGGCTCGCGGCGCTGGTGCTCGTGGCCGCCGTCGTCGTGACGGTCGTCCGGGGCCGCCGCGCTCGCGCGCTCGCCGAGCAAGAGGCTGACGGCGGTGACGCCCACGCGGGGTCCGCCGACGGCGCGAAGGACCGCTCGTGAGCGCGCCGGCCGTTGCGGACACGACGTCGTCGACCACGAGAGAAGGCAGCGGGGGTGTTCCGGTGCTCCGGGTGCGCGACGTGTCGGTCGAGCTCGGGGGCCGGCTCGTGCTGCGTGACGCGAGTCTCGACGTGGGTGCCGGCGAGCTCGTCGGGCTGATCGGTCCCAACGGCGCGGGCAAGACGACGCTCCTGCGGGCGGTTCTCGGTCTCGTCCGACGCAGGTCGGGCGAGGTCCTCGTGGACGGCGCGGGCGGGCGTTCCGCCTCGGCGGGGATCGGGTACGTGCCCCAGCGGCACGAGTTCGCGTGGGACTTCCCGATCTCCGTGGAGGACGCCGTGCTGTCCGGGCGGGTGCGGAGCATCGGCTGGTTGCGCAGGGCCGGTGTGGCGGACTACCGCGCGGTGCGTGAGGCGCTCGACCGCGTGCGCATGACGCACCTCCGCCGGCGCCCGGTAGGGGAGCTGTCCGGCGGCCAGCGCCAGCGGGTCCTCGTCGCTCGCGCCCTCGCGCTGCGGCCCCGCGCGCTGCTCCTCGACGAGCCGTTCACCGGCCTCGACGTCCCGACGCAGGAGCTGCTCACCGACCTGTTCGCCGAGCTCGCGCGCGAGGACGGCCAGGCTGTGCTCATGACGACGCACGACCTCGTAGCGGCGATGCACGCGTGCACGCGTGTCTGCCTGCTCAACCGCACCGTCGTCGCGACGGGCACGCCCGCGGAGCTCGCGGACCCCGACCTGTGGATGCGCGCGTTCGGCATCTCGGCGTCCTCGCCGCTGCTCGCCTCGCTCGGGCTCGCTCCCGCTGCCTCCACCTCCGCTGCCCCGACCCACGAGAAGGAGGCGGACGCGTGATCTCGATCGGGGACTTCGTCCAGGACCTGCTCAATCCCGACCTCGCGTTCCTGCCCAAAGCGCTCCTCGTCGCCGTGATGTCGAGCGTCGTGTGCGGCGTCATCGGGTGCCACGTCGTGCTCCGCGGCATGGCGTTCATCGGCGACGCCGTCGCGCACGCCGTCTTCCCCGGCCTCGCGGTCGCCTTCGTGCTGCAGGGCTCGCTGGTCCTCGGCGGCGCGGTCGCGGGCGTCGTCACGGCGGTCCTCGTCGCCGTGTTCTCCCAGAACCGGCGGCTCAAGGAGGACTCGATCATCGGGGTCTTCTTCGTCGCCGCGTTCGCGCTCGGCATCGTCGTCATCTCGACGGCACCCGGGTACGCCGGGTCGCTGCAGCAGTTCCTCTTCGGCTCGATCACGGGCATCCCCGACGAGGACGTCGCCGTGGTCGCCGTCGCGGGGACCGTCCTGCTCCTGCTCGCCTTCCTCCTGCACAAGGAGTTCGTCGCGGTGAGCCTCGACCGGGAGATGGCCCGCTCCGCCGGCCTGCCGGTGTTCTGGCTCGACCTCGTGCTGTACGTGCTGGTGACGATCGCGATCGTCATCTCGGTGCAGACGATCGGGAACATCCTCGTGCTCGCGCTGCTCATCACCCCCGCGGCCGCGGCGCGGCTGCTCACCGACCGGCTCGGCGTGATGATGCTCCTCGCGCCCGTGATCGGCGGCGGCTCGGCCCTCGTCGGGCTCTACCTGTCGTGGAGCCTCGACCTGCCCGCGGGCGGCACGATCGTCCTCGTCGCGACCACCGTCTTCCTGCTCGCATGGTTCCTCGCCCCGCGCCACGGCCTCCTGGCACGCCGCCGTGCGCACGCGTCCGCGCGCACGCCCGAAGAGGAGGCGGGCGGCCTGGCTCAGGCCCCCGGAGCGTCGGACGACCGAGAACCCGCGACGACGGCGCCGTAGGTCGCGCGCCGCGTCGACGTGGCCGGTCGCCCGCCCATGGCTCTGGCGAGCGGTGCCCGCTTCGTCCGCACGGTGAGACGTGAGGGCCCAGGGATTGCGCAGACGCTAACTGAGAATCATTATCATTAATGCTCGCTCAGGGTGAGCGGGCTGGACAAGGAGACGACGATGCATCGGATGCGTACGGCAGGGGGTGCCCGGACGGGCGTGACGGTTCTGGGCACGGTCCTCGGGACGGCGGTGGCGACCGTCGGGCTCGCCTCGGCGCTCGCCACGTCGGCGGCGGCCGCCGACCGGACGAGCGGACACTTCGACGTGGCCGCGGAGATCGAGTGCGACGCGAACGGCGAGGTCGTGGATGTGCACGCGCACGTCCACGAGCACGTCGGTGGCGCGCACGTCGAGTTGCCCGTGGGTGACTGGCTGGCCTTCACGGGCGGCGGCGCGAACGGCCCGTCGGTCGGCTTCGCCGTGGAGGAGGACGCGACGTGCGACCTCTCCGAGGTCGAGTTCACGGCGAACACCCTGGCCGCGTCGAGCACGGGGACGTCGCTGTCGGCGAGCGGGCTCGCGGGCGTGTTCTCGGCGAGCAAGACCGCCTCCTCGGGATCGGTCACGCTCGGAGCCGGCGGTCACGAGGACGTCGGGTGGTCGTTCGCCACGACTGGCACGTACGTCCTCACGTTCGACGTGAGCGTCGACGGCGTGCCGTGGGCGACGTCCGAGGAGCTCCCCCTCAAGAGCTCCTGACGGGTGCACGTGCGTGCGGGCGGGGCGCTGTGCCCCGCCCGCACGCACGCCTGCCGCGCTCCGCCGGAGGGAGGCGTCGGCGACGAGGCTCGCGAGCGCCGGCCCGGCGGGTGCCGGACGTGAACGGATGGACGACGCGTCGACGCACGGCGCGTCCCGACGAACCAGGACGGACGAACGCAGTGGGACGACAGATGACAGGACGCCGGACCCCGGCCGGGCGAGCGGCGCGCCGCGCCGCGGTGGCGGGAGTGCTGGCAGCAGGAATCGCCCTGCCCCTCGCTCCGGTGGCCCACGGCCTCGACGGGGCGGGCGCGCTCGCCCCGGTCCCCACGAGGGCTCCCGTCCTGATCGACGAGGGGGTGTCGTTCCTCACCGCTGCGTACGCGGACGGCCGGACGACGATCGACCTGGGACACGGGCCGACGACGACCACCGCTCCCAAGGACGTGCAGTCCCGGTACGGCGTGGAGGACGTCGTCGTCTCCGTGCCCCGCCCCAAGCAGGGCATCGTCCCCGCCGACGCGACGTGGGCACCGCTGGGACCGGAGGGGACCACCGTCTACGGGACGCAACGCTCCGTCCCGGCGAGCGGCTTCGAAGGCACGGCCGCGACGATCGTCCTGAGCACCTACGGGATGTCGCGGACCGACGTCGTGGCCGGCGGGGTGCGCTGGGTGGTCGACGACGTCGAGGGGGGCGGCCTGGTCGCGTTCGGCAAGCCCGGTGTCTTCATCGAGGGCACGCCGGCGCGAGGCTGGTACGCCGCACACGACATGGCTGCCCCGTTCGAGCCGTTGACGATGAACCCCGGCCAGCACTCGACGTCCGACTCGGTGTACTTCACCGAGCTCGGGCTCCACTGCGTGCACCTGCGCGCCGAGATCACCACGACCGGCGGCGAGGTCGTCTCCTCGGAGCCGGTGACGCTGCGGGTCGCGGTCGGCAACGTCCCGGACGCCGCCACCGCAGAGTGCGGGGCCGCCGTCGACCCGGGTCAGCCGGTGCTGCCGCCCGAGGGCGAGGAGCCCGTCGACCCGGTGGATCCTGTCGACCCGGTGGACCCCGTCGAGCCAGGTGACCTCACCGACCCGCGCAACAACACGGTGCTGCCGCCGACGCACACGGACCTCTCGTTGCGTCCTGGCGACGACGCGCTGCGCCTGCTGCTGCGCGAGTCGACCACGTCGTCGGAGACGTGGCACGAGCCGGCCACGACGGTCGTGCACGTCCCGGACGCCGCGCGCGTCACCGTGCCCGAGCCGACGGCCTCGGCGGACTCGACGTTCCTCGCGCCCGCGGGCGAGACGATCTACCGGTTGCCCAAGCAGCCCAAGCCGAACATCGCCTGGCTCGGTCTCGCGTCCGAGCACTTCGACGCGACGGACTACGAGCGGCTGCCGAACCTGCGCGTCGTCTCGGTGACCGGGCTCGACGGCGGTGCGGCACCGGGTGACTTCTTCTTCGGCGCGGACGAGGCGTTCGTGCGCTCCGGAGCGGCCCCGTACTTCTCGACGAAGCAGGGGCTTCCGCAGGCGCACCAGGCGCTCCCGCCGAGCCTCGCGCACAAGCACCTGAGCTGGGACTTCACGGCGCCCGGGACGTACTGCGTCCGGATCACGGCCGATGCCACCCAGACGGACGGCACGCGCGTCGGCGACGACACCGTGCTCACCTTCGTCGTCGGCGGGAGGTCGTACGACCCGACCTCGGCGCCCACGTGCCTGCAGTCGGACGTCGACCGCGCCGTCAGCCACGTCGTCGCCCCGGCCGAGGCGCCGGCCGGCGAGACGGCCGTCATCGAGGAGCCCCGCTACCTCGAGCACGTGCACTTCGCGCATCTGACGCCGCGCCTGACCGACGCCGGGCTGGACCTCTCGCTCGTCGAGGGCGACCGGGCGTCGTCGGGCGTGCGCCACGACCTCGCCGACGTCGTCGTCGCGACGGGCGACACCGTGCACTCCCTGTCCGTGGAGGCCCTGCGCGAGGACTGGCGCGACGCGGAGGAACCGTACGTGCGCGGCTACGAGCTGCGCGCGCAGTCCGCGGCGACGAACGACCTGAGCCTCGACCTGGCCGGCCTCGACCCGGCCGCCCTCGACGGCGACCTCACCTGGACGCTCGACGACGTCGACGGCCCGGGCTCGTTCCTCGTCGTCGACGAGTGGCAGTCCCTCGTCCCGGGGCACAAGGGCGCCCTGCTGTCGACGCACGCGGACTACCCGGCGACGTCGACGACGGTGGCTCCGGGGGCGGCGAACCTGCTGCGCTGGAGCTTCTCCGACGCCGGACGGTACTGCGTCACCACGACGCTCTCCGGCACGACGGCGGCCGGAGAACCCGTGGCGAGGACCACGACTCTCACCGTCGCTGCGGGTGTCGACCCAGCAGGCGTCGAGCCCTGCGAGCCGGCAGACCCCACGGATCCGACCGACCCGACCGACCCGACCGACCCGACCGACCCGACCGACCCGACCGACCCGGCCGACCCGACCGACCCGGCCGACCCGGTATGGCCCGTCACTGACCGGACGGTCCTGAGCAGCGGGCACGTCGACCTGCTCGCGCGCGTCTCGGCCCACGCGGCGGGCACGGTGCTCGAGACCGTCGTCCGCGACGACTCCGTGGTGCCCGCGCTGGAGCACGACCTGGACGAGGTCGTCCTCGACGTCCCCGAGGGCGCCCGCCAGCAGGTCCCCGCCGACCCTGCCTACGCGTTCCTCGGCGAGCCCGGCGACCCGGTGTGGCTCCTGCCCGAGAGCCCGCGGGCCGACCTCGTGTGGCCCGGGTGGAACCTCGACGCGGCCGAGGGCTCCGGCGCGAACGCCGTGCGCTGGGACCTCGACGACGTGCGCGGGCCCGGGTCGTTCACGCTCTACGACTCGGCCGGCGACGACTGGGGCGCGCCGCGCGTCCTGCTCGACGGCGCCGAGCACGCGTCCCTCACGTACGCGGAGCACGCGCACGGGACGTGGGCGTTCGCCGCCGCGGGCGTGTACTGCCTCGACGTGCGCCAGACGGCGCTCGACGCGTCCGGAGCGGAGCTCCCCGGTGCGACGGACGGCGGGACGCTCGTGCTCGCCGTCGGGGTCGACGCCCGGCGCGTCGACGAGCAGCACTGCGGCATGACGGCCGACGACGTCGCCGTGGGGCCGACCGACCCGGGTGGCCCCACGGACCCGGGCGCCCCGAGCGAGGACGACCTCACCGATGCCCGCCGCGGCACCGTGCGCGTCGAGGGCGAGTTCTCGCCCGGCGACACGGTCCCGGTGTCCGTGGGTCCGGAGGCGGCGGGCGAGACCGTGGCGTCCTGGCTGTTCTCCGACCCGGTCGCCCTCGGCACCGCGGAGGTCGCGGCGGACGGTACGTACACGGTCGTGCTGCCCGACGACGTCGCGCTCGGTGCGCACCGCCTCGCCGTGACCCAGGCCGACGGCTCGCTCGTCGGCTGGACGCCTCTGAACGTCGTCGCTCCGGCGGTCGACGACCCGGTCGACGACCCGGTCGACGACCCCACGGACGGCCCGACCGACGGCCCGACCGACGTGCCGAGCCCCGGCACGTCCGGCGATGGTGCTGGCGGCACCGCCGGCGCCGGGAACGGTGCGTCGGGCATGAGGGGTGGGTCGCTCGCGACGACCGGTCTCGACGCGGCAGCCGCAGCGGCGACAGCCCTCCTCGTCGCGGGACTGGGAACGCTGCTCGTCGCCTCTCGCCGCCGTCTGGCGCCGGCGCCCGGGCGGGAGCGCGCACCGCTGCGCAGGTCCTGAGCGCCACCCCTGCGTCGCGCCGGTCCCGGGTTCACGTCCTGGGCCGGCGCGACGTGGGCGACGTCGTCGCGTGCGCCTGCTGCGCTACCGGCCGGGCAGCCGACCGAGATCGTCCGCGGTCACGGCTTCTCCGGGCCGCAGCGGGCACGCGTCGAGCAACGCGCGCACGCGGGCGTCGTCCATGCCGGCCCCGAGGCACACGAGCCGGCTCGTCCCGTCGCCCGGGCCTCGGCGACGCGTCCAGCGCACCTGCCGACCCACGACCTGCAGCGTGAACGAGGACGCGCTGTCGGGCCCGGCGATGCGCACGACGCCCTTGGCGCGGAACAGGCCGGGCGGTCGCGGGTCGAGCAGCGCCGCGAGGCGCGCGGGGTGCAGCGGGGCGTCGGCGACGAGGTCGTGCGCGGTGTAGAGGTCGTGCACGTGGGTGTGCCCGTCGTGCCGATCGGAACCGTGGGGGCCGGGTCCGTCCCCGGTGGTCACGTAGCCCTCGCTCGCGAGGGCGAGCGACGGCTGCCACGGGGCGGTGCGCGGCGCGGGGTCGTCGAGCACGAGACGCGGGTCGAGCCGACCCTCGACGGTCCGCACGAGCGGAGCGGCAGCGTTGAGCCCGCGGCACCACGCGGTCGTCGCGTCGAGGTCGGGTGCGGTGTCGGCCTTGTTGAGCACGACGACGTCCGCCGCCGCGACGTGGCGCGCCAGGCGGGGGTGCTGGGCGAGCGTCGTCGGCCCCTCGGCGGCGTCGACGACGTGCACGAGCGCGGACACGCGCACGTCGGGGTGCAGCGCGACGCGCCGCGCGAGCGTCACGGGCTCCGCGAGGCCGCTTGCCTCGATCACGACGGCGTCGACCCGTCGTCGTGCGCGGGCGAGCCGCGTCAGCAGGGGTGGGAGGTCGTCGTCCTCGGCGGCGCAGCACAGGCAGCCGCCCGCCACGCTGTCGATGCTCTCGGTGCCGCCCTCGACGAGCAACGGGTCGATCCCCGTCGGGCCGAAGTCGTTGACGACGATCGCGAGCCGACGCCCGCCGGCACGGGCGAGCAGGTGGTTGACGAGGGTCGTCTTGCCCGTCCCGAGGAAGCCCGAGACCACGAGCACGGGGAGCGGTGCTCTGCGTGGTCGGGATGTTGGGGCCGTGCTCATCCCGCGCACGATAGCGCGCCGTCGAATCGGTGCACAGTGATGGCGAGGAGATAATGAGAATGATTCCAGTTTCTGTTACGGTGTCGCGCGGAGCCGCCTCGCGGCCACGTCCCCTGCACGGAAAGGAGTGGTCGTCGCGTCCGATCCCGCGACGACCGACCACGCATGACCCCCTCAGCACGCACCCGGACCCGGAGCCTGACGGCTCTCGGTCTCGTCCTGCCGCTCACGTTCCTCGCCGCCTGCTCGTCGGGCGAGACCGACGCGGAGCCCGGTGCCGACCAGGCCGCGACCGAGGAGGCGACGAGCGCGCCCAACGAGGCCGCCACCGTGACGCCGCGGCTCGCCGTCACGTACGACGGCGGCATCCAGGTCCTCGATGCCACGACCCTGGAGGTCGTCGACGACATCGAGCTGGACGGCTTCAACCGCCTCAACGGGGCGGGCGACGGCCGCCACCTGCTCGTTTCCACGTCCGGCGGCTTCCAGGTCCTCGACGCCGGCACGTGGGCCGAGCCGCACGGCGACCACTCGCACTACTACACGGCGGACCCGGAGCTCACCGACACGGTGTTCGAGGCGGAGAAGCCGGGCCACGTCGTCGTGCACGACGGCCGGACCGCCCTCTTCGACGACGGCACCGGCCACGTGACCGTCCTCGACTCCGCCGCGGTGGCCGACGACGCTCGCGATACGCGCGAGCACACGACCCCCGAGGCGCACCACGGCGTCGCGATCGAGCTGCACGACGGCACGCTCGTCGTGTCCGAGGGCACCGAGGACGCGCGCACCGGCATCCGCGCGCTCGACGCCGATGATCGCGAGATCGCGGCCTCCGACGAGTGCCCGGGCGTCCACGGTGAGGCCGTCGCGGCCGACGACGCCGTGCTCGTCGGGTGCGAGGACGGCGTCCTCGTCTACAAGGACGGGCAGATCACGAAGGTCGCGAGCCCTGACGCATACGGCCGCATCGGCAACCAGGCCGGTTCCGAGGCGTCGACCGTCGTCCTCGGCGACTACAAGTCCGACCCGGACGCCGAGCTCGAGCGCCCGACGCGCGTCTCCCTGACCGACACCGCGACCGGCGAGCTGACGCTCGTCGACCTCCCGTCGAGCTACACCTTCCGCTCGCTCGCGCGCGGTGACGACGGCGAGGCGCTCGTGCTCGGCACCGACGGGCAGATCCACGTCATCGACCCGGAGACCAAGGTGCTCGTCCGCTCGATCCCGGTCATCGAGGCGTGGGAGGAGCCGGACGAGTGGCAGTCCCCGCGCCCGGCGATCTTCGTGCTCGACGGCTCGGCTTACGTCACGGACCCGGCGAACAAGGCGATCCACGCCGTCGACATCGAGACCGGCGAGGTGTGGAACAGCGTCGACCTCGACGTCGAGCCCAACGAGATCAACGGCGTCTCCGGTGCTGCCGCGACGAGCGACACCGCGCACGAGCACGGCGACGAGGGCGAGCACGCGGAGGAGGGTCACGAGCACTCCGAGGGCGAGCACGCGGAGGACGAGCACTCCGAGGACGGCCACGACCACGAGCACGCCGACGAGGAGACGGCCTCGCAGGGCTGACCCGACCGGGGCCCGCACGGTGCCGACACGCCGCGGTCCGCCCTCCCGGGGGCGGGCCGCGGCGTCAGCGTGCCCCGGAATCCCGTGAGATCCTCGGGCGTTGACCGAGCGGGAGGTGGGTGTCGTGCAGAGGATGACGCGCCAGCGGGCGGCACTGCTCGAGGCGATCGAGGAGCAGGAGGGCTTCCGCAGCGCGCAGGCGATCCACCAGGACCTGCGGGCCCGCGGCGATGCCGTCGGGCTCGCGACGGTCTACCGGGGCCTCCAGGCGCTCGCGGACGCCGGCGTGGTCGACAGCCTGCGCACCGCCGAGGGCGAGAGCCTCTACCGGCGCTGCGCCCGCGCGGAGCACCACCACCACCTCGTGTGCCGCTCGTGCGGCCGCGCGGAGGAGATCGACGGTCCGAGCGTCGAGTCGTGGGCGCGGAGCGTCGGCGGGACGCACGGGTTCGTGGACATCGAGCATGTCGTGGAGCTCTTCGGCACGTGCGCGGAGTGCCGGGCTCGCGACGGACAGGCGCGCTCCGATCGCGCCTGACGGCCCTGCGCGCGGGGCTCACGGCGCGGCGCGCCGGACGCGATCGGCCCGAGAAGTCGCGCGAAACTCCGCGTGTTCCCTAGTGTTGTCCCCGGTGCACGGCCTCGCGGCTGGCACACTGAGACCGTGACGACGGGTGGTGACCACCGCGCGTCGTGAACCGAAGAAGGGATTCGCATGTCGCTCAACAAGTCCGAGCTCGTCTCGGCCATCGCCAGCAAGGCCGACCTGTCGAAGGCGGACGCCGAGAAGGCCCTCAACGCCTTCCAGGAGGTGCTCATCGAGTCGCTGGGCAAGGGCGAGGCCGTCAAGGTCACGGGCCTCCTGTCCGTCGAGCGCGTCGAGCGTGCCGCCCGCACGGGCCGCAACCCCCGTACGGGCGAGGAGATCTCGATCCCGGCCGGCTTCGGCGTGAAGATCAGCGCCGGCAGCCTGCTCAAGAAGGCCGTCGCCAAGTGACGTCTCGCTGACCGGCCGCTGCCGGTCCGGTCAGCAGCACGAAGGCCCGGAACCCCGTGAGGGGCTCCGGGCCTTCGTCGTCCCCGTTCCCCGCCCCAGCGCCGAACACGACATGAGGGTCGCTATGCGCCCGATAACGACCCTCAGGTCGTTCTCGACGCGGGGTGGAGGCGTGTTCGGCGCGAGGGGTGGGGGGCCGGGGGGTGGGGGGTCAGGCGTGGACGACGTTCGCGAGGATGCCGTGCTGGGTCAGGCGCGTGCCGATCGCCTGGTCGACCTCGGAGAACGCCTTGTTCGAGCGGGCCACGCCGATGGCACCGGCCATGGCGCCGTGCCCCGTCGGGCGGTCGATGCGGGCGACGAGCTGGTCGCCGTGGAGCATGAAGTCGACCGTGAAGACGAGGTGCTGCGCCTTGCCGGCGAACGCGCCGAGCCAGAACGTCTTCTGCTTGCTCCCGCGCTCGGCGGCCCACTGGCCCGTCGGGCGCGTGGTGACGGTGAAGCCCTGCTCCTGGAGCGCGGCGTGCAGGTGCTGCTTGGCGACCTCGGGGTCGCCGGACAGGAAGTAGTCGACCGTGGCCATGCTGGCTCCTCGTGGCGTTCGTGGCTGGCTGTGACGGGGTGTGACCGCTGTGTCGCCGCCGCTCGGGCGGACGGCCCTCGGGATGCTACCGCCCGCCCGCGTCCGCCCGGCGAACGTCTTGAGAATCGTTCTCATGAACCGCTAGGCTGGGCGTACCACCCACCGGAAGGACTCCCCATGGCCGTGCCCAAGCGCAAGCTCTCCCGCTCGAACACCCGGGCTCGTCGCTCGCAGTGGAAGGCGCAGGTGCCGGAGCTCGTCACCGTCGTCGTCGACGGGCGCGAGGTCACCCTCCCGCGCCGCCTCGTCGCGGGCGTGCGTCGAGGCTACGTGACGCTCCCGGAGTGATCCCGGTGCCCGACGGCGCGTGCCGCCCCGCGCCGTCGGCCCGCCGTGGCAGCATCCTCGGGTGAGCGAGCCGAGCCCCGACCCGACGTCCGGCCCCGTCCCCGGGCGCGGGGAACGGCGCGAGCAGACCGGGTGGTCGCGCGCCGACCTGCACGGGCACGGCCACGCGCACGGGCCGGCGGCCCCGGCGACGCGGCGCGTGCGTCTCACGCTCGCGGCGTTCCTCGTCCCCGCCCTGCTCGCCACGCTGGCCGGGCTGGTCGCGCTGTGGCCCGCGTCGGCGGACGTCCCGGACCGCATCCCCGTCGCGGCCGAGGGCAGCTCGGTCCTGCGCGCCACGGTCACCGGGCCGATCGACGCGGAGACCGGCGAGGTGCCCGCCCGCCTCGACGCCGGTTCCCGCGCGGGCGGCGAGGACGTCGGTGGCGACGCCATCACCGTCAGCGCGCCGCCCGAGTACGTCGCCTACGGGTTCGACGAGGGTGACCGGCTTCGCGTCCTCTACATCGCCGAGGCCGTCGGGGCGGGCGCGAGCCCGTACGTCTTCATGGACTTCGAGCGCGGGCTCCCCATCGGGATCCTCGCGGTCGCGTACGCCGTCGTGGTGCTCGCGGTCGCGCGCTGGCGGGGCCTCGCGGCGCTCGCCGGGCTCGCGGGCGCGTTCGTCGTCATCACCTGGTTCACCCTGCCCGCGCTGCTCACGGGCCAGGACGCGCTGGGCGTCGCGCTCGTGACGTCGTCGCTCGTCATGTTCGTCGTCCTCTACGTCGCGCACGGGTTCACCGCGCGCACGTCGACGGCGCTGCTGGGCACGCTCGCCGGGCTCGCGCTCACGGCCGTGCTGGGGTGGTGGGGCTCGGGCGCGGCCAACATCACGGGGCTCACCTCGGAGGAGTCCCTGTGGATACCCCAGTACGCGCCCGCCCTGGACATCCAGGGCGTGGTGCTGTGCGGCATCGTCCTCGCGGGCATGGGTGTGCTCAACGACGTGACCATCACCCAGGCGTCGGCGGTCTGGGAGCTGCGGGCGGTCGCGCCGCTCGCGACCCGGCGCGAGCTGTTCGCGCGCGCCATGCGCATCGGGCGCGACCACATCGCCTCGACCGTCTACACGATCGCCTTCGCCTACGTCGGCGCGGCCCTGCCGCTGCTCATGGCGGTCTACCTCTCCGACCAGAGCCTCGCGACGAGCCTCACCTCGGGCGAGATCGCGGAGGAGGTCGTGCGCACGCTCGTCGGCTCGATCGGCCTCGTCCTCGCCATCCCGATCACCACGGCCATCGCGGCGCTCACCGTGCCGGGCACGGCGTCCGTGGGGTCCGTCCCCGTGGGTAGGGTCGAGGTCCCCGCGGCCTGACGACGGCCCGGCGGGACGACGGGAGGACGACGGTGACGGGGACGACGAGCGGCCGAGACGGCCGGGACGGCCGGAGCGCAGCGGTGCTGGGGCCGGGAGGGGTCGGTGGGCTGGTCGGCGCGCTGCTCGCGCGGTCCGGGGCCGACGTGACGTTCCTCGCGGGGGAGGCCACGGCGGCGGCGCTGACCGAGCACGGGGTGCACGTGCGCAGCCGGCAGGTCGGCGAGCTCCACGTCCCCGCGCGGGCGGTCACGCGGCTCGACCGGCGGGTCGACGTCGTGCTCGTCGCGGTCAAGCAGACCGCGCTCGACGACGCGCTCGACCGGGTGCCGCCCGAGGCGCTCGGCGACGGCGTCGTCGTCCCGTTCCTCAACGGGCTCGACCACCTCGACGTGCTGCGCGCACGCTACGGGACCGAGCGCGTGCTGCCCGCGACGATCAGCGTCGAGTCGGCGCGCGTCGCCCCGGGGGAGATCGAGCACACGAGCGCGTTCGTCGACGTGGGGCTCGCGCCCGGCGCCGTCGAGCCGGAGCGCGTCGAGGCCGTGCGGAAGCTCCTCGACCGGGCCGGGATCGAGACGAGGGTCCACGCGGACGAGACCGCGCTGATGTGGGCCAAGCTCTCGTTCCTCGCCCCGTTCGCCCTGCTCACGACGACGTACCGTGCCCCGATCGGGGACGTGCGCACCGCGCACGGTGCCGAGCTCGAGGCGCTCGTGCGCGAGGTCGCGGCCGTCGCCGCGGCGAGCGGGGCACCGTCGGACCCCGAGCGGACGCTCGCCCGCTACGAGCGCTTCGCGCCGGAGGCCAAGTCCTCGATGCTGCGGGACGCCGAGGCCGGTCTCCCGCTCGAGGTGGACGCCATCGGCGGCGCGATCGTCCGGGCCGCCGACCGTGCGGGCGTGGACGCGCCGCTCACGCGCGCGCTCGTCGCCGGCCTCGGCGGCTGACGGCGGCGTCCGCCGGGAGCCTTCACCGGACCGCCACGCGACCCCCTGTGGACGCGTCCCCAGGCGCCTCACAGGTTCGCCAGGATGTCCGTCATGAGAGAGCCGTGGGTCGACGTCGCGCTGGCGCGGCTGCCCGAGACGCGTTCCTGCCCCGCGTGCGCCGCGACGCTGCGGTCGTCCCGCTGCGACCGGTGCCTGCTCGACCTCACCGGCCCGCTCGCGTTCGAGGTCGCCGCGGCGTCGAGCGAGGCGGCCGACGCGCTCTCGCGTCGCCAGGTCGCCCTCGACGCCCTGCGCGCGGCCCAGCCCGAGGCCGCCGCGTGGGCGGCCCGTACGGCCGCCGCCCCGCCCGGAGCCCGCGCGGTCCCCGCCGGCCCGCCCGGCGCGATGCGCCCGCTCGACCCGACCGGCCGCGGACAGGCGGGCCCGCGCCCGCCCGCCGTCGCGCCGGTGGCCGGGACCGTGGCCGGCACCGTGCCCGCGCCCGGGCCACGCCGTCCGGCGCCGGTCCGTCCCTCGCTGCCCGGGTCGCCCGGGTCGCCGGCCGGGTCGGTCCCGCCCGCACCCGCGGGGTCGCGCGCCGCCGTCGTGCCGGGCGCGGCGCCGTCGCGCTCGGTGGGTCTCCAGCCCGTCCTCGCCGGGGCGGGGGCGGGACTCCTCGCCGTCGCGACGGTCGTCTTCGTGTTCTTCACCTTCGCGGACGACCTCGCCCTGCGCGCCCTCGTGACGGGGGTCGTCACGGTGCTCACGGTCGGGGTCGCGGTGCTCCTGCGGTCGCGCGGCCTGCGCTCGTCCGCCGAAGCCGTCGCGGCGCTCGCCGTCGTGCTCGCGGTCGTGGACGTCGAGCTCGCGCTGAGCGCGTGGGGCCTCGACCGCGTCGGCACCGCGGCGGCGCGCGCGTCGCTGCTCGCCGCGGTCGTGGCCGGCCTCGGCGTGGTCGGGGACCGGGCGCGCGTCCGGGCGTGGGTGACGAGCGCCGTGGTGCTCGGGCCGCTCGTGCCGCTCGTCGCGGCGCCGGCCGCGCAGGCGCCGTGGGGCTGGGCGGCCGCCCTCCTCACGACGGCGTGCCTCACGGCGTTCGCCGCGCCCGTCGCGGCGCGCTCCGGCGCGCGGGCCGGCAGCGCCCTCCGGGGCGAGCAGGCGCTGCTCGGCGTCGTGCGCACGGTCGCCGTGCCGCTCGCCGTGGTCGTCGGGCTGGCCGTCGCCGCCCCGCCGGGCCTCCCGACCGGCTCCGGGGCTGCCTTCGTCGCGCTCGGCGCCGCGCTCGCGGCCGTGCTCCTGCGCGTCACGACCCGCGAGCGGCGCTGGTACGCGGTCGGCGGCGCGACGGCCGTCCTCGCGGGCGCGCTGCTCGGGATCGGGGGTGACGTCGCATGGCTCGGCCTCGTCCCCGCCCTCGCGGCCGGCACGTGGCTCCTCGTCCTCGCGCTCACCTCGCCGCGTGCGGTGTCCGGCGTGCTCGGCTCCCCGGCCCCGGCGGTCGGACGGTCGGACGCCCTCCTCGGCGGCGCGGTCGTCGCCCTCGTCGGGGCCGGGCCCGCGCTGGCCGTCGCGGGGGTGCGCGCGGCGGAGGTCCTCGTGACCGGCACCGCCGGGACCGCCGCGACGCTCGACGACGCGCCCCTCGGCGTCGGGGTCCTGTCCGCCGGGCTGTGGGGGGAGGGCGTCCGCGGCGGCACCGTCGGCGCGGCGCTGCTCGACGGGACGCTTCTCGGCCTGCTGTCCGCCCTGGTCGTCCTGCTCGTCGCCGCCCGGCTCCCGCTGCGCACGCCCGTCGCCGTGCCGTTCCCGCGCCTCGCCGGGGCGCGACGGCTCGGTGCCGCCCCCGTCGTGCGGACGGGGCGCGCGCTCGGTCCGTGGGTGCTCCTCGCGCTCGTCGTCGCGCTCGTGCTGGACCCGCGGCTCGCGGGCGTCACCTCGCTCCTGCTGCTCGCGCTGCTCGCGGCCCTGCTCGTCGTCGCGACCGCCCGGCCCGTCACGACCGCTCCGCCCGACGGGCACCGGGCGGGCCTGGCGGCCGGGGCCGGCGACCCGGGGGTCGGCGCCGGTGGCGCCGCGCCGGGCGCGATCGTCCGCGCCGTCCGACGAGGGCTCGGTCGTGCCCTGCGCCCGGTCGCCGGGGCGCTCCCCGCCCCCCGAACCGTCCTGCGGCACGGTGCCGTGCCGGTCGGACGGGCCGAGGCGCGCGTCTGGTACGCGGCCGCCGTCGCGGGCGCGATCGTCGCCGTCCTGCTCCTCGTCGCCGGCTCGTGGGTCGCACGCCCGACCGCGACGGCCGGGGCGGTCGTCGTCGGCGGGCTCCTGCTCGCGGCGCGGGCCGCCGCGCCGCGCGCTCTGCACGCCCCGCTCGTCGGCACCGCCTACGGCTACGCGCTGCTCGTGGTCGGCGTGACGCTCGCGTGGAGCGGCGCCGGGACCGTCGCGGTCCTGTGCGCGGTCTCCGGGGTCGCCTCGCTCGCCGCGCTCGCGGTGACGCTCGTCCCGCGCGTCGACCGGGACTCGTGGTGGGCCGTGCTCGGCGTGACCGCGGTGCCGTTCGGCCTCGGCGTCCTCACGGTCGTCGACGAGCGCAGCTGGTGGTCCGTCGCCGCGTGCGCCGCGATGCTCGCGCTCGAGGTCGTGCTCGTCGGCTCGCGGCGGCCCGGGTCGGTCACCGCGCTGCGCGTCCTCGCCGCGGCGCTCGTCCTGCCGACGGCGGCCGTCGCCGTCGTCAGCGCGGGCGCCCTTCTCCTGCCGGGCAGCGGGTCGCCCGTCGTGCTGCCGGTCGTCGCGCTGCTCGTGGCGACGGCGCTCGCCGCGGCCCGCCCGGTCACGGCCCGGATCCACCTGGCCGCCGGTCGCGTCGCCGTCGAGGCGAGCGCCGCGCTCACGGGGGCGATCGCCGTCGGGCTCGCGTTCGGGCGCCCTGCCGCCGGGCCCACGGTCGCGGTCGCGGTGCTGCTCCTGCTCGCCGTGGGCGCCGGCCTCGCCGCGCGCGACCGGGACCGGCGCGGCGAGTGGTGGCTCGCCGCCGCGCTCGCGACCGCCGCGCTGTGGACGGCGCTCGCCGCCGCGGAGGTCGGGCTCGTCGAGGCGTACACCGCGCCGCCCGCCCTCGCCGCCCTCGTCGTGGGGGCGCTGCTCGCACGCCGCGGGCGCCGGTGGTGGGAGCTCGCGAGCGCGGGGCTGGTGCTGCTCGTCGTGCCGTCCGTGCTCGCCCTGGGCGCGGCGCCGGGCGCGGGCGACGTCCGGGCGCCGCTCCTCGTCGTGGCCGGGGCCGGGTGCGTCCTCGCCGCGGTGCTGCTGGGCCGCGGGACCGGCGAGGGCGGCTGGCGACGCGCCGCGGCCCTGCGGCTCGCGGGCGCGGGAGTGCTCGCGGCGACCGGCGGGACCGTCGAGTCGCTCCACGTCGCGCACGCGCCGGGCGGCGGCGCGGTGTTCCTGCTCGGGTTCGCCTGGGCGCTCGCCGCGGGCGGGGTCGCGCTCGGCGCGGGCCTCGTGGGCGCCCGGGTGGTGGCGGGTGGCCGGGGCCGGGGCGCCGACGTCGCGCGGCGCTGGGCCGTGGCGCCCGCCGCCACCCTCGCCGTGGTCGGGGCCGTCGCGAACGTCCGGCCGGTGTGGGGCGTCATCGCGACGGTCTGGCTCGTCGAGGTGGCCCTGCTCGCGCTCCTCGTGGTCGGGGTGCGGCGCGCGGTGCGCGGTCGGCTCGACCTCCCGCCCGCCTGGTTCACGTGGTCGCTCGCGCTCGTCGCCGCGATCGGCGCGTGGTCGCCGCGCGAGCTGCGCGTCGAGGTCTTCTCGGTCCCGCTCGGCGTCGGCCTGCTCGTCGCCGGGTACCTCGCGCTCGCGGCCGGCACGACGGCGGTGCCCGGCACCTCGGGCGGCACGGCGGGCGACGGCCTCGGTGCTCCGGGCGGCCCGGCCGGGGCGGCCCGCCAGGCGGGGGCGCAGGCGAGCGCGCCGCCGTCGCTCGCCGGGTGGCCCGTCGGGTTCGCCGGGTCGTGGCGGACCCTCGCCCCCGGCCTGCTCGCGCTCCTCGGGCCGTCGGTCCTCGCCACGTACACCGACGCGCGCACCTGGCGGGCCGTGCTCGTCGTCGTGCTCGCGCTGGCCGCGGTGCTCGTCGGGACGCGCAAGCATCTCGCGGCGCCGTTCCTGCTGGGAGTCGCGGTGCTGCCGGTCGAGATCCTCGTCGTGTTCGTGTCCCAGCTCGGCACGCGCATCTCCGCCGGACCCTGGATGCTGACGCTCGCCGCGGCCGGCGGCCTGCTGCTCATCATCGCGACGTACTACGAGCGCCGGATCGCCGCGTACGACGGCGCCGCGGCGTACGTGCGCGACCTCCGCTGACGCAAATCCCTACCGACTGGCCCGTTTTCGCGCCGCGTGGCCCATAATGATCGGGGCCCGCCGCGTGCCGGCGGGCGAATCGGCAACGGAGGAGCAGGGCGAGGCCGCGACGGCACACGGCAGTGTCCGCCGGCGCGGTCGTGCCCGGGGGACACAGTCCCTGGAGAACGGCATCGTGATCAGGATCGGCATCGTGGAGGACGACCCCGCGAGCAGCGCGCTGCTCGTGGAGTACCTGCGACGGTACGAGCGCGAGCACGACGAGCAGTTCGCGGTCGCCATGTTCACCGACGGCGAGCAGGTCGTCGCCGGGTACCGGCCCGACTTCGACATCCTGCTCCTCGACGTCGAGATGCCGCACCTGGACGGGTTCAGCGCCGCGCAGCGCATCCGGCAGGTCGACGCCGACGTCGTGCTGATCTTCATCACGAACATGACGCAGCACGCGATCAAGGGCTACGAGGTCGACGCGCTGAGCTACATGCTCAAGCCGCTGCGGTACTTCGCGTTCTCGCAGGAGCTCAAGCGGTCGGTCGCGCGGCTCCGGCGCCGGTCGGCGGACTACCTGCTGCTCGCGGTCGACGGCGGGCTCGCTCGCGTGTCGACCGACGACATCGTCTTCCTCGAGAGCGCGAAGCACCGGACGACCGTGCATACCGTGGACGGACGGTACTCCGTCGTCGGGCCGCTCAAGGCGCTCGAGGCGCAGCTCGAGGGCAAGGACTTCTTCCGCAGCAACAGCGGCTACCTCGTCAACCTGCGGCACGTGCTGGCCATCCAGGGCAGCAGCGTGCTCCTGGTGGGCGGGCACGACCTGCTCATCAGCCGGGCCCGCAAGAAGGCGTTCCTCGCGGCGCTCACCGACTACCTCGGGGCGCGACGCGCATGACCCAGGCACCCTCGATCCTGGAGACCCTGCCGGACATCCCGCGCGCGCTGACCGGGCTGGCCGAGTGGCTCGCGTGCCTCGTCTACGTGCTCCTGCGGCGACCGCGGCTCCCGCGCCCGCGCCTCGTCCTCCTCGCCGCCGCGGCGCTCGGCGCGCAGGTCGGCGTGCAGGCCCTCGCCGACCTGCTCCCGCGGCAGCTCTGGACCGTGGGCATGGCGGCCGCGGTCGCGTGCATGTACGGGTTCATCGTCGCGGCGGCGCGCGTCTCGGCACGGGACGCCGGGTACTTCGCGGCCCGCGCGCTCGTGCTCGCCGAGCTCGTGGCGGCCCTGCACTGGCAGGTCCACTGCTTCTTCTTCCTCCCCGAGGGGCGGCCCGGCACGGCGTGGCAGGTCGCGTTCTTCGTCCTCGTCTACGCGGTCGGGTACGGGGTCGCGTACGTCGTCGAGTCCCGGCACTTCCGCCCCGACCAGGAGCTCGACGTCACGGTCGGCGAGCTCGCGTCGGCCGTCGCGATCGCGCTCGTCACGTTCTTCATGAGCAACATCAGCTTCCTCAACGCCAACACCCCGTTCAGCGGGCGCCTCGGCCTGGAGATCTTCTACATCCGCACGCTCGTCGACCTGTGCGGGTTCGTGGCGCTGTACGCGCAGCAGGGCCAGCGGCTCCAGCACCAGGCGCGGTCGGAGGTGCGGGCGATCGACGAGATGCTCCGCCGCCAGCACGAGCAGTACCTGCAGTCCAAGCGGAACATGAAGATCGTCCACCGCAAGTACCACGACCTCAAGCACCAGATCGGCGTGATCCGCGCCGAGGTCGACCCGCGACGCCGGGCGTCCTACCTGGACGACCTGGAGGCCAGCATCTCGGGTCACGCCCGGCAGGCGGACACCGGGAACGGGGTGCTCGACGTCATCCTCACGACGAAGAGCCAGGAGTGCGCCGAGCGCGACATCGACCTCACGTGCGTGGTCGACGGCGCGCTGCTCGACTTCATGTCCGCCATGGACGTCGCCGCGGTGTTCGGCAACGCGCTGGACAACGCGATCGACGGCGTCATGGCGGTGCCCGAGCCGGAGCGGCGGATCATCAAGGTCGCCGTCTACGCGCGCGACCGGTTCGTGCTGCTCACGGTGGAGAACTACTTCTCCGGCGAGCTCCACACGGAGGGCGGCGACATCGTCACGCGGCGCGCCGACCGGACCCGGCACGGGTACGGCCTCAAGTCCATCCGGTACACCGCGGAGAAGTACGGCGGCTCCATGACGGTCAACACCGAGGACCGCTGGTTCCTGCTGCGCGTGCTGCTCCCGCTGCCGCAGGACCGGCCGCCCACCGCCGCCGCCCGGCGGTCGGCCACGTCGGGGGCCACCACCGCGTAGGCCTTCCGGGCCCGACCCGACGGGACCTCCGGCCCCCGCGCCGTGACCCCGTCGTGACCTCGCCGACCGATCGTGCACGCAAAGCGACGGTTCGTGCACCGCGCCGCCCGGGCCGCCCGGGCCGTCCATAGCGTGGCGGCGCGGCTCAGGACCACGACGTCCGGGCCTCGACGGGTTCGCAGAGCTCGCTCAGCCACGCACGTGCCCCGGTGGGGCGGCGGGGACGGCGCGGTGGCCGACGAGCGCGGAGACGACAAGGGAAGGTCGATGAGGACAACGACAACGGCGGGAAAGCTCGACGGCAGGGCGGCGCGCGTCCGGGGAGCGGCGGCGCTCGCGGGCCTGGCCCTCGTGGCCACCGCGGGGTGCACGGCCGGCACCCCGGACGAGGAGAAGGCGTCGGACGCGTTCACCACGCGGGAGGTCACCGACGGGACCACGGCCTTCGTGGTCGTCGACAACCCGGGTGACGGCCCCACGCTCTCCTACGGCGCGGACAGCGCCGTCGAGCTGCTGACCGAGGAGGTCGACGGTCAGGAGTACGCGTTCAAGGACATGAACGCGAACGGGACGCTCGACACCTGGGAGGACTGGCGCGAGAGCGCGCAGGACCGCGCCGCGGCGCTGTCCGAGGAGCTGACGATCGAGCAGATCGCCGGCCTCATGCTGTTCAGCTCGCACGAGCGGTCGCCCGCCGACGGGCTGACCGACGCGCAGAAGGAGTACCTGACGGACTCCCACCTGCGCAACGTGCTCAACGCCGGCCCGAACGACGTCGAGGCCAACGTCACCTGGTCCAACCAGATGCAGGCCTTCGCCGAGTCGCTCGCGACCGCGGACGAGCCCTACGTGCCGGTGAACTTCAGCTCCGACCCGCGCTCGACCGCCGGCGCCTCGGACTACAACGCCTCGGGCGACATCTCCCGGTGGCCGTCGAACCTCGGCCTCGCGGCGACGTTCGACGCGGAGCAGACGCGGAAGTTCGCGGAGGCGGCGTCCGCCGAGTACCGCGCGCTGGGCATCGCCACGGCGCTCAGCCCGCAGATCGACCTCGCTACCGAGCCGCGATGGCTGCGCGTGGACGGCACGTTCGGCGAGGACGTCGCCCTCAGCACCGAGATGGCCCAGGCCTACGTGAGCGGCTTCCAGGGCACCCCGGGCCAGGAGGGCTGGGGGACCGAGTCGGTAAACGCGATGATCAAGCACTGGGCCGGCGACGGGCCGGGCGAGGGCGGTCGCGAGTCCCACACGACCGCGGGCAAGTACGGCGTGTACCCGGGCGGCAACTTCGACCAGCACACCGAGCCGTTCGTCGGGGCGCTCGACGCGGCCGCGGTCATGTCCGCCTACTCGATCGCGCTGGACGGTGAGGGGCAGCCGCTGTTCGGCGAGCGCGTCGGCTCGGCCTACGACTCGAAGCGCCTGAGCATCCTGCGCGACGACAACGGCTACGACGGCGTCGTCGTCACGGACTGGGGCGTCACCGCCGGCGGCACCACGGACCCCGACGCGATGATCGGGACGTCGTGGGGCGTCGAGGACCTCACGGTCGAGGAGCGCCACTACGCGATCCTCAAGAACGGCGTGGACATGTTCGGCGGCAACAACGCCGTCGAGCCCGTCCTGGCGGCCCACGAGCTGTGGCAGCAGGACTTCGAGGCGGGGACGAACGACGTCGACGCCGACACCCGCTTCCGCCAGTCCGGCACGCGCATCCTCACCATGCTGTTCCAGCCGGGACTCTACGAGAACCCGTACCTCGACCTCGACGCCTCCACGGCGACGGTCGGCAGCGAGGACAAGGTCGACGCCGGCTACGCGGCGCAGCTCGACTCCGTCGTCATGCTGAAGAACGACGGGACCGTCGCGGCCTCGGACGCCGAGGCGTGGAAGGACAAGACGGTCTACATCCCGCGGTCCTACGACACCGGCTTCGCCGGCGTGTTCGGCCCGGGCGAGTACACCGAGGGCACGGGCATCACGCAGGAGACCGCCGAGGAGTACTTCGGGAAGGTCGTCACCGACGAGGCCGTGACGGACGCCGACGGCAAGGTCACGAGCTACACCGCGCCGGACCTGTCCGACGTCGACCTCGTGCTCGTGGGCATGAAGAGCCCCAACAACGGCAACCCGTTCTCGCAGGCCGGCCACGACAGCGAGACCGGCGAGTGGTACCCGCTCTCCCTGCAGTACCGCCCGTACACCGCCGACGGCGCGAACGTGCGCCAGACGTCGATCTCCGGCGACCTGCTCCCGGACGGGACGCAGGAGAACCGGTCCTACTACGGCAAGACCTCGCGGATCGCGAACGAGTCGGACCTCGACGCGTTCGACCGGGCGCTCGCGGCCGTCGAGGCGTCGGGCAAGGACATCCCGGTGATCACCGTCCTCAAGGCGACGAACCCGACCGTCCCGGCCGAGTTCGAGTCGCGGTCCGACGCGATCCTCGTCGGCTTCGGGGTGAGCGACCAGGCGCTCATCGAGTCGGCCCTCGGCCTGCACGAGACGCAGGGCCGGCTGCCGATCGGCTTCCCGGCCTCCATGGACGCGGTCGAGAAGCAGCTCGAGGACGTCGGGGAGGACGCCGAGCCCTACACCGACGCGGCGGGCAACGCGTACGCGTTCGGCTTCGGCCTGAACTTCAGCGGGCCGATCACGGACTGACGGACCGCACGGGCGGGCGGTCGCACGAGCGGCCGCCCGTCCGGGGCGGACGGCGCCCGCCCGGCGCCGTCCGACCCCGACCAGGCCGCGGGGTGGGCCCGCGGCACGAACGAACCAAGGAGCAGGAAGTGAAGCGGAACAAGGCGCTGACCACGGGGATCGGGCTGCTCGTCGCCGTCACGGGGGCCTTCGGGCTGACGGCGTGCGGCAGCGGTGACGACTCCGCCGGCGGGTCCTCGTCGGAGAGCCAGTCGGCCGACGTCGACGTGGCGACCGACCTCGAGAACGCGCGCACGGCGGTCGCCGACGCGCTCGCGGAGGACGACAGCTGGGCGCAGATCATGCTCGCCAGCGACGTCAAGGAGCCGACCGTGAAGTACGGCCTCCTCGTGGTGCCCTTCGTCCCCTCGGACGCCGCCTCGCGCGTCCAGGGCACGGTCGACATCAAGGACGGGAAGTACACGATCGAGGCCGACTCGGCCGCGACCGGCGAGACGTGGCAGATCGACCAGGACGGCACCATCACCCCGGCCGGGGAGTAGCCACCCGTGCCTCGCCCGTCCGGCGGGCTCGTCCGGTCCGCCGGGCGGCACGTCGGACGGACGAGGCACCACCCCGCGCACGGGTCGCGCACGACGACGACCGTCCGTGCCGCAGAAACGACCGATCGTGCAGCCGCGGCGGGCGGCGCCGTACCCCGCTCCTAGCCTGAGGAACGGGCCCGCACTCGAGGAGGAATGCAGTGAACGCCAGGGCGAAGAACGCCGACGGTGGCAGGACGCCGATGTCGAACAAGAAGTTCCTGTGGATCTGGGTACCCGTGCTCGCGACGGTGACCGTGCTCGTCGTCGTCGCGAACGTCGCGCTCAACGTCGCGGGCGGCTGGGTCGCGTCCCAGCTCGGGTCCGGCACCTACACGTTCACCAACTCCGAGGAGTCCTCGGGCTGGGACACCGAGTACTACACGGCCGAGCACGACAGCCAGGAGTCCGTCGACGAGGCCGCCAAGGCGCTCGTCGAGGAGATCGCCGCGGGCGGCATCGTCCTCGCGAAGAACGAGGCCGGCGCGCTGCCCCTCGCCGCGGACGCCCGCGTGACGATGCTGGGCCGCGCGTCCGCCGACCCGGTGTTCGGCGGCTCGGGCTCCGGATCGGTCGACACGAACTCCGCGGTGACCGTCCGCGGCGGTCTCGAGAACGCGGGCCTCACGGTCAACGACCAGGTCTACGCCACGATCGAGGCGTTCGCGGCCGAGAACCCGCGCGGCCACATCGAGATGGACAACCCCGACGCGTCGAGCTACACGATCGGCGAGCTGCCGGTCGGCGAGTACGAGGCGCAGTCCGGGACGTTCGCCGAGTTCGGCGACGCCGCGGTCGTCACGATCGGCCGCCCCGGCGGCGAGGGCGGCGACCTCACGCGCGACATGACGGGCTGGGACGACAACGCCGAGCCGGGGCAGCACCAGCTCGAGCTGAACAAGGACGAGAAGGACCTGATCGCGCTCGCGAAGGCGAGCTTCGACACCGTCGTCGTGGTCGTCAACGCGTCGACGACCCTCGAGCTCGGCGAGCTGCAGGCCGACCCCGAGGTCGACGCGATCCTGCTCGCGGGCTCGCCCGGCGCCACCGGCTTCAACGCCCTGGGGACGATCCTCACGGGCGAGGTCAACCCGTCGGGCCGCACGACCGACGTCTGGGCCGCGGACTTCACCGCCGACCCGACGTTCGCGAACTTCGGCAGCTTCTTCTACTCGAACATCGAGGCCTCCTACCCGGTCTCCGCGGTCGAGAAGGCGACGTCCAACGCGACCGTCACGAGCAACGCCCCGTTCGTCGACTACACCGAGGGCATCTACGTCGGGTACCGCTACTACGAGACCGCGGCGGCCGAGGGCTTCGTCGACTACGACGACGCGGTGGTCTACCCGTTCGGCTACGGCCTGAGCTACACGGACTTCACCTGGGCGGTCACGGGCACGGAGGCGGGCGATGTCGACGGGACCGTCGCGGTCACGGTCGAGGTCACGAACACCGGTGCCGTCGCGGGCCGCGACGTGGTCGAGCTCTACTACACCGCCCCGTACACGCCGGGCGGGATCGAGAAGTCCGAGGTCGTCCTGGGCGACTTCGCCAAGACGGGCGTCATCGAGCCGGGCGCGAGCGAGACCGTGACCCTGGAGATCGCGGTCGAGGACATGGCGTCCTACGACCACCTGGGCGCGAAGGCGTACGTCCTGGAGGCGGGCGACTACACGCTCAGCCTGCGCACCGACTCCCACACCGTCGCGGCGGGCACTGAGCCGATCACGTACCCGGTCGCGTCCGACGTCGTGTACGCGGGCGAGGAGCACCGCGCGTCGGACCTCGCCGAGGTGACCAACCGGTTCGACGACGTCTCGGCGCGCTTCAGCGCCGACGGCGCGGACGGCACGGTCGTCCCGATGTCCCGCGCGGACTTCGCGGGCACGTTCCCGCAGGCCCCGACGGCGGAGCAGTCGGTCGCCGACGAGGCCACGCAGGACGGCTTCGCCGCCTGGGACTACGACGCCGAGGCCGCCGCGTTCGACGGCGAGATGCCGACGACGGGCGAGCGCTCCGACCTGACGCTCGTCGACCTGCGCGGGCTGCCCAAGGACGACCCGCAGTGGGACGAGCTGCTCGACTCGCTGACGGTCGGCGACATGACGGACATGCTGCTGAACGGTGCGTACCAGACGGCCGCGATCGCCTCGATCGCCAAGCCGCAGACGGTCGAGCCCGACGGACCGGCGGGCTTCTCGTCCTTCATCAACTCGTCGATCAACGGCGTCGCCTACCCGTCCGAGGTCCTCATCGCGCAGACGTGGGACGTCGACCTCGGCACCGCCATGGGCACGATGATCGGCGAGGAGGCGCTCCAGAAGGGCCTCAACGGTTGGTACGCGCCGGCGGTGAACCTGCACCGCTCGCCCTTCGGCGGCCGCAACTTCGAGTACTACTCGGAGGACCCGCTCCTCTCGGGCCGGATGGCCGCCGCCGTGTCGAACGGCGCGGCGAGCAAGGGCGTCTACACGATGCTCAAGCACTTCGCGCTCAACGAGCAGGAGACGAACCGCGTCGACAACGGCCCCGCGACCTGGGCGACCGAGCAGACGATCCGCGAGATCTACCTCAAGCCGTTCGAGCTCGCGATCAAGGACGTCTCCCTGGACGTCCGCTACATCGCGGACGACGAGGGCACGATCGAGGAGACGACGGTCGGGGCGCTCGGCATCATGAGCTCGTTCAACCGCATCGGCGCGACGTGGACGGGCGGCTCGAAGCCGCTCATGACGGACGTGCTGCGCGGGGAGTGGGGCTTCGAGGGCTTCGCGATCACGGACTTCAACCTGTACCCGTACATGAACCCCAACGAGGGCCTCGACGGGGGCACGGACCTGACGCTCACCTTCCAGCCGTCGAAGTCGTTCGGCGACACGACGTCCGCGAAGGCCGTCACGGACATCCGGAACGCGACCCACAACATCCTGTTCACGGTGGCCAACTCGAACGCCATGAACGGGCTCGCCCCCGGCGCGACGGTCACCTACACGCCGCCCACCTGGGTCTACGTCCAGATCGGCGTGTCGGTCCTGCTCGGGCTGCTCGTCCTGGTCGGCGCCTTCCTCGTGGTCCGGCGCGTCCGCCGGCACCGGTCGGCGGCCGAGAAGGTCGCCGCACCCGCCTCCGAGCCGGCGGTCCCCGCCGCCCGGTAGCCGGTGACCACCGGGTCCCCGGGCGGGCGACCGCCCGGGGACCCGGCACCCGGCGCCGTCGGGCCGGTGGCGCCCACCACCGCCGGCCCGACGCCGGGACCCCGGACCGCCGTCCGGCACCGGGCCCCGCCCCGCACGTCCCGAGCTGCGCCGTCGCCGACGCACCGCCGACGGCAGGCCCCGCCCTGCCCGCAGACCGCTCGGACAGACCCCGCACGACCCCACGACCACGCAAGGAGAGCACCGTGCAGCTCCACGGCGAGACCACCGCCGCGGCCGGCGAGACGGCCTCGGCACCGGGCACGACGACCGCGACGACCGGCGTCGTCCCGACCGCGAGCCTGACGCTCCTGGAGAAGGCCGCGCTCCTGACGGGGAAGACCGTGTGGGAGACGCACGACGTCCCGCGGCTCGGCATCCGCTCGCTGTGGCTGGCCGACGGCCCGCACGGCGTGCGCAAGCAGCTCGGCGCGGCCGACCACCTCGGCATCGCGGCCTCGCAGGAGGCCACGTGCTTCCCGACGGCCGCCGCCGTGGCGAACACGTGGGACGTCGAGCTGGCCGAGCGCGTGGGCGCCGCGCTCGGCGCCGAGGCCGCAGCGCAGGACGTGGACGTGCTGCTCGGCCCGGGCCTCAACATCAAGCGGTCGCCGCTCGGCGGGCGCAGCTTCGAGTACTTCTCCGAGGACCCGCTGCTCGCGGGCCGGATGGCCGCCGGGTACGTGCGCGGCATCCAGTCCCAGGGCGTCGCCGCGTGCCCCAAGCACTTCGCGGCGAACTCCCAGGAGCTGCGCCGCATGGTCTCGGACTCCGTGGTCGACGAGCGGACGCTGCGGGAGGTGTACCTCACGGCGTTCGGGATCGTCGTCGCGGAGGCCCGGCCCCGGACGATCATGTCCTCCTACAACCTCGTCAACGGCGTGTACGCCCACGAGGACCCGTTCCTCCTCACCCAGGTGCTGCGCCGCGAGTGGGGCTTCGACGGCGCCGTCGTCTCCGACTGGGGCGGGTCCAACGACGTCGTCGCGGCCGCGGCGGCGGGCGGGACGCTCGAGATGCCGGCGGCCGGGCTCGGCTCGGCGCGCCAGCTCGTGGACGCGGTCCGGTCCGGACGCCTCGACGAGGCCGACCTCGACGCGCGCGCCGACGAGGTGCTGCGCCTCGTGGCGGAGGCCCGCGAGCCGGGCACCGCCCCCGCCGTCGACGCCGACGCGCACCACGCGCTCGCCCGCGAGGTCGCGGCGCGCTCGGCGGTGCTGCTCAAGAACGACGACGCGATCCTGCCGCTCGCCGCCGGGACGCGCGTGGCGGTCGTCGGCGACTTCGCGCGCACCCCGCGCTACCAGGGCTCCGGCTCGTCCGCGGTGAACCCGACGCGTCTCGACAGCGTGCTCGACGTGATCGGGGACTCCGGCCTCGACCTGACGGCCTTCGCCCCCGGCTTCCGCCGCGACGGCACGCCCGACCCCGCGCTGCGCGACGAGGCCGTCGAGGCCGCGCGCGGCGCCGACGTCGTGCTCCTCTTCCTCGGTCTGGACGAGATCGCCGAGTCGGAGGGGCTGGACCGCTCGACGATCGCGCTGCACCGGTCGCAGGTCGAGGTGCTCCAGGCCGTGGCCGCGGCCAACCCCGCCACGGTCGTGGTGCTCGCGGGCGGCGGCGCGATCTCGACCCCGTGGCTCGGCTCCGCCCGGGCGCTCGTGCACGGCTACCTCTCCGGCCAGGCCGGTGCCGGCGGGATCCTCGACGTGCTCACGGGCGTCGTCAACCCGTCCGGGCGGCTCGCCGAGACGCTGCCCGTGCGTCTGGCGGACACCCCGACCGCCGGCGCGTTCCCCGCGACCGGGCGCACCGCCGTCTACCGCGAGGGCCTGTACGTCGGCTACCGGTACTACACGAGCGCCGACGTCCCCGTGGCGTTCCCGTTCGGGTTCGGGCTCTCCTACACGACGTTCGCGCACTCGGGCCTCGTGGTCGACAGCGGCCCTGTGACGGGTGCTGCGACGGGTGCTGCGACGGTCACCGCGACCGCGACCGTGACCGTGACGAACACCGGGACGGTCGCCGGGGCCGACGTCGTGCAGGTCTACGTGCGCCGCGAGACGCCGGGCGTCCACCGCCCGGTGCGCACGCTCGCCGGGTTCGCGCGGGTCGAGCTCGCGCCCGGCGAGTCGCGCACGGTCACCGTGCCCCTCGGAGAGGCGGCGTTCCGGCACTGGGACGTCGCGACGGGCGCGTGGCAGGTCGAGCAGGGCGCGTGGTCGGTGCTGGTCGGCTCCCACGTGGACGACCTGCCGCTCGGGGCGACGGTCGAGCTCGCCGGCACCGTGCCGCCCCGCACCGAGGACGACCTGCCGGAGCCGTACCGCACCGGGCGCGTCCACGACGTGTCGGACGCTCAGTTCGCGGCGCTCCTGGGTCGCCCCGTCCCGACGGCGGCCTGGTCCGGTCCCCTCGGCGTCAACGACCCGCTGTCGCGCCTCGCGGACGCGCGCTCGCCGCTCGCCCGCCTCGCGTTCCGGATCCTGTCCTGGCGGCGCGACGCCGCGGACCGCAAGGGGACGCCGGACCTCAACATCCTGTTCCTGCTCAACATGCCGTTCCGGGCCATCGGGAAGATGACCGGCGGCCTGGTCGACGCCGCGATGGTCGAGGGCATCCTCCGCATCGTCAACGGCCACCTCTTCCGCGGCACCGGCGCCGTCCTGCGCGGGTTCGTCCGCAACCGCCGTGCCGACCGTCGCACCGCGCGCACCCTCCGCGGCGACGCCTGACCTGCTCGAAGGGAAGACCCATGTTCACCCGCCTCCGCGACGCCTGGCGCCGGTTCTCCGAGAAGCGCCCCGGGACCGCCCAGTTCGTCGTGTTCTTCGTGCTGAGCAACGGCATCACCGTGCTCCAGCTCGCGCTCATGCCCCTCATCAAGTGGGTCTTCGGCATGACCGCCCTGGTGGACGTGGCGTTCCAGGTCTGGCCGATCGGGACGAACCCGGACGGGTCGACGTACTACGTCTTCGACTACGCCGCCGGCCCGCTCCCGGGCGGTGGCGGTGGGCTGGCATACTTCCTCGCCGTGCAGATCACCTTGCTGGTGGCGCAGGTGATCAACTTCTTCGCTCAGCGCAACATCACGTTCAAGTCCAACTCGTCGGTCGCGAAGGCCGCGCTCTGGTACACCATCGCGTACGTCGTCATCTCCGTCGCCGCCGCCGCCGCGCAGGGCCTGTACAAGACGCCGATCTACGAGCTGTTCATCGACACGTGGGGCCTGGGCGCCGCGGGCGAGACCCTCGCGGACTTCACGACGATGATCATCAACGCGGCGATCTCGTTCTGGGTGTTCTTCCCGATCTTCAAGGTCATCTTCAAGCAGGTGCCCGAGGTGCCGGCCACGCCGGAGGCGGAGCACGCCGGAGAGGTGCGTGCGTCGTGACCCCGCTCCTGACCGTCGTGGTCCCGGCGTACAACGCCGAGCCCTACCTGGCACGCGCGCTCGACTCGCTCGTCGGGTTCGGGCCCGAGGTGGAGGTCCTCGTCGTCGACGACGGCTCGACCGACGGCACGGCCGCGCTGGCGCAGGGCTACGCCGACCGGCACCCGGGCGAGGTGCACGTGCTCCGCAAGGCCAACGGCGGGCACGGGTCGGCGATCAACACCGGACTCGACCACGCGCGCGGGGAGTACCTCAAGGTCGTGGACGCCGACGACTGGGTGGACCGCGCCGCGCTGGCGCAGGTGCTCGCGACGCTGCGCGGGTTCGTGCGCCGGTTCGTGGACGCCGGGACCCCCGGCGGGGAGCCCGTCGACCTGCTGGTGAGCAACTTCGTGTACGAGAAGGTCGGCAAGCGCGTGAAGACGGCCGTCCGGTACCGCGGCGCCCTGCCGCGCGGGCGCGTGCTCACGTGGTCGCAGACCCGCCGCTTCGCCAAGCGCCAGTACATGATGATGCACGCGCTGATGTACCGGACCCAGGTGCTGCGCGACGCGGGCCTCCGGCTGCCCGAGCACACGTTCTACGTGGACAACCTGTACGCGCTCGTCCCGCTCGCGCACGTGCGCACGCTGTACTACCTCGACGTCGACCTCTACCGGTACTTCATCGGCCGCGAGGACCAGTCCGTGCACGAGGCGGTCATGCTCCAGCGCCTCGACCAGCAGCTCCGCGTCAACTGGCTCATGCTCGAGCACGTCTCCCGGACGCCCGTGGCCGACCGGCGCCTGCGCCGCTACCTGCTGCACTACGTGGAGATCATCTGCGCGGTGTCGTCGATCCTGCTGGTCCGCGCCGGGACGCCCGCGTGCCTCGTGGAGAAGGAACGGCTCTGGTCGCGCCTGCGCGCCCAGGACCCCGAGCTCTACCACCAGGTGCGCTGGTCGGGCCTCGGGCAGATCGCCAACCTCCCCGGCCCGGCGGGCCGGCGCGTGACCGTCCTGGCCTACCGGGTCGCGCAGCGCGCCATCGGCTTCAGCTGACGTCCCGCGGCCCGACGCCCGGAGCGGCGTCGCCGTGGACGCGCAGCCGTCCGCGTCAGCGAGCGCCGCGACGCTGCTGCTCGATGAGGGGGCGCAGGCGGTAGGGGATGAGCTCGCCCATCGACAGCGAGGTCTCCGTGCGCTCGACGCCGTCGATCGCGAGGATCGCCGCGTCGATGCGGAACAGGTGGTCGGTGTCGCGGCACGCGACGGTGACGCGCAGGTCGGCCGTCCCGCTGCGCCCGAACGCCTGCACGACCTCGGGGATGCGCGCGACGTCGTCGACGATCCGGGCGAGCTCCTTCTGCCGCACCTGGACCTCGACGAACGCCGTGAGCGGGTGCCCGAGCACGTGCGGGTCGATCCGCCGGTCGAGCGCGAGGAACGCGCCCTCGGCCTCGAGCCGTGCGAGGCGTGCGGCGACGGTGTTGCGGGAGATCCGCAGGCGGTCGGCGAGCGCGACGATCGTCGCCCGCGGGTCGTCGGCGAGGGCGAGCAGGAGGTCGAGGTCGACAGCGTCGGCGCTGTGCATGCTGCTCACCCTAGCCGAGTGACGGCGGTCACACTGCGCAGCGTGTCGGAGGTCGGTGGAGCCATGTGCGTGGCAGGGGTTACGTTCGCCCTACCTCGGTCCTCGACGGTGAGGACCGGCTCCCCGAGGTGAGGTGGCGACGATGCCCAGCGAACCTGCGGTGCGGACCGGACCGACGGCGGCGACCCCGCCGAAGGCGCAGAACGGTCACCGGGCGGCAACCCCGCGCGACGCACGAGCAGACCGGAAGACCATGGCCCACGACGTGCGCCCGGACACGCCCGCCGCCCGGCGCGCGGGTGCTCCGGGCAGGCCGCCCCGCGCCGGTGACGCCCCCCGGGACGTCGGGGACACGCCGTCGGGCACGACCCCGACCCTGCGCGTGCTGACCGAGGACGGCACGCGGCTCCCGGAACCCGAGCTCGACCGGTGGCTCGCCGACCTCGACCCCGCGGCGCCCGACGAGGCCGCGCGTGAGGCCGCCCGGACGACGCTCCTGCGGCTCTACGAGGACATGGTCGTCGCGCGCCGCATCGACGCCGAGGCGACGGCCCTCCAGCGGCAGGGCGAGCTCGCGCTCTGGCCCCCGCTCCTCGGGCAGGAGGCGGCCCAGGTCGGCTCGGCGCGCGCGCTGCGCGACGACGACTTCGTCTTCTCCTCCTACCGCGAGCACGCGGTCGCGCGCGTGCGCGGCGCCGAGCTCGTCGACCTCGTGCGCGTGTGGCGCGGCGTCGCGGTCTCCGGCTGGGACCCCTACGCGATCGGCATGGCGTCGCCGCAGGTCATCATCGGCGCGCAGACGCTCCACGCGACCGGCTGGGCGATGGGCGTGCAGAACGACGTCGACGCGGGCCGGGTCGATGCGTCCGCAGGGCTCCCGGTGGGAGTCGCGTACCTCGGCGACGGCGCGATGAGCCAGGGCGACGTCAACGAGGCGTTCGTCTTCGCGTCCACGTACCGCTCGCCCGTCCTCTTCTTCTGCCAGAACAACCAGTGGGCGATCTCCGAGCCGGTCGCGCTGCAGTCGCGCGTCCCGCTCGCCGAGCGCGCCCGCGGGTTCGGCATGCCGGGCGTGCGCGTGGACGGCAACGACGTCCTCGCGGTGCTCGCCGTGACGCGCGCCGCGCTCGACCGGGCCCGCCACGACGGCGGCCCGACGCTGATCGAGGCCGTCACCTACCGCATGGGCCCGCACACCACGGCCGACGACCCGAAGCGGTACCGCGACGCCGCGGAGGTCGAGGAGTGGACCGGGCGCGACCCGATCGCGCGGTTCGAGGCGTACCTGCGCTCCGTCGGCGTGCTCGACGACGCGGGGGCGGCCCGGGTGCAGGGCGTCGCCGACGCCGCGGCGGCCGAGCTGCGTGCCGGGTGCGTCGCGCTCACCGACCCGCCGCCGCTGTCGCTCTTCGACCACGTCTACGCCGAGCCGCACCACGCGCTGGAGCGCGAGCGCGCCGAGTACGCGCACTACCTGGCGTCGTTCGGGGACGGGGACGACGGCGCGGGTGGGCCGGGCGCCGCGGGCGACCGGGCGGCGTCGGGCACCGGGACCGTGACGGGGGTGGCGCGATGAGCACCCTCACCGTGGCGAAGGCGCTCGGCGCGGGGCTGCGCCGCGCGATGACGGACGACGACCGCGTGGTCGTCATGGGCGAGGACGTCGGCCGCCTGGGCGGCGTCTACCGCGTGACCGACGGCCTCCAGGCGGAGTTCGGGCCGCGGCGCGTGCTCGACACGCCGCTCGCGGAGTCGGGGATCATCGGGACGGCCGTCGGGCTCGCGTACCGCGGCTACCGGCCGGTGTGCGAGATCCAGTTCGACGGCTTCGTGTTCGTCGCGTTCGACCAGATCCTGTCCCAGCTCGCGAAGATGCACGCCCGCACCGGCGGGAAGGTGCGCCTGCCGATCACGATCCGCATCCCCGTGGGCGGCGGCATCGGCGCGGCCGAGCACCACTCGGAGTCGCCCGAGGCGCTGTTCGCGCACACGGCCGGGCTGCGCGTCGTGTCGGTCGCGAACCCCCAGGACGCGTACACCGTGCTCCGCCAGGCCGTCGCGTGCGACGACCCGGTGATCTTCTTCGAGCCCAAGCGCCGGTACCACCTCAAGGGCGAGGTCGACCTCGATCCCGTCGACCCGCTGCCGATGGACCGGGCGCGCGTCGTGCGCGACGGCCACGACGTCACCCTCGTCACGTGGGGCGGGCTCGTGGGGACCGCGCTCGACGCCGCCGTCGCCGCGTCGGACGACGGCGTGTCCGTCGAGGTGATCGACCTGCGCTCGCTCTCGCCGATCGACCACGACACCGTCGCGGCGTCCGTCCGCAAGACGGGTCGCGTCGTCGTGACGCACGAGGCGCCGCGGCAGGCCGGGCTCGGCGCGGAGATCGCCGCGACCGTGACCGACCGCTGCTTCGAGTACCTCGAGGCCGCGCCCGTCCGCGTCACGGGTCACGGTATTCCGTACCCGCCCGCCAAGCTCGAGGGCCACTACCTGCCCGACCTCGACCGCATCCTCGACGGCGTCGACCGCGTCCTGGGTCGCGTCGAGCCGTTCGTGCCGTCGTCCGTGCCCGACGCCGGTTCGGTCGGGGCTCCCCGGTCGCCCGGCGCGACCCGCACCGTCGAGGCGGTGGCCCGATGATGACGATGCGCGAGTTCCGCCTCCCCGACCTCGGGGAGGGCCTCACCGAGTCCGACATCGTGAGCTGGCACGTCCATGCGGGCGACCACGTCGAGCTCAACCAGGTCATCGCCGAGGTCGAGACGGCCAAGGCCCTCGTCGACCTCCCGTCCCCGTACACGGGCGTCGTCGCGTCCCTGCACGCGGAGGAGGGCCAGACCGTCACCGTCGGCGCCCCCTTGGTGACCTTCGAGATCGACGACGGCACCCCTGCCGCCCCGACCGGGGACAGTGCCCCGCCCGCGACACCCCAGGCTGCCGAACCCGGGGTCGCTCCTCACACGGCCGTCCCCGTGAGGAGAGACCCCGGGCTCGGCGAGCAGGGGGACGACGACGGGCCAGAGCCGAACCTCGTCGGGTACGGGGCCGCGCCGGAGCGTGCGGGCAGGCCCACGCGCCGCCGTCGGGCTCCCGTGTCTGCTGCTGGGCGCGCCGGGGGCCGGCCCGAGCCGGCCGAACCCGGGGTCGCTCCCCAGGCGGTCCCGATCGTGAGGACGGATCCCGGGCTCGACGCCGACGCGACGCCCGGCCGGGTCGGCGAGCGGCCCCGGTCGACGCCGCCGGTGCGGGCGCTCGCTAAGAAGCTCGGCGTGCGCATCGACCGCGTGGACGGCACGGGTCCGGACGGGCTCATCACCCGCGAGGACGTCCTCGCCGCGGTGAGCTGCCACCGCGACGTCGCGCGCCCGCCGCGCGACGTCCACGGCACGCTCACCGCCTCGGCAGCCTCGGCAGCCTCGGCAGCCTCGGCAGCCTCGGCCGCCTCGACCGGCTCGGCCGCGTCGGCCGACGCTCCGTCGGCGACCGCGGACGAGAAGGGAGACGTGGCCCCGGGAGGGCTCGGACGAGGGGCCACGTCTCCCGTCTCGGCGGCCGCCGGCGTCGACGCGCGGGCCGGGCTCGAGCCCGAGGTCGTGCCGGTGCGGGGGGTGCGCAAGCACACCGCGGCGGCGATGGTGGCGAGCGCGTTCACGGCGCCGCACGCGACGGTGTTCCTCACGGTCGACGTGACGCGCAGCGTCGAGCTCCTGGAACGCCTGCGCACCCATCGCCTCGCGCGCGGCGAGCGGATCACCGTCCTGGCGCTCGCGGCCCGTGCGCTGTGCCTCGTGCTGCCGCGCCATCCCGCGCTCAACAGCGCGTGGCGCGACCTCGCCGACGGCTCGGCGGAGATCATGCGGCACCGACGGGTGCACCTGGGGATCGCGGTCGCGACCGACCGAGGGCTCGTCGTGCCGCACGTGCCCGACGCGCAGGACCTCGACCTGCCCGACCTCGCCGCCGCGCTCACCGACCTCACGGTCACGGCGCGCGACGGCCGCACGACGCCCGAGCGCCTCACCGGCGGGACGATCTCGATCACCAACGTCGGCGTGTTCGGCGTCGACGCGGGCACGCCCATCCTCGTCCCCGGGGAGGCGGCGATCCTCGGCCTGGGCGCGGTGCGCCGTCGGCCCTGGGAGCACGACGGCGAGGTCGCGCTGCGCGACGTCGTCACGCTGAGCCTGTCGTTCGACCACCGCGTGGTCGACGGCGAGCAGGGCGCGCGCTTCCTCGCCGACCTCGGCGCCCTGCTCGAGGACCCGGCCCTCGCCCTCCTGGCGAACGGTCCGCCCCCCACAGGTGGCACCGCGCTCGGCCGAACCCTGGATCCCTCCCCAGGATCGGCCGCGCGTGGGGAGCGATCCCGGGTTCGGCAGGGAGGGGTGACCGGATGACCGTCCTGACGAGCGCCGTCGAGCCCGGGTCGGACGCGGCCCGGGCGAACGACGCCGCGCAGCGGGCGCTCGCCGGCGAGCTGCGGGAGCGCACGGCGGCCGTCGCGCGCGGGGGGCCGGCGTCGGCGCGCGACCGGCACGTGTCGCGCGGCAAGCTGCTCCCGCGCGACCGCGTCGACCGCCTGCTCGACGAGGGCAGCCCGTTCCTCGAGATCGCGCCGCTCGCCGGGTACGGCGTGGACGACGGCGCGTGGCCGGCCGCGGGCGTCGTCGCGGGTATCGGGGTCGTCAGCGGGCGGCAGGTCATGGTCGTGTGCAACGACGCGACCGTGAAGGGCGGCACGTACCACCCGCTCACGGTGAAGAAGCACCTGCGCGCGCAGGAGATCGCGCTCGAGAACCGCCTGCCGTGCGTCTACCTCGTCGACTCGGGCGGCGCGTTCCTGCCCCGGCAGGCCGAGGTGTTCCCGGACCGCGACCACTTCGGCCGGATCTTCTACCACCAGGCGCGCCTCTCGGCGGCGGGGATCCCGCAGATCTCCGCGGTGCTCGGGTCGTGCACGGCCGGCGGCGCCTACGTTCCCGCGATGAGCGACGAGACGGTCATCGTGCGCGACCAGGGCACCATCTTCCTCGGCGGCCCGCCGCTCGTGAAGGCGGCGATCGGGGAGGTCGTGACCGCGGAGGAGCTCGGGGGCGGCGAGCTCCACGCGCGTCGCAGCGGCGTCGTCGACCACCTCGCCGACGACGACGAGGACGCGCTCGACACCGTGCGCCGCATCGTCGCGACGCTCCCGCCCGACCCTGCACCCGCGTGGGACGTCGCGGCGAGCGTGCCGCCCGCCGTCGGGCACGACGACGCCCGCGCCCCCGGCCAGGGAACGACGAGCGAAGGCTTGTACAGTGCGGTCCCGACCGATGTACAAGCTCCGTACGACCCGCGCGAGATCGTCGCGCGGCTCGTCGACGGCAGCCGGTTCGACGAGTTCAAGCGCGAGTACGGCGACACGCTCGTCACCGGGTTCGCGCGGATCCACGGGCACCCCGTGGGCGTCCTCGCGAACCAGGGCGTGCTGTTCGGGGCGTCGGCGCTCAAGGGAGCGCACTTCGTCGAGCTGTGCGACCAGCGCGGGATCCCCCTGCTGTTCCTGCAGAACATCTCCGGGTTCATGGTCGGCACCGACGCCGAGGCGGGAGGGATCGCGAAGGACGGCGCCAAGATGGTCACCGCCGTCGCGACGACGCGCGTCCCCAAGCTCACCGTGATCGTCGGCGGGTCCTTCGGGGCGGGCAACTACTCGATGTGCGGGCGCGCGTACTCCCCGCGCTTCCTGTGGTCCTGGCCCGCGAGCCGCATCTCCGTCATGGGCGGTCCGCAGGCCGCGTCCGTGCTGGCGACCGTCAAGCGCGACCAGCTCGCCGCGCGCGGTGAGACGTGGGACCCCGACGAGGAGGCCGCGTTCTCCGCCGGGATCCGCGCCGACTACGACGAGCACGGCAGCCCCTACTACGCGACCGCGCGCCTGTGGGACGACGGCGTGATCGACCCCGCCGACACGCGCCGCGTGCTCGGCCTCGCCCTCGGCGTGTGCGCGCGCACGCCCCTCGCCGAGACCTGGACCGGTGATCGGTTCGGCCTCTTCCGGATGTGAGCCGATGACCTCCGACACCCCCCACGAGGCGCCCGCCCGGACGGCGGACCGACCGTCCGAGCGCCCGGCGGACCAGCGCACGGACCAGCCCGGCGGCGGTCCCGGGTTCCGCACGGTCCTCGTCGCGAACCGCGGCGAGATCGCGTGCCGCGTGATCGGCACGCTGCGTCGCCTCGGCGTGCGGTCCGTCGCCGTCTTCTCCGACGCCGACGCCGACGCCCGCCACGTGCGCGAGGCGGACCTCGCCGTCCGGATCGGCCCGGCCTCCGCCGCGCGCAGCTACCTCGACGTCGAGGCGGTCGTCGCAGCGGCCGTCGCGACCGGGGCCGAGGCGATCCACCCCGGCTACGGCTTCCTGTCCGAGAACCCGGCGCTGGCCCGAGCGTGCGAGCGCGCCGGGATCGCGTTCGTCGGGCCGGGCGTGGACGCCCTGGACGCGATGGCGGACAAGCTCGCCGCCAAGCGCCTCGTCGGCGCCCGGGGCGTGCCGGTCGTGCCCGGGGCGGGCGAGCCGGGGATGTCCGACGACGACCTGCTGGCCGCCGCGGGCGACGTCGGGTTCCCGCTGCTCGTCAAGCCGTCCGCCGGGGGCGGCGGCAAGGGGATGGTCGTCGTGCGGACGGCCGAGGACCTGCCGACCGCGCTCGCGTCCGCGCGCCGGGTCGCCGCGTCGTCGTTCGGCGACGACACGCTGCTGCTCGAACGGCTCGTCGAGGCACCGCGCCACATCGAGGTGCAGGTGCTCGCCGACACGCACGGGACCGTCGTCCACCTCGGCGAGCGCGAATGCTCGCTCCAGCGCCGCCACCAGAAGGTGGTCGAGGAGGCGCCGTCGCCGCTCCTCACCGCGGAGCAGCGCGCCCGCATGGGCAAGGCCGCGTGCGAGGTCGCGCGGTCCGTCGGGTACGTGGGCGCCGGGACGGTCGAGTTCCTCGTCCCCGCCGCGCGCCCCGACGAGTTCTTCTTCATCGAGATGAACACGCGCCTCCAGGTGGAGCACCCCGTGACCGAGATGGTCACCGGCCTCGACCTCGTCGCGCTCCAGCTGCGCGTCGCGGCGGGCGCGCCGCTCGGCGTGGCGCAGGACGACGTCGTGCTCCGCGGCCACGCCGTCGAGGCGCGCCTCTACGCCGAGTCGCCCGAGCGCGGGTTCCTCCCGGCCACCGGGTCGGTGCTGGTCTACGACGACGGCGGCGTCCCGTCCGGGCCCGGTGCGTCGCCGCTGCGCCTGGACTCCGGCATCGCCACCGGGACGGTGGTCGGCGGCCACTACGACCCGATGCTCGCCAAGGCGGTCGCGTGGGGACAGACGCGCGACGAGGCCGTCGACCGGCTCGACGGGCTGCTCGCGCGGACGGTCGTGCTGGGGGTCGAGACGAACACGGCGTTCCTGCGGTCTCTGCTCGCGGACGGTGACGTACGGGCGGGGCGGCTCGACACGGGGCTGATCGACCGGCTCGTGTCTTCCGGTTCGTCGTCGGGGTCTGTGGTCGGGTCCGGTGAGGGGTCGGGGGGTGTGCGCGCCGTCTACCATCCGCGCCCTCGTTCCTCGGGCGCTCCCGCCAGGCCCGACCACGACGGCGCGCACACCCCCCGACCCCTCACCTCTGCGGTCGGCTCACCCGCCGAGCACGACAGCATGCACACCCGCTGTCCCCTCGCCTCGGAGGTTGGTTCGCCCGCCGAGCACGACGGAGCGCACACCCCCCGGGTCCTCACCCCGGAGGTCGGCTCGTTGTCCGACGACGCCGCGTGGGTCGATCTCGTGGCCGCGGCGCTGTTCGCGACAACCCCGCGCCGTGCCGAATCCGGGGTTGTCGACAGGTTCGCTGACGATTCGCGCGACCACCCCGGGTTCGGCGGGGCGGCGGGGACCGGCGACGACGATCCGTGGCGGGTCAGGGACGGGTGGCGGCTCAACGCGGCCGCCGCGCCGTGGCGGGTCGTGCTGGTCGATGCCGCCGGGAGTGTGCACGAGGTGCGGGTCTCCGGGTCGGCGCGGGACGCCGTCGTGCAGTGTCCGCCGGCGCGCGACACCGACGGCGGGTGGGGACCCGGCGCCGCGCGGCCGCGTGAGGTGCGGGCGTCGATCGAGCGTGACGCCGGGGCCGACGGCGCGTGGTGGCTCACCGTGGACGGCGTCCGGGAGCGCGTGCGGCTGGCGCTCGACGTGCCGTCCGCCGACGGCGAGCCCGCGACGGTGTGGGTGTGGCGCGACGGGCGGACCGTCGCCCTGGCCGCCCCGGACCGGGAGCAGCGCGCCGCACGGGCGCGGGACGAGCGCCGTCGGGCCCGCGGCGACGCGCCCGGCACGACCGACCCCGAGGTGCGGGCCGCCATGCCCGGCACGGTGGTGACGGTTGCCGCCGACGGCGAGCCGGTCGCCGCCGGGGCCGTCCTCGTGACGGTCGAGGCCATGAAGATGGAGCACCCGCTCCTCGCCCCGCACGACGGCGTCGCCGACGTGCGCGTGCGCCCCGGCGACCTCGTGCGCCGGGACCAGGTGGTCGCTGTCGTCCACCCCCACGACTCCGGCGCGGCAGACCCCGCCGCCCCGGTCCCGCAACCCGACACCCAGGGAGCATCATGATCGAGGCCGACGTCCTGCTCGACGACGAGCAGCGGAAGCTCAGCCAGGTGGTGCGCGACTTCGCGGACAGCGTCGTCGCGCCCGCCGCCTACCGGTACGACACCGAGCGCCGACTGCCGATGGAGATCATCGCGCAGATGGGGGAGCTGGGGCTGTTCGGGCTCCCGTTCCCGCGCGAGATCGGCGGTCAGGGCCAGGACTACGTGTCGCTGTGCCTCGCCGTCGAGGCGCTGGCGCGCGTCGACCAGTCCATCGCGGTGACGCTCGAGGCGGGCGTCGGGCTGGGGATCGTGCCGATCTTCCGGCACGGGTCGCGCGAGCAGCAGGAGCGCTGGCTGCCCGACCTCCTCGCCGGGCGGGCGCTCGCGGCGTTCGGGCTCACGGAGGCCGACGCCGGCTCCGACGCGGGCGGCACGCGCACGACCGCACGGCTCGACGGCGACGAGTGGGTGATCGACGGCTCCAAGCAGTTCATCACCAACTCGGGGACGCCGATCACGAGCCTCGTGACGATCACGGCCGTCACGGACGAGCACGTCAGCCAGGACGGCGAGGTGCGCAAGGAGCTGTCGAGCATCATCGTCCCCGCGGGCACGCCCGGGCTCGAGGTCGGGCCGTCGTACGACAAGGTCGGGTGGCACACGTCGGACACGCACCCCCTCACGCTCACCGACGTGCGCGTGCCCGCCGGCAACCTGCTCGGCGAGCGCGGCCGCGGGTACGCGAACTTCCTCCGCGCGCTCGACGAGGGGCGCATCGCGTTCGCCGCGCTGGCGACCGGCGCCGCGCAGGGCTGCCTCGAGGAGGCGCTGCGGTACGCGAAGGAGCGGGTCGTGTTCGGGCGCTCGATCGGCGAGAACCAGCACGTCGCCTTCACGCTCGCCCGCATGCAGGCGCGCGTCCACACCGCGCGGCTCGCGTGGCTCGACGCCGCGCAGAAGCTCGTGCGCGGCAAGGCGTTCAAGGCGGAGGCGTCGGTCGCCAAGCTCGTCGGCGGCGAGGCGGCGATGGCGAACGCGCGCGACGCGTCGCAGATCTTCGGCGGCTACGGCTTCCTCAACGAGAACCCGGTCGCCCGCCACTACCGCGACGCGAAGGTCCTGGAGGTCGGCGAGGGCACCACCGAGGTGCAGCTGATGGTCATCGCGAGGAGCCTGGGCCTGGACGGCTAGGCCACGACCGACGCCGAACACGACATAAAGGACGTTATCCGCCTCTTTCCGTCCTTCATGTCGTGCTCGACGGCGGGTGAGGTCGTTCTCGGCGGACGTCGCCGAGGCCGAGGTGAGGAGGGAGGAGCAGCATGCGCGAGGTGGTCCAGCGGGGCCTGTACTACGACGAGCTGGAGACGGGCGTGGTGTACCGCCACCGGCCCGGCCGCACGCTCACGGAGGCGGACGACGTCGTCTTCTCCACGCTCACGATGAACCACCAGGCGCTGCACCTCGACGCCGCGTGGGCCGCGACGCAGCCGTTCGGGCAGCGCCTCGTCAACTCGATGATGACGCTGTCCACGCTGGTCGGGCTGTCGGTCGGGCAGGTCACGCAGGGCACGATCGTCGCGAACCTCGGCTTCCGCGAGGTCGAGTTCCCGAAGCCGCTGTTCCACGGCGACACGCTGTACGCGGAGACGGAGGTCGTCGAGAAGCGGCTGTCGGCGTCGCGCCCGGGCCAGGGCGTCGTCACGCTGGAGCACCGCGGACTCAACCAGGACGGCGTCCTCGTCGCACGCGCCGTCCGCACCGCGCTCTTCTGGACCCGAGCCGCCCACGAGGCGGCATCCGCAGCACCCGGGGCCGGGCACCCCGGTGCTGCCGAACCCGGGATCGCTCCCCAGCCCGGCGCCCGCGTGGGGAGGGATCCAGGGCTCGGCGGCGAGAGCGGGTCTCACGACCCCGTCCTGGAGCGCGGCGACGAGGAGGGCGCGTGGTGAGCGACGCCGTCGGCGTGCCCCGCACCGTGCCCGACGACGCGGGGTCGCCCGGGTGCGGACTCGGGCCGGCGCTGTTGTTCTGCCCCGGCGACCGGCCGGACCGGTTCGGCAAGGCCGCCGAGCGCGCCGACGCCGTCATCCTCGACCTCGAGGACGCCGTCGCCGCGCCCGCGAAGGACGCCGCGCGGCGGGCGGTCGTCGAGGCGTCCGCGACGCTGGACCCGGCGCGGACGGTCGTGCGGGTCAACGCCGTCGGGACGCGCGAGCACGCGCTCGACGTCGCGACGCTCGCGGACACGCGGCTGCGCACGGTCATGGTCGCCAAGGCCGGGCCGGAGCTGCTGGGCTCGCTCGGTGCGCTCGCGGCCACCCTCCCGGGTGTCCGGGTCCTCGCGCTGTGCGAGACGGCGGCGGGCGTGCTCGCGGCGCCCGAGCTCGCCCGGCGACCCGAGGTCGTCGCGCTCATGTGGGGCGCGGAGGACCTCGTCGCGTCGCTCGGCGGGACGTCGAGCAGGCGTCCGGACGGGAAGTACCGCGACGTCGCGCGGCACGCGCGGTCGGCGGTCCTGCTCGCCGCCGGTGCCGCGGGCAAGGCCGCGGTCGACGCCGTGCACGTCGACGTCGGCGACCTCGACGGGCTGCGGGCCGAGGCCGAGGACGCCGCCGCGTCCGGGTTCGCCGCGACCGCGTGCATCCATCCGAGCCACGTCCCCGTGATCCGCGCCGCCTACGCCCCGACGCCGCAGGAGGTGGCCGCGGCGCGGGCGCTGCTCGACGCGGCGGCCGCGAACCCCGGCGGCCCGGACGCCGTCTTCACGCACGACGGCCGGATGGTCGACGGCCCCGTGCTGCGCCACGCGGAGGCCGTGCTGCGCCGGGCGGCCACCTGAGCGGTGCTCCCATGGGGACCGGTCCCCATGCCGGGGCGGTGCGGTGCGTCGGGGGCGCCGCATAGCCTCTCCCCGTGACCGACGTGAACGCCCCGGACCCGCAGGAGCAGCACTGGACCGAGGGCTTCCCGCACCTCGCCGACCGGGCCGCGACGCTGCTCGGCGTCGACGTCGCGACGGTCGCGCGCCACCACAAGGTCGTCCCGGGCGGGTTCCACGTGTGGACCCCGGGTCGCGGGGGCGCGCAGGCGATCGTCGGGTTCGACGGCTCGGCGTACGTGCGGGAGTCATGCTTCACGCAGGCCCAGATGGTGGAGGCGTTCCACGCCGGTCACCGCAACGACGCGAACGCCGCGACCCTCCCGGTGAACCACGCGGCGTCGGCGGTGGCCTCGATGGTCGGGATCCTGCGCGGAGAGCCGGCGCAGCCCGCGACGCCCGTCGGCCCGAGCGAGGCAGAGCTCGCCGAGCTCGTCGGCGGCGCGTTCGAGCAGACGACGCCGGACGAGATCGCCGCACGGCTGCGCGCCCGCGGCAAGGGCGCGTTCGTCGTCGTGGGCGTGGACCGCGCGCACGGGCCGGGCCACTGGTACGTCGCGTACTTCGACGGCGAGCAGGTGCTCGCGCTCGACCCGATCGCCAACGGCCGCACCGCGTGGCCGCCGCCCGCGGCGGACGCGGTGCGCTGGTGGGCGGACGGGACGCCGACGACGGCGCCCGCGCGGGTCGTGCTCGACGTCCGGTCGGCCACGGGTCGCCGCGTGTGGACGCAGACGACGCCGTTCCTCGCCCCGACGGCGCAGTCGTTCCTGGACTGGGTCGCGACCCTGCCCGCGGAGAAGGTCGTGAAGGGCTACCAGGTCTGGCACGGCTTCTGGTGGGTCGTCCTCTCGGCGTCGGGCGACGACCTGCGCGTCGCCGTCACGGACCTCACGAAGGACGGGATCTCGACGCTCACCTGGGACGTCGACCCGATGCTCGACACCTACCGGCAGCAGCGGGAGATGGTCGCGTTCTGCAAGGTCGGCTCGAAGAGCACGCGCTTCACGGAGACCGTGCTCGTCTACAACGACGTGTACGACGCCCCGGAGATGTTCGTCGAGCGCACCCGGCCGGTGGGCGACGGGGCGTCGGGGTGGGTCGTGAAGTCGATCGCCGCGCAGCCTCGGGGCGGCCTCGTTCCCGTGCCGGCGCACGAGCTGTACCGCCGGGCGCCGCACCTCGTGCGCTACCTCTCGCTCCCGGAGGGCTTCCGGGCGGTGTGGGCGAAGAACCGGACGAACCAGATCTGGAACCCGGACGGCGAGCTCGTCTGGGACGCCGACGCGCGCGACGCGGCGAACGCGGCCGCAGCGGCGCAGCAGGGGACGGCGACGGGCGCACCCGCTCCGGCGACGGGCACGGGGACCGGCGACGCCCGGGCAGCCGACGCCGCGGCCGCCTCCTCGTCGGCGGGTGACGCGTCGGCGAGCGCGACCGGCCAGGGGGCGTCGACGTCGGGCACCACCCGCCCTCGGGGGAGCGTCGCCTACGAGGCGGCGCGCGACGCGCTCGACGACCGCGCCGCGAGCCGCGAGCGGGTGCTGGCCGCCGCGCACGGGCTGCGCGACGCGTTCGTCCGCAACGAGCACATGATCGGCCTCCTGCCGGCCGACGCGGAGCAGGTGCTCGTCGACACGTACCGGAGGGCCGACGCGGGCGGGGCGGACGCGGTGTCGCGCGAGGCGGCGACGTCCTGGGTGCGCGAGGCGTACTTCCGCCGGCTGCCGCTCGCCGCGGAGGCCGCCGAGCGGGTCGACCGGCTCGCCGAGGACGACCCTGACGGCGGCGCGCACGTGCTGCGCGGGTGGATGCGCTACAACGGCTACGGGTTCGCGCAGGACGCCGCGGCGGCCGTCGCGGACCACGAGGAGGCGGCGCGCCGCGGCAACGCCGACGCGCTGTTCGAGCTGTCCGTCCTCACCGCGACCGGACAGGGCACGCCCGTGGACGAGGCGCGCTCGCGCGCGTTCCTCGAGCAGGCCGCGGACGCGGGCCACCCGCGGGCGCTCTACAACCTCGCGGCGGAGCACGCGACGGGTCGGGGCCGTCCGCGGGACTCCGCGCGCGCCCTGGAGCTCTACCTCGCGGCGGGCGACCGCGGCAACGGCCGCGCGGCGTTCACGGCGGGCGTCATGATGCTCACGGGGGACGGGTCCCTGCCCGACTCGGCCCGCGCCGGCCGGGCGTTCGCGCTCGCCGAGGACCTCGGGTTCGACGTGCGCGACGCCGCCGCGCAGTTCCCGCCGCAGCTCGCCGAGCAGGTCGTCGGAGCGCTCGCCGCGGACTGACCGGACAAAAGACGCTCACAGCCCGTTCCACTTGCGGGCCCGGGCATCGTATGGTCACTCGCGTGAACGTCTACGTCGTCCTGTCCCGCAGCCGTACGGTCCTGTCGCGGACGATCGCGCTGGCGACCCGCGACGAGTTCACGCACTCCTCCCTGGCGCTCGATCCGGGGCTCGAGCTCATGTTCAGCTTCGGGCGCCGTCGGGCCGGGAACCCGTTCGTCGGGTGCTTCCGGCGCGAGCGGTTCGACGACGGCCTGTACCGCGGCATGGACGTCGTGCCCGGCGTCGTGCTCGCGGTCCCCGTGACGCCGGAGCAGCACGAGGCGATCCGGGTGCGGATCACCGAGTTCCTGCTGGACTCGCACGCGTTCTCCTACAACGTGCGCGGCCTCGTCGGGGCCCGGTTCGGCCGCGGCCACGAGGTGGAGGACCGGTTCTTCTGCTCCGAGTTCGTCTACCACGTGCTGCACGGCGCGGGAGTGTGCGACCTCGGCGTCGAGCGGTGGCAGGTGCGACCGCAGACGCTCCTCGACCTGCCGGGCCGCGTCGTCTTCCGAGGCGACCTCAAGGACTACGTCGCGGCGCACGGCGCGCTCGAGACCCTGCCGTCGCTCACGTTCGGCCACGTCCGCGAGCGCGTGCTCGGCTGATCCCGGCACGGCGGCACGGCGGCACGGCGGTACCGCGGGTCCGGTGCGACGCCGCGCGGGTCGAGACGCGCGTCAGCCGACCCGCAGCGCCGCCACGATGTCCTCGACCCGCTGCTTCGCGTCCCCGAAGAGCATGCCCGTGTTCTCGCGGAAGAACAGCGGGTTCTGCACCCCGGCGTAGCCGGCCGCCATCGAGCGCTTGAAGACGACGACCTGCCCGGCCTCCCACACGTGCAGCACCGGCATGCCCGCGATGGGGGAGCCGGGGTCGTCGAGCGCGGCCGGGTTCACGGTGTCGTTCGCGCCGATGACGAGCACGACGTCCGTGTCCGCCAGGTCGTCGTTGATCTCGTCCATCTCCAGCACGATGTCGTACGGGACGCGCGCCTCGGCGAGCAGGACGTTCATGTGCCCGGGCAGGCGACCCGCGACCGGGTGCACCCCGAAGCGGACCTCGGCACCGCCGTCGCGCAGGAGCTCGACGAGCTCCGCGACGGGGTACTGCGCCTTGGCGACCGCCATGCCGTAGCCCGGCGTGATGACGACGCTGCGGGCGTCGCGCAGGAGGGCCGCGACGTCGTCGGCGCTCACCTCGCGGTGCTCGCCCTGCGGGCCCTCGCCGCCCCCGGCGGGCGCGGCGCCCTCCTCGGCTCCGAACCCGCCGAGGATGACGGACACGAACGACCGGTTCATGGCCCGGCACATGATGTAGCTGAGGATCGCACCGGAGGACCCGACGAGCGCTCCGGTGACGATGAGCAGGTCGTTGCCGAGCATGAAGCCCGCCGCGGCGGCGGCCCAGCCGGAGTACGAGTTGAGCATCGACACGACGACGGGCATGTCGCCCCCGCCGATCGACGCGACGAGGTGCCAGCCGAGCGCGAGCGACACGACCGTGAGCAGGAGCAGGGGCCAGATCGACGGCGCGACGACGAACCACACCACGAGCCCCAGGCTCACGACGAGCGCCGCGAGGTTGAGCAGGTTCCGGCCGGGGAGCTGGAGCGGGGCCGATCGCGTGCGCCCCGACAGCTTGAGGAACGCGACCACGGAGCCGGTGAACGTCACTGCGCCCACGAGCACGCCGAGCGAGACCTCCACGAGGTGCGCGACGTCGTCGGACCCAGCGGCCTGCGCGGTGAGGTAGGAGTTGAAGCCGACCAGCACGGCCGCGGCGCCGACGAAGCTGTGCAGGATCGCGATGAGCTCCGGCATCTGCGTCATCTCGACGCGGCGCGCGCGCCACGTCCCGACCGCCGCGCCCACGAGGAGCACGAGCGCGATGAGCAGCGCGGTGACGAGCACGGGCCGGGCGCTCGTGCCGAGCGCGAGCACGATCGTCGCGGCCAGCGCGAGGACCATGCCGACCATGCCGAGCACGTTGCCGCGGCGCGCGGACTCCTGCTTCGACAGCCCCGCGAGGCTCAGCACGAACAGGACGGCGGCGAGGACGTAGACCGCCTGGGCGACGGACGTCGCGGTCATCGGGCCACCTCCTGCGCACGCGCCGGGGCGTCCTTGCGGAACATGCGGATCATGCGGTTCGCCACGAGGAAGCCACCGAAGATGTTGATGCTCGCGACGGTCGCGGCGAGCAGCGCGAGCGTCGTGACGACCCAGTCGTCCGAGCCGATCTGCAGGAGCGCGCCGACGAGGATGATGCCGGAGATCGCGTTGGTCTGGGCCATCAGCGGCGTGTGCAGCGAGTGCGTGACGTTCGAGATCACGTAGTACCCGACGATCACCGCGAGCGTGAACACCGTGACGTGCCCGACGAGCGACGGCGGCGCGAACGACAGCGCGAGCGTCACGAGCACCGCGGCGAGCGCGGCGCCCACGGTCCGACGACGGCGGCTCAGGCTCGCGGCCGACGCCGCCTCCGCGGCGGCCCGCTCGCGTGCCGCGGCCTCCAGCGCGGGGTCGGGTGGTGGCGCGGTCGACCCCGGGGCCGGGGCCGCGCTCACCGCGACGGGCGGCGGCGGCCACAGCACCTCGCCGTCGCGCGCGACGGTCATGCCGCGCTGCACCGGGTCGTCGAGGTCGAGCGCGAGCTCGCCGTCCTTGCCGGGCGTGACCAGCTCCAGCAGGTGCACGACGTTCGTCCCGAGGAGCTGCGACGTGTGCTGGGGCAGGCGCCCGGCGAGGTCGGTCCAGCCGACGACCACGACGCCGTTCTCCGTCACGACGCGTTCGCCCGGCACCGTGAGCGCGCAGTTCCCGCCGCCCGAGGCCGCGAGGTCGACGACGACGCTCCCGGGGCGCATCCCGGCGACCGCATCGGCCGTGAGGGTCCGCGGGGCGCGGCCGCGCACGAGCGCCGTCGTGATGACGACGTCGGCCTCGGCGGCCTCGCGCGCGTACACCGCGAGGGCCGCGGCCTCCTGCTCGGGCGTGAGCGGCTTCGCGTAGCCGTCGGCGGACATGCCCTGCTGCGCCGCGGGCTCGCGCACGGCCGTGCCGCCCATGGACTCGATCTGCTCGGCCGCCTCGGACCGCACGTCGAACGCGCGCACCTGCGCGCCCAGGCTCGCCGCCGCGCCGACCGCGGCGAGGCCCGCGACCCCGCCGCCGATGACGAAGACCCTCGCGGGCGGCGTCTTGCCCGCGGCCGTGACCTGCCCGGCGAACATGCCGCCGTACTCGCCGGCCGCCTCGACGACCGCGCGGTACCCCGCGACGTTGGACAGCGTGCTCAGCACGTCGAGGGCCTGCGCGCGCGAGATGCGGGGCACGGCGTCGAGCGCGAGCGCGGTGACGCCGCGGGTGGCGAGGCGCTGCACGAGGTCGGGGTCGTTCGCGGGGCCGAGCATCGCGACGAGCGTCGCGCCCGGGCGCAGGAGCGCGACCTGGGCGTCCGTCGGCGCGTTCACCGCCGTGACGACGTGGGCGCCCCACGCGGCCGCGGCGTCGACGACCGTGGCGCCCGCCGCCTCGTACGCGGCGTCGGAGAACGTGGCCCCCGCGCCGGCGTCGTGCTCGACGACCACCTCGTACCCGAGCGCCCGCAGGCGCTCGACCGTGCGCGGGGTCGCGGCGACCAGCCGCTCCCCGTCCCTCACCTCGCGGGGGACACCGATCCTCACGTGCGGGCTCCTCACCTCGTCGAGCATCGTGGGCGCCCGCGCGACCGGGGACGACGGCGGGTGCGCCGCGAGCCTATCGGGGGTCGCCCGCGTCGTCCCGGGTCGAACGTCCCCGGGCGGGCGAGCCTCGACCTGGTCGGCGCTCGTCGCGCCGCGGCGGGGAGCGGCGGGGAGTTCTCACCATCGCGCGAGGTGGCGCCCCCGGCGCCGGGTCCGCGAGGATCGGGGCGCCATCCGCTCAGACCCAGGGGGAACCATGCGCCGCACCACCACCCGTACCGCCGTCCTCGCGCCCGTCGTCGCGCTGTGCACCGTCGCGCTCGCCGCGTGCTCCGTCAGCGCGAACCTCACCGTGCCGGCCTCGAAGATCGCGCAGGACGCGGAGGGCGCGCTCGCCGAGATCGGCGAGGCGGACGTCGACTGCGGCGAGGAGAACGTCGACCTGGTGGACGGCGAGGTCGTCGAGTGCGAGCTCACCGACCCGGCGTCCGGGGAGGTCTACGACACGACCGTCACGCTGTCCGACGTCGACGGGACGAAGTACCACGTCGACGTGAAGGTCGCCGACGCCCCCCAGGGCTGACCCGGGCCGGTCCCCCGGGCTACAGGTCGCCCTTCCTCTGCAGGTACCGCATCGCGGCCCAGCCGATCGGGATGCGGGCCCAGTAGGTCGCGACGCGGAAGAGCACGGTCGCGGACGTCGCGAGCGCGGCGGGGACGCCCGCGGTGGTCAGGCCGAAGATGAGGGCGGCCTCGATCGCCCCGAGGCCGCCGGGTGTCGGGACGGCCGCACCCGCGGCGTTCCCGACGAGGTAGATGACCGCGACCTCGACGAGCGAGAGCTCCTGCCCGAACGCGGCGAGGGCGGCGTCGAACGCGAGGACGTAGCCGAGCGTCATGACGACGTTCCCCGCGATGCCGAGCGCGAGCCGCCCGGGCTGGCCCAGCATCTCGGACAGCCGGGGCCACACCTGCTGGATCGTCGGGCGGATCTTGGCGAGCACCCAGGCCCGCACGGCCGGCACGAGGAGCGTCGCCAGGACGGCGAGCGCGACGCCGCCGATCGCGAGGAGCACGGTCGTCGACGGGAGCTGGACGAGCCCGCCGTCGCCGGTGGCCACGGACAGCACGACGAGGAGCAGGATCGTCACGACGAACTGCGACACCTGGACGAGCGCGACCGTCGCGACCGCCACCGGGGTCGAGATCCCGCGCCGGGTCAGGAGCCGGAGGTTGAGCGCCGCCGGGCCGATGCCGGCGGGCGCGGCGAGCGCGACGAACGAGCCCGCCGCCTGGGTGAGCGTGACGCGCCAGAGCGGCAGCCGCTTCGACGCGAACGCGACGAGCGTGAGCGCGGCGCCGAACCACGTGACGATCCCGAGCAGGAACGAGACGGCCGCCCACCAGGGGTTCGCCGACGAGACGGCCTCGGTGATCTGGTCGAAGTTGATCGTCGTGACGACGACCGTCACCGCGACGATCGTCAGGGTCAGCGTGAGGATCGTCCGCGCGCCGAACCGGGTGATGCGCTGCGGCTCGATGCTCGCCTCGGGCAGCCGCTCGACCAGCGCGGCGCGCAGCTCCTTGAGGAGCTCCTTGTTCTGCCGGATCTCCTCGCGCGTGCTCGGCGGCAGCGCGACGGGCTGGAGCAGCGGGCCGATGGCGGCGATGTCGTCGTCCGGCAGGACGCTCACCGCGGACTCGACGGCCCGGCGCGCCCCGACGCGCAGCGCGAGGAGCGCGACCATCTGCGCCAGGTCCATGCGGCGCGCGAGCTCGGACGACGCGATGTCCCCCTGCTCCCACCCGGTGAGCCAGACCTGCGGGGCCCCCGTCGCGGGCTCGCGCGAGACCAGCATGACGTCGGACGTCAGCGCGCGGTGCGCGATGCCCGCCGCGTGCGCGAGCCGGAGCTGGCGCCACGCCTCGTTGAGCACCGAGCCCGTGAGGTCCTCGACGGGGAGGTCGCGCAGCGAGACCGCGCCGGTCGCGTGCTCCTGGACCAGGACCATGGAGTCCGCGGACTCGCCGATGCCGAGCAGCCGCGGGGTGCGGACGCCCGCGGCGCGCGCCGCGTAGGACAGCAGCGCGGTGCGCTCGGCCGCCGCGCGCAGCGAGATCGCCGCGCGTCCCTCGCTGCCGCGCAGGCGCAGCGACCGCCAGAACCGGGCGAGGAAGCCGACGACCTGCCGGTCGCCGTCGAGCACGACGACGTCACGCCGCACGCCGTCCTCCGCGAGCATCGCGTAGACGCGGTTGTCGCCCGCGCGCGTCAGCGCGATGGCCGCCGAGTCGGACGGCGCGTCCTGGGACTCCGTCGCGGGGGTCTGCCCGTTCGTCCCGTTCGCCCCGTCCGACGCCCCGGCCTCGTCGGGGTGCGGGGCCGAGCCGAGGTGCTGCGCGGCGAGCGCGGCGTCGGCCGTGAGGACCGTCCCGGCGTCGTCGGTGGCGCCGGGTGCGCGCAGGACGCCGACGTGCACCTCGGCGGTGATGCGCCCCTCGGCGTCCACCTCGGTGATGGGGTCGTCCGCCGCCTCGGCGAGCTCCTCGTCGTCGGTGACGTCGCGCACGCGCACGAGGGCCGCGGGGGAGAACCCGGCGCGCCGGACGCCGGCCACGAGGTCGGGCCCGTACGCGCGCTCGCTGCGCACGCCCGAGACGTACCGCACGGCGAGCCCGGCGATGCGCCCGAGGAGCAGCGTGATGATGATGCCCGGGAGCGACACCTGGCCGGTGATGAGCACGACGCCGATCGCGACGAACAGCAGGTTCCACGACCACTTGACGGTGCGTCGCCGGGTACGGGTGCCCGCGGCGGTGAGCAGCCCGCCGATCGCGGCCACGTAGCCCGGGATCGTCAGGCGCCACTCGCCCCGCGAGTACACGGAGAGCCCGCGGACGAGGTCGTCCGAGCCCCACGCGCGCAGCGCCAGCACGGCCAGCACGCCCAGGAGCAGGCCGAGCGCGGCCGCGACGATCGACTCGACGACCTGGCGCCCCAGCCGGCGGACGCCGAGCTCGGTGAGGACGGCGATCGGCACGAACAGCGTGATGAGACCCTCGAGCACCGCGACCGGGATGAACAGGATGTTGTACAGGAGGTCCGAGAAGCTGCGGACGTCCTCCGCGACGCCGGCCGTGGTGCCGTGCGCGTACACCGACATGAGCAGGACGACGACGACGCCCACCGCGCACAGCACGAGGTTGACGAGGTCGATCGGGTGCCGGACGCGCTGCTCGGCCGTGTCGACGACGCGGACCGTGCCCGCGTCGTCGTGCCCCCGACGCGCGAGCAGGGCCTCGAGCGCGCCGGTCTGGGGGCGGGGCTCCGCCTGCTCGGCCCGTGCCAGCGAGCCGACCTCGACGACCGCGCCGACGTGGGGAGCGGCGCGCTCTCTCGGCTCGGGGGCGGGGGAGGCCATGCGAGCGAGTCTAGGTCGGGGCCCCTGAGGAGGCGCGGTATTTGGCCGATTCCTCCGGGTGATTCGCCCGGTTCGCCCGCATGCTGGACGGCTCGCGGCCCCCGCTCGGCGGGCGGGTGTGAGCAAGGCCTCCCTAGCATGGGCGGAGGACCGGACCCGGGAGGTCGGCATGGCACGTGGCACGACGACGGAGCACGGCACCGCGGACGGGGCCGACCGTCCGGACCGCCCTGAGACGCCCGACGCGAACGGGCAGGAGCGCAACCCCTTCCGCAAGGTGTGGTGGCTGCCCGTGGTGCGGGGGAGCCTCCTCGTCGTCCTCGGCCTCCTCCTCATGATCGAGCCGCTGGAGCAGCTCGGGACGCTGCGCGTGGTGCTCGGCGCGTTCCTCGTGGCGGACGGCGTGCTCGTCGCCGTGCAGGGGTTCGTGCACCGCCGGCAGGTCGGGTCGGCGTGGTGGCTCGCGCAGGCGGGGGTCAACGTCGTGTTCGGCGTCGTCGTGGCGCTCTGGCCCGACCTCACCGCCACCGCGCTCTACTACGTGCTCGCGGTCTGGGTGCTCGTGCTGGGCATCACCACGATCGCCGGGGCCGCCGCGCTCGTCCGCAATCGCGACCTGGGCTGGGCCTGGATGCTCGCGGTCGGGATCGTCTCGGTGCTGTTCGGGGTCCTGCTCGTCACGCGGCCGCTCGACGCCTTCGACGTGCTGCGGCTCGTCACCGTCGTGTTCGCGCTGTACGCGTTCGTGACCGGCGCGATCCACGTGGTGTCGGGCTTCGCCGTGCGCGCCGTCGCGCGCGAGCTCGCGGACCTGCGCGCGCAGGCCGTCGCGGCGGGCGTCGTCGTGACGGGCGGGTCCGTGCTCGGCGCGCCCGCCGCTCACCCGGGCGTCGCCCCGCCGTCGGCCACGGGCGGGCCGACGCCGCGCGACCCGAGCGCGGCCCCGTCGCCGTCGCCCTCGCCGGCCCCGTCGCCCTCGCCGGGGGCGGAGTCGTCGCCCGGGCCGGCGCGCGGGTCGGAGCCGGACGAGCGCGGGGGAGCGGGACGGCTGCCCTAGCATGTGACCGCTGTCCGTCGAGAACGAGGAGCACCGGTGGTCACTGCGTACGACATCCTGTTCGGCCTGACCCCGCAGGACGCGGTGGACGGGTCACCGGTCGGGACGACGGACCTGCTGCCGCCGCCCGTCGCGCCCTGGGGCGAGGCCGCCTGGGGGTGGATCGGCGACGCGGGGCCGGGGATCGAGCCGCGGACGTGGCCGCGGAGCCCGAGCACCGGGCTGCCGATGCGGCACGCCGTCACGCTGCGGCTGCCGGCCGAGTACCAGCGTCGGGGCCCCGGGCTCCCGGGCGTGGCGTACTTCCTCGGCGAGGGGCAGTTCGCCACCGAGCACGACGCGAGCGACCCGGACGACCCGTTCGTCGTGGACCTGCGTGCGGCCCGGCAGCACCCGCAGGCGCTCGTGCTCAGCGACATCATCGGCCAGAGCTTCGCCCTGGTCTGGCTGACCGAGGAGGAGCTCGCGGCCGGCCCGACGGCCGCCCCGCCCGACACCCGTCGTCCCGGTGAGCACGTCGCGACGGACGAGGGGCAGAACGCGTGGGACCCGCCGCTCGGCACGCGTCGCGGCGAGGACATGACGGTCACCCGGTGGGCCTACCTCGTCCCGAGGGTCGACGACCCGAACGCGGGTCTCGCCCCGGGCCGGGAGGAGGACGGCTGGGTCTCGCCGTGGGACGAGGACTGGACCGGGCCGGCGGAGGAGGAGCGCCCCTGGGCGGACGACCACCTCGGCGGGACGTCCGAGGCGATGGTCGACTCGCTCCCGGGCGGCTTCACGCCGTACTACCTCGAGCTGTCCACGCCCACCTGGGGCGTCGACTACGGCAACCGCGAGACCCATCTGGTCGACCTGGAGACGGGCGCGTTCGGGATCGCCTGACCGCGGCGTCCCAGGAGTCGCGAAGCGGCGCCGCGGCCGTCACGCGAGGCCCAGGGACTGCTTCCACTCCAGCGGGAGGAGCGCGTACCCGACGAACGCGACGACGTCGAGCAGGGTGTGCGCGATCACGAGCGGCATGACGCGGTGCCGTCCCCAGCGGGACGTGTAGAACCACGAGAAGACGACGCCCATGACGACGTTCCCGACGAACGGGCCGAACCCCTGGTACAGGTGGTACGACCCGCGCAGGAGCGAGCTCCACACGACGAACTTCACGCGGCCCCAGCCGAGGTCGCGCGTGCGCTCGAACAGGTAGCCGACGGCGATGACCTCCTCGAGCAGGCCGTTCTGCAGCGCGGAGAGGATCAGCACGGGCACCGTCCACCACGCGGCGTTGAGCGCCGACGCCTGCACCTCGACCGTGATGCCGAGGAGGCGGCCGAGCGCGTAGAAGCCCAGCCCGGGGATGCCGATGGCCGCGGCGAGCGCGAACCCCCACCCGACGTCGCGCAGGGGCCGGGCGCCGTCGAGCCCGATCGCCCGGACGGCCGAGCGGCCGCGCGCGCTGAGCAGGTACAGCGCGAGCGCGACGGGCAGCACCGCGAAGAAGATCCCGACGAGCTGGTACGTGAGGTCGAGGTACGGCCGGGCCGACCGGCTCACGTTGAGGCTCGCGGACTGCTCGCCGAGCGGCGTCCCGGCGGTGAGCCGCGCGACGATGTTGATGATCGCGTAGACCGCCGACTTGCCGAGGCTCAGCCCGAGGACGATCCAGATCTCCGCGCCGATGCGTCGTCGCGTCGCGCGGTCCGGGCGGTCGTGCGCCTCGGCGCTGACGGCGTCGGCCGCGCGGGGTGCCGCCGTCGGGCCGGGCGCGGGCAGCGGCTCGGGCGCGGTCGCGGGGGTGGACGCGGTCAGGTCGGGCACCGTCCGGTTATAGCACCGGTCCCCGGGAGCGGGCTCGACGCCGCCTGGACGTGCGCTGTCCGCCGAGCACGGATCTGCTCCGCGTCGACCACGAGGTCGCTGTCGTTCTCGGCCCCAGAACGACAGCGACCTCGTGCTCGGCGGGTCAGGGTTGATCGCTCGGTGGGTCAGGGGTTGCGCGGGCGGCCCGGGCGGCGGGGCGGGCGGACGCCGCGGGGGAGGCGGCCGGCGTCGTCGAGCGCGCGACGCAGGAGCATCTCGATCTGCGCGTTGACGCTGCGCAGGTCGTCGCCGGCCCAGCGCGCGAGCGCGTCGTGGACGGCGGGGTCGAGGCGCAGGAGGACCGACTTGCGCTGCGGACGCTGCGCTCGGCCCGTGCCCGTGCCCGTGCCCGTGCCCGACGACGGCTGGTCGCCGTCGTCGGGCGCGTCGCGCTTCTCGGGCGGCGTGGGCCCGGCGGGCGTCACTGGTACAGGGACCCCGTGTTGACGACGGGCGTCACGCGGCTGTCCCCGCAGAGCACCACGAGGAGGTTGGAGACCATCGTCGCGCGGCGCTCGTCGTCGAGCGTCACGATGTCCTCGGCCTCGAGGCGCGAGAGCGCGTCCTCGACCATGGACACCGCGCCCTCCACGATGCGCGACCGTGCCGCGATGATCGCGCCTGCCTGCTGGCGCTGGAGCATCGCCTGCGCGATCTCCGGGGCGTAGGCGAGGTTGGAGATGCGGGCCTCGATGACCTCGACGCCCGCCACGACGACGCGCGCCGCGACCTCGGCGGCGATCTCCGCCGACACGACCTCGGTGGCCCCGCGCAGCGACTGCTCGCCGGCCTCGGCGTCGTCGTAGGGGTGCGACATCGCGACGTGGCGCAGCGCCGACTCGGCCTGGACGCGCACGAAGTCGGTGTAGTCCTCGACGGCGAAGCTCGCCTTGGCGGTGTCCGCGACCTGCCAGACGACGATCGCGGCGATGTTGATCGGGTTGCCGTCGGCGTCGTTGACCTTGAGCTCGCTCGTCTCGAAGTTGCGCACGCGGACCGACACGCGCTTGCGCGTCGAGAACGGCACGGTGGCGACGAGCCCGGTGCGGCGGATGGTCCCGAGGTACCGGCCGAAGAACTGGACGACGAGCGTCTGCCCGGGGTTGATGACCTTGACCATCGTGAGCAGGAAGACGCCGAGCAGGATCGCGACCACGCCGAGCACGGCACCGACGGGGGTGGCCGTCGCGAACATCGGGATCGACCCGCCGAGCAGCACGAGGACGAGCAGGATCACGAGACCGCCCCCGCCCGCGCCGAGCGACCACGCGGGCTGCTCGGTGACGTCGACGCGCGTGCCGTCGTGGCCGACGGGACGGCCGGTCGGCTCGCCGCCGACGGACTCCTGCGGGGGTGCTGCGCTCTCGGTCACGGGGCCCGTCCTCTCCTGCGGCCGACGGCCGCGCGTGTCGTGGATAGCAAAGTGATATCACATTATGCCGCCCCCCAGCACGTTCGCACCGGCCCCTAGCGTGCCGAGCACGACCCCGCCCGCTGTCCAACACGACATAAAGGCTGTTATCGACCGGATAACGACCCTCATGTCGTGTTCGGCGGGTGGGGGGTTGCGTGAGCGGTGGTCGGGGTGGCAGAGTGCAAATAGGTTTGTAGCGCAAAGTAGTTTTCCGATCTCTCGAGAGGCCACCATGACGACGGACCACGGCGACGGCCCCCGCGACGGGGCTGGCGAGCCGGACGAGCCGGCGCTCGACGTCGCCGAGACGCTCCGCCTCATCAGCGAGCAGCAGGACCGCGCGCGCCGCGCGACCGAGCCGGACTCGCGGCTGCTGTTCCTCGCGTGGGGCGTCGCCTGGCTCGTCGGGTACCTGTGCCTGTGGGCGAGCGCGGTCCGCGTCGTCGACGGGACCGCGACCGTGCGCCTCACGACCCGCGCGGGGCAGGTCGTGGGCGCGCAGCCCGAGCCGTGGGCGTTCTGGGTCTTCTTCAGCCTCATCGCGGCCGCCGTCGCGTTCACGATCGTCCACAGCGTCACGCGCACCGCGGGGACGCGTGGCGTCAGCGCCCGCACCGGGGCCATGTACGGCTGGTCGTGGATGCTCGGCTTCGTCTGCTTCGGGTTCGTGCTCGGCGGGCTCGCCCGTGCGGGTGCGTCGGAGGAGGTCATGTCGCTCGCGAGCAACGCGTTCGCGTGCGTCGTCGTGGGCCTGCTGTACCTCGGTGGGGCGGCGGCGTTCGGCGACCGCGGGCTGTTCGTGCTCGGCGTGTGGATCCTGCTCACGGCCGCCGTCGCGACGTTCGCCGGGCTGCCGCTCACCTACCTCGTCATGGCGCTCGCGGGCGGGGGCGGGTTCCTCGTCATGGCCGCGATCGAGCACGTCCTGCGTGCCCGACGGCGGCGCCTCGCGACCCGTCCCGCACCCGCCCGGGCGTCGGCGGAGGGCGCGGCCGATGTCTGACGCCGGGCTCGACCCCGTCATCCACGCCCCGGCACGGCTGCGCGTCGTCGCGACGCTCGCGGCCCTCCCGACCGGCGACGAGCTGTCCTTCCCCAAGCTCCAGAAGCTCCTCGACATGACCGCCGGGAACCTCTCCACCCACCTGCGCAAGCTCGAGGACGCCGGCTACGTGTCCGTCACCAAGACCCACGAGGGCCGCACCCCGGCCACCTACCTCGCTCTCACCGCCCGCGGCCGTAGCGCCTTCGAGGACTACACGACCGCCCTGAACACCCTCCTGAAGGGAGCCGCAGGATGAGCACCGACGACGCCCCGCGCACTCGGGCCGCCCGGCCCGACCCCGCGCCGTCGACCACCGACCCCGCCCGACCCGTGGTCGCCGTCGACCACGTGACGCGACGCTTCGGCACGGTCGTCGCGCTCGACGACGTGTCCCTGACCGTCGGGGCGGGCGAGCTCGTCGGCCTGCTCGGCCCCAACGGCGCCGGCAAGTCGACGCTGCTGTCCCTGGTCAGCGGTCAGCGCAAGCCCGACGCCGGGACGGTCCGCCTGCTCGGCGGCGACCCGCGCGACGCGCGCAGCCGCGTCGGCCTGGGCCTCACCCCGCAGGAGACCGGCCTGCCCGCGACGCTCAAGGTGCGCGAGGTCGTCGACTTCGTCGCGGGCCACTACCCGGACCCCGTCCCGACGGCGGAGCTGCTGGAGCAGTTCGGGCTCACCGAGCTCGGGGGCCGCCAGACGGGCGCGATGTCCGGCGGGCAGAAGCGCCGCCTCGCCGTCGCGCTCTCGCTCGTGGGTCGCCCCCGCGTCGTCCTCCTCGACGAGCCGACGACGGGCCTCGACGTGAGCGCCCGGCAGGCGCTGTGGGACGCGATCCGCGCGTACCACGCGGCGGGGGGCACCGTGCTGCTGACCAGCCACTACCTGGAGGAGGTGCAGGCGCTCGCGCAGCGCGTCGTCGTCATCGACCAAGGCGTGGTCAAGGCCGACGACTCGCTCGACGCGATCCTGCGGCGCGTGTCGCTGCGGCGGGTCGTCGTCGGGTCGACCGCCGACCTCGCCGACCGGCCCGGCGTCGTGCGGTCCGACCGCCTCGGCGACGGACGCCAGGAGCTCTACACGCCCGACGCCGACGCCCTCGTCCGCGAGCTCGTCGCCTCGGGCGTCGACTTCCACGACCTCGAGATCCGGGGCGCGAGCCTCGAGGAGGCGTTCGAGCAGATGGTCGCGCGCGACGCGGCCCCGACCACGGAGGCACGGGCACGATGACCACCTCGACCATCCCCGGCGGCGCCACCGCCCTCCCCGGGCCGCTGCGCCTCACCTGGCTGCACCTCAAGTACCAGTTCCTCGAGACGGTGCGCGTGCCGGTCGCCGTGCTGGGCAACCTGCTGTTCCCGGCGCTCGCGATGTTCTTCTTCGTCGTGCCGCAGAAGGAGGTCGCGCAGAACCCGGTGGCCGCGACGACGGCCGTCGCGTCGCTCGGCCTGTTCGCGATCTGCTCGGCGAGCCTGTTCACCTACGGGCTCGGCGTCGCGGAGGACCGGCAGCTCCCGTTCGACCCGTTCGTGCGCTCGCTGCCCGCGGGCCCGGCGCCGCGCATGGCGGCGCGCGTGCTCAACGGCGGGATCTTCTCGCTGTTCGGGCTCGTGCCGCTCATCCTCATCGGCTGGCTGTTCACCGACGCGAGCGTCACGTGGAGCCAGCTCCTCGCGGGGGTGGGGACGGTGCTGCTCGTGTCCGTGCCGTTCGTGCTGCTCGGCATGGCGATCGGCTACTCGCTGTCCGCGAAGGCGGCACTGCCGGTCGTGCAGGTCATCCTCTTCCCCCTTGCGTTCGCGGGCGGCCTGTTCCTCCCGCCGTTCCTCTTCCCCTCGTGGCTGGACGCGATCTCGATGGCGACGCCGACGCGCGCGGGCCGTGACCTGCTCGTCCAGGCGCTCACGGGCGAGCCGGCGTACGCGGGCGCGTGGCTCGTGCTCCTCGGCTGGACGGTGGTCTTCGCCGCCCTCGCGGTCGGCGCCTACCGCCGCGACGAGGGCCGCCGCTTCCGCTGACCGGCCCCCCGGTGCCGAACACGACGTTGCTGTCGTTATCCGCGGGATAGCGACAGCAACGTCGTGCTCGACAGCGACGAACGTCGTGGTCGGCGACGGCGCAGGCCGGGTCAGGCGGCGCGGCGCAGGCGGAGCGAGTTGCCGACTACGAGCACCGAGCTCGCGGCCATCGCCGCGCCCGCGATCATCGGGTTGAGCAGGCCCGCCGCCGCGAGCGGGATCGCCGCCACGTTGTAGGCGAACGCCCAGAACAGGTTCTGCTGGATCACGCGCAGCGTCCGGCGCGAGAGCCGGATCGCCGTCGCGGCGCTGCGCAGGTCGCCGCGCACCAGCGTGAGGTCGCTCGCCTCGATCGCGACGTCCGTCCCCGTGCCCATCGCGAGCCCGAGGTCCGCCGTCGCGAGCGCGGCGGCGTCGTTCACGCCGTCCCCGACCATCGCGACGACGCGCCCCTCGCGCCGGAGCCGCGCGACGACGTCGACCTTCTGGTCGGGGAGCACGCGCGCGACGACGTCCGACTCCGCGATCCCGACGGCGCGCGCCGCCTCGCGAGCCGCGCCCTCGCCGTCGCCCGTGAGCAGGTAGGGCTGCAGGCCGAGGTCGCGCAGCTCGCGCACCGCCTCGGCCGATGTCGGCTTCACCGGGTCGCGCAGCACGAGCACCGCGCGCGCCCGGCCGCCCCACGCGACGACGACGGCGCTCGCCCCCGACGCCTCGGCGGCCGCGAACGCGTCGTCGAGCGCCGGGTCGGGCGACACGCCCGCGCGCGCGAGCCACGACGGCTGCCCGACCAGCACGCGCCGCGCGGCGAGCCCGCCGCCGTCGCCCAGGGAGAGCCCGGAGTGCGCGGTGCGGACGACGGCCTCGACCCCGCCGCCCGGGGCGCTGCGGAAGTCGAACGCCTGCAGCGAGCCGATCACGACGCCGTCGGCCCCCACGGGTGCGTCCCCGCCGCTCGATGCCGGTGCAGCCACGCGGCGCGCGGCCTCGGCGACCGCCCGGGCGATCGGGTGCTCGCTCAGGGCCTCGACCGCGCCCGCGTGCCGCAGGGCGTCGCGCGCGTCGTCGACGGCCTGGCGCGACCGGTCGGCGTCGCCTCGCGCCGGAGCGCGGCCCTCCGCGGGCAGGACGTCGAGCGGCACGCGGCCCGACGGCGTCACGACCGCCTCCAGCGCCATCGCGCCCTGGGTGACGGTCCCCGTCTTGTCGAGCACGACCGTGTCCACGCGCCGCGTCGACTCGAGGATCTCCGGCCCCTTGATGAGCACGCCGAGCTGCGCGCCCCGGCCGGTGCCGACGAGCAGGGCCGTCGGCGTCGCCAGGCCCAGCGCGCACGGGCACGCGATGATGAGCACCGCGACGGCGGCCGTGAACGCGAACTGCGTCCCGGCGCCGGCGAGCAGCCAGCCGGCGAGCGTCGCCACGGCGAGCACGAGCACGACCGGCACGAACACCGCGGAGATGCGGTCGGCGAGCCGCTGCACCGGCGCCTTGCCCGTCTGCGCCTGCGTGACGAGCCGTCCGATCTGGGCGAGCGTCGTCTCCTCGCCCACGCGCGTCGCCCGGACCAGCAGCGCACCCGCCGCGTTGACCGTCGCGCCCGTCACGTCGTCGCCCGGGCCGACGTCCACCGGCACCGGCTCGCCCGTGAGCAGCGACGTGTCGACCGCGCTCGACCCCTCCAGCACCACGCCGTCGGTCGCGACCTTCTCGCCGGGCCGCACGACGAACACGTCACCCACCGCGAGGTCCGCGACCGGGACGCGCTCGGTGACCCGTGCGCCGTCGGCACCCGTGCGCGGGGAACCGTCCGGCCCGAGGACCACCCGCTCGGCGTCCTTCGCACCCAGCTCCAGCAGCGACCGCAGGGCGTCCCCCGCGCGGCGCTTCGAGCGGTGCTCCGCGTACCGGCCGGCCAGCAGGAACGTCGTGACGACCGCCGCGACCTCGAAGTACAGCTCCGGCGCGCCCGTCATGTCGCGGGACGGGATCAGCGTCGGCTGCATCCGCATCCCCAGCTCGCCCGCGCCGCCCAGCAGCAGCGCCCACAGCGACCACAGCGTCGCCGCGACCACCCCGAGCGACACGAGCGTGTCCATCGTCGACGCGCCGTGCCGCGCCGCGCGGAACGCCGCCGTGTGGAACGGCCACGCGCCCCACGTGACGACCGGCAGCGCGAGCGCCGCGACGACCCACTGCCATCCCGTGAACTGCAGCGCGGGGACCATCGAGACCGCGACCACCGGGACCGTCAGCACCGCAGCGACGCGCAGACGCTGCAGCAGCACGGCGCCCCGGTCGCGATCCGCCTGCGTTCGCTCGCTCGCTCCGGAGTCTCGCTCGGCCAGGCCCGCCTCGCCGTTCGCCTCGTCCCGCCGCTCGGTCGCCTCCACGGCGGACTCCCCGCGGTCGGCCGAGGTCGAGCCCTGGTCGGCCGAGGGAGTGCCCTGGTGTGCCGGAGGAGAACCGTGGTGCCGCGAGGCGGAACCCTCGTCCACGGGGGTGAGATCACGACGGGTGGTGACGCGGGCGGTGTAACCGGCCTTCTCGACGGCGGCGACGAGGTCGGCGTCCGTGACGTCGGCGGCGAGGACGACGTGCGCGCTCTCGAGCGGGAGGTTGACGGTGGCGGTGACGCCGTCGACGCGGTTGAGCCGCTTCTCGACGCGCGCGACGCACGACGCGCACGTCATGCCCCCGATCGCCAGGTCGACCTCGGCGAAGGGCCGACCGTCGACGGCGTCGCCCGGCGGGGTGGCGGTCGTCGGGGTGGGCGTGGGCTGGGCGGTCATGCGGGTGACTCCTCGACGGGTGCTCGGGTGGAGGTCACCGACGGCGGTCCGGGGTGGCGGACGTCGCGGCGTGCGCCGTACGGGTGCGGCGCCGGGGGCGCGTCGCGGTGGCGACGGTCGGCCCGTGGGGTGGTGCCCGACGGCGGAGGCGACCTCGCGCGGGCGAGGCGAGCCCCGTCGTCGGGCACCGGGGCGGTGCGACGTGTCCGCGGGAGGCGGCAGGTGCCGCGCAGGGTGCCGACCGTCGCGAGCGGGTCAGGCGCGGGGCGGGACCTGGAGGTCGTAGGTCTTGGTCACCGGGGCTGCGGCGTCCGCGGACGTGCTCGGGACGGTGCCGCAGCCGCACGCGCACGCGTGCGCCTCCTGCTTCTCCGCCGCCTGCTCGGCGTACTGGGCGGCCAGCGCGTCCTCCTGCACCTCGAGCGAGGCGACCTCGTAGCCCGCCTCGTCCACGGCCTCGCGGAGCGCTGCCTCGTCGAGCGGGTCGTCGGAGAAGACCGTGACCTCGGACGCGCCGCCGACGCGCAGCTCGACGCTCACGTTCTCGACGCCGGCGACGGCCTCGAGGTCCTTGGTGACGTGCGCGACGCAGTTGCCGCAGGTCATGCCGGTGACGCCCAGGGTGGTGACGGTGCTCATGGTGCTCCTCGGTGGTGGGGTGGGTCAGCTGCGGACGAGGCGGGCGATGGCGTCGGCGGCCTCCTTGACCTTGGCCGCGCCCTCCTGCTCGGACTGGCGGGCCGCGTCGACGACGCAGTGGCCGAGGTGGTCCTCGACGAGGCCGATGCTCACGGCCTGCAGCGCCTTCGTGACGGCGGAGACCTGCGTGAGGATGTCGATGCAGTAGACGTCCTCGTCGATCATGCGCGCGATGCCGCGCACCTGGCCCTCGATGCGGCGCATGCGCTTGAGGTACGCCTCCTTGTCGGACGCGTAGCCGTGCGGACCGGTGTGGGCCGCGTGCTCGTGCTCGACGGCGGGGGCCTCGGTGGTGTCGGTCATGCTCTCCTCCTCGTCCAGGGCGCGGTGCCGCGACTGCGGCGGTCGATCGTCGTCCTATACCCCACCAGGGTAACTGATGCATACCCCCCAAGGGTACGGGCGCTCGGTCGTCCCGACGAGCACGGCCTGACACGTGTCATGCCCGCGGGGTGACGGGCCCACGTCCTGCGGTGAACGGGCGCACTGTCGACCCGCCGACGCCACCGAGAGGCTGGAGGCACCCACGACGAGAGGCGCACCATGACCGACATCATCACCGGGCTCCAGGAGCTCACCCAGGGTCTTCCGCCCCTGCTGCGCTGGGTCGGGGTCCTCCTCGCCGGCGCGATCCCCTACGTCGAGGCGGAGGGCGCCGCGATCCTCGGCGTCGTCTCCGGGGTGAACCCCGTCGTCGCGATCCTCGCTGCCGTGGTGGGCAACGCGATCGCCCTCGCGCTCGTCGTCTGGCTGATCGGTGCCGCACGCTCCGGCGTCACGCGCGGACGTGCCGCGGAGCAGTCGCCCAAGCGGCAGCGGATGCGGCAGGTGTTCGACCGGTACGGCGTGCCGGGCGTCAGCCTCCTCGGACCCCTGCTCCTGCCGAGCCACGTCACCGCGGCCGCCATGGTCGGGTTCGGCGCACCGCGCGCCCGCGTCTTCACGTGGGGCGTCGTCGCGGTGACGGCGTGGGCCGTCGTGCTGGGTGCGCTCGTGCACCTCGGCGTCAGCGCGGCGGTCGCCTGACACGGGCCCCGGCCCGTGCTCCCGGCCCTGTGCTCCCGGCCCGGCCCGGCCCCGGCCCGACGGCGCGCCCGGCGGACGGTCGGGAGCAGCGGGTCACGCTGCTGTCACGGCCTCATCACGATTGCGGCGCTCGTCGGGCGAGGCCCCGGGCGCGCCCCTACCCTCCCAAGCATGGGCAGGGGAGCAGGAGCAGGACGGGCGGCCCGCGCGGTGTCGATCGCGCTCGCGCTCGCGGGCGCGAGCGTCGTCGCGGCACCGCCGGCGAGCGCGTGCGCGTGCGGCGGCCTCGTCGACGGGCCCGCGTACGACACGTCGGTCTCGCAGGAGACGGCCGTGCTCCAGTGGGACGGGACGACAGAGACGATGCTGCTGGAGCTCGACACGCTGTCGAACGCCCCGGAGGTCGGGCTGCTGCTGCCGACCCCCGCGCCGGCCGAGGTCGCGCTCGCCGACCCGCAGGTCTTCCGCGAGCTCGACGACCTCACGCAGCCGCGCGCCGTCGTCTCCGACTACCGCTGGTGGCCCGAGCTGGGGTTCGGCGCGGCCGGGGCCGACGCGGCCGGCGCTCCGGCGGGTGTCGCGGTGCTCGACGAGGTGCGGCTCGGCCCGCTCGACGTCACGACGCTCGCGGCGACCGACCCGGGCGCGCTCGGGTCGTGGCTCACGGAGCGCGGGTTCCAGCTCCCCGAGTCGATCCAGACCGCGCTCACGCCGTACGTGAGCGAGGGCTGGTCGTTCGTCGCGGCCCGGCTCGCGCCCGAGGAGGCGGCCGCGTTCGACGGGACGCTGCAGCCCCTGCGCGTCACGTTCCCGAGTGCCTCGCTCGTCTACCCGATGCGCATGTCCGTCGTCGCCGACGACACCCAGAGCACGCGCACCTACGTGCTGGCCGACCACCGGGTCGACCGCACCGACGCGACCGCCGTCGCGCACGAGCCCACGCTGCGGTTCGCGGGCCGTGTCGACCCGGCGTCGGTGGGCTCCGACGAGCTCGCCGCGCTCCTCGCCGCCGGCGGCTTCGTCACGTCGCACGAGCAGGTCTTCGACGACCCGGGGGCGGAGATCGTCTCGGACTTCACCTTCGAGCCGGCCGCGGCCGACGTCGCGTACGCCACGACGTACGCCGTCGTGGCCGACAAGCGGATCGGCCCGTTCTTCGCAGGACCCGTCCTCGCGTTCTCGGCGGTGCTGGCGCTGGCCGCCCTCGTGGTCTGGTCGGGCCGACGTCGACGCGCACCCGCGCCGGTCCTCGCGCCGCGCCCCGCGCAGGCCTGACCGGGGGCGCGAGCGGGCGAAACGCGCGCTTCGCCGCGACACGCGGGATTTCTGGGTGTTCCATGGAGGCGAAGCGGGAGGCGACACAGGCCCCAGGCCGCCGGTGAGCCGGCCCGTCACCTAGCACGGGGAGTGACCATGACGACGCAGGACCCGATCCTCACCGCATTCTCCAGCACCGCGAAGCAGGTCTGGTACTGGCCAGTGCTCCGCGGCGTGCTCGCCATCATCCTCGGTATCGTCGCCCTGGCGTGGCCGGACAAGACCGCCGCCGTGATCATCTGGGTCATCGGCATCTTCGCGGTCGTCGACGGGATCGTCGAGATCATCGAGGGCATCCGGCGCCGCGGCACCGGCAGCGGCACCGCGTTCCTCGTGACCATGGGCGTCCTCAGCCTGGCCGTCGGCATCGTGCTGCTCGTCTGGCCGGGCACGACCGCGATCGTCCTCACGTGGATCATCGGCTTCTGGGCCGTCGTCTACGGCCTGTTCCAGACGGTCGCGAGCCTCGACCTGCGCAAGGTCCCCGGCAGCGGCTGGGGCTGGGGAGTCTTCGCCGGCCTGCTGGGTCTCGTCTTCGGTCTGCTGGTCCTGTTCAACGTCAACGCCGGGCTGGTCTCCATCGTCTGGATCCTCGCGATCTTCGCGATCCTCTGGGGCGTCATGCTCATCGCGTTCGGGTTCCAGATCCGCTCGCTCGGCAGGCGAGCGGGGCAGGCCGCGACGTACTGACGCCGCGGCCCCGCGCGGCCCCGCGCGGCCGAGCACGCGATCCCGCGCCGTCGAACACGACGTCGGTGTCGTTTTCCGCCGGATAACGACACCGACGTCGTGTTCGGCGCCTTGTGGGGGTCAGGCGGGGCGGGCCTCCGCGGCGGCGCGGGCTGCGGCGGGGAGGGCGTCGAGGATGCGGGTCACCGCGGCGTCGTCGTGGGCGGCGGAGAGGAACCACGCCTCGAACACCGACGGCGGCAGGCTGACCCCGGCGTCGAGCATCGCGTGGAAGAACGCGCGGTACCGGAACGTCTCCTGCGCCTGGGCCTGCGCGTAGTCGCGCACGCCCGCGGTCGCGGCGAGGTCGCCGAAGAACACGGAGAACAGGGACCCCGCGCGCTGCACGCGGTGCGGCACGCCCGCCGCGTCGAGCGCCGAGCCCACGGCCGACGACAGCACGCCCGCGACCTCGTCCACGCGCGCGTACACGGCGTCGTCGGCGAGGCGCAGCGTCGCGAGGCCGGCCGCGACGGCGACCGGGTTCCCGGACAGGGTGCCCGCCTGGTAGACGGGCCCGAGCGGCGCGAGCTGGCCCATGACGGTCGCCGGACCCCCGACCGCGGCGACGGGCATCCCGCCGCCCACGACCTTGCCGAACGTGAACAGGTCGGGCGTGTAGCCGTCCGCGCCCTGGCCGCGCAGCACCGCGTTCTCGAGGCCCCACCAGCCGCTCGGCCCGACGCGGAAGCCCGTGAGCACCTCGTCGAGGATCAGCAGCGCGCCGTGCGCCGCCGTGATGCGGCGCAGGCCCTCGTTGAAGCCCTCCGCGGGCGGGACGACGCCCATGTTCGCGGGCGACGCCTCGGTGATGACGGCCGCGATCTCGGAGCCGCGCTCCGCGAACGCCGCCTCGACGGCCGCGAGGTCGTTGTACGGGAGGACGAGCGTCTCGGCTGCCGTCGCCTCGGTGACCCCGGCCGAGCCGGGCAGGGCGAGCGTCGCGACGCCGGACCCCGCCTCGGCGAGCAGCGCGTCCACGTGCCCGTGGTAGCAGCCGGCGAACTTCACGACGACGTCGCGCCCGGTCACGCCGCGCGCGAGGCGGATCGCGGTCATGGTCGCCTCCGTGCCGGTCGACACGAGGCGCACGCGCTCGGCGGCGGGCACCCGGCGGCGGATCTCCTCCGCGAGCTCGACCTCGCCGAGCGTCGGCGCGCCGAACGACAGCCCGCGCCCCGCCGCCTCCTGGACCGCGGCGACGACGTCGGGCTGCGCGTGCCCCAGCAGCGCGGGGCCCCACGAGCACACGAGGTCGACGTACTCGCGCCCCGCGACGTCGGTGACGTACGGGCCGCGCGCCGACGCGAGGAACCGCGGGTCGCCGCCCACGGACCCGTAGGCGCGGACCGGCGAGCTCACGCCGCCCGGGAGCACGCCCTGCGCGCGCACGAACGCGGCGTGGTTGTCCGCCCCGCCCGCGCCCGGCGCGCCGAACAGCGCCGCGTTCTCCGCCTGGACCGCCTCGGCCGTCCCGAAGCCTCCGGTGTCCGTCATGCCCGCGTCCTTCCCTCGTTCTCGTCCAGCCAGCCCGCGAGCTCCGTCGCCCAGTACGTGAGGATCACGTCCGCGCCGGCGCGCTTGATGCCGAGCACCGACTCCGTGATCGCGCCGCGCCGGTCGATCCACCCGTTCGCGGCGGCGGCCTCGATCATCGCGTACTCGCCCGACACCTGGTACGCCGCGACGGGCACCGGCGACATCTCCGCGACCGCCGCGAGCACGTCGAGGTACGACCCGGCCGGCTTCACCATCACCATGTCCGCGCCCTCCGCGAGGTCGAGGTCCGCCTCCCGCAGCCCCTCGCGCGCGTTGGCCGCGTCCATCTGGTACGTGCGGCGGTCGCCCTGGAGCGCCGAGTCCACGGCCTCCCGGAACGGCCCGTAGAACGCGCTCGCGTACTTCGCGGAGTACGCGAGGATCCCGACGTCGTCGAACCCTGCGGCGTCCAGCGCCTCCCGGATCACGCCGACCTGGCCGTCCATCATCCCCGACGGCGCGACGACGTCCGCGCCCGCGCGCGCCTGCGCGACGGCCATCGACGCGTAGCGGTCGAGCGTCGCGTCGTTGTCGACGACGACGGACCCGTCGCGCCCGGTCGTCAGCACGCCGCAGTGCCCGTGGTCGGTGAACTCGTCCAGGCACGTGTCGGCCATGACGACCGGCCCGCCGCCGGCGTGCTCGCGCGCGGCCTCGACCGCGACCCGGATGCCGCGCTGCAGGATCCCGTCCTCGGCGTCGGCCTGCGTCCCGGTCGCGTCGCGCTCGGCGGGGATGCCGAACAGCATGACGCCGCCGACCCCGGCACGGGCAGCGTCGCGCACGGCGTCCGCGAGCGTCGCCTCGGTGTGCTGCACGACGCCCGGCATCGACGAGATCGGCCGCGGCGCGCCCAGGCCCTCCTTGACGAACAGCGGCAGCACGAGGTCCGACGCGTGCACGCGCGTCTCGCTGACGAGCCGACGCACGCGCGGGCTCGTGCGCAGGCGGCGCGGCCGGTGGTGCCCGACGGGGAGCTGGTGGGTCACGAGGGGTCTCCTTCGGAGGTCGGGTCGACGCCGGTCGTGCCGGCGGCCGGGGGAGCGGCCGGGTCGTCGGGCAGGGCGGCCGTGCGGGTGGCGGAGCCGGTGGCGGCGAGCGCGTCCCCGAGCGCGTCGGCCAGCGCGGCGTCGGTCGGGCGCTCCGCGACGGCGTCGAGCCGCAGCCCGACGGCGCGCGCCGCCCGGGCGGTCGGATCGCCGATCGCGACGCCCACGACGTCGTCGCGCGGGCCGAGCTGACGTGCCACCTCGCGCGCGACGCTCCCCGAGGTGAGCACGACGGCGTCCACCTCGCCGGCGTGCCACGCCGCGACGACGTCCGGCGCGAGCGCGTGCGTGACGGTGCGGTAGACGGTGACGACGTGCGGGACGTACCCGAGGTCGTGCAGCCCGTCGTGCATCGTCGGTGCGGCGAGGTCCCCTTGCGGCAGCAGCACCAGGCCTCTACCTCGCGAGGGAGAGCCCTGGTCGGCCGAGGTAGAGCCCTGGTTCGGCGAAGGAGAGCCCTGGTTCGGTGAGGTAGAGGCGTGGTCGGTCGCGGCGAGGGTCGTGAAGGCGGCGACCAGGCCGCGGGCGGAGTTCTCGATCGGCTCGAGGTCGACCTGGACGCCGACGGCCTCCAGGGCGCGGCGGGTCGCAGGCCCGACGGCGGCCCAGCGGGCTCGGCGGGCGGCGTCACCCAGGTGGACGCCCTGGCGGGCGGCGCTCGCGACGAGCTCGTCGATCGCGTTGACGCTCGTCACGACGACCCAGGCGAAGTCGCCGTGCGCGAGGCGGGCGACGGCGCCGTCCACCGGGGCGGTGTCCTCGACCCGGGCGCGCTCGATCGCGGGGCTGACGAGGACGCGCGCGCCGGCGTCGCGGAGCGTCGCGGCGAGCCCCGCGGCGCGCTCGGGCGCGCGGGGGACGAGGACCGTGCGGCCGGCGAGCGTCGAGCCCGCGGCACGCGGGACCGACGCCAGGGTGGCGGCCTCGGCGTCGCCGTGCGGGCTCGGTCGCCCGGGCGGGGGCGGCACGACGGGTGCGGGGCCGCGCGACGGGTCGCGCAGGGGGCCCGGGCTCATTCCGCCTCGCCGCGGTAGCCGCCGTCGCGGAGCTGCTCGCGCGCGGTCTCGACGGCGCGGTCGGACGACGGGACGGCGTCGGCGTCCGTGGCCTGTCGCGTCGTCGCCGGGGCCGTCCCGGTCGCGGTCCCGGACTCAGCCCCGGCTCCGGGGCCGGAGCCGGTCTCGCGGAGCGGGGCGAGGCGGGCGGCGCCGTCGGCGAGGAGCGCGTCGGCGACGCGGACGCCGAGGGCGCGCGCGGCGTCGTCCCGCGCGTCCTGCGACGACGCGCCGACCGGGACCGCCGTGCGACCGGAGTGCGTGAGCTGCTCGACGCCGTCGACCCGGGCGACGACGGCCGTCAGGACGACCTCGCCGTCCTCGACCAGGGCGTGCGCGCCGACGGGCGCGGCGCAGCCGGCCTCCAGGCGCTCGAGCAGCGACCGCTCGGCGAGCACGGCGAGGCGCGTCGGCTCGTGGTCGAGGTCGTGCAGGGCGCGCGCGAGCACGGGGTCGTCGAGCGACGCCGTGCGCACCTCCACCGCGAGGGCGCCCTGCCCGGCGGCGGGCGCCATGATCGCGGTGTCGACGACCTCGGACACCGCGTCGAGCCGGCCGAGCCGCGCGAGCCCCGCGTAGGCGAGCACGACGGCGTCGAGGTCGGCGTCGGGGCCGAGAGCACGGGCGAGGCGCGTGTCGACGTTCCCACGGATGTCGACGACGTCGAGGTCCGGCCGGACGGAGCGGAGCTGCGCGGCGCGGCGCGGCGACCCCGTACCGACGCGCGCACCGCGCGGGAGCGTCGTGATGGTGAGACCGCCGCGGGCGCACAGGACGTCGCGCGGGTTCTCGCGCTCCGGCGTCACGACGGTCAGCCCGGGGGCGGGCTCGGTCGGGAGGTCCTTGAGGGAGTGGACGGCGACGTCGCACCGTCCGTCGAGCAGCGCCTCGCGCAGCGCGGTGACGAACACGCCGGTGCCGCCCATCTGGGCGAGCGACCCGGTGAGGACGTCGCCGTCGGTGCGGACGCGGACGAGCTCGACGTCCCGGCCGGTCAGTTCCTCGAGGCGGCGGGCGACGTGGCCGGACTGGGTCGTCGCGAGGGCGCTGCCGCGCGTGCCCACGCGGAGGGGAGGGGTACCTGCAGGGCTCACGGTCCCAGTCTCTCCCCACTTCGGCATTCCACGGAAATGCGCACGTCACGCTGCCGGGAATACGTGCGGGAGTGACGTGGTCCTGACGCGCGGTCAGGAACTTCCGGACACGATGTCAGGACAATTCGCGAGCGCATTTGACGCCGCATTTCTCGGGATTCCGGTAAGGATTGCCTCAGTCGAGGACGGCGAGGCCCCGGGCGCATTCCTGGGCGTGCGCGACGATCGCCGCGAGCCCCGTGCCGGCGATCCAGCCACCCGTCACGGCGAGCCCGGGGACGGCGTCGACCCGCTCGACGAACGCCGCGACCTCGCGGCGGTACGCGGGGGTGGGCGGGGGCAGCGCGCCGTTCCAGCGCGTCACGACGTGCCCGAGCACGCGGCCGTGCAGGTCCACGCCGAACAGCCGTGACGCGTCGGCGACGACGCGGTCGAGGTCGGGCTCCGTCGTCGCGCCGATGCGTCCGTAGCTGAGGCGCACCACGTGGTGGCCCGGTCCGACGGCGGCGCGCACGCGCTCGCGCAGCCACGGCCACTTCGCCGTCGAGTGCGTCAGGGCCTTCGCCTCGACGTCCGACGGCGGCGCGGCCCGCCCGGCGTCGCGGTGCGGCGGGGCGACGAGCAGCCCGGTCCCGCGCGGCGCGTCGTCGAGCTCGGGGGCGCGGAGCAGGAGCGTGACGAGGCGGACGTCCGCGCCGGGCTCCGGGTCCGGCAGCAGGTCCGCCGCGGTGCCGACGAGCGGGCCGAGCGCGTCCACGAGCGCCGGGGTCGTCACGACGAGGCGCGGCGCGGCGAGCTCGACGGGCCCGTCCGGCGTCAGCGCGCGGACGACCCAGGAGCCGGAGGGCGCGTCGCCGCCGGAACGCCCGCGGTCCGGGTCCCTCCGGGCGATCTCCGTGACCTCGTGGCGCAGCCGCACGTCGGCGTCCGCCGCGAGCTCCTCGACGAGCCGGTGCATGCCGCCGTCGATCCCGCGGACGGCCGAGCCGGCCGGGGCGAGCGCGCGCAGCGACGCGACGGCCCGCGCGAGCGACCCCTCGCGCTCGAACGCCTCGCGGAGCCCCGGCGCGACCGCGGCGACGTCCAGCCGGTCGAGCGGGGCCGAGTGCACCCCGGCCGCGACGGGCGCGACGAGCCGCTCCGTGACGCGCGTCCCCATGCGCGAGCGCGCGAACGTCTCGAGCGTGCGCAGGTCGGTGACGCGGCGAGGCAGGACGCGGTCGAGGCTCGCGCGCAGCGCCCCGCCGACGCCGACCGCGCGGCGCACGTCGCGGGACCACGGGTGGGCGGGGATCCCGAGGACGCCGGCGCGCGGCAGGGGGTAGGCGCGGCCCGCGGCGTAGCCCCAGGCGCCGTCCCCCGACGGCTCGACGACGTCGAGGCCGAGCGCGGCGACCAGGTCGCCGACGGCCGTGCCGCGGGCCGCGAAGGACTCGGCCCCCAGGTCGACGCGGACGCCGTCGAGCCCGGGCAGGTCGCCGCCGCGGACGGGCCCGCCGGGGACGTCCGCGGCCTCCAGCACGACGACGCGCAACCCCTGCTCGCGCAGGGACAGGGTGGCGGTGAGCCCCGCGACCCCCGCGCCGACGACGATCGCGTCCACCCCCTCGGGGACGGTCCCGGGGGAGGTGCGGGACGTCGTCGGCTCGGTGCTCACCGTCGGGTCGCCTCCTCGTGCGCGTCGTCCTGTCCCGTCCAGTCTGCGCCGAGCGCGTGGACCAGGCCGACGACACGCGTGAGGACGTCCGGGTCGGTGTTCGGCGGGACGCCGTGCCCGAGGTTCACCACGTGCCCGGGCGCGGTGCGCCCGCGCCGCACGACGTCGCGCACGTGCGCCTCGAGCACGTCCCACGGCGCGGCGAGGAGCGCGGGGTCGATGTTGCCCTGGACGGGGACGGGGTCGTGGTCCTCGCCGAGGAGCCGGGCGGCGTCGTCGAGCGGCGTGCGGTAGTCGACGCCCACGGCGACGTCGCGCACCCCGGCCGCGGTGACGGCGTCGCGCATCGTGGGGAGCAGGTGCTCCGTGCCGGTGCCGAAGTGCACGACCGGCACGCCGAGGTCGGCGACGTGCGTCAGCGCGCGCGTGCTCGCCGGGGCGGCGCCCGCCGCGTAGTCGGCGCGCGAGAGCGAGCCTGCCCACGAGTCGAAGAGCTGGGCGGCGCTCGCGCCCGCCCGCACCTGGGCGCGCAGGAACGTGCCGGTGAGGTCGGCGGCCCAGTCGACGAGGCGCTGCCACGTCTCCGGGTCGCCGCGCAGCAGGGCGCGCGCGGCGAGGTGGTCGCGCGACGGCCGACCCTCGACGAGGTAGGCGGCGAGCGTGAACGGCGCGCCCGCGAACCCGATGAGCGGCGTCGTGCCGAGCGCGTCGACGGTCAGCGCGACGGCCTCGCGGACCGGGGCGAGCGACTCCTCGGTGAGCTCGGTCTCCACGAGGCGCGCGACGTCGTCGGGCGTCCGGTACGCCTGGCCCATGACCGGCCCGACGCCCGGCACGATGTCGACCTCGACGCCCGCGAGACGCAGCGGCACGACGATGTCGGAGAAGAAGATCCCCGCGTCGACGCCGTGGCGTCGCACCGGCTGGAGCGTGATCTCCGACGCGAGGTCGGGGCGCAGGCACGAGTCGAGCATGCTCACGCCCTCGCGGGCGGCGCGGTACTCGGGCAGCGAGCGGCCGGCTTGCCGCATGAACCACACCGGTGTGATTTCCGGGCGATTTCCCGTCGTGCCCGCGCGCAGGGCCTGCACGAGCGGCGAACGGTCCGTGCGGCCGTCGGTCAGGGGATGGCCCGGGGAAAGGGCGACAGGAATCACAGCTACCGATTCTGCCTCCCTCCCGGTGGAATGATTAAATCGGAGGCACTGTGGCTCTTCTCTCCCTCACGGCCAGCCACCACGAGCTCGACCTCGACGCCCTGGAGCGACTCTCCACCGGGGCGCACTCGATCGGCGGCTCCGCGGTCGCGGCGTGCGACGTGATCACCGGTGCCGTCGTCCTCGCGACGTGCAACCGGTTCGAGCTGTACCTCGACGTGGACGCGCCCCTCGACGGGACGGGCGTGCAGCACGCGACCGAGCACGTCGCGCGCATGGTCGCCGACGCGTCGGGCGTCGAGCCGGCCGAGGCGCTCGCCTCGTTCCGCACGCGCGCCGGGACCGAGGTCGCCGAGCACCTGTTCGCCGTCGCGTCGGGGCTGGACTCGATGGTCGTGGGCGAGCGCGAGATCGCGGGCCAGGTGAAGCGCGCCCTGGAGACCGCGCACGCCGACGGCGTGACCTCCTCGACCCTCGAGCTCCTGTTCCAGACGGCGTCGCGCACGTCCAAGAGGGTCAGCACGCAGACGACGCTCGGCGGCGCGGGCCGCTCCGTCGTCGCGCTGGGCCTCGACCTCGCGGGGGCCGAGCTGCCGCCGTGGCACCAGGTGCGGGCCGTCCTCATCGGGACGGGGTCGTACGCGGGCGCGAGCCTCGCGGCGCTGCGGGCGCTCGGCTGCGACGACGTGCGCGTCTACTCGCAGTCCGGCCGTGCCGAGGAGTTCGCCGCCGCGCGCGGCGTGGAGGCGGTCACCGACCTCGTCGCCGCGCTCGAGGACGCGGATCTCGTCGTGTCGTGCAGCGGCGCCCGCGGGCGGGCGCCGGCCGACGGCGTCGCGCGTCCGGGAGGGGGCGGCGACCGCCGCGAGCAGGCCATCGAGCACGTGCTCGACGCCGCCGCCGTGGTCCGGGCGCGCGAGCGCGCGGCGGTCCGCGCCGGGGACGAGCCCGCGGCCCGCCCGACCGTGGTGCTCGACCTCGCGCTGCACCGCGACGTCGACCCGCGCGTCGCGGACGTCGAGGGCGTGCTGCTCTACGACCTCGCGACGCTCGCCGCGCACTCGCCGTCGATCGCGTCGGAGCTCGTCGTCCAGGCCCGCGCGATCGTGGACGACGCGACGCGCGCGTTCGAGGAGACGCGGCTCGGCCGCGCGGCGGACACCGCGGTCGTCGCGCTGCTCGCCGACGCGGAGCGGCGCATCGCGCTCGAGGTGGCCGACGTCGTCGCGCTGCGCGAGGCGGACGGCGACCCGGTCGAGCCGGACGAGGCCGACGAGCTCGCGCGCGACGTGCGACGTCGCGTCCACGCCGACCTGCACCGCGCGATCGTCGAGGCCCGCGCCGAGGCCGTCGCGGCCGCGCAGGCGGAGGAGCGCGCCGTCGTCGCGGACGCCCAGGCCCTCGCCGACGAGGCGGCAGCGCCGGCACGGCCGACGAGCCCGGGATCTCTCCCCGCACCCGCCGCCCGCTGAGGAGCCACCCCGGGTTCGGCGCGCTGCGCCCTCCACGCTCGACCCGGTCGTTCGCCCGGGCATGCAATTGACAGCGCAGTCATACGCGGGAGAGAGTGACCGGCGGACGCCCGTCGTCGACCAGGAGCACCGTCGCCCCGCCACGAGCGGCCCGGGCGGCACCTGGCCGGCGGACCCGGGGCGCCCCGGGCGACGCAGCCCGGTCGCACGTCGAAGAGGACATGGCATGAGACGACCACGACTCGCCCTGCTCGCCGCCGGGCTCGCGCTCGCCGTCGCGCCGGGCACGCTGCTGCCTGCCGCCGCGGGCGCCGCCCCCGCCGGCGACGACGGCACCGTCACCGCCGCCGCGGGCGACGACCTCACGCTCGAGGTCAACCCGTTCGTCGGCACCGAGAGCGAGGGCAACGCCTACCCGGGCGCGACCGTGCCGTTCGGCATGGTCCAGCTCAGCCCGGACAACACGAACTCCTACGCCTCGACGTCGTACAGCACGAACGCGGGGCGCGTGTGGGGCTTCAGCCACCGGCACGTGAACAGCGCGGGCTGCCCCGCGGCGGGCGAGCTGCTCGTCACGCCGGACACGAGCGCGACCCCGCGCACGTCGCGCTCCTTCATCGCGATCAAGGACCAGAAGAACACCGAGCACGCCTCCGCCGGGTTCTACGAGGTGACGCTCGCGAACGACGTGCACGCCGAGCTCAGCGCGACCACGCGCGTCGGCGCGCACCGCTACACGTTCCCCGCCTCGACGACGTCGCACCTGTCGTTCAACGTGGGCCAGACGCTGCGCGACGCCGGCGCGAGCTCGGTGACGTGGGTCGACGACCGTACGCTCGAGGGCTGGGTCGACAACGGCGGCTTCTGCGGCGGCACGCCGGACAAGCAGCGGTACTTCTTCAGCGCGACGTTCGACCGCCCGGTCGCGTCGAGCGGCACGTGGGGCACCGACGCGCGGTACGTCGCGGGGTCCACGACGAGCGAGGTCGCGGGCGGCAACAACGGCGCCGTCGCGGTGTTCGACACCACGAGCGACCGCGACGTCGAGGTGAGCGTGGGCGTGTCGTTCGTGAGCGTCGACGGCGCGCGCGCCAACCGCGAGGCCGAGGCCACGGTCGAGGGCGGCCAGGTCGCGTTCGACACCGTGCGCGAGGAGGCGCGCGACGCGTGGAACGCCGAGCTGGGCCGTGCCGCGATCGACGCGTCGCCCGACCAGCGCCGGATCTTCTACACCCAGCTCTACAAGACGCTGCTCTCGCCGACGATCGGCAGCGACGTCGACGGCCGGTACCGCGGCATGGACCTCGAGGTCCACCAGGCCGACGGCTGGGACTACTACCAGAACTTCTCGCTCTGGGACACGTACCGCACGCAGGCGACGCTGCACGCACTCCTGCTGCCCGAGCGCGCGCAGGACATCGTGCGCTCGATGTACCAGCACCGCGTCGAGGGCGGCTGGCTGCCGCGCTGGTCGCTCGGCGCGCTGGAGACCAACATCATGGCGGGCGACCCCGTCACGCCGTGGCTCGCGGAGAACTTCGCGCTCGGCACGGTCCCCGACGACATCGCCGACGAGCTGTGGGACTACCTCGTGGAGAACGCCACGACGACCCCGCCCGACGACGTCGCGTCCGTCGGGCGGCGCAGCACCGAGTTCTACGCCGAGCACGGCCACGTGCCGTTCTACCCCGAGAACGAGGGCGGCCTCGGCGGCCAGTTCGAGGAGTACCGCCACGGCGGCTCCGCCACGCTCGAGCTCGCGCTCGCCGACGCGAGCCTCGGCGCCGCGGCGGAGCGCACGGGCCGCGAGGGCGGGCAGGCGTTCCTCGACAAGGGCCGCAACTGGCGCAACCTCTGGAACCCGGACGTCGAGCTCTCCGGCGGCTTCCAGGGCATGGTCAACGCGAAGCGCCCGACGGGCGAGTTCGTCACGCTGCCCGAGCTGACCGACGTCACGCGCTCCGGCTTCCACGAGGGCGTGCCGTGGCAGTACCAGTGGATGGTGCCGCAGGACGTCACGGGCCTCCAGGAGGTCATGGGCGGCGAGGACGGGTTCGTCGAGCGCCTCGACTACTACTTCGACCAGCCGGCGCTCGCCGCGAACCCCGGCGTCTCGCCGAGCACGTGGGCCAAGGGCGGCAGCTCGTACTACACGACGATCCGCTACAACCCGGGCAACGAGCCGACGATCATGAACGCGTGGCTCTACGGCTACGTGGGCCAGCCGTGGAAGACGAACGACGTGCTCGCCGCGAACCTCAACCGCTTCCCGGACACCCCGGGCGGCGGCGTGGGGAACGACGACCTCGGCACGCTCGCCGCCTGGTACGTCATGGCGTCGCTCGGGTTCGAGCCGGTGATGCCGGGCTCCGGCATCCTCGCGCTCAACGCCCCCAAGGTGCAGGCCGCGACGCTCACGACCGACGCCGGGGCGACGCTCCGCATCGACGCGGCGGGCGCCAACGAGAAGCTCCCGAGCTACGTCGCCGGTCTGGACGTCGACGGCGTCGCGCACACCGCCGCGTGGCTCGACGTCGCGGCGCTGCAGGACGGCGGCACGCTCGACTTCGACCTGTCCGACACGAGCGCGGGCCTCACGTGGGGCACCGCGGCCGCCGACCGGATCCCGTCGGTCTCCGCGGCGGCCCCGCCCGCGCCGGTCGAGGTCGAGGCGAGCGCGCGCTGCCTCGGTGGTCGGGCGTTCGTCGCGGTCCGCGCGACCAGCACGGCCGACGAGCCCGTCGACGTGACGCTCTCGACGCCGTTCGGCGAGCGGACGGTCCGGCACGTGCTGCCGGGCAAGAACGCCTACCAGTCGTTCACGACGCGCACCACGTCCGTCGCGGCGGGCGCGGCCACCGTGACCGTCGTCGCCGCGGACGGGACCACGTCCCAGGTCGACGTGGCGTACGAGGCGCTCGACTGCGGCTGACCCGCGGTCCGGTCGCGACAGGGGAGCGCTCGCGCTCCCGCACGAGGGCCGTCGTCGGGCACCCCGCCCGGCGGCGGCCCTCGCCGCGCCGCTAGGCTCGGCGCGTGAGCACCACCACGCGCCTGGGCGTCCTCGACATCGGCTCGAACACCGTGCATCTCGCCGTCGTGGACGCCGCGTACGCGGCACGCCCCGTGCAGGCGGCGGGTGCGCGCACGGTCGTGCGCATCATGCGCTACCTCCGGCCGGACGGGTCGCTGTCGCCCGAGGGAGTCGCCGCGATGCTCACCGCGGTCGACGACGCGATGGCGCTCGCGCGCGAGTCCGCCGTCGACGAGATGCTGCCGATGGCGACGTCGGCGCTGCGCGACGCGACCAACGGTCCCGAGGTGCTCGCCGCGATCGGCGAGCGCGTCGGCCAGCCGGTGCGCGTGCTCTCGGGCGAGGACGAGTCGCGCCTGACGTTCCTCGCGGCGCGCCGCTGGCACGGCTGGGCCGCGGGCCGCCTGCTCGTCCTCGACATCGGGGGCGGGTCGCTCGAGATCGCGTCGGGCGTCGACGAGGAGCCCGACCTCGCCGTCTCCCTCCCGCTCGGCGCCGGGCGCATGACGATGGGCTTCCTGCCCGACGACCCGCCCGCGCCCGAGCACGTCGAGGCCCTGCGCGAGCACGTGCGCGCGACGCTCGCCCCCGCCGTCGCGCAGTTCGCCCGGCTCCCGCGGCCCGACCACGTCGTCGCGACGTCCAAGACGTTCCGCTCGCTCGCGCGGCTCGCAGGCATGCAGACCGAGGCCGTCGGCCCCGACGACCGGTGGCGCATGCGACGCTCGCAGCTCGCCGACTGGGTGCCGCGGCTCGCGCGCATCACGGCCGAGGGCCGCACCGCGTTGCCCGGCATCACGCCCGAGCGCACGTTCCAGATCGTCGCGGGCGGGGTGGTCGCGGTCGAGACGATGCGCGCGCTCGGCGTCGACGAGGTCGAGATCTGCCCCTGGGCGCTGCGCGAGGGCGCGATCCTGCGCCGTCTCGACCACAGCTGACCTCGCCCGCGCGGAGCCTCGGGGTCCTCCTCGGCCGGGTCCGGCCCGGGCCCCGTCAGCCGGCGGCGGCAGACCTCGGCTCGGTGAGGCTGAACCAGTTGCCGGAGTCGTCGACGAAGACGGCCTCCACGCCGTAGGGGCGGTGCGCGGGCGGCTGGCGGAACGTCACGCCCTTCGCGACGAGGTCGCGGTAGGTGGCCTCGCAGTCGTCGGTCTGGAGGACACCCGCCCCCATCGACCCCTTGGCGACCAGCGACCGGAGCTGTGCCGCGGACTCGGGGTCCCGGCCCATGGCGCAGTCGGCCAGGATGATCGTGCGCGTCGGGTCGCCCTGCGGCCCGACCGTGAGCCAGCGGAAGCCCGCGCCACCGCCCTCGAACTCCGCGCCCATCGAGAAGTCGTCGCGCAGCTCGAAGCCGAGCACGGTCGTGTAGAACTCCTTGGCGGAGTCCTGGTCGAGCACGAACACGGTGGTGTGGGACAGCGTGAGCACGGGCTCTCCTCTCGGGGCGCCGACTGCCGGCGCAGGGACGACGGCCCCTCCGGCCGTCGTCCTCGACGCTACGACGCGCCGTCCCGGTCCCGCTTCTCCGATCGTGCGGAGCCCGACGTCGGCCGGGGCACCGGTTGCGGCCGGCCCCACGCGAGCGCGAAGCACCCGGGGACGGGCGGACCGCCGGCGCGGGCGTGCTCGTCCCGGTAGGCCGTCGGCGTGACGCCGACGATCGCGCGGAAGCGCGCGGAGAACGTCCCGAGGCTCGTGAAGCCCACGGCGTGGCAGACCTCGGTCACGGTGAGGTTCGCGGTGCGCAGCAGGGTCTTCGCGCGCTCGACGCGGCGTGTGGCGAGGTAGGCCATCGGGCTCGTGCCGAACGCGGCGGCGAACGCGCGCGCGAAGTGGAACGGCGAGTAGCCCGCGACCGCGGCGACGCCGGCGAGGGTGAGCGGCTCCGTGAAGTGCGCGTCCATGTGGTCGCGCGCCCGCCGCAGGTGGACGGCGACCTCGGGCCCGGCGCTCACGCCGTCCACCGCGGCTCGTCCACGCCCCACGGCCGTGCGGGCGCGGGGTAGTCGTCGACCGGCACGCCCGCGAGGTGGTCGAGCGCGGGGCGCGTCGTCGTCGCCGCTCTGTCCCGGCCGTCCAGGCGCGCGGGGTGCACGACGACGCAGCGCGGGCCGGGAGTGCGCGGAGCGTCGTGCGCGGGGTCGCGGCCCGGGGCGGCGAGCAGGGCGCGGGCCGTCCGAGCGAGCGCGCCGTCGACCTCGCGCCCGCGGCCGTCGCTCGCGCGGTCGGCGAGCGCGTCGACGACGGCGGCCGCGACGAGGTAGCCCGTCGCGTGATCGAGCGCCTGGGCGGGCAGGGCGCCCGGGGCGGCGTCCTCGGGCGCGCACGCGGTGCCGTCCCGCGACCCCTCCACGAGCGCGATCCCGCTCACCGCCTGGACGATCGAGTCGAAGCCCCGCCGCCCGGCCCACGGGCCGTCGTCGCCCCATGCGGTGACGCGCGCGTGCACGGCGCCGGGTGGGAGCCGCAGGCCGAAGGCCTCGACCGCGCCCGGGCGGTACCCGGTCACGAGCACGTCGGCCTCGTCGAGCAGGCGCTGGGCGCGGGCGAGGCCGTCGCGTGTCGCGAGGTCGAGCAGCGCCGACCGCTTGCCCTGCCCCGTGTCGAGGTGCTGGACCTCGATCTCCGGGAGCCCCGGCGGGTCGACGCGCAGCACGTCCGCGCCGAGCAGGGCGAGCGTGCGCGTCGCGACCGGGCCCGCGATGACGCGCGTGAGGTCGAGCACCCGGACCCCGGCGAGCGGGCGCGGCCCGGACCCGAGCGGGCGCGCGGGCGCGGCGTCCTCGCGCACGGCCGTGCGCACCGGTGGCCCCGACGCCGACGCCCGGCCCGGCGGGGTGGCGCGCCACGCGTCCTCGCTGCGGACGCGCACGGCGATCGCGCCGGTCTCCGCGGCGCGGTCCTCGACGTCCTGGGCCGAGCGGTCCGCGAGGGCGCTCACGACGGCGTCGCGCGCCGCCGCCCCGTCGGCCGTCGCGGGCAGGTCGAGGAGGGCGAGCAGACGCGCGCGGTGGTGTGCGTAGTTCGCGTGCGTGCGGACCCAGCCGTCCGCGGTCCGGAAGAAGCCCGAGAGCGGCGCGAAGCCGTCCACCGGGGCGCCGTCGACGCGGAGCAGCCGGTCGCTCGCGAACGCCGCGGCGACGCGCTCCGGGTCAGGGGGCGGACCGACGTCGAACCCGCCCCCGCGCGCCGCGGCGTCGCGCACGGCGACGACCGACGCGACCGCGAGGTCCAGGACCGGCAGCGTCGCGGCGAGGAACGGCGCGGCACCCACCCCGCGACACTACGCCGACGGGAGGCCCGGGTGCCCGGACCCGCGACCGATCAGTGGCCGACCGTGACCGTGCCGGGGAACCGGGCCGCCGAGCGGTCGGTCGCGGAACCGTCGCCCGCCGCGTTGATCTCGGAGATCATCATGACGAGCTCGAGGTCGGAGTCCGCGGCGCGGGCGAGGCTGGTCGCGAGCTGGTACGGGTCGGTGATCGGCTTCATGTCGTAGTCCGTGACGATCATGCGCGTCTGCATGCCCAGGCTGTCGTTCTCGACCGCCGTGCGCACGCTGTCCGCGAGGCGGTTCATCTGCGACTCCGTGAGCGTCATCGTCACCTGCTGGCCGGACGACACCTCGCTCGACGGGGAGAAGCCCGAGAACTCCTTCGTGTTGAAGTACTGCGACGACATGTCGTCGGCCGTGACGTCGAACGAGTACGTCCGTGCGGACACGTCCTCGGTCCCCGACGCGTCGAAGGCCTGCGACATGCGGAAGTCGCCGCGGTCGCCGTACGTCGCGGTGAGGAGCTGCTCCGTGCTGCCGTCGGGGTTGGTCGTCGCGACGAGCGAGCCCGTGTTCTTGCCGATCTCCCACTCGGCCCCGCCGACGGGGGTGTCGAAGCCGACGGTCGACGTCGAGTCGAACTCGACCCGCTCGATCTTCGTGGTGCCGGAGATCCCGGTCGACGCGTCGGCGGGGATCTCGCCGGTGACGAGATACCTGTCGTACGCGGCCTGGCCCTCCGGGGTGGACAGGTCGAACTCGGCGCTGCGCAGCGACGCGCCGTCGAGCGACGTCGTGTTGCCGAGCATGACCTTCACGGCGTCGAAGTCGAGACCGAGGCCCGCGTGGTTCGCGATGGCCTCGGTGGGGCCCGCGGTGACGCGCACCGTGTCGTCGCCCGTGCGCTCGATGAGGCTCGTCACGCCGCTCGCGTCCTTGACGGACGACTCGACGGCGATGTGGCGGAACGCCGCGTTGAGCTCGGTCTCCGCGTAGCTGCCGCCGTCCATCGTGACCGACGAGCCGACCGGCATGCTGCGGGGGTCGAACGGGTTGATGCTCCCGGGGTCGGTGACGCCCGCGCCGTCGGGCACCTTCACCGTGTACGCGGACGTGACGCCGGTCGTGTACCCGCCGCTGACGCCCGTGCCGCCCTTGTCGACGCCGCCCTCGACGCCGATCGAGACGTCGGACTTGGACGTGTACGTGGTGAAGCCGTCCTCCGACTTCTCGCCGACCGTGTACTCCGCACCGCCGTTGACGCCGAACGAGATCTTCGACCCGTTCGTCGTCTTCATCCAGTCGGAGAGCGAGCCGCTGCCCGAGTACGTGGTCTCGCCGCTCTCCGGGTCGTGGGTCACGCCGAACCCGACCTTCGCGTCGGTGCCCTCCGTCGCCGGGTTGCCCAGGCTCCCGTTGTCCGTGCCGGACCCGTGGTCGCCCTTCACCGTGACCTTGGGGCCGCCGGGGCTCTCGTCGCCCGACGCGTCGCCTCCGCCGCCACCGGGCCCACCGCCGGAGCCCGGCCCGCCCCCGGAACCGGGCCCGCCGCCCGGCCCGCCACCAGGGCCGCCGCTGCCGCCCGTGCCGTCGGAGCTGGCGCTCTCCTGCTGGTCGGCGTTCTTGCGGACCTTGTCCGCCGCGTCCCGGAGCGTCGCGGTGGCGGCGGCCAGCGCCGGGCCCAGCTCGGCGGACCAGCGGCCGCGCAGCTCGTCGCCGTCCGGTCCGGCCCAGCGGGCCCCGCTCACGGTCGAGTCCAGCGTGCTCCGCGTGGTCGTGAGCGCCTCGGACGCCGTCGTGAGGCTCTGCGCGAGCGCGCGCAGCTCGCCGATGTCGGCACCGTAGAACCCCATGGTCGTCCCTCTGTCGCTGCGGATCGTGCCTCCGGAGCGTACGCGGGCGGGCGCCGCCGCGTCTCGTCCCGCTCATGGGGCGAGGTCCCCATCGGGCGCGCGTCGCGGCACGCGAGCACGGCGCGCGGTCAGGCGGAGAGGACCCCCGCGAGCCGGTCGAGGACGATCCGACCCGCCGGCGGGACGCGGTGCGCGTCGGCCGGGGTCAGCCACGCGAGCTCGGCGATCTCGGCGTTCGGTGCCGGCTCGGGCGACCCGGGAGCCGGCTCGGCGTACATGCAGTGCATGCGCACGACCCGCCCGCCGAGGCCGTGCCCGGGCGCCTCGGCGACGAAGCCGGGGCGGACCGACGTCGGGTCGAGGCGCACCCCCAGCTCCTCGTGGATCTCGCGCACCAGCGCCTCGGCGTCCGACTCGCCGGGCTCGACCTTGCCGCCCGGCATGAAGAAGCGGTCCTTGCCGGTCGTGCGGACGGCGAGCAGGCGCCCGTCGCGGACGTTCACCCAGCCGACGGTGCGCAGCGGCGGCAGGGCGGCGGGCTCGGGGGAGGGCGGGTCGGTGCGGGGGAGGTCGTGCGACGTCACGCCCCCACTGTGCCATCTCCGGCGCGCCGTCTCCGCGGCGCCGTCCGACCCGGACGGCTCGACGCTGACGGCTCGACGACGACCGGCACCCCCGACGGCGCGTGGCGCACCCAGCAGCCACGCGCCGTCGGGCCTGCCCCTCGCGCGGCCCCAGTTCCGGCGAGAGGCGATGGTGCCGGGCCGGGCCCGGCACAGACGATCGTCACACCAACCGGCGAACCGTGCGCGCTGCGCACCCGCGCTAGCCCCCTGGGAAGACGCCGAACACGACATTGCTGCCGTTATCCGGGCGATAACGGCAGCAATGTCGTGTTCGAGGGCGAGCAGGGTCGTGCTCGACGGCGTCGGGTTACCAGGACGCGTTGCGGGCGAGCTCGAGCGCGACGTCCTGCCACCACTGTCCGGCGGGCGGCCCGCCGTTGCACGACCCGTCACTCTCGCCGGGCAGCTTGACCCAGAGCAGGGCGTCCAGGTGCGTGCCGTCGTCGACCGCGCGTGGCGGGTCGCCCAGCGCGCGACCGCGGGGGTTGCACCACTCACCATTGCTCCCGGTGCCGTTGCGGGACGTGTCGACGACGAACGACACGTCGCCGCCGAGCAGCGCCGCGACCTGCTCGCCGTACGCGCGCGACTCGGCCGTCGTGCGGTAGTTCGACGTGTTGAGCGCGAACCCGACGGCGTCGTCGAGGCCCACCTGCTGGAGGCGGGCCGCGGCGGTCGCCGGGCTCAGCCACGCGGAGTGACCCGCGTCGATGTAGACGCGCGCGCCGGCGTCGGTCAGGATGCGCGCCGCGTCGCGCAGCATGCCGACGCGGTCGCCCTGGCCGGAGCAGTCGCCGAGCTGGGCGAGCGCGTCGGGCTCCAGGACGACCCACGGCTCGCCGACGATGCCGGACGCGACCGTCTGGACCCAGCTCCGGTACGCCGCCTCGGCGGTGCCGCCGCCCGAGTGCGAGCCGCAGTCGCGACCGGGGATCGCGTAGATCGTCAGGAGCGGCGTCGCTCCCTCGGCCGCGGCGGCGCTCGTGAACGCCGCGACCTTCGCGCGCGACACCTGCGCGTCCGCGTCGGTGACCCACGTCGACTGGGGCGTGAGCGCGATCTTCGCGAGCAGGTCCCGGTCCGTGCCCGACGCCGCCTGCCAGGCCTCCCACGCCTGGTTCGTCTCGTCCACGTGGAACGTCACGTCGTCCGGCGTCTCGGGGGGATCGGTGGGGTCCGGCGGGTCGGTGGGGTCGGGTGGGACGTCGCCGCCGCACGCGACGCCGTCGAGCGTGAAGCTCGCGGGCACGGCCGGGGCGGACGCGGCCGTGCCCACGAGGCCGAACGAGGCGCTGCCGCCCGTGGCGAGCGACGCGTTCCATCCCACGTCGCCCACGGTGACCCGGCCGCCGTCGCGCCCGAGCGTGCCGTTCCAGAGCTGGCTGATGCTCTCGCCCGCCGGCAGGTCCCAGGCCAGCTCCCAGCCTGAGCGCGGGGCGCCGAGGTTCGTGACGGTGACGTCGGCCTGGAAGCCGCCGGACCACGCGCTCGTGATGCGGTAGTCGACCGTGCAGGCCGCGGAGGGCGCGGCCGCGCGGGTCGTCGCGAGCGCCGCACCGGCGGTCGCCGTGGCGCCCAGCGTCGCGAGGGTCGCGACGGCGGCGACGAGCGTCGCCGCACGGGGTCGTCGGGTGGGGGAGGTCGGTCTCATGCTCGGGGCTCCGTCGCCTCGGGGTCAGGACTCCGCCACGGTAGGGACTGTCGGGGAGCGGCCGGGAGGGTGCGAAACGTTTCGCACTGCGGCGCGTCGTGCTCCATAGGTTCGTTGCGAGGGTATGGTCGTCGCCATGGCATCGAGACCGCTCCAGGAACCCGCGTTCCTCGTCCTGTCCGCGCTCGCGGCCGGTCCGCTGCACGGGTACGGCATCGCGCAGGACGTCGAGTCCAGCTCCGACGGCCGCGTGACGCTGCGCGCCGGGACGCTCTACGGCGCGATCGACCGGCTCGTCGCCGCCGGGCTCGTCGAGGTCGACCGCGAGGAGGTCGTCGACTCGCGCCTGCGCCGCTACTACCGGCTCACCACGGAGGGCGGGACGCGCCTCGCCGCAGAGGCCGAGCGTGCCGAGGCCCAGGCGCGCCGCGCGCTCGAACGCCTCGGCGCCCGCCGTCGCGCGACCGCGGTGGCGCGCGACGGCGTCGCGGCGCGCCCCGCCCGCGGCGTCGCGGGAGGTCTCGCCGACGGCGGGGCGGTGCCGGCATGAGCGGGGACCGCGGGGGCCGCCCCGGTGCGGCGGGCGACGGAGCGACGGCAGCTCCTGCTGCGGCGAGCCCGACGGCGGAGCCCGGCCCGCCGGTGCTCGTCGCACCCGTGCTCGTGCGGGACTACCGCCGACTCCTGCGGCTCTTCCCGTACACGTACCGACGGGCGCACGAGGCCGAGATGCTCGGTCACCTGCTCGACGGCGCGCGGCCGGGGCGGTCGCGCCCGACCCGGGCCGAGCGGTGGGACCTGCTGCGCGCCGCCGCCCGCGAGTGGGCGCTCGCGCCGCTGGGCTCGACGCCGCGGCAGCGGCGGGCGGCGACCGGGCTGCTGTTCGTGCTGCTCCCGGCGGTGCTCGTGGTCATGGCGGTGCGCGTCCTCGCGTTCGCTGCCGCGATCGTCCGGGCGATGCTCGGCCCGGACGGCGGCGCGCCGCTCGCGGCGACCGTCCCGACGGCGCCGATGTGGGCCCTGTGGATCGCGGCGGTCGCCCTCACGCTCGTCGGGGCGCGACGCGTCGGCCTCGTGGTCGCGGTGCTCGCCGCCGGGGCGGGCGTGGCCGCGCTCGTCGGGTCGGTCGCTGCGGGCAGCGCCTATGCCGCGTACCTCGACGCACCGTGGGTCGTCGGGCTCGTCGCGTACGCGGGGGTGCTCGCCGCGGGACGGACGTGCCGGGTCGGCGCCGAGCCGGTCGCGCTCCGGGCGGCGACGGTCTGGGCCATGGCGCTGGTCCTCGGCGCCTTCGTCGCGGCGACCTTCGCCGACGCGGCGCACCTCGGGATGCCGTGGTGGTCGGGTGGCGCCCTGGTCTCGTGGACGCTTCAGGCGCTCGCCGTACCGGTCGTCCTGCTCCTCGGCGTCGCCCTCCTGTGGCGCCGGACGCGCCAGGCGGTCCCGGTGCTCGGCGGTCTCGCGGTCGCCGTGCTGCTGAGCCGCTCGACCTTCTTCTGGTCCGGCACGGTGAGCATCCAGACGGCGGACCTCGGGAACGTCGTCGGCCTCCTGGCGTTCGCCGCCGCGGCGACGCTCGTGCTGCGCTGGGTCGTCAACCGTCTCGACGAGCTCTCCGAGGCGCGCGCCGCGCACGGGGCTCTGCTCGCCGCGACGGGAGAGACGTTGGGGCCGGACGCGCCGCACCCGGGCGAGCCGACCGCCGTCTGACACCGGCGCCGCCGAGAACGACGCTGCGCGCTCGCGAGAACGACATGAGGGCCGTTATCTACCGGATAACGGCCCTCATGTCGTGTTCCGCGCGGGGCTGGGTCAGTCCAGGTAGGCCGACACCAGGCGGGATGCCAGGCCCGTGTAGGTGGCCGGGGTGAGGTTCGCGAGGCGCTGGGCTACGTCGTCCGGAAGGCCGAGGCCGGCGACGAACTCGCGCAGGCGCGCGGCGTCGACGCGCTGGCCGCGCGTGAGGTCCTTGAGGCGCTCGTACGGGTTCTCCATGCCGGGGACGCCCGCGACCGACGCCGCGCGCATCGCCGACTGGATGGGCTCGCCGAGCACCTCCCAGTTCTCGTCGAGGTCCGCCGCCATGAGGTCGGCGTTCGCGGCGAGGGCCTTGAGGCCGCGGCGCACGTTGTCGATCGCGAGGAGCGAGTGGCCGAACGCGGGGCCGACGTTGCGCTGCGTCGTCGAGTCCGTGAGGTCGCGCTGGAGGCGCGAGGTGACGAGCGTCGCGCCGAGCGTGTCGAGCAGCGCGGACGAGATCTCGAGGTTCGCCTCGGCGTTCTCGAACCGGATCGGGTTGACCTTGTGCGGCATGGTCGACGACCCGGTGGCGCCGGGGACGGGGATCTGCGTGAAGAACCCCAGGGAGATGTAGGTCCACACGTCGGTCGCGAGGTTGTGGAGGATGCGGTTGAACCGCGCGACGTCGGCGTACAGCTCGGCCTGCCAGTCGTGCGACTCGATCTGCGTCGTCAGCGGGTTCCACGTGAGCCCCAGGCCCTCGACGAAGTGCTTCGACACCGACGGCCAGTCCACGCCCGGCACGGCGACGGTGTGCGCGCCGTACGTGCCCGTCGCGCCGTTGAGCTTGCCCAGGTACTCGGCCGCGCCGATCCGGCGGAGCTGGCGGCGCAGCCGGTGCGCGAGGACGGCGAGCTCCTTGCCGAGCGTCGTCGGCGTCGCGGGCTGGCCGTGCGTGCGCGAGAGCATCGGCACGTCCGCGTGCTCGCGCGCCATGTCCGCGAGCTGGTCGGCCAGGGCGGTCGCGGCGGGCAGCCACACCTGCTCGACGGCGCCGCGCACCATGAGCGCGTACGACAGGTTGTTGACGTCCTCGCTCGTGCACGCGAAGTGCACGAGCTCGCCGACGCCGGGGAGCACGGTGTCCGCGCCCAGGGCGTCGGGCGCCGCGGCGAGGCGGCGCTTGACGAAGTACTCGACCGCCTTGACGTCGTGCACCGTCTCGCGCTCGATCGCGGCGAGCTCGGCGATCTCCTCGCCGCCGAACGTCGCGGGGATCTGACGCAGGTACGCGACCTCCGCGTCGGAGAGCTGGGGGGCGCCCGGCACGACCGGGCGGACCGCGTTCTCGTCGACCGCCTGGACGCCGTTGCACAGCGTGATGAGCCACTCGACCTCGACGTGGACGCGCTCGCGGTTGAGCGCGGCCTCGCTGAGGTGGTCGACGAGCGGCGCGACGGCCGCGCGGTAGCGCCCGTCGAGCGGGCCGAGCGCGATCGGCGGGGTCACCTCGGCGAGCGACACGCGGGCAGGGGCGTCTGCGGCAGGGTTCTCGGGCACGCCCCTGATTCTCCCACGCGTGCCCGACGGCGGCCCGCGCCTCCCGCAGTCCGGGCACGCGGTCCTGGGCCGGCGCGCGATCCGTGGGCGCCGCGCGGTGCGTGGCCGTCCCCAGGGCCGTCTTCCGAGCGGCCCGTCCACAGCGGCGGACGGGGCCGCGGCGTCCGGGCCGAGGCCCTGCGTACGGTCGCCGCCATGTCCTCCTCGTCGCCCCCGCCGCCCCCGCCGTGCGACGCTGCGCCGTTCGGCGTCTCGCTCGCCCGGGCCCGGGTCCTCACCGCCCAGGACGACGTCGCGCGGGCCGGTGCCGCGCTCGTCGCGCCGGACCTGCCGTGGGCGGGCCACGCGCGCGCGTCGTACGACGATGCCGCCGCCGAGCAGCGCGGCGGGCTGCTCCGGCTCGGCATGCTGCTCGACAGCTGCCTCCTGCGCCTCGACGCGCTCACCGTCCTCGCCGAGGCCGAGGTGGCGAGGATCCGGGCCGAGCTCGCCGCGGCGGGGTTGCCGTGAGCGGCCCTCGCCCGGCACCCGTGGTCGTGGTGCGCGGCGGCACGGAGCCGACCGCGGTCGAGACGGCGGCGGTCGTCGCGCAGGCGGTGGCGCTCGGCGCGCGGGCGGACCTCGTCGCCGGGACCGTGGCCGCGCTCCGAGCCGCGCGGGACTCCGTGGACGTGACGACCGCGAGCCCCACGTCGTTCGCGGGTCGCCTCGCGGCACCGGCGCCCATCCAGGCCGCGTCGGGCTGGGGCGTCCACGCCACGCCGTGCTGGTCGGCGGAGGTGCGTGCGGCGCGCGCGGCCGCGCTCGAGGCGTTCGACCTCGCGATCGGCCTCGCGCAGGAGCAGGAGCGGGGCCTGCGCGACCTCGCGTCGCGCCTGCAGCATGCGGTGCGCGTCTACGACGACGCGGACGCCGCGGCGACGGCACTGTGGCAGGACCTCGCGCTCCTCGCCGTCGGGGGCTTCAGCCCGGTCGGTGCCGCCGCCGCCGGGCTGATCGGCATCCTCTCCCTGGGGACCGTCGGGGTCCTGCACTCGTTCCTGGAGGGTCGTCCGTCCGCGCTGAGGGTCGTCACCTCGGGAGAGTCGCTGCACCCTGCCACGATCCGTGCGCTGAGCCGGGCGATCGGCCTGCTCGACGCCGACCGCCCGTGGTACCGGATGCCGACCGTCGGCAACGGCGCGTCGGTGCTGCGCGGCCTCGCGCAGCCGCTGCGGGACCGCTTCCTGCCCGACCCCGACGTCCGGCTCGTCGACGCGCCACGCGACCTGCCGACGCCCACCGACGTGCGGTCCGCGCTCGGCGCCGTGGACGCGCTCGCGACGGACTCGACGCTCAGCGTCCAGCGGATCGTCAAGGACGACGGCACCCCCACGTGGGTGGTCGCGATCCCCGGTACGCAGCCCGGCAATCTCCGGTCGGTCTTCACCATGACGTCCAACTACGACCTCATGGACGACGACCCGGCGGTGCGGGCGCGGGCCGACAGCGCCCGCGCCGTGCTGGAGGCGATGCGACAGGCCGGGATCGGGCCCGACGACGACGTCGTGCTCGTGGGGCACAGCCAGGGCGGCATGATCGCCGCGACCGTCGCGGCGGCGACGGTCGGGACGTACTCCGTGCGGCACGTCGTGACGGCGGGCTCGCCCGTCGCCGGCCACGCCCTCCCACCGGGGGTCAAGGGCACGCACCTCGAGACCCAGGGCGAGGGGATCTCCGACCTCGACGGCGCGGAGAACCGGGCGACGCCCGACAGGGTCACGGTGACGGGGACCCTGCCGGCTCCGGGCGGCGGGCCGTCGCTCGAGTGGCCGCACAGCGTGCACTTCCACCAGGAGGTCCTGGACGCCGCCGTCGAGGTGGGCGACCGTGGCCTCGAGGAGCACCTGGACGACGTCGAGCGGCTGCTCGACGGCCAGGCGGAGGAGCCGCTCGTCTACGAGGCGCGCCTGGTGCCCGACCCGGACACCACGTTCTGCATCGGGGACCTGGCGGTCCCGCGTTCGCTCACGCCCCCGTGGGCCCCGGGCACGCCGTTCCCGGGCGCGCCGGGGGTGCCGGCGCCGGGGGCGCCGTCGCCCGCGGTGCCGGGGACCCCGCTCACGGGGAGTCCGGGGGCCGGTCAGCTCACCGCGCCGGGCCCGGACGGCGGGGGAGGCGACGACGACGCGCGGTAGCGGCGCCCGTCCTGCGGACCGAGGCGGCCGGGGTCAGCGGTCCTGGGCCCGGGGCACGACGGCCGAGACGGCGAAGTTGATGAGCCCGATGATCAGGGCCGCGAGCAGGGCCCACCAGAACCCGCCGATGATGCGGATGCCCCAGTCCGTCTGCTCCGTGATCCACGCGGTGAGCATGAGCATGAGCGCGTTGACGACGAGCGAGAACAGCCCCAGCGTGAGGATGTAGAGCGGGATGGACAGGATCTGCACGATCGGCTTGATGATCGCGTTCACGAGCGAGTAGAGCAGGGCCACCACGAGGATGATGACGACCTGCCCGCCGGCGGTGTCGGACCCGACGATCTGGAAGTGCTCGTCGATGAACAGGCTCGTGAGCCAGATCGCGAGGCCGGTGACGAGGACGCGGACGACGAAGCTCATACCGGGCATCCTGCCATCCGGGCGGCGCCCGGGCACGGCGCCGGGCCGCGCCCCGGCGGGACCGCGCCGGGCAGGTGGCATGATCGAGGACCGTGGCCCACGAACCCCGCGTCCCCCTGCGTCCCGCCGTCGCCGCGCTGCCGGCCTACGTCCCCGGGGCCCGTGTCGCCCCGGGCGCGGCGGCGTTCAAGCTCTCCTCCAACGAGAACCCGTACCCGCCGCTGCCGTCGGTCGTCGCCGCGATCGCCGACGCCGCCGCGGACGTGAACCGCTACCCGGACATGTACGCGACCGAGCTCACCGAGGCGCTCGCGGCCGACCTGGGCGTCGGCGCGGACGAGGTCGTGGTGGGCAACGGCTCGGTCGCGGTGCTGGCGCACGTGCTGCAGACGGTCGTCGAGCCGGGCGACGAGGTCGTGTACCCGTGGCGCTCGTTCGAGGCCTACCCGATCGCTGTCGCGGTCGCGGGCGGCACGTCGGTCCAGGTGCCGCTGCGGACCGGGGCGGACGTCGGCCGGCTCGACCTGCCCGCGATGGCCGCGGCGATCACGGAGCGGACGCGCGTCGTGATGGTGTGCACGCCCAACAACCCGACCGGTCCGGTCGTGCACCGCGAGGAGCTCGACGCGTTCCTCGCGGCGGTGCCGTCGGACGTGCTGGTCGTGCTCGACGAGGCGTACCTGGAGTTCGTGCGCGACCCCGAGGCCCCGGACGGCCTCGCGGTGTACGCGCAGCACCCGAACGTCGTGCTGCTGCGCACGTTCTCCAAGGCGTACGGCCTTGCGGGACTGCGCGTGGGCTACGCCGTCGCGCGCCCGCGGCTCGCGGCGGGGATCCGCGCCGTGTCGACGCCGTTCGGCGTCTCCCACGTCGCGCAGCGCGCGGCCATCGCGTCGCTCGCGGCGCGCGACGAGCTGCTGCAGCGGGTCGAGCACCTCGTCGCCGACCGCGCGCGCCTCGTCGAGGGCCTGCGCGACCAGGGCTGGGTGCTGCCGGAGTCGCAGGCGAACTTCGTGTGGTTCGACCTGGGCGAGCGCACCGCGCAGCGCGCCGAGGAGGCGCGCGCCGCCGGGGCGATCGTGCGCCCGTTCGCGGGCGAGGGGCTGCGCGTGAGCGTCGGCGAGCCGGAGGCGACGGACCTGTTCCTGCGCGTGAGCGCCACCTGGCTCTGAGGCCGTCCGTCCCGGACCCGTGCCGAGCGGTCCCTGTTGCCGGGCGCCGACGGCGCGAGAACACTCGCGAGCATGGACTCCATCGATACCGACCAGCTCGTCGACGAGTACGGCTGGGCCTTCGGCACGGCCGCGCTGGTCCTCTACGTCGCGGTGGCGGTGATCTTCCTCATCGCCTACATCCGGATCATCCAGAAGGCCGGCTACTCGGGCTGGTGGATCCTCGTGGGCCTGGTGCCGATCCTCAACGTCGTCATGTTCCTCGTCTTCGCGTTCTCGCGCTGGCCGGTGCTGCGCGAGCGCGACGCGCTGCGCGCGGGCGGCGCGTACCCGAGGTAGGGCGGGCCCCCGTCGGCGCGGGGGCCGTCCGGTGGGGATTGGAGGATCCCTACAGCCTGTCCCGGCGGATCTTGGGCGACACGTCGGCAGCCGAACCTACGGTGTCGTAGCCTACGCTTGCGTAGGCTACGGAGACGTAGGTTCCGACGGCGCCCCGACCGGGCGCCTCCTGCCCCCGAGCGGGCCGGCCGCACGGCCGGGCCGCACCGAAGGAGAGTCGCGTGACCGAGAACGACGCGAGAACCGCCGCGCGGGACGGCGCGAGCACGCCCCCCGACCTCCCCGACGTCGCGGGCGGTCCCGACGACGCCCCCCTGCTCCAGCTCGTGACGCCGGCCGGATCTCGCGTCACGACCCCCGAGACGGACGGCTACCGCGAGCGCGTCGCCCACCTCGACGCCGCGGCCCTGCGCGGCCTCTACCGCGACATGGTGCTCACGCGCCGCTTCGACGACGAGGCGACGTCGCTCCAGCGCCAGGGTGAGCTCGGCCTGTTCGCGCAGGCGAAGGGCCAGGAGGCGGCGCAGATCGGCTCCGGCCGTGCGCTCGCCCCGCAGGACTACGTGTTCCCGTCCTACCGCGAGCACGGCGTCTCGCACGTGCGCGGCATCGACCCGACGGCGCGCCTGCGCCTGTTCCGCGGGGTCGACCACGGCGGGTGGGACCCCACGGAGCACAACGTGCACCTGTACACGCTCGTCATCGGGTCGCACACGCTCCACGCGACCGGGTACGCGATGGGCGTCCAGCGCGACGGCCTCGTCGGGTCGGGGGACCCGGAGCGCGACACGGCCGTCGTCACGTACTTCGGCGACGGCGCGACGTCGCAGGGGGACGTCAACGAGGCGCTGGTGTTCGCCGCGGTGAACAACGCGCCCGTCGTCTTCTTCTGCCAGAACAACCAGTGGGCGATCTCCGAGCCGACGACCAAGCAGTCGCGCGTGCCCCTGTACCGCCGCGGTGGCGGGTTCGGCGTGCCCAGCGTGCGGGTCGACGGCAACGACGTGCTCGCGTGCTACGCCGTGACGGCCGAGGCGCTCGAACGGGCGCGCACGGGCGGCGGTCCGACGTTCGTCGAGGCGTTCACCTACCGCATGGGCGCGCACACGACGTCGGACGACCCGACCAAGTACCGCTCGCGGGCCCAGGAGGAGTACTGGCGCCGTCGCGACCCGATCGACCGGCTCGAGAACCTGCTCCGCGCCGAGGACGCGTGGGACGACGCGTTCGCCGCCGACGTCGCGGCCGAGGCCGACGCGCTCGGCGAGCGGCTGCGCGACGAGGTGCGCGCGCTCGCCGCGCCCGACCCGTCGACCATGTTCGACCACGTCTACGCGACGCCGAACGCCGTGGTCGAGCGCGAGAAGGCGTGGTTCGCCGACTACCAGCAGTCCTTCGAGGAGCCGGCCGCGGAGGTGGCCCGATGAGCGAGAACAAGACCCTGACCCTCGCCCGCGCGATCAACGAGGGCCTGCGCCGGTCGCTCGAGACCGACCCGAAGGTCCTGCTCATGGGCGAGGACATCGGCGCGCTCGGCGGCGTGTTCCGCGTGACCGACGGGCTCCAGAAGGACTTCGGCGAGGACCGCGTCGTCGACACGCCGCTCGCGGAGTCCGGCATCCTCGGCACGGCGATCGGCCTCGCGCTGCGCGGCTACCGGCCGGTGTGCGAGATCCAGTTCGACGGGTTCATCTTCCCCGCGTACGACCAGATCACCACGCAGCTCGCGAAGATGGGCTACCGCTCGGGCGGGAAGCTCCAGGTGCCCGTCGTGATCCGCGTGCCGTACGGCGGCGGGATCGGCGCCGTCGAGCACCACAGCGAGAGCCCCGAGGCGCTGTTCGCGCACACCGCCGGGTTGCGCGTCGTGTCGCCGTCCACGCCGCAGGACGCGTACACGATGATCCAGGAGGCCATCGCCTCGCCCGACCCCGTGCTGTTCTTCGAGCCCAAGGGCCGTTACTGGGAGAAGGGCCCCGTCGAGGTCTCCGGCCGCGGCGAGGGCGCGACCGTGCTGGACCGTGCGCGCGTCGTCCGCCCCGGCGCCGACCTGACCCTCGTCGCGTACGGCCCGACCGTCGCGACCGCGCTCCGCGCCGCCGCGGCGGCCGAGCAGGAGGGACGCAGCGTCGAGGTCGTGGACCTGCGCAGCATCTCCCCGCTCGACACCGTGACCGTGGTGGAGTCCGTGCGCCGGACCGGGCGCTGCGTCGTCGTGCACGAGGCCCCGGCCTACCTGGGCTCGGGCGCCGAGGTCGCGGCCCGCGTGACGGAGGAGTGCTTCTACTCGCTCGAGGCGCCGGTGCTGCGCGTCGGCGGCTTCCACACCCCGTACCCCGTCGCCAAGATCGAGCACGACTACCTGCCGAGCCTCGACCGCGTGCTCGACGCCGTCGACCGCGCGTTCGCGTTCTGACGCGCGTCCGCCGCGACCTCGACAGCGCCGACCGGGACCACCAGGAGGACCACGCAGTGCCCACCTTCGAGAAGTTCAACCTCCCCGACGCGGGCGAGGGCCTCACCGAGGCCGAGATCGTGCAGTGGCACGTCGCCGTCGGTGACGCCGTGACGGTCAACCAGACGATCGTCGAGATCGAGACGGCCAAGTCGCTCGTCGAGCTCCCGTCGCCGTACACGGGGGTCGTCACGGAGATCCTCGCGCCCGAGGGGACGACGGTCGAGGTCGGCGTGCCGATCATCGTCGTGGACACCGACCCGTCCGGCACCGCGCCGGCGCCCGCCGCGCCGGCCGGCGTCGTGCCCGACGGCGCGGACGCGGCTCCCGCTCCTGCCTCGCCCGCCCCGGGTGCCGGGTCGGAGGGCGGGGCGACCGCCGCGGCCTCCGGCTCCGGCTCGGTGCTCGTGGGATACGGGACGGTCGAGCCGGGTACGGCCCGTCGCCGCCGCCGCGCTCCGGACGCGGCCCCGGCCGCCGCTCCGGTCGTGGCCCCGGCCGCCGCCGTCCCGGCTCCTGCCCCGGCACCCGCGGCCGTGCCTGCGGCGAGCGCGCCGACGCCCGCCGCCGTCGGGCACGTGCACCTGCCGGTGCTGGCGAAGCCGCCGGTGCGCAAGCTCGCCAAGGACCTCGGGGTCGACCTCGCCAGCGTCGCCGGCACCGGCCCGGGCGGGATCGTCACGCGCGAGGACGTGCAGGCGTACCACGAGCAGGCGAAGGCCAAGCCGCTGGCGACGTACGCCGACGACGACCAGCCGTGGCTCGCGTCCGGCGCCGTCACCCCGGACGGCCGCCAGACGCGCGTGCCCGTGAAGTCGGTGCGCAAGCGCACGGCCGAGGCGATGGTGACGAGCGCGTTCACCGCCCCGCACGTCACGGTGTTCCACACGGTCGACGTCACCAAGACCATGCGCCTCGTGCACACCCTGCGCGAGGACCGGGAGTTCGCCGACGTGCGCGTCACCCCGCTGCTCGTCACCGCGAAGGCGCTGCTCCTCGCCGTGCGCCGCCACCCGGAGATCAACGCGAGCTGGGACGACGCCGCGCAGGAGATCGTCTACAAGCACTACGTGAACCTCGGCATCGCGGCGGCGACGCCGCGCGGACTCGTCGTGCCGAACATCAAGGACGCGCACCGGCTCGACCTGCACGGCCTCGCAGGCGAGATCGCGGACCTCACCGCGACCGCGCGGGCGGGCCGCACGTCGCCCGCCGACATGTCCGACGGCACCATCACGATCACGAACGTCGGCGTGTTCGGCATCGACACCGGGACGCCGATCCTCAACCCGGGCGAGGCCGCGATCCTCGCCTTCGGCGCGATTCGCGAGCAGCCGTGGGTCCACAAGGGCAAGATCAAGAAGCGCTGGGTCACGCAGCTCGCGCTGAGCTTCGACCACCGCCTCGTCGACGGCGAGCTCGGCGCGCGCGTGCTGGCCGACGTCGCGAAGGTGCTCGAGGACCCGGCGCGCGGCCTCGTCTGGGGCTGAGCCCGCGCGGTGCTCCGCTTGCGGGCACCCGGGGAACGGCGAGCATGGGCCTCGGAGGGGCCGGTGAACCTCACCGGTGTCGTTCGAGGGAGGTCGCGTGCGCAGCGCTCAGGGCAGGGCGGTCCGGCCGACGGCGGGAGCCGGGCCGGGACGCGGGCGCCGGGCTCGGGCGGCGATCCCCACGGGTGCGTTCGTCGGTCTTGCGGCGCTCGGCCTCACTGCGTGCGCCGGACCGGGGGCCGCGGACGCCCGGGCCGTCGTCGAGGAGCTCGCCACCGCGGTCGCCGGGGGTGACGGCGCCGCCGCGTGCGCACTCCTCCTGCCCGACGCCGCGGACGCGCTCGCCGCGGACGAGGGCGAGCCGTGCGCGGACGTGGTCGCCGCGCCCGACGGTCCGCTCGCCGCGCTCGCCGCGGCCGGGGACGACCTCGTCGTCGAGGACGTCCACCTGGCCGGCCGCCAGGCGCAGGTCGTCACCGCGACCGACACCCTCTTCCTCGCCGTGTCGGGCGACGGCTGGATCATCACCGCCGCCGGCTGCACCCCGCGCGAGGACCGCCCCTACGACTGCGAGGTCGAGGCATGAGGGTCCCGCGGCTGATGTTCTGGGCGACGCTCGTGCTCGTCGGCGCGGGCCTCGCCGTCACGTTCGTGCTCGCGGCGGTGCACCGATGAGCGCCGGTCCCGGCAAGGGCGGCGTCCTCGGCGGGCTGCGCGCCAGCTCGCTGAGCCTCTTCTTCGCCGCCGCGTTCCTCGCGTCGCTCGTCGCCCAGGCGGTGAGCGGGGTCGCGGTCTTCAACACGGACCAGCGCGCGGCGGGGCTGGACCCCGTGACGTTCGGCCAGTACGTGGCGTCGTCGGCGTTCTGGGTCGACGTCACCGAGAACTGGCAGTCCGAGTACCTCCAGTTCCTGCTCTTCATCACCGCGACCGTGTGGTTCGTGCAGCGCGGCTCGCCCGAGTCGAAGAAGCTCGAGGAGGCCGGCCGCGAGTCCGACGAGGACCAGAAGGTGGGCGAGCACGCGACGCCCGACTCCTCGGCCTGGGCGCGGGCCGGGGGCTGGCGGCTCGCGGTCTACTCGCGCTCGCTCTCGCTCGTCATGGGCGCGATCTTCCTCGGCTCGTGGGCGGCGCAGTCGGCGGCGGGCGCCGTCGCGTTCAGCGAGGAGCAGCTGCGCGAGCTCGAGGACCCCGTGCCCTGGACGGAGTACCTCTCGATGCCCGACTTCTGGAGCCGGACGTTCCAGAACTGGCAGTCCGAGATGCTGGCGGTCCTGAGCATGGTCGTGCTCGCGATCTACCTGCGCGAGCGCGGGTCGCCCGAGTCGAAGCCCGTCGGCTCGTCGCACGAGGCGACGGGCGTCGAGGGCTGACCCCGCGCGGCCGCACGCCGCACCACCTCGCCAACCGCTCACAGCGGCCCCGCGCTCGGTGTGCGGAAGACCTCACACGGGCTTAACGACGGCCGCGCGCGGGGGAAACACGGCGTTCCTAGCGTCCTCGGTACTGACCGGGACCTGCTGAAGGAGCCGCCATGTCCGCGCCCACGAGCCCCACCACCCACGAGGGTGAGCAGTCCGCAGAGCACCCCTCCGGCACCGCGACCACCACGACCGCCGCGGCCTCCGCGCCCAGGGCCACGACCGCCGTCGGGCCGACCACCGCCTCGACGGCCGGCCGCACGGCGACCGCCCCGACCCACCGCTCCGGACGCTGGATCGACCGCTGGGATCCGGAGGACCCGACGTTCTGGCGCGACGGCGGCCGGAAGGTCGCGACGCGCAACCTGTGGATCTCGGTGTTCGCCGAGTTCCTCGGGTTCGCGGTGTGGGCCCTGTGGTCGATCGTCGTGCCGCAGCTCCCCGCCGCCGGGTTCACGTTCACCGTCGACCAGCAGTTCTGGCTCATCGCCGTGCCGAGCCTCGTCGGCGCGACGTTGCGCATCCCGTACACGTTCGCGGTGCCGCTGTTCGGCGGCCGCAACTGGACCGTGGTCTCGGCGCTCCTGCTCCTGCTCCCGACGGCGGCGCTCGCCGTCGCGGTGCAGGACCCGGGGACGCCGTTCGGGGTCATGCTCGCGGTCGCGGCGCTCGCGGGCTTCGGTGGCGGGAACTTCGCGTCGTCGATGGCGAACATCTCGTTCTTCTACCCCGAGCGGGAGAAGGGCAAGGCGCTGGGGCTCAACGCCGCGGGCGGCAACCTGGGGACGGCGGTCGTGCAGCTCGCGGTGCCGCTCGTCATCGTCGCCGGAGCGGGCGTCGCGCTCGAGCGCGCGGGGCTCATGATGATCCCGTTCATCCTGCTCGCGGCGTTCCTCGCGTGGCGGTTCATGGACAACCTGTCCACCGCGAAGGCCGACCCGAAGTCGTTCGCCGCCGCGACGCGGAACAAGCACACGTGGATCATCTCGTTCCTCTACATCGGCACGTTCGGGTCGTTCATCGGGTACGCCGGGGCGTTCCCCCTGCTGCTCACGGGCCAGTTCCCCGAGGTGACGCTGTCGATCGCGTTCCTCGGCGCGCTCGTCGGCTCGGTCACGCGGCCCCTCGGCGGCGTCATCGCGGACCGGGTGGGCGGCACGCGCGTCACCATCGCGTCGTACGGCGTCATGGCGCTCGGGGCGTTCGGCGCGATCCAGGCGCTGCGGTCGCACAGCTTCGGCCTGTTCTTCGCCTCCTTCCTCGTCCTGTTCGTCGCGACGGGCATCGGCAACGGCTCGACCTACCGCATGATCCCCGCCGTCTTCCAGGCGAGCGCCGTCCCGGGCGGCGCGCTCGACGGGCCGACGGCGGTCGACGCCGCCGCTCTCGACGAGGCCCGGGCCCGCGCGCGCAAGGCCGCGGCGGGGTGCATCGGCATCGCGGGGGCGATCGGGGCGTTCGGCGGGTTCCTCATCCCGCGCGGGTTCGCGGCGTCGACGAGCCTCGCCGGCTCGCTCGTCCCGGCCCTGTGGGCGTTCATCGGGATGTACGCCGTCATGGCGGTCGTCGCCTGGGCGGTGTACCTCCGCAAGGGGTCGGCGCTCGCGTCGGCCGGGATCTGAGCGTGGACACGCACTGCCCCTACTGCGCGCTCCAGTGCGGCATGTCCCTGACGCCCGGCGCAGGACCGCTCCCGGTCACCGTCGCCCCGCGCGACTTCCCCACCAACCGGGGTGGGCTGTGCCAGAAGGGCTGGACGAGCGCGACGGTCCTCCGCGCGGCGGACCGGATCACGACCCCGCTGCTGCGCGGGAGCGACGACGTACTGCACCCGGCGTCGTGGGACGAGGCGCTGGACGTCGTGGTGGCGGGGATCGCCCGGGTGCAGGCCGAGCACGGGCGGGACGCCGTCGCCGTGTTCGGCGGCGGCGGGCTGACGAACGAGAAGGCGTACGCGCTCGGCAAGTTCGCGCGGACGGTCCTGCGCACCGCGAACATCGACTACAACGGGCGCTTCTGCATGGCGTCGGCGGCAGCCGGGGCGAACCGGGCGTTCGGCGTCGACCGCGGGCTGCCGTTCCCGCTCGCCGACCTCGGCGGCGCCGACGCCGTGCTCCTGCTCGGCTCCAACCTCGCCGAGACCATGCCGCCGTCGGTCCAGCACCTCGCGGGCGTGCGCTCGCGCGGCGGGCTCGTCGTCGTGGACCCGCGCCGCAGCGCCACCGCGGCGCTCACGGGAGAGCCGGCGGGCGTCGTCGGGCAGCGTGCCGTGCCCGACGACGGTCGGTCGCCGGGGCGGCTGGTCCCGCCTCCGGGTGCGGGGCCGGTGGGCGACCAGGGCGTGCACCTCCAGCCCGTGCCCGGGACCGACCTCGTCGTGCTCCTCGCGCTGCTGCACGTCGTGGTCACGGAAGGGCTCGCGGACGCGGAGTACCTCGCCGCGCGCACGTCGGGGTTCGACGACGTCCGGCGCTCCGTCATGGCGTGGTGGCCCGAGCGCGCGGAGACCGTCTGCGGGGTCCCGGCCGCGCGGCTGCGGCACGTCGCGCGGCTGCTCGCGGCCGCGTCGCCCGCCCACGGCGGCGCGGGCGCGTACGTGCTGACGGGGCGGGGTGTCGAGCAGTCGTCGCAGGGCACCGCGACGGTGACCGCCGCGATCAACCTCGCGCTCGCGCTCGGCCTGCCGGGACGCGTCGGCTCCGGGTACGGCGCGATCACCGGCCAGGGGAACGGGCAGGGCGGGCGCGAGCACGGGCAGAAGGCCGACCAGCTCCCGGGCTACCGCAGGATCGACGACCCGGCGGCGCGCGCGCACGTCGCGTCCGTGTGGGGCGTGGACCCGGCGACGATCCCCGGTCCGGGGATGCCCGCCGTCAGGCTCCTGCGCGCGCTCGGCGCCCGGCCCGGACCGGCCGGTGCGCGGACCACCTACGCCGAGGACGGGCGCCCGCGCGCGCTGCTCGTGCACGGGTCGAACGTCGTGGTCAGCGCGCCGGACGCGGACCAGGTCGCCGCGAACCTGCGCGCCCTCGACCTGCTCGTGGTGTTCGACCTCGTGCCGTCGGAGACGGCGCTGCTCGCGGACGTCGTGCTGCCGGTGACGCAGTGGGCCGAGGAGGAGGGCACCATGACGTCGCTCGAGGGGCGGGTCATCCGGCGCCGTCGCGCGGTCGACCCGCCCGGGGAGGCGCGCTCGGAGCTGTGGATCCTCGCGGAGCTCGCGCGTCGCCTGGGCTCGTCGGTCTCCTTCCCGACGGACCCCGCCGTCGTCTTCGACGAGCTCGCGCGCGCGTCCGCGGGCGGGGTGGCCGACTACGCGGGGTTGAGCCACGCGCGTCTCGACGCGGACGAGGACGACGGCGGCCCGGGGCTGCACTGGCCGGTGCCCACCGCGGACCACCCGGGTACGCCGCGGCTGTTCCTCGACCGGTTCGCGACCCCGGACGGGCGCGCGCGGATGGTCGTGGTCGACCACGTCGGACCGAGCGACGACGTGCGCGCCGACGCCCCGCTCTACCTCGTCACGGGTCGCGTGCTGCAGCACTACCAGTCGGGCGCGCAGACGCGCCGCGTGCCGGAGCTCGACCGGCTCGTGCCGGAGCCGTTCGTCGAGCTCCACCCGGTCCTGGGCGTGCGGCTCGGGGTCGACGACGGCGACCGCGCCCGCCTCACGACGCGCCGCGGAGCGATCGAGGCGGTCGCGCGGTGGTCCGACCGGATCCGCCCGGACACCGTCTTCATGCCCTTCCACTGGAGCGGGGAGGGAAGCGTCAACCGGGTCACCACCGACGCGACCGACCCGGTCTCGGGCATGCCCGAGTTCAAGGTGTGCGCCGTGGACGTGCGGCGCGCGTCCACGGCGCAGGAGGTGGTCGCATGACGCGCGTCGTCGTGATCGGCAACGGCATGGTCGGGTCGCGGTTCGCGAGCGACCTCGTGGCGCGCTGCGGGGCGCCCGCGGGGACGTCGGCCGTGGAGGTCACCGTGCTCGGCGCGGAGGAGTACGCGCCGTACAACCGCGTGCTGCTCAGCGAGGTCGTGGCGGGCAAGGTCGACGTCGCGGCGATCGGCCTGCCGGGGGCGGACGACGCCCGCGTCACGGTGCGCCGCGGCACCGAGGCCATCGCGATCGACCGGTCCGCGCGCCGCGTCGTCACGGGCGACGGCGCGCACCCGTACGACGTCGTCGTGCTCGCGACGGGTGCGGCCGCGCGGGTCCCCGACCTGCCGGGCCTGACGGACCTCCCGGGCGGCCTGCCTCGTGGCGCGCACGCGCTGCGCACGCTCGACGACGCGCGCGAGATCGTCGCGGCGTCGGTCAACGCGCGGCACGCCGTGGTCGTCGGGGCGGGCGTGCTCGGGCTGGAGGTCGCGTGCGGGCTCGCGCGCCGCGGCGTCGCGGTGAGCCTCGTGCACGGGGGTGCGAGCGTCATGGACCGCCAGCTCGACCGCGCCGCGGGGGGCGTCGTCGCGCGCGGCCTCGCGGGTCTCGGCGTGCGGACCTGGACGCGCGCGCGCACCGAGCGCGTCCTCGTGGAGTCGGGTTCCGTGCGCGGGGTGACGCTCCGCGTGCCCGACGGCGGGGCGCCCGCCGGCCCGTCGGCCCGCCCGGCGGGGGGCGCGGGGGACGACGCGACGCGGCTCGTCGGCATCGAGGCCGACCTGCTCGTGCTCGCGTGCGGCACCGTGCCCGAGGCCGGGCTCGCGCGTGCGGCGGGCCTCGCGGTCGACCGGGGCGTCGTCGTCGGGCCGGACCTGGCGAGCCCCGACGACCCGCGCGTGTTCGCGATCGGCGACTGCGCGCAGCCGCCCGAGGGCGGCACCGGGCTGATCGCGCAGGGCTGGGACCAGTCGCGCCGGCTCGCGGACCACCTCGCGGAGCGGTGCGCGAGGTGGACCGACCGGGGCGGCGCGGTGAACCCGGACGCCGCGCAGGGGGCGGCGTCGGGGCGCCCACGGGTCCGCCTGGGGGTCGACGCCGACCGGCCGAGCATGGCGCTGCGCCTCGCCATGAACGTCGTCGCGCGCCCGCTCGGGGAGCCGCCCGGGCCGTCGGCACCGGGCGTGTCCGGGGTCGCTGCCCACCCTGCCGGTCCCGGGTCCACGGGTCGTCCGCGCCCTCCTGGTCCCGGGAACCCCGGTGTGGACGAGCGCCCGAGGGCCGGGACCGACGTCGTGCGCGTCAAGGCGGCGGGGCTGGAGATCGTGACGATGGGCGTGTGCGGCGAGCGGCGGGCGCCCGACCCCGCGCACCGCTCCGTGACGCTGAGCGACCCCGCGTCGGGGCGGCACGTCGAGGTCGTCGTCGCGGACGGCCTGCTCGTCGGCGTGACGTGCGTCGGCGCGCCCGAGGTGGGCGCGGACCTCACCGCGACGTACACCCGTCGGGTCCCGGTCCCCGCGGACCCGGCCCACCTGCTGCTGCGCCCTGTCGCGCAGGCCCCCGCGCCGGCGTCGTCCCCGACCCACATGCCCGACCGCACGACCGTCTGCACGTGCAACGGCGTGACCAAGGGCGACGTCGTCGGGTGCTGGCACGACGGCGCCCGCAGCGTCGACGACGTCGCGCGGGCCACGCGCGCGACGACGGGCTGCGGGGGCTGCAAGGACGTCGTGTGCGGTCTGGTCGACTGGCTCGCGAAGGCGGACCCGGACCAGCCGAAGAACGAGGCAGCACCGGCGCCGGTCGGCCTCGACACGTGAGATCGGCGGGCCTCGTCGAGATCGGCAGTCACGATCGCCGATCTCGGCACGACCTGCCGATCTCGCCCCGCTCCGCCGACCTCACACGGCGGTGCGGCGCCGGGTGAGAACACCGTTACGGACGGGCAACGGACGGGGCACGGCCGCGAAACCGCCCGTCCGTAGCGTCGTCAGCACCGTCCCGGGAGCCCTCGTCGGACCCGCGGGCGGGTGACCGATCCGCCCGACGCCCCAGGAGCCCGACGTGACCGGACCTCAGACCGATCCCGCCCCCGCGCACAGCGCTCCCGCCGCCCCCCGGCACCTCGTCGTCGTCGGCGGCGGCATGGTCGCCCAGCGGCTCGTCGAGGCGCTGCGTGCCCGCGACACCGCTGGCGTATGGCGCGTCTCGCTCTTCGCCGAGGAGCCGCGCAAGCCGTACGACCGCGTCGCCCTGACGAGCTACTTCTCGGCCCGCGACGCCGAGGAGCTCACGCTCGGCGACCCGGCCCTGTGGGACGACCCGCTCGTCACGCTGCACCGCGACTGCGCGGTGACGTCGATCGACCGCGACGCGCAGACCGTCACCGACCGCCTCGGGCGGGTGCACGCCTACGACGAGCTCGTCCTCGCGACGGGGTCGAGCGCCGCGATGCCGCCCATCCCGGGCAACGACCTCCCGGGCGTGTTCGTCTACCGCACGATCGACGACGTCGCGGCCCTGCGCGGGTGGGTCGAGGAGAAGCGTCGGCACGCGACGACCGAGGGTGGCTGGGAGCGCCCCGTCCGCGGCGCGGTGATCGGCGGCGGCCTCCTGGGCCTCGAGGCGGCGGGCGCGCTCAAGGCGCTCGGCGCGCAGGCCACCGTCATCCAGTTCGGCACGCACCTGATGGACGCGCAGATCGACCTCGGCGGCGGCGAGGCGCTCAAGCGCCTCATCAACGGCATGGGCATCGCGGTCCGCTGCAGCACCGGGACCCAGGAGATGAAGGTCTCCCGGAAGACCGGCCACGTGGGCCGGCTCGACTTCGCCGACGGCGGCCGGCTCGACGTGGACGTCGTCGTCGTCGCGACGGGCGTTCGGCCCCGCGACGAGCTCGCGCGCGCGGCGGGGCTCGCGATCGGGGAGCGCGGGGGCGCCGTCGTCGACCTCGCGTGCCGCACCGAGGACGAGCACGTGTGGGCCGTGGGCGAGGTCGCGTGCATCGAGGGTCGGTGCATCGGCCTGGTCGCGCCGGGCTACGCGATGGCAGAGGTCGTCGCGGACCGCCTGCTCGGCGGCGAGGCGACGTTCCCGGGCGCGGACACGGCGACCAAGCTCAAGCTGCAGGGGGTCGACGTCGCGAGCTTCGGCGACGCGTTCGCCCGCACCGAGGGCGCGATGGAGCTCGTGTGGGCCGACCCGGTCGCGGGCGTCTACAAGAAGCTCGTGCTGTCCGACGACGCGCGCACGCTCCTGGGCGGCGTGTTCGTCGGGGACGCCGCGCCGTACGCGTCGCTGCGGCCGATGCTCGGCACGGAGCTCCCGGGCGACCCGGGGGTGTTCCTGCTGCCCGAGGGTTCCGGGGGCAGGGCGCCGAGCCTCGAGCTCCCCGACGACGCCACGGTCTGCTCGTGCAACAACGTCAGCGCGGGCACGATCCGCGGCGCGGTCACCGAGCACGGGTGCACCGAGCTCGCGGGCGTCAAGGCGTGCACGCGCGCGGGGACGAGCTGCGGGTCGTGCCTGCCGCTCGTCAAGAAGATCACGACGACCGAGCTCGCCCGTGCCGGCGTCGAGGTCTCGAACGCGCTGTGCGAGCACTTCGACCTCTCCCGTGCGCAGCTCTTCGACGCCGTGCGCGTCGCGGACCTGCACACGTTCAGCGAGATCGTCGGGCGGTTCGGTCGTGTACCGGAACCTGTGACGGACACCCACGGCGCCGTGCTCGTCCGCGACGCCGGGCGCGGCTGCGACATCTGCAAGCCCACGATCGCGTCGATCCTCGCGTCGCTCGGCAACGGCCACATCCTCGACGGCGAGCAGGCGACGCTCCAGGACACCAACGACCACGTCATGGCGAACATGCAGAAGGACGGCACGTACTCCGTCGTCCCGCGCATCCCCGGCGGCGAGATCACGCCCGACGGGCTGCTCGTCATCGGCCAGGTCGCCAAGGACTTCGGGCTCTACACGAAGATCACGGGCGGACAGCGCATCGACATGTTCGGCGCTCGCATCGAGCAGCTCCCGCACATCTGGCGCCGGCTCGTGGAGCACGGGTTCGAGTCGGGGCACGCGTACGGCAAGTCCCTGCGCACGGTGAAGTCGTGCGTCGGGTCCACGTGGTGCCGGTTCGGCGTGCAGGACTCGGTGGGCATGGCCGTCGAGCTCGAGCTGCGCTACCGCGGGCTGCGCTCGCCCCACAAGCTCAAGCTCGGCGTCTCCGGGTGCGCGCGCGAGTGCGCCGAGGCGCGCGGCAAGGACGTCGGCGTCATCGCGACGGACAAGGGCTGGAACGTGTACGTCGGCGGCAACGGCGGGTTCACGCCCCGGCACGCGCAGCTCCTCGCCGAGGACCTGGACGACGAGGCGCTCGTCCGGACCATCGACCGCTTCCTCATGTACTACGTCCGCACGGCCGACCGCCTTCAGCGCACGGCCGCGTGGGTCGAGGACTACGAGGGCGGCCTCGACGCGATCCGCGAGGTGATCGTGGAGGACTCGCTCGGCCTCGGCGCCGACCTCGACGCCGCGATGGCCCGCCACGTCGGCGACTACGAGGACGAGTGGCGCGCGGTCCTCGAGGACCCGGAGAAGCTGCGTCGCTTCGGCTCGTTCGTCAACGCGCCCGCCGAGCCCGACCCCGACCTCGCGTACGTCACCGAGCGCGGCCAGATCCGGCCCGCGACGGCGGACGAGCGCGCCGCCCTGGAGGAGGCCCGTGCCGCGGGTCTCGCCACCGTCCCCGCCGGCCCCGTGGTGATCGCCGGCACGACCCTGGAGGTCCGTCGATGAGCGTCGTGTCCGCAGAGCAGGCCGTGCCCCCCGGGGAGACGGCCACGTCGGCGACCACGGAGTGGGAGCGGGTGTGCCTGCTGCGCGACCTCCTCGTCGAGCGCGGCGTCGCCGCCCTCGTGGGCGGGGTGCAGGTCGCCCTCTTCCGCCTCCCCGACGACACGGTGCGCGTCGTGCAGCAGCGTGACCCGTTCTCGGGGGCGAACGTCATGTCGCGCGGGATCGTCGGGACGCGCGGCGGCGTCCCGACCGTCGCCGGGCCCATGTACAAGCAGGTCTTCGACCTCGCGACCGGGCGCTGCCTCGAGGCCGCCGGGTACGTGCCCGTCCAGGGCCTCGCCCCGGACCTGGCGACGTGGCCCGCCGAGGTGCGCGACGGCGTCGTGCACGTGGGGACGCGCCCCCTCGCCGCCGCGGACCCCACGGCCGACGATGCCTCGGACGGTGCGCCGTGACGACGCTCCTGGGCCTCGACCTCGCCGGGCGCACGGTCCTCGTCGCGGGCGGCGGGCCCGTCGCCGCCCGCCGCGCCCGGGCGATGGCCGACGACGGCGCGCACGTCCGCGTCGTCGCGCCGCAGGTCTGCGAGGACCTGCGCGACCTCGTCGCGGCCTCGCTGAGTGCGGGGTATCTGTCGTCGATCCGTCCTCGGGACGACAGACACCCCGCACCCGGCGGAGGGGGCGTCACCTGGGCGCCGCGCGAGGTGCGCGAGTCCGACGTCGAGGACGCGTGGCTCGTGCTCGCGGCGACGGACGACTCGGGGACCAACCGCGACGTCGCCGCGTGGGCGGCCGCGCGCCGCACCTGGTGCGTCAACGCCGGGGCCGCGCACGAGGGCACCGCGCGCACGCCTGCGACGACCCACAGCGGCGACGTGCTCGTCGGGGTCGTCACGGACGTCCCCGCGGCGCACCTGTCGCCGGACCGCCGCGCTCGGGCGCGACGAGCGGCTGACGGCGCGGCCGAGCGGCGCGGCGCGGACCCGCGGCGGGCGCGTGCGGTGCGCGACGCGATCGCCGAGCACCTGCGCTCCGGCGGCGCCGACCAGCGGCGGCACCGGCCGGCCGACGGCGGGCTCGGGCGCGTGACGCTCGTCGGTGGCGGACCGGGCGCCGTCGACCTGCTCACCCTCCGGGGGCGCCGGGCGCTCGCGGAGGCGGACGTCGTCGTCGCGGACCGGCTCGGGCCGGGCGACGTGCTCGACGAGCTCGCGCCCGGTGTCGAGGTGATCGACGTCGGCAAGACGCCCGGCAACCACCCGGTGCCGCAGCACGAGATCAACGCGATCCTCGTGGAGCAGGCGCAGCGCGGACGGCGCGTCGTGCGGCTCAAGGGCGGCGACCCGTTCGTCTACGGGCGCGGCGGCGAGGAGGTGATCGCGTGCCGCGAGGCGGGCGTGCCGGTCGACGTCGTGCCAGGGGTGTCCAGCGCGCTGAGCGTCCCGGCGCTCGCGGGCATCCCGCTCACGCACCGGGGGACGGTCGCCGCGTTCCACGTGACCAGCGGGCACGACGGGCTCGACGCCGCCGCGCTGGCCGGGGTGCGCGACCGCACGGCTACGCTGGTGGTCCTCATGGGTGTCTCGCAGCTCGCACGCATCACGGCCCAGGCCCTCGGCGCCGGGGCCGACCCCGCGATGCCCGTCGCGATCGTGGAGAGCGGCTCGACGCCGCACCAGCGCGTCACGCGGGCCCCGCTCGGCGAGATCGTGGCGCACGCCGCCCAGGCAGGTGTCCGCCCCCCGGCGATCATCGTCATGGGAGACGTCGCCGCCGAGGGACGGCTCGACCCGGCGACGGTCGCGTGACCGGCAGCACTGAGATCGACCCGCCCGTCGCGACGTCGACCCACGGAGGGTCGATCTCGGACGCTCGGGTCGATCTCGCGTCCGACCCTGGCGTCGACCGCCCCGCCCTCGGCCAGGTCATGGCCGGCTGCACCGTGCTCGTCACGGCCGACCGCCGCAAGAGCGAGCTCGCCGCCGCCCTCCAGCGCCGGGGTGCCGAGGTCCGCCACGCGCCCGCACTGAGCATGATCCCGCACGCCGACGACGAGCAGCTCCTCGCGGGGACGCGCGACCTCGTCGAGCACCCGCCGGACGTCGTCGTCGTGACGACCGGCATCGGCTTCCGCTCGTGGGTCGAGGCCGCCGACGCGCACGGCCTCGCCGACCGCCTGCTCGAGGTGCTCGCCGACGCGCGGATCGTCGCGCGCGGGCCCAAGGCGCGCGGCGCGATCCAGGCCGCCGGGCTCACGGCCGACTGGGTCGCCGAGTCCGAGACCTCGGCGGAGATCGCCGACGTGCTGCTCGGCGAGGGCGTCGCCGGGCTGCGCATCGCCGTCCAGCACCACGGCGCCGGGGCCGACGGCCTCGACGTCGTCTTCGCCGAGGCCGGTGCCGAGGTCGCGAGCCTCGTCGTCTACCGCTGGGGGCCGCCGCCCGACCCCGAGGCGCTGCGCGCGTCCGTCGAGGCCGCGGCCGTCGGGGAGATCGACGCCGTCGTGTTCACCTCCGCGCCCGGCGCCGAGGCGTGGCTGAGCGCGGCCGAGGAGCACGGCGTGGGCCGCCTCGTCGTGTCGCGGTTCCAGGACGGGTCCATGGTCGCGGCGGCCGTCGGGCCGATCACCGCGAAGCCGCTGGAGCACCGCGGGGTCACGCCGCTCCAGCCCGAGCGCGGGCGGCTCGGTGCCCTCGTGCGCACGCTCGTCGCGCACTACGAGCAGGCCGAGACCGTCGCGCTCGCGACCGTCGCCGGCGCGCTCCAGATCCGCTCGCGCGTCGCCGTGCTCGACGGCGAGGTGCTGCCCCTCTCGCCCAGCAGCCTCGAGGTGCTGCGCCTCCTCGCCGCGCGCCGCGGCGAGGTCGTCACGCGCGACGACGTGCTCGACGTCCTGCCCGGCGACTCGCGCGACCCCCACGCGGCCGAGGTCGCCGTCGCGCGCCTGCGCGAGGCGACCGGCCGGCGCGACCTCGTCAAGACCGTCGTCAAGCGCGGATATCGATTGGAGCTCGCATGAGCGCGGAGAGCCCGGCCTTCTTCGGAGGCGCTGTCCCGTCGGAAGCGTCGCCCGGCTCGGGGGCGTCGTCCGACACCGGGCCGGAGGTCGCCGACGGCGGGACGCTCGGCGCCGCGCCCGTGCTGATCGGCTGCTCGCACGGCACGAGCGACCTCACCGGCCGCGACGTGATCCGTGCGCTCCTCGACGACGTGCGCGCCGCGCGCCCCGACCTCGACGTCCGCGAGGCGTTCGTCGACGTGCAGCAGCCCGAGGTCGCGGACGTCGTGACGTCGGTCGTCGCCCCGTCCGCGGCGACGGACGACCCGCGACGCTCCGCGACGAGCACTGCCGACGGCTCCGTGGTCGACGGCGCGCGGCCGGGCGACGCGGTCGTCGTGCCGCTGCTGCTCTCCGGCGGGTTCCACGTGAGCGTCGACGTCGCGGCGGCGGTCGAGGACCGCGGCCCTGGGAGCGGACGGGCCGCGGCAGGCACGCCGCTCGGCCCCGACCCGCGCCTCGCGGACCTCCTCGCCGAGCGGCTGGCGGAGGCCGGGCTGCGCCCGGGCGACGCCGTCGTGATCGCCGCCGCGGGGTCCAGCCGGCCCGGCGCCGCGCGTGACGTCGAGGAGCTCGCCGCACGGCTCCGCGAGCGCGTCCCCCACTCCGTCACGGTGGGCTACGGCGCCATGGCCGCACCGTCCGTGCCCGACGCCGTCGCCGCCGCCCGCGCCGACCTCGCCCCGGGCGCGCGCGTCGTCGTCGCGGCCTACCTGCTCGCGCCGGGCTTCTTCTACGACCGCGTCCTCGAGGCGGGCGGCGACGTCGTCACCGCCCCGCTGGCCCCCGACCCCCGGCTCACCGAGATCGTCCTCGACCGCTACACCACCGCCGCGGCGACCCTCGCCGCGCCGAGATAGCACCCGGGCCCCGCCCATGAAGACCCCCGGTCCAGCGAGGTAGAGCCCTGGTCGATCGAGGGAGAACCAGGGCACTACCTCGCGGGACCAGGGCTCTACTTGAACGGACCAGGGCTGTACCTCGCCGGACCACCGTTCTCCCTCGATCCGAGCGGGGGCCTACCTCGTGAGGGTCGGGCGGGTGCGGGGGGCGAGGAGGGCGACGCCGGCGGCGAGCAGCACCGTGACGCCGAAGCAGACGACGTACGACGCGAGGCCGAGCGTCGGGTGCAGGGCCCACAGGAGCGACCCGGTGACGGCGAGCGCGGTGGCGGCCGCGACGGCGTCGGAGACCTGGAGCGCGGAGGAGTTGGCACCCTGCTCCGCCACGGGCGAGAGCTCGAGCGTCAGCACCGACAGGGTCGGGTGGGTCATGCCCATGCCGAGGCCGGCGAGGGTCCACGCGACCATGCCGACGACGGGCGGCACGGCGGTCCACGCGAGCAGCGCCGCGCCGCCGATGCCGAGCGCGACGAGCGTCCCGCCGAGGCGCACGTAGTCGGCGTGCCGGAGCCCCCACGTCGCGCGGCCGCGCAGCCAGGACCCGGTCGACCAGCCGACGGCGCCGAACGTGAGCACCGCGCCGGCGAGCGACGGCGCGAGCCCGCGCTCGTGGGAGAGCAGGAGCGGGAGCAGCACCTCGGCGCCGGTGAACGCGGCGGCGACGAGCCCGCGGATCGCGATGACGCTCGGCAGGCCGCGCGCGGCGCGGGTCGTGCCCGGGGGCAGGAGCCGCGGGACGGCGAGCGCGACGGCCGCGAGCGACGCGACGAGGAGAGCGGCGAGCCCGAGCCCGCGGAGCTGGCCCGCGTAGTTGAGCGCCCCGATCCCGACGGCGGCCACGACGGCCCAGGCGAGCGACGCCTGGCGCGCGGTCCGGTCGAGAGGTGACTCGGCGTCGTCGGTCCCGTCCGGAGGGACGTCCTCCGACGGGGCGGAGACGTCGTCGGACGCCGGGGACGCGGCGTCGTCGGGGGCCGAGCCGCGGGCGGCGCGCATCCCCGGGCGCATGAGGATCAGCGCCGGGACGGCGAGCACCGGGACCGCGAGGAAGACCCAGCGCCAGCCGACGTGCTCGACGACGAGCCCCGCGATGGCCGGGCCGACGATCGACGGGACGACCCACGCGGCGGCGAACGCGGCGAAGACCTTCGGCCGTCGGTCGGTGGGGAACACGCGTGCCACGAGCACGTAGAGCGCGACGATGTACAGGCCCGTCCCGACGCCCTGGAGCACGCGGCCCGCGACGAGGACGAGCATGTCCTGCGCGAGTCCCGCCACCAGCAGGCCCGCGAGGAAGAGCCCGATGCCGGTCCACAGGGGCGTCGTCGGGCCGGCACGGTCGCTCCAGCGGCCCGACGCGACCATCCCGACGACGCTCGACGCGAGCGACGCGGCGAACGCGAGCGTGTAGAGGGTGAGGCCGTCGAGCTCGACGGCGACGGTCGGCATGGCGGTCGCGACGGCGAGCGCCTCGAACGCGCCGAGGAACACGAACGCGACCATGCCGAACAGGACGGTGCGCTGAGTCCCGGGGGCGAGCGCCGCGCCGGCCGCGGGTACGGCGGGGGCGTCGGGGGTGCCGTACGTCGGCGCGTCGGCGTCGGTGCGGGGCTCCGCCGTCATACGAGAACGACCTTTCCGGTGGTGGCGCGCGCTTCGAGCTCACGGTGGGCGCGCGCTGCCTCCGCGAGGGGTACCTGGTGCGTGACGACGTGCCACGTCCCGTCCGCCGCGAGCGCGAGCGCGCGCTCCTGCAGGTCGAACAGGTCTCCCCAGGGTCGGGCCTGGGGTCCCACGGCCCACCGTACGTCCCGCGCGACCGCTCCCGCACCGGGATTCGGGACGTTCCCGGCGCCGTGGTCGACGTCACCGGCGCGGTTCGGTGCGCCCGAGGACCACCCGAAGAGCACGAGACGCGCGTCGGGGGCGAGGAGCGTCGCGGCCTCCGCGCCTGCGTCCCCGCCCACGCCGTCGAGCAGGACGGTCGCCCCGTCGGGGGAGTGCTGCCCGACGGCGGCCCGCGCCTCGTCGAGCCAGCCCTCGGCCCGGTAGTCGATCACGACGAGCCGCTCGGCGTGCGGCTCCCGACCGAGCCCGCGGACGAGCGCGACCTTCTCCGGGCCGCCGGCGAGCGCGACGACCCGTGCGCCGATCGCGAGCGCGCTCTGCACGAGGAGCGTGCCGAGCCCGCCGGCCGCGGCCGTGACGAGCACGGTGTCGGTCGCGCCGAGCTCGGCGAGGTCGAGGATGCCGACGGCGGTGCGGCCGGTCCCGATCATCGCGATCGCGTCGGGCGCCGTGACGTGGTCGGGGATCCGGTGCAGCAGCGCGACGGGGACGGTGGCGAGCCGCGCGTACCCGCCGCCGTCGGGCGTGGCGCCGAGGTGGGCCGCGACGCGACGCCCGCGCCACGCCGCGTCGACCCCGGGCCCGACGGCCTCCACGACCCCGGCGACCTCGCGTCCCGGGATCGTGGGCAAGGCGGGCAGCGGGAGCGGGCCGCCCGCCGCCTCGCCCCGACGCAGGGTGGTGTCGAGCAGGTGGACGCCGTGCGCCCGGACGGCGACGAGGACCTCGCCGGGTCCGGGGACGGGGTCGGGGACCTGGTCGAGGACGAGGTTCTCGGGCGGTCCGAACGCGTGCAGGCGGATGGCGTCCACGGGTGTGCTCCCTCAGTGGCGACGGGCCGCGCCGGAGCGGCGGCACGCGACCCGGTCCGGGCGCGCCCTGCTAGTCTCGAACCTCAACAAATGTTGAGGTCAAGCAGTCCGCCGCGAGCCGCGCGGCGGCCGTCCGGCGAGGAGCCCGCGTGCCCGACGACGTCCCGTCCCCGAGCGACGAGCTCACCGTCGGCCAGCTCGCCGCGCGCAGCGGCGTCGCCGTGTCCGCGCTGCACTTCTACGAGCGCGAGGGGCTCATCACGAGCCGCCGGACCCCCGGCAACCAGCGGCGCTTCGCGCGCGAGACGCTGCGCCGGGTCGCGTTCGTGCGCGCGTCCCAGCGCGTCGGCATCCCGCTCGCGCGCATCCGCGCCGCGCTCGCGACGCTGCCCGGCGACCGCACGCCGACGGCCAAGGACTGGCACCGCCTCTCAGCGGGATGGCACGCCGACCTCGACGCGCGCATCGAGCAACTCACGCGGCTGCGCGACCACCTCACGGACTGCATCGGCTGCGGGTGCCTGTCGCTGCGCAAGTGCGTCCTCGTCAACCCGCACGACGCGCTCGCCGACGAGGGCCCCGGCCCGCGGACCCTGCTCGTGGACGGGATCGAGGACTGAGGCGTCAGGCCGGCGCGAGCAGGGACCCGAAGCTCGTGCGGCGGCGCAGCGCGAACCCGAGCCGCTCGTACACGGCGATCGCGCCGGTGTTCTCGGCCGCGGCGTGCAGGAACGCGCGGTCGCCCCGCTCCTGCACGTGGAACGCGACGTCGCGGACGAGGCGTGACGCGAGGCCGCGTCCCCGGTGCGCGGGGTCGGTCGTCACGGCGCTGATCTCCGTCCAGCCTGCGGGGTGCAGGCGCTCGCCCGCCATCGCGACGAGCCGGCCGGCGTCGTCCCGGAACCCGACGTAGCGCCCGAGCAGGTAGGTGCGCGCCTCGAACGGCCCCGGCCGGCTGCGCTCGACGAGCGCGAGCATGTCCGGCACGTCGGCCGCGCCGAGCACGACCGCCTCCGGGTCGGGGCGGGTGACCAGGCGCTCGGTCTCGACGAGCTGGACCCCCTCCACGCGGGCCTCGAGCGTCCAGCCCGTCGGCAGGTCGACGCCCTGGGGCGGCGCCGAGAAGCGTCCGCCCGGCCCGACGAGCGTGGCGATCGCGTCCCACACCCCGGGCTCGTCCCACGAGCGCACGCCCGTGATGGGCGAGACGTCGGCCGGGTAGCGCCGCGCGAGGTCGTCGCCCTCGGCGAGGTGCGCGTGGGCGCCGGTGAGGGCGCTCCACGACGGGTTGTCCAGGGCGGCGTCGTCGACGCCGGTGGCGCCGGTCTGCGTGCTCGTCGCGGTCATCGTGCTCCTCCTCGCCCGGTCGCCCGGGTGCGTGCCGTCGTCACGGTCGTCCGACCGTGCGTCTCCTCCGGGGCGAACGCTCGCGGGCGCGCGCCTCTTCCAGGTGCGCTCAGCCCTCCCACCGGTCCCGGTGGACGACCTCCGCGAGGGGCCGACGGCGCGGCTCGGACCAGCGCCCGCGAGCCGGGTAGCCGAGCGGGACCAGGCCCATCGTCAGGGCGTCGTCGGGCAGGCCGAGCAGCGCGGCGACGTCGGTCTCGCGGACCGTGTGGAAGGTCGTGAGCGTCGTCCCCAGGCCGTAGGCCCGGGCGGCGAGCACGAGGTTCTGCACCGCGCCGTAGATCGAGGCGCCGAGCCGGGGGTCCGTCGAGCCCGCCGCGTCCCGCAGCACCGGTACGACCCACACCGGTGCCTCCTCCAGGTGCAGGGCCAGGTGCTCGACGGCGCGGAAGCCCGCGTCGCTCACGCCCGCGTCGTCGGTCGCGGCTCCGAGGACGGCGTCGCGCCGGTCTCCGTACGCGGCACGCCATCCCTCGCGGTACCACTCGGCGATCTGCGCCTTGGTCGCCGGGTCCCGCACGACGACCCACGCCCACTGCTGGCGGTTGCCCCCGCTGGGGCCGCGGACCGCGGCGTCGAGGATCGCGTCGAGCACGTCGTCCGGCACCGGGTCCGGCGCGAGGTAGCGGCGCGACGGCGTCGAGTGGAGCGCTCGAAGGACGGTCAGATCCTCAGGTGTGGTCACGGTCGCCGAGGGTACGGGCCACCGTCCGGCGCGCTCGCGGGTCCCGGCCGCCGTCTCGCAGGGTGGTCACGCCTGCGGCACGTCCTGGTCCACGGGCCTCGGACGGGGGAGCGGGTGGTCACGGAACGGCTGCCCACCCGCGGGGGGCCGGGGCCGCTCACCAGTTCTTGGTGCCGCTCCCGCTGCCGTCTCCCGGGTCGCTGCCGGTCCCGGGCTGGTCGCCGTAGAGGTCGCGGTACTCCTGCTCGAGCCGCTCCTGCTCCTCGCGCGCCTCCGAGCCCTGCTGCTGGAGCTCCTCCTGGCGCTGCTGCTCCTCGCGCTCGGCCTGGCTCTGCTGGCCCTCGCCCTCCGAGCCCTCGCCGCCCGAGGCCTCCGACTGCTCGTCGCCCTCGGAGCCCTCGCCCTCCTGCGTGTCCCCGCCGCCCTCGTTCTCCGGCTGCGAGTCCTGCGCCTGCTGCTGCTTGTCCTGGAGGCGCTGCTGCGCGGCCTCGTTCTGCTCCTCCTGCTCGGGCGTCTGCTCGGACTCCCCGCAGTCGGGCCAGCCGCGGATCTGCTCGGCCGTCGCGTACTCCTGCTCGGCGTACTCGTACCAGTCCTGGACGTCCTGGCGCAGCTCCTCCGGGTCGGGCTCCTCGCTCCCGTCGCCGTACGGGTCGAGGACCTCCTCGTCGTACGGCATCCCCGCGTCGCGGGCGGCGATCGCCTCCTCGACGAGCGCGAGCTCGGCCGCCTTGCCCTCCGCGTACGCCATGTCGCCGTCGCCCTGGATCTCGTACGCGAGCGACAGGTTCGTCTGGATCATGCAGCGTTCCTCGGGGCTCTCGTGCTCCGCGAGGTCGTACGCGCGGTCGAGGGACGTGATCGCGTCGTACAGCGCCCACGAGTCCTCGGACCGGGCGAGCGCCGTCCCGTGGTTGTAGTGCGCCTTCCACGGCTCGACGATGTTGAGGACCCGCTGGATCCCGTAGTAGTCCGCCGCGGTCGTCGCCTCCCCGGCCTCGTAGCGGTCCTTGGCCGTCGCGGCGATCGGCGCGAGGAGAGCCAGCTTGACCCCGAGGACGACGAGCGCGAGCACGACGGGCAGCGTCCCGACGAGCCACCAGGTGCGCCGGCGCAGCCGCGCGGCGCGCAGGGCCGCGACACCCGTCGGGCGCGGCTTCCGCCGCCCCGTCGGGGGCGTCGGGGGAGAGGGCCAGGTCATCGACGCACCTCCACCCGGTCCGCCGTGGGGGTGCCCGACGGCGACCGGTCGCCGTCGCCGTGCGCGCCCGGTTCCCCAGCGCCCGGGCCGGGCGCGGGTCCGCCGGTCGCCGACGCCCGGGCCGTCGTCGGGCGCACGAGCGAGCGGCTGGCCGAGCGCGACCAGAACCACGCCTCCAGGCCGAGCAGCGCGACCAGCGCGAGCGCGAACGGCCAGACGACGGGGCGGTACGCCGTGACGTCGCGCCGGCCGTCGGCCGCGACCTGCTGCGGGTCGACGCCCGCGACGAGCGACGCCGTCTCCGACGGCTCCTGCCGGTGCACGTACGGGACGCCGAGCTGGTCCGCGAGCGTGGTGAGCGACTCCTCGTCGAGCACGGACAGCGCCTCCACGGGCTCGCCGTCCTCGCTCGGCTGCGACCAGTCGATGATGTACTCCGCCTCCTCGGGCTCGACGTCGGGGTCGTACTCCTTCATCCGGCCGCCCTCGGCGGTGCCGTAGCCGAGCACGGCGCCGCCGTCGACGAGCGGCGCCAGGTCGGCGAACGACCGCGGCTCGCCCTCCGCCGTCTGCTCGCCGTCGCTGAGGAAGAAGACGAGGCGCACGTTCGCCGGGTGCTGCTCGGCGGACCCCTGGAGCGCGGAGCGCAGCTCGTCGAGGGGCCGGTCGGTGAGGGAGCCCTGCGAGTACCGCGTGATCTCGCGGTGGAACGTGTCGGCCCACGACGTGATCGCGCGCGCGTCGGTCGTCAGGGGGAGCTGGCGCGAGGCCTGCGAGTCGAACGAGATGATCGAGTACCGGGCGCCGGGGATCGCCTCGGTGAGGCTCCTGATGTCGTGCCGCACGCCGTCGAGCCGCTCCTGGCCGCCCTCGGGCCCGTAGTCCTCGGCCGCCATGGACCCGGTGCGGTCGACGACGAAGAACATGTCGACGTTCGCGACCGACGTGTCGCGGTCCGTCGACGCGACCGACGGCGCGAGCCCGATGATCCCGAGCAGGACCACCGCTCCGGCGCGGCGCAGCCAGGCCGCGCGCGGCGCGCCCGGGCGCGGGGCGCCGTCGGGCCCGGGGCGCCCCGCCACGACCGCCTGCCACACCGCGAGGCCGAGCAGGGGCAGGACGAGCAGCGCGAGCGCCCACACGGGCACGAGCGGCTGGAGGGTCAGCCCGGCGAGGTTCATCGGTCCGTCACTCCTTCACCCGCCACGCGACCACGAGCAGCAGCGCGACGCCGAGGACCGCGACGAGGAACCAGCCCGCGGGCCGGTCCGTGACGATCACCTCGGGCGACGCGTCGAGCTCGACCGCCTGCTGCGCGACGACGTCGTCCACCATGCCCTGCACCGCGGCCGGGTCGTCGGCGAGGAAGTAGAGCCCGCCGCCGTCCTCGACCGTGCTGCGGTACTCGCTCTCCTCCGGGGTGCCCTCGTAGCGCTGCGACCCGCCGAAGATCCCGTGCAGCGTGATGTCGCGCGACGCGACGAGGTCGGCGGCCTGGGGGAGCGTGTAGATCGGCTCGCCCGAGACGTAGTTGTCGGTCGCGAGGATGATCGAGCGCGAGCGCTCCGTGTCCTCCGCGTCGAACTGGAGGGCGCAGCTCGCGAGCCCGTCGCCGATGAGGCTCGCACCGGAGAGGTTCGCCGTCGTCCCGGCGGTGAACTGCGCGTACTCGAGGATCTCCGCGTCGTCCGACCCACCGGTGTAGTCGAACGTCGACGGGTCCTTGTCGAGCGCGTCGATGCCGCCCTGGAGCTCCTCCTGCACGAGCGTGTAGTCGTCCGTGAGGGGGAAGACCGTGCGCGACGACGAGTTGAAGATCGACAGCGCGATCCGCTCGCCCTCGAAGTTGTCCACGAGCTCCTGGAACACCTTGAGCACGGCGCCGTCGTACTCGATCATCGAGCCCGACACGTCCAGGCACAGCACGATGTCGCGCGTGCCGAGGCGGTCGACGACGACGTCCGTCTCGACCGGGCGTGCCGCGACGGCGCCCGCCCCGACGACGGCGACGAGCAGCCCCGCCGCCGTGAGCCCCTGCAGCACGCGGTAGCGCCGCACCCACGCGGCGAACGCCGGCACGCGCGCGAGGTAGTCGGAGTTCGCCACCCAGAGCACGTCGGCGTCGGCGTCACGTCTCCGGCGGTGCCGGGCGAGCCACCAGGCGACCACGCCGGCGGCGAGCACGGCGACGACGAGCACGCCCCACAGCCACGGCCACAGGATGGACGCGCCCTGGGGACCGGGCACGACGGCGGTGCTCGTCGCGAGCGCGTGCCTCACCATCCGCGCACCACCGATCGGGCACGGTCGATCGAGTCCTCCGCGTCGGTCGCGCGCGCGGCGGGGTCGTTGTCGTGGTCCGCGAACGACGGCCGGTAGTACCGCGCGATGACCTGCGTGAGGCGTCCCGCCTCGCCGATCTGCTGGATCTCCGAGAGCGTCATGGACGACGCGTCCTGCCCGAGCCGACCGGTCGCGAAACCCCGCATCTCGGCCGAGAGCGCGAGGTGCAGCGCGCGCTCGTCGAGCTCGCCCGCGCGGAAGCGTTCCGCGACGACGTCGAGGCGTCGCTCGTACTCGGCGCGCAGCGAGGCGTACGGGTCGTAGGGGCCGGTGGGGAGCCGGGGCGCGGGGGGTGGCACGGCCTTCTCCGCCGCGCTCGCGCGCGTCAGCCAGATCACGAGGAACACGACGGCGGCCGCCGCGAGGATCAGCACGATCCCCAGGACGGTCCACCACCCCGAGTAGCCCACGGGGTCGACGAGCTCATCGACGGGCACGCTTCTGCCTCCCCAGGAGTTCGACGAACCGCTGCACGACGTCGTCCGACCCCTCGACGAGCACGCCCTCGACCTGGAGCGCGCGCAGGCGCTCCGCGACCTCGGCCCGCCGCGCGGCGAGGGCCTGGGCCGCGGACGCGGCGAGCGCGGCCCGGCCGCGCAGAAACGCCGGCAGGCGCAGCGTCCCGTCCACGTCCGCGACCTCGCCCGTGGCGTGCGGCCCCGCACCCGCGCCGACGGGGGACAGGTCCGCGATCTGGACGACCATGACCTCGTGGCGCACGCGCAACGACCGCAGGAGCTGCTCGTGCTCGGCTCCCGGGCGCGCCTCGTCGGTCACGACCACGACCAGCGAGCGGCGCCGGAACGCGGACCGGGCGCGGTCGAGCGGGCGCGCGAGGTCGCTCGCGGGCGCGTCGGGCCGCCACAGGTCCTCCACCGTGCGCAGCAGCACCTCGAGGTCCTGCGTGCTCGCGCGGGGCGGGAGCTGGACGAGCCGCCGGGCGTCGCCCGCGACGAGCGCGACACGGTCGCCCCGGTCGCGCGCGAGGTACGCGACGAGCGCGCAGCAGAAGCTCGCGATCTCCGCCTTGGTCTCGCCGCTCGGGGCGGTCGCGCCCATCGTGCGGCCGGTGTCGACCACGAGCACGAGGTTGAGGTTCGACTCGCGCACGAACCGGCGGATGATCGGGAGCCCCGCGCGCGCCGACGACTTCCAGTCGATGTCGCCGACGTCCTCGCCGGGCGCGTACAGGTGCAGGTCGTCGAAGTCCTGGCCGTGCCCCTTGAAGACCGACCGGTGCCGTCCCTCGAGCAGGCCGGACGCCCGGCGCGCGACCGGGAGGTCGAGCCGGGCCCGGACCTGGGCGAGACGGGAGACGTCGGGCACGTGGTGCTCTCTCGAGACGGTGAGGGGGACGCTCAGGGCGTGGGGACGGCGTCGAACACCGCGTCCACGAGCTGCTCCGGCGGCACGTTGTTGGCGAGCGCGTCGAACGTGCGCACCAGGCGGTGCCGCAGCACCGAGTAGCGCACGGCCTTGATGTCGTCCGGGATGACGTACGCGCGGCCCGCCAGGATCGCGAGCGCCTGGCCCACGCGCATGAGCGCGATGCCGCCGCGCGGCGACGCGCCCACGCGCACGTGACGGTCGAGCCCGGGGATCGGGCGCGGGCCGGACAGCCGCGTCGTGTTGATGAGGTCGACGACGTACCGCTTGATCGAGTCGTCCACGTACACGTCGTCCACGAGGCCGCGCAGGAAGCGGACGTCGTCGAGCGAGATCGGCTGCGCGGTGAGGGGCTGCGTCATCTGCCCGGTCGCGATGCGCTGGAGGATCTCGAGCTCCTGCGGCGGCGTCGGGTAGGTGAGCACCTCCTTCATGAGGAAGCGGTCCATCTGGGCCTCGGGCAGCACGTAGGTGCCCTCCTCCTCGATGGGGTTCTGCGTCGCGAGGACCATGAACGGGTCGGGCAGCGAGAAGTTCTCGCCCCCGATGGACGTCTGCTTCTCCTGCATCGCCTCGAGCATCGCCGACTGCGTCTTGGCCGAGGAGCGGTTGATCTCGTCGAGCAGCACGACGTTGGCGTGCACCGGGCCGAGCTGGGTCGTGAACTCGCCGGTCGCGTAGTTGAAGATCTGCGTGCCGACGATGTCGTTCGGCATGAGGTCCGGCGTGCACTGGATGCGGTGGAACGAGCCGTCGACCGCGGCCGCGAGCGTCTGCGCCGCCGTCGTCTTGGCGAGCCCCGGCACCGACTCGAGCAGGATGTGGCCGCCCGCGAGGAGGGAGCTGACCAGCGCCGTGCGCAGCGCGTCCTGGCCCACGACGCGCTGGTCGAAGACCTGGCCGACGCGCTTGAGCAGGTGGCTCGCGCGGTCGAGGTCCTGCGTCGAGATGCTGCCGTGCCCTGCGGCCATCGATCGTCCTCCGGGTCGTGCGTGGTCGTGCGGGTGTGGTCCCGTGCGCGGCCGGAGGGGTGTGGACGGTGCGTCGCGAGCCCCCGGCGAACCCGGCCCAGTATGCCAGCGCGGCCCGCGTCGGACCGGGCGTCGTCCACAGGTCCGGGTGGGGAGAGGTCCCCACCGGGGAGGGCTCGGACCTTCCCCACCGGGGGGCGTCCGCGCGCTCGTCGGGAATGTCGGGCGAGCGTCGCGGGGTTGGCCCGGCATGAGCCACGACGCCGTCGGGACGACCGACGCCACCGCCACCGCCCTGTCCACCCCCACCGGCACCGCCCTCGACCGCCTCGGCGAGCCCGCGCTCCTCGCGCTCGTCGCCGCCCGCCGCCAGGGCGTGCTCGCCACGGTCAAGAAGGACGGGCGCCCCCAGCTCTCCAACGTCCTCTACGCGTGGGACCCCGACGCGGGCGTCGCGCGCGTCTCCGTCACCGCCGACCGTGCCAAGACCCGCAACGCCGCGCGCGACCCGCGCGTCTCGCTCCAGGTGAGCGCCGAGGACTTCTGGAGCTACGCCGTCGTCGAGGGGGACGCGGAGCTGAGCGCCGTCGCGCTCGACCCGCACGACGACGCCGCCGACGAGCTCGTCGAGACGTTCCGCGCCGCCTCCGGGAGCGAGCACCCCGACTGGGAGGAGTTCCGGCGCGCGATGGTCGCCGACCGCCGTCAGGTGCTGCGCCTGCGCGCGACGCGGGTCTACGGGATGGCGCGGCTGCCGCGACCGTGAGGCGGCCGTGAGAGCGGTCGTCCACAGGCGATGACCGGAGGGGTCCGCGCGCTCGATACCCTGGTCCGGTGACCACGACTGCCCTGCGCCGCGCGCCGTCGGACGCCCGACCCGCGAACCCGTGGTGGCTCGTCCTCGCCGGACCGTTCGCCGTCGTCGTCGCCGTCGTCGCGGTGCTCGCCGCCGGCGCGTTCTCGGCCGCGTTCACCGTCCCCGCCGGCTTCCCCGACCCGGGCGCGCTCGCGCGCCTCGGCACCCCGGTCGTCACGGTCCTCACCGAGCTCGCCGTCGCGCTGACGCTCGGCTCGCTCGTCCTCGCGGCGTGCGTGCTGCCCGCCGGGACGCCCGTGCGCAAGGCGCTCGGGGTCGCGGGCGCGTCGGCCGCGACGTGGGCGGTGCTGTCGGTCGCGCAGGTCGTGCTGCGCTACTCCTCGATCTCGAGCACGCCGATCACGGGCCCGACGTTCGGCGACCAGCTCGGCCTCTTCGTCTCGCAGGTCAGCCTGGGCCGCAACTACCTCGCGATCATCGTCGTCGCGGCGCTGACGTCCGCCGCGGCGCTCGCCGTGCGCGGCGCCACGGGAGCCATGTGGACGGCCGCCCTCGCGCTCGTCGCGATCGCGATGCAGGCCAACACGGGCCACGCGGCCGGCGCCGTGAGCCACGAGCTCGCCGTCTCGTCGATGTTCCTCCACCTGGCCGGCGCGGCGCTCTGGGTCGGTGGCCTGGGGACGCTCGCCGTCGTGCGCGTGCGCGGCGGGCTGGGACGTGCGGACTTCGCGGCGTCCGTCGCGCGGTACTCCGCGATCGCGCTGTGGTGCTACGTCGCCGTCGCCGTCTCGGGCATCGCGAACGCGAGCATCCGGGTCGACACGCTCGCGGGCCTCACCACCGACTACGGCATCCTCCTGCTCACCAAGCTCGCGCTGCTGCTGGTCCTCGGCGCCGTGGGCTTCGCGCACCGCGAGCTCGTCGTGCGGCGGCTCTCCGGCCCGACGGCGGTCGCGCGGCCGAGCGGCGACCGTGCGTCGTCGAAGGGCTCGTCGACGGCCGCTGCCAAGGGCTCGTCGAAGGGCTCGTCGGGCAAGGCAGCGAAGGGGGCGACGTCGTCCGGGGGTGCGAAGGGCGCCGCGGCGGAGGGCACGCGGTGGCTGTTCTGGCGCCTCGTCGCGGTCGAGCTCGCGATCATGGGTGCGGTGTCCGGGGTCGCCGTCGCGCTCGGGTCGACCGCGCCGCCGGTGCCGCAGGAGGAGCCGCTCGACACCTCCGCCGCATACCAGGTGACGGGGCACGCGCTGCCGCCGGAGCCGACGCTCGCGCGCTGGTTCACCGAGTGGCGCTGGGACCTGCTGCCCGCGTTCGCGTGCGTCGCGGCGCTCGTCGTCTACCTGCGGTGGGTGCGCCGCCTCGCGAAGCGCGGCGACTCCTGGTCGGTGGGCCGCACGGTCTCGTGGTGCGTCGGCATCCTCGTCCTCTTCTGGGTGACGTCGGGCGGGCCGGCCATGTACGGGCACGTGCTGTTCAGCGCGCACATGGTCCAGCACATGATCCTCGCGATGGTCGTGCCGATCTTCCTCGTGCTCGCGGCGCCCGTGACGCTGCTCCTGCGGGCGGTGCCGCCGCGCAAGGACGGGTCGCGCGGCCCGCGCGAGTGGGTGCTCGCCATCGTGACGTCGCGCGTGGGCCAGTTCTTCGCGAACCCGATCGTCGCCGCCGTGAACTTCGCCGGCTCGATGATCGTCTTCTACTACACGCCCGCGTTCGAGTACGCCCTGACGACGTACGCCGGGCACCTCGCGATGCTCGCGCACTTCACGCTCGCGGGGTACCTGTTCGCCAACGCGCTCGTCGGGATCGACCCCGGTCCGCACCGCCCGCCCTACCCGCAGCGCCTGCTCCTGCTCTTCGCGACCATGGCGTTCCACGCGTTCTTCGGCGTCGCGCTGACGTCGGGCGAGGTGCTGCTCGTGCCCGAGTGGTTCGGTCTGCTCGGCCGCGAGTGGGGCCCGAGCGCGATCGCCGACCAGCAGCGCGGCGGCGGCGTGGCCTGGGGCATCGGCGAGCTCCCGACGCTCATCCTCGCCATCGTCGTCGCGGTCATGTGGACGCGCTCCGACGAGCGCGAGGCCAAGCGTCGGGACCGCCAGGCCGACCGCGACGGCGACGCCGAGCTCCAGGAGTACAACGCGATGCTCGCGGAGATGTCGAAGCGCGACGACTGACCCCACCCCCTACCCGCCGAACACGACGTTGCTGGCGTTCTCGGGCCGATCACGACAGCAACCTCGCGTTCGACGGCGCGGAGCCTCGTGCTCGATCGAGGTGGCGACGCAGCGAGGTCGTCATGCGACCCGGTCGGCTCGTCCCGGGCTGCGTCAGGTCCCGACCCGTGAAGCGGAGGACCTCCACCCCGCCGTGCGTCACGAGCGCGTTCTGACGCGAGCGGTCGCGGAGGAGCGCGTCGGGCGAGCCGTGGACGTCCGTGCCGTCCATCTCGCCGATCAGCCACCGCCCTCGGGGCAGCCGCCACCCGAGATCTCCACGCCCGACGAACGCGCCGTCGTCGACCACCTCGACCTGGAGGTCGTCGGGTGCCAGCCCGACGTCCGCGCACTCGAGGCGAGCGAACGTCTCGAGCGGTGACTCGGACCGTGCGTCCGCCTCGGCCCACCAGGCGTGCGTCCGCGCGACACCCCGCCGCCCACGGGCCAGGTCGTGGGCGCGAGCCAGGCCTTCGGCGTCGAGGAGCCCGAGATGGCCGACGCTGTCCATCGCCGCGACGGCGCGCCGCCGACCCATCTCGGGGACTGCCTGGGCCAGCGCCCAGTCAGGGCTCGCGACGTAGCGGCCGTCGACCTGGACGACGGTCATCCCGTCGTCGAATTGGCGCAGCCGGATCCCGTCGCGCGGCAGCGCTCCCCGTGCCCCGGGGAGCGTCGCCTGCGGCACGACGCCCGTGCTGATCCCCTGGACACCGAGCAGGACGAGCGCGCACGGTCCGACGGCGATCGCCTCGGGTCCGTACGCGAGGAGCGCGAGCCAGGCGGCGCGGCGCCGACGGTGGTCGTGCACCCGGGGGTCCGACGGCGCGAACAGCCCCGGCGTCGCCTCGAACACCCCTCGCGTGGGTCGGCGCCAGCGGCCCTGGTCGACGAGTCGCGAGCGGCGGTTCGCGTTCACACCGTGCGCGTCGCACTGCGAGGCGGAGACGAGCCCGGCCTGACGCTCGGCGAGGACGAGGAGCTCGGTCGGGACCGTGGTCAGTGTGCGCACCTCCGGATCTGACCAGAGACGCGCCCGGCCGCGCACCGGCGGGATGCGCAGGCTGTGGACAGCGATCACGGAACGGGCCCTGTGGACGGCCCCGTTCCGCGTACCCCAGGACGACAGCCCGAGCTCTCGGCGCGCGCGGGCGCCCCGACCACGACCTTGCGCGGTGTCGAGGACGAGGTTGCTGTCGTTCTAGGCCCCAGAACGACAGCAACCTCGTGTTCGGCAAGGTCGGGGTGGGGGCGAGGGAGGGTCGCTGCCGTGATAGGACGTACGGGTGAGTAACGACGCCGCCATGCCCGGTACCTCCGACTCGTCCGCGAATCCGTTCCACGACCTCGACCAGTACCTCGCGATCCCGCGGGTCGGGGGGCTGGCGCTGTCGCCCGACGGGGCGCGCCTGGTCACGACCGTCCAGACCCTCGACCCGCAGCGCACGGGGTACCGGACGGCGCTGTGGGAGGTGGACCCCGCGGGCCACGCCCCGGCGCGTCGGCTCACGCGCAGCACCCAGGGCGAGTCGAGCGCGACGTTCACGGGGGCGGGCGACGTCCTGTTCACGTCCGCCCGCCCCGACCCGGACGGCGGTTCCGACGACGACCCGAAGGCCGCGCTGTGGCTGCTCCCGGCGACGGGCGGCGAGGCGCGCGTCGTCGCGACGGCGCCCGCGGGCGTGAGCGGCCCGCTCGCCGCGGCGGACGCACCGGTGGTCTCGGTCGCGGCGAAGGTGCTGCCGAGCGCGCGCGACCTGGCGCACGACGCCGAGCTCCGCGCCGCGCGCAAGGACGCCAAGGTCGCGGCGATCCTCCACAGCGCGTACCCCGTGCGCCAGTGGGACCACGACCGCGGCCCGGACGAGGCGCACCGGTTCGTCGGCGACCTCACGGCCCTCGTCGACGAGCCCGCCCACCCGCTCCCCGCACCGGCCGACGACGCCGGGTCCGACGGCACCGACGCGCCCCACGACCCCCGGCTCCTCGACCTGCGCGACGTGGCCCGCGGCGTCGGGCAGGCGTCCGCGCCGGGCCGCGCGCTGCACGACCACTCCGCAGACCTCTCCGCCGACGGCACGACCCTCGTCACGACGTGGCAGGTCGCCGGCCCGGGGCCGCAGGTGCGCAACACGCTCGTCGCGATCGACACCGCGACGGGCGCGCGCCGCACGCTCGTCGACGAGCCGAGCGCGGAGGCGCACTGGCCGCGCATCTCGCCGGACGGAGCGTGGGTCGCGTTCGTGCGCGAGACGATCTCGACGCCGCACCAGGCGCCGGAGGAGAGCCTCGCCGTCGTGCCGCTGCACGCGCCCGACGGGCCTGCCGGCGCGGGCGTCGACCACGACGACTCCGCGACGACACGCGCCGAGAACCACGCGACCCCGCGCACGCTCGTGCCGCACTGGGACCGCTGGCCGACGTCGCTGCGCTGGCTCCCCGACGGCTCGGGCCTGCTCGTCACGGCCGACGACGACGGCCGCGGGCCGGTCTTCCTCGTCGCCTTCTCCCCGGACGGCGCGGCGGAGAACGGCACCGCCGAGCGCGTGACGAGCGACGACGCCGTCTTCACGGACGTGCAGGTCGCGCCCGACGGGCGCACGGCGTACGCGCTGCGGACGAGCTACCTCGAGCCGTCGCACCCGGTGCGCATCGACGTCGGGGCGTTCCTCGACTCCGGTGCGGCGGGCGGCCGCACCCCGGTGCCCGCGACGCCGTTGCGCGGGCCGGTCGCGACGCCCGACCTCCCGGGCACGCTCGTCGACGTCGAGACCGCCGCGGCCGACGACGTGCGCGTGCGCGGCTGGCTCGCGCTGCCGCACGGTGCGTCCGCGGAGAACCCGGCCCCGCTGCTGCTGTGGATCCACGGCGGCCCGCTCGGTTCGTGGAACGCGTGGAGCTGGCGCTGGAACCCGTGGCTGATGGTCGCGCGCGGGTACGCGGTGCTGCTGCCGGACCCGGCGCTCTCGACCGGGTACGGGCAGGACTTCGTGCAGCGCGGGTGGGGCGCGTGGGGCAAGGCCCCGTACACGGACCTGCTCGCGATCACGGACGCCGTGGAGGCGCGCCCGGAGGTCGACGCGTCGCGGACGGCCGCGATGGGTGGCTCGTTCGGCGGGTACATGGCGAACTGGGTCGCGGGCCACACGGACCGCTTCCGCGCGATCGTCACGCACGCGAGCCTGTGGGCGCTCGACCAGTTCGGCCCGACGACCGACCACGCGTACTACTGGGCGCGCGAGATGACGCCGGAGATGGCGCTGGAGAACAGCCCGCACCGGTTCGTCCAGGACATCGTCACGCCGATGCTCGTCATCCACGGCGACAAGGACTACCGGGTGCCGATCGGCGAGGGCCTGCGGCTCTGGTACGAGCTGCTCGACTCGTCCGGCCTGCCCGCCGGGCCCGACGGCGAGACCGTGCACCGGTTCCTGTTCTACCCGGACGAGAACCACTGGATCCTCCAGCCGCAGCACGCGAAGGTCTGGTACCAGGTCGTGCTCGCGTTCCTCGCGGAGCACGTGCTCGGCGCCACCCCGGGCGAGGACGACGCGGCGCTGCCGACGACGCTCGGCTGAGCACGAGGTAGCCCGCACGCGACCACGAGGTTGCTGTCGTGATCGGCTCGATGACGACAGCGACCTCGTGCTCGACGCCGGTGATCCGCGGGGCGGTCACGGGAGGGTGCGGAGGCGGGCCGCGCGGAGCGTGAGGTAGTCGCGCTCCGCGGGGCTCGGCGTCGCCGCCGCGGCGGCGACGTACTGCCCGACGGCGGCCCGCGTCTCGCCCGCCCGCTCCAGCAGGTGCGCGCGCACCGCCGGCAGGCGGTGGCTCGTCGCGAGCGCGCCGTCGAGGCCGTCGAGGAGGGCGAGGCCCGCGCGCGGGCCGTCGACCATCGCGACCGCGACCGCGCGGTTGAGCGTGACGTGCGGGCTCGGGTCGAGGCGCTCCAGCACCGAGTACAGCGCCAGGACCCGTTCCCAGTCGGTCGCGTCCGTGCTCGGTGCCTGCGCGTGCAGCGCCGCGACCGCGGCCTGCACCTGGTACGACCCGACGAGACCGTGGCGGAGCGTCGCGGTGACGATCCGGACGCCCTCGACGATCTCCGCGTGGTCCCAGCGCGTGCGGTCCTGGTCGGCGAGCGGCACGAGCTCCCCCCGCGGACCGGTCCGGGCGTCGCGACGGGCGTCCGTGAGGAGCATGAGCGCGAGCAGCCCGCCGACCTCCGGGTCGTCCGGCAGCAGCGCGTGCACCGTCCGGGCCAGCCGGATCGCCTCGCCCGACAGGTCCGCGCGCCGCAGCAGCGGCCCCGAGGTCGCCGTGTGCCCCTCGGTGAACACGACGTAGAGGACGCGCAGCACGGCGGCGAGCCGCGCGTCCCACTCGCCCGGACCCGGGGTCGCGAACGGGCGGTCGAGCGCGGCGAGGCGCCGCCTCGCGCGCGTGAGGCGCTGCGTCATGGTCGCCTCGGGGACGCCGAACGCGCGGGCGATCTCCGCCGTCGTGAGCCCGCCGACGGTCCGCAGCGTCAGCGCGACGGCGCTCGCGGGCGGCAGGTCGGGGTGGCAGCAGAGGAAGAAGAGGGTGAGCGAGTCGTCGACGTCGATCGCCCGCCCCGCCGCGCCCGGCCCGCCGCCGGGCGCGGCGGACCGGGCGGCGGACGAGGCCTCGCCCCCGAGGCCTGCGGGGGCGAGGCCCGCCGAGTCCGGGTCGCGCCGCGCGGTCGTCTCCTCCCGGCGGCGCCGCGCGACGTCGGCCCGGACGGTGTCCACGAGCCGCCGCTCCGCGACGCGCACGAGCCAGGCCCGCGGGTCGTCGGGGAGCCCGTCCGCCGGCCAGCGGGTCGCGGCCGCGAGCAACGCCTCCTGGAGCGCGTCCTCGGCGTCGGCGAGGTCGCCGCAGCGCCGCACCAGGAGGCCGAGGACGCGCGGGCGGAGGTCCCGCAGCAGGTCCTCCACCGGCTCGGGGGCCGTGGCGGTCACGTGGCGGTCACTGCTCGGACGCGGGCGCGCTCATGACCTGGCGGACCTCGATGTACTCGCCGATCGGGGCGCCTCCTGGGCCGGGCGCGGCCGACGCCTGCGCCGCGATCTCGACCGCGCGGTCCTGGCTGTCGACGTCGACGATCCAGTAGCCCGCGAGGAACTCCTTCGACTCGGGGAACGGGCCGTCGGTGACGACCGGGGCCGTGCGGCCGTCGGACGTGACGACGAGCGCCTGGTCCGGACCGGCCAGCCCCTGGGCGTCGACGAGCTCGCCCGACGCGGCGAGCTGCTCGCCGAGCGCGCGCTGGAACGCGATGTGCGCCTCGACGTCCTCCGGTGCCCACTCGTGGATCGGGAGGTCGCAGTGCGCCGCCTGCGTGTACGTCTTCACCAGCATGTACCTCATGGTCCGTTCCTTCCGTCGGTCGGCGCTCCGTCGGCGCCGTCACGAGGAGGTCGGAGCCGACGGCCCGCTCCCGACACGTCTCGGTCGTGGGTCCGTGTGAACTGGATCACACCACAGTCACCCTGGTCGTGACGAGCGTCGGCGAGCCTGCCGAGTGCGACGTACCGCGCTGTCGAGCACGACGTCGCTGTCGCGAGGGGCCGTATTCCGACAGCAACGTCGTGCTCGGCGGGTCACGCGTGGGCGCGGAGCTGGGCCAGGCCGCGGCGCGCGTGGCTCTTGACCGTGCCGAGCGGGAGGCCGGTCTCGGCCGCGACCTGGGCGTGCGTGCGGCCCTGCGCGTACACGAGGCGCACCACGCGCCGCCGCTCCGGGGACAAGCGGCGCAGCGAGCCCTCCAGGTCGACGCGAGCGACGACGTCGTCGGCCGGGTCGCGGACGACCGTCACGGGCCGGCCGCGCGAGGCCGCCTCGCGGCGTCGTGCCTCGCGTGCGCGGTCCGTCAGGAGGTCTGCGGCGACGTGGCGCGCGATACCGAGCAGCCAGACGGGAAGGTCGCCCCGCGCCGGGTCGAACCGGTCGCGCGAGCGCCACGCGGCGAGGAAGACGAGCTGGGTGGCGTCGTCGGTGTCGGCCGGGTCGCCCAGGCGCCGGGCGACGACCGCGCGGACGAGCGGCGCCCAGCGCGCGTACGCGGCGCGGAGGTCGAACGGGCGGTCGCCGTCGAGGGCGCCGGGCGCGCGCTCGCCCCGCCTCGCGCCCTGCTCGGCGCGGGGGAGACGTGCCACGGTCCCGACCATCGCGTCACCGGTCCTCGTCGTCCTCCTCCCAGTGTCCGACGCCGCGGCGCGGGACGCGAGGTCGCGCGGCGCGGCGGGGCGGGAACGGCGGCGGCGGTGGCGGGCGGCCGCGGTCAGGCGGGCGTCAGCGGTGCACCGGGCGGCGCTGGTGGACGTGCCGGTCGTGCACGGCCTTGCCGAGCTCGTAGATCGAGCCGACGAGGATCGCGGTGATGACGAGCGCACCGAAGATCAGGAACCACTGCGACATGCCGTTCCCGATCCCCGTGACGCCGATCGTCCCGCCGGATCCGGCAGCGAGCGACGCGAACATGGCGACCTCCTCCCGAGGGGGCGGACGTGCCCTCTCGTCCGGGGTTCGCCCGCGGGCCCTCGGACGGATGCGCTCGCGCGGTCCGGACCCGGCGGTCGCGCGTCAGGCGACGGTGGACGGGAGCGGGGCGAAGGCCGCGCGCCAGCGGCGCACGAGGCGGCGGTCGGCCGCACCCCGGGCCGCGGCCCACGCGCAGTGCTGGGTCGTCTCGCGGTGCTCCAGCAGGGCGTCGCGGTCGTGCTCGAGGGCCCAGAGCAGGGCCGTGCGCACCTCGGTGCGCGAAGGGGCGGAGGGCAGGGTGTCGTGCATGGTCCGTCTCGTCGTCGGTCGGTCTTCGGGCGGCCGGATGACCGCTTTCACCCGACAAGACGGCACAAGTCGCCGTCCGTGACGCGAGTTCGGTGACTTTTTTCCGGAGAACGTGTGATGCCGGTCGCACGGGTGGGTCCCTCCCGTGCGACCGGCTCACGACCAGCCGCTGCGCTGGGTGGGGCGTCGGTCAGGAGACCGCGGCGACCAGCGCGGCCGCGAGGTCGCGCGGGCGCGAGAACATGGGCCAGTGCCCGGTCGGCAGGTCGACGTAGGTGAGGTCCGTGAGCTCGCCCAGCTCGGTGTGCAGGGGCGGGCCGGGGTGGGCGAGCTCGGCGAGCACGGCGGAGGGGATCGAGGAGCAGATCGCGGTCGTCGGGACGTGCAGGCGTTCCGGGTTCGTCACGTGCACCGGGCCGCGCGCGACCGGGCCGGGCGTCGGCACCGCGCGCTCGCGGAACCGTGCGAGCGCGTCGTCGTCCAGGCCGTCGAGGCTCGACCCGTCCTCGGCCAGCACCTCCCAGCCCGGCAGCGGGACCTCGGCCGCGTCCGCCGGGAGGTCGGGCGAGAGGGCCGCACCGTCGACCAGGGGGCCGGTGTCGACGTACACGATCCGCTCGATCCGGGCCGGGTCGCGGTCGGCGACCTGCTGCACGACGGGCCCGCCGCCGCTGTGGCCGACGAGCGCGACCCGGCCGTCGAGCCCGGCGACGAGCCGCGCGACGGCGTCCACGTGGTCGTCGCGCGTGACGCGGGCCCGGTCCTGTGCGGTTGCACCGGGCTCCAGCCCGGGGAGGGTCACGGCGTGCGGCACGAGGCCGGCGGCTTCGAGGTGGGGGACGACGTCGTCCCACGCCCACGCGCCCAGCCAGAAGCCGGGGACGAGGACGACGTGGACGGGCGGTTCCGGCGTGTCGTGGTTGCTCATGAGCTCACCCTGGCAGCACGTCGGTGACAGCCGCCTGTCACCGATCTCGGCGACGAGGTCGGGGAGTCGCGGTCGACCCTCGCGACCCGTGCGGAGGTTTGTTAGTCTCCCTTTCGAACGGCGCCATCGGCAGCCTCGATCCTGCGTGCCGTCGTTCCCGGGGGAATTCAGGCCCTTTCTCGGCATGCCAAGAAATGCCTCTTCGCGACGCATTCTCGCGGTATTTCTCCCCGGCGAATTCCACTGGCATTCGAGCGGTTCGTCCCGGTATGTTCGTCCTGCCCCACCCAAGGATGGGCTGGTCGGGTCGTTGAACGCACAGGCGCCCGGGAAGACACCCATCCCGACATTCTCGGTCGCCGCCGCACGCCACGAGCGACGTGCGACACGCCGGCCATGTTCGCGTTGCGTCCGCCGCACAGGCTGGAGATTTCGCCATGACCATCGAGATCAGTGTCGTCATTCCTACGTACAACCGCGCACGGCTGCTCCACCACACCCTCGACGCGCTCCGACGTCAGACGCTCGCCGCCGACCGGTTCGAGGTCGTGGTCGTCGACGACGGCGGGAGCGACGACGCGGAGGACGTCGTGCGCTCGTTCGCCGACGACCTCGACGTCAAGTACTACTGGCAGGAGGACGCCGGGTTCCGCGCCGGGAAGGCCCGGAACATCGGCACCGCCATCGCCTCGGGGACGTACGTCGTCTACGTCGACACGGGCGTCCTGCTCGGGTCGCGCACGCTCGAGACCCACCTGGAGATCCACGGCCGCGCGACCTACCCGACCGTGGTCGTCGGCTACGTGTACGGGTTCGAGTTCGACGCGGCGGCGCTCGACGCGCTCGCCGGCGGCCTCGACCACCAGGACGCCGACGCGACGATCGACCTCCTCCACGAGCGCGGTGCGTTCGACGTCCGTGAGAAGCAGTACCAGGAGCTCGGCGAGATCATCGCGGGCTGGCCCGCCCCGTTCGACATCTTCTGGACCTGCCACGCCTCGGCCGAGCGCGAGGAGGTCCTCGCAGCGGGCATGTTCGACGAGTCGTTCACGAGCTGGGGAGGCGAAGACGTCGACCTCGGCGTCCGCCTTTTCCAGCGCAACAACCTGTTCGTCATGGAGCGCACCGCGAGGTCGTTCCACTGGCCGCACGACAAGGAGGTGGAGGACCTGCGGGAGTCGTCCGCCAACGCCGCGGACCGGATCCACGAGAAGTACGGGCTGTGGGTCACCAGCTTCTACGGCAAGGATCTCCAGGACGAGAAGTACTCGCTCAACAAGGTCATCCGGATCTTCACCGGCAACGGCGCCCAGGGCACCAAGCCGTCGACCGGCACGACCGGCACCGCCGAAGCGACCGATGCGGCCGGCGCGACCCGCGGCACCCCGGGGGCGCGCTGATGGTCGCGCTCTACGACAACGAGTACCCCTGCCGCCCGGACTGGCCCGTGGCCGGCACGGTCACCGAGGCGCTGCGGGCGCACGGGGTCGACGTCGGGGACGGCACGAGCTTCGTCGGCGTCCCGCGCGTCGCGTTCACCCAGGTCGCGGACTCGGAGGACGGTCCCCGCGCCCTGCGCCGCGACGACTTCCGGGGCGCGATCCGGATCGGTGCCCGCTGCTACGTCGAGTCGACCGTCAACCCGGCGTTCCACAGCCAGCCGGTGAAATTGAGCTCGATCAAGGTCGCGGACCGGGACGCCGGGCGCATCGAGGTCGGCGACGACGTCGTGCTCCAGGGTGTCGCGATCGTCGCGTACGAGCACGTGGAGATCGGCGACGGCGTGATGTTCGGCCCTCTGGTCACGATCATGGACAGCAGCGGGCACCCGTTGCGCGACCGGGGCGGCGCGCGCGAGGCCGCCCGGATCACGTCGGCACCCGTGCGCGTCGGCGACGGCGCGTGGGTCGGGACCGGGGCGACGATCCTCAAGGGGGTCGAGATCGGCGAGGGGGGCGTCGTCGGCGCCCAGAGCGTGGTCTACGAGTCCGTCCCCGCCGGTGCCGTCGTCGTGGGCAACCCGGCGCGCGTCGTCAAGCAGCTGTGACGGGCGCCCGCCGCGCGGGCGGTGCGACGGCCCCGCGGCCCGGGCGGCTCCTCGGGCGGGTGCGCCGCGCGCTCCCGGGCGCGGCACTGCGCCAGGTGCTGGGCGTCGCGGTGCCGGTGACCGCGCAGACGATCTTCTTCTCCAGCAAGGGGATCGTCGACGCGGCGATGCTCGGGTCGCAGTCCGAGGTGGACGTCGCGGCGATCGGTCTCGCCGCGCGGGCCATGTTCGTCGCGTCGATGTTCGTCGTCGGGCTGTCCGTGGGCGCCGCCCAGCTCGGCGCGCAGATCTGGGGCGGCGACGGGCCGGGACGGGACGCGGCGTTCCGCCGGACTGTGTGGCTCGGGTGGGTGGTCTCGACCGCGGCGGGCTCGCTGGTGACCGTCCTGTTCCTCGCGTTCCCGCGCGAGGTCATGGCGCTGGGGACGGACTCCCCGGAGGTCGCCGAGCGGGGTGCGGGGTTCCTGCGACTCGTGAGCGCGACGTACGTGCTCCTCGCGTACACCACGAGCATCAGCGCCGGGCTGCGCGTTATGGGCCGGGCGTCCGTCGGGATGCTGTACGCGGGCCTCGGGGTGCTGCTGAACGTCGGCCTCAACGCCGTGCTCATCTCCGGGCTCTGGGGGTTCCCGGCCCTGGGCATCACCGGGGCGGCGTACGGGACGCTGGTGAGCGCGTGCGTCGAGACCCTGCTGCTCGCCCTGCACCTGCGCTGGGGGCGGCGCCTGCTGGGCGCGTTCCCGCGCGCGGACCTCGCCGGGATCCGGCGTGACGACGTGCACGCCCTCGTCCGGCTCGCGGTCCCCGCCGCGGTCAACAGCACCCTCTGGGCGCTGGGTGTCTTCGCGTTCTACGCGATCGTCGGGGGGATGGGCGTCCACAGCGCGACGGCGCTCGCGATCCTCTCGCCCGTCGAGTCCCTGTCGCTGGCGTTCTCCGTGGGACTCGCGAACGGGACCGCGGTCCTGCTGGGCGCGCGCCTCGGGGCCGGCGCGTTCGACGAGGCGTACGCGCTCGCCCGGTCGCTGGTCCTCGTGAGTGCCGTCGCCGGAGCGGTCACGGGTCTCGGGGTGTGGCTGCTCGAACGCCCGGTCCTCGGCCTCTTCCCGGGGGTGTCGCCGGAGAGCCTGGCTCTCACGGGCGAGCTCTTCGACGTCATGGTCGTCGGGTTCGTCCTCAAGAGCGTCGCGATGACGCTCGTTATGGGCGTCCTGCGATCGGGCGGCGAGGCGCGGTTCTGTCTCCTCCTGGACGTCGTGGCGCAGTGGGTGCTGCTCCTGCCTCTCGCCGCGCTCCTGCGGTTCGTCGTGGACGCGGAGCCCGTCCACGTGTTCGCGCTCCTCCTCATCGAGGAGACGTTCCGGATCGTCGTCGCGGTGCGCCGCGTGCGGTCCCGGCGGTGGGTCGTGTCGCTCGTGCCGGCGGCATGAGCCGCCGGTGCCGGAGGGGGCGGGGCGGGCCGGTCGGGAGCGTCCGGCCGTCCGACGACGGACCGGGTGACGCGGTGGGTGCCGGGCGGGCAGGATCGGGCGGGGGAGGAACGGCATGAACAGGACCGAGCGGCTCTACGCGCTCGCCGAGGAGCTGCGCCGTGCGGGGCGCACGGGCACGACGGGCCCGCGCCTCGCGGCGGCGCTCGAGGTGAGCGAGCGGACGATCAAGCGCGACGTCGCCGCGCTGCAGCAGGCGGGGCTGACGATCTGGGCGCAGGCGGGACCCGGGGGCGGCTACGTGCTCGACCCGAGCGCGTCCCTGCCGCCGGTGAACTTCACGCCCGGCCAGGCCGTCGCCGTCGCGGTCGCGCTCGCGACGCTCCCGCCGGGCAGCCCGTTCGCGGTCGACGCGCTCGCCGCGCGGGGCAAGGTGTGGGACGCGCTCGCGGCCGGCGACCGGGCGCGGGCCGAGGCGCTCGCCGCGCGCGTGTGGGTGCGGCACGACGCGGGCTCCGCGCCGCTCGAGCCCTCCGCATCGGCGGTGGGCGGAGGCTCCGGCACGACGGCGTTCCCGCCCGACGCCGCACCGCGAGCCGGTGCGTCGCCGGGTCGTGTCGCCCGGGCCGGTGACGACGCCGCGTCGCACGGCGCGGACGGCGGCGGGGACGTCGTCGGGCGCGCCCGCTCGCACCTCGGGGTGCTGCGCGCGGTCGAGCAGGCGCTGGCCGGGTCGCGCGTGCTCGCGATCCGCTACCGGGACGGCCGCGGCGCGACCTCGGCGCGCCGGGTCGAGCCCGTGCTGCTCGCGCACACCGACGGTCGCTGGTACCTCGTCGCGTGGTGCCGGTCGCGCGAGGCGATCCGCTGGTTCCGGCTGTCGCGCGTCGAGCGCGCGGACCTCACCGCCCAGACGTACGCGCCCCGCCCGGTCGAGGACGTCGGCGAGCCGCCCGCCGGCGCGGCGGCGGTCTACGACCCTGCCTGACCCCGACCGCGGACGCCGCTCGGCGGTGGGCCGTCAGTCCCCGCGCAGGACGCAGAACTCGTTGCCCTCCACGTCGGCCAGGACGACGAACGTCTCCTGCTCGCTCTGGCCGACGTCGACGCGGCGCGCGCCGAGCCCTTCCAGCCGTGCGACGTCGGCCGCCTGGGTGGACGACGAGAAGTCGAGGTGCACGCGGTTCTTCACCGCCTTGCCCTCGGGGACCCGCTGGAAGACGAGGCTCGGCGGCCCGAGGACCGTCTCGCCGTCGCGTGGGTAGAGCACGGCCTCGCCGTGCGGTCCGGTCTCGCGCCCCGTCCAGCCGAGCGCGGCCTGCCAGAAGTCCGCCACGACGGCGGGGTCGGCGCAGTCGACCACGGCGCCGCTGAAGGTGAGTGTCATGCCGCCAGTGTGACGTGCGCCACCCACAGGGCCATCGTGTCGACCCGACGGGTGCGGCGTCAGGCCGCCTCGGGATCCGGCTCGACGAGGCGGCCGACGAGCGCGGGCAGCCAGTCCGCGGCCTGCGCGCGCCGCACGGCGTCCTCGCCGTCGGGGCTGAGGAACGCGTCCCTCGCCGCGGAGGTGTAGGCGCTGATGAGGACGCGGGTGGCGGCCGGGGCGTCGATCGCGAAGCGCATCCCGACGCTCGTGAGCACGCGCGTGAGGATGTCCGCGAGCTCCGTACGGAACGACTCCTCCTGGTCCGCGAACCGGGCGGCGACCTGCGGGTCGCGCAGCGCGAGCAGCTCGAGCTCCGCGCTCATGAGGCACCACCGGCGCTCGTCGCGCGGGTCGGCCATGACGGCCGCGACGATCGTGGCGATCGCCTCGGGGGCGATGACGCCGTCGCGCACCGGGTCGTCCGGCAGGTGCTCGACGGCGGCCTCCAGGCTCCGCATCCGCATCCGGATCTCGCGCTCGGTGAGGGCGAGGAACAGCGACTCCTTGGTGTCGAAGTTCGAGTAGAACGCGCCGCGCGTGAAGCCCGCCGCCTCGCACACGGCCTCGATCGACGTGCCGTTGATGCCGTGCTCGGCGAACAGCCCGTAGGCGGCGTCGAGCAGGCGCTCACGGGTGCGCTCGCGGCGGGGGGAGAGGGGGGTCTCGCTCTCCGCGCCGCGGTCGACTCGGGTCGGGTCGAGGTCGGTGGTCACGCCGGACATGCTCCCACTGTCGGACGGGCCGTCCGCACCGGGCGGCCTTGCGATACATGAGTGTATCCGATACGGTCGCGTATCGGATACAGCGGCGTATCCTGAAATCCGTCTGCACTCTCCTCGGGAGGCCGCTCGTGTCCTCAGCGCTGTACTCGCTCGGCCGCTGGGCGGTCGGGGCGCGCCGGCTCGTCCTCGCCGCGTGGCTCGGGATCCTCGTCCTCGCGGGCGCGCTCGCCGGCCTCGTCGGCCAGGGGCTCGACGACGAGGTGACCATCCCCGGCACCGAGTCCCAGGCCGCGCTCGACCGCCTGGCGGCGACGTTCCCGCAGGTCAGCGGCGCCTCCGCGCAGGTCGTCGTCGTCGCCCCCGACGGCTCGACCATCGAGGACGACGCGGTCCGCGGCCCCGTCGCGGACGCGGTGGCCGCGCTCGGCGACGTGGACGGCGTCGCCGCCGTGACGTCGCCCTACGACGACACCATGACCGCGTCGATCAGCGACGACGGCGTCGCGACGCTCATGACGGTCCAGCTCGACGAGAGCCAGAGCGAGGTCACCGACACCACGAAGGATGCGCTCGGTGACGTCGTCGACGACCTCGCCGCGGCCCTGCCCGACGGCGCGCAGGCCGCGCTCGGCGGCCAGCTCTTCAGCACCGAGTTCCCGACCCTCACCGTCACCGAGGCGCTCGGCCTCCTCGTCGCGCTCGTCGTGCTCGTCCTCACGTTCGGCTCGTTCGTCGCGGCCGGGCTGCCGCTCCTCAACGCCGTCGTCGGGGTCGGCGTGAGCATGGGGTTGCTGTTCGCCGCGACCGCCGTCGCGCAGATCAACTCCACGACCCCGATGCTCGCCGTCATGCTCGGCCTCGCCGTCGGCATCGACTACGCGCTCTTCATCGTGTCCCGGCACCGCGACGAGCTCGCCGCCGGGCTGAGCGTCGAGGAGGCCGCCGCCCGCTCCGTCGCGACCGCCGGCTCCGCGGTCATCTTCGCCGGCCTCACCGTGATGATCGCGCTCGTCGGCCTCGGCGTCGCCGGCATCCCGTTCCTCACCGTCATGGGCGTCGCCGCCGCCGTCGGCGTCGGCCTCGCGGTCCTCGTGTCGATCACGCTCCTCCCCGCGATGCTGGGCTTCGCCGGCGAGCGGCTCCGCCCGAAGGCTCCGCGCCGTCGTGGGCGTGGGCGACGGCGTGCGGGTGCGGCGTCGTCGGACCTCGACGAGACGACGAGGCGACGGACCGGACGAGCGGCGGGGGCGGGCTCGGATGCGACAGGGCGTCAAGCCGCGCTCGTGAACCCCCGCCCGGAAGACCAGGGTGACGGCGCGGCAGCCCCGAGCACCGAGGGCGCCCCCGCCGCGGACCCCACCCGGGACGTCTCCGACCCGACCACGACCGCGCACCGCAACCGGTTCTTCGCCGGGTGGGTGCGGACCGTCACGCGGGTCCCGCTGCTGACGATCGGTCTCGTCGTGGCGGCGATCGTGCTGCTGACGCTGCCGGCGCGGGACCTGCAGCTCGCGCTGCCCGACGCGGGGACGCTGCCCGAGGACAACCAGGCGCGCGTCACGTACGACCTGGTGTCCGAGCACTTCGGGCCCGGCTTCAACGGGCCGCTCATTGTCACCGGGACGATCGTCACGTCGACGGACCCGGTGGGGCTCATGGACGACCTGGGCGACGAGATCGCGGGCCTGCCGGGCGTCGCGGACGTGCCGCTCTCCACGCCCAACCTCACCGCGGACACGGGCATCGTCCAGGTCGTGCCGACGGGCGCGCCGGACTCGGAGGAGACCAAGGACCTCGTCACGGAGATCCGCGCGCAGCACGACCACTTCCTCGACGAGTACGGCGTGGACCTCGCGGTCACGGGCTTCACGGCGGTGGGGATCGACGTGTCCGCCAAGCTCGGGGCGGCGTTGCTGCCGTTCGCGTTCGTCGTCGTGGGCCTGTCGCTCGTGCTGCTGACCATGGTGTTCCGGTCGATCGCGGTGCCGATCAAGGCGACGCTCGGCTACCTGTTCTCGGTCGGCGCGGCGTTCGGCGTCGTGACGCTCGTGTTCGAGCACGGGTTGCTCGCCGACGCGCTGCACGTGACACGGCTCGGGCCCGTCATCTCGTTCATGCCGATCGTCCTCATGGGCGTGCTGTTCGGCCTCGCGATGGACTACGAGGTGTTCCTCGTCGCGCGCATCCGGGAGGACTACGTCCACTCCGGGAAGGCGCGGCGCTCGATCTTCACGGGGTTCCAGGCGTCGGCGAAGGTCGTCACCGCGGCCGCCGTCATCATGTTCGCCGTGTTCGTCGCGTTCGTGCCCGAGGGCGACATGAGCCTCAAGCCCATCGCGCTCGGGCTCGCGGTCGGCGTCCTCGTCGACGCGTTCGTCGTGCGCATGACGCTTGTGCCGGCCGTGCTCGCGATGCTCGGCGACAAGGCGTGGTGGATGCCGCGCTGGCTCGACCGCGTGCTCCCCTCGTTCGACGTCGAGGGCGAGGGGCTGTCCAAGGAGCTCGCGCTCGCGGACTGGCCGGAGCCCGGCAGCACGGACGCCGTCGTCGCGCACGACCTCGTGGTCGCCGGGGCGCACGGCCCCCTCGCGGAGCCGGTCACGGTCCGCGTGCCCGACGGCGGGTCGCTCGTCGTGCACGGGACGTCGCCCGCGGCGGTGTCCGGCGTCGTGCTGGCGCTCGCCGGGCGGCTCAGGCCGGCCGCCGGGGCCCTCAAGGTGACGGGCCTCGTCCTGCCCGAGCGCGCGCTGAGCGTGCGTCGCCGCGTCGCGCTCGTCGACCTCGCGGCCGACGTCGCGGCCCTGCCCGGCGACGCTCCCGCGCCCGCCGCGCACCGCGTGCCCGCGGCGTCGAGCGTCGCCGCGCTGCTGCGCGAGGGCCCGCGGCTGCTCGCCGTCGTGGGGACCGACGCCGTCACGTCGCCCGCGGAGCGGGCGGCGCTGGCCGACGTGCTCGGGCAGGCCACCGCGAGCGGCACGGCGGTCGTCCTGGGTGCCGTCGGACCCGCGCCCACGGACCTCGCCCCGCCCAGGACGCAGGTGCTCGACCTGCACGCTCCCGACCCCGCCCCCACGGTGCCCGCCCCCACCGACCCGGCGTCCGTCGTCGGCCCGCGCACCGAGGAGGTGCCCGCATGAGCGTCTTCCCGCCCGACACGGCGCAGACCGGACCGACCACCCCGGGCGCGCCGGCGCCTGCCCGCGCCCGGACCCGGGTCGACGCGCGACGCGTGTGGACCGTGGCCGCGGCCGTCGCGCTCCCGCTCGCCGTGCTCGGCCTGCTCCTGTGGGCGCTGTGGAACCCGCAGGAGCGCCTCGACACCGTGCAGGCGGCGGTCGTCAACCTCGACGAGCCCGTGGAGGTCGACGGCCAGACCGTCCCCCTCGGGCGCCAGCTCACGGCGGGGCTGGTGAGCGGCGGCGCGGCGTCGACGGACACCGGTCCGGTCGCCGTCCAGCCCGACGCCGGCACGACGAACTACGACTGGGTCGTCACCGACGCCGCCGACGCCGCGTCCGGGCTGGCCGACGGCACGTACTCCGCCGTCGTGACCATCCCGGAGGACTTCTCCGCTGCGGCCACGTCGTTCGGCGGCGACGCGTCCGACGCGACGCAGGCCACGCTGACGGTCGAGACGGCACCCGGCGGGCGCGTCGTGGACGAGGCGCTCGCGCGCATCGTCACGACCACCGCGACCTCGGTGCTCGGCACGACGCTGACCGAGAACTACGTCGACGGCGTGCTCGTCGGCTTCACGACCCTGAACGAGCAGCTCGGCGAGGCCGCGGACGGCGCCGACCAGCTCGCGGACGGCGCGTCCCAGGCGGACGACGGCGCGACGCGGCTCGCGTCCGGCGCGGGCGAGCTCGCGACCGGCGCCGGGGAGCTCGCGTCCGGGGTCGGCGAGCTCGGCTCGGGCGCCGACCGGCTCGCGTCCGGCGCCGGTGACCTGGCGAGCGGGGCGCAGGGCGTCGCGACGGGATCGAGCCAGGTCGCGGACGGCGTCGCGCAGTCGTCCACGGGCGCGGGCTCGCTCGCCACCGGCGCGCAGGGGCTGGCCGACGGCGTCGCGGCGGTCTCGACCGGCGTGTCCGACCTCGCGACCGGGCTCGGCACGCTCGACGCCTCGATCTCTGCCGTTCCCCTTCCCGACGGCGGGTCGACGTCGCTCCCGTCGCTCGGGACCAGCCTCGCGACGGGGTCACGGGACGTCGCCGGCGGCCTCGCGCAGGTCGTCGCCGGGATCGAGCAGCAGAAGGTCCAGGCGGGGTGCGCGGCGGCCCCGACGTCGCCCGCGTGCGTGGCGCTCGACCAGCAGCTCGCCGCGCTGCGACCGCTCGCGGTGGGCGCGGCGGAGGTCGCGGCGGGGAACGCCGCCCTCGCCGGGGTGCCGTCGGGCGCGGACGGGCCCACCGGGCTGTACGCGCTCGCGGCCGGGGTCGACCAGGCCGCGCAGGGCGCGGACCGGCTCGCGACCGGGGCGGCGCAGGCCGCCACCGGCGCGACGGGCGTGGCTGGGGGCGCGCGCGACCTCTCGACGGGGCTCGGGCAGCTCGCCGGCGGTGCGGACCAGGTGGCCGACGGCGCCGCCCGGCTCGCCGGAGGCGCGGGCGCGCTGTCGTCGGGGGCGGACGGCCTCGCGACCGGCGTCGGGGCGCTCGGGACGGGAGCCGACCAGCTCGCCACGGGGACGCAGGAGCTCGCGACGGGCGCGGGCGACCTCGCGGGCGGCGTCGCGCAGCTCGCGGACGGGACGAGCGAGCTCGCCCAGGGCCTCGGCGACGCGACGGAGCAGATCCCCTCGTACACGGACGCCGAGCGCGAGAACCTCTCCGCGGTCGTCGCGGACCCGGTGGCCGCTCCGGGCGTCGAGGACCTCGGCACCGGGTCGACCGGCCCGCTGTTCGCCGTCCTCGCCCTGTGGCTCGGCGCGCTCGCGATCTTCGTCGCGTTCCCGCCCGTGCCCGCGAAGCTGCTCGGGTCGACCCGGACCGCGGGGCGGCTCGCGCTCGCCGCGCTCGCGCTGCCGGCGGGGATCGCCGCCGCGACGGGCCTCGTGGTCGGCGGCGTCCTCGCCGCGGTCGAGGGAGCGAACGTGGGCGGCTGGGTCGGCCTGCTCGCGGCTGGGGCGCTCGCCTCGGTGGTCTTCGTCGCGCTCAACCAGGCGCTCGCCGCCCTGCTCGGGAACGTGGGGCGGGCGATCAGCCTGCTCGTCGCGGTCCTGCTCGTCGCGACCGGCATCGTCGCGACCGTCCCGGCCGCGCTCACCGGGCTGCGCGACCTGCTGCCCGTGGGCTCGGCGCTCCGCCTGCTCACGTCGATCGTCGACCCGGGCGCGGCCGGGGGAGCGGGTGACGCCGTCGCGCTGGTGCTCTGGGGCCTCGCGTCCGTCGCGGTGACGACGCTCGTCGTCGCCCGCCGCCGGTCGGTCCGCGTCGAGCAGCTGCTCCGGGCCTGAGCCGGGTCTGGTGCCGAGTGCCGTGGGCGCGAGAGGATGCCTCGCATGACGCACGGGGGCACGGCAGCAGGACGACGGCGGACCGAGCGCGCGGGGCGCCTCGCGAGGGCGCTGGGGGTCGTCGCAGCAGTCGTCGGTACGGCTCTGCTCGTCGCGTGGGCGAACCGGTGGTACGTCGCGGAGATGTTCGCGCGCTCCGCGGGCGCGCCGGACGGCGCCGACTGGTGGTACGTCTACGACCGCCTGCGCCAGGCGCACGTGACCCTCGTCGCGGCGGTCGTCGCGCTCGGCGTCGCCGGGCTCCTGTGGGCCGTCGGCCGCCGGGCGAGGAGCCCGCGGCCGGGACCGGCCGTCGAGGCGCCGGGAGCCTGATCCCGCCGCGTCGCCGTCTGCGTCGGCGTGGCGCGGTGCGGGTGTGGGCGGCGGCCGTCAGACTCGCTCGGCAGGACGCGGACGGCGGGAGCCGTCCGTCGGGCGAGGGGACGGTGCACCGATGGACCAGCAGAAGGCACGGGAGATCAAGTCGCAGCTCGCGGACTACGCGCGCGAGCTCGCGGAGCGGTCGGGGCTGCCGGGCCGGTCGGACACGGAGATCGAGGCGCGCGACGTGCCCGACGCTGCGGACGTCGTGCGCGCGCCCACCCTCGCGATCGGCCTCGCCCCGCACGACGACGGCGGGTACGCCATCGCGGTCCGGTACCGGCTGGGCGTGCCCACCGCGCGCAGCATCGCGCGCAAGGTCGCCTCGGAGGCGGGGGACACGGTCGACGTGCGACGCACGGGGCGGATCCGGCCCCTCGCCGCGGCGCCGGGTTCGGGGCGTGCGGGCGCCGACGGACCGGGCCTGCGCCCGCCGGTCGTCACGGCGTACGCGACCGGCGAGACCGGCCGGGTCCGGCCGCTGCGTCCCGGGGTCTCGATCGCCCACGTGGACGTCACCGCGGGGACGCTCGGCGCGTTCGTGCGGGTCGCCGAGCCGCCCGTGGCGGGCGCGGACGCCGCGTCGGTCTACGCGCTCTCGAACTGGCACGTGCTCGCGGGGTCGCCGTCCGCCCGGGTCGGGGACGTCGTCGTGCAGCCCGGCCCCGCCGACGGCGGCAGCGCGCCGGACGACCGCGTCGGGACCCTCGCCGCGCTCGTCCCGCTGGAGGCGGGCGTCACGCAGACCGTCGACGCCGCCGTCGCGCTCCTCGACGACCCGACCGTGGACCCGGAGTACCCCGTCGGCCGGATCACGGAGACCGCGGTCGCGCTCGGCGGTGAGGCGGTCGGGAAGTCCGGCCGGACCACCGGCGTCACGACAGGGCGCGTCACGGCGATCGAGCTCGACGACGTCGTGGTGGGCTACGGCGACGGCCTCGGCGCGCTGCGGTTCGACGACCAGATCGAGGTCGAGTCGACGGGCGACGGGCCGTTCTCGCGCGGCGGCGACTCCGGGTCGCTCGTGTACCGCGAGGACGGGGTCGCGCTGGGGCTGTTGTTCGCGGGGTCGGAGACGGGCGGCGCGAACGGCACGGGGCTCACGTACTGCAACCCGATCGGGACCGTCCTCGAGCGGCTGGGCGCGACGCTGCTCGGGTGACGCCGCCCGGCACGGACTCCCGGCCCTGCCGCGAACGCCCCGACGGGCGCACAATGAGGTCGGGAGGTGGTTCGCCGTGGCGACCCTCGAACGAGCCCGCGAGGCCAAGGCCGCGCTCCGCGACGAGCTCGCGGGCCTCGACGGAGTGACCGGCGTCGGGATCGCCCGTGCCGACGCGTCGGGCGCGCCAGGGCGCGGCCCGCGGGCGCAGGACGTCGTCGACGACTGGCTGCTGCGCGTGAACGTGACCTCGGACGACGTCGACGTCCCCGAGACCGTCGACGGCGTGGAGGTCGAGGTACGCGTCGTCGGGGACGTCACGGCGTCGCGCGTCTGAACCCCGCGACGGCCGCGCGGGAGGGCCGGGGACGTCGCCACCCACGCCGCGGCCCGGCGCCGCCCCGTGGGCGGCACCGGGCCCGTGCTCACCGGGTCGACGTGCTCACCGGGTCACGACGCGCGGGCGTAGCGGGTGGGGTCGGCGTCGAAGAGGGGGCCGCACGACGAGCAGCACAGCCAGTAGCGGACGCCCTCGTGGTCACGGACGAGCCCGGCCGCCTCGGCGTGCGCCTTGACGGTCGTGCTGCCGGGCATGACGGGGCACTCGGCGAGGTCGTCGTCCGGCACGGAGCCGACCGAGGGTGCGGCGTGCGCGTGACAGGCGCCGGCCGGCTCGGGGCGGGCGTCGTCGTGCGGCGGGGCGTCGTCGTGGTGGTGGCACATGCGGGTCCTCCTGAGGGTCGGGACGGTCAGACGCCGGCGAGCTGCGCGGCCGGCGTGGTCGGGGTGGTGGCCGTCGGGTCCGGGCTCGTGGCCCGGCTCCGGAACGACCGCAGGCGCAGGCTGTTGCCCACGACGAAGACGCTGGAGAACGCCATCGCGGCGCCGGCGAGCATGGGGTTGAGCAGGCCGAGCGCGGCCAGCGGGATCGCGGCGACGTTGTAGGCGAACGCCCAGAAGAGGTTCACCTTGATCGTGCCGAGGGTCCGGCGTGACAGGCGGATCGCGTCGGCCGCGGAGCGCAGGTCGCCCCGCACGAGGGTGATGTCGGCGGCCTCGATCGCGACGTCCGTCCCGGTCCCCATGGCGAGGCCCAGGTCCGCCTGGGCCAGAGCGGCGGCGTCGTTCACGCCGTCGCCGACCATCGCGACGACCTTGCCCTCGCCCTGGAGGCGGCTGACGACGTCGACCTTGTCGCGCGGCATGACCTCCGCGATCACCTCGTCGATGCCCACCTCGGCCGCGATCCGGCGTGCGACGGTCGCGTTGTCCCCGGTGAGGAGCACCGGGGTGAGGCCGAGTGCGCGGAGCTGGCGGATCGCCTCGGCGCTCGTGGGCTTGACCGCGTCGGCCACCACGAGGACGCCGCGGGCGCGCCCGTCCCAGCCGACGACGACGGCGGTGCCGCCCTGCTCCTCGGCGCGGGCCTTGGCGTCGGCGAGGTCGCGCGGGAGGTGCTGCGCCCACTCGGCGAGGAGCGACTCGCGGCCGACGAGCACGGCGTGCCCGTCCACGACGCCCTGCACGCCCTTGCCCTCGACGTTGGTGAACTCCGCGGGCACGGGGAGCGGGCCCACCTCCTGGGCGGCGCCCCGGGCGATCGCCCGGGCGACCGGGTGTTCCGAGGCGTCCTCGAGCGCCCCGGCGAGGCGCAGGAGCTCGGCGCGGTCGACACCGGTGCCCGTGACGACGTCGGTCAGCGTCATGACGCCCGTCGTCACGGTCCCTGTCTTGTCGAGCACGACGGTGTCCACGGTCCGGGTGGACTCCAGCACCTCGGGTCCCTTGATGAGGACGCCCATCTGGGCTCCGCGGCCCGTCCCGACGAGCAGCGCCGTCGGGGTGGCGAGACCGAGCGCGCACGGGCACGCGATGATGAGCACCGCGACGGCGGCGGTGAACGCGGCCGAGGCCGGCGCGCCGGCGCCGAGCCACGCGCCGAGGGTGCCGACGGCGATCGCGATGGCGACGGGGACGAAGACGGCCGAGACGCGGTCGGCCAGCCGCTGGACCTGGGCCTTGCCGGACTGCGCGTCCTCGACGAGGCGGGCCATCTGCGCGAGCTGGGTGTCGCCGCCGACGCGCGTCGCGCGCACGACGAGCCGCCCGCCCGCGTTGACGGTCGCACCGGTGACGGCGTCGCCCTCGCCCACCTCGACGGGCACGGACTCGCCCGTGAGCATCGAGGCGTCGACGGCGGACGTGCCGGCCACGACCGTGCCGTCCGTCGCGATCTTCTCGCCGGGGCGCACGACGAACTCGTCGCCCACGGCGAGCTCCGAGATCGGGACGCGGGTCTCGGCGCCGTCGCGCAGCACCGCCACGTCCTTGGCGCCGAGCTCGAGCAGGGCGCGCAGCGCGGCGCCCGCCTGCCGCTTGGACCGCTTCTCGAAGTAGCGGCCCGCGAGGATGAAGGTCGTGACGCCGGCCGCGACCTCCAGGTAGATGTTCCCGGCGCCGTCGGTGGGCGCCACGGACAGCGTGAACGGGTGGGTCATGCCCGGCTCGCCCGCCGTGCCGAGGAACAGCGCGTAGAGGGACCAGAGGAACGCGGCGCTGGTCCCCACGGAGATGAGGGTGTCCATCGTCGCCGCACCGTGGCGCAGGTTGGTCCACGCGGCGCGGTGGAACGGCCAGGCCGCCCACACCACGACGGGCGCGGCGAGCACGAGGCTGGCCCACTGCCAGGACGCGAACTGGAGCGCGGGGACCATCGCCATCGCGATGACCGGGACCGAGAGCACGACGGCCCCGACGAGGCGCTGCCGCAGCGCGGTGAGCTCGGGGTCGGCGTCGTCCGCCTCGCCCGGCGTCGGGACCTCGGGGTCCTCGACGCGCGGGAGCTGGGCGGTGTACCCCGTCTTCTCGACCTCGGCGATGAGCGTGGCCGCGTCGACGCCCTCCGGGACGGTGACCTTCGCCTTCTCTGTCGCGTAGTTCACGGTCGCGGTGACGCCCTCGAGCCGGTTGAGCTTCTTCTCGATCCGCATGGCGCACGAGGCACAGGTCATCCCGCCGATCTCGAGCTCGACGAACGTCCCCGGCGGCGGGGCGGCCGATGTCGTCATGAGGTTCTCCTTCCGGCCGGGCGGCGTGCCGCCCGGTGCAGGGTCGTCAGTGGTCGTGCGGGGTGGTGTCGTGGTCGGCCGCGGGGGCGTCGCCCGTCGCGTCGGCGGCGGGAGCGGCCTCGACCGTGAAGGCGGCGGTGCGTACCTGACCCTCGACCTGGAAGTCGAGGTAGAGGAGGTACCGGCCCGCGGTGGGCGCCTCGACGCCGAACGTCACGGTCGGGCCCGACACCTCGCCCGGCACCGCCTCGGCGCCCTCGGGGTGGGCGTGCAGGTAGGCGAGGTCGCCGTCACGGAGCGCGACGAGGTGACCGAAGGCGCCGAGGTACGGCTCGAGCGTCGTGACCGGCTCGCCGTCCCGCGTGACCTGAAGCGTCAGCCGCGAGACGGCCCCGGCCTCGAGGTTCCCCTCGAGCGCGACGTCGTACCCGTCGACCGACGCGGTGGTCGTCGGGGCGTCCGCCCGGTCGGGCACGACGTCGCCCGCGACCTCGACGGTGCGGCTCAGGGTGAGCGGGGCGCCCCCGGTGGGGACGGCGTCGGCGTACACGCGGTAGGTGCCCGCGGCGTCCCACGTCCAGGGCACCGACCAGCGGCCTGCCTCGTCCAGCTCGGGGTGGGCGTGGCGGTAGTGCGCCCCGTCGGAGCGCACGACGACGAGGTGCAGGCGCTGCTCGTGCGCGACGGCGAAGTCGGTCACCGGAGCGCCCGCGGGGTCAGTCAGGGTGAAGGCGAGCTCGCCGGGCGTGCCCGGCGTCCGCGGCGCCTCGATCTCGCCGAGCGTGTAGCCGCCCTGCTCCAGGGACAGTCCGCCGACCATGTCCGCTCCTCTCGTGGTCTCCTGCGGGGGGTCGTCGCTCGTGGCGACGCGCTGCTCCGGCGCGTGCGCGGCGGGGGGCTCCGGCAGCGCGCCCTCGGGGACCACGGCGCCCGCGACCGCGGCCGAGGCCACGAACACGACCCCGAGCCCGGCGACGTAGAGCCCGATCCGGGCGGGGGCTCTCATCGCACCCGCTCCGCGCTGTAGCCGGCCTCGTCGACGGCGGCGAGGACCGCGACGTCGTCGAGGGGCTGGTCGGCCGTGACGACGAGCCGACCGGTGGTCGCGCTGACGTCGATCGCGGTGACGCCGGGCACCTGCCCGACCTCCTCGCGCACCGACATCTCGCAGTGGCCGCACGTCATGCCGGTCACCTGGTACTCGATCTCGACGATGCTCACGACATTCCTCCTCGGTGCTGATACCCCCATGGGGTATGACTAGGATGGCGAATATACCCAGAGGGGGTATCGAGGTCAAGGAGGAGAGATGCGCGACGTGGACAGGCCGGCGGACGTGGTGGTGGTCGGTGGCGGAGCCGCCGGGCACGCCGCCGTGACGACGCTGCGCGGCGAGGGGTTCGCCGGTCGCGTCGTCCTCGTGCACGGCGAGGAGGAGGCGCCCTACCTGCGCACCCTCGTCGACAAGGCGATCCTCCAGGGCCTGCTCACCGCGGAGCAGGCCGCCCTGCCCGTGCCGCCCGACGTCGAGCTCGTGCGGGCGCGCGCGACCGGGCTGGACCCCGCGCGGCGGGCCGTCGTCCTCGCGGACGGGCGCGAGCTCACCGCCGCCGCCGTGGTCCTCGCGACCGGCGCGGTCCCTCGACCCGGCCCGGCCGTGGACCGCCTGCCGGCGCTCGCGGGCGCCGACGCCGGGGAGCCCCGCGTGGTGCACCTGCACACCGCGCGGGACGCCGTGCGGCTGCGTGCCCTGCTCGGCCCCGATCCCGCGCGGCGCACGGTCACCGTGCTCGGCGCCGGGTTCGTCGGATCCGAGACCGCCGCCTGGCTCGCCGAGGTCGGCGCGACCGTCCACCTCGTCGCCCGTTCCCGGCTCCCCCTCGCCGGGGCGCTCGGGGCCGCGGTCGCGCGCGCCGTCGCCATGCTCCACGAGGAGCACCTCGACGCCCACCTCGGCCGCCGGGTGGAGGCGGTGACGGAGCATCCGGGCGGCGTCACCGTGCGCCTCGCGGGCGGGACGACCCTGGAGTCCGACCTTGCCGTCGTCGCGCACGGCACCGCGCCCGCCGCGCCCGGCACCGGCGGCGGCGTCGACGTCGACGACCGCCTCGCTGTTCCCGGCGCGCCCGGCCTGCTCGCCGCCGGGGCGGTCGCCGTCCACCGGGACCGGCGCGGACGACGGTTCCGGACCGACCACTGGGACGCCGCCGCCGCGCAAGGCACCCACGCGGCGCGCGCCGTCCTGCGCCGTCTCGTCGGCGGCCCGGACCCCGGCCCGTACGTGCCCGACGCCGGGTTCACTCTCGTGCTGCACGGCACCCAGGTCGCCGGGTTCGGCGTCGCCGTGCCCGGCGCGACCCCGGAGCACCGCACGCTCGACGGCGGCGGGCTGCTCACCGAGCTCCGCGTCGGGGGCGACCTCGTCGCGGCGGTCGGTCTCGGTGCGACGCGTGAGCTCCACGCGCTGCGCTCCGAGCTGCGCCGGCCCTGAGGTGGTGGCTCCGGGGTGTCTGCCTCGGGCGTGCTCGGGCGCGAGAATGGTCGCGTGACCACCGAGCGACTTCCCCGTGTCCGCGCGTCCGAGCTCGTCGGGCGCGGCTGGCTCAACACCGGCGGCCGCGACCTGACCCTCGCCGACCTGCGCGGCAAGATCGTGCTGGTCGACTTCTGGACCTTCTGCTGCGTCAACTGCCTGCACGTCCTCGACGAGCTGCGCGAGCTCGAGGAGCGGCACCGCGACGTGCTGGTCGTCGTCGGCGTGCACTCGCCGAAGTTCGAGCACGAGGCGGACCCGGCGGCGCTCGCGGCCGCGGTCGAGCGGTACGAGGTCCACCATCCCGTGCTCGACGACCCCGAGCTCGTCACGTGGTCCGCGTACGCGGCGCGCGCCTGGCCGACGCTCGTGGTCGTCGACCCCGAGGGCTACGTCGTCGCGCAGATGGCAGGGGAGGGGCACGCGTCCGCGATCGCCGCCCTCGTCGAGGAGCTCGTCGCGGAGCACGAGTCGAAGGGCACGCTGCACCGCGGCGACGGCCCGTACGTGGCGCCCGCGCCGTCGTCCGGCGCGCTGCGCTTCCCCGCGAAGGCGATCGAGCTGCCCGGCGGCAACCTCCTCGTCGCGGACGCGGGACACCACGCGCTCGCCGAGCTCCTGCCCGACGGCGAGACCCTCGTCCGGCGCATCGGGTCCGGCGAGCGCGGGCTCGCCGACGGCGGCCCGGACGACGCACGATTCGCCGAGCCCAACGGGCTGTGCCTGGTCCCGGTCGAGCTCCGACCGTGGCTCGGGTACGACGTCGTCGTCGCGGACACGGCCAACCACGTCCTGCGCGGGGTGCGCCTCGCGGACGGCCACGTGACCACCGTCGCAGGGACGGGCGAGCAGTTCATGGTCGGCGGGGTCGAGAACGTCGTGCTGCGGGAGGGACGGGGCGCCGACGTCACGGGCCACGGTCCTGCCGCGGCGGGCGGTCAGTACGCGCCGCTCGACGTGCGACTCTCGTCACCCTGGGACGTGGTCTGGTCGCAGGACCTCGCGGCGTTCGTCGTGGCGATGGCCGGGAACCACACGCTGTGGGCGTTCGACGGCGAGCAGGGGTCGATGACGCACCTCGCCGGGACCATGAACGAGGGCCTGGAGGACGGGCCCGGCGCGTCGGCCTGGTTCGCGCAGCCGTCCGGGCTGGCCGTCGACCAGGACGGGGCCGTCTGGGTGGCCGACGCCGAGACGTCGGCGCTGCGCCGCGTGACCGCGGTCCCCGGCGAGGGTGTGGAGGTGCGGACCGCCGTCGGGCAGGGCCTGTTCGACTTCGGCCACCGGGACGGCCCGGCCGAGCAGGCGCTGATGCAGCACCCGCTCGGGGTCGCGACGCTGCCGGACGGGAGCGTCGTCGTCGCCGACACCTACGACGGCGCGCTGCGCCGGTTCGCGCCCGCGGCCGGGGAGGCCGGGAGCGTCGGGGACGACACCTCCGGGACTCGTCTCGCCGGCGAGGTCACGACCCTGGCGACGGGCCTCGTGGAGCCGAGCGGCGTCGTCGTGCAGGTGGGCGAGGGGCCGGACGGCGAGCCGCAGGTCCACCTGCTCGTCGTGGAGTCCGCGGCGCACCGCCTGACGCGCGTCGCGCTCCCGGCGTCGCTCGCGGGCGAGGTGCTCGACGGCGGCGCGCACCGCACGCAGCGCCCCGTGACCGACATCGGGGCCGGGCCGCTGTGGCTCGACGTCCCGTTCGTCCCGGCGCCGGGGCAGAAGCTCGACGACCGGTTCGGCCCGTCGACGGAGCTGAGCGTGAGCGCGACGCCGCCCGAGCTGCTGCTGTCCGGGGACGGGACGGGCGTCGAGCTCGGGCGCGACCTCGTCATCAACCCGGAGGTCCGCGAGGGCGTGCTGCACGTGACCGCGCGGGCGGCGTCGTGCGACGTCGTCCCGCTCGGCCCGGACGGCGAGCCCGACCCGGACGTGTTCCCCGCGTGCCATCTCGCGCAGCAGGACTGGGGCGTGCCGGTCCGTGTCGTCGACCGCGGTGAGCCGGGCGACGTCCCGACCCTCACGCTGCCTCTGAGGGGGTAGGCCGGCGTCGCGGGGCCCAGCCCGGGCTGGTGCCGGACATGCCCAGGGCCAGGCTTCGAGGAAGCCTGGCCCTGGGTGCGGGTGTCGTCAGCAGACGGTCCAGGAGTGGCCGAGGATGTGGCCCGCGGTGCTGAAGACCTTGGACTGGCCGGCCAGGAGCCGGTAGGAGGCGGTGGCCTTCGCCCCTCCGCCGTTGGCGTAGGACACCACGAGGACCCTGCAGCTCCCGAACGTGTTGGTGTACGTCCGGGTCTCGGCCGCGTTCGCGACGGTGGGCGCAGCGACGGCCAGCGCCGCAGCGGTGGCGACGACGGCGACGAGCCTCTTGAACTTCATCGTTCCCCCTCCATTGGGTGGTGATGCCCGGGGCATCGTGGCACCAGGCTCGCCCCCTGTGGGCGTGGTGCCGGAGGAAGCCTTGCATATGGAAGGGGTCCGCACAATAGGTCGGTCGCGGTCTCCGATCCCGCGGAAGGATGGTCAGCCCCAGGTGAGGAGCTCCTCGCCGCGGGCGGCCCAGGCGCCCACCTCCGCGAGGGAGGTCACGTCGTCCGGGGCGGCCTCGAGCGCGACGACCGGGCACACGGCGGACCTGCCGCCGGCACGGACGGCCTTCGGGTCCCACGAGACGAGGACGGTGCCGCGCTCGACGTGGTCGCCCTGCGCGACGTGCGTGGTGAAGCCCTCGCCGCCGAGCTGGACGGTGTTGATGCCGAGGTGGACGAGGACCGCACGGCCGTCGTCGTGCTGGACGACGAACGCGTGCGGGTGCAGCTTGACGACCGTGCCCGTGATGGGCGCGACGGCCTCGCCGCCCTGCGCGTCGTCGGGCTCGACGGCGAGCCCCGGGCCGACGAGCCCGGCGGAGAAGACGGGGTCGTCGACGTCGCCGACGTCCACGACCGTGCCCGTGACGGGGACGAGCACCGTGAGCGGCGCCGCCATCAGCGCAGGTCCTCGATGTCGGAGGCGATGTTGTCGGCGTCGGGCCCGACGATGACCTGGATCGCCGCGCCCGAGCGCACGACGGCGATCGCCCCGGCGGCGGTCAGCGTGGCGTCGTCGACGAGCGCCGGGTCCTCGACCTCGACGCGCAGGCGCGTGATGCACGCCTCCAGGTCGAGGACGTTCGCGTCGCCGCCGAGGCCTCGGAGAATCTGCTCTGCCTTGCTCACGGGTGCTCCTCGTGGTCGTGTTCCGGCCGGGGCCGGGTCAGGTGTCCCGGCCGGCAGCCGTGCCGGTCGGGGTGCGCGGGGCGCGCGGGGTCGGGGCGCCGTCGCCGGGGTGGTGCGACGGCGGTGGTGCTGCGGTGGTGCCGGTCCTCACATGAGGTCGGCGAGGTCGGACGCGATCGTGTCGACCTGCGGGCCGACGACGACCTGCACGACGCGGCCGTTGACCATGACGCCGAACGCCCCGGCGCGCCGCAGGAGCGCGGCGTCGACGAGCGCGGGGTCCTTGACGAGCGATCTGAGCCGTGTGGTGCACGGGTCGATCTCGTCGATGTTCGCGACCCCGCCGAGCCCGGCGAGGATCGTCGCGGCGCGCTCCGCGTCGGACTGTGTCATCGGTCGTTCCCTTCGGTCGCCCGGGCCGGCACTGGCACGGGGGCGAGGTCGTCGGTGGTCGTCGGGTCGGGGGTGCTCGTCGGGTCGGTCGCGCCGCTGCGCGGCACGAGCGTCGGGCGCGCCTCGCGCAGCGGGACGAACACGCTGTACCGGTCGCCGCGGTAGCTCGACCGGGAGTACATGAGCGGCGCGTCGCCTGCGAACGTGCGGCGCACCGTGCGCATGACGGCTCGCGAGGCCCGCAGCCCGAGGAGCTTCTGCTCCTGCACGGTGGCGTCGGACGCGGTGATGGTGTCCTCGCCCCAGGTGGGGGCCAGGCCGCGCTCGCGCAGGGCGCCGTAGAGGCTCTCGGGGACGCCGTCGTCGAGCAGGTCCGGGGCGAGGTCGACGGGGATCCACGCCTCCTCGACGCTCATGGGGGACCCGTCGGCGGAGCGCAGGCGCACCACGTGGTGCATGGGGTCGCCCGTCGCGCGCCCGAGCGACTCGGCGACCGACGCCGGCGCGGGCGCCGTGCCGACCTCGAGCACCTCGCTGCCCGGCTCCATGCCGCGGCGTCGCGCCTCCTCGCCGAACGTCGTGAGGCGCATCTCGAAGTCCGCGCGGGGCGGGGCGACGAACGTCCCACGACCCTGCGCGCGCTCGAGCACGCCCTCGGTGACGAGCGCGTCGATCGCCTGGCGCACGGTCATGCGCGAGACGCCGAACTTCTCGGTCAGGCTGCGCTCGGAGGGCACCGCGTCGCCGACGGAGAGCTCGCTCGCCACGAGGTCGGCAAGGTAGGCGCGCACCGTGAGGTACTTGTGCTCGCTCGCCTGCGATCGTGACCTGCTCATCGTCGTGCCGCGTCCTCGTCGTCGTCCTGGTCCTTCGTCCGCGTCCGTGCCCTGGCCGGACGGACGACCCTGCGTCGGTGCCTCGATCTCCACGGGTGCATTGTCCGTCGTGCGACCTGCGGCGACGCGGGTCCTGGACCTGTCCGTGTGTCCCGGGTCACCTCCGGGGGTTGACACATCATGAGGTCTAGACCACTCTTCCTGCAAGTGGTCCAGACAACCTGGACCGGATGTCCGGCACGACGAGCCAGGAACGACCCCAGTCGTCCTCGGCGTGCCCGGAGACCGGCAACGACGCCCGTACGACGTCGCGCCACCGCTGCCGCACGACGCACCTCGGCCTGCGCCCAGGCCCACCCAGGAGGAGAACGACACATGACCACCGTCGCCGAACCGACGAGGACGAAGAAGGGGGTGCCCGGCTTCGCGCAGCTCCAGCGCGTCGGGCGCTCCCTCATGCTGCCCATCGCGTCCCTGCCCGCCGCCGCGCTGCTGCTGCGGCTCGGACAGGCCGACTTCCTCGGGGCGGACGGGGCTGCGGGGACGTTGCCGTGGATGCAGTACGTCGCCGACGTCTTCGCCTCGGCCGGTAACGCCCTGTTCGCGAACCTCCCGCTGCTGTTCGCCGTCGGTGTCGCCGTCGGCTACGCGAAGAAGGCGGACGGCTCGACGGGCCTCGCCGCCGTGATCGGGTACCTGGTCTTCAAGGGCGTGAGCGACGCGCTCTCGCCGGCGGTGCTCGGTGTCGCGCCGGAGGGCGAGGACCAGGAGCTCATCAACTACGGCGTGCTCGGCGGGATCGTCATCGGCCTGACCGCGGCGCTGCTCTTCCAGAAGTACTACCGCATCAAGCTGCCCCCCTACCTCGCGTTCTTCGGGGGCCGCCGCTTCGTCCCCATCGTCACCGCCGGTGTCGCGGTGCTCATCGCCGTCGTCGGCGCGCTCATCTACCCGGCGTTCGACACCGGCTTCACCGCCGTGGGCGACTGGGTCACCGGCTCGACGATCCTCGGTGCCTTCGTCTACGGGACGGTGAACCGCCTCCTCCTGCCGGTCGGGCTGCACCACCTGCTCAACTCCCTCCCGTGGTTCCAGTTCGGCGAGTACACCGACGCGAACGGCGAGGTGTGGAACGGCGACATCGCCCGCTTCCTGCACGGCGACCCGACGGCCGGGACCTTCATGACCGGGTTCTTCCCGATCTTCATGTTCGCGCTGCCCGCCGCGGCGCTCGCGATCGTCCACACCGCCAAGTCGAAGAACCGCAAGGTCGTCGCGGGCATCATGGGCTCGGCCGCGCTCGTCGCGTTCGTCACCGGCGTCACCGAGCCGCTCGAGTTCGCCTTCGTCTACGTCGCCTACCCGCTCTACGCGATCCACGCCGTGCTCACGGGCACGTCGCTGGCGCTCGTCAACGCGATCGGCATCCGTGACGGCTTCGGCTTCTCCGCGGGCGCGATCGACTACCTGCTGAACTTCCGGATCGCCGAGATGCCGCTCCTGCTCATCCTCATCGGTCTCGGGTACGCGGTGATCTACTACTTCCTCTTCCGCTTCGTCATCACGCGGTGGAATCTCAGGACGCCGGGTCGCGAGGACGACGACGCCGACGGTGCGATCGCCGACACCGGCGCGGCGCAGGACGCGGACGCCCCTGCCGGTGCGTCCGAGAGGTCCGCGACCGCGGACGAGGCGAGCACGGCCGGGCGCGGAGCGTCCGCGCGCTCCGACGAGGCGCGAGGCGGGAGTTCGGCGTGACCGTCGCCGACGACGCGACGCGCGCACCCGCGCGGGTCTCCGACCCGGGGCTGACCGGCGTGCCGGTCAGCCCCGGGCGGGGGGCGGGGACGGTCGTGCGCATGCCCGACCCGGTCCCCGAGCCCGACCCGGCCCCGCTCGCCGCGGACAGCACGGACGCCGACGTGGACCTCGCGGTGACGCAGGTCCTCGCGGCGGTCACCACCGTCCAGGAGGACCTCACGGCCCGCGCCGCGCGGGCCGAGGGCACCGCGGCGGAGGTGCTCGGCGTGACCGCCGCGATGGCGGCGGACCCCGCCCTGGCGCGCGACGCCGTCGGGCGGGTGCGCGAGCAGCGCTCCACCCCGGCGCGTGCGGTGTGGGACGCGGCGGGCGTCGTCGTCGGGCAGCTCGAGGCCCTGGGCGGGCTCATGGCCGAGCGGGCGCGCGACGTGCGCGACGTGCGCGACCGGATCGTCGCGACGCTGCTCGGCCTGCCTGCCCCGGGCGTGCCCGACCCGGGGTTCGCGTTCGTGCTCGTCGTGGACGACCTCGCGCCCGCGGACACCGCGCAGCTCGACCCCGAGCGCGTGCTTGCGGTCGTGACGCGCGGCGGCGGGCCGACGTCGCACACGGCGATCCTCGCGCGCTCCCTCGGCATCCCGGCCGTCGTGGCGGTCGAGGACGCGCTGACGCTGCACGACGGCGAGACGGTGCTCGTGGACGGCGGGCTCGGCACGGTCGAGCGCGAGCCGTCCGCCGAGGACGTGGCCGCCGTCGTCGCCGCGCGGGGCGCCCGGGGCGAGCGCCGCCGGTTCGACGGCGAGGGCCGGACGGCGGACGGTCGTCGCGTCGAGCTCCTCGCCAACGTCGCGAACGGGGAGGACGCGCGGGCCGCCGCGGAGGCGGGTGCGGAGGGCGTGGGGCTCTTCCGCACCGAGGTGTGCTTCCTCGGCCGCACGGTCGAGCCGACGATCGACGAGCAGGTCGCGGCCTACCGCGAGGTGCTCGCGGCGTTCGGCGGGCGCAAGGTCGTCGTGCGCACGCTCGACGCGGGCGCGGACAAGCCGCTCCCGTTCGTCACGCCCGAGGCCGAGCCCAACCCGGCGCTCGGCGTGCGCGGGCTGCGTACCGCCCGCCGGCACCCCGAGGTGCTCGACCGCCAGCTCACGGCGATCGCGCGTGCCGCCGAGGCCGAGTCGGCGGACGTGTGGGTCATGGCGCCGATGATCGCGACGCCCGACGAGGCGGAGTCGTTCGTCGCGCTGTGCGCGGAGCACGGCCTCGGCACCGCGGGCGTGATGATCGAGGTGCCCGCCGCGGCCCTCGGTGCGCGCTGGGTGCTCGCCAAGGCGTCGTTCGCGAGCATCGGCACGAACGACCTCACGCAGTACACGATGGCCGCGGACCGCGAGGTCTCCGACCTGGCGCGCCTGTCGACGGCCTGGCAGCCGACGGTCCTCGCGCTCGTCGGGGCCACGGGATCGGGGGCGGCGCTCAACGGTCGCCCGCTCGGCGTCTGCGGCGAGGCGGCGGCCGACCCGGTGCTCGCGCCGGTGCTGGTGGGGCTCGGCGTGACGTCACTGTCCATGACGCCCCGAGCGCTCGCGGACGTCGCCGCGGTGCTGGCCGCGACGACGTCGGAGCAGTGCGAGGAGCTCGCGTTCCTCGCGCTCCAGCAGCCCACGCCCGACGCCGCCCGCGCGGCCGTGCGTACCCGCCTCCCGATCCTCGCGGAGCTGGGCCTCTAGCCCGCGCCCGGCCTCGCTGCCGAACCCGGGGTTGTTCCTCACCGACTCGTCACGGTGAGGAGCAACCCCGGGTTCGGCGCACCCGGGGGTGTTCGTGCACCGCTGCGGCACCAGGTGGGCGTCGTTTCTCCTGAGCCTCGAGGCGCTCGCGGAGACGGGCCCGACCGGCTCAGGCGACCTCGGTCTGCTCCAGGAAGGACGCGAGCGCGTCGATCGACGCGCTCGCGTCGTCGCCGTCGGCGTCGGTCGACAGCACGACCTCGTCCCCGGCGGTCACGCCGAGCGTCATGACGCTGAGGATGCTCGCGGCCTCCACGGGGTCGCCGCCCTGCTTGGCGATGCGCACGGGGGCGGGCTGGGCGGCCGCGGCCTTGACGAACAGGGCGGCGGGTCGGGCATGAAGGCCTTCGGTGATCGCGACGACGACGGCACGGTCCATGGGTGCTCCTCCGGCAGACAAGTGGTCTGGACCAGTGCATCCTAGGGGATCGCACGCCGAAAAGGGAGGGGCTGACGTCCTTCCGTGCCCGCGAGCCTCACACGTCCCGGGCGGCCCCCGCTCCATCGCGCCGGTCGAGCGTCGAGCGCGCGGCCGCGAGCCGCGCGATCGGGACGCGGTACGGCGAGCACGACACGTAGTCGAGCCCGATCTCGTCGAACAGCGCGACGGACGCCGGGTCGCCGCCGTGCTCGCCGCACACCCCGGCGTGCAGCCCCGGCCGGGCGCGGCGCCCGCGCTCCAGCCCGACGTGCACGAGCTCGCCGACCCCGTCCCGGTCGATCGTCGCGAACGGGTTCGTGCCCACGACCCCCGACTCCAGGTACGCGGTGAGGAACGACCCCTCCGCGTCGTCGCGCGAGATGCCGAGCGTCGTCTGCGTGAGGTCGTTCGTGCCGAACGAGAAGAACTCCGCGTGCTCGGCGACGCGGTCCGCGACGAGCGCAGCGCGCGGCAGCTCGATCATCGTCCCGACGGCGTACGGCAGCGGGGCGTCTGCGCCCGCGAGCTCCTCCACCATCGTCGCGTCGACGACCTCGCGCATGCGCCGCAGCTCCTCCGCGAACCCGACGAGCGGCACCATGATCTCCACGCGCGGGTCGTGCCCGGCCGCGCGGACGGCGAGGGCGGCGCGCGCGATAGCCCGCACCTGCATCGCGGCGATCTGCGGGTGCAGCAGCGCGAGCCGCACGCCCCGCGTGCCGAGCATGGGATTCGTCTCGCTCAGCCTGCGCACCTGCGCGAGGAGGCGACGCGCCCGGGCGAGTCGCGCCGTCGTCTCCCCGCCGCCCGCCGCGGCGGCCCAGCCCTCGGCGACGGCGTCCGTCCCGTGCAGGGGCGCGCCGGGGTCCCCCACCTCGTCCTCGAGCCGCCGCACGAGGAGCGACTGCTCGACGAGGTCCGGCAGGAACTCGTGCAGGGGCGGGTCGAGGAGCCGGATCGTCACGGGCAGCCCGGACATCGCGGCGAAGATCTCCTCGAAGTCGGCCTGCTGCATGGGCAGCAGGCGGTCGAGGGCCGCGGCGCGCGCGGCGTCGGTCTCGGCGAGGATCATCTCGCGCACCACGGGCAGCCGGTCGGGCGCCATGAACATGTGCTCGGTGCGGCACAGCCCGATGCCCTCGGCCCCGAGCTCGCGGGCCTTCGCCGCGTCCTCGCCGGTGTCGGCGTTCGCGCGCACGCCGAGGCGCCGCACGTCGTCCGCCCACCCGAGCACGGTCCGGAAGTCGTCGGTGACCTGGGGCGGCACGAGCGGCAGCGCGCCCGCGTAGACGTCGCCGGTCGTGCCGTCGAGCGTGATCGTGTCGTCCTCGGTGAGCACGTGGTCCCCGACGTGGACGCGCCGCCCCTCGACGTCGATCCGCAGCGCGCCGGCACCCGCGACGCACGGCTTGCCCATGCCGCGTGCGACGACCGCGGCGTGCGACGTCATGCCGCCGTGCGCGGTGAGCACGCCCTGCGCGGCGATGACGCCCGCGATGTCGTCCGGGTTCGTCTCCCACCGCACGAGCACGACGGCCTCGCCGGCCTTGCCCCGCTCGGCCGCGGTCTCGGCGTCGAGCACCACGCGCCCGACGGCGGCCCCCGGAGACGCGTTGAGCCCGCGCGTGAGCGGGGTCGCGCCGTGGCCGGGGTCGAGCGCCGGGTGCAGCAGCTGGTCGAGCTGCGCCGGGTCCAGGCGCCGCAGGGCGGTGTCCCGGTCGATCACGCCTTCCTCGACGAGCTCGCGCGCGATGCGCAGCGCGGCCTGCGCGGTGCGCTTCCCGGTGCGGGTCTGGAGGAGGTAGAGCGCGCCGTCGTCCACCGTGAACTCGATGTCCTGCAGGTCGCCGTAGTGCTGCTCGAGCCGGTCCATGGTCGCGCGCAGCTCGCGGAACGCGTCCGGCAGCACGGTCTCCATCTCCGCGAGGGGCCGGGGCGTGCGGATGCCGGCGACGACGTCCTCGCCCTGCGCGTCCACGAGGAACTCGCCGTAGAGCTCCTTGGCGCCCGTGGCGGGGTTGCGCGTGAAGCACACGCCGGTCGCCGACGTCGCGCCCTTGTTGCCGAACACCATCTGCATGACGTTCACGGCCGTGCCGAGGTCGTCGGGGATGCCGTTCGCCTTCCGGTAGACGGCCGCGCGCGGGTTGCCCCACGACGCGAAGACCGCGTCGACCGACCGCCGGAGCTGCTCGCGCGGGTCCGTCGGCAGGTCCTCGCCCGTGTGCTGCCGCGCGACGGCGCGGAACGTCGCGACGAGCGCGCGCAGGTCGTCCGCGTCGAGGTCGGTGTCCTGCGCGACGCCGCGGCGCGCCTTGAGCGCGTCGAGCTCGTCCGCGAACGCGTGGGCGGGCACGCCCTCGACCACCTCGCCGTACATCTGCACGAACCGCCGGTAGGAGTCCCACGCGAAGCGCGCGTTGCCGGACTCGGCCGCGAGCCCCTCGACCGAGTCGTCCGAGATTCCCAGGTTGAGGATCGTGTCCATCATCCCGGGCATCGAGAACACGGCTCCCGAGCGCACCGACACGAGCAGCGGGCGCTCGCGCGCGCCGAGGCGTCGCCCGGTGCGCTCCTCGAGCGCGTCGAGGTGCGCGACGACCTCGTCCCACAGGCCGTCCGGCCACGACCCGCCGCGCTCCGTGGCCGCGACGCACGCCGCCGTCGTCACGGTGAAGCCGTCCGGCACGGGCACGCCGATGCGCCGCATCTCCGCGACGCCCGCGCCCTTGCCGCCCAGCAGAGCCCGCATGTCTGCGCGGCCCTCCGCGAGGTCGTAGACGTACCGGTCGCTCATGGCTGCTCCTCGTGGTCGGCGGCGGTGGCCGCGCTGTCTCCTGCCCGACGGCGGTCCGCCGGCCGGGTCTGGGGGGTCGCCCGGGCGAGGTCGTCGCCCGGGGGCCGTGCCGCGTCGTCGGGCGCGAGGGCACGACGGCGCGCGGCGACGAGCTCGACGACGCGCCCCGCCGCCTCCTCGAGCGCGAGCGTCGTCGTGTCGAGCACGGGGCAGCCGAGCCGCCGCTGCAGCCGGGCGACCTCGTCGAGCTCGTCGTGGATGCGCGCGAGGTCGGCGTACCCGCCGAGGGCTGTGCCGCCCGGGCCACCGCGGCCCGCGACGCCCATGGCGTGCACGCGGCGCTGCCGGATCTCGAGCAGGCGCCCGGGGTCGATCGTCAGGCCCACGACCTTCCAGCGCTCGGCCTCGAACAGCTCGCGCGGGGGCGCGACGCCCGGGACGAGCGGGATGTTGGCGGTCGGGTAGCCGAGATAGCCGAGGTACATCGAGAGCGGGGTCTTGCCGGTGCGCGACGCCCCGACGAGCACGACCTGCGCCTCGTCGAGCCCGTCGGTGAGGTGGCCGTCGTCGTTCGCGACCGCGAACTCCATCGCGTGGATGCGGTCGAAGTAGTCCGCGGCGAGCCCGACCGGCTGCACGACCCGTGCCGGCTGCGCGCCCGTGCGCGCGGTGAACGCGTCGAGCGCGGGGGCCAGCAGGTCGGCGCACGGGACGTCGAGCGCCGCGCACGCCTCCAGCACGCGCGTGCGCAGCGCGTCGTCGACGACGGTGCAGAACACCACGGCCGCGGCGGGGTCGGCGCGGAGCTGGGCCACGACGTCGTCCACGCCTCGCGCGCTGTGCAGCCGCGGATGCCGCACGACCCGGACCTGCTGCCCGGGGAACTGCGCCTGCGTGGCGCGCGCGACGCGGGTCCCGGTGTCTCCCGTCGAGTCCGCGACCACGTGGATGTCGATGACGCGCGCCGTCGCCGCCATGACCTCAGGCTAGGTCGGGGCGCGGGTTCTCCCCAGCGGAAGGCCTGCTGGGTGTGGGGCACAGCCGACGGGTCTAGGGTGACCGGCATGTCCGACGCGACGACGCCGCGCGCGGCGTCCCCCGAGGCGTCCCCGGTCCCCGGGGAGGCGCAGCGCATCCACGTCACGCTCTCGACGGCCAGCGTCTACCCGCGCAAGGCTCCGTACGCCTTCGAGGTGGCGGCCGACCTCGGGTACGACGGCGTCGAGGTCATGGTGTGGTCCGACGAGACGACCCAGGACGCCGCGACGCTCCGGCGGCTCGCCGCCGAGCACGACGTCCCCATCCGCAGCATCCACGCGCCCACGCTCCTCGTGAGCCAGCGCGTGTGGGGGCGCTCGCCCGGACCCAAGCTCCGGCGCAGCGTCCGGCTCGCGCAGGAGGTCGGCGCGAGCACCGTCGTCGTGCACCCGCCGTTCCGCTGGCAGTACCGGTACGCCCGCGAGTTCGAGGACCTCGTCGGCGAGCTCGACGAGACCGACGGCGTGACCATCGCGGTCGAGAACATGTACCCCTGGCGCAGCCGCAAGCGCGAGATGCAGGCCTACCTCCCGGGCTGGGACCCGTCCGAGCACGGCTACGAGCACGTGACGCTCGACCTGTCGCACGCCGCTGTCGCGCAGCAGGACGCGCTCGCGCTGCTCGACGTGTTCGACGGCCGCCTCGCGCACGTCCACCTCGCCGACGGGTCGTCGTCCATCACCGACGAGCACCTCGTCCCCGGCCGCGGCGACCAGCCGTGCGACCGGGTCCTCGCCGAGCTCGTGCGGCGAGGGTGGGCGGGGGACGTCGTCGTCGAGATCTCGACCCGTCGAGCCCGGACCGCGGCCGAGCGCCGCGAGGACCTCGCCGCGTCGCTGTTCTTCGCGCGCACCTACCTCACGCCCGGGCCGCACCCGGGCTACGAGCCGCCGCCCGGGCACCCGCACCGCCACGCCGACGCCTGGGGCGAGGCCGACGCGCGCGAGGGCGCGGCGGACAGCACCCCGGACGACACGGGGACGGCCTGACGCCCGACGGGACCGTCACGAGCCGAGGGACCCGCGCAGGGTCTCCGAGCCGCCTCGCCCGACGGACACGGGCGCGGCAGCGCTGACGTAGGCTCGGCGATCGTGGCTCGCGTCAACGGTCTCCTCGCCGACACGACGCCGCTGCGCACCTCCCCGCCGTTCCGTCGCCTCTGGTGGGGCCTCGGCGTCTCGAACCTCGGCTCGCAGCTCACGGTCGTCGCCGTCGGCCTCCAGGTCTACGCGCTCACGGGGTCGTCGCTCGCGGTCGGCGTGCTCGGCATCTGTGCCCTCGTGCCCCTCGTCGTGCTCGGCCTGTACGGCGGCGCGCTCGTCGACGCGTACGACCGTCGCAAGGTCGCGCTCGCGGCGTCGACCGCGCTCTGGGTCGTCACCGCGCTCATCGCGGTCCAGGCGTGGCTGCACCTCGACTCCGTCGGCGTGCTCTACGGCCTCGTCGCCGCGCAGTCCGCGGCGTTCGCCATCAACAACCCGGCACGCTCGGCGATCATCCCGCGGCTCGTCGAGCCACGGCTCCTGCCGGCCGCGAACGCGCTCCAGACGATCGCCTGGAACGTCGCGCTCACCGTCGGCCCGCTGGGCGGTGCGTTCCTCGTCGCGCTGTGGGGCTACCAGGTCGCGTACACGATCGACGCCGTCCTCTTCACCGCGGCCCTGTGGGCGGTGTGGCGGCTCCCGGACATCCCGCCCCTGACCGGCGACGACGCCCCGCGGCCCGCGGAGGCGGGGCGGCGAGGTCGGGTCGCGGGGTGGCGGTCCGTCGTCGACGGCCTGCGGTACCTGGCGACGCAGCCCAACGTCCGCACGACCTTCCTCGTCGACCTCGCGGCGATGGTGCTCGCGTCGCCGCGCGTGCTCCTGCCCGCGGCCGGGGTCGTGTTCCTCGGCGGGGGCGAGGCGACGACGGGCGTCCTCACCGCGGCGTTCGCGGTCGGGGCCGTGCTCGCGGGGGTGTTCTCCGGCGGGCTCTCGCGCGTGCGCTGGCAGGGTCGCGTGATCGTCTGGGCGGTCACGGCGTACGGGGTGTCGATCGTGCTGTTCGGGCTCGTGCTCGTCGGGGTCGGGGCGACCACCCCGACGGCCGTCCTCGTCGGCGGCGTCGTCGCGGCGAGCGTCGCGCTGGCGCTCGCCGGCGCGTCCGACGCCGTGAGCTCGGTCTTCCGGCAGACCATCCTCCAGACCGCGACGCCCGACGACATGCGAGGGCGCCTCCAGGGCGTGTTCATCGTCGTCGTCGCGGGCGGGCCGCGGCTCGGCGAGCTCGTGCTCGGCGCCCAGGCGACGTGGGTGGGCGAGGCCTGGGCCGCCGTCGCCGGTGGAGTGGCGTGCGTCGTCGTGCTGTGGCTCGTCGTGCGGTCGCAACGGAAGTTCTGGCGCTACGACGCCCTGCACCCCGAGCCCTGAGACGGGCTCAGCCGACGCGCTCACGGCAGCGCGTCGGTGGGGCGCCCTAGGCTCGGGGCGTGCCTCCGAAGAAGCCGACGACCGAGCCGCCCGTGATCGATCCTGTCGTGCTGGACGACCTCCAGCGCGGCGACGCCTACGACCTCGAGGCGGAGGCCGACCTCGAGGGGTTCGAGCTGGTCGACCTCCGCCTCGACAGGCTCGACCTGCACGGCGCGAGCGTGTTCTCGACGCGGCTCGACCAGGTGCGCGCCGACGAGGCGGACCTCGGGGCGGCGACGCTCACGGAGGTGGTGCTCGACCGGCTCGACGTGCCCGTGCTGCGCGGCACGCGCGGCCGGTGGCGTGAGGTCGAGGTGCGCGGCGCGCGTCTCGGGTCGGCCGAGCTCTACGAGTCGTCGTGGGCGGGGGTCCGGTTCGTCGGCTGCAAGCTCGGCTTCGTCAACCTGCGCGGCGCGACGCTGCGCGACGTGATGTTCACCGACTGCACGATCGACGAGCTCGACCTCGTCGCCGCGGACGCGCTGCGCGTGGCGTTCGAGGGGACGCGCGTCCGCCGCCTCGACGTGCAGGCCTCGACGCTGGCGCACGTGGACCTGCGCGGTGCGGAGATCGACGAGCTGAGCGGGATCGAGTCCCTGCGCGGCTCGACGATCGACTCCGCGCAGCTCGGGCGCCTCGCCGCGACGTTCGCGCACAGCCTGGGCATCACGGTCACCGACTGACCGGGGGATAGGGTGCGCGACGTGACCGACGCGACACACCCGTCCACCGCCTTGCCCGACCCTGCTGGGGCCGAAGTCCTCGTCGCCGGGCCGGCGTCGTGGAACCTCGTCGTGCAGCTCGACGAGCTGCCTGCCCCCACGCCCCACACGGTGTTCGCCCGCTCCCACCGCGCCACCGTGGGCGGGACGTCGGCGGGCAAGGCGCTCAACCTCGCGCGCCTCGGCCGCGCGGTGCTGCTGCGCACCGTGCTCGGCGCGGACGACGAGGCCGCGCGCGTCCGGTCCGTGCTCGAGGGTGCGGGTGTCCGCGTGCTCGCCGAGCCGTCGCCGGACGGGCGCACCGAGAGCCACCTCAACCTCATGGACGACGACGGCGGGCGCGTCTCGGTCTACCTGCGCGCCCCCGGCGAGGTCCCGGCCCGGGGCCCGTCGTGGGACGTCGCCGTCGCGGCGCTCGACGCGGCGCGGGCCGTCGTCGTCGACCTCGCGGTCCCCGCGCTGCCCGTGCTCGACCTCGCCGTGTCGCGCGGACGCGACGTCTGGGTCGACCTGCACGACTACGACGGCGAGTCCGCGTTCCACCGGCCGTGGGTCGAGGCGGGGACGCACGTGTTCCTCAGCGGGGACCGGCTGGCGGACTGGCGCGGCTTCATGGCCGCGCGGATCGACGCGGGCGCGCGGCTCGTGGTGTGCACGCACGGGTCGCGCGGCGCCGTCGCGCTCACGCCCGACGGTGGTCTCGTCGAGGTGCCCGCGGAGCAGGTGCCGCACGTCGTCGACACGAACGGCGCGGGCGACGGCTTCTTCGCGGGCTTCCTCGACGCCCACCTGCGCGGGGCAGGTGTCGAGGAGGCGATGACGGCGGGCGCCCGGCACGCCGCGCGCGTCGTCCAGAGCCCGGACCTCGTCCCGGCCTGACCGACCGGGCGGGCGGCGACCGCGCGCCCGGTCGGCGGGCGACCGGTCAGTGCGCGGCGCCGACCGGGTCGGCCGCGGGCGCGACGTCGTCGGCCTCGCGCAGGGCGGCGACGGTCGCCGCGCCCCGGTCGCGGAAGTGGCCGACGAGCGAGAGCAGCAGCCCGAGCACGGCCCAGCCGGTGAGCACGAGCCAGGGGAAGGTCGAGTCGGCGGCGGGGAAGTACGACAGGTCGCGCAGGAGCGTCGCGGACGCGCCCGGCGGGAACCACTGCCCGACGGCGCCCCACGGGCTGAGGAGGAACTCGACCGGCATCGCGGACGCGGAGAGCGGGTTCGCGACCAGCAGGAACAGGACGGGCCCCACGGCGATGCCGGGGCGCCCGAGCACCGCGACGGCGCCGACGATCGTGCCCCCGATGCCGAGCAGTGTCAGCCCCACCGCGAGCGAGTCGGCGAGGTACGTCCCGTGCAGCCCGCCGAGGCCGTGCAGGATCCCCGCGATCGCGAGCCCGCCGACCACCGCGTAGACACCCAGCGCGGCGACGCGTCGCCAGACCCCGACGACGGCGAGCGAGATCGCGATGCCGCCGACCATGCCGCCGAGCACGAGCGGGAACGACGCCGCGGCGAGCGTGGAGCCGCGCGCGTCGTCGGCCGAGAGCGGGACGACGTCGGTCACCGCCACGGTCGGGACCGCCTCGGCGGGCACGCCCTGCGCGGCCGCTGCGGCGGAGACCTGGGCCTGGAGCGCGGGCTGGAGCCCGGCGAGGAGCTGCGCGACGGCGGGGCTCGCCGCCGAGGCCGTGAGCACCTCCGGCTGCTCGCCGAGGACGAGCGCGCCGTACGCGTCGCGCGACTCGACGAGGTCGACGGCCGCGTCGCGGTCGGTCACCGGGACGAGCTCGATCGCGCCCTCGGCGTTCTGGTCGAGCCCGGCCTGCACCGGGGCGACGACGGCGGGGTCGCCCACCGCCGCGACGGGCAGGTCCTTCGGGTCGGCGGTGACGGACGGCCAGAGGAACGCGAGCACGACGACCGCGACGACGGCGACGAGCCCGACGGCGGTCGTGACGACGCGCGGCCAGTGCGTGTGCGGGGCGGCGGAGCTCATGGGGAGACCTCTCCTAAAACGAATGTTCGTTCTCTATAGGGTCGACCTGCCCGCTGCCTCCTGTCAAGAACGATCGTTCGGTTTAGGGTGGGCGGGTGCCCCGGGTGAGTGACGAGTACCGAGCGCAGCGGCGCGACGACATCGCCGCCGCGGCCCTGCGCGTGTTCCGCCGCAAGGGTTTCGCCGCCACGTCGATGGCGGAGATCATCGCCGAGTCCGGGCTGTCCGCCGGGGCGATCTACGGCTACTACGACTCCAAGATGGCGATCGTGCATGACGTCGCGGGCCGGATCGTCGGCGGGCGCATCGCGGATGTCGAACGGCTCGCCGAGCGCGACCCGCTCCCTCCGCCGTCCGACCTGGTCGCCGTCCTCATGCACGGGGTGGTGCGCGAGATCGGCAGCACCGCCATCCTGCTCCAGGTGTGGGGCGAGGCCGTGACCGACCCCCGCATCCTCGAGTTCGCCTCGGCCGTCCTCGCCCGGCTGCGCGCGGTCTTCGCCGACTACGTCGCCGCCTGGCACGAGCGCACCCACGGCCTCGACCCCGCACGCGCGGCAGAGCTCGGCGCCGAGCAGGCGCCGCTGTTCGTCGCCGCGTGCCAGGGCTTCATCATCCAGAGCGCGCTCATGGACGACTTCGACCCCGACGCCTACCTCGACCGCACGACCCGCCACCTCCCGCGCTGACGCCGCGACCGGTCAGGCGAGGCCTGTGTCGCGGGCGACGATGGCGGCCTGCATGCGGGTCGCGACGCCGAGCTTGGCGAGGACGCGCGAGACGTGGGTCTTGGCCGTGGCCTCGGTGATGTAGAGGTCTGTGGCGATGCCCTGGTTGGAGAGGCCGCGCCCGAGCGCCGCGAGCACGTCCACCTCGCGGGGCGTGAGGTCGGCGAGCCGTGCGTCCCGGTCCGGGCCCATCGCGGGGTCGTTCCGCCCGGCGGCGGGCGCCGGGAGGCCACCGGCCGTGCCCGACGTCGGCCCCGCGGCCGAGGGACCCGGCTCGCCCGGGTGGGCGGACGGTCGCGGGCGCGGGGCGTCGTCGGGGGCCGGGCCGCGGGCGAACGCCGCGAGGAGGCGGCGCGTGACCTCGGGTGCGAGGACGCCGTCGCCGTCGGCGACGCGGCGCACGGCGTCGAGAAGCGCGGCGGGCTCCGCGGACTTGAGGAGGAAGCCCGCGGCGCCCGCGCGGAGCGCGCCGTCGACGTACTCGTCCAGGTCGAAGGTCGTGAGGACGAGGACGTCGGCGAGCCCTTCGCCCGTGATGACGCGCGTGGCCTCGATGCCGTCGACACCGGGCATGCGCAGGTCCATGAGCACGACGTCGGGCCGCAGCGCCCGGGCGTTGGTGATCGCCGCGGTGCCGTCCGACGCCTCGCCGACGACCTCGACGTCGTCGGCGGCGTCGAGCAGGAGGCGCAGGCCCGCGCGGATCGCGGCGTGGTCGTCGGCCAGCAGCACCCGGACCGGTCGTGGCGTCACGCGGACTCCTTCTCGCTCGGACCTCCGGCGACCGGGACGGCCGCGCGCACGACCCACCCGCCGGCCGTCGTCGGCCCGGCGTCGAACGTCCCGCCGAGGCCGTCCGCCCGTTCCCGCATGGTCAGCAGCCCGGTGCCCGCGCTCAGCGGTGCCTCGACCGGCGCCGCCGAGCCCGGCGCGCCGTCGTCGCGCACCTCGAGCACGACGGCCGACCCGTCGCGGACGACCCGCACCGCCACGGGCGAGCCCGGCGCGTGCTTGAGCGCGTTGGTCACGGCCTCCTGCGCGATCCGGAACAGCGCCTGGTCCGCCGCGGCGGGCAGTGCCGACTCGACGACGCGGTCGGGGTCGTCGAGCGTGACCGTGGTGGTCGCGCGCGCGGCGTCGAGCAGGGCGTCGAGGCCCGCGAGCCGGCCGGGCGCTGCCACGGCGTCGGGGACGTCGTCGCGCCGCCCCTCCGTGCGGAGCAGCAGGATCATCGACCGCATCTCGTCCAGGGACGCGACGGCGCTGGAGCGCACCTGCTCGAGCGCGGCCCGGTCCTTCGCGGCGTCGGGCGGGAGCGCGAGCGCGGCACCGGAGTGGATCGCGATGGTCGACAGGTGCGACGCGATGACGTCGTGCAGGTCGCGCGCCATCGCGGCGCGCTCCGCCTGCACCGCCTCGTGCCGGTCGAGCTCGGCGATCCGCTCGAGGTCGCTCGCGCGCTGCCGCTCCAGGTCGGCCGTGCGCGCCGCGGCCTCGGCCTCGCGCGCCGCGAGGTCGGCGCGCTCGCCCGCGAGCTCGGCGAGCTCGCTCTTGGTGCGCACGTTGGTCGCCCACCACATCGGCACGAGGAGCACGGCACCGAGCTGGAGACCCATGTAGACGAACTGCCGCACGTCGCGCGCGGCCTCGCCCGCCGCGACGGAGCCCAGGACGGCGACGGTCACGGCAACCCCCCAGAGCCACGCGCGTGCCCGCGGCCCCGACCACAGCGCGGCGGCGTAGAGCAGGTCCCACAGGACGAGCGTGATCGCGAGGCTGCCGCCCCACCGGATGTCGACGGCGGTGACGGCGACGCCCCCGAGGAGCGCGAGGACCGGGTGGGCGCGCTTGACGAGGATGAGGAGGCAGCCGACCCCGAGCAGCGCGACGCGCCACCACGGCTCCGCCGGCTCGACGACGAAGGGCGCCCGGACGAGCCCGACCAGACCCACCTCGAGGAGGACCCACCCGAGGACGAACGTCGTGACGGCGGAGAAGAGGTCGTTCCGGCGGTCCTCGATGCGCCACACCTGGGGGATCGACCGGCTCGCGGCCCGCCACCCGCTGCGTCCGGGCGCGACGCGCCGCGCGTCGTCCGCGTCGCCCGCCTCCGTCCTCACGCACCCATCCCAGCACAGCGCGCCGTTCCGCGGATCGGTCGAACGGTGTACGACGACGGCGTCACCGTCCCCGCGGGCGGCGCGCCGAGGGCGCGGGGTCGGTCGTTCGCCCGACGACGGGACGGTGCCCCGGAGGCGAGGCTCGACGCCATGGACATCCCTCTCGACCTCGACGCCGTCGGCGGGTCCGGCCTGGGGCTCGCCGCGATGGCGGGCGTGCTCGTCGTGCTGGCCCTCATCGACTTCACGAGCTTCGGCACGCTCCTCATCCCGGTCTGGCTGCTGCTCGCCCCGGGTCGCCTGCGCGCCGGGCGCGTGCTCGTCTACCTCGGCACGGTCGCGGCGTTCTACCTGGCCGTCGGGATCGTCGTGCTGCTCGGCGCGGGCGCGTTCCTCGACCGGTTCGGCGACGCCCTGGACACGCGTGCCGCCGCGATCGTGCAGCTCCTCCTCGGCATCGGGCTGTTCGCGCTGAGCTTCCGCTTCGACAGCAAGCGCGCGGCCCGGCGGGACGCCCGGGCGTCCGCCGCGGCGCCGGCGACGGTCGGCGCCCTGCCCGCCGGCCAGGGCGACGCGACAGGCGTGACGCGGGGGACGACGTCCGGCCCGCGTCCCGGGCGGCTGTCCCGCTGGCGCGAGCGCGCGCTGGGCATCGAGGCGGACGCGGCCGGTGCCGGTGCGGAGCAGGCCCGCCCCTCCGTGCTGCCGCTCATAGGGCTCGCGCTCGGCGCCGTCGCGCTCGAGGTCGGGACGATGCTGCCGTACCTCGCGGCGATCGGGCTGCTCACGACGTCGGACGTCGGCTGGCCCGCGACCGGCGGCATCCTCGCGGCCTACTGCGTCGTGATGATCGCGCCCGCGCTCCTGCTGCTGCTCGGGCGCCTCGTCGCCGCGCGCGCGGTGGACCCGCTGCTGCGCCGGCTCGACGCATGGCTGACGAGGAACGCGACCGACATGACCGGCTGGGTGCTGGGGATCCTCGGCGTCCTGCTCGCGCTGAACGCGTTCGGCCGCCTCGGCTGGACCTGAGCGGGCCGCGCCGGTACCGCGCCCCGCACGGCGACGGCCCGCCGGGTGATCCCGGGCGGGCCGTCGTCGTACCACCGGCGTGGCCGGTCAGCCGGTCAGTGCGAGGTGCCGTTCGACGCCTTCTCGCCCGGGCCCGTGAGCTGCGTGCCCGCGAGGTTGGCGATGAGCTGGTTGATGTCGACGCCGGTGAGCTGCTTGATGACGCCCTGCCCCTCGCCGAGGACGGACGCGACGTTCTTGGTGACCGCGGACGCGCCGTCGGTCGAGACGACGGTCATGCCCTGGATGTTGCCGATGGGCTCGGCCGCGGCCCGCACGATCTCCGGCAGGCGCTCGATGAGCTCCTGGACGAGCGCCGCCTCGCCGTACTTCTGGAGCGCGTCGGCCTTGGCGTCGGTCGCCGCCGCCTCGGCGCGACCCTCGGCCTCGATCGCCGCGGCGCGGGCCTCACCCTCGGCCTTGATACCGGCCGCGAGGGCGACCTGGCGGTCGCGCTCGGCCTCACCGGCGCGACGCACGGCCTGCGCGGACGCCTCTGCGTCCTGGATCGCGGCCGTCTTGTTCGCCTCGGCGATGACGGTGCGCTTGTACGCGTCGGCCTCGGTCGCGGCGTTCGCGGCGTCACGGCGAGCGTTCGCCTCCTGGACCTCCGCGTACGCCTTGGCCTCGGCGGGCTTGCGGATCTCGATGTCGAGGCGCTCCTGCGTCACGCGGGCCTGCTCGGCGAGCGCCTCGCGCTCCTGCTGCGCGACGAGACGGTCCTGCTCGGCGCGGGCGAGCTGGCCCGCGGCCTCGGCCTCGGCGTTCGCGCGGTCGGTGTCGGCCTTGATCGCGGCGCGCTTGAGGTCGAGCGCCTTCTGGCGCTCGGCGATCTGCTCGGCCGCCTCGATGACGGCGAACTCGGACGCGCGCTGCGCCTCGGCCTCGGAGACCTCGGCGACCTGGCGGGCGCGGGCCGACTCGGCGCGGCCGAGGTTGGCCAGGTAGTCCGAGCCCGGCGTCGAGATGTCGGAGATGTTGAGCAGGTCGACCTGGAGGCCCTGCTCCGAGAGGTCGGCCTTGGTGGACTCGACGACGCGGTCGGACAGGCCCTTGCGGTCGGAGATGATCTGCTCGATCGTCATGTCGCCCACGATGGAGCGCAGCGAGCCCTCGAGGGACTCCTTGATGATCTCCGTCAGCGTGCCCTGCTGGGAGAGGAACCGCTGGGCCGCGCGACGCACGCCCTCCTCGTCGCCGCGGACCTTGAAGTTGATCGACGCCTTGATGGCGATCTTGATGCGGTTCTTGTCCACTCCCTCGACCGTGATGCCGATCTGGCGCTGCTCGAGCGAGATGGAGAAGCCCTGCTGGAGGATCGGCCAGACGAACGTGCGGCCGCCGACGACGACCTTCTGCCCGCTGCCCGCGGCCTCCTTGCGGCCCGCGCCGCGGCCGACGATGACCAGGGCCTCGTTCGGCGGGACGCGGCGGATGCGCTTGCTGATGAAGATGACCACCGCGAAGAACGCGATGACCAGGGCGACGATCGCCAGGGTCGTGATGAGGTTCGTGTCGTCGAACATGGTCCGCGCCGGGGCGCGTCTCCTTCCGTGGGTGCGTGCAGGTCGGGGCGTGCGGCAGTGCTCGGTGGACGGTCCGGGCGGTGCCCGGCCGGCCCGTCGGTGGTGCGTGCGGGTGCGCGGCACCCACGGGTCGACGCGCGGGGCGTCGCGGTCGGTCCTCGGAGGACCTCAGTCGTTGGGGTAGTGGCGCTGGACGCGCACGCGGCTCCCGGACTGCTCGAGCACGACGACGCGCGCGCCCTCCGGGATGGGCTCGTCCGCCCAGGCGAGGCGGCGCTCGAGCTCGTGCGCGGCGTCCAGCGAGACCTCGCCGCGGGACGGGTCGATCGCGGTCGTCGCGGTGCCCTGCACGCCCACCAGGGAGGTGGGCACACCGTCCTCCGACTCCCGCAGGTGCTTCACCAGGGCCTGGACGAGCACCATCACGATCAGCGCCACGACGAGCGACCCCACGTACGCGAGCCACGTCGGCAGGTCGTTGGACGCCACGATCACGCCGACGGCGCCGAAGACCACGCCACCCACGCCGAGCGTCGTCCCGGACACCGCGCCGTCACCCAGGTCGACGATCTCGCCGACGAGCAGCGAGAGGAGCAGGAGGGCGAGTCCGGCGATGCCGATGACGATGAACGCGATCATGCGAGGTCCCCTTGCTGCGGCCGGTGCCGTGCGGACGGTCGTGCGGACCGTCGTGTTGACGTGGCGTGTGGAGTTGTCGTGAACGTACGCACACCCTATCGTGACCCGACCGTGCCGAGAGCCCGCCCGAGGCGTCCGGGCATGGGGAGCACTCCCCAGTGCGACGGCCGCGGTCAGGAGCCGAGCTCGTCCAGCATCCGACCGAGGTTCGCCCGCGCGGTCGCGGCGTACCCCTCGACCCAGTCGCCCTCGTAGGCGCGCGGCACGACCTCGACGACGAGCAGGCACGCGAGGTACGCCCGGTACAGGCGCAGCCGCGTCCACGCGTCGGCGTCGCCCGACCCCGGGGTGCCGTCGCCCAGGCCGAGGTCGCCGCCCGCGGCGGCGTAGCCCGCGAGGAGGTCGGGGTCGACCGGTCCGGTCCCGAGCTGGTCCGCGCCCGCGAGCTCGAACATCGGGTCGCCCCACAGCGACCGCTCCGCGTCGAGCACGCCGACGATCGTGGGTCCCGCGTCGACGTCGGCGCGGCCGAGCAGCACGTTCCCCGGCCACAGGTCCGCGTGCACGAGCCGGGGGACCGTCACCCGGGCGAGCAGGTCGCGGTGGCGCGCGACGGCGTCGAGCACCCGGGTCTCGGGGAGCTCCACGCCCCACCGGCGCGCGTCGTCGAGCACGGCCCCGACCATGCGCGCGAACGCGTCGGGCCACGTCGCCGCGGCCAGGTCCGACGCCGGGGCCGGGTACCCGAACCGGTCGCCCGTGATGCCGTGCAGCCGGGCCATGAACGACCCGAGCCCGCGGCGCACGACCGCGGTCGCCGCGGCGTCGAGCTCGCGCCCGCTCCACAGGGCGCCGTCGAGGAACGTGACGACGAGCGCGTCGCCGTCGACGTGCTCGCGCGTGAGGTCGGCGTGCAGGACGCGCGGGACGGGCAGCCCGGCCGCGTGCGCGGCCCGGTACGCGGCGTCCTCCGTGGTGAGGATCCCGTGCTCGTAGCGCAGCAGGCGCGACGTGTCCGCCCCGGTGACCTTGACGACGACGCGCACGGGCGCGCCGTCGGGCGCGTCCCCGCCGGGGCGCGGGGCGAGGTCCACGGCGAAGACGCTCGCGAACATCCCCCCGCTCAGCGCCTCGCTCCGCACGGCCTCGCCGAGCGGGGCCACGATCGCGGCGAGCTGGTCGTGCGTGACCGACGTCTTGGTGAGCACCGCGCGAGCCTAGCGGCGCGCCGACGGGCGGGGCGACGGCCGTCCGGCGCTCGCCCCGCCGGGACGCGTCCGGCTACGGGCGCGGCACGTTGCGCAGGTTCGCGCGCGCCATCGACACGACCTCGCCCATGCCGCCGCCGAGGATCTCCTTGCTCATCGCGACCGCGAACCCGCGCACCTGGCCCGCGGTGATGTTCGGCGGGATCGAGAGGGCGCGGGGGTCGGTCACGACGTCGACGAGCGCCGGCCCGGGGCGGTGCAGCGCGTCCTGGAGCGCGCGGCGCAGGTCCTTGGGCTTCTCCACGCGCACCGCGGGGATGCCGATCGCGTTCGCGACCGCGGCGTAGTCCACGTGCGGCGACTCGGTGCCGAACATCGGCAGCCCGTCGACGAGCATCTCGAGGCGCACCATGCCGAGGCTCGCGTTGTCGAACAGGACGACCTTGACCGGGAGGTCGTAGTGCTTGAGCGTCACGAGCTCGCCGAGCAGCATCGAGAGGCCGCCGTCCCCGGCCATGGCGACGACCTGCCGGCCGGGCTGCGAAGCGGCGGCGCCGATGGCGTGGGGGAGCGCGTTGGCCATCGACCCGTGGATGAACGACCCGATGACGCGCCGCTTCCCGTTGGGCGTGATGTACCGCGCCGCCCACACGTTGCACATGCCCGTGTCGACGGTGAACACCGCGTCGTCGGCGGCGACCTGGTCGAGCGTGTCGGCGACGAACTCGGGGTGGATCGGCGTCGTGCGCTCGACCTTCTTGGTGTACGCCCCGACGACGCCCGTCATCGCCTTCTCGTGCTTGGCGACCATCGCGTCGAGGAACTTGCGCGACCGCGCCTTCTTCACGAGCGGCAGGAGCGCGCGCACCGTCTCGCCGACGTCGCCCACGACGGCGAGGTCGAGGCGCGTGCGTCGGCCGAGGTGGGTCGGGTCGACGTCGACCTGGGCCGTGCGGACCGACTCCGGGAGGAACTGGTCGTACGGGAAGTCGGTGCCGAGCAGCACGAGGAGGTCGCAGTCGTGCATGGCGTCGAACGCGGCGCCGTAGCCGAGGAGGCCGGACATGCCGACGTCGAACGGGTTGTCGTACTGGATGAACTCCTTGCCGCGCAGCGAGTGGCCCACGGGCGCGGCGATCTTGTCCGCGAGCGCGAGGACGTCGTCGTGCGCGCCGCGCACGCCCGCGCCCGCGAAGATCGTGACCTTCTTCGCGGTGTCGATCGCGTCCGCGAGCTGCTGGACGGCGGTCGCGTCGGGGACGACGCGCGGGGGAGCGGGCCGGCACGCGACGTCGGGCACGGCGGCCGGGGCGTCGAGGTCGGCGACGTCGCCCGGGAGCGTGAGGACGGAGACGCCGCGGGCGCCGTACGCGTGGTGGATCGCGGAGTTGATGACGCGCGGCGCCTGGTCGGCGCTCGAGATCATCTCCGAGTAGACGGAGCACTCCGTGAACAGACGGTTCGGGTGCGTCTCCTGGAAGAACCCGGTGCCGATCTGCTTGCTCGGGATGTGGCTCGCGATGGCGAGCACGGGCACGCGCGACCGGTTGGCGTCGTACAGGCCGTTGATGAGGTGGAGGTTCCCCGGCCCGCACGACCCCGCGCACACCGCGAGGCTGCCCGTGACCTCGGCCTCCGCGGCCGCTGCGAACGCCGCCGCCTCCTCGTGGCGCACGTGGATCCACTCGATCCCCTTGCCCGCGTTCTCGCCCGTGGTGGACCGGTGCACCGCGTCGACCACGGGGTTGAGGCTGTCGCCGACGATGCCGTAGATCCGCCGCACCCCCGCCTCGATGAGCTGCGCGACGAGCAGGTCCGCGACAGTCCGGTTGCGCTTGTCGACGGGGGAGCGACCGATTCCGAACGGCATGACGTACCTCCACGGCTGGGCTGGGGTCGTCTCCCATCGTGCGCCGGGCCGGCGTGGGCCGCAGCGCGAGCCGACGTCTCGTGCGTCACGGTCGCCGCCGACCCCGGCCTGTCGCACCCCAAGGTGCCGAACCCGGGGTTGTTCCCGGGTTCGGCACGATCCTGGGGAACAACCCCGGGTTCGGCGGGTTGATCGTGGGGGGCTCAGACCGCGGGCTCGGCGTGCGCCGCGAACGGGGTGCGGCGGCGCGCCACGGCCAGCGCCGCGTCGGCCTGGGCGAGCTCGCCGTGGATCCCCGCGCCCGCCATGACGCCGGCCGCCGCCGACGCGCCCACCTGGGCCATGAGGTCGCTCGAGTTGCCGGCCGCCCAGACGCCTGGGACGGCGGTCATGCCCCGCGGGTCGGCGGGCACGAACCGGCCGGCCGGGTGGTCCTCGAGCGACCCGCCGAGCTGCTCGAACAGCTCGCCGCGCGCGACGAACCGGGGCCCGACGACGACCGCGTCCACCGCGAACGACGTCCCGTCCGCGAGGACGACCGACCGCACGGCCCGACCCTCGACGTCGAGGCGCGCGACCTCGCCCTCGACCACGCGCACGCCGAGCGCCGAGAGCTGCTCCCACGTGGCGTCGTCGGGCTCGGGGGCGGTGTGCTGGAAGAGCGTGACGTGCGGCGTGAGCTGGCGGAACAGCAGCACCTGGTGCGCCGCCGCCGGGCCGGTCGCGAGGACCGCGACCCGCTGCCCGCGCACCTCCCAGCCGTGGCAGAACGGGCAGTGCAGCACGGTCGACCCCCAGCCCTCGCGGACCCCGGGGACGTCGGGGAGCTCGTCGACGAGGCCCGTCGCGAGCAGGACGCGCCGTGCCCGGACGGTCGCGCCGTCGTCGAGCGTCAGCGTGAAGCCGGACTCGGCGTCGCCGGCCGCGTGGGCGACGCGCGCGTCGCGGACCTCGGCGCCGTAGCCCTCGGCCTCGGCACGGCCCGCGGCCAGCAGCTCGCGCGGGGGGACGCCCTCGCGCCCCAGCAGGTTGTGCGCGCCCTCCGCGGGCGCGTTGCGCGGCTCGCCGGCGTCGAGCACGACGACGGAGCGCAGCGACCGCGCGAGCGTCACCGCGGCGCTCAGCCCGGCGGGCCCGCCGCCGACGATCGCGACGTCGTAGGTGTGGTGGTCAGGGGTGGAGGTGGTGGCGGTCATGGCTCTCCTCAGCAGTGACGGGGGCTTCGCCGAGTGCGTGAACGAGTCGCGGGGATCGGCCCGGACGGCGACTGTGTCACGCGCTCAGCGGGGTCGGCGGGCGGCCCAGACGATGCGGCCGCCGCGCGCTCCGACGGTGTGCGTCGAGGGGTCGTCGGTCGCCGCGAGCACCGCGTCGAGCGCGGCGAGATCGGCGGGGTCGAGGTGCTCCGCGAGGTGCTCGCGCTGGCGCGCCGCGGTGGCGCGTGCCCAGCGGGACGCGTCCGGTCCCGGCGGCACGACGGCGGTCGGCGCGCGCCGGTCGACGACCTCCAGCCCGGCGTCGGTCAGGTAGGGCGTCCAGTCGGGGTAGCGGTTCCAGCCGGCGTGGGCCATCGCGCTCTCGAGGTGCGCGGCCAGGTCGGCGTGCGCTGCGTCGTCGGGCAGGACGGGCGACGTCGCCGTCATCTCGACGACGACGAGCAGGCCCCCGGGAGCGAGCGCGTCGTGGGCGTCGCGCAGGACGCGCGCCGGGTCCGCGACGTGGTGCAGCGACGCGGACGCCCACACGAGGTCGGCGCTGCCGACGTCGGGCCACCCGGCGTCGAGGTCGGCCTCGACGGTGCGCACGCGTGCCTCGAGCCCGTCTCCCGCGAGCCCCGCGCGCAGCCGTTCGAGCATCGCGGGGTCCGCGTCCACGGAGACGACCTCCGCGTCGGGGAACGCGCGGGCGAGGGCGCGCGTCCCGGTGCCGGTCCCGGCGCCGAGGTCGACGACGACGCGCGTGGGGGCCGGTGCGTGCTGGACCGCGACCGCGACGGCCTGGTCGAGCAGCCCGCCGAACACGGACGCGTCGAGCTCGAGCAGCTCGGCCATCCCGTGGCCGTCGTGCGCGTGGCCCGCGGCATGCCCGTGCCCAGTGGCATCCCCGTGCCCGACAGCGTGGTCGTGGCCGTGGTGGTGCGCGCCGTGGTTCCCGGGGGAGTCCATGCCTCCACGGTAGGACGGTTCTGCGCTGGAGGCATAGGATCTTGCTCATGACGCAAGAAGTCGATCTGGACGCTGTCGTCCGCCAGCGCATCCGCGGGCTGCGCCTCGCGCGCGGCTGGACCCTGGACGCGCTCGCGGCACGGTGCTTCCTCAGCCCGTCGACGCTCAGCCGCCTCGAGACCGGGCACCGACGGATCGCGCTCGACCAGCTCGTACCGATCGCCCGCGCGCTCGGCACGACGCTCGACCAGCTCGTCGAGCCGGTCGACGACGAGGACGTGGTCATCCGGCCCGAGCCGCAGCGCCGGCCGGGGGAGACGACGTGGCTGCTGTCCCGCGACCGTCCCGGGACGATGGTCGCGAAGATGCGCCTGACGCCCGAGCGCGCCGTCGGCCCGGAGCACCAGCGCGTCCACCCGGGTCACGAGTGGTTCACGGTCCTGTCCGGGACGGCCGTCGTCTACCTCGCCGACCGCCGGATCCTCGTGCAGGAGGGCCAGGCGGCCGAGTTCTCGACGATGGTGCCGCACTCGTTCGGCGCGCACGAGGGCCCGGTCGAGATCCTCACGATCTTCGACCAGGAGGGCGAGCGCGCCCACCTCTCGGGGACCGACCCGGCCTGACGGATGGCGCGACCAGCGGCGTCGTGGACCCCGCCGATCCCGCGGAGTGCTCGTCGACCCGAGGGGGCGACGCTGAGAGGACGTGCGGGCGTCAGTCGAGCCGGGCCGTGTCTGACAAATGTGGGACAGAAGGCGTAGTGTCGTGATCATGGCGATGAGAACCCGCAGCACCGCGCACGAGAGAACGGCCCCCCGAGGCTCGACCTCGCGGGGCGGGAAGAACGTGCCTGCCGGGGGGACCCCGCGGGCCGGGAAGGGCGAGGGCGCGTCGGCGAAGCGCGACTCCGTCACGTTCCGACCCACCCCCGAGGAGCGCCGGATCCTCGACCGCCTCCGCGACGAAGGCGTCACCGCCAGCGACGCCGTCCGCCGTGGCCTGCACCTGGTCGCGCACGAGAAGTGGGTCGACCAGGCCCGCGTCGATGCGGAGAATCTCGCCCACGAGAACCTCGACGACGAGCCGGACGCCTGGTGATCCGCGGCGCCGTCTACCGCGTCGACCTCGGTGACCCCCGGGGCCACGAGCAGGGCGGTCGGCGGTACGGGGTGGTCCTGTCCCCGACGAACATGCCGTGGTCCGTCGCGACGATCGTGCCGACCTCGACCAGCGCGCAGCGTGCGATCTTCCGGCCCGTCCTCGAGATCGCCGGCCAGGAGACCGTGCTCCTCGTCGACCAGCTCCGTGCGATCGACACCGACTACGTCGTCGGGGAGCCGGTCGACTTCCTTCTTCGAGACGACCTGGACGCGCTCGAGCGGGCCGTGCAGAGCTACCTCGGCATCATCTGAGGCCGAGCCGTCCCGTCCGTCGTCCTCGGGGGCCTCGACGTCGATCGTCTCGCGGTACCCCGCGTCAGTGGGCGGGCGTGCCGTCCGTGACGTCCTCGCGGTCCGCGTTGCGGCGCAGCGACCGGAGCGCGGCGAGCACGAGCACGACGGCGAGCGCCGCGGCCGCGACGACGACCTCGAACCCGGCGTGCGCGCCGCCCGCGTCGATGCGCGACCCCGCGACGGACGACCCGATCGACACGCCGACGCCGAGCGACGTGCCGACCCAGGCGAGGCCCTCGGTGAGCTGGTTCGGCGCGACGAGGTTCTGGACGAGGTTGTTGCCGTTGATGAGCGTGGGCGCGATGGCGAACCCGGTCACGAACATCACCGCGGCGAGGACCGGGATCGAGGTGACGAAGAAGAACAGCGAGACACCCGCGGCGAGCGCGACGATCCCGATGACAAACCGGCGCCACAGCGGCGACACCCAGTGCCGCGCGCCGTACACGAGGCCGGAGATGAGCGAGCCCATGGCGAAGACGGCGAGGATCAGCCCGGCCGCGCCCTTCTGCCCCTGCTCCTCGGCGAACGCGATGGTCGACACGTCGGTCGCGCCGAACACGATGCCCATCGCCACGAAGATCACGGCGAGCACGATCATCCCGGCCGACCGCATCGCGGAGCGCTGCTTCACGCCGGGCTCCGGGACCACGACCGGCGGCTCAGTCGCGCGCTGCGACAGGAACCAGAGCCCGCCGACGACCGCCGCGACGAGCGGCACGAGAAGCCCCGCGGACGGCGACACGCTCGTCGCGAGCACGGTCGCGAGCACCGGGCCGACGACGAACACGAGCTCGTCGAGCGCCGACTCGAGCGAGTAGGCGGTGTGCAGGCGACGCGCGTCGGGCACCGTGTGGGTCCAGCGCGCGCGGACCATCGACCCGTACGACCCCTGCGTCGCGCCGGCGAGCGCCGCGAACGCGTAGAGCGTCCACTCGGGCGCGCGCAGCACCGCGCACAGGATGAGCCCGCCCAGGCCGACCGTCGCGGCCGCCAGCATCGGCAGCATGACGGCGCGCTGGCCGGTCCGGTCCACCAGCCGCGCGATCTGCGGCGACACGATCGCCTGCGCGACGACGAGCGCCGCCGCGACCCGGCCCGCGAGCGCGTACTCGCCGTAGATGCCCTGGATCATGAGGATCGTGCCGATGCCGACCATCGACATCGGCAGGCGCGCCACGAGCGCCGCGGCGGAGAACCGCCACGCGCCGGGCAGCGCGAGCACGGCGCGGTAGGGGTTCCGGGACGTCGTCCCGGCCTCCGCGGGGGTGCCCGACGTCGTCCCGTCGGTCGTCAGGTCGTCCCGCCGGTGCTCGGGGTGCTCGGGGTCGTCAGCGCGCGACGGAGAATCCTGGACCACCGTCCCAGTGTCGCACCCGGAAGCCGCCCGCCCGGTAGCGATTTCGCGGCTCGCGGCCGGACGTGACGACCGTCTCGCCACGTGGCCAGTCCGGCGCGCGCCGGTTGTCCGCCGGCCGTGCGGCGGCGACGATGGGCGCCATGACCGACAGCCCCGCACCCCGCGCCACGACCGTCACCGTCACCGACGAGGGCGACCGCTTCGAGGCCCGCACCGACGACGGCGTCGTCGCCGGGTTCGCCGCCTACGTCCGCGAGCCGGGGAAGGTGATCTTCACGCGCACCGAGGTCGACCCCGCGTTCGAGGGCCAGGGCGTCGGCTCCGCGCTCGCCGTCGGTGCGCTCGACCAGGTCCGGGCGTCGGGGGAGCGCGTCGTCCCGCTGTGCCCGTTCATCCGCGCGTACATCGAGCGCCACCCGGACTACGCGGACCTCACGCAGCGGTGAGGCGACACCCGGCGGCGGTGCGACGCTCGCCGGTGAGACGACGGAGCGCCCCGGTCCCGAGGGACCAGGGCGCTCGCGCGCGGCAGCGAACCGGCGAGGGTTCGCCAGGGGTCACGAGATGGTGCCGGTCCCCTCGCCCTCCATGCGCTCGTCGTGCAGCAGCTCGCCCTCGGCGTCGACCGGGACGATCGTGCCGTCGAACGTGATGGGCGAGCCCGGCTGGTAGCGGAAGTTCGTCGCGTACGAGTAGGACTGGCCGGTGCCGAACGTGTAGACGGTCGGCTCGCGGTACGCGCCCGGCGCCATGCCGTCGTCGTTCACGCCCTGCGCCTCGTACAGCTCGTCGTCGACGATGGTGTCCATGCCCTGCATGTACGGCCAGTCGTCGTAGCGCTCGTCGATGCTCACGAGGCTCGAGCCGAGGTCGATCGGCGCGCCCTCGTTCGTGATGACGTAGTTGACGAAGACGATGTCGTCGCCCTCGGCGATGATCGGCAGGTTGTTCTCCGGGTCGACGAACAGGCCGTCCTTCGTCGCCTGCGTGACGCCCACCTGGTAGACGTCGACGCGCACGTCGCCCACGTTGAAGGTCGAGATCTGCTCGCCCGGGGTCGTGACGGGGTTCGCCCAGTCGGGCAGCTCGCCGCTCGAGCCGGTCTCCTCCGCCGCGGCGTCGTCGACCTCCTCCGCGTCGTCGACCGGCGCGGTCTCCTCGGCGGACGTCTCGTCCGGCGTCGGCGTCTCGGGCGTGTCGCCGCCGACGTTGATGGTGCACGCGGTGAGGCCGAGCGCGAGCGCGGCGGCGACGGTCAGACGTGCGGCGGAACGGACGGGACGCATGGTGAGCTCCGGGTGTCGGGGAGAGGTGCCGGACGGACCTTACCCACAGACGAGCGCGCGCTTCGATGGGGAGCGGTGCCCATGAGACGGCCCGGGACCTTCGCCTGTTGCGCCGCGGCCGGGGCGCGAGGACCCTTCCCCTATGCCTCGCCGCTCCTTCTCCCCGGCCCCTCCCGCGTGCGCGGACCTGCGCGTTCGCCCCGCGACCTCCGCACCGTGGGGGTGCGCGTGAGTGCCCTGCGGGTCGAGCGCGCCGACGTCGTCGTCGTGGGTGGCGGTGGCGCAGGTCTCAGTGCCGCGCTCGCGATCGCGGAGGCCGCGGGCCAGGACGACCGCCGCTCGCCCGTCGTCGCGCTCGTCTCGAAGGTCTACCCGATGCGCTCGCACACCGTCGCCGCGGAGGGCGGGGCCGCGGGCGTCGTGGGCGACGACGACTCGCTCGAGCAGCACGTCGCCGACACCCTCGCCGGCGGCGCGGGGCTGTGCGAGGAGGAGTCCGTCCGGTTCGTCGTCGAGCGCGCGGCGGGCGAGCTGTACCGCCTGGAGCGCTGGGGCCTGCCGTGGTCGCGCACGGACGACGGCGACGTGGCCGTCCGCCGGTTCGGCGGCATGAGCCGGGCGCGCACCTGGTTCGCGGCCGACAAGACCGGCTTCCACCTGCTCCACACCCTGTTCCAGACGTCGCTGCGGTACTCGAGCGCGGACGGCCCGGTCCGCCGGTACGACGAGCACCACGTGCTCGACCTCGTGGTCGACGACCCGGACGGGCCGGACGCGCGGGTGCGCGGCGTCGTCGTGCACGACCAGCACCGCGGCGAGCCGCTGCTCCTGGAGGCGCCCGCGGTGGTCCTCGCGACGGGCGGCTCGGCGCGCGCGTGGGGGACCAGCACGAACGCGGGCATCTGCACGGGCGACGGCACCGCGATGGCGCTGCGGGCGGGCGTGCCGCTGCGCGACATGGAGTTCCTCCAGTTCCACCCGACCGGCCTGCCGGGCAGCGGCATCCTGCTCACGGAGGCCGCCCGCGGCGAGGGCGGCGTGCTGCTCGACGCCGAGGGCCGCCGCTACCTCGCCGACTACGGGCTCGGCCCGGAGACGCCCGTCGGGGCGCCGGTGCCGCGCACCATGGAGCTCGGGCCGCGCGACCGGCTCTCGCAGGCGTTCTGGCACGCCGACCGCGACGGGCGCACGATCCCGACGCCCGACGGCGGCGTCGTCCTGCTCGACCTGCGCCACCTCGGCAAGGAGCGCCTCGCCGAGCGGCTGCCCCTGGTGACCGGCCTCGCCCGGCAGTTCGCGGGCGTCGACCCGGCGACCGAGCCCGTCCCCGTCCGCCCGACGGCGCACTACACGATGGGCGGCATCCGCACCGACGTGCGCGGCACGACCGCCGTCGCCGGGCTGTTCGCCGCGGGGGAGTGCGCGTCCACGGGTCTGCACGGCGCCAACCGGCTCGGGTCCAACTCGCTCGTCGAGACCCTCGTCGTCGGGCGCGCGGCGGGCGAGGCGGCGCTCGCGTGGGCGCGGTCGGTCGGGCACCCGGGGGCCGACAGCGGCGCGGCGGGTGCCGGGGCCGGCGTCGGTCCGGCGTCGGCGGACGGGGCGGTGGTCGACCGCGCCGCCGAGATCGCCGACGGCTACCTTGCGATGCGGGGCCGCGGGACCGAGCCGCCCGCCGCGATCCGGGCCGAGCTCGGGCGCGTCCTCGACGCCGACGCCGGGATCTACCGTGACGCCGACGGGCTGCGGCGGGCGCTCGCGGCGGTCGAGGACCTCCGCGCCCGGTACGCCGACGTGCGCGTCGCCGACACGAGCGCCGTGCTCAACACCGACTGGGCGACGACCGTCGAGCTCGGCGCGACCCTGCTCGTCGCGCACGCGACCGTCGCCGCCGCGCTCGCGCGCGAGGAGTCCCGCGGCGCCCACCAGCGCCTCGACTTCCCGGAGCGCGAGCCGGTGGCACACCACTCGGAGGCCCGGCTGGGCGTGGACGGCACGCTGGAGGTAGAGCACGTCCCCGTGGGTGCGGTCGCCGCGCCCCACCCCGTGGGCGCCGAACACGACCTGAGGGTCGGAAAGAGCCCGACAACGACCCCCATGTCGTTCTCGGCGGACGAGGGGGCGGGGTTGTGAGCGAGGCAGAGTCGCCGGTCGAGGGGCGCAGGGTGCGGCTGGAGGTCGCGCGGACGTCGCCCGACGGCGCGGGCACCGGGCGGCGGGACGTGTTCGACGTGCCCTACGACGACCGCACCTCCGTGCTCGACGCGCTCCAGTGGGTCAAGGACCACGCCGACCCCACGCTGACGTTCCGGTGGTCGTGCAAGATGGCCGTCTGCGGGAGCTGCGGCGTCATGGTCAACGGCCGCCCGGTGCTCGGCTGCGAGACGTTCGTGCGCGGCTACCGCACGTCCGGCCTCGTCGTCGAGCCGCTCGCGCACGCCGAGGTGCTGCGCGACCTCGTCGTCGACACCGACACGTTCCTCGGCAAGCTCGCCTCCGTGCAGCCCTGGCTCGTGCCCGACGGCGCCACGCGCCTCCCGCTCGTCGACCCGCCCTCGGGCGCAGCCGGGGCGGGGGCCGGGGCCGCCGGAGCGGGGGTCGGCGTCGGGGTCGAGGTGGGCGAGGGCGTCGACGGCTCGCGGACGCCGGACGGTGGGGACGTGCTGCGGGCGGTCGGGCCGGCGTCGGGTCACCGGCAGACGCCGGGCGAGCTCGCCGCGTTCAAGGGCTTCGCCGAGTGCATCGACTGCATGCTCTGCTACGCCGCGTGCCCGCAGCTCGACGTCGCGCCCGACTTCCTCGGCCCGGCCGTCGTCGCGACAGCGCGCCGCTGGGACGAGGACTCGCGCGACGCGGGCGAGCTCGACCGCGCCGACGTGCTCGACACCGAGTTCGGCGTCTGGCCGTGCATCCAGGTCGGCGCGTGCACGCAGGTCTGCCCCAAGGGCGTCGACCCCGCCCGCGCGCTCCGCGACGCCCAGCGCGTCGCGACGGACACGTGGGACGCGCGCGAACGCCGTCGCGCGACCTAGCCCCCTCGCGAGGTAGAGCCCTGGTCCCGCGAGGTAGAGGCGTGGTCGTGACCACGCCTCTACCTCGGCGGGGTCGTCAGCTCCCGAGAGCCGCGGAGACGACGTCCTTCGCCTCGGCCTGGACCTGGGTCAGGTGCTCGGCGGAGACGAACGACTCGGCGTAGATCTTGTAGACGTTCTCCGTGCCCGACGGCCGGGCCGCGAACCACGCGTTCTCGGTCGTCACCTTGAGCCCGCCGATCGGGGCGTCGTTGCCGGGCGCGTTCGTGAGCTTCGCGGTGATCGGCTCGCCCGCGAGCTCGGTCGCGGTGACCTGCTCGGGCGAGAGCTTGCCGAGCGTGGCCTTCTCCTCGAGCGTGGCGGGCGCGTCGACGCGCGCGTACCAGGACTCGCCGTAGCGCTCGACGAGGTCGCGGTGGTGCTCGGACGGCGTGCGACCCGTCGTCGCGATGATCTCCGACGCGAGCAGTGCGAGGAGGAGGCCGTCCTTGTCGGTCGACCAGACGCGGCCGTCCTTGCGCAGGAACGACGCCCCGGCGGACTCCTCGCCGCCGAACCCGACGGTCCCGTCGAGCAGGCCGGGCACGAACCACTTGAACCCGACCGGCACCTCGACGAGGCGCCGCCCGAGGCCGCCCGCGACCCGGTCGATGAGCGCGGACGACACGAGCGTCTTGCCGATCGCGGCGTCGTCGCGCCAGCCCTCGCGCGCGCCGCCGTAGAGGTACTGGATCGCGACGGCGAGGTAGTGGTTGGGGTTCATGAGCCCGGCGTCGGGCGTGACGATCCCGTGGCGGTCGGAGTCGGCGTCGTTCCCGGTCGCGACGTCGAACGGCGCGCCGCCCTCGGCGTCGCCGGAGTCGCCGGTCATCCCCGCGACGAGCGACGCCATCGCGTACGGCGACGAGCAGTCCATGCGGATCTTGCCGTCCCAGTCGAGCGTCATGAACGCCCAGCGCGGGTCGACCTGCGGGTTGACGACCGTGAGGTCGAGCCCGTACCGCTCGCCGATCTCGCCCCAGTACTCGACCGACGCGCCGCCCAGCGGGTCGGCGCCGATCCGCACGCCGGAGTCGCGGATCGCGTCGAGGTCGAGGACGTTCGCCAGGTCGTCGACGTACGTGGTGAGGAAGTCGTGCTTGTGCACGTGCTCGGACGTGAGCGCCTGGGTCAGCGGCACGCGCGGCACGCTGCCGACGCCGGTGCGCAGGATCTCGTTGGCGCGGTCCGCGATCCAGCCGGTCGCCTCCGAGCCGGCGGGGCCGCCGTGCGGCGGGTTGTACTTGAAGCCGCCGTCGCGCGGGGGGTTGTGCGACGGCGTCACGACGATCCCGTCCGCCAGCCCGGGCCCGGTGGTGCGGACGCCGTCGACCGTCGTCGCCTCGTTGTGCAGGAGGATCGACTGCGAGACGGCGGGGGTGGGGGTGAACGAGTCGCGCGCGTCGACGTAGGTCTGGACGCCCGCGGCGACGAGGACCTCGAGCGCGGTCTGCCACGCGGGCAGCGACAGCGCGTGCGTGTCGCGCCCGATGAACAGCGGGCCGTCCGTGCCCTGCGAGCGCCGGTACTCGACGATCGCCGCGGTGATCGCGATGATGTGCGCCTCGTTGAACGCGTGATCGAGGCTCGACCCGCGGTGGCCCGACGTGCCGAACACGACCTTCTGGGCAGGGTCGTCGACGTCGGGGGTGAGGTCGTAGTAGGCGCCGACCACGGCGTCGACGTCGATGAGGTCGCTGGGCTGGGCGGGGGTGCCGGCGCGGGGATCCATGGGTCGATCCTGCCAGGGGTGGCGCCCGCGCGTCAGCCGCTACCGCGGTGCGACCAGACCTCTACCTCGGCGGACCAGACCTCTACCTCGGCGGACCGGGGCTCTACCTCGGCCGACCGGGGCTCTACCTCGGCGGACCGGGGCTCTACGTCGGCTCGGGGGTGTTCGCGCGGTCGATCGCCATCTCGACGGCGTCGAGGAGGCGGTCGAGGCTCGCGTCGAAGGGGCCCTGCGGGGCGTCGAACCCGCCCGCGACGTAGACGCGGGTCATGACGGGGTAGCGCTCGACGTCGAACCAGTCCTCCCAGAAGCTGCCGAGCGTCGTCCAGTACTCGTCGTTGCCGACGCCGGTCGCGTCGCGCTCGGTCCGCTCGGCGATCGTGGCGCGCGCGAGGCCCTGGACGTAGTTGTCGACGAGGCCGAGCGTGTCGACGACCTGGAGCTCGGAGAGGCCGGTGTCGACGATCGTGCGCAGCCCTGCCTCCTGGGCGTCGAGGACGTGCGGCGCGAGCGGGGCGCGCCACATGTTGGTCTGCAGGATCCAGGGGTGGCGCAGGTAGAGGTTCCACAGTTCGTGCGCGTACTGCGCCAGCGCGGGCCGCCACGGGGCTCCCGCCGCCGGCAGGTCGAGCTCGGCGTACGCGCGGTCGATCATGAGGTCGACGAGCTCGGTGCGGCCGGGCACGTAGGTGTACAGCGACATCGCGCCGACCCCGAGCTCGGTCGCGACGCGTCGCATGGACAGCGCGTCGAGCCCGCCCTCCTGCGCGACGGCGGTCCCGGCCTTCACGACGTCGTCGAGCGTGAGGCGCGGCTTGCGCCCGCGCGTCGCGGGCGCGGGCGGGTCCCACAGGAGCGCGAGGCGGCGCGTGATCTCGGGCGTCCGGACGACCTCGGTGAACTGGGCCCGTGCGTGCTCCGCGGCCTGCACGGCGGAGGCGACCCCGGCGTCCGCGGCCGCGACGACGCCGCGCGGTCGCTCCGGCTCCTCCGGCTCCGGGGGCGCGGGCGAGGTCTGCGGGGTGCCCGACGGCGCGAGGTCGCCGTCGCGCTCGTCGGTGCGGTCGGTCGTCACGTGCGTATCCTCCCCGACTTCGGTCGCGTCCCGCCCGGAGGAGCCCGGCGGGACAAAGGCTTGCCTGTTCCCGTACACCGTATGCTAACGTGGATCGTCAATTTCGGTACGGCGTACGAAAGGGTGGCTCCGGTGATCCGAGCCCGTGGCCTGACCAAGACCTTCCATCGCAAGAAAGAGACCGTCGAAGCCGTCAAGGGCATCGACGTCGACGTCCGGGAGGGCGAGCTCGTCGCCTTCCTCGGTCCCAACGGGGCCGGCAAGTCCACGACCCTGAGGATGCTGACGAGCCTCCTCGAACCGACCGCCGGGACCGCCGAGGTCGCCGGCTACGACGTCGCCCGCGACCCGGCACGGGTCCGCTCCCGCATCGGCTTCATCGGCCAGGGCAACGGCGGCGGCTACTCCTACCGCGTGCTCGACGAGCTGCACAACCAGGGCCGGTTCTACGGTCTGCCGCCCGCCGAGTACGCGCGGCGCGCCGCCGACCTGCTCGCCGCGCTCGACCTCGGCGGGCTCGAGAAGCGCACGGTCCAGTCGCTCTCCGGCGGGCAGCGGCGTCGGCTCGACGTCGCGCTCGGGCTCATGAACCACCCGCCGCTGCTGTTCCTCGACGAGCCGACGACGGGCCTCGACCCCCACGCCCGCGCCAACCTGTGGGAGCACATCGCCGCGATGCGCGAGCGGTACGGCATGACGATCGTGCTCACCACGCACTACCTCGACGAGGCCGACAGCATGGCCGAGCGCGTCGTCGTCATCGACCACGGCGAGATCATCGCCGACGCCACGCCGGACGCGCTCAAGCACAGCCACGCCGACGACGTCATCACGCTCGCGGTGGTCCCCGCGGCCGGCGGGAGCAGCGTCCCCGGCGAAGGGCCGGTCGCGGTGCCCGACGTCGTCGGCCGCGTCCGCGCGTCCCTCGCCGAGGACGTGGGTCAGGTCGAGAGCACGAGCGGCGCCGACGGCGTCGTGTCCGTCCGGATCTCCACGACCCACGGCGCCGACCGGCTGCCCGAGGCCATCGAGGCGCTGCGCGTCGGCGGCCTGGCCGTCCGCTCGGCCGAGCTCAAGCAGGCGAGCCTCGACGACGTGTTCCTCAACCTCACCGGGCGCAGCCTGCGAGAGGAGGCCGCATGAGCACGCGCACCGACCTGTCGTCCCCGGCGAGCCGGACGACGCCCGGCACCGACGCGGTGATGCGGACCGGGGCCGCGAAGTTCCTCGCCGACACCTGGGCCGTCTTCACGCGCGAGATCCTGCTCGTCCTGCGTGATCCCTTCACGCTGATCTTCTCGCTGCTCCAGCCGCTGATCTTCCTCGGCCTGTTCGGCCCGCTGCTCACGGGCGCGGTCGGCGGGTTCGGGGGTGGAGCGCCCGGCGGCGGCGGGTCGACGGCGGAGACGCTGCAGTGGTTCGTGCCCGGCGTGATCGTCATGATCTCGCTGTTCGGCACGTCCATGAGCGGGTCGAACCTGCTGTACGAGATGATGACCGGCTCCTACGAGCGCGTCCTCGCGACGCCGCTCGACCGGTCCGCGATCCTCGTCGGCCGCTCGCTCAAGGAGTTCGCGCCGCTCGTCGTGCAGGGCCTGCTCATCGCGCTCGTCTGCGTCCCGTTCGGGTTCACGCTCTACCCGCTGCACCTGCTCGTCGGGCTGCTGCTGCTCGGGCTGTTCGGCATCGGCGTGGGCGCGCTGTCGATCGCGCTCGCGCTCGCCGCGAAGAACCGCGAGTGGCTGTTCTGGGGCGTGCAGCAGTCGCTGCTGTTCCCGCTGCTCATCCTCTCCGGGATGATGCTGCCGCTCGAGGCCGGGCCGGCGTGGATGCGCACGGCGGCGCTGTTCAACCCGCTGACGTACATCGTCGACGCGGAGCGCGCGCTGCTCGCCGGGAGGTTCGCGGACCCCGACGTGCTGTGGGGCTTCGTCGCCGCGGCGGTGACGTGCGTCGTCGGCCTCTGGATCGGCATCCGCCGCACCCGCAAGACGGTCTGACCCTCGCGGCGAACCCGGGACCGCTCCCCACCGCGACACCGTCGTGGGGAGCGACCCCGGGTTCGACCGAGGACGTTCGTCCCGGGTCGGGCGGACGTCGTGCCCGTCCTCGCGGTGTTCGCCGCGAGGCGCTACTCGGGCGGTCGTACGCTCGCAGAGGCCCGGTGACCCGGGCCGACGACGGGACGAGAGGGTCGAGGGTGAGCGAGACCGAGACGGCGCAGGGGACGCGGGACCGCGCGGGGAGGGTGGTCGTGCGGCGGCACGCCGAGGTCGTCGCGGCGGCGCAGGACCCCGTCCTCTTCTCCAGCGCGGCGTCGGCCCACCTGCAGGTGCCCAACGGGCTCGACGGCGCGGAGCACGCGCGGGCGCGCCGGCTCCTCGACCCGTTCTTCGCCCCGGACGAGCTCGCGTGGCTCGCCCCGGTGCTCGACGACCTCGCCGCCGGGCTGGTCGACGACGTCGCGGGCGGCCCGTTCGACGCCGTCGAGCTCGGCGCCCGCTACGCCGTGCGCGCCCAGTCGGCGTGGCTCGGCTGGCCCGCCGACCTCGAGGCCGAGCTGCTCGACTGGGTCGCGGAGAACCGTGCCGCGACCCGCTCCGGCGACCGCGCCTGGACGGGTCGTGTCGCCGCGCGCTTCGACCGCATCGTCCGCGGCCTGCTCGACGCGCGCCGCGCCGGCGCGACGGTCGGACCGGCACCGACCGGCCCGGAGCGCGACCCCGCGACCGGTCCCGACGTCACCGCCCGGCTGCTCGCCCAGCACGACGACGGCCGCCCGGCCTGGACGGACGAGGAGCTCGTCTCGATCCTGCGCAACTGGACCGGGGGAGACCTGTCCTCGCTCGCCCTGTGCGCGGGCGTCGTCGTGCACTGGCTGACCGAGCACCCCGAGCACCAGCGCCACCTGCGCGACGCCCCGGACGCCGCGCTCGACGCGGCGGTCGACGAGATCCTGCGCCTCGACGACCCGTTCGTGTCCAACCGGCGCGTCGCGACGCGCGACACCGTCGTGGCCGGGTGCCCCGTCGCCGCGGGCGAGCAGGTCGTGCTCGACTGGCGCGCGGCCAACCGCGACCCGGAGGCGTTCGACGACCCGGCCGCGTACGACCCGGAGGGCCACGCCGACCGCAACCTCGTCTACGGGACGGGTCCGCACGTGTGCCCGGGCCGCCCGCTCGCGACGCTCGAGCTGCGCGTCCTCGTCCGCCGCCTCCTGCGCGCGGGCACGGTCGTGCACGACGACGCGCGGCCGGCCGAGCGCGAGACCGCGCCCGTCGCGGGCTTCCGCACCGTCCCGGTGCGCGTCGTCGCCGCCCGCTGACCCACCCAGCCCCGACGGCGACCGAGCCCCGACGAGACGGGAGAAGTGGCCCCTCCGACACCGGCCGGAGGGGCCACTTCTCCCATCTCGGTCGGTCGCTACGAGGCGAGGTCCGCACCCGCGGCGGGTCCGGCGTCGGGCACGCGCGGCCACGGGACCGCGTGGCCCGACGCGAGCGACGCGCGCGCGTCGAGGACGCGCTGGTTGGTGCTCCCGCGGAACGCGAGGGTGAGGTCGCGGCGCGCGAGCTCGAAGCGGCCGTCGACGAGCACGTCGACCTCGGCGAGCAGCGCGCGCTGGTCGGGGGAGCCGGTGCGCAGCTCCTCGAGGGTGTAGCCCGTCCAGCACCACACGTCCTTGCGGTCGCCGTGCTCCGCGCGCAGCCGGCGGACGAGCCGCAGGCACACCTCCGTGTTGAGGAACGGCTCCCCGCCGAGCAGGGAGAGGCCCTGCACGGCGGGGTGCGCGAGGTCGGCGAGGACGCGCTCCTCCAGCGCGTCGTCGTAGGGGCGTCCGTAGCGGAAGCTCCACGCGGCCTCGTTGAAGCAGCCCTCGCACGCGAACAGGCAGCCGCTCACGTAGAGCGAGCAACGCACGCCCTCGCCGTCGACCATGACGAACGGCTTGTAGTCCGCGACGTACCCCCGGCTGACGCGGTCCGAGCGCCAGCCGGGGCCCGGGGTGCGTGCCACCGTCCCTCCTACGCGGTGCCCGACGGCGCAGCCCGGCCCGGTGCGGTCGGCGCGCCGTCGTCCACGGTGGACGACGGCGGTCCCGCCAGGTGCTTGACCCGCGCGGAGATCTCCGCGTGGCGGCCGTGCACCATGGGGCGCTGCTGCGGGTTGCCGAGGTATCCGCACGTGCGCTTCACGACGTCGCACGTGCGCGGGTCGGCGTTGCCGCACGACGGGCACGCGAAGCCGCGCGCGGTCGGGTCGAAGTCGCCCGTGAACCCGCACGCGTAGCAGCGGTCGATGGGCGTGTTCGTGCCGAGGTAGCCCACGCGGTCGTACGCGTAGTCCCAGACCGCCTCCAGGGCCTTCGGGTTCTGCTGGAGCACGGGGTACTCGCAGTAGTGGATGAACCCGCCGGATGTGTACCGCGCGTACTCGGCCTCGAAGTCGAGCTTCTCGAACGGCGTCGGGCTCTTGCGGACGTCGTAGTGGAAGCTGTTCGTGTAGTAGTCCTTGTCGGTGATGTCGGGCACCGCGCCGAACCGCTCCCGGTCGAGGCGGCAGAACCGGTCGGTGAGGCTCTCGCTCGGCGTCGCGTAGACGCTGATCCGGTAGCCGAGCCGCGCCGTCCACCCGGCGGCGTGCGCGTGCAGGGACCGCAGCACGTCGAGCGTCAGCTCCTTGGCCCGCGGGTCGTGCTCCCAGGCGCCGCCGTAGAACGCGGCGGCCACCTCGTACAGCCCGATGTACCCGAGCGACACCGTGGCGCGGCCGTCGCGGAAGAGCCGGTCGACGTCGTCGTCCGGTGCGAGGCGCTCCCCGAAGGCCCCGTGGACGTAGAGGATCGGCGCGTTGCCCGGCGTCGCCTCCTTGCAGCGCTCGATGCGGAAGACGAGCGCGTCGTGCACGGTCTCCAGGCGCTCGTCGAGCAGTCGCCAGAACATGTCGAGGTCGCCGTCCGCCTCGAGCGCGATGCGCGGGAGGTTGAGCGTCACGACGCCCAGGTTCATGCGCCCCTCGGAGACGTCCTGGCCGTGCTCGTCCTGCCAGCCCTGGAGGAACGACCGGCACCCCATGGGCACCTTGAACGACCCGGTGAGCTCGACGATCTTGTCGTACGACAGCACGTCCGGGTACATGCGCTTCGTCGCGCACTCGACCGCGAGCTGCTTGAGGTCGTGGTTGGGGTTGCCGGGGTCGAGGTTCACGCCGCGGCGCAGCGTGAAGATGAGCTTGGGGAAGATCGCGGTGCGGCCCTCGCTCCCGAGGCCGCGGATCCGGATCTGGAGGATCGCGCGCTGGATCTCGCGCTCCAGCCAGCCCGTGCCGAGCCCGAACCCGACCGACGTGAACGGCGTCTGCCCGTTCGACGTGAACAGGGTGTTGATCTCGTACTCCAGCGACTGCATCGCGTCGTAGATGTCCTTGCGCGTCTTCTCGCGCGCGTACTCCTCGTGCGCGGACGGGTCGGCGATCCAGCGGCGCGCGTCCGCGAGGTGCTTCTCCAGGTTGCGCTCGGCGTAGGGAGCGAGGAGCTCGTCGATGCGGTTGACCGAGCACCCGCCGTACTGGCTGGAGGACACGTTCGCGATGATCTGGCTGATCTGCGCCGTCGCGGTCTGGATCGAGCGGGGAGGCTCCACCTGCGCGTTCCCGATCCGGAAGCCGCTCGACAGCATCGACCGGAAGTCGATGAGGCAGCAGTTCGTCATGGGCGCGTAGGGGTGGTAGTCGAGGTCGTGGTAGTGCAGGTCGCCCTTCTGGTGCGCGTTGGCGACGTGCGGCGGGAGCATCCGCAGCCCGATCGCCTTGCCCACGGTCCCGGCCGTGAGGTCGCGCTGGGTGTTGAAGACCTCGCTGTCCTTGTTCGCGTTCTCGTTGACGACCGTGGAGTCCTTGTCCAGCAGCCGCACGATCGAGTGGTTGAGGTCCGTCGCGCGGCTGCGCGCGAAGTCGCGCTGCACGCGGTAGTCGATGTAGGCGCGGGCGACGTCGTACTCGTGCGACCCGAGCAGCACGTGCTCGACGACGCCCTGGATCTCGTAGATCTTCACGGTGCCGACGAACCGCGCGGCGATCTCCGCGTCGACGCGGTCCACGACCTCGTCGACACGGCTCCGGTGCGCGGCCGTGAGGTCGCCGTGCACCTCCGCGAAGGCCTTCGTCACGGCGGCGCGGATGCGGCCGTCGTCGAACGGCCGCCGACGGCCGTCGCGCTTGAGGACCTCCAGCGTGGCGGTCGTGATGCGCGGTGCTGCCTGGTCGAGCTCGATGGTGGTCATCGCTCGTCCCCTCTGCCCACCGAGTTCTCGTCTGCGTCCCGCAGGGGTTGCGAGACGGACCGCACCCCAACATGTGGGGTCTGGATCACGGCTGCGCCACCATATCTAGTTCGCAGGGCCCGTGCGACGCGCATCCCCGGCGTGGCGGGGAGCGCGGGACAGGTCGTGACCTTGGTCCCGTCGGGGCGGGTCCTGGGGCCCGGCGCGACGGGGATTTCTCGCGGTCGGGACCGTGCGTCGCGGCGCTAGCCTCGGGGCGTGTCCCGACGTCCCCCCGGCTGGGTGCCGAACCAGCACGGCGCGTGGCCGATGCTGCTCCTGCCGTTCGTCGTCGGGTCGGTCCGGGGGATCCAGGACGCCGGGTTCCGGCCCGTGACCGTCGCGCTCGGTGCGCTGTGGCTCGTCGGCTACCTCGCCTACTTCGCGGCCGGGCTCTGGCTGAAGTCGCGTCGTCGGCCGCGCTACCGGCGCCCGATGCTCACGTACGGCGCGACCGCCGCGGCGCTCGGGCTGGTCGTGCTCGTGCTCGACCCGGCGCTCGTGCTCTGGGCGCCCGCGTTCGTCCCGTTCCTCGCGCTCGGGCTGTGGGCCTCCGCCCAGCGCACCGAGCGGTCGGTCGCCGCGGGCGGCGCGATGACCGTCGCGGCGTCGCTCATGACGGTCGTCGCGTACGCCGCGTGCCGGCCCCCGGGCGCGCCCGTGCTGGCGGTCCCCGTGGTGGTGTGGCTCGTCGCCGCGCTCCTGCTCGCCTACCTGTTCGGGACCGTGCTCTACGTCAAGACGATGATCCGCGAGCGCGGCGTGCGGTCGTACGTCGTCGCCTCGGTCGCATACCACGCGGCGGTCACCGTCGCGGCGGGCGTGGTCGCCGTCGTGCACGACCCCTCGTGGTGGTGGGCGACGGCGTTCCTCGCCGCGGCGACGGTGCGCGCGGCCGCGCTGCCGGGACGGCCCCTGAGCCCGCGGGCCGTCGGGATCGGGGAGATCGTCGCGACCGTGCTGCTGCTCGTCGTCGCGCTCGCCGTGCGGTAGGGCTGCCGTCCGTCTCGCGCGGGTCCTGCCCCCCCCGTGCTGCCGGGTGCGGACGACGGCTGCCGGACGGTCGGCGGCGTCCGGTGGTTCACTGGCCCGATGGACGACGACGCGCCCCTCACGGTCTCCGGCCTCGGCGAGCGCGTCGAGGCCGTCTCGGCGCTCTACGCGCGCAAGTTCGGCGTCGAGCGCGACCCGGACTGGTTCATGCTCAAGCTCGCCGAGGAGGTCGGGGAGCTCACCCAGGCGTTCCTCGTCACGACGGGACGCACCCGCCCGCGCGGGGACGCACCGCCGTCCGGCGCCGCCCCTGACGGGGCCACCGGGAACGACGGCGGGGCCTCGCCCCTCGCGGACGAGGTCGCCGACGTCCTGGCGCACCTGCTCCTGCTCGCGCGCTCCCAGGGGGTCGACGTCGACGCGGCCGTACGGCGCAAGTGGCTCGCGTGGGAGGCGGAGCTGCCGTGACCCGGCGCCGGTCCGGCGCCGTGCGGCCGGGGCGCTACCGGCGCCGCTAGGGTGGCGCCGTGACCGACCACCGCACCGATCCGCCCGTCACCGCCGACGAGGTGGCTACGCTGCGCGGCTTCCTCGACTTCCACCGCGACACGCTGCGCTGGAAGACGTCGGGCCTCGACGCGGCCGAGCTCTCCCACCGGCTCCGGCCCTCGTCGATGACGCTCGGCGGGCTGCTCAAGCACCTCGCGTTCGTGGAGTCGAACTGGTTCTCCGAGGTGCTGCTCGGTGACCCGCTCATGGCGCCGTTCGACACCGCCGACTGGGCCGAGGACCGCGACTGGGACTGGACGACGGCGGCGGGCGACTCCCCGGAGGAGCTGCGCATGCTGTTCGACCGCGCCGTCGCGGCGTCCGACGCGATCCTCGACGACGCGCTCGCCGACGGTGGCCTCGACCGGCTGAGCGTGCGAGCGGACCGCCACACGGGCGAGCGATGGAACCTGCGCTGGATCCTCGTCCACATGATCGAGGAGTACGCCCGGCACAACGGCCACGCCGACCTGCTCCGCGAGGCGATCGACGGAACCGTCGGCGAGTAGCGCGACCAGCGCCGTGTGCACGACAGGGTCGCGGTCGCCGGGTCCGGACGCGGTCGTCTCGTGGAGCCGGCGGGGTACGGACGACGGTTGCCGCGAGCGGCGTCGCCCGGGACCATGGCCGCGTGACCGCTCCTGAGCAGCCCTCGTCCGTCCCTCCCTCGCGCCGTCCGAGCGTCGCGACCGTGGTCCTCGCGGCGCTCGTCCTGGTCGGGGTCGCCCTGCTGGCCGTCGCGACCTGGGTCGCGAGCCGCCCGACGGCGTCCGGATGGTTCGCGTACGCGCCGCTGTCCGGCACCACGTTCGTCCCCGGCGGGGCGTACCCGCTGGGTACCGCGGCGCTCCTCGCCGGCGCGGGCGCGCTGCTCGTCGGAGGAGCGGTCGGGTTCGTCGTGGGCCGCCGCAGCGGCCCGGCTGCGGTGGTGGGCTCCGGGACGACCGGACCCGGCACCTCCGGCCCCGGCGGTGCCGCGGGCCCGGGCGAGACCTCAGGTCACGGTGCCGACGAGGCGCCTGCCGGATGAGCGCGCGCGACGACCTCGTCCTGCTCGACCTCGACGGCACGCTCACGGACTCGGCCCCCGGCATCCTCGCGTCGGTGCGGCACGCGTACGGCGTCCTGCGGCTCCCGGTCCCCGCCGAGGCGGTGCTCCGCGGCTTCGTCGGCCCGCCGCTCGGGGACTCGTTCGCCGCGCACGGCGTGCCGCACGATCGCGTGGCCGACGCCGTCGCCGCCTACCGTGACGTGTACGCGGCCGGGAACCTCCTCGACAACGCGGTCTACCCCGGCATCCCCGCGTGCCTGACGGCACTGCGCGGCGCCGGGCTGCGCCTCGCCGTCGCGACGTCGAAGCCGGAGCCGATGGCGCGGCGGATCGTCGCCCACTTCGGGCTCGACGCGCACCTCGACCGCGGCCTCGACGACGTGTTCGGCGCGACGCTCGACGGCTCGCGCAGTGCCAAGGCGGACGTCGTCGCGCACGCGCTCGCGTCGCTCGACGCCGCTCGGCGCGTGGTCATGGTCGGCGACCGCGAGCACGACGTCCTCGGCGCCGGCGTCCACGGGATCCCGTGCGTGGGGGTCGCGTGGGGCTACGCGCGCCCGGGTGAGCTGACCGCGGCGGGCGCGACGGCGGTCGTCAGGACGCCGGCCGAGCTCGCGACCGTCCTGCTCCACCGGGCGCCGCTCGCGGCCTGACCGGACACCGCCGGCCGTCGGCGACGCGGGCCGATCGTGCCGGAGCGGACCGTGGGTCGCCGCTCAGGCGCGGGCGACGACGAGGACGGGCGCGAGCAGCCCGGCGCGGGTCGCCGCGACGTTGTTCCCGATCCGCGTCACGAACTCCTGACCGAACACGACGACGCGCCCGTCCTGCTCGGGAACCCCGCCGGCGGCGAGCGCCGCGCGCCGGTCCTCGACCCGCAGGACGTCGAACCCGGCGGCCGTCAGCGCGCGGCTGTAGTCGTCCGGGGTCTCGACGAACGACGACCTGGCGTCGACCGCCCACGGCAGGGGGAAGGGCAGGTCGCCCGGTCCGACCCGCATCTGCTCGAACAGCCCGAACGGGCTCCCGGGGCGCACCACGCGGTGGACCTCCGTGAAGAGCGCCGCCTTGTCCGGCACGTTCATGCCGACGTGGACGAGCATCGCGCGGTCGTGCGACGCGTCGTCGCAGGGCAGCCGCTCGCCGTCGCCCAGCGCGAACGTCACGAGGTCGGTGAGACCCGTCCGCGCGGTGAGCTCGCGCGCGGCGTCGACGAAGTCCGGACTGAGGTCCACCCCGGTGACCTGGCAGCCGTGCCGGTGCGCGGCGAGCCGCGCCGGCCCCCCGAGCCCGCTGCCGACGTCGAGCAGCGTGGTGCCCGGCGCGAGCCCGAGGAGGTCGAGGAGCGCGACGGTCGTCGTCACGCCCCCGGCGTGCAGCTCGTCGTACGGGGCGAGGGCGTCGACCGTCACGGGCCCGTCGCCGGCTCCTGCTGCGGCAAGGAGGCGGGCCGCGAGGTCCTTCCCGGCGTAGTGCTGCCGTACCTGCTGCGTCGTGGCCATGGCGGCCTCCGTGCTCGTCGCGCCCACCCGCGGGCGCTCTCCCTCGACGGTACGCCCGTCGGCCCTGCCCTGCCGTGCCGGAAGCCCTGTCCGAGGCAACCTGTTGACCTTGACGTAACGTCAACTTCTAGCGTGGTGCTCGTTGCCGCACGAGGCGACCGCCGAGCCACCGAGGCCGTGAGAGGAGACAGGAGATGCACCCCGCCGGAACGACGAGCGAGCGTACGGCCGACTGGTCTATCCAGGAGGTCGCGCGCCTCGCCGGCACGACGAGCCGGACCCTGCGCCACTACGACGCGGTGGGGCTGCTGCGCCCGAGCCGGGTCGCGTCCAACGGCTATCGCCACTACGACGCCGACGCGCTCGTGCGGCTCCAGCGGATCCTGCTCCTGCGCGACCTCGGCCTCGGGCTCCCCGCGATCCGGGAGGCGCTCGACGGCGACCCGGGCGCGCGGGGCGACCGGCCGCCGTCGGGCAGGGACGCCCAGGTGCGGGCCCTGCGCGGCCACCTCGAGTGGCTGCAGGCGGAGCGGCAGCGGCTGGCGCGACAGATCGCGTCGGTCGAACGGACGATCACCACGATGGAAGGAGGTGGCGAGCTCATGGCGGACGACATGTTCGACGGGTTCGACCACACGCAGTACAAGGACGAGGTCGAGGACCGCTGGGGCAAGGACGCGTACGCGCGCGGCGACGCCTGGTGGCGCGGGATGTCCGACGACGAGCGGGCGGCGTGGCAGGCCCGCTCCCGCGAGCTCGGCGAGGACTGGGCCGCGGCGGCCGCGCGGGGCGTCGACCCGGCCTCCGAGGAGGCGCAGGCGCTCGCGCGCCGCCACGTCGAGTGGCTCGGCGCGATCCCCGGCACGCCGGGCGCCGGTGCGGCCCCGGTCAAGGAGTACGTCGTCGGTCTCGGCGAGATGTACGTGGCAGACGAGCGGTTCGCGAAGAACTACGGCGGTGTCGAGGGCGCGACGTTCGTGCGCGACGCCCTGCGCGTCTACGCGGACCTGCACCTGTAGGGCTCGTGCCCGGGCCGGGACCTCCGGCCCGGGCGCGAACCGCGCGACGTCACTAGCCTGGAACGTGGCGGGACACGGGGCCCCGCCGCCGCCAGGAGGCAGCCATGGCCACGACGTCGACGTCCACCGGCCCGGCCACGACCCGCAACGTCGCCCTCGTGGGGCACAGCGGTTCGGGCAAGACCACGCTCGCGGAGGCGTTCCTCCATCGCGCGGGCGCGATCCCGCGGGCCGGGTCCGTCGCGGAGGGCACGACCGTCTGCGACCACGAGCCCGAGGAGGTCGCGCGCGGCATCTCGGTGAGCCTCAGCGTCGCGCACCTCGACTGGCGGGCGCCGGACGGCGTCACGCACCAGGTCACCCTGCTCGACACCCCGGGGGCCCCGGACTTCGCCGGGTCCGTGGACGCGGCGCTCGCGGTGGCCGACCTCGCGGTCGTGGTGGTGAGCGCCGTCGACGGGGTCCAGTCGGGCACGGAGGAGGTCTGGCGGCGCTGCGACGAGGCGGGGATCCCCCGCCTCGTCGTCGTCTCCCAGGAGGACCGCGCGCGGGCGAGCTTCCGCACCGTCCTCGGCGCGCTGCGCGGCGCGCTCGACGCGCCGTTCGTGCCGCTCGAGCTCCCGCTCGGCGAGGAGCAGTCGCTGCACGGCGTGGCCGACGTCCTCACCGAGCGCGCCCGGGAGTACGACGGCGACGGCCGCACCCACGAGGAGGACGTCCCCGCGGACGTGCGCGACGAGGAGCACGCCCTGCACGACGAGGTCGTGGAGGAGATCGTCACGCACGACGACGACCAGCTCGAGGCGTACCTCGCGGGCGACGAGCCCGGGGCGGCGGACCTCGAGCGCACGCTCGCGCACGAGGTGCTCACGGGCGAGGCCGTGCCCGTCCTGCTCGCGTCCGCGGTGACGGGCGTCGGCGTCGACCGCGTGCTCGACCTCGTGTGCGAGCTCGGCCCCTCGCCCGCCGACCGCGCGGCCGTCGTCGCGCTGCCCGACGGCGCGGGGTCGGCGGGCGCCGACGGCTCCCCGTCGGGCGCGACGACCGAGGTCGCGGCCGACCCGTCCGGGGACGCGCTCGTGCACGTGTTCCGGACGGTCGTCGACCCGTTCGTGGGCCAGGTGTCGGTGTTCAAGGTGCTCTCCGGGTCCGTCGCGACGGGCGACCGCCTCGTGAGCACCGCGACGGGCGCCGAGGACCGCGTGCACGGTCTGTTCCGGCTGCGCGGGCGCGAGCACGTCGCGGTCGACCGCGTGGTCGCCGGTGACGTGGCCGCCGTCGCGAAGCTCTCCGCCGCCGCGACCGGGACGCTGCTCGCAGGGCGACGGATGCCCGTCGCCGCGCGCGACCTGCCGTCGCGCGCACCCGTCTACGCGCTCGCGCTGCGGCCGGTGTCCCAGTCCGACGACGACAAGCTCTCCGCCGCGCTCACCCGCCTGCGCGCCGAGGACCCGACCCTGCACGTCGACCTCACCGGGTCGCAGGCCGTGCTCAGGGGCCTCGGCGACACGCACCTCGCCGTCGCGGTCGAGCGGCTGGAACGCTCGTTCGGCGTGCGCGTCACGACCGAGCCCGTCCAGGTCGCGTACCGCGAGACCGTCACGCGCGCCGTCGAGGTCGAGGGCAAGGTGAAGAAGCAGTCGGGCGGGCACGGGCAGTTCGCGGTGGTGCAGCTCCGGGTGTCGCCGCTCCCGCGCGGCGACGGGTTCGAGTTCGTGAGCTCCGTCGTCGGCGGGTCGGTGCCGCGCCAGTACCTCCCCGCCGTGGAGCGCGGTGCGCGCGAGGCCATGGAGAGCGGCGGGCCGCACGGCTACCCGGTCGTCGACCTGCGCGTCGAGGTGCTCGACGGAAAGGCGCACTCCGTCGACTCGTCCGACATGGCGTTCCGCACCGCGGGCGGGGTCGGGGTGCGCGAGGCGCTCGCGGCCGCGGGCACCGTCGTCCTGGAACCCGTCTCCGCCGTGTCCGTGACCGTCCCGTCCGACGCGCAGGGCGACGTCATGGGCGACCTCTCCGCGCGCCGCGGCCACATCACCGCGACCGACTCCCTGCCCGACGGCCGCGTCCGCGTCGACGCGCTCGTCCCCGAGGCCGAGCTCACCCGCTACGTCCTCGACCTGCGCTCCCTCACGGGCGGGCGAGGGTCGTTCACGGCCGCCCCCGACCGCTACGAGGTCCTGCCCGGCGGCGTCGGGGCGAGTCGCTAGGGGTGTTCACCTCGACGAGTCGCGGTGTGACTATCACGAGTTAGCTGGTAGTGATGCGTGCTTAAGGGGTGCGAGTTGCTCGTTCTCGCGACTACGAATCCACGTCGGTTCGTCGACCGACGCGGCGCGCCCCACTGCGCCTCGTCGTGTAACGGCCCTACTCGGGGCGCGGCTGGTCTCCTCGCTCGCTGGTTCGTCGGCTCACGACTCGTTCCGACCCTTCCTCGCCTCTTCTCCGACCCGGTCGGTGAGTTCCTGGAAGATGGTGTGTACTCGCTCAGGGTCCTTGGCCAGCGGGCGATGCACGGCCAGAACGTAGTCCCGCACGGCGGTGTCGGCGAGCTTGCTGTGGGCCTTCTCCTGCAGGAGGGCGAGCAGGTCCGGGCCGCCCGCCTCTTGGATACCTTCCACGATCTCGATGTCTTGGAGGTCGAGGACCTGCAACGGCAGGACGTCCGGTGCGGTCAATAGATCGGCGTCGTGCAGCGCGGTGCGGATCTTCTCGGCGGTGATCGGGTTGATCGGGAATCCCTCGGTCGCCAGCACGATCGGCTGGAACACTCTGGGCCCGGCTGGTCTCGCCGTCGAGGTCAGCCGTGACTCGTCCGCACGGATCTTGTCGATCGTGGACTGCAGCTGGCGCGCTTTAGTGATCAGCAGCGTGTCGATCTCCCGGTCGATGGCACCAGGGGTACGTCCGTGCGCCGTGTCGCGGGTAGGCGAGCGGGTGGAGACGTCGAGGACGACCCAGCCGCTCGGGTAGGCGATCGCGCAGTCAGCGATCTTCACCCCTGGGGCAGCGTACGCCGTCTGTAGCGCGCGCTCGTCGTAGACGCGGCCAGCGCCAGCGACGGAGGTGATCGCCTCGGTGGCGTAGACCTCGTTGTAGTGGCGCAACCGTTCTGAGAATTGGCCGCGCCGCTTGTTGTCGCTCCTAAGGTGGGTATTGACGTCCCAGTACGGCAACCAGCTGAAGACTCTCTCGATCAGGAGCTGAGGGTCGATGACCAAGGTCATACCGTCGTCGTAGTGCAAGGCCGGGAACTGACGCAGGACGTCGGTGTTCCACGGGCCCGGCGGATTTTCCCTCAGGTGTTCCATGACCTGGCTGTAGTTCCCGGCGATCGCGTCGAGCGTGACCGTGACGGCGTCGGCGGGGATCCCGACGGCCGTCAGGGATGCATCCTGGATGGTTACCTGTCCGGTCCGCGCCGACTGCCACATCGCCAAGGTCATGATCGCGACGTGGAGCAGATCTGCTCCCGTGGCCTCCCGGTACAGGTCGGCCAGGAAGTCGCCCGGCGCAGTGGGGTCGGCAGCGGGCAGTTGGAACCAGGTCCGGTACCAGCGCGCGAGCATGGACTGCAGCGTCCGGGGCGTGTGGAAGATCTGGTTGCTGACCATCTCCCGCTGCAGCGCCTCCCCATCGACGGCGCCCTCAGACGCATTCGCGTAGTCCGCGCCGAGAAGCTCGCCCACAGCCAGCGGCAACATGACGAAGGCCGTCTCTGCTGCCTCGCCGCGCAGCGGGTCCTCCGGCATGAGCGGGCACCGTGCGGCCGCGAGGCAGGCGAGGACCTGCAGCTGCTGGGGTGTGACGAGGTGCCGGTTCTCCTGCGCTGCGAGCAGTGCCCGAGCTCTCGTGGCCTGCGGCTCGGGCAGGAGCGCCAGGTAGTCCCGATCGACTTCTGCGTAGTCGGTGGCCGCCCGTAGCCGAGCGAGCCAGAGTGCGCAGAAGAGCAGCACGTCGCCAGCAGCCACGCGTCCCAGCACCTCAAGGAACGCACGCAGGTCCGTCGGGGTCTCGTTGAGCTCGACAAGGGTCGTATACACCATGACGAGATCGATGGGCTCGGGCTCGCGAGACAGATGCTCGGGCAGGTACAACCCGGACGGAGCCAGCGAGAACGTCGGCTCGAGGGCGCGCACCGTCGTGCCCTCAAAGTACGTGGCACCAGTTTCAGGGCTCGCGAGAAACCCGTCGAGACCAGCAGGGATGCCCCCGGTCATGGCACGAACCAGTCTCTCCAACCCGTCGTCACTGCTCATGCTGCAGACCGTAGCGCCCGCCACGAGTCGAATTGCTCGCTGCCGCTGCGCGAGCGCTTCTGCAGCGCGACATGGCTTGGACATCCCGTCCGCCTCGAACACGGCGCGCGCGTAGTCGCTCGGGACCTGGCGCGGGCTACTTCGCCCCGAAGTGCGAGCTCTCGCATCAGATTCAACTCGCATTCTGTAGAACGCCGATAACGGACTTCATGTGGTTTTGTGCTGCTTGCCCGGGTTGTTCCGCGGGTTCCTCGGCGTTCCCCTCGAGCAGCGCTTCGACCTCCGTGGCGTAGAAGCGGCGGTGCCAGCCTAGGGTCCGAATGGCCGTCAGCCGACCGGACCGGGCCCAGCGGCGACCCCGTGTGGGTTGATGAGCAGATAATCGGGTCCTTGATGCCGGTGCTCGATCCCTGAGGAGCTTGATGCCTGAGAAGTCCGTCGAACAGCTCGTGCATGAGGCGCTTGATCTGTTTGATGATCAGTCCCAGCCGGTCGCGAGCCACGTGCGCCGGGCGATACGGATCGCGACACGGCGGCAGGACTACGTCGCCTTGATCCGCTTGCTGCCCGAGACGTTCGATTACACGGCCAAGGGGCCGATCGACCACCCGGCATTCACCGACGCGCGGGCGAACCTGGCTCTTCTCGTCGGTGTCGAGGAAGCCGATCGTCAAGTGCTGCAGATCACGAGACGCCACCTTCGCGGTCGGTTGAGCACCCGCGAAGGGGGTAATGTGCACGGGGCCAGCGTTGGGCAGCTCGAGGCGCAGTTGGGGCAGGTCTCCGACGCCGTGAGGCACTACTCGACGGTGCCGGGCAACCTCACGCAGATCGACACCTACTTCGTGGCGAAGAACTACGACAAAGCCACCGCCGACATCCTGCCCTACCAGGCGGACCTCCAGACCGTGCTGGAGAGGATCAGGCAGGTTGTGCACGACATGCTTGTCGAGACCGAGCGACAACTGGAGTCCGGGCAGCGTCGGCCGAGTGTCTTCGAGCGTGGTCAGGCCTACATCGAGGCGTCGCTGGCTCGGCGGGCGCCCGAAGCGCTTGCTCGGTTCAGAGCGGCCGAAGACGCGCTCGAGGAGGGGATGCCGGAGGACCTGAGCCATGCCCTCACTTCCTGCCGGCGGATGATCAAAGCGCTGGCGGATGCGCTGTATCCAGCGACAGGCGAGGCGTTCACCGGCGCCGATGGGCGCGAACGCGTCATGTCTGACGAGGCGTACAACAACCGGCTCCTGCAGTTCGCGTTGGAGAACATCGACGGGTCGACACATCAGGGGTTGGTCAAGGAGACCTTGCGGGGCCTGGGGAACCGGCTCGCCCGACTCAACGAGCTGTCCTCGAAGGGAGTGCACGACGAGGTCTCCAGTGCAGAGGCGGAGACGTGCCTGATGTGGACCTACCTCACCGCTGCGGACTTCCTACGGATCGCCGACGGCACGAGCCCACGCACTCAGGCACGCGCTGAAGCAACTGGGCAATGACCCGTCCTGGCGGACAACACCGTCACCGAAAGAGCAGGCGGGTCACCAGGTCCGTCGCGGGTCCTCGCGGATGATCCGACGAAGGGGGCTGCGCGCCGCAGCGAGCGAGGGGAAGGTCGGGTCGATCTTCGACAGCAACGACAAGATGCCGTTGAGTCGGTGACGCACCTCGACATCGAGCAGGTTGTCGTGGTGCGCGACCCGGTTACGCAGACGACGAAGAGTCTCCAGCTGGTTGCCGATCGCCTTACGGCCGGCTTGGCTCGGGTCGGCATGAGGGAACGCTCTGTGCAGCACGTCGGTCCATAGCTGCTCCTGACGGGCGGCCGACTCGGACGCGGAGATCGGGCGTATCACCTTGACCCAGGCACCGAACATGAGCTGAGCAACAATGTCGTCGTGCGTCACGCCCGCACCGTGGCGAGGGTGCTTCGGGTGTCGCTCTGCCGCTTCCTTGCCAGCCCAGTAGCGCGCATCGGCGACGGGCTTTCCCAGCACCGCGTACAGCGTGGGCGCGGCGCCACCGTTGCTCGTCCAGTCCTGGGGGTAGCCCTGGGCGGTGTTCCATGCGGCGAGTTGCGGGTCGATCGCGTTCCGGACCGCCACCTCGACGAACGACAGCTGTGCGTGCAGCGCGCCCGCGAGCTCGGTGACCCACAGGTACAGGTCGGCTGCGCGAGCTATATCGTCGTCGGCTGCGGTCAGGTAGGTGGCCAGCCTGGCTTGCCCGAGGAACGACTCCAACGTCCTTTGCCGCGTCACACGCGAGACCGTACACTGGTAGTTAGCGAGCGTCAGGCTTGGACTGGCGCACCTACCTCAGAACCCCCTCGCTTCGGCGAGGGGGTTCTTGTTTTGCGCCTCCAACTGGATCGCACACGGGTGGTTCCACGTCGTGTGGGCGGCCTCGGGCATGATCGGCCCATGCCGCTACGCATCCCGAAGTTCTTGGACACCGAGACGTTCTTCGCGTTAGCCGACTACGCCGACATCGAGGTGCCGCTCGAGCAGGAGATCACCGAGCGCACTGTGAAGAACCGCAAGGGTGGCGGCAAGCTCGGGTTCGGCAACAACGAGGTTGGAGGCGAGCGGGGCAGCGAGATCGAGGTCCAGACGAGCTATACCCTGGCCCCGAACCAGAAGGCCGCGGTCAGCAAGGTCCTGGACAAGCTCGTCGTGACCAACGAGGTCTTCACCGCGAGCGACGACGCGGTACCGGTCAAGGACCGCCCATACGTCCTTGAGGGCACCGCACAGCTGACCACAGCATCCGTCGTCGGCAAGATCTTCTACGTCCTGCTGCAGGCGATCGCCTCTGCCGAGACCTCACTGGAGGACCTCCAGGCCGCGAAGATGCCCGCGAGCGTGCAGGAGGGTCTCAAGAGCGTGTATCTCGGCAACGAGCTCGTGCCCATCCCGACCTTGTTCGAGGTCAAGGGCACGGGCCTGGAGCAGCGTGTGCTGCTCTCGGTCCCGCCGGGTCACTTCGTTGACGCTGCCGCCCCCGACCACATCGAAGGGGAGATCGGTCTGCTCGGCACAGTCGAGACGCTCGTGGACGACGGCGAGTTCATCAACGCGGAGAAGTGGCTCCTGCACGGGTGGGAGTGGATCGTCAGACGCAACCTCATGGTCAAGATGGACGACACCGTCGCCGGCCTGGCAAAGGCGCTCAACATCGACCTGCCCGTCGACGACGTCCAAGCACTCATCCCCGGTCCCGCCATCGTGCTCAACGCCGTCGCCATCTACTGACCGCCCGCCCACGATGCACGCCGTTGAGGTATCGCACTGTGCCGCGAGCAAGGACCATGGAGGGCCGGGCTTACGGTCTCGCGCGTGACGCATTCTCTGACCGGTAGGCGTGCGTGCTCGGGAGTGAACCGCCCCGGGTTCAGTGGAGGCTCTGGTGTGCCCCGGCTTCCGTGGAGTCGGATTGCTGGAATCTAGGCCACGGTGATCGTTGCTGCGTTCTCGAACCCTACGGGCGTCAGCCATCCGAGCGCGGAGTGGCGGCGCTGGCCACCGGCCGGGACGATCATTCACTCCGACCACGGAGTCCAGTTCGGTTCCTGGGCCTTCACCACGCGAGCGAAGGCATCTGGCCTCGTGCCCTCTATGGGATCGATCGGCGACTGCTACGACAACGCCGTCATCGAGAGCTTCTGGTCGCGCATGCAGGTCGAACTCCTGGACCGGCGTCGATGGCGCACCCGCCTGGAATTAGCGAACGCGATCTTCGAGTACCTCGAGATCTTCCACAACCGCCGGCGGTTCTCGATGGCCATGCCGAGCGCGTTGGTGACCAGGGCTGCGGTCGGCGCTGAGTCGATCGACCACCCGACCACGCGCCGCGAGCAGACGTCGAGCACGACGGTGCAGTACACCTTGCCCTCACGGGTGGGGTGCTCGGTGATGTCAGTGACCCACAACTCGTTCACGCCATCGCGGGCGAATTGCCGATCGACGAGGTCGGTGGAGATCAGGTCGGGCCGGGCGCGACGCCACTTCGGACGCCCGCCCACGCCCTTGAGGCCAGCACGGGCCATGAGCATCTCCACCGTGCCGTGCCAGACCTGGATGCCGTGGCCCTTGGTCAGCTCGGCGTGCACCCGCCGGGCGCCGTAGACGCCGCGCGAGGCGGTGTGGATGGTGCGGATGGTCTCGGTCAGCGGGGCGTGTCGCACGTGTCGGACCGAGGGGGCCCGCACCAGCGAGGCGTAGTAGCCGGACTCCGAGCAGCCGAGGGCCCGTACTGCCTGCTGAACCGGCAGCCCTTCACTGGCCATCACCGCGATCGCTTCGAACCGCCTTTTGGGGGCACCACCGTCCCCAGCAGCTCGCTCGCGCGCCGGTGGACCGCCAGCTCGGTCTCAAGCTCGGCGATCCGCTTCCTGGCCGCAACCAGTTCTGCCTTCTCACCGCTGGTCAGGCTCGGCTCGAGACCCTTGTCGATGCGGTCCTGTCGCCGCCAGGCGTAGATCGTCTGGTCGCTGATCTCGAGATCGCGAGCGACGTCCACGACCTTGCGGCCCGACTCGAGCAGGTCCAACACCTTGCGCCGGAACTCCGGCGGATACCCACGACGTCCCACGAGGCCCCTCCTACAGGGTCAGGTGAATCCAGTAATCCGACTCCACGGAACGCGGGACACACCAATAGATCGTCTCGTGCGAGACCCACATGGCCGGCTCGTCGGGGTGCTCGCGACGCAGCCACGCAGCGATCTGCTGCGGCGACCAGTCCAACTCGAGCCGCGACAGCACCACGGTGCGCAATCGCTCGTCGCCGGCAAGACGCGGAATACGACGACGTTTGGCCTTCACCCGGGCCCGCTCGTCCGCGCGCGTAGCGCGGTAGGCGTCGCGGCCACCGTTACGGGCGATCTCGCGCGAGACCGTCGACGCAGACCGACCCAGCCCTTCGGCGATCACCCGGGCAGAGAGACCAGCGGCGATCCCACGCGAGATCTCCTCCCGTTCACAAGGACTCAGGTGTCGCGGCGACCGTCTCGGCAGCGAGGGCCGCACTCCGCCGTGGCGCAGCAGGTAGCGGCGCACGTTCTGCTCCTGGAAGGCCAGCCCGATCGGCGATTCGCCGCAACGACTCGCCCTCGCCCCACGCCTGCCATACAACATCCTGTATCGCTGCAGGCAGCGACGTCACCACACCCATCCCAGCCTCCACGACCACGCATCATCCACCCTCGTGGTGCGTTGGTGGGTTGAGACCGCCGTCGTTTCAATGGCAGGGATGAGTTGTCGCGAACCGCCCAGCACCCTTGACCATCCGTGGCCCACGCGTCGAACCGCGACTCCTCGCCGCGAGCGCTCGGTGTCGTGAGCGTGAAGCAGCGGCAGCGGAACGCTGGCTGGTCACCAGTGCACCGGCGTCGCGCGCAAGGAGCCGTCCTCACCGGCGGATGACACGGCGACGAGCAAAGTGCCTGACAAGTGACCACGTGGACGCGGTGCACGGCGAGGCATCGGCCGTGAACCCCATAGCTGAGCGGTTGCCGCTGCCGACCGCCGTCAGCGGCGCGGCAGGACGATCGGTGCGCCGCCGCCGGGGTGGTCGACGACCTCGACGGGGTAGTCGTAGACGTCGCTCAGCAGCCCGGCGGTGAGGACGTCGCGCGGGCCGCCGTCGGCGACGACGCGCCCGCCCGCGAGGACGGTGACCTGGTCGGCGTACGCGGCGGCGAGCGAGAGGTCGTGCACGACGACGACCACGGCACCGCCCGCGGCGGCGTGCGCCCGGGCGAGCTGGAGCACGAGCTCCTGGTGCTTGAGGTCGAGCGCGGCGGTCGGCTCGTCGAGCATGAGGAGCGTCGTGCGCTGCGCGAGCACGCGGGACAGCGCGACGCGGGCCTTCTCCCCGCCGGACAGCGACGTGAAGTGCCGGTCGGCGAGGTGCCCGACGTCGGTCGCGGCGAGGGCCTCGGCGACCGCGGCGTCGTCCTCGTCCTCGAACGGGGTGCCGCGCCAGGGCGAGCGGCCCATGCGCACGACGTCGACGGCCGTGAACGGGAAGCTCAGCGAGACCTGCTGGAGCATGACGGACCGGCGCAGGGCGAGCTCGGTGGGCGTCCACGCGCGCAGCTGTCGGCCGTCGACGACGACGTCGCCGGCCTCGGGGACCAGATCGCCCGTGAGCACACCGAGCAGCGAGGACTTCCCGGCCCCGTTCGGGCCGAGCAGCGCGCGCACCTCGCCCGCGCGGACGTCGACGGACACGTCGCGCAGGATCGGCGCCTCGCCCAGGGTGAGGGACACGCCGTGCGCGGCGGTGACCACGTCGCCGGGCGCGGCCGGCCGGGGGAGGCGGGGCCGCCGTCGGGCACCGGTGACGGCGGTGCGCAGCGCGCCGAGGAACGACGATCCCTCGTGGCGGAGGTCGCTCATGCCCAGCCTCCCTGGCGCGAGCGCGTGCGGCGCAGCAGGTAGAAGAAGAACGGCCCGCCGACGAGCGACGTGATCATGCCGAGCGGCAGCTCGACGTTCGCGACGGCGCTGCGCGCGAGGAGGTCCGCGGCGAGCAGCACGACGGCGCCGCCCAGCACGGACGCGGGGACGAGCGTGCGGTGGCTCGGCCCGCACACCATGCGCACGAGGTGCGGCACCACGAGCCCGACGAACGCGATGATCCCCGTGAACGCGACCCCGGCGGAGACGAGCAGAGCGACGAGGACGATCACGAGCTGGCGCAGCCGCTCGACGTCGACCCCGAGGTGCTGCGCGGCGCGCTCGCCCAGCGCGAGCAGGTCCATCTTGCGCCGCACGAGCATCGCGCCGGTCACGCCGACGACGGCGATCGGCAGGACCACCGCGACGGACTGCCACGTCGCGCCGCCGAGCGAGCCGAGCTGCCAGAAGACGATCTGCTCGCGCGCGGCCGGGTCGGCGACGAACGTGAAGAACGCGAGCATCCCGCCCGCGAACGCGTTGACCGCGATGCCCGTGAGGACGAGCGTCACGACCTCGGTCCGGCCGCCGGCGCGCGCGAGCGCGTAGACGACGAACGTCGTGACGAGCCCGCCGGCGAACGCCGCCGCGGCGACCCACGTGCCGGGCACGAGCGCGCCCGCGGTGACGATGACCGCGCACGCGCCCACGGCCGCGCCCGAGGAGACCCCGATGACGCCGGGCTCCGCGAGCGGGTTGCCGAACACGCCCTGCATGAGCGCGCCCGAGCACGCGAGCGCCGCGCCCACGACGATCGCCAGGACGACGCGCGGGAACCGCACGACCCACAGCGCGTTCTCGCCCTGCGGGTGCGACGGCATGGGCCCCCAGTCGAGCCCGACGTGGTGCGCGAGCGAGCCCAGCACCTCCGCGGGGGACACCGGCACCTGGCCGGTCATGCCGGACACGATCGTGAGCACCGCGAGCGCGACGCCCAGCCCGACCATGAGCCAGCGTGCTGCCCGACGGCGCTGCTGCCCGACGGCGGGACCCACCCGGGCGGATCGACCTCCCGGGCGCGGGGCGTCGTCGGGCGCGGGGGCGTCCTCCGTGGCGCCCGGCGGGCGCGTCACCGCGCTCACGACGCGGGGAGCTCGGGCGCGGGCACGCCGTAGAACGCCTCGACGAGCGACGCGATGGTGTACCCGGTGCGGGGGCCGAACGTGAGGAGGCGCGAGCCGTCCATGTCGACGACGCGCCGCGCCTCGCCCGCGGGCGTCTGCGCGAGGCCGGGGATCGCCATCATCGCGTCGAGCCCGCCCATGGACTCGAGCCCGTCGGTCATGACGAGGTAGGCGTCGGGCGCGGCGCTGATGATCGCCTCGCTCGTGACCGGCGCGTACTGCTGCGTGAGGCCGATCGCGGTCCCGGCGTCCTCGCCGCCGATCTCGCGGACGAGGTCGTCGGCGCCGGAGCCGGGCCCGAACAGCATCTTGATGTTCGCCCCACGCAGGTAGAGGAACGCGACGCGCGGCGTCCCGGTGTCCTGCGGCACCGCGGCCAGGGCCGCGCAGATCTGCCGGTCCGTGCGCTCGACGAGCGCCTCGCCCTGCTCGGGCACGCCCAGCGCGGTCGCGACGGCGCGGATCCGGTCGTCGACGCCGTCGAGCGTGCGGGCCTCGTCGAAGTACACGACGGGGATGCCCGAGCTCTCGAGCTGGCCCCGCACGTCGTCGGTGAGGATCGTCGCGTCGGTGAGGATCACGGAGGGGTCGAGCCCGAGGATCGCCTCGACGTCGAGCGCGTGCCCCGCGCCCGTGACGACGGGGACGTCTGCCGCCTCGGGGAAGCCGGTCGGCAGGTCGCGGCCCACGACGTTCGCGCCGAGCCCCAGGCTGTAGACGATCTCGCCGAGCGTCCCGTACAGGTCGACGGGGATGATGCGGCTCACGTCGGTGATCTCGACCTGGCGTCCGTCGACCGACTCGACGGTCACCGGGAGCTGCGGCACGGGCGCCTCGGCGACCGGGTGGATCGCGTCGTCGGCGAACGTCGCGCTCGTGGGCCCGGTGGGGAAGGACGCCGGGTCGACGTCGGTCCCGCCCCCCGCGGCGCGGGACGCGTCGAGCGTCGTGCAGACCGGCGCGCCCGTCGCCGCGTCGGCCGTCTCCGCGGGCGCCGCCTCGACGGGCGCGGCGTCCTGGCTCGCCTCCGCCGACGGCGTCGCGGGCGGCTCGTAGGGGAGCGGCGCGCACGCGGCGACGAGCCCCAGCACGACGCCGGCAGCCGCCCCGGCCAGGCTCGTCGCCGCGCGTCGGGACCTGCGCGTGGTCGAGGGCGCGCTCGCCGCCCGGGTCGACGAGTCGCTCGGTCGCTGCACGGCGCGGGCACGGTGACGCATGGGGAGATCTCCAGGGGGCAGGTGCGCTGGGGCGGCGCGACACGGCGTGGTCGTCGCCAGGCCCGGGTAAGACGAGCCTAACCTGACTTCGAGGAAATCCCGACCGTCGTCCATGTCACCTCCGTCACCACGTGCCGGGCCTGGCACCATAGGCGGGGTGGGACAACACTCGGCGCGACGACGCGTCACCCGTTACACGCTCGGCCACGACTCCGCGCACGTCTCGAGGCGCGAGGACCAGCTGACGGTCGAGGAGCCCCTCGAGGTCCGCGTCGACGGTCGGGTGCTGACCGTCACCATGCGCACGCCGGGCCACGACCTCGAGCTCGCGCTCGGGCTGCTCGTGGCCGAGGGCGTGGTGCACCACCCGCACGACGTGCGCACGGCACGCCTGTGCACGACGGCCGACAACACGGTCGAGGTGACGCTCGCCGAGGCGGCCCGGCCGCGCGCCGTCGGCCTCGCGCGGGCGCTGCCCACGACCAGCGCGTGCGGGCTGTGCGGCGCGGACAGCATCGACGCGGTGCGGACCCGCTCCGCCCACGCCCTGTCCGACGACGGGCCGGACCTCGACCCCGCCTGGCTCCTCGGCCTGCCGGACCGGATGCGAGCCGCCCAGGTCGTGTTCGCGCGGACCGGGTCGCTGCACGCGGCCGCGCTCGTGGACGTCGAGCGCGACGAGCTGCTCGTCGTGCGCGAGGACGTGGGGCGGCACAACGCGGTCGACAAGGTCGTCGGGTGGGCGGTCCAGCGGGGCCGCCTGCCGCTGCCCAGCACGGTGCTCGTCGTGTCCGGGCGCGCGGGGTTCGAGCTCGTGCAGAAGGCGTCGACGGCCGGGATCCCGGCGATGGTCGCCGTCTCCGCGCCCTCGACCCTCGCCGTCGACCTCGCGGTCGAGGCCGGGATCACGCTCGCAGGCTTCGCCCGAGGTGACTCGATGGTCGTCTACGCGGGCGAGCACCGGGTCCGCGCGGCGGCCCCGGGCGCGACCGCGGTCCCGCGCCCGACGGCGGTCCCGGCATGAGCGGGCCCGGGGACGAGCTCCGCGTCGGCCCGCCCCAGGACCACGCGGCCGGACCGGAGGCCGTGGTGCGCACGCTCCTCGCGTCGGTCCGGGAGATGGGCCCCGCCCGGGCGGCGCGGCTGCTCACGTCCGCGAACCAGAAGGACGGCTTCGACTGCATGAGCTGCGCCTGGCCGGACCCGGCGCACCGCAGCCACGCCGAGTTCTGCGAGAACGGTGCGAAGGCGATCACGTGGGAGGCGACGCCGCGCACCGTGCCGCGCGAGTTCTGGGTCGAGAACTCCCTCACCGACCTCGCCGGGCGCGACGAGTACTGGCTGGGGCAGCAGGGCCGGCTCACCGAGCCGGTGCACAAGCCGGCGGGCTCGGACCACTACGAGCCCGTGACCTGGGAGCGCGCGTTCGAGATCGTGGGGGACCGGCTGCGTGGGCTGGGGTCCCCCGACGAGGCCGCCTTCTACACGAGCGGGCGCGCATCGAACGAGGCGGCGTTCGTCTACCAGCTGTTCGTCCGGGCGTTCGGCACCAACAACCTGCCCGACTGCTCCAACATGTGCCACGAGTCCACCGGCACCGCGATGCTCGAGACCATCGGGATCGGCAAGTCCACGGTCTCCTACGACGACTTCGCCCGGGCCGACCTCGTCATCGTCATGGGGCAGAACCCGGGCACCAACCACCCGCGCATGCTCACCGCGCTCGAGGGGACCAAGCGCGCGGGCGGGTCCGTGGTGTCGGTGAACCCGCTGCCCGAGGCCGGGCTCGTGCGCTACCGCAACCCGCAGACCGTGCGCGGGCTCGTCGGCCGTGGCACGGACATCGCGGACCGGCTGTACCAGGTGCGCCCGGGCGGGGACATGGCGCTCCTGCAGGCGGTGTCCCGCCGCGTGCTCGACGCCGAGGACGCCGCCCCGGGGACGGTGCTGGACCACGCGTTCCTGCGCGCGCACACCCGCGGCCTCGACGCGTTCCGCGCGCACCTCGCGCACCTCGACGAGGACGCGGTGCTCGCCGCCACGGGCCTGACGCCGGCCGACGTCGACGACCTCGCGGCGCGCTACCTCGCCGCGGACCGCGTGATCGTCACGTGGGCGATGGGCCTGACGCAGCAGCGCAAGGGCGTCGACACGATCAAGGAGATCGTCAACCTGCTCCTGCTCCGCGGCCACATCGGTCGGCCGGGCGCCGGGGCGTCGCCGATCCGCGGGCACTCCAACGTGCAGGGCGACCGGACCATGGGCATCTGGGAGAAGATGCCGGACTCCTTCCTCGACGCGCTGGGGCGCGAGTTCGCGTTCGAGCCGCCGCGCGCGCACGGCGCCGACGCCGTCGAGACGCTCCGGCGCATGCGTGACGGGCGCATCCGCGCGTTCGTCGCGCTCGGGGGGAACTTCGCCGGCGCCATCTCGGATACCGCGGCCGCCGAGGCGGCGCTGCGCGGCACCGACCTCACGGTGCAGATCTCCACCAAGCTCAACCGCTCGCACGTCGTCACCGGGCGCGAGGCGCTCATCCTGCCGACGCTGGGGCGCACCGAGGTCGACGTGCAGAAGAGCGGGGCGCAGATCGTCTCCGTGGAGGACTCGGTGTGCGCGGTGCACGCGTCGCGCGGCAAGGTCGACCCCGTCGCGCCGGGCCTGCGCAGCGAGGTGGCGATCGTCGTCGGCATGGCGGAGGCGACGCTGCGGGGTGGCCCGGGCGCCGACCCGGCGCCGGGGATCGACTGGGCGGCGATGCGGGACGACTACGACGTGGTGCGCGACCACGTCAGCCGCGTCGTGCCCGGGTTCGAGCGGTTCAACGTCGACGTGCGGCGCCCCGAGGGGTTCGTGCTCCCGCACGGCCCGCGCGACTCGCGCACGTTCACGACGCCGAGCGGGCGCGCCGAGATCACGGTCAACGAGCTCGAGCCCGTCGAGTGCCCACCGGGTCGCCTGATCCTGCAGACGCTGCGCTCGCACGACCAGTTCAACACGACGATCTACGGGCTGTCCGACCGGTACCGGGGCGTGCGCGGGGGCCGCGACGTCGTGCTCGTGCACCCGGACGACCTCGCCGAGCTGGGGTTCGCCGACGGCGACCGGGTCGACGTCCACGCCGAGTGGCCCGGCGAGCCCGACCGCGTCCTCGCCGCCCAGCGCGTGGTCGCCTACCCGACGGCGCGGGGGTCGGCCGCCGCCTACTATCCGGAGGCGAACGTCCTCGTCCCGCTCGAGAGCACGGCCTACGGGAGCAACACGCCGGTCTCGAAGTCCGTCGTCGTCCGGTTGCACGCCGCGAGGTAGAGCCCCGGTCCGGCTGCCGGGGTCGCGGCGGGCTCAGCGGTGGGCGGCGCCCAGGTCGGCGAAGAGGTCGCTGTTGAGGCGGAAGGCGTGCTTGGCCTCGGCGACGGTCTCGTCGAGCTGCTCGGGCGTGAGGACGAGGCCGTCGAGGCGCTCGCGGTAGACGTCCTTGAACGGCTTGGACTTGGGGATCTCGACGAACGTGTAGAACGCGAGGCCGTCGCCCGAGAGGCCGTAGTGCCGCTCCAGCATGCGCTTGATGATCTGCCCGCCGGAGAGGTCGCCGAGGTAGCGGGTGTACGCGTGCGCGGCGTAGGCGGGCAGCGACGCGCCGACCGTGCGCAGGCGCGCGACGTAGCGCTCGGTCGCGGGGTGGAGGGTGATGCGCTCGGCCCAGTCGGCGCCGACGAGGAACGTGAGGTCCTTCTCGATCTCGGGGGTGCGCGTGAGCTCGTCGAAGACCAGCGTGGAGCCCTGGGCGTCGGCGCGGATCGCGGCGCTCGCGTCCTCGAGCGCGCCGTAGATCGCCCACTGCTGGGCCGCGAGGTCCGCGTACGCCGAGACGTCGAGCTGCCCGGACATGAGCCGCTCGACGAACCCGGAGCTCTCGGCCCGCTCGTGCTCGGGGCGCGTGCCCTCGCGCAGGCGCTGGGACAGCGGCACGGACTCGTCGGTGCGGTCGAGGTCCTGGGTGAGAGCAGTCACGGTGGCTCCTGCGGGTAGCGTCGGGTCGGGGCGCTCGTCCTGACGCGACGTCATGACGATGCGTCAGGAACTGTAACCCACCCAGGTGAGGCTTGCCTATCCTCGGTCCGGGATCTGGTCGACGTCCTCCGGGTCGGGGAGCCCCGCGAGGAACCGGAAACCCAGGAGTGCGACCAGCGTGCCGAGCCCGCCGCCGACGACGAGCGGCGTGGTCAGGTCCGCCCGGGCGAGGAGACCGCCGAGGAAGGACCCGAGCGGCATGGCGCCCCACAGGAGCGTGCGCCACGTGCCGTGCACGCGGCCGAGCAGGCGGCCGGGGATCATCGCCTGCCGTAGCGACATGACGAGCACGTTCCAGACCGTCACCGCGCCGAACCCCACCGCGAGCAGCACGGCCGCGACGGCGACGCCGCCGCCCGGCAGGTGCGGCACGACCCCGAGGAGGACGAGGGCCACGGGCGTCACGAGGTTCGCGACGGCGATGGTCCGCCCGGTCCCGAAGCGCTCCTTGGCGGGGTTCGCGAGCGCCGCCGCGACGAGCGACCCTCCGGCCCCGACGAGTAGGAACGTCCCGTACCAGGCCTCCGGGACGCCGAGCACGTCGAGGACGTAGAGCACGGTCGTCGCGGTCGCGGCCGAGAAGCAGAGCCCGACGACGACGGACAGGACCCACAGGGGTCGCAGCGTCGGGTGCGCCCACAGGTAGCGGAAGCCGTCCCCGAGCTGGCGGAACCAGGGCGGAGCGGGCTCTGCGCCCGCGTCGGCCGGGGCGCGGTGCTCGCCCGCCGCGACGGCGGGCAGGAACAGCGCGAGCGCGCCCGCGACGGCGTACGCGGCGGCGCCCGTGCCGAGGGGCACGACGACGGCGACCGCGAAGAGCGCCGACGTGAGCGGTGCCGAGAGGAAGTTCTGGACGGTGATCTCGCCCGCCTCGATGCGCGAGTTGGCGCGCGGCAGGTCGGCGGGCCGCACGATCGAGGGCAGCACCGCGCGGATCGCGCCGTCGTACACGGTCTCCAGCGCGCCGTAGAGGAACACGACGGCGTACAGCCACCAGATCGTCAGCGTGCCCGTCGCGGCGAGGGCGACGAGCCCGAGGGCGAGCAGCGTGCGGGCACCGTTCGCGAGCGCGAGCGCGTGCCGACGGTCGACGCGGTCGAGGAGGACCCCGGCGGGGATGGCGAAGAACAGCCACGGCAGGAGCGAGACGGCGGCGATGCCGGAGACGAGGAACGGGTCGTCGGTGAGGCGCGCGGCGAGCAGCGGCGACGCGACGCGCGCGATGCCGTCACCCAGGCTGGAGCTGAGGTTCGCGGTGAAGACGTTGCGGAACGGCGCGCCGAGCCCGGCGCGCGCCCGGGCGGGGGCGTCGGGGAGCCTGCGGCGGCGGGTCGGCACCCCCCGAGGCTAAGCGACCGTTGCCGGGGGCATCACCGACCCTCCGGTCGGTTCTGCGCGCAGCAGAGGGCGCGGCCGCTGGTGTCCGTGCGCGGGCGCAGCGTCAGCGCGAGAGCGCGGGTGAGGTCGCGTCGGCCCCGACGGCACGCAGCACGAAGGCCTCGGTCGCCTCGATCGCCTGCTCGCGCGCGGCCGGGTCGTCGGGGACGAGCCGACCGGACAGGCACGCGTTGACGAGCTGCACGGTGGTGTCGATGTCCTGCTCGGGAAACTCCCCGACCTCGATGCCCGACGCCACGATGCGGCGCAGGATCGTCTCGACGAGCTCGGCGTGCTCGCGCAGGCGCTGGCGCGTCGTGCGCGACAGCACGGTGCGCAGGTCCGGACCGGGGGCGAGGTGGAAGATGCGCTTGAGCTGCGCCTGCTGGCGGATGTAGGTGCGGAGCTGCTCGACCGGGTCGTCCACGTCCTCCAGCGCCCGCTCGAGCGTCCCGACGTACTGCTCCGTCTCGTGGGTGATGAACCCGAGGAGCAGGGCCTCCTTGTCGGGGAAGTGGTTGTACACCGCGGTGCGGCCGACGCCCGCGGCGGCGGCGATGTCGGCGAGCGAGATGGCGTCGAAGCCGCGGTCCATCATGAGGGTCGAGAGCGCCGCGAAGAGCTTCTGCCGGGTCTGGGCGCGGTGCTCGTGGAGGGACCCTCCGATGATCTTGGGCATGCTGACATCATAGGGAGGTCGTGTCAGAACGCTAATCGGCTCCTCCGTGCCGCAACCGTGCCGCAACCGGGCCGGAACCGGGCCGCAGCCGGGCCGCAGCCGGGCCTCCCGGGCGCGCCCCGACGTCTGGCACACTGCCGCCATGGACACGACCGCGGCGCCCGACGGCGTCCCCGCCAGCGCCCCGGACCCGGACTTCCCGCCCGTCCCCGCGGACACCAAGGACTGGACGTGGGTCATGGAGCGGCCGTGCCCGGAGTGCGGGTTCGTGGCGGCCGAAGTGTCGCCCGACCGCGTGGGGGCCGCGGTGCGCGACGCGATCCCGCGCTACGTCGGCGCGCTGGGCCGCGAGGACGTGCGCGTCCGCCCCGACGCCACGACCTGGTCCGTGCTGGAGTACGCCGCGCACGTCCGCGACGTCTTCTCCGTCTTCGACGTGCGCGTGCAGTCGATGGTCGAGGGCGACGACCCGCAGTTCGCGAACTGGGACCAGGACGCCACGGCGGTCGAGCAGGACTACGCGCACCAGGACCCGGCGACCGTGGCGCGCGAGCTCGAGATCGCGGGCGACCGGGTCGCGGGCCGGTTCGACGCGCTCGTCCCGGAGCAGTGGGAGCGTCCCGGACGGCGCTCGAACGGGTCGGCGTTCACGGTCCGCACCCTCGGCCAGTACTTCGTCCACGACGTCGTCCACCACCTGCACGACGTCGGCGCCTGACCGGGCGCGGCCCCGGCCCGCCGCGGCAGGAGAAGCACGGTCGTGACACGGCCGTAACGTCCCGGCATTCCGGACGCCCTACGGTCCGGTCATGGACGCCACCGTCGCCGGTCTCGTGCCGGACGCGCACGCGGGAGCGCACCTTCTCGCGGTGCCTCGCTCCCGCGGCGCGGCTCGTACGCCCGTGGACACCCTCGCGCGCGCCTGGTTCGCCGACGCGGCGTGGACGACGCCGCCCGGCGGCGGGGGAGCGACCCGGCCCATGGTGGGGGCGCGGTTCCGCGGCGTGGTGCCCGAGGGCGTGGTGACGCCGGGCGAGCTCCGGCTCGCCGAGGGCGCGCGCCTCGTCGGACCCTTCCCGCTCACGCCACCGCAGACGCAGGCGCTCGACCTCGCGGGCGGGAGCGCCGAGGCGTTCGCCCTGCACGTCGACGACCCGGCGCCGCGCGGGGCCCCGGCCCCGCTCGTCGACGACCGCGACGGCCTCGCGCGGGCGTTCGCGGCGGGGCTGCCGCAGGGGCTCGAGCTCCAGGTGCTGGGCTGGGCGGTCGCGGCGGCCCGGCGCGTCGGGGGCGCGGTCGTCGCGGACGGCCGGACCGTGCTCACGCCCGACCCTGCCTCGGGGGTCGACCTGACCCTCTACAGCGCCCAGGTCCTCGGCCCCGACGCCGCGCTCGGCGTCCTGCGCACGACGGTCCCGAGCGCGCAGGTCGTCGCGGTCCACCCCCGCCCGGACGGCCTCGCGGAGTACGTGCTGTCGGGGGACACCCCGTACGACGGCGCGGTCCGGCTGGCCGCGCAGCGCGTGCCGCAGGTGCCGCTCGCGCTCGGTGCGCTCGACTGGCGCGAGCACGGGCCGCACGCCTACCGCGTCACGTGGGTCCCCCAGGACCCGTACGAGCTCGAGGTCGAGCGGCCGTCGGGGCTGCACGTCATCGCGCGCTCGCGCGCCCGGGTGCTCGTCGCCCGTCTCGCGGCGATGCTCCAGGGCCGCCTCGCGGGGACGCTCGTCGACGACGGCGGCTTCGTCGTGCGGGACCTCGACCTCGACGAGCGGCTCACGCCGGCGGCGACGCCGACGACGCAGTTCTGGGTCTGAGCGACGGCGTGCGCACGAGGCGCGGGTCGTGGTGGAACCGGGCGTGTCGCCCGCGCGAACTGTCCACAGATTTCGTCCACAGGGTTGTGGGTCCCGTGGGAATCGTGCGGGGCCGCCTGTGGACGAACCTGTGGCCTTCGCGACCGGTCAAATGACATCGGTGGGAACTCTTGCAGGGCCTCCGGGTGAGGACTACAAACGTGCTAACGGCCCGGACGGGCGCAGACGGACGACGGTGTTCCGCACGCAGGGGTCTGACGGCCCCGCCAGGAGCGCACGACGACCGGCGCGCACGCCAGGGCACGGCTGACCGGAGAACGGTGGACGACCCGCGACCCCCTGCTGCGGGCTGCGCGCGACGGCGCAGGTTCCGACCGGACCCGGAAGGCCGACCGCGATCGGCGTCAGCACGCCTGCCCGGGCCATCCGGAGCGGGCGTGGGGACGCCGGGCCGCCACGTCGCGAGCGGCGCCCCGACGGGCCACCGGCCCGACCGCCCCGGGGTCGCGCGGACACGGCGAGGCCCCTCGGAATCCTGCTCCGAGGGGCCTCGCTGCCATTCTCTCGCGGGCGTCCCGCGACGCGAAGACCCGTCCGCGGGCCGGTGGGCCGGGTCCGTCCGCCGCGCCTACGCTCGTGCCATGAGCAACCTCGAGACCCGGCCCGAGGAGCGCGTCTGCTCCGCGGGCGCCCCTGACGGCGTGGCGCCCGCGGTGGAGATCCTCGAGCACCGCGACGTCCCGCTCGGGGGCACGCGCGCGATGCGGGTGCGCCGCACGATCCCGCAGCGCGCGCGCTCGCTCGTGGGGGCGTGGTGCTTCCTCGACCACTACGGGCCGGACCCGCTGCCCGCGATCGGCGACGGCACCGACGGCATGCAGGTCCCGCCGCACCCGCACACCGGCCTGCAGACCGTCACGTGGTTGTTCGCCGGGGAGATCCTGCACCGGGACGCGGTCGGCTCCCTCCAGACGGTCCGGCCCGGCGAGCTCAACCTCATGACCGCGGGTCGTGGCATCTCCCACTCGGAGGAGTCGCCGCGCGGCGTCCGCCCGCCGGTCCTGCACGGGGTCCAGCTCTGGGTCGCGCTCCCGGGCGACCGGCTCGACGACCCGCCGGCGTTCGAGCACCACGCCGACCTGCCGGTCGCGGACGTCGCCGGTGCCCGGGTCCAGGTCTTCCTCGGGAGCCTGCGGGTCGCGGGCGCGGGGCTGCGCTCGCCCGCGACGACGTACTCGCCCCTCGTCGGGGCGCAGGTGGACCTGGCGGCCGGGGCGCGCGTGACGCTGGACGTCGACCCGGCGTTCGAGCACGGCCTGCTCGTGGACGACGGGACGGTGCGCCTGGAGGGCGAGGTGGTCCCGCCGTCGTCGCTCGGGTACGTCGCGCCGGGCCGTGCGACGCTCACCGTCGAGGCCGGGCCGGAGGGCCCCGCGCGGGTCGTGCTCGTGGGCGGCGAGCCGTTCGGCGAGGACATCGTCATGTGGTGGAACTTCGTCGGCCGCTCGCACGACGACGTCGCGCGCGCCCGCGCCGACTGGCAGGCGCAGCTGGTGGTCACCGGCGGGGAGGGGCCGAACCACGGCGGCACGCGGTACGCCGAGGGCGCGCGCGACGGACGCTACGGCGAGGTCGTCGGGTACGACGGCGGCCCGCTCCCGGCACCCGCGCTGCCCGACGTCCGCCTGCGGCCCCGCACCCGCCCGGCGGCGCGCCAGTAGACTGCCGCGCATGGCCAAGAACTCCACGCCCGACTTCGTGCTGCGCCCGTTCGAGGGGCTCCCCGGCGAGACCGACTGGGTCGCGATGCGCGAGGTCGTGCCCTCGGCCACCGCGACCGCCCGCACGACCGCGGAGCACGGCGCGCGCGACGTCACCGTCGTGACCGTCCTGCCCGCGGGCTGGGCCGCGCTGCACCGCCAGGACGGCGCGATCCTCCTCGCGGTCCAGACGCTCGCGGGCTCGGGCGACACGAGCCGCGACCTCGCCGCGGCGCTGCTGGAGGCGATCGACGCCGAGCCCGGCACGTCCATCGAGATGAGCGCGCTGCCCGACGCCGGCCCGCGCCTGCAGGACGTCCTCGACCTCTCCGTCCCGTTCGACGTCACCGTCCACGACGACTTCGCGTTCTGGCTCGACCCCGCCGAGGAGGTCACGCCGGACCTGCGCGCGTCGCTCGACCAGGCGGCCGAGTCGATGGTGCCCACGGTGAAGCTCGACGCCGTCCCCTCGGCGTACTGGTGCCGCATGTCGCGCGAGTTCCTGCGCTGGGCGCGTCCGGAGCCCGAGGACGCGCTCATCGACGCGATCTCGCGCCTGCACGCGCGGCGCGAGTCGGGCCTCGCGGGCGGCAAGTTCGTCGGCGCGTTCCGGTCGAGCGGTGTGCTCGTCCCGGTGTGGGAGCTGCCGCGCGGGACGGAGGCCGACGAGCTCGAGGGCCCGGTCGCGGAGCTCGACGCGCTCCTCACGGAGGCGCTCGCCGTCACGGAGCCGCTCGACGCGAACGAGCGCCGGGCGCGCGCGGGGATCGTGTCGCGCCAGGTGACCCTGCGCTGACGCACCCGCTGCCGGCCGGCGGCCCGACGCGCAGCCCGCCGACGCCCCTGTCGGCGGGCTGTCGCGTCGAGTAGGATCCGGGGGACCTGGGAACGCAGCCCGGTCGTCCTGCGAAGATCCCGAGCGGATCTGCTGGTGGAACGACGACACTTCTGCGGCCAACTCTTTGCACTACTAGGCTGGACGGCGTGAACGCGGACCATCGGTCGACTGAGTCGGGGAACAACACGGGCAGTGCTCCTGCCGGCGCGGCGAGCACGCCGCCGACGTACCTCTCGGCGTCCGGCACGCGGGCACGCACGCCCCGGCCGACGACCGGCGAGGGCCGGACCGGCCGCGCGGTGCGGCAGCGCGTCGCCGTGATCATCCCGGCGAAGGACGAGTCCCGGCGCATCGCCGCGACGGTCCGCGCGGCCAAGGCGATCCCGCACGTCGACCTCGTGCTCGTCGTGGACGACGGGAGCGAGGACGACACCCAGCACGTCGCGCGCGAGGCCGGCGCGGTCGTGGTGCGCCACTCGCACAACCGCGGCAAGGCCGCGGCCATGGAGACCGGCGCGGCCGTCGTCGCGATGCGCGACGCCGCCGACCGTCCCCCGCGCCTCCTGCTCTTCATCGACGGCGACCTCGGCGAGACCGCCGTGAACACCGCGCCGCTCGTCGCGCCCGTGCTCGACGGGTACGCGGACCTCGCGATCGCGCTGCTCCCGCCGCAGCCGGGCGCCGGCGGCCGGGGGATCGTCGTCGGGGCCGCGCGCCGCGCGATCCAGTCGCTCACGGGGTGGACCCCGACGCAGCCGCTCTCGGGCATGCGCTGCCTCACGCGCGAGGCGTTCGAGGCCGCGACCCCGCTCGCGCGCGGCTGGGGCGTGGAGACCGGCATGACGATCGACCTGCTCCGCAAGGGGTACGTCGCCGTCGAGGTGCCGTGCGACCTGCGCCACCGCGCGTCGTCCAACGACCTCAAGGGCCAGCTCCACCGCGCCGCGCAGTACCGCGACGTGCTCCTGGCCGTGAACGCGCGCAAGATGCGCTCCGCCGTCGACCGGGTGCGGGCCGCCGACCAGCACTGAGCCCGGCCCGGCCACCGCCCGGCGCGCGGTCCCGTCCCGCGGGTGGCGAGCGTCTCCGGGGGAGCCCACCCTGGGTGGACGGAGCACGGTGTCGTGCCCGGTGGCTCGCGTCCGCGCGAGGCCGCACCGACGACGACGGGGGCATCGCCATGTGCACGGGCATCAGGTTCTCGGACGGCAGGGGGAGCGTCTACCTCGCACGCAACCTCGACTGGACGAGCGGGTACGGGCAACGGGTGGTGCTGACGCCCACCGGGTACGCGCCGAGGTCACCGTTCGGCGCGGTGCCCGCCGTCCGGCACGCGACGCTCGGCATGGGCATCGTGGCGGAGGGGACTCCGCTCTACTTCGACTGCGGCAACGACGCGGGCCTCGCCGTCGCGGGGCTCAACTTCCCGGGATACGCGGCGTACGCGCCCGGCCCGGTCGACGGCGCGGTCAACGTCGCCGCGTACGAGCTCCCGCTGTGGGTGTGCTCGCAGTTCGCGACGGTGGACGAGGTGGAGGCCGCGCTCCAGGACGTCGTGGTCGTCGACCGGCCGATCGACGACACCTACCCGAGCTCGATGCTGCACTGGATCGTCGCCGACGCGACGCGCGCCGTCGTCGTCGAGCACACGGCGGACGGGATGCACGTCTTCCACGACGACGTCGACGTCCTCACGAACCAGCCCGGGTTCGGCTGGCACCACGAGAACCTGCGCAACTACCTCAACACCTCGCCCGACTTCCCCGGGGACACGGAGCTGGGCGGGGCGGTCCTCACCCCGTTCGGCTCGGGCTCGCACATGCGCGGCATCCCGGGGGACTACTACTCGCCGTCGCGGTTCGTCCGCGCCGCCTACGTCAACGCCCACTACCCGACGCGGGAGAGCGAGGAGCAGAACGTCAGCCGCGCCTTCCACACGCTGCAGCAGGTCGCGATGGTCGAGGGCAGCGCCGTGATGGCGTCGGGCGAGTCCGAGATCACCGTCTACACGGGGCTGTTCTCCTCGCGCACGTCGACCTACTACTGGAACACCTACGAGGACCCGGCGGTCCGGCGCGTCGCGATGTCCGACCTCGCGGCGGGCGGCACCGAGCTCGTGCTCGCGTAGGAGGGGAGGCTCAGCGCGCCGCGCTCTGCACCCGTGAGGTGGAGTCCTCCGGCTCGCTCCCGGCCGCGTCCGGCGCGGCGCCCGGCGTGCCCTCCCGGGAGCCCGGCCCCTCCTCGGTCCCGGTGCCGTCGGCGGCGGCGTGCAGCGCCGCGACGGTGAGCAGCGGCACCGCCGGGATGAGCGCGATGAGCGCGATGCGCACGCCGAAGTCGTTGACCAGCGACCCGGCGACGCACACGATCCACAGGGCGAGCACGGTCGGGCGCACGAGCGGCCACGCGGCCTCGGTCCGCGTGAACCACCCCGGCGTGTACCGCCGCGGCCAGAACAGCACGAGCGCCGTCGCGACGAGGACGAGGATCGTCAGCCACACGGGCACGCCGCCCAGCACGGAGCGGGCCGCGTAGCCGGCCTTGCGGAGCAGGGTCTCCCACGCCGAGCCGTCCACGACCTGGCCGACGAACCGGCCGAGGTGCGAGCGCTCGTCGGCCGGGCGCAGCCAGTCGAGCACGCCGACGGCGGCGACGAGGCCGACGCCGGCGGCGGCGACGAGCAGGAACCGTCGCCACGTGACCCGGGCCCCGGACGCCGCCAGCCCCAGCACGGCGAACGCCGGCACGACGACGAGCCCGCCGCCGAGGTCGGCCCCGAGGGTCGGCCACACGTCCACGACCATCGTCACCACGCCGATGACGCCCACGACCGTCGCGGCCACGTACCGGCGCCCGCGGACCACGAGCCACTGGGCGAGCGCGGCCGCGAGGACGAGCGCCGCGACCGCGTACACGGAGAACGTCGGGTTGCCGAACCCGTAGAACCGCGCGCCGAACGTCGGTGCGGAGCCGAGCGGGCTGGCGCGGTTCAGCGGCGTCCCGACGAGCGCGTCGAGCGTGAGCACCGCGAAGGTGATCCCGGCGACGATCCCCGGCCCGAGCCACACGGGACGCCGCGGGGCGAGCGCGCCGAGCGCGGCGACGGCCGCCGTCGCGAGCACGGTCGACACGACGATCGCGAGGGTCTGGTTCGCGAACCGCCACCAGCCGGTGAGCGACACGAGGAAGGCCGCGGTCGGGACGGCGGCCACGACGAGCGCGGCCCCGCGCGCCCAGTGGGCGCCCCGGGCCCAGCGGGCGCGCGCCCGGTCGCCGGTCGCGCGCGCGGCCCGCGGCGCGAGCAGCAGGCACAGCCCGGCGATGGCGAGGCCCGCGTAGAGCGGCACGTCGACGAACGCGGTGTAGACGGCGCGCCGCACGTGGTCGCGCGTCGTGAGGTCGGCGAGCGCGTCCGCGGTCGAGGTCGCGTCCGGGGGCCGCGGCGAGCCCCACGCCAGCGGCGTGTCCTGGATGCGTGCGGGGGTCGCGACGCCGGCGGCGTCGAGCACGGTCGCCGGGACGTCGAGCACGCGCGCGACGCCGTCGGTCCGCGTGGCGGCGCTCGTCACGTAGCGCGCCTGCTCGGGGCCGTCGAACGACGGTCGCACGAGCGTCGCGCCGAGCGCCGGGCGCGTCCCGGGCGTGCCCGCGACGTCGACGACGAGCACCGTCGTCCCGGTCGGGGTGGCGTCGAGCACGGCGCCCACGGTGGCGTCCACGGCGGCGAGCCGGTCCGTCCGCAGGGAGGCCCGCAGCGCGGCGCGCTCCTCGGCCGGGAGGTCGGGGTCGATGGTCGGGGTCGTCGCGTCGCCGGCGTCGACGACGGTCACGGGGCACGCGAACGCGTCGCTCCCGGAGGCGGTCGCGCGCGCGAGGTCCCGGTAGCGCGCGACGTCGCCCCGCGAGTCCGCGAGGGCGATCGCCGCACCGGGCCCGACGGCCGTCGCGCACATTGTGCTCGTCGAGGCGCCCGACGAGGCGCCCGCGACGTCGCCGGTGAGCGCGTCGCCGAGCACGCCCAGCCGTGCCTGGTAGCCCGAGCCGTGCTGCAGCGCGACGAGCTCGTCCCAGCCCTCGACCTGCGCGCCGTCGGCGGCCTCGGTGGAGGTGACGGGCTGCGCCGTCGGGCACTCCCACGTGCCGTCGGGCGCGCGCTGCGTCGCGACCTCGGCGAGCTGCCCGGCCGAGAGCGCGAGCCAGCCGCCGACGGTGCAGCGGCTCGCCGCTCCGGTCGGCTGGGCGACGCCGCCGGCGCCGGCACCGTCGGTGAGCAGGGCGTGCAGGTTCGGCGTCGTCGCCGCCGTGACGTCGCTCCACGTGACGCCCGTGGTCCCGACGACGACGAGCGGCCGGTCGGTGGCGATGGCGTCCGCACGGGTCACGGCCGCCTCGCCTCCCGCGGGCGCGGCGCTGGACGTGGGACGCAGCCCACCCGAGGCGAGCACCGTCGACACGAGCAGGACGACGAGCAGGAGCCCGCCCCCGACCGTGAGGAGCATCGTGGGCATGTGCCGGATCCCCGGTTCGGGGAGCGCGGACGTCGGGCGTCGCGGCGCCTCGCGCGCGAGGAAGCCGGGCACGATCATCGCGGTCCCGACGACGACGACCATGACGGCGATGATGATGCCCGAGTCGTTGAGCACGGAGCCGACCCCCGCGACGACCACGAGCGCGACCACGAGCTCGCGCAGCAGCGGCCACCGTTCGTAGGCACGCGCGACCTCGGGCAGACGGAAGCGCTCCGGACGCAGCGCGGCGAGGGCGGTGAGGACGACGAGCACCGCCGCGACGGCACCCGCCGGCTGTGCGACGGTGTGCCAGGCCCCGAGAGCCTTGCGTCCGATGACCTCGAGCGCCGCCCCGTCGAGGACGGTCTGCACGAACCCGCCGAGGTGCGAGCTGCCACCGGGCAGCAGCCAGTCCACCACCGCGACGACGGCGACCACGAGCACGGTGAGCCCCGCGACGACGAGCGCCCGCAGCCACGTGATCCGCACCCGGCCGACGAGCAGCGCCAGGACGGCGAACGCGGGGACGAGCGCGAGGATCCCGCCGAAGTCGGCGCCGAACGCGGGCCAGCCGTCGATGACGATCGTCACCGCCCCGACCGCGACCACGAGCCACGCCGCGAGCCGCCGCCGTCCCCGGGCGAGCGCCGTGGACGCCAGGCCGCCGGCGAGCACGAGGCCCGCGACCGCGTACACGGCGAACGTCACGTTGTTGAAGCCGTAGAAGCGCGTGAAGCCCGCGACGGCGGACGTGCCGAGCAGGGACGCCTGCTGGAGGGTCGTGCCCGTCGCGCCGTCGACCGTGAGGACGAGCCACGTGACGCCCGCGAGCGCCGTCGGCAGCGCCCACGGGCGGCGCGGGAGGAGGCGCGAGGCGGCCCACGCGACGAGGGCGACGGCGACGGCGCTGACGGCGAGGGCGAGGGTGAGCGCGGGCGCCGGCGCGCTCCACACCCACCACCGCGACAGGCTCGCGAGGGAGGCTGCGACGGGGGCAGCGGCCGCGACCAGGAGCACCGCGGACAGGACGCGCAGGCCGGCCGGGCCGGGGCGCGCCGGCAGCCCGCGCCGCGCGGCCGCGCGGCGCACCCACAGCGCCCCGCCGAGCGCGACGACGAGCGTCGCGACGAGGAGCCCGACGAGCACGGGGTAGAGCGTCGGGATGGTGCTCGTGAGGACGTTGAGGTACTGCCGGTTCTCGACCGTGCGCGCCACGTCCATGCGTCGGACCTCGCCCAGCGACAGCGGTGCGCCGTCGAGACCCTCGGTGCTCCCGCCCGCCTCCTCGACGACGGTCGCCGTGAGGTCGACGAGCTGGACGATGCCGTCCTTCTGCGTGCTCGGGGAGTGCAGCCAGCGGCTCGTGGGCTCGCCCTTGCGCCAGTCGACGACGACCGGGAGCCCCGGCTCGCCGACCGGCCCCGAGGGCACGCCCGCGACGAGGACGCGCGTCCCGCGGTCGACCTCGTCCATGACGCGCGCGAGCGCCTCGTCGAGCGCGTCGAGGCTCTGCCCCCGCCCGGGGGAGGAGTCGACGATCTCGCCCTGGTCGACCACCGTCACGTCGCACGCGTCGAGCCCGCCCTCGGGCAGCGCCGCGAGCGCGGACGCGTACCGCTCGACGTGCCCGTTCGCGTCGGCAAGCATCACGGCCGCGCCCGGCCCGACCGCCGTCGTGCAGACGCCGGTCTCGGCGAGCCGCGTCGCGAGGGTCCCGGGCGCGTGGTGCGTCGTCGGGGCGGCGGCCTCCTCCTCGGAGGGCGCCGTGAGCGTCGCCCACCCGGGGACGTCGGCGGGCAGCGCCTCGGGCGCGGTCGCTCCCGACGTCGTCGGGGTGGGGACGGGGAGCGGCGGGCAGCCCGGCGTGGGCGGCTCGGCGCTGACGGGCGGCGCCTCCACCGGCTCGTCGGCCGCCGGGTCGGAGGACGAGACCATCTGCCCGGCGGACAGCGTGAGCCACGCGTCCGTGGCGCAGGACGTCCGCCCCACGCCGAGCGACGCGACCGACCCCGTCCGGATCATCGACCACAGCGTGGGCGTCGCGGTGGGCGAGACGTCGCTCCAGTACAGGCCCGCCACCGCGACGAGCACGACGGGGCGCGGGTCGTGCGTCGGCGCGGTGCCGGTCGTCGTGCCCGTCGCGGCGGCGCTCGTGGTGCCGGTCGCGGTCGCGGTCGTGCCCGACGGCGTCGCGGCCGCTGCCGGCGCGGCGACGGTCCCGAGGAGGGCGAGCAGGGTCAGGGCGACCGCCGCCGCGAGCGCGGTCGCCCGCGTGCCCGTCGCTCCCCGGCGTGCGGGGAGGGTGCGGGCAGGGGGGAGCGCGGCGGCCGGGAACGTCACCGGTCCAGCCTACGGGGGCGCCTCGCGCCCGGACCGGGCCGACGAGCGGCGTCGTCGCAGGTCCGCGCGGGACGCTCACGCGCCCTCCACGCCCGCTGCGCGGGTATGCGCTGGACGGTCAAACTTGTACCCGTGTACAAATTGGGTCCATGTACAAGTTTGGGAGCCGACCGTGCGACCGCTGAGCCGTGCCGAGGCGCGCGCCGCGATCGTGAACACCGACCCGTCGGAGGGCAGGGTCCGCCTGCCTGCGCACTTCGACGCTCTGCGCTGGGACGATCTCGACTACCTCGGGTGGCGGGACCCTCGGGCGCCCCAGCGCGCCTTCCTCGTGGCCGAGGGCCTCGACGGCCGTGCGCTGGGCGCGGTCCTGCGCCAGAGCCCGAGCCACGCGGAGACCGGAGGGCGCGCGGTCATGTGCGCCCTCTGTCGCTTCACGAGGCGTTTCAACGAGGTGGCGCTCTTCGCCGCTCCCCGGCCGTCGTCCGACAAGAGGCGGCGCCTGAGCACCGTGGGCATCCTCGTCTGCACCGACCTGGACTGCGGCCGGAACGTGCTGGCTGCCCCCGTGCGAGGCCCGCTCGACCCGCCCGCGGAGGAGGTCGTCCGGGCTCGCCGGGCGGGGCTCCGGGCGCGTACTCTCGCGTTCCTGCACGGCCTGACCGACGGCGTCGGCACGACACGGACGAGGAGCTGACGATGGCCTACCTGCCGCGCGCGGAGCGTCGGGACTCGATCGTCGCCGCAGCGGCCGCCGTCGTGCGCCGTGCCGGGCTCGGCGCCGTCACCGCGCGCGTCGTGGCCGACGAGCTCGGTGGCTCCCCCGGCCAGATCCACCACCACTTCGCGTCGACGGACGAGCTCGTCGCGGAGGCCTGGCGGCGCTATGCCCGAGAGGAGATCGTCGCCTTCGAGGGCGCGTCCCGCGGTCTGGCGCCGCGCGCGGGGCTCGAGCTCTTCTTCGAGGACCTCGTCGGGCCGGACGGTGACGGCCGGGCCCTGGCGCTCTGGGCCGAGGCGGGCGCCCACGCCCAGCTGCGGCCGGAGGTCGCGGACGCCTACGTGGAGACGCTCGACCACCTGGTCGCCGTCCTCGCGGACGTCCTCGGCGGCCCGGACCGCCGCGACGCCGCGGGCAGGGTGCTCATGGTCGGCGTCGGCCTGGCGGGGCTGAGCCGGGTGGGTGGGGCCGCGGCGATCCCTCCGCGCGCGGTCATGCGGTCGGCGATCGACACGGAGACGACGTCGCGCTGACCGCACGGCACGCGGGTCAGGCCGTGCGCACCACGAGCGCGCCGGGGTCGACGCGGGACTCGATCTCCACGGCGAGGCCCAGCACGTCGCCGTCGACCTGGGCCTGCTCGCCGCCCTCCACGCGCACGCGGACGCGCCGGGCGCGCGCGTGGTCGATGCGTCCGATCTTGGCGGGCAGGTCGTTGCGCACGCCGAGGCCCTGCATGACGACCTCCCCGAAGAGCTGCGCCCAGCCCACGACCCCGCCGCGCGTGTCGATCGCGGCGATGTCCAGGATCCCGTCGTCGATCACCGCGTCGGGCAGGAGCGTCAGGCCCCCGGGGAGGCGGCCGCAGTTGCCGATGAGGAGCGAGCGCAGCCGCGCCTCGACGGGCGGCGTGTCGTCGAGCTGGATGCGTGCGCGCATGCGGCGCCCGTGCAGGTGCCGGATGCCCGCGACGAAGTAGGCGACCCAGCCCACCTTCGCCTTGAGGTCGTCGTCGGTGTCGGCGACCATCGCGGCGTCGAACCCGAGCCCGGCGATGACGAGGAAGATGTGCTCCTTGTCGGTGTCCTGGGCGGGGTCGGGCGCCGTCCCCGGCTCGTCCCCCTCGGCGGGGGTGACGTCGGCGTAGCGCAGGACCTTGACCCAGCCGACGTCGACCGGGCGGTCGGAACCCGCGATCACGACGGCCAGCGCGGCGCGCGCGTCGCCCACCGGCAGGTCGAGGTTGCGCGCGAGGAGGTTGCCGGTGCCCACCGGGACCAGGCCCATGGTGCGGCCGCTGCCGACCATGCCCTCGGCGACCGCGCGGACCGTGCCGTCCCCGCCCACGGCGACGACGACGTCCGCGCCCTGCGCGAGCGCCGCGCGGGTCTGCCCGACGCCCGGGTCCTCGACCGTCGTCTGGAACCACAGCGGGTCGGGCAGGGCGGCGTCCGCGAAGGCCGCGCGCACGACCGCCTCCAGCCCGGCGACGTCGGGCTTCGACGGGTTCGCGACGAACGCGACGAGCTCGCGCGGGTCGTCCTCGACCGCGGGCTCCTCGACGGGCGGCGCGTCGCCGTGCGCGCGGCGCTGCCGGGTCTGCTGCGCGCGCAGGCCCAGCGCGACGACGAGTGCCACCACCGCGACGGCGAGCGCCGCGATCGCGAGCCAGAGCGTCCAGGACATGGCGACACCGTAGCGGGGTGGGCGCGGGAACGGTCCGCGACCGGGGGCCGCCCGGTTCGTTAGGCTGCTGGCGTGATCGACCTCCGCCTCCTGCGCGACAACCCCGACATCGTCCGTGCCAGCCAGGTCACCCGTGGTGACGACCCCGCGCTGGTGGACGCCGCCCTCGACGCCGACGCCCGTCACCGCGCCGCGCTGAGCGAGTTCGAGAGCCTGCGCGCCGAGCAGAAGTCCCTCGGCAAGCAGGTCGCCCAGGCGCAGGGGGAGGAGAAGCAGGAGCTGCTCGCGCGCACCAAGCAGCTCGCGGCCGACGTCAAGGCGCGCCAGGCCGACGCGGACGCCGCGTCGGAGGAGCTGCGCGGGCTGCTCTACCGCATCTCGAACGTCGTCGCGGGCGCTCCCGCGGGCGGCGAGGACGACTACGTCGTGCTGCGCGAGGAGGGGACGATCCGCGACTTCGCCGCGGAGGGCTTCACGCCGCGCGACCACCTCGACCTCGGCGAGGGCCTGCGCGCGATCGACACCGAGCGCGGCGCGAAGGTCTCGGGCGCGCGGTTCTACTACCTCACGGGCGTGGGCGCGCGCCTCGAGCTCGCGCTGCTCAACGCCGCGATGGACACGGCGGTCGCGGCCGGGTTCACGCCCGTCATCACGCCGACGCTCGTGCGGCCCGAGGTCATGCAGGGCACCGGGTTCCTCGGCGCCCACGCGGACGAGATCTACCGCCTCGAGAAGGACGACCTCTACCTCGTCGGGACGAGCGAGGTGGCGCTCGCGGGCTACCACGCGAACGAGATCGTCGACCTCTCGGCCGGGCCGCTGCGCTACGCCGGGTGGAGCGCGTGCTACCGCCGCGAGGCCGGCTCGCACGGCAAGGACGTGCGCGGCATCATCCGCGTGCACCAGTTCCACAAGGTCGAGATGTTCTCCTACTGCGACCCGGCCGACGCCGAGGCGGAGCACCAGCGCCTGCTCGGCTGGGAGGAGCAGATGCTGCGCCTCGTCGACCTGCCGTACCGCGTCATCGACACCGCGGCGGGCGACCTCGGGTCGAGCGCCGCGCGCAAGTTCGACTGCGAGGCGTGGCTGCCCACGCAGCAGCGCTACCTCGAGCTCACGTCGACGTCGAACTGCACCACGTTCCAGGCGCGCCGCCTCAACGTGCGCGAGCGCGTCGAGGTCGACGGCAAGAGCGAGACGCGCACCGTCGCGACGCTCAACGGCACGCTCGGCACGACGCGCTGGATCGTCGCGATCCTCGAGAACCACCAGCAGGCCGACGGGTCGGTCCGCGTGCCGGAGGGGCTGCGGCCGTACCTCGGCGGCCTCGAGGTCCTCGAGCCGGTGGTGGCGTGACGGGTCCCCTCGTCCCGGACGACGCGTCCGGGCCGCTGCTCGTCGCGCTCGACATCGACGGCACCCTCATGTCGTACGACCAGGAGCTGTCGGACGACGTGCGCGACGCCGTCGCCGACCTGCGCGCGGCCGGGCACCACGTGGTGCTCGCGTCGGGGCGGTCGCTCATCGCGATGACGCCCGTCGCGGAGATCCTGGGGATCGACCGCGGCTGGGTCGTCGCGTCCAACGGCGCGGTGACCGCGCGGCTCGACCCGGACGAGCCCGACGGGTACGTCCTCGAGGACGTCGTGACGTTCGACCCGGGCCCGGCCCTGCGGCTCCTGCGCGAGCACCTGCCCGACGCGCGGTACGCCGTCGAGGACGTCGGCGTCGGTTTCCGCATGAACGAGCTCTTCCCCGACGGCGAGCTCGACGGCGTGCACCGCGTCGTCGACTTCGACGAGCTGTGGTCGGGCGAGGTCACGCGCGTGATCGTGCGGGCGCCGGGGTCGACGAGCGAGCAGTTCCACGAGCTCGTCGAGCGCCTCGGCCTGGACGACGTCACGTACGCCGTCGGCTGGACGGCGTGGATGGACATCGCGCCGCTCGGCGTCACGAAGGCGACCGGCCTGGAGCTCGTGCGCCGCACCCTGCACGTCCAGCCGCACCGCACCGTCGCGGTCGGCGACGGCCGCAACGACGTCGACATGCTCCGCTGGGCGGCGCACGGCGTCGCGATGGGCCACGCGGACGCCGTCGTGCAGGCCGCCGCCGACGAGGTCACCGGCTCGATCGAGGACGACGGCGCGGCCCACCTCCTGCGCAGCCTCCTGCCCTGACCGCGAGGTAGAACAGCAGGGCGCGAGATAGAGCTCGCGGGGTTCTACGTCGCGACCTGCGGTTCTACCTCGGCGGGATGGGTAGCGTCTTCGCGACGTCGTTCGTCCCCGAGCGTGCGGCTTTCGACGCGTCGTTCGCGACGCTCCTCGCGGACGACGACGCGCTGCTCCTCGTCGCCGAGGCGGGGGACGTTTCTTCCGGGGTACCGGGGGTCTACCTCGCGGGGGTGGTCAGTCGCGGGGCTCGCGCGCGGTGAGGACGACCGGGCCGTCGGGCGTGATCGCGACCGTGTGCTCGCTGTGGGCGCCGCGCGAGCCGTCGGCCGAGCGCAGGGTCCAGCCGTCGGGGTCGGTGTAGATCTCGTCCGTGGTCTCGAGGAACCACGGCTCGATCGCGATGACGAGGCCCGGCTTGAGGGGGAACCCGCGCTTGCGACGGCCGTCGTTGGGGATGTGGGGCTCGCCGTGCATCGTGCGGCCCACGCCGTGCCCGCCGAAGTCGGTGTTCACCGAGTAGCCCGCGGCGTGCGCGACGTCGGCGATGGCGGCGGAGATGTCGCCGACCTTCTTGCCCGGCTGCGCGGCCGCGATGCCGGCCTCGAGCGCGCGCTCGGTCGTCTGGATGAGCTTCGCGTCGGCCTCGCCGAGCGCCCCGGCGCGCGGCGTCCCGACGACGAACGACAGCGCCGAGTCCGCGACCCACCCGTCGACGGACGCGGCGAAGTCGATGCTCAGCAGGTCGCCGTCGCGCAGCGCGTAGTCGTGGGGGAGGCCGTGCAGCACGGCGTCGTTGACGGACGTGCAGATCACCTTGCCGAACGGGCTCGCCCCGAACGACGGGTGGTAGTCGATGTAGCACGACTCGGCCCCGCGGTCGCGGATCATCTTGTGCGCGACCTCGTCGAGCTCGAGCAGGTTCGTCCCGACCTTGGTGGCGGCGCGCACCGTGGTGAGGACGTCGGCGACGAACCGTCCCGCGGGTCGCATCTGGTCGATCTCCCGCGGGGTCCTCAGCTCGATCATCGTGGTCCTTCCGGTTCGCAGGTGGCGTGCCCGACGGCGGCGCGGCCGGCTCGAGCGGTGCCGAGCGGTGCCGCGGGACGGGCCTCCCCACGATATCGGTCCGCGCTGCCGCGGTGCGGCGGGAGCGGGTGCCGTGCGCACGCCGCCGGGGCGCAAGCGCTTGCATCGATCTGCTCACGATGCGGCACGGCGCCTCGCCACGTGGCCTCCGGGCGTGGCAGCATCACCCGTCGTGGCAGGTATCGACGACGTCGCCCAGGCCGCCGGGGTGTCCACGGCGACCGTCTCGCGCGCCCTGCGCGGCCTGCCCAACGTGTCGGAGGCGACGCGCCTGCGGGTGCTCGCGGAGGCGGCCCGGCTCGGGTACGTGCCCACGCCGTCGGCGTCGTCGCTGGCCACCGGGCGCACCCGCACCATCGGGGTGCTCACCCCGTGGGTCAACCGTTGGTTCTTCGCCAACGTCATCGAGGGCGCCGAGCGTGCGCTCCGCGACCTCGGCTACGACGTCCTGCTGTACACGTTCGACGTCCGCCGGACGTCGTCCCGCCGCCGGGTCGACCCGAGCGTGCTGCGCCACCGCGTGGACGGGACGCTCGTCGTCGGGCTGCCGCTCGACGACGACGAGGTGCGCTCGCTCGTCGGGCTCGCCCGGCCGCTCGCGTTCGTCGGGTCGGGGCCGGCCGACCAGGTGACGGTCCGGCTCGACGACGTCGCGACCGGCCGGGCCGCGACGCGCCACCTGCTCGACCTGGGGCACCGGGTCATCGGCCACGTGACCGGGGTGCCCGACCTCGTGTCGTCGTGGTCGCCGCCTGTCGAGCGGGCCCGGGGCTACGTGCGCGCCCTGGAGGAGGCGGGGATCGTCGTCGAGCCGGACCTCGAGGTGAACGGCGACTTCGACGTCGCGGGAGGGCGCGAGTCCACGGCGGAGCTCCTGCGCCGCCGGCCGGACGTGACCGCCGTCTTCGCGGCGTCGGACGAGATGGCCATGGGGGCCATCCTCGCGGCGCGGGACCTGGGGCTGCGCGTCCCGGACGACCTGTCGGTCGTCGGGGTGGACGGCCACGACCTCGGGGAGCTCGTCGGGCTGACGACGATCGCCCAGGACGCCTACCAGCAGGGGTTCGACGCGGCGCTCCTCCTGCTCGAGATGATCAACGGCGCCCCGGTGCCGGAGAGCCTCACCTATCCGACCGAGCTGGTGCGCCGCGGCTCGACGGCGCCGCCGGGCGCCGGAGCCTGAGGCCCCGAGCCGCGCCTCGCCGCGCGCTCGACGACGCCGCGTGGGAGCGTGGCCAGGAGGGGAGGGGTGAGAGAGCGCGCACCCGGCGCACGTGACGGAATCGTTACGCAAACTCGCCTCTCCTGTGCTTGCGGCAGCGCGATGCAACCGCTTGCATGGTGCCTAGGGCGAGAGCGCACCCGCGCTCGCGACGTCGCGATGCGCCCGGTCCTCACCGGACCGGGGTGACGGCGTCCGTACCCACGACGAGGTGGAGGCTGACATGACCAGGACCACGAGGACCAGCGCGGCGCGTCGTCGCACGCTGGTGGTCGCCGCCGGCGGCGCGAGCCTCGCGCTCGTGCTCGCGGCGTGCAGCGGCGGTGGCGGCGGCGGAGGTGACGACGAGTCGCCGAGCGCCGAGGTGGACTGCGCCGACTACGAGCAGTACGGGGACCTCTCCGGCAAGACGGTGACGGTGTACTCGACGATCGTCGACACCGAGGCGGAGCAGCAGCAGGCGTCGTACGAGCCGTTCGAGGAGTGCACGGGCGCCACGATCGAGTACGAGGGCTCCAAGGAGTTCGAGGCGCAGCTCCCCGTCCGCATCCAGTCCGGCAGCGCGCCGGACATCGCGTACCTGCCGCAGCCCGGCCTGCTGCGCCGCATCGTCGCCGACTTCCCCGACGCGATCCAGCCCGTCGGGGAGGCGGCGTCCGCGAACGTCGACCAGTACTACACCGAGTCCTGGAAGGATTACGGCACCGTCGACGGGACGCTGTACGCGACGCCGCTCGGCGCCAACGTCAAGTCGTTCGTCTGGTACTCGCCGTCCATGTTCGAGGAGGCGGGCTACGAGGTCCCGACGACGTGGGACGAGCTCATGGAGCTCTCCGACCAGATCGTCGCGGACAACCCCGGCGGCGACGTCAAGCCGTGGTGCGCGGGCATCGCGTCCGGCGAGGCGACCGGCTGGCCGGCCACCGACTGGATGGAGGACGTCGTCCTGCGCACGGCGGGCCCCGAGGTCTACGACCAGTGGGTCAACCACGAGATCCCGTTCAACGACCCGCAGATCGCCACGGCGCTGGCCACGGTCGGCGACGTGCTGAAGAACGAGGAGTTCGTCAACGGCGGCCTCGGCGACGTGAGCACCATCGCGACGACCGAGTTCACCGAGGGCGGCTACCCGATCATCGACGGCCTGTGCTACATGCACCGCCAGGCGACGTTCTACCAGGCCAACTGGACGACCCTCGACCCCGACCTGGTGGTCGCGCCCGACGGTGACGTCTGGGCCTTCTACCTCCCGGGCGAGACCGCGGAGGACAAGCCGCTGCTCGGTGGCGGCGAGTTCGTCGCCGCGTTCAACGACCGTCCCGAGGTCCAGGCGTTCCACGCGTACCTGTCGAGCCCCGAGTGGTCCAACGCCAAGGCGAGCGTGACCCCGCAGGGCTGGATCAGCGCCAACAACGGCCTCGACCCGGAGCTGCTCCAGTCGCCGATGGACCAGCAGGCGTACGAGCTGCTCACGGACGACAGCTACACGTTCCGCTTCGACGGCTCGGACATGATGCCCGCCGCCGTCGGTGCCGGCTCGTTCTGGACCGAGATGACGGAGTGGATCGCGAGCGACAAGTCCGACGAGGCCGTCCTCGACGCCATCGAGGCGTCCTGGCCGACGTCCTGACCCGCGGGCGACCCGGGGCCTGACCGCGCGGCACGCGCCGCGGGCCGGGCTCCGGGTCCACGCGTCGACCCGGGGGCGGGTCGTCCGGGGGGCCGATCCCCGGACGACCCGTCCCCGGGCCGTCCCCGCCGCACACCACGTCGTCGTCCGGCCCGCCGCCGGCCACCTCAGGAGCTCTCACATGGACTGGTTGCTCGAACCCGCCGGGACGGGGGGCAAGCTCGCGGTGATGCTCGTCGCGATCCTGCTCTTCGTCGTCGTCATGGGCCTGATCCTCTTCCTCGTCGACCGGCCGCGGCGCGTGCCGGGCTGGGTCGTCGCGCTCGCGTTCGCCGGGCCCGCGGTCGTCATGCTCGCGTTCGGCCTGCTCTACCCGGGCCTGCGCACGATCCGGGACTCGTTCTACAACCGCACGGGCTCCGCGTTCGTCGGGCTCGACAACTACGTCACCGCGTTCACGCGCGACGAGTTCCAGATCGTCCTGCGCAACACCGCGATCTGGGTCATCGTCGTCCCGCTCGTCTCGACCTTCCTCGGCCTCGTCTACGCGGTGGTGGTCGACAGGTCCCGCTTCGAGAAGTTCGCCAAGACGCTGATCTTCCTGCCCATGGCGATCTCCATGGTCGGCGCGGGCATCATCTGGAAGTTCATGTACGAGTACAAGCCGGCGAGCCAGCCGCAGATCGGCCTGTTCAACCAGGTCCTCGTCTGGCTCGGGCTCGAGCCGCAGCAGTTCCTGCTCAGCGCGCCGGCCAACACGTTCTTCCTCATCCTCGTGATGATCTGGATCCAGGCCGGGTTCGCGATGACGATCCTCGCCGCCGCGATCCGCGCCATCCCGGACGACATCGTCGAGGCCGCCCGGCTCGACGGCGTCGGCGGCATGCGGATGTTCCGCTACATCACCGTGCCGAGCATCCGCCCCGCGCTCGTGGTCGTCCTCACGACGATCGCGATCGGCACGCTCAAGGTCTTCGACATCGTCCGCACCATGACCGGCGGCCGCTTCGAGACGTCGGTGGTCGCCAACGAGTTCTACACGCAGGCGCTGCGGCAGGGCGAGCAGGGGCTCGGCGCCGCGCTCGCGGTCATCCTGTTCGTCCTGGTCATCCCGATCATCGTGTACAACGTGCGGCAGCTGAAGCAGGCGGAGGAGATCCGATGAGCACCCCACTGTCCGCCTCCGTCCCGGACGCCCCGCTCGTCGACGAGACCGCCGAGGAGGGCAGCGGCAAGGGCATCGTCGCGGGCCTCGACGAGCGCGCGGGCAAGGTGCGCCGCAAGGTCTCGTCCCGGCCGGCGTCGATCATCGCGATCGTCCTCGCCGTCCTGTGGACCATCCCGACGTTCGGGCTCCTCGTCACGTCGTTCCGCCCGCCGCGCGAGATCCGGCGGTCGGGCTGGTGGGAGGCGTTCGCCAACCCCGAGTTCACGCTCGACAACTACACCGACGCGCTGTTCGGCGGGTCGACGAGCTTCGCGACGTACTTCATCAACTCCCTGGTCATCACGCTGCCCGCGGTGATCATCCCCATCACGCTCGCGTCGCTGGCCGCGTACGCGTTCGCCTGGGTGGACTTCAAGGGCCGCAACCTGCTGTTCGTCGCGGTGTTCGCGCTGCAGATCGTGCCGATCCAGGTCACGCTCGTCCCGCTCCTCACCCAGTACGTGGACTGGGGGATCGACGGGTCGTTCTGGCCCGTGTGGCTGTCGCACTCGATCTTCGCCCTGCCCCTGGCGATCTTCCTCCTGCACAACTTCATGAAGGACATCCCGCGCGAGCTCGTCGAGGCCGCCCGCGTGGACGGCGCCGGGCACGTGAAGATCTTCTTCCAGGTGCTCATGCCGCTGCTCGTGCCCGCCATCGCGGCGTTCGGGATCTTCCAGTTCCTCTGGGTCTGGAACGACCTGCTCGTCGCCCTCACGTTCGCGTCCGGCCAGGACACCGCGCCCATCACGGTGCGCCTCGCCGAGCTGTCCGGCTCGCGCGGGGCGAGCTGGCACCTGCTCCCGGCGGGCGCGTTCATCTCGATGGTCGTCCCGGTCATCGTGTTCCTCGCGCTGCAGCGTTACTTCGTGCGCGGTCTCCTCGCCGGGTCGGTCAAGGGCTGACGCCCGCCTCTTCGCGCAGGCGTCTGCGGCCCGTCCCGTGCACGGGACGGGCCGCAGCCGTGTGCTCGGCCGGCGCCGTCCCGTGCCGCGCGGGCGCCTAGAGTCGTCGCGTGCCTCGCCACCCCGCCGCCGCCCTCGACCGGGTCCCGGTCCCGGCGCTGTTCGTCGTCTCGGGGCTGACGCAGTACCTGGGCGCGGCGATCGCCGTCGGGCTGTTCGCCGTGGCCGGAGCGATCGAGATCGGGTGGCTGCGCATCGCGGCGTCCGCGCTGCTGCTGCTCGCATGGCGTCGGCCGTGGCGTCGGCGATGGACCCGGCACGACCTCGCGTGGGTCGCCGTGTTCGGCGTCGCCCTCGCCGCGATGAACCTCGCGTTCTACGTCGCGATCGACCACCTGCCGCTGGGGACGGCCGTCGCCATCGAGTTCCTCGGCCCCGTCGCGGTCGCCGCGGTCACGGGCAGCGGGTGGCGCGAGCGGGGCGCGATCGCGGTCGCGGCGGCGGGGGTCGTGCTGCTCGCCGGGGTGACGATCGAGTCGGACCTCCCGCGCGCGGACGCCGTGCTCGGGCTCACCGCGATCGGCGTCGCGGCCGCGTGCTGGGCGGCGTACATCCTGCTGGGACGGCGGGTCGCCGTCTCCGGGTCGGGGGTGACGTCGCTCGCCGTCGCGATGACCGTGGGCGCGGTCGTGTTCGCGCCCTTCCTCGCGCGCGACGCCCTGCCGGTCCTCGGCGACTGGCGGCACGTCGCGGCCGTCGCGGGGATCGCGCTCTTCTCGTCCGTCGTCCCGTACGCGCTCGAGCAGGTGATCCTGCGCCGCGTGAGCGCGGCGACGTTCTCGGTGCTCCTCGCGCTGCTCCCGGCGTCCGCTGCGGTCGTGGGCGCCGTCGTGCTGCGGCAGGTCCCCACGGTCCCCGAGCTCGTCGGCCTCGTCCTCGTGTCCGGGGCCATCGCCATGACCGCGGCGCGACCGGGCGGGCGCGCGGGCGGGACGCCGCCCGGGGACGACGTCCCGCTCGACCCGCCGCCCGCCTGACGAGCGACCGCGCGCCACCGGTCCGGGCGCGTCCGCCCGGGACCGGCGAGGGCGAGCAGGGCCGTCAGAGGTACTGGCCCGGAGACGGCCGCCCGTCGTGCTCGTCGGGACGCCCGCCGGGATGTCCCGGAGCGGCGCCGGGGCCACCGGGGCCCATCGGAGGCAGCGAGCCGGGAGGCAGTGCGCGCCGGATCTGCGAGAGCTGCGCCTGCGCAGCCATCTGCTGGGCGACGAGCGCCGTCTGGATGCCGTGGAACAGGCCCTCGAGCCAGCCGACCAGCTGCGCCTGCGCGACGCGGAGCTCCGCGTCGGTCGGGACGGTGTCGTCCGAGAACGGCAGCGTGATCCGGTGCAGCTCCGCCACCAGGTCGGGGGAGAGGCCCTCCTCGAGCTCGGTGAGCGAGCGCTCGTGGATCTCGGCGAGGCGCGACCGCGCCGCCTCGTCGAGCGGGGCGTCCCGGACCTCGTCGAGGAGCTTCTTGATCATGCCGCCGATGCGCATCACCTTGGCGGGCTCCTCGATGACCGTCGCCGGGTTGCGGTCGGGGTCGGTGGAGTCGTCGCTCTCGACGACGCTCACCCCCGTCCCGTCCGGCATCACGACGGTGGCGCGGGCGGGCTCGTCGGCGTCGTCGGCGGCGTCCTGCGCACCGTTCGCGGGTTCGGGGGCCGTGGGGTCGTCGGGGCGGGGGTCGCGCGGTTCGTCAGCCATGGGTCCAGTCTGGCGCGCGGCGCCCACGCGCGCACCGAGGCGCGGGATCTCCAGCCGTCGTCGGCCGTCGCCCGTGGTCAGGGCACGAGGAGCACCTTGCCGAAGACGTCGCCCGAGTCGAGCAGCTCGTGCGCCGTCGCGGCCTCCTCGAGCGGGAGGCGCGCGTGCACCACGGGGCGGACGCGGCCGTCCTCCACCATCGGCCAGACGTGCGTGAGGACCTCGTGCACGATCCGCGCCTTCTCGGCCGGCGGGCGCGCCCGGAGCGTCGTCCCGGCCACCGTGGCGCGCCGGGCGAGGAGGAGGCCCAGGTCGAGCTCCGCGCGTCGGCCCTTCTGCATGCCGATGACGACCAGTCGCCCGCCCGTGGCGAGCACCTCCAGGTTGCGCGGCAGGTAGGCGGCGCCGACGACGTCCAGCACGACGTCCGCGCCGTGCCCGCCGGAGGACTCCCGCACCGCGGCGACGAAGTCCTCCTCGCGGTGGTCGACGGCGAGGCTCGCACCGAGCGCGAGGCACCGGTCGGCCCGGTCGCGCCCGCCGGCCGTGACGGCGACGCGGGCGCCGAGCGCGGCACCCACCTGCACGGCGACCGTCCCGACGCCGCCCGACCCGCCGTGCACGAGCAGCCACTCGTCCGCGCCGAGGCGGCCCACGTCGACGACGTTGCTCCACACCGTGCACGCGGCCTCGGGGAGCGCGGCGGCGTCCACGAGGTCCACGCCGTCGGGGACGGGGAGCACCTGCGTCGACCGGACGCGCACCTGCTCGGCGTAGCCACCGCCGTCGAGCAGCGCGACCACGCGATCTCCCACGGACCACCCCGTGACGGACTCGCCGACGGCCGCGACCGTGCCCGAGACCTCGAGGCCGGGCCAGTCCGGCGCGCCGGGGGGAGGTGGGTAGGATCCGGCGCGTTGTAGCAGGTCAGCACGGTTCACGCCAGCGGAAGCGACGTGGACCACGAGCTCGTCCGGCCCGGGGGTCTGGTCAGGGAGCGCGGAAACCGTTAGTTTCTCAGGGCCACCGGGGGCCGATATCGTGACGCCTCGCACATCGCCGAGACTACGCGGACGGCCCGGGAGGCGCCGGTTCGCCGACGGGGCACCGCGAGCGCGGGACGAAAGTTCACGCTCCTCGCGGATTAGGTGTCCGGGGGATGTGCACCGATAGTTAGTACGCACGACCGGGGAGCGGAGCCCGGGAGGCGCCGCTGCCACGCGCGCCGACCGCGCCGCCGAACGGGTGGACCAGGGTGATGGAGGCAGGTTCGTATGCTCCGCAGGTTGAGCGTTCGCGGGAAGATCCTTGCGGCCCTCGCGGTGCCCGTCCTCGTCCTCTTCGCCGCCGCCGCGATCATCTCGGCGCAGGCCATCGGGTCGGCGCGCGACGCCAGCCAGACGAGCGCGCTCGTCGCGGCGCTCGCGGCACAGGACGCGGCGGGGACAGAGATCGCGGCCGAGCGCACGTACTCGTTCCTGGACGCGAACGAAGGCTCCGAGGAAGCCGCGGCGCAGATGATGGCGCAGCGCGAGAAGACGGACAAGGCGCTCGACGCGCGCGACCGCGCGTACGAGAAGCTTGACACGTCCGCGCTCGACCCGCGGGTGCGCAAGGCGGTCTCCGACACGATCGCGGACAGGGCCGACCTCCTGGCGATCCGGCAGGGCATCGACAGGTCCTCCATCGGCCAGCTCGCGCGCAACTCGCAGTACAACGCGCTCATCGACGATGCGCTCGAGGTGCCGCGGACGCTCGCGGACACGGCCCCGGACCGCGAGCTCGCGCAGTACCTCGACGCGTACGTCCTCCTCGACGAGCTCCTCGCCCAGCAGGCGCTCGAGCAGCCGCTCGCCGGTGCGGTCCTCGCCGCGGCCCAGCAGGGCGTCGACAGCACCGAGACGAACCAGCAGGCCGCGGTCCTGGTGACCAACGGCGACGCCCTCACGGCGCGCACGGCCACGGCCGTCCGACGGCTCCCGGGCGACTTCCTGCTGGAGCCGCCGAGCGCCACGTACAACCAGATCCGGCAGAACCTCGCCGGCTCCCGACCCAAGTCGACGCCCCCCAGCCAGGCCGCGCAGTGGCCGACGCTGTCGCAGGCGGACCGCGACCAGACGAGCCCGGTGCGCGACGACGTCCGTACCGCTACCGCGGAGAAGGCGTCCGACCTCGCAGGTGCGGCGACGACCCGCGCGGTCGTCACGATCCTCGCGACCCTCGCGGCCGTCATCGCCTCGATCCTCGTCGCGGGCTTCATCGCCCGTGCGATCGTCAACCCGCTGCGGCGCCTCACCGACGCGGCCGAGGACGTGCGTGACCAGCTGCCCCGCCTCGTCGAGCAGGTCGCCGTCCCGGGGCAGGGCCCCGGCATCGACCTGGCGCCGATCACGGTGGAGTCCACGGACGAGGTCGGCCAGCTCGCGACCGCGTTCAACGACGTCAACCAGACGACCATCAAGGTCGCGCGCGAGCAGGCCGCTCTCCGTGGCTCGATCGCGGAGATGTTCGTCAACGTCGCGCGCCGCGACCAGGTGCTCCTCAACCGACAGCTCGCGTTCCTCGACGACCTCGAGCGCTCCGAGGAGGACGCGGGCACGCTGTCCAACCTCTTCCGCCTCGACCACCTCGCGACGCGTATGCGCCGCAACGCGGAGTCCCTCCTCGTCCTCGCGGGCATCGACTCGGGTCGCCGCGTGCGCCAGCCCATGCCGGCCTCGGACGTCATCCGTACGGCGTCGTCCGAGATCGAGCTGTACGACCGCGTCCGCCTGAACCTGGTCGTCGACCCGCTCATGCTCGGGCACAACGCGCTCAACGCCGCGCACCTGCTCGCCGAGCTCCTCGAGAACGCGACGATGTTCTCGGAGCCGCACACCCCCGTCGAGGTGACGACCGGCCGGGACGAGCACTTCGTCTACGTGACGGTCCGCGACCACGGCCTCGGGATGACGCCGGACGAGATCGCGGAGGCGAACCGCAAGGTCGCGACGCACGCGGCGTCCGACGTCGTCGGCGCGCAGCGCCTGGGCCTCTTCGTCGTCGGTCGTCTCTCCGACCGCCTCGGCGCGAAGGTCCGGTTCAGCACGAGCGGCGAGGACCAGGGGACCGAGGTCGTCGTGTCGTTCCCGGCCGCGCTCTTCGTCCCTGACTCGAACGTGCCGCTCCCGCAGCCGACGGATCCCCTGGAGACGAGCACGCAGGCCGCCGCCCAGCAGCTTGCCGGCACGGGGGTCCTCCCGGCGCTCCCCGCCGCCGACGTCGCGGCCCCGGCCGCGCCGTCCGTCCCCGCACCCGCGGCGACGGCGTCGTTCCCGACCGTCGAGCCCGAGGCGCCCGTCGCGGTGCCCGTCGACCTCGACGCGCTCACGGACGGCACCACGCAGACCGGCATGCCCCGCCGTCGTTCGCGCACGGTCGACCCCGCCGCCGCGGCACCGAGCGCGTCCTTCGCGTCGGGTCCCCAGACCGGCGCGATCGTCCTCCCGCCGCTGGCCACGCCGGCGCTCCCGGAGCAGCTCCCGGCGGCGGACGAGGCATGGACCCCGCCCGCGGAGGTCGCCGACGCCGGCGCTGCCCTCCCGAGCCGGTCGCGCCCGGCCGCGACCCCCGTGGAGCCGGTCTCCGCCGAGATCCCGGTCCTCGACGTGAGCACGCGCAGCGCGCTCTTCTCGAGCTTCCGCCCGGTCGGCGACCGTCCGGCCACCGAGAACCCGGTGGAGCTGCCCGTCGCCCCGGACGTCACGGCGACGGACATCCCGCTCGTCGCCGAGGCCCCGGCCGACACCCCGGTCCAGCAGGACGTGTGGACGCCGCAGGACCCCGCCGTCGCGCCGGTCCAGGACACGTGGACCCCTGCGCAGGCCTGGGCGCCGGAGCAGCCCGCCGAGCAGGCGTGGACGCCCGAGCCTGCCGCCGACGCCTGGGCACCCGAGCAGCCCGCCGAGCAGGCGTGGACGCCCGAGCCGGCTGCCGACGCGTGGGCGCCGTCGTCCGTGGCCGACGCGCCGCTCGACGCGACGCGTGTCGTGCCGGCGGTCCCGGCCGAGCCCGTCGACGACGCGACCGTCGCGCGCGTCCCGCTGGTCCAGCGCACCCCGGCGGCCCCCGAGCCGGCCGCGGCCCCCGCGCCGGCGGCGACCCCGGTCGAGGCGGAGCTCCCGACCGACGTCCCGGTCGTGGCGACCGGCGGCGAGGCCGCGGTGGCGGAGGACATCCCTGCGGAGCTCACCTTCGAGGCGCTTCCCCGCTTCGAGGAGCTCATGGCCGACCTGCCGACGCGGCGGTCGCTGCGGGAGAGCCAGGCGCGCAAGCGCGGGCTCTTCGGCCGGCGTCCTCGGACGACGGCGACGCCGTCGGCGCGGCCGGCCGGACCGTCCCCGGAGGCCCTGGCTTCGCGCCCGGTGGGAGCACCCGGGGCCCCCGCTCCGACCCCGGCCCCTGCTGCCCCGGCGTCCGCGCCCGCCGTCGCGGCAGCCCCGGTCGCCGCTCCTCCGGTCGCCGCGCCCGCCGCTCCGCCGCAGGAGGCCCAGGCCCCCGCGCGGACGTCGGCGTTCGCCCCGCGAGCCGGTCAGCCCGCAGGAGCCGCGAACGCGTCGTCGTTCGCCCCGGAGGCGCCCGTCGCCCCGGTGCAGGAGACGCGTGCGCTCGACCCGGTCCAGGACGCGCCGCCGGCCGGTGCCGGCTACACGGCGCCGGAGCCGTCGGTCGCTGCCCCCGACCCTGCGCCGAGCCCGGCTGCGACGGGGTACGGCCCGCCGACCCCGCTCGTCCGACGACAGGTGGGCGACGCGATCGAGCCGCTGGAGCCCGGGTACATCGCCGACTCGGTCGAGGCGCGGTCGGACTGGATGGCGTCCGCGGTGCTGTACGAGGAGATGTCCACCCTGCTGCAGGGCAGCACCGACTTCCAGGAAGCGACCTTGGCGGACCCGAACGACGGCATCTACCAGCCCCTCCAGGTCGACGGCACGACGGCGTCGGGCCTGACCCGACGCTCGCGCGGCGAGGAGCGGGAGGGCTACGTCGACCGCTTCACGGCCCGCATCGACCGTGACCCGGAGCAGCTCCGGGCCCGTCTGTCGGCGTTCCAGTCGGCCACGGCCCGTGGCCGTGTCGAGGGCCAGGACGAGACGAGTTCGACCTGGACCCCCCAGGCCATGGATTATGTCCCTGATTCAGCGCCGCAGGCGCGGTGACGACATGCCGTCTGCGGCAACTGACGAGGAGGAAGAGTGAACGCGCTCAGCACCGAGGCAACCAACTTCGGGTGGCTGCTCGACAACTTCGTGCGGACGGTCCCGGGCAGCCGGCACACGCTCGTGGTGTCGGCGGACGGCCTGCTCATGGCGATGTCGGACCAGCTCGACCGCACGAGCGGCGACCAGCTCGCGGCGATCGTCTCCGGCATGTCGAGCCTGACCCGCGGGGCGGCCCGGCAGCTCAACGGAGGGAACGTCCGCCAGGCCATCATCGAGATGGACAACGGGTTCCTGTTCCTGATGAACGTCTCGAACGGGTCCGTCCTGGGCGTCGTGGCGGAGGCGAACTGCGACATCGGCCTCATCGGCTACGAGATGGCGCTCCTGGTCTCCCGCACCGAGGCGACACTGACGCCGCAGCTCATCTCGGAGATGCGGGGTAGCCTTCCCGTCGACGGCGCGACGCGAGCCCCGGTGGGATGAGGACTGATCGATGACGAACGTACCTTTCGGCAGCATGGGAGCACACGACGGGTACGAGGCGGCCACGGTCCGCCCGTACGCGGTCACGGGCGGTCGTGTGCGCTCCGCCACGTCCGACCTCCCGCTCGAGGCGCTCGTCGAGGTCATGCCGGGCGCCGTGAACAGCTTCGGGCTCCCGCCCGAGAAGCGCTCGATCCTCCAGCACGCCGCGCACACGTACGTCTCGATCGCCGAGCTCTCCGCGCTCCTGCGCCTGCCGCTCGGCGTGACGAAGGTGCTCGTCGCGGACCTGCAGGAGGACAACTACATCACCGTCCACACGTCGACCCCGCTCAACGTCCACACGGGTCACGGCAGCAACCACTCGGGTCTGTCCCTGAGCGTCTTGGAGAGTGTTCTCAATGGCATTTCCACCCTCTGACGGCTCGGGCAGCGCGCCGCAGGCCGGGCAGCCGTCCGGGGTGATCGGGGGTGTGCCCGGTGGCCAGGCGGCCGCCCGTCAGACCGCGTGGGCTCCGGTGAGCGCGCCCGCCGGCGTGCCGACGCAGGCGCCGGCGGCGTCGGCTCCGGCGCGTCCCGTCGCGGCACCGGCACCGGCACCGACGGCGCCGTCGGTCTCGGCCGTCGCCCCGGCGACGCCCGCCGTGGCGCCGGCACCGGTCGCCCAGGCTGCGGCTCAGCCGCGCACCGCGCCGCAGCCCGTCGCCGCCGCGCAGCCCGCGGCCCCGGCCCAGCCCGCCCCGTCCGTCGCCCCGGCGCAGCCCTCCGCGGCGCAGGCTCCCGCGGCAGGCCAGCCGTCGGCCGCAGCCCAGCCCGCCGGTGCCCCGGCCGCGGCGCGGACGGCGCCGACGGTCGTCAAGATCGTGGTCGCGGGCGGGTTCGCCGTCGGCAAGACCACGTTCATCGGGTCGATCTCCGACGTCGAGCCGCTCAACACCGAGGCTGCGATGACGGAGCACTCGGTGGGCGTCGACGACGCGGGCGGCGTGTCCGACCGCAAGACGACGACGACCGTCGCGATGGACTTCGGCCGCGTGTCCCTCCCGGGCAACCTGTGGCTGTACCTGTTCGGCACGCCGGGCCAGGACCGCTTCCTCTTCATGTGGGACGACCTGGTGCGCGGCGCGATCGGTGCCGTCGTGCTCGTGGACACCGACCGCCTCGAGCAGTGCTTCCCGGCGATCGACTACTTCGAGTCACGCAACATCCCGTTCGTCGTCGGCGTGAACTGCTTCGACGGCGTGGCCAAGCACAAGCTCGAGGACGTGCGCGAGGCGCTCCAGATCCCTGCGCACGTGCCGATGCTCTACACGGACGCGCGGTCGCGGGCTGCCACCAAGCAGACGCTCATCGCGCTCGTCCAGCTCGCGATGCGCCAGCTCCGCGGGGCGGCCTGACCTCCGCGGTCCCGGTCCCACCGCCCGACGGCGGGTCGCCCTCCACGGGGCGGCCCGCCGTCGTCGTGCACGGGACGGGCGTGCCACAATGGCTCGCCGGGAGGGCTGACAGAGCGGCCTAATGTGACGGTCTTGAAAACCGTTGTGCGGCAACGCACCGGGGGTTCGAATCCCTCGCCCTCCGCAGGTCGTCGGGCCGGGTCCGGAGCAGTGCTCCGGACCCGGCCCGACGTGCGTCCCGGCGACGCCCGCGCGACGAGGACCCCTTCGTACTATCGTCGGTCGGACGATGACGGTCGGACGTGCCTGCGCGCGTCGCCACGGGTGGTCCGGCGGGCGGGGGCGCGTGCCACGGGGACCGGCCTGGGCGCACGGGACGGCACGGCGCGGTGCGTCCGCCAGCGGGTGAGGTGCGGTCTCTGGGGGGAGCGGCCCATGACGAGCACGACCGGGACGGTGCACGAGCGCGGTCTGCCTTCGTCGCGCGCGCGGGTGCGGCGGCTGCTCGCCGGGCTGGTCGCGGCGCTCCTGCTCGGCGCCGTGCTGGTGCCTCTTACCCCGCCGCCGACGGCGGACGCCGCGACGCTCCAGCCGTCCGGCCTGCAGACGGGCATGGAGATCGACGGGACGTCCGGTTCCGGCAGCCCGCCCGAGACGTTCAACTGGGACGACTTCCTCACCGACGTGCAGCCCGACGGCGCGTTCACGTTCACGCCGACCGGCCCCTACACGACGCCGCAGGGGTTCGAGTCGTCGGGGATCGTGCAGGCCAGCTTCGCGTGGGACAACGGGAGCCTCGCCGAGTCGTGCAACGCGAACCCCGACCAGACGGGCGCGCCGCCGAGCCAGAGCCCGAGCACGAACCCGTGGCGGCCCGGGCCAGCGAACCCCAACGCGAAGGGCGACCTCTGCTCGACCGCCTACGGGCTCGAGTACGTCGTCGACGACGACGGGATGCGGCACGCGATCCTCTACGGGTACTGGACGCGGTACTCGGGAGCGGGCGAGGTCAGCGTCTTCCAGCACCTCGAGGGCCCCGGGCCGGGACGCTGCGACGACGTCCTGCTCGAGTTCAACTACGCGTCGTCGGGCACGACGGCCGCCGTCCACCGGTGGGCGCCGACGGCGGGGGACGGGTGCGCGAACCCGCTCGGGCCCGGGACCTGGGCGGCCGACGCCGGCTCGGTGGACTTCGCCTGGGCGGTCGGCGTGCGCTCGGAGGGCCCGCCCCTGACGAACCAGCCTCAGGACACGTTCGGGGAGTTCGCCATCGACCTGAACACGGCGGGCGTCCTCGCGCCCTCCGAGTGCGCGACCTACGAGGTCTCGGAGATGCTCACGCGCACCGGCAACTCGCCGAACGCGAACATCCAGGACTTCGCCGACCACGCGCCGGACCGGATGATCATCGCCAACTGCGGTGCGCTCACGGTGACCAAGGCGACGGTCCCGCAGAGCGCGGACACCGGGGCCCGGTTCGGCTTCACGGTGGCGAGCGACACGGGCCCGGTGCAGCCGGGTCCGCCGCCCGTGCCGACGGTCTCGGGGACGCTCGCGAGCGGGGAGACCGTCCGGTTCGACGACGTCCTGTTCGGTTCTGCCTTCTCCCTCACGGAGACCGACGTCCCGCCCCCGTGGGACCTGCAGTCCGTCGTGTGCACCGCGGTCCCCGCGGGGGGCGGGCCGCCCGAGCAGTTCGTGCTCGACGACCCGGCGGACCGGTTCCCGGTGCGTCCGCTGAGCACCACCGACTGCGTCATCACCAACGAGGCGGCCGTCGTCACGGTGACCAAGCAGACCGACCCCGACGGGTCGCCGCAGGCGTTCTCCTTCGAGGCGACGGGGCAGGCGGGCTTCACGCTCCACGACGGCGAGAGCGCGTCCTTCCCCGTGCCCGCCGGCGTGCCGTTCACGGTCTCCGAGGAGGCGACGCCGGGGTGGCTCCCCCCGGGGATCGTCTGCACGGCTCCCTCCACGCCGGCCGGGCAGGCCGTGACGGTGACCCCGGTGGCCGGGCAGAACATCGAGTGCACGTTCACGAACACGCAGCTCGGCACGGTGATCGTCTCCAAGGAGGCGCACGGCGTCGACGGGCGCACGTTCGACTTCACGAGCGACCTCCCGGGGAACGAGGACTTCTCGATCACGGTCGAGCAGGGCGACGGGACGCTCTACGAGCACACGATCCAGGACGTCCCGGCCGGGACGTACACGATCGAGGAGCTCACGGACGACGAGCTGCCCGCGACCCGGCTGGCCGACCTTGCGTGCACCTACGGCGGCGAGGACCACTCCGCCGACCCCGAGGGCCGCACGATCGGCCTGACGGTGCTCCCCGGGGAGACGGTGCGCTGCTTCTTCACGAACGTCACCCCCGGGTCGATCGCGGTCGTCAAGCGGACCGTCCCGGTCGAGTACGAGCAGGACTTCGACTTCCTCTTCGTCCCACCGGTCGGCGACCCGACGGCGTTCAGCCTGAGCGGAAGCTCCACCCCGCCGAACGTCGCCCTGCGCTCGTTCGACGGGCTCGAGCCCGGGACCTACACGATCACCGAGCCGGCGGACCCGGTCGGGTGGTCGCTCGCGGCCGACCCGCCCACGTGCAACGCGGACTTCTGGTCCCCCAGCGCGGACGGGCGCGGCGTGACGGTCGACCTGCCGGACGGCGGCGTCATCGTGTGCTTCTTCACGAACCTGGCCGCGCCGGCGTCGCTCTCCCTGACCAAGACGGTCGTGGGCGCCGACCCCGCGTTCGGATGGTCCGTCGACGTCGAGCTCGTGGCTCCCGACGGCACGGTGGACGGCCGGACGGCGACGACGGCGGCGCCCACGGTCGCGTGGGGAGAGCTCGTCCCCGGCGCGCTCTACACGGTGCGGGAGGCCGGCACGGTCCCGCCGGGATGGACCCGGGGGGAGGTCACGTGCGAGGGGCTCGCGGACGCCGACCCCACGGCGCCCGGGTTCCAGATCGAGGCGACGCCCGGGCAGCAGATCGCCTGCTCGGTGCAGAACTCGGTCGCGACGTCGAGCATCTCCGTGGCCAAGGTGGCCACCGGGATCGGCGGCGACCTGCCGTGGTCGTTCGACGTCGCGATCGACCCCGTGCCCGCAGGGCAGACGTCGCCGCAGACCGCCTCGGGCGCCGGACAGGCGGCGGACGTCGTCACGTGGTCCGGTCTCGTCCCGGGCACCGCCTACTCGATCACCGAGGCGCCGGTCCCGGGCTGGACCGCGGTCGACGTCGCGTGCACGGGAGTCACGGACACCGACCCGGGCACGCCCGGGATCCAGTTCGTCGCCCCGGTCGGGCTGGACGTGTCGTGCACGCTCACGAACACCGCGGTGCAGGGGAGCGGCACGCTCACGAAGACCTCCCTGGGCGGTGACGGGACGTTCGAGTTCGTGCTCACGGACGTCGACGGCGCCGTCGACCCCATCACGGTGCCGGTCACCACCGTCGACGGCACGGCGACGCTCGGCCTCCCGCAGATCGTCCCGGGCGTGCGGTACTCGTTCGTGGAGTCGGACGGGGACGGCTGGGTCGAGGGCGCGCTGACGTGCCTCGTCACCCCCGCGGACGGTGGGGAGCCGTTCCCGCTGACGGACCTCTCCGACTTCTCCGTCGGGCCCGGCGACGTCGCCGCGTGCACGGCCGAGAACGCGCGCCACGGCACGATCGTGGTCGCCAAGGTCGTCGACGGCGCCGACGGCGAGTTCGACTTCAGCGGGGACTGGCCGGACGCGGAGGGCTTCTCCGTCGTCACGGAGGGCGGGGTCGGGACCACGACGTTCGAGGACGTGGCCCCGGGGTCGTACGTCGTGACCGAGGTGGCGCAGGACGGGTTCGAGAACACGGCGCTGACGTGCGTCGACGGCGACCCGGACGGGTCACCGTCCACGGCCTCGGGCAGCACCGGGGCGATCGCGCTCGACCCCGGCGAGACCGTCGTGTGCACCTACACGAACACGCCGTGGGGCACCCTCGTCGTCGACAAGGTCACCGAGCCCGCGGGGTCGGACCAGGAGTTCGGGCTCGCGTGGGCGCCGGAGGGCGGCGCGTCGTCCCCGTTCACCCTCACCGACGGCGACGAGCCGTTCTCGCCGGGCCCGCTCGCTCCGGGGACGTACACCGTGACGGAGACGCCGACCCCGGGCTGGACCCTCGCGGACCTCGTGTGCGTCGGGTCCAGCGCGCCGACGACGGTCGACGGCGCGACCGCGACCGTGGACGTCAGGTCCGGGGAGACGGTGCTGTGCACCTTCACGAACGCCCGCCCGACGGCGCTCGAGGTCGCCAAGACCGTGGTCGAGGGCCCGGTCGCCGTCGCGCCCGGCGTCGTCCGCGTCGTCTACGAGGTCGCGGTGCGCAACGCCGCGGCCGTCGAGCGGACCTACGACCTCGTCGACCGGCTCGCGTTCGGCCGGGGCATCGTTGTGCGGGACGCGACGGTCGAGCCCGTGGACGGCCCGCCGGTCGCCGACGACTGGGACGGCGGGGACCGCACGACGGTCGTCTCCGGCGCGACCCTCGCCGCGGGAGCCACGCACCTCTTCCGGGTGACGGTCACCGCGCAGGTCCCGGCCGACGTCGTCCCGGACGCGCTGCTGTGCGACCCGGCGGGTGCGGCCCCGGGCGGCTTCCTCAACACCGCGGCCGTGCTCGGGGAGGACGGCGCGGCCGAGTCGGAGGCGGCCGCGTGCGCGCCCGCACCCGAGCCCCCGGACGACGGCGGCCCCACGCCGCCGGCTCCCGGGCCGACCGTGCCGCCCGGGCAGGCGGACCGGCCGCTCCCGGCGACCGGTGCCGACCCGGGCTGGCTGCTCGGGGTGGCCGGGGCGCTGCTGCTCGTGGGAGGCGGCCTCCTCGCCGTCCGGCGGGTGCGACGCTCCTGACCGGGCCCGGGCCGGGCGGACCGGGGACGTCCGGCGTCCGGCCCCTGGGCACCGGGGACCGGGACCTTCGGCGAGTGCCGCGCGGACGGACCTACGGGATCATGGCCTCGTGACGCCTGAGCCCTCCCCGGCCGACGAAGCCGGTCTCGAGCCCGTCGACCTCATCCGCCGGTCGGGCACCGTGCTGCGGATCGGTCGCCTCGCGCTCTCCGCCGGGACGGGCAGCTACCGCGTCAAGTCGCACATGACCCGCGCGGCGCGCGCGCTGGGGCTCGACCACATCGCCGCCCACGTGACGCTCACGGAGATCACGGCGACGTCGTACCGGGGCCCGATCTTCCGCACCGAGCTCACCGAGGTCCGGTCGATCGGGATCAACGCCGACCGCCTGGCGCAGCTCGAGCGGTTCTCCGCGGCCCTCCCGGCGGGCGCCGACCTCGATGCCGTCGAGGCGGAGCTCGACCGGATCTCGCGCCGCCCGCCGCTGTACGGGGCGCTGCTCAACGCCCTCTGGGCGGGGATCGCGTGCGCGGCGTTCGCGTTCCTCAACAACGGCGGGCTCGTCGAGTGCGGGGCGGTGCTGGTCGCCGCGGCGCTCGGCCAGGGCGTGCGCCGCGCGATGCTGCACCGGGGGATCAACCAGTTCGGCGTGACGATGCTCGCGGCAGCGGTCGCGAGCATCGCCTACCTCGCGCTCGTCCTGGCGCTGTCCGCGCTCGCGGGCGTCGACGGCGGGCACGAGGCGGGGTACGTCTCCGCGGTGCTGTTCCTCGTGCCGGGGTTCGCGCTCGTCACGGGCGCGCTCGACCTCGCGAAGCTCGACTTCTCGGCCGGGGTCGCGCGCGTGACGTACGCGCTCATGATCCTCGCCTCGGCCGCCCTGGCCGTGTGGGGCGTGTCGGCCGCGGCGGGCCTCGCCCCGGACCCGGTGCCGCCGCCCGGCCTGGCGGAGCCGCTGTTCCTCGGCCTGCGGAGCGTCGCGAGCTTCCTCGGGGTGCTCGGGTTCGCCCTCATGTTCAACAGCCCGTGGGCGATGGCGCTCGGGGCCGCGTCGATCGGCATGGTCGCGAACGTGGGGCGCCTGCTCCTCGTGGACGCCGACGTGGTCCCGCAGGCGGCCGCCGCGGCGGCCGCCCTGCTCGTGGGCCTGCTCGCCGCCACGGTCGCCCCGGCGCTGCGCGTCCCGCGCATCACCGTCTCCGTGCCCGCTGTCGTCATCATGGTCCCCGGCGTGACGGCGTACCGGGCGGTGTACGAGTTCAACACCGGCGCGACGGCGCAGGCGCTCGCCTACGCCGTCGAGGCCGGGCTGGTGATCGTCGCGCTCGCGATCGGGCTCGCCGTGGCCCGGATGCTCACCGACCGGGAGTGGACCTTCGAGCGGTAGCGGTCCGGACGGCGGCGCGGGCGACCCGCAGGGCTCGGCGGTTTGGTCTCGCGGCGGCGCCCTTGTACCCTGGGCGACGCAGGCTCTCCGCCGAGCCTGCGAGGAGACGTCGCATAGTCAGGTCTAGTGCGCCACCCTGCTAAGGTGGTAACGGAGCAATCCGTTCGAGGGTTCAAATCCCTCCGTCTCCGCTCAGGAAGGTCCCGGCTGCCGAGCGCCCGGGGCCTTTTCTGTTGCCCGACTTCTGTCGCCCGGCGCAGAGCCGTCAGCGCCCCACCGGTGGGGTGACCGGCGGGGCGCTGACAGGTCCGGGGCGCTACGCGCTGCCCGACGTCGCGAGCGCGGACCGCACCACGAACCGGGACGCCCCGGCCCCGGCGAGCACGAGGGCCGACGCGGCGGCGACGCACAGCAGGAACTGCACGACGACCCCGACGTTCGCGAACGCGTTGAGCCCGATCACGGGGACCATGAACAGCAGCGCGGCGAACGTCGCCACGCCGACGCTCACGACGAGCGGGACGAGCGTCTCGCGGAACCGGGCCTGGTCGAGCGTGCGCAGGTCCGTCCCGGACAGGACGAGCGTGCGGTACTCGTTGCGCTGGTCGATCACGCGACCGGCCTGCATCACGCCGGTCGAGACGGCGGCGAGCACGCCCGCGATGGCGAGGGTGAGGAACCCGCCGGTCTTCATGTCGGTGAGGTACTGCACCTCGTCCGGGTCCGCGCCCATGCCCGGCTCCAGGAGCGCGAAGATGCTCGTCAGCCCCGCGATGAACGTCGCGAGGGCGACCCCGCCGACGGAGCGCCACGCGGTCTTCGGGTTGTCGACGATCCGCCTCCCCGCGAGCAGCGTCGGCACGCGGCGGGCGCCGCCGGCCGTCATCCTGCCGACGAGCCAGATGACGAACGGCCCGACGACGTTCACGGTCGCGAAGCCGACCAGGAGGATGACCGTCAGGACGGTGAGGACGACCGCCACCGACCCGAACGACAGGTTCGTCGCGACGATCAGCGCGACGAACGCGACGCCCATCGACAGCAGCCGCACGGCCTTGAGCCCCGGAGGCGTCACGCGGGCCGCGACGCCCAGCGGCGTGATCGCCACGCGGCGCAGGCTGACGAGGGCGGACACGAGCGCGACGGCGACCACGAGCACGACCGCCCCGAGGAGCGCCGGGACGCCGACCCACAGCTCGCCGAGGTCGAACGTGCGGCCCTGGAAGCGGAGCTGGGCGACGAGCGGCAGCAGCGCTCCGTAGCCGACCAGCCCCACGAGCGCCCCGATCACGGCCTGCGCGGCGGCGTCGAGGGCGGTGAGGGTCGTGACCTGGCCCGTCGTGGCGCCCGCGAGGCGCAGCGCCGCGAGCCGCGCGTCGCGGCGGGCGACGGCGAGGCGCGCGGCGGCGGCGCCGAGGGTCACGAGCGGGATGAGCAGCAGGAGCGAGGCGATGCCCGCGAGGAACGGGTACTGCGCGTCGTAGGGGGTCACGCCCTCCATGCCCTCGCGGACGCCCTCGAGACCGCCGGCGCGCAGGAGGAAGGCGTGGAAGCCGCCCATGACCACGAGCAGGATCGCGGTGGTGACCGCGAACGCGATGATCGCGAGCACGTTCGTCAGGCCCTGCGGGTCGCGCTCGTCGGCGCTGCGACGGCGCAGGAGCCACCAGAGGTCGACGGTCCTCATCGGGCGCTCTCCTGGCTCGGTGCGGCGGGAGCGGCCGGCGCCACGGGCGCGGGCGCGCCGGGTGCGTGTCCCGCGGCCGGGTGCGCGGCCATCGCGGCCCGCGTGGCGGCGTCGTACGGGGCGGGCGGCAGGGGAGCGGGCTGCCCGACGACGGCGGTCGCCGCGGGCTGTGTCGCGCCCGGGGCGGGCTGGGCCCCGGGCGCGAAGAACTCGCCGGAGATGCGCCCGTCGCGCATCGTCACGGTGCGGGAGCAGTGCCGCGCGACGCCCGCGTCGTGCGTGACGACGACGAGCGCGGCGCCGGAGTCCCGGGTGGCGCGCGTGAGGACGTCGAGGACCTCGGCACCGGTCGACTGGTCGAGCGCGCCGGTCGGCTCGTCGGCGAACACGACGCCGGGCGACCCGACGAGCGCGCGCGCGATCGCGACGCGCTGCGCCTGGCCGCCGGACAGCTCGCCCGGGCGGCGCTGCTCCATCCCGGCGAGGCCGAGGTGCGCGAGCCAGCGGGCGGCGACGGCCGTCGCCTCCGTGCGCGCCGTCCCCGCGAGCATGAGCGGCAGCGCGGCGTTCTCGACCGCGGGCAGCTCCGGCAGGAGCTGACCCGACTGGAACACGAAGCCGAAGTCCTGGCGCCGCAGGACGGTGCGACGGGCCTCGGAGAGCGTCGTGACGTCCTCGCCCCGCCACGACACGGAGCCGGAGGTCGGGGTGACGATGCCCGCGAGGACGTGCAGGAGCGTCGTCTTGCCGGACCCCGAGGGGCCCATGATCGCGAGCGACTCGCCCGGGTGGACCGTGAGGTTCACGCCCGCGAGGGCGTGCGTCGCGGTCTGGGCGGAGCCGTAGACCTTGGTGAGCGCGCTCGCGACGAGGGGCGAGCCGCCGGGGGCGGAGGAGGGGCCGGTGAACGTCATGGACCGATCGTCCGACGGCGGCGGGTCCCGCCGCGTCGGGCTGAGGACGGGACGTCGTCGCGTGCGGGTCCGACCCTGGGGGGACCGTCCGGCGCGTCGCGTGCGGCGAGGGTCGGACGGCGTGGCGTCCGTCACCTCGCACCCGTCCGGGGCCGGATCGGTTTGGGTTCGGGGCGGGGACACGGTAGTGTTCTCGACGGCCGGTGAGCGATCAGCGGTCAGGCAGGACCGGCGCCCGTAGCTCAACGGATAGAGCATCTGACTACGGATCAGAAGGTTGGGGGTTCGAATCCCTTCGGGCGCACCTCATGACGAACGGCCTCACCCGCACGGGTGGGGCCGTTCGTCGTTCTGAGCGTGGGCGTCGCTCCCGTCCCGCGCCGAGCGGGCCCTCCCCCTTTCCGCACGATCGTGCTACGTTCGCCGGATGACCAAGGGCGACGAGACGCGGCAGGTGATCCTGCACCGTGGCGTGGAGGCCGCGTACCGCGTCGGGCTGACCGGCCTCACCATCGGCGAGCTCGCGTCGGCCACGGGCATGTCGAAGTCCGGCCTGTACGCGCACTTCCGTTCCAAGGAGTCGCTCCAGCTCGCCGTCCTCGGCCAGGCGCGCGCCGAGTTCATCGACACGGTGGTGGCCCCCGCGCTGCGCACCCCCCGCGGCGAGCCGCGGATGCGGGCGCTGTTCGAGGGGTGGCTCGCGTGCGACCTGCGCCAGGACCCCGGCGGCTGCCTGTTCGTCAAGGCGGCGACCGAGCTCTCCGCGCAGCAGGGTCCCGTCCGGGACCAGCTCGTGCGCGACCACCGCGACCTGTGCGACGCCGTCGCGCAGGTCTTCCGCACGTGCGTCGCGGAGGGCGGGTTCCGCGCCGACGCGGACCCGGAGCAGTTCGCCTCGGACCTCTACGGCGTCATGCTCGGGGTGAACCACGCGCACGTCCTCATGGCCGACCCGCTCGCCGAGGAGCGCGCCCGGCGCGCGTTCGAGGCGCTGCTCGACGCGGCGCGCACGACCGCGCCGCTCCCCGTCCGCTGACCCCCGCCGTCTGCACCGCCGACCGAGAGGAACCGCCGTGGGCGTCCCAGGCTCGAAGAAAAGCACGACCGTTCGTGCCGACCGGCGACGCGCCGCGCGACGGCGCAAGGCCGCCCTGCGGCTCGCGGTCGTCCGCGCGCGCCTCGCCGTCCTCCAGGCGGTCTCCCCGCGCCGGGCCGCGCGTCTCGCGCTCGACCTCTGGTGCACGCCGCCCGACGGCGCGGGGCGGCGCCGCGACGACCGCACGGCCCCCGGCACGCTCACCACGGTGACCACGGCCGCCGGGTCGCGGGTCGTCGTCGAGACGTGGGCCGCGACCGGCGGCGAGGGGGCGACGAGCCCGGACGGCGACCCGGCGGGCACCCGTGCGCCCACCGAGGTCGGCGTCGTCTACCTGGCCCACGGGTGGGGCGGGTGGCGCGGCCAGCTCGGCGCGTTCGTCGAGCCGCTCCGTGCAGCCGGCTACCGCGTCGTCGCGTTCGACGCGCCGAGCCACGGCGACTCCGGTCCCGGCAGCCTCGGCCGGCGGCGCAGCACCATGCCCGAGCTCGCGGACGCGCTCGCGACGGTGGTCCGGTCCCACGGCGAGCCCGCAGCGGTCGTCTCGCACTCGCTGGGCACCGCGACGACCGTCCTCGCGGTCCGCGACGGGCTGTCCGCGGGTCGGCTGGTGCTCGTCGCGGCGATCGCCGACGTGCTGGGCGAGCTCGACGGGTTCGCGGACGTGCTCCGGCTCTCGCGCCGGACCCGCGAGCTGCTCCGGGGCCTGCTCTCCGACGTCGCGGGCCGTCCGCTGGCCGAGCTGGACGTGCGCGAGACCCTGCGCACCCACCCGGTCCCGCCCGCGCTCGTCGTGCACGACCGCGCGGACAAGGAGGTCCCGTACCCCGTCGGGGCGGCGCTCGCCGCGGCATGGCCCGAGGGCGAGCTCCTCACGACGGACGGGCTCGGGCACCACCGGCTGCTGCGCGACCCCGAGGTCGTGCGGGCCGTCGTCGACTACGTGACGCCGCTGCGCCCCGACACGCCCGTCGAGCCCGACCTCGCGCGCCGCGGAGCCTGAGCCCGTCGCGTCAGGCCGGGGCAGGGTGCCCGTGGCCCGCACGACGGCGCGGGCAGGCCGGCGTCGGGGGCGGCGGGTAGCGTCGGGCCATGCCCTCGGACAAGGTGGACCTCAAGGCGCTGCACCGCGAGCTGTACGCCCCGCCGCGCGGGAGGTTCGTCGAGGTGGACGTCCCGACGCTCGCCTACCTCGCGGTCGACGGCGAGGGCGACCCGAACACGTCGCCCGCCTACGGCGAGGCGGTCGAGGCGCTCTTCTCCCTCGCGTACGCCGTGAAGTTCGCGAGCAAGCGGGAGGGCCGCGACTACGTCGTCGGTCCGCTGGAGGGCCTGTGGACGGCCGACGACCCGGGCACGTTCGTGCGGCGGGAGAAGGGCGCGTGGCGCTGGACGCTGCTGGTGCTCCAGCCGGACTGGGTCGACGAGGACCTCGTCGTCGCGGCCACGGAGTCGGTCCGCGCGAAGAAGGACGCACCGGCCGCGCTCGACCTCGTGCGGCGCACGAGCCTGACCGAGGGCCGGTCCGTGGAGACCCTGCACGTCGGGTCGTACGACGACGAGGGCCCGGTGCTCGCGGAGCTGCACGACGTCTACCTGCCCGAGCACGGCCTCACGTTCGCCGGTCCGCACCACGAGATCTACCTGAGCGACGTGCGACGCACGGACCCGGCGAGGCTCCGCACGGTGCTGCGCCAACCCGTCCGCCCGGTCTGACGACGACCAGGCCTCTACCTCGCGCTACCGGGCCTCTACCTCGCGCTACCAGGGCTCTGCCTCGCGCTACCTGGGCAGCGACCACCCGCGGTCAGGCGGCCGACCGGCGTCGTGCCCAGGCGAGGTCCGTCTCGTCGAGCACGTCGGCGAGCCGGCGGCCCGCGAGCGCGCGGGTCCACGCGGCGGACGCGCCGTCCGGCGCGGCCTCCTGGAGCACCCACTCGCGCACCCCGAGGCGGCGCAGGTGCGTGCCGAGCGCGAGGAGCTCGGTGCGCGAGTGCACGCTCGGGTCGACCGTGGTGCGCACCTCGTGGTCGACGCCGGAGCGCAGCAGCACGGTCAGCGCCTCGAACGCGCGGCGCCCGGACGGGATCGTCCCCGTGACGACCGGGTAGCGCGAGGGCAGGTGCTTGATGTCGAGCCCGACCCAGTCCACGAACGGCAGGAGCCGCGCGAGCCGGGCCGGCCAGGGGCCGGCGGTGTGCAGCCCGACGTCGAGGCCGAGGCCGCGCACGTCGTCGATCGCGCCGAGCAGGCCGGGGTGGAGCGTCGGCTCGCCGCCCGAGAAGACGACGCCGTCGAGCAGCCGACGGCGCGGGGCGAGGAACGCGACGACCTCCGACCACGGGACCGTGTCCCCGGGCGGCGGTGCGCCGTGGGCCGCGACCGCGCACAGTCCCGGGTGGTGGCAGTACCCGCAGTGCCACGGGCAGCCCTGGGTGAGGACCGTCGCCACCCTCCGCCCGGGCCAGTCCGTGACGGACAACCGGTTCAGTCCGGCGACCACGAGGCCGGGGCGGGTCATCGGCGGCTCCTTCCGACGCACGACGGCCCGGCAGTCCGACGGGTCGGGGTCGCCCGCCGCGCTGCCAGGACCTCGAACGTAGCGCCGCCGCCCGGTGCGCCGGACCGGCCGAAGGTCCCGACCTGCGCGGCGCACGACGGCGTCCCCGGTCGACGCCCCGCCGCCGCGGGCGGGTTCACAGGGAGGACATAGCCGCGCGCTACTCCCGTCCCAGTCGCGCTCCCTAGCGTCCTGGTCATCCGCCACCCGTCGGGGTGGCATCGATCCTGGGAGTCGAGGGTGCTGCTGCAACGCTCGCGGTCGTCCGTGCCCACCACGGAGTCGGGGACGAGGCCCGCCGATCCACCGGAGCCGGACGAGGCGCCGGGGACCAGCGAAGACCGCGGCACCCGTCGTGGCCGGCTGACGCGGCGGCTGCGCGGGCCTCGGCCCCGCCGGCGGGCGGTCGTGGTCGGGGTGATCGCCGTCCTCGTGGTCGCCGCGCTGGTCGTCTACCTCACGGTCCTGCGGCCGCGCGCGTCGTCGGCCCCGGAGGCGGGAGCCCTGCAGCCGACCACCGCGCAGGCGAGCACGACGACGTTCGAGCGGACCGTGACGACGACGGGGACGCTCACGCCGAGCGTGCGGGAGGACGTGTCGTTCGCGGCGTCGGGCACCGTGCAGTCGGTCGAGGTCGCCGCGGGCGACACGGTCGAGGCGGGTCAGACGCTCGCGACGATCGACACCCTGCAGCTCGACGCCGCGCTCGCGCGGGCGAACGCGGACCTCGCGCAGGCGCAGGCCGACCTCGCGGACGCGCGGGAGTCCGACGACGGCAGCGACGCGGCGGAGGCAGCCGTCGAGGCGCGCGAGTCCGCCGTCGCGGTCGCGCAGCAGGCGTACGACGAGGCCGCGGCGGCGATGTCCGACGCGACGCTCACCGCCTCGGTGGGTGGTCTGGTGACGTCGGTCGGCGTCGCGGTGGGGGACACGGTGGGCCCGTCGTCGAGCACGGGCTCGTCCGGGTCGACCGGCGCGGCCGACCAGGGTGGTGCCGGAGCGATGCCCGGCACGTCGAGCGGCGGGTCGACCAGCACCTCGTCGTCCGGCTCGTCCGACACCGCGGCGTTCACCATCGTCGGGACCGACGCGTGGACGGTCGAGGTGAGCGTCGGGGAGTCCGACGTCGCGGCGATCGAGACGGGAGATCAGGTCGAGATGACGTCGGACGACCTCGCCGAGACGGTGTTCGGCACCGTGAGCGAGATCGGGCGTCTGCCCTCCACGACGCAGGGCGCGGTCGCGTACCCCGTGACGGTCGCGGTCACCGGCAGTCCCGAGGGCCTGCACGACGGCGTGAGCGTCGACGTCTCGATCGTCACCGAGCGCCGCACCGACGTGCTCTCCGTGCCGGCCGCAGCCGTCTCGACGAACGACGACGGGGCCTCGGTCGTGACGCTCGTGGACGGGGACGGGTCGACCTCGGAGCAGGTCGTCGAGACCGGTGAGTCGTCGGGCCAGATGATCGAGATCGTGTCCGGCCTGTCGGAGGGGGACACCGTGCAGTACACCGCGTTCACCCCGGGCGCCGGACGCGGCCAGGGCGGGGTGGGAGGCTTCGACCCGTCCCAGATGCCCGGGCGCGGCCAGGGCGGGTTCCCCGAGGGCTTCGATCCCTCGCAGCTGCCCGCCGGCGGCTTCCCCGGCCGCGGGGGGAACTCGTGACCGCCGCGACGAGCGTGGTCGGTCTCGCGGGTCTCCCGGCCGATCCGGGCTACTCGCCGGTCATCGACCTGTGCGGCGCGCGCAAGACCTACCGCACGGGCGACCTCGAGTTCGAGGCGCTGCGCGGCGTCGACCTGCGGATCGATCGCGGCGAGTACGTCGCGATCGTCGGGCCGTCGGGCTCGGGCAAGTCGACGCTCATGAACGTGCTCGGCTGCCTCGACACGCTCACCTCGGGCACGTACCGGCTCGCGGGCGACGACGTCGACGACCTGGACGAGACCGACCTGGCGAGCGTGCGCAACGAGCAGATCGGCTTCGTGTTCCAGCAGTTCAACCTGCTGCCGTCGCTCTCCGCGCTGCGCAACGTCGAGCTCCCGCTCGTGTACCGGGGCGTGGCCTCGGCGGAGCGCCGGGAGCGGGCCGCGGAGGCGCTCGCCCGCGTCGGCCTCGCCGACCGCACCGCGCACCGGCCCGGCCAGCTCTCGGGCGGCCAGCAGCAGCGCGTCGCCGTCGCGCGGGCGCTCGTCGGCGAGCCGGCGCTCGTCCTCGCGGACGAGCCGACCGGCAACCTCGACTCCCGTTCGACCGCCGACGTGCTCGACCTGCTCGACGCGCTGCACGCGCAGGGCCGCACGATCGTCCTCATCACGCACGAGCACGAGGTCGCGCAGCGGTCCCGGCGGGTCGTGCGCGTGCTCGACGGCCTCGTGACGTCGGACGAGCGGGTGGTGGCGTCATGAGCTGGACCGAGACCGCCGCCACGGCGTGGCACGCGATCCGCGCGCACACGATGCGCTCGCTGCTCACGGTGCTCGGCATCCTCATCGGCATCGCCGCCGTCATCCTCACGGTCGGGCTGGGTCTGGGGACGCAGAAGGACGTCTCCGAGGACATCAGCTCGCTCGGGTCGAACCTGCTCATCGTCACCCCCGGGTCCTCCACCGACTCCTCGGGGATCCGCGGCGGGTTCGGCTCCGCGTCGACGCTGACCGTGGCCGACGCCGAGGCTCTCGCCTCGGACGTCGCGGTGCCCGACGTCGCGGCGGTGGCCGCGGAGAAGGAGTCGTCGCAGTCGCTCGAGGCGGGCGACGCCAACTGGACGACGACCGTCACGGGCGTCACCGACGACTGGCTCGAGGTGCGCTCGCGCGAGGTCGCGGTCGGCGCGTTCGTCGACGTCGCCTCGACCGACGAGGTCGTGCTCGGCCCCGAGACCGCGAGCGAGCTGTTCGGCACGACCGACGTCGTCGGCCGCACCGTGAGCATCGCCGGGACGACGTTCGACGTCGTGGGCGTCCTCGAGGCCGCCGGGTCGAGCGCGTCGGCGAACCTGGACGACGTCGCCGTCGTGTCCATGACCGCGATGACGTCGGCGATCACGGGCGGCACGAACACGTCGGTCAGCACGATCTACCTCAAGGCGACCGACACCGACGCGATCTCCGCCGCCTACCAGGAGGCGCAGTCGCTGCTCCTCGCGCTGCACGGCGCGTCGAGCGCGGACGCCGCCGACTTCACGATCGACTCCCAGGACTCGCTCGTGTCCACCGCGACGTCGGTGTACCGCACGCTCACGGTCCTGCTGGCCGGGGTGGCCGGCCTGTCGCTGCTCGTCGGAGGCATCGGCGTCATGAACATCATGCTCGTGTCCGTGTCCGAGCGGACGCGCGAGATCGGCCTGCGCAAGGCGCTGGGTGCGCCGCCCGGCGCGATCCGCCGTCAGTTCCTCACGGAGGCGTCGATCCTCGGCGTCACCGGCGGCCTCGTCGGCGCGCTGCTCGGCGTCGTCGCGGCGCTCGCCCTCCCGGCCGCGCTGGGCTCCTCGATCGTGGTCTCGCCGCTCGCCGTCGGCGGCTCGATCGCCGTGGCCCTGGCCATCGGGCTCGTGTTCGGCGTGTATCCCGCCGTCCGTGCCGCGCGCCTCGCCCCGATCGACGCGCTGCGCAGCGAGTGACCCCGCCCTGCTCCCTCCCGATCCTCGACACGCACACCTGGAGAGCTCCATGACCTCGCGCACCACGCGCCCCCGCACCGGCCGGCCTCGCGGCGCCCTCGTCGCGCTCGGCGCCCTCGGCCTCGCGCTCGCCCTCACGGCGTGCTCCGCCTTGGACGCCGCGACCCCCGACGACTCACCGTCGGACGCCGCGGCCGACCAGGGCGCGGCGCCCGAGGGCGCGTCCCAGGGCCGCGGCGGCCGTGCCCCCGGCGTCTCGGGCGAGATCGCCGCCGTCGACGGGACGACCGCGCAGGTCCAGGACGACGAGTCGCAGACCGCCGTCGTCTGGGCCGACGACACCACGATCAGCGTCACGGTGGACGGCGCGCTCACCGACGTGACCGTCGGGTCGTGCGTCCTGGCGGTGACCGGCTCCCTGCCGCGGGACGAGGCCGAGGACTCGGCGGGAGACGCGGCCACGAGCGTCGCCGTGAGCGAGCCGGTGGACGGCGCGTGCACCGGCGGCTTCGGAGGGTTCGGCGGTGGCGGGTTCCCCGGCGGCGGTGAGCGACCTCAGGGCGCGCCGACGGACATGCCGTCCGACCTGCCCGAGATGCCCGACGGCGCACCGACCGACATGCCCTCGGGCGCACCGGACCGCGAGGGCGGGCCGGGTGGAGGCTTCGGCGGTCTGACGACGGGCCTCGTGACGACGGTCGACGGCTCCACGATCACGGTGCGCACGACCTCGCCCGAGGGGGAGACCTCCGAGGAGAGCGTCTCGGTCGACGACGCGACCACCTACACGGTCCAGCGCGCGGGCACGGCCGACGACGTCGTCGTCGGGCAGTGCGTCACCGCCCAGGGCGAGAGCGAGGACGGCGGCGTGTTCGCCGCGACGAGCCTGAGCGTCTCCGCTCCCGGCGACGACGGGTGCACGAGCGGGTTCCCCGGCGGCCGGGGCGGGTTCCCCGGCGTGCGCGGTGGCCAGGACGAGGACGGTCGCGATGCGTGACGCGGTCGTTCGTCGTCGCCGCCGGTCGCGGCGCCACCGGTGGGTCGCCGCGGGCATCGCGGTCGCCGTGCTGGGCGCGGGGGGCGCCGCCGTCGCCCTGCGGCCTGCTGCCGCGCAGTACCGCACGGCGACGGTCGCCACGGGTGACGTCGCGCAGCAGGTGTCGGTCAGCGCCACCGTGGCGTCCGCGAGCCGCGCCGACGTGACGTTCGGCGCGTCGGGCACCGTCGCGACCGTCGACGTCGCCGCCGGTGACCGCGTCGAGGCGGGCCAGGTCCTCGCCACGCTCGACGCCGACGCGCTGCAGGACGCCGTCGACGACGCGAACGAGACCCTTGCCGAGGCGCAGCAGACCCTCGCCGACGACCTCGACGCCCAGTCGTCCGGCTCGGGCTCGACGGCGAGCGTGACGTCCGCCTCCGGGACGGGCGCGGTCGGGGCCGGTACCTCCGCGGGCGGGTCCGTGCTCCTCGTCAGCACGACGGGTGCGGGCGCGCGCGCCGTGACGCTCACGGCCGCCGACGGGTCGAGCGAGGCCGAGCAGGCGGTCACCACCGCGCTCGACGCGCTGGCCGACGCACGGACGGCCGTGCAGACGGCGCAGGAGGCGCTCCTCGCGGGGTACGAGTCCGTCGCGGACGCCCTGCTCGCCGGCACCGCGGCGCTGGGCACCTCGGGCGACGCGGTCGCCGCCGCGACCGGCGACCAGGGCCCGTGCGCCGCGGTCCTCGTGGCCGGAACCGCCGACGCCGCCGTGACCGAGGACGAGCTGACCGCGTGCGTCGCCGCGATCGTCTCCGCGCAGGAGGCCCTCGCCGCGACCGACGGCGCCCAGCAGACGACCGGAGCGGCGCAGACGGCCCTGCGGGACCTCGTGGCGAACCTCGACGACGCCGTGACCACGCTCGGCGAGAGGTCCGCCGAGCTGGACGCCGCGGTGGCGGCGCTCCTCGACGCCTCCGGTCCGGGCAGCGGCTCCGGCAGCGCCGGTGGGGCACCTGATGCCGGAGCCGGCACGGGGGCGGGGACGGGCGCCGACGGCGGTGCGTCCCCCGGGGGCGGAGCCGCTCCCTCGGGCGGGGGCGCGGGGGCGACCCCGGATCTCTCGGGCGGCGGTACCGGGGCCGTCGGGTCGGCCGCGGGCGGCGCGCCGTCGGGCGGATCCGCGACGACCAGGGGCGACGGGACGTCGTCGGGCACCGTGACCGCGGAGCGCATCCTCGCCGACCGCGCGGCCGTCAGCGTGGCCGAGCGGCAGCTCGACATCGCCGCGGCGGCCGCGGTGGCGGGCACCCTCACCGCGCCGATCTCCGGGACCGTGGCACAGGTGGACGTGACCCCGGGCGCGTCGGTCGGCACGAGCGACACGGCCGTGACCGTCCTCGGCGACGGCGGCTACGTGCTCACGACGACCCTCGACCTCGCCGAGGTGGGTGCGGTCGAGGTCGGCCAGGCCGTCACCGCGACCGTTCCCGCCACGGGCGGTGCGTACACGGGCACCGTGAGCAGCATCGGGATCCTCGACGACTCGCAGACCTCGACCCCGTCGTACGCCGCGGCCGTCGCGCTCGACGCGGTCGACGGCGAGCTGCCCGAGGGCGCGTCCGCGTCCGCGACGATCGCGGTCGCCGAGGTGAGCGACGTCCTCGTCGTCCCGACGTCCGCCGTGGCCGCGGACGGGCCGGCGCGCACGGTCCGGGTGCTCGACGGCGACGGCGTGCGCACCGTGACGGTGACGACGGGCGCCGTCGGGCCGGAGGTCACCGAGGTCACCGAGGGCCTCGCCGCAGGCGACGAGGTCGTGCTGGCCGACCTGGCCCGAGAGCTCGTGCCCGACGACGAGGAGTCGAGCGGGCTCGCCGGCCTGGGCGGGTCCGAGGGGCAGAGCGGCTTCCCCCAGGGAGGCTTCCCCCAGGGGGGCTTCCCCGAGGGGGGCTTCCCTGAGGGTGGCTTCTCCCGCACCGGCGGATGAGGACGTCGATCCAGGTCATCCGGACCCGCGAGGCAGGCGGACGGTGAAGGTCGTGCCGGTGGGGTCGGGTTCGTCCGCGGTCGCCGACGTCACGGTGATCGTGCCGCCGTGCGCGGTGACGATCGCGTCGGCGATGGCGAGGCCCAGGCCGGTGGAGCCGCCGGTGCGGTTGCGGGCGTCGTCGCCGCGCGTGAAGCGCCGGAAGAGCGTCGGGCGCAGGGTCGGCGGGACGCCGGGGCCGTCGTCGGCGACGGTGAGCACGACGTCCTCGCCGTCGGTCGTCAGCCGTACCGCGACGTGGGTGCCGGGCGGGGTGTGCGTGCGCGCGTTGGCGAGGAGGTTCGCGAGCACCTGGCGCAGGCTCGCCTCGTCGCCCAGGACCTCGAGGTCGACGTCCTCGTCGGTGTCCTCGCCGCGCGCGTCGGGCAGGTCCGTGGCGAGGTCGACGTCCAGGTCGCCGGTGCCGGGCAGGTCGAGGTCCCAGTCGTGGTCGGGCCCGGCGGCGTGGGCGTCCATGACGGCGTCCACGGCGAGGCCGGCGAGGTCGACGGGCGCGCGGTCGAGCGGGCGGCCGGCGTCGAGCCGCGCGAGGAGCAGGAGGTCCTCGACGAGCCCCGTCATGCGGACGGCCTCGGACTCGATGCGGTCGAGCGAGCGCGCGGTGGCGGGCGGGACGTCGTCGGGGGAGCGGCGCACGAGCTCGGCGTACCCGCGGATGGAGGCGAGCGGGGTGCGCAGCTCGTGGCTCGCGTCGGCGACGAACCGCCGCACCTGGGTCTCGGAGTCGTGGCGCGCCTGGAGCGAGGTCTCGACGTTCTCCAGCATGCGGTTCAGCGCGGCGCCCACCTGCCCGACCTCGGTGCGCTCGTCGGTGAGGTCGGCCGGGACGCGCGGGATCGCGTCGATCTCGCCCTGCGCGAGCTCCAGCTCGGAGACGCGGCTCGCCGCGGCGGCGACGTCGTCGAGCGGCCGGAGCGAGCGCCGCACGAGCCACGTGCCCAGGAGCACGGCGGCGAGCAGGCCCGCGGCGCCGAGCGCGACCTGGACGGAGACGTAGTCCTCGACCGTCGCGTCGACGCTCGTCGTGCTCGAGGCGACGACGACGGGCTGGTCGTCGTCCGTCGTCCGGTGCACGGCACGGAACGGCCCGAGGTCCGGCAGGTCGACGTCGTGCGCCCTGCCGTCGGCCGGGACGGCCTCGAGCGTGGCGATCTGGGCCTCGTCGAGCGTGACGCGCTCGAGCGTCGGCGAGACGTACTCCGCGAGCACGATCTCGCCGTCGGCGTAGCGCACGAGCGCGCTCCCCGGACCGATGCCGGCAGGCAGGCGTGCCGGGTCGTCGCCGTCGGGAAGGCTGCTGGGCGACGGGGCCGGGGTGCCCGTCGCGTCGTCAGGGAGCTGCCTGCCGGGCGGAAGGCCCCCGGGCCCCTGCGCGAGCCGCTGACTCGCCTGCTCGAGCTCGTGGTCGACCTGGGTGACGAGCTGGGTGCGCAGCGCCGCGGTCGAGGCGGCGGCGAGCCCGACGGTCACGACGAGGACGACACCGGCGACCACGAGGACGAGCCGTCGCCGCAGCGCGGTGGGACGTCGGCGGGCCGGGCCCGGTGTCCCGGTCCCCTGCGCCGGGGCCGTCCCGGCCCGTGACGGCTCAGGCACCGGCGTCGGCCGCGCCCGCCGCGGGCTTGAGCACGTAGCCGACGCCGCGGAGCGTGTGGATCATGGGCTCGCGGCCCTTGTCGATCTTGCGACGCAGGTAGGAGACGTAGAGCTCGACGATGTTCGCCTGGCCGCCGAAGTCGTAGCTCCAGACGCGGTCGAGGATCTGCGCCTTGGAGAGCACGCGGCGCGGGTTGCGCATGAGGTAGCGCAGGAGCTCGAACTCGGTGGCCGTGAGCCGGACCTCCTCGCCCGCGCGGCGCACCTCGTGCGCGTCCTCGTCGAGCTCGAGGTCGCCGACGACGAGCACCGAGTCCTCGCGCGCGGTGGCGCCGCCCCGGCGCAGCAGCCCGCGCAGGCGCGCGACGACCTCTTCGAGGCTGAACGGCTTGGTCACGTAGTCGTCGCCGCCCGCGGTGAGCCCGGCGACGCGGTCCTCGACGGCGTCGCGCGCCGTGAGGAACAGCACCGGCCTCCGGGCCTCCTGCTCGCGCAGGCGTCGCAGCACGGTGAGGCCGTCCATGTCGGGGAGCATGACGTCGAGCACGACGACGTCGGGATCGGTCTCGCGCGCGGTCCGGATCGCGGAGCCCCCGTCGAGCGCGGTGGACACGTCCCAGCCCTCGTAGCGCAGCGCCGAGGTGAGCAGCTCGGCGAGGTTGGGCTCGTCGTCGACCACGAGCACGCGGACGGGCGAGCCGTCCGGGCGCGTCAGGCGGGGCTGGTCGGGACGGCCGACGGGGGCGGTGGCTGCGGTCATGGAACCAGCCTCCTCCCTGACCCGGTGACGCGCCTGAGCCGAACCTGTGAGTCACCTAGGTCCTGAGGGCTGCACCCCAGCGCGCCGAACCCGGGGTCGCTCCTCGATCCGGAGGTGGATCGAGGAGCGACCCCGGGTTCGGGGTGGTTCGGCCGGGGTCGGCCGGGGTCGGCCGCGGGCGGCCGGGGGTCAGCCGCAGGTCGGTCGGCCGTGCTCCGGCGTCGCGACGGTCTCGCGCTCGTCGGCGTCGTCCGACGGCGCGGCCGTGACGCTCACGGGACCGTCCGTGGCGTCGCCGCGGACGGCGAACGACTGGTACGCGTTCTTGCCGGGGGCCACCGAGGGGAAGCTCTTCGAGCCCCACGGCGTGGCGACCTCGACGTCGAGGCGCGCGTCGTCGTCGTTCACGACCCGCACGGCGACGTACGGCTTGCCGCCGAGGCACCGGACCTCGGCCGTCGCGGTGACGGCGACTGCTGCCGGAGACGTCGGGTCCGCCGCGCCGGGCGCGAGCACCCGCAGCGCGGTGAGCCCCGGGTCGCCGTCCTGCCACGACGTGCTCAGCGCGACGTACCGCGCCGTGCGGTCGACGGCGAGCGTGCCGCGGACGTCCCCTGCGCCGAGGGTGCCGACGTCGGTGAACGTCAGGCCGTCGTCGCTCACGGACACGACCGACTCCGGCGCCCCGCCCCGCTCCCAGGCGGCGACGACGGTGCCGATCTCGCGCGGTGCGCCCAGGTCGGTGACCATGCGGCCGTCCGGACCGGGGACCCACGCCGTGGTGGCGTCGCCGTCGACGGCGAGCGACGGCGACGTCATGCCGTCGGGCAGCACCGACGCGGGGAACGTGAGGGTGCTCAGCGCGTGGTCGGCGACCGGGAACGGGGTCGCGTCCCGGAAGGTGACGCGCGTGCCGGACGGCGTCGCCCCGACCGTGCGGGTCGCTCCCGTCTCGGCGTGGCGGAGCTCGACCGGCGTCCCGTCGCCGCTCACGCGGAACGACCGGGCGTCGTCGACGGCGACGGTGACCCCGGCCGGGGTCGCTCCGCCGTGCGCGGCGACCGTCGCGCGGGGTGCGAGGACGACCGCGTCGCCCGCGGGGACGGTGACGTCGAGCGTCGAGGCGTCCGCGCCGACCGTCTGCGTGCCCGCGTAGACGGGGACGGCCCCGCCGTCGTGCGGGACGGTGAGCGTCGTCGCGACGTCCGCGCCCGTGAGGTTGAACGCCACGACGTAGCCGTCGACGGCGCTCACGAGCACCGCCGGGTCGGCGGCCGTGGGCACGCGGGCCCCGGCCTGCGCGGCGGTCGCCGCGGCGTCGCCCGGGACCATCTCCACGAGCCGGGGGCCGGTCGCGCCGTCCGTGAGCCGGACGACGTGCCGCGTGTCGGTCGCGCGCGACACCGTCACCGGCGCGTCGGAGCCGCGCACGACGAACCCGGCCTCGCCCTCGACGTTGAGCCAGTCGCCGTCGCTGCTGAGCACCTGGTCGCCGGTGTACCGGAACGACGCGGCGTCGTGCCAGGTCCGGCCGTCGAGCGACGTCTGCACGCGGTACTCCTGGCCCGCGGCGACCTCCCAGCCGAGCTGGACCTGGCTGACCTCGGTCGGGGCGCCGAGGTCGACCTGGATCCACGAGTCGGGCTTCGTGCGGTCCGCGACCGCGACGGCCCAGCGGGTCGTGGCCGAGCCGTCGGTGACGGCGCTCGCGGGGTTGGAGCCGTTGGCGCTCGACGCCGTGGCCGGCTTGCCCGCCGCGACGTCCGTGCCGGTCGGGGAGAACGCGCGCAGGTGGTAGAGCGAGTAGCCGTACGCCGCGTCCCCGCGCACGCCCTGCATGCGGACGTAGCGCGTCGTGACCGGCGCGGGCTCGTCCGCGCCCTCCGGGGTGAGGTCGACGGTGTCGAGGCGCGCGACGTTCACGTCCGCCGGGGCCTTGCCGTAGGCCGTGGCCGTCGTCCAGGTCTGGCCGTCGGTCGACGTCTGGACGAGGTACCGCGCTCCCGCGCTCGCCTCCCACGCGAACCGCACGCCGCCCACGGTCGTCTCCTCGCCGAGGTCCACCTGGATCCACGAGTCGGGGCGGGTGCGCTCGCCGACCGCGACGGCCCAGCGGGTCGACGCGTTGCCGTCGGTCACGCGGGCCGCGGTACGGCCGTTCGCGGCGTCCTCGCTGGACGCGGTCGCGACCTTGCCGGCCGCGAGGTCGGTCGCCGATCCCTCGTCCGCGCCGTACGCGTGGAACGCGAACATCGAGTAGCCGTACTGCGGGTGGCCCTGCTGTCCGAGGAGCCGCACGTACCGCGCGGTGACGGGCGCGAAGGTGAGGTCGTCCACGCGCGCGGCCTTGGCGTCCGCGGGGTCGGCGGGGCGCGTCACCGGGAGCGTCGCGGTGGTCTCGCCCTCCGCGGTCGTGTAGGTCCGCGACCCGTCGAGGCCGGAGTACCCGTTCATGTCGAGGTTGCGGACGGACAGGCTCGCGTCCTCGGTGCCCGCGCCGGTCGACGCGTAGACCGCGGCCCCGGTCGGGAGCGTGACCTGGCCGGCGTACCCCGTCCCGATCCGGAACACCGACGACGTGCCCTCGAAGCCGTCGCGCGGCCCGGTGTACGTCGTCACGTGCCGCTCGTCGACGGCCGCGCCGGTGCTGGGGTAGAGGTAGGGGGTCGAGCCCGAGACGTGGAAGAGCCACGAGTCGTGCGACGGGACCCAGGGGAACTTCACGAAGCCCTTGCGGCTCGACGCCGCGGCCCAGGCGTCCGCGGACTGCTGGACCGTCAGCCCGGGGCCGGCGCCGAAGTCGCGCACCCCGGCGAGGCGCTCGAAGAACGCGTCCTGCGGCGTCGGCTCGACCGGGCCCTCGGGGGACTCGGCGGCCTCGACGTGCAGCAGGTAGGAGATGGCGATCTCGGCGCGCGCCTCCGGCTCGTACTTGGGCTCGCCGGAGAACTTCGCGAGGCGGTAGACCGGGGCGTAGGACTGGTAGTCCGCGAGCGCGGCCGCGAGGTTCGCCTCGGCGCGCGCGGCGTCGGGGTCGCGCAGCACCTGGCCGAGGAACGCCATCGGGATGGCGTCGCGGCCGTAGAGGTACTCGCGGTCGGCGACCATCGGCATGAACGGCTCGCCCGCGTCGGACATGACGAGCTTGATCGACTCCCACAGCTCCGCCGAGTTGGGCTGGTGCGTGAGGATCTCCGGCAGCGGCTCGTCACGCAGGAGGAAGTGGATCGCGTTGCGCCCGCCGGACCGCCAGATGTCGGACTGGTAGTGCGGGCCGAACGACCCGTGGTTCTCCACGAGGTACGTGTCGTGGATGGTCTGCATGGTGTTCGTCGACACGGGCTTGCCCGCGACGACGGCCGGGTTGTTGCGGTCGGCGGTCGGCTGCCCCGCCGCGTTGCGGCCCCAGTCGCCGAGCTGCTCGGCCCAGCGCGCCGCGTCGGGGTCGTCGGGGGCCCAGGCGAGGCCGGGGGCGAGCGCCTGCGTGTAGACGCCGACCTCCTCCTGCGCCGTGTCGCCCTCGAACTTGCCCGTCGGCCAGTCGGCGGTCCACGACCCGGAGAGGGGGTCCTTGCCGAAGTCGAGGTCGGCGGTGTACGTGGACTGGCCGGTCGCGATCGTCGTGAGGTTGGCCTGCGTCGTCGCGTCGAGCTCGTCCCACAGCAGCGTCCCGGCCGCGAGGAAGTAGGACTGGAACGTCGAGTCCCAGAACAGCTTCTTGCCCCACGTGCCCGCCGGGTCGACGAACCGGTTGCTCGCGGCGTAGTGCCGGATCGTGGCGAGCGTGTGCGCGCGGAGCGTCTCCTCGGAGATGCCCGCGAGCTCGGCGTCGTACTCGCCGTGGGTCAGGAGCACGGCGTTGCCCAGCACGACGGCGAAGTTGAAGTCCTTGAGCTGGTACACCCCGGCGGACTCGTCCCAGACGGTCTCGACCCAGCGGGTGTGGCGCAGCAGCGCGCCGTAATAGTCGGCCGCGGTCGCGTCGGGCGCGCCGAACGCGGGCGTGGGGTCGACCTCCGCCGTCACGGCTGCGGGGGAGGCGGCCGAGGGCGCTCCCTGCGCGACCGCGGGGGTGAGCAGCAGGGCCCCGGCGGTCGCGAGCGCGACGGCGGCGGTGGCGCGGCGGCGTGCGCGCCGTCCGGGCGGTGGGGTGGGCGGGCGGGTCATGGGGCCTCCGGGCGTCGTCGAGCGGCAACGGTGCTGGTGCTCGGGCGGGTGGTACGGGTGCGGGCGGGTGGGAGGTGGTGCGTGCGCGCGGGGAGCGCCGGTCCAGGGTCGGACGACCGGCGCCCCCGCGCGGGTCGGGGGAGCCGCTCAGGCGGGGCGGGGGATGCTCACGCGGTGCGTTCCTCTCGGGTGGTGCGACGTCGCACGCGGTGACGCGAGGCCACCTGACAGCGCTGTCGACAGCGAGTATAGGCGGGGTTCTCCCGGGAGTGAAGGGAGCGCCGCGGACTTCGCCCGGTCGGCCGCCGTGACGGCCGACCGGGCGGTCCGCTCAGCCGCAGTCGACGGCGGGCACGTCGACCGACACCTGCGCGTCCACGGGCTCTCCGCCGAGCTCGCCGTGCGCGGTGACCACCGCGGTCGTCGCCTCGACGGCCCGCGCCCGCGTCGCGAACGACTGGTAGCCGGACGCGCCGGGCACGACGTCGGCGACCGTGCGCTCGCCGAACGCGGTCGCCAGGCCGAGCGTGAGCCCGACCGGGACGTCCTCGCCGTTGAGCGCGCGCAGGGCCACGTAGGCCTTGCCGGCCAGGCACCGCGCCTGCGCCTCGACGCGCACGTCGGCGGCGGTGCCGACGACGCCGCCGGACGACCCGACGACGACGCCACGGTCGGGGACGAGCCGCACGTGGTCGACGTTCACGTTGCCCGTGTCGCCGCGGTCGTAGCGCAGGCCGACGCGCGTCGTCCCCTCGCCCACGGTCACGCGCACCGGCTCCGTGAAGCCCCAGCGACGCCACCGTTCGGCGTCCTGCCCGAGGTTCGGGAACGGGACGGGGCCGGACGAGACGCCGTCGACCGTGAGCGAGAGCTGGCGGTCGAGGGGGGCGACGACCATGCCGTTGGCGTAGCGGAAGCTCACCTCGTAGGTGGTCCCCGGCGCGACGCCCGCGACGTCCACGGCGAAGGCCGCCCCCTCGCGGCTGAGGGTGCGGACGAAGCCCGTGCCCGTGTAGCCGGGGTGCTCGGTCGTCGTGATCGCGCCCCCGCTCAGCGTCCCGGCCTCGGCCTCGAGCACGAGCTCCTCGCGCTGGGCCGCGACGAGACCGCCCAGGGCCTCGGCCGCGGGACCGGCGGGCAGGGCGGCGAGCGCGGCGGCCGCCCGGTCGAGGGCCCTGCCCACGGCGGCGTCGTCGTCGCGCGTCGCGGCACGGACCGCGGCGGCCAGCGGTGCCCTCGCGGCGGCGGCGTCGCCCGCGGTGAGCTCTCCCGCCTCCTCGGCCGCGTGCAGGTCGGCGAGCACGCGCGGCAGCCCGACCCGCTCGCCGAGCCACGGCGCCACCGCGGTGTCGAGCGTCGCGAGCGCGCCTCCCCCGACCTGCTCGGACGAGCGCGTGAGCAGGACCGTCCGCACGCTCTGCGCGGCGACCTGGGCGGCGCCCAGGTCGGCGTCGGCCGCCGCCGCGACGAGCGCACCGACCCGCGTCGTCAGCAGCGCCGCCGTCGCGGGGTCGAGGTCGCCGTCCGTGCGAGCGGCGGCCACCAGGGCCTCCAGGGCGGCGCCGTCCGGGTACGGCAGGAGCGCCGCCCGGGCGGGCTCGCCCAGCGCGCCGTCCGCCCCGGCGACGGCGAGCTCGTTGTGCTCCGTGTAGGACACGTCGGCCGCGTCGAGGGTGAACGCGAGCTCGCGCGTCTGTCCGCCGCCGACCCGCGCGGTCGTGCCCGCGACCGTCTCGCCGTCGAGGACCAGGTGCGCCTCCGCGACCGTGCTGCCCGCGTTCGCGACCTGGGCCGTGACGTGGACCGACCCGGTCGCCGGGTCGAACGTCGCGGTCGGCGTCCCCACGAGGTCCAGACGGGCGCGCTCGTACGGCGTGAGCTCCGCGAGGTCCTCCGCGGTGGCGGGCCGGAGCCGGACCGCCTGCCCGCCCGCCCCGACGAGCGACGCGCTGAGGACGTCGTCGGAGGTCACGAGGGACCGCGTGACCTCGACCGCCGTGGGGTTGCCCTTCCAGCTCGCGTCCTGGGCGTCGGCCCAGACCTCCGCGACGTACGTGACGCCGTCGTCGAGCATGTCCAGCGGGACGTCGAGCGTGCGGTCGACCTCGTCGGTCACGACGCCCACGTACCAGGTGTCGCCGCTGCGGCGGGCGGTCGTCACGTGGTCGCCGATCTGCGCGTCCACGCGCGACTCGTCCCACGTCGCCGGCATCCCGCGCAGGTACTCGAACGCCTCGGGGTGCTTCGCGTAGTTCTCGGGCGTGTCCGCGAGCATCTGGAGCGGGCTGTAGAAGGTCGTGTAGAGCGCGAGCTGGGTGGTGGCGGTCGTCTGCACCCGCGTGTTGAGCTTCGCCGGGTCCCACAGCACGTCGAGCACGCCCGGCGTGTAGTCGGCCGGGCCGCCGATCCAGCGCGTGAACGGCAGGATGGTCGCCTGCTCCGGCGGGTTGCCGTTCGCGCCCATGTAGTTCTGCTGCTCCATGCCCGCGACGCCCTCGCCCGTCATCATGTTGGGCCAGGTGCGGTCCTTGCCCGTGGGCTTGATCGCCTCGTGCGCGTTGACGGAGATGCCGTGCCGCGCCGCCGCCTCGACGACGCGCTGGTAGTGCTTCACCGCCTCCTGGTCGTAGTGGCTGCGGTTGACGCCGCCGAGCTGGAAGCGGGTCGCGTAGCCGGTCTTGATCGCGTGGATCCCCCACTCCTCGTACTGGGAGAAGATGCGCTCGAGGTTCTGGTCGTAGTAGTCGACGTAGCCGCGCGTCTCGTTGTGCGCGACGAACCCGACGCCCTTCTCGGCGCCGTAGCGCAGCACCTCGTCGAGGTCGACGTCGGGCATCGGCGTCGTGAAGTCCTGGTTGGTCCAGGAGCCCCCGGCGTTGGTGTTCCAGCCCTCGGCGAGCACGTACCGGGCCCCCGCGTCGGCCGCGAGGTCGATGTAGTCCTTGATCCGCGCGGTCGTGGCGCCGTGCTTGGCACCTGCGGTCCACGTCGTGTCGCGGCGCTGGAGCTCCCACCACACGCCGGTGTACGTCCCCGCCTCGATCCAGTCGGTCGTGTCGGCGGTGCCGTCGCCGTCCGAGTCGACGTCGCACACGGCGCACGGCGGGTTGAGGTTCTGGACCAGGTGCGACTCGGCGAGGTCGCCCGCCGCGCGGCCCACCTGCACCGTACGCCAGGGCGTCACGACGTCCTTCTCGCGCGCGTCGAGCACCGCCTTGGTGCCGTCCGGGAGCGCGACGAGCTCGCTCACCAGGGTCCCGGGGGTCGCGCCGCGGACGAGCGTCATGCTCGCGTAGTCCGTGAGGTCGGCCTCGTGGACGGCGAGGAACAGGTCGTCGCCGCGGGAGAGCGTGAGCGGCGTCTGCGCGTCGGGCACGTCGCCGACAGGCGCGGTCCTGTAGTGCTTCTCGTCCGCGTTCCAGTCCGTGCCGGCGCGGATGAAGTACGCGGTGAGGTCCGCCGGGAGCGCGAACTCGGTCCGCTCGGCCGTCACGACGAACGGGCCGCTCGCGAGCGCGTCCTGGTGAGGCAGGACGTAGCGGAACCCGACGCCGTCGTCGAACACGCGGACCACGACGTCCAGCGCCAGGCCGGAGGAGTGGCGCGCGTGCACGGTGAGCTCGTTCGCGTGGTTGCGCACCGACGAGCTCGTGCCCCACGCGGGTGTCCACGTCTCGTCGATCTCGTCGCGCTCGACGGACTCGACGGTCATCCCGGAGGTGAGGTCGACGTCGGGGGAGCGCAGCACGAGGCCGAGACCGGAGGAGCCGACGACCGTCGTCGTGCCGTCCCGCACGACGTCGTAGGTGAGGCGCCCGTCGACGACGCCGACCGTGAGGTCGAGGCTGCCGTCGGGCGACGAGACCTCGTGCCCGTCGAGCGGCTCGACGGCCGACGAGGAGGCGGACGCCTCCGGTGCGGCGAGCGCGGGAGCCGCGGCGCCGACGGGCGCGACGAGCGCGAGCGTGAGGGCGGCGCCGGAGAGCAGACGGGCGCGGCGGCGTCGTGCGGTCGGCGGGGGCGGGGTGGGATGGTGCGGCATGTGGTGGTACACGAGGCTCCTTGAGACGTCGTCGTCCTGGGGGCCGTCGGCAGCCTGCGGTCGTGCGCGGGTGCCGCGCGGCGCGGCGGTCGCGGGGTGCGCGCCCGTCGTCGTGCGGTGGGTGGTGGTACGACGGAGGGGCGGGCCGGACCTGGTACGACCAGGTCCCGCCCGCCCCCCGCGTGCTCGGCTCGACCGGAGGTCAGCCCTTCACCGAGCCGGACATGAGTCCGCCGATGAAGTACTTGCCGAGGATGATGTAGACCAGCAGTGTCGGCAGGGACGCGAAGAGCGCACCGGCCATGGACACGCCGTAGTTCTGCAGCAGCGCGCCGTTCGCGAGGTTGTTCAGCGCGAGCGTGACGGGGCCGTTCTGGCTCGAGGAGAAGAACACCGCGAAGAGGAAGTCGTTCCACGACGAGGTGAACTGCCAGATGAGCACGACCACGAAGCTGGGGATCGAGATCGGCAGGATGATCGACCAGTACGTCCGGAACATCCCGGCGCCGTCGACGCGCGCGGCCTCGATGAGCTCGTGCGGCACGGTCATGTAGTAGTTGCGGAAGATGAGCGTCGTGATCGGGATGCCGTACACGACGTGCAGCAGGATCAGCGACGGCACGCCGCTCGGGATGCCGAGGTCCAGCACGAGCTGGTTGAGCGGGATCATCACGGCCTGGTAGGGGATGAACATCCCGAACAGGATCAGGGTGAAGACCAGGTTCGAGCCCTTGAAGGACCAGCGCGAGAGCACGAACCCGTTGAGCGAGCCGAGGAAGGCCGCGATGATCGCCGACGGCACGACCATCTGCAGCGTGCGCAGGATCGCGGGGGACAGCGCGGTCCAGGCCGTCTGCCAGTTCTCGAGGGTCCACACCTGCGGCAGCGACCACGCGCGAGCGGGCGACGCGTCGCCGGTGCCCTTGAAGCTCGTCACGAGGAGCACGTAGACCGGGATGAGCACGATGATCACGAAGAAGATCAGCGCGGCGTACTTGAGGGTGCGACCCACGGAGAAACGGTTCTTGGGCACCGTGCGGTGCAGGTCGATCGGGCGACCGGCGGTGTCCGGTGCCGGCACCGAGGTGGCTACGACGTCGGTCATCGCTTCTCCTGACGGTTGGTGCGGACCAGGTAGGGCACGATGACGACGGCCACGATGATCAGCAGGATCGAGCCGACCGCCGCGGCGTTCGCGTAGTCGAAGCTCGACTTGAACACGTACATGTCGACGGCCGGCACCTTGGTCTGGTAGTTCGCCGGCTTCGAGATCGACATGATGAGGTCGAACGACTTGAGCGACATGTGGCCGATGATGATGAGCGCGGAGAGCGCCACCGGCGAGAGCTGCGGGAAGAGCACGTGGCGGTAGAGCTTCCACTCGCTGGCGCCGTCCATGCGGGCGGCCTCGCGCAGCTCGTCGGGGATGCCGCGGAACCCGGCGAGGAAGAGCGCCATGACGTAGCCGGAGAGCTGCCAGATCGCGGGGATCGCGATGGCCGTGATGCCCCAGGTGACGTTGTTCCACCAGTTGTTCTGGAGGAAGTCGAGCCCGATGATCTGGAACAGCCGGTTGAGCCCGCTCGCCTGCGCGTCCTGGTTCGAGTTGAGGAGCCAGCGCCACACGACGCCGGAGGCGACGAACGACACGGCGAAGGGGAACAGGTAGACCGAGCGGAACAGGCCCTCGCCCTTGACGGGCTTGTCCATCATCCACGCCCAGAGGAAGCCCATGACGAGCGTGCCGGCGAGGAACACCACCGTGTAGAGGACGAGGTTCTTCAGCGAGTGCTGGAACGCCTCGCTGCCGAGCAGGTCGACGTAGTTCTCGAACCAGACCACCACGGACGGCTTCTGTCCCGTGGCCTGCGCGGCGGTGTGGTTGTCCGTGATCGAGGTCTGGAAGTTCGCGCCGATGAGTCCGTACACGAACACGCCGACGAGGATCAGCGAGGGGGCGAGCATCAGCAGCGCGGGGCCGGCTCGTCGCAGTGACTTGAGCATGGTGGGTCTTCCCGGTCGTGGGTGTGGGACGCGGCGCAGGGGGCGCCCGGTGTCCCGGGGACGCGTTCCGGTCGCGCGGGTCCGCCGCGCGCCGACGGGAGGTTCCCGACGACGCGCGGCGGCTCCGGTGGAGCGGTGTCAGCCCTGTGCGGCGGCAGCGAGCTCGGACTGGTAGGTCGCGAGGTCGGACCCACCGGACGTGAACTTGCTCGTCGCGTCGGAGATCGCGTTGAGCGTCGCGACCGGCGCGGCGGCGCCGTGCGCCAGCGAGGACACGATCGTGTCGTTGCCGAACGACTCGATCGCCGTCTGCTGGTACTCCGAGAACTCCGACGGGTCGGCGTCGGTGCGGGCCGGGATGGAGCCCTTGGCCTTGTTGAACGCGACCTGGCCCTCGAGCGAGCCGACGGTCTCGAGCCACGCCTTGGCGCCGTCGGGGTGCGGCGCACCCACCGGGAGGGTGAACGAGTCGGCGAGGAAGTCGAACACGCCGTCCGTGCCCGGGACCGGGAACGCGGTGAAGTCGGTGCCGAGCGTCTTGCCCTGCTCCTCGAACGCCGCGACGGCCCAGTCGCCCATGACGTTGAACGCGGCGTTGCCGTCGATCACCATCTGGGTCGCCTCGGGCCAGTCGAGCCCGTCGCGGTCGGTGTTGGTGTAGCTCATGAGCTTCTCGAAGTCCTCGAGGGCGGCCGTGACCTCGGCGCCCTCCCAGTCGGTCGAGCCGTCCCACAGGCCGTTGTAGCCCTCGGCGCCGAGGTCCGCGAGGAGCACGGTCTCGAGCAGGTTGACCTGGGTCCAGGTCGTCGCGACCGACAGCGGCGTGACGCCCGCGGCCTTGAGCTTGTCGAGGTCCGCCATCCAGGCGTCCAGGTCCGCGTAGGTCGCCGCCGGGTCGACGCCGTTGGCCTCGAGGACGGTCGGGTTGGCCCACACGACGTTCGCGCGGTGGATGTTCGACGGGATCGAGTAGATCGCGCCGTCGTCGGACTTGAGGCGGTCGACGAGGTCGGCCGGGAAGACGTCGTTGAGGCCGAACTCGTCGTACAGCGACGAGACGTCCTCGATCTGCGCGGCGTCGATGTAGTCCTGCAGCTCGGCACCGGCGTGCGCCTGGAACGTGTCCGGCGGGTCCTGCGCCTGCAGGCGGGACTGGAGGAGGTCCTTCGCGGCCGAGCCGGCGCCGCCGGCGACCGCGCCGTTGATGAACTCCACGTCGGGGTGCTGCTCGTTGAACACGCCGACCAGCGCGTCGAGACCCGCCTTCTCGGAGCCCGCGGCCCACCAGGTGAACACCTCGACCTCGTCGCCGCCCCCCGAAGCGCCTCCGTCCCCGGTGCCCCCGTCACCGGAACCACCGCCGCTGCACGCGGCGAGTGCGAGACCCACGAGGGCGGCCGTCGCCACCGTCGCGCTCGTCCTGCGATCGATTCGCATCGTGATTTCCCTACGCCTTCTTCGGTCGTGGGGGACCGGCGAGACGACCACGTCTCATCGGCCGGGCGCACCGGCGCGCCCTCGAACCCGCTGCCCATACAACGACCCGGTGCGGCTTGATGTCAAGAAATGAACGCAAGCGTCGCCGAATCGTGATCTTCGCGTCAGGTCCTGCACGCAACCAGCGGTTCTGTCGAGTCTGGCCTAGGATGACAGCGCTGTCCAGTTCGTTCAGAAGATCGGCTCAGCGTCCACGCCCGGCCTGTCCCACCTGGACGGGAGTGCCCCGGCGGTATCCTGACCTGCGTGCGCGCTGACCGGGTGACCCCGGGCTCGCAGACTTCACTGCGTGAGGCCAACCGAGCTCGGATCGTGAGCGCCGTCCAGCAGCGTGGCTCCCTCACGCAGATCGAGCTGGCCGGCGTCACCGGCCTGTCCCCGGCCACCGTCTCCAACATCGTCAAGGAGCTCACCGGCGCGGGCGTCCTGCACACCTCGCCGTCCACGCGCAGCGGCCGCCGCGCGCTCCAGGTCACGCTCGCGCGCAACCTCGGGCTCGTCGCCGGCGTCCACTTCGGCACCCGGTCCATGCGCGTCGCGCTCGCCGACGCGTCCATGCGCGTCCTCGCGGACCAGCGCATGCCCCTGGCCCCCGACCACCGCGCGGACACCGGGTTGCAGCGCGCCGCCCTGCTCGTCGAGGAGATGGTCGCGTCCGTCGACGCCGCACCCGACGAGCTCCTCGCCGTCGGCGTCGGCGTGCCCGCGCCCGTCGACGTGCGCGCGGGGCGCATCGCGACGGTCGGCATGATGCGCGGCTGGGACGGCGTCGTGGTGCCCGAGGTGCTGGAGGCCGAGCTCGGCGCGCCCGTGACCGTGGACAACGACGCCAACCTCGGCGCGCTCGCCGAGACCCGGTTCGGGGCCGCCGTCGGGCACGACGCCGTCGCGTACCTGCGGGTCTCTCACGGCGTGGGCGGAGGGCTGGTGCTCGGGGGGCGGGTCGTGCACGGGCGCGCGGGCGTCGCGGGCGAGATCGGCCACGTCACCATCGACGAGAACGGCCCGGTGTGCCGGTGCGGCAACCGGGGCTGCCTCGAGATGTACGTCGGTGCCGGGGTGCTGCTGTCCATGCTCTCCGAGAGCCGCGGCCCCCTCACCCTGCGCGACGTCATCGCGCGCGCCCAGGAGGGCGACCCCGGGTGCCGCCGCGTCCTGTTCGACGCCGGCCAGCACCTCGGCGTCGCGGCCGCCAACCTGTGCAACCTGGTCGACCCCGAGATCGTCGTCGTCGGGGGACAGCTGGCCGACGCGGGGGAGGCCCTGCTCGGGCCGCTGCGCACGGCGCTCGAGCAGCGGACCGTGCCGAGCACCGCCGGCCCCGTCGAGGTGGTCGCGTCCGAGCTCGGGTCCGCCGCCGAGGTGCGCGGGGCGCTCGCCGTCGCGCTCGACCTCGCACGCGTCAGCGGGTCGCTGGGGGTGAGCGCATGACCGGGGCGACCGCCGCGCGCACGGGGCCGACCCGCCGTCGGGCCCGGACCGCCGTGACCGGCGCCCTCGCGGCCGTCGTCGTCGCGCTGCTCGCGCTCGCCGGCTGCGCCGCGCCCGAGGAGCCGACCGGGCCGTCGGAGGGGACCATCGGGCTCCTGCTGCCCGAGGCGAAGACCGCGCGCTACGAGACCACCGACCGCCCGACCTTCGTCGGCGTCGTCGAGCGCCGCTGCCCCACGTGCGAGGTCCTGTACGCCAACGCCGCCCAGGACGCCGCGAACCAGCAGCAGCAGGCCGAGTCCATGCTCGCGCGCGGTGCCGACGTGCTGGTCCTCGACGCGGTCGACGCGGTCGCCGCGGTGAGCATCGTCGCGGAGGCGCAGCGGCTCGGGGTGCCGGTCATCGCCTACGATCGCTTCGTCGAGGGTGCGAACTACTACGTCTCGTTCGACAACGAGCTCATCGGGTACCTCATGGGGGAGGCGCTCGTGGGCGCGGTCCTCGACCGCGCCGAGCAGGACCCGCCGGCGCAGGGCCGGCGGCCGGGCGTCCTGCTCGTGCAGGGCTCGCCGACCGACCCGAACGCCGCGGAGCTCGCCGCCGGCGCCCACCGCGCGCTCGAGGGAGAGGACATCGACGTGCTCGCCGAGTACGACACCCCCGACTGGAGCCCCGACAAGGCGACCGAGTGGGTCGAGGGGCAGCTCACGCAGTACAGCGGCCGCGTCGACGGCGTGTTCGCGGCGAGCGACGGCATCGCGGGCGGCGCGATCGCGGCGATGAAGGCCGCCGGCCTCGACCCCGTCCCGCCCACCACGGGACAGGACGGCGAGCTCGCGGCGGTCCAGCGCGTCGTCTCCGGCGACCAGTACATGACCGTGTACAAGGCGACCGCCCAGCAGGCGCGCACGGCGGCCGAGCTCGCCGTGCGCGTGCTCCGCGGCGAGGACCCCCGCGCGACCGCCGTCATCGACGGCGTCCCGAGCCTCCTCCTCGCGCCGCGCGCGGTCGGGATCGACGACGTGCAGCGCGTCATCGTCGACGGCGGGGTCTACACCGTCGACGAGATCTGCACCTCGTACTACGTCGACGCGTGCGTCGAGGCGGGGCTCCTGGAGGTCGCCCCGTGAGCGCCCCCGTCCTGTCGCTGCGCGGCGTCTCCAAGAACTTCGGCGGCGTCCGCGCGCTCGTCGACGTGGACGTCGACGTGCACGAGCACGAGGTGCTCGCCGTCGTGGGCGACAACGGCGCCGGCAAGTCGACCCTCGCGGGCGTCGTCGCGGGCGCGTTCCGGCCCGACGCGGGAGAGGTCCTGCTCGACGGCGCGCCCGTCGTCCTCGACTCGCCCGCGGCGGCGCGCGCGCACGGCATCGCGGCGGTGTTCCAGCAGCTCGCCCTCGTCGACGACCTCGACGTCGTCGAGAACGTGTTCCTCGGGCAGGAGACGCTGCGCGGCCCGTTCCTCGACGAGATCGCCATGGAGCGCGAGGCCTGGGGCCTGCTCGACCAGCTCGCCGCGACCGTCCCGTCCGTGCGGCAGCCCGTGCGCACGCTGTCCGGCGGGCAGCGGCAGGTCGTGGCCGTCGCGCGGGCGCTGCTGGGCGCACCGCGCGTGCTCGTCCTCGACGAGCCGACGGCGGCCCTCGGCGTCCGGCAGACGGCCGAGGTGCTCAACCTCATCGAGAAGCTGCGCGAGCGCGGCCACGCCGTCGTGCTCATCAGCCACCAGGCGGGCGACCTGCAGGCCGTCGCCGACCGCATCCTCGTGCTGCGGCTCGGGCGCGTGCACGGCGAGTTCGCGGGCGACACGTCCTACGAGGACCTGCTCGCCGCGATGACGGGCGCCGTCCGGCCCGCGCGGTCGGGGGGCGCCACCCGGCCCCCGACCGGCCCCGGGCGCGAGCCGCGCGAGCGGCGCTCCGGCGGCACCGGGGCGGTGCACCGATGAGCGTCCCCGGCCGCACCTCGGGCGCGGCGCTCGACCGCTCGTCGACCGGCGCGCTGTCCGGGAGCGTCGTCCGGCAGCTGCGCGGCGCCCACCTCGGCATGCTCCCGATCGTCGGCGCGCTCCTGCTCATCTGGGTCGTGCTCGGCGCCATCAACCCGGCGTTCCTCTCGGCGGAGAACCTCGTCAACCTCACGCTCCAGAGCGCGCCCACGGGGATCATCGCGCTCGGGGTCGTGCTCGTGCTGCTGGTCGGCCAGATCGACCTGTCCGTCGGCTCCGTGAGTGGGCTCGCCGCGGCGGTGCTGGCGGTCGGGACCGTGAACCTGGACTGGCCCGTCGGGCTCGCGATCCTCGCGGCGCTCGCCGTGGGCGTCGTGGTCGGCCTGGGGTACGGGATGCTGTCCACGCGCCTCGGGCTCGCGTCGTTCGTCTTCACCCTGGCCGGGCTGCTCGTCCTCGCGGGCGTGCAGCTGCGGGTGCTCGGTCCCTCGGGCTCGATCAACATCCCGTTCGAGTCCTGGCTCGTGCGCACCGTGCAGCAGGGCTTCCTCGCGCCGGCCGCCGCCTGGGTCCTCGTGGTCGTGGTGGTGGTCGGGTACGCCGCGCTGCGCGTCGTCGACCACCTGCGTCGCGTGCGCGCGGAGCTGCCGAGCCCGGGCCTGGGCCGGATCGCGGTCCGCACCGCCGTGCTCGCCGCGGTCCTCGTCGGCTCGGTCGCGTACCTGGGGACCGCGCGCGGGATCGGCTACACGGTCGTGCTGTTCGTCGCGCTCGTCGTGGTGGTGGACGTCCTGCTGCGCCGCACGCGCTGGGGGCGGTCGGTGCGCGCCGTCGGCGGGAACCGACGCTCCGCGCTCCTCGCGGGCGTCGCGGTGCGGCGGACCGTCGTCTCGTGCTTCGTCGCCTGCTCCACGTTCGCCGCACTGGGCGGCATCCTCGCGGCCGGGCGTCTCGCCGCCGCGAACCAGGGCACCGGCGCCGCCGACACCTACCTCACGGCGATCGCCGCGGCGGTCATCGGCGGGACGAGCCTGTTCGGCGGACGCGGGAGCGCATGGTCCGCGCTGCTCGGCGTGCTGGTCATCCAGTCGATCGCCAACGGGCTGACGCTGCTCAACCTCGACACGGCGACGCGATACATCGTGACCGGAGCGGTGCTCCTGCTCGCTATCGTCGTCGACATGCTCATCCGCGGTCGACGGGAGGTCTGATGATGGTGATGCAGGGGGAGAGCACGGGCGCGCTCCCGCCGGGCGGGAGCGCGGCGACGGCGCGGGGTGCCGGGACGGGCGCCCCGACGGAGACGGCGGCACGCCCGCACGCAGGGCGCGGGGGCCGACGGCCGACCCTCGCGGCCGTCGCGGAGGTCGCCGGCGTGAGCCTCAAGACGGCGTCGCGCGTCCTCAACGACGAGCCCAACGTGGCGCCGCAGACGCGGGCCAAGGTGCAGGAGGCCGCGCAGCGGCTCGGTTTCCGCCGCAACGCGGTGGCGGCCGACCTGGCGCGCGGTGGCTCCTCGCGGCTCGTCGGCTTCGTCACCGGCGACCTCGCGAACCCGTTCTACTCCGCGCTCGCGAGCGGGATCGAGCGCGAGCTGCGTCACCACGGGCTCCAGCTCATCACGACGAGCTCCGACGAGGAGCCCGAGCGCGAGCGCTCGCTCACGGAGGCGCTCGTCGAGCGCCGCGTCGGCGCGCTCGTCGTGACGCCCACGTCGACGGACCACTCGTCGCTGCGCCGCGAGCTCGACGACGGCCTGCCCGTCGTCTTCATCGACCGGCCCGCGCAGGGCGTCGACGCGGACACCGTCGTCATCGACAACCGCGGCGGGGTGCGCGACGCCGTCACGCACCTGCTCGCGCACGGGCACCGGCGGATCGCCCTCGTGGGAGACGTCTCCCGCCTGTGGACGTTCCAGGAGCGTCGCGACGAGTTCGTCGCGACGCTGCGCGGCGCGGGCGTCGAGGACCCGTCGCGGTACGTGCGGGACGGTGCCCACGACGCCGATCTCGCGCGCGCGTTCGTCGCGGAGCTCCTGGCCCTCCCGGAGCCCCCGACGGCGTTCGTCACGGCGAACAACAAGATCACGGTCGGTGCGCTCCACGCGCTGCGGGACCGCGTGTCCGCGGGCGGCGCGGCGGACGTCGCGCTCGTCGGCTTCGACGACTTCGAGCTCGCGGACCTGCTGAACGTGACGGTCGTGGGGTACGACGTCGTCGAGATGGGGCGCCAGGCTGCGTCGCTCGCGGTGTCACGGGCCGAGAACCCGGAGCTGGCCCCGCGCCTCGTCGTGGTGCCCACGCGCCTCGTCGTGCGGGGCACGGGCGAGGTCTCCGGCCCGGGAGCCTAGGCCCGCGGGCCCGGGAGCCCGGGCCCGCGGTGCCGGGCGCGACGGCAGCGTCCCGTCCGGTCACGGCGGCGTCGGCCGCGTTGACAAAGACCGTCGCCCGCGCATAAGTTCGGGCTGCCCCTGACAACGCTTCCCCCCTGCGCGTTGTCAGGGGCACCCCTGCAGCCTGACAGCGCTGTCAGATGATCGAAGGAGATCGCGAGCATGACCAGACCCCTCCCGCCCGGACGCGCGGACGCCGCGCGCTCCAGGAGCGGCCGCGCGAGGCCCCTCGGCCTCGCGCTCGCCGCGGCCCTCACCGTCCCTCTCGCAGTCCCCGTCGGCGCCCTCACGGCAGCCCCCGCCGCTGCCGCGGAGCCCGGGGACTTCTCGTCGTCCTTCGAGTCGGGAGACCCCGCAGCGCTCGCCTCCACGGTGGCCGAGCGCGACGGCGCGCCCTGGCAGGCGAACGTCGGGTCGTTCACGAGCGGCCTCCCCGGCAGCGTGCTCGGGAAGCTCAAGGCCGTCACGGCGAGCGCCCAGAACCTGCCGAACGAGGGCGCCGCGAACCTCGCGGACGGCAGCTCCGGCACCAAGTGGCTCGCGTTCGCCTCGACCGGCTGGGTCCGGTACGAGTTCACGGAGCCGGTCTCGTTCGTCGCCTACTCGATGACGTCGGGCGACGACGCCGCGGGCCGCGACCCGAAGACCTGGACGATCGAGGGCTCGAACGACGGCTCCACGTGGACCCCCCTCGACCAGCGCACCGACGAGGACTTCCCGAACCGGCAGCAGACGCGCAGCTTCGAGCTCGACGAGCCCACCGAGGCGTACACGTACCTGCGCCTCAACGTGACCGCGAACTCGGGCGACTCCATCGTCCAGCTCGCCGGGTGGGACCTCTCGGACGACCTGAGCGCGGGCCCCTCCGCCGCGCCCATGAACACCAAGGTCGGCACCGGGCCCCGCGTGAGCTTCACCAACAAGGCGGGCGTCGGGTTCTCGGGCCTGCACTCGCTGCGGTACGACGGCTCGCACCTCGCCGACGGCGAGACCTACGCGACCAACGTGCTCTACGACGACGTCGACGTCGTCGTGGGCGAGGACACGCGTCTGAGCTACACGATCTTCCCCGAGCTGCTCGACGACCTGCAGTACCCGTCGACGTACGCGGCGGTGGACGTGCTGTTCACCGACGGCACCTACCTGTCCGACCTCGGCGCGCGCGACGCGCACGAGACGGTCGCGACGGCGCAGGCCCAGGGCGAGGGCAAGATCCTCTACGCCGACCAGTGGAACTCCGTGCGGATCGACCTCGGCGACGTCGCCGCGGGCAAGACCGTCGACCAGGTGCTGCTCGGCTACGACAACCCGGGCGGCCACGCGGGCACCAAGTTCGCGGGCTGGCTCGACGACGTCGCGATCACCGCGAACCCGGCGACCATCGACGGCTCGAGCCTCGCCAACTACGTCGACACCCGTCGCGGCACGCTCGCGTCGGGCAGCTTCTCGCGCGGGAACAACATCCCGGCGACGGCGACGCCCAACGGCTTCAACTTCTGGGTGCCCTACACCAACGCCTCCTCGCAGAGCTGGCTGTACGAGTACCACAAGGCCAACAACGCCAACAACAAGCCCGTGCTCCAGGGATTCGGCGTCTCGCACGAGCCGAGCCCGTGGATGGGCGACCGCAACCAGCTCACGTTCCTCCCGTCGACGGCGTCCGGGACGCCCGACGCCACGCTCTCGACGCGCGGTCTCGAGTTCGACCACGCCGACGAGCTGGCGCGTCCGGACTACTACGGGGTCACGTTCACCAACGGGTCCGCCATCGAGGCGACGCCCACCGACCACGGCGCGGTGCTCCGGTTCAGCTACCCCGGCGCCACGGGCCACGTGCTCGTGGACAAGGTGGACGGCTCGTCCAAGCTCACGTACGACCAGGCCACGGGGACGCTCTCCGGGTGGGTCGAGAACGGCTCGGGCCTGTCCGTGGGCCGTACGCGCATGTTCGTCGCCGGCACCTTCGACCGTAGTCCGACGGCGGTCGGGACGGCGGCGGGCAACCGTGCGGACGCGCGCTTCGCGACGTTCGACACGTCGTCCGACAAGACGGTCGAGCTGCGCGTCGCGACCTCCTTCATCAGCCTCGACCAGGCGCGCAAGAACCTCGACCTGGAGGTGACGGGCAAGACCTTCACGGAGGTCAAGGCCGCCGCCGCGCAGGCGTGGAACGACCGCCTGGGCGTCATCGAGGTCGAGGGAGCGAGCGAGGACCAGCTCGTCACGCTGTACTCCAACCTCTACCGCCTCAACCTGTACCCGAACTCGCAGTTCGAGAACACGGGCACGGCGCAGGCGCCGGCGTACAAGTACGCGAGCCCGGTCTCCGCGACCACGGGCTCCGCGACGGACACGCAGACGAACGCGAAGATCGTCGACGGCAAGATCTACGTGAACAACGGGTTCTGGGACACGTACCGCACGGCCTGGCCGGCGTACTCGCTCCTCTACCCGGAGCTCGCGGGCGAGCTGGTCGACGGGTTCGTCCAGCAGTACCGCGACGGCGGCTGGGTCGCGCGCTGGTCCTCGCCGGGCTACGCCGACCTCATGACGGGCACGAGCTCCGACGTCGCGTTCGCGGACGCGTACCTCAAGGGCTCGCTCCCGACGGCCACCGCGCTCGAGGCGTACGACGCCGCGCTGCGCAACGCGTCCGTCGCGCCGCCGAACAACGCCGTGGGCCGCAAGGGCCTCCAGACGTCGCCGTTCCTCGGGTTCACGCCGGAGTCCACGCACGAGTCCGTGTCGTGGGGCCTGGAGGGCCTGATCAACGACTTCGGCATCGGCAACATGGCCGCCGCCCTCGCGGAGGACCCGGCCACGCCGGACGAGCGTCGCGAGACGCTGCGCGAGGAGTCCTCGTACTTCCTCGAGCGCGCCACGCACTACGTCGAGCTGTTCGACCCCGAGGTGGACTTCTTCGTGCCGCGGCACGCGGACGGCACGTGGGCCGTCGACCCGGAGACCTACAACCCTGAGGCCTGGGGCGGCGGGTACACCGAGACGAGCGGCTGGAACTTCGCGTTCCACGCGCCGCAGGACCCGCAGGGTCTCGCCAACCTCTACGGCGGCAAGCAGGGCCTGGAGGACAAGCTCGACCTGTTCTTCTCCACCCCGGAGAAGGGCGCCGGCAACGGCGGCATCCACGAGCAGCGCGAGGCGCGCGACGTGCGCATGGGCATGTGGGGCATGAGCAACCAGGTGTCGCACCACATCCCGTGGCTGTACGACGCCGCGGGCGCGCCCTCGAAGACCCAGGAGAAGGTCCGCGAGGTCACCCGCCGCCTGTTCGTGGGCAGCGAGATCGGCCAGGGCTACCCGGGCGACGAGGACAACGGCGAGATGTCGTCGTGGTGGATCTTCGCCTCGCTGGGCTTCTACCCGCTCCAGGTCGGCTCCGACGAGTACGCGGTCGGCTCGCCGCTCTTCGACAAGGCCACCGTGCACCTGCCGGACGGCGACCTCGTGGTCAACGCCGAGAACAACTCGGTGGACAACGTCTACGTGCAGTCCCTCGCGGTGGACGGCGAGGCCCGCACCTCGACGTCGCTCTCCCAGGCCGACCTCTCGGGCGGCGCGACGCTGGACTTCGTCATGGGTCCGGAGCCGTCCGACTGGGGCACGGGCGAGGACGACGCGCCGCCGTCGCTCACCGAGGGCGACGAGCCCCCGGCGCCGGTCCAGGACGCGACGACGTCGGGCCTCGGCACGACGACCGTCGCGGACGGCGACGCGGCGACGAGCGCCGCGGCCCTGACGGACAACACGTCCGGCACGCGCACGACGTTCGCCACGACCACCCCGTCGATCACGTGGGCGGGCAACGGCATCCGGCCGACGGTCGAGTCGTACACGCTGACCTCCGGGGCGAGCGGGACGGCGTCGCCGTCCGCGTGGACCCTCGAGGGCTCCGACGACGGCGAGACCTGGACGACCCTCGACGAGCGGTCCGGCGAGCAGTTCCGCTGGGCGCTGCAGACGCGGCCGTTCACGGTCAAGGAGCCGACGGCGTTCGCGCAGTACCGCGTGACCGTCACCGCGGCCTCGGGCTCGGGCGCGCTGTCGCTCGCCGAGGTCGAGCTCCTCGCCGATCCGAAGGCCTCCGGGGCCGAGGAGCTGACGCTCTCGGCCGCGCCCGACCGCGACACGGTCACCGGGCGCGAGGTCTCGGGCTCGTTCGCGACCCTCACCGGGGTCGAGGGCGACGCGTCGGCGCTCGACGTGCAGGTCGCGTTCGGCGACGGCTCCGAGCCGGTCGCGGGCTCGCTCCAGGCGGGCGCGTTCGGCGGGTACGCGGTGAACGCCGCGCACTCGTGGACCGCCCCGGGCGTCTACCCGGTGACCGTCACGGTCTCGGGCGAGGGGATCGAGCCCGTCTCGACCACCTCGTACGTCTCCGTCTCGCTCCTGCGCGAGGGCTCGCTGCTCGCGGCGTACGACAACGTCTGCATCGGCGACCTCGGCACGACCGTCGGGTCGTGCGACGGCCAGGGCGTCTTCTTCGACCGGGCCCAGCTCGCGGCGAAGGGCTTCGTCCAGGGCCAGCGCTCGACGGTGCCCGGCACGGACCTCGCGTTCGACGTCCCGGCGGTCCCCGCCGGCCAGCCGGACAACGCGACGGGCGACGGCCAGACCATCGAGCTCGAGGTCCCCGCGGACGCCGAGCAGCTCTCGGTGATCGGCACCGGCACGGAGAAGAACCAGCAGGCCCAGGGCGTGCTGACCTTCGACGACGGCTCGTCGCAGCCCATCGACCTGAGCTTCGGCGACTGGTCGGGCGCGGCGCGCAACCCGGTGTTCGGCAACATCCCCGTCGCGGTCACGGACAACCGCCTGCGCGGCGGCAGCCCGCAGACCGGCACCCCTGCCGCGTTCTTCGCGACGGCGCCGATCACGCTCCCCGAGGGCAAGCGGGCCGTGAGCCTCACGCTCCCGGACCAGCCGGGCGAGCTCGCGCGCGACGGCCGGATCCACGTGGTCGCGGTCGCGCACGACGGCACGTTCGCCGAGCACCCCGCGCTGGAGGTGACGGCCGCGGACGGCGTGACCCTCGCCGTCGGGCAGTCCGCGGACGCCGTGCTCGCCCAGGTGACCGGCGGCCGCGAGGGCGCCGAGCTCCGCGCGGCGGTCACGTGGGGCGACGGCTCCGACGTCGCGGCCGGCACCGTGGCGGACGGCTCCGTCTCCGGGGCGCACGCCTACGCGGCGGCCGGGACGTACACCGCGTACGTCGTGGTCGACGACGGCTGGACCAGCCAGGTGGTCGAGGTCCCCGTGACCGTGACCGAGGGCCAGCCGCAGCTCGCGATCGACGTCACCGTGAGCACGCGCTGCCTCGCCGGCAAGGCGTACGTCGCGGTCCGCGCCGAGAACGGCGAGGACGCGCCCGTCGCGATCCGCCTCGTCACGCCGTTCGGGACCAAGGAGTTCGCGGCCGTCGCGCCGGGGGCCAACGCCTACCAGTCGTTCGCGACGCGGGCGACGTCGGTCGAGGCCGGCACGGTCACCGTCGAGGCGACCCGAGGAGACCAGGGGGTGACGGCGTCGATCACGGCGGACTACGCGGCCGTGACCTGCGGCTGAGCCCCTGAGCCCACCGTGCGCCCCGGTCTCCGGGGCGCACGGTGAGCATGCACCACCGGCGGTGCCCCGGGATGATCGTCCCGGGGCACCGCGCCGTACCGGCACCGCGCCCGGTGCGGCACCACGTTCCCAGCACGAGAAGGACCGAGACATGACCGAGCACCCGTCCGAGCAGCCCTCGCCCGCAGCGGCCCCCCGGGTCGACCCCACGGCCGACCTCACGGCGTGGCGGCGCGACCAGCTCGCCGACCTCCTGTACTTCGGCGCGGCCTCGCTGCGGTCGGACGGCGCCGCGCAGTGGCTCGACGACGACGACGTCCCCGACCTCGCGCGGCCGGTGCACACGTGGATCACGTCGCGCATGGCGCACGTCTACGCCTTCTCGTCCTTGCTCGGCGTCCCCGGCGCGGGCGAGCTCGCGGACAAGGCGCTGCGGGGTCTGCGGGGCGTGCTCGTCGACGCGGAGTACGGCGGCTGGGTGTCCTCGCGCGGTCCGGGCCCGCGGCCCGGCGACTTCGCTGCGACGGAGGAGGGGGCGGTCGACGGCACCAAGAGCGCGTACGCGCACGCGTTCGTGGTGCTCGCCGCGGCGTCGGGGACGATCGCGGGCCGCGAGGGCGCGCGCGAGCTGCTCGACGCGGCGCTCGCCGTGCTCGACGAGCGGTTCTGGGAGCCCGGGCCCCGGATGCACGCGGACGAGTGGTCGCGCGACTGGACCACGCTCGACGCGTACCGCGGGGTCAACGCCAACATGCACGCGGTCGAGGCGCTGCTCGCGGCCCACGACGCGACGGGCGACGCCGAGTGGCTCGGCCGCGCCGCGTCGATCGCGGACCGCGTGATCGGCTGGGCGAGCGAGAACGAGTGGCGCATCCCCGAGCACTTCGACGCGGACTGGAACCCGCTGCCGGACTACAACGCCGACCGCCCGCGCGACCCGTTCAAGCCGTACGGGTCGACGCCGGGGCACGGGCTCGAGTGGTCGCGCCTCGTCCTGCAGGTCGACGTCGCGGCCGGCACGCCCGGTGCGCGCACCGAGGCCGCGGTCGCGCTGTTCGACCGCGCCGTCGCCGACGGCTGGGACGGCGAGCACGGCGGCGGGTTCGTGTACACCGTCGACTGGTCCGGGGTACCCGTCGAGCCGCGCCGCTACCACTGGGTCGCGGCCGAGGCCGTCGCCGCGGCCGACGTGCTCGGCCGGGTCACGGGGGAGTCGCGCTTCGCCGAGGCCGCCGCGGGGTGGTGGGCGTGGATCGACAGGTTCCTCGTCGACCCCGAGCGCGGCTCGTGGCACCACGAGCTCGACACGTCCAACCGCCCCGACGGCGTCACGTGGGTCGGCAAGCCCGACGTCTACCACGCCGCCCAGGCCGTGATCCTCCCGGACCTGCCCCTGACGGGCTCGCTCGCCGCATCGGCCAAGGCCGCGGGCAGCATCCTGGGCTGATCGCCCACCCAGACCGCCGAGCCCGGGGTCGTTCCCCACGTCACCGTCGCCGTGGGGAGCAACCCCGGGCTCGGCGCCGTCCTCTGCCGGACAACGACGACGAGAGCCCCGCACCGGACCGGTGCGGGGCTCTCGAGCGCTGAGCGGGTGACGGGAATCGAACCCGCGCTGTCAGCTTGGGAAGCTGAAGTTCTACCATTGAACTACACCCGCGCGGCGCCGGTGGCGTCCGCCCCGGGCCCTCTGGGAGGATCCTCGGCGAACCAGCGCGCGCCCCGATCATAGCGGACGTCGCCGGTGATGCCAGAACCCGACCGCACCACGACCCAGTACCGCGCCGACGTGCCGCGCGCCGCCCGAGGAGCAGCCTTGTCCGAGAACCCGTACCAGCAGCAGCCCGACCCCGCGCAGGGGACCCCGGCCCCGGGCGACCCGGTCTACGGGGGCGGGGCGACGCCGTCGGGCGCAGCGCCGGGCCACGACCAGCAGCCCGACTACGGCGACGCGTACGGCCAGTCGCAGCAGGGCTACGGCGACGCCTACGGCCAGCGGCCGTACGGGACGCCCGGTGCGCAGCCGGGGTACGGCCAGCCGCAGGGCGCGGCCTACGGTGCGGCGCCCCAGCAGGGCTACCCCCAGCAGGGCTACGGCCAGCAGCCGGGGTACGCGCAGCCCGGCCGGTACGGGCAGCCCGGCTTCGACCCGGCGTACGACCCCCAGGCCAAGTCCCGGCTCGCCGCGGGCCTGCTCGGGATCCTCGTCGGGAGCCTCGGTATCCACCGGTTCTACCTCGGCTACACGGGCATCGGCCTGACGATGCTGCTCGTGTCGGTGCTGTCGTTCGGCTTCGCCGCGCCGGTCATCGCGATCTGGGGCCTCGTCGAGGGCATCCTCTACCTGACCTCGAAGACGGGCTACTACTCGGTCGACTCGACGGGCCGCCCGCTGCGCGCCTGACGCCGCGCCGAACCCTGGACCGTTCCCCACGGCGACGCGTTCCCGGGGAGCGATCCAGGGTTCGGCGACCGGTCCTGGCGGGCGCCGGCGTCGGCTAGCGTGGGGCCGTGCTGCTCTCCGACCGCGACATCCGGGCCGAGCTCGACGCCGGGCGCGTCCAGCTCGAGCCGTACGACCCGTCGATGCTCCAGCCGTCGAGCATCGACGTGCGACTCGACCGGTTCTTCCGGCTGTTCGACAACCACAAGTACCCGTTCATCGACCCGTCGCAGGACCAGCCGGACCTCACGCGCCTGGTCGAGGTCGACCCGGCGGAGCCGTTCGTGCTGCACCCGGGGGAGTTCGTGCTCGGGTCGACGTTCGAGACGGTGACCCTGCCCGACGACGTCGCCGCGCGCCTCGAGGGCAAGTCGAGCCTCGGTCGGCTCGGCCTCCTCACGCACTCCACGGCCGGCTTCATCGACCCGGGCTTCTCCGGGCACGTGACGCTCGAGCTGAGCAACGTCGCGACGCTGCCGATCACGCTGTGGCCGGGCATGAAGATCGGGCAGCTCTGCTTCTTCCGCCTGTCGTCTCCCGCCGAGAACCCGTACGGCTCGAGCGTCTACGGCTCCCGCTACCAGGGCCAGCGCGGCCCGACGGCCTCCCGCTCGTGGCAGAGCTTCCACCGCACCGACGTCTGAGCGCGGCACGCCGCGTCGGACGCCGTTCGACCCCGCAGGACCCGAGGACCGGAGGACCGCACCGCATGAGCCCGCTCCCGCCGCTGCCGCACCCCGACGGGCCCGGCGCCGCGCAGTCCTACCAGGCGCGGCACCTGCTCGGGCTCCCGGCCGACGTCGTCGTGGACGAGGTCGAGACGCTCGCTCTCTCGCGGTTCGCGGGCGCGCGCTGGGACGTCGCGCCGGAGGGGACCGAGCCGCTCGTGCCGCCCGCCCGCACCGCGGCCCCGGGGGCGCCGGGCGTGCTGCGCACGTCGCGTCACACGACGATCACGGGGCCGTACGCGGGGTCCGGGGCCGGCCTGCCGCCGGGCACGACGCTCGTGTTCGACGTCGTGTGCCCGCGCGAGCGTGGCGACGTCCCCTACCCGGGGGGCGGAGACCGCGACGGGATCGGCCGCGCCTTCCCCGGCGGGCTGCCGGTGCGGGAGGAGGAGCGGGTCGTGGCGTTCCTCGTCGCGGCGGCGCGCAGGCTCGGCGGGTCGGTGCGGACCGACGTCGGGAACCCGGCCGGCCCGGGCGTCGTCCTCACGCCCGACCCGGGCGTCGCGATCGACATGACCCTCTACTCGGACGTCTGGCTGGACCCCAACGCCGCGCTCGCGCTCGTCGCGCGGCTGCACCCCCGGACGCGGCTCGCGACCGAGGGCAAGTCGTACGAGGGGCCGCCGAAGGGCATCGCGGACCTGCCGCTCTACCCGGGCGAGAAGATGGACCCCGCGCTCCGGCGCGCGATCCACGCGGCCGCCGACGACGTCGACATCAAGGCGCTGACGACGGGTGCGGTCCTCGACGGGTACGGGCTGATCGTCGACCTCGGCATGGACGGGCTCGTCGCGGTGGAGGTGGGCGGCGAGGAGGCCCTGCCGCTGCTGCTGCGCGGCCTGCCGTGGACGGCCGACGGCGCCGTGAGCTACCGGGTGCGGTGGGAGCCGCGCGACCTCGTCGAGTCGCAGCAGGAGCAGCCGTCGCTCGACCACCAGGTCGCGCGCAAGCGTGCGGCGCAGGTCGTCGCGCAGATCGCGCGGACGCTGCACGACGCCGTCGGGGGCGAGATCGCGGACGAGGCGGAGTTCCTCGTGGACCCCGAGGATCTGTGACGGGAGACTGAGGAATCGGTCACGGTCCGGCCTGCGGGGCCGGTGGAGGGCTGGGGAGTCGGTAAAATGATCCTCGGCACGGCATCGCCGTCGCCGTGAACTGTCGTGCCCTGCGACTCCCTTCCGCGGGTGCGACGATGACAAGTCCAGCAAGAACCCCGGCTCTGCCTGCCCACCCCGCCCCCGACCCGGACGGAGCGGCCCGTGCTCTACGTGCTCGTTGCTCATCTCGTGATGGCACTGGGCGCGCCCGCACTCGTCTCGCTCCTCGGCCGCCGGGCGTTCCTCGTCATGGCGCTCGCGCCGGCGTCGGCGGCCGTCTACGCGCTCGCCTGGACCGAGCGCGTGATGGCGGGGGAGCACCCCACCCAGGTCGTCGAGTGGGTGCCGGGCCTGGGCCTCGAGCTCGCCTTCCGCATGGACACGCTGTCGTGGCTCATGCTGCTGCTCGTCGGCGGCGTCGGCGCTCTCGTCCTCGTCTACTGCTCGGCCTACTTCTCGCCCACCGCGCAGGGCCTGCGGCGGTTCGGCGGCGTCCTCACGGCGTTCGCCGGGGCCATGGTCGGGCTCGTCACCGCGGACGACATGCTGCTCCTGTTCGTCTTCTGGGAGCTCACGACCGTCTTCTCCTACCTCCTCATCGGGCACTACGCCGATCGCAAGGCGAGCCGGCGCGCCGCGATGCAGGCGATCGTCGTGACGACGGCCGGCGGTCTGGCGATGCTCGTGGGCGTCGTGATCCTCGGGGTCCAGGGCGGGACCTTCCGGATGTCGGAGATCATCGCCGACCCGCCCACGGGCGGCGCGGTGACGGCCGCGATCGTGTGCCTCCTGGTGGGCGCGGCGAGCAAGTCCGCGCTGATCCCCCTGCACTTCTGGCTGCCCGCGGCGATGGCCGCGCCGACCCCGGTGAGCGCCTACCTGCACGCGGCCGCGATGGTCAAGGCCGGCGTCTACCTCGTCGCGCGGTTCGCGCCCGCCTACTCCGACACGACCGTGTGGCGGTCGATGGTCATCGCGCTCGGAGCGGGCACCCTGCTCGTGGGCGGCTACCGCGCGCTGCGCCAGTACGACCTCAAGCTCGTGCTCGCGTTCGGCACGGTGAGCCAGCTCGGCCTCATCATCCTGCTCGTCGGCCTCGGGACGCGCGGGGCAGCGCTCGCCGGTCTCGCGATGATCGGCGCGCACGCGATGTTCAAGGCGTCGCTGTTCCTCGTGGTCGGCGTCGTCGACGCCGCGACCGGGACGCGCGACCTGCGTCGCCTCACGGGCGTGGGCAAGGCTCTCCCGTGGACGGCGGTCGCGGGCGGGCTCGCGACCGCCTCGATGATCGGGCTCCCGCCGTTCGCGGGCTACGTCGCGAAGGAGGCGGCGCTCGAGTCGCTCCTGCACGGCTCGGGGCCCGTCTGGGTCGACACGGTGGTCCTGTGGGCCGTCGTCGTCGGGTCGATGTTCACGGTCGCCTACGGGATCCGGTTCTGGTGGGGCGCGTTCGCGTCCAAGCCGCACCTCGGCACGCCCCCGGCGCGGGCCAACGAGCACGTGAACCTGCGCGCGCTCGCCGCGCGCGGCCCCGCCGTCGCGGCGGACGAGCCGCCGATCGACCCCGCGCGGATCCATCGCCAGCCGTTCCTGCTCGTGAGCCCGGCCGTCGTGCTCGCCGTCCTGGGCCTCGCGACGGCGCTCGTTCCCCACTTCGGTGAGGACCTCCTCGCGCCCTACGCGGACACGTATCCCGTGGGCGAGCCCGGGCACCTCGTCCTATGGGCGGGCTTCACCCCCGCGCTCGCGCTCACCGTCCTCGTCCTCGCGGTCGGCGTCGTGCTGTTCTGGCAGCGGGCGCGCGTCGAGCGCTTCCAGGCGTCGCTGTGGACCGGCCCGGAGGCCGACGTCACGTACCGCAAGGTCATGCGCAAGCTCGACGACCTCGCGGCCGACGTCACCGCGGTCACCCAGCGTGGCTCGCTGCCGTTCTACCTCGGCGCGATCCTCGTCGTCCTCGTGCTGGGGCCGGGGGTCGTCATGGTCGCGCAGACGGCGTGGCCCGAGCAGCTCAAGGCGTGGGACCGCCCCGCGCAGCTCGTCGCGGTCGCCGCGATCTGCGTCGCGTCGGTGCTCGCCGCGCGCTCGCGCCGCCGCCTCAAGGCCGTGATCCTCGTCGGCATCGCGGGGTACGGCAACGCCGTCCTCTTCCTCCTGCACGGCGCGCCCGACCTCGCGCTCACGCAGGTCCTCGTCGAGACGATCACGCTCGTCGTCATGGTGCTCGTGCTGCGGCGCCTGCCCGCGTACTTCTCCAACCGGCCGCTCGCCGCGAGCCGCTGGGTGCGCCTGGGCATCGGCCTGGCCGTCGCCGTCGTCATGATGGGCTTCGCGGTCGTGGCGCCGCTCGCGCGGGTCGCGACGCCGATCTCCGTCGACTTCCCGGCCGAGGCGTACGAGTTCGGGCACGGCAAGAACATCGTCAACGTGACGCTCGTCGACATCCGCGCGTGGGACACGATGGGCGAGATCTCCGTCCTGCTGGCCGCGGCCACGGGTGTCGCGTCGCTGGTGTTCCTGCGCACGCGCAGCGGGGAGATCCTGCGCGCCTCGGGCGCGAAGCCCGCGACGACGGCGTCCGGCTCGGGCGTCTGGAGCGAGGGCAGCGCGGACCCGGGCGCGGCGCTGCGCCGCCGCGGCGTCACCGAGAAGGACCAGCCGCGCATGCTCGTGTGGCTCAGCGCGGGGCGCACGCTCGCGCCCCAGAGACGCTCGGTGATCTTCGAGGTCGTCACGCGCGTGCTGTTCCACGCGATGATCGTCTTCGCGCTCTTCCTGCTGTTCTCCGGCCACAACGCGCCCGGTGGCGGGTTCGCGGCCGGGCTGGTCGTCGGGATCGCGCTCATCGTGCGCTACCTCGCGGGCGGTCGCTACGAGCTCGGCGAGGCGGCGCCGGTCCACCCGGGCCTGCTGCTCGGCACGGGCCTGTTCCTGTCCGCGGGCGTGGGGCTCGTCGCGTTCCTGCTCACCGGCAACGTGCTCGGCAGCGACGCGTACGACATCGCGCTGCCGCTGGTGGGGGAGATCCACCTCGTCACGTCGCTGTTCTTCGACGTCGGCGTGTTCCTCGTCGTCGTGGGCCTCGTCCTCGACATCCTGCGCACCCTGGGGGCGGAGATCGACCGGCACGCCGAGCGCGCCGCCGCCGGGCGCGAGCCGGGCGAGGACACCGGGCCGTTCGAGGCCATGGAGCCCGACTCGATCGGGGGCGGCCGCCGGTGAACGTCATCGACATGACCCCGAGCGTCGTCCTCGTGCTCGCGATCGGCGTGCTCTTCGCGGCGGGCGTCTACCTGCTGCTGGAGCGCAGCCTCACGCGCGTCCTGCTCGGCTTCATCCTCATGGGCAACGGCGCGAACCTGCTGTTCCTCGTCGCGGGCGGGCGCGCCGGGGGCGCGCCCCTCATCGGCACGACGCCCGAGGACGAGATGAGCGACCCGCTCGTCCAGGCGATGGTGCTCACCGCGATCGTCATCACGCTCGGCATCACGGCGTTCGTGCTCGCGATGGCGTACCGGTCGTGGCAGCTCCACGGCCACGACGAGGTGCAGGACGACCTCGAGGACCGCCGCGTCGCGCGGCACGCCGCGCGCAACGCCCCCGCGTTCGAGGACGCGGACACGGAGGAGAGCGGCGCGAGCCTGGACGACGAGGCCGCCGAGGTCCGCGACGAGACCGACGGCGACGGCGACGGGATCACCGACGGGCAGGAACCGCCGTCGTCCCCGGCCGCGCCGGACGACGACGCCGCCCGGCCCGACCGCCCGGACGACCCACGACCTGACGACCGCAGCGACGACGGGAAGGAGCCGCGATGAGCCTCACCGCCGCGGCGCTCGTCCCGCTGCCCGTCGTCCTCCCGCTCGTCGCGGCGGGCGCCGCGCTCGCGCTGTGGCGCCACCCGCGCGCCCAGCGGCTCATCACGGTCGCCGCGCTCGCGCTCGTCCTCGCGGCGTCGGTGGGGCTGCTCGTCGCGGCCGACTCCGGTCCGATCGTCGTCGACGTCGGCGGCTGGGCCGCCCCGGTCGGCATCGACCTCGTCGCGGACCGGCTCTCGTCGCTCATGCTCGTGGTCTCGAGCTTCGTCATGCTGTGCGTCCTGCTGTACTCGCTCGCGCAGGGCGTGGCGGACGGCGACGAGGAGGCGCCGGTCGCGATCTACCACCCGACGTTCATGGTGCTCGCCGCGGGGGTGTTCAACGCGTTCCTCTCGGGCGACCTGTTCAACCTCTACGTCGGGTTCGAGATCTTCCTCGCCGCGAGCTACGTGCTCCTGACGCTCGGCGGCACGGGCGAGCGCATCCGCGCCGGGTCGATCTACGTCGTCGTGGCACTGCTGTCGTCCATCGTGTTCCTCGTCGCGATCGCGCTGACCTACGCGGCGACGGGCACCGTGAACCTCGCCCAGCTCTCCGAGCGCTACGGGGAGATCGACCCGGGCATGGCGCTCACGATCCAGCTCCTGCTGCTGCTCGCGTTCGGCATCAAGGCGGCGATCTTCCCGCTGTCCGCGTGGCTGCCCGACTCGTACCCGACCGCGCCCGCGCCCGTCACGGCGGTGTTCGCCGGCCTGCTCACGAAGGTCGGCGTCTACGCGATCATCCGCACGCAGACGCTGCTGTTCCCCGAGGACAGCGTGGTCGACGACGTGCTCATGTGGCTCGCGCTGCTCACGATGGTCGTCGGGATCCTCGGCGCCGTCGCGCAGAACGACATCAAGCGACTCCTGTCGTTCACGCTCGTGAGCCACATCGGCTACATGATCTTCGGCATCGCGCTCGCGTCCGAGCCGGGCATGGCGGCCGCCATCTTCTACGTCGTGCACCACATCACCGTCCAGACGACGCTGTTCCTCGTGGTGGGCCTCGTGGAACGCCGCGGCGGGTCGACCTCGCTCGACCGGCTCGGCGGCCTCGCCAAGCTCGCGCCCGGGCTCGCGATCCTGTTCTTCATCCCCGCGATGAACCTCGCCGGGATCCCGCCGCTGTCCGGCTTCCTCGGCAAGGTGGGCCTGCTGGAGGAGGGCGTCGCGCAGGGCACCCCGCTCACGTGGGCGCTCGTCGTCGGGTCGGTCGTCACGTCGCTCCTCACGCTGTACGCGATCGTCAAGGCGTGGAACAAGGCGTTCTGGCAGACGGCGCCCGTGGAGATCCCTGCGGACGCGCGCCTCCCGCGCGGCATGGTCGGGCCGGCGACGGCGCTCGTCGCGTTCGGCCTCGCGCTCACCGTGGTGGCCGGCCCGCTCTACTCGTACACCGAGCGCGCGGCCACGACGCTCCTCGACGGCCACACGTACGTCGACGCGGTGTTCCCGGGCGACTCCGACCGCGGGCAGGGCGAGTCGAACGAGGTCGCGACGGGCGAGTCGGACGGCACGGAGCCCGCCACGACGACCGGGGGTGGGGACGGATGAGCCTGCACCGCCGCCGTCGCGCGCTCGCCTCCGGCTGGTTCGCGCGCGTCACCACGCAGTGGCGCACGATCCTGTGGCTGACGCTCGTCTGGGTCATGCTCTGGGGCGACCTGTCGTGGGGCAACGTCCTCGCGGGCGTGATCCTCGGCTTCGCCGTCATCACGTTCTTCCCGCTGCCGTCGATCGCGGCGCGCGGGAAGCTCCGGCCGTGGCCGTTCGCCGTGCTCGTCGGGCGCTTCGTCGCCGACCTCGTCGTCGCCTCGTTCCAGGTGAGCCTGCTCGCCCTCACGCCCCGCCACACGCCGCGCGGCGCCGTCGTGGGCGTGCGGCTGCGCAACCCGTCGGACATCTACCTGACGATCACGGCCGAGCTCTCCTCGCTCGTGCCCGGCTCCATCGTCGTCGAGGCGCACCGGCTCACGGGGATGCTCTACCTGCACGTGCTCGACGTCGAGACGGCGGGCGGGGTGGAGAAGGTCCGCCAGGACACGCTCGCCCTGGAGGCCCGCGTGCTGCACGCGCTCGCGTCCAACGACGAGCTGCGCGCCGCCGGCCTGTACCGCGAACCGTCGGAGCGAGAGGTGGCCGAGGCATGAGCGACACCGTCTACCTCGTCGTCGTGATCGCGTCTGCCGCGCTCCTCGCGGTCGGCGCGAGCCTCGCGATCGTGCGCGCCGAGCGCGGCCCGTCGATGCTCGACCGCACCATCGCGCTCGACGTCTTCACGACGACTCTCGTCGGCGCGATCGCGCTCGAGGCCGCGTTCTCGCGGCGCACGGACACCATCCCGATCCTCGTCGTGCTGTCCCTCGTCGGGTTCGTGGGCTCGGTGACGATCGCGCGCTTCGCGTCCGTCGAGCCCGAGGACGAGGGCCGCATCCGCACGGCCGACGAGGTCGCCGCGGAGGACGCCGCGCGCCGCGAGGCCGAGGAGGCCGACCGCGACTCCGCCGTGGACCCCGAGCACCACGGCGGCGCGCCCGAGGGGGAGGTGCGCTGATGGACCCGGCGACCAGCTTCTGGGACACCCTGGCCGACGTCGTCTCGGCCGTCTTCCTGCTGAGCGGCGCGTTCCTCGCGTTCGCCGCGGGGGTCGGCGTCGTCCGCTTCCCCGACCTGCTCGCGCGCATGCACGCCGCGACGAAGCCGCAGGTCCTGGGGCTCATCCTCGTGCTCGCGGGCCTGAGCCTGCGGCTGCGCTCGTGGGGCGCCGTCGCGACGCTGTTCCTCGTCGTGATCTTCCAGCTCCTCACGTCGCCGGTCGCGGCGCACATGGTCGGTCGCGCCGGGTACCGGACCGGCAAGGTGCGCACGGACCTGCTCGTCGTGGACGAGCTCACGCGCGACCAGGACGCGGCCGAGCGCGAGGACTCGGGCGAGCACGAGGACGTCGGGCCCGCTGCCGGGGCCGACACCTCGGAGCGCTGACGCGCTCGTCCGGACCTGCGGCCGACGGCCGGAGCGCTCGACGGTCGTTCGCTGCTCCGCGCGCGGGCCGCGGGCGCGGCTGGTAGACCGGCTGCATGGCCGACGCCCCCACGCCCGCCCCGCCGCAGCCGGAGTCGCGCAACCCGCGGGTCGCCCGGCCGGAGGACGGCGGAGAGAGCACCGTCACCGTCGTCGTCGCGTTCCTCGCGAACGCGCTCGTCGCGGGCGCCAAGACCGTCGCCGCGACGATCACCGGGTCGGCGTCGATGCTCGCCGAGGCCGTGCACTCGTGGGCGGACACCGGCAACGAGGTCTTCCTGCTCGTCGCCGACAAGCGCTCGCGGCGCCCCGCCGACGCCGAGCACCCGCTCGGGTTCGGCCGCGAGGCGTACGTGTGGTCGATGTTCGCGGCGATCGGTCTGTTCGCCGTCGGTGCGGGGGTCTCGATCACGCACGGCATCCAGGAGCTCGTGCACCCCGAGCCAGCGGACGACTTCGTCGTCGCCTACGCGGTGCTGGCGCTCGCGTTCGTCCTGGAGGGCGTGTCGTTCCTCCGCGCCCGGCGCCAGGCGCGCGACGAGGCGCGGGCCGCCGACCGGGACACGTTGCACCACGTGCTCGTCACCTCCGACCCCACGCTGCGGGCCGTGTACGCGGAGGACGCCGCCGCCCTGGTCGGCCTCGTCGTCGCGTTCGGCGGGGTGCTCGCGCACCAGCTCACCGGCTCTCCCGTCCCGGACGCGATCGGGTCGATCGTCGTCGGCCTCGTGCTCGCGGTGGTGTCGGTCGTGCTCATCGACCGCAACCGCCGGTTCCTCGTCGGCGAGGCCGCGCTGCCCGCGACGCGGGCCGCGGTCCTGCAGGGCATCCGGGACCTGCCGGAGGTCGAGCGCGTGACCTACCTGCGGCTCGAGTACGTGGGCCCGCGCGCGCTCTACCTCGTGGCGAGCGTCGACCTCCGCGGCGACGAGACCGAGACGACGGTCGCGCGCCGCCTCGACGACCTCGAGCGCCGCGTGACGTCCGTGCCGCTCATCGCGGGCGCGGTCTTCACCGTCTCGGCCCCCGAGGAGCCGTCGATCTCCTGACCCTGACGGTGCCGAACCCGGGGTTTCTCCCCTGTTCGACGCCGAGCCGGGGAGCGACCCCGGGTTCGGCTCAGGGGGTGCTCAGAGGAGCGACGGCGCCCCCGTCGCGCGGGCCTCGCGGTCGAGCAGGCTGCGCTTGACCTCGAGGCCGTAGCGGAACCCGCCGAGGCTGCCGTCCGTGCGCAGCACGCGGTGGCACGGGACGAACAGCGCGGCGGCGTTCATCGCGCACGCGCCCGCAGCGGCGCGCACGGCGGCGGGCCGCCCCGACAGCTCGGCGTACCGGGTGTAGGTGACGGGGTCGCCCGGCTCGACCGTGCGCAGCACGTCCCACGCGTGCGCACGGTACGGGCCCGAGACCTGGCGCACGGGGACGGCGTCGATCGCGTGCACGTCGCCCGCGTAGTACGCGCGGACCGCGGCGACGGCCGGGACGACGGCGGGCGCGTCGTCGGGCACGGTCGAGACGTCCGCGGGACGCAGGTCGGGGTGGACGAGCGCGACGAGCGCCGCGGGCTCGGCCGTCCAGCCGGAGGCGAGGACCGTGCCGTCGGGGTCGACGACGACGGTGAACGGACCGTCGGGCGTCTCGACGGTCGTCGTCACGGCGGTCGCGGAGGTCGCGGGGGCGGTGGGTGCGGTGGTCACGGGGTCTCCTTCGTGGGGTCGGACGAGGGTCGGGGAGTCGCGGCGCGCCACAGGTGCATCGCGGCGTACGAGCGCCACGGCGCCCAACGCTCGGCGTGCGCGGCGAGCGCGCGACGCTCGTCGGGCAGACCGAGCGCCGCGGCGCCCGCGCGGAGGGCGAGGTCGCCGTCGAGCAGGACGTCGGGGTCGTGCAGGACGCGCATCGCGACGTACCCGGACGTCCACGGGCCGACGCCGGGCATCGCCTCGAGCGCCGCGCACTGGGCCGCCGGGTCGTCGGCGGGGGACAGCGCGAGCGCGCCGTCCGCGAGGGCCCGGGCGACGCCGAGGATCGCGGCCGTGCGCCGCGCCGGCCCGCGCACGTGGTCGGCTCCGCCGTCGGCGAGCTGCGCCGGCGTCGGGAAGAGGCGGGTCGGCCCGAACCGGGACGCGAACGGCGTGCCGAGCGCGACGGCGAGCCGCGACAGGTGCGTGCGCGCGGCGGCGACGGAGATCTGTTGTCCCACGAGCGCGCGGACGAGGATCTCCGTCGCGTCCACCGCGCCCGGGACGCGGATGCCGGGCACGGCGCGCACCGACGCGGCGAGCGCCGGGTCGGTGGCGAGGGCGGCGTCCACGGCCGCGGGGTCGGCGTCGAGGTCGAACAGGCGGCGGACCCGGGCGATCGCCGCGGGCAGGTCGGCCACGGACGTGAGCTCGAGCTCGACGTGGAACCGCGCCGCGCCGCGGGTGCGCCCCGGCGGCGGGCCGTACGTCGCGCGGAACGCGCCCGGCCCGTGCGGCAGCGCGAGCGTGCGCGCGTACGACAGGAGGGGTCCGGTGAGGTCCGCGACCTCGACGCCGTCGACGGCGCGGGCCGCCAGGAACGCGAACACGCCGCGTGCGTCGAACGGCTCGCGCAGGGGGAGCGTGAGGTCGAGCACCGCGGTGGTGCCGCCGTCGTCCCGGACGGCACGAGCGTCGTCGGGGACGCGCACGCCCGCGCCGCCGCGCGGAGGGGTCGGGCGGCCGGGCCGGGCCCGACGGCGCAGCTCGCTGGGCGTGGTGTCGAAGACCTCGGTGATCGTGTCGTTGAACTGCCGGACGCTGCCGAAGCCCGCGGCGAACGCGACGTCGGCGAGCCGGAGGTCGGTGCCCGTGAGCAGGGCGCGCGCGGTCTGGGCGCGCAGCGCGCGGGCGAGCGCGACGGGACCGGCGCCCAGCTCCGTGACGAGCACACGGTGCACGTGCCGGGCCGAGTACCCGAGCCGCGCGGCGAGGCCGTCGACCCCCTCGCGGTCCACGACCCCGTCGGCGACGAGGCGCATCGCGCGGGCGGAGAGGTCGTGCCCGAGGTCCCAGCTCGGCGTGCCGGGGACGGCCTCCGGCAGGCACCGCTTGCACGCGCGGTAGCCGGCCTCGTGCGCGGCCGCGGACGTGAGGTAGAACGTGACGTTCTCCGGCTTGGGCGTCCGTGCCGGGCACGACGGCCGGCAGTAGATGCCCGTGCTGCTCACCGCCGTGATGAACTGCCCGTCGAACCGGCGGTCGCGCGACGCGATGGCGCGGTAGCGCTCCGCGAAGACGGGGTCCGCCGTCGTTCGGGGGGTCGCGAGGGTCGTGGTCATGCCTCGATCCTCACCCGACGAACCCACGCCTGGCTAGCGGTATTCGGACACGACGGTGTCGCCCCTCCGGCGCGAACCCGGGGTCCTTCCTCAGGAGGGTCGGGTCGTGGGGAGCCACCCCGGGCTCGGCAGCCGGAGGCGTCGGCGGGACCCGTCAGACGCGGGCGTCGAGCCAGTCGAGCACCTCGCGCAGGTAGGTCGACCGCGCGGGCTCGGGGGAGAGCGCGAGGTCGTGCGCGCCGCCCTCGACCGTGACGACCGTGACGTCGTCGCCCAGCCGCTCCGCACGCGACGCGATCTGCCCGACGTCGAGCACGCTGTCGGTCGTGAGCAGCGCGTCGTGCCAGCCCGACGCCGGGCCGCTGCGCGCGGACGCCAGCGCGAGGACGGGGCAGTCGACGTGCAGACCGCGCGCCACGCGCGCGTGCCCGCGCCGCACCGCGCGCAGGAACCCCGCACGGACCGGGAAGCCCTCGATCGGCTTCCAGGCCAGGTCGAAGTCCCACTCGCCACCCGTGCTCGCGTGCAGGGCCTCGGCCCAGTGCGGGTCCAGGCCGCCCACCACCAGCCGCGGCGCGACCCGGCCGACCGCGTCGACCACCCACGTCACCGGGCCCCGGAACACCCACGGCTTGTTGAGGTCGAACCACGGGCTGTTGAGCACGAGCGCCGCGAGCCGGCCCGGGCGCGCGTCGGCCCACAGGCTCGCGACGAGCCCGCCCGTCGAGTGGCCCAGCACGACGAGCCGCTCGTGCCCCTCCGCGCGGATCGCGCGCGCGGCGGCGTCCAGGTCGCGGGCGTAGACGGCGAGGTCCGTGACGAAGTTGGGGTCGTCGTCGGGCCGGGCCGGGGCGCCCGAGCCGCGCCCGATCGAGCGCCCGTAGCCGCGCAGGTCGAGCGCGTAGAACCGGTACCCGCGCGCCTCGACCGCCTCGGCGACGTGCGTCTGGAAGAAGTAGTCGATGAACCCGTGGACGTACAGCACCGCGGGCCGCTCTCCCGCGCCCGACGGCGGCTCCCCGCCCGCGGCGGGACCCGCGCCCGGCGCGGTGGACGGGGCGGCCGGACGTGCGCCGTCGGCCCTGCGGACGAGCGTCGCCACCGCGCCGTCCGGCAGGTCGAGGTCCCGCGCGACCCAGTCCTCACCCAGCACGTCCGTGCGCCACGTCCCCGTCCCGGCCATCTCGTCCACCGTCTCCTCCTCGTCACCGGCTCGTCCGACCTGTCAGCGTCCCACCGCTCCCCGGGCCCGTCGAGCGCTGGCACGGGACGGCGGCGAGACGTGTCGGCGGCCCGGGGCCCCGGCACCCGCGGCGCGCCGACGCCTCGCGGTGCGAGGTAGCGTGGCGCGCGTGACGAGCGAGATCATCGCCCGCGTCGACGACGGCGTCGGGCACCTCACCCTGGACCGGCCCCGCGCGCTCAACGCGCTCGGCGACGCGATGCTCGGCGAGATCGCCGACGTGCTGGAGGAGTGGCGCGTCGACCCGACCGTGCGCGTCGTGCTGCTCGACGGCGCCGGCGACCGCGGCCTGTGCGCGGGCGGCGACGTCCGCGCGCTCCACGCGTCGATCGTGGCCGGGAAGCAGGCCGAGGCGCGCCGCTACTTCCGGCGCGAGTACGCGGTGGACGCGGCGCTCGCGGAGCTGCCCGTTCCCGTCGTGACGATCATGGACGGCATCACCATGGGCGGCGGGGTCGGCCTCGGCGCGCACGCCCCGGTGCGCGTCGTCACCGAGCGGTCGCGCGTCGCGATGCCGGAGACGCGGATCGGCTTCACGCCCGACGTCGGCGGGTCCTGGCTCCTGGCGCGCGCGCCCGGGCGGCTGGGGGAGATGCTCGCGCTCGGTGCCGTGACGATGGACGCCGCCGACGCGATCTTCGTCGGGCTCGCGGACCACTACGTGCCGAGCGAGCGGCTGCCCGTGCTCGCCGCCGACCTCGCCGCGCTCGCGAGCGCGGGGGTCGACCCGCTCGACGTCGAGGACGTGCGGGAGGTCGTGCGTCGCCACGCCCTGCCGGCGCCGGTCTCGCGACTCGTCACCCGACAGGCGGCGGTCGAGGCCGCGTACTCGGCGGACACCGTGCCCGAGATCCTGGCCCGCCTGCGCGCCGCAGCCCAGGACGGGGACGAGCAGTCCGGCGCCGAGGCCGACGAGCTCGAGCGGCTCTCCCCGACCGCGGTCACCGTGGCGCTCGCGGCCGTGCGCAGCGCGCGCGACCTCCCCGACCTGCGCGCGGCGCTGGAGCAGGAGTACGGCCTCGTCTCCTGGTTCGTCGACACGCAGCCCGACCTCGTCGAGGGCGTCCGCGCGCAGCTCGTCGACAAGGACCGCGACCCCTCGTGGAGCCCGGCGACGCTCGCCGAGGTCGACCCCGGGGTCGGCGCCGAGGCGCTCGCCTACGTCCCCGCCGAGCCCCTGTGGGACGACGCGCTCAGCCCGCGCCTCGCACGCCGCGCGGTCGAGGCCGTCGTACGCCGGTTCAGCGAGGACGAGCCGACCGCCCAGGAGATGGCAGAGGCGGCCGACGACCTCGTGGTCGAGCTCGTCCAGCGGCGCGACGACGGCGGCACGGTCGTGCACCTCGCGGACTCGTGTGGCGAGCACTTCCTCGACGGGTACTGGCCCGCGGTGCGGTTCGACGCCGTGGGCGACGTCGTCGAGGTCACCGTCGAGTCCTGACTCGCCGGCACGCACGCGCTCGCCGGAAGACGCCGAAGCGGCCACGCCCGGAAGGCGTGGCCGCTTCGGCCGGAGGTGGGCTCCCGAGGTCAGAAGACGAGCGTCTGCTGCCACTCGATCAGGTCGCCGATCTTCGCGACGAGGGTCTCGTCCTGGAGACCGTGCGCCTTCCCCTGGGCCTGCTTGAGGATGTGGATCGCGTCCGCGTGCGCGCCCGCGTCGGCGGCCGCCTCGGCCCGGTCGAGGTAGTCGCGCACGCCGGCGGAGAGCTTCTCCGCGCGGTTCGAGCCCGTCGAGAGCGACGTCACGATGCCGTCGACCTCCTTGAAGGTGACGCAGTCACCGCCGCCGCTCACCTTGCCGGCAGTCCACTCGATGCCCCCGGCGAGGTGCGCGAGGAACAGCGGGTCCGAGTAGGAGGAGTCGACGTGGCCGGCGCCCTCGTACCAGGACCGTCCGCCCTCGAAGTTCTGGCACCAGGCCAGGGGGTGGTCGTCGCCCATGGCGTCGCGGCCGGGGTTGTAGGTCGACTCGTCCAGCGTGATGAGGACGTGCACGTCCTCCCGCGGGTTGCTGGTGAAGTTGTACCACTCGTCGAACCTCGTCCACTCCGCGGGGAGCATCTCGGTCGACGGGTGGCCGGGGCTCTCGACCCGCATCGTGGCCGTCTGCTGGGCCGGGTGGCTCTTGAACCGCGCCGACCCGCCGCTGAGCTCGCTGTACCACGGCACCGCGTGCATGGTGTCGGTCGCGGCGTGCAGGCCGACGTACCCGCCGCCGTCGCGGATGTAGCCCTGCAGTGCCGCGAGCTCCGAGTCGTTCAGCAGCCGGGGACGAGCAGGGTCCTGGTTGTTGGTGCCGTCGACCGGCGAGGCGAAGAGGATCGTCGCGTACTGCGAGAGGTCCTCGGCGCTCGTGAACGGCGTCGAGTCGAGCGTCAGCTCGGGCTGCCGCGAGTCCCACACGTCGACCGTGAACCCGCGCTCCTCGCCGATGGCGATGACCGCCTCGGTCGTCTCGTCGATGTGCGAGTGACGGAAGCCGAGAGTCTCGCCGACGACGAGGACCTTGTACTCGTCGTCGGCCGCGCTCGCCGGGACCGCGGCGACCCCGACCGCGAGAGCGCTCGCTGCAGCGGTGAGGCCGGTGGCCAGACGCCAGGCGTGGTGCTTCATGGTGACTCCTCGTTGAGTGAACCGGTACGCCCCCCGACCGTCGGGCATCCAGGTGCCCGGCGGCTTCGAGCGACGGTATCCCGCCCCGTCCCTAAAAGGCAATACCGATAAACAAAATGCCGTCGGGTGGTGGGGACGAGGCTCGGGGACGCACGACGGCCCGCCCCGGTCTCGGGGCGGGCCGTCAAGGGTGGTGCTGCGGGCGGACCGGCGACGGGGGCCAGCGGGTGGTCAGCGACCGCTGGTCACCGACCGCCGGTCACCGACCACGCGCCGTCGGACGCGCAGCCGTCACTCGGGCGGCGGGCGCAGGCGCGTCGCGTCGTCGATCTCGTCGTCCGGGCCGGCGGGGCTCGCCGGGCCGTCCGGGCCCGGGGCGCCGGGCTGCGGCGGGAGCGGCTGGGTCGGCGCGGGCTGCTGGTACGGCGGCAGCGGCTGCGTCGCCCCCGGCGGGACGGGCGGCTGGGCGGGGAGCGGCGTCGTCGGCGACGACTGCGGGTGCGGCGCGCCGGGAGGGGCGTACGGAGCCGCGCCCGGGTAGCCCCCCTGCGGCTGCGGCGGGGCCGGCGGCTGGGTGCCGTACGGGCCCGGGGCCGGGGGCTGCGCCCCGTAGCCCTGCGGTGCCCCCGGCTGCCCGGGGTAGGCGCCCGGCTGCTGACCCGGCTGGCCCGGGTAGGCACCCGGCTGCTGTCCCGGGTACTGACCCTGCTGGCCGGGGTAGCCGCCCTGCTGGCTCGGCTGCTGGGCGGGGTAGCCCTGCTGGCCCGGGTACTGGCCCTGGGGCTGACCGGGGTACTGACCGGGCTGACCGGCCGCGGGGTACGCGCCCGGCTGACCCGGCTGACCCGGGTAGCCGCCCTGCTGGAAGCCGGCCGCCTGGCCGTCCTGCGTGCCCGGCTTGGAGCGGAGCACCAGCCAGAGCACCAGGCCGATGATGCCGAGCAGCACGACGCCGCCGATCACGAACCACAGCCAGGCCAGGGAGCCCGAGTCCGAGGAGTCGCCCGCGCTCTCCCCGCCGTCGGGCGCAGTGGCGCCGTCGGAGTCGTCGGTGGCCTCCTCGGAGCCCTCGTCGCCCGTGCCGGCCGCGCCGCCCGCGACGGCCGAGCCGCGCGCCGTCATCTCGTTGACCTCGCCGACGACCGGCGTCCAGGTCACGGTGTTGCCGTCGACGGTGCCGTTGGACTCGGAGACCTCGCCGGGGAACGTGATGGCGACCTTGATGTCGAGGCTGTCCATCATCTGCCGCGTCATCTCGTCGCCGGCCGCGTCGCCGGTCTCGGGGTTGAACTCCTCGCCCGTCATGTCCATCGAGCCGCTCACGACGTACTCGTCGCCCTCGCGCGTCACGGAGATGGAGTCGGTGGCGCCGGTGTCGAGCTGGGAGATGGGCTGGTCGGCGTACGTGATCCTGGTGCCGGTGTAGCCGTCCTGCGCGTACGGCTCCTGCGTCGCGCCCTCGGGCAGGTCGGACTCCATCTCGGAGCCCATCTGGTCCCACATCTCCTGCGGGTCCATGTCCAGGGACTGGGCCATCTCGTCGGAGAACGCCATCACGACGCTGCCGTCGAACGTGTCGTCCTCGTTGAGGGTGATGGCCATGTCCATCCTCATGCACCCCGCGAGGAACAGTGCGAGGGTGGCGAAGAGGGCGCCGAGGCCGAGTCGTCTGCGCAAGGGTGAGGAGTTCACCGGCCCAGCATGTCGCGGATCGTCGCCCGAGGCGAGGGACGATGCCGATTTGAGACGGAATGCGGCCGAGAGTTCATCCACGTCGGACGACGGACCACCGGGAGGTCGGGCGCGAGGCTGACGATCGAAGTTGAGCGGAATACACTCAACTTCGGAGTCGTTCCACTGGTCAGACCATCTTTTCGAGCACCACACCGGAGCACCTATGGAAACGAAGTTCACCACGATGTCGCAGCAGGCGATCGGCGAGGCGATCCAGACCGCGTCGGCCGCCGGCAACCCGCAGCTCGAGCCCACGCACCTCCTCGCCGCGCTGCTCGCGCAGGAGGGCGGGGTCGCAGTCGGGCTCCTGGACGCCGTCGGCGCGGACAAGCAGGCCGTCGGGCAGAAGGTCCGGGCCGCGCTCGTCGCGCTGCCCACGGCGAGCGGGTCCGCCGTCGCGCAGCCGACGCCGTCGCGCGCCACGTCGACCGCGCTCGACAACGCCGCGAAGGAGGCGCAGGCGCTCGGCGACGAGTACGTCTCCACCGAGCACCTGCTGCTCGGCATCGCCGCGGGATCCTCGCAGGCCGCCACGATCCTGCAGCAGGCCGGCGCGACCGCCGACGCGCTGCGGTCGGCGCTGCCCGCGGTGCGCGGGAGCGCGCGCGTGACGAGCCCCAACCCCGAGGGCACCTACAAGGCGCTGGAGCAGTACGGCACCGACCTCACCGCCGCCGCCGCCGAGGGCAAGCTCGACCCCGTCATCGGGCGCGACTCCGAGATCCGGCGCGTCGTGCAGGTGCTCAGCCGCCGCACCAAGAACAACCCGGTGCTCATCGGCGAGCCCGGCGTCGGCAAGACCGCCGTCGTCGAGGGCCTCGCCCAGCGCATCGTCGCGGGCGACGTCCCGACGTCGCTCCAGGGCAAGCGCCTCGTGTCCCTCGACCTCGCGAGCATGGTCGCGGGCGCGAAGTACCGCGGCGAGTTCGAGGAGCGGCTCAAGGCCGTCCTGGAGGAGATCCGGTCCTCCGACGGCGAGGTCGTCACGTTCATCGACGAGCTGCACACGGTCGTCGGGGCGGGCGCGGGCGGCGAGGGCGCCATGGACGCGGGCAACATGCTCAAGCCCATGCTCGCCCGCGGCGAGCTGCGCCTCGTGGGCGCGACCACGCTCGACGAGTACCGCGAGTACATCGAGAAGGACCCGGCCCTGGAGCGCCGGTTCCAGCAGGTGTTCGTCGGCGAGCCCTCGGTCGAGGACACCGTCGCGATCCTGCGCGGCCTCAAGGAGCGGTACGAGGCGCACCACAAGGTGACGATCGCCGACTCGGCGCTCGTCGCCGCGGCGTCGCTCTCCGACCGGTACATCACCGGGCGCCAGCTCCCGGACAAGGCGATCGACCTCGTCGACGAGGCGGCGTCGCGCCTGCGCATGGAGCTCGACTCCTCGCCGATCGAGATCGACGAGCTGCAGCGCGCGGTCACGCGCCTGGAGATGGAGGAGGTCGTGCTGTCCGAGTCGACCGACCCCGCGTCGCTCGAGCGCCTCGAGAAGCTGCGCGCCGACCTCGCCGACCGGCGCGAGGAGCTCGCCGCGCTCACCGCGCGCTGGGAGGCCGAGAAGGCGGGCCACAACCGCGTGGGCGACCTGCGCGCCAAGCTCGACGAGCTGCGCGTCCAGGTCGAGCGCGCGATCCGCGAGGGCGACCTCGAGACCGCGGGCCGGCTCCAGTACGGCGAGATCCCGCAGCTCCAGCGCGAGCTCGACGCGGCCGAGGCCGAGGAGCAGGCGGACGACGCGTTCGCGGCGTCCGGGCCCGAGGCCGCCCCGATGATCGCCGACAAGGTCGGCGCGGACGAGATCGCGGAGGTCGTGTCCGCGTGGACGGGCATCCCCGCGGGCCGCATGCTCCAGGGCGAGAGCGAGAAGCTCCTGCACATGGAGGAGGTCATCGGGGAGCGCCTCATCGGCCAGCAGGCCGCCGTCCGCTCGGTGTCCGACGCCGTCCGGCGCTCGCGTGCGGGCGTCGCCGACCCGGACCGCCCCACGGGCTCGTTCCTCTTCCTCGGCCCGACGGGGGTCGGCAAGACGGAGCTCGCGAAGTCGCTCGCCGACTTCCTCTTCGACGACGAGCGCGCCATGGTGCGCATCGACATGTCCGAGTACTCCGAGAAGCACTCGGTCGCCCGGCTCGTCGGCGCGCCCCCGGGGTACGTGGGGTACGAGGAGGGCGGCCAGCTCACCGAGGCCGTGCGGCGCCGCCCCTACTCGGTCGTGCTGCTCGACGAGGTCGAGAAGGCGCACCCGGAGGTCTTCGACATCCTGCTGCAGGTGCTCGACGACGGCCGCCTCACCGACGGCCAGGGCCGCACCGTCGACTTCCGCAACGTCATCCTCGTGCTCACGTCGAACCTCGGCTCGCAGTTCCTCGTCGACCCGATGCTCGACGACGCCGCGAAGCGCGAGGCCGTGATGAGCACGGTGCGGGCGAGCTTCAAGCCGGAGTTCCTCAACCGCCTCGACGACGTGATCGTGTTCGAGCCGCTCACGCTCGACGAGCTCGGCCGGATCGTCGACATCAGCGTCGCGCACCTCGCGAAGCGCCTCGCCGACCGGCGCATCACGCTCGACGTCACGACGGCGGCGCGCGAGTGGCTCGCGCTCGAGGGCTTCGACCCCGCGTACGGGGCGCGCCCGCTGCGCCGCCTCGTGCAGCGCGAGATCGGCGACCGCCTCGCGCGGCTGCTGCTCTCGGGCGACGTCGCCGACGGCGACGTGGTGCGCGTCGACCGCGACCCCGAGGCCGAGGGCCTGACCCTCGGCACGGAGATCCTCACGGCCTGAGCATCACGCAGAACCGCGGTCCGCCGAGGGAGAGCCCGACCAGGGCTCTCCCTCGCGGTGCCGGGGCCGGTGCTTCGCTGTCCGACGCCGGGCGGGTGGTGCGGCGCCGGGACATACTCGGTCCGTGCCGACCGACGAGACGACCAGCCCCGCACCCTCCTCCCCGCGGCAGCCCGACGACGCCCCGCGCCGTTCGGCCGTGATCGTCAACCCGAACCGGGTGGAGGGCCTGGACGCGCTGCGCGACCTCATCGTCGCGCGGCTCACCGAGGCGGGGTGGCCGGAGCCCGCGTGGCTCGAGACGACGGCCGAGGACCCGGGCACGGGGCAGGCGCGCCAGGCCGTCGAGGACGGCGCGGAGGTGGTGTTCGTCAGCGGCGGGGACGGGACCGTGCGGGCCGTCGTCGAGGGGCTGGCGGGGACCGACGCCGCGCTCGCGATCCTCCCGGGCGGCACGGGGAACCTCCTCGCGGTGAACCTCGGCGTCCCCACCGACGCCGAGGAGGGTCTGCGCCTCGTCCTCCGGGGCGGCCGGCGGACCATCGACGTCGGCGTCGCGGACGGGCAGACGTTCGCGATCATGGCGGGGATGGGGCTCGACGCGGCGATGATGCGCGACGCCCCGACGGCGCTCAAGGCCCGGGCGGGGTCGGTCGCGTACGTCTTCTCGGCGCTCAAGCATCTCGCCGACGACGAGATGCACGTCGAGGTGACGGTCGACGGGCGGACGCGGCGCCGTCGTGCGCGCACGGTCGTCGTCGGCAACGTGGGCCGTCTCCAGGCCGGCACCAACCTGCTCCCGGACGCGGAGCCGGACAACGGGCAGCTCGAGGTCGCGATCATCGCGCCGCGCAACCTCCAGCACTGGGTCCAGCTGCTGTGGGGCGTCGTGCGGGGCAAGAGCCGGGTGCCGAGCCGGGAGGTCGTGCGGGGCCGGGAGGTCTCCGTGGTCTCCGACCGGCCGCAGCCGCGCCAGCTCGACGGCGACGTGATCGAGCCGGCGGAGCGGCTCGACGTCAGCGTGCGACCGGAGGCGCTGCACGTGTGCGTGTACCGGCCCGAGGAGTCGGAGGACCTCGCGCAGGGCGCCCCCGGCCGTCGGTGATCCCGGTGCCCGAGGTCGCGGACCGCGGACGTCCCCGTCGCCGGACCGCGAGGTTCGGCAGGATGGGCGCATGAGCGCTCCCCGGCCCGGCCCCGAGTCCTGGTCCGCCCCCGCCCCGTCCGCCTACGGCTCACCCGCACCGGCCACCGGCGCGCGACGCTCGCCCCTCGCCGTCGTGGCCTTCGTCCTGGGGGTCGCGACCGTCCTGGTGGGTGCGGTCGTCACGCTGGCCTTCCCGTTCGTGCTCTCGTCGTCGGGCTACTCGCCGTCGTCGGTCGGCGTGCTCCAGCTCGTCAACGGCATCCTCACGGGCGTCCTCGCGCTGGCCGCGACGGTCACCGGCGCGGTCGCGCTCGTGCGGCGGCTGCCCGGCACGGCGCTCGCGTCCGCCGGCACGGCGCTCGGCGCGGCGGCGCTCCTGAGCGTCGTCCTCGGCCTCGTCCAAGGTGCGCTCTACCAGGTTCTCTGACCACCTCCGCCCGGCCTGGTCCCGGGCCGGGCTCGTGCGTCCCGCGGGCGCCGGGTGCGAGTCGGCGTGCGGTGCTGCACGGTGGGCCCATGAGCCCCCGACGACCGGCTCCGGAGCGCCCGGGCGCGCAGGAGTGGCTCCCGCGCGGGCGTGCCGCGAGGGACGTCGACGCCCTGGCCCGGGCAGCGCGGGACTGCCACGGGTGCGAGCTGTGGGCGGACGCCACGCAGGTCGTGTTCTCGCGCGGACCCGAGCGCGCCCGGCTGGTGCTCGTCGGTGAGCAGCCGGGCGACCGGGAGGACCGCGAGGGCGAGCCGTTCGTCGGGCCGGCGGGGCGCCTCCTCGACGAGGCGCTCGACGCCGCCGGGCTGTCCGCCGACGACGTCTACCTGACGAACGCCGTGAAGCACTTCCGGTTCGAGGAGCGGGGGAAGCGCCGGCTGCACAAGAGCCCGGACGTCGCGCACGTCCGGGCGTGCCTCCCGTGGCTCACGGCCGAGGTCGCCGCGGTCGCGCCCCGTGTCGTCGTCGCGATGGGCGCGACCGCGGGGCGTGCCGTGCTCGGGCGCCCGGTGCGCGTCACCGCCGAGCGCGGCCGGGTGCTCGACCTCGACGACGAGGGCGCCGGGTCCGCGTCGCCCCTCTCGCAGGGTGTGCCCGACGGCGACCGCCCGCCCCGGCAGCGCCCGCCGCGCGTCGTGCTCACCACGCACCCGTCCGCGCTGCTGCGCGTGCGTGAGCGGGCCGAGCGGGAGGCGGCGTTCGCCGCGTTCGTCGACGACCTCCGCCTCGCGTCCGACACGGCGGGCGCCCGGTGACCGACCGTCCGCTCCCGACCGCACCCGACCCCGCGGCGCCGGGAGTCTCGCGGCCCAGTGCCTCGCGGGTCGTCGTGAACGTGCAGCGCTGGGACGCACTCACGTTCCTCCACTGGCGCGTCGACCCGGCCGTCGTGCAGGGCTGGCTCCCACCCGGCCTCTCCGTGCAGGAGGTCGACGGGACGACGTGGCTCGGCGTGGTCCCGTTCGTCATGGCGGGCGTCCGGGTCCCGCCCCTGCCCGCTCTCGGCGCGTGGTCGACGTTCCCCGAGCTCAACGTCCGCGTGTACGTGCGCGACCGCGCGGGCACCGAGGGCGTGTGGTTCCTCGGCCTGTGGGCCACGTCGCCCGCGTTCGTCGCCGCGACGCGCGCGGCCGGCGTCCCGTACCACCCGGCGCGCGCCGCGGTGGACGCGGCGGTGCACGCGGGCGGCGACCGCAACGGGCCGCCCTCCGCGGTGCGCTACCGGTTCCGCTCGACCGGCCGAGGTCCCCTGCGCGTCCCGCACGAGCACCCGGGGCTGCTGCGCGACGCCACGTTCCGCGCCGAGGTGCGCGCGCACGAGGAGGTCGACGCGTCGTCGGGCCTCGTGCGGTGGCTCACGGCGCGCTGGAACGCGTACGGCGTGCGGGCCGGACGGCTGTGGCGGTTCCCGGTCGTGCACGAGCCGTGGACCCTGCGGCGCGGCACGCTCGACGCGCTCGACACGGACGTGCTCGCCCGCCTCGGGCTGCCGTCCGCCGACCCGGGGCTCGTGCACGTGGCCGCGCCCGTGCACGCCCGGTTCGCGCTCCCGCGGCCCGTCGGCTGAGGTCAGCCCGCCGGGTCGACGACCCCGTGCCGGAACGCCCAGACGACGAGCTGCACGCGGTCGCGCGACCCGGTCTTGGTCATGGCCCGGCTCAGGTGCGACTTCACGGTGCTCGGCTCGAGGAACAGGGCCGTCGCGATCTCCGCGTTGGACGACCCGCGGCACAGCAGGTCGACGATGTCGAGCTCGCGCGGGGTGAGGAGCGCGGCCGCGGCGTCGTCCCGTGCGACGGGCGCGCGTCGGCGCGCGAACTCGCCGATGACCCGACGCGTGAGGGTCTGGTCGACCAGACCGTCGCCGGCGGCGACCCGCCGGACGGCGTCCACGAGCACGTCCGGCTCGGCGTCCTTGAGCAGGAACCCGCTCGCCCCGGCCTCCAGGGCGCCGAACACGTAGTCGTCGAGGTCGAACGTGCTCACCACGAGCACGGGGACCGGGTCGACGACGTCCGGCCCGGCGAGCGCGCGCGTCGCGGTGATGCCGTCGCCGCCGGGCATGCGGACGTCCATGCACACGACGTCCGGGCGCTCGCGGCGCGCGACGCGGACGGCGTCGGTGCCGTTCGACGCCTCGCCGACGACCTCGACGCCCTCGCTCTCGAGGATGACGGTGAACCCGGCGCGGACGACGGCCTGGTCGTCCACGAGCACGACGCGTGTCACGAGACCTCCTGGTCGGCAGGGTGCTGGTCGGGGGCGCGGGGATCCCGTGCCGCGGCGCGGGGGACGGTGAGGCGGACGAGCCACGCGCCGTCGGGCGCCCGCCGAGCGTCGAGGCTGCCGCCGAGCATGACCGCCCGCTCGCGCATACCGACGAGCCCGTGGCCGGGCCGCGGGTCCGCGGGCGGCACCGTGCCGGCCGTCGGGTTGCGCACCGTGAGGACGAGGTCCGCGGCGGACCACGCGAACCGCACCGCGACGGGCCTTCCCGGTGCGTGCCGGCGCGCGTTGGCGAGCGCCTCCTGGAGCACGCGGTACACGGCGATCTGCGCGCTCGGCGTGGGGTCCCACGGCGTCCCTGCGGTCTCGACCGTCGCCGCGGTGCCCGCGGCGCGCGCCGTGTCGAGGAGGGCGGGGACCTCCGCGAGCGTCGGCTGCGGCGCCTCCCGCTCGGCGCCGTCCTCGTCGTCGCGGCCCCGCAGGATCCCGACCACGAGGCGGAGGTCGTCGAGCGTCTCGCGGCCCTGCGCGCGGATCCACCGCACCGACTCCTTGGCGCGCTCCGGGTCGGCCTCGACGAGGCGCTCGGCGGCGGACGCCTGGACGACGATGCCGGACAGGTGGTGCGCCGCGACGTCGTGCAGCTCGCGGGCCATGCGCGCGCGCTCCTCGAGGACCGCCTGGGCGGCGAGCGCCTCGCGCTCGCGCTCGGCGCGGAGCACCCGGTCGCGCAGCTCGGCGACGAGCTCCCGCCGCGTGGCGACGTACGAGCCGACGAGCGCCGCCCCGACGAACGTGAGCAGCGCGGAGAGCAGCGCGCCGCCCACCTGGAGCGCGTGCTGCGCCGGTCCCGCCCCGGCGGGGACGGCGAAGCCCCCGAGGGCGAAGACGAGCACGACCTGCGCGAGCGCCGCGAGCGCCGGGGCGCCGAGGCGCGCCCGCCGCGGCGCGTACGCGCCGGCGGAGTACGCGGCGACGAGGGTCGCAGGGGCCTGGAAGCCGACGTACGGCGGCAGGAGCACGGTGATCGCGACCTGGGCAGCCACCGCGAGCGCGAGGCAGACCAGCGGCGCCCGACGGCGCACCGTCAGCGTCGCCGCCTGGAGCACGACGAGCGCGAGCACCGTCGCGCGCACGCCGGGCGTGAGGATCACGGCGCCGGGCCCTGCGCCGAAGGTCGCACCGACGTCCGTGGCGAGCACGCGCTCGATGCCGAGGAACAGCACGACGGTCGCGACGGCGACGACCCCGGCGAGCACGGCGTCGCGCCCGGTGTCGGTGCGCACGCCGACCCGGTCGAGCGCGCGGCGCAGGGCCTCGGTCACGAGTCTCCTCCAGGGGGACGACGGGTTCGGACGACGGGGTTCGGACGACGGTCACGGACGGCACGGCGGCCCGCCCACCCTACGGGGGCGCACCGCCCCAGCCGCGAGGTAGAGCCGTGGTCCACCGAGGGAGAGCCGTGGTGCCGCGAGGTAGAGCCGTGGTCTCCAGGATGAGTGACCACGCCTCTCCCTCGCGGTACCGGGGCTCTCCCCCGGCGGGCGTCAGACCAGGTCGCGGCGCTGGAGGGTGAGGGCGCCGCTCCCGAGGAGTACCGCGACCCACGCGACGAGCCCGGCGAGCGCGGCGAGCGTCCCCAGCGGCGCGGCGCCGCCCAGGAGCGCCGCCCCGGACTGTCCGGTCGAGGCGAGCGCGCCCAGGCCGAGCGGGAGCCACTCCGCCGCGGCGGACTCGCCGCCCGACAGCAGCGTCGCCGCGCCCCGGACGATCGGCTCGGCGAGCGCGAGCGCCGCGACGGTCACGACGGCGGCCACCTGGCCGCGCACGAGCGTCCCGATCCCGAGCCCGAACCAGGTGAGGAGCACGAGGACCGCGAGGCCGCGCGCCCACACGCCGAGGACCTCGCCGGGACCGAGCGCGAGGGACGCGCCCGGGGTCGTGACGATCGCGACGGTGAGGCCCAGGGCGCCCACGACGGCGAGCACCACGCCGACGCCGAGGGCGACGGTCGCGGTCGCGCCGGCCTTGGCCGCGAGGATGCGCAGCCGCGACGGCTGCACGAGCGCGGTCGGCACGATGCCGCCCGTGCGGAAGTCCGTGGTCACGGCGAGCACGCCGAGCAGCAGCATGCACATGGTCGCGACGCCGACCGACCCCGAGCCGTTGAGCCCGTTGCCGAGCAGGTCGAGCATGCCGCGCTGGAACGCCGGCTGGGCGGCGTCGGTGAGCGCGCCGAGGTCCGGTGCCAGGTCCTCGAGCATCTCGGGTGACGCCTGGAACCCGACGGTCGCGCCCCCGCCGAGCGCCTCGGTGCCCCGCAGGATCGTGGGCAGCAGGAGGGTGAAGGCCTGGACGACGAGCATCCCGGCGACGGCGACGGCGGCGACGACCCACGTCGCGCGGGTCGTGCGGAGCTTGAGCATCTCGGCGCGGTACATCAGCGCACCCCTTCGGTCGTGGCGGTCAGGTCGAGGTAGAAGTCCTCGAGGGACTCCCCGCTCAGCAGGTCGTCGAGGGGGCCGTCGGCGACGACGCGACCCTGCCCGACGACCACGAGGTCGTCCGCGACCTGCCGCACCTCGGACAGGACGTGGCTCGCGAGGAGCACGGTCCCGCCGTCGTCCGCGAAGCCGCGCACCAGGTCGCGCAGCCAGCGCATGCCCGCCGGGTCGAGCCCGTTGGCGGGCTCGTCGAGGACGAGCACCTCCGGGTCGCCGAGCAGCGCGGCGGCGATGCCGATGCGCTGCCGCATCCCGAGGGAGTAGGTGCGCACACGCCGGTCGGCCGCGGGCGTCATGCCGACGAGCGCGAGCACCTCGTCGACCCGCCGGGCCGGGATCTCGCCCGCGGCGGCGAGCACGCGCAGGTGGTCGCGGCCCGAGCGCCCGGGGTGGAGGCCGCCCGCGTCGAGCAGGGCGCCGACCGTGCGGGCCGGGTGGGTCAGGTCGGCGAACGCGCGGCCGTCGAACGTCGCGCTCCCGGCGGTGGCTGCGGCCAGCCCCAGGAGCACGTGGAGGGTCGTCGACTTCCCGGCGCCGTTCGGCCCGAGCAGCCCGACGACGCGGCCGGGCGCGGCCGTGAAGGTCACGTCGTGCACGGCGTCGAACGCCCCGTAGGACTTGCGCAGCCCGGAGACGTGGATGGTGGTCATGCCGGTCCCTTCTCGTCGCGTCCCGCACGGTTCCCGCGCGGTGCCCCACCAGGCTGTCGCGCGGGGGGACGCCGGGTCTTGCGGCGCAGGGAGGAACCTGGGTTGCGACCTCCGTCGCAAGCGTCGTCGGCACGACGGGACCCGCGCCGACCGGCCGGTGTCGCCGCAGGTGAGGGCACCGGGCGTGACATCCGACCGGCGCATGGGGCAGGGTGGACGTTCACCCGACCGCTCTGGCGGGCAGCGCCACGCGTCGTCCGCCGGTCCCCGACCGCCCCGGAAGGAGGCGACGTGCGCCGACGTCACGACTCGTCCGCCACCCCCGAGGGGCGCAACGCCGCCTCGCCGACGCCCGTCGCGCACCGCGCGGCCACGCCGTGGGTCACGGTCGCGGCCGGTGCCGGTGCGGTGACGCTCGTCGTCGCGGTCGCCGGGATGGTGGGCGCGGCGACCGGCGGTGGCGAGGCCGTCGTCGTCGGCGCCTCGACCGACGGCGGCACCGCGGTCGAGGACGGCGTCCCGGCCGTCACGCCCCGCCCCGACGCGCCCCGCCCCGAGGTGACGCGCATCCCGCCGCCCGACCAGGCGGACGAACCGGAGGAGGGCGGCGACCCGGCGGCGACGCCCGCGCCGCGACCGTCGTCCGGGGGGACGGGCACGCCCCCCTCGTCGGCCGACCCCGGGTCGGCGCCGACGTCGGAGCCCGCGGCCACCCCGGGCGCGGGCACGCCGGATCCCGCGCCGACGGCACCGACGGACGACGCCGCGTCCGTGACCTGGCTCCAGGAGCGGCTCCGCGTGCACGGCGCGGACGTCGAGGTCACGGGCACCATGGACGACGCGACCGGTGCGGCGCTGCGCGCGTTCCAGCAGGCGCACGGGCTGCCCGCGGACGGCGCCGTGACGGCCGCGACCGCCGAGGCGCTGGCCGCCGCACCTGCCGGCGGGGGCGAGGAGTCCACCGACCCGGGCGGCGCCGCCCCGACGGAGCCCGCGCCGCCGTCGCCCACCGACACGCCGTCGGCCACCGTGCCCGGCGCGACGGCCCCGAGCTCCGGCGGGCCGGCGGACCCGGCCCTCACGCCCGCGTCCTGAGCGCCGGCCGGCCGCGGGTGAACTCGCGGCGTGCGGGCCCCGGACCGCGCCGCGGTCGGTAGGGTTTTCCCTCGTCGGACGACGGACGGAGCAGGACCATGACGAGCGCGGCGATCGGCGCGGGTCAGGACCGCGGGGCACCCGGCCGCGCCGCGACCCCGGACCTCGGGCGCGGCTACGCGAAGGGCCGCGCCAAGCGCGAGGAGATCATCCAGGCCGCGGTCGTCCTCTTCGGCGAGGTCGGCTTCCACGCCGCCTCGCTGCGCGAGCTCGCGTCGCGCGTCGGCATGTCGCACCCCGGCCTGCTCCACCACTTCCCGACGAAGGTCGCGCTGCTCGAGGCGGTGCTCGACTACCGCGACACCGTCGACCAGGCGGACCTGGACGAGGACCTCGCGCGCGGGACGGACTACTTCGACGCGCTCGTGCGCCTTGTCGAGCGCAACGCCCTCCGACGCCACATCGTCGAGCTGTTCACGGCGCTCGCGGCCGAGGCGACGTCCCCGGACCACCCGGCGCACGAGTACTTAGTCCGGCGGTACGAGTGGGCGGTCGCTCGGGCGGTCGAGCAGCTCTCCCGCCGGGCGAGCGCGGGCGGGCTGCGGGCCGGGGTCGACCCGCGCGCCGCGGCGCGGCAGATCGTCGCGCTCATGGACGGGCTCCAGGTCCAGTGGCTGCTGTCGCTCGACCGCCCCCGGGCCGAGCGCGTCGACATGGCGGCCGACCTGCGCGCCTACCTCCGGCTCATCCTCGCCGAGGACGTCTCCGCGCGCTGAGCCCGGTGGCCCCCGGTCGCGGCTCAGCCGAGCAGGTCGCCCGGCAGGGGGTCGGTGCCGGCGGCCAGGCACAGGCCGGTCCGGTCGCCGTCGCGCCACGACGCCTCGGTCGGCGACCACACGACGAGCTCGACGCCCTCGGGCGCGTCCGACCCCAGCACGTCCGGCGTGCACACCCGCGCCACCCGCCGGTCCACGGCCTGCTGACCGGGCCACACCTCGTCCGCGCCGAGGTCGGTCCGCGCGACGACCTGGGCCCGGTGCTCGTCCGCGCAGGGCACGGCCCGCACCTGCGTCACCTCGCCGTCGGGCGGGAGCTCGTCGAGGCAGGTCCCGAGCACGAGCTGGACCGCGTTGACCGTCTGCGGGGTGGAGACGTCGCCCGCGAGCGGCACGCGCGCCTGCTCGCCCTGCCACCAGGCGAGCGCGCCCGCGGTCCACGCGAGCGTGACGACGGCACCGACCGCCATGCCGGCGACCGCGAGACCGCGCCCGCGCGTCCTCCGGGACCGCACGCGGGAGAGGCCCGCGGCGCCGAGCCCGATCCCGACGGGGCCGAGCACCAGGCCCGCCGGCACGCTCGCGACGGCCAGCGGCTCGACGCGCGGCGCGGCCGGCTGCCACCCGGGCGCGTAGTACGTCTCCGGCGCGAATCCCGGTCCGGCCTGCCCGGCCGGGGCGGCCGAGGCGGCCGGGGGTGGCACCGCGGTGCCCGGAGGCGCCGGGACACCCGCGGGCGGCGGCGGCACCGGGGCGGTGGGTCGGGGCGGGACGGTCGGCCCGCCGGGCGGGGCGAAGAGGTCGTCGTCGGCCACGGCTACGAGTCGCTCAGGGTCGCGGCGAGCACGATGAGCATCGCGAACGCCGTGCAGACGGCGCCCACCACGATGCCGGTGACGGCGAACCCTCGCCCGCGCGTCCCGTCCCGCATCACCTGGTTGAGGGCGACGATCCCGAGCACGAGGCCGACGATCCCCGGGAAGCCGGCGCAGACGACGAGGCTCGCGATCGAGACGATCATCGACGCCAGCGCGAGCCCGTTCGTCCGCGGCGGCGGCGTGTACGCGGACCCGTACGGGGGCGGGTACGCGCCGTAGCCGGAGCTGCCCGCGTAGCCCGCCGGGTCCGACGGCGCGCGGCCCGCGCCCGGGAACGACCCGTAGGCGGGTCCCGCGCCGGGGCCGTAGGGCGAGGCGGGCCCGGCCGGAGCGGCGGGCGAGCCGTAGGGGGCGCCCGCCCCGGGTGCGCCCGGGTACGCGCCGCCCGCCCCGGACGGTGCGACGAAGCCGCCCTGCTCGGGTGCCGGGGCGTCCGCCGGCGGGTTGTACGGGGTGAGCGGCGGCTGGTGCGGGCGCGGTGCGGCGTACGGGTCGACCGGCTCGTCGGGAGACCCGTACGGCGGGACGGGGGGCGTGGTCATGGACACACCGTAGCGACGCGCGCGAGGCGGTCGCTCAGTCCGCCAGGTCGAGGACGACCGGCACGTGGTCGGACGCGCCCTTGCCCTTGCGCTCGTCACGGTCGATCGCCACGCCGGTCACGCGGGCGCGCGCGGCGGGGGAGAGGTACGCGAAGTCGATCCGCATGCCCTCGTTCCGCGGGAACCGCAGCCGCTGGTAGTCCCAGTAGGTGTACGTGTGCTCGCCGGGGATCGCCTCGCGCGTGACCTCGGTGTACCCGGCCGCGCCGAACGCCGCGAACGCGTCGCGCTCCGCCGGCGTCACGTGCGTCTTCCCCGCGAAGTACGCGACGTCCCACACGTCGGTGTCCAGCGGCGCGACGTTCCAGTCGCCGACGAGCGCGACCCGCGCGGTCGGGTCGTCCGCGAGCCAGCCCGCCGCCTGCGCGCGGAGCTCGTCGAGCCAGCGCAGCTTGTACGCGTAGTGCGGGTCCCCGACCTCGCGGCCGTGCGGGACGTACAGGCTCCACACGCGCACGCCGCCGCACGTCGCGCCGAGCGCGCGCGCCTCGACCTTCTCGCCGAACGCGGGCTGGCCCGGGAAGGAGGTCGCGACGTCGTCCAGGCCGACGCGCGAGACGACCGCGACGCCGTTCCACTGGTTCACGCCCACGTGCGCGACCTCGTACCCCGCCGCCTCGAACGGCGCGACGGGGAACTGCGCGTCGGCGCACTTGGTCTCCTGGAGCGCGAGGACGTCGGTCCCCGTCCGCTCGAGGAACGCGATCGCCCGGTCGACCCGGGCGCGGACGGAGTTGATGTTCCAGGTCGCGAGGCGCACGGGCCCCACGGTACGGCCTCGGACGGTCGAGCAGGCTCTCGGTCAGGCCGGGCGGTAGCCGTTCTCCGGGCGGCCGGCGGCGCCGTAGCGCGGCGCGACCTCGGCACGGCCGGAGGCGACGAGGTGCTCGAGGTAGCGGCGTGCGCTCACGCGCGACATGCCGGTGCGTGCGGCCACCTCGCCCGCCGACGCGTCGCCGGCCTCGGCGCTCACCGCCGCGAGCGCCTCGACGACCAGGCGCAGGCTCCGGTCCGACAGGCCCTTGGGCATGCTCCCGGAGCCGGGCGCGCCGCGTCGCACGAGCCGGTCGACCGCGTCCTGGTCGAGCTCGTCGCCCGCGGCCCGCAGCTCGGCGCGCAGCCGGACGACCTCGTCGAGCCGACCGCGCAGCGCGGCGGCCGTGAAGGGCTTGACGAGGTAGTGCTGCACGCCGCCCGCCATCGCCTGCCGGACGTTCTCGAGCTCGCGCGCGGCGGTCGTCGCGACGACGTCCACGGGGGGCGACGGCCGCCGTCGGATCTGGCGCAGCACGTGCAGGCCGGTCGCGTCGGGCAGGTAGATGTCGAGGAGCACCACGTCGGGGTCGAGCACGGCGAAGGCGCGCAGCGCCTCGGCGGCCGTCCGGGCCTCGCCCACGACGACGAAGCGGGGGTGTGACTCGACGAAGCCGCGGTGCAGCCGGGCGATCGTCGGGTCGTCCTCCACGACGAGGACGCGCAGGCGGTCGTCCACGGTCGGCGTCCCCGCCGCCACGGCGGTGCGTGTCGCCGGGATCACGACGTCACCCCGAGCCCCGGCGACGCGGCGGCGCGGGCGGGCGGCCCGTCCGTGGCCGTCGCGGGGAGGACCACGACGACGCGTGCACCGCCGAGGGTCGACGTCGTGAGGTCGACCGTCCCGCCGCGCCGTGCGGCCACGCGGCGGACCAGCGCGAGCCCGATGCCGCGGCCGTGCGGCCCCGCCTTCGTCGTGTACCCGGCGGCGAAGACGTCGGACCGGGCGCCCGGCGGGACGCCCGGACCGTCGTCCTCCACCACGACGACCACGCCGTCCCGCGTCGGCGCCGGGCCCTCGGTGTCGCGGTCCGTGACGAGCACCCGGACGTGACCGCCCGGCCCGGCGGCGTCGACCGCGTTGTCCACGAGGTTGCCGACCACGGTGAGGACGTCCCCGTGCAGCACGGCGCCGTCCGTGCCGTCCGGCGCGGCGAGGTGGGCGGCGGGCGAGACCTCGAGCCGTGAGCCGCGCTCGCGCGTCGTCGTCGCCTTGACGAGCAGCAGCGCGGCGACCTCGGGGGAGTGGACGCCGGGCGCGACGCCCGACGCCGTGAGCAGCCCGCCGTGGCCGGCACGCTCGATGAACGCGACCGCCTCGTCCGGCTGCCCCAGCTCGAGCAGGCCGGAGACGACGTGGAGCTTGTTCGCGAACTCGTGCGACTGCGCGCGGAGGGCGTCGGTCAGCCCGCGCGCCCCGTCGAGGTCGCGCAGGAGGGCGTGCAGCTCGGTGTGGTCGCGCAGGAGGAGCACGGTGCCGACCGGCCGCCCGTCGACGCGCGCACGGTCGGCGCGGGCGAGCAGGACGCGCTCGCCCGCGAGCACGAGCGCCCCGCCCTCGTCGGCCTCCGGCCCCGGGCCGCCCGGCTCCGCGGTGCCGTCCGGCACGAGCGCGAGGAGCTGGTGGTCCAGGACGTCGTGCGCGGGCTGCCCGACGACCTCCGCGGTGGCGCCGAGCCCGAGCAAGCGCTGGGCCTCGTCGTTGACGAGCACCACCCGGCCCTCGCGGTCGATCGCGACGACGCCCTCGGAGATGCCGTGGAGCATCGCGTCCCGGGTCTCGAGCAGCGTGCCGATCTCCTCCGGCTCCAGGCGGAAGATCCGGCGCCGCACGGCGCGCGTCACGAGGGCGGCGCACACGACCCCGAGCGCCGCCGCGGCGCTGAGGGCGGCGAGCAGCCACCCGAGGTCGTCGGCGAGGTCGTCCGCGAGGTGGGACTCGAGGATGCCGACGCTCGCCGTCCCGATGACCTCGCCGTCGGCGTCGAACACCGGGACCTTCACGCGCCACGACTCGCCGAGCGTCCCGGTCTGGGTGCCCGTCCAGACCTCCCCGGAGAGCGGGACGGACGGGTCCGTCGACACGCGCTCCCCGATGCGGTCGGGCTCCGGGTGCGAGTAGCGCACGCCCGCGTCGTCGGTGACGACGACGTACGTGACGTCGGACGCCTCGCGGATGACCTCGGCGATGGGCTGGATCGTGGCGGCCGGGTCGTCGTCGTCAAACGCGTCGATGATCGCGGGCAGGCGTGCGACGGAGAGCGCGACGGCCGTCATGCGGTCGAGGTAGGCGTCGCGGAGCTGGCGCTGCTGCAGCGTCGAGGCGACCCCGCCGGCCGCGGACACGACCAGGAGCACGATGGCGACCTGCAGCACGAGGAGCTGCACACGGAGCGACACTGCCCGACCCACCGCACCAGTGTGCCCCAGGCGGCAGGCCGCTCCGCCACGCGCCGTGACCACAACGACCGCAACGTCCGGATCGACCACAACGTCCAGTACGACCGCAGCCCCCGGCGGGCCGGGCGCCGCTCCTACGCTCCCCGGACCAGGTCGTGAGGCCCGCGCCGGTGCGGGCCCGCTCAAGGAGGAGACATGCGATCCGTCGTCCGCCCGCTCCCCGGGCACCCCGTCCGTCCGCGCTCCGCGCTCTCCGTCTCGGCCCTCGCGGTCGGTCTGGGCTTCACGCTCGCCGCGTGCTCGGGGCTCGAGCCGAGCACCCCGCAGGGCGGGGGGTCGGCCGAGGCGGTGTCCGTCGACGAGCTGGCGATCATCGTGCCGGCCGACCCCGGCGGCGGCTGGGACCAGACCGGCCGCGCGATGCAGCAGAACCTGCAGGAGACCGGTCTCGTCGGCACGGCGACCGTCACCAACGTGGGCGGCGCGGGCGGCACCGTCGGGCTCGCGTCGCTCGCCACCACGTCCGAGCCCCACACCCTCATGGTCATGGGCCTCGTGATGGTCGGCGCGGTCGAGACGAACGAGTCGCAGGCCCGCCTCGAGGACACGACACCCATCGCGCGCCTCACGGAGGAGCAGCTGGTCGTCGTCGTCCCCGCCGAGTCCCCGTACCAGACGCTCGAGGACCTCGTCGCTGACGTCGTCGCGAACGGGAAGGACGTGTCGATCACGGGCGGTTCCGCGGGCGGCGCCGACCACATCTTCGCGGGCATGCTCCTGCAGGCCGCGGGCGTCGCCCCCGCGGACGTCGCGACGAAGCTCAACTACGTCCCGTACTCGGGCGGTGGCGAGTCGCTGGCGGCGCTCCTCGGCAACAAGGTCAGCGCCGGGATCTCGGGCGTCGCCGAGTACGCCGAGCAGATCAACGCCGGCGAGGTGCGTGCGCTGGCCGTCTCGGGCGGCGGGCGGACCACGACGCTCCCCGACACCCCGACCGCGATCGAGGCGGGCTACGACGTCCACCTGACGAACTGGCGCGGCGTGGTGGCGCCGGGCGACCTGAGCGCCGCCGACCGGGAAGCGCTGGAGACCGTGGTCGAGGAGATGGCCACCTCGGAGGAGTGGCAGCTCACGCTCGAGGAGAAGGGGTGGGACGACGCGTTCCTCCTCGGCTCCGAGTTCGAGTCGTACCTCGGCGAGAACATCGCGGACATCCAGAAGACCCTCGTCGACATCGGGCTGGTCGCCCCGTGAGTGCCGACGCCCCCGAACCGGCCGACGTCGTCCCCCGCCCCGGGGCGACGTCGGCTCCGGTCGCCGACGACCACGTCGGCGCCCCGGCCGCCGGGGCACCCGCGGACGACACCCCCGCCGCGGGGCCCCGGCGGCGTCCCGGTGAGCTCGTCGTCGCCGGGACCACCGCAGCCCTCGGGGTCTTCGTGCTCGTCGACGCCGGGTCGATCGTCGTGCCCGGGTCGACGAACACGCTCGGGCCGCGCGCCTTCCCGTACCTGGTCGGGGGGATGCTCCTCGTCACCGGCCTCGTGCTGCTCGTCGCCGTCTGGCGCGGCCGCCTCGGCGACCCCGAGGAGGGGGAGGACGTCGACCCCGACGCCCGCACCGACTGGACGACGGTCGGGCTGCTCGGCGCCCTCCTGCTCGCGCACGTCTACTCCATCAACCTGCTCGGCTGGCCCGTCGCGGCGACGGTCCTCTTCGCCGGGGGCGCGATCGTCCTCGGGGCGCGCCCCTGGTGGCGCGCCGTCGTGCTCGGCGTGGTCCTGGCCCTCGTGATCCAGGTGGTGTTCGGCGGCCTGCTCGGCCTGTCCCTCCCGCCCGGACCGCTCCTGGAGGGGGTGACCTGGCTCCGTGGATAACTTCTCCGCGCTGATGGACGGGTTCGCGACCGTCGTCCAGCCCGTCTACCTGCTCTACGCGCTGTTCGGCGTGTTCGTCGGGACGGCGGTCGGCGTGCTGCCGGGCATCGGGCCGGCCATGACCATCGCGCTGCTCCTGCCGCTCACGTACTCGCTCGACGCCACCGCCGCGATCATCGTGTTCGCGGGCATCTACTACGGCGGCATGTACGGCGGGTCGACGACGTCGATCCTGCTCAACACGCCCGGCGAGTCCGCGTCCATCGTCACGGCTCTCGAGGGCAACCGGATGGCGAAGCTCGGGCGGGGCGCGGCGGCGCTCGCGACGGCCGCCATCGGCTCGTTCGTCGCGGGCACGATCGCGACGGTGGCGCTGACGTTCGTCGCGCCGTACGTGGCACGGTGGGCCGTGCAGCTCGGCGAGCCCGACTACTTCGCCCTCATGGTCGTCGCGTTCGTGACGGTCGGGGCGCTGCTCGGCTCGTCGGTGCCGCGCGGCATGGCGTCCCTGTCGCTGGGTCTGTTCCTCGGTCTCATGGGGACGGACACCCTCACGGGTCAGCAGCGGTTCACGTTCGGCGTGCCGACGCTCGCCGACGGGATCGACGTCGTCATCGTGGCGGTCGGGCTGTTCGCCGTGGGGGAGGCGCTGTACGTCGGCTCGCGCCTGCGCCACGGTCCCGTGCGCGTCATCCCGGTGGCGAAGGGGTGGCGCTCGTGGATGCGGCGCGAGGACTGGCGGCGCTCCTGGAAGCCGTGGCTGCGCGGCACGGCGATCGGGTTCCCGGTGGGCACGATCCCGGCCGGCGGGGCGGACGTCGCGACGTTCCTGTCCTACGCCGCCGAGCGCAAGGCCGCCGGGAAGCACAAGGACGAGTTCGGCAAGGGCGCGATCGAGGGCGTCGCCGGGCCGGAGGCGGCGAACAACGCCGCCTCGACCGGCGTCCTCGTCCCGCTCCTCACCCTCGGGCTGCCGACGACGGCGACCGCGGCGATCATCGTCGTCGCCTTCCAGTCGTACGGCATCCAGCCCGGCCCGCTGCTGTTCGAGAACCAGTCGGCGCTCGTGTGGGCGCTCGTGGCGAGCCTGTACGTCGGCAACCTCATGCTCGTGGTGCTCAACTTGCCGCTCGTCGGCATGTGGGTGAAGGTGCTCCAGATCCCGCGCCACTACCTGTACGCGGGCATCCTCCTGTTCGGCGCGCTGGGCTCGTACGCGCTGAACTTCTCGCCGGTGGACGTCCTCGTCCTGCTCGTGGTCGGGGCGATCGGCTTCTTCATGCGCCGCTACGGCTACCCCGTCGCCCCCATGGTCGTGGGCATGATCCTCGGCCCCATGGCCGAGGACCGGCTGCGGCGCTCGCTCGCGATCAGCCAGGGCGACCTCACGACCCTCGTGACCAGCCCGTTCGCGGCCACCGCGTACGCGCTCGTCGGCCTCGTCGTGCTCGCCGGGCTGTGGCTGCGCCGACGGGAGCGCCGTGCCGGCCCCGGCTCCGGGACGGAGCTCGCCGACCTCGCGGAGGACGTCCGCGTGGAGGCCCAGGACCAGGAGGTGCGCTGATGACCGTCGTCCTCGCCTACGCCCCCGGAGAGCTCGGGACCGCCGCGATCCGGGCCGCGGGCCGCGCGGCCCTGCTCCTCGGGACCGACGTCGTCGTCGTGAACACGACGCGCGGCGACCGCCTCGTCGACCCACGGTGGGCCGACCACGACCAGCTCGTCGAGGTCGGCACCCTCCTCGAGGGAGCGGGCATCGAGCACACGGTGCGGCACCTGCAGTCGTCCGCGCTCCCGGCGGAGGTCGTGCTCGGGGTCGCGAAGGAGGTGCAGGCGGACCTCGTGGTCGTCGGGGTCCGGCACCGCACCCCGGTCGGCAAGCTCGTCCTCGGCTCGACCGCCCAGCAGATCCTGCTCGGGGCGACCTGCCCGGTGCTCGCGGTCAAGCCGCCCGCGCGGTGAGCCGCGGCCCCACCCCCGCCTGCGGGCGTCCCGGTCCCGGGCGCCCGTAGGCTGTGGCCATGGCGACAGCACTCATCACCGGCGCGAGCGCCGGCCTGGGCCTGGAGTTCGCGTGGCAGCTCGCCACGGCGCGGCACGACCTCGTGCTCGTCGCGCGCGACGAGGCGCGCCTCGAGGAGGTCGCCGGACAGATCCGGGCCGCCGCGGGCGTGCGGGTCCAGGTCCTCCCGGCAGACCTCTCCGTGCCCGACGACGTCGCGCGCGTGGCCGAGCGCCTCGCCTCTCCCGGCGGCCCGGACGAGCGCCCGGTCGGGCTGCTCGTGAACAACGCGGGCTTCGCGACCCAGCAGCACTTCGTGGACGGCGACCTCGACGTCGAGCTCCGTGCGCTCGACGTCATGGTGCGGGCCGTCCTGGTCCTGTCCCACGCCGCCGCCGGTCAGATGACCGCGCGGGGGCGGGGCGCGATCCTCAACGTCGCGTCCGTCGCGGCGCTCACCGCGGGCGGCACCTACGCCGCCGCGAAGGCGTGGGTGCGCTCGTTCACGGAGGGGCTCGCCGTCGAGCTGCACGGCACCGGCGTCACCGCGACCGTGCTGTGCCCGGGCTTCACCCACACGGAGTTCCACGACCGCGCCGGGATCGACAAGTCCGTCCTGCCCGACCTCGCGTGGCTCGACGCCGACCGCGTGGTCTCCGCGGCGCTCGCGGACGTGCGGCGCGGCGTCGTCATCTCGACCCCGTCGGTGCGCTACCGCGTCGCGTCGGCCGCCCTGCGGGCGATGCCGCGCTCGGCCGTCCGGGCGATCGGCAAGTACCGGTAGACCGGGAGCCGACTACGCTGGCGGCGTGACCAGTGATCTCTCCTCGACGCCCCGCGAGCAGCTGCTCGACCTCATCCGCGAGCTCGCCGTCGTGCACGGCCGGGTGACGCTCTCCTCGGGCAAGGAGGCGGACTACTACGTCGACCTGCGGCGCGTGACGCTGCACCACCGCGCGGCGCCGCTCATCGGGCACCAGCTCCTCGACCTCCTCGAGGAGCGCGGGCTCGGGACGGCCGAGGTCGACGCGGTGGGCGGGCTGACGCTGGGGGCGGACCCGATCGCGACCGCGCTCCTGCACGCCGCGGCCTCGCGCGGGCAGGACCTCGACGCGTTCGTCGTGCGCAAGGCCGCGAAGGCCCACGGCATGCAGCGGCAGATCGAGGGTCCCGACGTCGCCGGCCGCAAGGTCGTCGTGGTCGAGGACACCACGACGACGGGCGGGTCCCCGATCACCGCGATCGAGGCCGTGCGCGCCGCCGGGGGCGAGGTCGTCGGGGTGGCGACGATCGTCGACCGCGCGACGGGCGCGGGCGAGAAGATCGAGGCGCTCGGCGTGCCCTACCACTTCCTGTTCAGCCTGGAGGACCTCGGCCTCGCCTGAGCCCGGACGGTCCCCGGCGCAGCGCCGCCGCCTGCCTGACGACGCCCCGTGGCCGTGCCGCGGGGCGTCGTCGTGCGGGTCAGGCGGTGCGGCGCGACGTGCGACGAGGCGTGCGTCACATCGAGATAGGTCAGGCTTACCTTGCTTTGGTGAGGCGAGCCTTATATGGTCCGTCACGACGGAGCGTCAGCACGCTCCGCGTCGTCGGTCCCGCTCCCCGCCGGGACCTCGCCCGGACCAGCACGGGAGACCTTGTGCGCACTTCCTCGTCGAGACGCGTCCGCCGCGGCCTCGCCTCCTTCCTCGCCGCGGCACTCGCCGCCGGCCTCACCGTCGCCGGCACGTCCGCCCCGGCCCAGGCCGCGCCGGCCGAGATCCGGGGCGGCTCGGCCACCTGGAACTTCAAGGACTCCTGGACGGGCTACGTCGGCGGCGCGGGCACCATCACGCCCGCGCTGGTGGGCGGGAAGTCCGTCTACCCCTCCGCGTCCGGGAGCGTCGACCCGGAGACCGCCGTCGGCACGGTCCGCCTCGGCGGCTCCGTCCGCTACTCCGCGCACGGCGGCGCGCTCGACCTGACGATCTCCGACCTCCGGCTCGCCGTCACGGGCCCGACGTCGGGCGTGCTCACCGCGGACTTCACGTCGGCGGGCACCGTGTCGGACGACGTGGTCGTCGCGGAGGTCTCCGTCGGCACCGCACGCGCGGGGGACACGCTCGTCCTCACCGCGAACGGCACCTTCGCCGCGGGCATCGCGGCGGTGGACCCCCAGTTCGGCGGCTACGTCGACGAGCCGATCTCGACGCTCACCGCGACCCTCGACGTCCCCGCGCCCGTCGCCCCGGCGACCGCGACGTCGACGGCGCTCGCCGTCGCACCGTCCGGCGCGTCCGTCGCGGGCGCCCCGGTGACGCTCACCGCGACCGTCGCGCCCGCCGCCGCGGGCACGGTCGAGTTCCGCGACGGCGGCGCCGTGCTCGGCGCCGCGCCGGTGACCGACGGCGTCGCGCGCCTCGAGACGTCGGCCCTCGCTACGGGTGCGCACGAGCTGAGCGCGGCGTTCACGCCCGCCGACCCGGCGGCGTTCGTGGCGTCCGCCTCCGGCGCCGTCGCGCACACGGTGACGGAGCCCGCGACCGAGCCCGAGCCGGAGCCGGTCGCCGACCCGGTGGTGACCGTCTCGCCGTCGGCCCCGGTGGACCCGGCCGTGGAGAACACGTTCACGGTCTCCGGCACCGGCTTCGTCGGTGCGGGCGCCGCAAACGGCGCCTACGTGCTCCTCGGGGACGCCTCGATCTGGGACGGCAGCGGACCGCTCGTCGCGAGCGGCTGGCTCGCCCAGGGCTGGGTCATGCCGCAGCAGGTGCGCGACGGCGCGTTCACCACGACCCTCACCGTCCCGGCGGGCACGCTGGACCCGGCCACGGAGTACGTGGTCGCGACGTCCGCCGCCCACGCGCTCTCCGCGACCGACCGCAGCCTCGACACGTTCACGCCGGTCGCGGTGCAGGGCGCCACGACCCCGGGACCCGGCTGGGAGCCGTCGATCGAGCTGTTCGCCGCCGACGGCACCACCCCGCTCGGCGACACCCCGGTCCGTCCGGACGACACGATCGTCGTCAAGGGCTCGGGCTTCGACCCGGAGGCGAATGTCGCCCCCGAGGGCAACCGCCCGCCGATCTCCGGGGGCATCCCGGCGGGCACCTACGTGGTGTTCGGCAAGTTCGCGCCGCAGTGGCGGCCGTCCCAGGGCGCGGCGTCGTCCGCGCGCAAGGCCGGGTCGCAGCAGTGGGCGCTCGCGTCCGCGGCCCTCGACCAGGTCGACCCGCGCTACCAGGGCGCGATCCGCGCCCAGTGGGCAGAGCTCTCCGAGGACGGCACGTTCACGGCCGAGCTCGTCGCGAGCGAGCTCGAGCTCGACGGCGGCCGCTACGGCGTCTACACCTACGCCGCCGGCGGCACCGTCAACGCCGCCCAGGAGCTCTACGCGCCCGTCGCGTTCACGACCGAGCCCGCCGCTCCCGTGTGGGAGCCGGAGATCGCGGTCCTCGCCGAGGACGGCGTGACGCCGCTCGGTGACACGGCGGTCTCGGTGGGCGACACGATCGTGGTCCGCGGCTCGGGCTTCGACCCCGCGGCGAACGTGGGTGGCCGCGGCGTCCCGATCCCGGCGAGCCTGCCGCAGGGCACGTACGTCGTGTTCGGGAGCTTCGCCGAGCAGTGGCGCCCGTCCGAGGGCGCGGCGTCGTCCGCGCGCAAGGTCGGGTCGCAGGTGTGGGCCCTCGCCGAGCCGGTGCTCGACCAGGTCCCCGCCCAGTACCAGTCGGTGGTCCGCGCGCAGTGGACGGACATCGCCGCGGACGGCACGTTCGAGGCGCGGCTCGTGGTGAAGAGCCCGGGGCTGCTCGACGGCGGCCGGTACGGCGTCTACACCTACGGCGCCGGCGGCGTGAGCAACGCGGACCAGGAGCTCTTCGCTCCCGTCGCGTTCGACGCCCCCGCGTCGCTCACGCTGACACCCGCCACGACGACGGTCGCGGCCGGAGGCAGCGTCCGGCTCACCGTGGGCGGCCTCGTCGAGGGCGACGACGTCAAGGGCGTGACGTTCGGCGGCAAGGCCGCGACCTTCTCGCGCGACGGCACCGCGATCCTGCTCACCGTCCCGGCCGACGCCGCCGCGGGGCCCGTCCCCGTCGTCGTGACCTCCGAGCTCGGGGTGACCGGCAGCACGACGCTCACCGTCACGGCCCCGGCTCCGGGGGCTCGACCGACCACGACGACCCTCGCCTCCTCGGCGACCTCGGTCGTCGAGGGGACGGCGGTGACGTTCACGGCGACCGTCACCCCGAAGGCGGCCGGCACGGTCCGGTTCACCGCCGGGGACACGGCCCTCGACACGGCGACGGTCGTCGACGGCGCCGCGTCGTACCGGGCGACCGGTCTCGCGGCCGGGTCGCACGCCGTGACGGCGACGTTCGTCCCGGCGGACAGCACCGCGTTCGTCGGTTCGACCTCGTCGCCGGTCACGGTGACGGTGACGGCGAAGCCGTCGGTCCCGACGACGGCAGGCGCTCTGACCTGGGGCGTCAAGGAGTCGTTCCGCAGCTACATCCAGGGCCCGGTCGCGGGCGGTGGCGCGACGGCGACGAACGGCGCGAGCGTCGTCGACGGCGTCTTCCGCTTCGGCCAGGCGGACGGTGGCACGTGGACCGCCGCGAGCGGCCGCGGGACCGTCGCGTACGCCGGGACGGTCCGCTTCACCGGACACGCGGGGGCGCTCGACCTCACCCTGGCGAACCCGGTCGTCGAGGTCACCGGCCCGGGCGCTGGCCGCCTGCTCGTCGACGCCCGCTCCACGGGCCTCGACGGCTCGACGTTCGACCGCAAGGGTGTCGCGGTCGCGACCCTCGCGCTCGGCGCGCCGACGACGAGCGCGGACGGGTCCGTGACGTACACGGACGCCGCGGCGACGCTCACCGCGGACGGCTCGCTCGCGTTCGTCGGCTTCTACCCGGCCGGGACCGCGCTCGACCCGGTGACGTTCACGGTCGGCGCGACGGCGACCGGACCCGGGGGCGGCGGCACGATCGGCACCCCGGGCGACGGCTCGACGGGCGGCTCGGTGGACCGGACGAAGGCGACGCTCTCGGCGTACCAGGCCGCCCCGGGCGACGAGGTCACCATCAGCGGCATCGGGTTCGGCACGAACGAGGCGGGGATCCGCACGGAGATCCGCTCGACCCCGCGCACGCTCGCGACGGGCGTCACGGCGAACGCCGGCGGCGCCGCGACCTCCACGGTGACGATCCCCCAGGACGTCGCCCCGGGCGAGCACACGCTGCTGCTGGTCGGCGCGAACCACACGGCGTCCGCGCCCATCACGATCGTCGGCACCGGGACCACCGGCACCGGGACGGGCGGCGCGGCGGAGCAGTGCTTCGCGCAGGGCGTCAACGGCGCGACGCTCTCGTGGGGCGTGAGCGACCGGTTCCGCGCGTACGTGACGGGCCCGATCGCGAAGGGCTCGGTCTCGACGAGCGGCGTGCAGGACTCCGGCTCGGCGTTCACGTGGAGCGGCGGCAAGGGCTCGTTCAACACGGACCTGGGCAAGGGGCGCGCGAGCTTCGGCGGCTCGGTGTCGTTCTCCGGGCACGAGGGCATCCTCGACCTGCAGATCAGCAACCCGCGCGTCGTCGTGAACGGCTCGTCGGGCACGCTCGTGGTGGACGTCCGGAGCAGCGACATGGAGGGCACCAAGAGCTCGTCGAACGGCGTCGCGTTCGCGAGCCTGGACCTGTCGGGCAAGAAGTCGACGTCGGGCTCCACGATCACGTGGAGCGGCGCTCCCGCGACCCTCACGGCCGCCGGGGCGAAGGCCTTCGCCGGGTTCTACGAGGCCGGCACGGCGCTGTCGCCCGTGACGTTCGGCTTCCCGATCGGCGGCGACGTGGAGTGCGACGCGTACTCGGGCGCGCTCGCCTCGACCGGGACGGACGCGGGCAGCCTCGCGCTCCTCGCCGGGACCCTGCTGCTCACGGGCGGGGCGATCCTGGCCGTGCGGCGCCGGCGCGCGGGTGGCGTCCAGGCGGTCGCGACCGCCTGAGCCACCGGCCCCCGGCACGACGGCGCCCGGTCACCTCACGAGGTGACCGGGCGCCGTCGTGCGTGCGGGGGGAGCGGGGGCGTCAGACCAGGTCGACGAGGTCCGCGACGGAGTCGACGACCTTGCTCGGGCGGAACGGGAACCGGTCGACGTCGGACATCTTCGTGGAGCCCGTC